>NZ_QHLY01000012.1 GCF_003185895.1 Cryobacterium arcticum | reverse complement strand
CGGCTTCGTCAGCGCGTTGAGGCCGCCGATCCACATCTTCGCCGGCGAGAACGTGTGCATCCACGCGATCAGGCCGATCACCTTGTCGTCGCTGTTCGCATCGAGCGCGGCGCGACGGATGGAGTCGGCATCCTTGAGCACGGGCTTCCAGACGATCCTGACCGGAACGTCGGTGGAGGCGCCGAGGGCGTTGGCGATCTCCTGGGACTGCTCGGCGACCTGGCGGAGGGTTTCCTCGCCGTAGAGATTCTGGCTGCCGGTGAGGAACCAGACCTCGTACTGGTCGAGGCTCGTGTTGAGTGCGGTGGGTGTCATTATTTGAGTGCTCCTTGTGGTGCTTGTCCGTAGACGTTCTGGTAGCGGTTGAAGAGGGAATCGATCGCTTCTTGCGGGATCGGGATGAGCTCCCCGCCCTGCCGGGCGAGGTGCACGGTGCGGGCGACGTCTTCGACCATCACCGCGGCCTTGACCGCGTCGCGGGCATCCTTACCGATGGTGAACGGGCCGTGGTTCTGCATCAACACGGCGCGGGAGCGGTGCCCCGTCAACGCCTCGACGATGCCCTGACCGATGGTGTCATCCCCGATGATCGCGAACCGACCCACCGGAATGGGACCACCGAACTCGTCGGCCATCGCCGTGATCACACACGGGATCTCTTCACCGCGCGCGGCCCAGGCGGTGGCGTAGGTCGAGTGCGTGTGCACCACCCCGCCCACCTCGGGCATGTTCCGGTACACGTATGCGTGCGCGGCCGTGTCGCTGGACGGCGACCGGTCAGAACCCGGCGTCTCCGGGATGACGTTGCCGTGCAGGTCGCAGAGAATCATGTTCTCCGGCGCCAGATCCGCATAGTCCACCCCACTGGGCTTGATCACGAACAGCTCCGCACCCGGCACCCGGCCCGACACATTGCCCCCGGTCCAGACGACCAAGCCATTAGCGGTCAACTCACCGTGCAACCGGGCGACGTCCTCTCGCACACTGGCGATCGCCACTTCGATTTCCGGTCCGTAGCCACTCATACGCAGTCCTTCACCTTCGTTGTCTCGCGTTCCATGATTGTCAGGCGGGTCTGGGGCACTGGTCGACGTCCTTGTCAGCTCTGCGGTGTGGTGGTCTCACGACGGCGGGTCTCGCTGTCGCTGATCGATGTTAGCGCACTATCAACGCCTCGTGTTAGCGCACTATTGTCATTCAGAACGGGAGAGAATGCGTTGATAGTGCGCTCTATCGTGGTGTGCCTGGTCTATCCTTGGGGCATGGCGACGAACCGCAGTGTGCGCATGATCGACGTGGCCAGGCTGGCCGGAGTGTCCCAGCAGACCGTGTCGCGAGTCGTCAACGGACACAGCAATGTGGGCTCCGACGTGCGGGACCGGGTGGAGCACGCGATCGCGCAGCTGCGGTACAACCGGAACGCCGCCGCGCGGGCGCTCGCGACCAACCGCTCGATGAACCTCGGTGTGCTCAGTTACTCCCTCCCGGTTCACGGCTCCACCATGGTGCTGTTCGGCGTCGCGGAGGAAGCCCGCCGCAACGGCTATGCCACGAGCCTCGTCAGCATCTCGGCTGTCGACTCCGGCAGCATCCGGGCGGCCCTCGACACCCTCGTGGCCGATTCCGTCGACGGCATCATCGTGCTGGCCCCGATGTCGGCGGCGGAACCGGTGCTCAACGGTCTGGACCTCGACGTGCCCATCGTGCGTTTCGAACAGGGCTCGCCGGGTAGCTCCCACGCGGTGTCGATGGACGACGCCCTCGGGGCTCGTCTGGCCACCCGCCACCTTCTCGACCTGGGCCACGAGAGCGTCTGGCACGTTGCCGGGCCGCCCGGCTGGATGGCTTCAGATGCGCGCCGAGCCGGCTGGTTGGCGGAGCTCTCTGCGCAGCACCGCACGGTGAACCCGGAATTCATGACGGTGGATTGGACCGTCGACTCTGGCTACGCCGCCGGGCTGGCCATTGCCGAGAACCCGGCTGTCACGGCAGTTCTGGCCGCCAACGACTCCATGGCCCTGGGCGTGATGAAGGCGCTCACCGAACGCGGCCTGGCGGTGCCGGGTGACGTCAGCGTGGTGGGTTTCGACGACATGAGCGAGGCGCGCTACTTCCAGCCCGGCCTCACCACCATCCGGCTGGACTTCAACGAAGTGGGCCGGGTGGCCGTTGACCGTCTGCTGCAGCTCATGGGTGGCGAGCCGGCCGAGTCGATTCCGGCGATCACGCCCGAGTTGATCGTGCGCGCCAGCACGGCGGCACCGCGCTGATCCTCGCCGAATTGCTGCACAGGAGTGCAGACCGGTTCAGCCGGGCCGAATGTGCTTGTGAGCGTCCCGGCACGTGCATAGGCTCCAGATGTGATGACCATGAATTCGTCCACGGGAATCGGCATCGAGGCCGTCGACCTGGTGAAGACCTTCGGCAGTACCCGAGCCCTTGACGGGGTGAGCTTCACTGTTCCCACCGGCAGCGTTTTCGGTGTGATCGGACCCAACGGCGCAGGCAAGACCACCATCATGCGGGCGTTGCTCGACCTGATCCGGCTGAGCTCCGGCCGGGCCTCCCTGCTCGGCACCGATTCCCGGAACGCCGGGCCGGAGCTGCGCCGCCGCATCGGGTATCTGCCCGGTGAACTCATCCTCGAGGGGCGCATCACCGGCCGCCGGTTGCTCCGCCACTATGCCAATATCTCCGGCCCGGTGCAGGCGGGCCGGATCGACGAGCTGGCCGACAGGCTCGGACTCGACCTCGATCGCACCGTGCGCACCCTCTCGAAGGGCAACAAGCAGAAGCTCGGCATCGTGCAGGCGTTCATGCACCAGCCCGACCTGCTCGTGCTCGACGAACCCACCAGCGGCCTGGACCCGCTCATGCAGCAGGAATTCCTCAGTCTGGTGCGGGAGGCGAGGGATGCCGGCCAGACCGTGTTCCTCTCGTCGCACGTGATCAGCGAGATTCAGCAGGTCGCCGACGAGGTGGCCATCCTTCGTGACGGTCGCATCATCACGGTATCCGGGGTCGAGGCCCTGCGGGACACCGCGATCCGGCACCTGCGGATGAGCGCCAGCGGTATCGATGTCGCCGACCTTCATGACCGGCTCTTCCCGCTCGCCGAGGTCGGCGAGCTCGAGGTGCTACCCACGGACACCGGCGCCGAGGCCACTGCCATTCTCACCGGAGCGCTCTCGCCGTTCGTGCGGGCCATCGCCAGCCTCACCCTCACCGACCTCGTCGTTGAGGAACCCGACCTCGAGGAATCCGTGCTCAGGCTCTACTCGGACGCGAACGCCCAGCCGGCACGACAAGGGCTCGGACGATGAGCGCCACGACCCAGACCGACGCCCCGGCACGTGCCGACCGGTTCGACCGCCGCACCGCGCTGCCGATCTTCACCAAGTCGCTCAGCGACGGCTGGCGTTCAGTGGTCGGCTGGTCGATCGGCTTCGCGGCCGCGCTGAGCCTGTACCTGCCGATCTTTCCCAGTATGAGCGGCAACTCGCAGATGCAGGACCTGATCGACAGCTTGCCGCCGGAGCTGACCCGCACCATCAACTATCAACAGATCGACACCGGCGCCGGCTACACCCAATCCACCTTCTTCGGCCTGATGGGATTCCTGCTGATCAGCATCGCCGCCATCAGCTGGGGCGCGGCCGCGCTCGGCGGCGACGAGGAGTCCGGCCAGCTCGAACTGACCCTCGCCCACGGCGTCACCAGGGTGCAGGTGGCCTTCGAACGGTTCGCCGCGCTGACGCTCAAGATCCTCGCGCTGGCGCTGGTGGCCTTCCTGCTGATCCTGTTCTGGAACGGCCCGGCGGGGTTGGACCTCGACATCGGAAACCTCGTCGTCACCTGCCTGATCTTCGGCGGGCTCGCGCTCGTCTGCGGCAGCGCAGCGCTTCTCTGCGGAGCCCTCGGAGGCCGCCGCATCTGGGGCATCGGCGGCGGCGCTGCGGTAGCGGTGATCGGCTATGTCTTCAACGCGATCGGCAACCAGAGCGTCGACCTGGAGTGGTTGCACAACCTGTCGCCGTATTACGCGGCGTACGGCAACGCTCCGCTGGCCAACGGTGCGGATGTCTGGACCGTGGTGCTGTTCTACGCGGCCGCGCTGGTGCTCGGCGGCCTGGCCGCCGTGACCCTGCGGCAGCGGGACGTGGGCGTCTGACGCGCCGCGCCCGGGCGGGCAGCCGTCAGGCCGCCACCGACAGGGCGCCCTCGATCGCGTCGATGATCTCCGGCGCATCGGGCACCGTCGCCGGGCGGAACCTGTGCACCTCACCGGACGGGGTGACGAGGAACTTCTCGAAGTTCCAGCCGACATCGCCGGCCACGCCGTCGGCATCCGCGGTCTCGGTCAGAAGCGCGTAGAGCGGGTGCCGGTCGGCGCCGTTCACCTCGACCTTGTCGAAGAGCGGGAAGGTCACGCCGTAGGTGGTGGAGCAGAAGTCCAGGATCTCCTCCAGGCTGCCGGGCTCCTGGCCCTTGAACTGGTTGCAGGGGAAGCCGAGCACGGTGAACCCGCGGGCCGCGTAGGTCTTCTGCAGCTCTTCGAGCGCTCCGTACTGCACGGTGAGGCCGCATTTGGAGGCCACGTTGACGATCAGCACGACCTGGTCGGCGTAATCGGCCAGGGTCACGGTCTGCCCGGAGGCATCGGTCAGGGGGATGTCGCGAAGGCTCATTCTGCAAGCTTAGGCAGCCACATGGGCGGCCGGCGAACGGCGGGTTACGGCTGACTGTGAGTTCGCTGACTGTGCAGGCTGATCTGGATTCGCGCGCGCAGCGGGGAGTTAACTGGGCCGATGGCCCAGACTGTTGCAGACCAGCTCATCGCCCAACTCGTCGATGCCGGAGTGCATCGCATCTACGGAATCGTCGGCGACAGCCTCAACCCGGTGGTCGACGCGGTGCGCCGCACCGGCGGCTCCGCCAAGGGCGGCATCGACTGGATACACGTGCGCAACGAAGAGGCTGCGGCGTTCGCTGCCGGCGCCGAGGCCCAACTCACCGGCAAACTGGCGGTCTGCGCCGGCAGTTGCGGCCCGGGCAACCTGCACTTGATCAACGGTCTGTACGACGCGCATCGCAGCGGTGCCCCGGTGCTGGCGATCGCCAGCCACATCCCCACCGGCCAGATCGGCTCGAGTTTCTTTCAGGAGACCCACCCCGACCGGCTCTTCGTGGAGTGCTCGCACTACCGCGAGCTGATTTCCTCCGCCGAACAGTCGTCGGCCGTGGTCAACGCGGCCATGCGGCACGCCCTGGCCCTGGGCGGCGTTTCGGTGGTGACCCTGCCCGGCGATGTCGCCGAACTCGATGCGGCCGGGGTCGTGCCCCGGTTCGTGCTGCCCGCCCGCCCCAGCGTGGTTCCGGCCGCAACGGATGTGGCGCTCCTGGCCGACGCCATCAACACGGCCAAGACCGTGGCCATCTTCGCCGGCGCCGGGGTCGAAGGCGCCCACGACCAGGTCATCGCGTTCGCCGACCTCGTCGCCGCTCCCGTCGGGCACAGCCTGCGCGGCAAGCAGTGGATCCAATACGACAACCCGTTCGACGTGGGCATGACCGGATTGCTCGGCTACGGGGCCGCGCACGCCGGCATCCACGACGCCGACCTGGTGCTGCTGCTCGGCACCGACTTCCCCTACGAACAGTTCCTGCCCGATGGCGACAAGGTCGTGATCGCCCAGGTCGACACCGACCCGTCGCACCTGGGCCGGCGGGCCAGCGTCAGCCACCCGGTGCACGGCGACGTCTCCGCCACCCTGACCGCGCTGACCGACCTGGTGCGGCGCAAGACCGACCGGGGCTTTCTCGACCGCACCCTGAAGAAGCACGAGAAACTGCTCTCCTCGGTCGTGGGCACCTACACGGATGTGGCCCACGGCCGGCCCATCCACCCCGAGTTCGCCGCGGCCATGCTCGACGAGCTCGCCGCGGACGACGCCATCATCACCGCAGACACCGGCATGGGCAACGTCTGGCAGGCTCGCTACCTCACCCCCAACGGCCGGCGCCGCCTGATCGGCTCATACCTGCACGGTTCGATGGCCAACGCAGTGCCGCAGGCGATCGGCGCCCAGAGCGCCTACCCCGACCGGCAGGTCGTGACCATCAGCGGCGACGGCGGCCTGGCCATGCTGCTGGGCGAACTGATCACGATCGCGGCCCAGAAGCTGCCGGTGAAGGTGGTGGTGTTCAACAACTCCACCCTCGGCCTGGTCAAGCTAGAGATGTTCGTCGACGGCTACCCCGACTTCGGCGTGGACGTGCCCGCCGTGGACTACGCCGCCGTGGCGACGGCACTCGGCTTCTTCGCGGTGCGGGTCGAAGACGCCGGCTCGCTCCGCGCGGCGATGACGTCGGCCTTCGCACACGACGGCCCGGCGCTGGTCGACATCGTGACCGACCCGCTGGCGCTGTCGCTGCCGCCGAATGTCACGGCCAAGCAGGTGAAGGGGTTCGCCCTGGCTCTGTCGAAGACCGTGCTGAACGGCGGGGTCGGCGAGGCCGTGCAGATGGCGAGATCGAACATCCGGCACCTGCCCGGGCTCTGAGCGCGCCCGGCCCCGGGGTCGGCGACCTCACCCGAAACGGGTGACGCTGGAGCGGGTGGCGGGGGAGGACACTGTGCCTCACGCTGACCGATGCGAAGCAGGGAGCCCCCATGCGGCGACGCCGACCCCATCCCACCCCCGTCCCGGCCGCATCCGGTGTGGCGCCCACCTCCCGCCCGGCCCTGGTGATGCCCCGGGGCGCGTCGATCCTGATAGGCCTGGGCGGCGCCACCGTCGCGGTCTTCGGCCTCGCCGCCATCGCCGGCATCGCGGCGCCGATCCTGCTGGCCTTGGTGCTCACTATCTGCGCCCATCCGATTCGTCGCGGTCTCGAGCGCCGCGGGGTACCCCGGGGCCTGGCCACGGGTTCGGTCGTGACCGCGGTCTTCGTGGTGTTGGCCGCGTTTGTGGCGGCGCTCGCCGTCGCCCTGGCCCAGTTCGCCGCGCTGCTGCCCCAGTTCGCGAGCCAGATCAACGACATCGCTACGACGGTGTCGGGGTGGTTGAAGAGCGTCGGCTTCGGCACGGCGCAGGTGCAAGCGATCGAAGCCAGCTTCGATCCCACCAACCTTCTCGCCTTCGCCTCCGGCCTCTTCGGCAGCATCACCAACGTGACGGTCGCCCTGGTGATCATCCTCACCATGTTGATCCTGATGGCAGCGGATGCCGGCTACCTACCTACTCTGCTCGCCCAGCTGCGGCCCACCCGGCCCACCCTCGTCGATGCCCTGGTGAACTTCGCCTCCAGCGTGCGGCGGTACATGGTGGCCACCACCCTGCTCGGCATCGTGCAAGGCGTGCTGAACGCCGTCGCGCTCGTGCTGCTCGGCGTGCCGGGCGCCTTCCTCTGGGGGCTGCTCTCCTTCCTCTGCAGTTTCATCCCCAACGTCGGCTATTTCATCGCCATCATCCCGCCAGCGGTCTTCGGATTTCTGGTGGGCGGCTGGGAGGTGGCCCTACCGGTGATCGTGATCTACGGCATCATCAACGCTGTCGTGCAATCGATCGTGCAGCCCCGAGTAGTGGGCAATGCGGTAGCCCTCAGCCAGTCCCTCACCTTCGCCTCCGTGCTGTTCTGGGCCATCGTGCTCGGCGCGATCGGCGCGATCCTGGCCATCCCGCTCACTCTCCTTGTGCGCACGGTACTGGTGGATGCCGACCCCGCCGCCGGCTGGTGGCGCCCCCTGATCGGCGACCTCGATGAGGCCAGGGTGCTGATGAAATCCGAAGATGCCCGCAAGCGCGCACAGCGGAAGTCCGGAAAGGCGAACAAGGCGGCGGCAAAACACAGCCGGTGAATCCGCCGGTCGGCGCGGCAGTTTCTCAGCCCATGGTGGAAGAGTCAGGTCTCCGTTCGCTCCCAGGAGGTTCCCATGCCCGCTGCCCCCCTCGACACCTATGACGTCCTCGTGATCGGCGCGGGGCCCGCCGGAACGGCCGCCGCGTTGCGCGCCGCCGAACTCGGCGCGCGTGTGGCCGTCGTGGAGTCCGACCGCACCGGCGGCACCTGCGTGAACACTGGCTGCGTGCCCACGAGGGCGCTCGCCAAGGCGGCCCGGCTGATGCGCGAAGTACGCACCGCCGACACCTACGGCATCGAGGCGGCGGTCACGCGCTTCGACTGGCGCACCACCGCGGCCAGGGTCACCGAATCGGTCGACCGGGTTCGGGCGATCAAACGTGAAGCCGAGCGCTTCAGTGCCGCCGGCATCGACCTCATCCTCGAGGGCCGGGCCCGGTTCGTCGACCCGCACACCGTGGTGCTCGACAGCGGGCGCCGGGTCGGCGCCGACAACATCCTGGTCTGCGTCGGTGGGCACTCCCGCCGGCTGCCCGTTCCCGGAGCGGAACTGGCCACGGTGCCCGAGCACGTGCTCACCCTGCCCGACCTGCCCGGGCGCCTCGCCGTGATCGGCGGCGGCAACACCGGCGCCCAGCTGGTCACGATCTTCAGTTCGTTCGGGTCGAGGGTGACCCTGCTCGACGTGGCGCCGCGCATCCTGATGGCGTCGGACGCCGCGGTCTCGAATGCCGTGGCCACCGCCTTTCGCGAGCAGGGCACCAGGGTGCACACCGGCATCGACACCGTCGAATCGCTCGAGAAGCTGCCGGACGGCTCGATCATCCTCACCTGGAGTGAAGCCGGGTCAGCCGTCAGCGACACGTTCGACGCTGTGATCATGGCCACCGGCTGGCCGGCGGATGTCGACGACCTCGGTCTGGCCAGCGCCGGCGTGACCACGGTGCGGTCGGCGATCCCGGTCGACCAGTACTTCCGCAGTGAGGTCTCGCACATCTTCGCCGTGGGCGACGCCAACGGCCGGGACATGCTGGTGCAGGCGGCCCAGTTCGAGGGTGAGGCCGCGGCCGAGAACGCCGTGCTCGGCACCAACCGCCGCACCCCGCACCACCTTCTGCCGGCGGGCGGCTTCACCGACCCCGACTATGCCGGTGTCGGCCTCACCGAGGCCGAGGCCCGTGCCCGCGACCCGCTCTGCGTGGTCGCCACCGTGCCGTACGCCGCCCTGGACCGGGCCGTGATCGACGACCGGGAGCGCGGCTTCCTGATGCTCATCTCCGATCGCCGCCGGGAGCTTATCCTGGGGGCGCATGCCGTGGGGGAGAACGCGATCGAGGTGGTGCAGTCGGTGACCACCGCGATCGCGGCCGGCGTGGATGTGGCCACCCTCGCCCACGTGCGGTTCGCCTACCCCACCTACAGCGCGATCATCGGGCTGGCCGCCCGTTCCCTGCTGGCCGAGGCCGCGCCCGCTGCTGCGACCGCTGCCCCCGCGCTCCTCGAGTGATCTCGCGAGAGCGGTGAAATGGTCACCTCAGCGCGTTGAGGTGACCACAGGGCCGCTCTCGCGGGTTGCCACGGGCGCGAGAGCGGGGGCGTGGTTACTAGGGGGCGAGCAGGTCGATCGTGGCGTTGAGCGGGGTGTCGGTGACCGAGGTGCCTACGTGTACTGCGAAGGTTCCGGCCTCGTACTGCCAGCCCTCGTCCCAGTTCGCGAACGCCCGGGCGGGCAGGGCCAGTTCGACCAGCGCGGAGGCGCCGGCATCCAGCTGAACAGCGGCGAAGCCGGCCAACCAGCGCACCGGGCGGTCGATCGTGCTGTCGGTGCGGCTCAGGTAGACCTGCACCACCTGCTTGCCGGCGCGGTCGCCGCTGTTGGTCACCGTCAGGCTCAACCATCCGTCGGTCTCGGCCGAGACGTTCGGCGAGACCGTGAGGTCGGCCAGCTCCCACCCGGTGTAGCCGAGGCCGTGTCCGAACTCGAAGGCCGGCTCGGTGCCGGCCTTGAGCCAGGCCCGGTAGCCGATGTGGATGCCCTCGTCGTAGCGCAGCACGCCGTCCTTCGGGGTGACGTCGAGAACCGGCACATCGGTCAGTTCCTTCGGCCAGGTGGTGGGCAGGCGGCCACCGGGCTCGGCCTGGCCGAAGAGCATGTCGGCCAGGGCGTTGCCGTATTCCTGCCCGCCGAAGTAGCTGAGCAGAATGGCCTGCACCTCGTCCCGCCACGGCAACAGAACGGGTGAACCGGAGTTGACGATCACGATGGTGCGCGGGTTGGCGGCGACCACGGCACGCACCAGCTCGTCCTGACGGCCCGGCAGGTCGAGGTCGCTGCGGTCGAAGCCCTCGGACTCCACCTGGGCGTTCGTTCCCACCACGACGATCGCGACGTCCGCGGCGCAAGCGGCCGCGACGGCCTCGGCGAGCAAGCCCTCCGGGTTGGAGTCGTCGGCTTCGAGGCCGACGGTGATGCCGAAGACCCCGGCCATGGCCTTGTCGCGGGAGTCCAGGTCGAAGGCCACCGCGAGCTCGAGCGGTTCGCCGGCCACGGCCTCGATGGCGGTGACCACCGACGGTGGCGACATCAGGTTGGCGCCGAGATCTCCGCCGATCGAGAGGCCCTCGCCCTCGTGAACGACCACGCCGCCCACCAGGATGCGGCCGATTCCGACGCCGGCGAACCCGAACGGCACGGTGCCGGATTCGGTCGGGGTCCAGGTCATCGACAGCTCGATGAGGTGCGCGCTTTCGATCGGCGCGTCACCGCCGAAGTAGGTGAGCGCAGTCGCGAGACGGTCCTCGCGGAAGAGCTCGACGCCCTCCGCGTCGAGGAAGCGCACCAGCATGCCGGCTGTGCCGGTCGACGGGTTGACGATGTCGCTCAGAGGCAGCTCGGCGATGCCCTTCTGCACCACGGCACCCACCGAGTAGGACACCGAGGCGTGCGGTAGGGCCGCGCGAATGCCCTCCAGCGGGGTGACGATCTTCTCGGGCAGCACGGTGGCACTGCCGCCGCCCTGGGTGCGGGCATGCAGCGCGTTGTGGCCGATCACGGCGACGGTGCCGAGTGCATCCGCTGCCAGCGGCAGGGTCTGGTCGACGTTTCGGAGCAGCACGCTGCCGGCGGCCGAGGCCTCGCGGGCGAAGCTGATGCCGTCTTCGACGGTCACGGGCGCGGGCTGCACGGCATCGAACCCCGCCAGCGCGCCCACCCGGGCGGCCAGGCGCAGGATGCGCAGCACCTTGCGGTCGATGTCGGCGACAGCGACCTCGCCGGCCTGCACGGCGGCCACGAGCTTGGCGCCCCAGAACCCGTCTGGGCCGGGCATCTCGAGGTCCTGCGAGGCCGTCGCGGCGTTCGTGCTGCGCACGCCGGTCCAGTCGCTCACCACGACGCCGTCGAAGCCCCACTCGGAGTTGAGCGGGGTCTCCAGCAGGTCGTTCTCGGTGGCGGTGACGCCGTTGATGGAGTTGTAGGAGCTCATCACGAGCCAGGCGTGTGACTCCGTGACGGCCTTTTCGAACGCGAGCAGGTAGAGCTCGCGCAGGGCGCGGTCGCTCACCTCCGTGCTCGCGGTGAAGCGTTCCGTCTCATAGTCGTTGGCGATGTAGTGCTTGGGAGTGGCGCCGACCCCATTGTCCTGCACGCCCTGCACATAGGCCGCGGCCAGCTCGGCGGTGAGGTGCGGGTCTTCGCTGAAGGCCTCGAAGTGCCGTCCGCCGAGCGGCGAGCGATGCAGGTTGATGGTCGGGCCGAGCACTACGTCCACGCTCTTGCGCCGGGCCTCAACGGCCGACATCGCGCCGTACCTGGCGGCCATCTCGCCATCCCAGGTGGAGGACAGGGCCGTGCCGGAGGGCAGGTTGAGCGAAGGTGAACGCTCGTCCCAGACCTCGCCGCGCACCCCGCTGGGCCCGTCGGAGACGAGCATGCGACGCAGCCCGATCTTCTCGATCGGCCAGGTGGTCCAGAAGTCGCGACCGGTGAGCAGCTGCACCTTCTCCTCCAGGCTGAGCTGGTCGATCAGGGCGGTGAGGCGAGCGGTGTCGGCTGCGTCGGTGAAAGGCATGGGTGTGTCGGTCCTTCGTGAGACAAACGGATGATGGGCTAGCGGGGCCAGCCTAACAGCGAAACCTACCCATGGTAGGTTTTCTCGGATGACTCTCAAAGGTAGGGTGGCGACATGAGCATCGATGCCCCGGCACGCCGGTACGCCAAGGGCGAAGCCAAGCGCAGGGCGATCCTCGACGCGGCGCTCGCCGTGGTGGCGAAGCACGGGTATCGCAACTCCTCGCTGCAGGAGATCGCGGATGCGGTCGGCCTCACCAAGGCCGGCGTACTGCACTATTTCGACTCCCGCGAGGAACTCATGGCCGAGGTGGTGAGCGAACGCGACGCCCACGACCGGGCCAGGGTCGACGGCCTCGAGCCCGACCAGCTGGGCACGCTCAGCCGCATCATCGAGCACAACGGCACCGTGCCCGGACTGGTGCAGCTCTACTCCCGGCTGGTGGTCGAAGCCGAGGCGCCCGAGCATCCGGCCCACGGCTACGTGCGGGAGCGGTACGCCCTGATCGTCGAGACCCTGGCCGACAGCGTGCGCGCGCGGCAGAGGGAAGGCTCGGTGCGCGCCGACATCGACCCGATGGTGGTGGCCCGGGCCGCGACCGCGCTCAGCGACGGCCTGCAACTGCAGTGGCTGCACGACCAGACCCTCGATATGAGCGGGGTCTTCGACGCCGCTCTCGAACTCATGCTCGGCGCCGCGCCCCGCACTGAGTCCTAAGTGTTCCCCGTGCACGTCCGTGCAGGTCAGGCCGGCACGGCGGGCCCTCAGAGTTGACCATCCGCCCGGCCGGACGCAGACTGAAGTCGTGGACACTGCAGAACGTCAAGACCATGAAGACCAGGCTGTCGGCCATGTCATCGACAGGCTGGCCGAAAAGTTTCCCGACCGACCCCGCTCCGTGATCGAGCATGTGGTTTCGGAAGAACGCCATCTGCTCGACGACAAACCGCTTCGGGACTACATTCCCGTGCTCATCGAACACGGCGCCAAGAACCGGCTGCGCACGGCGGCCCGGCTGGGCGCGCAGCCCGTTCAGGCGCAGTAGCCGCTCAAGCCTTACCTTTGCCCTTGGCCTTCCCGACGCTTTTCGCCGCGGCGAGTTCGGTGATGCGCGCCGCATGGTCGGGCACGGGCCGGTTGAGTTCGCGCGGAGGACGCTCGTAGTCGGAGGCCGGCGGCCGGTGCGGGATATGCACCACGGGCGGCTCCATGTGCTCGTAGGGCACGAGCGAGAGGAAGTGGTTGATCATGTTGAGCCGCGCGGCGCGTTTGTCCTCGCTCTCTACCACCCACCACGGCGCCTCGGCGATGTCGGTGTGCACGAACATCTCGTCTTTGGCCTTGGAATAGTCCACCCATTTCGTGATCGACAACACGTCGGTCTCCGAGAGCTTCCAGCGTCGCATCGGATCCTGCTGCCGTGACCTGAAGCGCGCTTCCTGCTCGGTGTCGGACACCGAGAACCAGTACTTGATCAGCAGGATGCCGTCTTCGACCAGCATCCGTTCGAACAGGGGTGCCTGGTGCAGAAAACGCCGGTATTCGTCGGGGGTGCAGTAGCCCATCACCTTTTCGACGCCGGCCCGGTTGTACCAGGAGCGGTCCATGAGCACGATCTCGCCCGCCGTCGGCAGGTTCTTGATGTAGCGCTGGAAGTACCACTGGCCGCGCTCGCGTTCGGTGGGGATGGGCAGGGCCACCACCCGGGCGATGCGCGGGTTGAGGTACTCGGTGACCCGCTTGATCGCCGATCCCTTGCCGGCAGCGTCGCGGCCCTCGAAGATCACCACGATCCGGGCGCCGGACTCCCGCACCCACTCCTGCATCGTGACGAGTTCGGCCTGCAGCCGGCGCAACTCGTCTTCGTAGAGTGACTTCTTCATCCGCGGCGTCGCAATGGGGGTCTTCTTCGACATCAACGCACTCCAATCCGGTGGTTCGTGTGCGCTCAGCGTACCCGGCAGGTCGCGCCCATGGCGGTGACGAGCCGGACTGCCTAGGCTGAGCCCATGAGCGACGGCACCGTCTCCACCCCCTGGCAGCTTCGTACTGCCCCCGGCACCTCCGAATACACGATGTACCGCGAGGGCGACGAACTCGTCTGCCAGGTCGGTTCGACCACGCTGAAGTACCGGGCGAGCGCCATCGAGGACCTGCACGCCTGGCTGGTCGAGCAGGGTGATTGGGTGCCCCTCGGCGCCAGCGACGAGCAGAAGCCCGCCCCCGACGGTTCCGTTGAGGCTTGGGGGCGCTCGGAGGGCAACCCGGTGGGCGGCTGGTACGGCCTGCGCAAGGGCTACCGGGGCCGGTTCGGCATGTACCTGCCGCCGCTCCTCGAACATCTCGGCTTGGCCGAACTCACCCATGAGAAGCGCAACAACTCGGTCCGGGCGCTCTGACTCTCTTTCGACTGCGCACGTCTGGCTGAGCTCTTCAGGCGGGCCGGACTATGCTGGCCGAATCGACTGAACGGGAGGAGACTCGGATGCGCGCACGACTGCCGCTGGCTATTCCGGCGTCGCCGACCGCCCGACTGTCGGTCGCGCTGGGGCTCGGCACCCTCTCCCTCGGAGCCGTATCGGTCTGGGCGACGTCGATCAGCGGACGCGGTTTCGGCGAGGTGCTCGCACTCGTCGCGCTGTTCACCCTCTGCGCCTCGGCCGTCGCCGTGACGGGTGCCGCCCAGCAGGTGCTCGCCATCCTGGTGATGGTGCTCACGGGCTCTCCCACTCCGGTGGCCCGGGCCTACCCTGAGCTGGCCTCGCAGGTCGGGCAAAGCGTTCCGGATGCCCCGGGCAAGCCCCAGCCCCGCGCGCCCGGGCGCGCCCTCCCGGTCGCCTAGGGATCCCTTTTCGCGCCGCACCCGCCGGGTGCCGCCAGCCCTGTCGCGACCATACGGTTCCTTTTTCCGTATTCCGACCGGGAGTCTCTCCATGAATTTCTATGCCTTCGGCCCCATTGCGGCCGTGCTCGACGCGGCCTACGCCGTTCTGCACAACCTCACCCTGTTCCTCACGCCCGTCGCCGCGGCCGACGCGGCGGCCCTGGCGATCGTGGTGATCACCCTGGCGCTGCGCCTCGTTCTCATTCCGGTGGGCGTCTCGCAGGCCCGCGCCCAGCAGGTGCGCCAACGCCTCGCTCCACGACTGGCGGAGCTCCGCCGCCTGCACGGCAAGAACCCGGAACGCCTGCAGCGCGAGACGGCGGCGCTGTACGCGGCCGAGAACGCCTCGCCGCTGGCCGGATGCCTGCCGCTGCTCATCCAGGCGCCCGTTCTCTCGATCGTGTACGGCCTGTTTGTGCTCCCGACGATCAACGGCCACGACAATGCATTGCTGGCCGGCGGGGTGCTCGGCAGCCCACTGGGCACCAGCATCCTGGCCGGCTGGGGCGCCGGGCCGACCGTGCCGGTGCTGCTGGTCGGAGTCGGCCTCCTCGCCGTTTTGCTGGTGGCGCAACTGCTCAGCCGGCAGCTGATGCTGGCCCAGACCGCGGCAACGACCGGGCTGCCGGCGACAGCACCATCGGCGCAGGCGGCGCCACCCGCCGCAGCCGCGCTCTCCCCGGCCGCGCAGGCCACCATGACCGGAGTGCTCAGCTGGCTGCCGCTGATCAGCGTGGTCTTTGCGGCCTTCGTGCCGCTGGCCGCCGCGGTCTACCTCACCGTCAGCGCAGTGTGGAGCGTCGCCGAGCGCGCCTTGCTCTGGCGGCTGATGCGCCCCGCGAGATGAGAACGACCGCCCCGGGAGAACCGGGGCGGTCGTCTGGTGAAGCGTGGTGCCGAGGATCAGGCGACGCTGCCGGCGTGCGCCTTGGCGGAGCGGTTGCCGGTGACGCTGGCGCCGGGCTGGCTCTTGGAGCAGAGCACGACCAAGATCACGGCGACACCGACAGCGATGTGCGGCACCCAGGCGTTCGGCGCCTCGTCGGCGAAACCGAACAGGAACGGCGAGGCGATCAGGAAGACCGAGGCCAGCACGTCGAAGACAAGGTGCACGGGCATGCCGATGACCTTGACCAGGCCCAGTTCGTAGCGGGTCAGCAGGCTGTAGAGAATGAGGCCGACGCCGAGGACGCGGGGGATGATCACGGCCGCGCCGCCGACCTCTTCGAACATGAAGATGGTGGGGGCGAGGATGAGGGCGATGGCGACGACGTAGTCGAGAACGGCGTGGACCTTGGTGGGAATGAACCGCATGGGGAGCTCCTGGTGGTTGACCGGAGGCCGGATCGCCTCACAGCACTAGTTCGCCACCCTCGTGCAGACGGATTGGTCCGGCCGCCTCAGCAGCGCTCGTAGACGTACTCCGCCGAGTCCGGAGTCACGAGGTCCCGGTCGCGCAGAATCATCGACAGCGGACGATCCGGCACCGCGCAGGCCGCGGCAAAGTCGTCCCGCAGGTCGTCGGCGTATTCGATCGCCAGCACCTGGTCGCCGTAGGCCGCGGTGTACAGCCCGCATTCTTCCCACCGGTCGCACTCCTCGGCCACGGCGAAGTCGAACGTGCCTGCCAGCGCCGCGGCCAGGTCGGCGGCGTTCTTCTGCCCGATCGCGAGGCCCGCCGTGTGCGCGCCGTCGACCAGCAGGGTGGCGAGGGCCACATTGTCCTCGGCCGTGAGCAGGCCGGCCGAGCGGGTGTACGAGTCGAGGTTGTCGATCTCCACCGCGTTGAAGCCATCGGCGGCGCAGCCGGTGATCTGCGGCAGGAGCAGGGCGGCGATGCCGGCCCGATTATCGGCCGTGCTCGTGTCGAAGAGCAACTCGTCCGGCCAGTTCTCGTCACGAACCGGCGTGCCGCGGGCCGTGAGAATCAGCTCGGGGGAGTCGGCGAGCAGCCGCTCGGTGTCAGCCGGTTGGGTCTGGAAGCCGTTGAGGTAGCAGATCGAATACACCCCATCGGCGGGAGCCTCGGTGCTGTCCCGGGCGACCATGTCGACCCCGGCCGGCGGGTCGTAGGCACCGCCGAGTTGGTAGTCCAGTCCGCCACCCACCGGCGGCAGGGTGAGCGCGGACGAATCCGCGGAGGTGTCTGTGGGCGCCCCGGCGGCGCAGCCGGCTGCGGCCAGGCTCAACAGAACGGCGGATGCGAGCAGTCGCGCGGCCGGGAAACGTCGCCCGGACAACGAAACGCGTCGCCGGGCGACCTGGTGATGGCTCATCCGGCGACGCGTGTGCAGTGGAACTGTTAAGCGACTTCGGCGACGCTGGCGTTCAGCACGTCGTCGAGGGTCACGAAGGCTTCTTCTTCGGTGGACTTCTGCGCGAGCGCGAGCTCGGAGACGAGAACCTGGCGGGCCTTGATGAGCATCCGCTTCTCACCGGCGGACACGCCGGAGATGCGGTCGCGGCGCCACAGGTCGCGAACGACCTCGCTGACGCGGTAGACGCTGCCGCTGCCCATCTTCTCGGTGTTTGCCTTGTACCGACGCGACCAGTTGCTCGGCTCTTCTTCGACGTCGCTGCGGAGCACGTCGAAGACGGCCTCGACACCGGCGGCGTCGATGACGTCGCGAACGCCGACGAGCTCGGCGTTGTCGATCGGCAGGTTGATGGCCAAGTCACTCTGGTGCACGGTGAGCGTGATGTAGCGCTTCTCTACGCCCTTGATCGTGCGGGTCTCGACCGCGGTGATCGTTGCTGCGCCGTGGTGGGGATAGACGACGGTCTCGCCGACTTCGAAAATCATCTGATGCAGCCTCATAATTCGTTGAGCGTGGTTGACGTATCACCCGGATGCCTGCGCGGGGCGCAGACATGCTTCACCGCGGTGCTGCGACAGTCGATTCGACGCACCCAGGACAGTTCACTGGATACAACACGCAACTGAAAATGGCACAGCGGTTCGTTCAGGGTATCCAAAGAGTGTATCATTCCCGCCCCGCTGGCCCTATTCGTCGGCGGGATCACCTGCGGCCTGCCGGTCGCGCTTCTTTTCGAGGGCATCCACCCGCTGCACGATCCAGGATGACAGCGTGGCGGTGACCAGGCCGAGCACCGCGACGCCGCCGAGCATGAGCACGCAGGCGATGACTCGGCCGCGCAGGGTGAGCGGCGTGAAGTCGCCGTAGCCGACCGTGGTGATGGTGACGAACGACCACCAGATCGCATCGCCAAAGCTGGTGATGTTGGCGTCGGGGTCGCTGCTCTCGGCATCGAGCACCGCAAGCGCGGCGATGTAGGTGACCAGCACGGCGGCCCCCGAGAGGTAGACCAGGACCGCAGCCCGGAACGCGGTGCCAGCGGAGTGGGCGAAGACCCGACTCTTGGCCACCACCCGCAGGAGCCGCAACGGCCGTAAGAGCGGGACCAGTACGACCAGCAACTCGAACGGATGACGCTGGACCCAGTACCAGTGTCGGTTGGCGAGCATCACCTCGACGAGGTAACTCAGCGGGAACAGCGCCCAGCTGACCAGGATCAGCACGCCGAGCCAGAGGTCGGTGAAGGTGTCGACCTGCGCGATCACCTTCCACGAATAGGCGATCAGGAAGACCAGCGCGGCGACGTCGAGCGGCACGTCCACGACCTGCTGCCAGCGCGCCAGACGCTCCCCGCCCGGGTCCGCCTGCCGCTCACCCGTCGCAGCCATGCGGGCATCCTGCCACTATGGTGCGCCGGCGCCAATGCCGCTGGGGCGCTACCCCGCGCGCAACCCGACCAGGACGGCCGTCACCCGCTCGATCAGGTCGTAGGGCACCGGCTTCGCCAGCGAGAACTGCACGGTGTCCTTCGCTGCCCGGTAGGGCGCCACCTCGGCTTCGAGGTCGGGGTCGAGCCCGGGGATCGAGTACAGGGCCACGTGCCGCTTCCAGCCGGCGAAGTACACCACGAGGTGGCCGCCCAGCGACACCGTCGGCATGCCGTAACTGATCGATTCGGTGGCACCGGGCGCCCCCGCCAGGATCGACTGCCGGATGCCGGTCAGCACCGGCTGCACCTCGGCGGGAAACGAGGCGATGTACGCATCCACGGTGTCGGGTTGTTCGGCCATCAGGATCCTCCATCGGTTCGCGATCACGATACCGCCGTCGCCGGGTGCCCGGCCAGTGCTCGCACCCACCGCCGGAACGAGGCGATCGTGGCAGGATGTCACCCCGACGAGCGGAATCCAGGTGGCACAGGCGCCGAACGACAACGATCCGTCCGAGCAAGCCCGGAATGACCCGGGCTTTCTCCGAGCGGTGGCGGCGGCTCATCACGGCCGCTGGGCGGTGGCGGATGCGCTCTGGTGGCTAGAGCATCCCGATCTTGATGCACCCGGCGGCGCCCCGTCGCCCGCGATTCGTCTGCGCGCCCTGCAACGCCGGTTGTTCGCCGAAGACGGTGACGCGGCCGGCAATGCGGCCGTTGCGGTGGAGCTTCGCCGGCTGGAAGAGGAGATCCGTGGGGAGACAACGGCCATCGCCGAGGCCGTGCGGGTTGCCAGCGACCTCCGCGAGCGCTTGGCCGCACCCTCGCTGGAGGTGCGCCCGGCGACCGAGGATGCTCACCAGGCGGCGCCGGCCGAGCCCGAAGGACCGCGTGACCGGGTGCCCGCTGCCAGGCCAGCGCCCGCTCGTGCGCGGCGAGGCTGGCTGGTGGGTCTGAGCGTGGCGTTGGCGCTCGTGGTCGGCGTCGCGGCGGGCAGCCTGCTGAGCGCCGGCAGCCTGCCCGGCGCCGCGGAACCGACTCCGGCGCCGACGACAGAGCCGCCGCAGATGTCCTCCGCCGGGGCGGTGCCGGCGACCACACAGCCGTTGTTGGCCGCGCAGGTCTTCGGCCGGCCGCAGACGTCCATCGATCGGCCCCTGACGCCGCTGCCGGAAGTCTTCGATCCGGCCACCTTCCGGTACCTCGGGTCGGCCGGGTTCACCGACGCCGACGGCAACGGGGTTACCGACTCGCCCTACTACGCGGTGCGGGGCGCCGACCGGATGATCTGCCTGGTGGCCGTGCCGGAGGGCAGCGGCTATCTGGCGACCTGCGCGCACGACGCCGAGTACCCGTCGGCGGGATTGCGGCTGTCCTGGCAGAGCACCGACATCCTGCCGGCGGCGGACGATGGCACCGTGCCGATGGTGCTCGACATCACTGTCGCCTGGCTACGGGATTCCAGTATTGAGACGCGCGGATCGGGGCGCCAGACCAATACCCCATAACGTGTGCCAGGATGTCGCCAACAATGATGGGGGTTTCATTGGTGGAGAACACGCAGGATGACCCATATGAACGGGCGTTGACCGATCCCGGGTTCCTCGAGAGCGTGCGCGCCCAGCACCGCGGGCACTGGGACGTCCTGGATGCTCTCTGGTGGTCGTCGCACCCGAATGACGCGGCCCCCAGCGGCAGGGCAGCGCCGCAGGCCGAGTTACGGGCACTGCAGCAACGCCGGTTCGAGGCGGATGCCGGCGACGCCAGCAACCCGGCCCGTGCCCAGGACCTCCGTCAGCTGGAGGCCGACATCGCCCGCGAGCGAACGGCCATCGACGCCGCCGTCGTCTCGGCCTACATCGGTGCCGGCCGGGCGCTCGCCGGAGGGCACGGGCCGGCACGGCAACCCGAGCCGCCGGCCGCAGCGGACGCGCTGCCCCGGCCCGCCCCACCGGCCCAGCCCGCCCCGCCGACCGAACCGGGGCCACCCGCCGAACCGGGGCTATTCGCTTCACGCGGGCGGGCCTGGCGTCGGGGAGCGTTCGCCGCCGCCGCCGTGCTGGTCGGCATCGTCATCGGCGGTCAACTGGCCGAGGCGGTGACCCCGTTGAGAACCGCGGACCCGCCGGCCCCCAGCCCGGCCGAGCCGCTGAACGCGAGCACAGTGCCCGCCCTGGGGGTCTTCGACCGCACCCAGGTCGTCACCGACACCCCGGGCATCCCGCTGCCGTCGTCCTTCGACCGGTCATCGGTGCGCAAGCTGGCCAGCGTGATGTGGGATCCGTCCGGACCGAGGCCGGAATCCCCGTACTACGTGGCCCGGGCTGGGACAGACGACATCTGCCTGCTGCTGATGGTGGACGACGGGCACTATCTGTCGACCTGCGTGGGCGTCGACGAGTTCGCCACCGCCGGCGTGCGGCTCTACTGGACGAGTGACCTCAGCTTCTACGCCGACGGGCAGACGCCGGCGCTGGGTGCGTCCAACTTGTACATCGACTGGTCGCCGAACGGCGACTACGAAGTGGGCACGGCCGCCTCGGACATCGCCTCCTGACCGCGCTAGAGGTACTGCTAGAGGCCCTGCTCCACCATGTCGACCACCCGGGTGATCAGATCCTGCTTCACCGAGTCCGGCAGCGCCCGCAGTGGCCCGTCGATGAACAACTCGGCCAGCCCGTGCACCGCCGACCAGGCCAGGAACTCGGTGGCGGGCCGGCGCTCGGCCGGCAGTAACCCCACGGCGACGAGGTCGTCGAGGGCCAGGGTGAGCAGCTGGAACGGCGTGAAACCGCTGTCGCCGGCCCGGGCCGCACTGGTGGCGCTCTCCATGTCGGATGACGCCGAGAACGCCGTCTGGAACTGGCCGGGTTCCTCGAGCGCGAATCTCAGGTAACCGGTGCCGACGGCGCGGAATCGCAGCCGGGCTGACTCGATTGAGTCAGTGGGCGGCACCGTGGCCTGATCGGCCTCGATGGCCCTGGCCACGAGCGCCTGGCAGTGCGAGCACACGGCGTCGAGCAGCGCCTGACGGTCCGCGAAGTGCCGGTAGGCGGCGTTGGGGGAGACCCCGACCCGGCGGGTCGCCTCCCGCAGCACCACGGCGTTCGGCCCGCCCTCCTGGGCGAGGGTGACGCCGGCCCCGATCAGGGCCCGGCGCAGGTCGCCATGCCGGTACGAAGTTCGCCCCGGAGAATTCCCGATACCCGTTGTCACCGCGCATCCGTTTCGTTACGATTAAAGCTCATTATGTGTACAACGTACACATTCGATCATAGCCACCGATTCTGGCAGGGGCACGGCATGACGATAATCGAAGCCTCCGGGCTGACCAAAATGTACAAATCCAAAAGCGGGCCGGTGCACGCGCTGGCCGGGCTCGACCTGCAGGTGCCACGCGGCACGGTCAAGGCGATCCTCGGCCCGAACGGCGCCGGCAAGACCACAGTGGTCAAGATCCTCACCACGCTCATCAAGCCCGACGCCGGCACGGCCATCGTCGACGGCATCAACGTGCTCGACGACCCGAAGGCCGTGCGCCGCATCATCGGGGTGTCCGGGCAATACGCGGCGGTCGACGAGAACCTCACCGGATTTGAGAACCTCGAGATGGTCGGGCGGCTCTATCACCTGGGCGGCGCCGCCTCAAGACGGCGGGCGCAGGAACTCATCGACCTGTTCGAACTGACCGCAGCGGGCAACCGGCCGGTGAAGGGGTTCTCCGGCGGCATGCGGCGACGCATCGACCTGGCCGGCGCCCTGGTGTTCAATCCCAAGATCCTCTTCCTCGACGAACCGACCACGGGCCTCGACCCGCGCAGCCGGATGGCGTTGTGGGGCGTGATCAACCGGCTGGTCGAGAGTGGCACCACGGTGCTGCTCACCACCCAGTACCTCGAGGAGGCCGACCAGCTGGCCGACAGCATCGCCGTGATCGACGACGGCAAGGTGATCGCCGAGGGCACCTCGGACGAACTGAAGGCGCAGGTCGGCGGTCACCGGGTGGTGGTCGCCCTCGTCGACGCCGCTGACAGCGACGCCGCGTTCCAAGTGCTCGCCCGCTACGGCGCCGGGGATCCGCAGGTCTCCAACGACCGACGCGGACTCGACGTGGCCGTCACCGACGGCCCGCCCGCCCTGCAGCATGTGCTCGCCGACCTGAGAAGCGCCGGCGTCGAGTTGCACGATGCCGGGATGCGCCGCCCGACCCTCGATGACGTGTTCCTCAAGCTCACCGGGCACAAGGCCGACAAAGCCGCAGACGAGAACGAAGACGACAAGTTGGAGAAGGTGAAATGACCACGACTGCCGAACGGCCGCTTCTCGCTCCGCCGAACTGGAACCCACTGTCGCTCTGGCTCTCCGACGGCTGGACGACCACCAAGCGCAACCTCATCAAGATCAAGCGCACCCCCGACATGCTGGTCTTCGCCGTCATCCAGCCGATCATGTTCGTGCTGCTGTTCAGCCAGGTGTACGCGGGAGCCATCGCTGTGCAGGGCACCGATTACGTTCAGTTCCTGATGGCCGGCATCTTCGCCCAGACTGTGGTGTTCGGCTCCACCTTCTCGGGCTCGGCCATGGCCCAAGACCTCAAGGACGGCATCATCGACAGGTTCCGCAGCCTGCCGATGAGCTCATCCGCCGTGCTCGTGGGCCGCACCAACGGCGACCTGGTACTGAACACCATCTCGATGATCATCATGATGGCCACCGGGTTCCTGGTGGGCTGGCGGGTGAACTCGTCGATGGGCGAATTCTTCGCCGGTCTCGCGTTGCTGCTGCTGTTCAGTTACGCCTTCAGCTGGGTGATGGCGCTGCTGGGCATGAGCGTGCGCTCGCCGGAGGTGATCAACAATGCGTCGTTCATCATCCTGTTCCCGATCACCTTCATCTCCAACGCGTTCGTGCCGATCGAAACACTGCCGGGGCCGCTGAAGACCTTCGCGGAGTACAACCCGGTGTCGGCTCTGGTGCAGGCGGCCAGGGAACTGTTCGGCAACGAGGGCAGCGCCCCGGTGCCGGATGTCTGGACGCTGCAGAACCCGGTGCTGACCGTGTTGATCGGAGTGGTCGTGCTGCTCGTAGTGTTCGTGCCACTATGCATCCGTAAGTTCGCGTCGATCAGCTCGCGCTGACCGGGGCGGTCCGTCCCTAGAATTCAATCAATTCCCGAAGGAGCCGATGATGCCGACGATCGACCTGGAGTACCTGAACGGATTCAGCGGATTTGCGGTGCCAGACATCGACGCTGCCCGCACCTTCTACGGCGAGGTCCTGGGCCTCGAGGTCAGCGACGGCGGCATGGGCCTGCTGCGCATGGTCCTGCCCGGCGGTGCCGAGGTGATCGTCTACCCCAAGCCCGACCACGCACCGGCGGGCTTCACCGTCCTCAACCTTGTCGTCGCCGACATCGAACAGGCAGTGGATGTGCTCGCCGAGCGCGGCGTGGAGTTCTTGAGGTACGACGGGTTCGAGCAGGATCAGCGGGGCATCGCCACCGGCGGCGGTCCGCGGATCGCCTGGTTCACCGACCCGGCCGGCAACATCCTCTCGGTGCTGCAGGACTGAGCCGGGGTGACCGCCGGGGATGCGCTCTATGACGTGAAGCGCGCGCTGCGCGCCCTCTACGCCCCGACGAACCGGGACTGGGCGGAGGTTTCGGTGCCGCCGCAGCGGTTTCTGGCCGTGGACGGCAGCGGGGATCCGAATTCGGCGCCGGCCTACACCGAAGCCATCGAGGCGCTCTACGCGGTGGCGTACACGCTGAAGTTCACCAGCAAGCGTGCCGGCCGGGACAGCGTGGTGGGCCCGTTGGAGGGGCTCTGGTACGCCGACGACATGGCCGTGTTCACGGCGCGCGACAAGGCCGCGTGGAGCTGGACCATGCTGATCAGCCTGCCCGGCTGGGTGAGTGACGGGCAGGTGGAGGAGGCCGTCGCCGCGGCGCGCCTGAAGAAGAAGTCGTTGCCGGGCCTCGACCGGGTGCGCATCGAGTCGCTCGACGAGGGCCTCTGCATGCAGCTGCTGCACGTGGGCTCCTACGACGACGAAGCCCCGGCGCTGGCGCGGCTGCACGGCGAGGTGCTACCGGCAGCGGGCCTGCGCGAGCGGGGCAGGCACCACGAGGTCTACCTCAGCGACCCGCGCCGGGTGGCGCCGGAGAAACTCAAGACCGTGGTGCGGCAGCCGGTCGAGCACAGGTAAATCGCCCCGAGTTGCCCGCCTGCGGACGAGCTGCCCGGGTAGGGCGGGGCAAATCGTCCGTACCGGGGCAGCTCGGTGCAGGTGGTGTCAGCGGCCGCCGCGGCGCTTGCCGGCGTTGGGGCTGGGGGTGTTGCGGGTGCGGCCGGCGCTCTGCGCTTTCCGCGGTGCGGGCGGCTTCGCGGCGGCCGCGGCGGCGCGCACAGCCTTCGCGGCCGCCTTCGCCTTCGCGGTCTTTTTCTCCTTCTTCACCGGCTCGTCACCGGGAAGCGCGGCATTGGTGCGGGAGCTGTCGCGGGTGCGACCGCGCACGATGCCGATGAACTCTTCCACGTCTTCGGTGGTGTCCACGGTGCGCCAGGCCAGCGCGATACGGCTCTCCGCGGTGTCCTCGATCGGGCGGGAGACGATGTCCTTGCGGCTGTACAGCCGGGCGACGGAGTGCGGCACGATGACGATGCCCACGCCGCCGGCGACCTGTTCCATGATCTCGTCCCAGTCGCGCATCGCCGGCAGCGCCCGACGGCTGCCGTCGCGGATCTCCACGGCCACGTCGCGCCACTCCGGCACGTCGTCGGGGTCCTGCAGCAGGTGCTCGTCGACGAGGTCGGCCACGACGACGCTGTCGGCGTCGGCCACGAAGTGGTCCTTGGCCACGACCACAACGGGAATCTCGTTGTAGAGCGCGATCAGGCTCAGGCCCTCTTCGTTGATCGGCAGACGCACCAGGCTCACGTCGGCGCGATTGTCCCGCAGCACGGCTTCCTGGTCTTCTGGTGTGGTGCGGAACACCTCGAGCGGCACGTCAGGGCGGCGGGACTCCCAGATGCGCGTCCATTTGGTGGGGGTGACCCCGGCGACGAAGGCAATGGAAAAGGTCACCGGCATCCTCTCGTTGTGCGTGTGTCAGTGTGTGGTGAAGGCCGCGCGGCTGCGTGCAAGGTGCGTGCGTCGGGCCGTTTCGGCGGCGTCAGGGCGCACGGCACCGAAACCATAGTGCTCTCAGGCTATACGCTGGAAGTATGAGCGAGAAGAAGACCCAGACCATGAAGCCGGCCACGGCTGCCCAGAAGCTCGGGATTCTGCTCGAAGCAGCACCCGAGGAGTTCCAGTCCAGCCCGGTGTCGCGCACCGAGTTGGCCGCCCTGGACGCGAACCCGCCGGAGTGGCTCGTCGAGCTGCGCGCCAACGGACCGCACCCCAAGCAGGTCGTTGCCGCCAAGCTCGGCGTCTCGATCTCCGGGCTGGTGCGCGGCGCCGTCACCGAACCCCTCACCTCCGCCGAGATCCAGGCGCTGCTGCAGCAGCCGCCGGCGTGGCTCGTCACCGAGCGGGCCACCCAGTTCGAGGTGCGCGAGGAGCAGATCCGCGTGAAGGACCGCGACGCCGAGAAGGCCCGCAAGAAGGCGCACATCGAGCGTCAGATCGCCCAGAACGAAGAGGCCGGCCGCAAGCTGCTCTAGACCGTTCGGTTTTCGCCGAGTTGCCCCGCCCCGGACCAGTTGCTCCGTTGGGACGGGGCAATTCGTCCGTTAACGGGCAAGTCGGCACCGGATGCGCCGGGCTCAGGCCGTCGGCGCCGGATACTGCTCGCGCAGGAACGTGACGATCTCGGCCAGCTCGGCCTGCGAGATCGAGTGTCCCATCCCCTCGTAGATGCGCTCGGTGAGGGTGGAGTGCTCCGGCAGCCACTCCTGGGTGCGGGCGACCGCGGCCTCGGGGATCACCGGGTCGAGGGTGCCCCGGCCCCAGAACACCGGCGGCTTCAGCTCGCCCAGGCGTTCGTCACCGGGATGCGTCGCGCTGGCGATGAATCCCGACAGTTGCACCGCGAAGGCGAATCGCTCCGGCGCGTGCCGCATCAACTGCAGGGTCATCGCCCCGCCTTGGGAGAAGCCGAGCAGCCCGATCGACGTCGGCTGCTCCGGCAGGGCATCCAGCCAGGCCAGGATTCCGAGCGCGGCGGCGTCGAGGGCGTCACCCACCGGGTCGCCGGGCACATCGATGGGGAACCAGGACCAGCCCTGACCGGCCGGCAGCGGGGCGCGCAGGGCCGCGATGGTCGGCTGCAACGGCAGGTGCGGAGCGAGCGAGAACAGGTCGCCCTCGTGCGAGCCATAGCCGTGCAGGATCAGCAGCAGCGGGCGGTCCACCCGATCGTGGGCGGCGGCCGACCAGAGTACGGCGGCCGGGTCGATCGGTTCGGGGCTGATGCGCTGGTCCATCGGTGACGGTCCTCCTGGTGTCGGTACTGCGTCAATCCTTCCACTCCGCCACCGCCCCCGGTTCGCGAGCCGTGACCTAAGCACCAAAAATGCGCCCGGGACGGTGCTTGCCTCACAGCTCGCGGGCGGCCGGCGGCGGACTCGCGGCCGCCGGTGCTGCATCCGTCGCCCACGTGGGACAGAATGAACTATGACCGTGCGCACCCCTGACCCCGATCCGGACTGGACTCCTGGCGGAGATGACGCGCCGCCGCCCAACACGAATCCGGGCTGGCTGACCGATGTCGAGCTCGCCGAGATTCGCCAGCGCCTGCCGCTGCTCTACGTCGAAGCCGTGCCGGTGCGGGTCGACGGCCTCGGCCAGGTCGTCGAGGTGGGTGTGCTGCTGCGCGCCACGCCAGAGGGCAAGATGACCCGCACGCTGGTCTCCGGCCGGGTGCTCTACGGCGAGACCCTGCGCGATGCGCTGTTCCGGCACCTCGAGAAAGACCTCGGCCCGATGGCGTTCCCGCAGCTGCCGCCGAGCCCGGTGCCGTACTCGGTCGCCGAGTATTTCCCGATGCCGGGCATCACCGCCTTCACGGATGACCGCCAGCACGCCGTCTCGCTCGCCTACGTCGTGCCCGTCACCGGCACCTGCGACCCCCGCCAGGATGCCCTCGAGCTCACCTGGATGACCCCGGAGGAAGCCGCCACCGACGCCGTCTCGGCCGAGATGGAAGGCGGCCGTGGCGGCCTGCTGCGCATGGCTCTGGCCTCGGTCGGCGCCCTGCGCTGACCCGCCCTCTCGGGCCGCGAGCTGTGAGCTAAGCCCCACCGCGCGCGCGTTTTGGGTGCTTTTCTCTCAGCTCGCGGACTGGGAGAGGCCCAGGGTGTCGAGGAAGAGCCGCGCGTAGCGGGGTGCGTCCACGTCGAGGGCGACCTCCACGATCTCCCAGCTGCCCGCGCTGCCGTGCAGGGTGTCCTCGCCCATGCCCCGGCGACGGTCCACGATGGTCTGGCCGCGGCCATAGCCGGTGAGCTCCACCCGCACCGGCAGCAGCCGGGTGGTCAGGGCGTCCGGATCCACCAACGCGCAGAGTGCCCCGGCGTCACCGATCAGTCCGGTGTACTCGGCCACGCTGTTCTCGCCGCGGGCCACCCGGTTGGCCAGCAGTGCGCCCACCACCCGGCCGTGCGCCGAGTCGCCGGTTTCGAGCGCGGCGGCCACCTCACGGTCCACGCTCACCTGGGTGAAGACATCCAGGCCGTACATGAAGGTGGGGATGCCGGCGTCCAGCACGATTGCCGCGGCCTCGGGGTCGTGCCAGACATTGAACTCGGCCACCGCGGTGGCGTTGCCGGTGCCGGCGGAGCCGCCCATGAAGACGATGCGTTCGATGTTCTCGGCCAGGTCGGGGTACTGGCGCAGCAGCAGCGCGAGGTTGGTCTGCGGCGCCAGGGCCACCAGGGTGACCGGGCGCGGGCTGTCGGTGATGAGCTGACGCATCAGTTCAACGGCGTTGACGTGCGCGGGCACGCGCTCGCCCGGCGGCAGGTGCACGGTGCCCAGACCGCCCTCGCCGTGCACGTGCGACGCGCTGCGGGCCGGGGAGATCAGCGGCCGGCGGGCGCCTGCGGCCACGGGGATGTCGGGGGCGCCGGCCACGTCGAGGATGCGGAGGGTGTTCTCCACCACCCGTTCGAGCGAGGCGTTGCCGGCGACGCAGCTGACGCCGAGCACCTCGATGTCGGGGTGGGCGATCGCGAACAGGAGAGCGAGGGCGTCATCAACGCCGGTGTCGACGTCGAGGATGACGGGAATCGTGGGCATCCATCGAGCTTATTCGCCCGACGGATGCCCCGAGTCCTGCGACTCTACTGCTCGCGCACCAGCCGCACCTCGTGCACGGGTTCGCCGAGGATCTCCTCGTTCTTCTCCACCCCGTCGGGCAGGTAGCCGTTGCGGGTGTAGAAGCGGTGCGCGCGGGGGTTGTCGGCGGCGACCCAGAGGTAGGTGGGGCCAGGGTCGACCACAGCGTCGAAGAGCTGCTGGCCGATGCCGGTGCCGTGGAAGGCGTCGAGCAGGTAGATGAAGTACAGCTGGTGCGGGGTGGGCTTGCCCTCGTCGCGGCCGGGGCCGCTGCCGGCGAAGCCGACGATCTCACCGTCGACCTCGGCCACCACCTGGCGAAAATCGGGGCCCTGCACGGTGAACCGGCGCCACATCGCGGCGAAGCGTTCCGGGTGTAGCTGGGCGAGCGCGGCCTTGCTCAGCAGGTGGTCATAGGTCTCGTGCCAGCAGGCCGCGTGGACGCGGCCGAGGCTATCGGCATCCGTATCGATGACGGGCCGAACAACAGCGGTGGTGTTCATGCTTCGAGCCTAAACCTGCCCGCCGACCCCGCCTGACCACCCGCCCGCCCCGGGCCACAGGCGCTGGGAATCGTCACCAATTCGGGATGCGCGGGCACGGCGCCGATTCGCTCGTGGCGCGCCACCCGCGAACCGGCGCCCACCCCGCGGAACGCTGTCGGTGGGTGCAACACAGAACGGGCCGGCTCCGTGAGGAGCCGGCCCGTTCGGGTCATGCGGTGATGCGAAGAGCGGATGCTCCGGGCCGGTTAGCCCTGCGCGCGACGCGGCGACGAGCGACGAGCGCCGCCACCGGTGGAGCCGGAGCCGCGAACCAGGCCGCCGACCTGCAGGCCGCCGGAGCGACCGGAGCCGCCGTTGCCCGAGCCACCCGTGCGGGGAGCGTGGCTGCGACCGGAGGACGCGGGACGCTCGGCGCGGTCGTGACGGGCGCCGCCACCGGCAACGGCATCGCCGCTGCGGCCGCCGCGGCCACCGGAGTCGCGCGAACCGCGGCCGCCGTTGTCACGGTCGTCACGGTTGACGCGCTTGCGCTGGGCGTTGGCGCCCTGCGAGCGGCCGCCCTGGGACTGGCCGTGCGGCTGCTCGACGCGGGGAACCGGCTTCACGTACGCGGCGACATCACCGGTGAGGGCGATGACGGCGGGCGAGTTGGCGGTCACGCGCTGCGGGGTCACCGAGATGGCGGCCTTGCGCAGCAGCTGGTCGGTGTCGCGCTTCTGCGCGGGCAGCACGATGGTGACGACGTCACCGGCGCTGCCGGCGCGGGCGGTGCGGCCCGAGCGGTGCAGGTAGGCCTTGTGCTCTGCGGGCGGGTCCACGTGGATGACGAGTTCGATGTCATCGACGTGCACGCCACGGGCGGCCACGTCGGTGGCGACAAGCACCTTCACGTCGCCGGCGCTGAACGCGGCGAGGTTGCGGTCACGGGCCACCTGGGACAGGTTGCCGTGCAGGTCGACGGACGGGATGCCCGCGTCGGTGAGCGCCTTGGCCAGCTTCTTGGCGTGGTGCTTGGTGCGCATGAAGAGGATGCGGCGACCGGTGCCCGAAGCGAGCTTCTCGATGAGCTCCTTCTTCGACTCGGCGGTTTCGACCTCGAACACGTGGTGGGTCATGGCGGAGACATGGCTGGTGGCCTCGTCAACCGAGTGCAGAACCTCGTTGTGCAGGAACCGGCGCACGATCTTGTCCACGCCGTTGTCGAGCGTGGCGGAGAACAGCATCCGCTGGCCGCTGGAGGGGGTCTTGTCGAGGATGCGCGTGACGACGGGCAGGAAGCCCAGGTCGGCCATGTGGTCGGCCTCGTCGAGCACGGTGATCTCAACGGAGTCGAGGTTGACGAAGCCCTGCTTCATGAGGTCCTCGAGGCGGCCGGGGCAGGCCACGACGATGTCGACGCCGGCCTTGAGTGCGGCGACCTGACGGTTCTGTGAGACGCCACCGAAGATGGTGGTGGTGTTCAGGTTGTAGGCCTCGGCGAACGGGGTGAGCGCGTTGGTGATCTGGGTGGCCAGTTCACGGGTCGGCGCGAGGATCAGGCCCAACGGGCGACCCGGGCGGCGCTTACCGCCGGCGAGCTTGCCGCCGAGGCGCGCGGCCATCGGGATGGAGAACGCGAGGGTCTTGCCGGAGCCGGTCTTGCCTCGGCCGAGAACGTCGCGGCCCTTGAGGGTGTCGGGCAGGGTGTCGACCTGGATCGGGAACGGGCTGTCGATGCCCTGCTGGGTGAGCACGGCGACGAGGGGAGCGGGCACGCCAAGCGCGCCAAAGGAAGTTTCAGACAAAGTGGTGCCTTTCGGGCATCAGTCTCCTCGCTCGAACCGGTGTCGCGAGAGCGACGGCCGGAGCCAGGAGGATTCACATGGCGAAGGTGCCGATGGGCACATCCGTTCGCCGTAAGAAAGTTTCATTCGGAAATCGAGTGGGCTGTCAGGTCGTACGAGTCTTACTCGTACAGTGTGCGGCCATCGATAAGAAGAGGGCGTTCTACGACGCAGTGAGCGCAACTACGAACTCACAAGTAGGTCTACTCTAGCGGATGCTGTCAAGCAGCTCGCCGAGTGCCGGTTCAAACTTGGGTCTGATCGGGCTCTTTAGTCCCTGGGGGTGTAGAGCTCGCCTACGGGCACTGCGGTCTGGATGATGTTGCCGGCCTGCGGCAGCGGGCATGCCCACATCGGGTCGTACGCGCACGACGGGTTGTAGGCGAAGTTGAAGTCGAGGATCAGGCTGTCGTCGCCGACGCCGGGGCCCAGGTCTGCGCCCTTGACGGTGTCGAGCAGGTAGCGGCCGCCACCGTAGGTGCCGCCGGGCTTGCCGGCCAGGGCGTCCTTGATCGGCAGGAACAGGCCGCCGGCATAACTGGCGAGCCGCCAGACGTCGAGCGAGCCGATGTACGGCAGCCGTACCGAGCCGATCAGGTCGAACGGCACCGTGCCGTCGGTACCGGTCTCCACCTGGATGCGGTGCGGCTCGGGGGTGCGGTGCACCTCCACCTCGAAGCGCCAGTCAGGGTCGTACGCGGCGATGGTGAGCCCGGTGAACGCGGCCCGGTCATCCGGCAGCAGGGGAGAGGCAGAGTGGCCGGCGAAGAGTTCGTCGCGCCCGGAGCGCCACAGTTCGTGGCCGGCGGCGGGGTTGCGCACACTGAGTTGACGCACGCCGCCGTAGAGCCCGAACACACGTCGGCGCCAGTCGGCGATCTGCAGGGCTCCGATGCTTGTGCTCATGCTTCAGGCTATCCCGTTGTCTCCCTCAGGCCCTTCGGCCGCGCCAGCCGCGACGAACGCGGGGTCGTCGGCGCCCAGGTCGTAGCGCCAGTTGGGGGCGAGGGCCTTGAGTCGCAGCATCCGGAGTTGCCAGAATGCCCACAGGCCCGGCCACACGGCCAGGGTCGCCGGGCCGGCCGAGAAGACCAGCTGATCGCGGTAGAGGGTCTTGCCGGTGCCGGCCGGGTCGGGGGCGATGGCCATGCTGTGGTCCCAGTGGGTAATGGTGTTCATCAGGCCGGAGACCCCGTTGCCGGTGTCGCGCACGATGCGCACGCCGCTCCGAGTGGTGTGCATTTTCAGCCGGATCATCTGTTCGCCCAGCGGCACCACGCCCAGCCCGCTCATCGCGACAGGATGCTCACCCGGTTCCCAGCGGGTGGGGAACCCGCCGGCTTCGAGTGACCGCACGCCCATCAGCGGGCCGCTCACCTCGCGGAACACGGTGGGGCTGGCCAGTGCCCGCCAGGCGGCATCCGGGGTGCAGTCGAGAATCTCTTTGAGGAGTACGCGCATGCCCCCAGTCTGGATGGGGGAGGCATGCACTACAACTAGAGCGTGGCGATTCGGTATTGGCTTGGCGTGGTGCAGCAGGAGTATGTGCTCCGCAGCGTCTCTATGGGCCTCGCCCAGATGAACCACTCCTCCCGCGAGATTCTCGAGCGCATGAACGAATCCGACGGGCTGGTCTACTACTCGCCCAAGACCGAGTTCGAGGGCGATCGCCTGCGCCAGTTCACCGCGATCGGCTTCGTCAGTGACAATGCGGTGGTGCAGGTGGGGGTCTCCGGCAGCGAGTATCGGCCGTGGCGGCGGCGGGTCGACTACGACCCGGATGCCGAGCCGGCGTCGATCCGGCCGCTGCTCAAGGTGCTCGACCTCACCCGCAACGACCCCAACTGGGGTCTGCAGCTGCGCCGCGGCCTGCTGGAGATCAGCCGGCACGACTTCGAGCTCATCCGCGCGCAGATGCGCCGCCCCACCGCGGACGACCGCCGCCGCTGACCCCGCCGCTGCACGAGCTTGTCGAGACCCCGCGAGCCGATCTCGAAACGCCGCCGGACCGGCCTGCCCACCGGGGGTTTCACCAGCTTCGCTCAATAAGATGTCGGCATGACAGATGCTCTGTGGTGGCTCCCGTCCGTCATCGTTCTCGCCGTTGTTGTGGGCGTGATCAGCCTGCTCGTGTCGGCGTCCCGGCGCCGCAGCCGCGGCATCCGTGCCGCCCAGAATGCCGAGATCACCGAGCGTGCGCGCACCGCGGCGATCAGCCTGGTGCGGGCGGATGACCTGATCGAGGCTGCCACCGACGAGCTCGGCTTCGCCATCGCCCAGTTCGGTGAGCGGGCCACGGCCGATTTCGCCGGCGCGCTCGAGGTGTCCAAGCGGCAGCTGCGGGAGGCGTTCGCGCTCAAGCAGAAGCTCGATGACGGCGTGCCAGACACCGACACGCAGGTTCGGCAGTGGACGGAGCAGATCACCCGCTTGGCCGATGAAGCCACCGCCCGGCTGAACGCGCAGACCCGCGAGTTCGACAGCAAGCGCGTGGTGGAGCAGAACGCCCCGATCCAGCTCGACCAGCTGCGCCGCCGCCTCGACCGGGCCACCGACCGCCTCGCCGGCGGGGCCGCCACCCTCGACCGGCTCGCCACCAGCTACTCCGCCGAGGCGCTCGCCGCCATCAGCGGCAACGTCGACCGGGCGCGGGCCTCGATCGACGACGGCCGGCGCGCTGCCGATGCCGCCGCCGCCCGCCTGTCTGCCGGCGCCACGGAGCCCGTCGGTGACCAGGTCGGCGCCGCCGAGCGCGCCCTGTTCACCGCCACGACCCTGCTCGACGCGATCGAGACCGGCGAAGACCAGCTGCACGTGGGTTTCGCCAGCCTGGGCACAGCGCTGGCCGCCGCCGAGACCGAGCTCGCCGAAGCCCGCGCGCTACGCGACCGGCACGAGGAGTCCGACGCCAGCGCCGTCCTCAACCGGGTGATCGCCGTCGCCGACGCCGTCGTGGCCGACCTGCGCCGCCCGGGCCGAGTGAGCGACCCGTCGGCCGACCTCGCCCGGTTGCGTGAGGCCCTCGACGGCCTCGACGTCACCCGCTCTGAGGCGCGCAACCGCCAGCTGCGCCGCGACAACGCCCGCGAGGCCTACGTGGGCGCCCACCTGGCCGCCCGCAGCCAGATCGGCATCACCCGCGACTTCATCACCGCCAACCGTGGCCGCGTCGGCGCCGACGCCCGCACCCGACTGGCCGAAGCCGAACGCCAGCTCATCCTCGCCGAGGCCGAGGCCGACCCGGTTTCCGCCCTCGACGCCGCCCGCCGGGCGATGACCCACGCCACGGACGCCGACGCTCTGGCGCACTACGACACCCACTGAGCCGGATGAATCCGCCGAGTTGCCCACCTGCGGACGAGCTGCCCCGGTGTGCGGGGGCACCTCGTCCGTGGCGGGGCAATTCGGCGGCGGCGGCCGTCGCCGGGAAAGTACAGTGCCCGGTAATCTGAACGGGTGAGCGACGTGCAGCCCCAGATCAAGTACCAGGTCCGATTCGACTGGGGGCTCGCCGGCTTCCAGGCCCTCGCCGCCGATGCCGATGTGATCGTGCTCGCCGATGCCCTTCCCGCGGTGGATGCCGCTCTCGGCCTGCCCACGCCGCTCTCGGCTCACACGGTCATCACGGCCGACCTCGCCGGCAGTGCCCTCGTGGCCGACTGGGCACTCGCCCGGCAGACCGAGAAGGGCGACAGGTTCTCGGTGGCGGTCATCGCGGTGGGGGAGCGTCGCGCCGACGGAACCATCCGCTTCGCCATGGAGGACCAGCTGGCGGCCGGCGCCGTGATCGACGCGCTCGCCGAACGCGGCATCGACCACTGCTCACCAGAGGCCGCCGCCGCAGCCGCCAGCTTCGTGGGCCTCAAGCGCGCGGTGAAGCACCTGGTCAAGGCGTCGGAGACCGGACAGGCCCTCGCCGCCACTGACCGGGCGACCGCCGTAGCCGCCGCTCTCGCCCCGGCACCGGATGCCTCCACTCCCGAGGTGGCGGTCGTCTCCGAGTTCGTCTTCCCCGCCTGAAGCCGACCCGGCGTGCCCGGCGTGCGATGAGCGGCCCGTTTCGACTAGTGCTGGGGTTGGGCGAATTGGGCAACCCATAGTGGTGGTCGCGGGAATGCGGTCGGCCAGGTGCGCGTTGCACCCGGGCATGCGCCTGCCTTGCCTGCGCTGACCCGCACCATCCGATGAAGGAGCCAGCATGAAGGCAGTTCTCAACGGCACGACCGTGGCCGAAGCACCCCTAGAAGACCTGATCAAGATCGAGGGCAACTGGTACTTCCCGCCGTCGAGCATCGCCGAGGGGTTCCTCACCCCGACCGACACGCCGTACACCTGCTCGTGGAAGGGCGAAGCTCAGTACTTCACCGTGAGCGACGGCACCTCGAGCGTCACCGACGGCGCGTTCAGCTACCCCGCGCCCACGCCGAGCTCCTTCGACCGGGTCGGCCAGGACTACAGCGGCTACGTCGCCTTCTGGAAGGACCTCCAGGTCATCGAGTAGCCGCCTCGAGAACAGGCGGACTCGCGCCGCGCCGCACCAAGCCGCGCGCCCAACTGTTCCCCGTGCGGACTTCTGCGCCCGGTTCGGCCACAATTGTCCGCTCGGGCAACAGTTGCGCGCACGCACGAGCGCGTGTCGGACGGGCAAGCCCCGGCGTCCCGGCGTCCCGCCGTCAGCGCGCTTTGGCGGCGGCCTGGCGCCGGGCGGCCGGGGTGATCTCGCGCCGGGTCCAGGTGATCACGTGGGCGGCGGTGAAGCCGCGGCCGCACAGCCCGCAGGCCAGGGGACGAGTGGGCTGCCGGTACCGGTAGTGGGTGTGCCCGGCGGCGCAGGTGCCCACCCAGGGTGCGAGGTCGTCGGCGATCTCGCCGTCGTGGGTGCGCTTGCCGTCATAGCCGAGGCCGGCGGCCACACTGCGCCAGGCCGGGCCGTGCCCCGCCCTAGCGCCCGCCAGGGCGTGCGCCACCTCGTGCAGCAGGATCTGGTGGATCTCGTCGTCGCCGTACCGGGCGGCGAGGTACCGCGACACCGTGATGCGCTTGATGGTGAAGTTGCAGAGGCCGGCACGCTTCTTCGCGTTGTCGAAGTCGAATGTCCAGCTGGGGTCGAGGTGCAGGGTGATGAGCGCGTCCGCCCAGCGCCGCACCCGCATGAGGTCGGCCATCAGGACCCCACCTGCACCTGGTAGAGGCGGTCGTCGCCGGGGGCGGGGTTGCCACGGCCATCCGTATTGTTCGTCACGAACCACAGTGTGCCACCGGGGCCCGACAGCACATCGCGCAGTCGGCCGTAGCTGTTGGTAAACCACTCGTCGACCGTGCCTGTGGAGGGATCGACGCGCCAGAGCCGCTCGCCGCGCAGGCTGGCCAGGAACAGGGTGTCGTTCACGATCGCCAGTCCGCTCGGGCTGGCGTCGTCGGTGGACCACTGCTGCACCGGGTTGATGAAGCCCTCGGTGTCGCCGATGCCTTCCACCTCGGGCCAGCCATAGTTGCCGCCCGCGGTGATCTGGTTGAGCTCGTCCCAGGTGTTCTGGCCGAACTCGCTCGCCCACAGCCGGCCGGTGGAATCCCAGGCGATGCCCTGCGGATTGCGGTGACCGTAGGAATACACCAGGGTGCCGAACGGGTTGTCGGCCGGCACGTCGCCGGTGGGTGTTATCCGCAGAATCTTGCCGCCCAGCGAGCCGAGGTCCTGCGCGTTGGCGGAGTTGCCCGCGTCGCCGGCCGTGGCGTAGAGCAGGCCGTCGGGTCCAAAGGCGATCCGCCCGCCGTTGTGGTTGCCGGCCGCGGGAATGCCGCTGAGCACCGGCTCGGCCGCGCCCAGGCCGAGACTGCCCGCGCTGCCGGTGAGCGGCATCCGCACAATGCGGTTCTCGGATGCGGCGGTGAAATACGCGTAGACCCAGCCGGCATCGGCCTCGGCTGCCGTGGGATCCGCGGGAACAGCCGTCGCCGTCTCGAAGGTGCCCTCGGCGTTCGCCGGCAGGAAGGCCAACCCGAGCAGCCCGCCTTCACCGTTCGGAACGACGTCGGCGACGGTCCCGGCGTCGCGCAGGCTGCCATCCGGCAGTAGCTCCCGCACGAGAGCGGTGTCCCGTTCGCTGATCACGGTGGCGCCGCTCGGCAGCCGGAGCACTGACCAGGGCGCATCGAGCCCCTCAGCGATCACCACCGGGTCTCCCACCGGGCGCACCGGCACGGGCGGCGCTGGCGCAGCCGTGGGCGTCGCGGTCGCCGCCGGCGTGGGCTGCGCCGGGGTGCTCGTGCTGGCGCTGGGCCGGGGAGCGCCGGCCGAGCAGGCGCAGAGCAGCGCGACCAGGCCCGCGGCAGCCCAGCCGCCCCACATCCGTTTGTGTTGCATAACTCCTGCAGAATGCCACGAAACGCTCGGAAATGACCACATTCGCAGCCGGCTGATGCCAGGGAGGCGGCTCAGCGGGTGGTGCGGCGCTCGCCGATGAAGGACTCCACCACGGCAACGGCGATCAGGGCGCTCTCCAGCTCGTCGGGCGAGGCCCCGGCCTTCTCCCGCAGGAACACCGCGGCGGTGAAGTCGGTCAGCGCGCCCTCGAGCTCGTCCTGCTCGAACTGCACCTTGCCGCGGGTCTCCCGCGCGAAGGCGGCGGTGAGGTTCCACTCGTGGGTCTCGGACTCGAGCACGCACTGGGTGAGCTCCGACGCGGCATCCTCGAGCTTGCCCTGAAACTGCATCACCTGGGCACGGCGGATGCGGCACAGCACGAAGTCCTGCCGGTCGCCGGTGAACCGGGCCTGGCGCAACGCCTGGTTGGCGATCTCGAACGCCTCGTCCAGGCGGTCGAGCAGTCGCAGCAGGGTGACCTTCTCGTTGAGGGCAGACAGGCTGCGCAGCAGGCCGAGGTCGGTGAGACGTTCGGCGGCGGCGGGGAGGTCGACTTTTTCCCGGAGGGTAACGGCGTCGTAGCCAGTGATGATGGTCAGGATGGTGTCCTTGACAGGGCGGCCGAGGGGTGCCGCGGGTGAGGTCGGGTTTCCCTTCCAGAGTAACCCGGCCGCGCGGCCCGGCCACCCGTCTGCGGGGGTGTGCCGCGACGTTGCCGCCCCGAACGCCGCCGTCCTCTCGCCCAGGTGCGGCTGGATGTTTCCGCCGCCCGGCGTGTTGCCGGGAGCCGGCCTAGTGGCCGATCTGGAAGACCGTGCGGCCGGGCAGCGGGGACGGCGTGGCCGTCGCATCCGTGGACACCGACGCGGCCGACATGAACTGGGCGAGCTCTGCGCCCTCGATCACCTTGGCCGGATGCGGGCCGCCGGCCAGGAGACGCGGCACCCAGTGCAGGTCGAGCGGCGCGTGTGACGCCACGAAGACGATGTTGCCGAACCGGCGCCCCTTGAGCACCTGCGTCTCGGCGAGTCCGAGAACGTTGCCGAATACCGCCGACAGCGTGGCCGCCTGGCCGCGGGCGAACGCGAGGCCCGGCCCATCCGCCACATTCACGGCCAGAACGCCCCGCGGAGACAGCAGCGGGGCGGCCAGCTCGTAGAACTCGCGGCTGGTCACGTGCGCCGGGGTGCGGGCGCCGGAGAAGATGTCGACCACCACGAGGTCCACCGAGCCGTGCAGCCCGGCGGGCAGCTTGCCGAGCACCTCGCGGGCGTCACCGTGCCGCACCCGCAGGTTCGCCCGCTTGTCCCAGGGCAGTTCGGCGCGCACGAAGTCGATCAGGTCGCTCTCGATCTCCACCACCTGCTGCCGGGATCCCGGCCGGGTCGCCTCCACATAGCGGGGGAGGGTGAGCGCGCCGGCGCCCAGGTGTACGGCCGTGATCGGCTCGCCCGGGTCGCCAATCAGGTCGATGACATGCCCGATGCGCTGGATGTATTCGAAGAACAACTCGTCTGGGTTGTCGATGTTTACGTGCGACTGCGGCGTGCCGTCGACCACCAGCTGGTAGCTGCCCGGCGTGAAGCGGTCAGGCTCGATCACGGCCTGGTGACCGCTCAGTTTCAGCGTGATCGTCGGATGTTCGTGCTCGCCCCTGCTCATTCCCCCAGTCTGACAGCCCGGTCACCCCGCCACATCTCGCGAGTGCGGTCCCATGGTCGCTTCCCGCTCCGGAGGCAGCCACACAACCGCTTTCGCGAGCGGAACCGTGCGCGCCACCGCAGCATCATCAACGCACCGCAACGACACGCTTGCGGCGTGAACGCAGCATCCGCCGGGATGGTGCAGAATGGAGCAACTCCCGCACTAGCGTCGTCGCTCCAGTCGGCCCCGCGAAACCGGGTTATACCTGAGAATTTGACGAAGGTCAACATTCCAGTAGACACGAGCGCGTCAACGGCATATAGTTGACCTTTGCGCTCCCAGATTTAACTCTGCCTTCATATTGCGGTCGGCTTTGCGTGCTCAAGCCACCTTGCAGCACATTTCTTCGCCGGATGTCCTCATATCTACGGATGGACATCCCAGCTGAAGGATCTGTGGAGTCCATACCAAATTACTAACAGTGATTAGACCTGACGGGGTCCACGGAGGTTACTTCCTTGGCTGCTGCGCGCAACGCAACCACCAATTCACCCAAGAACGGACGAGCCGCTGGCCGTCTTTCGTTCGCAAAGATCACCGACAACCTGACCGTTCCCGATCTGCTGGCTTTGCAGACCGAGAGCTTCGACTGGCTCGTCGGAAACGACATCTGGAAGGCTCGCGTCGCCGAGGCTCAGGCTGCCGGACGACAGGACCTGCCGACTCGCACCGGTCTCGACGAGATCTTCGAGGAGATCTCTCCGATCGAAGACCTCAGCGAAACGATGCAGCTGTCCTTCACCAACCCGGAGCTCGAGCCGGAGAAGTACACCATCGACGAGTGCAAGGAAAAGGGCAAGACCTATTCCGCACCGCTGTATGTGAACGCTGAGTTCATGAACCACCTCACCGGTGAGATCAAGACCCAGACCGTGTTCATGGGCGACTTCCCGCTGATGACCCCCAAGGGCACCTTCGTGATCAACGGCACCGAGCGTGTCGTCGTGTCGCAGCTGGTGCGTTCGCCCGGTGTGTACTTCAACCGCGAACAGGAGAAGACCTCCGATAAGGACATCTACTCCGCCCGTGTCATCCCGAGCCGTGGTGCCTGGCTCGAATTCGAGATCGACAAGCGCGACCAGGTCGGCGTTCGCATCGACCGCAAGCGCAAGCAGTCCGTCACGGTGTTCCTCAAGGCTCTCGGCCTCACCTCCGAAGAGATCCTCGAAGAATTCAAGGGCTTCGCGTCCATCGAGCTCACCCTTGAGAAGGACAACATCCTTACCAAGGAAGAAGCCCTCAAGGACATCTACCGCAAGCTGCGTCCGGGCGAACAGGTTGCTGCCGAGGCTGCGCGTGCGCTGCTCGACAACTTCTTCTTCAACTCCAAGCGCTACGACCTGGCCAAGGTTGGTCGTTACAAGATCAACCGCAAGCTGGGCCTCGAGGCTCCGCTGAGCGACTCCGTCCTCACGCTCCAGGACATCCTGGCCACGATCAAGTACCTGGTTGCGCTGCACGACAACCAGACCACGATCCGTGGAACGCGCGACGGTGTCGAGACCGACATCCGCATCGACATCGACGACATCGACCACTTCGGTAACCGTCGTATCCGCGCCGTCGGCGAGCTCATCCAGAACCAGGTGCGCACCGGCCTGTCCCGCATGGAGCGCGTCGTTCGCGAGCGCATGACCACGCAGGACATCGAAGCGATCACCCCGCAGACCCTGATCAACGTGCGCCCCGTCGTCGCCGCGATCAAGGAGTTCTTCGGTACGAGCCAGCTGTCGCAGTTCATGGACCAGAACAACCCGCTCGCCGGCCTGACGCACAAGCGTCGTCTGTCCGCGCTGGGCCCGGGTGGTCTGTCCCGTGACCGTGCCGGCGTCGAGGTGCGAGACGTTCACCCGTCCCACTACGGCCGCATGTGCCCGATTGAAACCCCGGAAGGCCCGAACATCGGGCTGATCGGTTCGCTCGCCTCCTTCGCGCGGATCAACGCCTTCGGTTTCATCGAGACCCCGTACCGTCGTGTCATCGACGGTGTCGTCTCCACGACGATCGACTACCTCACCGCAAGTGAGGAAGACGAGTACATCGTCGCGCAGGCCAACGCCCCGCTGACCAAGGCAGCCCGCTTCGCTGAGGGCCGCGTTCTGGCCCGTAAGAAGGGTGGAGAGGTCGACCTCTTCCCCGCAGAAGACATCGGCTACATGGATGTCTCGCCGCGCCAGATGGTGTCGGTCGCGACCTCGCTCATCCCCTTCCTCGAGCACGACGACGCTAACCGCGCACTCATGGGTGCCAACATGCAGCGTCAGGCTGTGCCGCTGCTGCTCAGCGACAGCCCGCTGGTCGGAACCGGTATGGAGGGCTTCGCGGCCATCGACGCCGGCGACGTGCTCACCGCACAGAAGTCCGGTGTGGTCATGGAGGTGTCGGCTGATGTCGTCACCATCCAGCTCGACGAGGGCGGAACGCAGGACTACTACCTGCGCAAGTTCAGCCGCTCCAACCAGGGCACCAGCTACAACCACCGCGTCATCGTCAACGCCGGCGACCGTATCGAGGCCGGCGAGGTCATCGCCGATGGTCCCGCTACCGACCAGGGCGAGCTCGCACTCGGAAAGAACCTCCTCGTGGCATTCATGTCATGGGAGGGTCACAACTTCGAGGACGCCATCATCCTGAGCCAGAACCTGGTGAAGGACGACGTTCTCTCCTCGATTCACATCGAAGAGTACGAAGTTGACGCGCGCGACACCAAGTTGGGCAAGGAAGAGATCACTCGCGACCTGCCGAACGTCTCCCCGGATCTGCTTGCAGACCTGGACGAGCGCGGCATCATCCGCATCGGTGCCGAGGTTCGCCCCGGCGACATCCTCGTGGGCAAGGTCACGCCGAAGGGCGAGACCGAGCTTTCCGCTGAGGAGCGCCTGCTGCGCGCGATCTTCAACGAGAAGAGCCGCGAAGTTCGCGACACCTCGCTGAAGGTTCCCCACGGTGAGCGTGGCACCATCATCGGTGTCAAGGTCTTCGACTCGCAGGATGGCGACGACGAGCTCGGCTCGGGCGTCAACCAGCGCGTTGTGGTCTTCATCGCCCAGAAGCGCAAGATCACCGAGGGTGACAAGCTCGCCGGTCGTCACGGCAACAAGGGTGTCATCTCCAAGATCCTGCCGGTCGAGGACATGCCGTTCCTCGCCGACGGAACCCCGGTCGACATCATCCTGAACCCGCTGGGCATCCCCGGTCGAATGAACTTCGGCCAGGTCCTGGAGACCCACCTCGGCTGGATCGCCAAGCAGGGCTGGCAGGTTGAGGGCAAGCCCAAGTGGGCCGGCCGTCTGCCCGAGGCCGCTCACAGCGCAGCCCCGAACACCAAGGTCGCGACCCCGGTATTCGACGGCGCGCTCGAGGAGGAAATCGCCGGTCTGCTCGACTCGACGACTCTGACTCGCGACGGCGACCGCCTCATCGACTCCACCGGAAAGACGCAGCTGTTCGATGGCCGCTCCGGCGAGCCGTACCCGATGCCAATCGCGGTCGGATACATGTACATCCTGAAGCTGCACCACCTTGTCGATGACAAGATCCACGCACGCTCGACGGGTCCGTACTCCATGATCACGCAGCAGCCGCTGGGTGGTAAGGCGCAGTTCGGTGGACAGCGTTTCGGTGAGATGGAGGTGTGGGCGCTCGAAGCATATGGAGCCGCTTACGCCCTGCAGGAACTCCTGACCATCAAGTCGGACGACATCCTCGGCCGCGTCAAGGTGTACGAAGCCATCGTCAAGGGCGAGAACATTCAGGAACCCGGTATCCCCGAGAGCTTCAAGGTTCTGATCAAGGAAATGCAGTCGCTGTGCCTGAACGTCGAGGTGCTCTCGGCCGATGGAACCGCAGTCAGCCTGCGCGACACGGATGACGAGGTCTTCCGCGCAGCGGAGGAGCTGGGCATCAACATTTCCACCCGGTTTGAGTCGTCGTCAATCGACGACATCTAAACCAGGCCACTGACGAATACTCGAAAACTTTCCAAGGAGAGAAATTGCTCGACGTAACAACATTTGACGAGCTTCGCATTGGCCTGGCCACCGCCGACGACATCCGTCGTTGGTCGCACGGTGAGGTCAAGAAGCCCGAAACCATCAACTACCGCACGCTGAAACCCGAAAAGGATGGCCTCTTCGGAGAGCAGATCTTCGGACCGTCCCGCGACTGGGAGTGCTCGTGCGGCAAGTACAAGCGAGTGCGCTTCAAAGGCATCGTTTGTGAGCGCTGTGGCGTAGAGGTCACGAAGTCGTCGGTGCGCCGTGAGCGCATGGGCCACATCGAGCTCGCCGCCCCGGTTACTCACATCTGGTACTTCAAGGGTGTTCCCTCGCGTCTCGGTTACCTGCTCGACATGGCTCCGAAGGACCTCGAAAAGGTCATCTACTTCGCTGCCTACATGGTCATCGAGGTTGACGAAGACGGTCGCCACCAGGACATGCCTGGGCTGGAGAACGAACTGCGTCTCGAGATCAAGACTCTCGAAGGCAGCCGCGACTCCCGCATCGCTGACCGCCTGCAGCGCCTCGAAACCGACCTCGCAGCACTGGAGGCCGAAGGCGCCAAGAGCGACCAGAAGAAGCGCACCAAGGACGCCGCCGAGAAGGAGATGTCCCAGGTCCGCAAGTCGGCCGACGAGCAGATCGCTCACCTCGAGCGTGTGTGGGAAGACTTCCGCACCCTCAAGGTCGGCGACCTGAAGCCGGAAGACTCCGTCTTCCACGAGCTCCAGGACCGCTTCGGCATGTACTTCGAGGCCTACATGGGCGCCGAGGCCATCAAGAAGCGCCTCGAGGCCTTCGACCTGGTCACCGAGAGCGAAAACCTGCACCTGCAGATCGCCGAGGGCAAGGGTCAGAAGAAGATCCGCGCCATCAAGCGTCTGCGCGTCGTCAACGCCTTCATCATGACCGGCAACTCGCCGGCCGCGATGGTGCTCGACGTCGTGCCGGTCATCCCGCCGGAACTGCGCCCGATGGTGCAGCTCGACGGTGGCCGCTTCGCGACCTCTGACCTCAACGACCTCTACCGTCGTGTGATCAACCGCAACAACCGTCTGCGTCGTCTGCTTGACCTCGGTGCCCCCGAGATCATCGTGAACAACGAGAAGCGGATGCTGCAGGAGGCCGTTGACGCGCTCTTCGACAACGGTCGTCGTGGCCGCCCCGTCACGGGTACCGGTAACCGCGCCCTCAAGTCCCTGAGCGACATGCTCAAGGGTAAGCAGGGTCGTTTCCGCCAGAACCTGCTCGGTAAGCGCGTTGACTACTCTGGCCGTTCGGTCATCATCGTCGGGCCGCAGCTGAAGCTGCACCAGTGTGGTCTGCCCAAGCAGATGGCGCTGGAGCTCTTCAAGCCGTTCGTGATCAAGCGCCTGATCGACCTGAGCCACGCTCAGAACATCAAGGCCGCCAAGCGCATGGTCGAGCGTTCACGCCCGCAGGTTTGGGACGTGCTCGAGGAGATCATCCGTGAGCGCCCGGTTCTGCTGAACCGTGCACCCACGCTGCACCGCCTCGGTATCCAGGCTTTCGAACCTCAGCTCGTGGAGGGTAAGGCCATCCAGCTGCACCCCCTCGTCTGTGCGGCGTTCAACGCCGACTTCGACGGTGACCAGATGGCTGTGCACCTGCCGCTGTCGATGGAGGCCCAGGCCGAAGCGCGCATCCTGATGCTCGCCTCGAACAACATCCTGAAGCCGTCTGACGGTCGTCCGGTGACCCTGCCCACGCAGGACATGATCATCGGTCTGCACCACCTGACCACGCTCAAGGAAGGCGTCACCGGCGAGGGCCGCGCGTTCACCTCTGTCTCCGAGGCCATCCTGGCCTTCGACCAGAAGTCGCTCGACCTCAACGCCAAGGTGCGCATCCGCATCGCCGACCTGTACTTCACCGAGGGCACCCAGCCCGAAGGTGTCGAGCTGGTCAACGGTCAGGCTGTTGGAACCGTGCTGGTGAACACCACGCTGGGCCGCGCCATCTTCAACGAGGCGCTGCCGACCGACTACCCGTACTTCGAGCAGGTCGCCGACAAGGGCAGCTTGAGCGGAATCGTCAACGACCTGGCAGAGCGGTACCCGAAGGTGGAAGTAGCGGCAACGCTCGACCGCATCAAGGACGCCGGCTTCTACTGGGCCACCCGTTCCGGTGTGACCGTCGCGCTCAGCGACATCCTCACGCCGCCGAACAAGCCGCAGATCGTTGCCGGCTACGAGAAGATGGCCGCGAAGGTCCAGACGCAGTTCGAGAAGGGTCTCACGACCGACCTCGAGCGTCGTCAGGAGCTCATCCAGATCTGGACCAAGGCGACCGAAGACGTTGCCGCGGCCATGCAGGCGAACTTCCCGGCCGACAACACGATCAACCGGATGGTCACCTCTGGTGCTCGTGGTAACTGGCTGCAGGTGCGAAACATCGCCGGTATGCGTGGTCTGGTTAACAACCCGAAGGGTGAGATCATCCCTCGCCCGATTATCTCGAGCTACCGCGAAGGCCTGTCCGTCGCCGAGTACTTCATTGCTACTCACGGTGCTCGTAAGGGTCTGGCCGACACCGCTCTGCGTACCGCAGACTCCGGGTACCTCACGCGTCGTCTCGTCGACGTCTCGCAGGATGTCATCATCCGCGAAGACGATTGCGGCACGACCAAGGGTCTCGACCTGCCGATCGCCACGAAGGATGCCGCGGGAGTTCTCTCGCGTCACCCGAACGTGGAGAACGCCGTCTACGCTCGCAGCCTGGCCGCCCCCGCGGTCAACGCCGCAGGCGAGGTCGTTGCTGACGCCGGTGACGACGTCGGTGACGTGATGATCGAGAAGCTGGTTCTGGCCGGCGTCGAGAACATCAAGGTTCGCTCGGTTCTGACCTGCGAATCGGCTGTCGGTGTGTGTGCGGTCTGCTACGGCCGTTCGCTCGCAACCGGCCTGCTGGTCGACATCGGAGAGGCCGTCGGCATCATCGCCGCACAGTCGATCGGTGAGCCCGGCACGCAGCTAACCATGCGTACCTTCCACACCGGTGGTTCCGCATCCGCAGACGACATCACCCAGGGTCTGCCCCGGGTGCAGGAGCTCTTCGAGGCACGTACCCCCAAGGGTGCATCGCCGATCGTCGACGTTGCTGGCCGCATCACCATTGAGGACACGGACCGTAGCCGCAAGGTGATCCTGACCCCCGACAACGGTGACGAAGCTATCGCCTACCCGGTGCTCAAGCGCGCGACCCTCCTCGTTGAGGATGGCCAGCACGTGGAGCTCGGCACGCAGATCATCATCGGCGCCGTCGACCCGAAGGAAGTTCTTCGAGTCAAGGGTGTCCGCGCGGTGCAGAAGCACCTCGTTGGTGGCGTGCAGGATGTCTACCGTTCGCAGGGCGTGCCGATTCACGACAAGCACATCGAGGTCATCGTTCGTCAGATGCTTCGCAAGGTGACTGTTGTGGAGCACGGCGACACCGGCCTGCTGCCGGGCGAGCTCGTTGACCGGTTGAAGTACAACGAACTCAACCGCACCGCGCTCACCGAGGGCAAGAAGACGGCTTCGGCTCGTCAGGAAGTCATGGGTATCACCAAGGCTTCACTGGCAACCGAGTCCTGGCTGTCGGCCGCTTCCTTCCAGGAGACCACCCGGGTTCTGACCCAGGCGGCCATGGAAGGCAAGAGCGACCCGCTGATGGGCCTCAAGGAGAACGTGATCATCGGTAAGTTGATCCCGGCCGGCACCGGTCTTCCCCGCTACCGCGACGTCAACGTCGAGGCAACGGATGAAGCCAAGGCTGAGCGTTACCCGAACCGCATCTTCACTGACGATGCAGCGTTCACCGAGGGTGACCTGAGCTTCGTCGACTTCGACAGCTTCTCGTCGGATGACTTCACCCCCGGTACGTACAACTAACCGAGTGTGATTCCCGGATGGCCCCCTGCTTCGGCAGGGGGCCATTCCCCGTTAACCCGTCCGCTGGTCGAGCTTGTCGAGACCCCGCACCCCATCCCGTAGCACTCCGCAACCATCGGACTATCCTCGACGTTAACCGCGAGGAATCCACTCATGGGCGCTGCACATTCACCGGCACCCCCTCCGGCGAATCGCCGGCTGTGGGTGACCATCGGGGTGCTCGCCGCCCTGTTGGCGCTGGCGGTCATCATCATCATCGGGGTGCTCTGGGCGCGCGGCGCATCCACCCCGGCCGCCACCGAGGCAGCCCGGCCGACCCCGTCGGCGACGGCTCCGCCCACCCCTGCCGGGCCGACCGCATCCAACTCCGGCACGCCCGCCGCCTCGGGCAGTTCCGCCGCGCCGGGCACACCGCAACCCGGCTCCTGTGACGAGCTGTACAGCCCCGAGATGGTGGCCGCCTTCGGCGATATGGTGCTCAACCCGGCCTGGCTCGACGACCCGGAGTTGGACATGAAGATCGGCGAGGACGACCCGGTGCTGGAGGGCGTGATCGATGCCAACGACTCGCTCCTATGCCAGTGGGCCAAGCCGGAGGGGCCCTCCGGAGCGGGGGTTTCCACCACCCTGGTGTGGGTGGACGCCGCGGACAGCGCTACGGTCGAAGATCATCTGCGGGACCGCGGCGACAGCTGCTCCGAACAGGAGGGTGGTTTGCGCTGCACCACCGAGGGATCCAACGACGAGGGTTATTTTGGCGAGTCGCACTTCCTGCGAGACGGCATCTGGTTGGCCACCGAATACTCCAATGCCGGCCCGGATGGATACACGCTCGACATGGTGAACAACCTCTGGCCGGAGGGCTAGCGCTCCGCCAGAAACGCAAAATCGCGCACAGCGGATGCTTGACCCCCGAACTGGTCTGTCGTTATCCTGAGCGTGCCCGAGATGCTCTGCGCTCGCACCCAACTCGTCGGCTACAGGCTGGGGGTTGTGTGATGTCAACACCGATTCGCTTCTCCGGGCGGGCTCTTGTCATCGCGACCATGGCCCTGGTTGCCCTTTTCTTCGTGGCGCTCTCTCCGCAGGCCGCGCACGCTGACAGCGCCACGGCACTGACCCCGACGCCCACAGCGACTCCAACGCCGAGCCCGACCCCGACGCCCACTTTCACCGCGCCGCCGACGCCCACCCCCACACCCAAGCCGACCGGCACGCCCACCCCCACACCCAAGCCGACCGGCACGCCCACTCCGACGCCCACGCCGACTCCGACTTCCACGCCGACGCCGACCCCCACGCCGACGGGGACCCCCACACCGACGCCTACGCCCACTCCGACGGCAACTCCCACCCCCACCCCGGTGCCCGTCCCCGAAGAGACCGCCCCTGCCACGCCGCCCGCCCCGGCCGCACCCGTAGCCCCGGCGGCTCCGGCAGAGGCAGCCCTCACGCCGGCATCCCAGGGCGGGCTCTCGATGGCCGCCGTGGTCACGCCCGGCGTCACCACCCGGGTCGAGGTCAACGGGGTTGCCGCCGGCGAAACCGTGTATGCCTGGTTCTTCTCCACCCCCACCTCGGCCGGCTCCTACATCGTGCAAGCCGACGGCACCATCCGGGTCGTGACACCAGACCCCCTCGCCGCCGGCGATCACCGCCTGGTGGTGACGAACGCGGCGGGCACTGTGATCGGATGGAGCGCCATCCGGGTAGCGGGCCCGAACGATCTGGCGGAGACCGGTGTCAGCCTCGGGCCGATCATCGCCGGAGGGGTGCTTCTCGTGGTGGTTGGTGCGGGCCTTCTCGTCATCCGCCGCATCCGCCGCAAGTCGGCCGACCAGTAGGGATTCTCGTGGTCGCAGCGCGGCCCGCCGTCAGCCAGATCCCTTCCCGATAGTCTGGGGGAAATCTACGAGGGGGTCGCAATGAGCTCTGCACCGTCACCGACCGGCGTGCCGTCACGCCGGCTGCTCTGGGTTGTCCTGTCCGGAATCGGTGGGCTGCTGGTTGTTGCCCTGATTATTGTGCTGGTCGTCTGGCGCGGGGGAGCAGGTACTCCGACCGCCGGCGGCGACCCCACCTCGACCCGGCCTACCCCGTCGACATCCGCCGAGCCGATCCCCGTCGCCAGCGCCGCTCCGGCCGTGCCGACGGGCCCGCACCCCACCACCTGCGACTCGATCTACAGCCCCGGCATGCTGTCGACGTTCAGTGAAACCCGCACCCTCAACCCGGAGTGGACCGTGGACAACGACGACGTTCTTCAGGCCGGCACCGTCGATGCGGACCTCACCGCCCTCATTGAGAGCACCGACCACCTCACCTGCATCTGGGCCGCGGAAGGCGGCGGGTCTGACAGTGGCCTCACCACGAACGTGGTCTTCGTCACCGCCGAGCAGTCCGAGCAGGCACACCAGCGCTTGCTCGCTCTCGGCCAGAACTGCTACGAGGAGCTCGGCGGCATCCGCTGCGTCATCGAATCCGCCGCAGACAGCGACGGTCTCGCCGGTGAATCGCACTTTCTGCGCGACGGCATCTGGCTGGCCACGCACTACGTGAACGCGGGCCCGGATGGCTACACCCACGACATGGTGGCGACGATCTGGGCCGGCGCCTAACCGCCTGACTCCTGAGGCCGGGCCGGGCTATGCTGAGCGCAGATTCCCCCGGGAGAACCGCGCTCAGGGAGGCTGCATGCACGCCCAAGGAACACCCACCATGACGCCCGGCCGTGAATGGACGCTGCTCATTCTGGGTGGCATCGTCACGGTGCTGGTCGTCTACGCTGCGGTCACCGTGCTCCTCAGGCCACAGGGCGCCAACGCCCCGGAGAATCAGCCGGGTGCTCGGCCGGCGCCGACCGAGTCCCCGGCCCCGGCTCCGGTGACCACGCCTACGGCCACCATCGCGCCGGGCACCCCGACGCCCACCTCCTGTGACGAGATCTACAGCACCGACATGGTCGAGGAGTTCGATGACCTGGTGCTGAACCCGGAGTGGACCACAGCGCCTGCTGTCGATGTGGGCGTGGGCGTCTACGACCCGCAACTGGTGGGCATCGTTGCTTCCACCGCGCACCTCACCTGCCGGTGGGCGGATGCCGACGGCCCCAGCGACAGCGGCGTCGATACCAGCGTGGTATGGGTCACGCCGGAACAGACGACAGCGGTAACCGACCGTCTCACCGAACTGGGATTCGACTGCTACGAGGAACTCGACGGGCTGCGATGCACCAGCGAGACCGACTACGGCGATCTCCTCGTCGGCGAGTCCCACTTCCTGCGCGACGGTATCTGGCTCGCCACCCGTTACACCAACGCCGGCCCGTCCGGTTATACCCGCGACATCATCACCACCCTCTGGCCCGACGCCTGAGCCCCTGCCCCGGCTGGTCGAGCTTGTCTCCCGCTGGTCGAGCTTGTCGAGACCCAGTGACCCGTCTCTGGAACCAAGGACCCGCCCGTGCACCTGCCGCAAACACCCCCTGTTTCGGGACTGTATTGAGCCGAACCCACGGCGCTAACGTGGGCTGTCACCACAGACGCCTCGGTACTCGCTGACCCGGTCAGCCCGTCTTTTTCCGAGTCCGCACCACACGCAGCCAGGGGGAAGGTCGCATGCCCACCCTGACCGAGATACTCATCCTGCACGGACTGCTACCAATCGAACATCTCGATAAGCTAATGGCCGGCGACCCGGCCGACGAGTCCGCGGTACGTGCCCTGGTCGACTCCGGCGTCATCACTGAGATCCAGTTTGCAAGGGCTCGCGCCGAACAGGCCGGCCTGCCGTTCGTCGAACTGATGGAGTACCCGGTCGACCGCCTGGCGGTCTCCCTCGTTACCCCGGCTATGTCCCGGCGTCATCTGGTGCTGCCCATCACCATCGAGGCCGGTCGTCTCGTGGTCGCCATGGTGGACCCCGGCAACGTCTTCGCCATCGACGACATGCGCGAGGCTGCGCATATGCGCATCATCCCAGTCGTCGCCGAACGCGGCGACCTATTGGCCGCAATCGCGCGCTACCACCGCGCCGACGACGAACTCAGCAACCTCACCACCACGATGGAAGAGGAGCAGGCTCCGGTCGAGAGCACGTCCTTTGGAGTCTCCGACTCCCAGGACGATGACGCGCCCATCGTACGGTTCGTGAACCTGCTCGTCAGCCAGGCCATACAAGACAAAGCCTCGGACATCCACATCGAACCGGGGGAGCAGAGTCTCCGAGTGCGCTATCGCATCGATGGTGTGCTGCACGAGATGCAGCACGCGCCCAAGAGCATCCAGAACGGTGTCATCTCTCGACTCAAGATCATGAGCGACATCGATATCGCCGAACGACGCAAGCCGCAGGACGGCCGGATGTCTGTAAGTCACGGTGGCCGTCAGATCGATCTGCGCGTTGCCACGCTGCCTACCGTGTGGGGCGAGAAGATCGTCATGAGAATCCTCGACAACTCGAGCACGACCATGGATCTTCACGACCTCAATCTGCTGGAGTACAACTACGAGGCGTACAAGAAGTCGTATACCAAGCCGTACGGAATGATCCTGATCACGGGCCCCACCGGTTCGGGTAAATCGACGACGCTCTACACGACCTTGCACTCCGTCGCTCGGCCCGAGATCAATGTGATTACCGTGGAAGACCCGGTTGAGTACCGGATGAAAGACATCAACCAGGTTCAGGTGAACGTGAAGGCCGGCCTGACTTTCGCCAGCGCGTTGCGTTCCATTCTGCGCAGCGACCCGGATGTGGTTCTGCTCGGTGAGATCCGGGACCACGAGACTGCGCAGATCGCGATCGAGGCATCGCTGACCGGTCACCTCGTGCTGTCAACGCTGCACACCAACGACGCGCCCAGTGCGATCACCCGGCTCACTGAAATGGGCATCGAACCGTTCCTCGTCGGGTCAGCTCTGGACTGCGTGGTGGCCCAGCGACTCGCGCGTCGGCTTTGCGACCGATGCAAGCAGCCGGCCGAGGTCTCTAGCGAGCAGCTCAACCACTTGCGATTCGGATACGACCCACTGCGGCCGCTACCGGTGCTGTACCAACCGATCGGCTGCCAGAACTGCTCGAAGACCGGCTACCGCGGTCGGATTGCTGTTCACGAAGTCATGACCGTGTCTGAGAACATCGAGCGGCTAGCCGTTGAGCGGGCGTCGAGCGCCGACATCGGCAGGGCAGCCCGGGCCGAAGGAATGATTACCCTCCGTGAGGACGGCTGGGAAAAGGTCCGCATGGGTCTGACATCCATCGAAGAGATTTTGCGAGTCGTCGCATAGCGCTCGCGCGTGCCGAAAGGGAACCCAGCATGGAAAAGCCAATCTATGAGATTCCAGCGAGCCAGCCTGGCGACAACATGTCGTGGTGGGATGCGATCGCAGCCGATGCCGAAGACGAGATCATTGCCGCGGCCGTCGTAGCGGATGCTGCCCAGCAGGACGAACTCGATGACGCCACGGTGCAGATCGACGTCATCTCACCGGAGCCTCCCGTAACAATCGCCGTCCCCGTGGACACCGTGCGGCTAGGCACAGTTGAACCGGTCACGGTGCCGATTGTGAGTGCCTATGCACCGCCGCAGAGGGAACGTATCTACACGCCGGGGTCGGTGCACGTTCCTTCGGGGCGCCGTGCCGCCATCCGTGCGGAGCCGACCGCTCCGGTGGCAACGGTGCGCACACCTGCGCCGCCGCACATCGGCCCCGACGGTCGTCAGGCCGATCCCGACCTGATCGACGCGCTCACCCTGGTTCTCGAGCTGGAGGCCTCCGACCTGCACATCACCGTCGGAGCTCCGCCGACCATGCGCATGGACGGCGCCCTGCGCCCCATCGACGGCCTGCCCGTCTGGATGCAGGACAAGGTGAATGCCGCGCTCTACAGCATCATCTCGATCGGCGACCGGGTGCGCTTTGACGAGGAGCGCGAGCTCGACTTCGCCTACACCGCTGCCGGCGCACGATTCCGGGTCAACTTCTACCACCAGCGCAATTCGATCGGAGCCGCATTCCGACTCATCCCCCGGGAGATCAAGCCGCTGAAGGCCCTGGGGGTGCCCGAGTCCGTCGGCCGCTTTTCGCTGCTCCCGCGCGGCCTGGTGCTGGTCACCGGCCCCACCGGCTCCGGCAAGTCGACGACGTTGGCTGCCATGGTCGACCTGGCCAACAGCACGCGGCCCGACCACATCGTGACCGTTGAAGACCCGATCGAGTTCCTGCACCGGCACAAGAAGTCGCTGGTGAACCAGCGCGAGGTCGGCCACGACACGCACAGCTTCGCCGCCGCCCTCAAACACGTATTGCGGCAGGACCCAGACATCATCCTCATTGGTGAACTGCGTGACCTGGAGACCATCTCGGTGGCGCTGACCGCGGCCGAAACCGGCCATCTGGTGTTCGCCACTCTGCACACCCAGGATGCAGCCCAGACCATCGACCGCATGATCGACGTCTTCCCGCCGCACCAGCAGGGGCAGATTCGCACCCAGCTTGCCGCCACCCTGCGCGGCGTCGTCTGCCAGACCTTGGTCAAGAAGGCGAACGATAAGGGCCGAGTCGTGGCCACCGAGATCCTGGTGACTACCCCGGCCATCGCCAACCTCATCCGCGAGGGCAAAACCCACCAAATCACCTCAATGATGCAGGCCGGCAGTGCCGATGGCATGCACACCATGGACCAGCACCTCGCTGACCTCGTCGACTCGGGCCAGATCACCCGGCAGGCGGCCATGGACAAGGCCCACGACACCGAGAGCCTCACCCAGCTCATCAAGCGGGCAGAGACGCCCACGGATGCGTCGTCGAATAACATGGGCGGCGGCGGCGTCGACTACGGCGACACGTACTCCATTCCGCAGCGCTGATGTCAGCCGTTCAGCCCTGGGTTTATACGGGCCGTGACAGCACGGGCAAGACGGTCAAGGGCAAGCTTGATGCGCCGAGCGAGGGTGCCGTGGCGACCCGACTCGGCACCATGGGCATCTCGCCGATTTCCATCACGGAGGCGACCGAGGGCACCGGCCTCAACCGGGAGATCTCGATCCCGGGTTTCAGCCGCGGTGTCGGCCTCAAGGACCTTGCCATCATGAGCCGGCAGATGGCCACGATGATCGGCTCCGGGCTGTCTCTGCTGCGCACCCTCAACATCCTGGCCGAGCAGACCGAGAGCAAGCCGCTCGCGAGAATTCTCGCCCAAGTGCGCGACGACGTCGAGACCGGGGTCTCGATCTCCGAGTCGTTCGCCAAACACAGCGAGTCTTTCCCGCCGATCATGATCAACATGGTTCGCGCCGGCGAAACCGGCGGTTTTCTCGATGGCGCGCTGGAGTCGATCGCGGCGAACTTTGAAAAAGAGGTCAAGCTGCGCGGCACCATCAAGTCGGCGATGACCTACCCGGTGATCGTGCTGATCATGTCCCTGGTCTCGGTGCTGATCATGCTGATTTTCATCGTTCCGATCTTCGAGGACATGTTCAAGGGCCTCGGAAGCGGACTCCCGGTGCCCACCATGATCCTCGTCAATCTCTCCCATGCCATGGTCTATGTCGTTCCTGTTCTAGTCGTTGGCGGGGTGGCTTTCGGCTTCTGGTGGCGCAAGAACAAGCACTCTGCACGAGTGCGTATGGCCGTGGACCCAGTCAAGCTCAGACTGCCGGTGTTCGGCAGCCTGCTCAAGAAGATCGCCGTCGCCCGTTTCAGCCGCAATTTCGCCAATATGATAGGCGCCGGCGTCCCCATCCTCCAAGCCCTAAAGATCGTGGGAGAGACTTCGGGCAACTGGGTGATCGAGAATGCCTTGGTCAAGGTTGCCGAGTCGGTCAGACAGGGACAATCGATCGCGGGCCCCCTGATTAGGCAACCCGTTTTCCCGCCGATGGTCACGCAGATGATCGCTGTGGGCGAGGACGCCGGCTCGTTGGAGACCATGCTCAACAAGATCGCCGACTTTTACGACCAGGAGGTCGAATCGACAACCGAGCAGCTCACCTCTGCCATCGAGCCCATCCTGATCGCCTTCCTCGGCGTCGTGATCGGCGGCATGGTCATCGCCCTCTATCTGCCTATCTTCAGCATCGCATCGGTCATCAAGTAGAGGGCCGGGCGTTGTCGTTGCATACAGGAGCAGCAGCCGTCCGTCGCGCCCGCGCGAGGTTCGGAGCATTCGCCATGACCCCAGAAATGGGGTGCGACCTGGATAAAATACCCCTCGTCCATGGGTCGTAGCTGGGAATATCCTCCCAATAACATGACAACAGAGCGGCCCTGACCGCCAGTTCGATCTCACCTATGGAATGGAAGTCACTTTGCTCTCTCGCAGCCTCGCCGCACTCAACCGCCGCCGCAACGACCCCGACGCGAACGACAAGGGCTTCACTCTGATCGAGTTGCTAGTGGTCGTAATCATCATCGGGATCCTGGCGGCCATCGCCATTCCGGTGTATCTGGGCGTTCAGGACAACGCCAAGGACAGCTCCGCTCAATCGGACGTTGTGAACCTCAAGACCGCCATCGTCAGCCTCCAGACGAACACCGGCGCATTGCCCACAGCGACCTCCGTGATCGACGCCACCGGCGTCACGCTGACAACCGCGGCTTTGAACGCCGGCGCGTCAAAGGGCGCCAACACCGCCAAGCTGACCTACCTGCCCGGCACCGGAAGTGCATTCTGTGTCGCGGGAAAGAGCAACAGCAGCGGTTCTTCGGTCTTCTACGCCCTTGAATCTGGCGGAGCCGTGAAAGTGGTCGCGCCGGCAACTCTCCCCACTGCGTGCACCGCCCCGTAGCACCGCACGGAGCTAGGCGAGGCACATTCGCCAACTAGTGAGTGGGGTACCGCGTTCCGCGGACCCCACCCACTGGTCAACACCCGTAGTTGAACTAACGCCGAGAGGGCCGCCACATGAGCAGGATTCATGCTCGCCTCGGTGGAACCAGGGACCGGGACTCCGGCGTCACCATCATCGAGATCATGGTCGCCATGATGGTCTTCGCCATGATCGCTGTATCGGTGGCGTATGCACTCACCCTGTCCCTGTCGATGGGAAACGACAACCGCTCCCGTGAAGCAGCGGCCAACCTGGTTGCGCAAGAGATCGACCTGAATCGTGCGGTGGAAGACCTTTTCACGTTGGTGGACGCCGACAAGACCACCACCATCAACGGCACCACTTTTCACCTGCACCGCCAGACCAACTGGGTCACGTCGGTCAGCGCCGACGCCACCTGCGGTTCGGGAGGCGGACAACTGAAGTACAAACGCGTGAATGTTTCCGTCACCTGGGACGGCATGCGCGCCTCGACCCTGCCGGTCCGAGCCGATACCGTGATCGCCCCTGGCACCCGCATCAACGATCCAACGCTGGGCACCATCCTGGTCTCAGTCCGGGGCTCATCCGGCACCGGTAAGGCCGGCGTGATCGTGTCCGCCGCTCCTGCCATCCCCGCTGCAGGAGCCGCCACCCTGACGGAAATCCCTGACCCCACCGATGCGCAAGGCTGCAGCTACATCCTGAAGGTCGTCCCGGGCAACTACAACGTCACAGTCTCGGCGGCGAACTCCGTCGATGTGAACCAGGTCAGCACTCCGGTCTCGTTCGTGGGGGTTGGTGCGGGTGCCGCAGCATCCGTGGCTTTCCAGTACGACCGCTCCGGCGCGTACACGGTCACGTATGCGTCCAACGCCCCCGCAGGGTCGGCAATTCTGCCGACCAACCTGGATACGACCTTCATGAGCACCTACCCGCTGTACACCCGAACGGCAACGACGAGTGCGGTGTCCAAGGTTTACGAGCTCCACCCGTTTGCCTCTGGATACCAGATCTTCAGCGGCAAGTACGTTGCATCGAGCGCCACCTTGCCGGGCTGTCTTTCACCGAATCCCGCCGAATGGACCGTGCCCCGGGCGGATGGTGCAGTGGGCCATGCGGTGCCTGCCGTAGCGACTCTCCCCGGCGTTCCCGTCGCCGCAACTGTCCCGATGGGTCTGGTGACGGTGACTGGGCTCAACGGCAAGTTCCTGAAAGCTGTCTCCCAGGCTTATGCACCGGGAACCGGTGCGGCAGGGTGCGGCGGGACCATGAATTACAGCTTCGGCCAACTCAATAGCAACTCGGTGACGGTCGCTTTGCCCTACGGTGCTTGGCGGCTCACCAGCGGCACAGCGCTCGGCGCCGAAACGACCGCCGTTACTTCTGGCCTGAGCGCGCCGCCTCCGTCGAGCGTCCTGTCGGGTGTTCTCACTTTGGACCCGCGAGTGGTGGCACCGTGATCACCCGTATTCGGCACCGGCTGAACAGAGACGATCAGGGGATCAGCCTCGTCGAACTGCTCGTCGCGATGCTTCTGCTCGCCATAGTTGGAGTGATCGTCTCCGGGCTCTACTCGAGCACGATGCGCACAGTTTCCCAGGCGAGAACATTGAACAGCAATACACGCGAGGCATCCAACGGCATGAACGAAGTTTCTCGTGTGATCCGGGCAGGCACGGAGAACCCTGTCTCGGGTGCGGCCAACCAGCCCGCCCTCGAGACCGCGATGCGCGAGTCCGTCACCCTCTACGCCTACGTCAATCTGGTGTCTTCAGCGGAACTGCCCGTGAAGATCCAGCTGTCTCTCGACACAAGTCGCCGCCTGATCGAGACACAGTGGCCCGCGATCGAGACTCCGGTCGGTTCGGGCTTCTTCACCTTCTCGACGGTGTCCAGCTCCACCCGCATTATGGCGGGCACCGTTGCGCCCCAGAGCGGCAGCGCGCCCTACCTCTTCACCTACGTGCTCAAGGACGGTACCGAACTGACGTCCCCGACTGGAGGGTTGACTCCGGCTCAACGCCAGACCATTGCCGCGATCAAAGTCACTATGACGCTTCAGGGAAGCGCCACCGACACCCGCTCAGCGGTCACTCTCCAGAACACAGTCGGCATGCCCAATCTCCCTGTTTACAGGACGGGGCCCTGATGCTCATGGTCAGACGGATGCTTGGGCGTCCCCACGCGAGAGACCGTGAGGCCGGCATCGCCCTACCCATGGTGATCGGCACAGGAATGGTCATGCTGATTCTGGTGACTTCGGCCCTGGCGTTCTCCGTGAGCGGCCTCGTGAAGGCCAGCTCCGATCAGAATTGGAGCGCCGCGAGCTCGGCCGCATATGCCGGCGTCGAGGAGTACGAGAGCAGACTGGCTAACGACAACGCCTACATGATCTACGGCAACACGGCCGCGCCGTTCAGCAATACCAGTGCGCTGACTCTTCCCACCGGACCCCAGACCAATCCGGCTTTCGGTGTCGGAGCGAGCGGCACTTGGGGCGCCGTCGAGGGCAGTGGCGGGAGGGCTACCTACCGCTATGAGGTTGACACCTCGAAGTACTCGAGCTCGGGCATCCTGCGCATCCGTTCCACCGGTCGCGTCGGCCAGGCCACCCGCACCATTGTGGCCAACTTGAAACAGCAAGGTTTCATCGACTTCCTCTACTTCACCGACTACGAAATCGAGGATCCCGACCAGAACGGCGATGACGTTGCCACCTGTGTCAAATATGCCTGGCAGGGGCGGCCAACCCCCACGCCGCCCACGAGCGCCTGCAGCGACATCGCATTCGGCAACAGTGACGTTATCAACGGCCCGATGCACTCGAATGACACCATCCGCGCGTGCGACGCAACCTTCAACGGCATCGTCACGACGGCCAACAACCCGCCAACGGGATTGCGGTATCTCAAACAGGACTCGAACGGATCGTCGTGCTCGGGGCAGGTCTTCTCTAAAGGCAATCCCACCTACAGTCCGAAGGTTGGGATGCCACAGACCAACTCGGAGATGAAGAGCGAAACCCGGTCCGACCTGCCCATCGCCGTCGTGGCGATGCCGGGATGCCTGTACACGGGGCCCACAAAGATCACCTTGACCAGCGATGGCAAGATGACGGTGCGGTCGCCGTGGACCAAAAAGACGAATGTGGCTGGCGAACCGGCCATATCCGGAACCACACCGGCGCGCTGCGGGACGCCGGGCAACGTGACCAACGGACTGGCTTCGACCACGGGAGCAACCGTCGATGTGCTCGACCGCAACCTGATCTTCGTGCAAAACGTTCCGACCGCGGCAGGCAATCCCAATACTTGGCCAGCGAGTGGCGCGGACATGTATCCCGCGAGCTACACCAACGCGGTTTGCGCAGCCGGGAACGGGATCGGGTACCCGATGAGCGGAGAATATGTCGCTTCAGTCGCGGGGTCGTACGGTTGCCGTAACGGCGACCTCTTCGTCAGCGGCGCACTCAGCGGGGCCATGACTCTCGCCGCGGAGAACTACGTGTACGTGACCGGCGACATTACTTACGTGTCCGCGCAGGATGACATCCTCGGTCTGGTCGGACAGAACGCGGTGTGGGTCTGGAATCCAGTGAAGGTTTCGGGCGGCTCGTACTCAACGCTGCTAGGGAATGACCGAACGATCAGCGCCGCGATCCTGTCGGTGGCCCACACTTTCCAGGTGCAGAACTATAACCGTGGCGGTACACAAGGAACACTGACGGTCAAAGGCGCCATCTCGCAGAAGTTCCGCGGCATTGTGCGCAGCGGAAGCAACGGATACACCAAGGCCTACCTGTACGACGACCGCTTCCGCTACATTGCACCGCCGAAGTTCCTCTCCCCGGTCTCAACAACCTATGGGGTCAACGTGGTGGTCGAAGTGAAGCCGGCGTTCACTGCCGCTGGAGTGCCGATTCCGTGATCGCATCGTGGCCCGCGGGTCTAGCCCTTCTCACCTTGGCGACGAGTGGCGTGTTCGGTCTCGCTATCGGGTCCTTCCTGAACGTGGTGGTCTATCGGGTGCCTATACACCTGTCCGTGGTTTCTCCGCCTAGCGCGTGCCCACGTTGTGGCACACACATCGCGCCGCGTGACAACATCCCGGTTTTGTCCTGGTTGCTGCTGGCCGGCAAGTGTCGCACCTGCCGAACCTCGATTTCCGCGCGATATCCCCTCGTTGAGGCCGGCACAGCTCTGTCGTTCGTGGCTGTCACTTGGCGGATGTTGTCAGGAACAAGTGGCGCAGGAATCGCGAGCGATGTGCTGGTCCTGACTGGTTTTCTTTATCTCGTTGCAATGAGCATTGCGCTCGCCCTGATCGACATTGACGTACATAGGCTCCCAAATTCGCTGGTTCTGCCCAGCTACGTCGTTGGCGCTGGTCTACTGGGTTCGGCTGCAGCGCTGTCAGGTGACTGGGTTGCGATGTTGCGTGCAGGGGTCGGCATGGCCGCGCTATGGCTGGCGTACTTCATCCTGTCGCTGGTTTACCCCGGCGGCATGGGGTTCGGCGACGTCAAACTGGCGGGTGTGCTTGGCCTGTTCCTGGGGCACCTCGGCTGGGGAGAGTTGGCTGTCGGCGCCTTCGCAGCCTTCCTACTCGGCGGCATCTACGCCGTGGGGCTTCTCGCGGCAGGACGGGCAACCCGCACGAGCGGCATCCCGTTCGGCCCGTGGATGCTGGTCGGCGCATGGGTGGGAATCTTCTTCGGCGCGTGGCTGTGGAACGGATACCTGGCCGTGCTCGGGGCGATTTAGACGTGTTTTCAATAAGCGACAGAGGAGCGGACCAGTGGCAACAAGTGTCGTAGGAATGGACATCGGCGGCCTGATGCTGCGCGCCGTCGAAGTAAGTGACCCCGGTTCGGCGCGACCAACTTTGTTGCGATACCACCAGGTTCAGATTCCGGCCGGTGCCGTCTTGAGCGGCGAGGTCATCGAGACCAACACGGTCGCCGGCGCCCTCAAACAGCTCTGGGCCGAAGGGGGATTCAAGACCAAGAATGTTGTTCTGGGAGTCGGTAATCAGCGAGTCTTGGCCCGTGACCTCAGCGTGCCGAAGATGTCGCTAGCTCGCATCCGCGAATCACTTCCCTTCGAGGTGCAAGAAATGCTTCCCATTCCTATCGCTGACGCGCTCCTCGACTTCTACCCCATCGCTGAGATCGAAGGTGAAACCGGACCTATGGTGCGCGGCCTGCTCATCGCAGCAGTGAAGGCTGCGGTACTGGCAAACGTGAACTCTGCCCAACTGGCCGGCCTGACCACCGTCGATGTTGACTTGATCCCCTTCGCCCTGAGCCGTGTGTTGCTGTCCCGCCCAGGTGTGAGCGGCACGGTTGCTCTCATCGATATCGGCGGGAGCACAACGAGTGTCGTCATTGCCATCGATGGTGTACCGCAGTTTGTGCGCATCATTGCAACAGGTGGCAATGACATCACGCAGGCATTGCGCTCCGATGCCGAACCCGCGGGCGAGCAACCCGAAGAGACCAAACGGCGTCTCGGCCTGGCAACCGGCACTGTGGCCGCCGCTGACAAGAAGGCGATCGAAGTGATCTACAAGGTCGCTAGCGAGCAGTTGACCAGCCTGCGTAACACCATCAATTACTTCGTGAACACTCGGCCGATTGACGCGGTGAGACAAATTGTGCTCAGCGGAGGGGGCTCTCAGCTCCGCGGGCTTCCGGAGGCCTTGGCCGAGATGACTCGACTTCCTGTCGAAGTGGCAGATCCGTTTGGAACAGTGGCGCTAGGCAGGGGACTCACGTTGCAGGAGCTTCGACGCGACGGTTCCGAATTCGCCGTAGCACTCGGACTAGCGCTCGGGCGGGCGGCATGAGCCGCGCCGGCAAGGAGGTCGCCCTGATCATCGGCGGTGTTCCCCGAGTCGATCTGCTTCCTCCCGAAGTTCATCGTGAACGTCACGCCAGGGTCGTTCGTCGCCGAATGGGCTGGGGTGTCATTGGTGTGGTGGCTCTCATGGGGCTGGGTATCGGTGGGTCCATTGCATGGGCGATGCAAGCCGAGTCACAGTTGGCCAGTGAGCAGGCGCTGACGCCCAAGTTGCTCGAGGAGCAATCCAAATACCTCGAGGTGCGAACCGTGCAAAGCCAAGTCGAGCTTGTCAAGGCCGCACAGCAGGTCGGCGCCTCGACCGAAATCGACTGGAAGTCGTACCTCGAGAGCGTTCAAGCCATCCTTCCCGCCAGCGTGAGCGTGGAGACGGTGGCCGTGGACTCGGCCTCGCCCCTGGCTCTCTACGTGCAGCCCACCGCACCTTTGCAGGGTGCCCGAATTGCAACGGTGACATTCACTGTGAAGAGCGCGGTACTACCGGATGTGCCTACCTGGTTGGACTCCCTCGCCGATCTGAACGGGGTGGCGGACGTCCTTCCTGGCTCGGTGGCCAGGGGCGAAGACGGTGTCTTCACCGTGACCCTCATCATGCATGTCAACGATGCCGCCCTTGCGCAGCGCTTCACGGTCGAGGAGAAGTAGCCATGGACAAGAACCGATTCTGGATGATCGGCTCCATCCTCACCATGATCGTGGTCCTGGTGGGGGGCACACTACTTGGAATCCAACCTCAGCTCGCCGCTGCGGCTGCCGCGAACGCCCAGCGCGCTACGGTGGCCACCGCAAACGCCGGCCAGTCGGCCGTCCTTGAGCAGTTGAAGCAGGACTTTGCCGGACTCGATTCCCTGAAGAGTGAACTGGCTCCGCTCAACGCGTCGGTTCCTTCGGAGACTGGCATGGCTGCTTTCTTCAAGCAGCTCGATGCGCTCGCCGGAGGCACTCAGGTCACGCTAAAGGGCATCACCGTCGCGGATCCCGTGCCGTACGTGCCTGTGGTGGCACCCGCCGCGGTGGCGGCAAGCGCTGCAGAATCGGACCCTGCCGCGAGCTCGGCTCCGACCTCGGTTCCGGAACCCGGCACTCCGACAGTGGGCACGCCTCCGGTGACGAACGCGAAAATCACGACCGACAACTTCGCTTCGCTTGCCATAACCGTGACGGTCAAGGGCACCTATGCCAACGCGCTCCAGTTCGTGAACGGACTGCAATCCGGTGCTCGCCTGTTCCTTGTATCGGGCCTGGTAACCAGCCGCGGTGCAGGAGAAGGGGCCGCGGCCGCTCCCGACGACGTGACCGCGACGATTTCTGGATTGGCATACGTGCTCGTGCCCAGCACGCAGCATGCTGCCACGGTCGGATAACTGCGTGGTCCCCGCCGCGCGCGCCCCGGTTCCGTCGACTTCGCACCCCTCATTGCTACAGTGGCAGCACAGAGCTACGGCCACGAGGCTCACGAGGAGTGCAGCATGACCGACACGACGCCCCCCGAGGGCAACAAGAACGACAACCACGATGCTCCCACCGAGCACATCGACGCGCCCGACAGCACCAACCCCGAGCCAACCACCATCGCCGACCCGAATAAGTCTGTCGACCAGACCGTGAACGAGCAGCGCGCAGAGCCGACAGCCGTGCCGGTCGCCGAGACGTCAGAGCCGACGCCGGAGCCCACCCCCGACTACGTTCCCGGCGAGCCGATCGACTACGAACCGGCGACCCCCGTTGCCAGCTCCGCGTCGGAGGCGCCGACCGAGAAGGTCGAGCGCATCACCAACGCCGAACCGGCCGAACCCACCGCGGCAGAAGTCGCCCGCGACGAGGCCACGTCGGTGCAGAAGGACTACACACCCACCTACGTTCCCGCCGCCACCGTTGTGGTGCCGACTCCCGCAGCGGCCAGCCAGCCCGCCGTGCAGAGCCCCGCCCAGCAGCAGGCCACCGTGCAGAGCCCGGTGCAGCAGCAGCCCACGCAGCAGTTCGCGCCCACCCCGGTCTACGTCACCGCTCCGACCCCGCCCAAGACCCTGGGCAACCGGGCCGCCGGCATCCTGATCGGCCTGATCGCCACCGCCGTCTTCGCCGTGGTCTACGCCCTCGTCGCGTTCTTCATCTCCGCTGCCGGCGCCGTCGACGTGGCCGACGCCACCAGCCGGTTCACCGATTTCCTGGTGCTGCCGGTCTACTACGTGCCGGTGATCTTCTTCTTCCTCGCCTTCGCGCTGCTGGTCGCCATCCTGAACCGCGCCGGCTGGTGGGCCTACGTGCTCGGCGGCTTCATCGTGGCCGTGATCGTGTACTTCTCCTACCTCGGTGGCGCCCTCCTGGCCGTGCAGGCCTGGACGCTCACCCCGTCGGAGGCCGTGCGCTTCATGAGCAACCAGTGGCTGAACCCGGGCGCGATCGCCGCGGCCATCGTGGCCCGCGAGGTGCCCATCTGGTTCGGTGCCTGGATCGCCCGCCGCGGTCGCAGCGTCACCGCGAAGAACATCGCCAACAAGCAGGAATACGAGCGCCAGCTCGCTGAGGGGCCGCAGCTCGCTCGTCCGGCCTAACCGTCGGCAGTGCGGGGGAGCACACCATGCGCGATTACCAGAAGTACGCGACGATCGTCGCGGTGTTCGCCACCGTGCTCTACGCCGCGCTGCTCGTGGCCGCGTTCGGCATCATCAGCCTGGCCACCAACCTCGACGTCATCGCCGACCGGTCGGCCGGCCCGCTGGTCGGCCCCACCATGGCGGGAGTCTCCACGGTGATGGTGTTCATCATGCTGCTGGTTCTCGGCGTAAATACCCCACCCGACAAGCAACGAGTCGTGGTGGGGTTCGCCGTCGCCACCGGCATCGCCGCGTACGGCCTGTTCATCGCCACCGGAGCCATCCTCGTGGCCGCCGGCAACGGCGACCCGTTCGGCGTTGTGCTTTTCGCCGGCAGCATGCTCGCCAGCCCCTTCGCCCTCGCGGTGGGAGTGCTCGCGTTCATCGTGGCGCTCACCTACTCGATCCTGCTCGCCTCGCACTATGGCGAACACGGTCGCCCGCTCTGGCCCTGGGAACGCCGCGGCGAATAATCGGCACCACCCACTCGAACCAGCACCGACCGCAGTACTGAAATAGGGACTGAATGCGCCTCAAGCTCACCCTGGTTCGCCCCAACGGCGCCGCCAGCGACATCATCGTCACCGCGGATGCCGCGGCCACGATCTCCGAAATCGCCGGCACCATCAGCCGGGTGGATGCCCAAACCGTGCACTCGCCCGACCGGTACCTCACCCTGCGCGCCACCCTGCCCGGCCAGAGCGTGCCACTCACCCTGCCGCCGGACGGACCGGTGGGCGAAGCCTGGATCGGCTCCGGTGCATCCGTGAGCCTGGCCGATGCCGGCGTGCTCTACCAGGCACCGTCGACCATCACCGTGCCGCCGGTCGCGCAGCTGCGCGTGCTCACCGGACCGGACGCTGGCCGCGACTTTCCGCTCGCGCCCGGCAGCCTGGTGCTCGGCCGTGACCCGTCCTGCGACATCGTGCTGCACGACAGCCTGGTGTCGAAAAAGCACGCCCGGCTCGAGATCGGCGACACCGTGGAGGTCATCGACCTGGGCAGCGCCAACGGCGTGGTCGTCGACGGCGGCATCGTGGGCCGCCTGCGCATCGCAAAGGCCGAACGCCTGCTGCTCGGGGACTCCGAGGTGGAGATCAGCCTGCTCACCGACGCCCCCAGCCCGGAGAGCGCGCCCAAGCCCGGCCCGATCTTCTTCAATCGGTCGCCCAAGGTGGAGAAGCGTTACATCGGTCAGGAGTTCGCCGCCCCAGAGGTGCCGGTCGAAAAGGAAGCCGCGCCGTTCCCCCTGCTGGCGATGATCACCCCGTTGCTGCTCGGTGGCGCCATGTTCGCCTTCACCCAGAGCCCGATCAGCCTGCTCTTCTGCCTGCTCTCGCCGGTGATGCTGCTCGGCAACTTCTTCACCACCAAGTCCCGCGATAAGCGCCGCCTGCAGAAGGCGGTCGCCACCTTCGAATCGCGCCTCGAGGTGCTCACCGCCCGCCTCGCCACCGAACGGGTCACCGAGTTCGAACTGCGGCTCAAGGAGTCCCCGTCGACGGAGGAGGCGCACGAGCACGCCATGAACCGCGGCCCGCTGCTCTGGACCCGCCGGCCCGAGCACTGGTCGTTCCTGAACGTGCGGCTCGGCTGCGGCACCATGAACTCCCGCAATACCATCAAGGATTCCAGTCGGGGTGACATGCTGCCCGAGTTCCAGGAGAAGCTCACCGAGGTCGTTGACGCCAACCAGACCCTCGACGGCGTGCCGCTGATCGACAACCTCTACGACTCCGGTGCGCTCGGCATCGCCGGCTCGCCCGTGCAGGCGATGGGCTCGATCAACTCCATCCTGGTGCAGCTCACCGCCCTGCACTCCCCGGCAGAACTCGTGGTCGCCTCCCTGCTGACCCCGCGCTGGTCGCGGGAGCTGGAATGGCTCAAGTGGATGCCGCACACCTCCTCGCCGCACAGCCCGATCGAAGGCAGCCACCTCGCCGACAGCGCCGCCAGCGCCAGCGCGGTGCTCTCCAGCATCGAGGGCGTCGTCGAGCAACGCCTGGCCCAGGCCAAGTCGAAGCGCCGGGGCGCCATGGTGCAGACGGATGCCGCGCTCGAGCGCGGCGGTGAGGTCGGCTCCGGCTCCGACCAGGGCACCAAGTCGCCCATCCCCGCGATCGTGCTGCTCATCTCCGACGACGTGGCCGTCGACCGGGCCCGCCTGGTGCAGCTCGCCGAGATCGCCGCCGACGCCGGCGTGTACCCCATCTGGATGGGCCCGACCGTGGCCTCGCTGCCCGCCGTGTGCCGCACCTACCTGCACCTCGCCGACGAACCCGGCATCGCCACCGTCGGCTTCGTGCGCCTGGGCGAGACCATCGACAACGTCGTCACCGAACAGGTCGACTCCGCCACCGCCCTCGAATTCGCCAAGCGCATGGCCCCGGTCATCGACGCCGGCGCCCTCGTCGCCGACTCCAGCGACCTGCCCCGCACCGTGTCGCTGGTCACCCTGCTCGGCCATGACATGGTCGAGACCAGCGCCGCGGTGATCGACCGCTGGCAGCAGAACACCTCCATCCACGACCGCTCCGGCGGCACCCCCAAGCCCCGCCGCGCGGGCAAGCTGCGCGCCATCATCGGCTCCGCCGGCGTCGACGCCATGCACCTCGACCTCCGCACCCAGGGCCCACACGCCCTCGTCGGCGGCACCACTGGCGCCGGCAAGAGCGAGTTCCTGCAAGCCTGGGTGCTCGGCATGGCCGCCGAATACAGCCCCGACCGGGTCACCTTCCTGTTCGTGGACTACAAGGGCGGCTCGGCCTTCGCCGACTGCGTCACCCTGCCGCACTGCGTGGGCCTGGTCACCGACCTCAGCCCGCACCTGGTGCGCCGCGCGCTCACCAGCCTGCGCGCCGAACTGCACCACCGTGAGCACCTGCTCAACCGCAAGAAGGCCAAGGACCTGCTCGAACTGGAGAAGCGCGGCGACCCCGACAGCCCGCCCGCCCTGGTGCTGGTGATCGACGAGTTCGCGGCGCTGGCCACTGAGGTGCCCGAGTTCGTGGACGGTGTTGTCGACATCGCCCAGCGCGGCCGGTCGCTCGGCATCCACCTGATCATGGCCACCCAGCGCCCCGCCGGCGTGATCAAGGACAACCTGCGCGCCAACACCCCGCTGCGGATCGCCCTGCGTATGGCCGACGAGTCCGACAGCACCGACGTCATCGGTACCAAGGACTCCGCCCACTTCGACCCGGCTATCCCCGGCCGCGGCGTCGCCAAGACCGGCCCCGGCCGGCTCGCCCAGTTCCAGTCCGCCTACGCCGGCGGCTGGACCAGCCGCGAACCCGAACGCGCCGGCATCGACGTGCACGAATTGCGCTTCGGCGCCGAGAGCCGCTGGGAGGAACCCAGCTCCCACGAGAACCTCGACGAAGACCGCGACCTCGGCCCCACCGACCAGCAGCGCCTGGTCACCACCATCGTCGGCGCCAACGCCGGCGCCGGCATCCCCGCGCCCCGACGCCCGTGGCTCGATGAGCTCGCCGCCGCTTATGACCTCAGCCTGCTGCGGCAGCGCACGGATGCCGAGCTGCTGCTCGGGGTCTCCGACGTCGCGGAGCAGCAGCAACAGGTCTCCGCCTACTTCCGGCCCGACATCGACGGCCACATCTCCATCTTCGGCACTGGTGGCTCGGGCAAGTCCGCGGTGCTGCGCACCCTCGCGTGCGCGGCGGCGATCACTCCCCGCGGCGGTCCCGTGCACGTCTACGGCCTGGACTTCGGCGCCGGCAGCCTGCGCATGCTCGAGCAGCTGCCGCATGTGGGTTCGATCATCATGGGCGACGACGCCGAACGCATCGTGCGGCTCTTCCGCACCCTGCAGGGTGAACTGGACCGTCGTAAGGCGCTCTACGCCGAGGCCAACGCGTCGAGCATCAGCGAATACCGGCAGCTGGCCAACCAGCCGAACGAACCGCGCATCCTGCTGCTGATCGACGGGTTCCCCAACTTCCGCAACGACTTCGAGATCACCGCCGGACGGGCCCAGTGGTTCGACGTGTTCAAAGACATCCTCTCCGACGGCCGCCAGCTGGGCCTGCACGTGGCCCTCACCGCCGACCGGGCCGGCGCCGTGCCGGCATCGATCTCCTCCGCCATCCAGCGGAAGGTCGTGCTCCGGCTCGCCGACGACGGCTACGGCATGCTCGACGTGCCCAACGACATCCTCAGCATCAAGTCTCCGGCCGGCCGCGCCATTGTCGACGGCTTCGAAACTCAGATCGCCATCCTCGGCGGGCTCTCCGCCCAGTCGGCGCAGTCCGACGCCACTCGGCGTCTGGCTGAGGCGATGCGCCGTGCCGGCGTCGCCGAAGCCCCCGCCATCGGGGCGCTGCCCAAGGAGTTCCCGCAGACCCAACTGCCGGCTCGCGTGGGCGACCGGGTGGTGCTCGGCCTCGGCGATGTGGACCTCGGCCCGGCCGGGTTTGAACCGAGCGGCACCCTGCTGTTGGCCGGCCCACCCGCCAGCGGTCGCAGCACCGCGATCGAATCGATCGCGATGTCATTCACACGGTTCGACCCGGATGCCCGGCTTTATTACTTCGGCAACGCCCGGTCGCCGATCTCCCGGCTGGGCCTATGGACCGAAGCCGCCACCACCGTTGACGCCGTCGCAGCCCTGGCCAAGGACCTCGCCGCCGCGGTTTCCGACCCCGACACCGAGGGCCGCATCGCGGTGTTCGTCGAGAGCCTCGGTGACTTCCTGCAGTCGAGCGCCGACGGGCCGATCCTCGAGCTCACCCGGGCGGTCAAGCGCAGCGACCACTTCCTGCTCGCCGAGGCCGAGACCAGCGCGTGGAACTCGTCCTGGCCGTTGTTCGGCGAGATCAAGAACTCCCGCCGGGGCCTGTTGCTGCAACCGGAATCGGTGGAGGGCGACATCCTGCTGAAAACCGCGCTGCCCCGCCTCAACCGGTCCGAGTTTCCTCCCGGCCGCGGTGTGCTCATCGCCAAGGGCAACTTCGTGCGGGTGCAGCTGCCCCTGCTCCAGTGAACTGTCTCGCGGGATCTCGACAAGCTCGATCAGCGGATGGGCGCGCCCGCCTCGTTGGTCGAGCTTGTCGAGACCTCGTGAGCGCAACCACCGTGCACCGACGGATGGGGACCGCTGCCCATCGAGTCGGTTCCGCGGCTTCGGTAGTGTTCAGTGCAGGCAGCCACCCAACGCGCATCCGTCGTCGTCGGGCCAGCCAAGCCGCAGAACTAGGGGGAACCGATCGTGAGTGATCTCATCATCAACCTGCAGTTGCTTCATCAGCTCAGGGACGACTTGGACGCCGTCGTGGCGGAGTTCACCAACGCCGATGACTTCAGCGACGACGTGGCCACCGCCACCGGCCATGACGGCCTCGGTGGGCACGTCACCGACTTCGCCCACAAGTGGAACGACAAGCGCAAGTCCATGACCGAAGCGGTCGAGGGTCTGCAGAAGAAGATCAGCGGCATCACCGACGGGTTCACCCAGGTGGACGACGGTCTCGCGAAGGCGCTCACCGACGCGGCCCCGCCGATGCAGACCGCCACCCCGCTGTGACCTCCACCGCCGTGATCGCCATCACGCTGGCCTCCTCCACCCGGCCGGCCCCGAGAACGCTCCGCAGCTTGAAGAAGGAATCATCATGACTGACAGCGAATTCCGCGCCCTGGAGGGCGACCCCGATCTGGTGCGCACCAAGGCGGAGCATTACGCCGAGATCGCCAACGCGATCTCCCGCTCGGTGACCACGCTCAACTCGATCAAGTCGGTAGAGGGCATGACGTCCCTGGCCATCGACGCGATTCGGGAGGAAGCGGGCAAGGTCGCCGACGATATCGGCAAGGCCAAGGACCGCTACGCCGGCACCGCGTCGGCCCTGATCACTTATTCGGGGCAGCTGCGTATCGCCCAGGACGCCGCGAACACCGCCATCGCGAACATCGGCGACAAGGAAACGGCCGCCAGCACCGCCAACCGTGCCGCCACCTCGGCGTCGACCAAGGCCGACAGCGCCACTCCCGAAACCGCCACCACCGAGCAGGCCGCCGCTGCCAAGGCCGACGAGGCCGCCGAGGCCGCCGGCACCGCTCTGGCGGCCGCGCAGCAGGAGTGGCACAACGCGCTCGACGTGAAGAACCAGGCCGCCGAGGCCGCCATCACCGCGATCGTCGAGGTCGTCGACGGCAAGAAGAGCCAGGACCTCAACGACACCTGGTGGGATGACTGGGGCGCCAAGGCCCTCGACATTCTCAAGGTTATCTGCGACTGGGCCGGCGTTCTCGCCATCTTCCTGGCCTGGGTGCCCATCCTCGGGCAGGTGTTGCTGGTGCTCGCCGCCGTCGGCGCCGTGCTCACCCTCATCGAGGCCACCGTCAAGGCCATCAACGGCGACGGCAGCTGGTGGGATGTGGCCGGTGCTGCCGTTGGCGCCGTGCTCTCGGTGTTCGGTGGAAAGATCTTCTCCATCGGCGCGAAGTACCTGCGCGCGTCCACGATCACCCGGGCGGCGTCACGACTGGATGGCGCTCCGGCGCTCACCCGTCAGCTCAGCGGCGTTGGCCGTCACAGCTCGGCCTACATGAGTATCGACGACGCCGCGGTCGCCGTGTCGAAGCCGTTCAAGGACTCCCTCGGTGAGGCCTTCAAGAAGTCATTCACACCCGAATTCACCCAGGGTGCGGGCCCGGCGCAGCTGCTGCGCGAGGCCGCAGAGAAGGCGCTGCCGACGCTGGACAGCTTTGCCCCGACCAACCTGCTCAAGCTCAACACCGACCTGCTGGACTTCTACCGGATGGCGGCCAAGGCGCCGCAGATTCTTGACGCGCCCATGGTCGTGCAGGGGGTCATGCTCTCGGCGTACCAGCTGAACACGATGTACAAGGCCGTCGACAACCTCGTGGAGAACCCGCTCGACCCGTTCCTGGGCGATTATGCGGAGGTCGTGAACCAGACCGAGAAGACCTTCGGGAGAGACTAGACCGATGACAGCATTCACCCCGGCCCCGCTCCGCGACATCGTCGACCTCGGCGTTGACGCTGATCAGAGGTGGTATCCGGTGCCGCTGGGCGGTGCGGAGACCACGCTCTGGGGAGAGGCCCTCGCCGCCGAACTCACGCCGGCTGGCCCCAGTCGCAATACCCTGGGCGCCCAGCTCGAGGCCCTGCAGGTGCGCCTGGCCGGCATCGGCAACCCGCGGGTCAGCTGCGCCGTGTGGGTCCCGTACCCCGAATCCGGCCGGGCCTCCTGCGCGCTCGGCTTCGAGCTGACCGATATCGGCGCCGGCCTCAGCACCGAGGCCGCGGCCGCCGCATACTTGGCAGACCTGAAGGCCGACGAGGGCCGCCGCTACCCTGGCACCGAGTACCTCAGCGTCACCACCTGGCAGGGCGAGGTGCCCGCCGGTCCGTTCGTGGCCGCGCACAACCTCGTCTCCCGTCGTGACCTCGGCGACGACGAGGCCACCATCGAGGAGCGCACGGTCTTCGCCGTGTTCCCGCCCGGCGCCGCCCAGCTCGTGCAGCTGGTGTTCTCCGCCGAGAGCGTCGGCGCGTTCCTCAACATGCCGCGGCAGACCGAAGAGGTTGTCGCCGCCCTGCGCATCGAACTCGAGGAGACCGCGTGACTCGCGAGGTAGTCAGCCCGGACCAGACCTATTCGATCATCCTGCCCGGTACCTGGGCGGTCATCCCGTTGCAGGACGAGACCGCGATGACCAAGCGCATCGTGGCAATGGTCAAGAAGCAGGTCGGTGGCGGCGACCGGGCCGCGCGCATCCGTCGGCAGACCCGCGATGAATTCGTGAAGACCGCGCAGCAGGCGCGGGATGCCGGTGCCACGTCGTTCGCGCTCTCCCTCGAGCTCATGCCCGGCATTCCGTTTCCGGCCGCGCTGCTCTCGACGATCGAGCCGTGGCCGCTGTTCGCCTCGGCGGAGCTCGGCGTGGCCGACAGGTTGCGCGCCGCGCTGCCCGGCGCCGTGCTGCTCGAACAACAGAGCGGCCCGGTGGCCCGCGAGGCCGAAACCGCCAAGCAGCGGGTGGGCGGCGCGACCGTGCCGTCGCTGCGCGTGGTGTACTGGGTTCCTCGCCCGCACCAGGACGACCTGTTGCGCGTGACGATTTCCGCACCCATGGTGGAGAGTCCAGAACTCTTCACCGAACTGTTCGACGCGATCGTTGACTCGATCACCTGGAAGGCCGACTCGCTATGAGCCACAGCACCATCCCGCCCGAAACCACGACCGGCCGCAACACCCGCGGACTGATCTTGCTCTCGATCGGGGTGGTGCTCACCATTGCGGCGATCGTGCTGTTGGTGGTGACGGTGGTGGGCATCTCCTCCCTGCAGTCCGAGGCTCTGGCCCGCATCAACGAGGAGAACCTCTCTTACCGGGCCGAGTTCGGCTTCGTGGAGCGGGAACTCTCCTCACTCTCAGCCATGGTCGCGTTCCCCGCGGTGCTGCTCGTCGCCGCTGCCTGCTTCCTCATTCCCGGCTACTTGCGCCGCCGCGGCGTAATCGCCCAGCGCGACACCACCTTCTGGCGCGGCGGCTCCAACGCCGCCACCTTCAAGCCGCTGCCGCTCGGCCTGCACGCCGCTTGGGCGCTCGTACCGCTGGCCGCCTGGGTGCTGTTGGTGTTCATCCCGGTGCAGAACCTGCTCGGCGGCACCGCCTGGCCGGCCGGCCTGCAAGACGAGAATTCCACGGCTGTGTGGATGCTGCTGGCCTCTTACGGCGGGCTGGCCGCCGGCCTGTTCGCGGTGATCGTGGTGTCGCTGCTCAAGAAGATCGTCTACACCGGCCACCTCAGCCGGCATCCCGACGCCGTGGACGGCAGCGCGGGCAAGCGGACCTGGCGCTGGGTCACCTTCCGCTGGCGCTTCGATCTCTGGCTGGCCGGCCTCGGCGGCGCCTTCGTGGGCCTGTGCTGGATCGCGCTCGGCTTCGAGGACACCCCGTTCTTCGTCACCACCCTGATCATCGGCCTGGCGCTGCTGGCCGCGGGCGTGCTGCTGGCGGTCAACTACTGGCGCGCCGGCGAGCCCCTGGGTAAGGCCGAGTCCTACTCATAGGCCGTGGCCATAGCGTCGGTGCTGCGCGCTCGACGTCGAAGCGCTGCTCGGGGGTGCTGCGCGACGCTACCGCAGTTTCGACGTGGGTCGGAAGTTCGGAGTTGCCCGAGGTGACTCGGGCCTCGGCAGACGGTGCACCGAGTTGAGGTACAAGAACGCGATGGCTCCGAACTGCAGAGTGCCGATTATGGAGTTGACGACAACGATGCCGTGTGGGTCGAGAGTGGGCGCGTCGGGCGCAATCCCGAGCGCGGCGAATGTCGAACCAATGACCCCCAGGGCGAACAACCATGCGAAGAGCACGCCTAGACGCCTGCTCAGCTTTCGGCGTGCGGTCATCTGCCACCAGGGCCGCGCCAGCGGGATTGCTTCACCACGTCCGCGAAAGATGCGCGCACAGAATATGACGCCGCCAAGGGTCAGGATCGATGAGGCGATGTTCACTGCGACTGACCCGGCGCCCGCCACCGTGAGGAGGTCTGATAGAAGCCATCCTGCCGCGAAGACCGCGACGACGAACAGCAGTTTGAACTGCCAGCGGAGAACCCGATACTCACCCATGCGCCACATCAAGCACCCCATCCCGTCAGCTCAGGGTAGACCCTTCGTTCAACGGCATTCCGGCGGGTCGGTGCTGCGGGCCCGGCGAGTGTAGAACGTTCCCGACGATTCGAAACGCATGGGGAGTGCTGCCCATTCCGCCGCGCGGTCCGGGTTCGTTAGGTTATACATAGTCGGTCGGCCTGAGGGGGTTGGCCCCGAACGAACTAACAAGGAGCTGTATCTCATGGCGAATATGAACGTAACTTATAGCGAAATGCGCGACGCGTCCAAGAACCTGATCGCAGGCAAGGACGACCTCACCGCCAAGCTTTCCCAGCTGCAGAGCCTGGTCAACAACCTCGTCGCCGGTGGCTTCGTCACCGACGCCGCGTCGGGTGCATTCCACACCTCGTACGAGCAGTTCACCAAGGGCACCACCGAGGCCGTCAACGGCCTCACCGGCATGTCGGAGTTCCTCATCCGCGCTGCCGACGCCATGGAAAACGTGGACAGCGAGCTCGCTCGCGGCATCAGCGGCTAATTCCGCACGTGTGACCCAAGGCGTGGCCGGTTTCCGGTCACGCCTTTGGTCAATCCACAGGGCATCGCCCGCACCACCATCCAGCACCATCGGCAGCACCCACCACCAGGGAGACCGGATGTACGGCGACATGGCAGCACTCGGGCGGCGATCCGCCGAGCTGCGCATCCTGGCTGAAGACACCCGTACCCGCGCCACGACTCTGCGCGCGGCCGTCGGAACCACCTGGGTCTCCGCCGCAGCGGCCACCTTCATCGAACAGCTGGGCCAGCGTGCCGGTAACCTCGACGCCTCCGCCACCTCGCTCGAAGAGGCGGCCGACGCTATCGATGCGCACATCCGCGCGGTCGAAGCCGTCAAACAGGCCATCGCTGAGGCCGAGCAGTGGATCTCCGATCGGTGGAACGACGCCGCCCGGCTGGTGGGCAATACCGTCGAGGTCATCAGCGAGGGCGCCGAGAACGTCTTCGAATTCTTCGGCACCGAGGTGCCCCGCGCGCTCGTGAGCGAAGCCGACGAACTCGTTCGCACCGTGCGAGAACTGCCGCCCGTTGGCTCGCCCGACTGGCTCGACCTCGCCGACACCTTCCACCGACGGGGCTGGTAAAACCATGGCTTTCACGACCAATGCTCCCCGCACCACTCCCACGACTCCGGCCCGGTTCGGCCTCACCGTCGACCAGCTACAGCTGATGCAGGCCCGCTGCCCTGGCATCACCCTCCCGCCGGAATTCCATTCCGAGTGGGGCACAGCGGTCACCTCAGACGAACGCGCCGAACGGATGCTCGTGGCCGAGTTGGGCCTGATCGACCAGGGCCTGCTCCGTGCGAGCGCCGCCGCTCCGGCCGGCAGCGCCGACGTCGATCCCGACCCTGCCGACGACTTCTCTGCCCGCATGCACCCGGCCGTGCTCGGCTTCCTCGGCCTCTTCACCGAGCCGGCCCTGCTGATGGCGGTGCACTCCTGGGGCGGCGGCCGCACCATCGTGCAGACCATCGCCGTGCGTGCCGGTTTCGCCGCGTCGCTCGTGCGCGGCCAACGCCTCGACGACCACGGCAGCCACCCCGTCAACGAAGACGCCGTCGAGCTCTCCGCCTTCCCGGTCACGGCACTGATCACCGAGACGCTGCGTTCCCTGGTGCGGCTCGAACCGCATGGCACACCCGCACAGCCGGCGCCGTCTCCCGCCGGCGTCGCCGTGCTGCCGCTCACCCTCGCCCAGGGCTTGATCGGCGCCATCCGCACCGGCGACCCCGAGATCATCCACGCCGCCGCCCTGAAGGTCGGGTTGCCGCGCGCCGAGCCCGTCGTTGGGCGCGCAGCGTTCGGTATCGACGCCGGCTACAGCCTCGTTGCCGCATCGCTCACCGGCGACACTCTCGCCGTGCACTGGTTCCGCAGCCCCGGCGGCTGGTTCGAGCTGAGCGCCGACACCCCCCTGGTGGGCCAGATCGAATCCAGCATCGACTTCGTCGACTCCAGCCGGGTGCGCATCGCTACCACGAGTCCGGCCGCCATCGTGGGTCAGGTCACCACCGCGATCGGTTCACTCGTCGGGGTACTCCGTGGCTGACTCGGGCGGCATCACCGTCTCCGGGGGAGCGGGCGGCATCGGCGCGCACCTCGACGACATGCGCACCGAGTCGGCGCAGCTCTGGGCCATGTCGGAGCAGCTCGTCGACCAGGCCACAGCCGCGGCCGGCATCGCCGTCGACGGCAACCTGCTGGCCTCCGCCATCCTCTCGCCGATCACCGCCGCGGCCGCCGAACAAGAGATCATCTTCGCCACCGGCCAGATGCTCCTCTTCGCCACCGACGCCGGCGTCACCGCCGTGTTCCTGGCCGGGGCGGTAGATGCCTATGAGGCCGTCGACGCCAGCCTCACGATCCTCGCCAACGCGGCCGTGAACACCGGCACGCTCTTCCTGGGCGTCATGGCGGTGCCCCTCGCCCTCGGCGCTGGCGTCTTGGCGCTGGCCGATGTGGCCGGAGTCTACGTGGGCGGGTACCTGGCGGAGGGGGTCAACGCCCTCGGCGAGGGGATCGACAAGACCCTCGCCAACCCCGCCACCCTGCTCAACCCCGGCCTCGCACTCGGCACCCTGGCTGCGAACACTATCGAGGCCTACGACGTCGATGCGGCTCAAGACGCGGTCGACGAAACGTTCGCCGATCAACTGGCGCAACTCAACGAGCTCGCCGGCGACAATGCGTGGGTGGTCGACCTCATCGCGCAGGGCGCGCCCGGCCTGCTCACCGGCCTGACCTTGCCGCTCACTGTGATCTTGGGCCTGGCCGGCACCAACGCCCTGCTCGAGAAACTCACCGGGGTGCCGTGGCCGCCGAACACCTACGAAGAGGCGCTCCAGGCCATCATCGGCGCCGGCAACCAGGGCGGGCACTTCAACGACGGCCAGCTGCTCGACCGCGGCGACCTCTTCGAACCGCCTGCGATCGTAGGTGAGGAAGTGGTGTCGCCCACCAATCTGAGCACCCTGTTCGAGGGTTCGGCCCAAATCGACGAATTCGACGCCATCGGTGACGACACAGATAGCTTCGCGCGCATCCGCATCACCGAAGTACCGGGCAACCCGCCCAGCTTCATCGTGCAGATTCCCAGCACCCAGTCCTGGGACCCGACCGCCGGCAGCACCCCGAACGACGTCACCAGCGACACCCACGCCATGCTCGCCCAGCAGACCGCGCTCTCCAGCGCGGTTGATGCCGCGATGAAGGAAGCCGGCATCACCTCGGAAAACCCGGTGATGCTCGAGGGCTTCAGCCTGGGCGGTATCGTCGCCGGCCAGATGGCCGCCGACCCCAGCCTCGATTACAACATCACCCACGTGGCCACCGGCGGTTCGCCCATCGCCAACTTCGACATCCCCAGCGACGTACAGGTGCTTTCGCTCGAATTCGACGAAGACCCGGTGGCCAAACTCGACGGCAACAGCAACCCGGATTCCGCCAACTGGAGCACCGTACATGCCGACGCACCCTCGTTGCCGAGCGACAAGGGCGTTCCCGTGGGCATGGCCGGCGATCAAAGTGCGCACAACTCCAACCGGTACGCGATCACGGCGGCCGAAGTCGACGCATCCACCGACCCCAGCGTCACTGCCTGGTCGGAATCGGCCGACGGATTCTTCAACGGGTCCGGACCCACGACCACCACCGATTACGGAGCACAACGCTAGCCATGGCCCACCCCCAACGCAGATTCAGACGTATCGCCACCGTGCTGTTGTTCGGACTGGCCGGATCGGTAGTGCTCAGTGGATGCCTGGGCCTCGGTCAGAGCGCCGACACCGAGCCGTCCGCTGGTGCGGGCACCGGCGCTGAGCGCAAGGGGTCAGCTGCCGTCGCCGACCTCAAGTCGGTGCCCGGGGTGCTCGACGCGATCGTGACCAGTGGACCCAACGGCCTGCCTTCCCAGATCGAACTCACCACCGGCCTCAACCTCGAGGCCGGCTACGCCGGTGACCTGCCCGCCCTGCTGGACTACACCCTCGCCCAGGCCTGGTCGGTCACGGTGGAAGAACCGACCACCGTGGTCTCGGTCGGCTTCCTCGACGGAGACTCCGCCCTCGACCTCGCGCCGGCCGCCGCCGAACTCGGCTGGACCGACCAGCCCGGCCCGAAGCTCGAACTGTCGGTCGACGACCTCGCCGAGCGGTACGGCGCCTGGCCCGGTCCTGTGCCCGAAAAGCCCGCGGCGTTGGGCTGACCCTGCGCTGAGTACCATGGCGTAATGACCTGTGCCACTTATCTCCTGGAGCTGCGCGCGTGACGCGCACGGTTCCCGCCCCGATCGTCGACCCGTCCGAGGGTCCGCAGCGGGTGCCGCACAGTCGCTTTGAGAACATCGTCGCCCTGTTCATCGGCACGTTCGCCGTCTCCTTCGGCCTCTACCTGCTCAAGGAGGTGGGGGTCGCCACCGGCGGCACCGCCGGCATCGCGCTTCTCGCCAGCTACGTGAGCGGATGGTCGTTCAGCGTCTGGTTCGTGCTCGTCAACATCCCCTTCTTCGTGCTGGCGATCCGCCGCATGGGCTGGCGCTTCACCCTCAAGACCCTCGCCGCCGTGGTGATGGTGTCGCTGTTCTCCGAGGTGCACCCGCTGCTGCTGGAGATCCGGCACATGGACCCGGTCTACGCCACCATCCTGGGCAGCCTGCTCGCCGGAATCGGCCTGATCGTGCTGTTCCGCCACCAGGCCAGCCTGGGCGGGGTCAACATCCTCGCGCTCTACCTGCAGCAGAGCCGCGGCTGGCGTGCCGGCTACGTGCAGCTCGTCGTCGACGTGCTCATCGTGCTCGCTGCCTTCGCCACCCTGCCGGTGCCAATGGTGCTGCTCTCAGTGGTCGGCGCGGTCATCCTGAACATGATCATCGCCATGAACCACCGCCCGGACCGCTACTTCGGCTAGTCCCGCAGAACGCTCCCCACCGCCGGTCGAGCCCACTCCGCTGATCGAGCCCGTTCCGCTGATCGAGCTTGTCGAGATCTCGTGACCATTCCTCCGGATCGCGACCGCTCCGTTGGTTGAGCTTGTCGAAACCTCGTGACGTTCGTTCAGGGGTCGGCTTACGGGGTCTCGACAAGCTCGACCAACGAGATGGTCGTGACCACTCCGTTGGTTGAGCTTGTCGAAATCTGGTGACTGGCCGGCCCTCACGGACTAAACTTGACAGCCATGGATGCATCCATCGAGTCGCGGGTCGGCCGCGAGGTCGAGGCCTGGTTGCGTTGGGTTCCGCGGTGGCGGCCCGGCACGCACCGGGCACGCTCCAGACTCTGCCAGCAGTGCTTCGGCTCCCCGGTGCTCAAGGCCGCCGGCCTCGACACGGATGTGCCGCACGCGGTGCAGCATCCGCTCTCGATGCGAGTGAAGACGCTCATCGAAGACGAGGTCGAAACCTACACCGCGCAGAACCTGCCGATGCTGCACCGCGAACTCGGGCTGATCGAGTTGCGCCGGGCCGCGCAGGCGTACCACCCGTTGGAAGGACTCGGCCCGGAGTTCGACGGCATCGAGCTCGACCCGCCGCCCAGCGAACCGGACTCGCCCTACCTGTTCACCTTCGAAGAGTTCGTGCAGCCGCTCAGCGCCGACGACCCGGAGCTCGTTCCGCCGCCGCTCAGCATCGAAGAGAAGGCGTCGCTGCGAGTGGAGATGCGCCTCGCCGACGACTACGCGCTGATCGTGGGCCGGCGGGTGTGCGCGGTGCTGGCCGGGCACAAAGACGAGCTGCAGAACGCCATCGCCCGGTTCGTGGAACCGCAGGTGCAGGCGCTCCTGGCCGACCTGGGTAGCACGCTTGACCCGCACAGTCGGTGAGTTGCGTCTCGCTCATGTCGCCGGAATCGGATCCGCTTGACCCACACCCCCGGCGGGGTTAGCATTGACCGGTGTGCGCTTTGTCGTGCGCTTCAGTTATGCCGCTTCGTTGTTCCAACATCGGGTTGCACTTCAGACGCCCCGACACTCCACGCAAGCAGGGTTTGCTCTCCGAGCGGCCCCCACGGCATACCCACCAGAACGATCGAACGCGAGTTCGTGATGTCCGGAGGGTCCAGATGAACTCGATGAGCACTGCGAAGTGCGATTCGAATGCTTTGACATCAGTCAGCTGTCACCGTGCAGCAAAAACAAGGAGTTATTAGTGCCCACCATTCAGCAGTTGGTGCGAAAGGGACGCAGCCCCAAGGTCACCAAGACCAAGGCTCCCGCCCTGAAGTCCAACCCCCAGCAGCGCGGCGTTTGCACGCGCGTGTACACGACCACCCCGAAGAAGCCGAACTCGGCTCTCCGCAAGGTTGCTCGCGTCAAGCTGTCCAACGGTACCGAGGTCACCGCCTACATCCCCGGTGAAGGCCACAACCTGCAGGAGCACTCGATGGTGCTCGTTCGCGGCGGTCGTGTTAAGGACCTCCCCGGTGTTCGTTACAAGATCGTTCGTGGCGCACTGGACACCCAGGCAGTCAAGAACCGCAAGCAGGCTCGTAGCCGCTACGGCGCCAAGATGGAGAAGAAGTAATGCCTCGTAAAGGCCCAGCGCCCAAGCGTCCCGTTATCGCTGACCCGGTATACGGCGCCCCCATTGTTAGCCAGCTGGTCAACAAGATCCTCCTCGACGGCAAAAAGGGCCTCGCCGAGCGCATCGTTTACGATGCACTCGAAGGCGTCGTTGCCAAGAACGGTGCGGATGCTGTTGTCACGCTGAAGAAGGCACTCGACAACGTGCGCCCGACCCTCGAGGTGCGTTCGCGCCGCGTCGGTGGTTCCACCTACCAGGTGCCCGTCGAAGTCAAGCCGCACCGCGCGAACACCCTCGCGCTGCGTTGGTTGACCAGCTACGCCAAGGCGCGTCGCGAGAAGACCATGACCGAGCGCCTCACCAACGAGATCCTCGACGCGTCCAACGGCCTCGGTGCCGCTGTGAAGCGTCGTGAGGACACTCACAAGATGGCTGAAGCGAACAAGGCTTTCGCTCACTACCGCTGGTAGTCACTTTCCGCTGGTCGAGCTTGTCGAGACCCTGGTCTCGACACGCTCGACCGGCGCAAGGCCTGTTCAACCTCACCTTTCTTTCAACACTTCCGGAGGACACCCGTGGCACTTGACGTGCTCACCGACCTGAGCAAGGTCCGCAACATCGGCATCATGGCCCACATTGATGCCGGCAAGACCACCGTTACCGAGCGCATCCTGTATTACACGGGTGTCAACCACAAGATCGGTGAGACGCACGATGGCGCCTCCACGATGGACTGGATGGCACAGGAGCAGGAACGTGGCATCACCATCACGTCCGCTGCCACCACGTGTTTCTGGGCCGGTAACCAGATCAACATCATCGACACCCCTGGCCACGTGGACTTCACCGTCGAGGTGGAGCGTTCGCTCCGCGTTCTCGACGGCGCGGTTGCCGTGTTCGACGGCAAGGAGGGCGTTGAGCCCCAGTCCGAAACCGTCTGGCGCCAGGCCGACAAGTACGACGTGCCCCGCATTTGCTTCGTCAACAAGATGGACAAGCTCGGCGCCGACTTCTTCTACACCGTCGACACCATCGTCAAGCGCCTCGGCGCCAAGCCGCTGGTCATCCAGCTCCCGATCGGCGCCGAGAACACCTTCGAAGGTGTTGTCGACCTGGTCGAGATGCGTGCGCTGACCTGGCGCGGCGACTCCAAGGGTGACGTCGAGATGGGCTCCAAGTACGCCATCGAAGAGATCCCCGAAGACCTCGTCGAGCAGGCTGCGGAATACCGCAAGCTGCTTCTCGAGACCGTCGCCGAGACCGACGACGACCTCATGGAGAAGTACTTCTCCGGCGAAGAGCTCACCGTTTCCGAGATCAAGCACGCGATCCGTAAGCTCACCGTCGCCAGCGAGATCTACCCGGTCCTCTGCGGTTCCGCGTTCAAGAACCGTGGCGTGCAGCCGATGCTGGATGCCGTTGTCGACTACCTGCCGACCCCGCTCGACGTGCCGGCCATCGAGGCCCACGACGCGCGTGACGAAGAAATCGTTGTACTGCGCCACCCCACGTCAGAGGAGCCGTTCACGGCTCTCGCGTTCAAGGTTGCCGTGCACCCGTTCTTCGGTCGTCTGACCTACGTTCGCGTCTACTCCGGTCACCTGGACACCGGCGCGCAGGTCATCAACTCCACCAAGGGCAAGAAGGAGCGCATCGGGAAGATCTTCCAGATGCACGCCAACAAGGAAAACCCGGTCAGTTTCGTTACCGCCGGTCACATCTACGCGGTCATCGGCCTCAAGGACACGACCACCGGCGACACCCTGAGCGACCCGCAGCACCAGGTCGTACTCGAGTCGATGACGTTCCCCGACCCGGTGATCGAAGTTGCCATCGAGCCGAAGACCAAGCAGGACCAGGAAAAGCTGGGTCTCGCGATCCAGAAGCTGGCCGAAGAAGACCCCACTTTCCGTACCGAGCAGAACCAGGAAACTGGTCAGACGGTCATCAAGGGAATGGGCGAGCTTCACCTGGACATCCTCGTCGACCGCATGAAGCGTGAATTCAACGTTGAGGCGAACGTCGGCAAGCCCCAGGTTGCTTACCGCGAGACGATCAAGAAGGCCGTCGAGCGTCACGACTACACGCACAAGAAGCAGACCGGTGGATCCGGCCAGTTCGCGAAGATTCAGATCGCGATCGAGCCGCTTGAAATCACTGCCGACAAGTCGTACGAGTTCGTGAACAAGGTCACCGGTGGTCGTATCCCGCGTGAGTACATCCCTTCGGTTGACGCCGGAATCCAGGATGCCCTCCACGTGGGTGTGCTCGCCGGTTACCCGATGGTCGGCGTCAAGGCGAGCCTGCTTGACGGTGCCGCTCACGACGTCGACTCCTCGGAGATGGCGTTCAAGATTGCCGGTTCGATGGGCTTCAAGGAAGCCGTTCGTAAGGCAAACCCCGTTCTTCTCGAGCCGTTGATGGCCGTCGAGGTGCGCACCCCTGAGGAATACATGGGTGACGTTATCGGTGACCTCAACTCTCGTCGTGGCCAGATCCAGACCATGGAGGACGCCCAGGGCGTGAAGGTTATTCGCGCCAACGTTCCGCTGTCGGAGATGTTCGGTTACATCGGCGACCTGAGGTCCAAGACCTCGGGCCGCGCGGTGTACTCGATGACCTTCGAGAGCTACCAGGAGGTCCCGAAGGCTGTTGCCGACGAGATCATCCAGAAGAACAAGGGCGAGTAACCCACCGGCCTTCGGGCCGAATCGCTTAGGCCCCCAGGCCCGAGTAACATAAGTACACAAATCCAGCAGTTCCACCGGGCGTAAACCAACGTCCGGTGGAGCCGAGAGTCCTGAGGAGGACCCACAGTGGCCAAGGCCAAGTTCGAGCGGAACAAGCCGCACGTAAACATCGGAACGATCGGTCACGTTGACCACGGAAAGACCACGCTGACGGCAGCGATCTCGAAGGTCCTCGCCGACACGTTCCCTTCCGCAACCAACGTTCAGCGCGACTTCGCGTCGATCGACTCCGCTCCCGAAGAGCGCCAGCGCGGCATCACGATCAACATCTCGCATGTTGAGTACGAGACCGAGAAGCGTCACTACGCACACGTTGACGCTCCCGGCCACGCTGACTACATCAAGAACATGATCACCGGTGCTGCTCAGATGGACGGCGCGATCCTCGTGGTTGCCGCTACTGACGGCCCGATGGCTCAGACCCGTGAGCACGTTCTGCTCGCGAAGCAGGTCGGCGTGCCGTCCCTGCTCGTCGCACTGAACAAGTCCGACGCGGTTGACGACGAAGAGATCCTTGAGCTCGTTGAGCTCGAGGTTCGCGAACTCCTCTCCGCCCAGGGCTTCGATGGCGACAACGCCCCCGTCGTTCAGGTTTCCGCTCTCAAGGCGCTCGAGGGTGACCCCAAGTGGGTTGCAAAGATCCTCGAGCTCATGCAGGCTGTGGATGACTACTTCCCGGAGCCCGTCCGCGACAAGGACAAGCCCTTCCTGATGCCGATCGAGGACGTCTTCACGATCACCGGTCGTGGAACTGTTGTCACCGGCCGCGCCGAGCGTGGAACCCTCAAGATCAACTCCGAGGTCGAGGTTGTCGGCATCCGCCCGACCATCAAGACCACGGTCACTGGTATCGAGATGTTCCACAAGCAGCTCGACGAGGCTTGGGCCGGCGAGAACTGTGGTCTGCTTCTTCGTGGCACCAAGCGCGAAGACGTTGAGCGCGGCCAGGTTGTCGTCAAGCCGGGTTCGGTTACGCCGCACACCGACTTCGAGGGCACCGCGTACATCCTGTCAAAGGATGAGGGTGGGCGTCACAACCCGTTCTACGCGAACTACCGCCCGCAGTTCTACTTCCGCACCACCGACGTCACCGGCGTCATCACGCTGCCCGAGGGCACCGAGATGGTCATGCCTGGCGACACCGTGGAAATGACTGTCGCGCTGATCCAGCCGATCGCCATGGAAGAGGGCCTCGGCTTCGCTATTCGTGAAGGTGGCCGCACCGTCGGCGCCGGAACCGTCATCACGGTTCTCAAGTAATTCACTAGACCTGCTCACTCGTTGAGCTAGTCCAGAACAACAGGGTCGGTCCTTCGGGACCGGCCCTGTTGCCGTTAAGACCCCCCCCGCGCTGGTCGAGCCTGTCGAGACCCCAGCACCCGTCTCGCTGGTCGAGCTTGTCGAGACCCCCAGACCGTCTCGCTGGTCGAGCTTGTCGAGACCCCGCAACCGTCTCGCTGGTCGAGGCCCCCAGACCGTCTCGCTGGTCGAGCTTGTCGAGACCCCGTGACCCGCTACTGTCTACTAGGGCGCAAACCACCGGCGCCCGTGAGCCCTGGGGGACCCATGCGCAACAGAAACACCAGCCTTGCCATTTCCGGCCGACGTGGAGACCGCCTTATGGTCTTCTCAGTCGGCGTAGTGCTGTGCCTGGGGCTGAGCGCCGGAGCTTCTCCCGCGACTGCCGCCACTCATGCCGGGCCCTCAACAGCAAGCAAGGTCGCCGTCACCGTGTTCAAGAACTGCACCGCCCTGAACGCAAAGTACCCCGGCGGGGTCGCCAGGGCAGGTGTCACCGGTAACCTGGTGAACGGCAAGAAACGAGCCTTCACGAAGCGCCCCGTCTTCTCGACGCCGCTGTACACGGCGAACAAGAAGAGCGACCGCGACAAAGACGGCATCGCCTGCGAGCGCTGAGAATGCGCAGAGAGCTCCGCATTCTGACGTCGCCCTAGTCATGACCTCTGGTCGAGCCCCGCTCGTCACCGGATGAGCCGTGCGTCCGTCGAGCCCTTCCGATCGTCGTGCCCCTGTTCGCTGGTCGAGCTTGTCGAGACCCCGCAACCGGAACTACCCTCGTAACCACATACTCGGATCGGAGACCGACATGAACCTCAACGACATCACCCGCAAAGCACAGGAGTTCCTCAAGTCTGACAAGGGCGAGGAGATCAGCGACAAGGTACTCGACGGCGGCGCGGCCGTGGCGAACAAGGTCACCGGAAACAAGCACGCCGACAAGATCCAGAACGCCCGCGACACGGCCGACAAGCACCTCGGCCGCGACGACGGCCCGGCCGGCCACGACACGCGCCCCGACACCAAGTAGCAGCGGGGCACTGGTCCAGCAGAATCAGTGCCCACTGGCCTCGGCCACACCCGGCGACGTTCGGCAGACTCGAGGGATGACTACCGTTCTGTCGCCCATAACACTCGTGGGCACCCATGTTGTGCTCGAACCGCTCCGCCCCGGCCACCACGACGGCCTCGTCGACGCGGTGCGCGATGGTGAGCTGTGGAAGCTCTGGTACACCAGTGTGCCCGCTCCCGACGAGATGAGCGCCGAGATCGACCGACGCCTGTCTCTGCAAGACGCCGGGTCGATGCTCCCCTTCACAACCCGCCTGCGTGACCCGGCCACCGGGGCAGCGGGCCGGATCATCGGCATGACCACCTACATGAACATCGACGCGGATCTACCGCGGGTGGAGATCGGTTCGACCTGGAACGCGGCGTCGGCGCACGGCAGCGGCACCAACCCGGACTCGAAGTTGCTGCTGCTCGGGCACGCGTTCGAAACGCTCGGCTGCCCGGCCGTCGAGTTCCGCACGCACTGGCTCAACCACCAGTCGCGCGACGCGATCGCACGCCTCGGGGCCAAGCAGGACGGCGTCCTGCGCAGCCATGCGCGGTCCGCGGACGGCACGCTGCGCGACACTGTGGTCTTCTCCATCCTCGCTAACGAATGGCCGATGGTGCAGTCCGCCTTGCAACATCGCATCCGCAAGCCCCGACGCTGATGACAGGTCGGCCGGGCGCCTACTTCAGCGCTGACGCGAGCGAGGGCCAATCCCCGCTGCTGCTGTAGCGCTCAACGCGTTCCACGATCACCCGGTCGTATTCGCCGGCCTGACCCGATTCATTCAGGCCGGTCATCGTCACGTCCGCGAAGAAATTCGACAGCTGGGTCGGGATCTCGTGCATCAGGAAGGAGTCGCCGATCAGCAGGGTCTTGCCGGGCACCAGCGGGCTGGATGACGATTCAGAGGTGAAATGCAGCAGCGGCGAGCCGCCCGCCCCGATGCTCGATGCCGAGGTAGTGATCACGTTCGGCCGGTCGAACGACGCCGAAGTTTTGTAGTCGGTGTCTTCCACCCCCATCATGTGGTTGAGATCGCCCACGTACGGAGCCGGGTCGCTGAAGACGGGATGCGTGAGATCATCCATAATGGCCGGCGGCGCCTGGTGATCCGCGACCAGGCGTTGCATCAGCGCGTTGCTCAGCGCCAGCGAACCGGACGCGCTCCAGTGCGTGTCGTTCCAGAGGTAGGCGGGATCGGCCTTTGTGTCGCGGGCGGCAACGGCCGCGTGCAGGGTGATCAGCGGCAGGCCGCCCTCTGCCTCCCAGTTCTCAAAGTGCTCGCGCACAAAATCGCTGCAGCGCAGCAAGGTCGGCGAGAGACCGTCGATCCCCGTACGACGAACGGATGTCTTGTCCGGCGCCACCATGAACAGCACGTACTTGCCGGCCGCGGCCATCGCCGCCTGGTCCTGTTCGAGCACCGCCTTCACAACGCCCAGAGAATCGGTGGTCTCCCGGCAGGGGCGGAACAAGTCCTCGGTGTAAAACGGTTGGTGGTCGCTGCCGAAGATCACCGAGGCGGTTGGGCTACGCCCGATCCCGTGCACTGTCAGATCGCCCAACGCCTCCGAGACCGCCGCCTGGGCGCCGAGCCGGTCCCGCAGCGCGGCTTCGATGCCCCGATAGGTGGCGGCGTCACCCGCCGACGCCGCGGACAAGACAGGCCAGGGCAGTAGGGTGCGGTTCTCCGCTCCGGCGGTGTTGCCCGGCACCAGCCAGACGGCGAGCAGAGCCACGCTGAACCCAGAGATCAGGGCTGTGAGGCCCCAGCGTCGCCATCCGCGGATGTTGCCGGTCACTGGTGCGGTTTCGTTGGGCTGAGTCACGAGGGCGCCTTAGAACTGGAAGTACAGGAAGGGACTGAAATTGGAGTGCAGCACCATCGACAGGGTCACAACGAGGGTGAGCGGCACGAGCACCCACGCGGTCTTCCACCGGAAGGCGGTGAGGGTGCCGGTTTCGGATTGCCCGAAGACGGTGTGAAAACCGGTGCGACGTGACGGCATCACGAAACTCAGCGCACCTGTCGCCATCGCAGCGATGGTGAACGGGGTGAGCGCGACGAACAGCGTGGGGGAGATGGCATCCCACGGCCCGGCCAGCATCGCCCGCCAGATGGCCATGCTCGTGGGCATCTCGAGCGCCCGGAATGGCACCCAGGCCACGATGACGAACAACAGGGTCACCGCTCGGCGAAGTACCACCAGCGACCGCATATTGCGCAGGCCCGTCACCCGCTCCAGCAGGAGCGCTGCCGAGTGCAGGCCACCCCAGACGAGGAATCCGGCTAGCGCGCCGTGCCATAGCGAGGTGAGTAGGAACACGAGGAGCAGGGCGCCGTATTCCACCCAGACGCCGCGGCGGTTGCCACCGAGCGGGATGTAGACGTAGTCCCTAAACCACTTGGTGAGGGTGATGTGCCAGCGGCGCCAGAAGTCGGTGATGTTGGCCGCGGTGTAGGGGGAGCGGAAGTTCTCCGGGAATTGGAAACCGAACATTTGCGCCAGCCCGATGGCCATGTCGGAGTAGCCGCTGAAGTCAAAGTAGATCTGCAGCGCGTAGGCCACCGCGCCGAGCCAGGCACCCGTTCCCGACATCAGGTTGGGATTGCTCACATTGTCGAACATCGCGTTGGCGACCAGCCCGCAGTTGTCGGCGATGAGCACCTTCTTTGCCAGCCCCCAGGTGAACCGGGTGATGCCGTAGCCCATCTGCTTCGCGGTGATGCGCCGCACGGCCTGGATCTGCGCGCCGATCTCGGCGTACCGCACGATGGGGCCGGCGATTTGGTGCGGGAACACGAACAGGTAGAGCAGGTACGACGGGAACGAGGTCGTGAGTGGCCGGCCGGCCCGGGCGGAGTCGATGACGAATGAGAGCGCGTGGAAGGTGAAGAACGAGATCCCCAGCGGCAGCGCCCAGCTCTGGGCGCCCATATTCATCAACCGGCTCGAGATATGGGGTATGTCCAGGGTCGATATCTGTGGCAGGTATTTGAAGGCGATGAGCGGCACCAGGATGATCAGCAGGGTCACCATTGATGGGATGGTGATCTTGCGGGCTTCCCTATCCCGATAGTTCGGCCGGGCGCGACGCATGATCAGCCAGGCGATGTACGCGCCGCCGAAACTTGACACGCTCACTAACAGAATGGCGAGGATGGCGCTGCCGGCGCCCCACAGGTAGAACAGGCCGCTCGCGGCCAGGAGCCAGGTGTTCCGGCCCCGCCGCCAGTGGACCGGAATGGCATGGTAGCCCAGGAGGGTTAACGGAAGGAAGAGGAACAAAAAGGTAGGACTCGAGAACACCACGAAAAACCAACCCGCCATAAGGAGTCCGGCAGTCGGGCAACGTCAATGTTGCCGTCTGCCGAAGAGCGCTCAGGGACCACCGCCTGGGATGGCCCCTGAACACACTATTGGCGGGTGCGTCGGCGCCGGCGTTGAACGCGGCCGGCGGTCACCCCCACTTCTGGGCACTGCGGGAGACATCCCCAGTTGTTCGCGGCGCTTGCGGACGGGGGAGTCACCGAGGCGGCACCACTGGCAGTGGGCGCGACGCTCCCGCATCGCGTTGCCCGACACGGTAGCCCTTGAGCGGGCGCTCGCCGTGGGCGACGTGTTCGACGAGACTTCCCCGTCGTCCAAGCGGTGAAAAAACGCCGGCCCGGATGATCATCCGGGCCGGCGAGGTACGCGTAACTGTCGTTACGACCGGCCCATTCCGGTGTAGCTCCAGCCGGCGGCGCGCCAGGCGGCGGCATCGAGAGCGTTGCGGCCGTCGATGATGATGCGGGTCTTCACCAGGGTGGCAGCCCAGACCGGGTCGATCTCCACGAATTCGGGCCACTCGGTCACGAGCACCACGAGGTCTGCATCCTGAAGGGTGTCGGCGATGACGTCGGAGTAGCGGAGCTGCGGGTGCTTCGCCTGCGCGTTCTCGATCGACTTAGGGTCGTTCGCGAGCACATCGGCACCGAGGCCGTGCAGCTGCACGGCCACGTCGAGCGCGGGGGAGTCGCGTACGTCGTCGGAGTGCGGCTTGAAGCTCAGGCCCAGCACCGCGACCTTGCCGTCGTGCAGCCGGTCGCCGAGCGCCGTGGTGGCGAGGTCGACCACGTGCGAGCGCCGGCGCAGGTTAATCTGGTCGACCTCTTTCAGGAACGCCACCGACTCGCCCCGGCCGAGTTCTTCGGCCCGAGCGGTGAACGCCCGAATGTCCTTGGGCAGGCAGCCGCCGCCAAAGCCGACCCCCGCGTTGAGGAAACGACGGCCGATCCGCGCGTCGAAGCCGATGGCGTCGGCGAGTTGGGTGACATCGGCGCCGGTGACTTCGGCGATCTCTGCCATGGCGTTGATGAAGCTGATCTTCGTGGCGAGGAAAGCGTTCGCGGCAACCTTGACGAGCTCGGCGGTCGCGTAGTCAGTGACCACCAGTGGGGTCTCAGCGGCGATAGCGGAGGCGTAGACCTCGTTGAGCAGAGCGACGGATCGTTCGCCCGCTTCGCCCGGCGCGACGCCGTAGACAAGGCGGTCGGGGCTGATGGTGTCTTGCACGGCGAAGCCCTCGCGCAGGAACTCAGGGTTCCAGACGAGTGACGCGCCGCTACCCGACTCGGTGATCAAGTCAGCAAGGCGGCTGGCCGTTCCGACCGGCACCGTGCTCTTACCCACGACCAGGTCGCCTTCGGCGAGGTACGGCAGCAGCCCGGTGATGGCGGCATCCACATAGGTGAGGTCCGCCGCGTGGCTTCCTGCCTTCTGCGGGGTCCCCACGCCGATGAAGTGCACCTGTGCGCCGGCAGCGTCGGCGATATCGGTACTGAAGCGCAGTCGGCCGGTGGCGGTCGCGGAGGTCAGGATCTCGGAGAGGCCCGGCTCGAAGAACGGCGGGCGGCCCTGTGCGAGTTGTGCGATCTTGTCGGCGTCCACATCGATGCCCACGACGTCATGACCGAGCTCCACCATGGCCGACGCGTGCACCGCCCCAAGGTAGCCGCATCCAATTACCGATAGCTTCATGCGCTGTGTTCCATAGTACTAACCCTAGGGCCCGACCAAAGCTCCACGATTCCTCGGTAGCAGTTGATGGCTGCTGAGCTAGGTTCCGGTGGATTCGGCGTACTCCCGCCCAGCACCGTGCCACGGCGGAGACACTCGCGTCACGCACTCCGAATTGACGGGATTCATCAACATTCGGTCATGGTTCTGCAATGACTGGGATATGTGTCCGCTGTTCGTCGGCGATGCGCCGGTGAAAAGGGACGTCGTGCATACAACCCGGCAACACGCGGAAGAGGTGGTGCGGTTGTTCAGGAACGAGTCGGAACTAATCCTCTCTAGGGGATAGACGCACTTGGGTGTAACGGACGTTGTCGGTGCACCGTTCGCAGGCTCACCGTCTGCGGACGATTCGATTCTGGATAGGAATTGCAAGCTGTCGCAGGACCATGCGATTTTCGTTGCCCGCGAAGGCCCACAGGAGCAAGGCGTATACCGCAAGGCCGCCGGCTCCGAGGGGCACGGCAAATGTCCAGAACGCGTGGTCGCTGTTGGCCCAAGCGGTACCTTGCAGGAAAGCGATCGCCAGGACGACCGGGATCATCGCCAACACGCATCGAAAGACCTGTCCGAGATACTTCCAAATGGGAAGCCCAATCAAGCGATGAAGCGCCCAAATACGGACCGGCCACGTCGCAATCCTCGACCAGCGAGAGAACGCGACCCCGAATACTCCGAAAGGTACAAATGCGAACACGAGAAGCACGCCAACTATGTTCTGGAGTACGGCCACCCACAGTGCCACATTCGCTCGCCCGATCGCCAAGAAGGCACTGCGATCGAAGTACATCACGGCGCCGAAGGCCCATCCGCCTGCGAGGATCCACATGATCGGTACAGTTTCGTCCCATCCAGTCCCGAAAGCGAAGGGGACGATCTGAGCTGCGAGCACCGCCACGAGTCCGAACATCGGCACACCGATGGCGGCGGATGCGAATGTCATCTGGAGGAAGATGCGATTGAGTCGAGGTAGGTCGTCCTGCACTTTTGAGAAGGTAGTGAGCGTCACTTTGGACATCACTGTCGTGACCAGTTCGATCAGTATCGTACCGATGCGCTGGGCGAGGTAGTAGTAGCCCAGGTCCTGGGCGCTGAAGAATGCGCCGACAATAAGCTTGTCAATGTTCTGCTGGAGGGCGTCCAAAAGCCCGATTCCCATGATGCGAACCCCCATGGTCCACATCGATCGCAAGGAGGCGAAGGAGAATTCCCAGCTCGGGCGCCATGTCGTAGCTGACCACAAAACGACAACGGACGCGGTGTTCGTTACGAGCGCCTGCGCGACGAGAGCCCAAACTCCACCGCCGCTGAAGGCGATAGGAATTGCGACAGCGGCGCCACACAACGCCCCGATGACCTGTCGGATTGCAAGCGACTTGAAACCAAAGGACCTTTCAAGCAGCGCAGCTGGAACCTGGGCCAGCGAAGAGATCGGCAGGCCAAGTCCCATGATTCGCAAGACGCCCGTGAGATCTGGTTCGCCGAACATACCCGCGAGGAGTGGAGCCGTTAGGAACAACGCGGCATACAGGACGACGCTGAGGGTCACCGATGTCCAGAACGCTGTCGAGGAGTCCTTAGGGGAAAGCTCCCTTTTTTGGACCAGGACCGTCACGAATCCTGCTTCGACGAAGACTTGCAATATGGCTGTGACGACCGTTGCCATGGCAACAAGACCGAAATCTTCAGGTGAAAGAAGACGGGTCAAAACGGCGATTACGATGAGCGCCAGCAGCCGAGATGTCCATCGTTCCAGGACGATCCAGCCGATCGACTGCGTGGCTTTTCGGCGGAGGCCGTCGTCAGTCATCGCTTTGTTGCCTGATCGCCAGCGACGTGGAGTGTCACGATCGAGACCTCGCCTTGGTCACTCGCCTTAGCACGCGGTGGCCGAAATGCGCGATCTCCTCCCACACCGATCGTGGGCCAACGGCCGACCAAACTGTCGAGATTGGCCCACGCGTGGGGCGCAGTCCAAACTCCCGTTGGATTTTCGCGTTGAGAGGATGGGCAAGTCCGCGGAGGGTCTTACCGGAGTGATTCTCACCAGTGTCAACATGGTACACAGCCGCCGGATACGGGAAGGGCTCTAACAGCCGCCCGTGCTTCTGGAACCACGTCTCGGCGTTCCGGTGTGCGCCCATAATGGCGTTCAGGCGCTCCCCAAATGCAAGAGCGACTTGCTCTTGCGATGCTGAAATGGTCAAGTTGGCGGGTACGCCATATGCCTCAAAGGGGATGATGAAGGACGTGCCGCAGGCGCGATTGAACTGCCTCTGCGCGACATAGGAATTTCGCGCGCGAGAGTACATCCAGCCTTCTCGAACGACCCAGCCGCTGTGTTCCGGATAGTCGTGAACGGTGCTAGCGAGATCACGATGCACAAAGTCGTCGGCATCGAAGCTCATGACGTGTGTTGGGGAGAACGGCAGCGCGGCGATTAAGCCAATGCCAAGCTTTGTTCCCTTGTCCCAAACGAAGGGTTCCCGCGCAGTGCGCGCACCGGTCGGCGGTGCCGGAGGCGGGAATGAGACCTGCACGAAGTGGGCGCGTTCAGGAAGCGGGAAGCCTGGCCGTTGGTTGCCCACGATGATGATGACGTAATCGTCGGAGGTTTGCTGCGCCACTGATTTCAGTGTGTCGTCCAGAAGGGCCTCTACTCGACCGTAGTCCACCGAGTTTTGTGGGTGCCGGAGGGTGGTGATAAAGGCAAGCACTAGGGCGCTACTAGTTCTTCGACGTAGCCTCGAGCGATGTCGAGGTCCGTGGCGTACTTCGCAGTCGTGAATTTTCCAGTGTAATCCTCGAAAACAGCACCGATTTTCCGGTAGTTGTTGTCCAAAGCAACGTGGTCGATTCCGAGAAGGATTGCCAGCACGTGGGCGTGCAGTCGATCGACCACAACGACGCGCGCCGTCGCGTACAGGCGAAGGGCCCCTTCAATATTGATGTCATTTAGCGAAACGATCAACCGCTGCACAGCCCATTGCGGATAGACCGGGATTAGCCTGATCCGCCGACGGTACCGTACAAGACGATGGTGGAGCTTCATCGCTGTTCGCGCGAAGCGCCACCGAACAGCCAACCAACCCTCGCTATGCCAGTCCGTGTTGGTAGCGTCAAGCCCGGGAACCCAACCGGCACCGACTGTGTGGAGTCCAGACATCGCTTCCTTGTCCTGGCGAGCGATGATGAGGAGGGACTGGCCGGGGGCGGGCTGCAGACCAGCGGGGGGTTCAAAACCCAGAGCCATGTCGTAACAAAAGATCGGAGTCAGGTTGGGCAGAACGTTCTTTGCGCGTTCGATTGACAGCGAATCACGTAGCAGGAGATGAAAATCGGGGTGAGTACCGATAATCGCGTTAGCCAGAGCCGCGCGCTCAGGTGACTGGAAGTAGATCGACTGCGGAAGTTGCACGATTCGATAGTCGGGAAGATCCTTGGCGATTTGTTCCCTGTGGTTCTGGTGTCCGGTCCACAGATCTCCGAAGTTACCCCCGCCGTGAAGGAGCACGACACCGGATGGCATAGCGCGACGCAATTCCGCAGGATCGTAAGTGTTCAAGTCTGAGACATATCGAAGTCTGAGACCCAAACGGCGCAGGTACGCCATTTCCCCAGCCCAGATCAGGGAATCCCCCACATTGGTTTGGTTAGGTGCGTCCAGAAGTGCGACGTCGATCATGTCGCCGATTGCCTCGCGTAAGGTAACTCCCGTGGAGTCCCGAAGGCCGCGAAGATATTCCGAATCGATGTCGCTTAACAGCACACTTTCCTATCCCTAATCGGAGCACTTCTGTCGACAGGCAACAATCTGCATGTCCCACACGGCACTCACTGGGCCCATCCGCGTTCTCATGAACCGTATGCGCAGGGCCAATCCTACTGACAGCCTGTTCGTTGCTGAAACTACGAGCGTTTTTGGACCGCAACTTCAACCCCGTGATCCCAAAGGTCAAACGGAAATGCCCCTAGAAGCGCGGTGGGGTCATAGGCCAAGGGTTCAGCTCCACCTAGCTGGAGGGCTTCGTCGACGCTCAACGCAGTCTTGGGCATGGCGCGACCGGTGCCTAGGTAATAGTCTTCATACTTGAATTCTGACTCGTGACTAGAGCCGACAAGTCGAGCCGCTACGCCGAAAGACTCGGCGACAACTATTCCGTGGAGAGACGATCCCACGACCAGTTCGCTATTGGCAATACGTCTTATGCAGTCCGCGAGCGGAGTCCGCGGATCGAGTACGTTGTCCTGTCGTCTGTATTTTGGGAAGTCGTTGAGGTTCGGCACGATCGTCACGGCATGCTTCTTCTGGCCCGGAACAGGTGACAGCTCGGGGAAGAACTGTGCAGTTAGAACCCCGGGGTCGCCGAATATTGTTGGGACGGATATCCCACGTCCTTGAAGAAATTTCGCCGTGAGTGGTCCACGAACTGCTCTAATATCCAGCTCGGAGAAGTGATGCGTGGCGTTGGTTTCTTTACCATTTCGCCCCGTACCCCAGACGGTGTCTCCGTCGGCTGCGAAGTGCAACACGGAACCGATACTAAAGAGGCGCGAGTTCGCTTGTGCGTCGCCGGCTTCAAGACCCTCGCTCGCCAAGACTCTCTTCACGATTTCGGGGCCGAGTAGATCACCGAAGTTGTTAACAGGAGCACCGGAGTAACCCGCCCTGGCAAGGCGGCGCCCCAAGAGTCCAGGCAGAAGCGGGCGACCCGGATTCCAGGAATACAGCTCAATCAAGTAACTTGCCTTTCGTGCGGGCAGATTCCGATGGGTATCACCGAAGCCCCAATCGGATTCAATTTCAACACTACAACCTGGATTTGGCCGCACATTGTTTACCCTCCGAAAGGCGCAAGGATGCTCGCCGACACCGGGGCAGACCCGCGAGACCGAGATAGTCGAAGACTGACGGCCTCCGGATATGACGCTCCGCTTTCACTGGGAGACTGGAGTTCTCCAGCAATGTATAGCCGCCGTGGGCTGCGGAGAGAGAAGAGGCTCAAGTGAAAGACGTGGTCCGGGTGCTGTTTGACACAAGAGAGACCAACTGGAAGGACAACCCGTACATAGACCTTCTGGCTCAATCTGTGCGCCCGGATATTGTGATTGTCGGTTTCACCTGGCGCGTCCTTCTAACCGGAAAGTACGACGCGTTTCACGTTCACTGGCCGGAACACTTGATTACCCAACCAACGTTTGCTCGGCGACTTGTCGTTCGGACGTTGTTCTTCCTGGCACTTGTCCGGCTGCGATGCAAGCGCGTTCCTGTAGTAAGAACCATGCACAACAGAAACGCCCATTTCCAGGTTGAGCGCATTGACAAGGCTCTTCTGCAGCTGTTCGAAAGGCTCGTCACGGCGCGGATCTGGCTTTCAGATCGTGAAGACGAAGATGGAGTGCGCGGTGACGGCGACGTGGTCATTCCGCATAGTGATTACGCCCCGTGGCTAGAGGCCCTCGGAACTCTAGAGGAGGCACCCTTAGGGATCAACCAGATACTGTGTTTCGGAGTGATCCGTCGGTACAAACGCTTCGACGAGGTCGCGAACGCTGCGGTCAACTTGGGCTATCCTCATCTCACAATTGCTGGAGCCCCGTCTGAACCGGATTACGCTAAGGAGCTTAGGTCGATTGCTGAAGCTCATCCGTCCCGATTGAGCATCATTCTCAAACGGCTGGATTCTGAAGAACTCGTCGAGAGAATCCAGTCCGCCAACCTCGTCGTCGTGCCGTACGCGGACCTCTACAACTCAGGGGTGGTCCTTCTGGCACTCTCGCTACAGCGCCCTGTCGCCTTACGAGAGAGCTCTGCGTCGAGAGCTCTCGCTGCAGAGTACGGAGATTATTGGATTCGCCGATACGAAGGTGAACTCACCGCCTTGTCGTTGGACAGACTGATTGCCGAACCCGATGACGTGCAAGCCCGAGCGTTCTCGGAGCGAAGACAATGGAGTTTTGCTGCACGGGAACATCGCGCAGTCTACCGGCGCGTTACTCGGCGGCCCCACTGAACAGTTTTCAGAATCACTCAGGAAGCGTGCGAGCCGAATGGATCTCTCGACCCTCGGTATGTCTCTGAGCACTATGTTGTCTGTGAGACCCTCTTCCCCACGGCGGGCTGACTCAACGGTTATCGCGCAAGCGCGGCTGGTACCTCTCCCTCGCCTCAGGTGCAATGCTGCGCGCCAGAAGCATGGCAGGCTCTTCTCCATGCAAGAAAACAATCCGCCCGCCCGCCTGGATTTCCAATTCGCGGACGGTTTGAGGGCTATTGCTGCTCTCGGAGTGGCGTTATTCCACACCTACGTATTCACGGGTCTTACGGGATCAACTCAAGCCTTGCCTGATATCTTGGAAGTGTTGCGTCTTGGCAAGTTTGCAGTCCCCGTCTTCATAGTTCTATCGGGCTTTGTGCTGATGCTGCCGGTTGCTCGGCGTGACGATCTGCAGTTCCGTTCCGGTTCCCTGGAATACCTCAAGCGCAGAGCAAAGCGCATCCTGCCGCCTTACTTCGCGGCGATCGCTCTCTTCCTGCTCTTGATATGGGCGGTCCCGCTGCTACAACATCCAGGCGGAACAGTCTGGGACAGCAAGATCCCGGTGACGCCGTGGGGCGTAGTTTCTCACTTCCTACTTCTTCACAATCTTTCCGGGGAAACGGTGTTTCAGATTGATGGCCCTGCTTGGTCGGTAGCCACGGAGTGGCAAATCTATTTCGCCATGCCGTTCCTCCTCTTGCCGATATGGCGCAAATTCGGCGGCGTGGTTGCAGTGGCGGTCGCGGTCATCGCCGGGTGGGGGATCCATCTTTCGGTTCCATCCCTAGATGGTGCGCATTTCTGGTTCCTTGGTCTCTTTGCATTCGGGATGGCGGCTGCCTACATCGTCGTCCGTGGCATCAGAGTTCCCCACCTAGGCTTCTCCGTTGCAGTCCTCAGTATCTCTTCGATCGTAGTAATCATGTTCGCAAACGATATTGCTGAGCGCCGGGCGTGGCTATCTGAGACCGCCCTGGGTGTCGTCGTGGCGCTCGCGCTTGTTTGGCTCTCGCAGAAGAGTCTGAGTGGGTCCAAGACGCCCGCTCACCTCGTGCTGGAATCCCGTCCCCTCGTGTGGATCGGCACCTGGTCCTACAGCGCCTACCTCATTCACAGCCCGCTTCTGGGACTGGGCAACCTTCTGCTGTTGCCGATAGGGCTTCCGATCGGCGTGCATTTCTTGGTAATGGTTGTCGTCGTACTCCCGCTATCGCTGGCGTGTGCGTACGGATTCCATTTGATCGTTGAGAGACGGTTTATGACTAGCCACCAATCCCACGGCACCACTACCCCGAATGAAGAGAGAGCTGTGGCGTAAAGCGCTACAGGATGTAGGGCGCATGACGCGATGAGGTACGCTGAGCGCCACAGTGCCGACGGGCAAGCGATGGCCGCAGCCGATACTCGGCCTGACTTGCACGCTTGCCTAGAGGGAGAGGCAGAACTTCTCGACCGCGTCCGCCTTCGCTGACCAGTCCTGAAGGCGAGCTGCTTCTACACCGGCTGCGTTGGTGCCGTCACGACGGTGCTCTGTAGCGTATATGCGGGCGCCCTCCTCGGCGGTCCGATAGGTTTTCACACCAGGAAGGTTGCGGGCGGCAATTACAGGAGTTTCCTTGGAAACTACTAGAAGGCCCGCGGCAAGGTATTCAAAGAGTTTCATGGGGCTACGGCCACGATTGCTCGGGGAATCCGACAAGGGCAGGAGGCCGACCCGGGCCTGAGCTAACAGCGAGGGAACCTCCGAATACGGAACAGACCCTAAGAGCGCGACATTGGGAGGCAAATCAGAGGGGGCAGAATCGACAGGGCCGGCCAACCTCACTGGAGCATCCGGCGCGGCGAGTGCGAACTGTCTGACAGCGTCCCAGTCAAACCTGTCGTCTAAGGCGCCTACGTACACCGCTCCGGAGCGGCCTGCGGCAGGGGAAACTGCAAATCGCCCGAATTCAACGCCGTTCTCGATAGTCATCCGCGGTATTTGTCTGTCCAGTGGCAGGGCCTGCAGTACCTCATCAGATGTGGCGATTACCCCTGAAGCGAGCCTCAGGAGGGCGCGTTGCTTGGCGGCAGCGGCCCCGTCCAGATACAAGTCAGTGGGCCTGTAGACAACTGTGTCCGCAAAGCGCGTGAGTGGCCCCGCACTCATAAGCGGCTGATCTACGAGCATGAAGCGGGCACCAAGGAATCCGATGTCGCCCAATGCATTCTTGAGGTAGCGAGAGGTGGAAAGTCGTGCGGGAAGCATCGTTCGTGGCACCAGTTGGAGCACCCCGTGCTCATCGCGCAGCGCCCCCAGGAGCGACTGTGCTTCTCGCCCGTCGGCTCCCTTACCTAGCACCGCGTGGGCCGTCGAGAACGGCGTCGATATGTGCGCGACGTTGTACCCGCGTATCGAAAGTTCACGCGCCAGATGATGACTGCCGACCTTGAAAAAACCACCCGCATGAGTATGGCTGATGAATACTATTCGCTTGTCCATCTCGCCGACCACTAGGAGCGCTCAGATGCGTCGGCGGAATCAGAAGGATTAATGGTGTCTGCCCGGCGCAGGGAGGGGGGCCGACTATCGCCGCCCGCCGACTGCACGGTGCGCGCCCTAGTCCCACGGGTTTCACGCCGCTTAAGTGTGAACGGGCGCACTCGGTACTGGGGCCATCGGTCGAGGGCCGCCTTCACTGCTAGAGAGACAATCAAGCCCGCCGCCGTCACCAGAAGCAGGAAAACCAGTATTCCTTGATTGAAAAGGAAGATTCGCCAATACTCCGCGAAGCCGTATAGAAGCACGGCTGCGAAGATCGAAACAACGGATCGGTACCGAGCGAACACGCCGAAGCCGAAGGCCGCTAGTGCGAGCACCAGGAGCGTGTACGTAGCGCCCCACCATCCGTACCTTACATATGTGTCTGCAAAAGCGGAGTTGGTCGTCAGATTGTCCGCAACACTCACTGATCCGTATCGCTCGTCTTTAGTGCCAGTGCCCAGGTTCACCTTCTCGAAATCGACGAACGTCGGGGCGATCGCTTGCAGGGAGAGAAACGGGTCGCCAGCCACCGCCAGTTTCCCAGTAGAAATCTGGTCAGCGACGCCGAGGGACACTTGAATTGGCGTCCCGAGGTACGCAGCGAGCTGGTAGGCATTCATTTCCATTGCATTCTCGACGCCGTGACGCTCGTAGTAGCCCGCATTCCTTGCGTAGTTGAACGCCGTCAATCCTCCAAAGAGAGCGAAGAACGCGATGACGGCAACCCACCACTTGAGACGAAAGCCGCGGTTCGTTCGTACGAAAAGGAACACATATACGAGTAAGGCCAGAATCAACGACAGACGGGAGGCCAGCGCAACATTCGCCAACAGTAGTAAGACATTCCAGAGCACAACAGGAAGCGGAGCGTTCTTTCGTTGCCAGAGATAGACGCCTACTGGTGCTGCCAGAGCTGTCGCATAGCGGAGCGTGGAAATCCCCGTTCCTTCAGGCAAAGCGTGCGCCAGATTATTGAAAGTTTGGTTTTGAATCGCATCAATAATGCTCACGTTCAAAGCAATGTGAACTAAGCAGTAGACCATTCCGACTGAAGCGACTATTGAAATGAACCAAAAGAAGCTTCGCTCAAGGGAGGGGGAGTGATCGAAAGCCGCGAACCGCCCGATGGTGCGTACTTTCGTACCGAGCTTTATGCAAGCCCAGATGACAACCAAGCACAGCGCGTACCAGCCAGCCAACACAAAGGCGCCGCCTGCCCCAACAGTGCTACGTTCAGCGAATCCGCGAAGCTCTTCTGATTGCCCTGGAATTACCCACATGGCGAAGCTGACTGCCACTGAGATTATGAGGAGGCTGGTAGGTCGTAGAAGCCATCCGACTCGCATGTACAGATTCCGCCGTTCACTTCGATCGACACGGGTCTTGTTGCGTGCCTGGCCTTGCCGTTTCGGTCTGAACAAACCTAGCGCAGGTGCGCAGTAGTCTTGGGCAGGTGCGCGTTGCTTCGTGCCGATTCCCCGCAGGGGGTCGTTAGCACAACCCAACGCGACGCTTGAAGATGTCGACATGGAATGGCGATCGCGAAGATCAAGTGGTCTAGTCCAGTCGCGGAAAAGATTGGGACACATTGGGTCAATTGATCGTTGATGACCGCTGGCGCGGTGAACACGGCATCGGTCGATTCGCCACCGAGGTCGTGGCTCGACTGGCCATGCCTTGGCGCGCACTCGGGGGAAACGGATCACCTACGTCCATCTTGGACGTGATCAGTCTGCGACGAACGAAGCTGTCGTCGACCACCGTCCTTTACAGTCCCGGATTCAACGCGGGGTTCACTCGGGCTCGACAGATTCTGACGATTCATGACTTGATTCACCTGCAAATAGCCTCGGAAAAGTCATTCGCCAAGGCGCTTTACTACAACGCGGTTGTAAAGAGAGCCATCAAACAAGCGGGAGTGGTGATGACGGTCTCTGCGACGTCTGCTCGCGCTATCGCCGTCTGGCTGGGTACGGCTTCCGTTGAAATCGTGGTCGTTGGCTGTGGCCGGTCTCGGGCGTTCGCGATTGACGGCCCTACCGCCTCCTTCGATCTGCCGACATTCCTATACGTGGGTAACCTCAAACCGCATAAGAATGTGGGCGTTCTATTCAAGGCGGTGGCAATGCGCCCGAACTTCGACCTCATTGTGGTGACGTCGGATGTCGAGCAGGCGGAGGCGGCAGCGGCGGCAGCGGGAGTCAGCGAACGGGTGAGCATACGAACTGGTCTGAGCGACGACGAGCTGGCCTCGCTATACCGGGGAGCCGCGGGAGCGCTTCAACCATCGATACTGGAAGGGTTCGGCCTTCCGGCGCTAGAGGCAATGGCTTGCGGAACACCTGTCGCGTCGTGGAGTGGGTGTGAGAGCGTGCAAGAAATCCGATCAGGTACAGGGGTCACCGTCGAATCCGCCACTAGCGCAGACGAATGGGCTCGCTCAATGGACACCTTGGTGGAGCAGTCAGCGGCTGGACCGCTGATAATGCCGGTGGCGTGGAATGAGCTGTACAGCTGGGACGGCGTCGGTGACAGGGTTTCGGCGGTCATTGGACGGGCCTGAGGATCGTCCTGGTGGCAACGATGAAGGGCCCGTGCCGCAGCACGGGCCCTTCTCTTATCCTGCGAGCGGCTAGCCGACCACTTGAAGGTCGGAAACCACTCCGTTCAGGTAGCGCGGGTGGCCATCGACCTCGATCGTGATTCGACCATCCACGGGCTTTACAGTGACGGTAGCGCCGAACTGATCAGTCACCGTGATGTCAGTGTCGGCGGAGTAGGTCAAAGTCTTGGCAGTGGTCGCCCAGACTACCCGGGTGACGTCCTTGCCGCTACCGAAAGCGTACGAGTAGACCGACGTATCCGCCTGCTGGTCGCGCGTTGTGTAGGGCTTTCCTGCAACCTGACGGATGAGCACAGCCTGGGCTACCGCGGACGGCTTCGGAGCGAAGGTTGGGACCTTCTCGGTGACCTGACGGACCAATCCAAAGTTGCCTTCATGGTGAGTTATATCGGTTTCGTCGTTGACAAGGTCATACCAGAAGAATTTTTCGACGCCATTGGCGAGCGCGATGGCTTGCGCCCGAACAAGATTGTCAGCTTGTTCTTGCTCGCTGTACCCAGCGGTAGACCAGCCCAATTCCGTTATCCAGATGGGCTTGCTCTCTCCGTTGTTGTACTCCTTGATTTTGGCTACCTGGTTCTGAAGTGATGCTTCGAGGAACTCCGGTCCAATTCCGGGCCCGTAGTCATACGGGTGCCAGCTGACGGCGTCGAGATAGTCGAGGCCGCCCGCCTGATATAGCTCCGTCAGGAAGGCGTCGTCAGTGCGGGCTATCGACGGTCCCACAATGAGGGTTTCGGGATGATCGGCTTTCACGCGCTCGAATGTTGCCTTAAGCAGGGGTAAATAACATGCTGCCGTTGGCCCACAGGCACCCTTGTTCATGGGCGGATTATTGAACTCGTTGTAGACCTCAACCGCGGGGGACCCGTAGTGGGCCACTACGGCGCTCGTGAATGCAGCGTATGCAGCCAATCCCTCGGGGGTGCTTGGCGTCTTATTGTTGTCATAGAACTTATTCACGTAGACGCTCAGGGGAAGCAGGCCCACGCCGTGCGCGGCGTAGTCCTGAATCATGCTCTCCTCAGTGGGCGGGAAGGTGTACTCACCTTTAGTGGTTTCGATGGCTCGCCACACTGTGTCGGTTCTTACGGTTCCGAACCCGATTTCGCCGGCCACCTGGCCGGAATTGAGATGCGGGGGTGCCAGATGCACGCCGACACCGAATCTTTCGTCTGTCGCAGAGGCGTCATTCGCTATCGGGTCAAGAATCGCCAGCGAGGTCTGGAGGTGATCCGAGCCATCATCATTGTTGACGATATCGATCGAGTAGTACCCGGGATTGAGGTCCTGAAGCGAAACTACAGCGAGACCGGGCTGCAAATCGAGGGTGCCAGATGTGACGGGCGCTCCTGTCGCGTCTGTGACAGTCCAAGCGGCTCCGGGCACACGCCATGAAACACCGAGCGTCGCATCGGCTCCGGAGACGAGCATGAGCGAGTCGTTAGTGATGCGGGGGCTGTCGGAGGCGAAGGCCTCGAAAGAAGGGTTTGCCAGCAAGTTTTCATTGGCACCCTCGACAGTCATGCTCAGCGCATCCAGGGTGACGCCGGCGACTGGCCCCACCGTGAGAATACTCACCGGGGTCTCGGTCTCGGCAGCACCAGTCGTGTAGCTCCAGGTCTGTTTGCTCCAGGCGCCGGTCGTGCTGGCAAAATCGTAGCGTCCCTGGCCGTCGGCGCCCATGATGACAGCGATGGGGGGCTTGGCCTTAGAACTTGGCGGCCCCTTGACCGATGCGGTGAAGGAATACGTGGTCGATGGCGAAACTGCGACTACCTGACTGAGTGCGCGGCGAGTCGGATTGGTGGCGGGATTCGTGCTGCCCAACCGCAGCGCGATCGCGCCATCCGCCGGATATCCAGCCTCAGCTGTGAAGGAAGAGGACGAGTCTTGCTCGTTGTCCTGGGACCAACCATCGAATGACGCCGTAGCGTCCGCGCTGGGCAATGCCACGGGTTCTGGGGTCGGCGTGGGCGTCGGTGTGACCACCGGGGTTGAGCTGGGGCCGACGGCCGCTGGCTCCGATGGAACGGATGCGAGAGCGAGAGCCGCAGCTGTTCCCCCGGCCGCGAGTGCGACCACAACCCCTGCTGCCGTGATTATTCGCCAGCGAGGTTGAGCGCGAAGGCGATTGAAGATGTTCATAAGTCTCCTGAAAAGGGATTAACACGAAGCGGAGCGAAGCATGGGGACGCGGCCAAGATCATGGCCGCCTCGATGGGACTAGGCGTGCACTTCGGACTCAACCCATGCCTGTAGTGACGAGTGGAATACCGATTTGTCGAACTGCCAGGCCCGGGCAACGGCGTCCTCTGCACGGAGCCCTGCGGCCAACGCGACGGCCTCCCTGCCGGCCTGGCCAGTGAAGTCATGGAGGTGCACCCCTGTTACGCCGTCGATCACAGACTCGGCCACCCCGCCGAAGTCGCGGGCGATTACGGGCGTACCGGCAGCCATGGCCTCGACAGGCATGATGCCGAAGTCTTCGATGGCTGGGAAGACGTAGGCCAAGGCTCGACGGTAAACAGCGCTCAGCAAAGCACGAGACGGCTTGTTGACGAAGGTGACCCGGCCGGGGTTTTGTGCGGCCAGGTCTTGCAGGTCGGGAAGCGATGGGCCGTCGCCGGCCAGGACCACTGGGATGTCGGATGCGACACCGAGTGCGATCACCAGGTCAAGACGCTTATAGGGGATGAATCGAGACGCCCCCAGCAGGAAGGTGTCTGGCAGCGTGTCAAGGATTCCCTCCTCCTCTGCGGTCAGATGTGCAGCTGGATCCTCGGCGAAGGCCTCGACATCGACTGGCGGGTAGATCACAACGCTGTCGCGATGCCAAGAGTCCTGGATGCGCTTGCGCACGAATTCACTGTTTGCTGCGATGGCTCGGGCCTCTTGGGCACGCTTGCGGTCGAGTCGTTGCAAGGGCGAGCGAGCAGCCTTCGCAAGGATATTGTTGCCGCGGACGTCGAGCTCGGGGTTCCAGATGTACCGTGCGGGGGTGTGCGCGTAGACAAGCTTCGGTGCTTCTCGGGCGGGGCCCGCGAAGCGCGCGTGATGCGAAAAGAGGTGGGAACTGCAGAGGATCCAGTCGGCGTCATTCGAGCCTAAATGACGCCATGTTATTGGCATGAAAGGGAGAGCAAGCGCCTTGGAACTACGTAGGGGGGTGCGGGCAAGCCACGTCTCGGCAACGTTACGGTTGACAAACCGTTGTGGCGCGTCATTCCAGAGTGATTGCAATTGGGCATCCGGAAACGTGGCGACGATTTCTTCGACGACGTTTTCCGAGCCTCCTCGTTTAGCCAACCATTCATGAACGATGATGCCTGCCATTGCGATGTTCCCCCGGGATGTTGTCGGCTGCCTTGGCGTCCAAGGAACCATCTAAAACAGCCTACGTCATCCTTGCTCACTCGCTGTGGCCGAAGGTGCGGCGGCTGGGCATTGGTAGGCCCTCCGCCTACGATGGCCAGATGGAGCAGCAGACTATGACCGACAAGGGTCCGCCGAAGAGCCGAGTACGCCAACACATGGCGATGACACTCGTTCTGGCGTATGGACTCGTAGTCGTCCTTGCCACCATGTGGCCGACGCCCCTCGACCAGGGCTTCGCTGCGTCGATCGACCGCGTCCTGGTGGTGTTGCACCGCAACGGAGTACCGGAGTGGTTCGGCTACTCCAAGCTCGAGTTCAGCGCGAACATCCTTATGTTCGTGCCGCTCGGATTCCTGGTGAGTATGCTCTTGCCCGTCCGTGTTTGGTGGCTGGCGCTGGTAATCTGCCCGGGCCTATCCGTCGGCATCGAACTCACTCAGGCGCTAGCACTGAGTGCGCGATTCGCCACTGTTTCGGATGTCGCGGCGAACTCGATCGGAGCGCTCATCGGGGCGTTGGTCGCAGTCATGTTGCGAGCCGCGATCTATGAACGCGATGAAAAGATTATTGCCAGACGTATGTGGGAACTAGGCGTGAGTCGCTAACCAGCCCTACGGGCACTTCGGGTCGGTGACAGTGACGTCGGTTGGGTGAATCATCGGGGTGCCGCGTACGGTCAGCGGACCAAGGCCGGCCGTCGCGACAGTGAACGAGGTGGTGACCATGGTGGTCTCGCCAGGAGCAAGGTCAGCGACGATGGGGGCGACCGGACGACCGAGGTCGCTTGCGCCGGCCCGGATCGTCGTGTCCAGGCCCTCGGCATCCACTTGTGTCGACGCGAGGGTTGCGCCGACGGGTCCATAGACGTAGACCTCCGTACGGAATTTCTCCGCGCCGAAGTTCTTACTGTTGACGTACTCGGGCAGGTCTTCTGCTTGAGCTTCGGTAAGCCTGGAATGCAATGTCACGGAAGTGGTGATCGTCGTCGTACCCGGAACTGAGCACTTGTCGCTCGTGGTCTGGGTCGACGTATCGAGGTAGTAATCAATCTTGGACGCAGAGGTGTCGCGGTAGTAGACACCCACAACGGTGTCGTCCGCGTTGGACGCGGGAAGAGTGCCCTGGAGGCGACTCCCGTCGAGAGATGACTGCTGTGTCGGGTCTGCCACCCACATCATGATGCTGCCCTTGTTAATGCCATCCGTGACTGCGCTTATCATTGTGTTGATATCGAACTCGCCGCTAATGACCTTGGCAAGGATGGAGGCGGCGGCTTCTTCGAAGAACGCATCAGCCTTGGGAGCGTCTTCGTTGTCCGGATAGCGCATGTAAATGCCGTTGGTGAGCAGTCCTACCGCGTTCTCGTCGGTGAGCACATCGCCCGAGGTCAGCGTGATCGGCCCGGTCGCCTTCAAGACGAGTGCCAGAGCGAGCGGGTCGACCGAAATCACCCCGTCAACGGCTGCGCCTTGGTCTCTGGCCCAGAACGCGCTGATGGTCTTGGCTGCCGTGGGAAAGTCCGGCCGGCTCGTTGACGTGTTGATGTGGTCCACGAGATAGCTGCTGTACAGGTCCAGAGCGCTTTGGTCGACGTCCACGTCGACCGCGGTGCCTTCCTCGAAGTCGCCGCTGTTGGCCTGCGCCGCGATGCTGATCGCACCGTTTTCGGAATGCATGAGCGTGTACGACGCAGCGCTGCCGCCCAACGCTGTGCTCTCAGCATTGTTCTGGAAGGCGAGAAGGTAGTTGCGCGGGCCATCCATGCCGAGCGCGGAGCCTGCCACGTTGAGGAGGGGACCCATGTCCGAGACCATGGCGTCGGCACTGGTCATGAGCCCATCCAGCTTCACCACTGCGGCGGAGACGGGGCCGACAGTGGAGGACACATTGATGGTGTCGATCTTCTCGAGTGAAGTCGAGAAAACGGTTGTTGCGGCTGCGACGATCTCCTGAGCCTTCTTGATCGGAGCGAGGTCGAAACCACCGGTTTCCGGGTCGCGCGCACCAACGTCGAAAGAGCCCAGAAGCGTGACGGCGGGAGCGGCAACGTCAACGACAACGTCGTCGATGCTCTCGGCGACGATTCGGACCGCCTTGAGGTTCTCGCCCACCACGGGCACGAATTCCGCGATTCGCCAGGTGAGGTCGTGAGTGCCGTTGACCGCACTTGACGCTCGATCCTGCAATTCTGCGCTCGTGGCATTCAAGGCCACAAAATCGCCGTCCTTCACCTGCGCCTGCAGTTGGTCCACGAGCTGTTGCGCGGCCTCGAGGTCGGTCTTGACCACGAGGGCTCGTGTTGCCAGCCACGTCACCGAGCCGAGAACGATGATCGCAGCGACGACGATTCCGACTTTGACCCGTCGTTTCGTGGAGGTGCTGCGACGTTCGTGGCGCGCGTTGGCGCGAGAGGAGCGCGCGGGAGCGCGACGAGATGCTCTTGGATTCACAGGTCCACACTAGACGAGCCGACATGGGGCATCCTGAGCGCGTGGTGTGCTCGCAGACACCCATTTTGGGGTGCGGACGCGCTCATCGAGCCTGTCAGAGTTCTGGGTAAGTGTGTCCGTGTGGAATTATGTGAAGGAACGCCTCATCTTTAAGGTGCCCATTAGGGGACTTCTGAGGGGAAGACTCGGGGAGAAATATGGCTATTGGGGACACCCGCACCGCAGGTGTGCTGCGCCGCCGATCATGGCAGCGTGCCTTCGCCGTCCGGCTCTTCAGCAGCGACATTCTCGTGATCCTCTTGGTTGTGTTCGGCGTTCAGCTGATCTGGTTCGGATTCAATACCGTGGCCTTGACGGCCCCATATAACGTGGGTGCGAGTTACACGGTGGTTTCCGTGGTTCTCGTTGTTGCTTGGATGATCATGCTTGACATCTTCGCCACCCGGGACCATAAGGTGATCGGCAGCGGAACCCTGGAGTACAAACGGGTCGCCGACGCGACGATTCGCCTCTTCGGCCTGTTCGCGATCGTGGCGTTCCTGTTCAAGATCGAGGTGGCTCGCGGGTACTTCCTGCTGGCTCTTCCCCTGGGTATGGTTCTGCTGATCGGCACCCGGTGGCAGTGGCGGCAATGGCTGCGCAAACGCCAGGCGCGCGGCTACTACCTCTCCCGCGCCATCCTCATGGGGGAACGCCGTAAGTCCGCGCACGTCGCGGCAACGATCGCTCGCAGCCCCGGCACCGGCTTCTTGCTGGTGGGTGCCTTGACCCGCGAAGGCACCGCAAGCAAGGGGCCGATCAACGGCGTGCCGATCTCGGGCGATTACAACGATCTTCTTGCGGCGGTTGATGCCACGAACGCCGACACCGTGATTCTGACCGGTGCAGACGACATCGACCCGGAGGACATGCGCCGGGTGGGCTGGGAGCTCGAGGCCCGCGACATCGAGCTGATCGTGGCCCCGGCCCTCACCGATATCGCCGGGCCGCGCATCCACTCCCGGCCAGTGGCCGGGCTGCCGCTCATCCACGTGAGTTACCCCTCGTTCGAAGGCGCCAAGCGCGTGACCAAGCGCACCTTCGACATCGTCGGCTCTGCCCTGCTGATTCTGCTGGCGTCGCCCGGCCTCATTTGGGTAGCCATCGCCGTCAAGCGCTCCAGCCCGGGAAACATCGTCTACAAGCAGGAGCGGATTGGCCGGCACGGCGCCACGTTCGGTATGTACAAGTTCCGTTCCATGGTGCAGGACGCCGACGACCAGCTGGAGAGCCTGCTGGATGCGCAGGGTACGTCCGACAAGCCGTTGTTCAAGGTCACGAACGACCCGCGCATCACCCCGGTCGGCAAGATCCTGCGCAAGTACTCCATCGACGAGCTGCCGCAGTTGTTCAACGTGTTCTTCGGCGAGATGAGCCTGGTGGGCCCGCGGCCGCAGCGCGCGGCCGAAGTGGCGCTCTACGACGACGCCGCCCACCGTCGCCTCATCATGAAGCCCGGCATGAGCGGACTGTGGCAGGTGAGCGGCCGGTCGAACCTGAGCTGGGAAGACAGCATCCGCCTCGACCTGTACTACGTGGAGAACTGGTCACTCACCGCCGACATCCTGATTCTGTGGCGCACGGTGCGAGCTGTGGTTACTCCGGATGGGGCTGTTTAGGCGGGTCTGCTTCGACAGGCTCAGCACGGCGTCGACAAGCTCGACCAGCGGGTGGGGGAGCGGGCCCAGTCCCGCGGAATGACGCGGATCCGGGCGACACGCCCAACGCGACACGCCCGGGTTGCACAATGACCCAATCCTGTGGCAGACTCTTCTAGTTCAACATTTCTGGTTCGCGCTGCACGCGAGACCGGAATCACTGCCAGGCAGTGCATAGCTCGCCCCTCGAGGGTCGGAGTTAGGCCGCGGGTAGCAGAACGAAGCTTAAATCAACTCTCTGGATGCCCGGGTAAAACCATGTCATCCGTCGGGCCCCGGCCTGGAGGGAGTTGGCTCGAGAAGGTCGGATCCCCGGCCGGATCGAAATTGACAGATGAACAGTGGTGCGATAGCAGCAGTGCTACTACGGCGTCCAATGCAGCCCTCGGGATGTAAGAAGCCTTGACAAGAAAGAGAGTTCGACATGGCGGGACAGAAGATCCGCATTCGACTTAAGTCGTATGACCACGAGGTCATCGACATCTCGGCGCGCAAGATCGTCGACACCGTGACCCGTGCGGGCGCGACCGTCGTCGGCCCCGTGCCGCTTCCGACCGAGAAGAACGTGGTGTGTGTCATCCGTTCCCCTCACAAGTACAAGGACAGCCGGGAGCACTTTGAAATGCGCACCCACAAGCGTCTGATCGACATCATTGACCCGACGCCGAAGGCCGTCGACTCGCTCATGCGTCTCGACCTCCCGGCAGACGTCAACATCGAGATCAAGCTCTAGGGCCCGCGATGTCGTACGCAGATACCAAGACCACCAAGGGCCTCCTCGGCAAGAAGCTCGGCATGACGCAGGTATGGGACGAGAACAACAAGCTCGTTCCCGTCACCGTCATCGAGATCTCGCCGAACGTTGTGACCCAGATCCGCACGAAGGACATCGACGGCTACGCCGGCGTCCAGATTGCCTCTGGCGCCATCGACCCCCGCAAGGTGAACAAGCCGTCCGCAGGACACTTCGAGAAGGCCGGCGTCACGCCGCGTCGTCACGTTACCGAGCTCCGCACCGCGGATGCCGCTGACTACACCCTGGGCCAGGAGCTCACCGTTGACGGTGTGTTCGTCGCCGGCACCAAGGTCGACGTCATGGGCACTTCCAAGGGCAAGGGCTTCGCCGGTGTTATGAAGCGTCACAACTTCAAGGGTGTGTCGTCTTCCCACGGTTCGCACCGTAACCACCGCAAGCCCGGTTCCATCGGTGCCTCCTCGACCCCCAGCCGTGTCTTCAAGGGCATGCGCATGGCCGGTCGTATGGGTGGCGAGCGCGTGACCGTGCTGAACCTCAAGGTTCACGCGATTGACGCCGAAAAGGGCCTGATCCTGGTCAAGGGTGCCGTTCCCGGCGCCAAGGGCCGCCTCGTATTCGTTCGCACCGCAGTGAAGGGAGCGTAGTTCTTATGGCTACCGCACTCGACCTCATCGACGCCAACGGCAAGAAGGCCGGCTCCGTTGAGCTGCCCGCCGAAATCTTCGACGTCCAGACCAACATTCCCCTGATTCACCAGGTTGTTGTCGCGCAGCTCGCTGCCGCACGCCAGGGAACGCACAAGGTGAAGGGCCGCGGAGAAGTTTCCGGTGCCGGTCGCAAGCCGTTCAAGCAGAAGGGAACCGGTCGCGCTCGTCAGGGCTCGATCCGCGCCCCTCAGATGACCGGTGGTGGCATCGTCCACGGACCGACCCCGCGCAGCTACGACCAGCGCACCCCGAAGAAGATGATTGCCGCCGCGCTCAAGGGTTCACTCTCTGACCGCGCCCGTGGCGACCGCCTCCACGTGGTGACCGCGCTGTTCTCGGACGAGACGCCCAGCACCAAGGGCGCCATCACGCTGCTCACCCAGATCGCCAGCAGCAAGCACGTGCTGGTCGTTCTCGAGCGCACCGACGAGCTGACCCTCCGCAGCATCCGCAACCTCCCGACGGTGCACGTGCTGTCCTGGGACCAGCTGAATGCCTACGACGTTCTCGTCTCTGACGACATCGTCTTCACCAAGGGCGCGTTTGACGCGTTCGTGGCGCACAAGACCAAGAAGGAAGAGGTGTCCGCATAATGGCTACCCCCACTCAAAAGGACCCCCGCGACGTCATCATCGCTCCGGTCGTCTCTGAAAAGAGCTACGGCCTGATCGACGAAGGCAAGTACACCTTCATCGTGGACCCGCGCTCGAACAAGACCGAAATCAAGCTGGCGATCGAGAAGATCTTCAAGGTTGAGGTTGCGTCGATCAACACCATGAACCGCATCGGCAAGACTCGCCGTACGAAGTTCGGCATGGGCAAGCGCAAGGACACCAAGCGTGCGATCGTCACGCTCAAGTCCGGTTCCATCGACATCTTCACGGCCGTCGGCTAAGCGGCCAGGACTAGAGGAATAAGAAATGGCTATTCGTAAGTACAAGCCCACGACCCCCGGTCGTCGCGGTTCTTCTGTTGCGGACTTCGCAGAGATCACCCGTTCGACGCCCGAGAAGTCGCTGCTTCGTCCGCTGTCCAAGACCGGTGGTCGTAACAACCAGGGTCGCATCACGACGCGTCACATCGGTGGTGGCCACAAGCGCCAGTACCGCGTGATCGACTTCCGTCGTAACGACAAAGACGGTGTCAACGCCAAGGTCGCTCACATTGAGTACGACCCGAACCGCACGGCGCGCATCGCGCTGCTGCACTTCCTGGACGGCTCCAAGCGCTACATCATTGCGCCGAACAAGCTGAACCAGGGCGACATCGTCGAGTCGGGCGCCGGCGCTGACATCAAGCCCGGTAACAACCTGCCGCTGAAGAACATCCCCACCGGTACCATCATTCACGCCATCGAGATCCGTCCGGGTGGTGGCGCCAAGCTGGCCCGCTCCGCCGGAGTGTCGGTTCGCTTGGTCGCGAAGGATGGCATCTACGCCCAGCTGCGCCTGCCGTCCGGAGAAATCCGTAACGTCGACGCCCGCTGCCGCGCCACGATCGGCGAGGTCGGCAACGCCGAGCAGTCGAACATCAACTGGGGCAAGGCCGGCCGTATGCGCTGGAAAGGCGTTCGCCCGACCGTTCGTGGTGTTGCCATGAACCCGGTCGACCACCCGCACGGTGGTGGTGAGGGTAAGACGTCCGGTGGACGTCACCCCGTCAGCCCCTGGGGCCAGAAGGAAGGCCGCACCCGGCACCCGAACAAGGAAAGCGACAAGCTCATTGTTCGTCGCCGTACCGTCGGCAAGAAGCGTAAGTAGGAGTAGACGATGCCTCGCAGTCTCAAGAAGGGCCCGTTCGTTGATGACCACCTGCTTCGCAAGGTAGTCAAGGCAAACGAAGCCTCAAGCAAGAACGTAATCAAGACCTGGTCGCGCCGCTCGATGATCATCCCCGACATGCTCGGGCACACCATCGCGGTTCACGACGGTCGCAAGCACATCCCGGTGTTCGTCACCGAGAGCATGGTTGGGCACAAACTCGGCGAGTTTGCTCCCACCCGCACCTTCCGTGGTCACGTGAAGGATGACAAGAAGGGTCGTCGCCGCTAACGCGGTGACGTGAAGGAGGAGAAATGGTGGAGTCGATCGCACGCGTGCGTCACATCCGCGTTACCGCCCAGAAGGCCCGTCGCGTTGTCAACCTGATTCGTGGCAAGCAGGCGCATGAAGCGCTGGGCATTCTGAAGTTCGCGCCCCAGGGCGCATCCGACCCCGTGTACAAGCTGGTGGCCTCGGCCATCGCCAACGCACGGGTCAAGGCAGATGCCGCGAACGAGTTCCTGGACGAACAGGACCTGTTCGTTTCCCAGGCCTTCGTTGACGAGGGCACGACGCTCAAGCGTTTCCAGGCCCGCGCACAGGGTCGCGCATTCCAGATCAAGAAGCGTACGAGCCACATCACTGTTGTGCTCGCCACTCCTGAGGAGGGTACGAAGTAATGGGTCAGAAAGTAAACCCGTATGGCTTCCGTCTGGGAATCACGACCGACCACGTGTCGCGTTGGTTCTCTGACAGCACGAAGCCGGGCCAGCGTTACAGCGACTTCGTCGCTGAAGACGTCAAGATCCGCCGCCTGTTGAGCACCAGCCTCGACCGCGCCGGCGTTTCCCGCATCGAGATCGAGCGCACCCGCGATCGTGTCCGTGTCGACATTCACACCGCCCGTCCGGGCATCGTGATCGGTCGTCGCGGCGCGGAAGCAGAGCGCATCCGGTCCGACCTTGAAAAGCTCACCGCCAAGCAGATCCAGCTGAACATCCTCGAGGTCAAGAACCCCGAGCAGGATGCACAGCTTGTCGCGCAGGGCATCGCAGAGCAGCTCTCCGCTCGTGTGGCTTTCCGCCGCGCGATGCGTAAGGGCCTGCAGGGCGCCCAGCGCGCCGGCGCCAAGGGTGTTCGCATCCAGGTGTCCGGTCGTCTGGGTGGCGCTGAGATGAGCCGTTCGGAGTTCTACCGCGAAGGCCGTGTGCCGCTGCACACCCTGCGCGCGAACATCGACTACGGCTTCTACGAAGCCAAGACCACCTTCGGCCGCATCGGCGTGAAGGTCTGGATCTACAAGGGCGACATCACCAACAAGGAACTCGCTCGCGAGCAGGCCAACGCTAAGTCGTCCCGCCCCGAGCGTCGTGACGACCGTCCCCGCCGTGCGCCTCGCGCAGAGGGCGCGGCTCCGGTTGCAGCAGGAGTTGAGGCTAAATAATGTTGATTCCCCGTAGAGTCAAGCACCGCAAGCAGCACCACCCCGGCCGTACCGGCCACGCAACCGGTGGTACCACTGTTTCGTTCGGCGAGTATGGCATTCAGGCCCTCACCCCCGCGTATGTGACTAACCGTCAGATCGAGTCCGCTCGTATCGCCATGACGCGTCACATCAAGCGTGGCGGCAAGGTCTGGATCAACATCTACCCGGACCGTCCGCTCACCAAGAAGCCGGCCGAAACCCGCATGGGTTCCGGTAAGGGTTCTGTCGAGTGGTGGGTCGCGAACGTCAAGCCGGGCCGCGTGCTCTTCGAGCTCTCCGGTGTCTCTGACACCGTTGCTCGCGAAGCGCTCACCCGCGCAATTCACAAGCTGCCCCTCAAGGCACGCATCATCAAGCGCGAGGAGGGCGACGCATAATGGCGATCGGATCCAAGGAGCTCGCCTCAGTCGAGCTCGATACCTTTGAAAATGAACGACTGTTCGACGAGCTGAAGAAGGCCAAGGAAGAGCTGTTCAACCTGCGCTTCCAGTCGGCCACCGGTCAGCTCGAAAGCCACGGCCGCCTTCGCGCGGTCAAGCGGGACATTGCACGCATCTACACGGTTCTCCGTGAGCGCGAGCTGGGCATTCGTGCCACGCCCGTCGCAGTCGAGGCTCCGGCCAAGGCTGAGAAGAAGACGACCAAGAAGGCCAAGGCCAAGGACGCATCCACGGATGCTCCCGAGGCTGACGCCGTCGAGACGAAGGAGGCCTAATCATGGCGAAGACTGACGAAACGGTCGTCCCCGCCGAGGCTCTCGTGCGCGGCTACCGCAAGACGCTGCGTGGTTACGTGACCAGCGACAAGATGGATAAGACCATCGTTGTCGAGGTCGAAGACCGCGTGAAGCACCCCCTGTACGGCAAGGTCATCCGCCGTACGTCCAAGCTGAAGGTTCACGACGCGGAGAACACCGCCGGTGTCGGCGACCTGGTCCTGATCAGTGAAACTCGACCGCTGAGCGCCACCAAGCGCTTCCGCCTGGTCGAGGTTCTCGAGAAGGCCAAGTAAGCGCCTCGCGCTTACTTGATAGAAGGAGTTAGAAAGTGCTTCAGCAAGAATCACGACTCAAAGTTGCCGACAACACCGGTGCCAAGGTCCTGTTGACGATCCGTGTTCTCGGTGGCTCCGGCCGTCGTTACGCCGGACTGGGTGACGTTATCGTCGCCACCGTCAAGGACGCCATCCCGGGCGGCAACGTCAAGAAGGGTGACGTCGTCAAAGCCGTCATCGTTCGCGTCAAAAAGCAGACCCGTCGTCCAGACGGTTCGTACATCAAGTTCGATGAGAACGCCGCAGTGATCTTGAAGGCTGACGGTGACCCCCGTGGTACCCGTATCTTCGGACCGGTCGGTCGCGAACTCCGCGACAAGAAGTTCATGAAGATCATCTCGCTGGCACCGGAGGTTATCTAAATCATGGCCAGAATCAAGAAGGGTGACCTCGTAGAGGTCATCACCGGCCGCACCCAGGCTCGCGGCGGAGACCGTGGCAAGCAGGGTCGTGTGCTCGAGGTACAGGTTGAGAAGAACCGTGTTCTCGTCGAAGGCATCAACTTCGTCAAGAAGCACGTTCGTGTCGGCCAGACCCAGCGCGGCTCCAAGACCGGCGGCATCGAGACCGTGGAAGCATCGATTCACGCTTCCAACGTCGCGCTCGTCGACCCGGAGACCAAGAAGCCGACCAAGGTCGGATTCCGCCTCGAAGAGGTAACGAAGGACGGCGTCACCAAGACGGTCCGCGTTCGTTACGCCAAGAAGTCAGGTAAGGACCTCTAATGACTGACATCGCAACCGACGCAAAGCCCGTCGTCCTGCCGCGTCTGAAGCAGAAGTACCGCGACGAGATCTCCAAGCAGCTCGCCACGGACCTTGGCTTCACCAACGTTCACCAGGTACCCAACCTGACGAAGATCATCGTCAACATGGGTGTCGGCGAGGCAGCACGCGACGGCAAGATCATGGATGGCGCCGTCGCCGACCTCACCAAGATCACCGGCCAGAAGCCGCAGGTCACCAAGGCACGCAAGTCCATCGCGCAGTTCAAACTGCGTGAAGGACAGCCCATTGGCACGCACGTCACACTTCGTGGCGACCGCATGTGGGAGTTCCTCGACCGGCTGCTCAGCCTCGCACTGCCCCGTATCCGCGACTTCCGCGGTCTCTCGGACAAGCAGTTCGACGGCGCCGGCAACTACACGTTCGGTCTCACGGAGCAGGTTATGTTCCACGAGATCGACCAGGACCGCATCGACCGTCTTCGCGGCATGGACATCACTGTTGTGACTACTGCCAAGAACAACGACGAGGGCCGCGCGCTGCTCAAGGCGCTGGGCTTCCCGTTCAAGACGGCTGAGAACTCCTAAACTAGCTTTACCCTCGGGGGCCGGACATCCGTTCGGCCCCCTCCACCACCACAGGTCGTCATCCGTGTAACGGGTGAACGAAACCAGGCGAGAAAGGCACCACAAAATGACAATGACAGATCCGGTCGCAGATATGCTGACCAGACTGCGCAACGCTAACTCGGCGTACCACGACACAGTGTCGATGCCGCACAGCAAGCTCAAGGCGCACATCGCAGACATCCTCAAGGCTCAGGGTTACATCTCTGCCTGGGATGTCAAGGATGCAGAGGTCGGAAAGACCCTCACGCTGAACCTCAAGTTCGGCCCCAACCGCGAGCGTTCCATCGTCGGCATCAAGCGGGTTTCCAAGCCCGGCCTGCGCGTGTACGCAAAGTCGACTGAGATCCCCACGGTTCTCGGCGGCCTCGGCGTTGCCATCCTGTCCACCTCCAGCGGTCTGCTCACCGACCGCCAGGCCGAGAAGAAGGGCGTAGGCGGAGAAGTTCTCGCCTACGTGTGGTAGCCGACAATGTCACGTATTGGAAGACTTCCGATCGAGATCCCCGCGGGTGTCACGGTCGAAGCTAACGGCCAGGCCGTTAGCGTCAAGGGTCCGAAGGGCGAGCTCGCGCTCACCGTCGCCAACCCCATCGAGGTCCAGGTCACCGATGGCCAGGTTCTGGTCACCCGTCCCGACGACGAGCGCGCTTCGCGTTCGCTGCACGGACTGACCCGTACCCTGATCGCCAACCAGATCATCGGCGTCACCGTGGGTTACACCAAGGGACTCGAGATCGTCGGTACCGGTTACCGCGTCGCGCAGAAGGGCACCTCTGTTGAGTTCGCCCTCGGCTTCTCGCACCCGGTCCTCATCGAGCCGCCCGTTGGTATCTCCCTGACCGTCGAGGGCGTTAACAAGCTCACGGTCAGCGGTATCGACAAGCAGGCTGTCGGCGAGGTTGCCGCAAACATCCGTAAGATTCGCAAGCCTGAGCCTTACAAGGGCAAGGGTGTGCGTTACGCCGGCGAGATTGTTCGCCGCAAGGCCGGAAAGAGTGGTAAGTAACCATGGGTCTCGGAACTAGAGGAAAAAGCAAGTCGGCTGCCCGCGGACGCAGGCACGCACGTCTTCGCAAGAAGATCGAGGGGACCGCGCTTCGTCCGCGTCTCGTCGTCACCCGTTCGGCTCGCCACGTATTCGTGCAGGTCGTTGACGACAGCAAGGGTTTCACCCTCGCGTCGGCGTCGACTCTCGAAACCGGTCTGCGCACCTTCGATGGTGACAAGACCGCCAAGGCGCACAAGGTCGGCGAGCTCGTCGCCGAGCGCGCCAAAGCCGCCGGTATCGAAGCCGTCGTATTTGACCGTGGTGGCAGCAAGTACGCAGGACGCGTCGCAGCCATCGCCGAAGGAGCCCGAAAGGGAGGGTTGGACCTGTGAGCACTGAATCCAGTAGCACCGCAGCAGCGAAGGAAGCTGACGTCGTCACTGAAGTTCCGGTGGAAACCGCAGCTTCGACCACGCCGCCGCAGAACGAGCCTCGTGAGGCTCGCCGTGGTGGCCGCGAGCGCAGCCCGAACCGTGAGCGCGGAAGCCGTGACGCCGAGAAGAGCCAGTTCCTCGAGCGCGTCGTCACGATCAACCGCGTTTCCAAGGTGGTCAAGGGTGGTCGTCGCTTCAGCTTCACCGCTCTGGTCGTCGTCGGAGACGGTAACGGCCTGGTAGGCGTTGGTTACGGTAAGGCCCGCGAGGTCCCGACCGCAATCAGCAAGGGCGTCGAGGAAGCGAAGAAGAACTTCTTCCGCGTTCCCCGCGTCGGCCTCACCATCCCGCACCCCGTTCAGGGTGAAGCAGCTGCCGGAGTCGTTCTTCTCCGTCCGGCCGCAGCAGGTACCGGCGTTATCGCCGGTGGCCCGGTGCGCGCCGTACTCGAATGCGCCGGCATCCACGACGTGCTGAGCAAGTCGCTCGGTTCGTCGAACACCATCAACATCGTGCACGCCACGGTGGAGGCCCTGCACCAGCTCGAAGAGCCTCGTGCAGTCGCGGCTCGCCGTGGCCTCTCCTACGAAGACGTGGCCCCGGCCCGTTTTCTGCGTGCCGACGCAGCTGCAGCAGCAGCCGCAGCAAGCGCGAAGGCAGGTGCCTAATGGCTCAGCTGAAGATTACGCAGATCAAGTCCAAAATTAGTGAGAAGCAGAACCAGCGCGACACGCTTCGCAGCCTGGGCCTGCGGCACATTGGCGCCGTCACGATCCGCGAGGACAACTCGCAGAACCGTGGCTACGTCAACACCGTTGCTCACCTTGTGAAGGTCGAGGAGATTGACTAATGGCTGACGAGAAGGAAGCTACCGAGAAGGTAGCAACCAAGCCCGCCGCTAAGAAGGCCGCCGCTCCCAAGGCGACGACCACGAAGGCTGCTGCAGCCAAGGCTCCGGCCAAGACTGCTGCCGCCAAGAAGGCCGCCGCGCCGACTGAGCCCACTGAGGTCCGTCCGCAGGTGCTGAAGGTTCACCACCTTCGCCCCGCGCCCGGTTCGAAGAAGGACAAGCAGCGCGTTGGCCGTGGTGAAGGATCCAAGGGTAAGACCGCGGGTCGTGGAACCAAGGGCACCAAGGCACGCTACACCGTGCGTATCGGCTTCGAGGGTGGGCAGATGCCGCTGCACATGCGCACCCCGAAACTGCGCGGGTTCAAGAACCCGTTCCGCGTCGAGTACCAGGTTGTAAACCTGGAGCGTCTGGCCGAGCTGTACCCGACCGGCGGCGATGTAACCATCGCTTCGCTGGTTGCCAAGGGTGCCGTTCGTGACAACGAGAAGGTCAAGGTTCTCGGCAATGGTGACATTGCGGTTAAGCTGACTGTTGCAGTCGATAAGGTCTCCCGCTCAGCAGAGCAGAAGATCGTCGCAGCAGGTGGCTCGATCAAGTAGTAAGACCGTAGACGAGATCGAGCTTGTCGAGCCTGCTCAGCGACTAATGCGCTGAAGCTGTCTCGGCAAGCTCGTTCTTTGTTACTAACTGGAGGCCTTTTTTGTTTAGCGCCATTGCGCGGATTTTCCGCACGCCGGACCTTCGTAAGAAGATCGGGTTCACCCTGGGCATCGTCGCCCTGTTCCGACTGGGCTCGTTCATCCCCGCCCCGTTCGTGGACTTCGGCAACGTGCAAGCATGTCTTGCAGCGAACCAGGGAACGAGCGGCCTCTATGAGCTTGTGAACCTGTTCAGCGGTGGCGCCTTGCTGCAGCTGTCCGTCTTCGCGCTGGGGATCATGCCGTACATCACGGCCTCCATCATCGTGCAGCTGCTGCGCGTAGTGATCCCACACTTCGAAACCCTGTACAAGGAGGGTGCGGCTGGCCAGTCCAAGCTCACCCAGTACACCCGTTACCTCACCATCGCCCTCGGCATCCTGCAGTCGACGACGCTGATCACCGTCGCCCGCAGTGGCGCCCTGTTCGGCACCTCCGCATCCAGCGAGTGCTCGCAGCTGATCACCAACGACGCCTGGTACGCCATCATGCTGATGGTCATCACCATGACCGCCGGTACCGGCGTCATCATGTGGATGGGTGAAATGATCACCGAACGCGGCATCGGCAATGGCATGTCGCTCCTCATCTTCACGTCCATCGCCGCGCGCTTCCCGAACTCGCTCTTCGCGATCGGCCAGCAGAACGGCATCGACATCCTGCTCATCGTTCTCGCGATCGGCCTCATTGTCGTGGCCGCCGTGGTGTTCGTCGAACAGTCGCAACGCCGCATCCCGGTGCAGTACGCCAAGCGCATGGTCGGACGCCGCACCTATGGCGGCAACAACACTTACATTCCGATCAAGGTGAACATGGCTGGTGTCGTGCCCGTCATCTTCGCGTCGTCGCTGCTCTACCTCCCGGCGCTGATCGCCCAGTTCAACCAACCCGCAGCGGGCACCGAACCGCTCGCCTGGGTCACCTGGGTCACCAACAACCTCACCAAGGGCGACCACCCGCTCTATATGGCGCTGTACTTCCTGCTCATCGTCGGGTTCACCTACTTCTACGTCGCGATCACCTTCAACCCCGAAGAGGTCGCGGACAACATGAAGAAGTACGGCGGATTCATCCCCGGCATCCGTGCCGGCCGCCCGACCGCCGAATACCTGGACTATGTGCTCACCCGCGTAACCCTGCCCGGTGCGCTCTACCTCGGCTTGATCGCGTTGATCCCGTTGATCGCCTTCTCGGCGATCGGGGCAGACCAGAACTTCCCGTTCGGTGGCGCCAGCATCCTGATCATCGTCGGTGTCGGCCTGGAGACGGTCAAGCAGATCGACTCCCAGCTGCAACAGCGTCACTACGAAGGGCTGCTGCGATGACCCGGCTTCTCGTGATCGGTCCCCCCGGGGCCGGCAAGGGCACCCAGGCCGTGCGCCTGGCCGAAGCCTTCGGCGTTCCGGCCATCTCCACCGGTGACATCTTCCGCCACAACGTGAAGAACGAAACCGAGCTGGGAGTGCAGGTCAAGGCGTTCATCGAGGCCGGCAAGTATGTGCCCGACTCGCTGACGAACGCGATTGTGGCCGACCGGCTGAAGGAGCCGGATGCCGTGTCCGGCTTCCTGCTCGACGGCTACCCGCGCACCACCGACCAGGTGCTCGAACTCGACCGCCTGCTCGACGCCGAGGGCGCATCGCTCGACGCCGTCGTGCAGATCGTCGCCGACACCGACGAGGTCGTCGCCCGGCTGCTCAAGCGCGCCGCAGAGCAGGGCCGCGCCGATGACACCGCCGACGTCATCCGTCACCGCCTCGACGTCTACGAAGAGCAGACCGCGCCGCTGATCGACCTGTACGACAAGCGCGGCGTCGTCGTGACCATCGACGGCCTCGGCGCCGTCGACCAGGTCACCGACCGCATCGTGGCCGCCCTGGCCGAACGTGGCCTGCACGCGGTTGGCCCCGTCGACCAAACCGCTTCGGCCTGACCAACTCCATCGGGGGCATCGGCGTTCGCCGGTGCCCCCGTGTGTTTTTCCGTTTGACTGCGGTGCCGGAATCAGCCGGCGCCCACCCCCGCTCGATGAATTAGTTTGCAGGTATGTCCGTGAGCCTTCGCCGCTCCATTTACAAGTCCCCGGCGCAGATGCGCCTCATGATGGCCCCCGGCCTGGCGACCGCTGCGTCGCTCGTGGCGGCACGCGCGGCCATGCAGGTGGGCGTCACCACGCTCGACCTGGATGCGGCCGCTGAAGCCGCCATCGTGGCCCGCGGCGGCAAGCCCAACTTCAAGCTGGAGCAGGGCTACTTCCACACCGTGTGCGCCTCGGTGAACGACGACGTGGTGCACGGCATCCCGGGCGCCCGGGTTCTGGAGCCCGGCGACATCGTCTCGATCGACAGCGGCGCAATCCTTGACGGCTGGAACGGCGACGCCGCATTCACCTTCGTGCTGCCCGACCCGTCGCGGCCCGAGGTCGTCGCCGAGCGCGAGAAGCTCTCGCACGTGACCGAGCAGTCGCTGTGGCACGGCATCGCCCGGCTGCATGTGGCTCGTCACCTCAACGAGGTCGGCGAAGCCATCGAGGACTACATCGAGTCGCAGGGCAGCTACGGCATCCTCACCGACTACGTGGGCCACGGCATCGGCCGCTCCATGCACGAAGCCCCGCCGGTGTTCAACTACCGGGTGCGGCAGAAGGGCCCGGACGTGAAGCCCGGCCTGGTTGTGGCGATCGAACCGATGGTGGTGCTCGGCGACATCGAGACCTACACCCGCGATGACGACTGGACCGTGGCCACGAGCGACGGCAAGGCCGCCGCGCACTGGGAACACAGCGTCGCCGTGCACAAGGACGGCATCTGGGTGCTCACCGCCGAGGACGGCGGCGCCGCGGGGCTGGCCCAGTTCGGCATCACCCCGACGCCCCCGGCCTAACCCGCCCGCCTCGTCGGTCGAGCTTGTCGAGACCTGGTGACGGGGTCTGAGTTGGTTCCCGTCTCGTCGGTCGAGCTCGTCGAGACCTGGTGACCTTGTCTTCGTCGGTTCCCGTCTCGTCGGTCGAGCTTGTCGAGACCTGGTGACCCTCCTCAACGGTCGTGCGGGCCGCTCAAGCCGGGCAAGTCCTCGCCTCGGCCCTCGATGAGGGCAATTCGTTTCTCACGACCCCAGCCTTGAACCTGCTTCTCGCGAGCGAAGGCATCCCTAATGCTGTCGCTCTGCTCGAAGTACTCGAGTCGCACCGGGCGTCGACGCCGGGTATAGGCGGCGCCCTGGTCGCCAGTGTTGTGGTGCGCGACGCGTCTCTCGAGAGATCCCACGTGCTCCCGACGTAGAACGAGCCGTCGGCGCACTCGAGGATGTACATGAATGGCATGCGATGAGCGTTGCAGGATGCTGAGGGCGCTCTGGATGCTTGGTGCCGGTCTGTGGAGAACTTGGGCGTGCACGAAAGAGTGGAGAGGCGCATCCGTTTGGCGGTTGGGTTGCGGGGTCTCGACGGGCTCGACCGACGGCGTGGGGACCAATGCAGACATGGTCGCGGGGTCTCGACAAGCTCGACCAGCGGGGTGGACTCGACCAGCGAGGCGGGCCGACTGGCGGGATGGGGCTGCGGGCTAGGTGTCCATCACGTGGACGAGCTCGTCGATGAACGAGGCGAAGTCCACCGAGCGCTTGATCAGACGCTGCACCTCGACCCGGTCGGAGAAGACCTCCACGAACTGGTCGAACACCGCCTGGAAGGTGCTCCGGCCGGCGGCGCTGAACGCGATCAGCGCGACCACGTTCACCCGGTTGTCTCCCCAATCCATCGGGGAGTCGTTGATCACGATGGCGATCGAGGTCTGCTTGGCGCTCATCGCCATGGCGTGCGGCACCGCGAGGTTGTCGGTGAACGCGGTGGATGACATCAGCTCACGCTCGATGGCGCCGTCGACGTAGCTCTGGTCGATCAGACCCTTGGTGATCATGCGCTCGCCCAGTGCGGTGATCATGGCGGTCTCGTCGCGGGCGTAGAAGTTGCGGGAGAACAGCGACGCGTCGAAGAACTGGAGCAGGTCTTCCTTCAGGCGCGCGCGCCGGCGCATCCGTCGCACCCGGCTGGCGTGCTGGCGGATGCGGTCGACGTCGTTCTGGGTGAGGAACGGCTGGATGACGATGACCCCGTCTGAGTGCAACTGCGGGTCGATGGTAGTGAGCACCAGGTCGGCGTCGAGTTCGTCCCAGGCCACGTCGGAGCGGGTGATGACCGCCACCACCTCGAGGTCGTCGCCCAGCACCCGTTCGATCCGTTCGCGCAGCAGCACGTGCATGTCGTAGTAGTTGGGGCAGACGATCGCGCAGGTCACCAGATCCACTCGGCGGGTCTGCTGTTCCAGGTGCGCCCCGACGTGCATCGCAATGTAGGCGATCTCGTCGTCGTTGATCGTGATGCCCTCCGCCCGCTGCAGTTCACTGGCGATGTACACCGCCAGTTCGTAGATCAGCGGATACGAGGTCTTGATCGAGCGGGTGAGCGGGTTACGCGAGTAGGACTTGTCGTGTGCCCGGTTGATCAGGTTGCGCACGTGCAGGGTCAGCCGCACGATGAAGTCGTCGTCATCGAGATCGACCAGGTACTCCTGGCTGGCCCGGTCGACGATGGTGCGCATCGCGGCCAGCTCCTCCGGCCGCACGTAACTCTCGATCAGGGTCTCGGCCGGCTTGTCGTGCCCGGGGGTGATCACCCGGGTGGTGAGTAGGAACGCCAGGTAGGCCAGGTCGCCGCTGCCCAACTGCACATCGAAGTGCGTCGTGATCAGTCCCGACAGCGACGTCGCCAGCTCCGACGGCGGTTCGGTCACCGCCGGCGCGGGGGAGAGGTGCTTGCTCACCCGGTCGATGGCGATCGCCACGTGCAGCAGCACATTGTTGATGCCGTACTCGTTCACGAAATAGCCCTGGCCGTCGAGCATGCCGATCAGGTCGGTCTTGAACGCACCCAGGCTGTCGGCGCCGGCCTGCCCCGAGGTGAACTCGCGCTGGATGGTCTCCAGGTCGATCATGCCGCGGGCGCTCTCTTCGCGGAACATGCGGCTGAGCAGTTTGCGCTGGTCGGTCTCCGAGCCGTCGAGAGTGACGATGCTGCCGTGCCGAACCAGGGTGAGCCCGCTGTCGGTCAGCAACTGCCGCACCCGGGCCAGATCGGCCTCGATGGTGGAATCGCTGACGAAGTACTCGGCGGCCAGCCGGTAGACGTCGAGTCCGTCGACGGACTCGGTGAGGTCACGAACCAGATGGTAGAGCCGCTGCTGCGGGGTCTCCGGCTCGCTCTCCCGCGGGCGGGAGCGGTGCTCAGCGGTGAAGGCGGCGAATTCGTCCCGGTTGAGCCGGTACCCGGCGGGGCCGGATTCGATCAGCGTCAACGGATGCGCCGTGGCCTTCACCGCCGTGACGTAACTGCGCACACTGCGCGGCGTGACGCCCAAGCGGTCGGCGAGTTCGCCTGCCGTGATCCAGCTGGGCGACTGGGACAGGAAGTCCAGCATCCGCGTCTGTTTATCACTCATCGTGCGCAACTCCATTGTCTCAAGAGTAGTCAAGCAGAACGCGTGCTCGGCACGGTACTCATCCGACCCGTTTCCGCAGGGTGCGGAAAAAGCTCTGGTGGTGAGCGTGCGGAGGAAAGAGCAGAGTGAATATTGCATTCAAGTGGAAGGAAAGAATCAATGAAGATTCTCGTGGTTTGTGGTGCCGGAGCCTCCAGCGCATTCGTTGCGCACCGGATGCGTGTCACCGGTAAGGAACGTGGGCTCACCCTCACGGTCGTTGCCGGCAGTGAATCGGACCTGCCAGGTTCGCTGGGCACCGTGGATGTGCTTCTGATCGGCCCGCACCTTGCGCCCCGCTACGACCGCCTCAGCGCTCAGGCTAAGAAGCTCGGAGTCGGTGTCGCACTGTTGCCGCAAACTGTGTTCGCGGCGCGGGACGGCATCCAGGCTCTCGACCTCGCCGTGAATGCCGACCACGAACGGTCGTGGGTCTGACTCGCTCAGGCACCCCGTTCCCCAACTCCCGATTGAACCGCCGGCACTTGCTGGCCATCCCCATCACGCCGGGGTTCTCGACTGAGACCCGGCGCTTCCCCCGCACGTTGGAAAGGCAAGGCGCAGACAATGGCTGAACGCACCGTACTGATCGGCTCGACCCACGGGTTGCACGCCCGGCCCGCGAAACTCTTCACCAAGGCCGCCGCGGCCGTCGGCGCACCCGTCACCCTGCAGAAGGGTGACGGCAAGCCGGTCAACGCTGCCAGCATCCTCGGCGTCATCTCCCTCGGCATCAACCACGGCGACAGCGTCACCCTGAACACGGAGGCCGACAACGCCGAATCGGTGCTCGACTCGCTCGCTGAGCTGCTGCTCACCGACCACGACGCGTAGACCTCCCATCCCCACACCCACCGCACCCCACACGACAAGCGCAACGGAGCAGCTCAGATGATGGAATTGCAGGGAATCGGAATCGGCCAGGGAGTGGCCATCGGACGCGTGCTGCGCATGCCCGAACCCCTCCCCGAGCCCGCTGACACCCGCAGCACCCTCGACCCGGCCGCCGAACTGGCCCGGGCGACGGCCTCGATGCACACCGTGGCCGAAGACCTCGAGGCACGAGGCGTTCGCGCCGGCGGCACCGCGCAGGAGGTGCTCGAGGCCCAGGCCATGATGGCCGAGGACCCCACCCTCGTCGAGGAAGTCACCGCCCGGCTGCACAAGCACCAGACGGCCGAACGGGCCGTGTTCGAAGCCTTCGCCGCGTTCCGCGACCAGCTGCTCGCCATGGGCGGCTACCTCGGTGAGCGTGCCGCCGACCTCGACGACGTGGCGCAGCGGGTCATCTCCGACCTCGGCGGCTTCCCCGCCCCCGGCGTGCCCGACCCGGCCGAACCCTTCGTGCTCGTCGCCCGCGACCTCGCTCCGGCTGACACCGCCCTGCTCAACCTGGAGAAGGTGCTCGGCCTCATCACCATCGACGGCGGACCCACCTCGCACACCGCCATCCTGGCTCGCGAGAAGTCCATCGTGGCCATCGTGGGCACCCACGCCGCCTTGCAGCTGGCCGATGGCGACGAAGTCATCATCGACGCCGCCAACGGCATCGTGCTGGTGGCCCCCACAGACAAGCAGCTCGCCGAGGCCCGTGCCCGCATCCTGGCCCGCGCCGCCCGCGCTCTCGCCCCGATCGGCCCCGGCGCGCTCAAGGACGGCACTCGCGTGCCACTCCTGGCCAACCTCGGCTCCGCGGATGGCGCGGCCAAGGCCGTCGCCCTCGGCGCCGAAGGGGTGGGACTGTTCCGCACCGAGTTCCTCTTCCTGGATTCCACCTCCGCACCGACCGTCACGCAGCAGCGAGAGCAGTACGAGCGGATGCTGCGCGAATTCCCCGGCCAGAAGGTCGTGGTGCGCGCACTCGACGCCGGCGCCGACAAGCCCCTCGCCTTCCTCAACGACGCCGACGAGGAGAACCCGGCCCTGGGCCTGCGCGGCCTGCGGGCCCTCCGCGCCAGCGAAGACATCCTCCGAGAGCAGCTCACCGCCCTCGCCGAAGCCGACGCGGCCACAGAGGCCGACCTCTGGGTGATGGCACCGATGGTGTCCACCGTGGAAGAGACTCACTATTTCACCGACCTCGCCCACGAGCTCGGCCTCCAGACCGCCGGCGTCATGATCGAGGTGCCGAGCGCGGCGCTGATGGCCAACCTGATCCTGGAATACGCCGACTTCGCGTCCATCGGAACCAACGACCTCACCCAGTACACCCTCGCGGCCGACCGCATGCTCGGTTCCGTCGCCGGTTTCCAGGACCCGTGGCACCCCGCCGTGCTTCGTCTGGTGGGGGAGGTCGGCGCCGCCGGCCGGGCTCACAACAAGCCCGTCGGCGTCTGCGGTGAGGCCGCGGCCGACCCGCTGCTCGCCGTGGTGCTCGTCGGTCTCGGCGCCACCACCCTGTCGATGTCGGCTTCGGCCCTCGCCGACGTTCGGGCCTCCCTGGCCGACTTCACACTTGAGCAGGCTCGGCACCTCGCCGAAGTTGCTCTGAAAGCCGACGGCGCAGCATCCGCTCGCGCCGCGGCAACCGCAATCGCACACAGTTACACCAGCACCACTGGCGGCACGGCCCCTACCGTGCTCACAACCCCCGAGAGAGGTATACAGAAATGACAACGACGTCTGTCACCGAGAAGAAGGGCGCGAGGGTCCACGTTCAGGCCTTCGGTACCTTCCTGAGCGGCATGATCATGCCCAACATCGCGGCGTTCATCGCGTGGGGCATCATCACCGCATTCTTCATCCCCACCGGCTGGACCCCGAACGAGACCCTGAGCTCGCTCGTGGACCCGATGATCTTGTACCTACTCCCGTTGCTGATCGCCAACACCGGCGGCCGGATGGTCTACGGCACCCGCGGTGGCGTGATCGCCTCGATCGCCACCATGGGTGTCATCGTCGGCAGCTCGATCCCGATGTTCATCGGCGCCATGATTGTCGGCCCGCTGTCCGCCTGGATCCTGATGAAGGTCGACAAGATCTGGGCCGGCAAGATCAAGCCCGGCTTCGAGATGCTGGTGGACAACTTCTCCGCCGGTATCCTCGGCTTCGCCCTGGCCCTGGGTGCGTTCTTCGGAATCGCCCCGCTGGTAACCGGCCTCAGCTCGTTCCTTGAGTCCGTCGTGGACTGGCTGATCACCAACGGCCTGCTGCCGATCGCGTCGATCTTCATCGAACCGGGCAAGATCCTCTTCCTCAACAACGCCATCAACCATGGCGTGCTCACCCCCATCGGTGTGCAGCAGGTGCAGGAGAGCGGCAAGTCCATCCTGTTCCTGCTCGAGGCGAACCCCGGCCCCGGCCTGGGCATCCTGCTCGCGTTCTCGTTCTTCGGCGTCGGCCTGGCCCGCGCGAGTGCACCCGGCGCGATCATCATCCAGTTCCTCGGTGGCATCCACGAGATCTACTTCCCCTACGTGCTGATGAAGCCGATGATGCTGCTCGCCGCCATCGGTGGTGGCATGACCGGTGTTGCCGTGAACGTCGCCTTCCAGACCGGCCTGCGCGCACCCGCCTCGCCCGGCAGCATCCTGGCCGTGTTGGCTCAGACCCCCGGCACCGACTTCGTCGGCGTCATCCTCTCGGTAGTCGCCTCCGCCGGTGTGTCGTTCGCGATCGGTGCGGTCATCCTCCGCGCCAGCCGCAAGAAGGACCTCGCCGCTGAGAACGACAACGAACTGGCCGCGGCCATCGCCAAGACCGAGGCCAACAAGGGCAAGTCCAGCTCCGTGCTGAGCAACCTCGGCGCCTCGGCCGCCACCGGACACGCTGTGAAGAACATCGTCTTCGCTTGCGACGCCGGCATGGGATCGAGCGCCATGGGCGCATCGGTACTGCGCAACAAGATCAAGAAGGCCGGCATCGAAGGGGTTACGGTGACCAACCAGGCCATCGCGAACCTTGACGGAACCGCCGACCTCGTCATCACGCACCAGGACCTCACGGACCGGGCGCGCGGCAAGAGCCCGAAGTCCATCCACGTATCGGTGGAGAACTTCATGAACAGCCCGAAGTACGACGAGGTCGTTTCCTCGCTGCAGACCGAGGGCGCAAGCGAGGAAGTGACCAAGTAATGACCCAGGAAATTCTGGAACAGCAGAACGTGGTGGCCGCGGGTGCGGCCACCACGCGGGACGACGCAATCCGTGAGGCCGGCGCACTGCTGGTCGCCGCCGGAGCGGTCACGCAGGAGTACGTCGACTCGATGTTCGAGCGCGAGAACTCTGTCTCGACCTACATGGGCAACTTCCTGGCGATCCCGCACGGCACCAACGACGCGAAGGAATCGATCAAGCGATCGGCTCTCTCGCTCGTTCGCTACGCGGAGCCGATCGACTGGGACGGGCAGCCCGTCAAGTTCGCGGTCGGCATCGCCGGCCTGAACAACGAACACCTGGAGATCCTCTCCAAGATCGCCATCGTCTTCTCGGACGAAGACGAAGTACAGAAATTGATTGAAGCCGGCACGGCGGAAGACATCTTCGCCCTGCTCGAGGAGGTAAACGCAGAATGAAAGCCATTCACTTCGGCGCGGGCAACATCGGCCGCGGCTTCGTAGGTCTCCTGCTCCACGAGGCCGGTTATGAGGTTGTCTTCGCCGATGTGAATGCTCCTCTCATTGAGGAGTTGCAGCAGGCGCCCTCGTACACGGTGCATGAAGCGGGGGAGACGCCCACCGACAAGGTGGTCGACAACTTCCGCGCTCTCAACAGCGCCACCCACGAGGCCGACCTGATCGAAGAGATCGCCACGGCCGACGCTGTCACCACAGCCGTCGGCCCCACGGTGCTGCGGTTCGTGGCTCCGGTCATCGCGGCGGGCCTCGCCCGCCGCGATCCCGGGCTGCCGCCGCTGGCCGTGATGGCCTGCGAGAACGCGATCAACGCCACCGACGTGCTCGCCGAGCAGGTCTGGGCGAACGTTCCAGAGGGTGACCGTGCGGCGCTGACGAGCCGGGTGGCCTTCGCCAACACGGCCGTCGACCGCATCGTTCCCGGGCAGGCCGCGGATGCCGGCATCGACGTCACCGTCGAGGCGTTCTACGAGTGGGTCATCGAAAGCCCCGCTTTCGGCGGCACCCCGCCCGTGATCCCCGGCGCCACGTTCGTGGAGGACCTCGCGCCCTACATCGAACGCAAGCTCTTCACGGTGAACACCGGCCACGCCACGGTCGCCTACCTCGGCACCCAGGCCGGCGTCTCCAAGCTCTCCGAAGCCCTGCTGGTGCCCTCGGTCGCCGACGGCGCCCGCCGGGTGCTCGAAGAGACCAGCGCCTTGCTGGTGGCCAAGCACGGCCTCGACGAAGCCACCCAGCGCGCCTACCGGGAGAAGATCCTGGGCCGGTTCGCCAACCCGTCGCTGCCCGACACGGTCGAGCGCGTCGGCCGTCAGCCGCTGCGCAAGCTCAGCCGGCACGAGCGTTTCATCGGCCCGGCCGCTGAGATCGCCGAACGGGGCACCCGCCCGGTGGCGCTGCTCGAGGCCATCGGAGCGGCCCTCCGCTTCGACGTGGCCGACGACGAACAGAGCGTCGAACTCCAGCGGATGCTCGGAGCCGACTCGGCCGAGACCATCGTGGCCGAGGTCTGCGGGCTCGATGCGACGCATCCGCTCTATGCCGATGTGCTCGAGGTCGTGCGCGGAGCCGTTCGCGCCTCCTGAACCTCTTAATCCCTCGGCCGCACAGATGCGGCCGGGGGATTATAGGCATGAATTGCCAAATGGCAATCACATAGCATAGGATAAATCCTTGGTGTCTAGCACTGCCTTTGTGGGCGTGTCTAGCTGCCACAATCCACGCACGACCAGCAACCAATACATTAGCGATAGTGAGTTATGGCCAAAAAAGACGGTGTCATCGAGATCGAGGGCGCAGTAGTCGAAGCTCTTCCCAATGCGATGTTTCGCGTTGAGTTGACCAACGGCCACAAAGTTCTTGCCCACATTTCGGGCAAGATGCGTCAGCACTACATCCGCATCCTCCCCGAGGACCGCGTGATCGTGGAACTGAGCCCTTACGACCTGACCCGCGGTCGGATCGTCTACCGCTACAAGTAAACGTTGCTGTAAGTAACGGCCCGCGGCATCCCGAGGGTACGAAGACAGCGATTACAAGGACACACCCATGAAGGTCAAGCCCAGCGTCAAGAAGATCTGTGACAAGTGCAAGGTCATCCGCCGTAACGGCAACGTGATGGTCATCTGCGAGAACCCGCGTCACAAGCAGCGTCAGGGCTAGGTTTCGACTTCAGGGCACGACCCGGCGACAGCCGGTGTCGAGCTTGTCGGAACAGAGCAGTACTACAACTAAATACATAGCAGTACCGGGAACCCTTCGGGGTGACACCATCGGTCGGAGGCCGATGCACAGGTGCTGTTACAGACCTCCACTCATCCCACAGGAGAAGCCACAATGGCACGTCTAGCCGGCGTAGACATTCCGCGCGATAAGCGCGTGGAAGTTGCACTTACTTACATTTTCGGTGTTGGCCGTACGAGGGCACTCAAGACCCTCGCCGACGTCGAGATCGATGGAAACATTCGCGTCAAGGACCTGACCGACGAGCAGCTCGTCCAGCTCCGCGACTACATCGAAGGAACCTTCAAGATCGAGGGTGACCTTCGCCGTGAAATCGCCGCTGACATCCGCCGCAAGGTTGAGATCGGTAGCTACGAAGGTATTCGTCACCGCAAGGGCCTGCCCGTTCGCGGCCAGCGCACCAAGACCAACGCTCGCACCCGCAAGGGCCCGAAGCGCACCGTAGCCGGCAAGAAGAAGGCGCGCTAGGCCTTCGCCTAGCCCGTCTCGCCTTTAGGATTCAGGAGAAATCATGGCAGCACCCAAGTCGGCCGTACGGAAGCCGCGTAAGAAAGAAAAGAAGAACATTGCTGTGGGCCAGGCTCACATCAAGTCCACGTTCAACAACACCATCGTGTCGATCACTGACACCACCGGTGCGGTCATCAGCTGGGCATCCTCAGGTGGAGTCGGCTTCAAGGGTTCGCGCAAGTCGACCCCGTTCGCCGCTCAGCTTGCCGCCGAGTCGGCTGCCCGCCAGGCGCAGGAACACGGCATGAAGAAGGTTGACGTCTTCGTCAAGGGACCGGGCTCAGGCCGCGAAACGGCTATCCGTTCGCTGCAGGCTGCAGGCCTCGAAGTTGGCTCGATCAACGACGTGACCCCCCAGGCCCACAACGGCTGCCGTCCCCCGAAGCGCCGCCGCGTTTAATTCCTTTCAGTGACAGGCGTCTGGGCTTGTTCGGGTCGAAAGATCCGGGCAGGCTCACTCGCCGTTCACCGCGACAGGGCTGCTTCAGCGGCTCCCGTCGAGTCTCACAATTTCACAACTCGCCAACAAGTGTCATATAGCGGACACTTCGCCGAAAGGAATCAATAGTGCTTATCGCACAGCGCCCCACGCTCACCGAAGAGAACATTTCGGAGTTCCGGTCCCGGTTCGTCATCGAACCCCTCGAGCCCGGCTTCGGCTACACCCTCGGTAACTCGATGCGTCGCACCCTGCTTTCCTCGATTCCCGGCGCTGCTGTCACCAGCATCCGTATCGATGGAGTGCTCCACGAGTTCAGCACCGTTCCCGGTGTGAAGGAAGATGTCACTGAGATCATCCTGAACATCAAGGGACTCGTCATCTCGAGCGAGCACGACGAGCCGATCACCGCGTACCTGCGCAAGCAGGGTGCCGGCCAGGTCACCGCCGCCGACATCTCGGCTCCGGCCGGCGTGGAGGTTCACAACCCCGAGCTCGTCATCGCCACCCTGAACGACAAGGCGAAGTTCGAACTCGAGCTGACCATCGAGCGTGGCCGTGGCTACGTGTCGGCTACCCAGAACCGCAACGAGTACTCAGAGGCCGGCCAGATTCCGGTCGACTCGATCTACTCGCCGGTTCTCAAGGTGACCTACCGTGTCGAGGCAACTCGTGCCGGTGAGCGCACTGACTTCGACCGCCTCGTCGTTGACGTGGAGACGAAGTCGGCCATCTCGCCCCGCGATGCCATCGCATCCGCTGGTCGCACCCTGACCGAGCTGTTCGGTCTGGCTCGCGAACTGAACACCGCCGCAGAGGGCATTGAGATCGGCCCCGCGCCGGTTGACGCCGTTCTCTCGACCGAGCTGTCCGTACCGATCGAAGACCTCGACCTGTCGGTTCGCTCGTACAACTGCCTCAAGCGCGAAGGCATCAACAACGTCAGCGAACTGGTCGCCCTCTCGGAGACCCAGCTGATGAACATCCGCAACTTCGGTCAGAAGTCGGTGGATGAGGTCAAGGACAAGCTCGTTGAGCTTGGCCTGTCGCTCAAGGACTCTGTGCCCGGCTTTGACGGTGCGCACTTCTACAGCGGTTACGACGAAGAAACCATCTAAGGCCCGTCGTTCCTCGACTGCCTTTCGACTTTGATACTGGAGATTACCGATAATGCCTAAGCCCACTAAGGGAGCCCGTCTCGGTGGCGGACCGGCGCACGAGCGCCTCATGCTCGCGAACCTGGCTGCTGCCCTGTTCACCCACAAGTCCATCAAGACGACCGAGACGCGCGCCAAGCGCCTGCGTCCGGTTGCCGAGCGCCTGGTGACTTTCGCCAAGCGTGGCGACCTGCACGCTCGTCGTCGCGTTCTCGCGACGATCGGCGACAAGACCGTCGTGCACGAGCTCTTCACCGAGATCGCGCCCCAGGTTGCGCTTCGCGATGGCGGCTACACCCGCATCACCAAGCTCGGCTTCCGCAAGGGCGACAACGCCTCCATGGTGCAGATGGAGCTCGTTCTCGAGCCCGTTTCGCCCAAGGTGAAGTCGAACAAGGCCTCCGCGAAGGCGTCCGCGCCCGTCGTGGAAGAGACCGTCGTTGAAGAGGCACCCGAGGCCGAGGTCGTAGAGACCGAAGCCGTCGAGGCCGACGCTGCCGAGGCTCCCGTTGAGGAAGCCAAGTAGCACCAGCTTCAACTAGTGTGACCCGAAAGGGCCCGACTCCGGTCGGGCCCTTTTTGTGTGCCTGGTGTGCCGGTGGCTGATTCACTGGTCGAGCTTGTCGAGACCCGGTGACGAGTCTCCGGACCGTTGTTGCGGCTCCGGGGTTCGACCTGCGGGGTCTCGACAGGCTCGACCAGCGGACGGCTGGACCCACGGAGCGCTGGGTCGATCGGAATCAGCCGAGCAGCGCCTTCACCGAGCTGAAGTAGTCGGAGTAGCTGGCGTAGTACGTTGTACCGCCGAGGTGCACCACCGCGGGCAGGTAGTTGGGGTCGTGGTCGGCCGGGGCCTGCAGCACGCCTTCGCGAGGAGCATCCGTTTGGGTCCAGCCGTCGTCGATCAGCTGCTGGCGCTGGGCGGCCCAGGCGTCGTCGGATTGCTCGGCCTGGGCGTACCAGACGCGCACATCGCCGCCGCCGCGGGTCCAGTAGCAGCCGAAGCCCTCGTCCATGAGCGACTGCATGGTGTCGTCCAGCACGTAGATGTCCGGGTTCAGGGTCAGCCCTTCGGACTCCAGGGCGGCGTACTCGTCGTCCGTCAGGATGGTGTCGCAGCTGGCCACCACGGCGTCCGTTGGAGTAGCGGATGCGGTGGGAGATGCCGTCGGAGCCACCGTCGGGTTCGCGGTGCCGGTGATCGCCGGGGTCGGCGCGGCCGACGACGTTGGAGCCGCAACGGCGGAGCATCCCGACAGCGTGAGAACGATGACAGCAACTGTGGTGACTACGCATCGTCTCATGCCCTCAACCTAGTTGAGTGACTCCGCGGAGCACGCTCTGGGGCCCACGAGCCACCGGAAGCGGGCAGCCGGTAACGGCCCGCACCGTGCGGGGACGCCCGGCCGGCGGAGCGGTGGAGGGGCTAGCGGGGCCGTCTCGGGCGTGGCGGCGCCCCGTCTGGCTCAATGAGCCCGCTATAGCGGGCTCAGCGGGCCAGAGGTGTAGCAGCGACGAGAGCGGGGGAGGGCCTAGCGCTACGGGGCGCGGAAGGCCTGCATGGTGTCGGCGCCGGGTGCGCGGTTCAGCGGGGCGCCGGCCAGGCCGTCCAGGGCGGTGGCCACGGTGTCGGCATAGATCGCGCCCCCGGTGGGGCCGGGGTGGATGCCGTCGTCGGCGAGCACGTCCACGTGCGGGGCTATCGCGTCGTGCCAATCGGCCAGGGCCACGCGGCTGCGGTGGGCGGCGAAGTCGGCCAGTTCGGCGTTCACTCCGTCGGTCCAGTCCCGGTCGGCGAACGCGTTCACCACGACGAGCTCACGGCCTGGGCCGATCACGCGCATGATCGCGGCCAGGTCGGCCTCGGAGATCTGGCCGTTCGTGCCCAGCCCCACCACGACGATGTCGCGCAGCGTGCCGGCCTGCCGTTGGGCCGCCAGAATATCGGGCGCGGCCCGCATGCCGCGGGAGACCGCGGCGTCGATGGCGATGCCCGGAAACTCATCCTGCAGTTCGGGCGCAGAGGCCAGCATCACCGAGTCGCCGACCGCGGTGATGGTGGAGCCGCGGGTGACCCGGGCGGCCTCCCCGGCGGCTTGTGCCGCGGCATCCTTCGCAGCCTGAGCCGCTGCCGCCTTCTCGGCACGCGCCAGCGCCAGCTGGCCCCGCAGCACCTCCGCCTGGGCGGTGGTGAGCGTTGGCGCCAGAACGACGGATGCCGCCGTGCCGGCCACGAGGGCGAGGGTGACGACGCCCGCAATTGCCAGGAGGGCGATCGGGCGGCGTCGCGAGCGGGAGAGCCCCGCCGTGCCCAGGACCCGGGCGCGCAGCAGGCGGATGGAGGCGCGCAGGCCGGTGCGGCGGATGGGCAGCTCGAGCCACCGGTAGGAGGCCGCCGCAATGGCGACGGTGAGGCCGAGGGTGAGCAGCCCGGTCGCGATGAGGCCGGCGGCGTCTCGGCCGAACGGAGCCACGAGTTGCACGAGCACCAGCAGGGGCCAGTGCCAAAGGTAGAGGCCATAGGAGCGTTCGCCGAGGTAGCGCAGGGGAGTGACGTCGAGCATCCGCCCGAACCGGCCACCGGCCACACCCGCCCAGATCACCACGGCGGCGAGCAGGCTCACCACGGCCAGGCCGCCCCGGTAGGTGAGAGTGCCCGCATTGGGCAGCCAGATCGCGGCGGCGAGGAGGCCGACAACGGCGACGATGCCCCAACTCGGACGGCTGACGGCGAGGGCGCGCTGCACAGGCGTGGTCGGCGAAAGCGCCGTGACGGCGCCGGCGGATGCTGCCGGCGTTACCGGTGCGCCTGGGACGGTTGTGGCGCGCAGCAGCAAGGCCAACGCGGCGCCGATCAGCAGCCCGAAACTGTGCGTGTCTGAGCCGTAGTACACGCGGGTGGGGTCGGCTCCGGGCACGAAGGCCAGGCCCATCCACACCGCGGAGGACGCGGCGAGCACCGCCACCAGGACGAGCCGCAGACGCGGGCGACGCACCAGGAGCAGCAGCAGAAGCAGCAACGGCCAGACCAGGTAGAACTGTTCCTCTACGGCCAGTGACCACAGGTTGCGGAAGAGCTCAGGAGTGCCGGCGCCGAAATAGCTGGTGTCGGAACCGAGGGACACCCAGTTGTAACTGAAGGTGGCGGCACCGAGCATCTTCCAGCCCAAGCCCACCAGCACGTCGCCGCCAATCAGCCAGGCGGCCGTGCAGCAGACCAGGATCAGCGGTACCAGCGCCGGCAGCAGCCGCCGCGCCCGGTGGCGCCAGAACCGGCCCGGTGAGAACCGGCCGGTGCGGTCGTGTTCGGCCACGATCAGGCCGGTGATGAGGAACCCGCTGATGACGAAGAAGATGTCCACGCCGATGAATCCGCCCCCCAGAACGGGTGGGAACAGGTGGAACACCAGCACCAGGGTCACGGCCAGGCCGCGCAACCCGTCGAGTCCGCTCAACCGGCGGGCGGGCCCGGCCGGAGGGGTGCCGCCAGCGGAGACAGCGGTGGCCGGGGAGCTGGGCTGTGGGGGTGAGAAACGGGTCATAACGGGTGCGGGGCCGGTGACGGCCCGTTCAACGATAACCCGGCCCGGCCCCTACACTGACGTCTGTGAGTTTTCCCGAGCCTGTTGACAGCACCCTCCCGTCAGTGCCGGCAGAGCTCAACCCGGATGGCGCGCTGGCCGAGCCGAGCGATTCGCTGCCCCCGGCCGGTTCCACCCGCATCCGCCTCGACGTGGCGTACGACGGCACCGACTTCTTCGGCTGGGCCACCCAGCCGGGTTTCCGCACCGTGCAGGGCCAGATCGAAGAGGGCCTCAGCTCCATCCTCAAGCGGCACCAGCCCACCCCCTCGCTCGTGGTCGCCGGCCGCACCGACTCCGGCGTGCACGCGCTGGGCCAGGTGGCGCACTTCGACCTCAACCCCGACCAGGTGCACAGCCTGGTGCGGGTCAAACGCGGCAAGGGCAAGCCCAAACGGCCCACCGACCTGGCGACGATGGTGCAGCGCCGGCTCGGCGGCATCCTGGTCACCCAGCCCGAGATCGTGATCCGCCGTGCCACCCTGGCCCCGCCCGGCTTCGACGCCCGGTTCTCCGCCCTGTGGCGCCGTTACGAGTACCGCATCTCCGACACCCTGGCGCTGCGTGACCCGTTGCAGCGGATGCGCACCACCTGGCACGGTTTCGCGCTCGACGTTGACGCGATGCAGGCCGCCGCCTCCACCCTGATCGGGCTGCACGACTTCGCCACGTACTGCAAACCGCGCCCCGGCGCCACGACCATCCGCACCCTGCAGTCCTTCGACTGGCGACGCGACCCCGACGGGGTGCTCGTAGCCACCCTGCAGGCGGATGCGTTCTGCCACTCGATGGTGCGCGCCCTGGTCGGCGCCTGCGTGTCGGTGGGGGAGGGCAGGCTGGCCGGGGACCGGCTGGTGGACCTGCGGATCGAACGGGCCCGCACCAGCGAGTTCAAGGTGATGCAGGCGCATGGCCTCACCCTGATGGAGGTGGGCTATCCCGAAGATGCCGGCCTGGCCATCCGCGCCGCCCAGACGCGCGCCCGCCGCGAACTGCCCGAAGACGAGTAGCCGGCGCCCTGCGGATTGCCCGCAGGAGTTGTGCCGGGGCCCGGTCGTGAACTAGTGTTGCTCTTTGGTGTCTGAGCGTTGCAGCCAGGCACACGAACGTGAGCCCTCCATCGATCGTGTTCTCTTCGAGAACACACCCGGAGCGGGATTCACGAACACCTCCGTTCGAAACAAGAAAGCAGCACAACAGTGACGCGCACTTACACTCCCAAGGCAAGCGAACTCCAGCACGACTGGGTCGTTATCGATGCCACCGACATCATTCTGGGTCGGCTCGCCAGCCACGCCGCGATTCTTCTTCGCGGCAAGCACAAGGCGACCTTCTCCCCCCACATGGATGGTGGCGACTTCGTCATCATCATCAACGCCGAGAAGATTGCCCTCACCGGCAAGAAGCTCGACCTCAAGATGGCGTACCGCCACTCCGGTTACCCGGGCGGCCTCACGGCCACGAACTACTCGGAGATGCTCGAGAAGCACCCCACCCGTGCGGTAGAAAAGGCGATTCGCGGCATGCTGCCGAAGAACTCGCTCGGCCGTGCACAGCTGCTGAAGCTCAAGGTCTACGCAGGCCCCGAGCACCCGCACGCTGCGCAGCAGCCCAAGCCGTACACCCTCAGCCAGGTCGCTCAGTAGCGTCGGCCCCCGACTTCTCGATATCTAAGAAAAAAAGGATTCACACCATCGTGGCGAAGATCGCAGACCAGATTGACGCAGCCCCCGAGAGCTACTCCACCGAGACTCCCGCTGAAGCTGCAACCAAGGCGCCTCGCGCCGTACTGAACGTTCCCGGCGCAGCCGTCGGCCGTCGCAAGCAGGCCATCGCCCGCGTGCGCATCGTCCCCGGCTCCGGCACCATCACGGTCAACGGGCGCGAGCTCACCGACTACTTCCCGAACAAGCTGCACCAGCAGCTGATCAACGACCCGTTCAAGGTCCTCGACCTTCTCGGCAGCTACGACGTCATCGCCCGCATCACCGGTGGTGGCCCGTCCGGCCAGGCCGGCGCCCTGCGCCTCGGCATCGCCCGCTCGCTGAACCAGGTCGACGAAGAGAACAACCGCGCCATCCTGAAGAAGGCCGGCTTCCTCAACCGTGACGCTCGCGTCAAGGAGCGCAAGAAGGCCGGACTCAAGAAGGCCCGTAAGGCGCCGCAGTTCTCGAAGCGCTAACCCGTTAGTCGAGTTCACACTCATATGGCTCGACTATTCGGCACGGACGGCGTCCGGGGCCTGGCTAACCGTGATCTCACGGCTGGCCTGGCCCTGGGCCTTGCCCAGGCGAGTGCAGTAGTACTCACCCAGGGCCGCCGCGCAGAACAGCGTCGTGCGCAGGGCCGCCGCCCCGTCGCCGTTGTTGCTCGCGACCCTCGTATTTCCGGTGAATTCATCACCTCCGCCGTTGCAGCAGGCCTCGCCAGCTCCGGTGTCGACGTGTTGGATGCTGGTGTCATCCCGACTCCGGCCGCCGCGTTCCTGATCGCCGATATCGGCGCTGACTTCGGCGTGATGATCTCCGCCTCGCACAACCCCGCCCCCGACAACGGCATCAAGTTCTTCGCCTTCGGTGGCACCAAACTTCCCGACGAGGTCGAGGACCGCATCGAGGCCGTTCTGGCCGGCGAGAAACTCCTCACCCCGATCGGCGGCGACGTCGGCCGCATCCGTCGTTTCGCCGACGCAGAGGACCGCTACGTCGTGCATCTGCTCGGCACCCTGCCGCACCGGCTCGACGGCATCCACGTGGTGCTCGACTGCGCCCACGGCGCGGCGGCCGGCGTGTCTCCGCAGGTCTTCACGGATGCCGGCGCCCGCGTCACCGTGATCGGAGCCGACCCCGACGGCCTCAACATCAATGACGGGGTGGGCTCGACCCACCTCGACAACCTCGCCCGCGCTGTGCTCGAGCACGGCGCCGACGTGGGGATCGCCCATGACGGCGACGCCGACCGCTGCCTGGCCGTGGACCGCGACGGCAACATCGTCGACGGGGACCAGATCATGGCGATCCTGGCCGTGTCGATGGCGGACCGCGGGGTGCTCAAGAACCGCACCCTGGTCGCCACCGTGATGAGCAACCTGGGCCTGAAGAAGGCCATGGCGGCCAACGGCATCTCGATGATCGAGTCCAAGGTCGGCGACCGCTACGTACTCGAGGAACTCGACGCGCACGGGCTCTCGCTCGGCGGCGAGCAGAGCGGCCACGTCATCATGACGAAGTTCGCCACCACCGGCGACGGCATCCTCACCGGCCTGCACCTCGTGGCCGAGATGGCCCGCACCGGCAAGACCCTGGCCGAGCTGGCCAGCGTGATGACGGTGTTCCCGCAGATCCTGGTGAACGTGCGCGGCGTCGACCACCACGCCCTCGCCGGTGACGAGGTCATCGCCCAGGCCGTGCGCGACGCCGAAGCCGAACTCGGCGACACCGGCCGGGTGCTGTTGCGCCCCTCCGGCACCGAGCCGATGGTGCGGGTGATGGTGGAAGCCGCCGACCAGCCCACCGCCGACCGGCTGGCGCACGCGCTGGCCGAGGTCGTGCAGGCCCGCCTGGCCCTGCCCGTCGCCTAAGCACACGCCGCTCGCGCGACTCGGCTCGTGGGATCTCGACAGGCTCGATCGCCGGATGGGTCGCGCCGGGCTCGCCCGTCGCGTCGGTTGATTTTGCCGAGACCTAGTGACCCCGTCTGAGCTCGTTCCCGTCTCGTCGGTCGAGCTTGTCGAGACCCGGTACGGGTTGTCGCGTACTCGTTCGGCTCGCGGGATCTCGACAAGCTCGATCGCCGGATGGGTCGCGCTGGTCTCGGCGGTTGCGTTGGTTCAGCCCTGGAAGCAAGAAAAACGGGCGGCCAGGAGAACCTGACCGCCCGCATCCGTCGTCGTGCGCTACGGCGTGGGCATGCCGCCATTCACGTTGAGGGTCTCCCCGATCACATAACTGGACTCACCGGACGCCAGGAACACGTAGGCCGGTGCGAGCTCGGCGGGCTGGCCTGGGCGACCGAGCGGGGTCTGCTCGCCGAACTCGGGCAGTTCCTCGGTCGGCTGTCCGCCCGCGGTTTGCAGCGGGGTCCAGATCGGGCCGGGTGCCACAGCGTTGACCCGGATACCTTTGGGGGCGAGCTGCTGGCCGAGCGCCTTGGTGAACGCGTTGATGGTGGCCTTGGTCGAGGCGTAGTCGACGAGGTTCTCCGAGGGGGAGTACGCCTGGATCGACGTGGTGTTGATGATGCTCGAGCCGGGCTTGAGGTGCGGCAGCGCGGCCTTGGTGAGCCAGAACATCGCGTAAACATTGGTCTTGAAGGTCTCGTCGAATTGCTCGTCGCTGAGCTCCAGCAGGTCCTCCACGTGCTGCTGCTTGCCGGCGTTGTTCACCAGGATGTCGAGCCCGCCGAGTCCGTCGACGGCGCTGCTGATGATCTTGCGGCAAAGGGCCGCGTCGGTCAGGTCGCCGGGCAGCGCGACCGCGGTGCGTCCGGCCTCCTCGATGAGCGTGACGATCTTCTTGGCGTCCTCTTCCTCCTCGGGGAGGTAAGAGATGGCGACATCCGCCCCTTCGCGGGCGAACGCGATGGCCACGGCGGCGCCGATGCCGGAGTCGCCTCCGGTGACGAGAGCCCTGCGTCCGGTGAGGCGCCCGGAGCCGCGGTAGGAGGTCTCCCCGCGGTCAGCGGTCTCGTTCAGCTTGGCGTCCAGTCCCGCGCCGTCCTGGGACTGCGCGGTGGTGTCGATGTCGGCGTACTTCTTGGACGGGTCTTCGAAGGTGTACTGGTCAGAGGACAATGGTGTACCTTTCATCGGTCGTCGGCGTGCCTTCGCCTGGGGACGGCAGACACGACCAAACAAGCCTAGAACCGCCGGTCTGGGCGCCTCCTAGGAAAATTCTGACGGTTCGTGACGAACGTCAGTTTGTGCCGTCCCGTCCGCCGGACGGGTCGGCGAGGGCGTCTCCGGCGGGCTTTCCGACGGCGGGCAGACGGTACCGCACATGACGGCGAAGGGGCGATCCGAGCGCGAGCCGGGGGTGATCGAACTCATCGACGGGCTGCATCCCGAGCCGCTCCATCACCCGCCGGGAACGGATGTTTACCACGGAGGTGATCGAGTTCACCTCGGTCAGCCCCACGGTGTCGAAGCCGAACCGCAGGGCGGCTGTGGCCGCTTCGGTGGCGAAGCCGTGGCCCCACGCCGCTCGGGCCAGCCGCCACCCCACTTCGACGCCGCCTGAGCCCGGAATTCCCTCGGGCATGGGGGCGAGACCGGTGAATCCGATGAACTCGCCGGTGTCCTGACGCTCAAGTGCCCACAGACCGTAGCCGTACAGGTCGAACAGCGCGTCGGCGCGTGCAGCGAGGCCGTCACTCTGCACGCGGTCAAGCGGGGCCGGGAAGAATCGCATCACCTCGGCATCCGTCGTGAGCCGCGCGAACGGGTCACGGTCGCTGTCGACCCAGCGCCGCAGAAGAAGCCGCTTCGTGCGCACCTCGAAGTCCATGGCTCCACCGTAGCCGGGCGGAGTCATTCGCCGGGGCCGCCGCACAACTGTTGCCCGTGCGGACTTTTGCGCCCGGCGCACCGGACGCAGAAGTCCGTTTCGGGAACAGTTCCACGGGAAGGCGGCGCGGGTCAGACCTTGCGCAGCAGCACCTTGTCGACGGTGTGGTCAGAAGCCTTGCGCAGCACCAGGGTGGCGCGGGAACGGGTGGGGCGGATGTTCTGCAGCAGGTTGGGCTCGTTGATTGTGCCCCAGATGGTGCGGGCGCGCGCCCGGGCCTCGTCTTCGCTCAGCTCGGAGAACCGGTGGAAGAACGACTTGGGGTTGGTGAACGCGCCGCGCTGCAGCCCGAGAAAGCGCTCCTCGTACCAGCGGGAGATGTCGGAGGTCCGGGCATCCACGTAGATGGTGAAGTCGAACAGGTCGCTGACAGCGAGACCGTGGCTGGCCACGGGCGGTTGCAGAACGTTCAGTCCCTCCACGATGAGGATGTCGGGCTGACGCACGATCACCTCGGCGTCGGGCACGATGTCGTAGCTGAGGTGCGAGTAGAACGGGGCGCGCACCTCGGTGGCGCCGCTCTTGATCGCGCTGACGAATCGGAGCAGGGCCCGCCGGTCGTACGACTCGGGGAAACCCTTGCGTTCCATCAGGCCACGGCGGGCGAGTTCGGCGTTGGGAAAGAGGAAGCCGTCGGTGGTGACCAGTTCCACCCGGGGGGTGTCTTCCCACCGGGCGAGGAGCTCGCGCAGCAGGCGGGCGATAGTGGACTTGCCCACGGCCACCGACCCGGCCACACCGATCACGAACGGGGTGCGCTGGGCGCGTTCACCGAGGAAATCACTGGTGTCGCGGTGCAAGCGGCGGGCGCCCGCGGCGTACAGGTTGAGCAGCCGGCTGAGCGGCAGGTAGACATCCTTCACCTCGTTGATGTCGAGCGGCTCGCCCAGGCCGCGCAACTGCACCACTTCGGTTTCCCGCAGCGGCAGCCGGGTGGATGGCGCGAGCGAAGCCCACACTGCACGGTCGAGCTCCACAAAGGGGGTGCTGTGACCGTTGTTACTGGGGCTCACCACCGGCTCGGACATCTTGCCAAGCATAGTGCGACTAAAATCAGGGCCATGTGCGGAATCGTGGGATATGTCGGAGACAACAAAAGCGTCGAAGTCCTCATGGGAGGTCTTCGTCGACTTGAATACCGGGGCTATGACTCCGCGGGAATCGCGGTGATCGACGGCGCCGGGCAGCTGAATACGGCCAAGCGCGCCGGCAAGCTCGCCATGCTCTCCGCGGCGCTCGAAGCGAACCCGATCAACAACGGCGGCACCGGCATCGGCCACACCCGCTGGGCCACCCACGGCGGCCCGACCGACCAGAACGCGCACCCACACCTGGGCGACAACGGCAAGCTCGCCCTCATCCACAACGGCATCATCGAGAACTTCTCGCCGCTCAAAGACGAACTCCTCGCCGAGGGCTACGTCTTCGACAGCGAAACCGACACCGAGGTGGCCGCCGTGCTGCTCGGGCGCGAATACCAGCGCCTCGGCGACCTGGGCGAAGCCTTCCGCACCGTCGTGGCCCGCCTCGACGGCGCCTTCACCCTCCTCGCCGTGCACCAGGACCAGCCCGGCGTCGTCGTCGGCGCCCGCCGCAACTCGCCCCTGGTCATCGGCCTGGGCGACGGCGAGAACTTCCTCGGCTCCGACGTCGCCGCGTTCGTGGAGTACACCCGCCGCGCCGTCGCCATCGGCCAGGACCAGATCGTGACCATCACGCCCGACCTCGTCACCGTCACCGACTTCTTCGGCAACCCGGTCGAGGTCGAAGAGTTCGACATCGCCTGGGACGCCTCCGCCAGTGAAAAGGGCGGCTGGTCCAGCTTCATGGCCAAGGAGATCTCCGAGCAGCCGGATGCCGTCACCAACACACTGCGCGGCCGCATTCACGACGGCCAGGCCGTTGTGCCCGAACTGGTGGCGTTCGGCGACGACGTGCTCGCCGGCATCCGCCGCATCGTGATCGTGGCCTGTGGCACCGCCGCGTACGCCGGCCAGACCGCCAAGTACGCCATCGAGAAGTGGGCCAAGGTGCCGGTGGATGTGGAACTCAGCCATGAGTTCCGTTACCGCGACCCGGTGCTCACCAGCGACACCCTGGTGATCTCGATCAGCCAGTCCGGCGAGACCATGGACACCCTGATGGCCGTCAAGTACGCCCGCGAAGGCGGTGCCAAGGCGATCTCGATCTGCAACACCCAGGGCGCCACCATCCCGCGCGAATCCGACGCCGTGATCTACACCCACGCCGGCCCCGAGGTCGCCGTCGCGTCGACCAAGGGCTTCACCGCCCAGATCGCCGCGCTCTACCTCTTCGCCCTGCACCTGGCCCGGGTGCGCAACTCCCTCAGCCTCGAGGAACTCGCCGAGCAGGTCGCCGAACTGCAGGCCATCCCCGAGAAGCTCGCCACCACGCTGCTGCAGGCCGAGAGCGTGCGCACGCTGGCGACTTGGATGACCGACACCCGCGCGGTGCTCTTCCTCGGCCGCCACGTGGGCTTCCCGATCGCCCTCGAGGGCGCGCTCAAGCTCAAGGAGCTCGCCTACATCCACGCCGAAGGCTTCGCCGCCGGTGAACTCAAGCACGGCCCGATCGCGCTGATCGAACCCGGCCAGCCGGTCTTCGTGGTCGTGCCGAGCCCCCGCGGCTCCGCGCACCTGCACCCCAAGGTGGTCTCCAACATCCAGGAGATCCGCGCCCGCGGTGCCCGCATCATCGCGATCGCCGAACAGGGCGACGCCGCGGTGCTGCCGTTCGCCGATTCCGTGTTCCACATTCCGCTCGCGGCGCCTCTGTTCGAGCCGCTGCTCGCCGTCGTGCCGCTGCAGATGTTCGCCATCGAGCTGGCCACGGCCAAGGGCCTTGACGTGGACCAGCCGCGCAACCTGGCCAAGTCGGTCACGGTCGAATAGGCACGGCTTATACCCGGATGCCCAGGGCGCGTCGCCGCTTCGCCTCGCGGGGCCGCACCCGCCCTGGGTATTCCACTCCCACTGACGAATCGAGCAGACCATGATCAAGGGCATCGGCGTCGATATCGTCGACCTGGCGCGGTTCGACCGGCAGGTGGCCCGCACGCCGGGGCTGGTGCCACGACTGTTCGCGCCGGGGGAGCGTGGTCTGCCGCCGCACTCCCTGGCTGCCCGGTTCGCCGCGAAGGAAGCGCTGATCAAGGCGCTCGGCGACAGCGTTGGTGCCAGTTGGCAGGAGATGGAAGTCGTGTCGGACGCGCACGGCAACCCGTCGTTCACGCTCAGCGGTGTGGTGCAGGAAACGCTCGACGCCCGCGGCATCACCAGCGCGCACCTGAGCCTCACCCACGACGCCGGGGTGGCCTGCGCGTTCGTTGTTCTGGAGGGAACCGCATGACCGCCTTCCGCGAAGCCGTCATCGACCTCGCTGCGGTGCGGGCCAATGTCGCCCACTTGCGCGAGCTGGTCGGCACCCGGCACACCATGGCCGTGGTCAAGGCCAACGGGTACGGCCACGGCGCCGCCCCGGTGGCCCGGGCCGCCCTCGAGGCCGGTGCCGACTGGCTCGGCGTCGCCGACATCGACGAAGCCCTCACCCTGCGTGCGGCCGGCATCGACGCCCCACTGCTGGCCTGGCTGCACGACCCCGACGCCGATTTCGCCGCGGCCATCGCCGCGAACATCGACCTCGGCGTCTCGTCGGTGCAGCAGCTGCGCCAGATCACGGCTGCCGCGACCCGGCTCGACCGCATCGCGCACGTGCAGGTGAAGCTGGAGACCGGCCTCAACCGCAACGGCGTCGACGAAGCGGACTGGGCCGAGGTGTTCGGCCTCGCGGCCGCGTTCGAGCGGGTGGGCCGGCTGCGGGTGCGCGGTGTGTTCAGCCACCTGGCCAACACATCCCCGGCCGACGACCAGGCCGCCATCACCAGCTTCGACCGGGGCCTCGCCGCCGCCGCGACCGCCGGCCTCACCGTGGACCTGGCCCACCTGGCGTCCACCGCCGCCGCGCTGCGGCTGCCCGCCGCCCGCTACACCATGGTGCGACTGGGCATCGGCATCTACGGGCAGTCCCCGTTCAGCGACGCCGACTCCGCCGCCCTCGGCCTCACCCCGGTGATGACCTTGCGGGGCTGCGTCGCCGCGGTGCGACAGATCGCCGCGGGCGATGGTGTCTCTTACGACTTCCTCTGGCGCGCCGCCACCGACACCACCCTCGCCCTGGTGCCGCTCGGCTACGCCGACGGCGTGCCCCGGCAGGCCCTCGACGGCGCCCGCGTGCTGATCAACGGGGTGCAGTTCCCCGTCGTGGGCCGCGTGGCCATGGACCAGTTCCTCGTCGACGTCGGCACCGCTGCCGTGGCCGTGGGCGACGACGTCGTGCTCTTCGGCGACCCCGCCGCCGGAGCCCCGTCCGCCGCCGAGTGGGGAGCCGCGGCCGGCACCATCAACTACGACATCGTCACCCGGGTCGGCGCACGTGTTCCCCGGCGGTACATCGATGCGGACGCCGGCACGGGCGACGCCGCCGGCGGACAGCCATAACCGACATGCGCCGCACTATCCCCGACCCCGACGCCATGCACGCCTTCGGCCAGGAGATGGCCGCCGTGCTGCGCGCCGGCGACCTGATGGTGCTCACCGGGCCGCTCGGCGCCGGCAAGACCACCTTCACCCGCGGCCTCGGCGAGGGCTTGCGCGTGCGCGGCGCCGTCACCAGCCCCACCTTCGTGCTCGCCCGCACGCATCCGAGCACCGTCGGCGGCCCGCCGCTGGTGCACGTGGATGCCTATCGGCTCGCCAGCGCCATGGAACTCGACGACCTCGACATCGACTTCGCCCGCTCCATCGTGGTGGTGGAGTGGGGCAGGGGGCTGCTCGACGGCATCACCGAATCCTGGCTCGACGTGGAGATCGAGCGGCCGCTCGGCGCGTCCCAGGCCGACCCGGCCGAGGATCCCAGCGATGAGCGCGGTGCCGGCGAGATCGGAACAGACGAGACCGTCGCCCTCGACCTGCCCGAACCGCGCACCGTCACGGTGACAGCGCACGGGCCGCGCTGGCAGGCCGGCCTGGGCGACCTCGGTCCGGCATGACCGGCTCAGGCAGTTCCCCCACGCCGCGCCCGGCCCGGGCCTGGTACTGGATCGCCCTGGTGCTCACCGGGGCGCTCGGCGGGCTGCTCTCCGGCCTGTTCGGCGTGGGCGGCGGCATCGTGATGGTGCCCCTGCTCATCTCCCTGTGCGGCATGGACCAGCGCCGGGCGGCGACCACCTCGCTTGCGGCGATCGTGCCCACCTCGATCGTGGGCTCGCTCACCTACCTCGCCAACGGCCACATCGACGTGGTCGCTGGGCTGATCATCGCGGCCGGAGCCGTGGTCGGTTCGATCATCGGCACCAATCTGCTGCGCCGTATCCCTCTGTTCTGGCTGCGTTGGCTGTTCATCCTGCTGCTGGTGGTCGTGGCCGTGCGCATGGTGCTGGTGGAACCCGAGCGCGGCGCCGCCCTGGAGCTGAGTTGGATCGTGGTGCTCGGTTACCTGGCCCTCGGCCTGGCGATGGGCGTCGCGTCGGGCCTGTTCGGCATCGGCGGCGGTGTGATCGCGGTTCCCGCCCTGGTGGCCGTGTTCGGTGTGAGCGACCTCATCGCCAAGGGCACCTCGCTGCTCGTGCTGGTGCCAACGAGCATCGTCGGCACGGTGGCCAACCTGCGCGCCAGGCTCGTGGACCTGCCGGCCGGACTCGTGGTGGGGGTCACCGCCACCATCGCGGCGGTGCCCGGGGTGGCGCTGGCGCTGTTCCTCCCGCCGCGGCTCTCCAGCATCCTCTTCGCCGTGCTCCTCGCGCTCGCCGCGACCCAGCTCACCATCGCCGCCTTGCGCGCCCGCCGCACCTGAGCCCCGCCCGCCCGCCCCAACCCGCCCCCATTCGCGAGGAGGCAGTTGGGGTCAGTTGTGGGCGGCGCGACTAGCCCCAAGTGCCCTCTCGGGAGATGGGGCGTTGGCGAGAAGGCAGTTGGGGTCAGTTGCGGGCCCCGTCACTGGCCCGAAGTGCCCTCTCGCGGACAGGTCTCCCCGGGGCGGGCGGCGGAGGCCCGGCCCGCGGCGTCATAGGCTGGACGGGTGCTTCTCGCCATCGATACCTCCGCCGGAACCAGCGTCGCCGTCGTCGACCTGACCCAGGGTGTGATCGCCGAACGCGGCGTCGCCGACACCATGCGCCACGCCGAGGTGGTCGGCACTCTCATCCAGGAGTGCCTCACCGAAGCCGGAGTAGATGTCGCCGCTCTCTCCGGTGTGGTCGGCGGCATGGGCCCCGGCCCGTTCACCGGTCTGCGGGTCGGCATCGTCGCCGCCCGGGTCTTCGCCCTCGGCATCAATCGACCGCTCGTGCCCGTGGTCAGCCACGACGCCATCGCCTACGGTTCCTACCGCACCGGCCACACCGGCCCGCTGCTCGTGGTCACCGACGCCCGTCGCCGCGAGGTCTACTGGTCCGCTTATAACGGGGCGGATGCCGAGGGGCTGCCGATCCGCCTCGGCCAGCCCGCCCTGGCCAAGCCGGCCGAGCTGCTCGAGGACACCTTCGTGCACGCCGGGCTGCCCCGGCTGGACGCCGCCACGATCTCGGCCGGTGACCTCGGCATGGTCGCCGAGCTGGCGTTCGCGGCCGGGCATCCGTTTGCGGCCGACGAGGCCCTCTACCTGCGCTCGCCCGACGTGACGGTGTCGAAAAACGGCCCGAAGCGGGTGAGCTGATGACCTGGCAACTGCGCCGTGCCACCCTCGCCGACGTCGACGCGATCATGCTGCTGGAGACCCGCATCTTCGAGAACGACGCCTGGTCGACCGAGATGATGGCCCGTGACGTCGGCGACCCCGGCTGTTACTACCTGGTGGCGTTCCCGCCGGACTCGCCGGACCAGATCGTGGCCTACGGCGGGGTGCAGGCCGCGCAGCGCGCGATCGAGAGTGACATCCAGACCATCGCCGTGACCGAAGAGGCCCGCGGCCAGGGCCTCGGCCGGGTGCTCATGCTCAGCCTGATCACCGAAGCCCGCAAGCGTGGCGCCCGAGAGACCTTCCTCGAGGTGCGCGCCGACAACCCCGGCGCCCAGCACCTCTACCGCTCGCTCGGATTCGAAGACCTCGGCGTGCGCCGCGGGTACTACCAACCAGACAACGTGGATGCGATCGTGATGCGCCTGACCATACCGCCCGCCGAGATGCAGTTCACCGGCACGCTCGCCGCCGAATCCGTGGCACTCGATGGCGCCTCCGCTGCCGAGCCGACGCCGGAGCCCGCCCCGGCCCGCCCGCTCAACCGCACCGACCCGCTGGTGCTCGGCATCGAAACCTCCTGCGACGAAACCGGCATCGGCATCGTGCGCGGCACCACCCTGCTCTCCAACACCATCGCCTCCTCCATGGACGAACACGCCCGCTACGGCGGCGTCGTGCCGGAGGTGGCCGCCCGCGCCCACCTCGAAGAGATGGTGCCGGCCATCCACGCCGCCGTCGCCGAGGCCGGCATCCGGCTCGACGAGATCGACGCCATCGCCGTCACCAACGGACCCGGCCTCGCCGGCGCCCTCATGGTCGGCGTCGGCGCCGCCAAATCCCTGGCCGTCGCGCTGAACGTCCCCATCTATGCCGTCAACCACCTCGTCGGCCATGTCGGCGCCGACCTCCTCCGGGGTGAGGGCGTCACCACGGATGCCCCGCTCGAGTACCCCACCATCGCCCTGCTGGTGTCCGGCGGCCACACCTCCCTGCTGCTGGTGCGCGACCTCGTCTCCGACGTGGAACTGCTCGGCGAGACCATCGACGATGCCGCCGGTGAGGCCTTCGACAAGGTGGCACGGGTGCTCGGCCTGCCCTACCCCGGCGGGCCGCAGATCGACCGGGTCGCCGCGACCGGCAGCCCCACCGCCATCCGTTTTCCACGCGGCCTCAGCCACCAGAAAGACGTGGCCAAGCACCGCTATGACTTCTCCTTCTCCGGCCTGAAGACTTCCGTTGCCCGCTGGGTGGAGCAGAAGCAGGACGCCGGCGAGACCGTGCCGATCGACGACGTCGCGGCCAGCTTCCGCGAGGCCGTGGTCGACGTGCTGCTCACCAAGGCCGTGGCCGCCTGCACCGACCTCGGGGTGCCCCGGCTGCTGCTCGGCGGCGGCGTGATCGCCAACGCCAGGCTGCGTCAGGTGGCCCAGGAACGCACGGATGCGGCGGGCATCGCCCTGCGCATCCCGCCGCTGTCGCTCTGCACCGACAACGGCGCCATGATCGCCGCGCTCGGCGCGCAGCTGATCATGGCTGGGCACGAGCCCTCCACGCTCGACTTCGGCGCCGATTCGACCCTGCCGGTGTCGCTCATCCAGAGTTGAAACACCGCCTCACCAAGCGTTTCACGCTGCAACGCGATACGCTGAGTGTGGGGGTTTCGGGCACGATCAACGCGTTGACACCCCCACGGCGCGGGTGCCACTATGGCACCGAGGACGTGACGCTACGGCGGAGAGAAACCCTCTGCTCCGCCCCCGCCCACGCCGTGTGCTTGCCCACTGCTGCACCACCAAAGGAGTCCTGAGCCATGACCGACCCGACGAATCAGCCCCCGGCATCGAACGAGCCGACCCCGCCGCCCGTCTACTCCCCGCCGGCAGCGCCGGCCTACGGTTCACCTGCTCCGGCGTACGGCGCGGCTCCGGCCGCCCCGCAGGCCTACACGTCGCAGGGCTACGGCACGCCGGGCGTGCAGGACAAGTGGAACGTGCTCGCGATCGTCTCCCTGGTCAGCGCGTTCTTCGTTTCGCTCGCGGCCGTCATCTGCGGCCACATCGCGCTCAGCCAGATCAAGAAGACCGGGGAAAAGGGCCGCGGCCTCGCGATCGCCGGCCTGGTGCTCGGCTACCTCGGCATCCTGTCCGGCATCATCATCATCGTCTTCTTCATCATCGTCACCATCGCGGCCGTCAACGATGGGTCATACAGCACCTACTAGTCGCTCGGCAGACTCCGGTATCCGCCACACGGATTCCCCGAGCACAGGTTCACAGGAAAGGAATGACCGGTCATGACTGATCCGAACACCCCTAACCCCGAGGTGCCCCCAGTGCCTCACGTGCCCGACGTGCCCCAGGTTCCCGATGTGCCCCAGGTGCCGGATGTGCCGCAGGTGCCGGACTTCCCGCAGTCGAGCGCGGCGGGTGACCCACCCGCCGCTCCCGGCGACGCCGAGCCGCCCCGCCCACCGAACGCGCCGCCGGCCGGCCCTCCGGTTCCGCCGGCCGGGCCCCCGACCCCGCCGCCGGCCTACGGACCGCCGGAACCGGGGCCGACCACGCCGGCTCCGTACGGCTCCCCGCCGCCGCCCCACGGCGCCCCGCAGGCTCCGTACGGTTCGCCGCCGCCAGGCTCCGGCTCCGGGTACGGGCCGCCGCCGTCCGGCACTCCGGCGCCCGGTTACGCCGGATCGCCCGCGTCGTACACGGCCGGCAAACAGCCGATTCTGAGCATCCTCTCGATGGTCGCCGGTGTTCTCGGCATCCTCGGGTCGCCGGTGGCGTTCCTCCCGTTCTTCGGCGGCATCCTCGCGATCATCCTGCCGGCGGCCGGTGTCGTGCTCGGCTTCATCGCCCGCACCAAGGAACCCAGCGGCAAGGGCTTCTGGCTGACCGGTATCATCACCGGCTTCGTCGGCATCGGGCTGGCGTTACTGAGTATTCTGCTATGGGCGCTGCTCTTCGCGAGCGTGCCGATGGACAACTACAACTACAACTACTGACGTACGGCTAGTGACGCACGACTACTGATGCAGCCCACCGCAGCGGGCTGACCGGCCGGGCGCACCGACCCGGCCGAAACGAGAAATGAGTCTTCACCCATGCCGCAGCCCGGGCAGCCCGACACCCGGGCCCAGCCGCAGCAACCGGCGGCCCCCGCCGGTGCTCCGGCCACGCCTGCGGCCGGCGTGCAGGCCCAATCGCGCGCCCAGGCCCGCGCGCAGGCCGCTCGGGAGAGCGCCGTGCCGACCGGCTTGACCCGGCCGCCGGTGGCCGGTGAACTCGCCTACGAGTCCACGATCACCGCGCCCACCGAGTGGGTGCCGTATGTGTACACCACGGCCGAGATCCAGACCCACGCCGCCCGTCGCGGCTTGAGCGTCGCGGCAGCGGTCTTCGGGCTGGCCGGTGTCGGTGTCGGCATCTTCATGATCTGGGGCGTGCCTCTCAGCCTGGCCGCCGTGGTGCTCGCGCTCGTCGCCCGGTTCGTGGAACGACGCGCAGGCGGCATCTGGATCATCGGCCTGGTCAGCGGCATCGTGGGCATCCTGATGGGCGTGCTCTGGTTCATTGTGAACACCGAACTGCTGCCGGCGTTCTACGGCTGAACCTGCCCCTCAGACCCGCTCGACCAAGAGCGCCACCTTGTGCCCGGCCGCGCGGGTGAGCACGAGCGTGCCGGAGGCAGCGCCCTTGAGCTTCAGCCGGGTGCGCAGGGTCGCCGGGTCCACATCCACCCCGCGCTTCTTGATCTCCAGGGTGCCGATCCGGCGTTCGGCCAGGGCCACCCGCAGTTTCTTCTCGTCGGTCGGGAGCACCTCGAGCACCCGGAAGGCCGTGGCGAACGGGGTGGCGGTGAGCGTGTCGCTGGTGAGATAGGCGAGGCCCTCACTGAGCATCAGGGCGTCCATCGACCGGGCCAGGTCGCCGATCAGCCGGGCGCGGATGATCGCACCGTCGGGCTCGTAGACGTAGGCGCCGAGGTCACCGACGGCCACGTCGTCGCTGTCGGCCGGGGCGGTCAGCTCGGCCACGCCGTCCTTGCTCAGCAGCAGCGCGGCCCGGCGGATGCCCGGGCGGGCGAGGGCGCCGAACCACAGCCCCATCTCCACCAGCTTGCCGTCCACCGACACCCACTGCGCCTCCGCGGTCTCCGGAATCTGGTCGCGGTCGTGGCCGGGGCCGAGCTTGACGCCGACGGGCATCCGGTCGGCGAGGGCATAGACGTCGTTCAGGTTGGGGGAGTAGTCCTCGGCGCGGGTGAGCCGGCTCGTGTTGCCGTGCCCGGCAGTGCGGCGGGCCGGGTCGAACCAGAGCGCGTCGAACTCGGTCGGGTCGACGTCGGCGGCATGGGCGCAGACCACGGAGGAACCGGGGAAGGGGGCGAGGTTGTAACTCGCGACGGTGGCGGTGACCTCGTCGATGTCGATCGCGGTCACGGCGAGTTCCATCGCGGCCATGGCCATGGCGTCGCCGCCGATGCCGCAGCCCACATCGGCCACCCGGGTAAGGCCGGCCTCGACGAATCGGCCGGCGTGCAGCGCTGCCACCCGTAACCGGGTGGCCTGCTCCAGGCCGGCCTCGGTGAACAGCATCCGGTTGGCGAAATCACCGAACTTGCCCGCTGCTTTGGCCCGCAACCGGGATTGGTACAGCACCGCATTGACCAGCGCGGGGGAGTGCCCGGCTTTGCGGAGTGCGCTGACCGTTCGCACCACATCGGCTCCGGCCTCGTAGGCGGGCAGGGAGTCCAACAGGCGCAGGCCTTCGGGTGAGAGCAGCTCAACGAGCTCGGCGCGATCCATCCCGCAAACCTATCAACCGAAACCGGGCCGGAGTCCGGGCACTCTGGCACTCACGTTGCGTGAGTGCCAGTTGCGCCCTAAACTCGACTTAGCACTCTCGCTGTGAGTCTGCTAACTACGTCTTAGCTAAGAAAGAGGTCAACCGTGTCGGTCTCCATCAAGCCGCTCGAAGATCGCATCGTCATCAAGCAGGTGGATGCAGAACAGACCACCGCTTCCGGACTTGTGATCCCGGACACCGCCAAAGAGAAGCCCCAGGAGGGTGAAGTTGTCGCCGTCGGCCCCGGCCGCATTGACGACAACGGCAACCGCATCCCGCTCGACGTCGCCGTCGGCGACAAGGTGATCTACTCCAAGTACGGTGGAACCGAAGTCAAGTTCGGTGGCGAGGACCTCCTCGTTCTGTCGGCTCGCGACGTTCTCGCGGTCGTCGTTCGCTAGTCACACCCCATATCGTTGAATCCCGGATGGCCTCGGCCATCCGGGATTTTTCGCGTCCAGAGGGGTAACAAAGTGCACACCAGTTCGACCATGGGGCCCGGCGAGAGTGGCGCGTCGGGGCGTCCCGCGCGGAGTGCCGCCAGCACGGGCCTGATCTACGCGATCTGCTCCTACGGCATCTGGGGATTCCTACCGCTCTACTTCCTCCTGCTGAAGCCCACCGGCGCGTTCGAGATCGTGGCCTGGCGGGTGCTGTTCTCGCTGGTCTTCTGCGGCGTGCTGATCGGGGCCACCCGGGCCTGGCGCCCGCTGGTCGCCGCCCTTCGCCGCCCGCGGGTGGTGTGGACGATGGGTCTGGCCGGCCTGCTCATCTACATCAACTGGCAGACCTTCATCCTCGCCGCGCTCAGCGGCCACGTCGTCGAGACGGCGCTGGGCTACTTCATCAATCCGATCATCACCGTGCTGCTGGGCGTGCTCGTGTTGCGGGAGCGCTTGCGCTCCGCCCAGTGGGCCGCCGTGGTGATCAGCTTCGTCGCCGTGATCGTGCTCAGCGTCGGCTACGGCACGGTGCCCTGGATCTCCCTCATCCTGGCGTTCTCGTTCGGCTTCTACGGGCTGATCAAGAAGCGGGTCGGTGGCCACCTCGACGCCCTCTCCGGGCTCACGCTCGAAACGATGTGGCTCGCCCCTATCGCGATCGTGCAGCTGGTGGTGGTGTCCCTGCTGACCGGGCTCACCTTCGGCACGGTCTCCCCGGTGCACAGCCTGGCGCTGGTCGGATCTGGAGTGCTCACCGCGGTGCCGCTCCTGTTCTTCGCCGCTGCCTCCCGGCGCCTGCCGCTGACCACGCTGGGTCTGGTGCAGTACCTCGCGCCGGTCTTGCAGCTCATCGTCGGCGTGGCCGTGCTGCACGAGCCGATGCCGCCGGAGCGTTGGCTCGGCTTCGGTCTGGTCTGGCTCGCGCTGATCGTGCTCACCACCGACATGATCGTGCACGGGCGCGCCCAACGACGCTCGTTTATTACGCCACTCTGACGCTCACAGGCAGGGCTTGCTGATCAGCGCGCCGTTCGTAACGATTTGGTCGCGTTACACGGCTGTAACACGACTGTCTTGTTTGATGTCGTTCCGGTGAATACCTTTGCAACACGGCAACGATCGTTTGCCGTGCTCTACCTCTAGATCCCCCTCACCCAAGGAGCACCATGAGCGTATTCGCGAAGGCCTCGGCCTCCCGCTCGGTCCGGGCTGCAGTCACCGGCGTCGCCATTTTCGGCGTCAGCGCACTGCTGCTCACCGGATGCAGCACCGATGCAGCCGAACCGGCAGCATCTGAAGCACCCGCAGAGACCAGCAGCGACGTCAACACCGTCGAGGCCGGCGACCGCGCACTCGACCTCAAGATCGGCACGATCCTCCCGCAGAGTGGTGGACTCGCCTTCCTCGGCCCGCCCGAAGAAGCCGGTGTCAACCTGGCCGTCGAAGAGGTCAACGCAGCCGGACTGGGCATCGACATCGAAGCCATCCTCCGTGACTCCGGCGACACCACGACCGACACCGCCACCGTCTCCGTGACCGACCTCCTCTCGCAGGATGTCTCGGCCATCGTCGGTGCGGCATCCTCGGGTGTCTCCAAGACCGTCATCGACCAGATCACCGGCGCCGGCGTCGTGCAGTTCTCCCCGGCCAACACCTCGGCCGACTTCACGGACTACGCCGACAACAACCTGTTCTGGCGCACCGCCCCGTCCGACATCCTCCAGGGTGAGGTGCTCGGTAACCTGATCGCCGAAGACGGCAACAGCACCCTCGGCCTGATCGTGCTGAACGACTCCTACGGAACCGGCCTGGCCGAGTACACCACCGAAGCCTTCGAGGCTGCTGGTGGAGAAGTCGTCGCGACCTCGCTCTTCAACGAAGGTGACTCGAACTTCGCCGCTCAGATCGCTGAAGTGACCGCAGCCAACCCCGACGCGATCGCACTGATCACGTTCGACCAGGCCAAGGTCATCACCCCCGCCCTCGTCGGCGGCGGCTTCCCGGGCGACAAGCTCTACTTCGTTGACGGCAACCTGGCGGACTACAGCGCCGACTTCAGCGCCGGCCTCGTCGAGGGCTCAAAGGGCACGCTGCCCGGCCTCGACACCGCGACCCTCGGTGACTTCACCGACCGTCTGCTCGAGGTCGACCCGTCGCTGACCGACTTCAGCTACGCAGCTGAGTCGTACGACGCCGTGATCCTGATCGCGCTGGCCGCCTACGCAGCCAACGACACCTCAGGTGAAGCCATCGCCAGCTACCTCCAGCAGGTTTCCGGTGGCACCGGTGAGGGCACCAAGGTCACCACCTTCGCCGATGGCGCAGCTGCGCTGGCCGAGGGCGAGCAGATCGACTACGACGGTTACTCCGGCCCGGTCACGTTCGACGAGAACGGCGACCCGACCGACGCGACCATCGGTATCTACGAGTTCGGTGCAGACAACAAGTACACCCGCATCAACTAGTAACCCCCGCTGACGGCGGCGCACCCACAGCAACCGCGCCGCCACCAGCACCGAGAAGGGCCCCGGCTTCCGCCGGGGCCCTTTTCTGTGCCCACCTCGCCCGTTGACCCACTCCGGACGACTTGCCCGGCTGCGCCGGGGCAGTTCGTCCGCCTGAGGGCACGTCGGAGCGTCAGGCTCGGCCGGCGGGGCGGTCAGGCGCGGGTGAGGTGCAGCACCACGGCCTGGGCGGGCCAGAGCGCCGGGATCTGCAGGCCGACGGTGCCCAGCACGCTGCCGGGCAGGGTGACCTCGCCGGCGCTCAGCCAGGCCGGCGTGACCCAGCCGTGCAGACTGGGGCCGATCTCCCCGCGCACCCGCACGGTGTACCGGGCCGCCGGGTCGAGGCCGTGCAACCTGATGTGCTCCGGTAGTGAGTCTTCCGTGGTGGCCACGCTCGCCACCGTGTAGACCGCGGCGCTCCGGTCGGGCAGCACAGCGCCGGTCAGGCGCAGGGCACGGTCGCGCAGGTCACCGTGCACAGCGGTGCCGGTGTGGATGATGTGGCGCACCTCCTTGTACAGGGCCGAGAACGCCGCGATGGTCGCCAGCTCGTCCGCGGTGCACTCGGCAATGTTCCACTCGAACCCGGCCGAACCCATCAGGCTGGTCGCCAGCCGGTACGACAGGTCGGTCGCCCGGCCCGAGCTGTGCGCCACCGTGGGCCCGACGTGTCCGCCGACCAGCTCGGGCGGCAACAAGAGCTGGGTCCAGCGCTGGATGTCCTGGCGCTCCACCGGGTCGTTGGAGTCGCTGGCCCACATTCGGTCGGCCACGGCCATCACGCCGAGGTCGGAGCGGGCGCCGCCGCTGGAGCAGGACTCGATCTCCAGCTCCTGGTGCCGGCTCTTGAGCTCGGCGAACAGGCGGTAGGCCGCCAGGGTCTGCTCGTGCACGCCGTACCGGCCCGCGTGCACGGCCTCGATCAGGTCGCGGTTGTGGTCCCACTTGATGAAGTCGATGCCGAGCTCGGTCACCAGGGCATCCATCTGGCCGAGCACGTGCGCGTACGCCGCCGGATTAGCGAGGTCGAGCACGAACTGGGTGCGCCAGGACAACCCGGCGGGAAAGTCGATCCTGGCGGGATCGTGCAACAGCCAATCCGGATGCGCCCGGGCCAGGTCGGAGTCCAGGTTCACCATCTCGGGTTCGAACCACAGCCCGAACTCCATGCCGAGGCCGTGCACGTGCGCGGCCAACGGGCCCAGCCCGTCCGGCCAGACCGCCGGGTCGACCACCCAGTCGCCGAGGCCGGTGGTGTCATCCCGGCGGGAGTGGAACCAGCCGTCGTCGAGCACGAAGCGTTCGATGCCCACTGAGGCCGCCACATCCGCCAGGTTGATCAGGTTGGCCTGATCGTGGTCGAAGTAGACCGCCTCCCAGGTGTTCAGCACCAGCGGGCGCGGCCGCACCGGATGCTGCGGCCGGGCGCGCATGTAGCCGTGGAATCGGTCGGACAGGCCGTCGAGCCCGGCGCCGGACCAGGCGAAGAAGACCACCGGGGTGCTGTAGCCATCTCCGGGTGCCAGCACGATTTCGCTCGGTCGCAGCAGCTCGCCCGCGCCCAGGAGGGTCACGAACTCCGGCCCCCGGTCGGTGCGATAGGTGGTGTCGGCGCTCCAGCCGAGGTGCACGGCCCAGAGCTCGCCGTGTCGGTCGGCCGGGCTGTCGATCGAGGCGATGAGCATCGTGGTGGAGTCGTGGCCGCTGCGCCCTCTGCGGGTCTGCCGGGTGACGGTGCCCCGGGGCAGCGCGGTGGTCTGCGGCGTCTTCTCCCGCGTCCAGCGGCCGGAGAACTCGGTGAGATGGTCGACCGTCTTCGGGGCGGGCAGGGTGGGTTCGAGCCACTCCACCACCAGGGAGCCGGGGGCGGCGTTCTGCAGTTCGTGTCGCACGGTGATCACCCCGCCGGCCTCGATGGCGTAGTGAGCGGTCAGCTCCAATCCCGCTTCTTCGTCGGTCGCGGTCACCACGACCCGGTCGGCGGATGCGGCGACGTCGAGCCCGGTCACGCTCCACCGCGGGAAGACCGGAGCGCCATCGCGGGTGACGAGGACGCCGGGGCGACCGGGCCAGCCATCGGACTCCTGCGGCAGGATCGAGATCTGCCAGGCGGCATCCAGGGTGCCCGGCGGGGTCTGCCGGCTGACCGCGGCGGAGAGCTGGGCGCAGTCGGTCTCACTGAGGTCGCCGAGGTCGTCGCCCCAGTGCAGAACCACCGGCAGACCAGTTTCCGGCTGCTCGAACACCAGGGCGGTGCCGTGGTTTCGCAGCGGTACGAATCGGGGGAGAGCGGTGTCGTGCATGTTTGAGCCTTTCGCTGGATCGCCGTTGACCGCCGCGCGGCGCCGGGTACCCCTGCAGCATAACGACCGGGAGGTCATTTTTCCGAGTAACTTGACTAACTAAATTTAAGGAGCTAGGAATGTCTGTAGGTCGTGCCGACGAGCCCGACAACACAGAGAAGGACCGTCTAGGCACAGCGATGTGGCTGGAAAACGAGAGGATCAAAGATGTTCCTGCACAGTTCACGCACGAGGAGCCTGGCGGTGGCGGCCATCGTCGCAACGGCCGCCCTGGCTCTCACCGGATGCACCTCGTCCGGCTCATCGTCATCGTCGTCTTCGGCCGACACCCTGATCGCCTACACGGGCCAGTCCGGCGATTACCAGATCAACTTCAACCCGTATTCCCCGTCGTCCATCGGTGGCATCGGCACCATCTTCGAGGGCCTGTTCTTCATCACCAACGTCAACTCCGCCCCGTACACCCCGCTGCTCGGCACCGACTACACCTGGAGCGATGACGGCACCCAGCTCGACGTGACCCTGCGCGAGGGCGTGACCTGGTCGGACGGCGAGGCGTTCACCGCCGACGACGTGGTCTTCACCTTCAACATGTTGCTCGACACCCCGTCGATCAACACCGGCGGCTTCGATGGCACCGTCACCGCCGCCGACGACACCCACGTCACTTTCACCTGGACCCACCCGGCCTTCGTCGACGGCCCCACCGTGCTCGGCCGCAGCTACATCGTTCCTGAGCACATCTGGAAAGACGTTGACCCCACCACCGACGTGATGGAGAAGCCGGTCGGAACCGGCGCCTTCGCGCTCACCAACTTCAAGGCGCAGGCGTTCACCCTGTCGGCCAACCCCACCTACTGGGACGGTGAACCCAAGGTAAAGGCCGTTCGTTACCTCTCCCTCTCGGGCAACACCGCCGGGGCGGATGCGCTCGCCGCCGGCACCATCGACTGGCAGACCGGCCCGGTTCCCGACATCAAGAACGTGTCGAAGAACTACCAGGGTTATGACGCCATCACCGTGCCGCAGAACCAGATGATCCTGGCCACCTGCTCCAGCGCCGAGCTGGGCTGCACCGGACCGCAGACCGACCCCGCGGTGCGCCAGGCGATCTACTACGCCATGGACCGCGACCAGGCCAACAGCCTGGCCTTCGAAGACACGGCCAGCGAGATCTCGCCGAGCTTCGCCCTCACCACCAGCCAGTCCGACCTCATCTCCAGCTCGCTGGAGGAGCCGATCGCTCCGAGCTCACCCGACGTCGCCACCTCCGACGCGCTGCTCACCGGCGCCGGCTGGGCCAAGGGCGCCGACGGCATCTACGCGAAGGACGGCGAAAAGCTCTCCCTCACGGTCGAGGTCGTCACCGGCTGGACCGACTACATCACCGCGCTGGACACCATCAAGCAGCAGCTGAAGACCGCGGGCATCGACATCACGGTCGCGCAGTCCTCCTGGAACGAGTGGACCGACAAGAAGGGCAAGGGCAACTACCAGCTGGCCATCGACTCGCTCGGCCAGGGCCCGGCATCCGACCCGTACTACCTCTACAACAACTATTTCAGCACCGCGAACACCGCCGCAGTGGGCACCTCCGTCTCGCTCAACATCGGCCGGTTCAGCGACGCGAATGTGGATGCGGCCCTGACCGTGCTGAAGGCCACCAACCCGGCCGACACCGCGACCCGCCAGGCCCAGTTCGACATCATCCAGGCCAGCATCGTGGAGAACATGCCGTACATCCCGATCATGACCGGCGGCACCACCAGTGAGTTCCACTCCGCCAAGTTCAGCGGATGGCCCACCCTCGATGACCTGTACGCCTTCCCGGCCATCTGGGCATCACCGGACAACTCGCAGATCTTCAAGACGCTCGTTCCCACCGGTAAGTAACCCGGCTCCGGCCGTGTCTGAGGAGAAGTCCGTACCGATGAACAAGGGAACCCGATGAATTACTTTCTGCGAAAGCTTGGCTTCTACGCCATCGCGTTGTGGGCCGCGCTCACGTTGAACTTCATGATTCCCCGTCTGCTGCCGGGTAATCCCGTCGACATCCTGCTCGCCAAGCTGCAACAGCGTGGCGGCATCGTGACGGCGGAAACCCGGCGGGCGTACGAACTTCTCCTCGGCGGCAACTCCGACCAACCGTTGATCGCGCAGTACTGGGACTACTTGGTCAACGTCTTCCACGGTGACCTCGGTGTGTCCGTCACCTATTTCCCCGCCCCGGTCAGCGAGGTCATCGCGGCCTCGCTGCCCTGGACGATCATGCTGGTGGGCATCGCCACCATCCTCTCCACCATCCTCGGAGTGGGTCTCGGCGCGATCGTGGGCTGGAAGCCCGGCACCTGGCTCGACTCGCTCGTGCCGGCCACCACGCTGCTGGCCGCAGTGCCGTACTTCTGGCTCGCGCTGATCCTGGTCTACGCCTTCGCCACCACCTGGCGGCTCTTCCCGGGTCAGGGCGGCTACGACGTGGTGCTCGACCCCGGGTGGAGCTGGGAGTTCATCGGCTCCGCGGTGAAGTACGGCTTCCTGCCGGCGCTGACCATCGTCATCGCCTCCATCGGCGGCTGGCTGCTGGGCATGCGCAACATGATGGTCTCCACCCTCAGTGAGGACTACATCCTCACCGCGGAGGCCAAGGGCCTGCGCAACGGCAAGATCCTGCGCAGCTACGCCGCCCGCAACGCGATGCTGCCCTCGATCGCCGGCTTCGCCATCTCGCTGGGCTTCGTGGTCTCGGGCTCGATCGTCACCGAGCAAGTGTTCTCCTACCCCGGCATCGGTTCCAAGCTGCTCACCGCGGTCACCAACAACGACTACGCACTCATGCAGGGGATCTTCCTCTACATCACCCTCGCCGTGCTCGGCGCGAACCTGGTGGTCGACATCCTCTACGGATTCATCGACCCCCGCACCCGGGCCAAGAGCTGAGAGACGGATAATCATGACCAACCTCACACCGACAACGGAACCGTCGATCGGGGACGCCCCCGACCAGTTGGCCGCCGTCGCCGGGGCGCTGGGCGAGAAGCCTCGCTCCGCCCTCCGGGCCATGCTGCCCACCCTCACCCCCTGGCTTGTCACCGGGCTCACCCTGATCGGGCTGATCGCGCTCTTCGGCATTGTCGGGCCGTTCTTCGTGCAGGATCCCACCGTCATCCGCAACATCGGGTTGACCGCGCCGTCGGCCGACCACATCATGGGCACCACGCAGACCGGGCAGGATGTCTTCGCCCAGCTGGCGTACGCCACCAGGGGCTCCCTCGAGATCGGGCTGCTGGTGGGCGTGCTGGCCACCATCCTCTCCGCCTTCTTCGGCATCCTCGGCGCCTACATCGGCGGGTTCGCCGACGAGGCGTTCTCGTTGTTCTCCAACGTGTTCCTGGTGATTCCCGGCCTGCCGCTGGTGATCGTCATCTCCGGGTTCGTTCCGCCCAAGCAGCGCGGTCTCTGGACCATCGCCGTGGTGCTGGCCATCACCGGCTGGGCGGCATCGTCCCGGGTGTTGCGCGCACAGACCCTCTCGATCCGCAACCGCGACTACGTCAACGCGGCCCGGGTCTCCGGCGAACGGTCGTTCCGGGTCATCGCCGTGGAGATCCTGCCCAACCTGTTGCCCGTGCTGGCCTCCCAGTTCGTCTTCGCGGTGATCGCGGCGATCCTCGCCGAGGCGGGCCTGGCCTTCCTCGGCCTGGGCGCGTCGAACTCGTCGACGCTGGGCACCATGCTGTTCTACGCCCAGAACGGCTTCGCGCTTCCCCTCGGCGCCTGGTGGTGGTTCATCCCGCCGGGGTTGATCATCGCCCTATTCGGCACCGGTCTCTCGCTGATCAACTTCAGCATCGACGAGATCATCAACCCGAGGCTGAAGAACGCCCGGCTCTACCGCAAGCGCAACAAGACGGCGCTGAGGAACGAAGCCGCACGACTCACCTCCGCAGCCCGCACCGGGAAGACCCAGAGGAGCGCATCATGACCCTCACCGTGAACCCGGCCTCACCGGCCGTGCCCCCGACACCGCCGCCGGTGGTGCTCACCGTGCAGAACCTCACCGTGGTCTACGAGGTCGAACGCCCCGTCACCGCCGTCAAGAACGTCAGCCTGGAGCTCGCCCGCGGTGAGATCCTGGGCCTGGCCGGGGAATCCGGCTGCGGCAAGACCACCCTCGCCTACGCCATCAACCGGCTGCACAAACCGCCGGCCAGCATCGCCTCCGGTGAGATCACCTTCCACGACAAGGCCGACGGCGACCTCAACCTGCTCACCCTCGGCGCCGAACAGTTGCGGATGTTCCGCTGGGACAAGCTGTCCATGGTGTTCCAGGGCGCCATGAACGCGCTGAACCCCGTGACCACGGTGCGCGCGCAGCTGGAGGACGTGCTCACCACCCACCGGCCCGAGATGAAGAAGGCCGAACGCCGGGAGCTGGCCGCGAGCGTGCTGCAACTGGTGGGGGTGGACCGGTCCCGGTTGGCCTCCTACGCCCACGAACTCTCCGGCGGCATGCGCCAGCGGGTGATGATCGCCATGGCCCTGCTGCTCGAACCGCAGGTGATGATCATGGACGAACCCACCACCGCCCTCGACGTGGTGGTGCAACGGGAGATCCTCCGCGAGATCGTGCGGCTCCGCGACGAGCTGAACTTCGCCGTGATCTTCATCACCCACGACCTGCCGCTGCTCCTGGAGATCAGTGACCGGATCGCGATCATGCTCGCCGGCGAGATCGTGGAGATCGACACCGCGACGAACATCTACCGCAACCCACAGCATCCGTATACCAAGAAGTTGCTCGGTTCCTTCCCCAGCCTCACCGGCGAACGCGGGTCGTTCATCCGGTCCGGTGTCAACAACAGTGCGGAGCTCTCATGACGAGCATCGAAGTGACCAACCTCAGCAAGCACTTCGTGCTGCGCGAGGGGCTCAAGCGCAATACCCTCAAGGCCGTCGACCGGGTCTCTTTCGACCTGACCCCCGGCCGCACCGTGGCGCTGGTGGGCGAGTCGGGGTCGGGCAAGTCCACCATCGCCCGTATGCTCTCCCGGCTGGAGAAGCCCACCTCCGGCCAGATCAAGGTGACCCTCGACGACGGCACCCAGGTGGGCGGGTCGATCTACCGCCGGCACGTGCAGATGGTGTTCCAGGACCCGTTCGCGTCGCTGAACCCGTTCCACTCGATCGAGCACCACATCGCACGCCCCCTGGTGATCCACCACCGCACCAAGGGGCGGGAGCAGACGCACGAGCGCGTGCTGCAGATGCTCGAGCGGGTGAACCTCACCCCGGCCGGCGACATGGCCGCGCGGCGCCCGCACGAGCTCTCGGGCGGGCAACGGCAGCGGGTGGCCATCGCCAGGGCCCTGGCGCCCGGCGCGCAGGTACTCATCGCCGACGAGCCGGTGTCGATGCTCGACGTGTCGATCCGCCTCGAGGTGCTGAACCTGATGGCCCGGTTGCAGCGTGAGGACAACCTCGCCGTGCTCTACATCACCCACGACCTGGCCACGGCCCGGCACTTCTCCGACGAGATCCTGGTCATGTTCCGCGGCCGAATCGTGGAACGCGGACCCGCCGACGATGTGATCCTCGACCCGCAGCATCCGTACACCAAGCTGCTGGCCCTGGCCGCGCCCGATCCCGAACAGGCCGGCAAGGTGATCGCGACCGAGACCACCTTCGACCACAAGTCGTTCGACAACCAGTCGACGTTCAACCACTACACGCGGGAATGGACCTCCGCCGACGGCGAGGTCCTCGAGCGCGTCTAAGCCGCCCGCGACGCACCCGACACGAGGATCCACCATGACCGAGTTCTCCTGGCGCACGGATGCGCTGCAGCTCACCTTCGGCCACGGCGACGAGGCACCCGTCGCCCTCCGCTCCCTCCGGGCGGCGGGCCTCGATACCGCCGTCGTTGCGGATGACACCGTCAGCCGCCTGGACCAGCCCCTGGTCGAGATCTCGGCCACCGGCCACGGCCGGTTCCCGGGCAGTTTCCGGCACGTGGACACCGTGCTCGGCCGGGCCCTGCGCTACGCCGCACACACCGAGACCACCGCTGAGGGGTTCCGCGAGCTGCGCATCGAGCAGGTCGAGCCCGGCACCGGGTTGCGGGTGACCAGCGTGTTCCGGGCGGATGCGGCGACCGCCGCCTTCCAGACCTGGACCGTCGTCGACCTCGACCCGGAGCTGACACCCGTCGGGGGAGCCCGCCCCACCTCGCTCACCCTCGACTTCGTCTCCACCTTCGCCACCGGCGCGTTCCTGGCCGACACCGGCCGCACGGTCGATGAATTCGACCTGCTCAGCGGGGAGAACGACTGGGTGGCCGAGAGCCGGTGGAGCACGAGGCCGCTCCGCGAAGTGGGCCTGGCCCGCATCGACCGCGACGTGCAGCACCACCCGCCGCGCAGCCGCTGCCTGGTCTCCAACCGGGGGTCGTGGTCCACGGGGGAGCGACTGCCCACCGGGGCGCTGCTCTGCCGGGACGCCGACTACGCCCTGTCCTGGCAGGTGGAGCACAACGGGCCGTGGAGCTACGAGGTCGGCGAGACCCGGCACGGCGCCTACCTGCTCCTGGCCGGTCCCACCGACCAGGAGAACCAGTGGTCCACGGTGATCACCCCCGGGCGCGGCTTCACCTCTGTGCCGGCCTCTGTGGGCATCAGCGGCGGGGGAGTGGATGCGGCGCTCGCCGTGCTCACCGACCAACGCCGCGCCATCCGGTTGCCGCGCGCCGCCGACGCGGCCTCCCCGGTGATCTTCAACGACTACATGAACACCCTGATGGGCGACCCCACCACGGCAAAGCTGCTGCCGCTGATCGACGCCGCCGCGGCCGTGGGCGCTGACTACTTCTGCGTCGACGCCGGCTGGTACGCCGAGGGGCACTGGTGGGACACCGTGGGCGCCTGGGAGCCGGCCGCGAGCCGGTTCCCGAACGGCATCACCGAGGTGATCGACCACATCCGGGCCCGCGGCATGGTCGCCGGTCTCTGGCTCGAACCCGAGGTGATCGGCGTGCACTCCCCGCTCGCCCGTTCCCTGCCCGACGACGCGTTCTTCTCCCGCGGCGGCATCCGGGTGGCCGAGCACGGCCGGCACCACCTCGACCTGCGTTCACCTGCCGCGCGCGCCCACCTCGACGCCGTCGTCGACCGACTGGTCTCCGACTACGGCGTGGGCTTCTTCAAGCTGGACTACAACACCATGGCCGGCCCGGGCACGGATGCCGCCGGCCTCGCTCCCGGCGACGGCCTGCTCGGCCACAACCGGGCGCTGCTCGATTGGCTCGACGCCGTCCAGGCCCGGCATCCGCATCTCCTGATCGAGAACTGCGCATCAGGAGCGATGCGGATGGACTACGCCATGATGAGCCGGCTGCACCTGCAGTCCACCTCGGACCAACAGGACCCGGTGATGTACGCGCCGATCGCCGCTGCCGCACCCGCGTCGCTGCTGCCGGAGCAGGCCGGAAACTGGGCCTACCCGCAGGCGGGTATGCCACCGGAACTGTTCACCTTCTCGCTGGTGAACGCCATCCTCGGCCGTATGTACCTCTCCGGGTATATAAACCAGATGAGCCCGGCCGAGGTCGACCTCGTCGCCGCGGCCGTCACCGCGCAGAAGACCGTGGTCGCCGACATCCACACCTCGCACGCCGTGTGGCCGCTCGGCCTGCCCGGATGGGAGGAGCCCTGGGTGGCCCTGGGCCTGACCGCGCCGGAGGACTCGCTGCGGCTATCGCTCTGGCGTCGTCCGGGCTCCGCAGACACCGTGACGGTGCCGTTGCCGGCGTTCGCCGGCCGCGAGATCGAGGTTCTGCCCTTCTTCCCCGCCCAGCAGCACGGCTGGACCTGGGCCTGGGACGCCGCTGCCGGGCTCCTCACCGTCACGGTGACAGTTCCCGCTCCCACCGCGCGGGTGCTCACCCTGCGCCCGCTCTAGCCGCCCCATAAACGCGAGCTGCCCCGTTCCGGTCGAGTTGCCCTGGTCTACCGGGGCAACCCGTCCGCAACGGGGCAGGTGGGTGGTGCAGAAAAGGGCTAGTCGTCCTGACCCAGGGTGCCCAGGTACAGGCCGATCACCTTGGGGTCGTTCAGCAGCTCACGACCGGTGCCGGTGTAGGCATCCCGGCCCTGGTCGAGCACATAGCCGCGGTCGCAGATCTGCAGGCAGCGGCGGGCGTTCTGCTCCACCATGATCGTGGTCACGCCGGCCTTGTTGATCTCCTTCACGCGCAGGAACGCTTCGTCCTGACGCACGGGGGAGAGACCGGCGCTCGGCTCGTCGAGCAGCAGCACGTGCGGGCCCATCATGAGCGCCCGGGACATCGCCACCATCTGGCGTTCACCACCAGAGAGCGAACCGGCCCGCTGGCCGAGTCGCTTGCGCAGCTCGGGGAAGATCTCGGTCACGAACTCGAGCCGTTCGGCCAGGCCCTTGGGCTTCTGGTACATGCCCATTTCCAGGTTTTCCTGGATGGTGAGCGTGGGGAAGACGTTGTTCGTCTGCGGCACGAAGCCCACCCCCTTGGAGACCAGCTTGTTGGCCTTCAGGTTGGTGATGTTGTCGCCACGCAGCCGGATCTCGCCCTCGCGCACCTTGACCAGGCCGAAGATCGACTTGAGCAGCGTGGACTTGCCGGCGCCGTTCGGGCCGATGATGCCGATCAGCTCACCGTCATAGGCGGTCAGTGAACATTCATTGAGGATGTTGACGCCGGGCACGTAGCCGGCGGTCACGTTCTTGACCTCGACGACGGCGTTCCGCACGGGCGGCGGGGTGGCGTCGATCAGCGGGCTAGAGTTCGTCATCGAGCAGCTCCTTAATGGCTCCGACATGTTCCTTCTCGGCGTCGGGGTCCTCGCCGAGGTCTTCGTCGTGGTGCTGGCCGAGGTACGCGTCGATCACGGCCTGGTTGCGCATCACCTCGTGCGGGTCGCCCTCTGCCACGACCTTGCCCTCGGCCATCACGATCACCCAGTCGGCGATGTGACGCACCATGTGCATGTCGTGCTCGACGAAGAGCACGCTCATGCCTTCGGCCTTGAGGCCCAGGATGTGATCGAGCAGCGACTGGGTCAGCGCCGGGTTCACGCCGGCCATGGGCTCGTCGAGCATCACCAGAGTGGGGTCGCTCATCAGCGCCCGCGCCATTTCGAGGAGCTTGCGCTGCCCGCCGGAGAGGCTGGCCGCGTAGTCGTCCTTCTTGGCGTCGAGCTTGAACTTGGCCAGCAGGTCGAGGGCCTTGACCTTGTTGTCGGCCTCCTGCTTGCGCCACATGAAGGGCAGAATGGCGCGGAACAGGTTCTCGCCGATCTGCGCCTTGGCGCCGAGCAACATGTTGTCCATGACGGTGAGCAGGCCCAGCGCCTTGGTCAGCTGGAAGGTGCGCACCTGGCCCATCCGAGCCACCTTGAACGCCGGCACCCCACCGATCGGGGTGCCCTCGAAGGTCCACGAGCCGGTGTCCGGCTTGTCGAACCCGGTGAGCAGGTTGAACAGGGTGGTCTTGCCGGCGCCGTTGGGGCCGATCAGCGCGGTGATCGCGCCGCGGGGAATCTCGAGGTGCTCGACATCCACCGCCTTGAGGCCGCCGAAGGTGCGGCTGACGCCGTCGACGACGAGGATCGGGTCTTTCTTCTTGCACCCGGGAACAGCTTCCCCGATGTGCATGTCAACGGTCTTGACGGGCTTGGCAGTGGGAACGGTGTTATTTGACAAAAGCCAGCTCCTTCTTGTTTCCGAAGATGCCCTGTGGTCTGTAGATCACGATCAGCATGATCGCCACTCCCACCAGGATGAAGCGCAACTGTCCGGCCTGGATGCTCGACATGAACGGCAGCCAGCCCGCCTCGACGGCCCGGGCGATGAACCCGGAGAAGAACGACAGCAGCACCCAGAAGACCATCGAGCCGATGACCGGGCCGAGGATCGTGGCGGCGCCACCGAGCAGCAGGATCGCGTAGACGAAGAACGTGAGGCTGGTCTGGTAGTTCGACGGCACCACAGCACGCGGCAGCACGAAGATCATGCCGGCGATGGTTCCGAAGACGCCACCGAGGATCAGCGACTGCATCTTGTAGAAGTACACGTTCTTGCCGAGCGCGCGCACGGCATCTTCGTCTTCACGGATGCCCTTGATGACGCGGCCCCACGGGCTGCGCATGATCTGCCAGGTGAAGAGGCAGGCCAGCACCACGACGGACCAGGCCACGATGCGCAGCCACCAGTCGTACGCGTTGTACTCGAAGGGACCGAACCCGTAGGTTCCCGGCGGGATCGGGTTGAGGGCGGCGAAACCACCCTTGTACCCGCTGAGCCCGTTGGCCGAACCGGTGAGCGGTTCGAAGGTGTTCGTCGTGAACAGCAGCCGCACGATTTCGGCGGCCGCGATGGTCACGATGGCCAGATAGTCCGCCCGCAAGCGCAGGGTGGGAATACCCAGGATCAGCGCGAAGATCACGGATGCGCCGATACCGACGAGCACCGATGCCCAGACCGGAAAGCCGAAGCTCAGGGTCGAGATGGCGTAGCCGTAGGCGCCGATGGCCATGAAGCCGGCCTGGCCGAAGTTGAGCAGGCCGGTGTAGCCGAAGTGAATTGCCAGGCCCAGCGCCGCGAGGGCGTAGGCAGCAGTGGTCGGGCTGATCAGCTCGACGGCCGCGTTGCTAAAGATTGCTCCCCAGTCGATCATCGTCAGCCCCTAGCCAATTCTCTCTTTGCGACCCAGGATGCCTTGCGGCCGAAGCAGCAGCACCAGGATCAAAACGACAAGTGCGCCGACGTACTTGAGGTCGGACGGAAGCCAGAGCGTCGACAGTTCGACGAACAGGCCCACAATGATGGAGCCCACCAGGGCGCCGAACGCCGTGCCGAGACCACCGAGGGTCGTGGCCGCGAAGACCAGCAGCAGGATCTGGAAGCCCATGTCCCAGCTGACGCCGGGGCGGAAGTAGGCCCAGAGCACACCGGACAGGCCGGCCAGCGAGCCGCCGACGATCCAGACGATGCGGATGACGCCGTCGACGTCGATGCCGCTGGCCGAAGCCAGGCTGGGGTTGTCGGAAACGGCACGGGTGGCCTTGCCGATGCGAGTGCGCAGCAGGAAGTACGAGACTGCGAGGAGCACGACGATCGAGATCGCCATGCTGCCGATGTCGAGCCAGGACAGCGAGATGGGTCCGAACTTCATGTCGGCCATGCCCGAGCCGGGCAGCTGGCTGGTGCCGCCGCCGTAGAACAGCTGGAAGGTGTACCGCAGCGCCAGCGACAGGCCGATGCTGACGATCATCAGGGGGATCAAACCCACCCCCTTCTTCCGCAACGGTTTCCAGATCGCCGCGTCCAGTCCCCAGCCCAGAGCGCCGCTCAACGCGATGGCGACCAGGATGGCGAGCCAGATCGGCACGCCCATGGTCACCGACAGGGTGAGTGTGGCCAGAGCACCGAAGGTGATCATCTCGGCGTGGGCGAAGTTGCTCAGGCCCGTGGTGCCGAAGATGAGCGACATTCCGATCGCGGCCAGGGCGAGCAGCAGGCCGAAGTTGAGGCCGTTGACGAACCGGTTCACGAACTGGTCGAAGAAGCTCACCGTGGTGCGCTCTCCCTCACCGAGGAAGAAGTTCACCGATTTCACCTTGGTCAGGCCGAACTCGGCATCGATGGTCGACCCGCCCTTGGCGACAACGACCCCCTTGGGCAGCGTGTCCTCGTCGAGGGTGACCGTGTAGGCCTCCTTCTCGGGAACACCGATGCGCCACTTGCCGTCGGCGTCGGTGACAACCTCTGCCTCGTAGCCGGAGCCTTCGACCGAGATGAGCACGTCTTCGATGGGTTCACCGTCGAATTGCACGTTGCCGGCGATGACGTAGTCGTATTGGTCCGTGTTGATCTCGTCAGCCTGAGCGGCCCCCGCACCGAGTGTGGAGAAGGTCAGGGCTGTCAGAAGCAGGCCGAGTAGAAGCACCAGCTTCCTCGGCTTGAATTTGCGAACAGCGTATGTATTGTTCACTGCACCTCCATGGCGGCACCGTCGGTGCGTATTCGAGCTGGCACGGACTGACCTGCCAGCGACGTTGCTGACAGTACGTGCCGATTATGTCGCATATGTTTCGTGGGACGTGTTTGCGCCATCGATTTTCGTGCAAGGAATGCGCGGGGCGAGATCTCGCTTAACATTGATTACCGGTTACATCTTTTGGATTTCCGGACTTTTTTCCTTATCCGCGAATGCAAAAGGGGTTTCATGGATCAGCCAGATCCGTTCGGTTTCACTGGACTCACCTACGACGACGTGCTCCTGCTGCCTGGACACACCGACGTAATTCCGAGCGAGGCAGAGACAAAGTCCCGGCTAACCCGCAGAATCAGCGTCGCGACGCCGCTGCTCTCCGCCGCGATGGACACCGTCACCGAGACCCGCATGGCTATCGCCATGGCTCGGGAAGGTGGGCTGGGCATCCTGCACCGCAACCTGTCGATTGCAGACCAGGCCGAGCAGGTCGACCTCGTCAAGCGCAGCGAATCCGGCATGATTACCAATCCGGTAACGACTTCGCCCGATGCCACCGTTGCGGAGGTTGACGCCCTGTGTGGGCAGTTCCGCATCAGTGGGCTCCCGGTCGTGGACAACGACGGTGTGCTCGTCGGCATCATCACCAACCGCGACATGCGCTTCGTCTCCACCGTGCAGAAGCACACCATGAAGGTGCGCGAGGTCATGACCAAGGCTCCGCTCATCACCGGCAAGGTCGGCATGGCGCCGATGGATGCCGTGGCGATCTTCGCCACCCACAAGATCGAGAAGCTGCCGCTTGTCGACGACGCCGGCCGCCTCACCGGCCTCATCACCGTCAAGGACTTCGACAAGAGCGAGGAATACCCCAACGCGACCAAGGACGACGCCGGGCGTCTGCGGGTCGGCGCGGCCATCGGCTTCTTCGGTGACGCCTGGCAGCGTGCCACCACCCTGCTCGACGCCGGTGTGGACGTGCTCGTGGTCGATACCGCCAATGGCGACAGCGCCGGAGTGCTGGAGATCATCCGGCGCCTGAAGAAGGACAAGGCCTTCGCCGACGTCGACGTGATCGGCGGCAACGTCGCCACCCGCTCCGGCGCGCAGGCGCTGGTGGATGCCGGTGCTGACGCCATCAAGGTGGGCGTGGGCCCCGGCTCGATCTGCACCACCCGCATCGTGGCCGGCGTGGGTGTGCCCCAGGTCACCGCGGTGTACCAGGCGTCACTCGCCGCCCGCGAGAGCGGCGTGCCGGTGATCGCGGATGGTGGCCTGCAGTATTCCGGTGACATCGCCAAGGCGCTCGTCGCCGGCGCCGACACCGTGATGCTCGGCTCCCTCCTGGCCGGCTGCGACGAGAGCCCGGGCGAACTGGTCTTCGTGAACGGCAAGCAGTTCAAGACCTACCGTGGCATGGGCTCGCTCGGCGCGCTGCAGACCCGCGGCAACAAGACCTCCTACTCCAAGGACCGCTACTTCCAGTCGGACGTGCCCAGCGACGACAAGCTCATCCCCGAGGGCATCGAGGGCCAGGTGCCTTACCGCGGCCCGGTGTCCGCGGTGGCATACCAGCTCATCGGCGGCCTCCGCCAGTCCATGTTCTACGTGGGTGCCCGCACCATCGAGGAACTGAAGAACAAGGGCAAGTTCGTGCGGATCACCGCCGCCGGACTCAAGGAGAGCCACCCGCACGACGTGCAGATCGTGGTCGAGGCCCCGAACTACCGCCGCTAACCCCCGCGAACCGTGAGTTAAGCCCCGAAAACGTCGAGTTTTCGGGGCTTTTCTCACAGCTCGCGGAGGGTGGGGGCCGCGGGCTGAGGGCGCGCCCAGACTAAACTGGGCTTGTGAGTATGGAAATTGAGATCGGCCGGTCCAAGCGCGCACGGCGTGTATACGCCTTTGACGACATCGCGGTGGTGCCGTCTCGGCGCACCCGTGACCCGGAGGATGTGTCGGTCGGCTGGTCCATCGACGCCTACCAATTCGACATCCCGTTCCTCGCCGCCCCGATGGACTCCGTCGTCTCGCCGACCACGGCGATCATGATGGGCAAGCTCGGCGGACTGGGTGTGCTCGACCTCGAGGGCCTCTGGACCCGGTACGAGAACCCCGAGCCCCTGCTCGCCGAGATTCGCAGCCTGCCCGCCGACAAGACCACCGCGCGCATGCAGGAGATCTACGCCGAGCCGATCAAGCCCAGCCTGGTCACCGAGCGTCTCGCCGAGATCCGCGCTGCCGGAGTCACCGTCGCCGGCGCCCTGTCGCCGCAGCGCACCCAGGAGCTGTACGAGACCGTCGTCGCCGCCGGCGTCGACCTGTTCGTCATCCGTGGCACCACCGTCTCGGCCGAGCACGTCTCCCGCAACCAGGAGCCGCTCAACCTCAAGAAGTTCATCTACGACCTCGACGTGCCCGTGATCGTGGGCGGCGCCGCCACCTACACCGCGGCGCTGCACCTGATGCGCACCGGAGCGGCTGGCGTGCTCGTCGGCTTCGGCGGCGGCGCGGCCTCCACGACCCGCACCAGCCTCGGCATCCACGCCCCGATGGCCACCGCCGTGGCCGACGTCGCCGGCGCCCGCCGCGACTACATGGACGAGTCCGGCGGACGCTACGTGCACGTGATCGCCGACGGCGGCCTCAGCACCTCCGGCGACATCGTCAAGGCGATAGCCTGCGGTGCGGATGCCGTGATGCTCGGCACCGCCCTCGCCCGCGCCACCGACGCCCCCGGCGGCGGCTTCCACTGGGGAGCCGAAGCACACCACTCGCAGCTGCCCCGCGGCAAGCGCGTCGAGGTCGGCACCGTCGCCCCGCTCGAGGCGATCCTCTACGGACCGGCCTCCGCGGCCGACGGCACCGCCAACTTGGTCGGCGCGCTGCGCCGCTCGATGGCCACCACCGGATACAGCGGAATCAAAGAATTTCAGCGGGTAGAGGTAGTTGTCGCGCCGTACTGAGTGAACTAGCGTCGAAGCAAGCACCATCGATGTCGAGGGAGTTTGCAGATGACGCACGATAATTCGGTGACACGGTCCAACAAGCTTGGGCCTGAGGAACGCGCGGCGGCGATCGAGCGGCTGAAGTCCAAGGAAGTCGACATCCTGGTTGTCGGTGGTGGGATCGTAGGCACCGGCGCCGCGCTGGATGCCGTCACCCGCGGCCTCAGCGTCGGCATCCTCGAGGCACGCGACTGGGCATCCGGCACCTCCAGCCGGTCGTCGAAGCTGGTGCACGGCGGCATCCGCTATCTCGAACAGCTCGACTTCCGCCTGGTGCGGGAGGCCCTCACCGAACGTGGCCTGCTGCTGAAGACCATCGCGCCGCACCTGGTCAAGCCCGTGCGTTTTCTCTATCCGCTGAAGAAGCGGGTCACCGAGCGCGCCTATGTGGGTGCCGGCATGCTGCTCTATGACGTACTGAGCTACCTGGGTGGCCGGCCGGGTGTGCCGCACCACCAGCACCTCAGCCGCGGCCAGGTGCAGAAGCTGGTGCCGAGCCTGAACCACAACGCCCTGGTCGGCGGCATCACCTACTACGACGCCCAGGTCGACGACGCCCTCTATGTGGCCTCACTCGCCCGCACTGCCTCCTTCTACGGCGCCCACGCCGCCAGCCGAGTGCGGGTGGAAGGCTTCATCAAGGTGGGCGAACGGGTCGTCGGCGTCCAAGCCCACGACCTGCAGACCGGCGAACGGTTCGAGGTGCGCGCCAAGCAGGTGGTCAACGCCACCGGCGTCTGGACCGACGACACCCAGCGGATGGTGGGGGAGCGAGGCACCTTCAAGGTGCGCGCCTCCAAGGGCATTCACCTGGTCGTGCCGCGAGACCGATTCCAATCCGCGATGGGTTTGCTGCTCCGCACCGAGAAGAGCGTGCTCTTTGTCATCCCCTGGGGTCGGCACTGGCTGATCGGCACCACCGACACCGACTGGCACCTCGACAAGGCGCATCCGGCCGCCACGGCCGCCGACATCGACTACCTGCTCGAGCACGTGAACTCGGTGCTGCAGGTTCCGCTCACCCGGGAAGACGTGGAGGGCGTCTACGCGGGCCTCCGGCCACTGCTGGCGGGGGAGAGCGAGCAGACCTCCAAGCTCTCCCGGGAGCACCTGGTGGGGCACTCGGTGCCCGGCCTGGTCGTGATCGCCGGCGGCAAGTGGACCACCTACCGGGTGATGGCCAAGGACGCGATCGACGCGGCAGTGGATGCGCTCGACGGGCTGGTGCCGCCGTCCACCACCAAGGAGATCCCGCTGCTCGGCGCGGAGGGCTACCGGGCGGCCTGGAACAAGCGCAGCAAGATCGCGCACGCGTTCAACCTGCACACCGTGCGGATGGAGCACCTGCTCAACCGCTACGGCACCCTCACCGACGAGCTCCTCGACCTGATCAAGGAGAACCCCGCGCTCGCCGACCCGCTGCCCGGCGCCGACGACTACATTCAGGCCGAGGTTGTCTACGCGGCCACTCACCTGGGCGCCTTGCACCTCGAGGACGTACTCGCCCGGCGCACCCGCATCTCAATCGAAGCCTGGGACCGCGGGGTGTCCGCGGCCCCGGTCGCGGCCCGCTTGCTTGCCGATGTGCTCGGCTGGGACACCGACCGAGAAGAGCACGAGGTGGCGACCTACCTGCAACGCGTGGCCTCCGAGCGGGAGTCGCAGACCCAGCCCGACGACGAGTCCGCCGACCGGGTGCGGCTGGAGGCACCGGACATCGTCACCAACTGACCGGACGCTGTCGACCGCACCTCGTATGGCTGGATGATCCTCCTATAGCGGGCTCATCCAGCCAGGCGGGGCACACCGGGTGCCTGCGCGAGGTCTAGCGAGCTCGGGGAATACCGTTGCGCGTGAGAAGGTCGCCGAGCGCCGAGAGGGAGGTAGCGACCGGCCAATCCCAGCGGAAGACACCCAGCCCCAGTGCACGCAGCCTGTCTTCCCGGATCTTCTCGGCGATGACGATGTCGGCAGTGGGGCGCCCGCCGGTGAACTCGTCGCGTAGGTACTTGCCGAGCCCGTCGAACTCGCCGACGGAACCCACGCCGCGCCAGAAGAAGTCCGTGAACCCGATCAGGCCGTCGCGATCCCAGTGCGACACCTGCAACTCGGGCAGGAGAAAGCCCAGCATGAAGATGCCGGCCCGGCTGATCGACTCCCCGGGTGAGCCTGATAGCGGCGACGCGAACTCCAGCACCCGCCGCGCCGCCGTTCGGCCGGGAACCCGGCCGAGCTGGCCGAAGGCCCGTTCCAGTTCCGCGATGGTGGTCAGCGCGTGCCCCTCCCGTGGCTCGTGGATCGCCTTATCCATCACCGCAACGGCTTGGCCGAACCGGAGCACTCTGGCCAGCGCCACCGCCGTGGCGGCGACGGACGTCACTCGGAGTCCATCGTGCACGGTGACGTCAAGGTCATGTTCTTGCGTATGGCGCACCACGCCGTGGCGAGTGCGGCCCCCGGCTGCCGCCGCGGTGGACCAATGGATCTCCGGTGGCCAGGCACCGACGATCGGCAAGCCCCAGAGGGCCGCTGCCGACACATGCGAGTACACCACAGGCTCCTCAGCGACTACGGCGTGAGCATGGATGCGCCGGAGGTAGCGCTCATCCGGGCCGAGGGCATCCCACTCGGAGGAGAGCACATACACGCCGCGGCGTAGGCGGACGACGGTGTGACGGTCGAACTCCCGGCGGAGTTCGTGCTGGAGGCCGACCCGCGCCACGTCGCCAGCCAGGATGAGCCCCCTATTGCCGGACAGCGCTGCGAGGACGTGCAAGGTGGTCGTTGATGTGGTGTCCATGCGGACAGATTTCCAGAGCGTGCGGAGAGCGGCGGCGGGCGGGTCGCATCTGTGCACTTCTGCTCACAGGCATGGCCTGTGCAGTGCGCCCGCTCTCGCTGGATGAGCCCCCCATAGCAGGGTCATCGGGCAAGAAGAGGCGCACCCGGCCCCGCGGAGGACATGCACCGAGCACCGGCGCGAGCGGGCACGGGGCGCACCGGATGCGGCGGCGCCGGCCCCAGGTCAACCGGGCGAAACCCTCCGGTAGAATAGATAGACCGCCCACAAGCCTCAGGAGTCGCACCATGGTTGACGTTCGACGGGTCAAGCTCCCCGGTGTCGGTGTGCTGCACACCTTCATCACCGATGACGGCGGCAAGGTGGGCGTGATCGCACACCGCTCCGGCCACAGCGACCTCATCACCTTCGCCGATGACGAGGGCGGCCCCGACGCCAGCAAGGTGTCCCTACGCCTGAGCGAAGACGAGGCGCACACCCTCGCCGAACTGCTCGGCGGCACCCAGATCACCGAGTCGCTCACCGCGCTCGACCAGATCCCCGGGCTCAGCATCGACTGGTTCACGGTCGATTACGAGGACCACATCGCCGGCCAGGCACTCGGCAATCCCGCCGAACGCGGCATCGCTGGGCTCACCGTCGTGGCAGTGGTGCGCGGGGAATCCGCGAACCCGGCCCCGGCTCCCGACTTCAAGGTCTTCCCCGGCGACACCCTCGTCGTGGCCGGCTCGCCCGAGAAGGTGGCGAAGGCGTTCGCCTTCTTCCGCACCGGCGCGATCACCGCGAAGACCGTCGACTCTCCGCCCGGAGGTTGACCGATGCACCTCGGTGAAGACCTCATCACCCTGGGCATCCTGCTGGTGGTTGCCTACGGCTTGGGCCGCCTGGGCAAACTGATCGGCCTGCCGTCGATCCCGATCTACATGATCGTGGGCCTCATGGCCAGCCCGTACAGCGGATGGTTCCCGCTCGACTTCCAATCCGCCGACATCGAACTGATCGCCGTCTTCGGCCTCATCCTGTTGCTGTTCAGTCTGGGCCTCGAGTTTGACCAGGACGCCTTCTTCGGCGACGCCGGAAAACTGTTGATCTCCGGCGGCTCCTACATCCTGATCAACATGGGCGCTGGCTTTGCCTTCGGCATCATGGTGGGCTGGGGAACCCGGGAGGCCCTCGTCATCGCGGGCATGACCGGCACCTCCTCCAGCGCCATCATCACCAAGTTGCTGATCGAACTGCGAAGGCTGGCGAACAAGGAGACCCCGATGATCCTCGGGGTCACCGTGGTCGGTGACATCTTCATCGCCGTCTACCTCGCCATCGTCTCAGTTGTGCTCAGCGGCGAGACCGAGATCTGGCCGATCGTGCTGCAGCTGGCGATCGCGTTCCTGTTCCTGGTGGTGATGTTCTCCGTCGCCCGGTGGGGCGGCCGGGTGGTCTCCAAGCTGATGCGCACCAAAGACGACGAACTGTTCACCATCCTGTTCTTCGGCCTCGCCGTGCTGTTCGCCGGCATCGGCGAGATCATCGGCGTCACCGACGCCATCGGTGCCTTCCTCATCGGCGTGGTGCTCGGCGCCAGCACCTACCGAGGCCGCATCGAACGGGTCGCCGTGCCGCTGCGCGACGTGTTCGGCGCGTTCTTCTTCCTCAACTTCGGCCTGGCGCTCAATGTGGCCGAGTTCGGCTCGGTGATCGGCGTGGTGCTGATCGCCATCGTGCTGACGTTCGTGCTCAGCCTGGGCTCGGGCATGCTGCTGGCCCGGATGCATCAGATGGGCATCCGCGAAGGCCTCAACACCGCCGCGATCTTCGTCAACCGCGGGGAGTTCACCCTGATCCTGGCGACCCTCTCGGTGAGCGCCGGCCTCGATGCGCGCCTGCAACCCTTTGCCGGTCTGTACGTGCTCACCATGGCCATCCTCGGTCCGCTCTTCACCGCCAACTCGGAGAAGATCGGCGCCGCGCTCGGCCGCCGGTCGAAGGCCAAGCATCCGCCGACCCGCTCGCCCGAGCGCGACGCCATGCGTGCGGAGGAGATCGCCCTGGTCGAGGCGGCCACCCAGGAGCAGAAAACCGGAGACCCGATGATGGACTTCATCTCTGACACCTACCCGAAGACCACGAAGCCCGACAAGGCCGACGCCGACGACCGCACCGGGGACTACTCATGATCGGCATGATGCTGCGCCCGCGCTGGATCGCGGCCCTGGTGCTGGCGCTGGCCATCGCCGCCGGTTTCGCCCTGCTCGGCCAGTGGCAGCTGGACCGTGCCATCAGTTCGGGTGAGGTCGTGGAGCGCAGCACCGAGACCGTGCAGCCGCTCACCGAGATCGTGACCCCGGATGGCCCGCCCCGGCAGATCGCGGAAGGCCAGATGGTCGAGACCAGCGGTTCGTTCGTGGCCGGTGACGAGCAGATCATCAGCGGCCGGCACAACGGCGGCGAGACCGGGTACTGGGTGGTCAGCCACTTCGTCACCGCCGAAGGTGCCAGCATCGCGGTCGCCCGCGGCTGGACCGCGGACGCCGATACCGCCGCCGCCGTGCGCGACCGGCTCGCCTCACAAATGAGCATCGCATCGCTGCAGCCGCTGACCGGACGGTTCCTGCCTTCCGAAGCGCCCGAGGTGCCCGCCGATGGCGTCGACCCGCACACGATGACCACCGTCTCCACCGCGGCGCTGATCAACCTCTGGGCCAACTGGAGCGACCAGTCGGTCTACCAGGGCTACATCGTCGACTCCGCCGCGCCCGACGGCCTCGTCGCCATCGACTCCCCGGAGCCCGTGGTCGAGGTGCCCCTGAACTGGCTGAACATCTTCTACGCCCTCGAATGGGCCGTCTTCGCCGGCTTCGCCGTGTTCCTCTGGTACCGCCTGGTGCGGGATGCCTGGGAACGCGAACTCGAGGAAGCCGAACTTGCCGCGGCCGACAGGGATGGCGACAGCGGGGAAGACCCCGCCGGCGGCACCGACGCTCCCGCCGAGCGACCGCACGCGAAGGCCCCGTAGAATTAGCCCTATGCCACTTGAACCCAAGCCTGCCGACCTGCCCAGAATCCCCGGGGCCCTACGGCTGTACCAGGTCTCGTCGATCATCACCGGTGTCTTCCTCCTGCTGCTCTGCGTCGAGGTGATCCTCAAGTTCGTCTTCCAGTACGAGCTCGAGATCGGCGGCCCGAACGGTTTCCTCGCGCTCGTCGCCCGCGACACCGTGACCGCCTTCAACCTGAGCACCGCGATCCTGATCGTGCACGGCTGGTTCTACGTTCTCTACCTGTTTGCCGACTTCCGCCTGTGGAGCATCATGCGCTGGCCGTTCGCGACCTTCCTGCTGATCGCCCTCGGTGGCATCATCCCGTTCCTGTCCTTCTTCCTGGAGGTACGGATCGGCAACCGGGTCAAGTCCTACCTCGCCGCGCATACCGCGGCACCGATCGAAAGCGGAGCCCGAGCATGAGTGTCGTCAACCCGATGGATGTTGTGGGCGCCGACGGCGCAGAAGGTGCGGAAGGTCTCGAGAACCTGCTCGGCACCGAGACCGCGTCTGCCGACGTGGAACCGGCCGGCACCAGCCGCCCGGTGCTCGTGGTGGACTTCGGTGCGCAGTACGCGCAGCTGATCGCCCGACGGGTGCGCGAAGCATCCGTGTACTCGGAGATCGTGGCGCACTCGATCACGGCTGCCGAAGTCGTGGCCAAGAACCCGATCGGCATCGTGCTCTCCGGCGGACCGTCCAGCGTCTACGCGGAGGGCGCGCCGGCATTCGACGCGGCCATCTTCGACCTCGGCATTCCGGTGCTGGGCATTTGCTACGGCTTCCAGGTGATGGCCACCGCCCTCGGCGGCGAGGTCTCGCACACCGGCCAGCGCGAGTACGGCTCCACCCCGGTCGTCGTCGCCGACAGCGTGAACGCGCTGCTCGCCGACCAGCCGGTGGAGCAGACCGTGTGGATGAGCCACGGCGACTCCGTCTCCAAGGCGCCCGACGGCTTCACCGTCCTGGCGTCCACCACGTCTACTCCGGTGGCCGCGTTCGCCAACGACGAGCGCCGCCTCTACGGTGTGCAGTGGCACCCGGAGGTCAAGCACTCCGAGCACGGCCAGCACGTGATCGAGAGCTTCCTGCACCGCGCCGCCGGCATCCCCGCCGACTGGAACAGCGGCAACGTCATCGCCGAGCAGGTCGCCAAGATCCGCGCCCAGGTGGGCACCGGCAAGGTCATCTGCGGCCTGTCCGGCGGCGTCGACTCCGCCGTCGCGGCCGCCCTGGTGCACAAGGCCATCGGCGACCAGTTGGTCTGCGTCTTCGTCGACCACGGCCTGCTGCGCGAAGACGAGCGCCGCCAGGTCGAGGAGGACTACGTCAAGTCCACCGGTGTGCGCCTGGTGACCGTGGATGTGCGCGAGCAGTTCATCCAGGCCCTCGCCGGTGTCAGCGACCCGGAGACCAAGCGCAAGATCATCGGTCGCGAGTTCATCCGCACCTTCGAGCAGGCCCAGGCCGAGCTGATCAAGGAGTCCGCCGAGATCGACGGCGACCCGATCCGCTTCCTGGTGCAGGGCACCCTGTACCCCGACGTGGTCGAGTCCGGCGGCGGCAGCGGCACCGCCAACATCAAGAGCCACCACAACGTGGGCGGGCTGCCCGAAGACCTGCAGTTCGAGCTCGTCGAGCCGCTGCGCGCCCTGTTCAAGGACGAGGTACGTGCCGTCGGCGCCGAGCTGGGCCTGCCGGCCGAGATCGTGCAGCGCCAGCCGTTCCCCGGACCTGGCCTCGGCATCCGCATCGTCGGTGAGGTCACCCAGGAGCGTCTGGACCTGCTCCGCCAGGCGGATGCGATCGTGCGCTTCGAACTGACCGCCGCGGGCCTGGACCGCGAGATCTGGCAGTGCCCGGTGGTGTTGCTCGCCGACGTGCGCTCGGTGGGCGTGCAGGGTGACGGCCGCACCTACGGCCACCCGATCGTGCTGCGCCCGGTGTCCAGCGAAGACGCCATGACCGCCGACTGGACTCGCCTGCCGTACGACCTGCTCGCGAAGATCTCCAACCGCATCACCAACGAGGTCGACGGGGTCAACCGCGTGGTACTCGACGTCACGTCGAAGCCGCCGGGGACCATCGAATGGGAGTAGGCCCCGAGCCGCTCCCGTAGTCGCCGGAAGCACCCTGCCCTCGTGGCCGGGTGCTTCCGTCGTTAAGCGGGGGCGCGGTCTGGTGGCGGCGCCGGGCACCTCATCCGCCGTTGCGCGGGTCTGGCGCCGTTGCGCGGGCTGCGCGCCACCCGCGAAGCGGCGCGGCACCCGTGCACCTTGACTGGTGGCGACGGGCGCGGCCGGCGCGGCGAGGCCAGCCAGAGGGAGCGTCTCGCGCGGCGGCATCCGCTCGACGTGGGGGGCGGATGCAGGTGCGCGGGTCGGGCGCCGTTGCGCGGGCTGCGGGCCACCCGCGAAGCGGCGCGGCACCCGCGCAGCTCGGATGGCGGTGCCGGCGAGGTGACGGCGCGCCGCTACGGAACGGCGCCGTGCCCGCCGCGTACGAAAAGAGGGCCGGCCCGTGGTGGGCCGGCCCTCTCGGGGTCGTGCGGGGTGGCGCTTGAGCGCCGGAGGCCGCTACTCGCGGGCGATCGCGAAGATGCGCAGCAGCTCCACGTAGAGCCACACCACGGTGACCATGATGCCGAAGGCGCCGCTCCAGCCGAACTTGCGGGGAGCGCGGTTGTTCACGCCCTTCTGGATGAAGTCGAAGTCCAGGACCAGGGAGTACGCGGCCATGAGAACCGCGAGGATGCCGATGACCAGGCCGAGCTTGATCTCGAAGCCGGCGATCTCGATGCTGCCGCTGCGCATGCCGAACGCGCCGTCGGTGGCGCCGAAGAGCATCATGCCCACGTTGACGAGGGAGAACACCGCGTAGCCGATCATCGCGATGAGGAAGACCTTGGTGGCCTTCTTCGACGCGCGGATCTTGCCGCTGGTGAACAGCGCCAGGGTGACACCGACCACCACGAGGGTGGCGATGACGGCCTGAACGACCACACCGGGGTAGATCTGCTCGAAGACGCGGGAGATGCCACCGACGAACAGGCCCTCGAGCGCGGCGTAGGCCAGGATCAGGGGCGGCGACGGCTCCTTCTTGAACGCGTTCACCAGGCCGAGCACGAGCCCGCCGATCGCGCCCAGGATGAGCAGGAACGGCATCACCGGGGTGAGCACCCAGGCGGTGGCTGCGGCGGCGAGCAAGAGAACGAAGCACAGCACGGTCTTGCCGATGGTGTCTTCGTACGTCATCCGGTCGGTGTCCTGCGAACCTGCCGACGGCGCGTTGTACAACGCCTGCAGGTCATTGTCGGAGAGCACCTTGGTCGAGGCAACGGCGCCGGGAGCGCCGAACGCGGCGTTTCTAAATGCGGGGTTGGAGGTAGCCATGGTTCCTGCCTAACAATCAGCTGGGTGGAGGGATGCGTCACAGAGGTCGTTCACGCAATATTGCGTGCCTCAAATCTACTGGACCAACCCGTAGTTTGCTGAGAGTCTACTCAGGGTCGATCGGGCGCCATCGCATGCCGGCCTCGCAGGGCCCGGCGCACCCGCCAGGCCGCGATCTGTCGCCGCCGCCACACCGCGAGGCCCCAGCCCAGCCAGGCGCAGGCCACCGTGAGCAGGGCACCGCTGAGCAGTCCGATCCAGTTCTGGCCGTATTCGTTCAGCGCGGCCTTGAGCACGAAGCTGAGCACGATCACCGGCAGCACGGCCAGGTAGCTCAGCAGCGGCCGGTGCCGGGCGAACAGCCATCCGGCCAGCAACGCCGCGTACGCGCCCACAAAATCGGGGCCGGCCAGGAGGACCAGCGCGCCCAGCAGGCAGGGAAGCAGCACCGCCAGCCGACGCCAGAGCGCGCCGGGCAGGATCAGCCAGCCCAGCAGCTGCACGCACGGGCCGATGAGCAGGAACCAGAGGCTGAAAGTGCTGGTCAGGTTCGTCGCGGCCGCGCCGAGCACGATCGTGACCAGGCCAACGACGTACCGCCATCGGGCGTCGCCCCAGCGCACGCGCGGGGTCGGGTCGATCCAGGGGGCCATAACCCCCGATTCTCTCAGCCCGCGGCTAACCTTGGGACATGAAACCACTGGTGATCGGCCATCGCGGAGCCAGCGGCTACCGGCCGGAGCACACGGAAGCCGCCTACCGACTCGCCTTCGCACTCGGCGCCGATGCGGTGGAGCCCGACATCGTCGCCACCCAGGACGGGGTTCTGGTGGTGCGGCACGAGAACGAGATCTCCGGCACCACGGATGTGGCCGAGCACGCCGAGTTCGCGGATCGCCGGGTCGAGAAGGTCATCGACGGACAGGCCCTCACCGGCTGGTTCACCGAGGACTTCACCTGGGCCGAACTGTCCACGCTGCGGGCTCGGGAGCGCATCCCGGCGCTGCGCGGCATGAGCGCCAGCTTCGACGGCCAGTTCCCGATCATGCGGCTGCGCGACCTGTTCCGCCTCGTCGACCTGACCGAGGCTCCGCTCGACCGGGAACTGAGCATCGTTGCCGAGATCAAGCACGCCACCTACTTCGAATCGATCGGGCTGCCGCTCGACGAGCTCTTCGCCGCGGAGGTCAACGAGGCCGGCTGGAACACGGGGGAGGGCCGGCTCACCGTCGAGAGCTTCGAACTGACCGTGCTCGCCCAGGTGCACGCTCGCGGTATCTTCGGCAGCCTGGTGTTCCTGCTCGAGGCTGCAGGCGCCCCGGCCGATCTCGTCGCCAGGTTCGGCGACCGCGCCACTCCGTACGCGTCCTACCTGTCCGATCTGGCCCTGTACCAACTCGGCCACCAGATCGACGGCATCAGCGTGCCCAAATCCCTCATCCTCAACACGGATGCCGAGGGCACTGTCGACGGCGCCTCCGACCTCGTCGACTCCGCCCACGCCGCCGGCCTGGAGATCTACACCTGGACGCTGCGGCCGGAGAACCGGTTCCTGGCCGCGAGCTTCCGGGTCGGCGCCCGCAAGGCCGACATCGGCAACTGGCAAGCCGAGTTCCGCACCATCATGGACACCGGCATCGACGGGGTCTTCGCCGACCACCCCGACCTGGCCGTGTTCGTGCGGGACGGCCTACCGGCCGGACTGCCGAACCCGCTCTACCCGGCCTGACCGTCGGGCGTGGATGTCAGCCGCTGCGCCTAGAATTGGCTGGCCATGACTTTGTCTTCAGACCTGCCCAACACCCCCGCTACCAGGTCGTCGGCGACCCCGATCATCCTCGACGGCCGTGCCGGCCCCGACGCCGGACCGGACGGGCCGCAGAGCCCCCTGTTCGACGGCCTCAACCCGCAGCAGCTCGAAGCGGTCAAATACCGCGGCCCGGCCCTGCTCATCGTCGCCGGCGCCGGCTCCGGCAAGACCAGCGTGCTCACCCGCCGGGTCGCCGGGCTGATCGAGAGCCGGGAAGCCTGGCCCAGCCAGATCCTCGCGATCACGTTCACCAACAAGGCCGCCGCCGAGATGCGGGAGCGCGTGCGCGGGCTCCTCGGCCAGGCGTCCGACGGCATGTGGATCAGCACCTTCCACTCCTCCTGCGTGCGCATCCTGCGCCGCGAGGCCGAGAGCGCGGGCTTGTCCACCAACTTCAGCATCTACGACTCGGCCGACACCAAGGTCACCATCAAGCGCATCATCAAGCAGCTCGACGCCGACACCATGGGCTTCACCCCGGGCAACGTGGCGTCCAAGATCTCCAAGCTCAAGAACGAGCTGGCGGATGTCGATTCCTACGCCCGCAACGCGAACATGAGCGACCCGCAGGAGGTCATGTTCGTCGAGATCTTCCGCCAGTACACCAGACGGCTGCGCGAAGCCAGCGCCCTGGACTTCGACGACCTGATCGGCGAGACGGTGTTCCTGTTCCGCGCCTTCCCCAAGGTCGCGGCGCTGTACCGGCGCAGGTTCCGGCACATCCTGGTCGACGAATACCAGGACACCAACCACGCCCAGTACGCCCTGGTGCGCGAGCTCACCCGCCCGGTCGAGGCTGAACTAGCCGACGACATGGAAGACCAGGGCCTGCACGTCAAGAATCTGCAGGACGCCACCGGCAGGATCCCCGGCGCGTCACTGACCGTGGTGGGCGACTCCGACCAGTCGATCTACGCGTTCCGCGGCGCCTCCAGCCGCAACATCACCGAGTTCGAGCGGGACTTCCCCGGCACCAAGGTGATCCTGCTCGAGCAGAACTACCGCTCCACCCAGAACATCCTCTCGGCCGCGAACGCCGTGATCGGCAACAACTTCGACCGCCGGGAGAAGCGGCTGTGGAGCGCCGGCGGCGACGGCGAGAAGATCGTGGGCTACACCGCCTACAACGGGCACGACGAAGCCCAGTTCGTGGCCGACGAGGTGGAGGCCCTGCACCGCAAGGGAATGGCCTACCGCGACATGGCGGTGTTCTACCGCACCAACGCGCAGACCCGTGCACTGGAAGAGATTCTGGTACGCGCCGCGGTGCCGTACCGGGTCGTCGGCGGCACCAAGTTCTATGAGCGCGCCGAGATCAAGGATGCGTTGGCCTACCTGATCGCGGTCGCCAACCCGCAAGACGAACTGGCGCTTCGCCGCATCCTGAACACCCCCAAGCGCGGCATCGGCCCCGCCACCGAAACCCAGCTGGGCAGCTTCGCCGAAACCAACGGCATCTCGTTCCGCCAGGCCATGCGCGACTCCGGCGGGCTCGGCCTCGGCCCGAAGGTGACCGGCGCCATTCTGAAGCTGGCCACCCTGCTGGACTCGGCCGCACTGATGATGGACCCGCAGAACCCCGCGGGCCCCGCCAACGTCAGCGACCTGCTCACCTACCTGCTCGACGGCAGCGGCCTACTGGCCGTGCTGCGCGGCAGCCGCGACGCGCAAGACGAGGTGCGGGCGGAGAACATCGAGGAGCTCGTCGCCCAGACCAAGGACTTCAACCGGGAGAACCCCGACGCCGGCCTCGTCGACTTCCTCACCCAGGTGTCGCTCGTCGCCGCCGCCGACGACCTCGACGACGCTTCCGGCACGGTGTCGCTGATGACGCTGCACACCGCCAAAGGCCTCGAGTACGAGGCGGTGTTCCTTACGGGTATCGAGGAAGGCCTGCTGCCGCACCAGATGTCGGCCGGCGAGCCCGGCGGCCCCGCCGAGGAACGGCGCCTGTTCTACGTGGGCATCACCAGGGCCAGGCAGCGTCTCTACCTGTCGCTGGCGATGACCAGGGCCCAGTTCGGCGACGTGAACGTGGCCATGCCCAGCCGTTACCTGCAGGAGATCCCGGCCGACCTGATCGACTGGAAGCAGTCACCCGGCATGGCCAACTCCCGCGGCGGCACCCAGTCGCGCGCGCTCAATGCGCGGCCGGGCGGCGGCGGGTTCGGCAGCCGCAGCGGCACCCCCGGGCAGCTGCCGCCGGCGCCCAAACCGAAGACCGAGTGGGCCAACCGGGTCACCGCGCAGGTGCGCGACAACGGCGACCTCACCCTGAACCCTGGCGACCGCATCCGGCACGTCGACTTCGGCGACGGCAGGGTGAACCAGGTCACCGGCGAGGGCACCAAGCGCATCGCGCATGTGCAGTTCGACACCAGCGGGGCGAAGAAGCTCCTGATCAAGATCGCGCCGATCGAGAAAATCGAGTGACCAGGGCACCAGACGACGACTCCGCCCTCGACGGTTCCCGCCCCGAAAGCCTGAGGCAGTGGGCGCGGTCTCTGCGTGCCCTCGATCTGGAGGTCGCCAGCCGGGCGACCCTGGCCATGGTGGTTCCGCTCATCGTGCTGGTCGTCATCGGCCGCGTCGACCTGGCGGTCTACGCCACCTTCGGCGGCATGACGGCGCTGTTCGGACGCAGTGAGCCGTACCGGTTGCGGGCGCGGTCGGTGAGCGTCGCGGCCGTCGGGATGCTCGGCAGCATCGCCTTCGGTCTCGTGATGGCCGCCCTCGGAGCCCCGTTGGCGCTGCTCACGCTCGGCCTGATGCTGCTGATCGTGGTCGGGGTGCTGCTGATCAGCACCATGGGCCTGTTCCCGGGCACGCCGTTGTTCTTCGTCTTCGCCTACACGGTGTGCGCGCAGGTGCCCACCGAACCCGACCAGGTGCTGCCGCGGCTGTTGGTGGGGCTGGCCGGGGCCGGCTTCGCCTGGCTCGTGACCATGTCGGGGTGGCTGCTGCGCCGGGCCGCACCCGAACGCAGTGCACCGATGTTCAAGCAGCTGCCCCGGCAGCCCCGGGTGAATCTGGTGGCCTACCGCGACGGCCGGGTGTGGCTGTCGATCGCGCAGATGCTGGTGGGCGTCGTCGTCGCCGGTGGGCTGGCGATCCTGGTGGGCATCGGGCATCCGTATTGGGCCGTGGTGAGCGTGGTCGCGGTGCTACCGCCGCCCGGCGCCCGGCACTCCACCTCCCGTGCCTTCCACCGCATCTTCGGCACCGCGGCCGGGGTGGTGCTCACGGCGCTGATCCTGCTGCCGGGGCCGCCGATCTGGGTACTCATCCTCACCATCGCGATCGGCCAGTTCGGAGCGGAGATCCTGGTCGGCCGGCACTACGGCGCTGCCCTGTTGTTCATCACCCCGCTGGCGCTGACGGTGTCGCACCTGGGCAGCCCGGCGCCCGTGTCTGTGCTGCTCGTGGACCGGGTGGTGGAGACCGCGCTGGGCGGTGCGGTCGCCCTGGTGATCGTGGTCGTCACCCGCGCCGGACTGGCCCGCGCGGCCCGCCGGCGAGAGGCCCTGCCGGGCTGACCCGACCGGTCTGACCGGCTCGCCGGTGCCTCAGGAACTGACCGTGAGAAAGCTCCCGGGCCGCCTTGTCGTCGACCCCGGACGCAGGTACGGTGTCACCCACTGAGGCCGGCACCGCACCGGCCCGGCCCACCCAGTTAGCGCGTTCCAGCCCAGGCGCACGCCCGAAGGAGGCTCGATCATGACCCAGAACTCCGGCGGCCTCTGGCCGCTCGACCCCGATGCCGTCAACGACAAGCGCACGGTGGACGACCTCGATATTCCCGACGACGACCTGCTCGCCGAGGACGACCCCGGCTACACCATCGACCCCGATGACGAGGTGGCCGCCGAGGCCTCGGAATTCGACGCCGAGAACATCGACGACCTGCTCGCCGACGACTCCGGTGCAGAGGAAACCGTGACCGACGAGTGGGGTGACGACGCCGACAACCGGCTGGTCGACCTCGACGATGACGACGACATCGACGAGCTCGACCGGTAGTCGCAGCTAGCGTGCCCGTTCGAGCGTGGGTCCACTCCGTCGGCGCAGACGCCGCACGAGCACGCCGATGGCGCGCCAGCCGAGCAGGAACACAGCGATCACCGCGATCGTCACGATCACGAAACTCAGCTGCACGCCCTGACCGCTGACGACCCGCAGAAGCAGGCCCACCAGCACGGTGACGGCCACGATGCCCAGACCGGTCCAGCGGATGCCGAGCGGTTCCCGCCACGCCCGCGTCACCAGCCAGCCCACCGCCAGCCCCGCCAGGAACGGCCACCAGGTGGTCAGCACTCCCAGCAGGCTCTCGCCGTGACTGGCCCGGCCGATCAGAACGAACAGGAGTAGCAGGGCCGCGTCGAGGCCGCCCGCGAACGCGATGACGGCGGGGCTGACGCGGCGAGACTGCATGCTCCCAGCGTACGGCCGTCGCGGCGCACACTCAGGCGTTCATCTGAGAAGGTAGAGTTTGAGATGGTCAGTATCTCTCGACGTCGAGCTAGTTTTCGCGCCGGGGAGGCAGATCACCCACACCCCATGCACGGAACGCTATGACGCGGATTGGAAGAGCAGCGTGGATCTTTACGAATACCAGGCCAGAGACCTGTTTGAGCAGTATGGAGTTCCGGTTCTGCCGGGCATCATCGCAGACACGCCCGAGGAGGCGCGCGCCGCAGCCGAGAAGCTCGGCGGTGTCGTCGTCGTCAAGGCGCAGGTGAAGGTCGGTGGTCGCGGCAAGGCCGGCGGCGTCAAGGTTGCCAAGACCCCGGATGAAGCCGAAGCCGCCGGGCGCGCCATCCTGGGCCTGGACATCAAGGGGCACACCGTGCACCGGGTGATGGTCGCCGGGGGAGCCCGCATCAAGCAGGAGTTCTACTTCTCCGTGCTGCTGGACCGCTCCAACCGGTCCTACCTCTCGCTCGCCAGCTACGAGGGCGGCGTGGAGATCGAGGTCCTCGCGGTTGAGAAGCCCGATGCCCTGGCTTACGTGGCCATCGACCCCACCGCCGGCATCGACCTCGCCAAGGCGAAGGAGATCGCCGTGCAGGCGAAGTTCCCGGCCGAGCTGGTCGACAAGGTCGCCCCGGTCTTCGTGCAGCTCTACAGCGTCTTCGCCGGCGAGGACGCCACCCTGGTCGAGGTCAACCCGTTGGTGCTCACCGAAGACGGCGAGATCATCGCCCTCGACGGCAAGGTCACCATCGACGAGAACGCCGACTTCCGTCACCCCGGCCACGCCGCCCTCGAGGACAAGGCCGCGGCCGACCCGCTCGAGGCCAAGGCCAAGCAGAATGACCTCAACTACGTGAAGCTCGACGGCGAGGTCGGCATCATCGGCAACGGTGCCGGACTGGTCATGTCCACGCTCGACGTGGTCGCGTACGCCGGAGAGGACTTCGGCGGCGTCAAGCCGGCCAACTTCCTCGACATCGGCGGCGGAGCATCCGCAGCGGTCATGGCGGCCGGCCTCGACGTGATCCTCGGCGACCCGCAGGTCAAGAGCGTCTTCGTCAACGTCTTCGGCGGCATCACCGCCTGCGACGCCGTCGCCCACGGCATCGTCGGCGCGCTCGCCACCCTCGGCGACGCTGCCAACAAGCCCCTGGTCGTGCGCCTCGACGGCAACAACGTCGAAGAAGGCCGCCGCATCCTCAACGAGGCCAACCACCCGCTGGTCACGCTGGCCGCCACCATGGACGAGGGCGCCGCCAAGGCCGCCGAACTCGCCCACGCCGCCCGCTGAATATTTAAGGACGTCTGATATGTCAATCTTCCTCAACAAGGACTCCAAGGTCATCGTTCAGGGCATCACCGGCGGCGAGGGAACCAAGCACACCGCCCTGATGCTCAAGGCCGGCACCCAGATCGTCGGCGGCGTCAACGCCCGCAAGGCCGGCACCACCGTCACCCACGGCGATGTAGAGCTGCCCGTCTTCGGTACCGTCGCCGAAGCGATCGAGAAGACCGGCGCGGATGTCTCCATCGCGTTCGTGCCGCCGGCCTTCACCAAAGACGCCGTCATCGAAGCGATCGACGCCGAAATCGGCCTGCTCGTGATCATCACCGAGGGCGTGCCCGTGCAGGACTCAGCCGAGTTCTGGGCCTACGCCCAGGAGAAGGGCAACAAGACCCGCATCATCGGGCCGAACTGCCCCGGCATCATCACTCCCGGTGAGGCACTCGTGGGCATCACCCCTGCGAACATCACCGGCAAGGGCCCGGTCGGCCTGGTCTCCAAGTCGGGCACCCTGACCTACCAGATGATGTACGAACTGCGCGACCTCGGCTTCTCCACCGCCATCGGCATCGGCGGCGACCCCATCATCGGCACCACCCACATCGACGCGCTCGCCGCGTTCGAGGCCGACCCGGAGACCCTCGCGATCGTCATGATCGGCGAGATCGGCGGCGACGCCGAGGAGAAGGCCGCCGCGTACATCAAGGAACACGTCACCAAGCCCGTCGTGGGCTACGTGGCCGGGTTCACCGCCCCCGAGGGCAAGACCATGGGCCACGCCGGCGCCATCGTCTCCGACGGAGCCGGAACCGCGCAGGGCAAGAAGGAGGCCCTCGAGGCCGCCGGGGTCAAGGTCGGCAAGACGCCGAGCGAAACCGCGACCCTGCTGCGCGAGGTGCTCGCCGCGCTGTAATCCCCGATCACGACGAAGGGCCCGCCATTCGGCGGGCCCTTTCTCGTGCCCGGTGCGACGAGTACGATGCCCCCAACGAGGCGGCCACCGGCGGATGCCGGGGCCGGCGAAGGGAGAATCATGGCCCGCAAGAACGAGACGGTGCCGGCTCGGCCCGCGCCCTCTGCCCGCTCGGACGGCAAGGGCCTCCGAACCGGGTCGCTGGGCCTGATCGGCTCCACCGTGATCGGGCTGGCCTCCACCGCCCCGGTGTACTCCCTCGCCGCCACTCTGGGTTTCGTGGTCCTCGCCGTCGGCGCCCAGGCTCCGGTGGTGTTCGTCATCGCTTTCATCCCCATGCTCCTGGTCGCATTCGCCTACCGCGAGCTCAACCGCGACATCCCCGATTGCGGCACCACCTTCACCTGGGCCACCAAGGCGTTCGGCCCCTGGGTGGGCTGGATGGGCGGCTGGGGAGTCGCCGTGGCCGGCATCGTGGTGCTCGGCAACCTCGCCCAGATCGGCGGCATCTACTTCTGGCTGCTGGTGGCTCCCGACCTGGCAGAGAACGAACTTGTCGTCACCCTCACCGGGGTCGTCTTCATCGTGCTGATGGTGTGGGTCAGCTACCGGGGGATCGAGATCGGTGAGCGGTTGCAGAACGTGCTGCTCGGCTTCCAGTACCTCGCCCTACTGCTGTTCACGGTCTTCACCCTGTGGGCGGTCTTCGACGGCAGCGCCCCGGCTACCTCCACCCTGCCGCAGGCCGACTGGTTCAACCCGTTCGCGCTGACCTCGTTCCCCGGACTGGTCGAAGGGGTGCTGCTGGCGCTGTTCATCTACTGGGGCTGGGACACCTGCCTCTCGCTGAACGAGGAGACCCGCGACCCCAAGCGCATCCCCGGCCAGGCCGCGATCCTGACCACCGTCATCCTGCTGGTCACCTACGTGGGGGTCGCGGTCGCGGCGATGGCCTACGCCGGCCTCGGCACCACCGGGCTGGGCCTCGGCAACGAAGGCAACGCGGATGACGTCTTCTTCGCCCTGAAAGACGCCGTCTTCGGGCCGTGGGCCTGGCTGCTGGTCGCGGCGGTGATGATCTCCGCGATCTCCTCCACCCAGACCACCATCCTGCCCACCGCCCGCGGCACCCTCGCCATGGCGGTCTACCAGGCCCTGCCGCGCCGGTTCGCCCGGGTGCACCCGCGGTTCCAGACGCCGTCGTTCTCCACCTTCGTGATGGGCGCTGTCGCGGTGGCCTTCTACGTGGGCATGACCCTGGTCAGTTCGAACATCCTCAACGACACCATCCTGTCGCTCGGCCTGGCGATCGCGTTCTACTACGCCATCACGGGTTACTCCTGCGTCTGGTACTTCCGGCACGACCTCTTCACCAGCTGGCGCAACGCCTGGATGCGCTTCGTCTTCCCACTGCTGGGCTCGCTGATACTCACCGCGGCTTTCGTCTTCTCCGTGATCGACATGATCGACCCCGACTACGGCTACACCGTGCTGTTCGGCGTCGGCGGCGTCTTCGTGGTGGGCGTCGGGTCGCTGCTGGTGGGCGTGCTGCTGATGATCGTCTGGTCGTTCTTCCCCGGGTCCCGGCCGTTCTTCCGCGGGGAGTCACTCAACCGCGAGACGCCGGTGCTCGTGCCCGACGAAGACGTGCCCGTGCTCCGATCGGTCGACGGCGGCATCTGAACGATTCCGGCCGGCATTCGGCCGGGCCACGGCGGGGTACGGCGGCCACGCAGCGTGGCCACGGTAGGCTCCCTCTCGGATATGAACCGTATAACGACTGCCCTGCTCGCCGCGCTCGAGGCGCTCATTGTCGTGGCCATCGGCGTGGGCATCGCCCTGGTGCCGCTGACCATCCTGTGGGGCACCCACTACGGACTGAGCATCGACTGGTTCGTGTTCTGGCGGGCCGCCGTGGACGTCTGGCTGCTCGGCAACGGCGTTGACCTGGCGGTACAGCTGCCGGTGGAGGTCACCACCGCCCTCGGCCTCGCCGGGGCTGAGGCGCCGTTCAGCCTCACCATCGCACTGCTCGGCTTCGCCGTGCTCGCCGTGTTGCTGGGCGTGCGCACCGGCCGCCGCGCCGCCGCCACCCGGTATGCCTTCACCGCCGCCGGCGCGGCCGTCGCCGGCTACGCCCTCCTGGCCGCGCTGCTCACCCTCACCGCCGGCCAAACCATCGTCACACCGGCACCGGTGCAGGGCATCCTGCTGCCCACCCTGGTCTTCGCGGCCGGCGTGCTGATCGGCATGACCACCGGCGCGCGCGCGGCCCGCCCCGAACTGCCCGCCTGGCTCTCCCGCCCGGTCGGCGACCAGCTGTCGCGCATCCCCGCCGAAGTGCGCACCCAGCTCACCGCGGCACTGCGCGGCGGCACGGCCGTCACTGCCGCCATCCTCGCCCTGTCAGGGCTGGCCGTGTTCGTCGCCGTGCTGGCCAACTTCGCCACCGTGATCGGCCTCTACGAGACCCTGCAGACCGACGTGATGGGCGGCATCGCCCTCACCATCGGCCAGCTCGCCTTCATCCCCAACCTGGTGATCTGGGCGGCCAGCTGGTTCATCGGCCCCGGCATCGTGCTCGGCACCGGCAGCACGGTCTCCCCGCTCGGCACCTCCCTGGCCACCGTGCCCGGCCTGCCGTTGTTCGGCGTTCTGCCGCAGGGCACCCTCGAATTCGGGTTCCTCGGTCTTCTGGTGCCCGTGCTGGTGGGCTTCGTGCTCGCGGTGATCGTGCGCCAGGGCCTGGACCGCCGGCCCAACGCGCCACACGGCCCGGTGCCGATGCTCGTCACCGGCGTGCTGATCGGCATCGTCGCCGGCATCCTGCTCGGCCTCGCCGCCTGGGCGTCGACCGGGGCGATGGGCCCGGGCCGGCTCGCCGACGTCGGACCAAACCCGCTGCTGGTCGGCTCGCTCGCCGCTCTGGAGGTGGGCGTGGCCGCCGCACTCGGTATGCTCGTCGGTGGCCGACGGGCCCCGGGCTCGATTGATCGCGCCGAGGAAGTCTCAACGAAACGGTAGGCTCGAATGGTGCTGTCACTGGTCGTATTGATCTCCGGCGGAGGATCGAACCTGCGGGCCCTTCTCGAGGCGTCCGGCGACGCCGAGTTCCCCGCCCGGGTGGTCGCCATCGGCGCCGACCGGGACGCCGACGGGCTCGAGCTCGGTGAAGAATTCGGCATCCCCACCTTCACCGTGCCGTTCTCCTCGCACGCCGACCGCGATGCCTGGGGCGACGAACTGCTCGACCAGATCCAGCAGTGGCAGCCCGACCTCACCGTGCTCAGCGGCTTCATGCGCCTGCTGCCGCCCCGGGTGGTCGCCGCGCTCTCGCCGCACCTGATCAACACCCACCCCGCCTACCTGCCCGAGTTCCCCGGCGCCCATGGGGTGCGCGACGCGCTCGCCGCCGGCGCCACGCAGACCGGAGCCAGCATCATCGTGGTCGACAACGGCGTCGACGACGGACCGATCGTGAGCCAGGAACGGGTGCCGGTATTGCCCGGCGACACCCAGGACTCGCTGCACGACCGCATCAAACTCGTCGAACGCCGCCTGCTCGTGCAGGCCGTGCTCGACATCGCCAACGGACACGTCGATCTCAAGGAGCATTCCCCCATATGAGCGGTCACACCAACGCCCGGAGCCTGTACCGCGACCGGGACGTCATTCCCGTGCAGCGCGCGCTGATCTCGGTTTCCGACAAGACCGGCCTGGTCGAGCTGGCCAATGCCCTGGCCGCCGCCGGGGTGGAGATGGTGTCCACCGGCTCCACCGCCGCCACCATCCGCGAGGCGGGTCACGATGTGACGGATGTCTCCGCCGTCACCGGCTTCCCGGAATCGCTCGACGGCCGGGTGAAGACCCTGCACCCGAGCGTGCACGCCGGCATCCTGGCCGACCTCCGCCTCGAGGCGCACGAGAACCAGCTCGCCGACCTGTCGATCGCGCCGTTCCAGCTCGTCGTGGTGAACCTGTACCCGTTCGTCGAGACCGTCGAGTCCGGTGCAGAGCCCGCCGACGTGATTGAGCAGATCGACATCGGCGGCCCCGCCCTGGTCCGTGCCTCCGCCAAGAACCACCCCAACGTGGCCATCGTGGTCGACCCGGAGAACTACCCGGAGATCATCGCCGCGGTCGCCGCCGGCGGCAGCACCCTGCGGCTGCGGCAGAAGCTGGCGTCGCTCGCGTTCGAGCACACCGCCAACTATGACCTGAGCGTGTCGGCCTGGTTCACCGAGAACGTCTACGACCAGTGGCAGGACGACTCCGAGTCGCTCGGCGAAGAGATCCTCGAGGCGTTCGACGCCATCGTCGGTGACGCCGTCGACGAGGCGACCGACGCGATCTTCCCGCAGACCCTGGCGCTGGAGGCCAGCCGCGCCAGCGTGCTGCGCTACGGCGAGAACTCGCACCAGGCCGCCGCGCTCTACCTCGGTGAGGGCGGGCAGGGCATCGCCCAGGCCACGCAGCTGCACGGCAAGGAGATGTCGTACAACAACTACGTCGACGCGGATGCCGCCGTGCGTGCCGCGTTCGACTTCGCCGAGCCGGCCGTGGCGATCATCAAGCACGCCAACCCGTGCGGCATCGCCGTGGCGAACCCCAAGGCACCCGACGCCATCGCCTCCGCGCACCACCGCGCGCACGACTGCGACCCGGTGTCGGCGTTCGGCGGCGTCATCGCCGCCAACCGCGTCGTCACCCTGGGCATGGCCGAGACCGTCAGCCAGATCTTCACCGAGGTGCTCGTGGCCCCCGGATTCGAACCGGCCGCGTTCGAGCTGCTCAGCGCCAAGAAGAACATCCGCCTGCTGCAGCTTCCCGAGGACTACCGTCGCTCCTCGCTGGAGCTGCGCCAAATCTCCGGCGGCCTGCTGGTGCAGGAGACCGACACCTTCGACACCCTCGACACGTCCGAGTGGCGCCTGGTCTCCGGCCCCGAGGTCGATGCGGCCACCCGCGCCGACCTCGAGTTCGCCTGGAAGGCCTGCCGGGCCGTGAAGTCGAACGCGATCCTGCTGGCGCACGCCGGCGCATCCGTGGGCGTCGGCATGGGCCAGGTCAACCGGGTCGACTCCTGCCACCTGGCCGTGAGCCGCGCCGGAGAGCGCGCTGAGGGCGCCGTCGCCGCCTCCGACGCGTTCTTCCCGTTCGCCGACGGCCTCGAAGTGCTGCTGGAAGCCGGCGTCACCGCGGTCGTCCAGCCCGGCGGATCGGTGCGCGACGAGGAAGTCATCGCCGCCGCGACCGCCGCCGGAGTGTCGATGTACTTCACCGGGGAACGGCACTTCTTCCACTAGACCGGTTCCACGAACGCCGGGCGTCGCATCCTGCAGGATGCGCTGCCCGGCGTTTTTTGATGCTCTTCCCAGATGCATCTGCCATGCTGGGAGGTCCAACTCGTGACACCGCCGTTGCAGACCTCTACAGACCTGACACGGAAAGGCCACCTGTGATCGACATTCTCGGACTGTCCCTGCCCGCATTCCCGGTAGCCGCCCTGGCGGCCGTCGTGATCGCCGTGGGCTTCACGGCGATAGCCGCCTTCGCCTTCCGCATGGTCGGCAAGCGCAAGGCCTGGGCGCGGGTACTCGTGCAGCTGATCCGGGTGCCCTTCCGCATGACCGTGCTGATCGGCGCGCTCTGGCTGGCCGTGGCCGGCTACCTCGACGTGCCCGCCGACTGGGACGCCACGGTGGGCTTCATCTTCCGGGCGCTGTTCATCGGATCCGCCACCTGGCTGCTCTGCGCGCTGCTGTACTTCGCCGAGGAGATGGCCGCCAACCGCTACCGCATCGACGTGCGCGACAACCGGGTGGCCCGCCGGGTGCGCACCCAGCTGCGGATGCTGCGCCGCATCGGCATCGTGATCATCATCATCTGCGCCATCGGCACCGTGCTGCTGAGCATCCCCGGCGCCGCCACCGTGGGCGCCAGCCTGTTCGCCTCCGCCGGCCTGCTCAGCGTCGTGGCCGGTCTTGCCGCCCAGTCCACCCTGGCGAACATCTTCGCCGGCATGCAGCTCGCGTTCAACAACGCGCTGCGGGTGGACGACGTCGTGATCGTCGAGGGGGAGTGGGGCAAGATCGAAGAGATCACCCTCACCTACATCGTCGTGCACATCTGGGACGACCGGCGCATGGTGCTGCCGTCCACCTACTTCACCACCACCCCGTTCCAGAACTGGACCCGGCACAACAGCGAGCTGCTCGGCTCGATCGAGTTCGACCTGGACTGGCGCGTCAACCCGGCCGGCATGCGCGAGGAACTCAACCGCATCGTCGCCCAGACCGACCTCTGGGACGGCCGGGCCGTGGTGCTGCAGGTGACCGACGCGATCGGCGGTTACGTGCGGGTACGCGTGCTCGTCACCGCGCAGGACGCGCCGACCCTGTTCGACCTGCGCTGCCTCGTGCGGGAGAACCTGATCGACTGGGTCAACGCCGAGAACCCCGACGCGCTGCCGATGAACCGCGTCGAGGTGCGTCAGGAGCCCGAGGCCAAGCCCGCCCGCACCTCCCGTGCCCGCAAGCCCGAGCGCGAGGTCATCGAGCCCGTCGGCCTGTTCTCCGGCGACGAGGGCGGCAAGGAGCGCGCCCAGCACTTCACCGAGTCCATCGATGTGCAGGACTGGCACGACGCCCCCGAAACCCTCCCCGCCCCGCGTTAACGTCGTTCGCCGGACCACGCGCGCACGATGTGCGCCGAGTCGCCGCAAAGAATCGCTTCGGCCGTCTGAGGGGCGCTTTTGCGGCACCTGACGGCGAGACGTTCGCTGAGTTGCCATTTTTGTGCCCCTTGGGTGGCCGGGAGAGGGCCTCAACTGACTTGTCGGCGGGGGCTGTGTCGATGAGTTGCCAGTCGCGGCCGCTCGGGTGAGCGTGAGAGGGCGCCAAGTGGTATCTCGCCCGGCGCAGCAGCCGGGGGCGCCCGGGCATCCGGCGCATCCGAAGGGCGCTTTGAGGCAACTGACGGATGCGGCGTTCGCCGAGTTGCGGGGAATGGCCTCTTGCAGGCATCCGAGGGGGCACTTTGCGGCAACTGACAGGCGCGACTTTCGCCGAGATGCCACTTTGGGCCCATTGGGCGCCCGGGAAGGGGCCTCAACTGGTATCTCGGCGGGGGCTGCGTCGATGAGTTGCCAGTTCACGCCGCTTGGGCGGGTGCGAAGGGGCATCAAGTGGCAAATCGATGCGGAGGGTGCCGAGGGAGTCACGTGGCAACTCGAATCGGGCAGCGCGGGCCGACCGCGGATCGCGGCGGGCGCAGGTGTTTTAGGCTGTGCGCATGACAACCTCGGGTGACTCAGACCTTCAGACCGGCACGACGTCGACGGGCGCCGCCAAGCGCGCACTTGTGCGCCGGCCCGTCGACATCCTCGCCGAGGGGCAGGTCACCCACATCGACCGCGTGCCGATCGACCTCGAGCTGGCCCGTCGACAGTGGGCCGGGTACGTCGAGGCGCTGCGCGCGGAGGGCTGGGCGGCCACCGAGGTGGAGCCGGCGCCCGACCAGCCCGACTCGGTGTTCATCGAAGACGCCGTGGTGCTGTTCGGTGACACCGCCGTGCTCACCAGTCCCGGTGCGCCCAGCCGGCGCGGCGAAACCCGCGGCGCCGAAGTCGCCCTGGCCGGGCTCGGGCTGACCGTGCACAGGCTCGAGCTGCCCGGCACGCTCGAGGGCGGCGATGTGCTCAAGGTGGGTCGCACGGTCTACGTGGGCCAGACCCTGCGTACCAACGCCGAGGGGTTGCGCCAGCTCGCCGCCATTGTCGAACCGATCGGCTACTCCGTCGTCGCCGTGCCGGTGACCCGCGCCCTGCACCTGAAAACGGCGGTCACGGCGCTTCCCGATGGCACCGTGATCGGGTATCCACCGCTGGTGGATGACCCGGCGCTGTTCGATAAGTTCCTGGCCGTGCCGGAGGCCGAGGGCACGGCCGTGGTCGTGCTCGACGAACATTCCGTGCTGATGTCCTCCTCCGCACCGCAGACCGCCGCCCTGCTCACCGGGCTCGGCTACCGGGTCGTGACGGTCGACGTGACCGAATTCGAGAAGCTCGAAGGCTGCGTCACCTGCCTGAGCGTGCGGGTGCGCTGAGCCCGCCGAGCAGCAGCCGGCCCGTGTGGCCAGGGCAGCACCGATCCGAAATAGTTCTTGCGTTACCCATCAGTCCAGCCCTATTCTGGAAGGCTGCCTGAACAGGGGGGCACAAGACGATGACACGACGCGCTCAGGAGGCCAACATGACACAGACAGCTCGCACCAGGATCGCACGCACTGCGACCGGCGCTGCCTCTGTTCCGGCGCTCCGATTCGCCTCCGCCTAGGCGCCCGGCCCGTCCACCTCAGACCCGCGAGTTCGCGGGCACACATCTCTCCCGGGCTTCTCGCCCATCGTAGGCGCGGTTCGCCGCCCTCACCCCGGTAGCCGACGGCCCCGCCACGGCCATGGCACCCACAGCAGTCATCATTCACCCCGAACGGCAGCACGCTGCCGCCTGGGCCCAGTCAGGAACGATTCATGACCACCACCGCACCACAGCATCCGCCCCACGTCGCGCCCGAACCCGTCGCGCGGCCCAACACTTTCCGCACTCTCCTGCGGCTCTACCCCTACGCCAAACCGGCCCTGCCGCGCATCGGCCTGGGCATGCTGTCGGCACTGCTCGCCTCCCTCGTGGCCCTGGCCATCCCGCAGGTGCTGCAGCGCCTGGTCGACGGCGCCCTCAGCGAGGGCGATACCGCCCCGATCTGGCCCGCCGTGCTGTTGGTGCTCGGTCTCGGTGTGCTCGAAGCCGGCATGATCGCCCTGCGCCGCTGGTTCGTGCTGGTGCCCGGTACCCACATCGAGTCCCGGATGCGCAACGCGCTCTACGCCCGGCTGCAGGACCTGCCCGTGACCTTCCACGACCGCTGGCCGAGCGGGCAGCTGCTCTCGCGCGCCATCAGCGACCTCAACATGATCCGCCGCTGGATCTCCTTCGGCCTGGTGCTTCTGGTGGTCAACTTCCTCACCATCCTCGCCGGCGTGGTGATCCTGGTGTCGATGAACTGGATCCTCGGCCTGATCTTCCTGGTCTGCTCGATCCCGATCTGGATCTACGGCTACGTCTTCGAGGAGAAGTACTCGGTGATCGCCCGGCGCAGCCAGGACCAGTCCGGCGACCTGGCGACCGCCGTGGAGGAATCCGTGCACGGCATCCGGGTGCTCAAGGCTTTCGGCCGCGGCAGCTTCGCGCTGAAAAGCTTCGCCAACCAGGCCGAAGAACTGCGAGGTACCGAAATCGAGAAGGCCCGCGCCATCGCCGGCATCTGGCTGTGGCTGCTGCTGGTGCCCGACGTGGCGTTCGCGCTCTGCCTGGTCTCCGGTGTCTGGCTAACCAGTCAGGGCCAGCTCAGCGTCGGTGAACTGGTGGCGTTCTTCGCCACCGCCACCGTGCTGCGCTTCCCGGTGGAGTCGATCGGGTTCCTGCTCTCGATGACCTTCGACACCCGCACCGCCACCGACAGGTTCTTCGACATCCTCGACACCCCGAACACCATCACCGACCCGCCGCGCCCGGTCACCATCACCAGCCCGCGCGGCCGGCTGGCGTTCGAGAACGTGCACTTCCGCTACGCGGACTCGCCCGAACGCTTCCCCGACCTGCTCGACGGGGTCGACCTCGAACTCGAACCCGGCGAGACCATGGCCCTGGTCGGCCTCACCGGCTCGGGCAAGTCCACCCTGACGGCGCTGACCACCCGGCTCTACGACGTGACGGATGGCTCGGTGACCCTCGATGGGGTCGACGTGCGGGCCCTGCGCCGCGATGAGCTGCGCCGCCACATCGCGATGGCGTTCGAAGACGCCACCCTGTTCTCGGCCTCCGTGCGGGAGAACGTGCTGCTGGGCCGGCCGGAGTTCGCCGAGCGCAGCCCGGAGGCCGACGCGGTGCTCGCCGAGGCGCTGGAGATCGCGCAGGCCGGGTTCGTGCACGACCTGCCCGACGGGGTCGACACCCTCGTCGGCGAGGAAGGCATGAGCCTCTCCGGTGGTCAGCGGCAGCGCGTGGCCCTGGCTCGCGCCGTCGCCGCCGCGCCGGCCGTGCTCGTGCTCGACGACCCGCTCTCAGCGCTCGACGTGAACACCGAATCCCTGGTGGAAGCGGCCCTGCGCCGGGTGCTCGCCTCGACCACGGCGCTGATCGTGGCGCACCGGCCGTCCACGGTGATGCTCGCCGACCGAGTGGCCCTGCTCGAAGCGGGCCGGATCACCGCGGTCGGCACGCACTCCGAACTGCTGGCCACGAGCCCGCACTACAAGTTCGTCATTTCCAGCCTGGAAGACGAAGAACGACGAGAGTCCCAGCGAGCGGAGGAAGCACTGTGAGTGTCACCGGCGTCGAAGGCGAAGAACGCGTCGACTACACCAAGGCGGAGAGCGCCCAGATCCGCCGCCGTTCGCTGCGCCTGCTCGGCTCGCTGTTGTTCCCGGTGCGCTGGTCGGTGGTCGTGGCAATGCTCGTGGTCGTGGTGTCCACCGCCGCCCAGGTGGCCGGACCCGCGCTGATCGCCTACGGCATCGACAAGGGCCTGCCCGCCCTGCTCCAGCAGGACTGGGTGCCGCTGGCCGCGACCGGTGTCGTCTACCTGGTCGCCGGTATCACCGGGGCCCTCCTGATCGCCTGGTACACCGTGCTGTCCGCCCGGATCAGCCAGGCCGTGCTGATCGACCTGCGCAAGCGGGTGTTCCTGCAGACCCAGCGGCTCAGCCTCGAATTCCACGAGTCGTACACCTCCGGGCGCATCATCTCCCGGCAGACCAGCGACCTGGATGCGATCCGCGAACTGCTCGACTCCGGCATCAACCAGCTCGTGCAGGGTCTGCTCTACATGGTGTTCACCGCCATCGCGCTGGTGACCCTCGACGGGGTGAGCGGGCTGGTGCTGCTGGTCGCGCTCGTGCCGCTGCTCGCGCTCACCCGCTGGTTCCAGGTGCGCTCGCAGCACCTGTTCCGCCAGTCCCGCACGGCCTCGGCCAGCCTGATCGTGCAGTTCGTCGAGACCATGACCGGCATCCGCGCGGTCAAGGCGTTCCGCACCGAGCCGCGCAACGAGCGGGTCTTCGGCAAGCTCGTCGAGACCTACCGGCTGGTCAACGCCAGGGTCATCCAGCTGTTCGGGGTTTTCGACCCCGGCCTGATCCTGATCGGCAACGTCACCGTCGCCGCCGTGCTCCTGGTCGGCGGCTTCCGCGTGGCCGACGGCTCGCTGGCGATCGGCGCGCTGCTCGCCGCGCTGCTGTACACCCGTCGGTTCTTCGACCCGATGGAGGAGATGGCGATGTTCTACAACTCCTACCAGTCCGCCGCGGCCGCGCTGGAGAAGATCTCCGGGGTGCTCGAGGAGCAGCCCGGCGTGCCCGACCCGGTCAAGCCGGTGGACCTGTGGACGTCGAAGGGCGCCGTACAGTTCGACCGGGTGCAATTCGAGTACCAGGCCGACCGGGTCATCCTGCCGTACTTCGACCTCACCCTCGAACCCGGGCAGACCATTGCCCTGGTCGGGTCGACCGGCGCGGGCAAGTCGACGCTGGCGAAGCTGATCTCCCGGTTCTACGACCCCTCGCACGGCCGGGTGCTGCTCGACGGCGTCGATCTGCGCGACCTGCACCCGAAGGACCTGCGCCGGGCCATCGTCATGGTCACCCAGGAGGCCTACCTGTTCAGCGGCAGCGTCGCCGACAACATCGCGATCGGCAAGCCCGGAGCAAGCAGGTCGGAGATCGAAGCGGCCGCCCGGGCGGTGGGAGCGCACGAGTTCATCGAGGGGCTGCCCGGCGGCTACGACACCGACGTGAACAAGCGCGGCGGCCGGGTCTCGGCCGGGCAGCGCCAGCTGATCTCCTTCGCGCGGGCGTTCCTGGCCGACCCGGCGGTGCTGATCCTCGACGAGGCCACCTCGTCGCTCGACATCCCCAGCGAACGGTTGGTGCAGGAGGCGTTGCAGACGCTGCTCAGCGACCGTACCGCGGTGATCATCGCGCACCGGTTGTCGACCGTGGCGATCGCCGACCGGGTGCTGGTGATGGAGAACGGCGTGATCGTGGAGGACGGCACGCCCGACATGCTCATCTCGGGCACCGGCCGGTTCTCGCGCCTGCACGCCGCCTGGCGGGAATCCCTGGTCTGACCCCCTCGCGAGCCGTGAGCTAAGCCCCAGAATCCTGCGATTTTGGGTGCTTGTCTCACGGCTCGAAGGGCTAGCTGGGGCCCAGAGGAGACGCATCCGGCTCGAGCGGGGGAGCCTTGAGCTCGACGAAGATCGCCCGGGTGGGGGTGTCGCCGGTGTTCTCGCCGGAATGGCTCTGCGCGGGCAGCCAGCGGGCTTCCCCGGCCTCCAATACCGCGTCGAACACCCGGTCGTCGACCGAGAGCCGGCGCCGGAACGCGCCCAGGGTGACCATCACGCTGTCCGGATGCCGGTGCGGCGTGGTCTCATCGCCCGGCTCATCGCGGTATTCGAGCACCCGCACCCGTTCGTTGTCGAACAACACCCGGTAGTGCTCCGGGTTGGTGCTCACCGGGTCGACGAAATCCTCGTTGGCGTTCTCTGGCGCATCCATGCGGGCACCCTACTCCTGCCGCGAACCGTGAGCTAAGCCCCAGAATCCGGGAACTTTCGGGGCTTTGCTCACGGTTCGCGGAGGGGGGAGGGAAATCCTCGCGACCGGTTGGTTTTCGGGCCCCGATGTGGCATTTTTCGGCGCTTTGAGTCCGCCGTGTTTCAGGCATGTCAAGGGCTTCGAACCACTCGCCGGGAACCCGCCCGGCGCGCTTGACACGCCCCGGGCCGCGAGTGAATCTGGGCTGAACAGAACATCACACGCCCACGAATGAGAACACTCTCGTTCCCGTACCGGCGCCGGGTCCCCACCCGGCGACCAGTCTGATCGGGGGATCACACAGCATGGATTCAGTCACCATCGTGGGCGCGGGGGTGGTCGGCTACGCCAGTGCCGCCGCTCTGCGCGCACACGGCTTCACCGGCCGCATCACCGTGGTCGGCGGCGAACGGCACCGCCCTTACGACCGGCCGCCGCTCGGCCGTGGCTTCCTCACCGGGCAGACCACGATCGGCGAACTGGCTCTCGAGTCGCCCACCGAGGATCTCGACGTGCACTGGCAGCTGGGCGTGGCCGCGGCGGGCCTCGACCCGGCTACGCATCGGGTGACCCTGGTCAACGGTCGCACCATCGACGCCGACGCTGTCGTGATCGCCACCGGTTCGGCTGCCCGCCGGTTCGAGAACATGCCCCGCGGGGTGCACACCCTGCGTACGGTGGAGGACGCGCTCGCCCTGCGGGAAGAGCTGCTGCCCGGCGGCCGTATGGTCGTGGTCGGGTCCGGCGTCGTGGGTCTCGAGGTGGCATCGACCGCGCGGGAACTGGGCATGGACGTGACCGTGATCGGCAGCACGACGGATGCGCTCTGCAGCGCCTTCGGCCGCACCGTCGCCGATGCGGTGCACCGGCTGCACGCCCTGGCCGGCACCGAGGTGCGCACCGACCTGCGCGTGGCCGAACTGATCGGCCCAGGCTGGGTGTCCGGCGTGCGCCTGACCACCGGCGAGGAGATCGGCGCCGATGTGGTGCTGCTCGACATCGGGTCGGTGCCGCTGGTCGGCTGGCTCGGCGATTCCGGTCTCGACCTGCGCGGCGGGGTGGTGTGCGACGAGGTGGGAGCCACCGGCGTACCCGGGGTGGTCGCTGTCGGCGACTGCGCTGCCTGGCTCGACCCGGTGACCGGCGAGCACCGCCGGATCGAGCACTGGAGCGACACCCGCAACCGCCCGGCGATCGCCATGGCGGCGCTGCTCGGCGATCCCGCCGGCGGTCCGCAGCGGCCCAGCCGGCTCGCCTCGGAGCAGGGCGGCAAGCGCCTGCAATTCGCCGGCCGGGTGCACGGCGGCGAGGACGCGACGGTGGAGGCCGGCAGCGTGGACACCAATGATCTGCTCACCGTCTACCGCCGGGGCGGCCGCCCGGTGGCGGTGCTGGGCATCGATCAGCCGGTGCTCGTGAAGGAATGGCAGGGCCGGCTGGCCGGGGCCGAGGCGGCTGCACCGAACGCGGCCACGCCGAGCCCAGAGGCACCGACCGCCGACACTCAGTCCGAGGTGGGCAAGCCCGAACTGGCGGTGCCGCAGGCGTGACTCAGGGGCGCCAGCGGGCCCGGCCGAGGTCGACCCGGTAGGCGCCCTCCGGCTGCGCCGGGGTCACCAATGGTGTCTGTTCGGCCCGGTAGTGCTCGAGGGCCCGGGCCTCATGGCCGATCGGCGGATGCCCGCCGGCCCGGATCACCCGCCACCACGGCGCATCCGCCCCGAACTGGGCCATCACCTGACCCACCACGCGGGCGGCCCGGGATCCCAGGGTGGCGGCCACGTCGCCGTAGGTCATCACCCGGCCGGACGGGATGGCATCGACGATATCGAGCACCGCGGCGACGAAGGCGCTGTTCGGGGACTGGCGCATGAGCCGGTTAGAGCGTGAGCGCGCCGATGACCTCGCCGAATTGGGTCTCGCCGATGTCGACGAAGCCGATGCGGTGGAAGAACGCCTCTGGGCCGTCTTCGCCGGGCTCCCAGATCACGGTGATCCGCTCGAAGCCGCGGTGGCGGGCTTCCTCGGCGAGGGCGTCTGCGGCGAACTTGCCCACACCCATGCCCTGCGCCTCCGCGTCGACGTTGATGCGCCAGATGCAGGCCCGGAATTCTTCCTGCGGGGAATCGGGGTCGAAGTTGCCGTGGATGAACCCGGCGACCTCGCCGTCGAGCAGCACCACCCGTTGCCAGGCTGTGTTGGGGTTGATCACGGATGCCGCGACCGAGTACGAGACCGGCGCAATGAATTGCTCCTGACCGGGCTTGAGGCTCAGGCTGTTGGCCGCGACGATGTTGCGTGCGGACAGGTCTTCGAGTCGCAGTTCAGGCATACCCCAAGGCTATCGCCCGGTCGCGGCCGCTGATAGTCGGAACATAGGGGGACAGCGCGGCCGGCCCGGCCAACTCTCTCGATGTCGAGACAGTTAGGCTCCTCGGCTAGGATTGTTCACGGCCACCATGCCCCGACTCACTGAGGAGAATCCATTGTCGAAGATCAAGGTTGCAGGTACTGTCGTCGAGCTGGACGGGGACGAGATGACCCGCATCATCTGGCAGGCCATCAAGGACTCCCTGATTCACCCGTACCTCGACATCGACCTCGAGTACTATGACCTCTCGATCCAGAAGCGGGACGAGACCGACGACCAGATCACGATCGACGCTGCCCACGCCATCCAGAAGCACGGCGTCGGCGTGAAGTGCGCCACCATCACGCCCGACGAGGCTCGGGTCGAGGAATTCGGCCTGAAGAAGATGTGGGCATCGCCCAACGGCACCATCCGCAACATCCTCGGCGGCACCATCTTCCGTGAGCCGATCATCATCTCCAACATCCCGCGCCTGGTGCCGGGCTGGAACAAGCCGATCATCATCGGCCGCCACGCCTTCGGCGACCAGTACCGCGCCACCAACTTCCGCTTCGAGGGCGAAGGCACCCTCACCATGACCTTCACCCCGAAGGACGGCGGCGACCCGCAGCAGTTCGAGGTCTTCCAGGCCCCGGGCAGCGGCGTGGCGATGGGCATGTACAACCTGGACAAGTCGATCATCGACTTCGCCCGCGCCTCGCTGAACTACGGCCTCGAACGCAACTACCCGGTCTACCTGTCGACCAAGAACACCATCCTCAAGGCCTACGACGGCCGCTTCAAGGACATCTTTCAGGAGATCTTCGACACCGAGTTCAAGGACCGCTTCGAGGCCGCCGGCCTCACCTACGAGCACCGCCTGATCGACGACATGGTCGCATCCGCGATGAAGTGGGAGGGCGGCTACGTCTGGGCCTGCAAGAACTACGACGGCGACGTGCAGTCCGACACCGTGGCGCAGGGCTTCGGTTCGCTCGGCCTGATGACCAGCGTGCTCTCCACCCCCGACGGCAGTGTCGTCGAGGCCGAGGCCGCGCACGGCACCGTGACCCGGCACTACCGCCAGCACCAGCAGGGCAAGCCCACCTCGACCAACCCGATCGCGTCGATCTACGCCTGGACCCGGGGCCTGTCGCACCGCGCCAAGCTCGATGAGAACCCGGCGCTCGCGGAATTCGCGCACACCCTCGAAGACGTGGTCGTGAAGACGGTCGAGAGCGGCAAGATGACCAAGGACCTCGCCCTGCTCGTAGGCCCGGACCAGGGTTACCTCACCACCGAGGAGTTCCTGGCCGCGATCAGCGACAACCTGTCGACCCGCCTGGCCTGACCCTTCGTCTTCCGGCAACGGGCCCCGACCTTTCCGGTCGGGGCCCGTTTTCGTGTCGGGCCGGATTCCCCGGTTGCTGGCGCCGACCCTGCCGCGAGGCGAGAATGGAGCCATGTCGACACTCCGCGGCGCGGCCCTCCGGTTCCCGCTTCTCGCCGCCACGCTGCTAGTGGGCCTGACCGGGCTGCTGCTGTGGGCGGTGGGCCTGCCGGTGGCCGTGCAGTGGCTATTCTCCGGGTTCGGCGTGATCGTGGTGGTGATCGAGGGCGTTGCCATGGTGCGGCGGATGCGTGCCGGCACCGTCGGCCTCGATGTGCTCGCGATCCTGGCGATCATCGCGACGATCCTCGTCGGCGAGTACGTCGCCACCCTGATCATCGTGTTGATGCTGGCCGGCGGGGCAGCCCTGGAGGACTACGCGGACGGGCGGGCGAAACGTGAACTCACCGCCCTGCTCGCCCGCGCTCCGCAGATCGCGCACCGCATCCCCGCCGGCGACGACGAAGCCGAAGACATCCCCGCCACCCAGGTGCAGGTCGGCGACCTGCTGCTGGTGCGCCCGGCCGAAATCGTGCCCGTCGACGGGACCCTGGTCTCGGAGTCCGCCGCCTTCGACGAGGCGTCGCTCACCGGGGAGAGCCTGCCCGTGGAACACCGGGCCGGCGACACGGTGCTCAGCGGGTCGGTCAACGGGCAGGGCGCCGTCACCATTCGCGCCTCGGCCCTGGCCGTGGACAGCCAGTACCAGCAGATCGTGGCGCTGGTGGCCGAGGCGGCGGCCAGCAAGGCGCCGGTCGTGCGGCTCGCCGACCGGTACGCGGTGCCGTTCACCGCTGTGGCCCTGGTCATCGCCGGTGCTGCCTGGTTCGTCTCCGGCGACCCGGTGCGGTTCGCCGAGGTGCTCGTCGTCGCCACGCCGTGCCCGTTACTGTTGGCCGCTCCGGTGGCGTTCCTGGGCGGGATGAGCCGGGCGGCGCGCAACGGCATCATCGTCAAAGGCGGCGGGGTACTGGAGACACTCGGCCGAGCCAGGACCGTGGTCTTCGACAAGACCGGCACCCTCACCTATGGCATGCCCAGCATCAACCGGATCCTGCCCGAGAACGGGTTCGATGCCGACGAGGTGCTCGGCCTGGCCGCATCGGCCGAGCAGTACTCCTCGCACGTGCTCGCGGCATCCGTGCTGGCGGCCGCCCAGACCCGCGGGCTCGACCTGCAGAGCACAGAGACCGCGACGGAGGTGCCCGCGCACGGGGTCACCGCCCGGTTCGGCAGCCGCGAGGTGGTGGTGGGCAAGCTCTCATTCGTCTCCGAGCGCGCACCCGACGCGTACCCGGCCGACCTGGCCGGGGGTGAACTCGCCATCTACCTGGCCGTCGACGGCGAGTATGCCGTATGCATCGTCGCCAGTGACCAGGTGCGCGACAACGCGGCCGCCACAGTGGCCGCCTTCGACCGTCTGGGAGTGCACGAGTCGGTGATGCTCACCGGCGATGCCCGCCCCACGGCGAACCACGTGGCCCGGCAGGTGGGCATCACCCGGGTTCGGGCGGAATGCCTGCCGGCCGACAAGGTGGCCGCCGTCGGCGCCATCCGCGAGCGGCCGGTGATCATGGTCGGCGACGGTGTCAATGACGCGCCCGTGCTGGCCGCGGCCGATGTGGGCATCGCGATGGGCGCCAGGGGTTCCACCGCCGCCAGCGAATCCGCGGACGCGGTGATTTTGCTCGACGACCTGTCCCGGGCGGCGCGGGCGGCGGCCATCGGCCGGGACACGACCCGCATCGCCCTGCAGAGCATCTGGTTGGGCATCGGGCTGAGCGTCGCGCTGATGATCGTGGCCGCGTTCGGGGTCATCCCCGCCACGGTGGGGGCACTGCTGCAGGAACTCGTGGATCTCGCGACCATCCTGAACGCGCTGCGGGCGATCGGCGGTCGGAAGGACGTGCGCGGCCGCGGGGTGGCCGCGCGAATTCCGCTGGCGCCGCGCCCGCAGCCGGCCAGGAGCTAACCCCCGACGGCCTAATCTAAAAGGATGCGACGCATCCGTAGACCGTTCGGCTCTCCCTCCAGCCGACCGGCGAACGAACCGCGGCTGGGCCGGGACGTCTACGTGCTCGGGGTGATCGCGTTCTTCGTGATGGTCGGCTTCGGCGTGGTGGTGCCGGTGCTGCCGGTCTACGTGAAGAGCTTCGGCGTGGGCAACCTCGAGATCGGCGCCGTGGTGTCGGCGTTCGCGCTGATGCGTTTTCTCGCCAGCCCGGTCTGCGGCAAGCTCATCGACTGGGCCGGGGAACGCACCATCCTGGCGGTGGGCATCGGTATCGTCGCCGTCTCCAGCGGGCTGGTCGGCCTGGCCGGCAGCTACCCGCAGCTGTTACTGCTGCGCGGCGCCGGCGGCATCGGCTCGGCGATGTTCTCGGTGGCGGCGATGACGCTGCTGCTGCGCTCCGCCGCCCCTGGCATCCGGGGACGCGCGGTCGGTTTCTACCAGGGCGGCTTCCTCATCGGCGGCATGGCCGGGCCGGCGATCGGCGGACTGCTCGCCACCATCTCACTGACCGCTCCGTTCTTCTTCTACGCCGGCACCCTGGCGGTGGCCGGCGTCATCGGCCTCGTGCTGCTGCAGCCGGCTACCCGTGTCGCGGCCGGCGGTGCCGGTGCGGCCGTACCGTTGCTGCCCCTTCGCACCGTGCTGCGGGACCCCCGGTTCCGGGCCGCCTGCCTGGCGAACTTCTCCCAGGGCTGGTCGTCCTTCGGGGTGCGTGGCGCGCTCGTGCCGGTACTCGTGGTCGAGGTGCTCAAGGGTCCGAGCGCCTGGACCGGCATCGCTTTCGCGATCGCCGCCGTGGCGCAGGCCCTGGCCCTGGCGCCCGCCTCGCGGTTCGTCGACACCGTCGGCCGCAAACCCGCCATCATCGGCGCGTTCCTGGTGGCGGCCGTCACCATCACCGTGATCCCGTTCGCCCCCAACATCTGGCTGCTCACCGGGCTGCTCTGCGTCTACGGGGTGGCCGCGGCGTTCATGGGCACCGCGCCGGCGGCCTCCGTGGGAGACTCGGCCGGCTCCGCGGGCGGACGCCCGGTGGCGATCTTCTCGATGTTCTCCGACTTCGGCGCCATCGTCGGTCCGCTCGTGGCCGGCTTCCTGGCCGATTCGGTCTCCTACCCGGCCGCGTTCCTGCTCGGCGGGCTGCTCTTCCTGGCCACCTCGCTCTACGCCACCCGGATGCCCGGCGGCCTGCCCGCCCAGCCCGCGCCCGAGCTGCCCGCGGCGTCCACCGCCGACCCCGACGCCCGCTGACGCCGGCTCCGGGAGCCGTCCGGCCGGAGTAGCCGCGGGGCGGCGGCGGTTCTACGGTGGGGCCATGGACTACCTCGAGGTGCCCGTTCCGGCCGACCTGACTCCGGAAGTACAACGGCTGTGGTACCTCGAGCAGTCCGCCGAACAGCGTTACGAACGCATCTTCCCGCAGCCCGCCCTGCACCTGATCCTCAACCTCTCCGACCCGTACCGGCTCTTCGACGTGCAGACCGGCGCCGTGCGGGTGCTGCGGGCGGGGTTCCTCTCCGGTCTGCAACCGCGCTACCTGATGAGCCAAAGCCCACCCGCCATCCGTCACGTCGCCGCCGAACTGGCCCCGTTCGCGGCCGCCCGGTTTCTCGACCTGCCCGCCTCCGACCTCACCGGCACTGTGCGGGAGAGCCAGAACCTGCTCGGCGACACCGACGCGCTGCGGGCAGCCGCGCTCGGCGCCACCGACCCGGCCGCGGCGGTGAAGGTGCTGATCGCGCACCTGCGCGCCCAGCGCCGCGCCGGTGCGGCACCGCCGGCCGTCGTGCGGGCCTGGGCGGCCATCCATCACAACCCGGATGCGCCGATCCCCGAGATCGCGGCGCTCGCCGGCACGAGCCACCACCGGTTGATCGACGAGTTCCGCACCTGGTGCGGGGTGACCCCCAAGGCCTACGCCGACATCGTGCGGTTCCGCCAGTTTCTCGCCGCCCTGCCGTTGCAGGGACCGATGCCCACCTGGGCCGACCTGGTGGCCGCATCCGGTTACTACGACCAACCGCACTTCATCCGGGTGTTCCGGGCGTTCACCGGGTTCTCGCCCAGCCGGTATGTGGAGATCGTGGCCCGGTACGGCCCCGACTACGCGGCGTTCGTGCCGCTCGAGGCGCTCGAGGGGGTGCCGGAATTTTCTACAAGGCCGAACGCGAACTGAGCCTTAGCGTGGTGCTGTTCCGGACCGGCCGGAACCCACGGGCTCGGGAGCAGACATGGACGTGTCATTCAACTGGCTGGCGATCGCGCTGGCCGCGGTCTCGTCGTTCGTCATCGGCGGGCTCTGGTACTCGGTGCTCTTCGCCCGGCCCTGGCAACGCACGGCGGGCGTCACCGACGAACAGCTGAAGACCGGTGTGGCCCGGGTCTTCGGCGGTTCGCTGATCCTGGCGATCGTGATGGCGATCAGCCTGGCCGCGTTCATCGGTTCGAACGGGGTGGGGTTCGGTCTCTTCGCCGGTTTCGCCACCGGCTTGACCTTCGTGGCCGCCGCGTTCGGGGTGAACTACCTGTTCGAACGCAGAAGTCCGGTGCTGTTCGCGATCAACGGGTCGTACAACGTGGTCTCGTTCACGGTGATGGGCGCCATCATCGGCGCCCTGCAGTGACCGGCTAGTTGCTGAGCTTTTTGCGGCCGGAGAGCACGCCGCTGACCGTGGCGATGATGGCGAAGACGCCGGCCACGATCGGCTGGCCGAGGTCCCACCAGGCGAGCGCGGCGGCGCCGAAGACGAAGATCTCCACGATGGCCTTGCCGAACGGGTCGAGCTTGAACACAGCCTTGGGGGAGCGGAACAGCGCCCAGACCAGGATCGCGAACGCCGGCGCGAGAATACCCACCAGCACTCCCGGCCACGGCAGCGGCCAGGCCAGGAACCCCCAGAGCGCCAGGCTCACGAAGGCGAAAAGCTCAAGCAGAAAGCGCAGGATGTCGTTGGCGCCGATGGTCGGCGCGGCGGGAGTGTCGTTCACCTGCCAATCCTACCGACCGGCCTACTTGAAGATGATGGTGCGGGCGCCGTCGAGCAGCACCCGGTTCTCGGCGAACCACTTCACCGCCTGGGTGAGGGTGCGGCTCTCCTCGTCCTGACCGATCGCCACGAGCTCGCTCGGGTTGCGGGAATGGTCGACCCGCACCACGTTCTGTTCGATGATCGGGCCCTCATCGAGGTCGCTGGTCACGAAGTGCGCGGTGGCGCCGATCAGCTTCACACCGCGGGCATGCGCCTGCTTGTAGGGGTTCGCGCCCTTGAAGCCGGGCAGGAAGGAGTGGTGGATGTTGATGGCCCGGCCGGTGAGGTACGCGCAGAGTTCGGGGGAGAGGATCTGCATGTACCGGGCGAGCACCACCAGTTCGATGTCGTGCTCCTCGACCGCCTCGACCACGCGCGCCTCGAAGGCGGCCTTGCTGGCGGCATCCGTGATCGGCAGCGACTCGAACGGCACCCCGTAGAACCCGACCAGGTCGCGCAGGGTGCCGTGGTTGCTGAGCACCAACGGCACCTCGACGGCGAGCTGGCCGCCGCGGTGGCGGAAGAGCAGGTCGTTGACGCAGTGGCCGGCGGTGGAGGCGAGCACCAGGGTGCGCAGCGGGCGGCCGACGACGTCGATGACCGAGGTCATGGCGTAGCGCTCGATGATCGGGTCGAGCGCGGCCTGCAGTTCGTCGCGGTCGGCGGGGGACTCCACCTGCAGGCGGATGAAGAACCGGCCGGTGTCGGCGCTGGAGAACTGCTGGCTCTCGGTGATGTTGCCGCGGGCCTCGACGATGGCACCGCTGACGGCGTGCACAATGCCGGGCTGGTCGGGGCAGACGAGGGTGACGACCAGGTGGTGGTGGTGCGCTGGCGTCGGAATGCTGGGGTTCATCGCACCAGATTACCCGGCCACGGCCGCCTCGATGCCGGGCACGCGCCCCGCCCGGCCGTCGGGGCGGGCACCGCCAAACGGCGCGACTGGCGTTATGCCCGGTGAACCGCCCGTGGGGGTGGCGCGTAAAGCGGCGCAATAATCCGGCAACGTTGTGGTCGCCCGGCTGAAACCACTGGATGCTGGAATAGACACCAGGCAGCCAGACTGCCCCAGTTCCTGGAATGAAGCGACGCGGAAGGCAGACACCCACGATGACCGAAGCACACCTGCGGGCCCTCGACACCCGGCCGACGACCATCACCGGTACGGTCATCCACGGTAACGCCTGGGGCCGGGTGATCGGTTTCCCCACCGCGAACATCGAGGTGCCCGGGCTGATGGCGCACTCCGGCATCTGGGCGGCGATCGTGCACGGCGACTCCCTCCCGGCGGAGGGCGTGCTGGCCGCGGTCTCGGTGGGCACTCGCCCCACCTACTACGGTGACGCCGGCTTCCCGCTGCTCGAAGCGCACCTGCTCGACTTCGCCGAGGACCTCTATGACCAGGTGCTTTCGGTGGACCTGCGCCTGTTCCTGCGCGCGGAGGTCGCGTTCGTCGACACTCCGGCCCTAGTCGACCAGCTCGCCATCGACGTGCAGAACACCCGCGACTGGTTCGCCGCCGGGGCCCGCGCCGCGGCCTGATCAACGCATTCGGGAGCGACTGACACCGTGCACTGGAAACAACGGGCCGCTCCCGGCCAGAGGCCAGCGGTCAAACGGGAACCCGCGTCACGGCGCACCGAACGGCAGAGCCGGCGGGAGGATGCCGTACTCGCCGGTTTGCGCGAATTGCGAGGCCGGTGCGGGCAGACGGCCCTGACGCATCAAGCGCTCGCCGAGCAGTGCGGTCTGCCGGTCGGCTGGTTGCGGTGGGCGTACCCCTCACTCGAGGACTTATCCGGCTAGGCTGGTGCATGGTCGGCGGAACGCGCGCGGCCCCGGGCGCGCACGTCGGCGCGCACCGCTTGAAGAACCCCATGCAGCCAGGCCGGAATCCTCGCCGGCGCTGCGGGCAAGCGGATCCAGTCTGTGAGCCACAGCACCCATGTCATTTACCGCGCCCATCTCGCTGCCGTCGACCGGCATGCCCCGTCCAGATCAGAAGGCACCATCCGGCCCGTTCCCGTGGATCGGGCTGATCGCCCTCTCCGCCGCCGTCTTCCTCTCCGTCACCTCCGAAATGCTGCCCACCGGGCTGCTGCCCGAGATGAGCACCTCCCTCGGGGTCAGCCAGGCCGACGTCGGCCTGCTGGTGTCGTGGTTCGCGTTCACCGTGGTGATCACCAGCACTCCGCTTGCGCTGCTCACCAAGCGGATGCCGCGGCACGGCCTCATCGTGATGGTGCTCGTCGTGTTCGCCCTGAGCAACGTGCTCACCGCCTTCGCCCCCGACTACACCTTCGTCGTGGTCTCTCGGGTGATCGGCGGGCTGGCGCACGGACTGTTCTGGGGTGTCGTCGGCGCTTACTCCGCCCACCTGGTGCCCAAGGACCAGATCGCCCGCGCCGTGTCGATCACCATCGCCGGCGGCACCCTGGCGTTCGTGTTCGGGGTGCCGCTGGGCACCTTCGCCGGCCACCTGCTCGGCTGGCGGATGTCGTTCATCGTGCTGGCCGGGCTGATGCTCGTCGGCGCTGTGGTGATCTGGCGGTTCCTGCCCAGGGTCGAGCACTACACCGCGAAGCGCACCGAAGCCGTCACCACCGCGACCGGCACCATCACCATGGTCAAGCTGCCCCGCGACCCCACCATCGGCCCGGTCGCGCTGGTCTGCGTGATCACGGCGCTGACGATGATCGGGCACTACACCTTCTACACCTACATCGCCCCGTTCCTCAGCGACACCCTCGCGGTCGGCAGCGACGCCGTTGCCCCGCTGCTCTTCGCCTACGGCATCGCCGGGGCCGCCGGACTGTTCATCAGCGGCGCGGTGTTCAGCAAGCGGCCGCAGCTCGGCCTGGTGCTCGGCCTGGCCGTCACCGCGGTGAGCGTGAGCGTGCTCGCCGTCTCGACCCAGACCCTGCCGGTCGCGATCGCGGCCTTCCTGGTCTGGGGCCTGGCATTCGGCTCGTTCCCGCCGCTGCTGCAGACCCGGTTGCTGCACACGGCGTCGGTGCGCATCCGCGACACCGCCAGCGCGGTCTACACCACCGCGTTCAACATCGGTATCGGCCTGGGCGCCTTCGTCGGCGCGTTTCTCCTCGACCGGGTGGGGCTGGGCACGGTGCCGTTCGTCTACGTTGGCATCATCCTGGTGGCGCTGGTCCTGGTGCTGGCCAGCGACCTCGTCATCCGCCGCCGCCGGGCCTGACCCGCGAACTGTTGCCGAAGCGGACTTCTGCGCCCGGCGCACCGGCCGCAGATGTCCGCTCGGGGAACAGTTTCACCTCGGGGACACGCTGCCGGCGCGACCGAGCCGCGCGGGGCTAGCGCTGGGCGGTGGGCAGGGGTGGCCGGGCGGCCGCGATGGCGAGGATGCGGCCGCGGCAGACGAACCAGCCCAGGATCAGCGCCGGGATGATCACCACGAGCGAGCTGATGGTGAGCGTGCCGACCGGCCAGTCGAAGGCCATCAGCACGAGCACCGCCGCGAGGAAGACCAGGGTGAGGTAGCCGGTGTACGGCGCCCCCGGCATCCGGAACGCCGGCCGGGTGAGGATACCGGCCTTCGCCCAGGCCTGCAGGCGCAGTTGGCAGAGCACGATCATGCCCCACGCGCTGATGATGCCGATCGCGGCCATGTTCAGCACGATCTCGAACGCCTCGTCGGGCACGATCGCGTTCAGGCCGACGCCGAGCAGGGTGACAACGCCGGTGAGCAGGATGCCGCCGAACGGCACCCCGTTGCGGCTCACCTTCTCGGCGAACCGTGGTGCCGATCCGGCCAATGACATCGACCGCAGGATGCGTCCGGTGGAATACAGTCCGGCGTTCAGCGACGACAGCGCGGCGGTCAGCACGACCAGGTTCATGATCACGTCGACACCCTCGACGCCGATGGAGCCGAAGAAGGTGACGAACGGGCTCACCCCGGCTTCATATGCCGTGTACGGCAACAACAGGGAGAGCAGCAGGATCGAGCCGACGTAGAAGACCGCGATGCGCACGATGACGGTGTTGATCGCCTTGGGCATCACCTTCTCGGGGTGCTCGGTCTCGCCGGCGGCGGTGCCGATCAGCTCGATCGAGGCGTAGGCGAAGACCACGCCCTGTACGACGAGCACCGAGGCGATGATGCCGTTGGGCAGCCAGCCGCCGTTGTCGGCGATCAGGGAGAAGCCCACCTCTGCGCCTTCCACCGGGGTGCCGAAGATGACCATCCAGGTGCCCACGAGCAGGAACGCCACAATGGCGACGACCTTGATCAGCGCGAACCAGAATTCGAGTTCACCGAAGACCTTGACCGAGAGCAGGTTGAGGCTGAGCACCACGGCGAGAGCGATCAGCGCGAACAGCCACTGCGGCACATCACCGAACGGAGCCCAATACTTGCCGAAGAAGTTCATGTACAGCGCCACGGCGGTGACGTCGACGATTGCGGTCATCACCCAGTTGAGCCAGTACAGCCAGCCGGTGACGAATGCTGTCTTCTCGCCGAAGAACTCCCGGGCGTAGGAGACGAACGAGCCCGAGGTGGGCCGGTGCAGCACCAGTTCGCCGAGCGCGCGCAGAATGAGGAACGCGAAGAAACCACAGATGGCATAGACGAACACCAGGGCGGGGCCGGCGCTGGCCAGCCGGCCGCCCGCACCCAGGAACAGGCCGGTGCCGATGGCGCCGCCGATCGCGATCATCTGCACGTGCCGAGCCTTGAGGCCCTTGTGCAGCCCCTCGTCCTCGTGCACGCTCAGGGCGTCGTCGATGTGCTCGAGAGGGGTTTCGTCGTGCGGACCGCGTGGTGCCGGTGCGCCGGTGGTGAGCGAAGAACTCTCCGGCCGGTCCGGCCCGGTGGTGCTGGTTGTCACGTGAAGCATCCGTTCTGGGGGTTGCGGCAACCCTAGTCGACGGCCCTATCACGGTCTGGGACCAAAGACCCCTCCTGTAGACTGGACCCGACACTCTGACCGTAGAGACGACACCCTTGTTCAGGGAGCCGGGAGGCCGCATGGCGACAATCCTCCTGTCATTCCTGCTCCTTTCAGTGCTCACGCCCACGCTGACCCGTCTGATCGGGTTGCGTGTTTTCTATGTCGTGGCCGTGCTGCCCGCGATCGCCTTCGGGTACACCCTCACCCAGACCTCGGTGATCACCGACGGTGGTGCCGTCACCGAGAGCATCCCGTGGATCCCGCAGCTGGGCATCAGCCTGTCGTTCCGGGTGGATGCCCTGGCCTGGCTGCTCGCCCTCGTGGTCACCGGCGTCGGCGCCCTGGTGCTGATCTACTGCGCCCGCTACTTCGATGCCGACGAGCCCAGCCTCGGTCGGTTCGCGGCGCTGCTGCTGGCCTTCGCCGGCACCATGTACGGACTCGTCACCGCCGACGACATCCTGGTGATGTTCATGTTCTGGGAGATCACCAGTGTGCTCTCCTACCTTCTGATCGGGCATTACACCACCCGGCGGGAGAGCCGCGGTGCGGCGCTGCAGGCGCTGCTGGTGACCACCTTCGGTGGTCTGGTGATGCTGGTCGGTGTCGTGATGATCTCCGTCGACGCCGGTACCACCTCGCTGGCCTACATCGTCGCCAACCCCTCCGACACCCCGGTCGCGATCTGGGCGGTGCTGCTGATCCTGGTCGGCGCCCTGTCGAAGTCCGCCCTCATCCCGTTCCACTTCTGGCTGCCGGCCGCGATGGCCGCGCCCACCCCGGTGAGCGCGTACCTGCACGCCGCCGCGATGGTGAAAGCCGGCATCTACCTCACCGCCCGGTTCGCGCCCGGCTACGCCGACTCACCCGGATGGTTGCCGGTACTGGTGACCATCGGCGTCTGGACCATGCTTGTTGGCGCCTGGCGGTCGCTGCGCCAGCACGACATCAAGCTGATGCTCGCCTACGGCACCGTCAGCCAGCTCGGCTTCCTCATGGTGGTCGTGGGCTTCGGCACCCGTGACGCGGCCCTGGCCGGCGTGGCACTGCTTCTCGCCCACGCCCTCTATAAGGCCACCCTGTTCCTCGTGGTGGGCATCATCGACCATCGCGCCGGCACCCGCGACTGGCGCAAGCTCTCCGGCATCGGCCGTCGCGAACCCGCTCTCGCCGCGGTCGCCCTGATCGCCGTCGCGTCGATGGCCGGCCTGCCGCCGCTGCTCGGCTTCGTCGCCAAGGAGGCCGTGTTCACGGCGTTCCTCGAGGCCGGCGTCGCCGGCGACGGCTGGGGCTGGATCGCCTTGGCCGGCACCTCGATCGGCTCGGTGCTCACCGTCGCCTACAGCGTCAAGTTCTTCTGGGGCGCGTTCGGCACCCGCCCCGCCATCAGCGACACCCCGCTGCACCACAGTCGCTGGGACTTCGTGCTCGCCCCCGCCATCCTCTCCGCCGCCACCGTGCTGCTGGGCCCGTTCGTGATGCTGATCGACCCGATGCTCGCCGCCTACGCCGACACCGTGCCCGGCGACGGCGACTACCACCTCGCGCTCTGGCACGGCTTCGAGCCGGCGCTGCTGCTCAGCGCGGTCGTGGTGCTGCTGGGCCTCACCATCTTCGCCAACCGCAAGCAGGTCGCCCGCTGGCAGGCCGCCGTGCCCGCCTGGGTCGACGCCGGCCACGGCTATGGCCACACCGTGCGGTTCATCGACAAGATCGCCGCCCGCACCACGCACCTCGCCCAGCGGGGCGGCCTGCCGCAGTACTTGTCCACCATCCTCGTGGTCTTCGTGCTGGCGCTCGGCGCCGCATCGTTCGTCAATCGCACCTGGCCCGACGCCGTGGTGCTCTGGGACTATCCCGGCCAGGTCATCATCGGACTGATCATGATCATCGCCGCCGTCATGGCCGCCCGGGTGGGGCAGCGGATGACCGCGGTGCTGCTGGCCGGCGTCACCGGCTACGGCATGGTCGCTCTGTTCGCCTTCCACGGCGCCCCCGACTTGGCGCTCACCCAGGCGCTCGTCGAGTCGATCACCCTGGTGGTGTTCGTGCTCGTGCTGCGCCGGTTGCCCAGCCGCATCGCCCAGCACAACCGGCCCATGCACCGCCGCCGCCGGGCCCTGATCGGCGCGCTCGTCGGCCTCACCATGGGCACCATCGCCATCATCGCCCTCGGGGCCCGGCAGGCGCAGAGCATCGCGGCCGAGCTGCCCCGCCTGGCCGTCGAGGAAGGCCACGGCAAGAACATCGTGAACGTGATGCTCGTCGACATCCGCGCCTGGGACACCATGGGCGAGATCTCGGTGCTCATCGTGGTCGCCACCGGTGTCGCGAGCCTGCTGTTCGTGTCCGGCCGCAGCGAGCAGATGCCGAGGCTGAGGGAATCCCGCAAGCGCCGCGCGCCGAAGAACCGTCGCCGCATCGTCGCCGACCCGCACGCGAGCTCCGCCGGGCACGCCGTGACCCGGCAGTCCTGGCTGCTCGGCGGCCGCACCCAGTCGGCGGAGAATCGGTCGATCCTGATCGAGGTGCTGGTGCGCCTGCTGTTCCACCCGGCGATCATCGTGTCGATCTACCTGCTCTTCGCCGGCCACAACCTGCCCGGCGGCGGGTTCGCCGGCGGTCTCCTGGCCGGCTTGGCGCTCGTGGCGCGCTACCTGGCCGGCGGCCGGTACGAGCTCGGCGAAGCGGCGCCCATCGACCCGGGCAAGATCCTCGGCCTCGGCGTGGTCCTCGCCGTCGGCACTGCCGTCGCGTCCCTCTTCGTCACCGGCATCCCGCTGGAATCGGCCTACTTCGAAGCCGACCTGCCCGTGCTCGGCCACCTGTCCTTCGGTACCTCCAGCATCTTCGACATCGGCGTGTACCTCGTCGTTATCGGGCTGAGCCTCGACATTCTGCGCAGCCTCGGCAGTGAGATCGACCGGCAGAGCGAGCTCGACGAACCCGGTGACGACGACCCGGACAGCACCCCGGTACCGCCGATCGGCAACGCCTCCAGCGATGCCGGCGACGCCATCGGCTTCGACGCCTCCTCGGAATGGGTGCCGGCCGAGGCCCCAGCCGTGGGCACCGGGCCGGAGACCGCGCCGATCGACCAGCCCGGTGACAGCGCCGACGACGACGCATCCGCACCGGCGGGGGGAACCCGATGAGCGCCTCCCTGACCCTGGTGATCGTGATGGCCGTGATGTACGCCGCGGGCATCTACATCATGCTCGAGCGCAGCCTCACCCGGGTGCTGATCGGATTCCTACTGGTGGGCAACGCCACCAACCTGCTGATCTTCATCATGAGCGGCCGGCCAGGCAGCTCACCGATCGTCACCGGCACCGCGCTGGACGACACCATGGTCGACCCGGTGCCGCAGGTGCTCATGCTCACCGCGATCGTGATCAACTTCGGGATCACGGCGCTGCTGCTCGCACTGATCTACCGCTCCTGGTGGCTGGCGCAGCTCGGCGACGAGGGCGACACGCTCACGGATGAGCACGCCGCGGAGACCAGCGAAGACTCGGAGATCACCTTCCAGTCCTCCACCGATGACGAAGCCGCCGTGCAGGCGTCGCTCGATGCGAGCGAGCAGGGCAGCGACGACGACAGCTCCGGTACGGATGCCACCGACCGGGCCGACGAGAACCAGCCGTCGACCACCGACCAGGAGGGCGGCACCCGATGAACGTACTCGTGCCCCTCGTGGTCGCCATCCCTCTGCTCGGCGCCGCCCTGGCGCTGGCCCTCGGCCGGCGCTCGCGCTACCAGGTGCTGGTCAGCGTGCTCTCGCTCACCGCCGTCGTCGTGATCAGCGCGGTGCTGCTGGTGCTGGTGGACCAGAACGGTCCGGCCGTGGTGCACGTCGGTGACTGGCAGGCGCCGTGGGGCATCGTGCTCGTGGTGGACCGGTTGTCGGCCATCATGCTGATCATCTCGGCGCTGATGCTGCTCGGCGTTCTGCTCTTCGCCGTCGGCCAGGGCATCGTGGACAGCAACCGGGAAACCCCGGTGTCGATCTTCCACCCGACCTACCTGGTGCTGGCAGCTGGACTGTTCAACGCGTTCATCGCCGGCGACCTGTTCAACATGTACGTGGGCTTCGAGATGCTGCTCTCGGCCAGTTACGTGCTGCTCACCCTCGGCGGCACCGGTGCCCGCATCCGCGCCGGCGTCACCTACATCGTCGTCAGCCTGGTCTCGTCGATCCTGTTCCTCTCGGCCATCGCCCTGATCTACGGCGCCACGGGCACCGTCACACTGGCCCTGCTGGCCGAGCGGATCCCCGAACTGCCCGGGGACGTGCAGCTGATCCTCGGGCTGATGCTCATCGTCGCGTTCAGCGTCAAGGCGGCGGTGTTCCCGCTCTCGTTCTGGCTGCCCGACTCATACCCGACCGCGCCGGCCCCGGTCACGGCGGTGTTCGCCGGGTTGCTCACCAAGGTGGGCGTCTACGCGATCCTGCGCACCCAGACGCTGCTCTTCCCCGACAACCGGCTCTCGGTTCCGTTGATGATCGTGGCGCTGCTCACCATGGTGGTGGGCATCCTCGGCGCCCTCGCCCAAGCCGACATCAAACGCCTGCTCTCCTTCACGCTGGTCAGCCACATCGGTTACATGATCTTCGGCATCGCCCTGGGCACCCAGGCGGCGATCGCGGCGACGATCTTCTACGTGGTGCACCACATCATGATCCAGACCACCCTGTTCCTCTGCGCCGGTCTGGTGGAACGCATCGGCGGCACCACCTCGCTGGCCCGGCTCGGCGGGATGCTCAAGGCGGCGCCCCTGGTCGCCATCCTGTTCTTCATCGGCGCGCTCAACCTCGGTGGCATCCCGCCGTTCTCCGGCTTCCTCGGCAAGGTCGCCCTGTTCGACGCGGGCGTGGAAGTCGGCGGCGCGCTGAGCTACGTGCTGTTGGCCGGGGGAGCGGCGACCTCGCTGCTCACCCTCTATGCGCTGGCCAGGGCCTGGAACATGGCGTTCTGGCGCCCGCGGCGCGACGTGGAGAACTACGACTCCGCCATGCTCAACGCCCTGCAGGACGACCCGCACGACGAGGGCACCGTCACCACCAAGACCACCTCGCCGCTGATGACGGTCGCCACCGCCACCATGCTCGCCCTCACCGTGAGCCTCACCGTCTTCGCCGGGCCGGCATTCGACCTGGCGGCCCGCGCCGCCGCGGACATCGAAGCACCGTCCACCTACATCGATGCGGTCTTCCCGGGAGGCACCCCGTGAGCACCGTGAAGGAACGTCTCGGCGGGTTCATCAGCCAGCTTCCGCTGTTCCTCGGCCTGGTGCTGCTCTGGGCGTTGCTCTGGGGCCGGTTCTCCTGGCTGAACCTGCTCACCGGCGTACTGTTTGCGGCGATCGTGTCGGTGGTGTTCTATCTGCCGGCCGTGCAGTTGAGCGGCCGGATCAACCTCTGGCGCTCCGCCTGGTTGTTCGTGCGGCTGCTCTGGGACATCGTGCGCGCCTCCGTCAACGTCTCCTGGCTCGCCCTCGGCCCCGGCTACACCGCCAGCAACGCGATTCTCGCGGTGCACCTGCGCACCCGCAGCGACCTCATCCTCACCTGGACCGCCGTCGCCACGTCGATCGTGCCGGGCTCGATCGTGGTCGACATCGAACGGGTCGACTCCACCCTGTACCTGCACGTGATCAACATGCACGATGCCGGCGAAACCGAGAAGTTCCGGGCATCCGTGCTCGCCACCGAACGCCGCATCGTGATGGCGTTCGGCTCCCGCGATGACGTCGAGCGGATCCGCCGGGTGCGGGTCGAGGAAGACCGCAGCGACACGGTGGCCGGCGCCCCGCCCGCCCCTAACCCCTCCGACCCCCAGAACGGAGCCACCCCATGACGGCCATGAACATCGTCGCCCTCGTCGCCTCACTGATGTTCGGCGCCGGGGCGCTCTGCGCCATCTACCGCATCATCCGCGGCCCCTCTGTGCTCGACCGGGTGATCGCCTCCGACGTGCTCGTGGCCACCATCATCTGTGCCCTGGGCGCCGAGATGGCATTCAACCGGCATACCGACAACCTGCCGGTGCTGCTCGTGCTGGCGCTGTTCGCGGTGCTCGGCTCGCTCAGCGTGGCCCGGTTCCTGCCCGGGCGGGACCGCGCATGAGCGCCGTCTGGAGTGACGTGGTCACCGCCGTGCTGGTGCTGCTCGCCGCGTTGATGTGCCTCGCGGCCGGCGTGGGCCTGCTGCGCTTCCCCGACGTGCTCACCCGGTTGCACTCCGCCACCAAGCCGCAGATCCTCGGTCTGATGGCCGTCACCCTGGACATCGCGGTGACGAACTTCAGCATCGGCACCGTCACCCTGGTTCTGGCGATCGTGCTCTTCCAAGCGCTCACCGCACCGATGGCGGCGCATCTGGTGGCCCGTGCCGCCTACGTGACCGACCACCTGCGCCCCGATTTACTCGTGCTCGACGAGCTGCGGGATGCACGCGGCTGATAGTATTGCCGGGTCGCGACTGGCGTAGCACGAAAGATGGGTCACCATCGGGGAGCGACTAGACACGGTTAGTGACCGCACGCCTGGGCCACGACACATCCATCGATAATCTCAAGGAGTTTCCCCGTGTCCGACACAGTGCTCACTAGTTCCGTACCCTCCACCTTCAACGAGCCGCTCGAGGTCGTCGACCCCGAGATCGCCGCGATCCTCGAGCTCGAGCTCGGTCGCCAGCGCGACTACCTCGAAATGATCGCCAGCGAGAACTTCGTGCCCCGCGCCATCCTGCAGTCGCAGGGCTCGGTGCTCACCAACAAGTACGCGGAGGGCTACCCCGGCCGCCGCTACTACGGCGGGTGCGAGTACGTCGACGTGGCCGAGCAGCTCGCCATCGACCGGGCCAAGAGCCTGTTCGGCGCCGAGTACGCCAACGTTCAGCCGCACTCCGGCGCCACCGCCAACGCGGCGGTGCTCTCCGCCATCGCCACCCCCGGTGACACCATCCTGGGCCTGGAGCTCGCGCACGGCGGCCATCTCACCCACGGCATGAAGCTCAACTTCTCCGGCAAGCTCTACAACCCGGTCGCCTACGGCGTCGACCCGGAGACCTTCCGCGTCGACATGGACGTAGTGCGCGACAAGGCCCTCGAGCACAAGCCGCAGGTCATCATCGCCGGCTGGTCGGCCTACCCCCGCCAGCTCGACTTCGCCGCGTTCCGCGCCATCGCCGACGAGGTGGGCGCCAAGCTCTGGGTCGACATGGCCCACTTCGCCGGTCTCGTTGCCGCCGGCCTGCACCCGTCGCCGGTGCCCTACGCCGACGTCGTCTCCAGCACCGTGCACAAGACCCTCGCGGGCCCCCGCTCGGGCTTCATCCTCTCCCGCGACACCGCACTGGCGAAGAAGCTCAACTCCAACGTCTTCCCCGGCCAGCAGGGTGGACCGCTCATGCACGTGATCGCCGCCAAGGCCACCGCGTTCAAGCTCGCCGCGCTGCCCGAGTTCAAGGAACGCCAGGAGCGCACCCTCCGCGGCGCCCGCATCCTCGCCGACCGGCTCACCGCCGACGACTCGCGCGCGGCGGGCATCGACGTGCTCACCGGCGGCACCGACGTGCACCTCGTGCTCGCCGACCTGCGCAACTCCGAGATCAACGGCCAGCAGGCCGAGGACGCGCTGCACGAGGTGGGCATCACCGTCAACCGCAACTCCGTGCCGTTCGACCCGCGCCCGCCGATGGTCACCTCCGGCCTCCGCATCGGCACGCCCGCCCTGGCCACCCGTGGCTTCGGCGACGCCGAGTTCACCGTGGTTTCCGACGTAATCGCCGAGGCGCTCAAGCCCGGTGCCGACATCCAGGCGCTCCGCGCCCGGGTGAAGGGCCTCACCGACGCGTTCCCGCTCTACCCCGGCCTCTCCCAGTAGGCCCGTCGGGTGCTGACGGATGCTTAGCCCTCGCGGCCGCATCCGTCGGCACCGCACCGGCATTGCCGTGCCGCCCACACGGGCGTGCTCGCGGTGATCGCCAGATTGGCGCGTGGCCCCGTACCGGGGCATCCGCGCAGCATCACCAACAGATCGGATTCCGCATGACCGCACTCACCCTCGACGGCGTCGCCACCGCGACCCAGGTCAAGCTCGAACTCACCGAGCGCGTGCGCGCGCTGGCCGCCCAGGGCATTGTGCCCGGGCTCGGCACCCTGCTCGTCGGCGACGACCCGGGCTCCCGCTCCTACGTGGCCGGCAAGCACCGCGACTGTGCAGAGGTGGGCATCGAGTCCATCCGCATCGACCTGCCCGGCTCCGCCACCACGGCGGATGTGCGCGCGGCGATTGCCGACCTCAACGCCGCCCGCGAGGTCACCGGCTACATCATCCAGCTGCCGCTGCCCGTTGGCCACAACGAGAACGCGATGCTCGAACTGATGGACCCGGCCAAGGACGCCGACGGCCTGCACCCCACCAACCTGGGCCGCCTGGTGCTCGGCATCGAGGGCGAGCTCACCTCGCCGCTGCCCTGCACCCCGGCCGGCATCGTGGAGCTGCTACGCCGCTACGAGGTGCCGATCGCCGGCAAGAACGTGGTCGTCATCGGCCGTGGCCTCACCGTGGGCCGCCCGCTCGGCTTGCTGTTCACCCGCAAGGGCCTGGACGCCACCGTCACCCTCACCCACTCCCGCACCGTCGACCTGGCCGCCGAGGTGCGCCGCGCCGATATCGTCGTGGCCGCCGTGGGCGTGCCGCACCTGGTGCAGGCCGACTGGATCAAGCCCGGCGCCGCCGTGCTCGACGTGGGCATCACCCGGGTGGAGAACCCGGAGACCGGCAAGGGAGTTCTCACCGGCGACGTGCACCCCGACGTCGCCGAGGTGGCCGGCTTCCTCTCGCCGAACCCCCGCGGCGTGGGCCCGATGACCCGCGCGATGCTTCTCGCCAACGTGGTCAAGGCCTCCGAGCGGCTCCTCAAGCCCTAACCCCCTCCCGTCCCTCTCCCGCGAGCTGTGAGCTAAGCCCCAGAAACCCGAGGATTCTGGGGCTTTTCTCACAGGTCGCGGGGGTTGGTCAGGTCGCGAGGCGGTGCAGGGCTGCGTGACCGAGATACGCCTGGGCGTTGTGGCGGATGCCGTCGATTTCGTCGGCGGTGAGCTCGCGTCGCACCTTGCCGGGCACGCCGGCGACGAGGGATCCCGGCGGCACGATGGTGCCCTCGAGCACCACGGCGCCCGCGGCCACGAGCGACCCGGCACCGATGACGGCTCCGTTCAGCACCGTGGCGGCCATGCCGATCAACGCGCCGTCCTCCACCGTGCAGCCGTGCAGCACGGCGCCGTGGCCCACCGAGACATCCCGGCCCACGATCAAAGGGAAGCCACCGTCGACGTGGCAGGAGACGTTGTCCTGCAGGTTCGAGCCCGCGCCGATGCGGATGGGTTCGGCCTCTGCGCGCAACACCGCGTTGTACCAGACGCTCGCGTGCTCGGCCAGGCTGACGTTGCCCACCAGCACCGCGCCGGCGGCGACGAAGGCGCTCTCGGCCACCTGGGGCCCCGGACGGTCGGGCAGGGTGATCAGGCGGGCGGCGCTGTCGGCGGTCATGGGTCCACCCTAGTTGGGCATCCGCGGCTCGCGAGCCGTGAGCAAAGCCCCGAAAACGCGCGATTTTCGGTGCTCAAGTCACGGTTCGCGGGCTCTAGGATTTGGGAATGGTGAACACCGCGCATCCGGCCGTTGACAGAGTGCGCTTGGCGCTGAACGCTCAAGGGGTCGACCCCGAGATCCGCTGGTTCGACGATGCGGCCACGACCGCGGTCGCCGCAGCTGCTGCGCTGGGCATCGAGGTGGGCGCCATCGCGAACTCGCTGGTCTTCACGCTCGACGGAGAACCGCTGCTGGTGCTCACCTCCGGAGCGCACCGGGTGGACACGGCCTGGCTGGGGGAGCAGCTCGGCGGCACCATCGGGCGAGCATCCAAGGACCTCGTGAAGGAGGCCACCGGCCAGGTCATCGGCGGAGTCGCGCCCGTCGGCCATCCGTCACCGATTCGCACCCTGGTCGACGAGGACCTCGAGGGGTACCCGGTGGTGTGGGCCGCCGCGGGGCACGCTCACACGGTCTTCCCCACCACCTTCACCGAGCTGTTGCGCCTCACCGGGGGCGAGGCCACGCCGGTCGTTCCGCCGGCCTAGCCGGCGCCCTGACGCTGAGCTGCGGACTTCCCGCCTTCGGGTGCAACACGAAGGCGGGAAGTCCGCACACGAGCATGCGCCGACATCCTCACCTCGCGGGGTCTCGACACGCTCGACCAGCGGGATTATGCGGCGGAGCCGGCCTCAGGACAGACGAGCCGCCCCGGCCGCGGCGCGCACGACGAACATGTCGGGCGCGGTGTAGCCGGCGGCCGCGAATGCCTCCGCCACGGCCTCCTGCACGGCTGGGATCAACGCGTGCGGCGTGAGCGCGATGGCCGAGCCGCCGAATCCTCCGCCGGTCATGCGGGCGCCGAGGGCACCGGCCGCGCGGGCCGTCTCCACGGCGAGGTCGAGCTCGGCGACCGAGATCTCGAAGTCGTCCCGCATCGAGGTGTGTGAGGCATCCAGCAACCCACCGATGGCGGAGGGGCCGTCTTCGCGCAGCACTCGCACGGTGTCGAGCACGCGCTGGTTTTCGGTGATGATGTGCCGCACCCGGCGGAAGGTCTCCTCGTCGAGCACCGACGTGGCGCGCGGCAGGTCGTCCACGGTGAGGTCTCGCAGCGACCCGACACCCATCAGGGCGGCACCCTTCTCACAGGAGGCGCGACGGTCGGCGTAGCCGCCGGTGGCGTGCGCGTGGCTCACCTTGGTGTCGATCACGAGCAGCTCGAGGCCGGCGTCGTCGAAGCCGAGCGGAATGATCTCGGACTCGAAGCTGCGGCAGTCCAGGAAGACCGCGGCATCCGTCTGGCCGAGCAGCGATGCGGACTGGTCCAGGATGCCCGTGGGCGCGCCCACGACCCGGTTCTCGGCCAGCTGTCCCACGCGCACGAGCACCTGCTTCTCGAAGCCGAGGTTCCAGACCTCGTTCAGCGCCACGGCGGTGGCGCATTCGATGGCCGCCGAGGAGGAGAGCCCGGCGCCGATCGGAACGTCGGAGTCGATGTAGGCGTCGAAGCCGGTGACGGCCGACAGGTCGGCGCCGTGCTCGCCGAGCGCCCAGGCGACGCCGAGCGGATACGCCGACCAGCCCGACACGGTCTCGGGGGAGAGCTCGTCGAGCGAGATCTCGACCACCTCGTCGGTGAAGGAGCTGGCGACCCGCAGCATCCGGTCGTCGCGCACGGCCAGCGCAACAACGGCGCGGCGGTTGATCGCGAACGGGAAGACGAAGCCGTCGTTGTAGTCGGTGTGCTCACCGATCAGGTTGACCCGGCCGGGCCCGAACCAGAGGCCGTCGGCTTCTGCGGCGAATCGGTCGCGGAATCCGCTCAGGATGGTCTGGGTGGTGTCGCTCACGACTGGGCCTCTCCGGTGGTGCGTTCGGTTGCTGCGGCGTCGGCGGCGTCGGAACGCTCGACCGCGGCGCGGATGTTGGTGGCGGCCTGCTCGGGCGTCACGTCGCCGATCCAGGCGCCCATGGCGGCCTCGGAGCCGGCCAGGAACTTGAGCTTGTCTTCGGCCCGGCGCGGGCTGGTGAGCTGCAGCATCAGGCGGATCTCGTCGCGGTGCGCATTCACCGGCGCCTGATGCCAGGCGGCGATGTACGGCGTCGGGGTGTCGTAGAGCGCGTCGATGCCGCGCAGCAGCCGGCGGTACATCACCGCGAGCTCGTCGCGCTCGGCCAGGGTGGTGCCGGCGAAGTCGGCCACGTGGCGGTGCGGCAGCATGTGCACCTCGACGGGCCAGCGGGCGGCGAACGGCACGAACGCGGTCCAGTGCTCACCACGCAGGATGACCCGGTCGCCGGCCTGTTCGCTCTCCAGGATGTCGGCGAACAGGGTGGGCCCGTAGCTCTCGATCGAGTCGATCAGCCGCTGGGTGCGCGGGGTGACGTACGGGTAGGAGTAGATCTGGCCGTGCGGGTGGTGCAGGGTGACACCGATGGCCTCACCGCGGTTCTCGAACGGGAAGACCTGCTCGATGCCGGGCATCTGGGAGAGCGCGTGAGTGCGCTCGGCCCAGGCTTCGATCACGGTGCGGGCGCGGGTGACCGACAGGCTGCCGAACGAGCCCTCGGTGGCGGGGCTGAAGCAGACGACCTCGCAGCGGCCGACCGAGGTGCGGATGCGTCCCAGCCCGATCGTGCGCAGGTCGTCGAGGCCGGTGGGCGCGTCGGCATCCTCGAGCAGCGGTCCGAACGAGGGCGACTTGTTCTCGAACACGGCAACGTCATAGTTGCTGGGCACCTCCGACGGGTTCTCCGGCGTGGAGGGCGCGAGCGGGTCGAGGTGCGCCGGCGGCAGGAACACCCGGTTCTGGCGGGCAGCGGCGATGGAGACCCATTCGCCGCTGAGCGGGTCCTGACGCATGCGGGCGGTGGCCGGGCGGGGGCCGAGGTCGCGCAGGTCGGGCGCGCGGTCGGGCGACAGCGTGGTGTCGGGGTCATCGAAGTAGATGAGGTCGCGGCCATCGGCCAGGGTGTGCGGGTGACGCGCGATGCCGGCGTCGGCGACGAAGTCTGGGGGAGTGGAGTTCGGTGTCATGGCGGAATCAACGCTAGCCGATTTGCGCAAACGAAACCAGTACTTGCGTATTGAAAAGTCGGAGAAACTAAGTGAAGATCGAACTATGGCTTCAGCCGAACATCTTCCCGACCGCGACGCCCTGCCCGCGCACCAGCGCCGGGAGCAGATTCAGCGCCTCGTCGACGAGCGCGGATTCGTGAAGGTGAGCGAGCTCAGCGACACTTTCGGTGTCTCCGGCGTCACCGCCCGTGCCGACCTCGACCAGTTGGAGAACGCGGGCACACTCACCCGCATCCACGGCGGCGCGGTGCCGGCCGGGATCTCCACCACCAGCCGGCCCGACCGGGAGTTCTCCTTCGAGGAGGCCCTGGCATCCTCCGTGCTGCCCAAACAGCAGGTCGGCGAGCTCGCGGCGTCCCTGGTCTCCAGCGGGCAGAGCATCATCCTTGACGTGGGCACCACCACCCTGGCCGTCGCCCGGGCCCTGCTCGCCCGCACCGACCTCACCGACGTTGTCGTGATCACCAACGGGTTGAGCATCGCGCTCGCCCTCGAGCCGGCCATTCCGCGCTTCACGGTGATCGTCACCGGCGGCTCCCTCCGCCCCCTGCAGCACTCCCTCGTCGACCCGCTAGCGGCCACGGTGCTCAGCCAGGTGCACGCCGATCTCGCCTTCATCGGCTGCAACGGCGTCGACGTGGACGGCGGCGTCACGAACATCAACCTGCCGGAGGCCGGGGTGAAGACCCTCATGCTCGCCGCCGCGGCGCGTGCGATCATCGTGGCCGACGGTGCCAAACTGGGGCAGGTGCACCTGGGCCGGATCGGCCCGCTTGCCGCCTTCGACACCCTGGTGACGGATGCGGCCGCCGACCCGCTCACCCTGGCCCCGCTCCGCGAGGCCGGCCTCGCCGTGCTCCAGCCGTCCTAACGAAAGCCACCCATGCCCATTGCCGCTGCCACCGGAACCCAATACACCCTCATCCGGGAGACGCCCCAGGGCCCGGCTACCGCGACGATCACCGAGGTAGCGGCGGGCATCCGCGAATATGCGTTGAACGGCATAGACCTGGTGGAGGGCTTCGCGGCCGACGTCGTGCCACCACTCGGTGCCGGAACCGTGCTCGTGCCCTGGCCCAACCGGATCCGTGACGCCATCTGGAGCCAGAACGGCGTGCGGCACCTGCTCGCCATCACCGAGCCGGCCCAGATGAATGCCATCCACGGCCTGCTCGCCGTCACGGCCTACCGACTGGTCGAGCAGAGCGCCGACGCGGTCACCCTGGCTGCCACCGTCTATCCGCAGGCCGGCTACCCCTATCAGCTCGACACCACGGTCAGCTACGCCCTCACGGACGAGGGTCTCGCCGTCACCCACACCCTGCGCAACGTCGGCACCGCCGACGCCCCGGTCGCGCTCGGCACCCACCCGTACCTGAAGATCGGCGACGTGCCGACCGGCGACCTCGTGCTGCGCCTGAACGCCACCAGTCACATCGACGTGGACCACCGGCTCAACCCGGTCGGTGAGACCCCGGTCGACGGCACCCGGTTCGACCTGCGCGACGGAGCCAGGGTCGATGATCTCGACCTCGACGACGGCTTCGGCGGTGTGGTGGTGCAGGACGGCCGCGGTGAGCATTCGCTCACCGCACCCGACGGCCGCCGGGTCACCCTCTGGGGCGACACGAATATGGCCTACGTGCAGGCCTTCACCCCGCGGATCTTCCCGGTGCGCGCCCGCGGCACCGACGGCACGACCACCGTGCAGCTCGGCCAGGCAGTGGCGATCGAGCCGATGACCGCACCCGCGGATGCCTTCAACTCCGGCAAGGGCCTGCGCTGGCTCGCCCCCGGCGAGGAATGGGTGGTTCGCTGGGGAATCGCCCCGACGGGTTTCGTCGCCTGAACAACCCGGCTTAGGGTGGCGGGAGCGCCGGATTCGCGGCGCATCCGCGGATGAACGAGGGACGACCGGCCATGTCAGCACCTTCCCTGAGCGCTCCTGCCCCACCCGCGCCCGCGTCGCGCGCACCGCTCAGCCCCTCCGACGAGGCCCGGCGGGTCGCTCTGGTGGGCATGAAACGCCTGGCGCTGGGCCTCCTGCTGGCCATGGCGGTGATCTTCGCCGTCTCGTTCGCGTTGCAGGATCGCTACCCGTGGCTGGAGTATGTGCGCGCCGCCGCCGAGGGCGGCATGGTCGGCGCGATCGCCGACTGGTTCGCCGTCACCGCGTTGTTCCGGTATCCGCTCGGCCTGCGCATCCCGCACACCAACATCATCGCCAACCGCAAGGACGAGATCGGCGCCAGCCTGGGCGAGTTCGTCGAATCCAACTTCCTCTCCGACTCCGTGGTGCGCGGCAAACTGGAGTCCATCGGCATCTCCCGCCGGCTGGGCGCCTGGCTGGTTCAGCCCGCCAACGCGCGCCGGCTCACCGACGAGATCTCCCACGCCGGCACTGGGCTTCTCGACCTGCTCAGCGACGACGACATCAAGGACCTGCTCGAAGGGGTCGCGCGGGAGCACCTGCTCGAACCGACTTGGGGCCCGAGCCTGGGTCGGCTGGGCGAGCACCTGGTCGAGTCCGGCCGGCACCACGCCGCTGTCGACCTGCTGGTCGACAAGGCGCAGAGTTGGCTGCTGGACCACCCGGAGGCGTTCGGCCAGGCGGTCTCCACCCGGCTGCCCCGGTGGGTGCCGGGCTTCGTCGGCGAGATGGTCGACGACCGGGCCTACCGGGAGGTGCTCGGCTTCGTCTCGAACGTGCAGGCCGACCCGCAGCATCCGCTGCGCGAGGCCCTCGATCACTACCTGGCCGAGCTGATGGGCGACCTGCAGCACGACGAGGTCATGGTGGCCCGGGTCGAGGCGCTCAAGCTGGAGCTGGTGGACAACGCCAAGCTGCGCGAATTCGCCAGCGACGCCTGGGAGTCGCTCAAGGAGTCGCTGTTGGCCGCGCTGGCCGATCCGACCAGTGCGCTGCGGGCCGGACTGGAGTCCACCGTGCTCGACGTGGGTGCCCGGTTGGTGGCGGACGAGTCGCTGGGTGCGCGCATCGACCGCTGGCTCGCCGATACCGCCGGCTACGTGCTGCAGAAATACCGGCACGAGATCGCCGGGGTGATCACCGAAACCGTCGAGCGCTGGGACCCGGCCGAAACCACCGAGAAGATCGAGCTGCAGGTGGGCAAGGATCTGCAGTTCATCCGCATCAACGGCACCGTCGTCGGCGCGCTGGCCGGCCTGGTCATCTTCGCATTGGCCCAGGGGGCCGTGGTGCTGTTCGGCGGCTGACCGGCGGGTCCCCGGCTGCGTTCGATCACGGATGAGCCGAAACGCCGGCCGGTGCCAGTGCCGGTGAGTCATACTTAACAGGTGCCAAACGGTTCGCACGACACCGAGGGCGGCTCTGCCGCTGCTGCCGCCGCGCCCTCCACCGGCCGGATCGTCGACGAAGGCATGCTGATCGCGTTGTCGGCCGTGCGGATGGCCCTGAAGAACCGCATCATTGTGGGCGCGCTGCGCGAACACATCGATTATGCCGCCGCCGACTACGCGCGCCTGGCCCGGCAGGAGCTGCTCGAGGTGGCCCGGCAGAACGACGAGGATTCCACCCGGGTGGAACGCCTGGGCTCCTACCTCACCCGCACCACCGGATCGGGCAAGGGACGCGAGCTGGAGAACAAGCGCCGCGACGTGGTGCGGTTGGGCCGGCGCCGCACCCTGCACGACCGGGTGGCCGAACGGCTGCGGGCGATCGCCGAGGACGACGACCAGGTGGCGGAACTGGTCGACAAGGCTCGCGCCGACGCGCTCGCTGAGATCAACGAGGCGCTGTCCACCCGGCTGATCAGTCAGACCATCGACTCGTCCCGCCCCGAGTACGAGGCCGCCAGGGCCGAGCGGATGCGCGCGGTCGGCGCCATCGACCTGGCCGCGCTGGCCAAGCAGACCCGCAAGACTCGCGGCAGCCGCAGCACCCGTAGTACCGACTGACAGTGAGGCGGGCGCGGGCGGCCGGCACCGGAACATCCGGCACCGCGAGGCAGCCGCACTTCGCTACGCTCGAAGGGTGGATACCCAGGCAATTCAGACTTTTCTCGACGACAGCGATTTTTCCGGAGTGGTCCTGGTGCGCGACGGCGACCGCACCATCTTCGAGGCGGCCCGAGGGTTCGCCACCCCGCGGTGGCAGGTGCCGAACACCCTCGACACCCGGTTTGACACCGCGTCGATCACCAAGCTCTTCACCAGCGTCGCCGTGCTGCAGATGGTCGACGCCGGCCGGCTCGATCTCGAGGCCTCGATCCACGAGTACGTCGACCTCGGCGGCAGCAGCATCGGCACCGATGTCACCCTGCTGCACCTGCTCACCCACACGAGCGGTATCGCCGACGACGTGGACGAGGAGGCCGGGGAGGACTACGACGAGTTCTGGGCCGCGACGCCGAGCTACTCGCTGACCGAGACGATCGACTTCCTGCCCCTGTTCGCCGACAAGCCGCGGCTCGCGGCGCCGGGCGTGCAGGTCGAGGACTGCAACGTCGGCTACATCCTGGCCGGCCTCGCGGTGGAACGGGCGTCAGGGCTGACCTACCGCGACTACGTGCGTGAGGAGATCTTCGCCCGCTCCGGTATGGCCGACTCGGGCTTCTTCGACCGCCGCGACGCCGTGGAACGAGTCGCGGAGGGCTGGGACCGACGCGAAGACGGCAGCTGGATCGCCAACATCTACAGCTCCCCGGCAATCGGCTCGCCCGACAGTGGTGCGCACACCACGGCCGGCGACCTGATGAACTTCCTCAACGCGGTTCGGGGTGGGCAGCTGCTCTCCAAGGAGTACACCGAGGAGTTCTTCACCCCGCAGGTGGAGTACGACGAGGACGTGAAGTACGGCTTCGGCCTGGAGTTCGACCTGGACGACAACGGCACGGTGCGTTCGTACTACAAGGACGGCGTCAATGCAGGAGCCAGCGGCATCCTGCGGCACTACCCCAAGAGTGGCCTCGATGTCGTGGTGCTCAGCAACGCTGAAGAGGGCGCCTGGGACCTCGTGGTGGAGATCGACGCCCAGTTCTAGCTTCTGGTCGTGCGGCGACGGATGCCCGAGCGCGGGTCAGGCGCCGCTTCGCGGGTGGCGCGCCGCCAGCGAATCGGCGCGGTGCCCGCGTACCTCGATGCGCGGGTCGGGCGCCGCGTCGCGGGTGGCGCGCTTGGACGAGCGATCGCGGGCTACTCGGCCGAAGCAGGCGCTGCCGGAGGAGCTACGGCGTGGGTGCGGGGCAGCGCAGCTGGGTGCGCTCGCCGCTGCGGTCGATGTCGTGCTCGGTCATCGGCGCTCCGCAGAGCGGGCAACGGGCCACCGGGCGGTCCTGCACCGGCACCTCGTCGTCATACGGACCCAGCGGCGGCGGGCCGATGAACGGCAGCAGCCGAGAATTCAGCCAGCCGCCGAAGCCGCCGGCTTCTTTCATGGTTGGTTTGCGTTTCTTCGCTGTCATACTAGTTAGTGTACTAACTAAATCCCCGAGTGGTTAGGGTACTAACTAGATGGGCTCCGGCCCGTGGCGACCAGAGGAGCTGTGGTGACCGAAACGAACGTGCTCGCCCTGGAGAACCAGGTCTGTTTCGCGATCACCGTTGCCGCGCGCGCGACCGTGGCGCTGTACCGGCCCATCCTGGAGCCACTCGGCCTCACGCATCCGCAATACCTGGTGATGCTGGCGCTCTGGGAAGAGAACCCGCGCACCCTGCGCAGCCTCGCGGATGCGTTGCGGCTGGAGCCGGCGACGCTGTCGCCTCTGGTGAAGCGACTCGAGGCGACGGGCTATCTGCGCCGGGAGCGGTCGACCACCGACGAGCGCGCCCTGCAGGTGACGCTCACTTCGGCTGGCCACGAGCTGCGCCAGATCGCCGAGACCATCCCGGAGCGGGTCGCCCGCACCCTGGACATGACGCCGGCGAGCCTGATCGAGTTGCGCGACACCCTCAACTCGGTCATCCGCGCCACCGAAGCGGCCGGGAGCACGGCACCCCGCTAGCCTCCGTGCGCACCTGCTCCGCTGCGGACCACCGATTCGTGGTGTGACAGATAGGTCGGTGAGTACGCTGGCGTCATGCAGAAGATCTCGATCGAGGCCCTCGCCCGGCAGCAGCTCCTGGCCGCCACCTCCGCCAGCAGCGGCCGCGCCGCCGACACCGTCTTCGGCGGGCACGAGAAGGTGCTGCGCCAGACCGTGGTCGGCATGGCCCGCGGCACCGTGATGGCCGAGCACGAGAGCCCCGGCGACGCCACCGTCTACGTGCTCAGCGGCCGGGTACGGCTGATCGTCGGCGAGAACTCCTGGCAGGCCCGCACCGGCGACCTGTTGATCATGCCCAAGGCCAGGCACAGCCTCGAGGCCGAAGAGGACGCCGCCATCCTCCTCACCGTCGCCAAACTCCCGTAGCCGCGCCCGCTCACGCTGAATTGCCCCGGTGCGGACGAGTTGCTCCCGTGCACCGGGGCAGTTCGTCCGCAGTGGGGCAACACGCTGCGGGTCGCCGCGTGCCAGGGGAGCGGATCAGGCCTGTGTGCCCGGCCAGCCCAGCGCCAGCTCGGTGGCGGCGGCGCTCGCCGCGGCGACGTCCTCGGAGCTGCCGCCGGCGCGGGCCGCCGCCAGGCCCACGAGGAACAGGCTCAGCGGAGCGGCCGGCCGGGCCACGTTGTGCGCGACGTCGCGGGCCACGTCGAGCAGCAGCCCGGTGGGAATCACGTCGGCGTCCAGGCCCAGGTGCTCGGCCAGCGCGGCGACCCAGTCGTCGAGGGCTTCGGGTGGCAGCGGGACGTTCGTGCTCATGGGGTCACTCCTCGGTGGCGGTGGCGGTGGCGGTGGCGGTGGCGGTGGCCGTGAAAGCGGCGGCGGTGCCGGCAGGTACGCCCACGGAGTCTGCGGCGCCGGTCGGCACGGGCTGGAGCACCGGCAAAGGGGCGGCGTCGAACCGGCCGGTCTCGGCGTCGATGGTGAGCACCCGGCCGATCAACGGTTCGCCCGTGCCGGTGATGACCCGGATGGCCTCGGCGGCGAGCAAGGCGCCGGCCTGGCCGCGCAGGGCGCCGAGCACGCCGGGGTCGGCGGGCGCCGCGAGCAGGGCGGAGGGGTCCGCGCCGAAGAAGTCGCGCAGCTGGGTGGAGCGCTGGCCGCTGCGGCGCGGCGGGGTGGACCAGAAGACCGACAGCTCGGCGTTACCACGGGCCACGGAGCCCCAGACCAGCGGCAGGCCGAGGGCAGCGCAGGTGTCGCCCACCAGGAATGGCTGCGGCGAGATGTCGCTGCCGTCGAGGATCAGGTCGTAGCCGCCCAGGATGCGCGCAGCCGACTCAGCGGTGAGCGCTTCGTCGTGCGCCACCACGGCGGTGTCGGGGGAGAGGGTGAGCACGGTGGTGGTGGCCAGCACCAGGGCGTCCACATCCAGTTCGCCCACGTCGCAGAGCCCGATCGTGCCCACGCCGGCCGCGGCCAACGAGCGCAGGGCCGGGGCGCTGAGCCCGCCGGCGCCGAGCACGAGCACCCGGGCGTTCGCGAGCCGGCGGTGGCCCAGCTCGTCGATCGGGGGCAGCCGCAGCTGCGGCAGGCTGCGTACCTGCAGCAGGCGGGCGGTTTCGGTGGGGCTGAGCGGGCCGGAGGGCTCGACGAGAGGGGGAAGTGCCATGGGACCACGGTACGCGCAGAATCGTGCCGACCCCGCCCACGGCACCCCGAACATCCGCACCTCCCGTGGACCGGATCGGAGGTTTAGGCTCGATACCGGGATCGACGACGACCGATGGGGCCGTCGGCGCAGTTTCGAGGAGAGCCATCATGGGCAGAGTCACAGCCAGGCGCAAGATCATCCGGGTGACGGTGGGACAGTCGCCCATCCGCCGGGAAGACGTGCTCGCGGTCGAAGAACCCCTCGAGATGCGGGTGAACGGCCGGTCCCTCGCCGTCACCATGCGCACCCCCGGCCACGACGTCGACCTCGCCGCCGGGTTCCTCGTCTCCGAGGGCATCATCAGCGCGGGCGAGCACCTCGCCACCGCCAGGTACTGCGCCGGCGCCACCGCGGAAGGCGTGAACACCTACAACGTGCTTGACCTGCGCCTGGCCCCCGGCGTTTCCGCGCCCGACCCGAGCACGCAGCGCAATTTCCTCACCACCAGCTCCTGCGGGTTGTGCGGCAAGGAGAGCATCGACGCCGTGCGCACCAAGTCGACCTGGGACGTGAGGGCGGATGCGGCGCGCGTCGACGCGGAACTGCTCACCAGCTTTCCCGACAAGCTGCGCGAGGCGCAGGCGGTGTTCGAGAAGACCGGTGGCCTGCACGCCGCCGCCCTGTTCGACGCAGCCACCGGCGAGATGCTGGTGCTGCGGGAGGACGTGGGCCGGCACAACGCCGTCGACAAGGTGATCGGCTGGGCGGTCAAGGAGAACCTGCTACCGCTGCGCGGAACCGTGCTGATGGTGTCGAGCCGGGCCAGTTTCGAGTTGGCGCAGAAGGCGCTGATGGCCGGCATCCCGGTGCTCGCCGCCGTGTCGGCACCGTCGTCGCTGTCCGCGGAGTTCGCCACCGAGGTGGGCCTCACCCTGGTCGGCTTCCTCCGCGGCGACTCGATGGTGATCTACGCCGGCGAGGAACGCATCACCCAGGGCGCGCTCGCCGCGGTCTAGCTCACCGTCCCGCGCCGCCCGTGCCGTAACTGTTGCCGAAGCGGACTTCTGCGGCCGGCGCACCGGGCGCAATAGTCCGCACGGGCAACAGATGGTGCGGCCGGGCGCCGGGGCCAGCGAGTGCGGTCAGCCGAGAACCGGCACGGATGCCTCGTGCGGGATGAACCGCACGCTCATGGCCTTGTATCCGGGCGTGTTCGACTCCCGGGCCACGAGCTCGCGGTGCATGAGCTGGTTCGCCTCGGGGAAGTACGCCGCCGCGCAGCCTCGCGGGGTGGGGTAGACCACGAGCCGGAACTTGTCGGCCCGGCGTTCCTGCCCGCCGAAGGTGCTGATCACGTCGACCAGGTCCCGGTCGGCGAAGCCCAGCTCGGTGACGTCGTCGGCGTGGATGAGGATCACCCGGCGGCCGTCCTTGATGCCCCGGTAGCGGTCATCCAGCCCATAGAACGTGGTGTTGTACTGGTCGTGGCTGCGCATGGTCTGCAGAATCAGGTGCCCGGGCGGCGGGGTGAGGTACTCCAGCGTGCTCACCGTGAACCGGGCCCGGCCGATGTCGGTGGCGAAGCTGCGGGTATCGCGGGGCGGGTTGGGCAGCACGAAGCCGTTCTTGTCGCGCAACCGCTTGTTGAAGTTTTCGAAGCCGGGCAGCACCCGGGAGATGTGGTCGCGGATGACGTCGTAGTCCTCCGCCATCGCCTTCCAGTCCACCGGGTGGTCGTCGCCGAGCGTGGCCCTGGCCATCCGCGCCACGATCACCGGTTCGGCCAGCAGGTGCTCCGACACCGGGGCGAGCCGGCCCTGGGTGGAGTGCACCATCGACATCGAGTCCTCCACCGACAGAATCTGCCGGCCGGCCGGATGCTTGTCATCGGTGTCGGTGCGGCCGAGGGTGGGCAGAATCAGCGAGGTGACCCCGTGCATCACGTGCGACCGGTTCGGCTTGGTGGAGATGTGCACCGTGAGACCCACTCGCTGCATGGCGGCCTCGAGCGCGTCGGTGTCGCTGCAGGCCAGCGCGAAGTTGCCGCCCATCGACACGAAAACGTCCACGTCGTCGTTCTCGAACGCCTCGACGGTGTTAACCGAGTCGAGGCCGTGCTCGCGTGGGGAGACGATGCCGAACTCGGCATCGAGCGCGGCGAGCATCGGTTCTTTGGGCTTCTCCCAGACCCCCATGGTGCGGTCGCCCTGCACGTTGGAGTGCCCGCGCACCGGGCAGGCGCCGGCGCCCGGCTTGCCGAAGTTGCCCTGCAGCAGGAGCAGGTTGATGATCTCCTTGAGCGTGTTCACCGAGTGCGGCTGCTGGGTGAGGCCCAGCGCCCAGCAGATGATCGTGGCGTTGGAGGCGGCCATCATCTTCGCGACCACGCTGATGTCGAGCCGGGACAGCCCGGTGGCCTTCTCGGTCTCGACCCAGTCGATCTCGGTGCGCGCGGCGCGGTAGGCCTCGATGCCGTCGGTGTTGGCGTCGATGAACTCCTGGTCCACGACGGAGCCGGGCACCCGGGCCTCCTCCTCGAGCAGCAGGTGGCCGAGCGCCTGGAACAGGGCCAGGTCGCCGCCCACCTTGATCTGCAGGAACTCGTCGGCCAGCGGCACCCCGCCGCCGACCAGGCCGGTGGGCGTCTGCGGGTCCTTGAAGTTGAACAGCCCGGCCTCGGGCAGCGGGTTCACGGCGACGACCTTGCCGCCGTTGGCCTTGCACTCGGCCAGGGCCGACAGCATCCGCGGGTGGTTGGTGCCCGGGTTCTGGCCCACGACCAGGATGAGCTCGGCCACGTGGATGTCTTCGAGGGAGACGGTGCCCTTGCCGATGCCGATGGTGGGGTTCAGCGCCGAACCGGAGGATTCGTGGCACATGTTGGAGCAGTCGGGCAGGTTGTTGGTGCCGATCGACCGGGCGAACAGCTGGTAGAGGAACGCGGTCTCGTTGGCGGTGCGGCCCGAGGTGTAGAACACGGTGCGGTCCGGCGTGGTGGCGCGGATCTTCTCGCCGATCAGCGCGAACGCGTCTTCCCAGGCGATGGGGGAGTAGTGGGTGTCGCCGGGGCGCACGACCACGGGCTGGGAGATGCGGCCCTGGTTGCCCAGCCAGTATTCGGTCTTGCCGGCCAGCTCGGCGAGCGAGTGTTCGGCCCAGAACTCGGGTCCGACGGTGCGGAGGGTGTTCTCCTCGGCGACGGCCTTGGCACCGTTCTCGCAGAATTCCGCGGTCTTGCGGTGCCCGGTGGACTCCGGCCAGGCGCAGCCGGGGCAGTCGGTGCCGTTCCGCTGGTTGAGCCGCAACAGCGCCCGCGCGGTGCGGCTCACCCCGGCCTGGGCGATGCCCCGGTCCAGGGCCACGACCACCGCCTCGAGGCCGGCGGCCGCCTTCTTGGGCGTGCTGACCGAGAGGTCGTCTTCGTTGATGTCCGTGACCGGTGCGCGACGTGTCATGACCCCATCCTGCTCCTGTCGCCGGGGCATCCGTCGCAGCACGCCCGGCGCGAGGCCAGACTCGTGTCGGTTTAAGCCCCGGTCAGGCGGCCAGGCCGTGCGCGCGGCGAGCGGATGCGCCCAGGGTCTCGAAGCCCACATCCGTGCTGTCGGGCACCCGGGTGTCGCGCTCGAGGCGCACGTCGGCGCCGATGCGCACGTCGCGGCCGATGCGGGCGTGGCTGCCCAGGTGGGCGCCGCGATCGACCAGGCTGCCCTGGCCGATGTGCACGTTCTGGCCCACGAAAACCCGGTCGAGGATGATCGCGTCGTGGTCGATCCAGCTGCCAGGGCCGACCCAGGCGTCACGGCCCACCTGGGCGCCGGACTCAATGTAGGCGGTCTCCGAGATGAACGCGCTCGGCGCCACGCGCGCCTTGGCCGACACCCAGCCGTTTCCGTTGGGGTGCCTGCGGTACTTCTCGATCACGCCGGTTTCAACCTCGACATCGATGTTCTTGCGCACTAGGGCTCCTCCCATGACGCTCGTTGGTTGCGCCAATCCGCGGCACAAACGCAGATTGCGCGCCCGCGGCTGGAGACCAGCACAACAGTATGAGCGTCAACACAGGGAGAAACACCGCATACTCGCAGCACATTCCGTGCGCACGCCCAGCACAGCAAATTCGAAGTAAGTCGAGGTGCGGGTGGGTTTCGCCCGGTGTCGGCTCTATGCTGCGGGTATCAACCGATTGGGGCTCGCATGTCACTTGAGTCTGGCGCACTGACCCTGGAGCAGCGCACCGAGCTGCTGAACTACGAGGTCGCCCGGTATGCCGCCGACGGCTGGACCGTGAGCAGTGTCGCCGGCAACCAGGCCGTTCTGCAGCGCACCAAGCGGATCCGCTTCTGGCTGAACGTGTTCCTCACGTTCTTCACCTGGGGACTGTGGCTGTTCGTGGTGATCCTGAGCATCCTCAACCGCAAGGTCGAATCGGTGATTCTCACCGTTGACCACTACGGCAAGATCGCCCGCCAGGAGCCGACACCGTGGCGGCCCTGGCGGCGATAACAGCGCTATCGCGCCACAACTGTGGGCCCCGTCGGGCTCGAACCGACGACCCAAGGATTAAAAGAACGTGGGTACACCCAACCGAGGCGGACCGGCGCAGTCCCGGGTAAACCGATCTGAACCGTTCTGCCCAGTGATTTAGCGGGCTGCAGTCGGTTCGGGACGGCAAATCGCGGACGCGTCGGTTCGCTTCGGTTTGCGCCGGTTCAGCGCGGTCGGAGGGGTTTCGGAGGGTTTATGCTCTGGCCATGGAAGGCGAGGACTTCGAGACCCCGAACTCCGGGCGGTGCCTCGTGCGGATGGAAGTCAGCGGTTCCGAGGCACGGCCGCTGTGGCAGTGCCCGGAATGCGGGCTTGTGCGACTCGCCTAGCGTGGCGAGGTTGGCCGAGGACACGCGGACGGGAGCAGAGCGGGCGAGCGGCCCAATCTGTCCGAATCCTGCGTGAGCGGCCATCCTCGCCACGCTCTGGCTCAGTTGCGGCGGAATCCTGGCGTGAGTTGAATCGAGCCGGGGTCCGGATTGGTGGCGTCGTCGTAGTTGACGCGCCGCGACGGTCCGTACGGCGAGCCGGGGCGCATCCCCTCCCGGCGTAGCAACGCGGCGCGTTCCCCGACGGACAGGCCGCGAGGGGCACCACTAGGCGTGGTGTATTGCTGACCGGCGTCGCCTTGGAACTCGCTGCGTTCGGTCGAATTGCTGCCGTTGTGGTTGTACAGGCTGGAGTCTGGGGCTTCGTAGTTGGGCATGGTTTCCTCCTTGTTTACCCTCAAGTCTCCCTCTCTCCGACCTCGTGCCGCTTGACGCTGTGGACTCCAAAAGTGCACTTCATCAGGCATTTGATTCCGGACCTCTGTTGCCATTTGATTCCCGATCAGTTTAAATTAGTGACGTCACTAACCGGCAAGCAACGGAGGAACCCATGGCCAGACCATCTCAGGGCATCACCCGAGGGGTGCGGATCGGACTCATGGTGCCGCCAGAGGTCGACGCGGCGATAACGTCCCTCGTCGCCCTGTCGGGCGGAACCAGTAAGGCGACATTCGTGCGTCAAGCGCTGCTCGCTGGGCTGCAACCGTATGGCCTTGTTTATCCGGAGGTCGCCGCTGCGCTCGCCACCACCAAGCAATCAGGATCTACCCACCGAGAGAGGAAATGAACAATGCCAGGACCCCACTACCAGAGGAGCTTCATCCCAGCTCCAACCGCGCAAGGTAAAGCGGACCCGAGGACGGGACTGCCCGAGTACCCGCGCGACGGTCGGAGCCAGTTTCTCGAAAAGGCTCTCGCTGAGACGTCGACCGACTTTGAGGTCGCAACAGACTCCCTCGCGCAGCGGCTCGACGCGATGGCCGATGAATTCGCCGAGGCCTTCGCTGCGGAGGACAAGCGTCGTGCAACCCTCGCCCGTATCCAGAACACAGCCAACCCCGACATCGAACGTCAGCACCGCGAGCGCATGCAGCGCCGGGGCTAGGAAAGGACGCAATCGTGAGCACGATCCCAGGAATCAAGAAGGTCGACAGTCCCGACGGCAGCGACGTCGAGGAGACCCAGCCAGCAGTCCAGCCGGGTCACTACTTTGTGACGTCCGTCGCGGAAGACGCCCTCGATGCACCTCGCATCGCCGCCCGCAACGCATCGTATCCGAACTCAGAGGTGGAGCGTCGGACCATCGCCGCTGTGGATGACGAGGTGTTTGACCGAGTCCGACCGATGGAGCAGGTGATTGCTGCGCAGGCGGAGGAACACGTTTCTCGCGGCAGGACGAGCGTCGAAGGGGCTTTCGCCCTACTACGAGAACTGGAGGCCGTCCGAGACGATCTGCGGCGCGGACAGGACACGGCTGAACTCACGCGCCGCTACACCAAGCTGCGCCATGAGGTCGACAGGATGCAGGGACTCCAACAGAGCTACGGCAGGAGTGCGGCGTCCTTGCGTGCGAAAATCGCCGACCCGATCGCAGCCGTGCAGAAGACACTCTCGATGATGCCGCGGGAGAACTTTCGGCCCATCGACCTATCGCCGCGCTGGCAGTAAGAGAACAACCCCGGCAGCCGCGCCCGAGTGAGGTGCACGCCTGCCGAGGTCGATCATCCCGGAACAGAATCATCAGGAGGAAACCGAATGTCTGTATCAACGATTGTACCGCGGGCAGCGTTTGTGCCGCTTGTCAGCCCGTTCGAGAACTATCACGAGGTCTTCTGGGATGTGGAGGACGAACCCGACCCAGGCCTCACATCCAAGACGCGAATGCTGGCGCTTCCAGCCGTGTCGCTGGCCACCCTCCGATACGTGTCCGCCCCTGCCGATTGTCTACGCCCGCTCACGCGTGGAACTGTCACGGAGGCGAGTATGCGTCTCGCGAAGTGGAAGGACAACGGCGCTCGGCTGTCCGCCTGGGAAGTAGCGCACAGCTTCCAAATGCTCTACTTCCGAGGACCACTCAGTCGGGGCGCACGCGTTCCCCTCCTGGGCTTGGACCTCATCCGCGCCACGGACGAGTTGGGCTGTGAGGGGTTGGAGTGGTACTGCGATGTTCCGACCACAGTCGATGCATTCGACTTTCAGACGGTGCGTTTGAAATACGCCTTGGAACGCTACGCACCAACTCTCGAACCTTGATGGAAAATGCGTCTCAGATAGCCGTCCGAGCGGCGCCGAACCGCATTGAAGTAAACTAAACCAAGCCGAGTCAATCCGGCTAGAACCAAGATCAAGAAAAGCAGTACCGCTGTTCCGAAAGCGCCCTGAGGGATGACTGGAGGTACGCGGCCAAGCGAAGTTCCCAGTGGAAAGCTGTTACGCCCGGCGACGGTTGTAGCGAAGACGTGTCGGTCTCATGCAGATCTGACAGACGCAGGGAACCGTTTAGCCGAGCAGAGGACCATTTCGACAATTCGTCGGGAGGGTTCCAAGCTCGGCTTTTGTCGTTAATGGACCCCTCCCGGCCACCCGGGACAGGAACTCGCTCATGGCAAGCAAAACGAACAGCAAGCAGGTTTACAGGTTTAGCGAGGTGCCTGAGCACCCGCTGGCTGAGAAGTACGGGATCACAGAACGGCAGGCCCGGCGCGCAGCCCAATCGGGAAGACTGCAGTACGCGCGGCCCGGAGGGCTCGTGGTGTTGATCGCCGCCGAGGACATCGAGAACTGGATTCTCGGCTCCCGCAGCGACGCGAAGTAGGCGCGCTATGGCATCAAAACCGGGGAACGCCCCCGAGATTCCACCACCCCTGAAACGGCTAATCGACCTCCTTGAGGGCGTGACGCACAGCGGCGGGGACCAGTACCAAGCCTTGTGTCCGCACCACGACGATCGTGCAGCTTCTCTTTCCGTCGCTTGGGGCGACACGGGCAAGGTACTTCTGGATTGCAAGGCTGGATGCGACTCGGCCGATGTGATCGCCAGGCTCGGCCTGAAGTGGTCGGACCTCGCCGCACCGAGTACCGAGGAGGCGGTCTATAAGTACGCGGACGAGGACAACAACCTGAAGTACGAAGTTGTCCGTCGGTCCGGGAAGAAGTTCCAGCAGCGCCGACCTGACCCGAAGTTGAAGGGCAAGTGGGTCTACAACATGGAGGGCGTGGAGCCCCTTCCATATCGGCTGCCTGAGCTGGCAGAAGCGCTGAACACTGGCGAGGAGGTGTTGATCGTGGAGGGCGAGAGCGACGTGGAGGCCGCGCGCTCCGCGTATGACAGCGTTGCCACCTGCAATTCCGGCGGAGCTGGCAAATGGACGACTGCGCATTCAGAGCACTTTCGTCACACTTCAAGCTTCATCACGATCATCGCCGACCGCGATCCAGCGGGCTACCGGCACGCCCTCGCGGTTTACCAGTCGTTGCAGTCCGTAGGTGTCGACGCTGAACAACTGGAAATTGTTCATTCTGCAGTGGGTAAGGATCTGCGCGATCACTGTTCAGATCACGGCCTAGAAGACCTCGTTCAGATCGAGCCGGAGGACATCCCGTCGTTGGTTGGAGAGGCGAAGAAGTCGACGCCCAAGTCTGCACCCGAGAGCCGCGTTATTGTCCAGGCCGCTTCGAAAATCCGCTCTCGTCGCCAGCGATTCCTGTGGGAGGACCGCCTGCCGGTGGGCACTCTCACGCTGTTTGCAGGACGCGGCGGAGTCGGGAAATCCACCTTCGCAATCTGGGCGGCGGTTGAGGCGCAATTCGGGCGGCTGCCGGGTGACTTCCAAGACGAGCGCAGTTCGGTTCTGTACGTCAGCGTGGAAGACGATTGGGAGACGCAGATGAAGCCGCGACTCACCGCTGCCGGAGCCGACATGGACGCCTTTTACCGGCTCTCCATCGAGTACACCGAGGACGCCCAAACTGGCGAGCGAATCCCCAATTTCCCAGAGGACATACCGCTCATCGCCGAGGCCATCAAGCAAACCAAAGCTCGGCTCGTCATTCTTGACCCGATCACGTCCACGATCCAGGGCGACGACCACAAGGTGGCAGACGTCCGTGCTGTGCTGGACCCGCTGGCTCGACTGGCATCCGACACCGACACCGTCATCCTCGGGATCATGCACTTCAACAAGGGTGCAGGGCATGTGTCCGACAAGCTCTCCGGAAGTCACGCCTATCGCGATGCAGCCCGCTCGGTCATCTTGTTTGCCCTCGATGAGGACAACGATTCCGTCGTGCTGTCTCAAGACAAGGGCAACTACGCACGCATCGAAGCAGGGTCGCTGGCTTACCGCCTCGTGGACACCGTGGTCGAGCTAGACGACGGGGAAAACGCCCATGTGGCTCAAGTCGAAATGCTCGGAGCGACTTCCGTGTCGGTATCAGAAATCATCAATCGCCCCACCGACGTGGACGAAGTTGTGCGCTGGCTCCAGACGTTCATGGCGGAGAACAACGGGCGTGTTGATGCTGCTGAGGGATTGTCGGTGGGCCTGTCCGAGGGCTTCAGCAAGAGCCAGATCGGGCGCGCTCGAAGTCGGTGCCGGCCGAAGGTCAACTCCAACAAGGGCGGCATGGCAAGCGGGTGGGAGTGGGTCACTGAAGAAACCGCTAACAACCCTGCGTACGGGCAGAGCGGGTTCTTCCCGAAACTCAAGCTCTCCGAGCGGGTTCTTCAGGGGCCCGAGTCGCTCACGGCGGATGGGGCGCTCATCAGGGCCGACGAAGAACTCGCTCTCCCTGAAGAACCCGAGAGAGAACCCAGTAAATCAAGAAGAACCCGCTCTAGGAGCACACAGGGTTCTTCGCCGGGTTCTTCGGGCACCCCGTCAAGGACGAAGACCAGAACTGCACTGACCATTGAAGTGGAGAAATGACATGAGCGGCAAGAGCTTGAACCCCTTACATGGTGTGACCCTATGTAAGGCACGGAGACGCAATGGACAGCCATGTGGGAACCGACCGATCAACGGTGCTGCTGTGTGTCGGATGCATGGCGGCGCTGCCCCGCAGGTACGCGCTGCGGCACAGGTGAGGCTCCTGATGCGCGCGGACGACCTGATGTCCGCACTATTGAGGATCGCTCTGGACGACAAGCAACCCGTGCAGGCGCGCCTGGTCGCCATCCGTGACGGCCTCGATCGGGCAGGCCTCGCGAGCAAGCAGGAGATCGAGATCGGCGTTACTGCAAGACCCACATACGAAGACGTCCTGGAGGGCGTGTTGGTGGACGTGGCAGAAGACAGGGACGAGGACCCCAACGTGCTAGACGCAGAGGTCGTGGACGACACGGAGGAACGCGAGAAGGATCATGACCGACGGGAGGCAGACCGTGCCGAGCGCAAGGCTCTGACTCCACAGCGCACGCGTCCGAAGGTCAGCACCGAGGAGCGTGCAGCGCAGGAGCGGGAACTGCTCGCCCAGTCCCCAGCCGAACCCGAGACACGCGCCTCACAGCTCACCCGCGAGGAGTACATGTTGGCCCGGGACCGTGGAGCCAACTTCTCCAGTCGCGGACTGGGCAGGAACTCGGGTCAGGGCTGATGGACGAGCGCGCTCGCCAGATTCGTCAGGCGCAGGTCTGGTCTCTAGCCGTCGTCAACGTGCTTATCCAGGCGGAAGACCCGGAGCTGTGGCTAGAAGCCTACGATCTGGCTCAGCGGGCGGTGTGGGCAGCCCGGACCAAGGGCCTATCGGACCCGGAGCCACATGAGGATGGCCAGGGCCACACGAACTAGGCGTTCCGTGAGGCCGGTATGGGTCGCCCGATTATCTGCCACCAAATGGCCAGCAGATGCTTTGTTGCCATTTGCAACAAAAGCAGGTTTAACTTCCTCCGAGCGGTGACGAGGATCACCGCTCGGAAACGACCAAGGAGAAACCACAATGTCGAACACCAAAAAGACCCCGGCTCTCGCTCACTACGCGGCCAAGGAAGTAACGCCGGTTATCGCCGCTTACGCAGCTTGGCTGGAGGAGCAGACCGGCTACAAGGTGGACCCGCTGTCGGTCTACCTCGCCTCCGCTCTGCGTGGGACGTTCCAGAAGAGCGACGGCAACCAGAAGCGCATCGCCGACCGTGCAGCCGAACTCGAAGCGGAGACCAAGGCCAAGGCTGCACGTCGCCTCGCCGCCGCAGAGGCTGCCTACGCCAAGGCCACAGCGCCCAAGCCCGAACCCAAGACCAAGGCTGTGCCCAAGGAGACACTCGTTCGTGCCGCAGCGGCCAAGCCTGCCACGCTCAAGGCCACTCCGGCCACGGCCACCGAGCCGGTGCAGGCATGAGCGCCCTTTGCCCCGGCGCGATCCTGCGCCTTGTGAGCACCTCGGACGCGCACACTCGGCTCGCTCCGGGCACGACTGGCACCGTCGAGCACATTGACGACGCAGGCACGGTGCACGTGCAATGGGAGGATGGCTCGACGCTCGGGCTGATCCCGGGTGAGGACGTGTGGGAAGTGGTGCACGAGCGCTGGTGGAATCAGCCCTTCGACGGTCTGGGCGCCGACTCATGAGCAAGCGCATGCTCGGGTATCTGCGCATCAGCCGCGCCGACCGGAGTCGCGACACGTCCCTCGGCATCGACGCGCAGTGTGAAGCGATCCTCTCGGCGGCGACCGTCAAGGGGTGGGAGATTGTCGATTGGTACGTCGACGATGGTGCGTCTGGCAAGGACACCGACCGTCCTGGCCTTCAAGCCGCGCTCGCCGTGCTGCGCACACGGAAGCAGCGTGCTGCCGACGGCCTTGTCGCAGCCAAGCTCGACCGCCTATCTCGCTCGGTCATCGACTTCAGCGGCTTGCTTGCCATTTCCCGACGGCAGCGGTGGGCCATCGCGGTACTGGACTTCGACCTGGATACGGGCAACGCAACAGGGCGTTTCATCGCCGGGGTGCTGATGCAGGTGGCGCAGTTCGAGCGTGAGCTGATCGGCGAGCGAACCTCTGCTGCGCTCGCAGCGCTGAAGGCTGAAGGCGTCCAACTCGGCAAGCCCTCTCAGGTCACGCCCGAGGTGCAGGCCGCGATCCTCGACCACCGCGCCTCTGGACTCAGCTTGTCTGCTATCGCTCGCCAGCTCAACGCCGACGGCGTACCCACCCAGAGCGGTGCCGGCCAATGGACACACACCGTCGTTGGCGGCGTCGTCCGCCGATCCGCAGAGCAGGCAGCAGCATGAGCGTCGCGCCTCGCACCCGTTCCGAACACCAGACCCTCGGAACTGCATACAACCTGCGACCGATCACTACAGGTGTGCCCGCTAGTGAGCTTCGCCCCGGCCACGTGGTGATGGAGTCCGACGACCACCCTGCCGTCGTCGTCCGTATCGTGCAGCTCTACGGCGGGCACGCCGTTCGGATCTATGCCCGTTACATCTGGTCCGCGACCACGGAACCCGACTGGGAACTCGGCACCTTCCGCCCTGATTCCCGAATCCCCACAGCCAAGAAAGGGCAGTACTGATGGCCCACGTACGCGAAGTGGAACGCAAGACAGGCATTGCATACGAGGTTCGGTGGCGTTCCGGGTCTGCATTCAAGCAGCGTTCCTTCAAGGTCAAGCGCGAGGCCGAGAGATTCGCGCTCAAGGTGGAGAACGACCTGGCCGACGGCACAAGCACCGAGCCGCTGGTGAAGAACTCCAAGACACTCGGCGACGTTGTCGCTGCATCCTTGGCCGCCAGCAAACCGGCGTTGAAGCCGCTGTCCTACCGAAGCTCTGAATCCGTTTATCGAAATCACGTCCTACCCGAGTTCGGCCACCGTCGCATCTCCACGATCACGCGAGCAGAGGTCCAAACCTGGATCGTCGCGCTATCTGGCAAGGGGCTCGCTCCTGCGACAGTCCACCACTGCTACGTCGGACTGCGGAAGGCGTTCAAATTCGCCGCTGACGACAGGCTCATCACCTACAACCCCTGCGACGGGGTTCGCCTACCCAAAGCACACACGGCTGATGCGTTCGCTCCAGCATTCCTCACGGCAGCAGATGTGGAGCGTGTCAGCGCGGCGATGGATGCCTCTGCCCCGGGTGGGCTGCTGGTCCGGTTCGCCGCCTTCACAGGCCTACGGGCGGGCGAGTTGATGGGTCTCCGTGTCGGCGACGTCGACCTCGCAGCGGGACACATTCGAGTGCGCCAGACGTTGCACAAGATCGCAGGGGAGTGGGTAGTCGGAACGCCCAAGTCAAGGCGCTCCACCCGCGACGTACCACTCATGCACAGCGGCCTGATTGCTGAGCTACGGAAATACAAGATGATGCACCCGCATTCCGGCGACTCGGCAGCCCTGTTCTGGCCGGGTCGCGCAGTCGGCACCCATGCCGTGGACTTTTTGCGCGTATTGGACGTCGGGAGCTTCCGACGAAACTACTTCCGACCCGCCTTACGCGCAGTCGGTCTGCCTGAGATGCGCGTGCACGACCTGCGCCACACGGCGGCTAGCTTGTGGCTGGCCGCCGGGTTCAAGCCCTACGAGGTGAGCCGCTGGCTCGGACACGCCAGCGTCACCACGACGGACAGCATCTATGCGCACCTGTACCCCAGCGACTACACGGAGCACGTCACCCGCTTCGACGCCTACGTGCGCGATTCAACCTCAGCTTAATTCGAGTTCCGAGATCAGCGCGGCGCGATCTTGGTGCTGCAGCCAGATCATGAAGCTTCTGTCCACCACGGTGAGCCGCCTTGCAGTCTGGTTGTAATCAAGAATGATGGGCTTCAGCTTCATGTGTACGAGCTGCAGGGAAGCCGTGGACTGCAATGCCTGCGTGATGTTTCCTGCGTTAACGGGAGCTGTCGGGTGATGCATGTTGATCGTCTGTGTGAGCCATCCATAGGTCAGTCCTCGGGTCAGATCTTCCAACTCCGCGAGCAATACAGACATCAGAATCCATCGGAACATTTCGAGCCGCGTGTTTTGAATGCCGCCTGCAAAACGGGAGAGAAAGCCCACATAGCGCGCCGTGTCTTGATTAACGACTTGGGTTATCAATGCGGGAACATCGTCATCGATCACTACGCAATTCTCTTGAGTGGCATAGACCCCGGCGCGCTCACACGCGAGCTTGCACACCTCCTGCACAATCCAGACGCTGGAGAGGGAACCGTCGATAAGAGAATCCATAAACTGAGGAGTGAATTTGATATTCAGTTGTGCGCTGCCAACGTTCATGACGGACTTCAGCTCCTCGACAGTCCATTTGTCAGCGTTGACCGACAGGAGCCGTCCCCCGAGATCGCCGTTGTGTTGAAGGAGACGATTCTCGTCCAACCAGACACCGACCACGATGAAGCAGTAAGCCGAATCTTCATGGAATGCCTTGAGCGCGACGGCGAAGTCGGTTTGAGTTTCCTCTGGTAGGTAGTGGAAGTCTTCAAGGACAATTCGTTTCGGTGAATTGGACTTGTCAAGGGCATCGATGATGTCATTCACATCAGCGGCATCCAGTTCAAGGGACGTTTCGGCTTCAGATCGGGCCGTGGCTTCACTCGCTTCAGTGCCAACCTCTGCCCCGGCATCACCGATGAACGGCAATTTGAGTTTTGCGCCCAGTTTGGCGTTCACTTTCAGATCACCGGAGGTGGTACGAATCGTCGTCCCCTCAAGTTTGTAACCGGCGGCCTTGAGTATGGCTGCATGCAGCTCAGCTAAGTTCCATTTGTTAGAGCAGGTGACGATGATGTAATCAGTTGACGGCAACGTGTGCTTGCGAAGGCTCGTCTTCCCCTGCTTCGAGCTCCCATGAATTACAAGGTGCTTGTGCTGTGTAAGCGCATCCAGAAAGACGCCGTCGACCTTCTCTCGTACGACGTAGTTGAGCGGGATTTCGCGGGAGACGCCAAAAACGTCGAATAGAGAAAGTTCCGGTGCGCGCACTGCTGTCCCTTGTTTGTGGAGCTGATCACTGCTCGTCGCCAATCTACCGGTCAGATGCACATTCACCGTCACAACTGGCTGGTCTTGGCAGGACGATAAGGTGAGGCAGCGGACTAGGGGAATGGCGGCCTGAAGTGGGAATCACGATGCAAGGCATGTCGCACCGTACCGGCAATATGACCGATTCTGACGAAACGATTCTCTGCTCGGTCGTAGATGAATTTGCCGAGGCCGTTGAGGTGGCGCTGGAGCGCGAGGGCATCAATATATTCGAATCACCGCTATGGCGGCCTTGGAATCTTTTGGCAATGACCGACCGCAACAAAGCGATCGTCGTTTTCGAAAGGAACTCGGGTGGCTTCACCGAGTTCCATCTCATGCAGGACACTGTCGATCTTTGGTCAATGTCTGAGTTCACCAAGGTGATGAAGCTTGCGCGACAGCGCGACATTGAGGCCACAGTCCAGCTCCCCTGGAAGTCCTCCGGAGCGGCGCGGGCGGCTCAAATCAAGAAGGCGGTGCAATCCCACGTGGACGAAGTAAAACGGTCCCAGACGCTTGGCCGTCTCAGCGGGACGTCCGGACTGGAGCATCTTCAACCGAACTTCGAGAGGTTCTTGCGGGACCATCCAGAGCCATCCAAGAATTTTTTCGTGATGATGAGCTTTAACCCGTCGCCTCAGCTGGAGGAGGTCTATGCCTCCATTGCGGCCGCGCTCCACGACCGTGGACTGCACTGCGTGCGAGCGGACCAAAAGGACTACGCCGACGACCTTTGGGCGAACATCGAGGTCTATCTGACGTGCTGCAACTTCGGCATCGCGGTCTATGAGGACATGCATTCGCGAAGTTCGAATCCGAATGTCGCACTGGAAGTCGGATACATGATGGCCAAGCAAAAAAGAGTTCTGCTCCTGAAGGAAAAGGGCCTTCCCACGATGCCGTCGGATCTCGCGCACAAGCTTTACAAGTCTTTTGATGCGTTCCAGATTCAGAAAACAGTCACCGCTGAGGTGACGCGGTGGGTAGACACTGATCTCGATTAGTAACGAGGGGTTTCGGAGGGGTTTCCCCCGCTGGCAGCCAGCGGTAGAAACCCGCTTCCCAGTGAAACTATGGTGGGCCCCGTCGGGCTCGAACCGACGACCCAAGGATTAAAAGTCCTTTGCTCTACCAACTGAGCTAGAGGCCCGCGGTTAATAACTTAGCGTGGATTGCGCGACGGTTTTTGTGACTAGCGTGGAGGCATCCAGTGATGCAGCCGGCCCGAACACCCGACTCGCACAATCACCACCCCACACCCGGCGCCGCAGCTGCCGCCGACACCGACACAGCCAGGAGGAGCGTGATGGCCGACGATTTCCACAAGCCCACCCAATTTTCCGGCTCGAAGTTCGAGTCGATCAAGGGCGGCGAAGACCCGGCGCAGATTAGCCGCATCGCGCACGAGACGGCGCAGGCGCTGCTCGCACGAGTGCGGGACAGCCCAGACCCCGACGTCGTCGAACGCCTGGTGGGCTACACCGACGAACACGGCATCGACGCCGTCGCCGAACTCTGGTCGCGGGCCACACCGCGCAGCCTGCCCGGCGCGCTCTGGCGCATCTACCTCGTGCGCCTGCTGATCCGGCAGGATGCCGAGGGCACGGCCTACCTGTATCAGCGCGGTATCGACGTGGCCGTGACCATCGACCCGGTCGTCGCGGGCGCCGCGGTGCCCACCGGGCCGGCCGAGATCATCCTGCTGGCCGACGAGATCCTGCGCGGCCTGTTCACCGGCGACTTCGCCATCGCCCTGGACCGGGCAGCCGCGTTCTGCCGGGTAATCGGCGCCGGCTGCGCCAGCGTCGCCGACGACTTCGACACCACCGAGCCCGGCCGATCCAGCGAACTCACCACGCGGGCGCTGCGGTTCTCCACCACCGCCCAGGAATTCGCCTCCTGCGCCCGGTTGTGGCGCAGCGACTCGCTCGAATAGGGCCCCGGCCGAAAAGATCCTGAGTCTCGACACCTGCGGGAATGAACATCCGTCGGTTGTCGTTTACACTTGATGCTGGCCGGACCGCAGTAACCCCGGGCTCCAATATTCGCCGTCTAGAACGGCCTCGCGCCGAGAGGCGTTCTGCGGTCCGGCCTTCATTCTGCCCGCACGTCCCGCGCCCAGCGCAGGTCACAGGCCTACAACATCTTTCGCTCCAGACCAATCCAACGGGGACTCGGTACCGAACCCTCTGCATGGAAGGGAACTGGACCTGACATGCTGGATCTCATGACTGCTGAATTCAACCTCGACGCCGCGTCGACAGCGCCTTCGAAAGAAGAGCTGCTCGCCCGTGTAGCCGGAGGGGACGAGGCGGCGTTCGGAGAGCTGTACGACCAGATCGCTCCGCGGGTGCTTGGCTTGGTCAAGCGCGTGCTGATCGATCACGCCCAGTCGGAAGAAGTGACCCAGGAGATTTTCCTGGAGATCTGGCAGACGGCTTCGCGGTACGAGTCGCAGCGTGGCGGGGCCTCGACCTGGATCATGACCATGGCGCACCGACGTGCGATCGACCGGATTCGGTCGTCGCAGGCCGGCCGCGAACGGGATACCAAAATCGGCATCCGCGACCTTGCGGTGCCGTACGACCACGTCGCCGAAACCGTCGAGGTGCGCATTGAGCACGAAAGGGTGGAGAAGGCGATGTCCAGACTGACCGAACTGCAACGACAAGCCGTGAGCTTGTCGTACTTCAGCGGTTACAGTCACCGTGAGGTCGCCGAGTTCCTCCACATCCCGCTCGGCACCGTGAAAACCCGGTTGCGCGACGGGTTAATCCGGCTGCGAGATGAATTGGGGGTGGCGTCATGACCGACCGCGACCAGTCTGACAACGTGACCGGCAACGGTTCCACCGACAATCCGGCCGACCTGGCCGGTGCCTACGCCCTGCACGCGCTCAGCGCCGAGGAGGCCGCAGAGTACGAGCGCTACCTCGAGCGCTCAGAGCAGGCCCGGATCGAGGCGGCAGAGCTCAGCGACACCGCCGTGGCCCTTGGCCTCTCCGCAGCCCCTGTGCAGCCCTCCAGCGCGCTCAAGGCGAGCCTGATGGCCAAGCTGGCTTCCACCCCGCAGCTGCCGCCGCTGAGCGCTCCGGCGCAACCGGCTGCCGACAGTCCGGCAGTCACGGATGCGCCGCCGGCTCCCGGCGCGCCCCTCACGGCGGTCCCCAAGGCTTCCGACGCCACCGCGCCCACTGCCGCTCCGGCGGCGCCGAACGCGGCTCCACGCACCTCAGCGGGCGAACGCGCCCAGCGTCGCTGGTTCCAGCGCCCGGCGGGCTACCTCGTGGCCGCGGCCGCTGCCGTGGCACTGTTCGTGGGTGGAACCTTCGCCGGGCAGGCCATCTACGGCAACCCGAACGATCAGTTCGCCGATCAGCAGGCCGCCAGCCTGGCCGAGATCAACGCGGCCCCCGACACCCAGCGGGCGTCGACCGAGACCGCCGACGGCCAGGAAGCTACCCTGGTCTGGTCGGGGGAGCTGGGCCTGTCGGCGATCATCGTCGACGACCTGCCTGCCCTGGGCGACGACCAGGACTACCAGCTCTGGTACATCGGCGAGGGCGGCCCGATCTCGGCCGGCACGTTCGACTCCACCGGCTCTGGCACCTCCTGGCGGGTGCTCGACGGCACCATGACGGCGGGTGACACCGTGGGCGTCACCGTCGAGCCGGCGGGCGGTTCCGACCAGCCCACCACCGACCCGATCGTGGCCATCCAGAGCTAGCCAGCGCCTGTTCGCCCCGACGAGAAGGCAGTTGGGGGCAGTAATCCTGCCCCGCACTGTGCCGAACTGTCCTCTCGCTGGGGTCGCTCTCGCCGAGAGGGCAATTGGGAGCAGTTGTACGGCCCGGCACTGCCCCCAACTGCCGGTTCGCGCAGGCTCGTCGAGGACAGGGCCAGTGGGTAGTCTCGGTACATGACCCTGCCGTTCACGCTGCTCATCGACCCGGAGCCGGCCGACTCCACCCGAACCGACTTCGTCGACACGTTCCATGAGATCGACTCCGGCGCCCCGGCGCTGCGGGTCGCCGAGCTGAGCACCCAGCGCGGCGACGGCATCTTCGAGACCCTCAGCGTGGTCAACGGGCACCCGCAGGAGGTGGAGCCGCACATCAGCCGGCTCATCAACTCCGCCCAGATCTGCGACCTGCCGGTGCCCAACCCGGCCCAGTGGCGGGCTGCGATCGCGTACACGGTCGCACGCATTCCCGCCGAGGGCGAGCTGGCGCTCAAGTTCGTACTCAGCCGCGGCGTCGAGCACGGGCCCGCGCCCACCGCCTGGCTGCACGCCACCGGGGCCACCGACTTCACCGCCGTGCGCGAACAGGGCGTGCGCGTGGTCACCCTCGATCGCGGCTACCCGCGTGGTGTGGCCGAGCAGGCACCGTGGCTGCTGATGGGCGCCAAGACGCTGAGCTATGCCATCAACATGGCCGCGCTGAGGGAGGCCAAGCGCCGCGGCGCCGACGACACCATCTTCCTCACCCACGACGGCTACGTGATGGAGGGCCCCACCTCGAGCGTCATCGTGCGCATCGGTGATCGCTACATCACCCCTGCGCCGAGCGGCGCCATCCTGCACGGCACAACCCAGCAGAGCGTGTTCGAGTACCTCGAGGCGCGGGGTGAGACTGTGGAGTACCGCGACGTCACGGTGGACGAACTCCGGGCGGCGGATGCGGCGTGGCTGGTCTCCAGCGTGCGCCTGGCGGTCGCAGTGACCGCTCTGGACGGCCAGGAGTTCCCCAGCGACCTCGCGTTCACCCGCGCCCTGAACGCGTCCCTACTGGCCCGCACCGGCTCCTAACGCCCGCAGCCCGGGCCGAGGACGCCCTCCCGCGAGATGATGCTCTCGCGAAAGCGGCCCCGTGGCTGCTTCGCGGCCTCCGTGGTGACCGTTGGCCCGCTTTCGCGAGGTGAGGTGTTCACGAGAGCGGGGGTGTGGCTGCTTCGAGAGTGCTGTGGTGACCGTTGGGCCGCTTTCGCGGCCCGACTGGGGCCACAGGCGCCAGGGGGAGGGACGAGAACGCCCGGGCGACCTGAGGGGTCGACCGGGCGTTCTGTGTGTACGCGAGTGCGGGTTTAGCCGAAGCGGCCGGAGACGTAGTCCTCGGTGGCCTGCACGGTGGGGTTGGAGAAGATGGTGGTGGTGTCGTCGTACTCGATCAACTTGCCGGGCTTGCCGGTGCCGGCGATGTTGAAGAACGCGGTGCGGTCGGAGACCCGTGAGGCCTGCTGCATGTTGTGCGTCACGATCACGATCGTGTAGTCCACCTTCATCTCTTCGATGAGGTCCTCGATCGCGAGGGTGGAGATCGGGTCCAGCGCCGAGCAGGGCTCGTCCATCAGGATCACGTCGGGCTGCACGGCAATGGCGCGGGCGATGCAGAGGCGCTGCTGCTGGCCGCCGGAGAGGCTGGAGCCGGGCTTGTCGAGGCGGTCCTTGACCTCGTTCCAGAGGTTCGCGCCGCTGAGCGACTTCTCGATCAACGCGTCCGCGTCGCTCTTGGACATGCGCTTGTTGTTAAGCTTCACGCCGGCGAGCACGTTGTCGCCGATCGACATGGTCGGGAACGGGTTGGGGCGCTGGAACACCATGCCCACCTGGCGTCGCACGAGCACCGGGTCCACGCCCGGGCCGTAGAGGTTGTTGCCGTCGATCAGCACCTCACCGTCCACGTGGGCGCCGGGGATGACCTCGTGCATGCGGTTGAGCGTGCGAAGGAACGTGGACTTACCACAACCGCTGGGCCCGATCAGGGCCGTGACGGTGCGTGGTTCGATGGTCAGAGACACGCCCTCGACGGCGAGGAATTTGCTGTAGTAGACGTCGAGGTCGTTGACTTCAATGCGCTTGGACATGTGTTCCTTCGAATCTGGTGAAGCTGGAAAGTCAGGGCGGGCGCGTCAGCGGCCGAGTTTGGGGGAGAAGGTGCGCGCGACGAGCCGGGCAACGAGGTTGAGCAGCATCACGATCACGATCAGGGTGAGCGCCCCGGCCCAGGCCCGATCGATGTAGGCCTGCGAATCGGCGCCCTGGCTGGCGTACTGGTTGTACACGAACACCGGCAGGGTCATCATCCGCTCGCTGAACATGTCGTAGTTCATGCTGGCGGTGAAGCCGGCGATGATCAGCAGGGGAGCGGTCTCGCCGATCACCCGGGAGATCGAGATCATGATGCCCGTCACGATGCCCGCCAACGAGGTGGGCAGCACCACCTTCACGATGGTCAGCCACTTCGGCACGCCAAGCGCGTAAGCGGCCTCACGCAGCTCGTTCGGCACCAGCTTGAGCATCTCCTCGCTGGAGCGCACCACCACGGGAATCATCAGCACCGACAGCGCCACCGACCCACCGAAACCGAACCGGATGCCCGGGTCGTTGAACAGGAGCGAGAACAGCGCGTAGGCGAACAGGCCGGCCACGATCGAGGGGATGCCGGTCATCACGTCGACGAAGAAGGTGATGCCGCGGGCGAGCCGGCCGCGGCCGTACTCGGTGAGGTAGATGGCGGTGAGCAGCCCGATCGGCACCGAGATCAGGGTGGCGAGGCCGGTGACGAACAGGGTGCCCACGATGGCGTGCAGGGCGCCGCCGCCGGCGCCGACGACGTTGCGCTGGGACTCGGTGAAGAAGGTCGGGGTGAGGAAGGCCGGCAGGCCGTTGATGAGCGTGGTGCCCACCAGCGAGACCAGAGGGATCAGGGCCACGACGAACGCAATGGTGACCAGTGCAGTGACCAGGCGGTCCTTGGCCCGGCGCACGCCCTCGACGAAGTACGAGAACAGGTACAGCACCACGCAATACAGCACGGTGCCGAAGAACAGCGTGCCCACCCAGTTGTACGACTCGGTGGCGCCGGACATGAAGACCACGGCGAAAATGGCGCCCACGACAATCCAGCTGGCGGCGAGCACCATCAGCGGAGTGTTCTTGGGCAGTTTGCCGGCGGTGAGGGAGTTGCTCACGGGGGTGGAGACGGTCATGGTGGTCATCAATTCGCTCCAGAGAAGGCCTTGCGGCGGTTGATGATCACGCGCGCGATCATGTTGACGATGAGCGTGATGACGAAGAGCACGAGGCCGGTGGCCAGGAGGATGTTGACGCCGACGCCGTGTGCCTCGGGGAAGTTCAGCGCGATGTTCGCGGCGATCGTCGTGGGGTTCTGGGAGGTGAAGAGCTGGAACAGGATCTGGGGGCTCGGGGAAAGCACCATGGCGACTGCCATGGTCTCACCGAGCGCGCGGCCGAGGCCCAGCATCGCCGCGGAGATGATGCCGGCCCGGCCGAACGGCAGCACGGCCATGGTGATCATTTCCCAGCGGGTGGCGCCGAGGGCCAGCGAGGCCTCCTCGTAGAGCACCGGTGTCTGCAGAAAGATTTCCCGGCAGATGGCGGTGATGATCGGCAGCACCATCACGGCGAGCACGATGGCCACGGTGAAGATGGTGCGGCCGGTGCCTGAAACCGGGCCGGCGAACAGCGGGAACCAACCGAACCACTCGACCAGGCTGGCGTAGAACGGCTGCACGAGGGGTGCCAGGACGCCGATGCCCCAGAGGCCGAAGACCACAGACGGAACGGCGGCGAGCAGGTCGATCAGGTAGCCGAGGCCCTGGGCGAGCTTGCGCGGGGCGAAGTGCGAGATGAACAGTGCTACGGCGATTGCGACCGGAACGGCCATCAGCAGGGCCAGGAAGGCCGACCAGATGGTTCCGAAGGCCAGCGGGGCCACGTAGGACCAGAAGTTGGAGAAGTCGCCCTTGAAGTCGTCTGGGGCCGCCATGAAGGCGGGCACGCTCTGCACGAACAAGAAGATGGCAACGGCGGCCAGGACGGCCAGGATCAGACTGCCTGCCACAACTGTGGCGGTGGAGAAGATGCGGTCGCCCGGTCGTTCCTTGGCCTTGATCGCAATACGGTCAACTGCGGTCGTCATTCCGAGCGTCTCCCTGAAGGGGTGGGTGGTACCGGTAAGGGTGGAACTTGAGCCTCACCACGCCTCAGTGTGCCCGACCGGGCGATTGCGTGCAATCACCCGGCCGGGCACGGAGACTGAGGCAGGCTCAGTGGGAGGTGTTACTTGACGGTCTCGAGGACCGCTGCGACCTTGGCCTGCAGGTCTTCGGACAGCGGGGCGGCGCCGGCGGAAGCCGCAGCCTCAGCCTGACCGTCTGCGCTGGCCATGTAGCTGACGTACTCCTTGACGAGTTCGCCCTGTGCGGCGTCGGCGTACTCCTCGCACACAATCGCGTAGCTGACGAGAACGAGCGGGTAGTGCGTGGCGTCATCGGTCAGGCGGTCGAGCTTGATCGCGAGGTCGTTGTCTGCACGGCCCTCGACCAGCGGCGAGCCGTCAACGACGGCTGCTGCGGCCTCAGCGGTGTACTCGACGAACTCGTCGCCGACCTTGATCTTGGCGACACCGAGGTCACCGGCACGCGAAGCGTCGGCGTAGCCGATGGTGCCGACACCGTTGGTGACAGCGTCGACGACACCGGAGGTGCCCTGGGCGCCCTCACCGGTCTGGTACGGGAACGGGTCGGCCGGCTTCTCGGTCCACACGGTGGGTGCGACCTGGTTGAGGTAGTCGGAGAAGTTCTTGGTGGTACCGGAGTCATCCGAGCGGTGCACGGCGGTGATCGCGGTGGCCGGCAGCGTGGCGTCTGCGTTCAGCGCGGCGATGGCCGGGTCGTTCCAGGTGGTGATGTCGCCCTTGAAGATCTTGGCGAGGGTGTCGGCGTCGAGGTTGAGCTCGTCAACACCGTCGATGTTGAAGATCACGGCGATGGGGGAGATGTAGACCGGCAGGTCAACGGCGAGGGTGTCGGGGGCGCAGGAAGCGAAGGTGCCCGCGAGCTCGTCGTCGTTGAGGTAGGAGTCGGAACCGGCGAAGTCAGAACCGCCGGCGATGAACGTCTCGCGACCGGCGCCGGAGCCCGACGGGTCGTAGTTGATGGTGACGCCGGTGTTGGCGGTCTGGAACGCGGAGATCCACGCTTCCTGGGCCGAGCCCTGCGACGAAGCGCCGGCAGCGTTGAGCGTGCCGGACAGGGTGCTCTCGGCGGGCTCGTCGCTACCCGTGCTGGCGGGAGTTTCGTTCGAGGCGCAGGAGGAAAGAACGAGGGCTGCGGCAATGGCAATGACCGCCGGGCGGCCAATACGCATGAGATTCACAAGGATCCTTTTGAGGTCGAATGCAAGGAAAACGAACGCAGACGAAATTCTGCGCACAAGGGCCGGTGCTGGCCCTCGTCAGAAACTAATCCTCGTGGTTAACGACAATCCTCCCTGATGGTGAACGGGAGGTAAACGGCATCCGACGACTAGTGGCGACCGTTGGCCCTCACCGGGCGCACGACAGCGCCCGCAGACCCGGTGGGATCTGCGGGCGGCGGCCGCATGTGTGCGGTGAGCTAGAGGCGCGGCGAGTGGCTCTCGATGGCCACGATGCCGGCGCTCGGATTGTCGCTGGAGAGGTGCACGACGCTGAAACCGCTGGGCGCCAAGGCGCTGGCGTGCGACAACTTCTGGGTCATCGGTGAGCCGGTCGCCAGGGCGATCTCCCGCAGGATGTCGGGCAGCACCGGTCCGTGGCTGCACAAGACGGCGGTCTTGCGGGCGCGCACCCGTTTGCCCACGGTGTGGCGCACATCCGAGGTGCCCTGCTCCCAGTCGTCCTGGCTGATCAGGTCGGTGCGCTTGAACGGCACGCCGGTCGCCGCAGACAGCGGCGCGACGGTCGTGACACAGCGGGTGGCGGTGCTGGTGAAGATGCGTTGCGGATGCCACGCGCCCACGGTGCCGGCCAGCGCGGCGGCCTGGGCCACACCGCGTTCGGTCAGCGGGCGGGTGGCGTCGGGGCCGGACCAGTTCTGCGGCGGGGTGGCCTTGGCGTGCCGCAGCGCGATGATGGCGAAGGTGCTGGTGATGCCCTGGGCGACGAGCGCGGCGAACGCGTCGATGATTTCCACATCGGGGCTGTAGCTGAGGTAGGTGCGTGCCTTCTTGATGGTGACCCATTCGAGCGCGGCGACCTCGCCGTTGGGCACGAAGGTGGAGTGCAGGATGTGCTCCGGCAGTACCTCGGCGGCCCAGTAGTGCACGATCTTGGTCTTGCCATTGGGCATCGGGTATTCCGATATTCCCAGCGGCACGCCGAGCGCGATGGCGAGCCCGGTCTCTTCCTCGATCTCGCGCACGGCGGTGACCGGCAATGTCTCGCCGGGGTCGACCTTGCCCTTGGGGATGGTGATGTCGCCGTGCACGGTGCGGTGGATCAGCAGCACGTGCATTTTGCCCTCGATGAGGCGCCAGCACACGGCTCCGGCCGCGTAGACGGGAGCGGAATCCGTCATCGTCGGCTCACCGGGCGTTTGCGCTGCCCGATCTGCTGCATCAACCGGTTCTGCATGTCGTCCAGGGGCTTACCGTCGGCGTCCTGGTGGTGCCTCGTCCACTCGCCGGTTTCGTCCAGCCACCACGACGAGGTGCGCTCGTCCATGGCGCGGGTGAACAACGCATCCACCTCGCTGAGGTGCCGCGGGTCGACGAGGCGCACGAGTGCCTCCACCCGGCGGTCGAGGTTGCGGTGCATCATGTCGGCGCTGCCGATGAAGACCTGCGGTTCGCCCAGGGTGTGGAAGCAGAAGATGCGGGAGTGCTCGAGGTAGCGGCCCAGGATGGACCGCACCCGGATGTTCTCGCTCATGCCGGGAACGCCGGGCTTGAGGCTGCAAATGCCCCGCACCCAGATGTCCACTGGCACGCCGGCCTGGCTCGCCCGGTAGAGACCGTCGATGATGTCTTCGTCCACCATCGAGTTGACCTTGATGCGGATGCCGGCGGGCTTGCCGGCCAGCGCGTTCGCGGTCTCGTCGGCGATGCGCTTGAGCAGGGCCTTCCGCAGGTGCAGCGGGGCCACCAGCAGGCGCTTGAACTTCTTCTCGATGGCGTAGCCGGACAGCTCGTTGAACAGCCGGGTGAGGTCCTTGCCCACCTGGTCGTCCGCGGTGAGCAGGCCCATGTCTTCGTAGATGCGGCTGGTCTTGGGGTTGTAGTTGCCGGTGCCGATGTGGCTGTAGTGCCGCAGCACGCCCTTCTCGTAGCGCACCACGAGGGCGAGCTTGCAGTGGGTCTTCAGGCCCACCAAGCCGTAGACCACGTGCACGCCGGCCTTTTCCAGCTTGCGCGCCCAGGAGATGTTGGCCTCTTCGTCGAACCGGGCCTTGATCTCCACCAGCGCCAGCACCTGCTTGCCCGATTCGGCGGCGGCGATCAGCGCTTCCACGATCGGGCTGTCACCGGAGGTGCGGTACAGGGTCTGCTTGATGGCGAGCACGTTGGGGTCGGCCGCGGCCTGCTCGAGGAATGCCTGCACGCTGGTGGCGAAGGACTCATAGGGGTGGTGCAGCAGCACGTCGCCGCGGCTGATCGCGCGGAAGATGTCCGGGGTCTCATTGGGTTCGCCGGTGAGCAGCTGCGCGGCGGTGGTCGGCACGTGCTTCGTGTAGTGCAGGTCGGGCCGGTCGATGCGCAGGTCGAACAGGCCGCCGAGGTCCAGGGGCGCGGGCAGGCGGTAGACCTCCTGCTCGGTGACGTCGAGCTCACGCACTAGCAGTCCGAGGGTCACCTCGTCCATGTCCTCGGTGACCTCGAGGCGGATGGGCGGGCCGAACCGGCGGCGCAGCAGTTCCTTCTCGAGCGCCTTGATCAGGTTCTCGGTGTCGTCTTCCTCGATCACGACGTCTTCGTTGCGGGTGACCCGGAAGACGTGGTGTTCGAGGATGTCCATGCCGGGGAACAGGTCCTCGAGGTGGTTGGCGATGAGGTCTTCGAGGGTGATGAAGCGCACCTTGTCGACCGACTCGGTGCGGTCGACGCGCACGAACCGCGGCAGCATCGAGGGCACCTTGAGCCGGGCGAACTCCTGCTTGCCGGTCTTGGAACTGTGCAGCCGCACCGCCAGGTTGAGCGAGAGCCCGGAGATATACGGGAACGGGTGCGCCGGGTCGACGGCGAGGGGCATCAGCACCGGGAAGATCTGGTTGGAGAAGTAGCCGCGCAGCGACCGGCGGTCCACGTCGGAGAGGCTGTCCCAGGTGACGATGTCCACGCCGTGTTCGGCCAGGGCGGGGCGCACGATCTCCTGGAACGCGTGCGCGTGCCGGTCCTGCAGCACATGGGCGGCCGTGGAGATGTCGGAGAGCGCATCCTGCGGGGCGCGGCCGATGTTGGTCGGCACCGCGAGCCCGGTGAGGATACGGCGCTTGAGGCCGGCGACACGCACCATGAAGAATTCGTCGAGGTTGCTGGCGAAGATGGCGAGGAAGTTCGCCCGCTCGAGCACCGGCAGTGCCGGGTCCTCGGCGAGTTCGAGTACCCGCTGGTTGAACGCCAGCCAGCTCAGCTCTCGGTCGAGGTAGCGCTCGATCGGCAGCGCGGGGTCGTTTTTGCCGACCTGGGGGTCAAAATCGTCGTCAAGGTCACTCACGAGCCCGGAGTCAGTTTGGATGTTATCGGCGTCCATCTGTCCATCTTGACACTCGGCGTCGGCCGGGCGCGACGCTCACGGTGAACGGAACGTTAACGCGGACCGCGGTGGTACTGCACATCCGCCGTGCGGTCGGTGAATCCGAGGCTGCGATACAGCTGAACCGGGCCGGTGCTTTCGCCTTCGACGTAGAGCTCGACGCTGTCGCAGCCGCGTTCGCGGAGCCGGGCCAGGCCCGCCAGCATCAGCGCTCGGCCGAGGCCGGCGCCGGCGGAATCCGGGTGCACTCCGAGCACGTAGATCTCTCCGGTGTGCAAGCCCGGTTCGACCTTCAGCCAGTTGTAGCCGACGATGCGGCCGGTGGTGTCCCGCGCCAGGAGCAGGTCGCCGGCGTCGAACCAGGGTTCGGCCTGCCGGTCGGCGAGGTCGGCTTCGGTGAGTGCGCCCTGTTCCGGATGCGCCTGGAAGATGAGGGCGTTCAGCCGCACCCACTCCGGGCCGTCGGCGTCGGCGAACGAGCTGATCTCGACGCCGGCAGCCAGAACGGGCGTGGCCGTGGCATCGGCATCGCCGAGCGGGCGTTCCAACTGCAACAGGGTGCGGGTGGCGCTGAACCCGAATCGCAGGGCGAGGGCGCGGGCCGCCGGGTGGTCGCCGTGGGCCCAGGCGGTGAGCTCGGCCGACATGCCGCCTTCGGCCGCGAACAGGCGGCGCAGGGCGTTGCCGGCGTGGCCGCGCCCCCGGTAGCGCGGGTGCACGACGAGGTCGATTTCGCCCCCGCCGAGAATGGCGGCGCCGACGGCGTCTTCACCCTCGATCAACAGCTGCGGGGCGCGTCGCCCGCTTCGCACGTCGAGCATTGCCTGCTCGTTGAACGGACGGTAGCCATCCGTGTGCGCGGCCACGTCGGCGACGTCATGGAACCGGGCCGCGAACGCAGAGTCGGAGAGGTCAGGCGCCGACAGAGTGAACGACACGTTCGCCATCCTCTTCGTAGACGTTGAACCGGTAGCCCACGTTGCGCACGGTGCCGATCAGGGATTCCTGGTCGCCGAGCTTGGCGCGCAGGCGACGCACGTGCACGTCGACGGTGCGGGTGCCGCCGAAGTAGTCGTAACCCCACACCTCGCTGAGCAGCTGTTCCCGGGTGAACACCCGCGACGGGTGCGCGGCCAGGAAGCGCAGCAGCTCGAACTCCTTATAGGTGAGGTCGAGCGGCTTGCCGTGCACCTTGGCCGAGTAACTGGCCTCGTCGATGACGACACCGGCGGCTCGGATGGTGGGGGAGGGTTCGTTGTGCGGGGTGCGGCCGGCGGCGAGGCGGATGCGCGCATCCACTTCGGCGGGGCCGGCGGTGTCGAGCACCACGTCGTCGACGCCCCAGTCCGGGCTGACAGCGGTGAGGCCGCCCTCGGTGATCACCAGGAGGAGCGGGACGCTGCTGCCGGTGGTGCGGAGGATCTGGCAGAGCGACTTGGCGGCCATCAGGTTGGACCTGGCGTCGACCAGGATGAGGTCGGAATCGGGCGCGGTGATGAGCTGATCCGGCTGTGCCGGAATGAGTCGTGTGCTGTGAGACAGCAACGCCAGGGCTGGTAGAACTTCGTCGTTCAATGCCGAGGTCAGGATCAACAGCTGCGCCACGCAGGTCCTCCAAGTATCGTGCGGCTAATACTAGCGTGCCACGGAATGAGACTCGGGCGTGCAGAATGGGAGCGTGAGCTGGAAGCAATTGAGTGTCGTGACGATTTGGCTGGTCGCCATCGTCTGTGCCGTACTGACCGGCGTGCTCGTCGCCCCGGAAAACCGGCTGGTTTGGCTGAGCCTGTCGCTCGCCGGCTGCACCATCCTCACCCTCGCCGCCCAGCTGTCCACCGGGCAGAAAGAGGGCTACGTGCACCGGGTCACGCTCAGCCTGGTGGGTGTCGTGGTTGTGCTGGCCCTGGCCACGGGCCTGTTCGCCCTGTTCGGACTCGTCTAACCGGTGCCGCCTGGCCGGTTCCGGCCGCTCAGAGGCTAGAGTTGGGGCATGTCAACGCTCGCACTCGAAATCCTGTTCCTGGGCCTCCTCGCGCTGGCCAGCCTGTCGATCGCCTGGGTCTCCGGCATCGTGCTGTTCAAGCTGTTCCGGGGCCAGCGGTAACCGACGTGATCGAACTTCCGGTCGGTTTGCCGTCCGAGCTCGTTCCGCTGTCGTGGCTGATCGGCGTCTGGGAAGGTTCGGGAATCCTGGACTACACCGTCGACGGCGAAAAGGTCACCCGCGAGTTCGGGCACCGCATCAGCTTCAGCCATGACGGCCTGCCGCACCTGAACTACAGCTCGTACACCTGGCTTGAACCCGAGGTCACGGATGCCGCGGCGACGGATGATTCCGCCCCGGCGGCCGCGCCGCCCATCCCGCTGATGACCGAGACCGGCTACTGGCGGCTCAGCCGCCCGCAGCAGGCCGGCGATCCCGGTCCAGGGCTCCTTCCCGGCGTTGGCGCCGCCCCGTACCAGACCGCTGAAGCCGTGGAGACCCTGCGGAACGCCGACGGCGGCTTCGACATCGAAGTCAGCCTGGTGCACCCCGGCGGTGTGCTCGAGCTCTACCTCGGCCAGGTGAAAGGCCCCCGCATCGACCTCGCCACCGACGCCATCGTGCAGACCAGCGGGGCCAAGCCGTACGCGGCGGCCACCCGGCTCTACGGCCTCGTCGACAGCCACCTGCTCTGGGCGTGGGACATCGCCGCGCTCGGCCAAGACCTGCGCACGCACGCTTCCGGCCGGCTCAGCCGGGCGGCCTAACCGCGGCTTCGCCCGCTCGCGGGTGCGCCCGCCGCGCCGATCAGGCGCAGGCGGCTCAGCCCGAACACCGCCGCCCCGGCGATGATGAAGGCAACAGCGATCAGCAGCACGTAGACGAAGACCGAGCCATACCCGGTGGTCGGGTTGAGGAACGGGTACGGCACCCAGCCATCCGTCGCGCCACGCAGCAGTACCACGGTGGTCCAGAGCACCGGGTAGACCAGCACCAGCCAGAGCTGACGCCAGGGTTGGGCTGCGCGGTCGGCCACGAGCAGCCAGTCCACCAGACAGTAGATCGGCAAGATCACATGCAGCACCGTGTTCGCCCACGGCAGGGCGACTCCGCCGCTGACATTGGTGAGCAGGGTGTTGTAGACGATGCCGACGACGACCATGTACGCCGTCGTCGCCGCCCGGGCGAGGTCCAGCCACGGCGGTGGGCGGCGGCCCTGCAGGCAGAGCACGGCGGTACCGGCCAGCGTTGCCGCGGCCAGGAGATTGGACTGGATGGTGAAGAAGCCGAAGAAGTTGAACGGATTGACCGTGCCGCGCGCGGCAGAGGAGAGGAAGGTGGCGGTGACGGCCACAATCGTGAGCACCGCAGCGAGTAGGCGAAGCACGGCGACATAGCGGGCGGGGATGGTCATCGGTGACTCCAGCGTCAGAGGGTTCCAGGGGCCGGGCGGGAATACCTGATGCCGCACAGGCCGTTGGGTTAGCATATGGGCCGAAGTTCCCGCTGTCGACCGGCCCGCTCGAGGCGCCGATCGGGTGACTCCGACGCCTGATGCAAGGAGAGCCCGATGACCACCCCCGCCGCACCATCCGCATCACCCCTGTTGGCCCTCGACGGTGCCGTCGAGGCTGAGGGCATCGACGCCGGCGTGGCCGCCCACTACGGCAGCCCGAACGCCGAACAGCGCCGCCTGCTGGCCGGTACGGCCGTCGTGGACCTGTCCCACCGGGGTGTGCTGTCCATTTCCGGTCCCGACCGGCTCACCTGGCTCAACTCGATGTCGAGCCAGGAACTGCGCGGCCTCACCCCCGGCCAGTCCACCGAGACCTTGCTGCTCGACCCGGCCGGTCACCTCGAGTACGCCATCGCGCTGATCGACGACGGCGTGGAGAGCTGGCTGCTGATCGAAGCCGCCGAGCTGCCCGGCCTGCACGCCTGGCTCGACCGGATGCGGTTCACCCTGCGGGTGCAGGTCGTCGACCACACCCTCGCCTACGCCACCATCGGCACCATGGCCGTGGACCCGGCCGGTGTCGGCCTTACCCCCTCCAGCCCGAACGGGGTGCCCTTGGTCTGGCACGACCCGTGGACCACAGTGACGCCCGGCGGGTGGCAGTACGCCGCCGAAGCCTCCCACCCCGCCGCAGACTGGCGCTGGTCGGAGGTTCTCATCGACCGGTCCGCACTGCCGGCGCTTCGAGACTCCGCCGCGGCCGGCACCGTCGGCACGGCCGGCCTGCTCGCCCTCGAGGCGTTGCGCATTGCCGCGTGGCGCCCCCGCGGCGCCCTCGACGCCGACGAACGCACCATCCCGCACGAACTGGACTGGCTGCGCACCGCCGTGCACCTGAACAAGGGCTGCTACCGCGGCCAGGAGACCATCGCCAAGGTGCACAACCTCGGCCACCCGCCGCGCCGCCTGGTGCTGCTGCACCTCGACGGCTCGGACTCCGTTCTACCCGCGCACGGCGACGAGGTGCAGGGCGACCGGTTCGTCGCGGGCGGTGAGCCGGAGCGTCGTACCGTCGGCGCCATCACCTCCAGCGCCATCCACTACGAGCTCGGGCCGATCGCGCTCGCCGTGATCAAGCGCACGGTGCCGGGCACCGTCACCCTGCACGTGCTTTCGCAGGGCATCTCGATCACGGCCAGCCAGGAAGTGATCGTGCCGGAGTCCGCGGGATCCACCGCCGACATCCCCCGGTTGCCGCGGCTGGGCGTGCGGGTTCCACGCGGCTGACAGTCCGCTGACGCCGGGTGACGGCGGGACTTTCGTCGCACCCGCCGGTGCGGCACAGCGGCGACCGCCTCGCTAGAGTTGGACCATGTCTGCTCCCTATACCCTCATCCTTCTCCGCCACGGCAACAGCACCTGGAACCAGCAAAACCTCTTCACCGGATGGGTGGATGTGCGTCTGAGCGACCAGGGCCGTGCCGAGGCGCTGCGCGCCGGCGAGCTGCTGGCCGAGTCGGGCCTGCTGCCCGACGTTCTGCACACCTCGCGCCTCACCCGCGCGATCCAGACCGCGAACATCGCCCTCGAAGAGGCCGACCGCCTGTGGATCGACGTCAAGCGCTCCTGGCGCCTCAACGAGCGCCACTACGGCGCCCTGCAGGGCCTGGACAAGGCCGAGACCCTGGCCAAGTACGGTCCGGAGCAGTTCCAGACCTGGCGCCGCTCGTTCGACGTGCCGCCGCCCCTGCTTGACGACTCCTCCGAGTGGTCGCAGGCCGCTGACGCCCGCTACGCCGACCTGGGCGACGACGTGCCGCGCACCGAGAGCCTCAAGGACGTCATTGCACGCATGCTGCCGTACTGGGAGTCCGACATCGCCGCGGACCTCCGCACCGGCAAGACCGTGCTCGTCACCGCGCACGGCAACTCGCTGCGCGCGCTGGTCAAGCACCTCGACGGCATCTCCGACGCCGACATCGCCGAGCTGAACATCCCCACCGGTATCCCGCTGGTCTACCGCCTCGACGAAGACCTCAAGCCGATCGGTGCGGGCGAGTACCTCGACCCCGACGCAGCAGCCGCCGGTGCCGCCGCCGTCGCAGCCCAGGGCGCCAAGAAGTAACAAGCCCCACAAGAAAGGCCCCCGTCAGAGACGGGGGCCTTTCTGGTGCGCTTCGGTGATCGAGCTTGTCGAGATCCGAGCTTGTCGAGATCCCTCACGAGGTCTCGACAGGCTCGACCGGCGGTGGCGTCGAACTCTACGCGTCGGCCGGGGCCGGCTGCTGCCAGTCGCCCGTGCCCAGGTACTGCACCTTCTTGGCGATCGACACGGCGTGGTCGGCGAACCGCTCGTGGTACCGGCTGGCGAGGGTGGCGTCGACGGTGTCGGCGGCCTGGCCCTTCCAGGTCTCGCCGAGCACGGCGTCGAAGACACTGAGGTGCAGGGCGTCGACCTTGTCGTCTTCGTTGCGGATGGCCTCGGCCAGCGCCATGTCCTCGGTGGTGAGCAGTTCGGCGAGCATGTTCGCGATCTTCACGTCGAGGGCGCCCATTTCCGCGAAGGTGGGGCGCAGGCTCTTCGGGATCACCTTGTCGGGGAACCGGTACCGGGCCAGCTGCGAGATGTGGGTGGACATGTCGCCCATCCGCTCGAGCGACGCGCTGATGCGCAGGGCGCTCACCACGATGCGGAGGTCCCTGGCGACGGGCTGCTGCCGGGCGAGGATCGTGATCGCCAGCTCGTCGAGCTGCACGGTGAGCTCGTCGATTTTGTCGTCATCAGCGATGACCTCTTCGGCCAGCGTCACGTCGGACTTGTTGAATGCCCTGGTTGCCTTTTCTATGGAGATGGCCACCAGGCGCGCAATCTCGGCGAGGCGGTCCTGCACCTCGGCGAGCTCCTGCTGAAATACTTCACGCATGTATCTGTGGTCCTTCCTGGTCGCGCCAAAGCGCGCGAACGCGTGAGACCCGCCTGGCCCCCGGCCAATAATGGCGAACGGAGGTTAACGGCAGGTGCCGTTCGATTGAACAGTTCCTAAAGTACCGGGTGCCCACCGACACTGCTGCGAATGGCACTCGCGACTAGTCACTAATCTGGGGAAATGGAATCAACGTGGCTGGTGCTGCTCTCCTTGGCACTGGGCCTCGCCGTGGGGGCCGGGTTCGTCACCCTGCTCTATGTCGCTGAGCGGCACGGCAAGCGGGCGGCCGAAGTCGTCAATCCGGCGGTGCCAGACGGTATCGACCAGGTCTTGGATGCGCTCGAAAGCGCCGGGGTGGTGCTCGACCCGTCGAACAATGTCATCAAGACCTCACCGGGAGCGCTGAGCATGGGCTTGGTGGTCAACGGGCAGCTCGCGCATCCGGAACTCCTCGACCTCGCCAGGGGAGTGCGCCGCACCGGGGAGGCCGTGTCGGAGGACCTGGTCTTGTCCCGCGGTCCGTTCGGCGACGCGAGCATGCACTTGCGGGTGCGGCTGGCCCGGCTGGGCTCCCGCTACGTCCTGATCCTCGCGGAGGACCGCACGGAAGCGTTCCGGCTCGACGAGGTGCGGCGTGACTTCGTGGCGAACATCAGCCACGAACTGAAGACCCCGATCGCCGCGGTCGGCCTGCTCGCTGAGGCGCTCGGCCACGCGGCCGACGAACCCGTCCAGGTGCGCCGCTTCGCCGACCGCCTCACCACGGAGGCCGGTCGGTTGGCCCGGCTCACCCAGGAGATCATCGAACTGTCCAGGCTGCAGGCGCAGGATGCGCTGCGGGAGCCGGAGCTATTGGACATCGACGAGATCGTGGCGGCCGGCATCGACCAGAACCGGGTGGCCGCCGACGCCGACCGGATCACCATCGCCGTGGGCAAGAAGTGTCGCGCCCAGGTCTACGGCGACGAACGGCTGCTCGTGATGGCCGTGCACAACCTCGTCGCCAACGCCGTGCACTACTCCGCACCGGGGTCGCGCGTCGGCATCGGGGCCAGGGCCACCGACGGCGTGGTGCAGATCACCGTCACCGACCAGGGCGTCGGCATCGCCGAAGCCGACCACGACCGCATCTTCGAACGCTTCTTCAGGGTCGACCAGGCCCGGTCGCGCAACACCGGCGGCACCGGCCTGGGGCTGTCCATCGTCAAGCACGTCGTGCAGATCCACGGCGGCGACATTCGAGTCTGGTCGCAACCGGGAAGCGGTTCGACCTTCACCATTCGCCTGCCAGAGGCGAGACACCCCGCGCAAGCGGTGACAGGAGAAACCCCATGAGCCGAATCCTTCTGGTCGAAGACGAGCAGGCACTGAGCGAACCGCTGGCGTTCCTGCTGGAACGTGAGGGCTACGAGGTCACGGTGGCCGAGGACGGGCCCAGCGCCCTGGCCGAGTTCGACCGGGCCGGCGCCGACCTGGTGCTGCTGGACCTGATGCTCCCCGGCATCCCCGGCACCGAGGTGTGCCGGGAGATCCGCACCCGCTCCGCGGTGCCCATCATCATGCTCACCGCCAAGGATTCAGAGGTGGACATCGTCGTGGGACTCGAGCTCGGTGCAGACGACTATGTCACCAAGCCGTATTCCACCCGGGAACTGCTGGCCCGCATCCGCGCCGTCTCGCGCCGGCACACCGACCCGTCCGACGAGGATGACTCTGTGCTGGCCGCCGGAACCGTGCGGATGGACCTGGAGCGGCACACCGTGTCGGTGTCCGGCACCGTCGTGAACATGCCGCTGAAAGAATTCGAACTGCTCGAATACCTGCTGCGCAACGCCGGCCGGGTGCTCACCCGCGGTCAGCTGATCGACCGGGTCTGGGGCACCGACTACTTCGGCGACACCAAGACCCTCGACGTGCACATCAAGCGCATCCGCTCCCGCATCGAGGCCATTCCTTCCGACCCGACCATGCTGGTGACCGTGCGCGGCCTCGGCTACCGCTTCGAGGCCTGACCCGCCCGCAGACCGCAAAAATGCCCCTCGACGTTGATCGAGGGGCATTTCGTGGCTCATCGCGAGTCGCGACTGTGCAGAGCGTTACGGGGCGGTGGTCGCTTCCGGCGTCGCGGTCGGCTCGGCGGGAGCCTCCGTGGCCGGGGTCTCCGTCTCGGCGGGCTGCGGCGTCGGTGTCGGCGACGGGGTGGGCACCAGGGTGGAGTACTCGTTCAGGGTGCCGTCGAGCACCGGAACGAGCAGTTCGATGCCGGTGAGGTCGCCGTACTGGAAGAAGACCGGGAACAGCGACCCGGCCGAGGCGTTCAGGCTCTCGACGCCGACGCTCTGGCCGCCGGGCAGGCCGATCTCGGTCGTGCTGTTCGCTTCGACCTGAATGCTCTTGCTGACCTTCTCGTCCACGCCCTCGTACTGCACGAGCAGGTCGATGTCGTCGTCGCCGTTGTTCACCACGTGCACGACCAGGTTGGCGTTCTCGCCGTCGGCCGTGATCAGCATGGCGTTGCGCACCGCGAGGTTGCCGACGTTGCCGCTGACGCCGTCGCTGGCGTCATAGTGGATGGTCGTCGCCTGGGGGGCGAACAGATTACATCCGCTGGTGCCCAACAGGATGCCGGCCGCCACAACGACGGTTGCCATGGTTCGCGCTCTCACAAGACCTCCACAAGAGTTCAGCGTTCAGCCGAAGTGGCATGAACGCTGCAGATTTTCGTTGAGTTTACCTTACGGAAGTGTCCCGCCTGGGCGGATGGGCCGATCAGGCGTGGCGACCAGGGCAGAGGGGCCGGCCTGCCCGCTGTTCTCCCGCCGAGCAACTCACCGGGCCCGCCCGCGCCGGGGTGGTATCATAGACGTTGCTGAAGGGATATCAATACATGTTATTTGAAGTCGGCGAAACAGTCGTTTATCCCCACCACGGCGCTGCGACGATCACCGAGGTGAAAACTCGCATCATCAAGGGTGAAGAAAAACTGTATTTGAAGCTCAACGTCACCCAGGGCGACCTCACCATCGAGGTTCCCGCAGAGAATGTCGATCTCGTCGGAGTACGCGACGTGATCGGACAAGACGGCCTCGACCGCGTCTTCGAAGTTCTCCGGGCGCCGTTCACCGAAGAACCCACCAACTGGTCACGCCGGTACAAGGCCAACCTGGAAAAGCTGGCCAGCGGCGACGTGATCAAGGTGTCGGAGGTCGTGCGCGACCTGTGGCGCCGCGATCAGGACCGCGGCCTCTCGGCCGGGGAGAAGCGGATGCTCGCGAAGGCGCGGCAAATCCTCATCTCCGAACTCGCCCTGGCCGAAAAGACCGACGAAGACAAGGCCTCGATCGTGCTCGATGAGGTGCTCGCCTCGTAGGATTAGCGTTTCTGTGACAGGCGGCGCCTCTCGGTGCCGCCTTTCGCACGTTCCGCCCCCATCCGCTGTGCCGCACCACCCGCTCCAGCCCCGCCCACTTTTCGCTTACGCTTTACCGCGCCCCACCAGATAGCCTCCAGACATGACTGAATACCCGGATCCCGCGGTCGCGGTCATTGTCGTCGCCGCCGGCAGCGGAAGCCGGCTCGGCCGCGACCAGCCCAAGGCGTTCGTGCCACTGGCCGGACGCAGCATTCTCGAGCACGCCCTGACCGGGATCTTCGGCCTGGCCGAACCCGCCCAGGTGGTCGTGGTGGCGCCGGAGGCGCAGCTGGCCGAAGCTCAGGCCATCGCCGGGCGGGTTGCCGGCGGCGCCGTGGACTACGTCAGCGTGGTGACCGGGGGAGACACCCGGCAGGCCTCCGTAGCCCGGGGCCTGGCCGCGGTGCGCCCCGGTGTGGCCGTGGTGCTCGTGCACGACGCCGCCAGGGCGCTCACCCCGGCCGGCCAGTTCGCCGCCGTGATCACCGCCGTGCGCCAGACCGGGCACGGCATCGTGCCCGGCCTGCCCGTGGTCGACACCATCAAGAGGATCGACGCCGCCAACAGCATCCTGGGCACCGTCGACAGGTCACACCTCTCGGCCGTGCAGACCCCGCAGGGCTTTCCCCGGCCGATGCTCGACGCCGCCTTCGCTTGGGCGGCGAGCCTGCCCGCCACGGATGCCGTCGCCCGCGACCTCACCGACGACGCCGCTCTCGTCGCAGCGGCCGGCGACCCGGTGGGCATCATTCCCGGCGACCCGCTCGCGTTCAAGGTCACCACAGCCTGGGACCTCCGCCGGGCCGAGCTGCTGCTCGGCGAGAGCGAGCCCGCCGCCCTGCCGCGGGTCGGCACCGGCCTGGACGTGCACGCCTTCGACGACACCAGCGCGCTCTGGCTGGCCGGACTGCACTGGCCGGGGGAGCGCGGCCTGTCCGGGCACAGCGACGGCGACGCGGCCGTGCACGCCATCTGCGATGCGCTCCTGGCGGCCGCGGGCCTGGGCGACATCGGCCAGGTCTTCGGCACCGCCGACCCCCGCCTCACCGACGCGCACGGCGAGGTGTTCCTCGCCGAGACCCTGCGCCTAGTCACCGACGCCGGCTTCCGGATCGGCAACGTCACCGTGCAGATCATCGGCAACCGGCCCAAGCTGGCCCCGAGACGCCTCGAAGCGCAAGAGCTGCTCGGGCGCATCCTGCACGCCCCGGTGTCTGTTTCGGCCACCACCACCGACGCGCTCGGCTTCACCGGCCGCGGTGAGGGCATCACCGCGCTGGCTACCGCCGTCATCTACCCGAGCATCCAGCCGGCCCTCGCCTAAACTGAACCAGTGAGCATGCGACTATACGACTCGAAGGCCCAGGCCCTTCGCGATTTCCTGCCGATCGTTCCGGGCAAGGTGGGAATCTACGTCTGCGGACCCACGGTGCAGTCCTCCCCTCACATCGGTCACCTGCGCAGCGCCCTGGTCTACGACCAGTTGCGGCGCTGGCTCAGCTACCGCGGCAACGACGTCACGTTCGTGCGCAACGTCACCGATATCGACGACAAGATCCTGATCAACGCGCAGGGCACCACCGAACAGTGGTGGGCGCTGGCCTACCGCTACGAGCTCGAATTCACCGCCGGCTATCAGCGCCTGGGCATCCTCGCCCCCACCTACGAACCCCGCGCCACCGCCAGCGTGCACGAGATGCAGGACATCGTCGCGCGATTGATCGACAACGGCCACGCCTACCCGGCCGAAGACGGCTCCGGTGACGTCTACTTCGACACCCGCAGCTGGCCGGCCTACGGCGAGCTCACCCGGCAGAACCCCGACAACATGGAAGCGGCCGCCGACGCCGACCCCCGCGGCAAGCGCGACCCCCGCGACTTCGCCCTCTGGAAGGGCCACAAAGACGGCGAACCCGACTCGGCCGCGTGGGTGTCCCCGTGGGGCGACGGCCGGCCCGGCTGGCACATCGAGTGCTCGGCCATGGCCGCACGCTACCTCGGTCCAGAGTTCGACATCCACGGCGGCGGCCTCGACCTGCGCTTCCCGCACCACGAGAACGAACTGGCCCAGTCCACCGCCGCCGGCGACGCCTTTGCGAACTACTGGGTGCACAACGGCCTGGTCAACACCAACGGCCAGAAGATGTCCAAGTCGCTGGGCAACTCGGTCTACGCGGCCGAACTGCTCGACCAGGCCCGCGCGATCGTGGTGCGCTACTACCTGGGCGCCGCGCACTACCGGTCCACCCTCGACTTCCACGAGGGCTCGCTCGGCGAGGCCGAGGCCGCGCTCGAACGTATCGAGAGCTTCCTCGACCGCGCCGACCGCCGCTTGGCCGACACCCGCTTCGCCGGCTCCGGCGTTGAGATCGTGCCGGATGCCTTCGCCGAGGCCATGGACGACGACCTCGCGGTGCCGCAGGCGCTCGGTGTGCTGCACGACACCGTGCGCGCCGGCAACGCGGCCCTCGACGCCGAAGACCTGCACGCCGCCGCCGCCGCCCGCGGTCAGGTCCTCGCCATGAGCGAGGTCCTCGGCATCAACCCCCTGTCGCCCGGCTGGGCCGTGGCAACAGACGAACCCGCCATGGTGGCCCTTACCGCCCTCGTCGAGCGCCTGCTCAACGACCGGCAGGCCGCCAGGCAGGGCCGCGACTACGCGGCCGCAGACCGTATCCGGGACGAGCTCGTCGCCGCCGGCATCACCATCGAAGACACCCCGTCGGGTGCACATTGGAGTTTTGACTGATGAAGAACACAGATCGCAAGTCGCGCACCGGCGCGGTGCGCAAGGGCAGCAGGGGACCCCAGGTCGGCTCCGGCGGCCAGGGCCGCCAGGCGCTCGAGGGCAAGAAGCCCACGCCCAAGGCCGAGGACCGTCCGTACCACCCCGCGGGCAAGGCCAAGGCCGCCAAGGACCGCTTCGCGGCGGCCGGCGGCGGTCGCAGCCGCGCCCCGGGCGGCTCCGGCGCCCCGCGCAGCACGCGCAACACCGGCACCGGCAACACCGGTGGCGGCGGATCGTCCACCCGCAAAGCCAAGTCGGATGCCGAGTTCGAGGTCGTCACCGGCCGCAACTCGGTGCTCGAGGCGCTGCGCGCGAAGATCCCCGCCTCTGCCCTGTACGTGGCCACCCGCATCGAGATGGACGACCGGGTGAAGGAAGTCCTCAAGCTCGCGACGACCCGCAACATCCCGGTGCTCGAGGTCATGCGTCCCGAGATCGACCGGCTCGCCGGTAAGGACGCCGTGCACCAGGGCCTCGCGCTCAAGGTGCCCGCGTACGAGTACGCCCACCCGATCGAACTGCTCGACCTCACCATCAGCCGCGGCCACAAGCCGCTGTTCGTGGCGCTGGACGGCATCACCGACCCCCGCAACCTCGGTGCGATCATCCGCTCCACCGCGGCGTTCGGCGGCCACGGTATCATCGTGCCGCAGCGGCGCTCGGTGGGCGTGACCGCGTCGGCCTGGAAGACCTCCGCCGGTGCCGCCGCGCGCCTGCCCGTCGCCATGGCGAGCAACCTCACCCAGACGCTCAAGCTGCTCAAGGAGCGCGGCGTTCTCGTCATCGGCCTCGACGGCGGCGGCGACACCTTCCTGCCCGAGCTCGGCATCGGCTACGCCGAGCGCCCGATCGTCGTGGTCGTCGGCAGCGAGGGCAAGGGCCTGTCCCGCCTCGTCACCGAGACCTGCGACGCCATCGTGTCGATCCCGATCAACGCGAGCACCGAGTCGCTGAACGCCGGTATCGCCGCCGGTGTCACCCTGTACGAGATCTCCAAGCTGCGCGCCGCAGCCGCGGTCGCGAAGGCCGCAACGAAGGCCGCCCAGGCCTAAGCCGCCCAGAGCGCCCAGGACAACGGCGCAGGTCCTCCCTCGGGAGGACCTGCGCCGTTCTTCATTGCGCGGTGCGCGAGATGTCAGTTGAGGCCAGTCCCAGGCTGCAGGACTGCCCGCAACTGCCCTCTCACGAAGGTTTGCGCGGAGGGTCAGCAGGCGTCAGACGTTGAGGCGCCAGTCCTCGGCATCGGCCTCGTCGGCGTCGATGCCCTCTTCTTCGAGATCCGGCAGGGTGATCGGCGTGGTGGGCGGGTCGATCACGGTGGCCTCGTCGCGGCGGTGACGCAGCACATCCTGCACGTAGCTGGTCACGGCTTCGGCGAGCGGGATGTCCCGGTTCGCGTTCTGCGCCATGTACCAGCGGTGGTCGAGCAGCTGGTGGAACACTTCGGCCGGTTCGAGCTTGCCCTTGAGCTCGCGGGGGATGGCCCGCACGACGGGTTCGAAGACCCGCACCAGCCACTCGTGCGCCATCATCTCTTCGTCGGCGTCGGGGTTGCCGTAGGCGACACCGTAGGAGTCGAGGTCGTTGAGCAGCCGGCGGGCCTGGTTCTCCTCGGCGTCGAGGCCGGTGAGGCGCAGCAGGCGGCGCTGGTGGTGGCCGGCGTCGACGACCTTGGGCTGGATGCGCACCGTCGTGCCGTTCTCGTCGGTTTTGATCGCGAGTTCTTCGATGTCGAAACCGAGGTGGTTGAGGCGTTCCACCCGCTCGGCGATGCGCCAGCGCTCGCTGCTGGCGAACGACTCCGATCCGGTGAGTTCCTTCCAGAGCAGCCGGTAGGCCGCCACAATGCCGTTGCTCACCCGCACCGGGTCGAGCTCGTCGGCGACGCGGCCGCCGGCCTCGAGGTCCATCAGCTCGCCGGCGATGTTCACCCGGGCGATTTCGAGGTCGTTCTCGCGCTGGCCGTTGGAGAGGCCGCCCGGGTAGAGCTGGCCGGTCTCGGCGTCGACGAGGTACGCGGCGAAGGCGCCGGCGTCGCGGCGGAAGAGCGTGTTGGACAGCGACACGTCGCCCCAGAACAGGCCCACCATGTGCACCCGCACGAGCAGCAGCGCCAGCGCGTCCACCAGCCGGGTGGCGGTGTCGGGGCGGAGCGCCTGCGAGTACAGCGCCCGGTAGGGCAGCGAGAACTTGAGGTGCCGGGTGACCAGCACCGAATTCAGCGGGTCGTTGTCGTCGTCGGTGCGGTTGGTGATCACGGCGAGCGGTTCGACGCAGGGAATCTCGAGGCCCTGCAGGGTGCGGAGCATGTCGTACTCCCGCTTGGCCATCTCGCTGGTGGTCTCCTTGATGGCCACGACGCGTCCGCTCAGGTGGGCGAACCGCACGAGGTGGCGGGAGAGGCCCTTGGGCAGAGAGGCGATGTTCTCATTGGGCCAGGCATCCAGCGGCAGTTGCCACGGCAGGTCGAGCAGGGCCGGGTCGGCCGTGGCGGAGGTGATGTTCAGGGAGCCGCTCATGTGGAGCCTAACTGTCGGCGGGGCCGCGAAGCCCCGCGGGTCGCGCGGGCCGGTTCGGCGGCCCGAGCGTGGGATGTGGCGGTGCCGCCCCGCAGAACGGGCGCCGATATGACAAACTCGACCGCCGAAAACTGCCGGCGGTCGAGTTTGTCGTGATGGAACTTAGTCGCTGACGGCGCCGCCGAGACGGGCGCCGGACTCGGCGTCGAACACGTGCAGGTGGTTCGGCGTCGGGGTCAGGTAGACGGTGTCGCCGGCCGACGGGTGCGAGCGGCCATCGACGCGAGCGACGATGTCGGTGCGCTTGCCCTCGACGGTGGAGTGACCGTACAGGTAACCGTCGGCGCCGAGCTCCTCGACCAGGTCGACCTCAACCGCGAGGCCTTCGCCCTGCGCGGTCGCCAGGTGGATGTCCTCGGGGCGAACGCCGATGGTGACCTTCTTGCCGGTGGCGCCGGCGAGGGTGTCGCGCTGCACGGGAACCGTGGCGGTACCGAACTTGATGCCACCGTCGACGGCGTCGGCCAGGAACAGGTTCATGGCCGGGCTGCCGATGAAGCCGGCAACGAAGACGTTGTTCGGCTTGGCGTACAGGTCGCGGGGGGTGCCGACCTGCTGCAGAACGCCATCCTTGAGCACGGCGATGCGGTCGCCCATGGTGAGCGCCTCGGTCTGGTCGTGGGTGACGTAGACCGTGGTGACGCCCAGGCGACGCTGCAGCGATGCGATCTGGGTGCGGGTCTGAACGCGCAGCTTGGCGTCGAGGTTCGACAGCGGCTCGTCCATGAGGAACACCTGGGGCTGACGCACGATCGCGCGACCCATCGCAACACGCTGACGCTGGCCACCGGAGAGGGCCTTCGGCTTGCGGCTGAGGTAGGGCTCGAGGTCGAGCAGCTTGGCGGCTTCGAGAACGCGGGCAGCACGCTCGTCCTTGTTGACGCCGGCGATCTTGAGCGCGAAGCCCATGTTCTCGGCGACGGTCATGTGCGGGTACAGCGCGTAGTTCTGGAAGACCATGGCGATGTCACGGTCCTTCGGGGGAACGTCGGTGACGTTGCGCTCACCGATGAAGATGTCGCCGTCGTTGACCTCTTCGAGGCCGGCGAGCATGCGCAGCGAGGTGGACTTTCCACAGCCGGACGGGCCGACGAGGACGAGGAATTCACCATCGGCGACCGAGAGGTCGAGGTGATCGACTGCCGGGCGGGTAGAGCCCGGGTACAGACGGGTGGCCTTGTCAAAGGTTACTGAAGCCATTATTTCGTTATTCTCCTTCACCGGCAGGTACGTGCCGGACGATCCGTTGTGATGGGATTTATCTGTCCGGCTGACGTAGCACCAGCGCAAGACCTCTCTAGTATGGCATGCCCGACCGCGGGCAGGTGGTAGCACCCGCCTGGGGGTCAGGGGGCCTCGCAGTGTGTCACCGGTGCGTCGGCAGTGAGCGGGCTGTGCGCCTCCGGTTGGTTGTTTCCCAGACTGGGGTCCTACTATTTGGGAAGCAATCGCGTGTTTTTCGCGAGCGCACCCCTCAACTCGGAGCGATCATCCATGACAATTGGCGGCCCAGGCGAATCCCGTCCCTCGAAGAACAAGCGACGCGACGCCGCACGCACCAAGGCTGCACAGCTGCGAGTGGAGCAGAAGAAGCGGGACCGCCGCAACCGGGTGTTCCTGCAGGGTGGCATCGCCGTCGTCCTGGTCGCGATCGTCTCCGTCATCGCCCTCGTCATCGTCAACAACCTGCCCAAGAACGGTCCCGGACCGCGCAACATGGCCAGTGACGGCATCCTCATCGGTGAGGGCCTGACCGCTGTGACCACGCCCGCGCTGCAGCCGGGCGCCGATCCGGTGCCGTCGCCGACGGATGAGACCGGCACTGTCGCCGACATCCGGGTCTACGTCGACTATCTCTGCCCGTTCTGCGGCACCTTCGAAACCACCAACAGCGAGCAGATCGCCAAGTGGGTCGACTCCGGCGCAGCCACCGTCGAGGTGCACCCGATCTCGATCCTCACCAGCAAATCCGCCGGAACCCAATACTCCCTGCGGGCCGCGAACGCAGCCGCCTGTGTGGCCAACTATTCGCCGGATGATTTCCTCGACTTCAGCACAGCGCTGTTCGCCGACCAGCCCGTGGAGGGCACGGCCGGCCTGAGTGACGAGGAGCTCAAGGCCCTGGTCGAGAGCTCGGGCGTGAGCAAGAGCCTGACCGCGATCAACACCTGCATCGACGACACCACGTTCAAGTCCTGGGTGCAGGACGCCACCAACCGGGCGCTGGACGGACCGATCCCGAACTCCACCTCGCTCGAAGCGATCACCGGGACCCCCACGGTTCTTGTGAACGGCAAGCAGTACGTGGGTGCGCTGGAAGACCCCAAGGAATTCGCGGCCTTCGTGCTGCAGACCGCCAGCGAGGCGTACTCCACCGCGACTCCGACGCCGACGCCCACTCCGGCGCCGTAACCCTGCAGACCGGCCCTCCGGCTGCCGACGGGTGCGATTGCGTCGGTATCCGGTCGTCAGGTGATTTAGGATGAATGCTCGAGGCGATTAGTTCGCCTTATGCCGGCCTGGCGCAATTGGTAGCGCACCACTCTTGTAAAGTGGGGGTTACGGGTTCAAGTCCCGTGGCCGGCCCTCTTTTTTCGCCCAGCCGCGCTACTTGCTCACGTTGACCAGGCCGTTGAATCCGTCCGGCACGACCACCAGGTTTCCCTCGGCGGCGAGCTTGCCCAGCGTGTCCAGGTAACGCTGCGAGAGGATGTTCTCGGTGAGCGAGCCGTTCAGGATGGCGTTGGCGTCGGCCTCGGCCTGAGCCTGCACCACCTTCTGCTGTGCGGACACCTGGGCGGCATCGAGGTTGGCCTGCTCCTTCGTCACGTTGATCTGCGCCTGCTGCGCGTCGGCGTAGCTCTCCACCACCGCGGCAGGCGGGCGGATCTCCTGCAGGCTGATCGAGTCCACGATCACTCCGTCGTCCTCCCACCGGTTTTCCAGGGCGTCCAGGATCGCGGCCTCGACGTCGCCGCGCTTGGTGAGCAGGTCGATTGTGGAGAACCCGTTCGGAACCAGCCGCACCACGGAGCGCACGTCCTGCTCGATGAACGATTTCTTGAAGTTGTCCTCGGAGAGGAACTCCTTGTAGATATCGGTGACCGCGTCGGGCCGGATCGAATAGCGCAGCGCGATGTCGACGTTGCTCGACACGCCGTCCTGGTCCTGCACGGTGATCTGCGGTCCGTTCGACACTCCGCCGCTGTTGTCGCTGCCCTCGGACGCGGTGCCGGCGAAGATCACCTGCTGGTTGCGGATGTTGAAGGTGACGGTGTTCACCCACGGTGCCTTCACCTGCAACCCGGTGCTGTTGTTCTGCCCGACGATATTGCCGGTGACGTCCTTGAGCACATTGGCCTCACCGGCATCCTGGGTGTAGAAGGAGCCGAAGGCGAAGAACACGACGGCCAGAGTGAGCACCCCCGCAGACACCCAGCGCACGGTGCGCTTCTGGGTCCCGCCGGTGGTCCCGTCCACGCTGGGTAGTTTCAGCACCGCCGCGATGACGAACCCGATGATGGCGACGACGACCAGCATGACCGCGATAACAAGCATGTTCAGTTCCTCCGAGTGGGTGCTGCCGGCGTGGCCGACCGAGCAGCAGACCGCCCGGTCACGGCGACCGGTGCAGGGCCGCACCCGCAGTTTGCCCGTTCACCGGGCAAAAGCCCGGCAAGCCCGGCCACGGCGGGTCGCGGCGGTGGCCCGGAGGCCGGCGCGCTGGAACGGCACGCCCTACGCCGGTGTTGACAGCGGTGTCTGCGACGGGCACCGTTGACTGTCATGGTCGAACTTTCCACGGTCTCGCATACCGATACCGGGCACCTCGCGCGCGCGATCGAGATGGCGCGGAGCTCGCGTCTGCACGGCAACCATCCGTTCGGCGCGATCCTGGTCACCGGCGACGGCGACGTCATCGAAGCCGAGAACACTGTCGTCACCGAGCACGACCCCACCGGCCACGCCGAGCTCAACCTCGTTCGTCGGGCCGGCGCCCGGCTCCCGGCCGCGACCATGCGCGGGAGCACTCTGTACACCAGCACCGAACCGTGCGCCATGTGCTCCGGTGCGATCTACTGGGCGGGAATCGGCCGGGTCGTCTACGCCCTGCCGGAACAGGACCTCGCCGCGATGGTGCCGGCCCAGGACGGTGCCCCCACAATGGACCTGCCCTGCCGCGAGGTGTTCGCCCGCGGTGGCACCCCGGTGATCGTGGCCGGGCCCGCCCTCGTCGACGAGGCCGCGCAGGTGCACGCGGGGTTCTGGGACGCCAGGGGTTGAGCCTCCCGCTCAGCCCGATGCGACGTTCGCGGCGGGCTGTTTCCGGCTGAGCCCGCGACCGGGCGGCTCGGGCAGCCGGGCGGTGAGCACATGCGCCACCACGACCGCCACGATCACCAGCGGCATCACCGCGGCGGCGTCGCTGGTGAGCAGCACGGTGGCCAGCAGAACGCTGGTGAGCGGCAGCCGCAGCATCGACACGCACATCGCGCCGATCCCCACCCCGATGGCCGGCACCAGAGCCATGCCCGGCAGCTGCGCAGCGGCAATGCCCAGGGCAGCGCCGAGGAACATGACGGGAAAGACCGGCCCGCCCCGGAAGGCGCTCAACGACAGGCCGTAGGCCAGCGCCTTGAAGACCACCAGGAGCGCCAGAGCGCCTACCGGCCAGGCGGCGCCGTCACTGATCAGTCCGGGCAGGGCGGATTGGCCCGAGAACAGCACCTGCGAGCTGTCCTCCCCGGTGATCACCGCGAAGCCGACGGCCAGGGCGGCCACGACCAGACCGAGCACCGGCGTCACGATCAGCCGGTGGGCGTGCACGGCGGGCCGTACCAGCAGGGAGACGGCCTTGATTCCCCAGGCCAGGACGGGGCAGACGATCCCGAGCACGAGTGCCCACCCGAACATGGCCAGGGTCGGGGTGCTGAAGGCAGGCAGATCGGGAATGGCCAGCGAGAACGTGCCCAGCCCGGTCCAGGAATCCAGGCCGACGAAGACCAACGAGCCGATCCCCGCCGCCAGCAGGCCGGGCAGCAACCCCACACCGAGCATCGCCCCGCCCAGCCCGGAGGCTTCCATGAGCAGGAATGCGCCCAGCAATGGCGAGCCGAGCAGCGTGCTCACCGCGGCGAAACTGCCCGCCGCGGCGACCACCGCGACCGCGGAGGGAGGGGAGTCCTTCTTCAGCAGTAGCAGGGCCAGGGCGCCCAGGCCGCCGCCGAGGGCGATCAGCGGGGCCTCAGGGCCGAGCACCGCGCCCAGCGCGAGCGTGGCCAGTGCGGCCAGGGCCACGCCGGGTAATTCCGCCGGGCTGGGAAACCCGCCCGCCTTGAAGCCCTCCGACGGCGAGTGACCCGAGTTGCCCGGCAGGTACCGGATGCTCAGGGCCACCAGTAGGCCAGACAGCGCCAGCAGCGGCAACGGCCACCACACCGGCACCCCGTCGAGGCCCAGGACGCCCGGCAACTCGGTGAACAGGAATTTCTGCAGCCAGCTCACCAGCGCCAAGAACCCGTAGGCCGCCGCCGAAACCGGAATGCCGATGAGCCCCGACAGGAGCAGGATCCGCAGATACCCGCGCGACCGGATGACCGCCAACGGGTCTGCCGGCCCTGCTGCTACCGGCGGGGGCGACGAGGCGGGCGGATCGGTTGGCGCGGGCATGTCGCTGTCCTCCTCGATCGGTCCTGTGCGGTGCCGGAGTTGCACCCCACGCTGGCCCGGCCGCGCGGCCCGCGCAAGGGCCGCTCCCCGCCCCGGTGGTGGTCTGGCCGTCAGGGCGCGTAGAAGCTGACCCCGCCGCCCGTCAACACCGCGTAGACGATCGCGCATCCGCCGACGGCGACCGCGGCCGACCAGACCGTGAGCCCCAGCACCCTGGCAAAACGGAAGCCCGGTCCCCAGGCCAGTTGGCCCAGGAGCGCCGCCGCCAGCCAGAGCACTGCCATGAGCGCCCCCATGCCCAACATCACCCCGTAGTTCGGGTCGGAGCAGTCCGTGGCCGAGCCGCAACTCTTGAACGGTCCGCCGGAGCCCGTGGTGTCGTAGCTTTGCGACGCGGTGAGGAACAGGAACGCCAGAGCGAGATGGATGGGCAGGCAGAAGGCCGTCACCACTGCAGCCGCGAGCGCCGCGAGTGCCGGGCGCCAGGGTCGCGGGGCAGAGCCGGCGACGAGGGCGTAGCTCGGTACCGGCCCGTAGTCAGCCACGGCAGTCCCTGACCACCGTGCGCTGGCCCGACCCGGCCGGTTGCAGCGGATGCTCACGCGGCTCGGCCATCGGCCCCACCGGCGCTACGCGGCGGCTCAGGCGGAACGCGAGCGGGGCCGACCGGCCGAAATGCCCCAGGGCGCGCCGCCAGAAGGTCGACGGTCGCAGCCCGAGTGCACGCAGGGCGGGCCCGTGGTCGATGGCCAGGACCGTGGCCGCGCCGACGGCGACAACCCAGGCGGCCGACGCGGCCACCACCCGGCCGGGGCGCGGCACCCCGGCGAACCCGGCGCGGAGCTGATCGATCTGGAACCGCACGTGTTCGACTTCATCGGTGAGGATGCGCCGGGCCACGCCCTGCACGACCGGGTCGTCAGAGCGCCGCAGGGCCAGGAAGTACTCCATGGCGACGGTCTCGGCGATCAGGAAGAGGGTGATCTCCGTGCGCAGGCCCACCAAGCGGCGCAGCCGCACGAAGGCCGCGTCCGACCAGTGCGAGCCGAGCGGCTCCACGCCCAGGTGACCGAGAGCGGCCAGGAAGAGCGCCGAGTGCTTCTGTTCCTCGGCGATGAAGAGCTTGAGCGCCGCGTCATAGGCCGGGTCGTGCCGGGACCGTGCCCGCGCCAGGAGCCCGGTGCCCTCGCCGCCCTCGCCGAGTTCGAATCGTTGCAGCGATCGGGCGAGTGCTGCGGCATCCCGGTGCGGGAGTGCGCACGGAGTGTCCCACGGAATGAGCGCATCCAGACGCTCGTGCCGGGCGAGGTTCGCGGTGAAATACGACGCCCAGGCCTCGAATTCCACGGTCTGCGGATGCTCCTTCTGGTTCATGCCCACTCCTCGTGTCGAGCGTTCCGGGCCCGCTCAGTGGCGGTCCGAACGCGGTTGCGGTAGTCTTACCGGTGTTAACGTATCGAATAACGATACAAAATGCACGTTATTCGATATGGAGGGCACAATGCCTCGTTCCGTTCTCCTCGCGCTCCGCACGCTCCTCGTGCTGCTCTTCGCCGCCGCCGTCGCCCTGCAGGTCACGTGCGGCGCCTTGTTCGGCACCGTGCCCGGCGCGGCGCGCGGCACTGCGCTCGTGACCCTGGTCGTGGCCGGGGCGCTCTGCGTCGAGGTGGTGCTGATCAGCGTCTGGATGTTGGTTTCGCAGGTGCGCGCGGGCGTGATCTTCGACGAAACCGGCCGGGCCGACGGCTGGGTGAACGCCGCTGTCGGGGCACTGGCTACGGCGGCGGTGATCGCCGCCGGCGGATGCCTCTGGCTCCTGCTGATCGACCTCGCCGCACCCGCGCCGGGCGGAATCGCCCTGGCGCTCCTCGCGGCCACCGCGGCCGGAGTGGCTGCGGCCCTCGCCCTGCTCGTGGCCGTGATGCGCCGGCTGCTGCACGCCGCCATGCGGCTGCAGAGCGAACTCGCCGAGGTTGTCTGATGGCCATTGTGATCAACCTCGACGTCGAACTGGCCAAGAAGAAGATGTCGGTCACCGACCTCGCCGCCGCGATCGGACTGGCGGTCGCGAACGTCTCCATCCTCAAGAACGGCCGCGCGAAGGCGGTGCGGTTCAGCACCCTCGATGCCATCTGCTCGGTGCTGGGCTGCCAGCCCGGAGACATTCTGAGTTACGTCCCCGACGAGTAGGAAAGGGGCGGCGCTGAGGTCGCGCATCCCCTACGCTGGTGTTTGTGGTTATAAACAACAAAACTCCCGTGGACCCTGCCCGCTCCGAGTTCGACAAGATGGTGGCGGGGGAGTGGTATCGGTACCGGTTCGGCCCCGAACTGGCCGAACTGACCACGAGCACCCAGCGCACCTGCCGGCAGATCACCGCCCTCTACGACGATGACAGGGAGGCCGCGCACGCCCTGTTCGCCGACCTGCTCGGCAGCGTGGGCGAGGGGGTCGATTTTCGGCCGCCGCTGTACCTGGACTATGGCTCCCGCCTACACGTGGGCGCCAACACCTTCATCAACGCCGATTTCCTCACCCTGGGCGGCGGAGAGATCACCATCGGTGCGAACGTGCTGGTGGGCCCGAGCGCTCGGCTGTACACCCCCAGCCACGCCCTCGACGTGGCGGAGCGCCGCGCGGGTTACGAGCGGGTCTCGCCGATCGTGATCGAGGACGACGTCTGGTTGGGCGGCAATGTCGTCGTGTGCCCCGGGGTGACCATCGGTGCGGGCAGTGTGATCGGTGCCGGTTCCGTCGTCACCCGGGACGTGCCGGCCGGGGTGATCGCCACCGGCAATCCCGCCCGCGTGGTGCGGGAGATCGGGCCCGGTGACCGCACTGTGCACACGGAGACTGTGCACGCGGAGCGGCCGGAGACGGCCTGACCGCCGGCTGGGGCGGGCGTCAGAGACGGCCGATGATGTCCTGCCGCTTGGCGTCGTACTCGGCCTCGGTGAGCAGGCCCCGGTTGAGCAGTTGGGCCAGCTCCACCAGCTGGTCCGACGGCCGCCCGGGCAGCTGCTCGGTCTCCGCACCGCGGCGGCTGGAGCGCATCACGAGGATCACGATCACGACCACGACGACGGCGACCGCGCACAGCGCGCCGCCGACGATGAGAAGGTGCCAGCCGGACAGGTTGCTGAGCATTCGAATCCCCCAACGCCGGCCTGACGGCCGGACCCCGGCAGTCTAGCCCGACGGCCCGGGCGCTCGCCGAGTCGGGTGCGGCCGAGCGTACGCTGGATCAATGACCATCACAGCCCAGCACGTTCTGCCCTCCGGCTTCACCGCCCGTTCCACCGCGACCGACGTTCTCCAGGAAATCGACCTGACCGGCAAGACGGCCATCGTGACCGGCGGCTACTCCGGCCTGGGTATCGAGACCGTCGCTGCGCTCGCCGCCGCCGGGGCCACAGTGATCGTGCCCGCCCGACGGCCAGAGGTCGCCCAGGCCGCGCTGACTGCGCGTGGACTGGCGGACGTCGAGGTGGACACCCTCGACCTGGCCGACCTGGACAGCGTGCGGGCCTTCGCCGAGAAGTTCCTGGCCACGGGACGCAGCCTCGACATCCTGATCAACAACGCCGCCATCATGGCCTCGCCGGAGGTCAGGGTCCGCGCGGGCTGGGAGTCCCAGTTCGCCACTAACCACCTGGGCCACTACGTGCTCACCAATCTGCTCTGGCCGGCCCTGGTCGCCGGCGACGGCGCCCGCGTGGTGGCCCTGTCGTCGACCGGGCACAAGCTCAGCGGCATCCGCTTCGACGACCCGCAGTTCACGACCGGCTATGACAAGTGGCTGGCATACGGCCAGGCGAAGACCGCCGACAGCCTGTTCGCGGTGCAGCTGGATGCGTTGGGTGCCGAACACGGGGTGCGCGCCTTCGCCGCCCATCCCGGCGGCATCATGACCGAGCTGCAGCGGCACCTGCCGCGCGAAGAGATGATTGCCGCGGGCTGGATGACCGAGGACGGCGTCGTCAACGCACTGTTCAAGTCGCCGGAGCAGGGCGCGGCCACCTCGACCTGGGCCGCAACGTCGCCGCAGCTGGCCGGGATGGGCGGGGTCTACTGCGAGGACTGCGATATCGCCGAGCCCACGGTGCCCGGCAGCGCCACCGCCCGGGTGGCCGGGGTGAACCCGCACGCCATCGACCGGGACGACGCCGCGCGGCTCTGGGCCCTCTCGGCCGAACTCACCGGCGTGAATGCCTTCGCCTAGCCGCCGCGCCCGCGGCCGGGGGAGACCGCCGTCAGGCGGGGAGGGGCGTCAGGTGGGCGGCCGGGTCGATCGGCGGGCGCACGGCTGGTTTCGCGTTGTCGGGGATGCCGCCGACGTAGAGCCAGCCGAGCAGTTCCTCGGTCTCGGCCAGGCCGTGCAGCCGGCGCACCGGTTCGCTCCTGGTGTGGCCCCCGGTGCGCCACATGGCACCCCAGCCGGCATCCTCGAGCAGCAGGCTGAGCAGATGGGCCACACCGGCGGCGGTCGCATCCTGTTCCCAGTGCGGCACCTTCTCGCTCGGCTGGCGGCTGGCCACCACGGCGAGCAGCAGCGACGCGCGCAGCGGCTTGCCGGCCAGCTTGGCGGCGGCGGTGCCCTCGAGCCCGGCGGATGCCGCCAGAGCCGTTCCGAGCGCCACCCGGTCATCACCGCGCAACTCGATCAGCCGCCACGGGCGCAGAGCACCGTGATCGGCGGCCCGGGCGGCCGCGCGCACCAGGGTCAGCAGCTCAGCCCGGCCGGGCGCATCCTTCGTGACAGCGGAGTACGACCGGCGCGAACTGATCGCGTCGAAAACTGCCGACAAGCCGTTACTCGCCGGGCGTGAAGTTGAGCGAGATCGAGTTCATGCAATAGCGGTCGCCGGTGGGTGTACCGAAGCCGTCGTCGAAGACGTGGCCGAGGTGCGACCCGCAGGCGGCGCAGCGCACCTCGGTGCGCACGACGCCGAGGGAGGTGTCTTCGATGAGTTCGACGGCCTCGGGGCGCACCGACTCGTAGAAGCTGGGCCAGCCGCAGCCGGAATCGAACTTCGTGCCGCTCTTGAACAGCTCGGCGTTACAGGCACCACAGGTGTACACACCCGCCCGGCCTTCGTCGAGCAGCTCGCCGGTCCAGGCGCGTTCGGTGGCCGCGCCGCGGAGCACCGCATACTGCTCCTCGGAAAGCTCGGCCTTCCACTCGGCGTCAGACTTGGTGACCTCGTAGTCCATGGTGCGTCCTCTCATTACGTCCTGCGGCAGACGACTGCCCCCAGCCTAAACTCGCCAGACGCTCCCGGCATTCCCGGATGAGGGGTACCCGGCGATTCCCCAGCCGGCCAGGTCGCGACAGGCGGGCCCGGTCAGCGAAAACCCAGAGCCGGGCAAATAGGATGACGCGTATGGCGACCAGCGAGCACGGCGAGAGCGAACGGGGCGCAGACGCCGCCCCCGGGCTCACGCCTCGCGACGAAGCCGTGCTCGCGTTCGAGCGGCGGTGGTGGTCCCACCCCGGCGCCAAGGAGCAGGCCATCCGGTCCGAGTTCGGCCTGTCGGCCGCCCGCTACTATCAGTTGTTGGGTGCCCTGCTTGACTCCCCGCTAGCCCTCGCCCACGATCCCATGCTGGTCAAACGCCTGCAGCGGATGCGTGAAGCCCGGTCGCAGGACCGGTCACGCCGAGCCATCCGCCCCATCGAGTAGCCACCACCTGCTCAGCCAACCGAGGATCGAACCACACTGACGATGCCCACTTCGTACCCGAAAGACCGCTTCGACGACCTACCGCACAAGCTCGACCGGGTGGGGGCACACCGGGCACCCGCCAAGAGGGGGAGCCGATGGGTGGCGTTCTGGTGGGCGCTCGCCGCGACTGCCCTGCTCATCGGACTGGGCGCCGTCGGCCTGTCGGTGCTGAACAACCGGCTCAACTTCACCATCCCCGGAATCGCGTCTGAAACCGCCACCGAGGCCCCGACGGAGACCGCCGTGCCAACGGCGGAGCCCACGACTGACCCCAGTGCTAGTGTCACCGTGCTCAACGGCACCCCCACGACCGGGGTGGCCCGGTCGGTGGGCGACCTGCTCACCGCGAACGGTTGGACCGTCGGCACGACCACCGACGCCGACACGGAAGACATCGCCACGACGACCGTTTACTATGCCGATGCCACTCTGGAAGGCGCTGCACGCGGTGTGGCGGCCTTGCTGCCCGGTTCGGCGATTTCCCTCTCCGTCGACGGCACCGGCTCAGACGCGACCCTGACCGTAGTGGTGGGCAGCGACTACGTGATGCCGGAGGGCTGACCCAGCCGAATCGGCCTGTGACCTAGTGGGATTCCGCTCGCCAGTCAACCCCCTTTTGATCTGCGGTTGTCTCACTAATATCGCCAGTGGTCGCTCATTTTATGCAGGTGCGCTCGGTAATTTGAGAGCGCTCTTTCGCAGACGATGGACGCAGCATCTGCGCCAGGCCCGGTAACACCAACGGGTGATAGCCGAAATACAACACTGCACTAGGGGAGTTTCACATGGCGAACGGAACCGTCAAATGGTTCAACGCTGAAAAGGGTTTCGGCTTCATCACTGTCGATGGAGGTGGGCAGGACGTTTTCGTTCACTACTCCGCCATTGACATGCACGGCTACAAGGTTCTCGAAGAAGGCCAGCACGTCATCTTTGAACTGGGTACCGGAGCCAAGGGGCCGCAGGCAGAGTCTGTCCGCCCGGCCTAATCCAACGCGTCGAACACCACAACTGAATACACACAAGTGAATACCGATTGACCACAGTCACGCCACCACCGACCGCCAGGCAGACATCCCAGGCGGATAAGGTGTGTGGCGTGACTGCGTTACGGATGCCCCTCGGCCGTGCGCGACGACCCCGGGCACGTACCCTGGCTGTCTTGGCCGTGCTCGGCGTGGCCCTGGTCGGCTGCGCGGGTCCGACTGCGGCGCCGACCGCTTCTCCCACGCCACCGCCCAGCGCGGTTCCACAGCCCGGCGTGGCAGCATTGCGGGGCACGCCCGTTGATCCGGCCGCCGCGGACCATCCGGCCCTGGCCGTGAAGATCGACAACCAGCAGTCCGCACGCCCGCAGATCGGGCTGGACCGAGCCGACCTGGTCTTCGAGGAACTCGTGGAGGGCGGCCTGACCCGCTATGCCGCGCTCTGGCATTCGGATGTGCCGGGCGAGGTGGGACCCGTGCGATCCGTGCGTCCGATGGATCCCGACATCCTGAGTTCGTTCGGCGGCATCGTCGCCTACTCGGGCGGCCAGCCCCAGTTCGTCGAAGCGATGCAGAACACACCACTGCTCAATGTGGTCTTCGACACCGACGAGACCGGCCTGTTCCGCCGGGTGGACGAGCGGGAGTCTCCCCATGACGTAGTGCTCTCCGCGGCCGAGGTCGTGCAGCGCAATACCGAGCTCGCCCCGCCCGGGCGGCAGTTCGACTACGCCGACAGCGCGGCCACGAGCGGTGCCGCCCTCACCGGGGACGCCACGGCTGCCATCTTCACCGCGTTTTCTGCCTCGAGCGGGCGCGGCTGGACGTGGGATGCCGCAGCGCGCGCCTACCTGCGCAGCCAGGACGGCGACGTCGACCTGGACGCCGGCGGGGTCCAGCTCGCCGCGACCAACGTCGTGGTCCTGCGCGTCGACGTCGACCGTTCAACCGAGGTGCCGCGCACAGTGTTGTCAGGGTCGGGAGTGGCGTGGGTGTCGTCCAACGGTTCGACGCTGGCCGCCACCTGGTTCAAGGATGCAGCGGTCGCCCCGATCCGGCTGGCCGACGCCGCCGGGGCCACGGTCGACCTGGCGCCGGGCAACACCTGGATCGAACTGGTGCCCACCGACGACGGCAGCGTAGAGCTCGTGCCGTAGCCTCGCCGCCCAACCGGACCACAGCTGATGTTCACTTGCACTCTCAACCCCAGAGTGCCAGAATCGGTTTAGCACTCTGAGCTTTCGAGTGCTAACCCATCATCGTTTTGGTAACGTCCGGGAGGGACGAGAAACACATATGGCAAAGATCATTGCTTTCAATGAAGAGGCCCGTCGCGGCCTTGAGCGCGGCCTCAACATCCTCGCTGACACGGTCAAGGTGACCCTCGGCCCGCGCGGACGCAACGTCGTGCTGGAGAAGAAGTGGGGCGCCCCCACGATCACCAACGACGGCGTGTCCATCGCCAAGGAGATCGAGCTCGACGACCCGTACGAGAAGATCGGTGCGGAGCTCGTCAAGGAGGTCGCCAAGAAGACCGACGACGTCGCGGGCGACGGCACCACCACCGCCACCGTTCTGGCTCAGGCCCTGGTTCGCGAAGGCCTGCGTAACGTCGCAGCCGGCGCCGACCCGATCAGCCTCAAGCGCGGCATCGAGAAGGCCACCGCTGCCGTCATCGCCGAGCTCATCGCCAGCGCCAAGGAGATCGAGACCAAGGAAGAGATCGCGGCCACGGCTTCCATCTCTGCCGGCGACGCCGAAATCGGCGCGATCATCGCCGAGGCCATCGACAAGGTCGGCAAGGAAGGTGTTGTCACCGTTGAGGAGTCGAACACCTTCGGCACCGAGCTGGAGCTCACCGAGGGCATGCGCTTCGACAAGGGTTTCCTGTCGGCGTACTTCGTCACCGACCCCGACCGTCAGGAAGCGGTCTTCGAAGACCCGTACATCCTGATCGTCAACTCCAAGGTCTCCAACATCAAGGACCTGCTGCCGATCGTTGACAAGGTCATCCAGAGCGGCAAGCAGCTGCTCATCATCGCCGAGGACGTCGACGGCGAGGCCCTGGCCACGCTCGTTGTGAACAAGATCCGCGGCATCTTCAAGTCGGTTGCCGTCAAGGCCCCCGGCTTCGGCGACCGTCGCAAGGCGCAGCTGCAGGACATCGCCATCCTCACCGGTGGCCAGGTCATCTCCGAGGAGGTCGGACTCAAGCTCGAGAACGTCACCCTCGACCTGCTCGGTAACGCCCGCAAGGTCGTCATCACCAAGGACGAGACCACCATCGTCGAGGGTGCCGGCGACGCCGAAGCCATCGCCGGTCGCGTTCAGCAGATCCGCAACGAGATCGAGAACACCGACTCCGACTACGACCGTGAGAAGCTCCAGGAGCGTCTCGCCAAGCTCGCCGGTGGCGTTGCCGTCATCAAGGCCGGCGCCGCGACGGAGGTTGAGCTCAAGGAGCGCAAGCACCGCATCGAGGACGCCGTTCGTAACGCGAAGGCAGCCGTCGAAGAGGGCATCGTCGCCGGTGGTGGCGTTGCACTCATCCAGGCCGGCAAGACCGCATTCGAGAGCAAGGCAATCCTTGACCTCGTTGGCGACGAGGCAACGGGCGCGAACATCGTGCGCGTCGCCATCGACGCTCCCCTCAAGCAGATCGCGCTCAACGCCGGCATGGAGCCGGGCGTTGTCGCCGACAAGGTGCGCAACCTGCCCGTCGGATTCGGCCTCAACGCCGCAACCGGTGAGTACGTCGACATGATCGCCGCCGGCATCAATGACCCGGTGAAGGTCACCCGCTCCGCGCTGCTGAACGCATCGTCGATCGCCGGACTGTTCCTCACCACCGAGGCCGTTGTCGCCGACAAGCCCGAGAAGAACCCGGCCCCGGCCGGCGACCCCTCGGGTGGCATGGACTTCTAAGTCCTCGCAGCAGCACCTGTAGTACCTGCACGACGAACTGGGCGTCTCCTTCGGGAGGCGCCCAGTTTTTTGTCCGCCGGGCTCCGGCGCGTCAGCGCGCGAACAGCCTGGCGTTCGCCTGCTCGACCTCGGCGTATTGCTGGCCGGCCTGGCCCAGCGCCTGGTTGAGGGCGTCTGCGCTCTGCTCGACGTGCTGCTGGGTGGTGCGCCAGGCCGACACCGCACCCTGAAAGGTGGTGGAGGCCTGGCCGGTCCACGAGCCCTCCAGCCCGGTGAGCTGGCCCAGCAACGCCGCCACCTCGCCCTGGATGCGCGCCATGGCGGCGCGGGCCGCGCCGGTGGTGCTGATCAACGCTTCGCTGTCTACCTGGAACTGGGTCATGCGGGTTCCCTTCGCTCGGGACGACGCCGGTGCGCGCCGTCAGGGGCGACGGTAGAAGATCGCGGCCCGGCACCAGCAGAGCCGCGAGCGGCTGGGGGAGAACCGGTGCCGGCGCGGGGTGGTGAGGACCGGGCTCAGGCCGTCGAAGAAGCGGCCTGTGCCTGCGGAGCGTTGGGGGAATCAGCCAGGGGGAACCAGACCCGGAAGGTGGCGCCGCCACCCGGGGTCTCGACGACCTCGATCGAACCGTGGTGGCTGGCTACGATGGACGCCACGATCGCGAGCCCCAGGCCGCTGCCACCGGTTTCCCGGGCGCGCGACGTGTCGGCTCGCCAGAAGCGCTGGAAGATCTTGTCGCGGATCTGCGGCGGGATGCCCTCGCCGTGATCGATGATCGAGATGGATGCGCGCTGGTTGCGACGGTCGACGGCCACCTCGAGCTCCACCGGGCTGTCGGCCGGGCTGAAGCGCAGGGCGTTGCCCATCAGGTTGGTGATGACCTGACGAACCTTGTTCTCTTCGGCCATGATCACGGCCTCGAGCGCCGGCGGAGCCTCAACGGTCTGCGGTTCCTCTGCGGCGGGTGCGGACGCATCCGTGCGCTTGGGGCGCCGGGTGCGCAGACGCGCCAGGGTGGCGCCGGCGAAGGAAATGGTGCCGGTGGTGGAGCCGGACGAGTCAGGCTTGCCGGCTGCGGCGGCCTTGGCGGCGGCCGCGGCCGCGGAGGCAGCGGCTTTGTTGGCGGCTGTGACTCTCGCGGCGGCGGCCTTGGTCTCAGCGGCGGTCGGCGGAACGACAGGCTGCGAGGTCGGCGGAGCAACCGGGGCGACCTCGCCGGTGGAGTCGGCCAGGTCGATGGCCGGATTGGTCTTCTCTTCGTCGAATTCGGCGGGGTGGCTGGTGAGCACCGTGATCCGGCGGCTCGGCGCAGAGGCGCCGGCGTCGAGGGCGGCGTCGTAGGCGAGCGGCAGCAGGTCCACCTGGGTGAGGAGCAGCGGCTTCGTCTCGTCGAGCCTGGCCAGTTCGAGCAGGTCTTCGACGAGTCCGCCCATGCGGATCGCTTCCTTCTCGATGCGTTCCATCGCCTGGGCGACGTCTTCGGGGGTCTGCAGCGCGCCCATCCGGTAGAGCTCGGCATAGCCGCGCACCGACACCAGAGGGGTACGCAGCTCGTGGCTGGCGTCACCGACGAAGCGGCGCATCTGGTCGATCGTGCGGGCGCGGTCCTTGAAGGCCCGGTCGATGCGGCTGAGCATGGTGTTCAGGGAGCGATTGAGCCGGCCGACCTCGGTGTTCGGGGTGGCGCCGCCGAGGCGCTGGCTGAAGTCGCCGTCGGCGATGGCCGCCGCGGTGCGTTCGGCCTCGCGCAGCGGAGCGAAGGTGGTGGTGACCAGCAGCCGGGTGAGCATGGCGCCCACGAGCACCACACCGACGCCGAAGCCCAGGAAGATGCTGAGGTAGGTGTTGACGGTGTTCTGCGCCTCTTGCATCGACACCGCCATCAACAGGGTGCCGTAGGTGCCGGTGGAGTTGATCACGAAGGGCACGGCCACGGCGTGGTACTCGGTGTTGCCCTCAGCGTCCCAGACCTTCTGTACCGTGCCGTTCATGCTGATCACGCTGTGCAGGTCGAGCGGCATGGTGATCGCAGGCAGGCTGGCGCGCGGTCGGTCCTGCCAGGTGAACTCCTTGAGCACGCCGTTCTGGTCGAAGACCGCCGCGAAGTAGTCCGCATCGTCGTCGAGGGTGTTGCGGTAGTCCATCACCGTGGTCTGCGCCTCGGTCTGCAGGCTCGCATCGACCTGCTGCACCACGTAGTTGCGCAGGATCACCATGGTGCCCACCCCGGAAACGAGCAGGCCGAGCGTGAGCATCAGCACGGTCACACCGGTGATTTTGGAGCGGAGCGAAATCCGGCTCCAACGGTCCATCAGGGCCACATGCATGGGTACAGTCTAGGAAGCGAAGCTGGGTGTCTAGACCTTGGCGGCTTTGAGCATGTAGCCGAAGCCGCGCTTGGTCTGGATCAGCGGCTCGCTGGAGTGCATGTCGACCTTGCGGCGGAGGTAGGAGATGTAGGACTCGACGATGCCGGCGTCGCCGTTGAAGTCGTACTCCCAGACGTGGTCGAGGATCTGCGCCTTGGACAGGACCCGGTTGGGGTTGAGCATCAGGTAGCGCAGCAGCTTGAACTCGGTGGGGCTGAGCTCGATGGGCTGGTCGCCGACGAGGACCTCGTGGGTGTCCTGGTCCATGGTGAGTTCGCCGGCGCGGATGACGGCATCTTCATCTGCGTGCATCGTGCGGCGCAGGATGGCCTTGATCCGGGCCACGATCTCGTCGAGGCTGAACGGCTTGGTCACGTAGTCGTCGCCGCCGACGGTGAGGCCGGTGATCTTGTCCTCGGTGTCGTCCTTCGCGGTGAGAAAGAGGATCGGGGCGGTGTAGCCGGCCGAGCGGAGGCGCTTGGTCACGCCGAAGCCGTTCATGTCGGGCAGCATCACGTCGAGGATGATGAGGTCGGGCTCTTCCTCGAGCACGGCGGAGATCGCCTGGGCACCGTTGCCGACGGCCCGCACGGCGAAGCCGGCGAAGCGGAGGCTGGTGGTGAGGAGATCCCGAATATTCGGTTCGTCGTCAACGATAAGGATGCGGGGGCCGTCAGTCATGAGTCCAGTATCTGCGCGTTAGCTGGCGCTTTGCTGTGAGCCCGCGGTATGTCTGCAGGTTTGTTCCGGCAGGGGTTCCGGTGCGACCCCGATGCCTCTACCGTCGATTCTGACGGGGATAGTGCCGAGCCGAGCCGGGTCGAGGTCGCGGCGGGATCTCTGACGGTTCGGGACCGGTTGGGAGCCATGGATGGATGACGCAGTGCACGCAGACGCGCCGGGCGACGAACCGGTGGTGATCGTCGGTGCCGGCTTGGCCGGTGCCCGGGCGGCCGAAGCTGTGCGCGCCGGGTCCAATCAGCGGGTCGTGCTGGTGGGGGAGGAAGTCGAACCGCCCTACATCCGCCCGCCGCTGTCGAAGGAGTACCTCACCGGCAGCGCGGACCGGGCCAGCGCGGACGTGCATCCGCTGGCCTGGTACGCGGAACAATCGATCGAACGGATCGCCGGGCACCGGGCGGCGGTGCTGGACCGTGGCGCGCACCGGCTGACCCTCGACGACGGGCGCAGCCTGCGGTATTCGCGGCTGCTGCTGGCCACCGGCGCGTCCCCGCGGCCGTTCCCCGGCCCCGGCGCGAGCCTGCCCGGGGTGCACTACCTGCGCACCGTCGACGACTCCACCCGGCTGCGCACGGCGCTGGCCGAGGGCGGCCGCCGCGTGGTGATCGTGGGCAGCGGCTGGATCGGCCTCGAGGTGGCCGCGGCCGCCAAGGGCTACGGCAACGACGTGATCGTGCTCGGCCACGGCCCGGTGCCCCTGCAGTCCGCGATCGGTGCCGAGCTCGGCGCGGTCTTCGAGCAGCTGCACCGCGACCACGGTGTGCACCTGGGCAACAACACCGAGGTGGTCGAGCTGGAGGGCGAGACCCGCAGCGGCGGCACCCGGGTGACGGGGGTGCGGCTGAGCGACCGCACCCTGGTGCGGGCGGACCTGGTGGTGGTCGGTATCGGTGCGATGCCGAACACCCAGCTGGCGCTGGGGTCGGGCCTCGAGGTGGACAACGGCATCGCAGTGTCGGCAACCTTCACCACCAGCGACCCCGATGTGTTCGCCGTCGGCGACGTGGCCAACGTGTACCACCCGCGGCTCGGCCACCGACTGCGGGTGGAGCACTGGGCCAACGCCGACAGCGCCGGCGCGGCGGCCGGGCGCGCCCTGTTGGGCGACCGCACCGACTACGACGCGATCCCGTACTTCTACACCGACCAGTTCGACCTCAGCATGGAGTACTCCGGCTTCGGCGAACTCGCCAGGAACACTGAGGTCGTCTACCGCGGTGACCGTGCCGCAGGCGAATTCGTGGCGTTCTGGCTCGCCGACGGGCAGGTGGTGGCCGGCATGAACGTGAACGTCTGGGACGTGAACGAGACCGTGCAGCGCCTCATCCGCTCACGGACGCGGGTGGACCCGCGCCGTCTCGCGGATGAGAGCATAGCCTTGGAAGACCTGCTCGACCCGGCCGCCGGCTTGGCCTGAGCGAACACCCGTCGCAGTCGAACGCGACCCAGCACCGCGAGGAGTCAGATGGTCAACTCGACCGCCCAGGCCGGGGTCATCCTGCCCCGGCTGGACGCGCCAGTGCGCCGCCTCAACGGGCGCGACTTCGACTTCGCCCGCGAGGTGGCCGTGATGGCCGTGATCAATCGCACGCCGGACTCGTTCTACGACCGCGGCGCGACCTTCGCGCTGGACCGGGCCGTGGCCGCGGCCCGCCAGGCCATCGACGACGGTGCTGACTGGGTCGACATCGGCGGAGCCAAGTTCGCGCCGGGCCCGGCCATCCCGGTCGCGGAGGAGATCAACCGGGTCGTGCCCGTGGTCGCGGCCCTGCAGGGCTCCGGCGTGGTCATCTCCGTCGACACCTTCGACCCAGACGTCGCCCGGGCGAGCATCCTGGCCGGTGCGCACGTGATCAACGACACCACCGGGGTGCACGACCCGCGGATGGCCGAGGTGGTGGCCGACAGCGACGCCACGCTCGTGATCACACACAGCCTCGCCCGGCCCCGCATGCCGTACCCGGCGCCGCGCTACGGCGATGTGGTTGCCGAAGTGGCGGAGTTCCTGCAGGCCAGGGTGCAGCGCGCCCTCGACCACGGGATGCCCGCCGACCGCCTGGTTATCGACCCGGGGCACGACCTGAACAAGAACACCCTGCACTCCCTGGAGCTGACCCGCCGGCTGGGCGAGATCACCACCCTCGGCCTGCCCACCCTGGTGGCCGTGTCGAACAAGGACTTCATCGGCGAGACCCTCGACCGGGACCGCGATCGCCGGGTGGACGGCACCCTCGCCGCCGCGGTGTTCTGCGTGCTGCAGGGCGCCCGCATCGTGCGGATGCACAACGTGGCGGCCGCCGTCGACGCCGTGCGGATGACCGAGGCGATCCTCGGCTGGCGCGCTCCGGCCTACCTGCGCCACAACCAGGCCTGACCGATGACCGGCCCTGAACTGCCCGATGCGGCCGAGGTGCGCGCCCGGTACGAGGTCACCGACCGCGCCGCCCCGTACCTGCGGGTGAACTTCATCAGCAGCCTCGACGGCGCCGCCACCCACGACGGCCTGAGTGGAGGGCTCGGCGACGCCGCCGACCGGCTGGTCTTCGACACCCTGCGGATGTTCACCGACCTGATCCTGGTGGGCGCCGGCACGGTGCGGGCCGAGGGCTACGGCGGCATCCGGCTCGACGCCGACGCGGTGGCGTGGCGGATCGCACACGGGCTGCCGGAGCAGCCGCCGGTGGCGATAGTGTCCGGCCGGCTCGACCTCGACCCGGCGCACCCGGTGTTCACCCGCGCCGCCACCCGGCCGCTCGTGGTCACGCACGGCGGTGCCCCGGCCGGGAAACGAACGGCGTTGGCGGAGGTGGCCGATGTGCTGGTTTGCGGGGAGGCATCCGTTGACCACGCCCTGATGCTGACCACGCTGGCCGAGCGGGGCTACCCGCAGGTGCTCTGCGAGGGGGGACCGAGCCTGTTCGGGTCGCTGTTGGCCGCCGACCTGGTGGACGAGCTGTGCCTCACTTTGGCCCCGCTGCTCGAGTCCGGCCGGGCTCCGCGCATCGCCGGCGCCCCGGAGGCGTCACCGCGCCCGATGCGCCTGGCACATGCGATCCCGGCCGGAAGCACCCTCCTCCTGCGCTACCTCCGCCCGCGAACTGTGGGCTAAGCCCCGAAAATCGCGGGTTTCAGGTGCTTTGCTCACGGCTCGCGGGCTAGCTGGCGGCTCGGGTGGCCAGGTCGAGGGAGTGGGCGTCGAGGATCGTGTAGGAGTAGCCCTGCTCGGCCAGGAAGCGCTGCCGGTTCTGGGCGAAGTCCTGGTCGACCGTGTCCCTGGCCACGAGCGTGTAGAAACTCGCGGTGAGGCCGGACTCCTTGGGGCGCAGCAACCGGCCCAGACGCTGGGCCTCCTCCTGCCGGGAACCGTACGACCCCGACACCTGGATCGCCACCGAGGCCTCGGGCAGGTCGATGGAGAAGTTCGCCACCTTCGACACCACGAGCAGGTTCTCCTCGCCCACCCGGAAGGCCTGGTAGAGCCGTTCGCGTTCGTCCACCGGGGTGGCCCCGGTGAGTTTGGGCGCCTGCAGCGCCTCGGCGAGCTCGTCGATCTGGTCGAGGTACTGGCCGATCACGAGGATGCGTTCGCCCGGGTGCATCGCCACCAGCTGCTTGACGATGTCGAGCTTGGCGGGGGCGGTGGCGGCCATCCGGTAACGCTCGTCGTCGGGCGCGGCGGCGTAACTGAGCCGTTCGGATTGGGGCAGGTCGATGCGTACCTCGAAGCACGCGGCGGGGGAGATGAAGCCCTGCGCCTCGATCTCCTTCCACGGGGCGTCGAACCGCTTGGGTCCGATCAGGCTGAACACGTCGCCCTCGCGGCCGTCCTCGCGCACCAGCGTGGCGGTGAGTCCGAGCCGGCGGCGGGCCTGCAGCTCGGCGGTGAGTTTGAACACCGGCGCGGGCAGCAGGTGCACCTCGTCGTAGATCACCAGGCCCCAATCCATGGCGTCGAGCAGTTCGAGGTGCGCGTACTCGCCCTTCCGCTTGGCGGTGAGGATCTGGTAGGTCGCGATGGTGACGGGTTTGACCTCCTTCACCTGGCCGGAGTACTCACCGATCTCCTCGGCCGTGAGGGTGGTGCGCTTGAGCAACTCGTCGCGCCACTGCCGGGCCGACACCGTGTTCGTGACGAGGATCAGCGTGTTGGTCTTGGCGGTGGCCATCGCCCCGGCACCCACCAGGGTCTTGCCGGCGCCGCAGGGCAGCACCACCACGCCGGAGCCGGCGTCGAAGAAGTTGGACACGGCCTTGTTCTGGTAGTCGCGCAGCGCCCAGCCGTCTTCGAGCAGGCTGATCTCGTGCGGGGTTCCGGGGGTGTAGCCGGCGAGGTCTTCGGCGGGCCAGCCGAGCTTCACCAGTTCCTGCTTGAGCTGGCCGCGCGCCCACGGCGCCACCAGGAACGAGTCCGGGGTGGGCTGGCCGATCAGCAGCGGGGCGATGCGGCGGGCGGCGGCCACCTCGGTGAGCACCGGAGCGTCGATGCTGCAGAGCACCAGCTGGCCCTCGGCATCACGGTCAATGACCAGCCGGCCGTACCGGCCTACGGTTTCCTGCAGGTCGACCGACACCGTCTGCGGAATCGGGAACTTGGAGTACTTCTCGAGAGTGGCCAGCATATTCGCGGCGTCGTGCCCGGCGGCGCGGGCATTCCACAGCCCCAGCCGGGTGATCCGGTAGGTATGGATGTGCTCCGGCGCGCGTTCCAGCTCGGCGAAGACGGCGAGGTCGTGCCGGGCATCCTCGGCCTGAGGGTGCGCGACTTCGAGCAGAACCGTGCGGTCACTTTGGACGATCAGCGGGCCATCGGACATAAGCGTCAATGCTACGCCCGTGTGCTGCGCGGCTCGGCCCCCGTATTGCGGGGGTTGCGCGAGCCGAGCATCACGGCGCGGGAACGATGCTGACGATGCTGGAGAGCGGCAGGGTGCGTTCGATGTCGGCCTGCCTGTCCCTGGCCCGGAACCGGCCGCCGCCGACACTGGCCGGTTCGAGCAGGTAGTCCACGACGTCGCCGCCGGGCATCTGCACGCTCACCAGCACCGCCTGGCGGTGCTTGATGGCGGAGTCGAGCTGCCGGGCCAGCCAGGCGTGTGCGGCCTTCGCTTCGCCGCCGTCGGTGGCGCGCAGTTCTTCGACGAGCGCGATGGTGGGGTCGGGCGCCTCGGCCCGGCTCGCCTTCGCCAGCGGATGCCGACGTGGGTGCACTACCTCGCCGGCCGCGTTCTCGGCGGCGACGGGGTACCTGGCGTCGGTGAGCGCCCAGTACACGGTGTCGGCTGCGTGAGCGCTGGTGAGCCGGGTGGGCGAGACGTTGACCAGCGCCAGGGACCGGAACGTCTGGTCGACCGCGATGGCGCCGAGCACGGCGGTGTCATCGGACGCGATATAACTCGCGCCGGCCGGGTTCTCCGGGTCGACGCTGCCCACCCGCACCCGCCCGAACCTGTCGGCGGCGTCGCGGATCAGGTAGTCGACCGGCTGCGGAATGCCGCTGAGCGAGATCGATCCGAGAAACGCCAAGAGCGACTCGGCATCGTCGCCGGCGGCGAGGGCGCGGTTGACGGACGGCCCGCTGAGCCGGTAGCTGGATGCCAGTTCCCGACTCTCCACCTCAGCGAAGGTGCGCAGCCGCGCGTCGAGGGCCGCGGAGAGCGGGCCGGGCGCCACGATCGAGAGGTCATGCTGCAGGTACACCGCGCCCACCTCGGCCGGCAACGACGCGGTGATGGTGGCGATGGCGCCGTCGATGTCGCCGATCAGCACGGATGCGCCGGCCGCGCTTGTCGTCTCACGGGCAGTGATGCCGATCAGTTCGCCGTCGCGGGCGAAGTTGGCGATCCGTTCCTCCATCCAGGCCCCGCCGGCCGGGTAGAGCCAGCTGACGAACCTGTGCAGGGCGTCGCCCCAGGCGACCCCGGGGCGTTGGGCGAGGATCTCCCGCACATCGGCCGGGAGCACGGCGAGCCAGGCGCCGGCCAGGATGCCCCACCGGGCGCCGGCGCTTTCGAGCAGCCAGGCGACGCCCGCCGCGGACTGCGCCCAGTAACCGTCGTTGAGCGCGACCAGTTCCGCGCGCGCGGCGATGCTCACGAGCGGAGCGACCGCGTCGATGTCCACGCCCATCGCCGCCGCGAGCCGTTTGGTGTCGGGCAGGCCGAGCCCGCCCCGGCTGAGTTCGCGGGCCGGCTCCTGGCCCACCTCGGTGAGCAGCTCGGCGATCGAGGAGACGGCGGAGAACGCGCGTTCGGCGGCCAGCCGCTCGGTGAACCGGCCGTCCGTGGCCGACAGCGGGGCGAGCGGGGTGGGGGCGGGCACACCGGCCAGCTCGGCGGCGCTGGGCAGGCCCTGCTCCGGCCAGGCCCTGAGGATGGCGACAACGGCCGGATACGGCCGCACGACGTCGTCCACCCGCACCAGCAGCATCAGCTCGGCCAGGTGGTCGACCCTGGCCGTGATGTCTTCTGCGCCCACGGTGTCGTGGCCGAGGTCGGCGAGACGTTCGACCAGGGTGGGGATGCTCGGGGCGCCGAGTTCGCCGGCGACGGCGAGCACGGCCAGGGTGCTGCGGTCCAGGTGCGACAGGGTCGACTGGAGGGCGTCGGGTTCGAGGAGTGCCTCGGCGAGGTCGAAGAAGTCGTGGATTCCCTGCGGGGAGACCGACCGGAGGCCGATCGTTCGGCGCAGTGCTGCGTCGTTCAGTGCGCGGAGGCGTGAGGCGAGCGTCAGCATGCGGCCTACTCCAGCTTCTGACGAGCCTCGCGTGCGCGACGGATTCCACTGACGATCATCAGCGCGATGATCAGCAGGAAACCGATGGGGAGGCCGAACAGGGGCAGGGTGAGCACGGCAGGCCAGACACCGTGGCTGAACCCGTCGTTGTCGCCGGCGCCGGCAGCGGTACCGAGGATCACGGCGAGGAAGGCCAGGATGGAAAGCCCCACCACGCCCGCAACCATGTAGGCCAGGATCTTTTCGATCCGGCTCGGGTCATGTGGAGTTTGAGTGGTCACAGACCAAGGATACGGGGCATAGTCAGCTCCAACGGAATAAGCTGTGTCTGGTTGGCACGCATTCTGCGCGCCCCAAAATCACAGCGAGGTTCAGATGCCCACCGGCAAGGTCAAGTTCTACGACGAGGAGAAGGGTTTCGGCTTCATCAGCTCCGATGACGGCCACGAGGTCTTCCTGCACGCTTCTGCAGTGCCCGCCGGAGTGACGGTGAAGGCCGGGATGAAACTCGAGTTCGGCATCGCAGATGGCAAGCGCGGCGCCCAGGCGTTGTCGGTGCGCGTCATCGAAGCTCCGCCGAGCCTCGCCAAGCTCAGCCGCAAACCGGCCGACGACATGGCGATCATCGTCGAAGACCTGGTGAAGCTCCTCGACGGCATCGGTTCGAGCCTGCGTCGCGGCCGCTACCCCGACAGCTCGCACAGCAAGAAGATCGCAGCCATGCTGCGCAAGGTTGCCGAGGAACTGGATGCTTAATCCGTTCGATCCCACCCCGATCAAGGTGCCGGCGGTAACGGAACCGGCCGTCGAGGAGACCTCGACGGAGCCCGCCTCGACGGAGTCCGCCGAGGCGGCGACCGAGACGACTGTGGTATCGGTCGACGCTGCTGTATCGGCCGACGCTCTGCCGACCGTCGCCGCCGAACCTGCCGTCACCGATGAGGCGCAGGCTTCGTCCGACGAGTCGGTGTCAGACGCCGACGATGACGAGGTGTTCGAGGCCGACGAGGTGCTCATGGCCGCGACCGACCAGGCCAAGGCGGCCCTTGAGCTGATCACCCCCGCCGACACCATCGGCGAGTACCTCGGTTACATCGTGGAAGGTGAGCACGTTTTGTCGCTGCTCTTCGACTGCCTGATGACCGGGTACCCGGGCTGGCGCTGGACGGTCAGCCTGTCCCGCGTCGACAGCGACTCGGAGCCGCAGGTGCTCGAAACCGAGCTCATGCCCGGCGACGATGCGCTGCTCGCCCCGGAGTGGGTGCCGTGGAGCGACCGCCTCGCGGACTCCAAGATCGCCGAGGAACTCGCCGCGGCCGCGCGCGCCGGCGATGTCGAGAGCGACGATGACGACGACTCTGACGATGACGACGAGTCGGACGACGACGAGTCCGACGAGGACGACGACGAGTCCGATGACGACGACGAGTCCGACGACGACGACGAGTCCGACGACGATGACGACGACCACGACGATGAGAGCGCCGAGTCCTTTGACGCAGCCGATGACGGCGTCGACGCGCTCGACAGCATCGACTTCGACGAAGCGCTAACGGCGTCGGAGCTGCACGAAGATGAGGCCGGCGAGGCCGAGGCCGAGACCGATGGCGGCGCACCACAGCCACCAGCCCAGGCCCGCGGCATGCAGTTCAGCGCGGAAGACGATCAGAAGTACCAGGGCGACTAGCCAGCCCACCGAACCCGCTGCCACCGCCTTTCGCGCATTCGCGCGGGCGGGCAGCGGGTCTGGCCGTCGTTCGCTGTCTTTCAGCCAGACCCGCATGATGGCGCCTAGCCCAGGTTGGCCACGACGTACTCGATCGACGAGACGAGCTTCCGCACATCCGCCGGCTCGATGGCCGTGAAGGTCGCGACGCGCAACTGGTTGCGGCCGAGCTTGCGGTACGGCTCGGTGTCCACGATGCCGTTGGCGCGCAGCACCTTGGCGATGGCCGCGGCGTCGATGGCGTCGTCGAAGTCGATCGTGGCGACGACCTGTGAGCGGTGGCTCGGGTCGGTCACGAACGGGGTGGCGTAGTCAACGGTCGCGGCCCAGTCGTAGAGCACCGAGGAGGACTCGGCCGTGCGGGCCGATGCCCAGGCGAGTCCGCCGTTGCCGTTGATCCAGTCGAGTTGGTTCTCCATCAAGAGCAGCGTCGACACGGCGGGCGTGTTCAGCGTCTGGTTGAGGCGGGAGTTGTCGATGGCGTTCTTGAGGCTCAGGAACTCCGGGATGTACCGGCCGCTGGTGGCGATGCGTTCGACCCGCTCGATGGCGGCGGGGGAGAACAGGGCCAACCAGATGCCACCGTCGGAGGCGAGGTTCTTCTGCGGGGCGAAGTAGTAGACATCCGCCTGGTCGGCCTCGAAGTCGATGCCGGCAGCGGCGCTGGTGGCATCGATCACGGTGAGCGCACCCGCGTCGCCCTGCACCCGGGTGACGGGGGCCATGACGCCGGTAGAGGTTTCGTTCTGCGGCCAGGCGTAGACGTCGATGCCCTCGGTGGGAACGGCGGCGGCCCGCGAACCCGGAGCGGCCTTGATCACGTCGGGAGCGGTGAGGAACGGTGCGGCGGCAGCGGCGGCGAACTTGCCACCGAACTCACCGAAGACGAGGTTCTGCGCGCGGCTCTCGATGAGCGAGAACGCGGCGGCGTCCCAGAACGCCGTAGATCCGCCGTTGCCCATGATGAGCTCGTAGCCCTCCGGCGCGCGGAACAGGTCGGTGAGGCCGGTGCGAACGCGCCCGACCAGGTTTTTCACCGGCGCCTGGCGGTGGGACGTACCCAGAATGCTCGCGCCCGCACCAGAGAGGTAGTCAAGCTGCTCCTGGCGAATCTTGGACGGGCCGCAGCCAAAACGTCCGTCGGCGGGCAGCAATTCAGTGGGGATAAGTAGGTCCGGCATATCTGGATTCTAGTTGGCCGTTCCGCACGGGTAGTGTTGTGTCGTTGCACATATGGCCGAGCGGGAGGCTGCGAATGACTGACCTGATCGACACGACCGAAATGTATCTCCGAACGATTCTGGATCTGGAGGAGGAGAACATCGTTCCCCTCCGAGCCCGGATCTCGGAACGCCTGGGTCACTCCGGACCAACCGTGTCCCAGACTGTGGCGCGGATGGAACGTGACGGTCTCGTCGTCGTATCCGGTGACCGCCACCTCGAACTCACCCTGGCGGGACGCACCAAGGCCGTGCACGTGATGCGCAAGCACCGCCTGGCCGAACGACTGCTCAGCGATGTCATCGGACTCGAGTGGGAGTTCGTCCACGACGAAGCCTGCCGCTGGGAGCACGTGATGAGCGAGCAGGTGGAGCGAAAGATCCTGGAGATCCTCGGACACCCCACCGAGTCTCCGTACGGAAACCCGATCCCCGGGCTCGACGAGCTGGGCGACTCGCCCGCCGTAGCGTTCATGGCCGGGGTCACCAACCTGCTGGATGTCGTGGCCGCGTCGGCCGAACCCGTGAGCGCGGTCATCCGTCGCATGGGCGAGCCCGTGCAGTTCGACCCCGAACTCCTGGCCCAGCTCAAGCAGTCCGGCGTGCTGCCGGGCAACACCGGCGTGTTCTCCTCGGCCGGCTCCTACGTGCTGGTGCAGGTGGAGGGCTTCGGCGACGGGCTGGAATTGCCCAACGAAGTGGCCGGTCACATCTTTGTGACGACGCCGGTCGTTGTTGCCTGATTGACCAGGAATTTCTGTAGAAATTCACAGTCTTGTTACCAATTCGTTAGATTAAGCGCGTTCAGGGTGACAAATGCGATTCGGTCACGTAGCCTCAAACCTGCTCACAGATCAGAAATCGGTCGACGAGCCCGCGTAAGACGCCTCTTTAATCCCGTCTCTTACTGCGGAAATTTCACGCGCTCATACGCATTGGACGGGGCAACTACCTAGTGTTGTCGAGGCGCCGGAGGTTAACTTTTGGCTGCATTAGGTAGAAGACTGCCCAGACGCGCCCGACGCGGCACCGCCCTCGTGGGACGCTCCACCCCGACCGATTCGATGCGCACAGACCCGATGCGCGCCTCAGAATCCGAAGTCAGCCCCCGAGTGGTCATGCGACCCGGCACCCCGGTCAAGCGGTCCAAGCGCCGCAGCGCCGCCGGCAGCGTCGTGATGATGACTCTGGCGACCGGCCTCGTCGCCACCCTGGCCCTTCCGGCCTACGCGTTCGCGCCGTCGGACAACGCGGAGACCTTCGCGGCCACCGACGCCACCGCGCTCACCAAGTCCGGGGAGCAGGCCGTGGCCGTTGACGACACTGCCGCCACCGTCACCGTGGCGCAGGACGCCTTCGCGTCGACCCCGCAGGCCGAGATCGACGCGGCCGACGCCGCCGCGGCCGCTGAGGCGACCCGGGTGGCCGCCGCCGCCTCGATGACCACGTACGCGGCCTCGTACAGCGGTCCGTCCGTGGCGGACTACCTGGCCGCCCCGGCGTACCCCAGCTTCGACCTCGCCTCGGTCTACAACGTCGCCCTGCAGTACCAGGGTGTTCCGTATGTCTACGGCGGTGCCACCCCGGCCGGGTTCGACTGCTCCGGCTTCGTCATGTACGTATACGCCCAGTTCGGCATCTCCCTGCCGCACTCGTCCACCGGACAGGGCGCGGCCGGTACGCGCATCGCCCTGGCGGACGCCCAGCCGGGCGACCTGGTGATCATGGACGGCCACGACGGGTTCTATGCCGGCAACGGCAACATCCTGCACGCCCCCTACGAGGGTGCGGCCGTGCGGGTGCAGCCCATCTGGACGAGCGACTACTACATCGTGCGCCTCGGCATCTGAGCCCTGTCCGGGCTCGAAAACGCACCGCCCGGTAAACACTAGGTAACGCATAGCACAAATGGTGCGCCACGTTTCGTGGCGCACCATTTGTGGGTTAACCTGATGCCCTGATGTTCTGCGGGATTTTGGGAGAGCCAATGCGCAAGCTACGCACGATCCACACCATGGATGTGCGCGGACGCTTCGTGCTGCGGCACAGCAGTCAAATTTGTCCGAGTTTCAGTGTGCCCGAGCACACCGAAGCCCACGAGGGCGTTGTCATGATGACGACGCCCTTTTTGTTTGCCCGCACCTCCTTCCCGTCGACGCCAGGCAGCAGTTCGAATGGCTGGAAGCCGTCCAGCCTTTTTCGAAAGGGAGCGCATGCGCACATTGGTCCTCAACGCGGGATATGAACCCCTCGCGGTCGTTTCGTTCAAGCGGGCACTCGTGCTCGTCATGAACCAAAAGGCAACAATCATTCAGGCAGACCAGGGTCACCCGGTCTGGGCGGCGACGGAGTCGTGGGAGCGGCCCAGCGTCATCCTGCTCACTCGCTATGTGCGCCTGCCCCGATCCCGAGCCGTGCCGGTGAGCCGGCGCGGAGTACTGCGGCGCGACGAACACCGCTGCTGCTACTGCGGCAAGTCCGCCAGCACCATCGACCACGTGCAGCCGCGGTCCCGGGGCGGCCGCGACACTTGGGACAACCTGGTGGCCTGCTGCCTGCGTTGCAACAACCTGAAGAGCGACCGCACTCCCGCCGAGATGGGCTGGGACATGCACTTCGACCCCCGGATGCCGCAGGGCACCACCTGGGTGGTCAGCGGAGTCGAGCGGCCGTTGCCGCAGTGGGATGAGTTCCTCGCGCCGGCCGTGGCCGCGTAATCGCCGGCTCACGGCGGAGTGGCAGGGGACGGGTGCTGTGCGGCGCGCGCGAGGCCGTGCACCCCGTTGTAGTGCCATTGTCACGAAAACGTAACGCCCGGCGTGACAGGGCCGTCGCTCATCCCATAAGGTTGGGAAGTCCCCCTCCGGTTGTGGCTGTGCAGAGGATTACCTTGTGACTGTTTCCGGCCCCGCCGGCTCGCCCGAGAGCGACGGCGCGCTACCCACGCGCCGCCAGGCCCGCGCCCTGCGCGACGCCGCTGCCGCACCGGATGCGCTGGTCGTCGCCCGGTCGCACGCGCACTCGATGGCACAGTCCGGCCCTGCCGCGGTTGCCGGAGTGACCCCTGCCGTACCGGTGCCGCCCGTGCCGGTCGCGCTGGTTCTGCCCGACCTCGCGGTCGTCGTTGAGAGCGCGACCACCGAACCGCCCGCCGAGGCGGCTCCGGTGGACCAGATCTCCCTCAGCCGGCCGGACACCGCGCCGCCCGGCACGGCACTGCCTGAGCTGTCGGTTCCCGCGCCGACGGTGGAACCGTCAGTGCTCGTTCCAGCTGTCGCGCCGCTGTCCCGCCGCGAGGCCCGCGCGCAGGCCGCCGCTGCCGAGGCCGCTGCCTCATCGGCCGATGAGGAACCCGCTGCGCCGGAGGCGCCCGTCCTCGTGCTGCCGGCCGCCGCCGAACTGCCGGCCGCCGCCGAGCTGCAGCCGGCCGCTGTGCTGCCGGCCGACCTCGCCCTTCCGGCCACCGCCGCGATCGCCGTCATCGTTCACCCGTTGACCGCCGAGGGGCCCGCCGCCTCCGCGCCGCACGTGCCGAAGCCGACCTCCGGAAGGACCCGGCCGTCGGTCTGGGGCGCCCGCGCCACCGGAGCCACCCGTCCCACCACTCCGGCCCGTCGCTCGGGCCGACAGAAGCTCATGGCCAAGATGGTGACCCTGCTGGCCATTCCGGCCCTCTTCCTTACCGCCGCACTGCCCGCCTACGCGTTCTCCCCGCAGGGCGGCGCCGGCGGTATCAGCGCCCAGGCCGCCGGTGACGCGCAAGCGCTCACCGTGGCATCCGCCGCCGCCGCCGTGACGATCTCGACCGACGGCTTCACCGCCACCAGCCAGGCCGAACTCGACGACATCGAGGCCGGCCTGCTCGTCAGCGCCACCCAGCAGCGCGCGGCCGAAGAGGCCCGCGCCTCGGCCGCCGAGTTCGCCGTCTACGGCATCCGTGCCGAGGGTGACGACTACCCCTGGCCGACCGCTGGCACCGAATCCCAGGGCGGCGGGCTCTCTCCGCTGGGCTACTACTACCGCGAGTGCGTGGACTTCGTGGCCTGGCGGCTCAACCGCGACGCCGGCAGCACCGGCAGCCCGTGGAAGTGGACCTGGCACTCGATGACGCCCGGGGGCGGCGACGGCTCCTCGTGGGCAGGAGCGTGGGCCGCGAAGGGCTGGCCCACAAGCAAGACCCCGATCGTGGGTGCTGTGGCCACCTTCAGCTACAACCACGTGGCCTACGTGCAGTCCGTTCCGGGCGACGGCACCGTGGTGCTCGAGGAATACAACTGGATGGGTTCGCACGCGTACCACACCCGCACCGTGCCGATCGAGGACGTGCCGCTCTACCTCTACCCGCCGACCTAGCCTCGGAGACGCCGCCCGCGAGGCGGTGCGCCCCAACCCGGATAGCGGCTAAACTTTCCCGGTCAGCCTCTGTAGCTCAATGGAAGAGCAGTTCCGTCCTAAGGAAAGGGTTGGGGGTTCGAGTCCCTCCAGGGGCACCATCCGTTGCTCGTCACCGAGCCAGGTCGATCTCGCGCAACGGGTCGCCGCCGTCGACGAACAGCCGGCCCGCCGGTGTGAGGGCGGCGGCGATGCGTCGCGTCGCCAGGACACCGGCTCGCGGGTGCCGCCCGTCCAGGGCACCGACCCGGATCGCGAAGGCCAGGTCGAAGGGTTCCTCGCTGGTCAGAAGCTCGAAGTCCTCGACCGCGACCTGTCGCACGCTGAGGCGTCCGGCAGCGATCTCGTCGGCGGCGTTCCGCCGGATCTGGGCGATTCCGGTGGCAGACCGGTCGATCACGAGAATGTGGCCGTGCCCGATGCGCCGGGCGACCACCCGGGCCGCGGCGCCGGGCGCCCCGCCGATCTCCAGCACCCGCATCCCCGGGCGCAGGGGCAGCGCGTCGACGACCGCGGCGAGCCGCGGGGAGAGCTTGGCCATGATGATGCTCCCGTCTCGTTGTGCCTGCCAGTGTGGCACTCGAGCCCGGAACGGTCATGTTCGGCCGTTCTCGTGGCACGATGCCCGGAGGGGAGCTTGCTAGGTTCGAACAATGACAACAACGCGGTGGGCAATCCTCGGACCGGGCAACATCGGCGGCTGGTTCGCGGCGGCGCTGCCCGCCTCAGCGCACGGCACCCTGCACGCCGTCGCCAGCACGAACGCCGACCGGGCGGCCGCGTTCGCCGCGGCGCACGGAGCCGCTATCACCGGAACGTACGACGAGATCCTCGCCCGGGATGACATCGACGCCGTCTACATCTCCACCGTGCACACCACCCACGTCGACCTGGCTATCGCCGCGCTGAACGCCGGCAAGGCGGTGCTCTGCGAGAAACCGGTAGCGCCGCGCACCGCCGACCTGGAACGGGTGCTGCAGACCGCCGCCGCCCGCGGGCTGCCGTTCGTGGAGGCCTACAAGCACCGCTTCGGTCCGTTCGCCCGGGCACTGGATGCCGCGGTGACTGCCCGCGGGATCGGCGCCCCGTTGCATCTGACCGCATCCTTCGGATTCGCGGCGGGGGAGCGCTCCGGCCGGTTGTTCGATCCCGCCCTCGCGGGTGGGGCGATCCTCGACGTGGGTGGCTACCCGGTCGCGTTCGCGGTGGGGCTCGCCGCTGCCGCGGGCATCGACCCCGCCGACCTCGTCATCTCGCAGATCGTGGGCACCATCGGTGACACCGGAGTGGACGAACACACCACGGCGACGCTCACCGCCGAGGGCTTCAGCGCCGACGTGGCCTGCTCGATCGTGGCGGAGCTGCCCCGGTCGGGGTCGCTCCGCGGCAGCACCGGAATCATCGACCTGCCCGACGCGTTCGGCAGCCGGAATGCCTCTGCCGCGTCGTTCGTCATCCATGCCGAGGGCCGCGACCAGGTCGTGGAACTGCCCACGGTCGACCCGTTCGCTGCCGAAGCCGACGCGGTGTCGCTGGCGCTCCGTGACGGCCGCACCGAGGCGCCCGAGGTGCCGTGGGCGCACAGCCGCAGCACCTCCCGCCTGCTCGAGCAGTGGCGCGCGGGCCTCGACGGCTGAGCTGCCCCGACCGGGTTGCGCTCAGCCGGTGACCTGAGCTCCGGCTCGGATGGCGAAACGCGGGTGAGGCGCCGCTGCGCGCGTGGCGTGCCACCCGCGAACCGGCGCGGTGCGCGCGGAACGGGAAACGCGGGTCGGGCGCCGCTGCGCTGGTGCGGGCTCGACGCTGGAGGGGCGCGTCGGTAGAGGCCTATGCATCCGTTGCCCGTTCGTCAGTCAGCTGGGGTGAGCCGGGCCGTCGCCGCAGCCGGGGCTGCGGTGACGACCCGGTTCGGTGTGTGCCTCATCGGAACTGGGTCAGTTTCAGGACCAAATACTGGTCCCGCACCCGGTCCATTTCACGGCGGGCTTCGATCGACTCCGGCGCGAACGCGGGGCGTTCGCGGCGGGCCTTGACGGGTCGGCGTCCCCAGTGGATGAGGGCGAGGCCGACGTGCATCGCGGCGCGATCGACCAGGCCCACCCGCCGCGTGGAACGCGGCTCGGGGATGCGGACGGGTTGGGGTGGGTGGGACTGGCGGCCGGTCGTGGGCGCCAACTGGGTATTCATCTGGTGGTTTCCTTGGTGTGAGAAAAGCGGGTCGCGAAACCGGGCGCTCTGAAAAGCGCGTTCGGGCTCGCCGAATGAAGGGTGGCCGCGCGGGGCGGCACGAGGCGGTGCGCGGAATGCGCGCCGCTCACGGGGTGAGTGACCCGGGCGAGCCCGCACACGCGGGTGCGGATGCTGCCTGTTCGGGCTTCGAGAGCGTCACCACCGTCTGGACCGGTGGACGAGCTACTGGCCGATCAGGCGGTGAAGACGCCGACGAAGCCGGCGGTGGTGAGGGATGCGATTGCAATCTTCGAAGTAAACACGCTGGGCTCCTTTCGTCTGTGGCGTAGGCAACACCGTACTGCCCTTTGTGTTCGGGGCGCAACACTTTTTCGCTCTTTCGCGGATGTTCCGGCCTGGGTACCCTCGAAGCATGTGTCGGAACATTCATCAACTTCACAATTTCGAGCCCGCCGCCACCGACGACGAGGTGCACGCCGCGGCGCTGCAGTTCGTGCGCAAGATCAGCGGTTCCACCAAGCCGTCGAAGGCGAATGAAGAGGCTTTCAACCGGGCGGTCGAGGAGATCGCGCACATCTCGCGGCACCTGCTCGAGGACCTGGTCACGAGCGCTCCGCCTAAGAACCGCGAGGTCGAGGCCGAGAAGGCCAAGGAGCGTTCGGCGAAGCGGTTCGCTGCCGCCTGAGTCTTCGCGGAGAGCGGCTCAGGAGTCCTGCAACTCCCGCGGAACGGTGATCGCATCGACGAGGGCGCCGTTCCGCCACACGGTGATCTCGATCGGCTTGTCGATCGCGGTCTCCACCATGAGCTGCTGCACCATCGTGGCCGTCACCACCGGTTGACCGGCCAGCTCCACGACGATGTCGCCGCGCAGCAACCCGGCTTCCGCGGCGGGGCTGCCGGGCGAGACGCCGGCCACCTGCAGGCCGGTGGGGGAGCCGACCCGGGCGGCGAGGGCGGGCGACAGCGGCACTTGAGCGCCGGCGATGCCGAGCCAGGCCCGGCGCATCCGCCCGGTGGTCATGAGAGCGGTGATGATTTCCCGGGTGGTGGCGTTGATCGGCACCGCCATGCCCACACCGATGCCAGCTAGGGCGGTGTTCACGCCCACCATGCGGCCGGAGCTGTCGGCGAGCACGCCACCGCTGTTGCCGGGGTTGAGCGCGGCGTCGGTCTGGATCACCTCGTCGACCACCCGCCCGGCCCGGGTGGGCAGTGATCGGCCCAGCGCCGAGACGATGCCGGCGGTGACGCTGCCGGCCAGTCCGAGCGGGTTGCCGAGCGCCACAACCACTTGGCCCACCCGCAGGTGCGCGGCGTCGCCGAGCTGCACCGGATGCGGCGTGGCACTGCGGGCGTGCAGCACGGCGAGGTCGGAGAGCGGGTCGCGGCCGACCACATCCACTCTGCTGCTGGTGCCATCGGCGAATCCCACCTCGGCGGTGTCGGCGCCGGCGACGACATGCGCGCTGGTGAGCAGGAAGCCGTCGGGGGTGATCACGCTGGCGCTGCCGGACCCGGCGCCGCGGTTGCTCTGCACCGTCACGCTGGCCACGCTGGGCAGCACCCGGGTGGCCACGGCCATGACGGTTCTCGAGTAGGCGTCGAGGAGCCCGTCGTCGTCCATCGGTGGCACATCGTTCATGGCACCAGAGCGTACGTCTGTCAGGGTGCAAAGTGGGCGCCGTTCGCTGCCAGCAGACGGGCTGACTGGCTCCGCGCGGGAGAGGTGCGCGTGGGCTCCCGTTGAGCGCGGGGCGCGTGCCGAAATGTCACGGCACGCGTTGTGGTCGGGGGCACGCGTACGAACCAGTGCCGCGGGGCCTGACGCGTGCCGCGGGGACTAACGCGTGCCGCGGGGACTAACGCGCGCCACGAGCGTTCGCCTGCGGGAGCTACGGATGGCGGCGCCCGCGATCAGCGGCGGCGCCGGGTGCCGAAGATGCCCGTGACGATGCCGGTGAGGATGGTCTTGGTGGCGGGGGAGCCGAGCACCTCCTCCAGCACCGACTTCTGCGGCCGGGAGCGCGTTCGGGTGCGGGAGCGGGTCTCGGACTGCTTGCGCAGCCGGTCGTAGTCGGCCTGCGCCTTCTTCTCGGCCTTGGCCTGCTGCGCGTCGGCGGCGGCCTGCTGCTTGGCGAACTCGGCGTCGGCCTTGGCCTGGTCGATGGCACGCTGTTCGGCCTCGGCCACCTGGGCCGCGGCCTCCAGCTTCGCCGCCAGCATCTCCCGGGCGGAGTCCCGGTCGACGGCGGTGCCATAACGCTCCAGCAGCGGGGACGCCGACACCGTGGCCAGGATGTGCTCCGCCGGGGTGGGCGCCATCGACCCCTGCGGGGCTCGCAGCCGGGTCCACGCCACCGGGCTCGGCGCGCCCTTCTCGTTCATCACCGTCACGATGGCCTCCCCGATGCCGAGCCCGGTGAGCACCTCCTCGAGGTCGTAGCCGGAGTTGGGAAAGGTGGAGACCGTGGCCCGCAGCGTCTTGGCGTCATCCGGGGTGAAGGCGCGCAGCTGGTGTTGCACCCGGGAGCCGAGCTGGGCGAGCACGTCGCTGGGCACATCCTTAGGCGTCTGGGTGACGAAGAAGATGCCCACGCCCTTCGAGCGGATGAGCCGCACGGTCTGGGTGATCGCCGCCAGGAAATCCTTCGACGCGTCCCGGAACAGCAGGTGCGCCTCGTCGAAGAAGAACACCAACTTGGGCTTGTCGAGGTCGCCGACCTCGGGCAGGTCGTTGAACAGGTCGGCCAGCAGCCACATCAGAAAGGTGGAGTAGAGCGCCGGCCGGTCCTGCACGCCGGGGACCTCGAGCAGGCTGACCAGGCCGCGGCCGTCGGCGGTGACCCTGAGGAACTCGCGGGTGTCGATCTCCGGCTCGCCGAAGAAGACGTCGGCGCCCTGGTCGGCGAAGGTGATCAGTTCCCGCAGGATGACGCCGACCGTGGCGCTGGACAACCCGCCGAGGCCGGTGAGCTCGCCCTTGCCGGCGTCGCCGATCAGGTAACTGAGCACCGCGCGCAAGTCGGTGAGGTCGAGCAGCGGCAGGCCGGCTTCGTCGGCGTAGTGGAACACCAGGCCGAGGCTGGACTCCTGGGTGTCGTTCAGGCCGAGCACCTTGCTGAGCAGCAGCGGGCCGAACCCGGCGACGGTGGCGCGGATGGGGATGCCCGCGCCGATGCCGCCGAGCGAGAAGTACTCGGTGGGGGAGGCGGCGCCCGCCCAGTCCTGGCCGAGGCCCGTCGTTCGGGCCAGTAGTTTGTCGCTGGGGGTGCCGAGGCTGGCGATGCCGGAGAGGTCGCCCTTGATATCGGCGGCGAACACCGGCACGCCGTGTGCCGAGAGCTGCTCGGCGAGCACCTGGAGGGTCTTGGTCTTGCCGGTTCCGGTGGCCCCGGCCACCAGGCCGTGCCGGTTGGTCATGGCCAACGGGATGCGTACTTGTACGTCGGGCCGGGCGTCGCCGTTCACCAGGGCGCCGAGTTCGAGGGCGGCACTGTCGAAGGCGTACCCCGCCCGAATCGCCTCGACCTGGTCGGCGTCGAGCGGTCCGGCCGGAACGGATGCCGGTGCCGCCTGGTCCGCCGCCGCCCGCTCGTTCTTCTCCTGAGCGGTGCGGAGTTGGGCTTCCGCCTCCTCCGCGTCGGCCTGCGCACGGAGCGCCGCGGCTTTGGCGGCATCCGCCCGCGCCTTGAGTCCGGCCACCGCGTCGACCGCATCGTTCGAAGTCATGGCGGCATCATAGCCACAGTGCCGGCACGCGAGTGAGCGCCCGATCACAGCCCGGTGCGGAAGGTCAGTCGGACAGCTCCAGGGCATCGGCGGCGGCTCTGGCCTCGGCGGCACGGCTGGCGGAGTTCTCGGCGGCCGCTTCGGCCTGTTTCCGGTCGTCGGCCAGGGTGCCGGCGTCACGGTCGACGGCCACGAGCGCGGTCTCGGCCGTGCGCAGTTGCTCCCGGAGGTCACTGATCTCGGCCTCGAGGCTGCTGCGGCGTAAGGCCAGCCGCTCTGCCCGGCGGTCGAGGGCGGCGAGTTCCGCGGTGGCGGCATCGGCGTCGCGCTCGAGCCGCTCGGCTTCCCGCTTGGCCTCCTTGCGCCGGCGCACGTCGGCGAGCTGCACGGGCGACTTCGGCGGGGTGGCGGGGCTGGTGCGCCGCTCCCGCGCCTGCGGCGCGTCCGGCACCGCGACGGCGTCGTCCAGGTCCACCGGCTCGAAGCCCACGGCCAGTAGGGCCTTCACCAGCAGCCCACTGCTCACGGCGGCCGCGGCGGCCTCGTCCGAGGTTGCGGCTTGCAGGGTCTGTTCCACTTCGCCGAGCACGGCGGGCGTGGGCGGGTGGCCGAGACGGGCGGCGAGGTCGGCGCCCGCTCGGGCGAGGGCGGCGACGGCGGTCCGGCGCTCGCCGCCGAGCCGGCGGAGCGCCTCCCGGTCGAGCTGCTCCTGGGCATCCCGCATCTGCTCGCCGAGCTGGAGGAGGGATTCGAGGCCGTCGTCGTCTTCCCGGGCGAGCAGGTTCACCACCCAGGCGGCGGGCGAGGGCTTCCGCAGGGCGCCGATCTGCTTGGCGAGGGTGACGTCGGTGGTCTTGAACTCCTGCGCCCGGGCGTTGCGCGCGGCCGTGAACTCGGCGGGCTGCAGGCCGTAGAGCTCCCGGGCGAGCGCGGCAAGGGAATCGACCATGGCACCATCCTTGCTCCCACCGGTCGCGACCACCAGCGGTGCCGACCGCCGGATGCGTAGCGGCCCGTCCGGCACACCCGTCCACCACGCCCGGCGTCACCCCGTCACCAAAACGGCATCACAAAGGTGTTGCGCTGACGTCATAGTGGCGTCACAATGGTGTCATGGAACTTTTCCCGTACATCCAACACCTGCGCGAGCAGTTCATGGTGGCCGCCGATGTGGGCGGCGACGACACCCGGGCGCTCGCCGAGCGGCTGATCGCGCCGCTCGAATCCGCCACCCGGCTGGTGCTGCTCGACGCCCTGTCGACCGCGGCCGGCGAGATCAGCCAGGACCTGGCTCCCGGCGGTGTCGACGTGCGGCTGCGCGGAACAGACCCGGAATTCGTGGTCACCCCCGGAGCGGCGCCCACCACGTTCGAGAATGCCGGCCCGTGGCAGGCACCCGTCGCCGCGGTCGACGACAGCGACGAGGGCGCCGTCTCGCGCACCACGCTGCGCCTCCCGGAGCAGCTCAAGGCCCGGGTCGAATCGGCCGCCGGCCGGGAGGGGCTCTCGGTCAACACCTGGCTGGTGCGCGCGATCACCGGCGCCCTGGATGCCGAGGGCGGCCGCCGCACTCCGCCGCAGGAGCCCGGCGAGAACAGCTTCACCGGATGGGCCCGCTCATGACCGCGTTCGACACCACCGGCCCGGTCGAGCTCACCGTCGACCTCAGCATCCGCAGCGACATCTGGATCACCGCCGTCGACCGGCCCGAAGCCACGGTAATGATCCGGCCGCGGAACCCCTCCCGGTCGCTCGACGCCACCGCGGCCGCCCAGATCGCGGTGGACTTCGCCGACAACCGGCTGCGCGTCGGGTTCAAGCATCTGCGCCTGCGCAATTGGCTCACCGACGGGGGAGCCGTCGACGTCACCATCGAGGTGCCGATCGGCTCGAGCCTCGACCTCAGTAGCGGCATGGGCACCCTGGATGCCGACGGCGAGTTCGGCGCCGCCGTGCTGCGCAGCGGCATGGGCACCGTGCGGATCGACCAGTGCGGGAGCCTGCGCGCCAAGACCGGCCAGGGCGATGTCACGGTGGGCGGCGCGACCGGCCAGGTGGACATCTCCACCGGCACCGGCAAGGTGCGCATCGGCGCCATCGAGGGGTCAGCGGTGATCAAGAACGCCAACGGCGAGACCCAGATCGGCTCGGTCACCGACACCCTCAAGGTCAGCGCCGCCAACGGCGACATCATCATCGACCGGGCCGACGGTGACATCACCGTGAAGGCCTCCAACGGGTCGGTGCACATCGGTGACATCGGCCGTGGCGCACTCACCCTCGCGACCGCCGCCGGCACCATCGCCGTGGGCATCCGCCCCGGCGCCGCGGCCTGGCTCGACCTCAACACCAAGTTCGGGCGGGTGCGCAACACCCTCGCCGTCGGCGACGGTCCCGGCACCGCCGGCGACACCGTGCAGGTGCGCGCCCGCAGCTCATACGGCGACATCACGGTACATCGATCGGAACGGAGCGACACATGAACACCCCAGCCATCCACGCCATGGGCCTCCGCAAGTCCTATGGCGACCTCACCGTGCTCGACGGCGTCGACCTGCACGTGCCCGCCGGGCAGGTCTTCGCCCTGCTCGGCCCCAACGGTGCCGGCAAGACCACCATCGTGCACATCCTCTCCACCCTTCTTCCCGCCGACGGCGGCCAGGCCAGCGTGGCCGGCCACGACGTGCGAACGGATGCCGACGGCGTGCGCGGGCAGATCGGCCTGACCGGCCAGTACTCGGCCGTCGACGGCCTGCTCTCGGGTCAGGAGAACCTGCAGCTGATGGCCCGGCTGCACCACCTCGGCAAGCGCGAGGCGCGAGCCCGGGTGGCCGACCTTCTCGCCCAGTTCGACCTGACCGAGGCCGCCAAGAAACCCCTCGCCACCTACTCCGGCGGTATGCGCCGCCGGCTCGACCTGGCCATGACCCTGATCGGCGACCCGCGGATCATCTTCCTCGACGAGCCCACCACCGGACTCGACCCCCGCAGCCGGCACACCATGTGGCAGATCATCCGAGACCAGGTGGCGGCCGGCGTCACGGTCTTCCTCACCACCCAGTACCTGGAAGAGGCCGACGAACTCGCCGACCGGATCGCGGTGCTCGATGCCGGCCGGATCGTGGCGGAGGGCACCCCGGCCGAGCTGAAACGGCTCGTTCCCGGTGGGCACATCCGGCTGCAGTTCGCCGATGCCGCCACCCTCGAATCAGCGATTCTTCAGTTGCCGGATGCCTCCCGCAACGGTGACGCCCTGGCGCTGGACGTGCCCAGCGAAGGCGGCATCACCTCGCTGCGGGCCGTGATCGAGCGGCTCGACGCCGCACACCTGGACATCGAGGACCTCAGTATTCACACCCCGGACCTGGACGACGTCTTCTTCGCCCTCACCGGCCACTCCGACACAGAAAGGACCCCATCATGACCACCATGACCCACGTGCTCACCGACTCCGGCACCCTGCTGCACCGCAACCTGCTGCACATGTTGCGCTACCCCGCCCTCACCTACTTCGTCGTCGGCGGCCCGGTCGTGTTCCTGTTCCTGTTCGTCTTCGTCTTCGGCGGCCAGCTCGGGGCGGGGCTGCCCAGCACCGGCGGAAGCGACCGGGCGGCCTACCTGGCCTACGTGGTGCCCGGCATCCTGCTCACCGCGGCGGCGGGCACCGCCGGCGGCACCGCCACCACGGTGGCCATGGACATGACCGAGGGCATCACGGCCCGGTTCCGCACCCTGGCGATCTCCCGGGCGGCCGTGCTCACCGGGCACGTGCTCGGCAACACCATCCAGGGCCTGATCGCCGTCACCCTGGTGCTCGGCGTCAGCGTGCTGATCGGTTTCCGGCCTAACGCGAACCCGATCGAATGGCTCGCCGCGTTCGGCATGACCACCCTGATCCTGCTCGCCATCACCTGGCTGGCGGTGGCGATGGGCATGGCGTCGAAATCGGTGGAGTCGGCGAGCAACCTGCCTACCCTGCTGGTGCTGTTGCCGTTCCTGGGCAGCGGATTCGTGCCTACCGACACGATGCCGGCGGTGGTGCAGGTGTTCGCCGAGTACCAGCCGTTCACCCCGTTCATCGAAACGATCCGCGGGCTGCTGCTCGGCACGCCGATCGGGCTGAGCTGGCTCTGGGCGATCGTCTGGTGCCTGGTCATCAGCGTGATCGGCTATGTCTGGTCGATGCGCATCTACAACCGGCGCTCGGTGGTGTGACTCAGGAGAAGTTCAGGCGGCGAGCAGGTGACTGGCCTGCTCGCCGCTCTGGTACACCACGTCGTACTGCGCCTCGATGAGCGGGATCACCCGGGCGGAGCGCTGCGCCAGCACTCGCCCGTGCACCAGGTAGCCGGCCAACCAGCCGACGAGGCCCACGGCACCGAGCACGATCGACAGCGGCACCAGACCGGCGTCGATGCTGAAGACCGAGCCGGCCAGGAAGGCCGTGCCCACGATGCCGACCCCGATCGACAGCCCGAGGGCGGCGCTGGTCTTGGAGCGCTCGAGCGCGGCGATGCTGACCAGCGCGATGTCGGCTTGGCGCTGCAGCTCCGCCACGAGCGGCCGGTTCTTCAATGCCCGGTCGCGCTTGAGCTTGAGGGTCACCGTGGTGGCGCCGGGCAGGCCGGTCTCGGTGGCTTCGGTGATCCAGCCGAAGTTGCGGTAGCTGTCGGTGTAGATCGACTCCAGGTCGCGCGGCACTCGCACGGTCGTGTACTCGTAGGCCACAAAACCGGTGGGCAGGCTCGGAACGCTTGGGGTTGTCTGGGTCATGATGGTGCTCGCTTTCGAGAGTGTGGTGGGCGGTATGACCCCATCCTGGGTCGGCCCCGACCCGGAATCATCGTGTAACCGGACGGTCATGCACTACTGCAGATGGACTACGTGCCGCCCGACCCACCTGGGAGGATGGGGCTGTGACATCCTCCGAGCATCCGCGCCGAGCGCCGCGAGCCCCGCTCTGGTCGAGGCGAGGGCCCGTCCTGGAACGGGTCACGCTCGTCATCATCTCTCTGGCGATCGCGGTCGAGGGGATCACCGTCGCCCAGGCCGGCTTGCCCATCGGTGCCGTTCTGGCCCTCATCGCCACCACCGCCGGGGTGGCGTTCTGCTATCGGATGCCCTACCTCGGCCTGACCCTGGTGGCCGCCGGTCCGGTGATCGCCGCGCTGTTCGGCTGGGCGCCGATCGCGAACTGGTCGATCGCCTGCTTCGTCGCCTTCCTCCTCGCCCTTCGGGGCGGGTCGGCGCTGGTTGCCGGCGGCGTCATCGCGGCCGCCAACCTGGGGTCGGTGTGGCTCGTCTCCGGCGACCTCAGCATCATCGAGAACCCGGAGGCATCGGTGTCGGCCTTCGCCGCACTCGCGACCGCCGCCGCGGGCAGCGCGATCCGGGAATCCCGGCGGTACTGGCTCGAACTCGAACGCCGCACCGCTGAGGCCATCGCCACCCGGGAGGCTGCGGTGGACCGCAGCGTGGCCGAGGAACGCCTGCGCATCGCCCGCGACCTGCATGACAGCGTGGGGCACGAGATCGCGGTGGTGAACATGCACCTCGGCGCGGCGGACGTGCACCTGCCCGCCGACGCCCACGCGAGCCGTGCCGACCTGGCGGCCGCCCAGCAGAGCGTGCAGGCCGTGCTGCGCGAGACCCAGCAGATTCTGCGCGTGCTGCGGGTGGGAGTCGAGCCGGACACCCTGGCTCCTACTCCGGAGCACGGGCGGATCCCCGCGCTGGTCGACGGCTTCCGCGCCGCCGGCCTGACCATTGAGGCCACCGTGACCGGCCTGGAGACCGACCTGCCCCTGGCGGTGAGCGCGGCGGCGTACCGGATCGTGCAGGAAGCCCTGACGAACGCGCAGCGGCATGGCAGCGGCGACGTGTCGCTACGAGTGCACGTCACCCCAGCGGGCGTCACGCTGGAAGTGGTGAACCTGCGCCGCGTCGGCGCCACCCGGGAAGCCTCCGCCGGCGGAGGCAACGGCCTCGTCGGCATGCGGGAGCGCGCCGCCTCCACCGGCGGCCAGGTGCAGGTGCGCGAGGACGCGCGATTCTTCTGGCTCACGGCAACCCTGCCGGCCGCGCCCCTCTCGAGAACCGGAGCACCCGAATGACCCGCGTGATGATCGTTGACGACCAGGAGATGATCCGGGCGGGCCTGCGCACAATCGTGGAGGCGCACCCCGGCATCGAGATCGTGGCCGAAGCCGGCGACGGCCTCGAGGCCCTCCGGCTGCTGGAAGGGACTCCGGTTGACGTCGTCTTGCTCGACATCCGGATGCCCGGCATCGACGGGGTGGAGACGACCCGCCGGATTCGTGCCGCTCATGCCGCGGAGACCGTGCGCATCCTCATTCTCACCACCTTCGAACAGGACGAGAACGTCGTGAACGCGCTGCGGGCCGGCGCCGACGGGTTCCTCGGCAAGGGGGCCAGTCGCGCCGAACTGACCGACGGCATCCTCCGGGTCTCGGATGGCGGGCACGCGCTGTCGCCCGCCGCCGTGAACGCGCTGGTCGAGCACGTGGCCCTGCCCGTGGTCGTGCCCAGCGACCCTGCCGCGGCCCTGCGATTCGCCGAACTCACCCAGCGCGAGCGGGAAGTCGTAGGGCACATCGTGGCGGGGCTGGACAACGCGACCATCGCAGCCCGCATCTTCGTGTCGCCGTTCACCGTGAAGACCCACGCCAATCGGGCGATGATGAAATCGGGCACCCAGAACCGGGCTCAGCTGGTATCTCTGGCCGTACAGGCGGGTATCCGGGCCGACTGAGGCGAGTGGGCGGCGACGAAACTTGTCGACAACGTAGGTTAGGCTGCCCTTATGTCTCGTCCTTCTGCGGATCGCCGCACCACACGACTCCTGAACGCACTCGCCGCCTCAGCGGCCACGATCGCCCTCCTCGCCGGCTGCACCAGCGGTGCCGCCGCCGACGCCGACGCCGACGCCGACTCCGCTGACCGTGCGGGCCGCACCGTCGACACCATCCTCGGCGAGGTCACCGTGCCCGAGCAGATCGACGCGGTCGTCGTGATCGAGGGTCGCCGCGACCTCGACATCGCCCTCGCGCTCGGGCTGCCCGTTGTGGGCTTCCCGATCGAGGAAGAGGGAGCCCTCGAACTCGAATCGCCGCTGGCCGACGCCCGCGCCGAAGCCGAGGCGAACGGTGCCACCGGGCTGTTCATCGCCGATGAGATCAACATCGAAGCGATCGCCGAGGCGGCCCCGAGCCTGATCATCAGCCGCTCCGACGACGTCGAGCCGATCTTCGACGAGCTCAGCGCGATCGCGCCCGTGCTCGCGATCGGTGAACAGGATGTCTCCACCTGGCAGGACGACCTGCTGCTCGTCGGCGAAGCCACCGGCACCACCGACACCGCGGAGGCCCTGATCGCTGAGTACGAGGCGCGGGTCGCCGAGGTCTCTGCCAGCTACGCCGACGTGATCGCCAGCAAGCTCGTCGTGCCGCTGGGCACCGACGCCGAAGGCTCCCAGGTGCGCCCCAACCGCCTGCTCTCCAACGTGCTGCAGGATGTCGGCGCGCAGCCGAGCGCCGCGTTCGCCGAGTCGATCGAGACCGGTGAGGGCGTCGAATTCGGACCGGAGCAGCTGCTCGACGCCCACAAGGATGCCGACGGCATCGTCGCGCTGGTGAACGTGGCCGACGAGTGGGCCGCCACCCAGGCGAACCCGCTCTGGACGCAGCTGCCCGCCGTCGCCGCCGGCCACGTGGTGCGCTCCGACAAGTCCACGCACGAGGGCGGCCCGATCACGGCTCTGCACGCGCTCGACGTGGTCGAAGCGCTCTACGCCACCTTCTAACCCGCCTGTTCTGCGCCCCTTCTGCCAAGGCTTCTTCTGACTCCCGACACCCTGACCACGACGAGCACCCGCACGCCCAGCGCGCGCGGGGTGCTCGTTGTCGGCGTGCTCGCGCTCGCGGCCGTGCTGGCCGTCGCGACGCTGAGCATCTTCGTGGGCACCCGGCAGTTCGACCCGGCCACGGTGTTCGGCGCGTTCACCGGCACGGCGGGGGAGGAGGCGCACGCGATCATCCTCGGCCAGCGGGTGCCGCGCACGATCCTCGGCATCGTCGGCGGTGCCGCCCTGGCGGTGGGAGGCGCCCTGGTGCAGGCGCACACCCGCAACCCCCTCGCCGACCCCGGGCTGCTCGGCGTCACCGCGGGTTCCGCGCTGGCCGTGGTGCTGGCGATCTCGCTGCTCGGCGTCACCACGCCGGCCGGTTACCTCTGGTTCGCCTTCGCGGGCGCGCTGGTGGGCACCGTGCTGGTGGCCGTCTTCGGATCGGTCGCCACTCGGCGCCGGGATGCCGGACCGGCGTCTTTGGTGCTCGCCGGCGCCGCCGTCTCCGCCCTGCTCGGCGCCGTGACCGGGGTCATGCTGCTGCTCGACACCGCCACCCTCGACGTCTATCGGTTCTGGACCGTCGGCTCCCTCGCCGGAGGCCGCGGCTTCGAGGCGCTCGGTGTGGTCTGGCCGTTCCTGGTACTCGGCCTGCTGCTGGCGCTGGTGCAGGCGCCCGCGCTCAACGCCCTCGCCCTCGGCGACGACATCGCCCAGAGCCTGGGTCGTAATGTCGCCGGCACCCGGATGCTCGGGCTGGCCGCGATCGTGCTCCTGGTCGGCGGGGCCGTCGCCTGCATCGGCTCGCTGGGCTTCGTGGGCCTGGTGGCTCCGCATCTGGTGCGCCGGCTCTGCCGTGATGACCAGCGCGCCCTCGTGCCGCTCGCGGCCGCGGCCGGCGCGCTACTCGTGCTGGTGGCCGATATCCTCGGCCGGGTGGCTGTCGCGCCCAACGAGATTCCGGTGGGCATCACCCTCGGCGTGCTCGGCGGCCCTGCATTCCTGGTGCTCGTGGTGCGCTCGGCGCGCCGCCGGTCCAGCCGCCGCCGGCCGGCGACCCCGCAGGCCACCGCGGCGCGGAGAGTGGTGTCGTCGTGAGTGTGCTGCGGCTCGGCCCGGTCTCTGCGATCGTGCGCCCGCGCACCGCCATCGTCACCGCCGCCGCCATTCTGGTCGCGGTCGGCCTGGCCGTCGTCTCGCTGGGCATCGGCGACTTCAGCCTCACCCCGCCCCGGGTGCTGCAGGTCTTGTTCGGCGGCGGCACCGCCCGCGAAGAGCTCATCGTCAACACCCTGCGGCTGCCCCGCGCCGCCCTCGCCCTGGTGATCGGCGCGGCCCTGGGCATCTCCGGCGCGATCGTGCAGACGACCGCCCGCAACGCCCTAGCCAGCCCCGACCTGCTCGGCATCACCTCGGGGGCGAGCGCCGGGGCCGTGGCCGTGATCGTGCTCGGCGGCACCAGCGGCCAGGCCGCCGGGCTGCTGCGCTCGGTGGGGGTGCCGGTGGCCGCCGTGGTGGGCGGCCTGGTAGCGGCGACTGTCGTGGCGCTCATCCTGCGGGTGGTCGACGCGAACGGGGTGCAGCCGCTGCTGGTGGGGGTGGGCGTCTCCGCGTTCTTCGGCGGGCTGGTGAGCTGGATGATGATCGCCGCGAGCATCGACGATGCCGCCCGCGTCAACGTCTGGCTCACCGGCTCGCTCAACAACCGCTCCTGGCCGGAACTCGCCGCGGCCGGGACCGTGACGATCGTGGGTCTCGCCGCTCTCGTTCCGCTGGCGCCGCGCCTGGCCACGCTCTCCCTCGGACCGGAGACCGCCCGGTCGCTCGGGCTTCGCCCCGGGCCCACCGTCACCGGTCTGCTGCTGATCTCGGTGGTCATGGTCTCCGCGGCGACCGCCGTCGCCGGGCCGATCGCGTTCGTCGCCCTGGTGGCACCGCACCTCGCCCGCATGGCGAGCCGGTCGCCCACCCCACCGCTGCTGGCCTCCGCCACCATCGGGGCGCTCGTGGTGGTGGGCAGCGACCTGGTGGCCCGCACCGTGCTGACCCCGATCATCCTGCCCGTCGGCGCCGTCACCGCCGCCGTCGGCGCCCCGTTCCTGCTCTGGCTGCTCGTGCGCGGCAGAAAGGCCTCCGCCTGATGACCGACGCTTCAAGAGAGCCGATCGTGCACCCTAGTCCGATCCCTGCCGGCCACCCGGCCGAGAACGAGTTCGTGGTGGACGGAGTGAGCGTGTTCTACGGCGACCGGCTCGCCGTCGACGCCGTCAGCACGGTGCTACCGGCGGGCAAGATCACGGCCGTGATCGGCCCGAACGGCTGCGGCAAGTCCACCCTGTTGCGCTCCCTCGCCGGCCTGGTGCGACCGGACGCCGGCACGATTTCGCTCGGCGGAACCGACATCCGTCAGATCCGCACCAAACAGTACGCCCGCCGGGTGGCGGTGCTGCCGCAGTCGCCGCTGGCCCCGGAGGGGCTCACCGTGGCCGATCTCGTCTCCCGCGGCCGTGACCCGTACCGGCGCTGGTACGACCAGTGGTCGCGGGCCGACGAGTCGCTCGTGCACGACACCCTCCGGGCCACCGGGCTGGAACTCCTCGCCGATAGGCCGCTGGACTCGCTATCCGGTGGGCAGCGCCAACGCGCCTGGATCGCGATGGCGGTGGCCCAACGCACCGGGGTGCTACTGCTCGACGAACCCACCAGCTTCCTCGACGTGGCCCACCAGCTCGAGGTGCTGGCCCTCGTGGAGGAGCTGCACGCGAACCTCGGGGTCACGGTGGTGATGGTGCTGCACGAACTCAGCCTCGCCGCCAAGCACGCCGACCACCTCGTGGCCATGAAATCCGGCCGGATCGTCGTCTCCGGCACCCCTGCCGACGTGGTCACCGCACCCGTGCTCGCCGAGGTGTTCGGTATCGAGGCCGACATCCTCAGCGACCGGCGCACCGGCCGGCCCATCGTGATCCCGACCGGCCTGAGCGGCGAGATGCGGCACACTGGCGGTGGGCAAGCATCCGCCCTCACCCCGCCGACAAGGACCGAATCATGACCGAGAGCGCCGTGCCGCCCGCCATCGGTGCGACCACCCGCGCCACCGACGCCGTGCGCCGGATGATCACCTCCGGCGCGCTCGCGCCCGGCAGCCACGTCATCGAGAGCCGCCTCGCCGCCGAACTCGGCCTGTCGCGCTCGCCGCTGCGGGAGGCGCTGCGCGTGCTGGAACAGGAGGGCCTGCTGAGCTCCGTGCCCAACCACGGGGTCACCGTCACCGAGCTCAGCGCCCAGGACATCTACGAGATCTACACCCTGCGCCGCACCCTGGAGGAGATGGCCGTGCGCATCGGCGTGCCGGTCACGGTGCCCGACCGGCTGGACCGGCTGGACCGGGCCTTCGCGCAGATGCTGGAGAACGCCCACCGCGGCGACGACGATGCGGCTGCAGAAGACAGCCACCGGTTCCACCTGGCGCTGGTCGGCCTGGCCGGTCATGGCCGACTCGAGCACGCCTACCGATCGCTTGCCCTGCAACTGACCATGCACCTCAACCGGCGGGCGCGGGCGGCGAACGAGACCCTGGTCGAGCGGGCCGAACGGCACCGGGTGATCGTGGACCTGGTGCGGGCCGGTGACGCGGAGGGCGTGGTCACCGAACTCGCGGATGGTGCCAGCGTCACCCTGGTGCGCCGGCTCGGGCGACCCAGCGTGTTGTCGCCGGAGGCGGAGCGCTGGTACGCGCAGGTGCCCGGCTGAGCCCGGGTGCCGCGACCGATGTGCACACGGCCGGCACTAATGCTGTGGCGTCATCCGGTGCTTGGCTGGGGAAAGTAATGCTGCTCGTCGGAATCGGCGGAGCAGTACCCCCGAACCGTGGCCTGGATCTCGCGGTCGCGGCCGGTGAGCCGCTCAGTGTGCTGTCGGCGGAACTCGCCCCACGAGGGAACCATGAACGTCTCCAGCCACACATCCCGGGCCTCGCCGCTTCGGTACAACCGCCACCGGTAGCCACCGGTGCGCCGGCGGGATGAGCCGACGGCCCGCATCGCCGTCTGGAATTGGTCGACCCGCTGAGGGAGCACCGGGTACGAGATCGTCACGAGAACCGGTCCGTCGGTGGGTTCCGGCTCGAACACCAGGGTGGGCGTGGCCCAGGTGAGGGTGATCGTGCGGTCAATGGTGCCGGTGCCGGGGTGGAGCGGCAGGAGCCGGATGCTGATGCCGACGAGTACCAACAGCGTGGCCGCGATGGCGAGGGCGCCGGTGGTGCCGATCAGCTCTGCAACGAGTCCCCAGAGGATGGAGCCGAGTGCCATCGACCCCATGAACACCAGAATGTACGTCGCCGCGCCGCGCGAGCGCACCCATTGAGGCAGGGTCAGTTGCAGAGCCGTGTTCAAAACCGTGAGCGTGCCGATCCACGCCAACCCGGCTAACACCAACAGCACCAGCGTGGGGATGAACGGCAGGTAGGCCGCGGCCACAGACCCGACCGCAAAAAGCACTGCGCTGCCGGCGATGATGGTGTTGTCCGACATCGTCTTCCGGGCCAGAGGGAGGGCGAAGATGCCGATCACGGCACCGACACCGAGGGCGCCGAGCAAGAAGCCGTACCCGCTCGAGTCCAGGCCGAGGCGCTGCGCGCTGAGCGGCAGCAGGGCCCAGAGCGCGCTGGCCGGTACGGCGAATAACGCCGAGCGCAACAGGATGCGGCGCACGAGGTGTGCGGAAGCGACGTAGCGTACGCCGGCACGCAGGGCTGCGCCGAACTGCTCACGGTCGGCCAACCCCTCCTGCGGCGGTCGGCGCCACCAGGCGAGGGCGAGAGCGGCCGCCACGAAACTCAGCGCGTTGATACCGAAGACCACCGGTGCGCCGAACGTTGAGAGGAGAACGCCGGCCAGGGCCGGACCCACCGCGCGAGCCCCGTTCACCGTGACTCCGCCGAGCGCCGAGGACGCTCCGATCTGTTCCCTGGGCACCAGTTCGGGTTGGATCGCTTGCCAGGCCGGTGAGGTGAGGGTGGAGGTGATGCCCAGCAGGAACGTGAAGCCCAGGAGCAGCGTCGGCGTGAGTGCGTTCGCGGTGGCAACTACGGTGAGAGCAGCCGCGATGGCCGCGCTCGCCACCGATCCCCAGATCAAGAGCTTGCGGCGGTCGAGGGAGTCCGCCAGCACGCCGGCCGGCAGGGAGAACAGCATGGCAGGGGCGAGGCTGGCCGTCTGCACGAGGGCGATGACCGCAGCACTCGCCGCCGCGTCAACGAGGTACCACTGCGCGCCGACGGTTTGCATCCAGGTGCCGATGTTGCTGCCCAGTTGGGCAAACCACAGCACGCGAAACGCAGTGACGGCAAGTGGTGCCCATGGTGACGTGACGTCTCTCGACATGTCGCGAGTATAGGGCCCGCCTACGCGCTGAGCTTTCGGGAGATGCGGAGCATGGCTACTGTGTGTCAGAGCGGGTGCTCGTGACGGGCCCGGGCAGGGAGAGTCTGATGGCGACCGACGGTCGAGGACGGGTGATCGTGCGGGACGGGTCCTGGGGAGTCGTCTTCCTCCTCGCCTACGTCGGTGCTGCGATCTATTTCATCTCCACGTCGGACGGCTCCTTCTGGGGCGTCATCCTCGGCCTGCTCCAGGCGATCGTCTGGCCGGTCTACGTCACCTACTACGTGCTGCTCGGGCTCGGCGCCTGACGACCGCCCGCCGCGGAGCGGGCGGTCGATAAAGCCGTAGACCTGCTCGACGACCGAGCGCACGAGCCGGGTGGCCGGATTTCTACCGCCGGGAGCACCGGGATGGGGGATGCGGTGGCGGCGTGGCTCAGTGCAGGTGTGCGACCAGCAGCACGAGCACCACGAGCGCACAGAAACCCAGCATGACCACGAGCGCGATCAGCTTCTGGGAGAGCCGGAGCCGGGTGCGCCCCACCGCGACGAGGAGCGGGATCGACGCGGATGCGAGCGCGCCGGAGGAGATGCGGGCCATGGTGCGCAGGTCGGCCCGGCTGGGGGTGTCGGTGTGGGTGACCTGATGCGCGATGACCTCGGCGACAAAACCGGCGGCGGCGATACCGATGATGCCCACTGCCAGTGACAGGAACGCATCCAGCGCAGCGGTGTGGTCGACGTCGGAGTAGATCACCACGACGATGGCCAGACCCGTGAAGGAGGCGTAGATGCGTTCCTTGAGCGCGCGGGCCCGTTCCTCGGCCGGTTTCTGCTCCGGCAGGCGTTTGCGCACGGCCTCGATGACAGCGGCCATGGCTACTCCTGTTCGCGCAGCGGCCGGACCGGCCTGCGGGTGTCCGGGACGCCGGGGAGGCGACCTCAGGCGGCCCGGCCGACCGCGGTCGGCTGAGCTGCCCAGAGAGCGATCCTATCGAGCGAATGGGCGGCAGCGCGATCGACGCTGAGCGGCAGGTCGGCGGGGCCGTGGGTACCGGCGGGCACGGCGACCAGGCTGGCGGTCATGACAACCGGCGACAGCGCCCGGTGTGCCGGACGGGTGTGAAGAAGGGTGGTGGGCACAGGGTTCCTCTCGGCGTGTCCTGGGCCAGGGCGGCTTCGGATCGATAGCTCCATCGTGCCGAGTCACGGGCTGCGTTGGCATCGTCTGTTCGGATGAACCCGGGTACCCCGGGCGATGTAGTCCGGGGTAGCCGCCGGCCGGAGCCTAGGGCACGAGCACAATGCGCTGGGCCGAGCGGGGCGCATCCGCCCAGGCCTGTTCGACGTCGGCGAGCGGAACCGGGCGGACGTCGACGGTGAAGGTGCCGGCGATGATCTCCTGCACCAGAGCGGGGAGCACGGCGAGGATGTCGCGGGCGCTGACCGAACCCTGACCGCTGCCGACGAGCTGCAGCGGGATGGAGCGGAACGCGGCAGATGGGATCTGAGTGGTGCTGCCGGCGACCGAACCGATCTCGATCCAGGTGAGGGGGCGGCGCGGGTCGGCCCGGTGGGTGGCCAGGGTGGTCATCGCCGCGCTGGTCGGGGCGCCCCAGAGGTAGTCGAGCACCACATCGACATCGGCGGCGGCGTCGGCCAGCCGGCGGGCGCTCGCCGCGTCGTCAGCGTCGAGCAGCACGGTGGCGGTGGCGCCGAGTGCCGGCAGGGCGGCGAGCCTGGCCGCGTCCCGGCCGACGGCGATGATCTGGCCGGCGCCGAATAGCCGGGCCACCTGCACGGCCATCTGGCCGGCACTGCCGGTGGCGCCGAGGATCAGCACGTTCGCTCCGGCCGGGAAGTGCGTGCGTTGGCGCAAGGCGATCCAGCTCGACATTGCCGGGTTCATCGCGGCGGCGATCAGGACCGGGTCGCACCCCTCCGGCAGCACGATGCTGCGGCGGGTGTCGATCACGGTCTGTTCTGCCATCGCGCCCAGAGCGGTGTCGGGCAGCACGAAGTAGCGCAGCACGCCGTCGCGGCCGCGACCGACGCCGTCGATGCCGGGCACCAGGGGCAGCTCGTCGGTGCTGGTGTAGTGCGACCCGTCCGCCTGCGCCAGCACCCGCGGGTGCAGGCCGGCGGCGAGCACGTCAACGAGGAGGGCGTGCGGTGCGGTGGCATCGGGCGCGGGGAACTCCTCGTAGTGGGGAACGGTATCGAACGAGGAAACGACGGCGGCTTTCATGGCAGCTCCTGGGATGTCCGTGAGTGAGTAGTTGGTAGTACGAACTAAAAGTAGTTGGTAATACGAACTGAGTCAACTAGGCTGAGGGCATGGAAGAATCGCGACCGGCCGGGCCGGCGGTGGAGGTGCAGGACGAGCTGATCGACGCGCTCGTGCAGGCTTCGTTCATGACGATGGCGGTGCTCAGCAAGGTGGCGGCCGAGCACGACCTGTCCCTGACCCAGCTGCGGGTGTTCGCGATTCTGCGGGACCGCCGCCTACGGATGGCCGGGCTCGCCGAGTACCTCGGCCTGGAGAAATCCACCATGACGGGGCTCGTCGACCGGGCCGAGAAACGCGGGCTGCTCGAACGCGCGCCGAGCCCGGCGGACCGCCGAGCCGTGGACGTGTTCCTCAGCGCCGCCGGGATCGACCTCACCGAGCGGCTCTACGCCGAGATTCTGCGCGCTCTCTCGCCGATGACGAGTGCGCTGTCGCCGACCGAGCAGCGAAGGCTGCAGACGCTGATCGAACGGATGCTCGGTGGCTCAGCTGCGTGACTGCAGGAAGACCATGACGACGGTGCCCACACCGTAGAGCAGCAACTTGCCGCGGTAGCCCGCCCACCAGGCGCGAGGAGCGGGCTGCTCGTCATCGGTGTCCGGGGCATCCGGGTCGCGCGGCATGCCGTCGTCGGCGGGGGAGGCGTCGGGCCGGCGATCACCGGTCTGGCCGGCAGGCGCGGCGGGGCTCGGCCTGCTGCCGAGGCGCTCGAACGGCTTGGCGATGAACGCCGGGATCATGATGTGGTCGAACTCGTCGCGCGGTTCGTCGTTGTTCTTGTTTCTCATCCGGTTTTTCTCCCCTGCCATGATTCTACGGTTCCGGTGGGGTGCGGGCAGCGCTCCCGCCGGTTGCCGAGCCGCACAGGCAGGATTCGGGGCGTACTCGCAGTATCCTGAACGCCCGGTCGGGCGCCGCAGGGTGTCCCGGCGATACTCCGATGGGAAGACCGATGATCGCTCACGACACGTTCAGCCGAAGCATCCGGCAACAGCTGGCGACCATCCAGAGCCCGGTGCCCGCGCTGTCGGCCGAGCCGGTCGCAGCAGCGCAACCGCACGCGCGGCGCTGGGCCGCCGAGCCTCTGCACTCCGACGCGAGAATTCTGGAGAACACCGGGCACGGGTGGGACGACTGGGCGGAGCTGATCGAGGCCGGCCCAGGGCGGGACGCCGGGCACACCGCGATCGCGGCCTGGGTGCACGCCGAGCACGGCGTTCCGGGCTGGTGGGCGCAGGGCGTCACGGTGGGCTACGAGCGCATCGCCGGGCTGCGCCTGCCCGGCCAGATGCCCGACGGCAGCTTCAGCGTGAGCCGGTCCCGGGTGCTCGACCTGCCGGCGCCGCTGCTGCGGGCGGCTCTGCTCGACGGCAACAGCCGGGCCGACCTGTTCACCGGGCTCGACACCGAGCTGCGTTCCAAGCCGGCGTCGAAGGCGCTGCGCTACACCGTACGGCGAGCCGGGCATCCGCTGGGCTCGCTCCTGTTCTCGGCCGATCCGGTACCGGATGGCCGGCTGCGCGTGACCGTCACCCACGACAAGCTGCCCACCGTCGACGACGGCGAGCTCTGGAAGCAGTACTGGGCCGACTGGCTGGCCGCCGTGGCCGCCGTCACTGACCCCGCCGCGCAGGCCAAGGTCGACTGAGCCGGTCCAGCCGGGTCAGTCGGCGAGGTCGGGCTCGGTGTAGACGTGGGCGATGTCGGCGAGGTAATGGATGGCCGAACCGGCCACGAGCGCCGCCGCCACCCGCGACGCCTTCGACAGCTCGGCCGCCGTGGCGCCCGCCTGCTCCGCGGCGAGCCGGGCCCGCGTCGTCAGCTCGCCGTGAGACAGCGCCACGGCGGCGGCGAGCACCACCAGCGTCTTCGTCTTCGGGTCGAGGTGCACGACGGTGCCGTCGAATGGCAGCTCGAGGAACGGGTCGGTCGCGGCGGCCGGGTCGAGTAGCACCACCGCCAGGGTCTGCATGGCAGCGGCGAGCACACCGGCCTCGGTGAGCTCGGCGGCCGAGACGCCGAGGGCGCGCGCCTTGCGGGAGTGGAAGTCGACGCAGGTCGAACAGTGCGTGACGTGGGTGACGCCCACCGCCAGGATCTCGGTGGTGCGGGCGTCGATGTCCGGTGAGGCCCAGACCTCGTCGGCGAAACGCCGGTACAGCCGGAAGCTGCGGATGTTGCTGGTGGCCGCTTCGGAGATCTTGACGCGGGTTTCTACATGGTCGGACATACGGGCCTTTCGGGGTACTGGTCGGGTGAGTCAGAGCCGGGCGCGGTTAGGTGATCCGGCTGTAGGTGTTGTCGTCGCCGTACTCGTACACGCCGATGGTGGCTTCGGTGGGGTCGCCGTGTTCGTCGAAGGTGATCAAACCGGATGGGCCGTCGTAGTCGATCTGCTCCCCGGCGGCGAGCGTGGCGGCCGCGTCGGCGAAGTCGGTGACCTTGGTGCCGTCCCCGGTTCCGCCGGACACCTGTCGCAGGTTGTCGGCGATGGCCCGGCCGGAGACATCATTGCCCGCGTATGCGGCCAGGGCCAGCAGGATCACTGCGTCGTAGGATTCGGCGGCGTAGGTGAAGTCGGTGAGGCTCGGATCGAGTTCGAGCAGCCGGTCGGTGAACGCGGTGACCTGCTTGGCGCCGGGACGGGTGCCGGTGGCACCGGTGATGAGTCCGGGTTCGAAGGTGTCGCTGTAGTCGCTGAGGTTGCTGCCCACGAAGTAGAGCTGGTCACCGGGGAAGCCGGTGCCGACCAGCGCCGGGGTGATGACCTGCGCCTGATCGAAGGTGATCAGGGCGATGGCATCCGGTTTGGCCGCCGTGACATCGGCGATCTGGCTGGAGAAGTTGGCCTCGCCCTCATTGAAGAGCGACGTGGCCACGACCTCGCCGCCCGCGCCCTCGAACGCGGCGGTGGTGGCGTCGGCCAGGGCTGTGCCGTAGGAATCGTTGAGCACGATCAGGCCCAGGGTGCTGTTGCCGTCCTCGGCGATCTGGTTGCCGAGGACTTCGCCCTGCAACAGGTCGGACGGGTTGGTGCGCCAGAACAGCCCCTGGTCGGGGTAATCGGTGAAGTCGGGGGAGGTGTTGGCCGGGGAGAAGTGCACGGCGCCGGCGCCGGTGATCTGATCGATGACGCTCATCGAGACGGCGGAAGACGCCGCGCCGACGATGGCCGTGGCGCCGCCGGCGAGCAGGTCGGTCACCGAGACGGTCGCGGTGTCGGTGGTGGTGTCGCCGGAATCGCGGTAGGTGGCGTCGATGGTGAGGCCGGTATTCGCGGCGTTCACGTCGGCGACCGCGAGCTTCACTCCGGCCTCATCCGGCGGGCCGAGGAAGGCCAGGGCGCCGCTCTCGGGCAGGATGCTGCCGATCTTCAGGGTGAGATCGCGCTTGCCGGCATCGATCGGTTGGGCGCCATCGCCGGACTCGGCGGCGACGGCGGATTGAGGCGGAGCGCCCGCCGCATCCGGGCTGCAGCCCGCCAGTACCACGGCCACGATTCCGGCCCAGGCGACCGTGCTGATCACGGTGCGCGAGTGGGGGAAGGCGGTGGCCCTGGTCAAGACGGTCATTGTGCTCCTCGTCGGTGGTCGGTCCTTCGAGTCTTGACGCCGAGCCTTCCGCTATCGAATCGATCGGTCACGGTTCGACACACTCGGCCGGTGAGCGTCGTTTCTTGGCCCAGCCGGTCAGGCCAGGAGCCGGGCCAGGATGCCGACGGCCGGCTCGAACAGTTCGGGGCGGGCGCGGGAGTAGTTGAGCCGAAAGAACGACCCGGTCGGCTCGGCCGGGAACCAGTCACCCCCGGGGGAGAAGAGCACGCCCTCGGCAGCGGCCCGGCGGGCCAGGCCGGCCACGTCCACCCCGTCATTCGTGCGCACCCAGAGGTTGAGGCCGCCGCGGGGAACCAGCTCGAGCGCATCCGCCCCGAGCTGGCCGCGCACCTGGCGGGCCATCTCGTCGCGCCGGCCGCGCAGTGACCCACGCAGCCGGCTGAGGTGGCTGCGCCAACCCGGATCGGTGAGCACGTCGACCGCCGCAGCCTGCAGGATGCCGCTGACGTACAGGTCGTCAACCGTGCGGTCCACCTGGATGCGGGCGAGCGCCGGGCCGCGTGCCACGACCGCCGCCACCCGCACCGCCGGGGAAAGGCTCTTGGTGAGTGAACGCACGTAGACGATGTGGCCGTCGGCGTCATCGGCGGCCAGCGGGGCCGCGTCGGCGTCGATGCCGAAGTCGTGCGCCCAGTCGTCTTCGATCAGGTAGGCGCCGCGCGCGTGCAGCACGGCGGTGATGGCGCTGCGCTCAGAGCTGCTCCAGAGCGCTCCGGTGGGGTTGGCGAAGTGCGGCTGGGCGTAGAACAGGCGCGCCCCGCTGGCGCCGAGGGCGTCGTCGAGGTCGGCGGCAGTGGGGGCCGTCGTGCCGCGGGCGATCGGCACGATGCGCAGGCCGGCCTGCCGGGCCGCGGCCATGGCGCCCCAATAGGTGGGGGATTCCATCACGATGGCGTCACCCGGGTTGGCCAGCGCGCGGAAGATCGACGACAGCGCGCTCTGGCCGCCCGGCGTGATCACCACGTCGTCAGCTGCCGGTGGCGCCGCGACGGATGCGCCGGCCGGCGCCAGCTCCGCCGCGAACCAGCTGCGCAGCTCGGGCAGGCCGGAGATCGGGGCTCGTTCGACCGCGGTATTGGTGCGGGCGGCCCGCACCAGGGCCGAGCGCACCAGCCGGGTGGGCAGGAGTTCCTCGGCCGGGTAGCCGGAGTGCAGCGCGATCACCCCGGGGCCGGCGTTCGCCATGGCCGTGCCGATGGCGTCGGCGCCGGTGCGGGCGGCGCCGAGCGCGGTGGTCTGCCAGCCGAAGTCCGCCCGGTGCACCGAGTGTCGACGGGCCACAAAACTGCCCGCGCCCGGCCGGGTCTCGATCAGGCCCTCGAGCACGAGGCGCTGCAGCGCCCGCTGCACGGTGAGGGGGCTCGCGGCGTGTTCGAGCACCAGGGTGCGGGTGGAGGGCAGCCGGTCGCCGACCGGGCGGGAGGCGACGAGATCGCGCAAGTGGCGCTCGATGGCGAGGTGGGCGGATTCGCCGTCCAGGGGCTTGACGGTTCCGCGGGGCGCGGTGCTATCCTCATTCATGAAATCACAGAATAGCGCTATCGTGTCCGTCCCGCCAGCGCTATCCGGCCAGGAGGCGGGAGCGGCGAGTCTGGCTGCGACCGGCCCAGCGCCGACCGCGCCGCACGGCTCAGCCACGGCTGGCCTGGTCTTCGGGTTCCTCGGCGTGCTGGCGTTCTCGTTCACCCTGCCGCTCACCCGGGTGGCCGTTGCCCAACTCGACCCACTGTTCGTCGGCGCAGGCCGGGCTGTCGTGGCCGGCATCCTCGCGATGATCGTGCTGGCCGTACTGCGCCAACGGCTGCCGCGCGGCGGCCAGTGGCTGCGCCTGGCCGTGGTGGGCGCGGGCGTCATCGCCGGGTTCCCCATCCTCACCTCGTTCGCCCTGCAGACCGTTCCGGCCGCGCACGGCGCCGTCGTGATCGGGCTGCTGCCCGCCGCCACGGCGGTGGTCGCGGTGCTGCGCGCCCGGGAGCGGCCATCCCTGCGGTTCTGGCTCGCCAGCGGGCTCGGGGTGGCGGCCGTGATCGGTTTTGTGGCGCTCACCGCCGGCGGGCTCAGCAGCCTGCACCCGGCCGACCTGCTGCTGGTGTGCGCCGTGGTACTCGCGGCCATCGGCTACGGCGAGGGTGCGCTGCTCTCTCGCGAGCTCGGCTCCTGGCAGACCATCTGCTGGGCGCTCATCGTGGCACTGCCGGTGATGGTGCCGCTGATGCTGGTCGGCCTCGGCTCCGGCTGGCCCCGGGCGGATGCGCCGGCCTGGCTGGCCTTCGCCTATCTCGCCGGGGTGAGCATGTTCCTGGGCTTCTTCGCCTGGTACCGTGGGCTGGCCATCGGACCGATCGCCCGGGTCAGCCAGATCCAGCTGGTGCAGCCGGTGCTCACCATCGTCTGGGCCACCCTGCTCCTCGGTGAGCGGCTGGACCTGATCGTGCTGGTCGGCGCCCTCGCGGTGATCCTCTGCGCCGCCACCGCCGTGCGCGCCCGCATCCGCTGACCCGGGCATCCGCGGCATCGGTTGCCCGCCGCATCCGCCGCCGTGGGTGACGAACGCTGAAAAGGAAATAGTGAGCTAAAAAGGTCCAAATCTGCGATTTCGTCCTTTTTAGCTCACTTTTTCCTTTCTAGCGTGCGCGCGGAGGGACGGAACGGGGGCCGCGGGGGAGAATGAACGGGTGTGACGTGCGTTCACCCGCCGGTTACCTATTGGTTCTACGCTGACGCCGTCGCGGTTTGTCGCGAAAGCCGGACAGGAGCGTGCGTGACCCCGAACCACCCAGAGCCCGATCAGCGCTCAGCCGATTCCCTCGCCCAGACCGTCACCACCCCGGCGACCACCACGCCCGCGCCCGGGACGGGCCGGGCGACCGAGCACGAGCAGGGCATGCTGGATGCCGGCTCCTCGGTGCACCCGGAGCGCACGCTCATCGACATCCTCCTGGCCACGGCCGAGGAGTTCCCCACCGCCCTCGCCCTCGAAGACGCGGCCGGAGCCCTGAGCTACCGGCGGCTGGTGCGACTGGTCAACGACCAGGCGGCGCAGCTGAGCCGGGCCGGCGTGCGCCGCGGCGACACCGTGGGCATCCGCATCCCCTCCGGCACCCGGGAGCTCTACCTCTCGATTCTCGCCACCCTCCGGGTGGGCGCCGCGTACGTGCCCGTCGACGCCGACGACCCAGAGGAACGCGCCCGGCTGGTCTTCGGCGAGGCGGCGGTGGTGGGTGTGATCGGCGCCGGGGGTGTGTTCGCGGTGCGCGATGGCCTGGACGCCGGGGTGCTCGCCGAACGCCCGCTGCCACCGGAGGAGGACCCGTCGCTGGCGCACTGGGCCGAACCGATGCCCAGCCCCGACGACGATGCCTGGATCATCTTCACCTCCGGCTCCACCGGCGTGCCCAAGGGGGTGGCCGTCACCCACCGCTCCGCCGCCGCGTTCGTCGACGCCGAGGCCGGCCTGTTCCTGGCCCGCGAACCGCTCAACCCCACCGACCGGGTGCTGGCCGGGCTGTCGGTGGCATTCGACGCCTCCTGCGAAGAGATGTGGCTGGCCTGGCGCAACGGCGCGTGCCTGGTGCCGGCGCCCCGCTCCCTGGTGCGCAGCGGCGCCGACCTCGGCCCCTGGCTGATCGCACACGGCATCACCGCGGTCTCCACCGTGCCCACCCTCGCCGGGCTCTGGCCGGAGGAAGCGTTGGAGAACGTGCGCCTGGTGATCTTCGGCGGCGAGGCCTGCCCGCCGGAGCTCGCCGCGCGGATCAGCGCCCGCGGCCGCGAGGTCTGGAACACCTACGGCCCCACCGAAGCCACCGTCGTGGCCTGCGGCGCCCTGCTCGACGGCAGCGACCCGGTGCGCATCGGCCTGCCGCTGGACGGCTGGCGGCTCGCCGTGGTCGACGCGGCCGGGCAGCGGGTCGCCGCCGGCGAGACCGGCGAGCTGATCATCGGCGGGGTCGGCCTGGCCCGCTACCTCGACCCGGCCCAGGACGCGGTGAAGTACGCCCCGCACACCGGGCTCGGCTGGCAGCGCGCCTACCGCAGCGGTGACCTCGTGCGCTTCGACCCGGCCGGCCTGGTGTTCGTGGGCCGCGCCGACGACCAGATCAAGCTCGGCGGCCGGCGCATCGAACTCGGCGAGATCGACGCCGCCCTGCAGGCCCTGCCCGGTGTGGCCGGCGCCGCCGCGGTGGTGCAGACCACCCCCGCCGGCAACCAGGTTCTGGTGGGGTACCTCTCCCTTACCGACGCCGCAGCGGCTTTCGACCTGCCCGCTGCCGGCGAGGCGCTCCGCACCGCCCTGCCCGCCGCGCTCGTGCCCCTGCTCACCGTGGTCGACACCATTCCCACCCGCACCTCCGGCAAGGTCGACCGGGCTGCCCTGCCCTGGCCGCTGCCCAGCCTCGCCGGTGACACCGCCGGCACGGATGCGCTCAGTGGCACCGCCGCCTGGCTCGCCGAGCACTGGGCAGCGATCCTTGGCGTGCCGGTGGTCGACGCCGACAGCGACTTCTTCGCCTACGGTGGCGGCTCGCTCTCCGCCGCCCAGTTCGTCTCCGCGATCCGCGAACGCTACCCGGACACCCGTATCAGCGACATCTACGACCACCCGCGCATCGGCTCGCTCGCCGACGAACTCGACAGCCGCATCCCGCCGGTGGCGCGGCAGGGCCGGCAGGTGCTGCCCACCCCCGCGACGTCCGGCCTGCTGCAGAGCCTCCTCAGCGTTCCACTGCACCTGCTCATCGGCGCCCGCTGGCTGGTGTACCTGATGGCGGCCAACAACCTGCTCGCCGCCGCCGGCGCATCCTTCGCCCCCACCGTCTCCTGGTGGTGGGTGCTGGCCGGGTTCATCCTGCTGGTGACGCCGCTGGGCAAGATGGCGATTTCGGTCGCCGCGGCCCGGCTGCTGCTGCGTGGCGTGAGGCCGGGCAACTACCCCCGGGGCGGCTCGGTGCACCTGCGGCTCTGGCTGGCGGAACAGGTGGCCCACTTCGTCGACGCCGCCAGCCTGGCCGGAGCGCCCTGGATCAGCTACTACGCCCGGCTGCTCGGCGCCAGGATCGAACCCGGCGTCGACCTGCACTCGGTGCCCCCGGTCACCGGGATGCTCTCCATCGGCGCCCGCGCCGCCATCGAACCCGAGGTCGACCTGGCCGGCTACTGGCTCGACGGCGACGTGCTGCGGCTCGGCCAGGTGAAGATCGGCGCCGACGCCGTGATCGGCTCCCGCAGCACCCTGCTCGGCGGCGCCAAGATCGGCGCCGGCAGCGAGGTCGAACCGGGCTCCGCCGTCTCCGGCCGGGTGCCCGCCGGCGAACGCTGGGCCGGATCGCCCGCCGCCAGGGTCGGCTCCGCCCGGCACGCCTGGCCGGCCGAACGGCCCGGCAACAAGCGCCGCTGGCTGCTCGCCTACGGCGCCGGTTCGCTGGCCCTCACCGCCATCCCGGCCGCCGCCGTACTGCTGGGCCTGGTGATCGTCGGCGGCGTGATCGGCGACGCGGCCACGCTGGGCAGCGCTGTGGCGCGCGGGGCCGCGGCCGTGCCCCTGGCGGTGCTGGCCGCCGGCCTCTTCTACGCCGGCGCCGTGATCGGTGCGGTACGGCTGCTGGCCGTGCGCCTCACCGAAGGACACCACCCGGTGCGCAGCCGGGTGGGTTGGCAGGTCTGGATGACCGAACGGTTGCTCGACGGCGCCCGCACCCAGCTCTTCCCGGTCTACGCCAGCCTGCTCACCCCGGTCTGGCTGCGACTGCTCGGCGCCAAGGTCGGCCCGGGCGTCGAGGCGTCCACGGTGCTGTTGGTGCCCTCGCTCACCACCATCGCACCGGGCGCGTTCCTCGCCGACGACACCATGGTCGCCTGCTACGAACTCGGCGGCGGCTGGATGCGCATCGGCCGGGCCAAGATCGGCCGTCGGGCGTTCCTGGGCAACAGCGGCATCGCCGGCCCCGGCCGCACCGTGCCGCGCGACGGCCTCGTGGCCGTGCTGTCCTCCACCCCGCGCAAGGCCAAGCGCGGTTCGTCCTGGCTGGGCAACCCGCCCACGCGCCTGCGCCGCCGGATGACCGACATCGACGAGGCCCGCACCTTCCACCCGCCCAAGCGGCTGGTCTGGGCCCGGTCGCTCTGGGAGGTGCTGCGCCTGGTGCCGGTCTTCGTGTCGGCCTGGATCGCCCTCGGGGTGCTCGGCACCCTCGACGCGCTCTGGCTGTGGGCGGGACCGTGGGTCGCGCTCCTCCTCTCCGCGGTGGTGCTCATGCTCGCCGGGGTGGTCGCCGCCGCGGTGACCACGGCGGTCAAGTGGCTGCTGGTGGGACGCATCAAGGCGTTGGAACATCCGCTCTGGTCGTCGTTCATCTGGCGCAACGAGGTTTCGGACACCTTCGTCGAGATGGTGGCCAGGCCCTGGTTCGCCCAGAATGCCGCCGGCACCCCCGCGCTGGCCGTGTGGCTGCGCTCGCTCGGGGCGAAGATCGGCCGGGGGGTGTGGTGCGAGTCGTACTGGCTGCCGGAAGCCGACCTCGTCACCCTCGAGGCCGGCAGCAGCGTCAACCGCGGCTGCGTTGTGCAGACCCACCTCTTCCACGACCGGATCATGCAGCTGGACACCGTGCTGATCGGCGTCGGCGGCACCCTCGGGCCCAACAGCGTGATCCTGCCGGCGGCGCGGATCGACCCGCACGCCACCGTCGGACCGGGCTCCCTGGTGATGCGTGGGGAGCGCGTGCCGACCGACTCGCACTGGTCGGGCAACCCGATTGCGCCGTGGCACCGTCCGCCATGGAAGACTTGACCCCTATGTCGCCGACCACCCCAACACCCCCGATGATCGGCTCCGCCTCCGCGGGAGATCCGTATCTGCCCACCAGCGGCAACGGCGGCTACACCGTGGACCACTACGACCTCGACCTCGACTACCGGGTGAGCACCAACCGGCTCACGGCGACCGCCACGATCACGGGGCGTGCCATCACCGCCCTGAGCCGGTTCAGCCTGGACCTGGCCGGGCTCAGCGTCGACAAGGTCACCGTAGCCGGCCGGGCACCCACCAGGGTGATGCACACCGCCCGCAAACTGCTGGTCACCCCGGCGGAGCCGCTGGTCGCGGGGGAGAGCTTCGAGGTGGTGGTGCGGTACCGCGGGGCGCCGCATCCGGTGCGCAGCCACTGGGGTGAGGTGGGCTGGGAAGAGCTCACCGACGGCGTGCTCGTCGCCGGGCAGCCGAACGGCGCCCCGTCGTGGTTCCCGTGCAACGACCACCCCAGCGACAAGGCCACCTTCCGCATCCAGGTCACCTGCGAGGCACCGTACACGGTGGTCAGCAACGGACCCGTCGTGGCCAAGAACACCCGGTCCGGCCGAACCACCTGGAGCTTCGAGGTGCGCGAGCCCATGGCCGCGTATCTCGCCAGTGTGCAGATCGGCCGGTACCGTCGGCACGATCTCACCGCCGCGCCGGTGGCGCACAGCCTGTTCTTCCCGCCCGCGCTGGCCCGCCAGGTGGCGGTGGACTTCGCTCGGCTGGGCGACATGATCAGTGTCTTCAGCGACGCGTTCGGACCGTACCCGTTCCCGGCCTACTCCGTGGTCGTCACTGCCGATGATCTGGAGATCCCGCTGGAGGCGCACGGCCTGGGCGTGTTCGGCAAGAACCACGTCGACGGCGCGCACGGCAGCGACCGATTGATCGCCCACGAACTGGCGCACCAGTGGTTCGGCAACAGCCTCACCCTCACCCGCTGGGCCGACATTTGGCTGCACGAGGGCTTCGCCTGCTACGCCGAGTGGATCTGGGCCGAGGCCGCCGGAGGACCCACCGCCCACCAGAACGCCCTGCTGCACCGGGTGGACCTCGACAAAGAACCGAAGAACCTCGCCGTGGGCGACCCCGGCCCCCGCGCGATGTTCGACGACCGGGTCTACAAGCGCGGCGCGCTCGCCCTGCACGCCGTACGGCAGGCGCTCGGCGACGAGACCTTCTTCACCGCGCTGCGCGCCTACACCCGCACCCACCGGCACGGCAGCGTCACCACCGACGACCTGCTCGGCTGCTTCCGCGCCGCGTCGGGCAGCCGGGCGGCCGACAAGATCATCGCCCGGTGGATCGACGCCAAGAGCCTGCCCCAGCTGCAGGCCGCCCCGCCGCTGCCCGCCACCCCCTGACCTTCGCGATCCCGGCCGGACTGGTCGTCACCTTCGGGCTCGCCACCTACGCCCGGTTGGCCGCGGATGCCCAGATTCCGGAGGCGGAGATCCGCAGCGGTTCCACGCTCATCCTGACCATCATCGGCCTCTGGATCCTCGTCGTTCTGTCCCGTCCCGTCACCCGGTTCAAGGGGCTCGTCATCGGCGCCATGATGGTCGCGCTCGTGCTGATGTTCGCGGTGCCGATCAGCCGGGACTTCCTGCAGCTCGTGGACCTGACCCTGCTCACCGCGACGCTCGCGCTCGGCGCGTCACTCGTCTGCATCGGCCTCATCGAGGTTGTGCGGTTCGTGCACCGGCGCCTCTTCCGGCGTGATGCGGAACGGGCCGCTCGTCAGCTCACCGCGAAATAACGGCGCCCCGCCCCCACCCACAGCGGCAGGATCACGGCGACCGCGATGGCGGTCTGAATGAGCACGCCCGACCAGTCCCCGTCGGCGCTGATCACCAGGTCGACGATGAAAAGCACCCAGCCCAGAAGGAGCACGATTGTCGCGCTCAGCCGTGATGCCCGGCTTCCCCGGGCCACGCCGGACGCGAGCGAGACGACGAACAGGCCGAAGAGGATGATGCCGACTCCCACCAGCGTGACCGCCAGAGTGATCTCGCCGTCGGTCATGCCGGGCACGTACCGCAAGAACACGATGATGATCCCCAGGCCCATCTGCACGATGCCACCGAGATACATCAGCACCACCGAAAAGGTCACCGACCCCGGTAGCGACGCACGTTCCTCCGGCCCCGCCATGATGTGGCCTCCTTGTCGCTTGGGCCCGGCAGATCATTCGCGGTGGTCGGCGAATGGACCCCATACGGCCATCGTGCAGACAACCTAGCGACGCGGCATCCGTCTGGCAATCCCGTGGTGCCACCCTGCTCACTCGCGGTGCGTGGCCGGTGCGGGATGTCATTCCGGTCCGCATCCTGGTCCTCACGCCGCGGGATCAGCAGGGAAATCGCCCGTGAGACCCACAATCGCCGTTCAAACCGTGCACGTCTGGTCTATTCATCCGATCGGCTGATCGCGGTCACTACGGTGGAGGTAGCGGCCGATCACGGTCGGACCAACGGAGGTACGCACAATGGCGCAGACAAAAACCACGAAGAAGAACATCGCTCTGACACCGGCTCCGGTGAAGAACGCTGACAAGAAGGCCATCAAAGCCCTCGCCCAAGCCGAGAAAGCCGTCGACTCGGCCCGCGAAGCGGTGAAGGCCTCCAGTAAGAAGCTGCGCAAAGAAGCACTGGCGCTTCACAAGAAGACCGAGAAGCTCGCCGCCAAGCTCGCGAAGGCAGCTCAGCAACTGGCCACAGAAGTCGGGCGGGCCAACCAGTCGGTGCTAGCGACGGTGAAGTCGAAGAAGGCCGCTCCCCAGAAGAGTGCCGGAACGGTGATGGCTGAGCACGCTGCCTCCCGGACCGCACTCACGGTGCCACACACCACGGTGAAGACGCCCCTGTCGAGCCCGCCGCGATCCACCACGCCGACCCTGATCGAGCTGCGCAACCGCGCGAAGGAACAGAAGATCACCGGTTACTCGAGGATGAACAAAGCCGCCCTGGTCGCGGCGGTCAATTCGTCGCACTAGTCACCACGGCAGGGCGCTGGGCGCAGACGACCGCGACGGTGACCACGGTTCCCTCAGGAGCAGGCACGGACAGCAGGTGGACGCCATCCAGCTGAAACGGCGCCCGCGGCCAGTGCGCGAGGCGGGGGTCCGCGGCTCCGGTCACGGGCTCGATAGTCAGATCCCGCGGGTCCACCCGCAGGCCCACGCCGGCAGCCTTGAGCACGGCTTCCTTGCTCGTCCAGAGCGAGGCCAGGGCGGTGTCGAGCGCGGCCGGGGCAAGCGTAGACAGCGCCACGGCCTCGACGGGGGAGCACAGCGCGGAGGCGACGGGGGAGGAAGCCAGCGCGGCGACTGACTCCACGTCGATGCCTACCGGCCCGGCGCCGGTGACTGCCACGGCGAGGAACCGGGCGGCACGGGACAGGCTCACGTGGATGCGGCCGGGCAGGGCCGGGGCATCCGCCGGGTCGCTGGCCGCGAGCTCGACGCTCAACGGGCCGTGCCCGGTCTGCCCGCAGTTCGGGCACCGTTGCGCGAGGGTGACAGCAGACGGGCCGACGCCGGTCAGCCGCGCCACCAGATCGCGCAGCAGCAGGTGGTCGCCGGCGGATGTCGCCGCGCGGGGGAGCAGCGCCACGACAACCGTGGATTCCAGCCCCGGCTGGGCTCCGGCCGGCGCAGTCAGTGCGGGCTGTGGCGGGACATCGAGCACGCCCCCACCCTAACCCGGGCGCGCCCCGCAGGTGGTGGGCGCGTGGGCGGTGCCCTTGTCGGGCGCCGACCCGGGTGGAACAATCGACACTGTCAGCCGGAACCAGGCGCACGGGCGCGCGCGGTTGCCGGGTGACGCTGCCCGGGCTCCAGGCACACGTTTCAGGCGCGGTGGGTGAGGTAACGGTGAATCGGTTCGAAGGGCTCACGAAGCCATCCACTCTCACGGCGGGCAGCGCCTTCCTTCTCGGCGGCATCCTCGATCTGGTGTTGCTCACGGTCTCGGATCCGTTCAGCGAGATCGTGCAGACCCCGCTCTACGCCGTGCGCTCGGTTCTGCTGCTCGTGGGCGGGCTGCTGCTGGTGCTGGCGCTGATCTCGGTCTACGAACGCCGCGCCAAGAAGATCGGCCCGTTCGGCTTTTCCGCCGTGATCGTCGCCGGCGCCGGCACGATCCTGATCAGCGGGCTGTTCTGGGCCCAGGCCTTTCTTTATCCCACCCTCGGCCGGGTCGCCCCCGAGCTGCTCGACGGTTTGGTGCGCCCCGGCTCTCTGTCCTTCGGACTGCTGCTCACCGCGGCCGTATTCGGCGTGGGCTGGGCTCTGGTGGGCATCGCGATGCTGCGGGTGCGGGTCTACCAGTTCACGCCGGCCGCGCTGATCCTGCTCGGCGGCCTCGTGTCGCTGCTGCCCACCAACACCCTCGGCCAGGCGGTGCTCGGCATCGGCCTGGTGTTGTTGGCGTTCAGCCCCAGCTACCGCAAGCACGAGGGCCCGCAGCGGCACGGCGACGTCGCGCCGCATCCGCAGCAACAGCCCTGACGACCCGCCCGACCCGCCCGTCCCGGTCTCCCGGCCCGCGCCGCTGCACGACGCACCCCGTTGCCGGTGGCACACTTGTGAGGCGAGTGAGGAGCAGCAGTGGCGCTGATTGATGACGCCATCTACGTAGATGGCAGTCGGGTGGCAACCCCGGAAACGTTGCAAGAGACGTACGACGTGCTCAAGAACAAGCACGGCTTCGCCTGGATCGGGCTGTACCGACCGACGGATGCCGAGGTTCGCAGCGTCGCCGACGAGTTCACGCTGCATCACCTCGCCATCGAAGACGCCCTCAAGGGCCACCAGCGGGCCAAGATCGAGCGCTTCGCCGACAACCTCTTCCTGGTGCTGCGCCCGGCCCGGTACATCGACGCCGACGAGCGGGTGGAATTCGGCGAATTGCACGTCTTCGTCGGCCCGGACTTCGTCGTCACCATCCGGCACGCCGAATCACCCGACCTGGTCTCGGTGCGGAAGCGCCTGGAGAGCACCCCCAAGCTGCTCGCGTTCGGGCCGCAGGCCGTGCTCTACGCCATCCTCGACCAGGTGATCGACGAATACGCGCCGGTCGTGGCCGGCCTGGAGAACGACATCGACGAGATCGAGGACCAGATTTTCGACGGCGACCAGGACGTCTCCCGGCGCATCTACGCCCTCTCCCGCGAGGTGATCGAGTTCCAGCGCGCCACCCAGCCGCTGATCGGCATGCTCGAGCAGCTGCAGGAGGGCTTCGAGAAGCACGGCGTCGACCTGGAACTGCACCGGCACCTGCGCGACGTGCTCGACCACACCATCCGGGTGGTCGAACGCGGCGACGCGTTCCGCCAGCTGTTGCAGAACGCGCTCACCGTGCACAGCACCCTGGTCAACCAGCGGCAGAACGACGAGACCCGGCGGCTCTCCGAAACCGGCCTGGCGCAGAGTGAAGAAGTGAAGAAGATCTCCAGCTGGGCGGCGATCCTGTTCGCCCCCACCCTGGTGGGCACCATCTACGGCATGAACTTCACCCATATGCCGGAGCTAAAATGGCAGTTCGGTTACCCGTTCGCGATCACGCTGATGTTCGCAATGGGTTTCGGGTTGTACGCCGTGTTCAAGCGCAAGGGTTGGCTCTAGCGCCCGAACCCGCGCCAGAAACGCCCCGATCGGCCCCATTGCGCGGAAGAAACCTGCGAATGCGCGAAAAACCCGGGTGGCCTAACCGAGAACCGGGCAGTGGAGAAATAGGGTGTGGGTGTGTGGCGCCTCGATAGAAAACCAGAAGATGACGACTTTGCGTCGGATTACCCCGACGCGCCGTCAGCCGGCTCGCTCGGAGCGACGTCCCCGGATTCGGTGAGCCTGGGTGACCCATCGTTGGTCGCCGGCAACATCGCCGAACCCACCTGGCAACGCTGGCGCGACGAACTCGCCGCCGTCGGCGGGCACTCCCCGCTGCTGCACTTCGGCGACAGCCCGCGCTCCCGCATCGAGCTCTCCGCCACCCACCCCGGCGGGCTGCCCCAGTTCATCACCGGCAAGACCACCCTGCTCTCCAACCTGATCCGCGACGAGCTGGCGCTGCGCAACGCCCGCCTGGCCGCGAACGAGATCACCCAGAAGGGCATCGAGCTGCGATCGATGCGCGGCATCGAATCCGTGCACCTGGCCATCGGCCTGGCCCAGTGGCGCTACGGCGACGTGGAGTTCACCGCGCCGGTGCTGCTGCGCCCCCTCGCCATCCGCCGCTACGGCCGGGACTTCGAGCTCAAGCTCAAGGGCCAGCCGTTCCTCAACCCCGAACTGGCCCGTGCCCTGCACGACCAGTTCCAGATCACCCTCGACGCGGATGCGTTCGTGGCTTTGGCCGTGACCAACGGTGCGTTCAAGCCGCAACCGGTGATCGACCGGCTGCGCGGCCTCACCTCGCACCTGCCCTGGTTCAACGTGGTTCCCCGTCTGGTGGCGTCGTCGTTCGCCGACGTCGGCCGGGCCATGGCCGCCGACGCGCAGAAGCTCACCCACCCGGTGCTCGACGCCGTCGCCGGCAACCCCACCGCCAAGCGCGCCATCGAGATGTCGTACAACCCGGTGCTGCCGATCGCGCAAGACGTGCGCCCGCCTGGCACCGACACGCTACTGCTGGATGCCGATGCCGAGCAGGAGAACGTCGTCGCGCAGATCAGCGCCGGCAACTCCCTCGTGGTGAAGACCCTGCCCGGCACCGGCGGCACCCAGACCATCGTGAACGCGATCGGGTCACTCGTGGCCCAGCACAAGCGCGTGCTCGTGGTCAGCGCCCGCCGCTCCAGCCTCGACGGCATCGCCCACCGCCTGGTGCAGGTGGGCCTGCCCGGCGTGGCCGTCACCCCGCGCACCCTGCGCCGTGACCTGATCCAGTCGATCACCCGCAACGAGAAGACCGCCCAGCCCAAGGTCGGCGACGTCGATGACGCCCTGGTGCGCCTGCGCAAGGTGCTGCTCGACTACCGCTCCGCCCTCACCCGCAAGGACGGCGCCCTCGGCGTCTCGGTGCTCGACGCGCTCGGCGAACTCGCCCGGCTCGCCCAGCTGCCCTCCCCGCCGTCGACAACCGCTCGGCTCGACCGGGTGGCCCTGGAACGCCTCGCCCACGACCGGTCCAGCGCCGCTGCCGTGCTGATCAAGGCGGCCGTGCTCGGCCAGTTCCGCTACGGCCCCGGCGACTCGCCCTGGTACGGCGCCTCCTTCACCTCCACGGCGGATGCCGGCGCCTCGCACGAGCTCGCCAAGCGCCTGAACGCCACCGACCTGCCCCGGCTGCTCGAACGCGCCAACAACCTCGTGGGCCAGACCCGGCTGCGCCCGTACGAGACCGTGCACGAGCTGGGCATCTACCTGCGCCTGCTGCTCGACATCCGCGAGACCCTGGACAAGTTCCAGCCCGCCGTGTTCGACCGGTCGCTGACCGAACTCATCGCCGCCACCTCCGCCCGCCGCGACTCGCCGGAGATGACCAGCACCAACCGTCGCCGGCTGCGGAAGCTCGCCGACGAGTACCTGCGCCCCGGGGTGCACGTGAGCGACATGAACGAGAGCCTGCGCCGCATCCAGCAGCAGCGAACGCTGTGGCAGCGGTACGCCGCCGCCGGCGTCACCCCCGAGGTGCCGGTCGGCATCAACGACGTGCACGTCGCCTTCCAGCGGGTCTCGGAGGACCTCGGCAAGCTCGACGTGCCGCTCGGCAACGCCGGCACCCCGCGCCAGCTGGTCTCCCGGCCCATCCGCGCGCTCAAGTACACCGTCGCCGGCCTGGCCGCCGAGAGCGAGGTGCTCGCCAACCTGCACGAGCGCACCGCGCTGCTGGCCACCCTGCGCGAGCACAACCTCGACCCGCTGATGACCGACCTGTCCCAGCGACACGTCTCCGAAGCGGATGTCGCCGCCGAACTCGAGCTCGCCTGGTGGCAGTCGGTGCTGGAGATCATGCTCAGCGGTGACAAGGCCCTGCTCAACGCCAACACCCAGGTTCTCGACCGGCTCGAAGCCGACTTCAAGCTCGTGGACGAGGCGCACGCCTCCACCACCGGGCAGATTCTGGCCTGGCTGCTCGCCGAGACCTGGAAGATCGGCGTGGTCGACTGGCCGGAAGAAGCCGACCAGCTGCGCCGGCTGCTGCGCGCCGACCGGGCCACCCCCGCCCGCATCAACGAGGTCTCCCCGCACCTGGGCCGCGTGCTCGCGCCGGTGTGGCTCGCCTCGCCGTACGAGGTGGCGGGCCTGGACGACAAGATGACCTTCGACGCCGTGCTGCTCGTCGACGCCGGCGCCACCACGCTGGCCGAGAACGTGGGCGCCATCCGCCGGGCCAAGCAGGTCGTGGCGTTCGGCGACCCGGTCACCCAGACCCCGTCGGGGTTCGAGACCGGCATCGTGGAACCGGCCGAGAACCCGCGGCCGCAGGAGACCAACGTCGACGCCCTGCACGCCGACTCCGCCCTGGCCCGCCTGGGCGAACTGCTGCCCACCCTCACCCTCACCCGCAGCTATCGCGCCGGTGGCGAGGACCTCGCCGAACTGGTCAACCACCGCTTCTACGGCGGCCGGATCGACTCCCTGCCCTGGGCGGGCAGCTTCCTCGGCCACGGCAGCCTCACCCTCAACTACGTCAAGGGCGGCCACGGCATGCCCGACGTCGACAGCGGCGCCGTCGAGAGCGTCGACGCCGAGGTGGCCAAGGTCGTCGACCTGGTGATGGACCACGCCGTCAAGCGACCGCGCGAATCGCTCATGGTGATCACCGCCAGCGCCCGGCACGCCGTGCGTGTGCACCAGGCCGTGCTCGCGGCGTTCTCCAAGCGCACCGACCTCTCCGACTTCATCCTCAAGGACCGCGCCGAACCGTTCACGGTGCTCACCCTCGAGCAGGCCGTGGCGCAGAGCCGCGACCGGGTGATCTTCTCCATCGGCTACGGCCGCACCCCGCACGGCCGGCTACTGAGCAACTTCGGTTCGCTCGGCGAACCCGGCGGCGAACGCCTGCTCGCGATCGGCATGACCCGCGCCCGCCGCGCCATGGACATCGTCTCCTGCTTCCGGCCCGCCGACATCGACGCGGACCGCCAGCGGCACGGCATCCTGGCGCTGTCACAGGTGCTCACCGAGACCGAGGCACGACGCAACGAGGTGGCCGTTCCCGACGCCACCGAGGCCATGCTCGTCGACCTCGCCCGCCGGCTCGAACGCCGCGGCCTCACCGTGTCGCTCGGCCACCGCGGCAAGCTCGCCCTGGCCGCCTCGCACGCCGGTCGCGCCGTGGTCGTCGAGACCGACGCCGTGGTCAACCGGGCGAGCCTCCGCGAATCCCTGCGGCTGCGCCCAGAGGTGCTGCGGCGCCTGGGCTGGCACTACCTGCGCGTTCACAGCTTCGAACTGTTCAGCAACCCGGATGCCGTCGCCGCGCGCGTCGCCGCCCTGGCCGGCGTCACCCCGACCGAGGAGTCGTCCGGTCCGGCGCACCGTGCCTGATCCGGCTGTGCCTGACGGAGCTGGGTCTGACGGAGTCGTGCCTGAGCACGCATCCGCCCTCGACCGGGCTTCTGCTGCCGGCTCAGCCGCCGACCCGGCGACCGAGCCGCGGCAGTCCGTGGTCAAGTCTGCCGGGGCGCGTCGGGCCCGCCTGACGCCGGCGCCGAACACCGACACCAGCCCGGAGCCGCCCGCTCGAGAAGAGGGCGGCCAGACCACCGGGGACGGCTCGTCGACGAGCGCGAACGACGCCCGCCTGCGCCAGGACAAACCCCCGCACTGGTAGCGCCGCACTGGTAGGCCCGCACTGGTAGCCCCCCACCGGTAACCCGTACTGGTCGCCCCTCCCTGGGCCCCTGCAATCCCCGCCGCCACCCGCGCAGCCGCGAGCATCCCGTTCTCGAGAAGTCAGTTGGGGCCAGTGCGCCAGCCTTCAACTGGCCTCAACTGCCTTCTCGGTCGACACCGCGATGCCGAGAGGGCAGTTGGGGCCAGTGTGTGTGAGGGTGCCGCTGGCCTCGAGTGTCCTCCCGGCCGCGCCACCATCAGCCATCGCCAGCTTGCGGCACGCGAGGCGCATGGCGGCGAGAAGGCAGTTGGGGCCAGTGTGTAGGCGCGCAACTGCCCTCAACTGTCCTCTCGTGCGAGGGCTGGCGCGACAATGGCCCCCGGGTTTCCCGGGGGCCATTCGCGTGTCGGCGATCGATCGCCGGAAACTACAGAGTGTGCTTGGGGCCCTCGGATTCGGCGGACGCAGCAAACGGGGCGGGGGCATCCGTGGCGGCAACGGGAGCGACGGCACCGTTCTGGGCGGCGAGCAGGTCGCGGATCTCGGTGAGCAGGTCGAGGTCCGTGACCGGGTTCTTCTTCGGGTCGAGCGGCACGCCGGCCTGACGGCGGCGTGCCTGGTTCTCCTTGAGCTTGTTCAGCGGCATCACGAAGGCGAAGTAGACGACCGCAGCGACCAGCAGGAACTGGATCAGCGCCGCGAGGACCAGGCCGAACGACAGCTCGGCGTCGCCGAGGGGGATCGTCATCGAGTTCTTCAGGGTGTCGGCGTTGAAGATCGCCGCGATCAGGGGGTTGAAGATGCCATCGACGATGGCGTTGACGACAGCGGTGAACGCTGCGCCGATGACAACGGCGACGGCAAGCTCGATGACGTTGCCGCGCATGATGAACTCTTTGAAACCACTGATCATGGCGATACTCCTAGAAATCTGGTCGTTCACGTTCGGCTGGTTCAAGCGGATTTGGGTGCCGGCGTGGGGGAGGAACTCGAACTGGAGCCCGATCCGCTGGACGAGGAGCCGGAGGTCGCCGGCGTTGCCGGGCTGGACTTCTCGGCGGGCTTCGCGGCCGGTGCGGAATCGGCCTTGGCGGCGCTCTTCTCTGCAGAGAGGGAGGACTTGCCGGAGGACTCCGCGCGGGAGTCGTTGCGGTAGAAACCGGAGCCGGTGAAGCTCACTCCGATCGACGAGTAGACCTTGCGCAGCTTGCCGCCGCAGGTGGGGCACTCGGTGAGCGTGTTGTCGGTGAAGGCCTGCTGGATATCGAAGGCCGTGTCGCACTCGGTGCAACGGTAAGAATAGGTAGGCACTGCGTCTTTTCGGATCGGTTGCGGAAACGTCTGCTCAGGCCAGTATGCGCCAGCCGGGGGCAGGTTTAGAAAACGACGATGCGGGTGGGCGTGACGAGACCGTTCACCGGCTGGTCGTGCACCTCACGCGGAACCTCGTCGACATACTCATTGTCATAGACCACGGCATACACCGGTGGGCACTTCTGCATCGACCCGAGAGTCTTGTCGAAGTACCCACGTCCCCAACCCATCCGCAGGCCGGTTTGGTCGATGGCGGCGGCGGGCACGATGATCAGGTCGACATCGTTGATGGCGATCGGGCCGAGCAGTTCACCCTGGGGCTCGGGCGCACCGGAGAGGCCTTTCACCTCGGTTTCCTCTTCGCCCACGGTCCAGTCGAGCAGGCCGTCGTCACGGGACACCGGGAACAACACCCGGATGCCGCGGGCCTCGGCCCAGTTCACGAACGGGCGGGTGTTCGGCTCGGTCGGGCCGGAGAGATAACAGGAGATCGACCGGGCGGACAGGTCGAGAACGATGCTCTGCAGGTTCTCGGTGAATCCCGCGGTGGCGGCGTCGCGCTCGGCGGCGGTCAGGGTGTGGCGTCGCTCCCGAAGCTCTGCGCGGAGCGCCCGCTTTCGGTGCTCGATGTCAGAGTCCATACAAGTCATCCTAGGTGCGTAACCCATTCAGGTTGCCGCTAACCTAAGGCCATGGTTACTCACATTACAAAGGCCGTTATTCCCGCAGCCGGTATGGGAACCCGGTTTCTGCCGGCAACCAAGGCGATGCCCAAAGAGATGCTGCCCGTCGTCGACAAGCCCGCCATCCAGTACGTGGTCGAAGAAGCCGTCGCTGCCGGCCTGACCGACGTGCTGATGATCACGGGCCGCAACAAGAACGCGTTGGAGAACCACTTCGACCGCGTCACCGAGCTCGAGGCGGTGCTCATCCAGAAGGGTGACCGCGACCGCCTGGCCAAGGTGAACGAGTCCACCGACCTCGCCGACATGCACTACGTGCGCCAGGGCGACCCGCTGGGCCTCGGCCACGCGGTGCTCCGGGCCAAGATGCACGTGGGCAACGAGCCCTTCGCGGTGCTGCTCGGTGACGACATCATCGACGCCCGCGACCCGCTGCTCGACAAGATGCTCGCCGAGCAGATCGGCCGCAACACCAGCGTCGTCGCCCTCCTCGAGGTCGACCCGTCGCAGATCCACCTCTACGGCGCCGCCGCGATCGAGAAGACCGACGACCCCGACGTGGTGCGCATCACCGGGCTGGTTGAGAAGCCGTCCGCAGCGGATGCCCCGTCGAACCTGGCCATCATCGGCCGCTACGTGCTGCGCCCGGAGGTGTTCGAGGTGCTCGAGCGCACCGCACCGGGCAAGGGCAACGAGATCCAGCTCACCGACGCCCTGCAGGAAATGGCCGTGAACCCCGAGACCACGGGCGGCGTCTACGGCGTTATCTTCCGCGGCCGTCGGTACGACACCGGTGACCGGCTCGACTACATCAAGGCCATCATCCAGCTCGCCGTCGACCGTGACGACCTGGGCCCGGACCTGCGCCCCTGGTTGCACGACTTCGCCGCAACTCTCGAGTAGTCGGGCCGCGGGCTAAGCTGCGCACCATCATCGGGCCTCGGCCCCCTAGTAGACGGGCTCACTGTGCCGACCGCGATACCTACGCTTCGTGAAGGCGCCGTAACGCTGCGCCCCATCCGGCTGCGCGATGCCAAGGCACTCGAGCGCGAGTTGATGGAGAACCGGTCGTGGCTGCGCACCTGGGAGGCGACCAGCCCGTACGCACCGATGTCGTTCGACACCAGGGCCAGCATCCGCAGCCTGCTCGCGCACTCGCGCACCGGCAGCGGACTGCCGTTCCTGGTGGAGTACAACGGGGAGCTGGCCGGGCAGCTGAACGTGTCATCGATCACCTGGGGGTCGCTGTCCAGCGCGTCGATCGGCTACTGGGTCGGCGAGGAATTCGCCGGCCGGTCGATCACCCCGATCGCGGTCGCACTGGCCACCGACTACTGCTTCGCGCAGCTCGGCCTGCACCGGATGGAGATCTGCATCCGGCCCGAGAACGCGCCGTCGCTTCGGGTGGTCGAGAAACTCGGGTTCCGGTACGAGGGACTGCGCCGCCGGTTCATCCACATCAACGGCGCCTGGCGCGACCACTTCGCCTTCGGCCTGGTGGCCGAGGAGGTGCGCAATGGTGTGCTGCGCCGCTGGCAGGACGGCCTCGTGCCCGCCGGAAACGCCACCGTCAACGAGCACGACCTGGCAGCCGCGCAGCATCCGCTGCAGGTGGCCGACAAGTGACACACCCCCTCGTAATCAGGCACGGAGGGGCCGCGGACTCATACCGTAGGGAGCATGAGTAGCGAAGTCCTGGGTGGGGGAGTTGTGGTGGCGGTTGCCGCCGCGCTCTGGGTGACGTATCTCATGCCCACTTGGGCCAGACGACGGCAGTACCTCGCCACCGAACGAAACGCCGTGCGGTTGCAACAGACCCTGCGCATCTTGGCCGAAACGTCGGAGATTCCCCAGGAGGTGCGCGTGGAAAACACGGCCCGCGGAGTGTCAACCCAGCGCAAACTGCTCGCCCAGGCCGAAGAAGATGCCCGGATCGCCTCGAAGGCCGCCGGCGACGCCGCCACGGCCGCTCGCCGTGCCGCGGTACTGCGTGCCGCCGCCGCCCGCCCCAAGGCGCTCACCCCAGCCGGCAAGGCCAAGCGCCTGCGCGCCATGCGCGCCCTCTCCACGCTGCTTCTGCTGGTCGGCCTGGTGCTCACCGTGGTGGGCGCCACTCTGGTCACTGCGGGCGTCTGGACGCTTCTGGCGGCCGGGCTGGTCGCCGCGGTGACGGCCGTTGCCACCCTCGGCCGGCTGGCCACCGTGAGCCGCTCCGCCCGCGCCCCGCGCGCCGCCACGGATGCTGGCACCGTGACCGCGCGCCGCCGCACCACCACCTCCGGCAGCGCCCCGCAATTCGTGCCGGTGCAGTTCGACGAAGCCCCGGCCGCGCAGCCGACCCCGTGGACGCCGCAGCCGCTGCCGAAGCCGTTGCACCTCTCGCCGGGCTCGATCGCCCAGGCCGCCATGGCGTCGGTGGATGCCGCCGCGCAGCTGCGCCAGGCCGCGGCCGAAGCCGAGCTGCAGCGCCGTGCCGTTGCCCTGGCCGAGGCCATCGCGCCGTCGGAGGTCACCCCGATCACCCGGCCGGTCGCCGCCCGCGCCGCGGCCGCGAAGGCTGCTCCCGCTGCTGCACCGAGCCGGTTCGCCAGCATGGGCATCATTGGCGAGACCGAACCCGGCATGACCGACCTCGACGACGTGCTGCGCCGCCGCCGATCGGTCGGCTGACCTGCTTTCCGGTCGAACGGCCCGCGCTCGCGTGATATTGTAAATACGCAGTCTGGGGCTATGGCGCAGTTGGTAGCGCGTCTCGTTCGCAATGAGAAGGTCAGGAGTTCGAATCTCCTTAGCTCCACCACTGAAACAAAGGGATCGAAGCCGGTTGGCTTCGATCCCTTTGGTTTTCGTAGGGCACATGACGAATGAACGCCTCGCACACGCACCAGAATGGTGGGATGAGTCGAGCGCAAACGATCGTGGACCGCCTTGTCGGGATCGCTGAGGAGGACGGCTTCGACGCGCATGCCGTGCATGTCCTCATCGACGACGAGAGCGCCGAGTACCACTGGAGCGCCGATCATCGCCGGGATGTTCACTCGGCTGCCAAGGGCGTCTGCGTTCTGGCGATCGGGATCGCAGCCGACGACGGGCTGCTCGATGTCGATGCGCCGGTGGGTGCCTACCTGCCGGGCTGCTCACTCGGACAGGGCGTCGAGGACGTCACAGTGCGGCATTTGCTCCAGATGACGAGCGGTATCGACCTTCCGTGGTCGGAGACGATGATGACGGACTGGCCCGACCTCGCGGCTGAGTTTCTCAGCCGTCCCTCACGAGGACGGGTCTTCCAGTACTCCAACGCGAGCACCTACACCGCGATGCGAGCGCTGCAGTCCGTTGTGGGTGACGTACCCCGGTGGCTCGATCAGCGCTTGTTCGCACCGTTGGCGATCGATGCGCCTGTGTGGGAGCGATGCCCGAACGGTTGGATCCTCGCCGGAGGAGGGTTGCACCTGAGCACGGCTGAGCTGGCACGGATCGGGCAGCTCATCCGGGACGATGGAGTGTGGCAGGGGCAGCGCGTCGTATCCTCGCGCTGGGTGCAGGCCATGCACACTGACTGGTTTGAGCGAGGGACCGAGCCTGAGCCCGCGTACCGGCGCTATGCGCTCTCCGGCTGGGACGGGCCCGGCGCCGCATGGCGTCTGCACGGCGCCTACGGACAGCTGCTCATCTTCAGCGACGACGCGGTGGTCACCATCACCGCCAACGATCATTTCAAGGCGGATCGGATGGCCGAGCGCGTCGTCACGACCCTGGAGCAGCGGGAAAGCGAGACCGACGCCTAGGCCGGATGCGTCGCCGCTTCGGTCAAGCGCACGTGATGCCGCCCGATCGGCGTGACCATCGGCTTGCCTGAAACCGGGTCGGTGGTGATGCTGTTGGCGAGGCCGAAGACCTCTTCGATGAGCGCGCAGGTGACGACCTCGGACGGAGCGCCCATGGCGAGCACCTTGCCGTCTTTGACCGCCACGATGGTGTCCGCGTAACGGATCGCGAGGTTCAGATCGTGCAGCACCATGACGATCGTGGTGCCTCGACGGCGGTTGAGGTCGGTGAGCAGGTCGAGGACCTCGATCTGGTGGGCGATGTCGAGGAACGTCGTCGGCTCGTCCAGCAGCAGGATGTCGGTCTGCTGCGCGAGCGCCATGGCGATCCACACCCTTTGGCGCTGGCCGCCGGAGAGCTCGTCGACGCTGCGGTCGGCAAGGTCAGCGACGCCGGTCGCCTCCAGCGCTTCCACGACGGCCCTGTCATCGTCCGTGGTCCAGGAGCGGAACAGCTTCTGGTGCGGATGCCGTCCGCGCCCGACGAGGTCGGCGACGGCAATTCCCTCCGGCGCGATCGGCTGCTGAGGGAGGAGGCCCAGGGTGCGTGCCAGCTGCTTGGTGTGCAGCTCGCTGATCTGTTTGCCGTCGAGCACGACTGCACCGCTGGTCGGTTTGATGAGCCGCGCCAGCGTCTTCAGCAGCGTCGACTTGCCGCACGCGTTCGCCCCGACAATCACGGTGATGCGCCCGGCCGGCAGCTCGAGGTCGACGCCGTCGACGATGGTCGTGCTGCCGTAGCCCGACACCAGGGCTTCTGCGGTCAGTCGATGCTGGGCGCTCATGAGGATCCTCCGCGGCGGGATGTGCGAATCAGTAGGAAGAGTAGATAGGGGGCACCGAGGATGCCGGTGATCACTCCGACCGGGAATCGGGTGTCGAAGGCGAACTGGCCGATGAGATCGGAGGTGAGAACCAGGCAGGCCCCCATGAGGGCCGCGGGGATGGTCAGCGAGGAGCCGTGACCGACCAGCCTGCTCACGATGGGGCCGGCAAGGAACGCCACGAAGGCGATGGGCCCCGTTGTCGCGGTTGCGAAGCAGGTGAGGGCGACCGCGGCGAGAACGAGCAGGATGCGCACGTGGTCCACCCGGACGCCCAGCGACGTCGCCGCGGCGTCCCCGAGTTCCAGCGCTCGCAGTTGCCGCGAGAGCAGGGCGAGGAGGGGCAGCAGCACTGCCACGGCGATGCCGAGCGGAAGGACGTTCTCCCACCGGGAGCCGTTGAGACTGCCGGTGAGCCAGCGCATGGCGACGGCGACATCCCATTCGGCGGCCCGCTGGATCGCGTAGGAGACGACAGCGTCAAGCATCGCCCCGATGCCGATGCCGATAAGAATGAGCCGGCCGCCGGTGGACTCGCCGCCACGGGCGGCGAAGTAGATGGCCGCGGCCGTGGCAACGCCCGCAATGAGAGCGGCGAACATGGTGGCGGTGCCGCTCCAGTGCAGCACGACCAGGCAGAGGACGGCGGCCGCGCTGGCCCCGGCACTGATGCCGATCACATCCGGGCTGGCGAGGGGGTTGCGCAGCATCGTCTGGAACGTCGTGCCGGCGGCGCCGAAGGCGAGTCCGGCCAGGGCTCCGATGAGTGCCCGCGGGATGCGCAGGGTGCCGACGGTGAAGGATGCTCCGGGCACGCTCTCTCCGCGCAGGACGGCGAGCACGTCCGAGACCGGGTAGATCGTGTTGCCCACCATGATCACGGCGGCCACGAGCGCCAGTACAGCCACGGCGAGGCAGCCGATGACGATGACGCGACGGCGGGAGCGGCGGATGCGGCCGGCACGGACCAGCGCAGTGCGCGCGGCGAGATCGGGCGTTGCGGGGAGAGTGGTCATCAGAGTGCCCTCATCCGGCTGCGGCGGGCGATGATGACCAGGACGGGGGCGCCGACGAAGGCGGTGACGATGCCCGCTTCGGTCTCGCCGGGGTAGCCGATGAGTCGTCCGATCGTGTCTGCGAGGGTCAGCAGGATGGCGCCGCCCAGTGCCGAGAGCGGCAGCATCCAGCGCTGATCCGGGCCGACGAGCATTCGCACCACGTGCGGCACCATGAGGCCGACGAAGGCGATGGGACCGGCGACCGCGGTGACCGCGGCGCAGAGCACCACTCCCGCCACGGCGGCGAGCAGCCGGGTGCGACCGATGCGTACGCCGAGCCCCACGGCGACGTCGTCGCCGAGCGCCAGCGCGTTCAGCCCGGGTGCGCAGATGAAGGCGACCAGGGTGCCGGCGATGAGCAGGGGGGCGATGACCGCCATCGTGCCCCAGTCGGCGCCGCCGACGCCGCCGACCTGCCAGAAGCGGAAGGTGTCCATCGCTGCGGTGCGGGGCAGCAGGACCGCACTGACCAGGGAGCCCAGCGCTGCCGTGGTCGCAGCTCCCGCAAGCGCAAGTTTGATGGGGGTGGAGCCGCCGGGTCCGACCGAGCCGACGTTGTAGACGAAGATCGCCGTCAGGACGGCTCCACCCAGGGCGAGCCAGAGGTACTCGTAGGGCGAGGTGATCCCGAAGAATGCGATTCCGCACACGACGGCGAGGGCTGCGCCGGTGTTCACCCCGAGGATGCCGGGGTCGGCGATGGGGTTGCGGGTGATGGCCTGCATCAGCGCCCCCGACAGCGCGAGCGCTGCGCCGGCCATGATGGCGAGCACAGTGCGGGGGATGCGTTCCTGCACCGCGATCGCTCCGATGTCAGCCGCAGTGCGGCCCTGCGCCCAGGAGGTCAATCCATCGACGATCTCCGCCAGCGAGACGGTTCGCGACCCGAACGCCAGCGAGAGGAGGATGGCGATGCCGACGCCGAGGATCAAGCCGGCGATCGTCAAAGCGCGCCGCCGCGCCCCCACCTGCGTGGTGGGGGCACGGCGGCGGTCATCGACCGATGCGTGTACTGAGGTCACTTCGCGAGGGCGACGGCACCGTCCAGGAGGGCGACGTAGTCCGTCAGCATCCACGGGATCGACAGCGCGGTCGGCGTGACGGCGCCGCTGAGCGCATCGCCGGATCCGACCGAGACGACGGCGCCGTTCTGCACAGCCGTCAACGTGTTCCACAGCGGGTCGGCCTGCAGAGCCTTGAGCAGCTCATCGCTGTCGCCGTAGCTGACGATCACGTCGATGTCGGCCAGCTGATCGGCGTTCTCGGCGCTGACGTCCTGGTAGAAGGTGTCGACGTCACCGGCAAGCTCGGGAAGATCGAAGCCGAGGTCGGAGAGGAAGGCCGTGCGCGAGTCACCCTGGCCGTAGATCGAGATCGTGGAGAGGTCGGCTGCGCTCATGTAGAAGAACGCCGCCTTCTTGCCCTCGAATGCGGAGTCTGCCGTGGCGTCCGCGATCTGCTGGTCGAGGTCATCGACCAGAGCCTGGCCCTTGTCGGCGAGCCCGAGAGCAGCGGAGTCGGTGAGGATGACGTCGCGCCACGGGGTGAGCCAGGCGGCGTCGGGGTAGGCGACGGTCGGCGCGATCTCGCTCAGAGTGGAGTACTCCTCCTCGGTGACGCCGGAGTAGCCCGCGAGGATGACGTCGGGCTGGGTGTCGGCAATGGCCTCGAAGTCGGTGCCGTCGGCGGTGGAGAACACCACCGGCTCGTCAGCGCCAAGGTCCTTGTAGGCGTCGAGGGTCCAGTCGTAGACGCCGAGCCCATCGCTGCCGTCCATCGACCAGGTCTGGTCATCGACGCCGACGGGGGCGATGCCGAGCGCGAGGGCGACGTCCTGGTTGCCCCAGCCGATCGTGGTGACCCGTTCGGGCTGCTTCTCGATCACGGTCTCTCCGAGCGCGTGCTCCACGGTCACGGGGAAGTCGCCGCTGGCGGCCCCGGTCGAGTCGGAAGTCTCCGCAGTGGAGGGGGAGCAGGCGGCAAGGCCGATGGTCATGACTGCGGCCGCGCTGAGGCCGAGAAGGCGGGGGAGTGACATAGGATTCCCAATTTTTGTGATTGTGGCGGGGATGGTAGACGCGAGGGCGTCGAGACTTTGGTAAGCCTACCCTAATGTACCGTTCTGCCCGCACGCCACAAGCCTTAGACTTGGGCAATTCACCAGAACCGGCGGGCCCACAGCCTGGCGGTTCTTCTGTTCGAACCAGCGGGAGACGATCATGACAGCGCGCGCCGAGGACCAGGCCACCGACCCGTCGGCGGCGGTTGTCGAGGGAGTCTTCGACCTCGCCCGTGACGGTCGCACCGGCCCGCTGGGCGAGATGCTCGACGCGGGGGTGCCGCTCAACCTGGTCAACGGGCGCGGCGACAGCCTGCTCATCGTGGCCGCGTATGCGCAGCACCGCGAGACCGTACAGGACCTGCTGCGGCGCGGTGCCGACACCGCGATCGTGAACGGGATGGGGCAGACCGCCCTGGCCTGCGCGGTGTTCCGGGGCAACGAGGCGATCCTGCTCGACTTGCTGCAAGCCGGCGCCGACCCCGACCTCGGCAGCCATACCGCCATCCAGATCGCCGACCAGTTCGCCCTGCCGCGGATGCGCGAGGTTCTCGAAACCCACGCCACGGCCTGACCGTCAGGACCGCTGCAGCACCGAGCTGCAGCACGGATCGCAGCACTGACCGCTGGACTGAAACGTGGCCGCGCGGGTAGGGCGCCGCATCGCGGGTGGCACGCCACGGGCGCAGCGGCGCCGTGCCCGCGAATCGGTGTGCGCCCGCCCGCGACCGCCCTACGACCGGTGTGCGGCGGACGGGCGATTGCGCTGCGAGGGCCCAATGACGAGACTGGGCCAATGAGCCAGAGCAGATCATCGTCCTGGTGCGCGGCTCTTCTATTACGCGCCAGACGTGCGGGTGCCGCAGAACCGGCAGCCGTACGCGACGATCATCACCAAGGACTACCCCGGCGACGTGCAGGCGGGCACCGCCGGCGTGCGGGATTCCACCGCGACCGACGCGTTCTTGCCGCATCCGGTCTGCGGAGCGCTGGGCTGGCTCGCGGTGGTGAACCCGGGGGAGCGCACGATTCCCACCGTCGCCGCCCTGCTGCGCGAGGCGCACGACGACGATCAACGGCGGGTCAGCCGCCGCGGTTAGCCTCCACGGCCCCGCTTCGGCGCCTCGTCTCGGCACATCGCACAGTGGATGGAGCCGGTGACTGTGCGAAGTCTGGAATCGAACGATTTCTCCGCCCTTCCACCGCAACGGATGTCAGCGGTCGTTGTTAGCGTCGCGCTCAGTCGACTTCGAAACAAGAGGTGGTGGTGGCACGATGACCGACAGTTCCGGCAGCCCAGGCTCGACGGGCATCGCGGTTCGGTTCCGTTGTGGGCACGGGGCGGATGCCGCCGTCGCCCGTATCACCCTGCAACGGGCCTGTCCGCTGTGCATGCTGCTCGCCGAGACCGCACGCAGCCGGGAGCAACTGCTGCGCCGGGTGGCCCCGGCCGGCCGGGCCGCCCTGGCTCAAGAGACCCGGATCGGCACCGAGTACGAGTGGATCTGCACGCGCGGGCACTCCCGGTACTCGGCGAGCGTGCGGGAGACCCTCACCGGGCCCGGCTGCCCTAGATGCGACCGAAACGCCCAGGCGCCGGCGGCCCGAGGAGAGGGCGGAGTGCCCTTCATGAAGCCGGGCCTGAAGACACGCACCTCGCGCACCGAACAGCGGTTGCGGATGCTGCTGGGCGAACGCATCCGGCTGCCGCACCGTGTGAACGCCATTCGCATCAACCGCAGCTTCTACGGCAAACCGGAGGTGTGGCCGGACATCATCATCCCCGCCCTCAGGGTTGCGATCGAGTACGACTCACCCGGACGGAAGAAGACCTCCCACCGTGGCCTCAACGAGGTGTCGGACCGGGAGAAGGACGCTGCCCTCGAGGAAGTGGGCTGGGCCGTGATCCGGGTGCGCGCCGACGGGCTGGAGCCGGTGGGGCGGTACAGCATCGTGACGTCGGGGGTCACTGATGCCCTCGTCGACGAGATCCTGACTCTGCTCGCCCAGATCCGTGGAGAGACGGCGGTGGCTGCCCTGCTGATCCGGGGCGTAGCTGGTTAGCCCGTCTTCGTTCGGGCGGCCCAGTACGTGTTCAGCTCCGTGATCACTCTGGTGGTCTCCGGCGTCTCGTTGGTCCTCGTCCCCTCGAAGGTATGAGCTCCGGGTGCGGCCGTGACGGTGAAAACAATGGGCTGATCGAAGACCTCGATCACCGTGCTCGAGGTCTGCCAGAGCCCGCCGGCGACGACGGCGTCCACGATCTGCACACCGGCGTCTTCGTCGTAGCTCACGGGTCCGAATTCCAGGGTGCCGTCCGTCTGCGGGGTGAACGAGATCAGGTCGTCGGCGGCTCTCGTGGCGTTCGAAGCGAACATCGATTCGGCGGTGGTCACCTGGGCATCCAGCGTGCCGTCGCCATTGAGGTAGACCGACGCCAGGGCATGCCCCACCCGGATTTCCTCTACGAAGGCGGGCCGGGGCGCGGCATCGATCGTCGACACCGCCTGGCGGAACTGTGCGGGGTCGGAGACGCCGACGCTGATCACATTGCCCGTCATCACCCGGCCGGATACACCGGGGGTGGCGTCGATCAGGGCGAAGAGTGGATCCAGCTGAGGGGTGTCGGCGGTCACCGCATACGGCAGACCCTCATCCGACTCGATGCTGAACTCCACTGCCGCGTGCGCCGGGTCTGAGGCGAACGGCTGGATCTGGGCGATCATCGCGTCCCTGGCCGATTCCTCGGCGACCTCCACCGTGAATGTCGCGCACGGCACCAGTATCAGTGTGGTGACCGAGGGATCACCCAGCAGCTGGTCGAATTCGGCGACGAGAGAGTCCGCAGGCTCGCACGGGTCGGTGCCCTCGCGGATCATGAAGAGGCTCGCGTCATCTTCATCGTCTGACCTGACCGATAGTTCGGGAACGTCGTTGCCGGCGTAGTCGTCGAACAGCGTCGAGACGTCGGCCTTCGCTCCAGACAGTTGGATGAACGCCTGATAGGCGGAGGCGCCCGTCACCCTCTCGTCGTTGAACGCGGTGAGTGCCAAGCCGACCAAGCTGGCCGTCTCGTCCTGCGTCTCGCCGATCTGGAAGCTCACCTTCCCGTAGCTGAGGGACATATCAATGTCGTCACCCTCGTGTGCGGACCGGTAGTCCGTCGCTGCCTCGCCCAGACGGCGGATCTGATCCTCGGTCGCCGCGTCGCTGATAATGCCCTCGACGTTCACATCGCAGGTGCCGAAGCAACCGGTCGCGCTCATGTCCGTGCTGTCGATGATCTGGCTCTGGCCCAGCCAGGTTTCTGCGGCGTTGCCCTGCACCGAACATGCGCTCAGCCCGGCGCTGACCAGTGCAGCCAGAGCTAACGTGCTTGCGAAGTTGACGCTCTTTCGTCTACGGATGGTTCCCCCTCATTCGTATGCAGCCTCCACAGTATCGTCCCGGTGCGCCCGGCGGCCGACCTTATGGGATCAGGGCCGAGTGGATAGAGTGGGCCGGATAAGAGGCTCACGGTCGAGCAAGGGGGTCGGCGCGTGAGGTGTCCGGAGTAAAGGAGCGCGTGCCGTGCTGCACACAGACATACCCACTAGAGACGACGTCGACACCCTGGCCACGGTGCGTGAGCATCCCTGCGTCTCGATCTACCTGAGCACCAGCCCGTTACCGCAAGACGCCGACATGGCCAGGGTGGAACTCAAGAACCTGCTCGCCGACGCCCTGCAGCAACTGCGGGACGCCGGCACCGACCGGCGGCTGGTGGAACGGCAGGAGGAGACGCTCGTCGACCTGATCGAGGACGTCGACTTCTGGCGGCAGCTCTCCTACAGCCTGGCGATCTTCGCCACCCCCGACAGCGTGCGCACCTACCGGCTGCCCAACCGGCTGACCACCGCCCTGGAGGTCTCCGACCGGTTCTACCTCAAGCCGCTGCTGCGCGCGGTCACCTTCCCCCAGTCGGCCTTCGTGCTCGCCCTGGCCCAGAACTCGGTGCGCCTGCTCGAACTCAACGCCGAGAGCCCGGTCTACGCGGTGCCGGTGCCCGGACTGCCCAGCGACGTCGCCAGCGCCGTCGGCCTGGACTCGATCAGCGGTCGCACCCAGGACAAACACATCATGGGCGGGCGCATCCAGGGTGCCGAAGGGCAGAAGGTGCGGATGCGGCAGTACGCGCGCGCCATCGACCGGGCTCTGCGGCCGGTGCTCAGCGGCCTCGACCTGCCGCTGATCCTCGCCGCCGCCGAACCGTTGGCCGGCATCTACCGGTCGGTGAACAGCTACCCCAACCTCACCGAGGCGATCATTCCCGGCAACCCGGAGGAAACCCCCGACGAGGAGCTCGGCCGCGCCGCCCGGGGCATCCTGGACGAGCTGTACGCCGCCGAGCTCGACGCGCTCAAGGACCGGATGGCGCGGCGCGCGGCGCACGGCCGCGCCGTGACCGACCTCAGCGACGTCGCCAGGGCTGCGACCTATGGCGCGGTGGAGACCCTGTTCGTGGACATCGACCAGATCGTGCCCGGCCTGGTGGACGAGGAGACCGGGGCCGTCACCCTGAGCGACACCGAGGACGCCGTGACCTACGGCGTGGTCGACGAGATCCTGCGGCGGGCGCTGCTCTCCGGCGCGGAGATCTTCGCGGTGCGGGCCGACGACATGCCCGGTGGTGGCGCTGTCGCGGCCGGGGTGAGGTTCCTGGTCTGAGCATCCGGCCGTGCCCGCCAGGCGCAAAAAACCGGTGTCGCCTGCGAACAGGCGACACCGGTGCGTCTAGTGATTCCGGGCGGGTGAGCCCGGGAAAGCGAGTTAGCGCTTGCGGGCCTTCTCGGTTTCAGCGGACTTGAGCTGCTTGTCGGCGCGCTTTTCCTTCAGCGACTTGCCGGCGACCTTCTTGGCCGCGTCCTTCTTGGGTGATTTGTCAGCCATGTGTACTCCTTCGACCTGAGCCCGAGCGGCACCGATGCTCTGACCCTACGCGGATTGGCGGCAAAGAGCATCTCGGCACGGCGGTCGCCGCCCTCGTAATCCGCGCCCGGGCGCGCCCCTGTGCCTTTCGGGGGTGCAGACGTAGGCTGTCTGCGATGAGGCGCCCCGTCACTGGGATGGGAAGTCGTCGGAGAGCCGGGAGATCATGAGCGCACAGGAAACGTACAAGGCAGTGCTGTTCGGCCCGAACGTGATCGGGTCGGGCACGGAAGTGGAGTTGCACTACTCGAACGGGGAATACCAGGACGTGGTGGTGCTCGAGGCCGTGGAAGAAGGCCAGACCATCACCCGCACCTATCGCAAGGGCGCGGAGACCGAAGAACCGATCCCGTACCGATTCGTCGAGGAAGACGTGTCGACCGAGACCCCGGAGGGTGAAGTTCCCAACTAGCGCACCGCTCGGCCCCACCGGTGGCCCGGCATCGTTGATGCCGGGCCACCGGTGTCGGCGCCCGTCGGGGCCCTAGATGCGCGGACCGGGGGCGGCCGACTTGCGGCTGAGCCGCACGGGAACGGCCATCAGCGGGCCCACGAAGCGGCGCTGCAGGCGCCGGCCCGGACCCCAGACGTACTGCACGATCAGTTGGGCCAGGATGGCGCTGGCCGCGAGGGCCACGGCGATCGCGCCGGCGGTGAGTAGGTTGAGCAGCCCGTTGATGTCGCCATCCGACATCTGCAGCAGCCCCCGGAACAGTGCCAGGCCCGGCACCAGCGGCACGAGCGCGCAGACGATGATCACCAGGGGCGGGGTGCGCACGATGCGCGCACCAACGGCCGCCAGGAGCCCGGCGCCCATCGCGGCGGCACCGGAGGACCAGACCAGGCCGAACCCGGCGTTGGTGGCGCCGAGGTAGATGACCTCGGCCACCGCGCCGAGCAGGCAGACCACCCAGAGCGCACGCCAGGGCACCTGGGTGCCGAGCGCGAATCCCACCACGATCACCACGGCGGCCACGAGCTGGATGGCCAAGATGCCCAGAGTCGGCGTCACATCGGCGGTGATGCGCAGGTCGAGGCCGAACCGGGCGAGCACCAGCGAGGAACCGGCCACCCCGGCGACCAGCCCGCCGGTGATGAGCAGCGCCTCGATCAGGCGGGCGGTGCCGGTGAGGTAGAACCCCGAGAGCGTGTCGTGCACCGCGCCGAAGGTGGTGACCCCGGCCAGGAGCATGATGATCGTGGCGACCACGACGAGGGACGGCGTGGCGGTGGGATCGACGAGCGGCACGAACGCGGCGAACAGCGGGCCGATCGCCCCGCCGACCACGGTCTGGTAGAACAGCGGCACCCGCCGGTTGTCGAGCGCGGTGGTGAGCAGGTCGATCACGAACGCCGCGATGAAAGCCGCGATCACCACGATCGGGCCACCGCCGATGAGTGCGGCGGCGCCGGCGCCGACGAGGCTCCAGCCGATCCGGCGGTAGAGCAGGGTCACCTGCGGCTTCGACGACACGATCGTGGCCAGACGCTTGCGCGCCTCCGCCACATCCGTGGGCTCTTCGATGAGGTCGGCGATCAGCTCGGAGGTGGCCGTGAGCTTGGCGTAGTTGAGGGTGCGGTACTTCACGTCACGGCTGCGCGAGATGGACTCGTGGGTGGACTGGTCCTCGTGGGTGAGGGTGATGATCGTGTGGGTGATGTTCGCCTCGGTGCCGCGCAGCCCGTAGGCGCGGGTGAGCGCGAGCATCGCCGCCGTCGCGTCCTCCGCGCCAGCGCCGGAGGCGAAGATCACCTCGGCCAGGCGCATGGTGAGGTCGAGCACCGACCGGGTGTACGCGGCGATGTCGATCACCGGAACGGCGATCGTGGAGGTGCTCGGCGCATCCTCGTAGGCCCGCACGGCGGCGATGCCGGTGGCGTCGGCGCGCAGGATCGGGATGCTCGTGGTGACCGGGCGCGGGGTGGTGGGGTGCGGCGCCCGGTAGGGCGTGCGGGCGATGTTCACCGGTTCGGTGGGGGTGGGGTTCGGGGTGGTCGGGGGTACTGCAGTCAACGGGACAACTTCAACACTTCGGGGGTCGGTGATGCGGGTGGGAATAGGGCGGGTGCGCTCAACCATCGAGGGGGCCGAGCCAGGCGGCGGCGACGGTGGCATGGGCGGAATCGGCGTTGGACGGGTGGAACCGTCCGGCCAGCACGTCGCGGTAGAGGCGGCCGAGTTCGTTGCCCGCGAAATAGCTGGCGCCGCCGTTCACCCGCACCATCAGGTCCACCACCTCGGCGGCGCTCTCCACGCTGCGGTGCTTGAGCCCGGCGAGCTTGGCGAACCAGAACGGGCCGTGGTCGGCCAGGGCGTCCACGTCCCGGGCGAGCGCGTCGATCTGCGGGTAGATCGCATCCTGCAGCATGGCCGCCTGCGCGATGCGGCGGCGGATGTCGGGATCCTGCGCGAGCGGGCGACCGTCGTTCTTCGCCGATCGGCGGCGCTGCGCGGCGGCGATACCGAGTTCGAGGGCCCGCTGGGCGATGCCGGTGTACACGGCCGAGAGCAGGATCTCGAAGGTGGCGAAGATGCCGAAGATCAGCGGGTCGCTCACCGGGCCGGGCGGAAGTCTCCGCACCACCCGGTCGGCGGGGGCGTAGGCGCCGTCGAGAACAGTGGTCTGGCTCTGGCTGCCGCGCATGCCCAGGGTGTCCCAGTCGTCCTTCCGGCTGATGCCGGGGTCGGCGCGGTCGAGGAACGCCCACACGATCTGTGGATGCGCGGGGTCGGAGGTGTCGAGCCCCATCGTGCCGAGCTGCGTCCAGACCGGCGAGAGCGAGGTGAAGATCTTGGTGCCGGTGAACCGGTAGCCGCCGTCCGGCTGCGGCTCGGCCGTCGTGGACGACCCGAACAGCACCAGGTCGTTACCGGGTTCGCTCACCCCGAAGCCGAAGATCGCGCCCTGTGCGGCCTCGGTGAGGAGGAAGTCGAGGGCGGAATCGCCGCGGTCGTGCATGGCCTTGGCGACGCCGGTCCAGACCAGGTGCATGTTCACCGCCAGCGCGGTGGCCGGGGCGTGCGCGGCCAACCGGGACTGTTCTGCCGCGACCTGCGCCAGGCTGAGGCCCAGCCCGCCGAACTCCGTGGGCACCAGGGCGCGGAGGTACCCGGCCTCGGCCAGCTCGGTGACGTCGTCGAACGGGAAAGTGTTGGTGGCGTCGTGACCGGCCGCGCGCGAGCAGATGCGGCCGAGCAGAGCGTCGTCGAGAACCGCCGCGACGGCGGGGGCATCGGATGCTGCGGGGCGGGAAATCTCGGTCACACCTGCAAGCCTACGTAGCCTTTCCCTTTCGTGTGGTCAGACGCACGATAAGGAACACGATCCCGCCGGCCACGGCGAGGATCGCCAGCCAGGGAAGCGCGAAGCCGACGCCCACCAGCAGGGCGCCGAGGGTGGTGACAAGTGCGTTCCAGCCGCTCACGATCCCGGTCCAGAAGTTGTCGGGAGCGCCCGGCGCGACGGTGCCGGTGGAGTAGAGGTCGAGTCCGATGGTGGAGTACTCGATCTGGTCGGTGAGGTAGTCCCGCTGGGACTGCATGCTCTCCAACTCGGACTGCCGGGTGGACAGCTCACCCTCGATCGCGATCAGGTCCGTGGTGCTGGTGGCCTGGTCCATCAGGGTCAGCAGCCGGTTCACCGAGGTGGTGAGGGCGGTGATGCGGGCATCCACATCCTGGCTCTGCTGGGTGACGTCGGCGGCACTCAGAGACACGTAGTTGACGGTGCCCAGGGCGCGGAGCTCGTCGAGGGTGCGGTCCAGGTCGCCGGCGGGGATGCGCAGGGACAGGTTCGCGCTGGCCGCTTGGTTGTCGGTCTCGGGGTTCTCGGTGCGGCTGTCGACCCGGCCGCCGGCCTGCTCCACGATGGTGGCGGCATCCTCGGCGGTCTTGATCGGGTCGGTCACGGTAAGCGATACGGACCCGGTGGTGATCACGGCGCGGTCCGCGGCGGTGCTGCCGGCGCTGGCGTCTTGCGGCGCGGCGTCGCCGGGGGCGACCATCTCGTTCGACCGGCTGCCCGCGTCACCGGACTCGGCGGTTGAGCCGGCGCTGTCGCTGCTGGCGGTGCAGCCGGCCAGCAGCAGCGCCGCGAGGGCGATACCGGCGGCCAGGGCGGCCAGCGGCGCCCGGCGACGACGCATCGGAGCGGCGCCGGCGGAGCGGCTGGCGGGGGGAGCGCTGTGGTTCATGGCCCAACTGTAGGGTCGGGCCCAACCCGCAATCTGGGGGATTTCTGAGAGTCGGATCACAATCGAGTCTCGGCCCAGAGCCGGGCCGTACGGTGGAGATGGCGCCGGTTGTGCCGGCACCGCACCCAGTCAGTACCGTGCTCGAGGAGGAATTCATGGGATTCGCAGACGACGCCAAGGACGCGCTTGCCGCAACCGGACAGAAGATCGGCCGCGCCGCCGAAGACGCCAAGGAACGCGTCTCCGACAAGGTCGACGAGGTCAAGGCCGACGCCGAAGTGAAGAAGGCCGAAGGCGACGTGAAGAAGGCCGAGGCTGAGCGCGACGCCACCAAGGCCAAGAACGACTACAAAGAAGACCTGCGCTAGCTCCACCGGAGCCGGCGCACCCCGTGACCGACGTTCCGGGCATCGTGGAGGAGGCGGCGTTGACGAACCAGCTTCGTCAGCGCCGCGTTCGACCAGCCGGGCGCACCCGGCGCGGAGCGCCGCGACTGCACATTCACACCGACACCGGCAGAGGCCCGGTCGTGATCCTGGTGCACGGCATCGCCTCCACCTCGGCCACCTTCCACAAGGTCGTGCCGCGGCTCGTGCCCGGCCACCGGGTGATCACGATCGACATCCTCGGCCACGGCGCCTCACCCCGACCGGCCGACTGCGAGTACACCCTCGACGACCATGTGGCCGCGCTCGCCGCCACCATCCGTTCGTTGCGGTTGCGGGAGCCGTTCGTGCTCGTCGGCCATTCCCTGGGCAGCCTGATCGCCACCCGGTACGCGGCCGAACGGCGCTGGTATGCGCCGCGTGGCACCCGGGTCTCCCGGCTGGTGCTGGTGGGCCCGCCGATCTATCTCTCGCCGTCGGACATCGGCGACCCGTGGGTGCGGGCGCGGGTGTCGGCGTATCTGCGGGCCTACGAGTTCCTGCGCGGAAACAAGGAGTTCACCCTGGGCAACGCGGCCGTCCTCGGCCGGCTGCTGCCCAAAGGTGTGCTGGAACTGACGGATGAGAACTGGGCGCCGTTCGTGAAATCGCTCGAGCATTGCATCGAATCGCAAACCATGGTCAGCGACATCGCCGGCCTGCACCAACCCGTCGACCTGATCTACGGGGCGCTCGACGCGTTCGTAGCACCCGGCAGCCTGCGCGTGGTCGAGCGGATGCGCCACGTCACCACCCACCGGGTGGAGGCGAACGACCACATCGTGCGCAGCCGCATTGCCAAGGTGCTGGTGCGCGTGATCGACGGCACCATCGACGCGGGCCGCCCGGCCAAGTCGCTGTCGCCCGCCCGCTGAGCACCCGGCCCCGATGGTCGGCCGACGCTGCAGACGTGTTCTCCCGCAGCTGCCCGGCGGCGTGGCTAGGCTGGTGGGATGGACACTAGAACACTGGGCAGAACCGGCCGCACCGTCTCCGTCATCGGACTGGGCACCTGGCAGCTGGGCGCCGACTGGGGCGACGTCACCGAGGCCGACGCCACCGCCGTGCTCGCCGCATCCGTTGATGCCGGCGTCACCTTCTTCGACACCGCTGACGTCTATGGCGACGGCCGCAGCGAGCAGATCATCGGGCACTTCCTCGAGCACGGCGCTCCGGGGGTGGACATCACCGTGGCGACCAAGATGGGTCGCCGGGTCGACCAGCTGCCCGAGAACTACGTGCTCGACAACTTCCGCGCGTGGACCGAGCGGTCCCGCCGTAACCTGGGCACCGAGACCCTCGACCTGGTGCAGCTGCACTGCCCGCCGAGCGCGGTCATCGACTCCGGCGAGGTCTACGACGCCCTCGACACCCTGGTCGACGATGGTGTGATCGCCAATTACGGCGTGAGCGTGGAGACCTGTGAGCAGGCGCTGACCGCGATCGCCCGCCCCGGTATCGCGACGGTGCAGATCATCCTGAACGCGTTCCGGCTCAAGCCCCTCGACGAGGTCGTGCCTGCCGCACGCGCCGCCGGGGTGGGCATCATCGCCCGCGTGCCGCTGGCCAGCGGGCTGCTCACCGGCAAATACACCCGCGAGACGGTGTTTGCCGAGAACGACCACCGCAACTTCAACCGCGACGGCAGTGCCTTCGACGTGGGCGAGACCTTCTCCGGCGTGGACTACGAGACCGGCCTGACTGCCGCGAATGAGTTCTCCGCGCTCGTGCCCGAGGGGCTCACCCCCGCGCAGGCCGCGCTGGCCTGGGTGGCTCAGATCGACGGGGTCAGTTCCGTCATTCCCGGCGCTCGGTCAGTGAAGCAGGCGCAGGGCAACGCATCCGCCGGCGCCGTGCCTGCCCTGCCCATCGAGTTCATGGAGGGCGTGCAGTCCATCTACGACCGTCTCCTGCGCGAGTCCATCCACGACCGCTGGTAGCCCCCACCCCCGGTTCCGCGAACTGTGAGCTAAGCACCTTCCCGAGCGCTGGGAAGGTGCTTTTCTCACGGCTCGCGGGGCTTAGCCGAGGTCGTCGGGGTCTTTACCGGTGCGTTCGCCCGCGTCGAGAGCCCGGATGGCCTCGTGGTCGGCGGCATCCAGGGTGAAGTCGAAGACCTCGAGGTTCTGCCGGATGCGCTCCGGCGTGACCGACTTGGGAATCACCACATTGCCCAGCTCGAGGTGCCATCGGATGACGACCTGCGCGGCTGACTTGCCATAGCGGGCGCCGATGGCGCCCAGCACCGGGTTGCCGATCGCGCGGCCCCGGGCCAGCGGCGACCAGGCCTCGGTGACGATCCCGTGCGCGGCGTTGTAGGCGCGCTCCTCGACCTGCTGCAACCACGGCTGCAGCTCGATCTGGTTGACAGCCGGCACGATCTCGGTCTCGGCGAGCAGCCGGTCGAGATGGTGCGGGTGAAAGTTGGAGACGCCGATCGAGCGCGCCCGGCCGTCGGCCTTGAGCGTTTCGAGGGCACGGTAGGTGTCCACGTAGCGGTCCTGCCGGGGCGCCGGCCAGTGGATGAGGTACAGGTCCACCTCGTCGAGGCCGAGCTTGGCCAGGCTGTCGTCGAACGCGCGCAGCGTCTCGTCGTAGCCGTGCTGGGCGTTCCATACCTTCGTGGTGACAAAGACCTCGTCGCGCGGCAACCCCACCCGGGCCAGGCCCTCGCCCACCCCGCGCTCGTTCGCATACAGGGCCGCCGTGTCGACGTGCCGGTAACCCGCCTCGAGCGCGATCTGCACGGTGCTCGCGGCGATCGCCTCGGGAACCTTGTACACACCCAGCCCGAGCTGCGGGATGGTGTGGCCGTCATTCAGCTGTACCTGGTGTTCCATGCTCCCCATGTTAAAGTCGCGAGCTGTGACCTGAGCACCGAAAATCTCGACTTCCTGGTGCTTAGGTCACGGCTCGCGGGAGTGCAGCACGCTGCGCACGCGTCGGAGGAACTCATGTCCGTCGGCGCGCAGATCGTCGTCGGTGATGCGGATGACCCGCCAGCCGTGGTCTTCGAGTCGCTCGCGCCGGGTGATGTCCTTGCGGAACTGCGCACGGTCGGTGCGGTGGCCGTCGCCCTCGTACTCGACGCAGGCGCGCAGGCGCGGCCAGGCGAGGTCGACCCGGGCGATGAAGTTGCCCTCGGCGTCGGTGATCACATAGTTCGTCATCGGTTCGGGCAGCCCGGCATCGACCAGCAGCAGCCGGGTCTCGGTCTCCTTGGGCGACTCCACCCGAGTTCGGGCTAGGGCGGCGGCTGCGCGAAGCCGTTTCACTCCGCGCCGACCCGTGCGGGCCAGGATGGCCCGGTGCAGGTCCTCGGGGGTGAAGGCGGGGTGCTCCCCGCCGAGGAGGACGTCGGCGACGGCGACCAGTGCGGTGCGGGGAAGCACCATGGCGAGGTCGGTCCAGGTCTGTAGCGGTGAGGTGACCGGGATGCCGTCGACGTACTCCACGTTCAGCAACTCGGTACGCAATTCGTGTCCGACCACCCCGGTCATCTGCGGCGGGCGGGTGCCGGCGGGCACGGTGACGTGGATGCGGGTGTCGGCTGCGACCCACGCGGGGAGGGGCAGCCCGAGAATGAGGGCCGCCGTGTGGTGGCTGATCACGTGGGTGGGCGGCATCCGCTCGGCGTAGCTGCGGCTGAGGGCGAGCACGCTGGTGGGTGCGGGCCCGGCAACGCGCACTTCTCGGAAGGGCGCGGACAGGTCACGGCCCTGCAGGCGTCGGCGGGTGAGGCCGAGACTACGTGCCAGGGTCACGGGAAAGGGTTCGCCCAGGAGCTCGGGAGGAAGTGGTGTGTGTCGTGGCATGCAGAGAGGATGCCAAACGCGCACGACCCCCGCGGGATCTCTCCACAGCCGTTCGCGAGCTGTGAGGAAAGCCCCATAAATGCGGAACTTTAGGTGCTTAGGTCACGGCTCGCGAGAGGGAGGGGAGGGGAAACGGAGGGGCTAGGAGACCTGGATGCTGATCGGCTCGGTGTCGGGGATGGGGCTCACGTCGCGCCCGCGCAGGTCGGGGTGCCAGCGTCGGCCGAGCGCGGGGATGATCGTGCCCAGCGCTGCGAAGCCCGCGGCCACGTAGATCGCCGAGGCGGCGCCGGAGTGGTCGATGGCGAAGCCGGCCAGCGAGGAGCCTAGCGCGGCGCCGATGAGCTGGCCGGTGCCGATCCAGCCGTAGGCCTCGGCGGTGTCGCTGAACTTCACGCTCGCCGACACGATGCCGAACAGAACGGCGAACGACGGGGCGATGCCGATACCGGCCAGCAGCAGGGCACCGGAGAGCCACCAGAAGTTGAGCCAGATGGCGGCGACGGCCAGGCCGATCGTGACGATGAGCATCCGCGACGCCAGCGCCCACGGTCCGATCGGCAGGTGCCCAAGGGCCAGACCGCCGATGAGCGAGCCGACCGCGAAGATGCCCAGCACCCAGCCGGCGTTGGCGCTGCCGTGGCCGAACACGGCCACGACGCCGGCCTCCACGGCGGAGCAGGCGGCGACGAGCATGAAACCCACCACGGTGCTGAGCAGCACTTCGGGCTTCTTGAGCACCACGCCGAGCTTGCGGCGGCTGCGGGGGATGCGCACCCGGCCCACCTCGGGCAGCGCCACGAACCAGATTCCACCGGCGACGAGGAAGAACGCGGCGAGCAGGATGCCCGCGGTGGTGCTCACCTGGATGGCGACGAACGTGGCGATGACCGGGCCGAGCACCCAGATGATCTCCTGTGCCGACGCATCCAGCGAGAACAGCGGCGCCAGCTGGCGGGAGTTGACGACCTTGGGGTAGATGGTGCGCACGGCCGGCTGGATGGGCGGCATCGACAGCCCGGCGACGAAGCCGACGACCATCAGGCCCACGATCGGCAGGGGTACGAGGGCCATGACCACGATTGAGGTGGTGCAGATGGCCATGGTGGCGATGATCACCGGGCGCATGCCGAGGCGGCCCATCAGGCGGGAGGTGAGGGGGCCGGCGATGGCCTGGCCGATGCTCATCGCGCCGAGCACGAGGCCGGCGGCGCCGTACGAATCGAAGATGCCCTCGATGTGGATGAGGAACGCCAGGGAGAGCATCCCGAACGGGAATCGGGCGGTGAGCTGGGCTCCGATGAGGCGGGCAACGCCCGGGGTCTTCAATAGGGTCCAGTAGCTGCTCACAACCGTCCAGTCTACGGCCGCTGGGCATCGCGGCGAAAAACGGGAGGGAGCTGGGCTGCGGCTAACGTGGACGGGTGCACACTCTGATCTCGGCGGCCGATCTGGCCGCGCTGCTCGTCGTCGGCCCCGGTCCCCGCATCCTCGACGTGCGCTGGAAGCTCGGCGGCCCTCCCGGCCGCGCCGAGTACCGCGGCGGGCACCTGCCCGGCGCCGTGTACGTGGACCTGGACACCGAGCTGGCCGGGCACGGCGACGCCGCGGACGGCCGGCATCCGCTGCCCGCTGTGGCAAACCTGCAGGCCGCCGCCCGCGGTTGGGGACTGAACGACGGCGACACCGTGGTGGTCTACGACGACCTCGGCAACATGTCGGCCGCCCGGGCCTGGTGGCTGCTGCGGCACGCCGGGGTGGCCGACGTGCGCCTGCTCGACGGCGGCCTGGCCGCCTGGCGTGCAGAGGGCCTGCCCGTGGTGGCGGGGGAGGAGCCCGTGACACAGGGCTCGATCACGCTCACCCCCGGCACCCTGCCGACCCTCGACGCGGATGCCGCCGCCGCGCTGGCGCAGTCCGGCGTGCTGCTCGACGCCCGCGCCGCCGAACGCTACAGCGGCGACACCGAACCGATCGACCCGCGGGCGGGCCACATCCCCGGCGCGATCAACGCTCCCACCGGCGCGAACCTCGACGCCGACGGGCGGTTCCGGCCGGCGGCCGAGCTGCGCGCCCGGTTCGAGGCTCTCGGCGTGCACGCCCGCGGTGTGTCGACCGGTGCGGATGCCGGTCCGCCCGGCTTCGACGTGGGCGTCTACTGCGGCTCGGGCGTGACGGCCGCGCATGAAGCGGTAGCCCTCACCCTGGCCGGGTTCACCCCGGCGCTCTACCCCGGCTCCTGGTCGGCCTGGTCCAACCAGCCCGACCGGCCGGTCGCCACCGGCGACGAGCCGGGCGCGCCCGCCTGACCCGGTGCGCCTGGCTGGCCCCGGCGCGCGAGTCCTTCACGTCGGCGCCCCCCCCGGGTGGCTCGTCGCGCCGGTCATAGCGGGCGCGCTGGGCCAACCGGGGTGCAGCGGACCAGGAACGGACACACAAGGGCGCGCCTGGCTAGGCGATGTCCACGGCGGTGCCGCTCACCACGATGCCGCCCACGGCCGGCACGTCCACGAGCAACAGGCTCGGCCGGCCGACGTGCCGGCCCTGGCGGATGACGACCCGCGCGGGCGGCGCCACCAACCCGAGCTCCCGCAGGTACCCGCCCACCGAGGCCGCGGCCGAGCCCGTTGCCGGGTCCTCGGTGATGGTGCCGACGGGGAACAGGTTGCGCGCCTCGAACTCGGCGGCGCCAGTCGGCACCAGGGTGGTCACGGTGCCGGCCCAGCCCTGCGCATCCATCAGGGCGCGCATCGCTGCCGGGTCGAACGTGAAAGCGTCGAACCCGGCCTGGTCGGCGAACACGATCACCGGATGCCAGTTACCCGCGTAGGCCAGCCGGGGCGGGTAGTCCGGGTGCAGGGCCTCCGCGGTGACGCCGAGCAGACCCAGCAGCGTGCCGAGCACTCCGGGGTCGAGAATGGCCGCCCGCGGGTCGACGCTGGTGAAGGACGCCGTCGTGCCTGCATCCGTCGCCCGGGTGGTGATCGTGATGGCGCCCACGTTGGTCTCGAAGGTGACCGTGCCGGTGCCGTCCCGACCGGCGAGGGCCACGGCGGTGGCGACGGTGGCGTGGCCGCAGAACGGCACCTCGGCGACTGGGGAGAAGAAGCGCAACCGGCTGTGCCGCGGGTCGCCGTCGACCGCCGGCTCGGTGACGAACGCGGTTTCGGCGTAGCCGACCTCCGCCGCGATGGCCTGCATCGCCGCGTCGCCCAGCCCGCTCGCGTGCAGCACGATGCCGGCCGGGTTGCCCCCGGCGGCAGCATCGGCGCGGTCAGGATCGGTGAAGGCGGCGTATCGCAGCACGGTCTCAGTCATCCCACCATGGTGCCAGCATCCGTGCGAGTCCGGAGGTGGCGGGCCGGTCGGTGCGCCCCCTGTGGCCGAGTGTGCCTGCTTGAGCGCGGTAACCTTGAGCTGCTGCGTCCGCTTCGACTGACCCTTCAGCCGATCTCGTACGAGCCGCACCCCAGCGCAGGGGTGTTCAGGCTCGCTCCACTCGTACCGTCAACGGACCGCTCAGTCGACTCGATCCCTTGTGGTCTCGAGACCCACGAAAAGGTTGTGCCATGCGCGCTAAATACGTACTCCCCGCCCTCGCTGCCGTGTCGGCGCTCATGCTCACCGGATGCGTCGACAACTCGACGCCCGCGACATCCGGGTCCGCCGTCAGTACGGCTCCCGCGATCGCGAAGGATGACGCGGCAGCAGCCCTGGTGCCGGCCGAGGTTGCCGATCGTGGCGCCCTGATCATCGGAACCGAACCGACCTACGCGCCGAACGAGTTCAAGAACGAAGCCGGCGACCCGATCGGCTGGGACATCGAGCTTGCCACCGGCATCGCCGCCAAGCTCGGCCTGACTCCGACGTTCCAGGTCGCGAAGTTCGACAACATCATCCCGAGCGTGGCCGGCGGCAAGGCCGACATCGGGGCGTCCTCCTTCACCGACACCGTGGAGCGCGAGCAGCAGGTCGACTTCGTCAACTACTACAACGCCGGCATCCAGTGGGCGTCGGCAGTGGGCACGGACGTCGACCCCGACAATGCCTGCGGCCTCAAGGTGGCCGTGCAGACCGCCACCTATGAGGACACCGATGAGGTGCCCGCCAAGAGCGACGCCTGCTTTGCCGCCGGCAAGCCCGCGATCGAGAAGCTGAAGTTCGACACCCAGGCCGACGTGGCCAACGCGGTTGTGCTCGGCCAGGCCGACGCGCTCAGCGCCGACTCCCCGGTCACCCTGTACGCGATCGCCCAGACCGTCGACAAGTTGCAGCCGGCCGGCGAGACCTTCGACGAGGCCCCGTACGGCATGGTCGTGGCCCAGGGTTCCGAACTCACCGCCGCCGTGCAGGCCGCCCTGCAGTCGATGGTGGATGACGGCAGCTACGCGGCCATCCTCGACGCCTGGGGGGTCACGGACGGTGGCGTCGACGAGATCACGATCAACGCAGCCGCGAACGGCTAGGGCGGCGATACGACCGCAGGAGTAGGCCGCCTGAGGAACACGCTAACCTTGGCGGGCGTCGGTTGGGCTGTTCCCGAACCGATATCGCCAGGCCGTTCCTCCAGCGCAGGGGTGTATTAGGCTCACTGCAGTCGTACCGTCCACTGCCATTCAGTCGGTCCAAAACTCGACGCACTAATGAAGAAGGTCGTGCCATGCGCGCTAGATACGTAGTTCCCGCCCTCGCCGCCGCCGCCGCGCTGATGCTCACCGGCTGCGTCGACAACTCGACGCCCGCTACCAGCAGCACCGATGCCGGCAACACCTCCGCGGTGGAGCAGGACGACGCCGCAACGGCCCTCGTGCCGGCCGAGGTCGCCGACACCGGCACCCTGGTGATCGGTACCGACCCCACCTACGCGCCGAACGAGTTCAAGAACGAAGCCGGCGAGCCGATCGGCTGGGGCATCGAGATCGCCAGCGGCATCGCCGCCAAGCTCGGACTCGAACCCGAGTTCCAGGTGGCCAAGTTCGACAACATCATTCCGAGCGTCAACGGAGGCAAGGCCGACATCGGCGAGTCCTCGTTCACCGACACCGTCGAGCGCGAAGAGCAGGTCGACTTCGTCAACTACTACACCGCCGGCATCCAGTGGGCATCGGCGAAGGGCAAGGACGTCGACCCCGACAACGCCTGCGGCCTCAAGGTGGCCGTTCAGGCCACTACCTACGAGGACACCGACGAGGTGCCCGCCAAGAGCGACGCCTGCGTCGCCGCCGGCAAGCCCGCCATCGAGAAGCTCAAGTTCGACACCCAGGATGCCGCGACCAACGCGGTGGTGCTCGGCCAGGCCGACGCGCTCAGCGCCGACTCCCCGGTGACCCTGTACGCCATCGACCAGACCGACGACAAGCTGCAGCTGGCCGGCGAGACCTTCGACGTGGCGCCCTACGGCATCGTCGTCGCCAAGGGTTCCGAACTCACCAAGGCCGTGCAGGCTGCCCTGCAGTCCATGGTGGATGACGGCAGCTACCAGGCGATCCTCGACGAGTGGGGTGTCGCCGACGGCGGCATCGACGAAATCACGATCAACGCAGCCGCGAACGGTTAACCCGTGAGCACCACGAACGTGAACGGCCCAGCGGCGGTCACGCCGCCGCTGGGCGAACCGGATGCATCGGCGCCGATCAAGGCCATTCGGCTCCGACACCCGTGGCGGATGGTCTTCGCCGTCGTGCTCGTGGCGATCTTCGTGTTCTTCGTCATCGACGCGGCGTTCCGCCCGGCCTTTGACTGGCCGTCGGTGGGCAAGTACCTCTTCGACCGGCGTATCTCGATGGCCGCGCTGGTCACGATCGAACTGACCGTGTTCTCGATGGTGATCGCGATCATCCTCGGCGTGATCCTGGCCGTGATGCGGCTCTCACCCAACCCTGTGGTCAAGAGCGTGGCCTGGTTCTACCTCTGGATCTTCCGCGGCACCCCGGTGTATGTGCAGCTGACCATCTGGGGCCTGATCTCGCTGATTTACACGAGTATCGACATCGGCCTGCCGTTCATGACCCCGTGGTTGTCATTCAGCACCACCGCCGCCCTGAACACCTTCACCCTGGCCGTGATCGGCCTGGCGCTGAACGAGGCCGCGTACATGGCCGAGATCGTGCGCGCCGGCCTGCTCTCGGTTGACAAGGGCCAGGAAGAGGCCTCGATCGCGCTCGGCATGAGCTGGTCGCAGACCATGACCCGGGTCATCCTGCCGCAGTCGATGCGGGTGATCATCCCGCCGACCGGCAACGAGGTGATCTCGATGCTGAAAACCACGTCGCTGGTCACGGCGGTGCCGTTCAGCCTCGAGCTGTTCACCCGGTCCCGGGATATCTCGGCAGAGACCTTCAACCCGATCCCGCTGCTGATCGTGGCGTCGATCTGGTACCTCTTCTTCACGTCGATCCTCATGGTGGGCCAGTACTTCCTCGAGAAGCGCTTCTCCCGCGGTGTGGGCGACCGGCAGGCCAACAAGTCGGATGCCGGCGGTGGCGCAGGCCTCACCGGAGCCGTGCCCATCGTGGGCGCGGGGCAGCCGACCGTTGTGCTGCCCCCGACCCCAGACAAGCCCGGCACCGGAGGAACACGATGAGCGGCACCCTGGCGACAGGCGCATCCGTCGAACCCCCGATGGTGCTGGCCGAGCAGGTCACCAAGAGTTTCGGCGCGCACGAGGTGCTCAAGGGCATCACCCTCGAGGTGAAGCGCGGCGAGGTGATGTGCCTCGTCGGGCCCTCCGGCTCCGGCAAGTCCACCTTCCTCCGCTGCATCAACCACCTCGAGGTGCTCTCGGCCGGCCGGCTCAGCGTGGACGGTGAACTGATCGGCTACCGCGAGGCCAACGGCAAGCTCTACGAGATGGCGCCCAAGGAAGCCGCGAAGCAGCGCCGGGACATCGGCATGGTGTTCCAGCGGTTCAACCTGTTCCCGCACATGACGGCTCTGCAGAACGTGATGGAGGCGCCGCTGCGGGTCAAGGGACTGCCCAAGGCGAAGGTCGAGTCAACTGCTCGCGACCTGCTCGCCCGGGTGGGGCTCGCCGACCGGGCCGACTACTACCCGGCGCACCTCTCCGGCGGCCAGCAGCAGCGGGTGGCGATCGCCCGGGCTCTGGCGATGGAGCCCAAGCTGATGCTGTTCGATGAGCCGACCAGCGCGCTCGACCCCGAGCTCGTCGGCGAGGTGCTCGATGTCATGAAGGGCCTGGCCAAGGAGGGCATGACCATGATCGTGGTCACCCACGAGATGGGCTTTGCCCGCGAGGTCGCCGACTCCCTAGTCTTCATGGATGCCGGCGTTGTGGTGGAGTCCGGGCTTCCGTCAGAGGTTCTCGCGAACCCCCGGCACGCCCGCACCCAGGCGTTCCTCTCCAAGGTGCTCTAGCCCGCTCCTCCTTCCGCGAGCTGTGAGAAAAGCCCCAGAATCTTGACGATTCTGGGGCTTTTCTCACAGGTCGCGGGATGCGCGCGGGGTTAGAACGCCCAGGGGCCGAAGCGGGTGATGGCCACGAGCAGGGCGAGGATGCCGAGGACCGCGCTGGGCAGTGCACCCTTGGTGTCGTTCGCGCGCACGTGCCAGACGACGGCGCCGACCATGATCACGGTGAGGGCGGCCGCGGCGATGGGCACGAGGATCGGCGCGATGCCGGTGACCGCGGGCAGGATCAAGCCCAGGCCACCGAGCAGCTCAGCCAGTCCGACGAGCTTGACGCCGGCATCCGAGTAGTCGTTGGTCCAGGCCATGCCGTTGGCGGCGAGCTTTGTGCGCGGCTGGGCAACCTTCATCAGCCCGGCGCCGATGAAGGCGACGGCGATCAGGGCGGTGATGATCCAGATGGCGATGTTCATGGGGACTCCTGTGTTGATGCCGGCCCCGGAAGACGCCGAACGAGATGATGATTGCAGCGGAAGTAGTTGCCGCGTCAAATAAACTATCGCGAACTACTTTCTCTGTCAAGTAAATCTCGGTAGGGTAGGCACATGGACGAACCGCAGTGGCTGAACGCCGACGAGCTGGAGGCGTGGAAAGCCCTGGCCGGGGTGCTGTTCCTGCTGCCGACCGCCCTCGACTCGCAGTTGCAGCGCGACTCGGACCTGGCCATGGCGGACTACATGGTGCTGGTCATACTCTCGGAAAGAGACGGCCGCAGCATGCGCATGACTGAGCTCGCGACCTCCGCCAACACTTCGCAGTCGAGGCTGTCGCGCATCGTGGCCCGATTGGAGGCCGCCGGGTACGTGACCCGCCAGATGGCGCCGGATGACCGCAGGGCGGTGCTGGCGACGCTCACCGAGGCGGGCATGGCCAAGCTGGTGGCGGCAGCGCCCGGGCACGTCGCCCAGGTGCGCAAGCTCGTCTTCGACCGCTTGAGCCCCGCCCAGGTGGCCTCCCTGAACGAGGTAGCCCGCGCCCTATCGAATCCCGACGACTCCGCGACCTGTGAGATAAGCACCTAAAACCCGCGCGTTTTGGGGCTTAACTCACGGCTCGCGGGCCGGTCAGCTCGCGAGGACCTTCTGGATTCGCTGCAGGGAGACGGACTCCGCCGCCCGCAGTTCCTGGGCGAACAGGCTGATGCGTAGCTCCTCGATCATCCAGCGGGCACGCACGAGGTTCGGCGCGGCATCCGCCGGCAGCGGAATGCGCCCGCCGGCGTCGGTGAACTTGACCGTGGCCGCCTGCACCTCGTTCATCCACACCCGGTCGCGGTTGGGGTTGTCGAGGAGCTTCTCGATGCGGGCAGTGATGCCGCCGAGATACCGTGGCACGTGCCGCAGCTGGGCGAGCCCGGTGGCACTGACGAAACCGGGGTAGACCAGCCCGTTCAGCTGCTCCCGGGCATCCGTGAGCGCGGCCAGCAGGGCCATGCTGGTGGAAGCCTTGAGCGCCTTGTCGGCCGCGCGGGAGGCGGTGAGCACCCGGGCGACGAGCCCGACGGTCTCGAACATCGAGTCCATCACCACGCCGGAGACCCGGTCGCGGATGGTGTCGAACTCGGCCTTCATGAACACCTGGCCGTCGGGGCGCACCCGGTAGAGCACGTCGTCGACGGCGGCCGCGAGGCAGTCGTCGAACAGCGCCTGGGTGGAGCGGTACGGGCTGGTGGCCAGCGACAGTTTCTCGCCGCCCTTGAGGTGCTGTTGCACGTAGGCCACGGGTGATGGCGTCGCCAGCAGCAACAGCCGGCGCACGCCGCCAGGCAGCGTGCGGGCCTGCTCCTCGGCGGTGCTCATCATGCGGATGGCCACCGACGTGCCTTCGTCGATCAGGGTGGGGTAGCCGCGGATGGTGTTGTCGCCCTGCTTGGTGTCGATGAACCGGGGCAGCTCGATGAAGTCCCAGGTGGTGAGGCCGGTGCGTTCGATCGCGTTCTTCGGCGTGGCGGCGGAGGCCTTGGCCACGGACTCGCGCACCTTGTTGCCCAGGCGCCGCTGCAGCTCGGTGAGGTCCTTGCCCGAGGCGACGCTCTTGCCGCGCTCGTCGACGACCCGGAACGTCATGCGCAGGTGCGCGGGCACCCGGGAGAGGTCGAAGTCCTGCACGGTCACGGGCACGTAGGTGAGGCGCTGGATGAGGGCGGCGAGGGTCTCGGCAAAGGAGGGGTCGGCCGGTTCCGCCCCGGCGCCGATGGGGGCACCGCTCGTGGGAGCCACTACGCCGGGTGCGGGCGGCAGCTCGGCGAGGAGGCGCACCGCCCAGTCGGCGGCGGGCACGACGTTGCGGCGGATGGCCTTGGGCAGCGACTTGATCAGCGAGGTGACGAGGTCTGCGCGCAGGCCCGGCACCTGCCAGTCGAAACCGGTGGGGGAGACGCGAGCGAGCAACGCCAGCGGAATCTGCACGGTCACGCCGTCGTCTTCTTCGCCGGGCTCGAACCGGTAGCTCAGTGCGAAGCGCTGGTCGCGCTGCTGCCACGACGGTGGGAAGAGCGACTCGTCGATCTCCGGCGCATCCTCGGGGACGAGCGCCTCGGCGGTCATGGTGAGCAGGTCCGGCGTCTTGACGCGGGCCACACGCCACCAGGTTTCGAAGGTGCGCGTGCTACATACCTCAGCGGGAATACGTCGGTGGTAGAACTCGAAGACAGCCTCGTCGTCGAAGAGGATGTCGCGGCGCCGGGTGCGCTCCTCGAGCTCGGCCAGCTCCTTGCGGAGCGCCGTATTGGCCCGGTCGAACGCGGTGACCCGCTGGTCGACCCGGTCGAGGTCCCACTCGCCGTCGACGAGCGCGTGCCGGATGAACAGCTCGCGAGCGTAGGCCGGGTCGACCTTAGAGAACTGCACTCGGCGGCGCGGCACGATCGGCACGCCGTAGAGGGTGACCCGCTCGTAGGCGACCACGGCGCCCTGCTTCTTCTCCCAGTGCGGCTCGGAATACGAGCGCTTGCAGAGGTCGCCCGCGAGCTGCTCGGCCCAGGCCGGGTCGACGACGGCGTTCATGCGGGCGAACAGCCGGCTGGTTTCCACCAGCTCGGCACTCATCACGGCGTTGGGCTGCTTCTTGGCCAGGGCGGAGCCGGGGAATAGCACGAACCGCTGTTGCCGGGCGCCGATGTAGTCCTTCTTGGCCACGTCCTTGAGGCCGATGTGCGAGAGCAGGCCGGAGAGCATCGAGCGGTGGATGCCGTCGGGGTTCACGCTCGGGTCGCCGATGTGCAGGCCCAGCGGCTTGGCCAGCTGGCGGAGTTGCTTGTAGACGTCCTGCCACTCGCGCACTCGCAGGTAGTTGAGGAACTCGTTCTTGCACAGCCGCCGGAACGCGCTCGAGCCGAGCTCCTTCTGTTGCGTCTCGAGGTAGTTCCAGAGGTTGAGCAGCGAGAGGAAATCGCTGGTGGGGTCGGCGAACCGGGCGTGCTTCTCGTCGGCGGACCCGCGGCGCTCCAGCGGCCGCTCGCGCACGTCCTGGATGGTGAGGCCGGCCACGATGGCCATCACCTCGCGGCTGGTGCCCTGCGTCTTGGACTCGATCACCATGCGGCCGAACCGGGGGTCGATGGGCAGCTGGGCGAGCTGTTGGCCCACCCGGGTGAGGCTGTGTGTGCCGGCCGTCACGGCCATCCGGCCGCCGCTGCGCCCGGAACTGTCCCGCCCGCCGCGCCCGCGCCCACCGTCACGACCGGAGCGGCCGCCGGCCTGGCTCGGGTCTTCGCTGGGGGTGCCGCTCGGCGCCACGATCGCCTTGACAGCGCCGAGCTCGGTGAGCAGGTCGAGGCCGTCCTTGATGTTGCGCGAGTCCGGCGGGGTGAGGAAGGGGAACTGCGCGATGTCGCCCAGGCCCAGCGAGATCATCTGCAGGATGACCGCGGCCAGGTTGGTGCGCAGGATCTCCGGCTCGGTGTACTCCGGCCGGCGGGTGAAGTCTTCTTCGCTGTACAGCCGGATGGCGATGCCGTCGCTGGTGCGGCCGGACCGGCCCGAGCGCTGGTTGGCGGAGGCCTGCGCGATGGCCTCGATCGGCAGCCGCTGCACCTTGGAGCGCACGCTGTACCGGCTGATGCGGGCGGTGCCGGCGTCGATGACGTAGCGGATGCCCGGCACGGTGAGGCTGGTCTCGGCCACGTTGGTGGCCAGCACGATGCGGCGGCGCACCCCGGCCACGGTGGAGGGCTGGAAGACCTTGTGCTGGTCGGCGGAGGAGAGCCGGCCGTAGAGCGGCAGCACCTCGGTGGGGCTGGTGCGGTCGCGGGAGGCGAACTTGCCCTGCAGGGCGTCGGCGGCGTCGCGGATCTCGGTCTCGCCGGAGAGGAACACCAGCACGTCGCCGTTGGACTCCTGCTCGAGCTCGTCGAGCGCGGCGGAGATGCCCTCGATGTAGTCGCGGTCCACGGTGGGAGCGGCATCCGACAGCTCGTCTTCGTCGTCGATCGGGGCCTCGGCCACAAGCGGGCGGTAGCGGATCTCCACCGGGTAGGTGCGGCCGGAGACCTCGATGATGGGCGCCGGGGTGCCGTCGGCGGCGGCGAAGTGCTTGGCGAAGCTGGCCGGGTCGATGGTGGCGCTGGTGATGATCAGCTTGAGCTCTGGGCGCTGGGGGAGCAGCTGCTGCAGGTAGCCGAGCAGGAAGTCGATGTTGAGGCTGCGCTCGTGCGCCTCGTCGATGATGATGGTGTCGTACTTGCGCAGCATCCGGTCGCGGTGGATCTCGTTGAGCAGGATGCCGTCGGTCATCAGCTTGATGCGGGTATCGGCGCCGACCCGGTCGGTGAAGCGCACCTGGTAGCCGACGAGTTCGCCGACCTCCTGGCCGAGTTCCTCGGCGATGCGCTCGGCGATGGTGCGCGCGGCGAGCCGGCGCGGCTGCGTGTGGCCGATCGACTCCCGGCCCAGCTCCAGACAGATCTTGGGCAGCTGGGTGGTCTTGCCCGAGCCGGTCGATCCGGCCACGATCACGACCTGGTTGTCGCGGATGGCGCGCGCGATGTCGTCGCGGCGCTGGCTGATCGGCAACTCGGGCGGGAAGGTGATCTTGACGGGAATCATTAGCCCTCCATGTTATTGCCTCACGGCGTTGCCCCACTTCGAGCCGAACCGTTGTGCTGCAAAGTACTTTGTGTTACAAAGTAGACATGAACAACAACACGATGGATGCCGACGAACCGCTGGGCGACCCCCGGGCCACGCTCGCATTGCTCGAGGGGCAGCAGCGGCAAGTGCTGAACGCCCAACAGACCCCGGTGATCTGGATGTATCTCATCTGGGGCATCACCTGGTTCGTCGGCTTCCTCGCCCTCTGGTCGGGCGACGCCGACGGGAACCCGTGGTTCACCATCCCGGCCTACGTGGCCACACCAGTGTTCATCGTGATGCTGGTGGCGTCGATCGTGGCGTCGGCCGTGCTCGGCGTGCGGATCAACCGTGGGGTGCGCGGCGCCTCGGTGTTCTCCGGCGCGGTCTACGGGCTCTCCTGGACGGCCTGCGGCACCGCGTTCGCGATCCTCGGCACCGGCCTGATCAGCCAGGGCCTCTCGCCCGAGCTGGCAAACCTGTACTTTCCGGCCGCGTACGCCCTGATGTGCGGCACCATCTACCTCGGCGGTGCCGCGCTCTGGCGCAACATCTCCCAGCTGGTGCTCGGGCTGGTGCTGCTCGCGGTCGGCGCGGCTTCCGCCTTCGCCGGGTCGCCCGGCAACGACCTCGTCCTCGCCCTCGGCGTCGGTGGGGCGTTCCTCATCGCCGCCGGCACCCTGGCGGTGCGGCGCCGGCAGGGGCGTTGACCATGGACGAACTCGACCCGGTGATCCACGCATCCGCCCGGCTCAAGATCACCGCCACCCTCGCCACTCTGCCGGTCGGCGACCAGATCGCCTTTCCCCGGTTGCAGGAGCTGCTCGGCATGACCGCCGGCAACCTGTCTACGCATCTGCGCAAGCTCGAAGATGCCGGCTACGTCGACGTCGTGAAGTCGCACCAGGGCCGCACACCGGTCACGTACCTCGCGCTGTCCCGCTCGGGCCGGCGTGCCTTCGAGGACTACCTGGAAGCCCTCCGTGCACTGTTGGGAGAATCCGCATGACCGTTCTCGCCCGGCTCGACGCCGTCACCCGCCGCTTCGGCGAGGTGCTCGCCGTCGACGACGTCACCCTCGACATCCACTCCGGCAGCATCCTGGGCCTGCTCGGCCCCAATGGCGCCGGCAAGTCCACCGTGCTCACCATGCTGCAGGGCCTGCGCCGGCCGAGTTCCGGCACCGTCTCGCTGTTCGGCGGGTCGCCCGGCGACTACCGCACCCGGCAGAAACTCGGCTGCACCCCGCAGGAGACCGCGCTGCCGCCGACCCTTCGGGTGGGCGAGGTCATCGACTTCGTCGGGCGGCACTTCGAGCACCCTCTGACGACCGCGGCCGTGGCCGATGAATTCGGGCTGGGGGAAGTGCTCAAGCGGCAGACCGGGGCCCTCTCCGGTGGGCAGAAGCGCCGGCTCAGCGTGGCGCTCGCGTTCGTGGGCCAGCCCCGTCTGGTGCTGCTCGATGAACCGACCACGGGACTCGACGTGGATGCCCGGCGCACCCTATGGGACGCCGTGCGCCGTCAGCATGACCGGGGCGCCACCGTGGTGGTGACCAGCCACTACCTCGAGGAGATCGAGGCGCTCGCCGAACGCGTGGTGGTGATGGCCCACGGCCGGGTGATCGCCGACGACACCGTGTCGGCCGTGATCAACCAGGTCTCGCTGCGGCAGGTGCGCCTGGTCACCGAGCACCCCGACCGGGTGAGCGGCCTGCCCGGCGTGGTGGCCCGCGAGACCGGCGACGACGGCGCCACCACCTTCTACGCCACCGACAGCGACCGCCTGATCGAGGAGCTGGTGCGCTCCGGCATTCCGTTCGCCGGCCTCACGGTGCGCGGCGCCACCCTCGAAGAAGCCTTCCTCACCCTGACCGGGGCGACGGATGCGGCCGCTTCGTCGACCCAGATCGCCCAGAAGGAGATGCACCGATGAGCACCCTCACCCCCACCCCGGCCGGCACCGCTCCGGGCACGCCCACCCGGCGGCCGACTCTCGGAAGCCGCACGGGCATCCTGGCGCTCACGCTGCTGCACGCCCGGATCATCCTCCTCGAGACGTTCCGCATTCCGGCCGCCCTGATCGGGTCGCTCGTGTTTCCCGGACTATCGCTGCTGTTCTTCGTCGTGCCGCAGCGCGCCATCGCCGACAACCCGGAGTTCGCCACCCAGGCGGTGATCGCGTTGAGCGTGTTCGCGCTGATGTCGAACTCGCTGTTCAGCTTCGGCCTGAACATCGCGGCCAACCGGGAGCAACCGTGGGACCCGTACCTGCGCACCCTGCCGGTGCCGGGCGTCTCCCGCGTGCTCGGGCAGATTTGCTCGACCGGGCTGATGGGCCTCGCGTCGATCCTGCCGGTGATCGCGATCGGTGCTCTGTTCACCGCGGCGGAGGCATCCGTACTGGGTGTTCTTGCGGGGATAGTGGCGCTGGGCATCTCGGCGCTGCCGTTCATGTTCATCGGCATCTCGATCGGCTACTCGATGTCGTCCAAGGCCGCCATCGCCGTGGTGCAGATCGTGATGTTCGGCCTGGCGTTCGCCGGCGGGCTGTTCCTGCCGCCGTACCTCTTCGCCGACTGGCTCGACACCCTGTCGAAGTTCCTGCCCTCCCGGCAGGCCCGGGAGTTCGTGATCTGGGCCGTGCAGGGCGGTGAGCTGGAGCCGTGGGTGTGGATCGGCATCCTGGCCTGGACCGCGGCAACCTTCGCCCTGGCGCTGCTGCTCTTCCGCCGCGACGAGGGCCGCCGCTACCGCTGAGAGGTCGCGCGCTTCGCTGGTCGAGCTAGTCGACGCCGTGCTGAGCCTGTCGAAGTAGACCTCGCGACGTGCATTCGGGTCGTGACCGCCCCGCTGGTCGAACTTGTCGAGACCTCGCGAGCCGTCCTCCGGATTACGCTCTCGGCACGCGTGACGTGCGCCGACGGCGCCGCGTCCCTAGGCTCGGAAGATGACGAAAACAGTTCCCACCCTCACTCTGAACGACGGCAAGACAATTCCGCAGCTCGGTTTCGGTGTGTTCAAGGTCGACCCGACCGAGACCACCCGGATCGTCTCCGACGCGCTCGAGGTCGGCTACCGCCACATCGACACCGCCGCGATCTACGGCAACGAGGAGGGCGTCGGTCAGGCGCTGGCCTCGTCTGGCATCGACCGCTCCGAGCTGTTCGTCACCACGAAGCTCTGGAACGACGAGCAGGGCACCCAGTCCGCGCTGGACGCGTTCGACGCCAGCCTGGAGAAGCTCGGCCTGGACTACGTGGACCTGTACCTCATCCACTGGCCCACCCCCGCCAAGGACAAGTACGTAGACAGCTGGAAAACCCTCGCCCAGATCCGCGAGTCCGGCCGGGCCCGCTCGATCGGCGTCTCGAACTTCCTGGTGCCGCACCTGGAGCGTCTCCTCACCGAGACCGACGTCGTGCCGGCGGTCAACCAGATCGAGCTGCACCCCGCCCACCAGCAGCGCGAGGTCACCGCGTTCGCTCGCGCCAACGGCATCGCGATCGAGGCCTGGGGGCCGCTGGGCCAGGGCAAGTACCCGCTGCTCGAGGAGTCCGTGGTCGTGACCGCGGCCGAGACCCACGGCAAGACACCCGCCCAGGTGATCATCCGCTGGCACCTGCAGACCGGCAACATCGTCTTCCCCAAGTCGAACCGCCGCGAGCGCATGATCGAGAACTTCGACGTCTTCGACTTCGAGCTCAGCCACACCGAGCTGGCCACCATCTCCGCCCTCGAGCGCGGCGGCCGGGTGGGCTCGCACCCCAACGACGTGAACTGACCCTCACGAGCCTCATCGACTTGCCACGAACGGCCCCTTCCGCACCACTGAAGGGGCCGTTTGCGGCAAGTCGGTGCAGTGCGCTGCGCCCACTTGCCGCGAAATGCCCTTTGAGGGAGCCTGAAAGGGCGTTTTGCCGCAACTCGGCGGATGCCCGAGCGGCGCGGGCAGCGGATGCGGTGGCGCAGGGCGCATCCGCCGTCTTACGTCATGTGTCGGCGGGAGTGGCGGCATCCGCAGTGCCCACCTAGCGTCGAAGCATGTCGTACACCCTGAACGTTGTCGCCGTCTCCGGCAGCCTGCACGCGCCCTCGAAGACCACCGCGCTGGTACGGGCGATTCTCGACGCGCTCGAGCGTGAACTCTCGATCAGCGTGCACCTGATCGAGCTGAGCCAGGTGGGCCGCGAATTCAGTGGGGCGCTGCGCCGAGACGAACTCTCGCCGGCAGCCGAGGCCGACCTGCAGCGCATCGAGGGTGCCGACCTGCTCATTGTGGCCTCGCCGGTGTACCGGGCGTCGTTCACAGGGCTGTTCAAGCACGTCTTCGACTTCGTCGAGCAGTACTCCCTGGTGGACAAGCCGGTGCTGCTGGCCGCGACCGGCGGCAGCGACCGGCACGCGCTCATCCTCGAGCACCAGTTCCGGCCCCTGTTCAGCTTCTTCCAGGCGCTCACCCTGCCGATCGGCGTCTACGCCAAGGACAGTGACTTCACCAACTACCAGGTGACCAACGCCGAGCTCAGCGAACGCATCGATCAGGCCATCCGCCGCGGCCTGCCGCTCGTGCGCGCGAGCCTGCCGGCCAACCTCTCCGCCGACTCCGCCGCGATCGTCTGGTAACGCTCCCCGGAATAGAGCGCGCCCCGCACGCCTTACATTGGGACGTGCACGGATGCGACCCATCCGGGAGAGAAGTGAACGATGTCCCTGATCGACTGGCTTTTTGACGCCCAGCTGCAGATCGGTACCCAGACGATTCTCTGGCGGGAGATCATCGGCAACGTCTTCGGCATCCTCAGCGCCATCGGCGGTATGCGCCGCAAGGTGTGGGCGTGGCCGGTCGGCATCCTGGGCAACGCGCTGCTTTTCACCGTCTTCCTCGGCGCCGTCTTCGGCACGCCCAACCCGGTCAACCTGCTCGGCCAGGCCAGCCGCCAGATCATGTTCATCGTGGTGTCCGTCTACGGCTGGGTACAGTGGTCGCGCAGCCGGTCCGCCGGCACGGTGGCCGTGGCCCCGCACTGGGCGAGCAACCGGGCGCGCATCGGCCTGGGCCTGGGCCTCGTCGCCGGCACGCTCATCCTCACCCCGATCTTCCGTGCGCTGGGCTCGTTCGAACCGGTCTGGGCGGATGCCTGGATCTTCACCGGCTCCCTCCTGGCCACCTACGGCATGGCCCGCGGCTGGACCGAGTTCTGGCTGATCTGGGTGGCGGTCGACATCGTGGGCGTGCCCCTCTTGATCAGCGCCGGCTACTATGCCTCGGCCATCCTCTACCTGTTCTATGGTGCCTTCACCATCACCGGCTTCGTCATCTGGAGTCGGTTGCAGCGACGCCAGGCGCTGCTCGCGGTCGCACCGGTCTGACCCGCCCGCGCTCTGCGAGAGCGGCCCTGTGGTTGCCTCGGGTGCGTTTGGTGACCGTTTCGCCGCTTTCGCGAGAGTGCGGTTCTGCGAGAGCGGGGGTGTGGTTGCTTCGGGTGCGCTGTAGCGACCGTTGCGCCGCTTTCGCGAGAGTGCGCTCCGCGAGAGTGCGGCTTCGCGAGGGTGCGGTTCTGCGAGAGCGGGGTGTGGTTGCTTCGGGTGCGTTGTGGCGACCGTTGCGCCGCTTTCGCGAGATGACGGTTCCGCGAGACGCGGGTGCCTCCCCGGTCACCGGGTCAGGCGACCGGATGCGGCGAGCCGGCCGGTCCGCGCCGCTCCGGGCCGCGCTGCCGGCCGATGGACACCAGCCCGAGCACCGGCACTCCGAGCAGGATCATCGACACTAACGGGCCGAACGACGCGAACAGCACCGTGAGCACCGCGGTGAGCGCGCCGAAGGCGACCACCGCCACCAGGAAGCCCGTCCGTGAGGTGCGGGCGAACGCCACCGCGGCGAGGCCGAGCGGCAGCAGGCGCAACCAGAGGTCGACCGCCGAGTGGGGCAGTGGGCCACCGAAGTAGGAGATCACGGCGCCGACCGCATAGAGCCCCACCCACACCCAGAACAACCACGGACCGGCGGGCACCACCGGCTCGTAGGGCTCGTCGGCCGCCCAGTTCGGCGCGGCGCTGCGCGACTGGGTTCCGGGCCGGCCCGGCGGGAATTCGCTTCCGCCCGATTCGGCACCGGTGGCGGCGGTGCCGGGGGAGTGGCGGATCCGCTCGGCCTCGTATTCGCGCAGCACGGCGCGAGCCAGGGTGAACCTGTCGAACCGGGCGGCGGCCTCCGCGCGCTCGGCCGACGTCGCCGCCGGCAACCGGTCGGGATGCGAGCGCTGCGCCTGGAACCGGTAGGCCCGCTCCACCTGCTCGAGTCCCGCATCGAGCGCAACCTCGAGCAGCGCCGCCGCCTCGGCGGGGGTCATCGTGCGCTCCGTCATGCCGGCGGGTCGCTCACGCGGTCTCACGGGTGGGGGTCACTCTGCCTCCGGCTACGAATCGTGCGCTCCGAAGGGTTAAGTCTCACAGCCGCCCGCCCGCTCGGCAAGCCTTCCCAGCGGATGCCGATCTTCGCTGCGCCTGCCGCGGCCGAGAACCGCGGATATCGCCGCGACCAGCCGCAACGCAGGCAGTCGCGGCACAATGGACCGCATGAGCAACCGCCTCGCCGAAGCCATCAGCCCCTACCTGCGCTCGCACGCCGAGAACCCGGTCGACTGGCAGCCGTGGGGCGCCGACGCCTTCGCCGAGGCCCGGAGCCGCGACGTGCCGGTGCTGGTGTCGATCGGGTACGCCACCTGCCACTGGTGCCACGTGATGGCCCGGGAAAGTTTCAGCGACGTAAGTGTCGCGGCGTACCTCAACGAACACTTCGTGAGCATCAAGGTGGACCGCGAGGAACACCCCGACGTGGACGCCAGCTACCTCGCCGCCGCCGGCGCGTTCACCCAGAACCTGGGCTGGCCGCTGAACGTTTTCGTCACCCCGGACGGCAAACCGTTCCACGCCGGCACCTACTCGCCACCCGCGCCGCTGCCCGGGCATCCGGCGTTTCGTGACGTACTCGCCGCGGTGACGGATGCCTGGACCACGCGCCGCGCCGCCGTGGAGGACAGCGCCGCCGGCCTGGCCGAGGCGCTGGCCCAGGCGCGGCCCGCCGGGATGGGCGCGGACCTGCCCGACCAGGCCCGGCTCGCCGAGGTCGTCGACCTGCTCGCGACCGCGGAGGACCCGGTCTACGGCGGTTTCGGCGGTGCCCCCAAATTCCCGGCCTCGCCCACCCTGGCCCTGTTGCTCGACCGTGCCGACGGCCGCGATCTGGCACTGCGCACCCTCAAGGGCCTGGGCGCGTCGCCGCTGCGCGACCCGGTCGAGGGCGGGTTCTTCCGCTACGCCGTGAACCGGGACTGGAGCGACCCGCACTACGAACGCATGCTCTACGACAACGCCCAGCTGCTCGAGCTCTATACCCGGGCCTGGATGCTCACCGGCGAACACTGGGCCCGCATCGTGGCCGACGGGCTGGTGCGGTTTCTCGGTGCGGTGATGGAGTTGCCCGGTGGCGGCTTCGCCAGCGCACAGGACTCGGAGAGCACCGTCGACGGGGCGCGGGTCGAGGGCGGCTACTACGCCCTCGACGAAGACGCTCGCGCCGAGCAGACCCCGCCGGCGTTGGACGCCAAGGTGCTCACCGGCTGGAACGGCCTGGCGATCGGCGCGCTCGCCGTGGCCGGGCTGGCGTTCGCCGACGACACCGCCGTGCAGCTGGCCCGTCGCACCGCCGACCGGCTGCTCGAGCTGCACCGCCGGGCCGACGGCGCCCTGGTGCGCGCCTCGATCGACGGCCGGCTCTCGCCCGCCGTGGCCACCCTGGAGGACTACGGTATGTTCGCCGGCGGCCTGCTGGAGCTGGCCACCGCCACCGGGGAGGTGCGGTACGCGGTCGCTGCCCGCGAACTCGTCGACCGCACCCTGCCCGCCGAGGGCGCCGTCTTCCGCGCGCCCGAGGGCGCCGATCCGGTGCTCACCGGCCAGGGCCTCGACCTGGCCACCGACCCGTCTGAGGGCGCCTACCCGTCCGGCCTCTCGGCCATCGCCGCGGCGGCCTGGCAGCTCTACCTGCTCACCGGGGTCGCCCGGTACCGCGACGCGGCCACCGCCGGCATGGTGCGGCTGGTCGGCACCGGCGACCTCAACCCGTTGGCCTTCGGCGCCGCCCTGCGGCTCGTCAACGCGCTCACCACCCCCATCGAACAGCTGGTCGTGGTCACCCCGGACCGGCCGGCAGGGGATGACGCCCTGGTCGATGCGGCCCGGCGCCGCCAGGGCCTGGTGGCCGTGGTCACCGAGCGGCAGGCCGAGGCCTTCGCCGCCGCCGGCTTCGAGCTCTTCGCCGAGCGCGGCATCCGTCAGGGCCTGCCCACCGCTTACCTCTGCCGCGACTTCGTCTGTCGTCTGCCCACCACGGATGCGGCCGCCCTGGCCTGACCCACCGCATCCACCCCGCCCAGCTGTTGCCCGAGCGGACAACTGTTGCCGGCGCACCGGGCGCAAATGTCCGGAGCGGGAACAGTTGGGCGGGCCAGGCCCACGGCGCGGATCACGAGGGCCGGCCCGCGGCGACGTACACTAAGAACAACGACTCTGTTCAGCGGGAACCACGCCCGGTCTTGATCAGATGTCGTGGCCCGGGAAACCCGGGCGCATACTCCGGGGCCTGGCGCATCGCTGCCCGCTCAGCGGAGTTCCACTTATTGATCTGCCCGCACCACGACAGCACCCGCAGCCCGCGCTGCACAGCCAGGCACCGCTCGACACCCTCACTGTTCAGCACCACTGAACACCGCCACCCGCACACAGTACTTGCTCCAAGGAGGACCATGGCTCGCTTCGACCGCACCGACTCTGCACGACACTCGCGCACCGCCGATGGCCGCGGCTTCTCCGAGGCCGCACCCACGCTCGTCACCGAACCGGCCCCTGACACCGCCTCCATTCCCGTGCTCTCGCTCAGCAACGAACCCGAACTGGTTCTGCTCACCCTCGACACCCGCACCCGCCGGTTCGACCGCGACGACGTCGTCGTGCGCAAGGGCGAGATCGCCCTGATCAACGGACATTTCACCCCGCACGAATCCAGGGTCAGCGACCTGCTCGCCGTGGCCGAGGCGCTCGACACCGCCGGCATCGACTTCCTCCTGGTGCGCGGCGACCACGACCGCCCGGTCATCGCCGTCAACCGCAAGCGTCGCAAGAAGATCAGCCGAGTGCTCGCCGACACCTTCGGCAACACCCCGTTCTACCTCAAGCCGCTCGACGGCGACCCGTCCCGGCCGGCCCTGCTCGCCGACGGCGCCCTCGCCGACCTGCGCACCTCCGACGTCTTCCGGGTCTACCAGCCGCGCATCGAACCGATCGGCCGCCTCCGCTACGGCGCCGAGACCGCATTCCAGCTCGAACTCTGGCGCTTCGGCGAAGACGAGATCGTCGCCCCCGTCGAGAACGCCCTAATGCGCAGGCGCCTGCCCCGCTCCGAGGCCCGCGAAACCACCGTGGAGCTCTTCGGCCGCAGCTGGCGCACCCTGCAGAACATGTTCGACGACCTCGTCAGCGACGTCAGCTTCGACATCGACATGGTCTTTTCCTGGGTCGACGGCTCCTCCACCGACTTCCAGAAGGCCCGCGCCGCGCGCATGGAGAACTACGTCGTCGGCTCCGGCGACGACTCGGATGCCCGGTTCCGGCAGATCGACGAGCTCAAGTACGCACTGCGCAGCGTCTATATGTTCGCGCCCTGGGTGCGCCGCATCTTCATCGCCACCGACTCCCCGGCTCCGGAATGGCTGGTCGACCACCCGCGGGTCACCATCATGAACAGCGAGGACTTCTTCCCCGACACCTCGGCGCTGCCCACCCACAACTCGCACGCCGTGGAGAGCCAGCTGCACCACATCCCGGGCATCGCCGAGCACTTCATCTACTCGAACGACGACATGTTCCTCGGCCGACCGGTCGGCCCGGAGCTGTTCTTCTCACCCGGCGGCATCACCAAGTTCGTCGAGGCAGCCACCCGCATCGGCCTGGGCGACAACGACCCCAGCCGCAGCGGCTTCGAGAACGCCGCCCGGGTGAACCGGGCGCTGCTGCGCGAACGCTTCGGCAAGGTCACCACCCGGCACCTCGAGCACACCCCGGCACCGCTGCGCAAGAGTGTCATGTTCGAGCTCGAAGCCGAATTCCCCGAGGACTTCGACCGCACCATGAAGAGCCGGTTCCGCTCGGCCACCGACATCTCGGTGACCAACTCGCTGTACCACTACTACGCCCTGGCCACCGGCCGGGCTGTGGAGCAGACCCAGGTGCGTTCGCTCTATGTGGAGACCACGCTCAAGCTCGCGCTGCGCCAGATGAACAAGCTGCTCAAGCGCCGCGACCAGGACATGTTCTGCCTCAACGACGGCAGCTTCCCCGAGATCAGTGACGAGGTGCGCACCGAGGCCGTCACCGACTTCCTCGAGCGTTACTTCCCGATCGTGGCCCCGTGGGAACGCGAAAGCGTCATCGCCGAAAGCCAGCACGGCGAGGACACCCTCATCGAGAGTGTCCTCGGCACCAGCAACGGATTGACCGCTGACGTTATCGCAGAACCGGGATCGGCCTGGTCATTGGCGGCTCACGGTACGCGGGGAGACTACCCGCCGGCATGATCTCGATGCCGGAGGCGGCCAGGCGACGGGCGCTTTCGGCCGGGTCGATGTAGTCCAGCGGGGCGAACTCGCCCAGCGGCACCACCGAGTGCAGCACGGTGTCGGCGTAGACGTGTACGAGGTTGAACGCCCGCGCGCCGTCCCGGCCGCGGGTGCCTCCGACGGGCACGTTGAGGTCCTGGGTGTAGCAGGTGGCCGAGGCCACCGACACCGGGATTCCGGCGAAAGTCGCGGTGGAGGAGTAGTGCAGGTGTCCGGCGAGGATGCTGCGCACATCCGTGCCGCGCAGCACCTGCGCCAGGCTGGCCTGGTCGCGCAGCTCCACCGACACGGACAGGTCGAGCATGCTCGGCACCGGCGGGTGGTGCATCGCGAGGATCGTGCCATCCGGCGCCGGAAAACTGAGCTGCTCGCTGAGCCACTCCAGCTGGCGGTCGGAGATCTCGCCGTAGTGGCTGCCCGGCACGGTGGTGTCGAAGGTGATGATGCGCAGGCCACCGACGTAATCGACGTGGTCGATCGGGGCGAGGCTGGGCTCCTGGCCGAGCAACTCGGTGCGGAAGTTCGCCCGGTTGTCGTGGTTGCCCATCACCCAGAGCAGCTTCGCTCCGAGGCGCTCGGCGGCGGGCTCCACAATGCTGCGCAGTTTCGCGTAGGCATCGGGCTCGCCCTTGTCGGCCAGGTCGCCGGTGATGATGATGGCGTCGGGCCTGCCGCCTGACGCCTCCACATCCGCGATCAACCGTTGCACGTGTGCGGTGCTGTCGACGCTGCCGTAGAGACGGTTACCGTCTGCTAGCAGGTGCGTGTCACTGAGGTGGAGAAGGAAATAATCCGGCCTGGGGTATTCGGCCGTTCGAATGCTCACGGAGCTTCCATTCGTTTGGTACTTAGGCACTTTACGGGGATTGCGCTGCGGATGCTACAAATTCAGTCGATCAGAGAAATATGAACTTAGCGTGTACAACACGCAAAAAGACAGGACCCAAGGACCTAATTCCTTGGAATCCTGTCTTTTTCTCGGTTTGCGGCGTCAGGCGTTGAGACGCTTCTCGCCTTCCTTCAGCGTCACCGTTTCCTGCTTTTCGCTGCTGATTTCGATCTTCCGCGGCTTGGCGGCCTCGCTCACCGGAATCGTCACCGAGAGCACGCCGTTGGCGTAGGTGGCGCTGATGTTGTCGAGGTCGATGCCCTGGCCGAGGTTCAGCTGGCGCAGGAACGACCCGGACGTGCGCTCCCGGGTGAGCCACTTCACGTTTTCGTGGTTCGCGAGGGTGCGCTCACCTCGAATGGTGAGCAACTGCCCGTCCACGTCGATGTCGACCGAGCCGGGGTCGATGCCGGGCATGTCGGCGTTCAGTACGTAGACATCACCGGCCCGATAGAGGTCCATCGGCATCACGCGGGGCGCGCGCCGGGTTTTGCGACCCGGCCTGGGTGTCAAACTTGAGTCGGCACGACTCAACTACGATTAATTTTTTGCGATTCGGCGACCGCTCGCAACCGGTCTGGCCGGCCCGGTGTTCGCGGTCAGCGAATCGATATCACGGGGCCTGCACCCGGCCCACCCCTCGACCGGGCGGATGGGCGTGTCTAGGCTGTGACGATGGCGCGCTACGTGAGATTCGACAGGTTCGGTTCCCTCGAGGTCTTGCGGCTCGACACCGCCGAAGCCCCGCAGGCCGGTCCGGGCCAGGTGCGGGTGCGGGTGCACACCGCCGGCCTCAACCCGGTCGACCTGAAGATCCTGGCCGGCGGCCCGGCCGCGGCGCGTTACAACGTGACCCCGCCCAGCGGAAACGGCAACGACTTCGCCGGAGTCATCGACCATGTCGGCCTGGGCGTCACCGGCTTCAGCGCAGGCGATGCCGTCTTCGGCGGTCTGCGGATGGCCGCCCAAGCCGACTACCTGGTCATCGACGCCGACCAGGTGCACGCCAAGCCGCCGAAACTGGGCTTCGTCGAGGCCGGCGCGCTGGACATCGCCGGCCGGGCCGCGTGGGCATCCGTGCACTCGCTGCATCTCACCCCGGCGGACACCGTGCTGGTGAGCGCGGCGGCCGGCGGGGTCGGGGTGCTCGCCGCTCAGCTCGCCCTGCGCGCCGGGGCCACCGTGGTGGGCACGGCCAGCGCCGCGAACCATGACTTCCTGATCGGGCTCGGCGTGGTGCCGGTCGCCTACGGTGACGGCCTCGTCGACCGGCTGCGCGAAGTGGCACCGCGCTACACGGCCGCGCTCGACAACAACGGCCCGGCCACGATCGACGCCGCGCTCGCCCTGGGCGTGCCCGGCCGGCGGATCAACACCATCGCCGCCCGCGGCTACCGGGCGGAGGAAGGCATCGCCGGGGTCGGCGGGCAGAGCGCCGAGCCGGGTGCGTTGGCCGCGCTGGCCGACCTTATCGCGGGCGGCGAGGTGCAGCTGCCGATCGACAGCGTGTACCCGGTGGAACGGGTGCAGGATGCCTACCGGCACCTGGCCGCGGGCCACCTGCGCGGCAAGGTCACTGTGGCGTTGGAATAGCCGGCGCTCGGAGAGCCGGCGCCGGAAAAGGTGTCGGGGCGCACACCGAGATCCCGGTCGCGGAACCCGCGACCGGTTGTGCCGATGGACGCGTCAGGGGTGGGTCTGGCCCGGTTCGGTGACCGGCAACACGGCAGTGGCACCCTCGCCGTGCTCGTAGGGTTCCACCTTCTCGTCGCTGGCGGCGGCCGCACGACGGCGCTCGGACTCGAAGTCGCCCTCGAGTCCGGGGTAGCCGCCGCGGTCGGGCGAACGACTCCACCAAGCGCGATCGACGCTGACCGTGCCCTTCGGGTCATTCGCCCTGCTCTTACGGTTCCTCATAGTGTGAAACTACGCTCCGACATCTCGATGTCAAGACAGATCCGGCGCGGGTTTCCCGCGTTTTTGCACGGCTCGTGCACCGTCCTTTCATGGTTCACCCATGCTGCCGTGGGACAGTAGAGGGTGCACCCGTTCTCCCGCCTCACTCCCACCCGTTATATCGGTGCCGCCGTTTTGTGCATCCTCGCCTTCGTGGGCCTGTACCTCTTCTTCGTGCGCGACGAAACCGGACAGGCCATCGATCAGCTGGCGTTCAACGGCGCCGAGAACGGCACCACCGGTGCCGAAGTCACCCGCAGCCTGCTCGACCTGATCCCGTCCGTGATGGTCGCCGTTGGCGCCATCGTCAGTCTTGTCATCGCCGCCGTGCGGCGGGCCTGGTTCCCGCTCGTGGTGGGTGTGGGTAGCGCTCTGGCCGCGACCGTCACCACCCAGCTGCTTAAAAATGTGTTCCTGACCCGGCCCGACCTGGGCGTGGATGGCTACGTCTCCAATTCATTCCCCTCCGGGCATACGACGGTGGCGGCAGCGTCTGCGCTCATCGTGTTCCTCGTGGCCAGCCCGCACACCCGCTGGTTGGCCGGCACGCTCGGTGCCGCCTTCGCGGTCGCCGCCGGCGTATCCACCCTGGTCAGCCTGTGGCACCGGCCCAGCGACGTGATCGCCGCGCTGCTCGTGGTCTCTTTCTGGGGCTGCGTGGGCGGAGCTGTGCTCACCCGGGCCGGCGGACGGCAACGGGCCCGGCGCACCCCCACTCCGGCGAAGGTCGGCCTGCGCCTGCAGAGCTGGATCGCTGTACTCGCCGCCGTGGTGACCGCCGTCGCCGTGGGCATCGGGGCCACCGGAGCCTTCGGAATGACCTCCGCAGCGCCGATGGCCTACCTCGGCTCGGTCACCGCCATCGTCGCGGTCGGCTTCGCCCTCGCGATCACCGCCACCCGCCTCTTCGACCGCCTGCCCTAACTGTCGCGGCCACCCGTTGCGCGCCCCCGTCCGCGACGGCCGGAGCGGAGAGGCCGCGCCACCCCCTTGTGGGGGTGTGCCACGGGCCGAATACGGCCGCGCCGCGCCGCACAGGGGGGTGTGCCCGGAACACGCTGCGTGTAACACTGGGGCATGGCCGTCACGCTGAGAGCGCTCCAGACCGTGGTTCCACCCACCGTCCTCGTGCAGGACCAAGTGCGCGATATCTTCGCCGCCCAACCCGGGCTGAGTCGATTGGCTCAGCGGCTGGTGACCGCGTCGTTCAACCTGTCGGGCATCGACACCCGGCACACCGTGATCGAAGAGCTCACCCTGGACTCCACCGCTACGGAGCCGCAGTTCTTCGACGCCGCCAACCAGCTACTGCTCGTGCCGGGCACCCGGGTGCGCAACGAGCTCTACATCGAACAGGCCACAAAACTGTTCGTGGAGGCCGGCCGCCGCGCCTTGGCCGCCTGCCCCGGCCTCGACCCGGCCGACATCACCCACGTGGTGACGGTGTCGTGCACCGGGTTCTACGCCCCCGGCCCCGACTACATGTTGGTGCGTGAACTCGGCCTGGCGCCATCCACCCAGCGCTATCACCTCGGCTTCATGGGCTGCTACGCCTCCATGCCGGCGCTCCGCACGGCCAAGCAATTCGTCGAGGCCGACCCCAACGCCGTGGTGCTCGTGGTCAGCGCCGAGCTCTGCTCGCTGCACCTGCGCACCTCCAGCGACCCCGACACCATCGTGGCCTCGTCGCTGTTCTCGGATGGCGCCGCCGCCGGCATCGTGAGCAGCCGGCTGCCGGTCGCCGGTGAGAACGCCCTCAACCTGGACTTCTTCGAGACCGTGATCACCCCGGTCGGGGAGGGCGACATGGCCTGGAAGATCGGCGACGAGGGCTTCGAGATGATCCTCAGCTCGTACGTGCCGCACATCATCGACGAGCACATCGAATCCGCGCTGGCCCCGCTGTTCGCCCGCGACGACGCGCTCACCCGGGCCCTCGCCGCCGGTGTCGTGGCCGAGGCCGACGCGCTGGCCGCGGGCGCGGACCCCGACGGCACCGCCGCGGCCGGGCAGGTACTCACCTCCCTCGCACCGGGCTCGACCCTGAGCACCGCGATCGCACACTGGGCGATCCACCCGGGCGGGCGCAGCATCCTGGACAAGACCGAGGCCAAGCTCGGTCTCACCGAAGCGCAATTGGTGCCCTCGCGGGAAACCCTGCGCACCAACGGCAACATGTCCAGCGCCACCATCCTGTTCGTGATGAAGGAGATCCTCGACGGTGAGAGCACCGCCGAGGGCGACCGGGTCTGCGCGATGGCGTTCGGCCCGGGCCTCACCGTCGAATCCGGACTGATGACAGTGCTGCGCGGCTGAGGCGGTGCTCCCTTCGCTCACAGAACGGGCGATCGGCGCCGTCGAGATCATGGACGATCCCCACTGCGACGCCGAGGCCTTGCGGCGCACCTACGCCAACTTCCGCTACGTCAACGCCGTCGTGTCCGGGCTGCGGCACACCTACCGGCACGACATCCGGCCGCTGCTCTCCGCCACGGCACCGCGCACCCTGCTCGACATCGGCTCGGGCGGCGGCGATGTGGCCCGGTCGCTGGCCCGCTGGGCCGTCAGGGACGGCCTGCTCCTCACCGTGACCGCGATCGACCCGGATGCCCGGGCGCACGCCTACGCCACCGGCCAGCCGGCCATTCCCGGGTTGCAGTTCCGCCGGGCGCACAGCGCCGACCTGGTCGCGGCGGGGGAACGGTTCGACATCGTGCTCTCCAACCACGTGCTGCACCACCTCGGTGCGGCCGAGCTGGGCGCCCTGCTGGTCGACTCCGAACGGCTCAGCCGCTCGGTAGTGCTGCACGGTGACATCGAGCGGCATCCGCTGGCCTATCTCGGCTTCGGGCTGGGCACCTGGCCGTTCTTTCGCCGCTCTTATATTCGGGTCGACGGGCTCACCTCCATTCGGCGCAGCTTCACCTTTCGGGAGCTGGCCGGGGTGGCGCCGCCGGGTTGGAACGTGCGCCGCGAACTGCCCTACCGGCTGATGCTGCGCTGGCAGCCGCCACCCGACAGCACCCGGATCAGCACTGCGGAGAAGGAGCGGCGAGCACATGCGTGACGTGATTGTGGTGGGCGGCGGCCCCGTGGGCATCCTGCTGGGCTGCTTGCTGGCCGAGCGCGGCGTAGACGTGGAGGTGCTGGAACGGCGCACCCGGCCGTCGATGCTGGCGCGGGCCATCGGCATCCACCCACCGTCGATGCGGGTGCTGCGGGAAGCCGGGGTGGCGGAGCGGGTGCTCGAACGGGGCGTGAAGATCGAAACCGGCAGCGTGCAGAGCGGCGGACACACGCTGGGCCGGTTGTCGTTCGCGCAGACCGCCGGCAAATTCCCCTTCGTGGTGGCGTTGCCGCAATACGAGACCGAGGCCGTGCTGCGGGAACGGTACCTGCAGTTGCGGCCGGACGGCCTGCGCTCGGGTGTGGGAGTGGGCATGCTGCAGGACCGCGGCGAGCACGTGGACGTGCTGGCCGAAACCGGGGCCGACCAGGCCGCCGCCGACGTGGCCGGCGACGTGGGAGTGGAGATCGTCGCCAGGGCGCGTTACGTGGTGGTGGCCGACGGCGCCCGCGGGCGACTGCGCGATGCGGTCGGCATCGCCTCCCGGCCGCTCGGCGGGGGAGAGACCTACTTGATGGCCGACTACCCCGACACCGGCGAGCACGGCAGCGAGGCGGTGCTGTTCTTCGAGGAGGCCGGGGTGGTGGAGTCCTTCCCCCTGCCGGATGGCCGGCGACGCTGGGTGGCGATGACGCCGACCCTGCTGACGGATGCGTCGATCGACGACCTCACCGCGCTGGTGCACAGCCGCACCGGCGTGAGCCTGCCGCCCACCGACGGCGAACCGAGCTCGTTCTCGGTGCGGCAACGGCTCGCATCCACGATGGTGCAGGGCCGAGTGCTGCTGGCCGGGGATGCGGCGCACGAGATCAGCCCGATCGGCGGGCAGGGCATGAACCTGGGCTGGCTCGACGCGCTCGCGCTCGCCCCGGCGCTCAAGCACGCGCTCGCCCAACCGATCGAGGCCAGGGTGACGCTCGCCGGCTACGACCGGCGCCGACGCCGGAGCGCGCGGATCGCCGCCCGCCAGGCCGGGTTCAACATGGCGATGGGCCGGCCGGCCCGCGGCATGCGGTTGCAGGCCCGGAACGCCCTGGTGCGCACCCTCGCGGCACCGCCGCTGAACGGGTTGCTCGCCCGTGCGTTCACGATGCGCTGGCTGTAGCGTTCGCGGACCGTTCCTGCTGGGGTCGTGCGTCGGTGATTTACGGACTTCGCCGGGTTTTCGGCCGCGCTGACTGTGCGAAGTCCGTAATTGAGTGCGGCTGGCGACGACTCGGCCCCCGGCGAGAACGGTGCGGGCGAGAACCCTCCCGTGCAGTTGAATAGAGAGGTGACTGCACCTCTGATCGACCTGCTCCGCGCCGACCTCTTCGCCGCCAACTTCTCGGTGACGGCCCTGACCGGGCTGTGGGGCATCGAAGCGGATGCCGCGCTGCACCGCAATCAGCGGGTGCCGGCCCTGCGGGCGCTCGCCCGGCTGCGCGCCACCCTCAACGTGCCGGAGCCGAATGTGGCGCTGGCCCAGCTCTTCGTGCTCGGCCTACCCGTTGATCGCGCCGAGATCGATGCCGCGCTGCCGTCCCTCGGCGTGGATGGGGCCGAGCGGCTCGGCCTCCTCACCGCGCACGACGGCCACGGCGGCACTGTCGACGAACCCACCCTCGACGACGGCGCGCCCCAGGTGAAGCCCGTCGTTGACCTGCGTCCGTACAGCTTCGTCGACGCCCACGGCGCCGGCAGCTGGTGGATCGCCTCCGACCTGGGCGAACTGGCGCTCGGGCATCCGCTCGCCGAGAACCACGTGCTCGGCGTGGGCGGCGCCTCGCTCACCCTCAGCGCCCTGCTCATTCCGGCGCCGGTGGACTCCGCGCTCGACCTCGGCACCGGCTGCGGCATCCAGGCGCTGCACGCGTCCCGGCACGCCCGCCGGGTGGTCGCCACCGACATCTCCGAGCGCGCCCTCGAACTCGCCGCGCTGAACGCCCGGCTGAACGGCATCGACAACATCGAGTTCCGGCTCGGCAGCCTGTTCGACCCGGTGGCCGGCGAACGCTTCGACCACATCATCTCCAACCCGCCGTTCGTGATCACTCCGCGGGTAGAGGGCGTGCCGAACTACGAATACCGCGACGGCGGCATGGTCGGCGACGCCCTGGTGGAAGCCGTGGTGCGCGGCGCCGCCGAGCACCTCACCCCCGGCGGGGTGGCCCAGCTGCTCGGCAACTGGGAGTACCACGCCGAAGCGGAGGCCCTCGACCGGCTCGTCGACTGGCTGGAGCCGGCTCCCACGACCGACCCCGCCGCCCCGCTGGACGCCTGGATCATCGAGCGCGAGGTGCAGCTTCCCACCGGGTACGCCGAGACCTGGATCCGCGACGGCGGCACCCGACCCGACACCCCCGACTTCGACCGGCTCTATGCCGCCTGGCTCGACGACTTCGAGGCCCGCGGGGTGCGGCAGGTGGGCTTCGGCTACATGCTGCTGCGCCGCCCGGCCGCGGATGCGCACGGCCGCACCCGGTTGCTGCGGCTCGAGCGCCTGCCCGAGGCGCTCGGCCACAACGCCGCCGGCATCGGCAGTCACCTCGAAGAGTGCCTGGCCGCCCACGACTGGCAGGCCGGCCTCGACGACGACACCCTGCTGCGGAGCACCCTCACCGTGGGATCCGACGTGACCGAGGAACGGCACTTCTGGCCCGGCCAGGAGGACCCGACGCTGATGACGCTGCACCAGGGCGGCGGGTTCGGCCGCTCCGTGCCACTGGACACCGCCCAGGCCGCGCTCGTGGGCGCCTGCGACGGCGAGCTGCCGGTGGGTGTCATCATCGGCGCCATCGCCCAGTTGCTCGACGCGGACGCGGAGGACCTGCGTGCCGAGCTGCTGCCGCGGGTGCGCGCCCTGCTCGACGACGCCTTCCTCGAGCCGCCCGCGCCCGGCTCCGGCGCCTGACCCGCCGCATCCGCCGCGTGAACTGTTGCCGCTGCGGACTTCTGCGCCCGGTGCGCGGGCAACAGTTGTCCGCCCGGGTAACAGTTGCGCCCGGCGCGCCCACACGGTCGCCGAAAGCTGTCGTCCCCGGGCTGAGGTAGCGTGAGGGGTACCACTTCGAGGGTCGAGAGGAGTGCGTCCCGCACCGGGTGACGCGAGCACACGATGAAACGTCGGACCTTCCTGATCAGCTCCATCTCGGGCCTGTCGCTGCTCGCGCTCACCGGATGCACCCCGCCTGCGCCCACACCCACCGGCACGCCCACCCCGACGGGCACGCCCACGCCGTCCCTGGTGCCGAAGCCCGCCGGCATGCTCCGCTCGTCGTGGTCTGAGGACCCGTTCGCGCAGGGCTCCTACAGTTTCGCGGCTGTGTCCTCCACCCCGCAGCAACGCGACGACCTCGCCGAACCCGTGCTCGACCGGCTCTTTCTCGCCGGTGAAGCCGTCTCCAGCGACGCCCCGGGCACGGTGCAGGGCGCCCGCGCCTCTGGCCAGTCCGCTGCCAGAACCCTCATTGATCTCGCCAAACCGGGGGAGCGGGTCGCCGTGATCGGTGCCGGTGCCGCCGGGCTCGCCGCCGCCCGGCTGCTCGCCGACGCCGGTTTCACCGTGATGGTGATCGAGGCCCGTGACCGGCTCGGCGGCCGCATCGACACTGTCGCCGACAAGGACTGGCCGATGCCGGTGGAGCTCGGCGCGTCATTCATCGTCGGCAGCGGCGGCACCTCCCTCGATGAGGAGTTCACCGGCCTCGAGGTCTCGCACGCACCATTCCCGCCAACGCCGGAGGTCCGCGCCCCCGACGGCACCGTGACCCTGGTCTCGGCGGTCGGCACCGACGCCGTGACTGCCGCCCTCGCCTGGGCGGCCGACCAGGCGCAGGACACCTCGCTGGCGAAGTCCCTGGTGGCCTCCGGCTCCGCCACCCTGTCGCAGACGGATGGCTCCGCCGGGGTCTCCGACGCCGACTGGCTGAATTACCAGCTCGCCACCGCCAACACGCTGGAGTCCGGTGCCCCGACCGACGAGATGAGCGGCTGGTTCAGCCCCACCCCGGCCACGATCGCCGAAGACGACACCCGCATCGTGCTCGGCGGTTACAGCGCACTGCTCGACGAGGACGCGGCCGACCTCGAGGTGCTGTACTCCAGCGTGGTCACCCGCATTGCCTACACCGACGCATCCGTGAGCCTGCGGTTGGGCACGGGGGAATCGCTCACTGTGGATCGCGCGATCGTCACGGTGCCACTGGGTGTGCTCAAGAGTGACGTGATCGAGTTCGACCCGGCCCTGCCGTTTGCGCACCGCGGCGCCATCGCGGCGCTGGGCATGGGCACGCTCGACAAGATCTGGCTGCGCTTCGACGAACCGTTCTGGAACACCGACGCCGCACTGTGGACCACCGTCGGCGACGACACCCTCGAATTCCGGGTGTGGGTGAACATGATGCCGCTCACGAATGAGCCGATCCTGGTCGGTTTTGTCAGCGGCGAGCAGGCGCTCACGCTCGCCACAGTGGACAACTCCGAGTTCACCGCCGCGGCTCTGCGCAGCCTGGAGCCGTTCGCCCTGGGCGCCAGCGCCACGCCGGAGCCCGCGGCGTAACCCGCGGAGAGCCCGCGCAGAGCCCGCCACGGCGCCCGCCGAACAGGTGAAATCCCGACGCGAGAAATTAACGAGCAAAACTCAGAGTCCCGGTGTAAGCTCGCCGAAACGTCTAGTCGGTGAAGGGGCCGTCCGCTTAGGGACACCCCCGTGGGGAGATCCAGTCGTTGTCTGACTGGTCGTGCCGACGGAGTCCAGTCGGGCGTACAGTGTTCCGCCGTCGGCCATCGGGTGCGGTCGCGATCCCGGTTTCCCACGTGTACCGCGGCCGATGCCCCAGCTGATTGACCGAGTGAACCATGTATATTCTGACCAACCTTGACTCCATGTCGCTGCTCGACTTCGACTCGACATTGCCCTGCGAGGGAAGCCACCACCACCGCAGCTTGAGCGGCCACGCCGCCGCCGAGCCCGGCGCCTTCATGGTGATCTCGCCGTGCTGCGGCCCGAAGGTGATTCAGTGCTCGCCGCGCGTGTCGGCCATGCAGGCCTCCGGGGTGCTGTACTGCGGCACCTGCGAGACCGAGCACCTCACCAGCCAGTACACCTTCGTTCCCGTCGAGCAGTAACGGATGCGCCGGCCGGGCCGGCCGCGCATCCGTCGGATGCCGGTGGGCCTAGTTCGGCACCGATGAGCCGCCGGAGCCACGCTCGCGGCGCTCCCGCGGCCGCCAGCTCAACCGGGACGTGGCCACGAGCACGGCCGCGATCCCGGTGAAGAGCAGCACCGCGATCAGACAGTACATCACCGTCTCGAGCGGGCCGCTCACCTGGGCCGGGTCGAGGAAGAAGTACGGGTACCAGCCCACGATCGAGCCGCGCACCAGCGTGAACACGCCCCAGAGCAACGGGTAAGGCAGGATCCAGCGCAGGAAGCGCCAGGAGATCTGGTCTTTGCCGGTGTCGGTCAGCCAGTCCAACAGGGCGATGGTGGGGATGTAGAAGTGCAGCACCTGGCTGGGCCAAGGCACCTCGATCGAGTAGTCGCGCGACGACGACTGGATGACGATCGTGAGGAACACGATGCCGGACACGAGGATGTACGTCGTGACCAGCGCCCGGAACAGGTCGAGCCACTGCGGGTCCTTCGGCTGCCGGAACGCCACGATCGCGCCGAGCACGAATGCCACCACCGCGGCGATCGCGCTCTGCACCGTGAAATAGGTGAAGACGTTGTACGCCGCGAAGGTGGGGAACAGCAGCACGTACTCGTAGTTGCCGATCAGCCCGACAATGCCGGCCACGGCCAGAACCAGCCGGCCGATGCCGTAACTCTGCCGCAGGGTGAGGCGTCGGCGCGCGCGCAACGGCTGACGCGCTTTCGGTGCCTCCCGTGGCCGGGAGGCTTCGCGCACCGTCGGTCCGGTCCGGCCGGGACCGGATGCCTGCGCGCCCATACTTCCACGGTACGCCAGACCACCAGCGCGCGCGGCCACCGGGCGGCGCTGCGGCTGGGGGATCGCCGCGAGAGCGCTAAATCCGGATGCTGAAACTCGCCTCGCCGTGTTCGGCCAGGTCGGTCACCTGCACCGATTCCACGCTCGCGGAGCGCGGTCCTCGACGCAGCCAGGTCAGCATCCGCTCGACGGCGTCATCGTCACCCTCGATCTCGGCCTCGACCGCGCCGTTCGGCATGTTGCGCACGTACCCGCCCAGACCGAGTCCGCTCGCCTGCGCCTCGGTGTAATACCGGAAGCCCACGCCCTGCACCATCCCGTTGACGATCACTCGCTTGCGACTCACGGCACCATTCTGCGCGTCCGCCGCCGCCCCGACAACCCCGCGCTGGCGGTTCGTCGGGGCCGCCGCGTGCCGCAACTGTTGCCGAACCGGACTTCTGCGGCCGGCGCACCGGGCGCAAATGTCCGCACGGGGAATAGTTGAGCCGCGGCCCGCCGCGGCCCGCCGGGGAACAGGTGGGCGGGTCAGGCGGAGTCGCGCCAGACGATTTCGGTGTCGAGCAGGATGCCGCCGAGCACCGGAGGTTCGCCGCGCAGCTGGCTGAGCACCGACTCGGCCGCGCGCTGGCCGAGGCCGTTCGCGGGCTGCCGCACCGTGGACAGCAGCGGTTGGCAGCGGAGGGCCCAGGCGCTGTCGTCGAAGCCGACGATGCCCACGTCCTCGGGCACGCGGCGGCCGGCCTCGCGCAGGGCGTTCAGAGCACCGGCGGCGATGACGTCTGACGCCGCGAAGACGCCGTCGATGAGGGGATCACGGGCCAGCAGGGCGCGCATGCCGTCGCGTCCGTCGGCGTAGGTGTAGAGCGGCACCGGGGCCACCAGGCCGGGGTCGAACCGATCGCCGAGCGCATCGGTGAAACCGGCCAGCCGGTCAGAGCCGGAGTCACGGTCCAGGGCCGCGGCGATCATGCCGATGCGCTGCCGACCGGTGCCGATCAGGCGTTCGGTGATGCCGCGGGCGGCAGCGCGGTTGTTGATGCCCACGTAGGGCAACTCGCGCAGGTCTTGCGGATGCCCGACGAACGCGGCCGGCAGATCCAGCCGTTCGATCACCCGCGTGATCGGGTCTTGTTCCCGGGCGGACACCACGACCACGCCGTCGACGAAGCCGCCGCTGAGGTACCGCGCCACCCGCTCGGTGTCCCGCTCCGACTCGATCACCAGGCTGACCATTTGGTAGTCGGCGCGCGAGAGCGCGGAGTTGGCGCCGAGTAGGATCTCGCCGATGTTGGGGTCTTCGAGAAACAGGGAATGTGGTTCGTGCACGATCAGACCCACCGCCTGCGAACGCTGCATGACGAGGTTGCGGGCGGCAGTGTTCGGCACGTAGCCGACCTTCTCGATGGCCGCCTCGATGGCGATGCGCGCCTCGGCCGAGACGTAGGGTTCGTTGTTCACCACGCGGCTCACCGTGCCGCGGGAGACCCCGGCCTCCGCGGCGACGTCGTGGATCGTCGCGCGCTTGCGCCGCCCCGGATTTGTCACCATTCGATAACTGTACCGGTCGGGTCGCTTGACACGACGGTCGCCCAGTACCTACTCTGTGTACGTTCACAGACACTCAATGAGGAGTTTTTTGCTCCTGCATCTGTGCACGTTCACAGAACGTCGTTATCGAGGCCGTCCCCACGGGCGGCAACGCAGAAACAGGAGCACATGAGCACCCCAGTAGCCACCCCGGCCGTGACGCACCAGGTCACCCGGGCGACCCCGTTCGTGCAGAACGGCATCGCCTACGGCTGCGACTACAACCCCGAACAGTGGGGGCCAGAGGTGTGGGCCGAAGACGTGCTGCTGATGCAGCAGGCCGGCGTCGACCTCGTGGCGATCAACATCTTCGGCTGGAGCGCCCTGGAACCGGCCCCGGGGGAGTACGACTTCACCCTGCTCGACACCATCATCGAGCTGCTGCACAATCACGGCATCCGGGTGAACCTCGGCACCGGCACCTCCTCGCCGCCGCCGTGGCTGACCACGCTGCACCCGGAGATCCTGCCCGAGACCGAAGACGGCACCACCCGCTACTCCGGCGGCCGCCAGGCCTGGTGCCCGAGCTCGCCGGTGTTCCGCGAGCACGCTCTGCGCCTGGTGGAGCAGGTCGCCCAGCGCTACGGCCGCCACCCCGCCGTGGCACTCTGGCATGTCTCCAACGAACTCGGCTGCCACAACGCGCTCTGCTACGACGACGACACCGCCGCCGCTTTCCGCGGCTGGCTCGAGGCGAAATACGGCAGCATGGCCGCGCTCAACACCGCCTGGGGCACGAGCTTCTGGAGCCAGCGTTACACCGCCTGGGCCGAGGTGCACACCCCGCGGCTCACATTGTCCAGCCGCAACCCCGGCCAAGTGCTCGACTTCCACCGGTTCAGCTCCGACGAACTCCTCGGCTACTACCGGGCCGAAGAGGCCGTCATCCGCCGGCACAGCGAGCTGCCCGTCACCACGAACTTCATGGTCGCCGCACACATCAAGAACCTCGACTACTGGCGCTGGGCATCCGCCGTCGACGTGGTCGCCAACGACCACTACCTCGACCACCGGCTGGCCGACCCCACCACCGAGCTCGCCTTCGCCGCCGACCTCACCCGCGGCCTGGCCGGCGGGGATGCCTGGCTGCTGATGGAGCAGTCCACCAGCGCCGTCAACTGGCAGCCGCTCAACCTCGCCAAGGCGCCCGGGGAGATGACCCGCAACTCCCTGGCGCACGTGGCCCGCGGCGCCGAGGCGATCTGCTTCTTCCAGTGGCGCGCCTCGCAGCAGGGGTCGGAGAAGTTCCACTCCGCGCTGGTGCCGCACGCCGGCACCGACACCGTGCTCTGGCGCGAGGTGGTACAGCTCGGCGCCACCCTCGACCGGCTCGACGAGGTCATCGGCACCCGCGTCGTGGCGGATGCCGCGATCCTGTTCAGCTGGGAGGCCTGGTGGGCCGGCGACGGCGAATCCCGGCCGTCCCAGTCGGTGACCTACCTCGAACAGGTGCACGCCGCATACGCCGCGCTGCACCGGCTCGGCGTCACCGTCGATATCGTCTCCCCGGATGCCGACCTCAGCGGCTACCGCCTCGTCGTGGTGCCCGCACTGTACCTGGCCTCCGACGCCCAGGCCGACAACCTCACCGGGTTCGTCGCCGCGGGCGGCCACGCCCTGGTCACGTTCTACAGCGGCATCGTCGACGAAGACGACCGGGTGCGGCTCGGCGGCTACCCCGGCGCGTTCCGCGACCTGCTCGGCATCACGGTGGAGGAGTTCGTTCCGCTCGCCCCCGGCCACACCCTCGGCCTCGACGGAGTCCTCGCCGGCGGCACCGCCACCCTGTGGACCGAACGGCTCCGCCTGGCCGGCGCCGGCGCCGTTGCCCACTACACCGACGGCGCCCTGGCCGGAGTGCCCGCTGTGACCCGGCACACCACCGGAACCGGAACCGCCTGGTACGTCGCCACGGCGCCGCACCCCGACGGCTACCGCGACCTGCTCCGCACCATCGTGGCCGAGGCCGGCGTCACCGCGGCCGGCCCGGAGAACGACGGCCTGCTCGAGGTGGTGCGCCGCGCCGGCGACGGGCGCAGCTACCTCTTCATCATCAACCACGGCGACACCGACGCGGAGGTGAGCGCGACCGGAGTCGAGCTCGTCACCGACGCCGTCATCACCAGCACCCTGCGCGTACCGGCCGGAGCCGTACGCGTCGTCAGAGAGGACACCGCATCATGAGCGCACCAGCCCTACCGGCCGCGGATGCCCGGAGCGCGGCCCGCCGCAGCCCGGCCCCGCAGAACCCGGGGCAGAAGCCCCGCAAGATCAAGGTGGCGCACCCGAGGGCGATCGCGATCTTCATCGTGCCGTTCGCCATCCTCTTCGCCCTGTTCTACCTGCTGCCGATCGGCTACGCGGTCTACCAGTCCCTGCTCGTCGTGGAGCGGGACGGCACCTTCGGCAAGGCCACCGAGGTGTTCGGCGGTCTCACCCAGTACCTGCTGGTGTTCCAGAACGGCCCGTTCTGGGCATCCATCGGCCGGGTGCTCGCCTTCGGCGTGGTGCAGGTGCCGGTGATGCTCGGCCTGGCGCTGCTGTTCGCGCTGCTGCTCGACAGCCCGCTGCTGCGCGGCAAGCGCTTCTTCCGCCTTGCGTTCTTCGTGCCCTACGCCGTGCCCGGGGTGATCGCCGCGATCATGTGGGGCTTCCTCTACTCACCGAACCTGTCGCCGTTCACGGCCATCACGAGCAACATCAGCTTCCTCTCTGCCGACCTAGTGCTGTGGGCGATCGCGAACGTGGTCACCTGGGTCTACGTGGGCTACAACATGCTGATCATCTACTCGGCGTTGCTGGCCATCCCCACCGAGATCTACGAGGCCGCCCGGCTCGACGGCGCCGGCCAGCTGCGCATCGCCTGGTCGATCAAGATTCCGCTGATCATGCCCGCCATCGTGCTCACCGGCATCTTCTCCATCATCGGCACCCTGCAACTGCTCGCCGAACCGCAGGTGTTCCGCTCCTTCAGCTCCGCCGTGACCAGCACGTTCACCCCGAACCTGATGGTCTACTCCACCTCCTCCATCCCCAACGTGAACCTCGCCGCCGCGTTCAGCGTGGTGCTGGCCCTTGCCACGTTCGCGCTGTCGTTCTCGTTCCTCAAGTTCACCCAGCGGAAGGAAGGCTAATGAGCGCCCTCACCGAGACTCCCACCGTCATCCGCCCGGCCAAGCGGGGGAACACCCCGGTCGCGAAGGTCGCCAAGGAGAGCCCGCTCTCCCGCGTCGGCGCGATGACCGTGATGCTGGTCTTCACGCTCTACTTCCTCATTCCGATCTGGTGGCTGTTCATCGCCGGCACCAAGAGCAGCTCGCAGTTCACCACCACCAGCCCGCTCTGGTTCGCCGACTTCAACCTGTTCGCCAACATCGGCAACCTCGTCGCCTACCGCGACGGCGTGTTCCTCAAGTGGATGCTCAACAGCGCCCTCTACGCCGGCGCCGGTGCCCTGCTGGCCACCCTGTTCGCCGCCATGTGCGGCTACGCCCTGGCCAAGTACCGCTTTCCCGGCCGGGAACTGCTGTTCAACATCGTGCTCGGCGGGGTGCTCGTGCCGGCCACCGCACTGGCGCTGCCGTTGTTCCTGATCTTCAGCCAGGTCAGCCTCACCAACACCTTCTGGGCGGTGTTCCTGCCCAGCCTGGTCAGCCCGTTCGGCGTGTACCTCACTCGCATCTTCGCCTCGGCGAGCGTGCCAGACGAACTGATCGAAGCAGCCCGGCTCGACGGCGCCGGCGAGGTGCGCACCTTCTTCACCGTCTCGGTGAAGCTGATGTTCCCCGCCCTGGTCACCGTGTTCCTCTTCCAGTTCGTGGCCATCTGGAACAACTTCTTCCTGCCGCTGATCATGCTCCGCGACGAGACCCTGTTCCCCGTCACCCTCGGCCTCTACGCCTGGAACTCGCAGGTGAACCAGATCCCCGAACTGCGCGGCTACGTGCTCATCGGCGCACTGCTGTCGATCATCCCGCTGATCGTCCTGTTCCTGCTGCTGCAGCGCTTCTGGCGCAACGGCCTCGGCGCCGGCAGCGTCAAATAACCCCCTTCTTCCCGACTGTTCCAGACCGCCTGACCCGCACCATCCGCACCACGCCTCATCCCGCACCACTCCTGTTCAGCACCCACTCCAACGAAGGAAACCAATGCGAATCACGAAACGAGCGGCCACCGTTGCCCTGCTCACCGCGGCCACCGTCGCCCTCACCGGATGCTCCGCAGCCGGCACCTCTGGCGGCTCCGGCGACGGCGACGCTGCCGCCTGCGCCCCGGCGGAGGGCAAGGTCGAGCTGACCTTCACCTCCTGGATCCCCGGCATCGAAGACGTCGTGGACGTCTGGAACGAGGCCAACCCCGACATCCAGGTGGCGGTGCAGACCGGCCCGAACGGCAACGGCGGCACCTACGCCAACTTCTTCAACCAGCTCGAGGCCGGCAACGCGCCCGACCTCGGCCAGATCGAGTACGACGCGCTGCCCAACTTCCGCGTGCAGGACGGCCTGGTCAACCTCGCCTCCTGCGACGGCGTGATGGACGCCAAGGCCGACTTCGTGGACTGGACCTGGGGCCAGGTCAGCTTCAACGAGGACGACGCCGTCTACGCCATCCCGCAGGACTCTGGCCCGATGGCCATGTTCTACCGGGCCGACCTCTTCGAGGCCAACGGCATCGCCATCCCCACCACCTGGGAGGAATACGCCACCGCCGCCGAGCAGGTGCGGGCCACCGGCGCGTACATCACCAACTTCTCGCAGGGTGACATCAACCAGTTCGCCGGACTCGTCTGGCAGGCCGGCGGCACCTGGTTCGGCAACGACGGCGACAACTGGAACGTCGACCTCACCGGCGAAGAGTCGATCAAGGTGGCCGACTACTGGCAGGATCTGATCGACCGCGACCTGGTGTCGACGGTTCCGGCCTGGACCACCGAGTGGGACAACGCCTACAACAGCAGCGCGGCCTGGACCTGGAACTCCGCAGCCTGGGGCGCGAACTCCATCGCCAGCGGCGCGCCCGACACGGCCGGCAAGTGGGCCGTCGCCGAGTCCCCGCAGTGGGAGGCCGGCGATGAGGCCAGCGGCAACTGGGGTGGCTCGTCCACCGCGGTGTTCACCGGCTCCGAGCACCCGTACGAAGCAGCCCAGTTCGCCCTGTGGCTGAACAGCTCCAGCGAGTCGCTGACCATGCTCAACGAGGCGGCGAACCTGTACCCGGCCGCCAAGGCCGGACTGGAACTGCCCGTGCTGAAGGAAGGCGTGGAGTTCTACGGCGACCAGCCGATCTACGACGTCTTCGCGAAGGCATCCAGCGAGGTGTCGGCTGACTTCGTCTGGGGTCCGACCATGACCCAGACGTACAACGACGTCTCCGACGGCTTCAAGGCCGCCGTCAGCGGCAACGGCACCCTCGCCGACGCCCTCACCACCGGCCAGACCGCCACGGTCGACGCCCTCAAGGCGCAGTCCATCCCGGTCAAGGAGTAACACCGGCGTCAAACGGCAGCACCCGCACCATCGCATCCACGGATGCCCGAACCGCCCGTCGCACTCGCGTCGGGCGGTTCGGCCGTTCTCGGGGTCGCGCCCGGGCCGTGCCCGGGCGGCCGTCGCATCCGCCCGCGCAGGCATCCACCGCCAACTGTTGCCGAAGCGGACTTTTGAGGCCGGCGCACCGGGCGTAATAGTCCGTTCGAGGAACAGTTGTGCCGACGCACGCACGTGGATGCAACACGGGAGCAGGGCCCTCGGCGCTAACGTAAAGGCATGACCGACCCTCGCGCCGCCCCGTCCTCGCGCCGCTCCGCCGGCATCCTGGTCACCGGAGCCTCCGGCGCCGTCGGCCGGGCCGTGGTCGACGCGCTCGTGGCGGCCGGCGAGACCGTGGTGGCCGGCGTGCGCGACCCGCGCGCCCGGCTCGCCGACGGCGCCAAATGGGCCAGCGGAACCGCCGCGGCAGCGCGAGGCTCCCGGCCCGGCAGCGCCACGACCGGTGTCGCCCGGCCGACCGGGAAGCCCGACCGGGCACCCAACCAGAAACCTTCCCGCAGCCCGGCGCACAAGCCGGTCACCGTTCCCGCGGGTGCCGCCGCCCGCACGATCGGCAAACCGGCGGCCGGACGGGACGAGCCGGGTGCGGCATCCGCCGACCACGCCGGAGCGAGCGTGCGCGGTTTCGATTTCGCCGACCGAAGCACCTGGGCGTCCGCCCTGGCCGGGGTGGACCGGGTGCTGCTGATCCGCCCACTCGTGGTCACCGACGTGGGCCGCTCGATCATCCCGTTCATCGACACCGCGATGGAGAGCGGGGTGCGGCACGTGGTGTTCGTGTCTCAGCTGTCGCTGCCGTTCGACACCCGCAGCCCGCAGCACATCGTGGAGACCTACCTCAAGCGCACCCGCGCGCCCTACACGGTGCTGCGGCCGAACGAGCTGATGCAGGTGCTCAGCACGGTCTGCAGGGACGACATCCGTCAGCGCGACGAGATCGTGCTGCCCGCCGGCCGCGCCCGCCTGGCCCTGGTGGATGCGCGTGACGTCGCCCGGGTCGCGGCGCGGGTGCTCACCGAGCCAGGGCACCTGCGCAAGACCTACACACTGTCGGGGGAGCAGGCCGTGGGCTACCAGGAGGTCGCCGCCCTGCTCTCGGACGAGCTCGGCCGCCCGATCACCTACAGCTCGCCGTCCGACGAGGAGTACCTGACCCTGCTCGCGAAGCAGGGCACCAAGCCCGACCTCGCAGCGGCGCTGCAGGCGGTGTACCAGGTGGTGCGTGGTCGCGGCGCGATGCGGCCGACCCGCACCATCCGCCGCCTCACCGGCCAACGGCCCGTGTCGGTGCGCCGGTATATCGAGGATCACAGGGACGTTTGGCACTAGCCCGGGGCTGACCGGGCTTTTTCGAACCGGATTGTGACCGGGAGCCCCGAACTGGGGGCGGGGTGCCTGCCGGACTCTGGCACCGTCGTTGATACCTTGTGAGCACGGCGGCCGCCTGGTTCGGCCACAATTCACGCGCTGCCGGTACGACCACCCGAATGTGGTGCAAAACCCGGACCCGCCAACTGCAGGAGTCAGTGCATGGTCATCGATGTTGCCAGCCTTACCGGCGCGCGCCTCGCCCTCCCCGGCGTGGGCCCGATTCTGGCGTACCTGGCCGTGGTGCTGCTCTGCGCACTGCTGCCGTTCGTGCTGTCGTTCGCCGCGGATGCCGGGCTGCTAATGCTGCGCCGCGGCCGGTCGGTGCTGCCGCTATTGCTCACCGCCGCGGTGTGCTCCCTGTTCGTGGCCGCCACCGGGTTCCTGCTCCTGGAATTGGGGCTGTCGCTGGGCGGGAACACCGCGGCCGCCTCGAGCCGCCTGGCTGAGGTGGCCGAGCGGCTGCTGCTGGTCTGCCTGCCTCTCGCGGTGCTGACCGTGGTGGTGCGGCAGTCGATCTCCGGCCTGCGGCACAAGGCCCAGTCGCGCCGGAGCGCCGAGGTGCTGTACTCCGGTACCGAGACCGGCCAACTGGCCGGCAGCTTCGACTACGTGCGGTGAGCCTCCGTCTCCGTTAGGCGGCCGGCACGCCCTCGACCTTGAGCACGGTGAAGGCCTCGTCGAGCTCGACGTCGATGTCCTCGCCGTTCTCGAGGGTGACCTCCACCTCGTAGGCGTGGTCGAAGTCGTCGCTGCGCTCGACCTCGGTGACGGTGCCGACGGTACCGGCGGTCATCGCGGCCAGGGCCGCAGCCGAGGCTGCGGAACGGTCGGCCTCGGTGAGCGGGGCGAGCTCGCCGGAACCGGTGCCGTCGTCGGAGTCGTCGCGGCTGTCGTTCGAGTCGTCGGACCCGCTCCCGGTGGTGGGCGTTGCGGTGGCGCCGGCCGCGGTGAGGCCGTCGATCCAGAGCACCGCGAAGTCCCGGTCGAGGGCGACGTCGACATCGGTGCCGTTGGCGAGGGTGACCTCGACCTCATAGGCCTGGGCGGTGTTGTCGTCGGTGCTCTCGGAGTCGGTGACCGTGCCGCCGCCGACCGCGTCGAGGGCAGCGGTGCTGGCCTGGTCGAGGGTGCTCCCGGTGAGGGGGCCGTCATTGTCGAACGGGTCGGCGATGGCCAGTCCGGCGCCACCGGCCACGAGTACGGCGGCAACGGCGGCGGAGGTGATCCAGATGGTCTTCTTCTTCACGAGGTGTCCCTTGGTCGAGTTCGTCCACGTCGTGCGTGGCTGATGGGATTACTCTGCCCGGGCGGTGCTGAAGCCAGGCTGAAGCCAGCTGAAGCCGATTTCAGGAACGCCGATTACCGGTCTGATCGGGCTCAGAGATCGTCGGTCGCGGGCAGCCGCACCTCGAAGCGCGCGCCGCCGAGTGCGCCGGCCGTCACCTGCACCGTGCCGCCGTGCGCCTGCACGGTCTCCCGCACGATCGCCAGACCCAGGCCGGTGCCGCCGGATGCGCGGGCGCGCGACTCGTCCAGCCGCACGAACCGCTCGAACACCCGGTCGCGCTCGTCGGCCGGCACCCCGTGACCGTCGTCCTCCACCGCCAGTACGGCCTGGCCACCGCTGACGCCGACCGACAGGGTCACCCGGCCGGCGGCGTGCTGGGCGGCGTTGTCGACGAGGTTGCGCACCACCTGCCCGAGCAGGCCCTCATCGCCGTGCACCCGGGCGGGACCCACCTGGGTGGCGTCGATGGTGAGCGCCATGGTGTCGCGCAACCGTCTCGCCTCGGCGAGCACGAGGTCGTCGAGGTCCACCGCGGCGCCGGTGGTGGCGAGGGAGCGTTCGGTCACCTGCGCCAGTAAAAGCATGCCCTTGACCAGCCGCTCCAGCCGGGCGCCCTCGTCGAGTACGGCCTCCGAGAGGTCATCGAGGCTCACCCGGTCGGGGTGCGACTGGGCCACCTCGGCGTACTGCCGCAGTGACGCGAGTGGGGAGCGCAGCTCGTGCGACGCATCCGAGACGAACTGCCGTTGGGCTCGCTGGGACGTGTCGAGCCGGTCGAGCATCTTGTTCATGGTGCCGGCCAGCCGGCCGATCTCGTCGGCCCGGCCGGGGTCGGCCACCCGGCGGTCGAGGTTCGTGGCGGTGACGGCGTCGACCTCGCGGCGCATCCGTTCGACCGGGGCGAGCGCCCGGCCCACCACGATCCAGGTGAGCAGCGCCACGATGCCGATCAGCAGCGGCACGGCGGCGGCGAGCAACCAGGCGACGGTGCCCACGGACTCGTCGATGGTCTCCAGGCTGCGGCCGGCGGCGATGGTGACGTCGCCGTCGACCTCGTCGACCGCCACGAGGTAGGCGGCATCTTCATCGGGTAGCCGCACGGTCTGACTGTCGCTGTCTTTCTCCAGCGGCAGGGGAGTGCCGTCGAGGCTGTCGCTGCCGGCGAGCAGGGCGCCGGATGCGTCGGTGACCTGAACGATGATCTCGTCGTCGTCGGGGTCGAAGCCCGACGCGGTGCCGGTGTTTTCCAGCGCGGTCTCGATCTGCGCCAGGTCGCGCTCGGCGGCGTTGTTCACCTCGTCGAGCAGCACGGTGCGCAGCACGAGTATGAACACCAGCGCGCCGACCACGAGGGTGGCGGCCACGATCGCGGTGGAGACCAGGGTGATACGGCCGCGGAGGGACAGGCCGCGCCGCCGCTCAGCCACCGTTGGCCGCCAACCGGTAGCCGGCGCCGCGCAGGGTCTCGATCGCGGCCCGGTCGAACGGGCGGTCGACCTTGTTGCGCAGGTGCCGCACGTAGACCTCCACGATGTTCGGGTCGCCCTCGAAGTCGAAGTCCCAGACGTTGGCGAGCACGTCGCGTTTGCTCACCACGGAGCCGCGGTTGCGCATCAGGTACTCCAGCACGGCGAACTCGCGGGCGGTGATCTCGATGGCGGTGTCGCCGCGGCTGACCCGGCGGGTGGCCGGGTCGAGGTGCAGGTCGCCGGCGCGGAGCACGGCGGGCCGGGCGGTGCTGCCGCGGCGGATCAGGGCGCGCATGCGGGCGAGCAGCACAGCGGAGGAGAACGGTTTGGTGAGGTAGTCGTCGGCGCCGGTGTCGAGAGCCTCCACCTGGTCCCACTCGCCGTCTTTGGCGGTGAGCATGAGGATCGGGGTCCAGTTCTGTTCGGCGCGCAGGGTCTCGCAGATGCGGTAACCGCTCATGCCGGGCAGCATGATGTCGAGCAGGATCACCGCGTACTCGTTCTCGCGGGCGAGCCACAGGCCGTCCGGGCCGGTGCCGGCGAGGTCGACCGCGAAGCCCTCGGCCTCGAGGCCGTGCCGCAACCCGGTCGCCAGGCGCACCTCGTCTTCAACCACCAAGACTCGCATCCGGCTCCCTTGTCAGTCGGTGGGCCGTCTGGCCGCCGCTGCCAGTCTGGCGAACGCTGCTGAAGGCAAGCTGAAGCTTCGCGGGGAGGACGGCTGCGGGGTGGTCGGCGGTGTGGTGGGCGGTGCCGGCGGCGCTGGGCGCCGGGGCGGCATCCGGGACTTACAGCGCCTCGTTTACGGACTTCGCAGGGTGCGCAGTGCGAATTACCCTGCGAAGTCCGTAAATGAGTGTGCTCCGCTCGGTGTGGCTCGACCTCGAGCTGACGATTGTGGCCGCTTCTTCGTGGGAACGCTTCGTTTACGGACTTCGCAGGGTGCGCAGTGCGAATTACCCTGCGATGTCCGTAAATGAGTGTGCTCCGCGACGCCCTGGCCCCGAAGCAGCCTTCGCGGCGGACGGGGTCAGCGGCGGCGGAGCAGCAGGCGGGCAAGCATGAGGTTCGAGAGGAGGAGCAGACCAACGATCACGAGGATCGCCGGCCAGAGCCCGGTGGAGTCGTACACGGCCAGCGCCACGAGCGGGCCGGCGACGGCGCCGAGGTCACCGGCGGTGCGGGTGATGCCCACCACGAGTCCGCTCTGCCGGGCGGGCAAGGCCTCGCTCATCAGCACGGTGGGCACGATGCCGGCCACGCTGGTCGCCAGCCCATAGAGCACGATCGCGAGGGCGAACAGCCAGGGGCCGTCGGCCACGGGAAAGATCAGCAACGCGGCGGCGGAGGCGAGCACCCCGGGCACAAGGACGGCGAGCCGGTAGCCGCGGTCGATCAGGGAGCCCACGACGGGCAGGGCGGCCAAGGACAGCAGAGTGGATGCGGCCAGGGCCACACCAAGCGTGAGCGGGGTGAGCCCGCCGCTGGCGTAGGCGGCGACCGGCACGAGGCCCTGCTCGCCGCCGAACCGGGCGAAGAAGGTGGCGAACGAGCTCAGCGCGAGGGCGATCACGATCGCGGCGACGCCTAAGCCGGCGTAACTCGGTGCCGGGCGTCTGCGGTGCGTCGTGAGATCGGCTTGCGGGGTCTCGACAAGCTCGACCGGCGGGTGGGGCTGGACCGGTGGGTGGGGCTCGACCGGCGGGTGTGGCGGGTCGGATGCGTCGGCTTGCGGGGTCTCGACAGGCTCGACCAGCGGGTGGGGCTCGACCAGCGGAGCGGGCGCATCCGCACCGGCCCGGCCTCGGGGGAGCCAGTAGTGGGCGGCGGGGCGCACGGCGTCCCAGGCCAGCACCAGGGCGAGCGGCACGCTCGCCACCAGGAACACCACCTCGAGCGGGAACCAGGTGAGCACCAGACCGCCGAGGAAGGATCCGATCGCGCCCGCGGACATCTGCACGGCGGTGACCGTGGCCATCACCCGGCCGCGCCGGGCGGGCGGGGCGCCGGAGACGAGGATCGCGAAGCCGATGGTGATCGCGGCCCCGCCGAGCACGCCGGCGAGTACCCGGGCACCGATCAGCGACTCCGCGGTGGGGGCCAGCCCGGTGAGGCCGGTGACCACGATGAGCAGCAGGCTCACGGCCCACAGGTACGGGCGCGGTTTCCACCAGCGCAACAGGATGCCCGCGGGGATGTTGGCGAGCACCCGGCCGAAGCCGAACGCGGCGATGATTGGCCCGAGCACCAGCGCGGTCGCACCGAACCTGTCCACATAGAGCGGCAGGGCGGGCACGATGGTGCCCCAGGTCATCTGGGTGGCGCCGATCAGGCAGCACAGCAGCAGGGTCTGCTCGCTGAGCGACGGGCGGCGCCGGGCGGACGCGACGGACGCCGCATCCGGTGCGGTCACGGCCGCAGCACCCGGCATGCCGCCCGGGCCGGAGCCGGACCGGCCCCGGCCCGCACGGACGCTCACCGGGAGAGGTTCTCGCGCAGCGTCGTGCCCGGGTAGGCCGGGCCCATCACGCCGCGGCGGCGCAGCTCCGGCACGAGCAGCTCGATGATGTCGGTGTACGAGGCGGGCATGCTCAGCGGGTTGCCGATCATGTAGCCGCCGCGCGACCCGGTGGCCTCGAAGTTCTCCTCCAGCTGGTCGGCCAGCTGCGCGGCGGTACCGCTGAGGGTGTGCTCGTAGCCCACCGCGTGCTCCCAGCCGCGCTCGAAGAACTCGGTGCGGGAGAGCGAGTGGTCGGCGCCGAGCTTCTGTACCAGCTGGCCCACGAACCCCGACGGCGAGGCGTTGCCCGCCACGATCTCGGCCTGCAGCTCGCCGAGCACGATGGTGTCACCGACGGTGGAGAAGTCGTAGCCGGAGTTGTACGACAGGTACGCGCCCACCGCCTCGTCGCCCCAGTACGCGAGCATCTCCTTCTTGCGGGCGGTGGCCTCGTCAACGCTCCGGCCGATGACCAGCTGGGTGGCCCAGAGGATGCCGACATCGGCCGGGTTCCGGCCGTTGGCTGCCAGTTCCAGGTCGAGCTGGGCGCGGTGGCGCTGCTGCCCGGCCAGGTTACCGCCGATGCCGAAGATGAGGTCGGCGAACTTGGCGCTGGTGGCGATGCCCTGCGGCGAGTTGCCGGCCTGCACCAGCACCGGGTGCCCCTGCGGGCTGGGCACGCTGGTGAGCGGACCCTGCACGTCGAAGAATTCGCCGTGGTGCCCGATGGCGTGCACCTTTTTCGGGTCGGCGAACCGGCCGGTCTCCCGGTCCATCACGATCGCGTCGACCTCCACCGAGTCCCAGAGCTGCTGGCAGACGGAGATGAACTCATCCATGCGCTCGTAGCGCTTGCCGTGCTCGAGCAGCTCGTCGAAGCCGTAGTTGGCCGCATCCGCTCGCCGGGTGGAGGCGACCACGTTGAACGCGATGCGTCCGTTGGTCACATGATCGAGCGAGTTGAGCAGCCGGGCAACGTAGAACGGATGCATGAAGGTGGACGAATAGGTGAGGCCGAATCCGATGTGTTCGGTGACGGCGCTCATCGCGGCGATGAACGGGCTCATGTCGTGCCGGGGCCACTGCACGCCCCACTCGACGGCGGCGTCGGGGGAGCCGCGCCAGGTGTCGGGCAAGCCGGTGCCGTCTCCGAAGAAGAGCATGTCGATGCCGCCGCGCTCGGCGGTGATCGCCAGCTCCTGGAACATCTTGACGTCGGGGAAGGTGCGGCCGGTCCACGATCCGGGCCGGGCCCAGCGCCCTTCGGAGTGGGTGAAGGAGAGGTCGAAGGCCAGGTGCAGGTGGCGCGGGTCCTGCTCGGGGCCGGTCATGCCGACACCGCCGAGCCGGTCGAAACGGATGCGGCGGGCGCGGCGGGCGGTGCCGGCAGGAAGCCGACCAGTTCGTCGCTCGAGACGATGTGCGCGGTGGTGAGGCCGAGGATCTCGAGCGCGTTCTCGTGCACCCGCACCTCGTAGGCGGCGGTGGCGTCGCTGGGGATCAGCACCGGGTAGTCCAGCTGGAACGCATCCGTGGCGGTGGCGGCGATGCAGCATTCGGTGGTGAGGCCGGCCACGATCACCCAGACCACGCCGAGCGCCTGCAGCTGGGCGTGCAGGTCGGTGCCCTGGAAGCCGCTGTAGCCGCGCTTCTGCACCCGCACCTCACCGGCGGCCGGGTACACGCCGTACCAGTCGGCGCCCGGGGTGCCGATCACGCAGGGTTCGTCGTCGCCCATCGGCTCGTCGAAGCCCTTGCCGCGCAGCCAGTTGCTGGCGCCCCAGAGCTTGTTGGGGTCGGAGGCCAGCTCCACCCAGACCACCGGCACGCCGGCGGCGCGGGCGGTGTCCACGAGCGAGGCGGTGGTGCGGATGGCGGCGGCGATGGCGTCCTCGGCGGCGGTGTCGAGGCCGTAGTCGCCGAGGTAGGCGAGGTCGGCGAAGGAGCGCTGCACGTCGACGACGATCAGGGCGCCGGCGCCGTTGTGCAGGCCGGCGAAGGGGCTGTCGGCGCTCACGAGCGCACCAGCCCGGTGGTTGTGCGGGCGGCATCCTGGGCGCGGAGGGTGGGCAGCACGGCCTCACCGAACGCGGGCAGGTCGGCATGGTAATCGGGGAAGATCAGCATCAGGCCGTCGAGTTCGGCGCCGTCGACGACGGTGTTGATGTGGTTGAGCACGGTGTCGGGCGAGCCGAACACGTACGGGGTCTGGAAGGCGTCCTGCCCGGTCGCCGAGGCGGTCCAGGAGGTCGCGCGGTCGCGCGGCATGCCCCAGGAGACCCGCATGTTGGCGAGGGCTTCCCGGTCGAGGCCTTCACCGATCACGTCGACGCGCTTCTCGGCGTCGGCATCCGTGTCACCCATGACGACGGTGAGCATGGCGTAGGTCTTGACCTCACGGCCGAGCGCGGCGGCCTGGTCGTGCACGTCGCGAGAGGATTCGAGCAGCTCGGCCATGGTGTCGCCGGAGAGGAACGCGCCGTCGCAGAGTTCGGCCTGGAATTTGCGGCCGCGCGGCGACCGGCCGGCGCTGATGAGGGTGGGCTTCACGCGCGGGTGCGGGCGGGACTGGCAGTCGGTGAGGCTGAAGAACTCGCTCTCCATGGTGACGGAGTCCTCGGTCCAGAGCCGGGTGACGGCGGTGGTCCAGTCCTCCACCATCTGGTAGCGGGCCTCCTTCGACATGTCGGCGTTCCACAGGCCCATCTGCTCGAACTCGTCGGCATAGGAGCCGGAAACGATGTTCATGCCGGCGCGGCCGTTCGAGATCTGGTCGAGGGTGACGAACATCTTGGCGGCGATGGCCGGGCTGTGGATGTTGGCGTGCACGGTGGCCCAGATCTTCACCTTTTCGGTGGCCTCGGCAAGGCCCGCCATCATGGTCATCGACTCCAGGGTGTTGCCCCAGTGGTCGGTCGAGCCGCCGAAACCGCGGAACTTGGCCATCGACATCACGAAGTCGAGGCCGGCCTGCTCGGCGAGCACCGCGGTGGTCTTGTTGTACTCGTAGCTGCCGTCTGGATGCGGCGCGGTGGTGGACACCAACCAGCCGCCGTTGCCGATCGGGAGGAAAACGCCGTACTCGCGTGCTGACATGGGGAGACTCTTTCTCTGAATTCTCTGGTGATGACGAGATTGTGGAGGCTGTGACGGAGTCGAGAACGAGGCGGAAACGAGCCGGGTAAAAAGGAGAGTGCTAGTTCAGGTGGTGAGTTGCAGACATCCGGCCGTCGCGGTGCGAACGACGGCCGGATGTGCGCAACTCAGTGCAGGTCTGGCTAGGGGGCCGGCCAGATCAGTGTGGTGCCGTCGTAGATCGCCTCGACGAAGCTGTTGTCGAAGTAGGCAGTGGGGTCGGCCGGGGCGGCGGCGATCTGCGCGCTCTCCACGAGGAACTCGGACTCGGCGGTGACGTTCTCGAAGTCGATCAGGCCGATCGGCGCATCCGCCGGCTGGTTGTCGGTGACGATGTCGTACTCGGTGGTCCAGACCTTGAGGTTGTGCGCGGCGTCGTAGCCCTCGCCGGAGAGGTCGGAGGCGAACGCGACGCACTCTTCGCCATTCTCGCCGCAGTAGTCGAAGGCGTGCTGGCTGGCGCGCAGGAAGTCCTCGACGGCCGTGGCGTTGTCGGCGGCGAACTCGTTGTTCACGGCCAGACTGCCCAGCGACCCGGCGACGCCGAAGTCGTACGGGCGCCACACGGTGACGTCTTCACCGGCGGCCTCGAGCAGGTTGGGCTCATTGGAGATGAAGCCGGTGAGCGAGTCGACCTGGCCGCGCGGCAGGATGGTGGGGTCGTAACCCACGACGACCTGCTGGATCGAGGCGAGGTCGGCGCCGGCGTTGGTGAGCATGGCGCCCACGGCGGGCGGCAGGTTGCCCTTCTGGCCCAGGATCGTGCCGTCCAGGTCCTTGAGGTCGGTCACGTCGGTGCCGGTCATCAGGATTTCCAGGCCCACGTTGGAGTAGGTGGCAATGCCGGTGACGTCGATGCCGTTGTCCTGGGCGGTGATCAGGTTCTGCTCGTCGACGCTGGTGATGGTGACCTGGCCGGAGGCGAGCAGCTGGGCGTTCTGGCTGGTGTCGCCGGTGCCGGGCTGGATGTCGACGTCGAGGCAGAGGGCGTCGAAGTAGCCCAGCTCGTCGGCGGCGATGATGTTGAGGATCGACACCGACGCCTGGTACTGGTACCCGGTGAGGAAGTTGATCGTGCCGGCGGCCTCGTTGAGGGCGCAGCGTTCTTCGGAGATGGCACTGCCGGCGGCGGCGGTATCGGTGGACGGGGTGTCGCTGTCGGCGGTGGTGCTACAGGCGGCGAGACCGAGGGTGAGGCCGAGGACGGCGAAGGCGGCCACGGCGTGGATGGGGCGGGTGGGCATAACGGTCTCCTGGTGCGGTGGGGGAAGAGGGGACGGGGGATGCAGGGGTGTGGTGCGGGGTTGTGGTGCTGGGTGGTGCGGATAGGGCGGATGGTGCGGGTGACGCGGGGTGGTGCGGCAGATAAGTCGGGGTGGGTCAGCTCTTGGCGGCGACGCGGGATTCGTGCCAGTGCAGCACGCGGTCCTCGATCGCGGTGATAATGAGCAGCAGCAGCGAGCCCATGATCGCCAGGCAGAAGATGGCGGCGTAGACCACGGCGAGGCGGTTGTTCGACGACGCCACGCTGATCACGGTGCCCAGGCCCTCGGCGGCTCCGGGAGCGGAGAGCTCCGCGACCACGGCGCCGATGATCGAGAGCGGGAACACCACGCGCAGGGCGGTGAAGAGGTAGGGCAGGGCGCTGGGGATGCGCACGTGCCAGAGCATCTCCAGCCGGGAGGCGTGCAGGGTGGTGAAGACCTGCAGCACGGCCGGGGACACCGACCGGAGGCCGGTGGAGACGTTGATGAGGATGGGGAAGAAGCAGATCAGCGCTGTGACGATGAGCTTGGGCTCGGGGCCGAAGCCGAATGCCACCACCAGCGCCGGGGCGATCGCCACGAGCGGGGTGACGCTGAGGACCACGGCGATGGGCATGATCGCCCGGCGGGCCACGGGCAGTTCGGACACCAGCACCGCGAGGATGAACGAGCCGACGAAGCCGATGGCCAGGCCCACCAGCGCCACAGCCAGGGTGGCCCAGGCATTGGTGAGGTAGAAGAGGGGGTTGGCGGCGAGGGCCTCGCCCACGGCGGCGAGCGGCGGCAGCAGGTAGGGGCTGTCGTTGGCGGTGACGCTCCAGAGCATGCCGAGCGCCACGAGCAGCACGGCCAGCGGCAACCAGTAGGCGGGTCGGAGGAACCCGAACCGGCCGGTGCTGCCGGAGCGGCGCTTGGTCGCCGGCGGGGTGGCGGGTCGGCTCACGGGGATCTCCTGGCTGGTCTCGCTGGTCGGGTCGGGCTGGTCGGGCTGGTTGCCCGACTGGTTGCTGGGCTGAACGGGGCTGAGAACGCTCACGAGGCGGCTCCGGCGGCGATCGGGGTGGACCCGGTCATCGGGTTCTCCTGCCAGGCGGTTTGCAGGTGGTCGCGAATGACATCTTCGAAGTGGTGGAACTCGGCGCTCTTGAGCATCGCCTGGCTCCGCGGGCGCGGCAGGGTGATGTCCACGGATGCGGTGATGCGGCCCGGACGGGCCGACATCACGAGCACCTTGTCGGAGAGCCGCACCGCTTCGGAGACCGAGTGGGTGACGAAGACCACCGTGGTCTTGTTCTCGTCCCAGATGTCGAGCAGCTGTTCCTGGATCGACTCGCGGGTGAACTCGTCGAGCGCGGAGAACGGTTCGTCCATGAGCAGCACGTCGGGCTGCACGCCGAACGCCCGCACGATGGCGGCCCGCTGCTGCATGCCGCCGCTGAGCTGGGCAGGCAACTTGTGCACAGCATCCGCCAGCCCGGCCTTGTGGAGGAGGTCGATCATGTCGGGGGCGGGGCGTTCGAGGTGGCCGTGGATGCGGCGGCGCAGCTTGTCGGCGCGGCGGTTGATCTTGGCCGGCATGCTCACGTTGCCGAGCACGTCTTTCCACGGCAGCAGGGCGGGCGCCTGCGGCACCAGGCCGATCATCTTGGCCGCGCAAGCCTGCTCGGCGGTGACGCCGAAGACCTCGGCGATGCCCTCGTCGGCGTCTTCCAGGCCGGCGATGAGGCGCAGCAAAGTGGACTTGCCGCAGCCGGACGGGCCGATGATGCTCACGAACTGGCCGCGCTTGATGTCGACGTCGACGTTCTGCAGCGCCACGTGCTGGCTGGCGCCGGAGCCGTAGATCTTGACCGCGCCGCGGATCGAGATCGAGTCGGCGGTGGTGACGGAGGGTGAGGTGAGGGTCATGGGGTCAGACCAGCTTCCTGAACTCGCGGTTCTGATAGACGAGCGGGGTGCGCTCGGAGCGGATGACGTCGTCGACGTGCACGATGATCATGAGGTGGTCGCCCACGGTCCAGCGTTCGTGCACCTGGCCGAGGATCGAGGCCTGGGCGCCGGTGACGACGGGTACGTGGTCGTAGTCGCCGTGCAGCGTGACGGCGGAGAACTTGTCGATGCCCTTGGTGGCGAAGTGCCGGGCCACATCGCCCTGGTCGGCGGCGAGGACGTTGATGGCCACGTGGTCGGTGCGGGCGAACGCCGGGTAGCTCTCGGCGGTCTCGGCCAGGAACACGGCCACCAACGGCGGGCTCACCGAGACACTGGTGAAGCTGTTGGCGGTGAAGCCGTAGGCGGTGCCGGCCACGTTCGTGGTGACGAGGGTGACCGAGGTGGCCATGCCGGCGAGGGCCCGGCGCAGTTCAGCGGGGTCGAAGGCCGTGGCATCGCTGATGTGCTCGGTCGTACTGTCCGTGGGAACGGATGCCGGGGCATCCGTGTCGGCGGAACGAGGGTCGGTCTTCTGCACGCTAGCCTCCAAGGCGCAATTCAGTGGTCGTGAGGAGGAGAGCGAGCGGGTGAAGTGTTCAGCTGGCTAGAGCAGTCAGGTGACAAATGGCCCGCGGAGGTCCGTTGGGTTTCACAGTAGGCGGCGCGTATTTCGCGAAAGTCAGTCTGCTGTTTCGCGCAGGTAAACTCCGGCGCATCGTTGGTCGAGCTTGTGTTAACTCCGGCCCATCGTTGGTCGAGCTTGTCGAGACCCCGGACGTGCGTGCATTCTGCCGCAAGTCAGTGATCGGCAGCCCCTGTGAGGAGCCCCGCCAGTACCTCGAGTGCCCGGGAGAGCTCGAGATCGGTGGGTGCGCCGTAGCCCAGCACGAGGCCGTGCTGCCCGCGGTCGAGAACCGCGTAGTGCGACAGCGGCGCGACCCGCACCCCGCGTTCGGCCGCCTGCGCGACGAGAGCGGATGCATCCGCCCCGGCTGTCGCGTCGAGGTGCACCACCACGTGCAGCCCGCCGTCGAGTCCGGCCAGGCGTACTCCGGGCAGCGCGCCGAGTCGGTCGATCACGAGGGTGCGGCGGTGCGCATACTCGCGGCGGGCCCGGGCGACGTTGCGGGCGAGGCCGCCGGAGCGCAGGTAGTGGGCGAGCGCGAGTTGTTGCACGCCCGAGACGGTCGCGTCGAGGTCGCGGCGCACGGCGCGCAGGCGCTCGCCGAGGTCGCCGGTGGCGACGATGTAGCCGCAGCGGATCCACGGGGTGATGGTCTTGGAGAAGCTGCCGACCAGGGCGACGCGTCCGTCGGTGTCGAGGCTCGCGACGGCGGGCAGCGGCATGGTGTCGTAGCGGAACTCGCTGTCGTAGTCGTCCTCGATCACCATCGCGTCGGTTCGGCGGGCCCAGTCGAGCAGCTCGAGGCGGCTCTGCACGGGCAGGCTGCCGCCGAGTGGATACTGGTGGCTCGGTGTGACGAGCACGGCCTGTGGGGCAGGGTCGAGGGTGGCGAGTTCCGCCAGCTTGATGCCGTTCGCGCCGGTCGCTACGGGCATGAGGTGCGCGCCGACCCGGGTGAGCACGCGGCGGGCGGTGGGGTAGCCCGGGTCTTCGACGGCGATACGCGGGGCGGTGCGGGGGACGCCCGCTGCATCCTGCAGTGCCGGGTTCGGTGAGGCCAGGGCCAGCCCGATACAGGCGAGGGCGTCGCTGGTTCCTGCGGTGACGATCACATCGTCGGCGGTGCAGTTCAGGCCACGTACCCGGCGCAGGTGCTCGGCGATGGCAGCGCGCAGGCCGGGTTCGCCGAGCGCCGGCGGCACGTCGTTGCGCACGGATGCGGCGAGCGCGGCCCGCCACGCGGAGGTCCAGGCGGCGTCGGCGAGGGTGCGCGTGGCCGGACGGCCGGGTGACAGGTCGATCATCGGCAGGGGTGATGCCGGTTGCCCGGCCGGATCCGGACGTGGGGGAGTGGTGCGGGAGATCGGGTCGCGGCGTGCGCGGACGGGCGGGGGTGTGGACGGTGTGGGGCGGTCGACCAGGATGCGGGTGGCCGACCCGGGCCGCGCCAGCAGGTACCCCTCGCCGGCGAGCTGGTCATAGGCCGAGACGACGGTGCCCCGCGACACCTGCACCGAGGCCGCAAGGGTGCGGCTGGACGGCAACGGGTCGTCGTGGCGCAGGGTGCCGTCGAGGATGGCGCCCCGCAAAGCTGCGGCCAGTTGGGCGGCAAGCGGGAGGGGCGAGGCGCGGTCGAGCAGGATGGGCAGCTCGTGGGCGTTCATGGGGGCTCCTTCCCTTGCTTTGGCTTCTGCGGTCTCGGACCGGCTGTCATGACTGGTCTAGTCGAAATGGCTCGGATTGGCACTGTTGATGAACCAGTTACGGCTCGATCCTAGTAGCATGCCCTCCCAGACACCTCCCCCGATTGAACTGCCGCAGCCCTCGGCTTCGGACCCAACTACCGCACACGACGGCGCCGCACTCGACCTGCCAGTGACCGACCGCACCCGGATCACTCGCATGCCCGAGCGCCAGCGCACCGACCGAGCCGAGCTCTACGGCATCCTGGACGACGCGCTCGTCGCCCACGTCGCCCTGGTGCGCGCCGGCCTGCCGCTGGTGCTCCCGATGGGCTTCGGCCGCGGTGGCGACGCCATCTACCTGCACGGCTCGACCGGAAGCGGGATCTTCCGGGCGATGGCATCCGGCACCCCCATCTCGGTGACGGTGACTCACCTCGACGGGCTGGTGTACGCACGCTCCCTGTTCGACAGCTCGATGAACTACCGCAGCGCGGTGGTCTTCGGGGTGCCCACCGTCGTCGCCGGCGCGGATAAAGAGGAGGCCATGCGGATCGTCTCCGCTCACCTCATGCCCGGCCGGTGGGACGAGGTGCGCCCGATGACCAAGCGCGAGTTGGCCGCCACCCTGGTGCTGCGACTACCGCTCGACGAAGCCAGTGTGAAGGTGCGCGCCCACGGTGCCTCCGAGGCGGCGGATGACGACGAGGATCGTTCCGTCTGGGCCGGAGTGGTTCCCCTGCGGGTGACCGCATTGCCGCCCGAGACCTCGGCGCTGACGCCGGCCGGCACGGCGACATCCGCTGCGGCCGCCGCCTACGTGGCCCGCACGCTCGGTGTCGACTCGGGGGAGGCGGCAGGATGATCGCCGTCGGGCTTGTTATCGCTCCGCTCGGAGTCCTGGCGCTGGTGGCGGTGGCCCGCACGCTGGCCGCGGTCGCGACGGATGGCTACCGCCGGGTTCCGCGCCGCTGACTGCACTGGTTTGCGCACTTCGCAGGGTCTGACGGCTTCGGGAAGGTGCTTTCTCCGCAAACGAGTGCCGGATGTGCGCGGCACCCGTGGCAGCCCGGTTGCCGCGGGCTCAGCGGGTGAGCAGCTCCAGCGGGGCATCCGGACGGAAGATGTAGACATCCACGTGCATATCGGCGGCCGCGGCGCTGGGCCAGGAGGCCGGGGTGAAGAAACGGGCCAGGGGCTCGCTGATGCAGATCACCAGGCGTGGCCGGGTGGGGAGGACGCCGCGCAGCCAGACCAGCTTGAGCATGTCGGCGATGGCCTTGTTGCGGTGCGATGACTTGGGAGTGCCGGTATTGGCCACGAGCTGCACGAGCACGCTCGCGGCGGCGTCGATTCCCTCGACCTCGACGCGCAGACCGCCGGGCACGGTGAGGGTGCGCGGCTCGAGGGCCACGCCGAGGCGCTCGCCCAGGGCGCGCAGCATGGCGTGCTCGTCAGACTCGGGCTGGATGCGCCCGGTGGCCCCGATGTGCGTCATGCCGATGATCCTCTCGCCCGGTGTGCTCGAAGGCTCAGTGTACGGGCCGCTCCGGCCGCCAACTGTTCCCCGTTCGGACAAATGGTGCCGGCGCACCGGCCGCACAAGTCCGCAGCGGCAACAGTAAGAGGGGGCGGCGGTGGGAACTACGCCGCATCCGCTCGGCGCGGCGGCCCCCACCCTGCTCGGTGACATAGTCTGTGACTCATGAGTGCAGGCCACGCAACGAGCTACGACGTGGCACGCGCAGCGGGCGTCTCGCAGTCCACGGTGTCGCGCGCGCTGCGTGACGACCCTCGGGTATCGCTGGCCACGCGGGAACGCATCCGCTCGATCGCCACCACCATCAATTACTCGCCCAATCTGATGGCGCAGAGCCTGATCACCGGGGTCAGCCGCTCGATCGCGGTGCTCGTGGCCGACCTGCAGAACCCGGTCTACCCGCAGCTGGTCGACTCGGTGCAGACCACCCTGAACGAGCGCGGCTACCGGATGCTGCTGCTCAGCGACCGCTCCGAAGGTGAACGCGAACGCGACGTCGACGCCCTGCGCGGCGGGCTCGTGGCCGGTGCCATGTTCATGCAGGCCCGGGTGGGCTCGACCCTCGCCGAAGACCTCGTGGCCCGGGGGCTTCCGCTCGTGGTGATCGGCCGTGACGTCACCTCGCCCAACGCCGGCGACATCGACCGGTTCGTGGCCGACGGCAGCCACGGCGGTGTGCTCATCGCCGATTACCTCTATGGACTCGGTCACCGCCGCATCGCCATGATCGGCGGGCCGGAGAACAACCCCAGCATCAACTTTCGTGAGATCGCCTTTCGCGCCCGGCTCGACGAGCTCGGCGTCCCGCTGCAGTCCGATCTGGTGCGCCGCGGCCTGATCGAGCACCAGACCGGCCTGGATATGGGTACCGAACTGCTCACCCTGGCCGACCGGCCCAGCGTGGTCTACTGCGGCACCGACTACATCGCCTACGGGGTGATCGACGCGGCCTCCCGCCTGGGCCTGCGCATTCCCGAGGACGTTCAGGTGATCGGCTACGACGACCTGCGGATGTCGAGCTGGTCGATGTTCGACCTCACCACCGTGCGGCAGCCGCTGCTGGAGATCGCCACGGCAGGCACCAACCGGCTGCTCGACCGCATCGAGGGCCTCTTCGTGGACCCGCCCGAGCGCAACGTCTTCCCGGTGCACCTCGTGGTGCGCGGCACCACCGGCCCCTGGCCCACCCCCGCCGCGTAGTCCACGCGAGGTCGCGCGCATCCGCCCCACTCGTCAGCCGGCCGCCGCAACTGTTGCCGAAGCGGGCTTTTGCGCCCGGTGCGCCGGCCGCAATTGTCCGCACGGGGAACAGTTGGGGGCCCGCGGGGCGGCAGGTGGACATTGTCACGGGGTCTCGACGAGCTCGACCAGCGGATGGCGCGACCAGGTCCCGACACGCGCCGGAGGGCGACACACCGGGGCCTTAACGCGGCCGTAACACTACCGACCAAAGACCGTTACGCCGGGAGCCATTTCGTGCGGTTTCGCGTAATTTACCTCCGCTACATTCGAATGCATTCGGTATCCATTCGAATGCACAGCCCTCCAACCGGCGACACCCACCGTCAACAGGAGCCCTGCTTTTCCAGTCCCGCACCGCCTTCCCGTACTGCCCCCGCACCACCCCAGCATCCTCAAGACGTGCCCGCACCTAGGAGAAACACATGCACACTCGTTCCCGGCAAACCCTCACCTGGTCCGCAATCGGGTTGAGCGCAGCCCTGCTGCTCAGCAGCTGCGCGTCCACCACCGCCGCCTCCACCACCGCCGATTCCAGCGGCACCGCGGATGGCGTCGCGTACGCCACTTCGCAGATCGAAAAGTTCAGCGCCGACCCGGCCTTCACCTTCGACGCCGCACCGTTCGCGATGGCCGACATCGCCGGCAAGACCATCTTCAACATCCCCAACACCAGCGCCATCCCGTTCATCGTCACGGTGAGCGAGGAGACCCAGAAGGTGGCCGAACGTTACGGCGCCACCTGGGTGGAGTACACCAACCAGGGCAGCCCCACCGAGCACACCGCCGGCATCGACCAGGCGATCAGCCAGAAGGCCGACGTCATCCTGCTCTCCCAGGGCATCAACGGCGAACTCCTCGTTCCCGCCCTCGAGCGGGCCAAGGCCGCCGGCATCCCCGTGGTCGTCACCCACACCATCCAGGACGGCGAGGCGATCCCCGACTCGATCGCCGACCTCGTTGCCGCTCAGGTGACCGCCCCGTTCAACGAGTCCGGCCGGCTGAGCGCCGACTGGGCCATCCAGGAGACCGAGGGCAAGGGCAATATCCTCCTCGTCAACACCGCCGAGGTGCCCGTCGCCGGCGGCATCATTGACGCGATGAAAGACGAGATCGCCACGAACTGCCCCGAGTGCACCGTCAAGGAGGTCAACGTTCCGCTGGCCGACTGGGCCACCAAGATCTCCACCAGCGTGCAGTCCGAGATCCAGATCAACCCCGAACTCGACTACGTGCTGCCGGTCTTCGACTCGATGGCCCTGTTCGTGGAAGCCGGAGTGGTCGCCGCCGGCAAGGTCGGCCAGGTCAAGGCCGCATCGTTCAACGGCACGCCCGCCGTGCTCAAGATCATGCAGGAGGGCGAAGTGCTCGCCATGGACGTGGGCGAGTCGATGCCGTGGCTCGGCTGGGCCACCATGGACCAGGTCGGCCGCGTGCTGACCGGTGCCGAGGTTGTCGAAGACGGCTTCGCGCAGACCCCGCTCAAGGTGTTCACCAAGGAGAACGTCGACGAGACCGGCACCCCGCCGGGCTCGACCGAAGGCTACGGCGACGCCTACATCGCCGGCTACGAAGCGCTGTGGGGCCAGCCGTAGTGATTCCCTCCACGTCGACACCGTCAGAGCGCACCCCCGAGGCGCTCGCGCCCCTGCTGAAAATCGAGAACCTGTCGAAGACCTTCGGCGGCCTCACCGCGCTCTCTCACGTCGACCTCGACGTTTTCCCCGGGCAGATCCATGGTCTGCTCGGGGAGAACGGCTCGGGTAAGTCGACGCTGATCAAGATTCTCAGCGGCTTCTACACCTCGGATGCCGGAGCCCGCGCCTGGCTGCGCGGCACCCCGATCACTCTCCCCATCGCCCCCGGCTACTTCCGCCAGCTCGGCATCAGCTTCGTGCACCAGGACCTCGGTCTGGTGCCCGAGCTCAGCGTGGTCGAGAACCTGCGCATCAGCACCATCGTGGCCGGCCGCGGACCCCTGATCAACTGGAAGAAGGAACAGGCCATAGCCGCCGAGACCTTCGCCCGGTTCGGCCTGAGCATCGACCCCCGCGAAACCGTCGACCGGCTCGGCGACACCGACCGGGCCCTCATCGCCATCCTGCGCGCGGTCAGCGAACTCGGCGACCACCGCGCCCTGCTGGTGCTCGACGAACCCACCGTGTTCCTGCCCAAGGAAGACACCGACCTGCTCTTCCGAGTGGTCAAGGAACTCGTCGCCGACGGCGGCATGAGCGCCCTGCTCGTGTCGCACGACATGACCGAGGTGCTCGAACACACCGACCGGGTCACCGTACTGCGGACCGGCGAAGTGCAGGCCCACCTCGACACCGCCGGCACCACCGACGAGCAGCTGGTGCAGCTGATCGTGGGCCGGAGTCTGCGCCCCGCTAAACAGGCCGCCCCCACCAATACCCACCACGCCGGCGCCGTCGCCCGGGTCGACGACCTCGTCACCGGACACGTCGACGGCCTCAGCTTCGACGTCGCCGCGGGCGAGATCGTGGGCCTGACCGGTCTGGCCGGTTCCGGCTTCGAAGACGCCCTCGCCGGCATCTACGGCGCAACGCCCGCCACCGGCCAGCTCACCCTGGTCGGCACCCGTACCAGCCTGAAGGATGCGTCCCCCCGCGACTCGCTCAAAACCGGCATCGTCTACGTGCCGGCCGACCGCAAGACCCAGGGCGGTGTGGGTGAACTCACGGTGGAACAGAACGTGACCCTGCCGGTGATCGGCAAGTTCCGCTCCTGGTTCGGCCTGAACGCCGCCGGCCTCAGCCGTCGCGCCGAGGAGATCGCCGAGAGCTACGACATCCGTCCGCGGAACCCCGGCGCGCTCTTCAGCACCCTCAGCGGTGGCAACCAGCAAAAAGCTGTGCTGGGCAAGTGGCTGCAAGACGACCCGCAGCTGATCCTGCTGCAGGAACCCACCCAGGGCGTGGACATCGGCGCCCGCAGCATCATCTTCGAACTGCTGCGCACGACCGCCGCCGGGGGAGTGCCGATCATTTGCGCCTCCAGCGACTACGACCAACTGGCCGCGGTCTGCGACCGGGTCATCGTGCTCGCCCACGGGCGACCGCACGCCGAATTGACCGGCGCCGATCTCACCCATGAGGCCATCGCCGCATCCGTCATCACAAGCCTGACCGAGACCCCGGCCCTGCTGAAAGAGAGTGTTTCATGACCACCACCACAGCGCCCGTCACGTCGACGGATGCCGCGCCCGGCTCCCCGGCCGGCCCCGGCAAGCCCGGCCGCCCGGCCATGCCCGCCCGCAACTTCTGGCTGCACACCGAGCGCTACGCCCTGCTGATCGCCTGGCTGGTGGTGATCATCGTGTTCAGCATCACCCTGCCCAACACCTTCTTCACCGTGGGCAACCTGCAGAACGTGCTCGGCTCCCAGGCCGTGTTGCTGATCCTCGCCCTCGGCCTGCTGTTCCCGCTGACCGCGGGAGAGTTCGACCTCTCGGTGGCGTCGACCCTGTCGATGTCGTCGATGACCGTGGCCGTGCTCAACGCCCAGATGGGCGTGCCGCTGCTGCCGAGCCTGGCCGCCGCGCTGGTGGTGGGCCTCCTGGTGGGACTGCTCAACGGAGTGCTGGTGGTGAAGTTCAAGATCGACTCCTTCATCGTCACCCTCGGCTCGGCCACCGTGATGCTCGGCCTGGTGCAGTGGATGAGCAACTCCTCCTCGGTCACCGGCATCGACTCGGCGCTGGTGCAGGCCACCGTCGGCTTCCGCGGCATCCTCGGCATGCCGCTGCAGTTCTTCTACGGCCTGATCGCCGCCGCGGTCATCCTGATCATCCTCACCTCCACCCCGATCGGCCGCCGGCTCTTGTTCGTGGGCCGGGGCCGCCAGGTCGCCGAACTCAGCGGCCTGAACGTGAACCGGCTGCGGATCGGCGCGTTCGTCGCCTCCGGCCTCGTCGCCAGCATCGCCGGAATCGTCTACGCCGGCAGCCTCGGCGGCGCCGACCCGTCCAGCGGCCAGTCGTTCCTGCTGCCCGCCTTCGCCGCCTGCTACCTCGGCGCCACCGCCATCGTGCCCGGCCGGTTCAACGCCGTGGGCACCTTCATCGCCGTCTTCTTCCTCTTCACCGGGGTGGTCGGCCTGCAGATGCTCGGTGCGCAGAGCTACGTGCAGCAGCTCTTCTACGGCGGCGCCCTGATCGTGGCCGTCGCACTCTCGCAGGCCATCCGCCGGCAATCCGCCAAGGCGCACAAATAGCTTTCAGACCGCGTGACCAGAATGACCCGCACCATCCGTTTCGCCCGCTCAACCTTCTCGACCCCTACGACCCACAGCACCCGCTCCCGAAGAAAAGGACTCCCTCATGGACATCGGCGTATTCATCCCGATCGGCAACAACGGCTGGCTCATCTCCAACACCTCGCCGCAGTACAAGCCGAGTTATGACTTCAACCTCGAGATCGTGAAGAAGGCCGAGGACTACGGCTTCGAGTTCGCCCTCTCGATGATCAAGTTCCGCGGCTTCGGCGGCGACAGCGAGTTCTGGGACTACAACCTGGAGTCGTTCACCCTCATGGCCGGCCTCGCCGCCGCCACCGAGAAGATCAAGCTCTACGCCTCCGCCGCGGTGCTGGCCCTGCCGCCGGCGGTCGCCGCGCGGATGGCCACCACAGTCGACTCCATCTCGCACGGCCGGTTCGGCGTGAACCTGGTCTCCGGCTGGGCGAAGGACGAATATGCCCAGATGGGCATCTGGCCCGGCGACATCCACTTCGAGCGTCGCTACCGCTACTCCGAGGAGTACGTGCGCGTGATGCAGGACCTGTGGACCACCGGCGTCAGCGACTTCAAGGGTGAGTTCTTCACCATGGAAGACTGCAAGATGCTGCCCATGCCCCAGACGCACATCCCCGTGGTCTCGGCCGGCCAGAGCGCCGTGGGCATCGAGTTCGCCGCCAAGTACGCGGACTACAACTTCGTGATGGGCCTCGGCATCAACACCCCCACCGCGCACGCTTCCGGCGTGACCGCGCTGGCCGTGGCCGCCGAGAAGACCGGCCGTGACGTGGGCGCCTACGTGCTGTTCATGATCATCTCCGGCGAGACCGACGAAGAGGCGCAGGCCCTCTGGAAGAACTACAACGACGGCATCGACATGACGGCCATCGGATGGATGGTCGGCCAGGCCGCCAGTGACACCGGCGACGAGACCAGCACAGCGAAGACCATCGCCGCTCCCGAGGGCGCGGTCAACCTCAACATGGGCACCCTGGTGGGCTCGTACGAGACCGTCGCTCGCCTGCTCGACGAGGCCGCCGAGGTGCACGGCACCAAGGGCATCATGTTGGTCTTCGACGACTTCATCAAGGGCATGGACGACTACGGCACCAAGATCCAGCCGCTGATGACCTCCCGCGCCGACGTGGTGGCCGACCTCTCGGTCTCCTAACCCGCACCCGCACCCCGCATCGCGGTGCCCCGGCTCGCTCTTACTCGAGCGGGCCGGGCACCCCGAGCGATGCGCCCTGCCCACCCCACGGCCGGCGACCTCGTCCCGGCCGCACGGGCCCGACCCGGCTTCACAGTCCCGGCTTCACAGAAAACAGGCTTCGACATGACCCACGCAACGGGAACCCTCCCGGGCAACGCCAATGACCAGGCCCGCCTCACCATCACCCCGCTACTGCAGGCCGGGCTGGAAGAGAGCCGCCGGCACCCGATGCCCGCCTCGCCGTCCGGCGAGAAGAACGAACCCGGCCACGCCGACCTGCTCTTCCGGCAGCTGCTCGCGGCGGATGGCCCCGCCGTTATCCCCGCGGCATTGACGCCGCGCTCCACGGATGCCGCCGCCCTCGACGTCTCCGTCGCCACGGTCACCGAGCTACTCGCCGCGTATCGCACCGGCACCCTCACCCCCTCTGCTGTGCTGGCCGTGCTCGAGCCGCGTTGGGCCGCCGACGGGCCCGCCCCGGCCGCGGTGCTCGCCGCGATCGCCGGCATCCACTTGGCCGCCACCGACAGTGACGCCCGCTATCGCGCCGGCAGCAATCGGCCGCTGGAAGGCATCCCGTTCGCAGTGAAAGACATCATCGACGTGGCCGACACCCTCGTGACCGCCGGGTCGAAGCAGACCGGCGACCGCATCGCCCCCGCCGACGCCACCGTGGTCACCCGGCTGCGCGCCGCCGGGGCGATCCCGGTGTTCATGGCGGCCACCACCGAGTTCGCCTGCGGCGCCCCCGACAACGGACGCTACGGCCCGGTGCCCAATCCCTGGGACGAGGAGCGCTGGACCGGCGGCTCCTCCACCGGCTCGGCCGCCGCGCTGGCCGCCGGCCTGGTGCCGTTCGCGCTCGGCAGCGACACCGGCGGATCGATCCGGGTGCCGTCGGCGCTCTGCGGCCTCACCGGCATCAAGCCCACCTACGGCCTCGTGCCGCGCACCGGCGTCGCCTCGCTCTCGTGGACCATGGACCACGTGGGCCCGATGGCCCGCAGCGCCGCCGACCTCGCCGCACTGCTGCCGCTGATGGCCGGCCCAGACGGCCTCGACCCCACCGCCGGCACCAGCGTTCCCGACCTCACCATTGACCCTGCGATCGTCTCCGGCATGCGCATCGGCGTGCCCCGCGGCTGGTTCACTGAGCGCTGCGACGCCGCCGTGCTCACCGCGTTCGATGATGCTCTGGAGGTATTCCGGGGCCTCGGCGCGGAGATCGTGGCCATCGAATTCGACGGTCTCGAGGCCGTGCACGACGAATCATGGAACGTCTTCTACGGCGAACTCGCCTCCACCCAGGAGGCCAACAATGACCGCCGCGACCTCTTCGACGCCGGCACCAACGCCCGGCTGGACTGCGGCTTCGTGCCGCTCGCGGTGGATTACCTGCGAGCGCTCCGCCGCCGCCCGCTCGTGCAGCAGCACATCCTCGACCGCATGGACGCGGCCCGGGTGGACGTGCTCCTCACCCCCGGTCTCGGTGCCACCGCCCCGCGGCTCGACGACCTCACCATGACCGTCGACGGCGTCGTCTACAACCTGCACGACGTCATCCCGCGCAACACCCGGCTGTGGGACTACACCGGATTCCCGGCGCTGATGGCCCCCGCCGGGCTCGCCCCCGACGGCCTGCCGGTGGGCATCCAGCTCATCGCCCGGCCCTGGCAGGACCGGCTGTGCCTGTCCGCCGCGATCGGCTTCCAGGCCGTCACCGGACACCACCGGCTGCTGCCCGACGTGGCCACGAGCTGGGCGCCGGCGCGCCCCACCGCATGACCGCGGCGAACGACGCCCGCCGGGCCTGGCAGATCCTCTTTGCCACCAGCCTGAGCGTGGTGCTCGTCTTCATCAACTCCAGCGGCCTGGCCATCGCGTTGCCCAGCCTCACCCGCGACCTCGACGCCACGAGCACCCAGACCACCTGGGTACTGCTGGTCTACATGCTGGCCACCACCACCCTGATCTTGGTGTTCGGCCGGGTCGCCGACATCCTCGGCCGGCGCCGGCTCTACCTGGCGGGCATCGTGATCTTCATGATCGCCACGCTGGGCTGTGGCCTGGCCACCGACCCCGGTTTCCTCATCGCCATGCGCCTGGTGCAGGGCGTGGGCGCGGCGGCGATCATCACCAACACCACCGCGCTGCTGACGGATGTCTTTCCATCGCACATCCTCTCCAGCGGTTTGGGCATCAACGCCACTGTCGCTGCCGTGGGGCAGGTGCTCGGCCCGCTGCTCGGTGGCGTGGTCACCGACGTCGTGGGCTGGCGCTGGATCTTCCTCGGTGGCCTGCCGATCAGCCTGATCGGGCTGCTGTTCTCGATGCGGTTGATTCCCCGCTCCGGTCCCAGCGTGCGGCACGAGCGGATGGACTACCTCGGCAGTGTGCTCTCGGTGCTCGGCATCGCGCTGCTGGTGATGGTGGTGTCGTTCGGCGGGGAACTCGGCTGGCGGAGTCCCGCGATCCTCGGCATGGTGGCGGCCTCGATCGTGGTGTGGACCTGGTTCGTGCTGCTGCAGAAGCGGCGCGAGCATCCGCTGATCGACGTCAACTTGTTCAAAAGCCGAACTATCTCGTTTCTCTACCTCGCCGCGTTCTTCAACGCGATCAGTAACTTCGCTATCGTGTTGCTCGCCTCGCTGTACCTGCAGGGGGTGCAGGGGCTCAGCGCGATCGACGCCGGCTTGATGATCCTGCCCGCCCCGATCGGCACCATGCTCGCGGCCGGGTTCGCCGGTCGGCTGGTGCGCACCGTGAATCCGCGTTGGCTCACCTCGCTGGGCATGCTGCTGATCACCGCCGGCGCGCTGTTGTTCGCCGCGACCCTCGGCGCGCACACCGCCTACCCGTTCATCGCCGCGGCGCTGTTCCTGGTGGGGCTCGGCGTGGGGCTGTTCATGACGCCGAACACGTCCGCGCTGATGTCGCGGGTGCCGTCCACCCGGCGCGGCATCGCCAACGCGATCCGGTCAACCTTGCAGAACGCCGGCTACCTGTTCAGCACCGCCATCGCGCTGGCCATCGCCACCGGCGGCCTCACCGCATCGGAGCGAGTCGCCGCCTACAACGGCACCCTGTTCGGCATGGACCCAGCCGGGCTGGATGCGTTCGTCTCCGGCGTGCAGGCCGCGCTCGTGTTGTTCGCGGCGCTGGCGTTGATCGGCGGCATCCTCAGCCTGATCGGCCCGCGGCAGGGCGGCCAGCGCACCATGCCCGTCGTGGTGATCACCGAGCCATGACTTGTACCCTCTCATCAACCCGACTCTCACCTCAGGAGCAGCCATGAGCACCACCCCAGACACCACCCCCGCCGGCCCGGACGCCGTGGCCGAGAACGCGGCCGCCGACTACGCCGCCGCCGGTTACACCGGGGGACTCGAACCCGGCGCCAAGCCCGCGCTCATCATCGTCGACCCGGTGCGCGCCTACATCGACAAGGAGTGCGGCCTGTACGCCGGGGTCGAGGAGCCGGTCGAGCAAATGAAGGTGCTCGCCGCGGCCGCCCGGGCTGCCGGGGTGCCGGTGTTCATCACCTCGGTGGTGCTGGCCGCCGACGGGTCGGATGCCGGGGTGTTCTTCCGCAAGGTGCCCGCCCTGGCGGCGTACCTGCCGGGCAGCCCCTACGGCGAGTTCATCGACGGCCTGGCCCCGCTGCCCGGCGACACCCTGATCACCAAGCAGTACCCGAGCGCGTTCTTCGGCACCACGCTGGCGGCGAACCTGGTGGCGCGCGGCATCGACACCGCGGTGATCGCCGGGCTGAGCACCAGCGGGTGCGTGCGCGCATCCGCCGTGGACGCCATGCAGAACGGTTTCATCCCGATCGTGGTGGAAGACGCGGTGGGCGACCGGCTGCCCGAGGTGCACGCCGCGAACATCTTCGACATCGGCATGAAAACCGGCGAGATCTACTCCACCGCCCAGGTGATCGCCTACTGGGAGTCGCTCTAACCGTTCCCGCTCGGGCCACAATTGCCGCGCCGCGAGGTCGGCTCGCGGGGTCTCGACAGGCTCGACCGGCGGGGTGGCGGGTTTCGCGGGCTGGGTCGCGTCGTGCGTGTGGGTCGTCCCCGTTCGCTGGTCGAGCTTGTCGAGACCTGGTGAGGTGCGTGTGTGTCGCGCCGCGCGTCAGGAGGTCGGCTCGCGGGGTCTCGACAGGCTCGACCAGCGGGGCGGCGGGTTTCGCAGACTGGGTCGCGTCGTGCGTGTGGGTCGTCCGCGTCCGCTGGTCGAGCTTGTCGAGACCTGGTGAGGTGCGTGTGTGTCGCGCCCCTGGGTTGGCTGGCGGGGCGTGACCAGCGGGTTCGCGGGGTCAGTCGGAGCCGGGCAGGCCCAGGAACTCGATCGCGGCATCCCGGAACGCTCGGGAGGTGGGCGCGTTGAAGTGGTTGCGGCCGGGGATCTCGAAGAACGACGCGTTCGGGGTGGCCTCGGCCAACGCCTTCGACGCCGCGAGGATCTTGTCTTCACTGCCGGTGGCGAACAGCACCCGCTGGGTGGGCGCGTTCTCCGCGTGCGGCTGTGGCCCGCCGCGCATGCCCTCGACGAGCGCGATCAGCGCGTCGAGGTCGTTGTTGCGGAACGCGGCGGCCATCTGCAGGTAGGCGGAGGTGATCGCATCCGTCACCGGCACGCCGTCTCGCACGAAGGCCTGCGCCTGGTCGACCCGGAACCGGGTGAGCGGGTCGCCGTCGGGGATGCCGCCGAGCACGGCCCGGTTGATGCGGGTGGGCATGAAGCGGGCGGCGTGCCAGCCGACCCGGGCGCCGAGGGAGTAGCCGACGAAGTCCACCTCGTCGAGCATGAAGGTGTCGAGCACCGTGAGCACGTCGGTGACGAGCAGGTCCATCGTGTACCCGGCCGGAGCGTGCGGCTTGTCGCTCTGGCCGTGGCCGCGTTGGTCGATCGCGATCACGTGGTAGCCCTCGCGCACCAGGTCGCGCACCCAGCCGGTGGCGTGGAAGTTGGCCAGCGCGCTGGACGCGAAGCCGTGCACCGCGAGCACGGTGGGAGCATCGGGGTCGCCGAATTCATAGGTGGCGATCTGCACGTTGTCGGGGGAGATGACCGTGCGGGCGGGCGGGGCTGGGGGAGTATGCATCGGTTCTATTCGACCACACGGCCGGATGCCCCGGCGCCCGCAGGCGCCCCGGCTACAGCTCGTCGACGAACATCTGCGACGCCTGGGGCACGTACTGCTCGGCGGTCTCCGGGTCCCACCCGACCAGGGCGATAACGTTGCCGCCGACCCGGGCCGTCATTCCCACCAGCGCGAACGGTGACCCGCCGACGTCGCCGGTCACCCGGAAGGCCACGGCCTCATCGGTGCCGGTGAGACCGGCGTCGAACTGCTCGACCTGGGTCTGCACGGCCGTGCCCTGCATCTCGAACAGGTCGGTGCCGCTGGCACAGCGCTCAAGCGCATCCGTCGACGCGGCAACGAGGTCAGCGGCCGCGTCGGCGTCGCCGGTGCTGCTGATGACCGCGGTCATCGAACGGTCATTGCTGGTGCCGAACTCCACGGCAGCATTCGTGTCGGTGTCCCAGCCCAGCCCAAACGGGGTGAGGCAGGTGACATCCGAGGTCGTCAGGCCGGGATAGATCGAGTCGACCATGGTGCCGGTGTCGGCGTACTCGTTGGGCACGAACTGCAGGCCGGTGAAGACGCTGGTGAGCTCGGCGTCGGTGAGCTGGGCGAGGGACTCGGGGGTTTCGGTCGGTTCGGGCGTGGCCGTGGGCGCGACCGTCGCCGACGGCGTGGGCGCAACATCCGCCTGCTCACTGCCACCGCTGGTGCAGCCGGCGAGCGCCACCAGCAGCACCCCGGTAACCGCAATTCCGCGTGTCTTTCCCCACATGATCAGCCCCGTCTCTGCCCGCCGTGAGCCGGCGAGCGAATGCTGGGCAGGTTAGCAGACCCGATTTACGCGCCCACCTCGGCCAGAACCTGTTCGACCAGATCGATCGCCCAACCGGTGCCGCCCAACGCGTCGAGCTCCACCGCCACGGATTGCGCCCTCGCCCGGAACCCGGGGTCGTCGGCCACCCGGGCATAGGCCGCCGCGACCGCCCGCGCCGATGGTCGCCCAGTGCGCATGTTCACGCCCGCGCCGCTGAATCCCACCCGGGCGGCCACGTCGGGCTTGTCCCGGTCGCCGCCGGCCACGATCATCGGCACCCCGCGAGCCAGCGACTCGAGCACCCCGCCCCAGCCGCCGTTGCTGATCACCACGCTGGCCACCGCCAGCGCCCGGTCGAACGGCACAAAATCGGCCACCCGGGCATTCGCCGGCGCCGCGAACGGCAGCGGCACCCCGCCGGTGGTGGCCAGCACCGTCACGTCGGCGTCGGCCAGCGCCTCCAACGCCGGCCGCACCAGTTGCCGGGCATCGATGTTGAGGGTGCCCTGCGTCACGAGCACCACCGGTCGGTCGGGCAGGTCGGCCCACCAGCCGGGCAGCGGATGCGCCCCGCCCACGGCCGGCAACCGGCCCACGAACCTTACCGACTCGGGCAGGTCGGTGCGGTGGAAGTCGAGCGAGGCGCATCCGCTGGCCAGGTTGAGCCGCGGCGAATACGGCATCAGCGCGATCGAGGTGGCGCGGGGCGGCAGGCCCAGCCCGGCGCGCTGCTCACCGTAGGCCCGGTCGAGGCCGCGCGCGAACAGGGCGAACGCGCGGCCCAGAACCGAGTCGCGCACCCGGCCGGCCCGGCCGCGCGCCGGGGTGAACCCCATGCCCGGCAGCGGCAGGCTGGCCGTGGGGTAGCTCAGCGGCACGAAGGACACCGTCACCCAGGGCAGGGCGAGCAGTTCGGCGGCGGCCCCGGTGCCGAACGCCATCACGTCGCCGAGGAGCAGATCGATCGGATGTGCCTGATGCAGCTCGCGCAGGTCGCGGGCCTGGCCGCCCACGGTGCGGATGAAGATCTGCTCGAGGTCGGCCCGTACGGCCAACCGGCCGGGCCGGTCGGTGCCGGGGAAGGTGGCGGCCAGGTTGTGCTCGTCGAAGTCGGGCGCGGCCTGCCAGGGGTGCACGGCGGCGCCGAGCGCCTCGAATCGGGTGCGGTAGCGCGACCCGGTGTACACGGTCACGTTGTGGCCGCGCGCTACGAGTTCCGCGGCCAGGCCGGTGGACGGTGCCACGTGCCCGGCGAACGGCATGACGGTGAGCACGATGTGCGCCATTCGGCCATGGTCGCCGGGGTGACGGGGCCGCGCAAGGGGCGCATCCGCTGCGCAATCGGCGGCGTTACACCCTCGAGCCGCAGCAAACTCCCCGGTCAGCGGCGTATGCCGACTCGGCCGGGGCGGCGAAACACAGTTGTAATAAACGAGACACGTCGACGCAATGGAGCACTCGCAGACTATGAGTGCGACGTAAGCCGTTGCTCACCATCTGAGACACCAATCCTCAGTGGCTCACTCATCGAGTTCGATGACGAAGCTATGCATGTTCGTGCCGGCCAGGCGTGCGCTCCACGCACGCACGGCGGCACACTGATTGGTAGCCCCGGCATCGACCTCGTGACCTGATCCAGTGGTTCGATGGAGGAACACGATGCTGAAAATTACAATTCTGGTGGGCAATCCCAAGCCCCAGAGCCGCACCCTCAAACTAGCCGAGACGCTGGTCGACGAGCTGCTCGTCGCCGGCACCTATGATCTGCGGATCATCGATCTGGCCGAGCACTCGAGCCACATCTTCGAGTGGCCGTCCACCGAGATGTCCGAGCTCAACCAGGCCGTCGCCGACAGCGACCTCCTCGTGGTCGCCAGTCCCACTTATAAGGCCACCTACACCGGCCTGCTCAAGGGCTTCCTCGACCGCTACGCCGCCAACGGCCTGCGCGGAGTCACCGCGATTCCGGTGATGACCGGCGCCGACCTCAGCCACTCGATGGGCATGGACGTCAACCTGCGCCCGCTGCTCGTCGAGCTTGGCGCGAGCGTTCCCACCAAGGGCCTCTACTTCGTCACCGGTCAGATGGAGAAGATGGAGGAGATCGTGGCCGCCTGGGCCGCCGAGAACCTCTCCGTGCTCCGCCTGCTACAGCCGCTCGTGATGGGCATGCTCGGCAAGAACCCCGAAACGGATGTGCAAACCGCTTCGGATGCATCCGCCACCGTCTCGAACGGAGCAAGCGCATGAGCCCCCGCGACCTGACCGGAGCGCCGATCGACCTCGACCTCGACGCGCAGACTTCCGTGGACGCGCCCGTGTCGCCTGACAGCGGCCTCACCGTCGACTTCGACCTGGACATCGCCACCGCCCTCAAGCCCTCCGACCAGCACGGCCTGGAGACCATCAGCAGCGACGCGAGCGACATCCGTTCGGCGTTCGGCAAGTTCCCGTCCGGCGTCGCCGCGCTCTGCGCCGAGATCGCGGGGGAGCCCACCGGCCTCGTCGCCTCCTCGTTCTCCGTCGGCGTGTCGTACGAGCCGCCGCTGGTGCTGTTCTCGGTGCAGAACAGCTCCACCACCTGGCCGGTGCTGCGCCAGGGCGAACGCATCGGCGTCTCGATCCTCGGCAGCGACCACGGCCGCGAGTGCTACCAGCTGGCCTCCCGCAAGGGTGACCGGTTCGCGAACATCGACACCCGCACCACCGACCTGGGTGCGCTGTTCATCGAGGGCTCGTCGCTCTGGCTGGACTGCGAAATCTACTCCGAGACCCCGGCCGGCGACCACACGATCGTGCTGCTCGAGGTGAAGTCACTCAAGGTGAGCGACGACCGCGACCCGCTGATCTACCACTCGGCCGCGTTCCGCAGCCTGGTTCCCGCCGAGCCCAAGGCCGCGTAACTCGCGCCTCGGCCCCCGACGGCCGGCGTGGCACCTCACACCTCGTGTCACGCCGGTTCCCCTTTCACGCCGGTGTCGTGCCAGCGCCGCGCCAGCGTTGCCGCGGTTTCAGCACCGGCGTGAGAATCCGTGCCCGGCACATCCGCACGCCGTCACAGGCGGATGCGCTGGGCGCTTTGCTCAGTCACGGCCCCTCCGCCCAATCGGAGGGGCCGTTTCTGCGTGCGGCCCCCGGCGCGGGCGCAGCGCCGTTCGCTAGGGTCGATGGACCGCAGGTGACAAGGAGTGCGTATGAAATTGCCGATCTGCGGTGCAATCGCGAGCATCCTCGTGTTGTTCCTGGCTTTCTTCCTGGCCCGCGGGGGATACCTCGTCGATCCACTCACCGTGGTCTTAGCGGGGTTGGGCGCACTTGGGTTCGCCGGCTGCACGGTCTGGGCCGGCATCCGCTCGCTTCGGCGCGCCAAGAACTAGACCCGGCGACGCCCTCAGGCTGGAGCGGAGCGAGGTCGGTGCTACAGGTGGTCGTGCTCGGCGTGGACGCGGGGCACGATCGGCACTGCGAGGGCCGGGAACACCGCGGCGGCGGCGAAGGTGAGCGGGTAGCCGACCACCCCGATCAGGGCGCCCATCAGCGGACCCACCAGCGACGCGGCGATGAACTGGCCGGTGTTCTGCACGCCGAGGGCCTTGCCCGACCAGCCGGGCCCGGCCATTTCAGCCACCGAGGTGAACGCCAGTCCGTTCGGCGCCACGGTCACCGTGGTCGCGAGCACGAACACCACGGCGGCGACGCCCCAGTGCGCGGCATCCACCGCGGCGAGCACCAGCAGCACGCTGGCCACGCTCACGGCCACCCAGCGCAGCGGGCGCACCCTGCTGCCCACCCGGTCGCTGACCACCCCGATCACGATGCGTCCGATCGCGCCGATGAACTGGGCCGCGCCCACGAGCACGCCGGCGGCGAGCGGCTCCCAGCGCAGCTCGCTCACCAACCAGACCAGGCCGAAGGTGGAGATGGTGAACTGCGGCACCACCAGCAGAACGGATGCCGCGTGGATGCGCCAGAGGAATCCGCTGCTGCGATACGGGTTGACCGTCGGCGCCACGGGCGCACCCGCGGCAGCGGCGACTCGGGGCGGGTTGGCCAGGCCGATCGCGCACGCCACGGCCAACACCGCGGTGAGGGCGAACGGCACGAACAGGGCGGCGCCGACGCCGGCATCCGTTGCGATGACCGGGATGGTGACGGCGGCGACGGTGACGCCGAGCGGCTGCGACATCTGGCGGATGCCCATGGCCAGGCCGCGTTTGTGCTTGGGGAACCAGCCGACCACGATGCGCCCGCTGGCGGAGTTGGTGCTGGCCGAGGCCATGCCGCCGAGCAGCAGGAACAGGCCGAGCATGATGTAGCCGTCGGCGAGGATGGCGCCGTCGGCCGCGAGGGCGGTGAGCAGCAGGCCGCCGGCGATCACCCACTTCTCGCCGATGCGGTCGGCCAGGGCGCCCCAGAGGATGAGCGTGAGCACCATGCCGAAGGTGGGGATGGCGGCCAGCAGGCCGGCCTGAGCCAGCGACAGGCCGCGTTCGGTGTGCAGCAGGGGAATGAGGAACGCCGGGGCGCTGACGAAGACCGTGCCGGCGGTCTGCGCGGCCACCCCGAGGGCGAGCACGACCCAGGCGCGTGCGCTGATGGTCGGTGTCGGTGTCGGGGCGGTGCTGATGGCCATGGTGGTCTCCTCGGGGTACCTGCTAATCTTCTGGTACACCACCTTGGTATACCAAATCGAATCCGATGCCAGCTCGGGCGAAATCCCTCCGCGAGCCGTGAGAAAAGCCCCACAATCCCCGGATTTCTGGGGCTTAGCTCACAGGTCGCGGGATGTGCGCCCCAACGAAAGGCCCCGATGCTCGACACCGCCCCCTCGCAGACCGTGCAGCTCTACGACCGGCTGCGCGCGGCCATCCTGTCGCTCGAACTGGTGCCGGGGGAGCGGCTCACCGAGCGCGGCCTCGAGGCCAGCTTCGACGCCTCTCGCACCCCGGTGCGTGCTGCCCTCGGTCGGCTCGACGCCGAGGGACTCGTGCAGCGCGACGGCCGCGGTTGGATCGTCTCGCCGATCGACCTGGCCGAGATCGGTGCACTTGCCGAGCTGCGCGAGGCTGTGGAGGGAGCGGCGGTGCGACTGGCCGTGCAGCGCGCCACGGATGCTGACATCAATGCCGTCGCCGCCCTGCTCGACGCTGCCCGGCCGGCGAACAACACCAACGCCGACGAGGAGCAGGGCGTGCGGGCCGGCGGGGACTTCCACGTGGAGCTCGCCGCCCTCGCCGGCAACCACGTCATGGTCGATGCCGTGCGCGGTGCCATGACCCGGCTCGCCCGCACCCGCTGGCTGGAGGTGCGCACTCCCGCCGCCCGCGAGCAGGCTTGGCAGGAACACCGCGCCGTGCTCGACGCCCTCACCGCCCGCGACGCCGACACCGCCGCCCGGCTGCTCACCGCCCACATCCGCGGCACCAACGAGCGCCTGCTAGTGGCCCTCAACGCCGACAGTCGCCGGCTGCGCGGCCACGGGCTGGCGATCGTGCCGGATGCGCCCCGCCCGGTGCCACGCCGCTGACGCTGCCCGCCGCCGCGACCACCCGCCCGCCACCCCAGAATCCCCAGGAGCACCGATGACCACGCCAGACCAGCCCCAGTCCGTACCGCCCGCCGACGCCCGGCCCCGCGTGGCCGTGCTGCTCACCGGCGGCACCATCGGCAGCGGCGGGCACGACGACCAGGACCGCCTCGACTACGTCGACCTCGCCAAGGTCCTCACCGATGAGGAGGCCCTGCCGCTCTACCGGTTCCCCGACGACATCACCGTCTACACCCGCCGGTTCTCCCGCATCCGCAGCAACGACGCGTCCGCCGAATTCTGGCTGCGGCTGCGGCAGTCGATTCTCGACACCATCGCCGACGACCCGGATGTGGCCGGCATCGTGATCGCGCACGGCACCGCCACCCTCGAGGAGACGGCCTACTTTCTGCACCTCACCGTGCCCACGGATGTGCCGATCGTGGTCGTCGGGGCGCAGCGCCCGCCCACATCGATGAACTCTGATGCCCAGCTCAACCTGGCCAATGCCGTGCGCGTGGCCGCGTCACCGGCCGCGGTGGGCCACGGCGTGCTCGTGGCGATGGACGACGAGATCCTCTCCGCGCGCGACGTGATGAAAACAGACAACCACCGACTGAGCACCTTCAAGGCCCGCGACCACGGCCGGCTCGGCGACATCGACCCCTACGGCCAGGTCTGGTTCTATCGCAAGCTGCTGCGGCTGCACACCACCGCCAGCCGGTTCGCGGTGGAACTGCCCGAGTACACCACCCCGCTGCCCCGGGTCGACATCGTGACCATGTACTCCGGCGCCGACGAATTCGCCCTCACCGCGGCCATCGCCCACGGCGCCCGTGGCGTGGTGCTCGCGTCGCTGCCGCCGAGCATGAACCCCACCGCCGTGGATGCCGCGATCGACGACGCCATCGCATCCGGGGTCACGATCGTGCAGTCCAGCCGCGCCATCAGCGGCCGGGTGGTGCAGCGGCACGGCTTCGACGATCGCGGTGTGATCGCCAGCGACACCCTCTCTCCCCAGGCCTCTCGTCTGCTGCTGATGCTCTGCCTGGCCGCGGGACTCTCCCGAGCCGAGATCATCGCCGCATTCGCCAGCTACTGAGCCGGGCGGCTCCGCCCCGGGGAGCAGTTGGCGGCGGCCGGGGCGCGGGCAACGGGTGGGAACAATCGGGCAGCCGCACGCGCCAAAAGCCGGCGCGAGAGAGCGCTTCCAGGCCTTGCCAGGCAACGGATGTGCGTGAGCACGCGGGATTGCGGCGCGCGTTGCCCGGCCACGGCCATCCGGTGTGCGACGTCCCCCGTTGTGGGGGTGCCGCCGGAGGTGCCGCGCTCGCTAACCTCAGACCACCGAACGCGGTGGGCGAGACGCCCGCACTGCTCCTCCCGGGTGGCTCCTGACCCCGAACCGAAGCACCTCCGCGTGGTGGACCCGGCACGGCCACCCCCACTCGGTCTTCCGGGCGCAGCCGCGTCTGGACGCGCCCGAAGGAGCAATGTGACCCTGCACCCACCCGCCATGCGCAACCGCATCGCCGCCCAGCTGGTCATCGAGCACCTTCTTTTTCGCCAGACCGCGGTGCCGCCGCGCACCCGGGTGGCCCGGCTGTTCGGCCAGTCGCCGCTCTGCCCCGAGAGCCTGGGCTGGTATCTCGGCGCGCAGGGCGAGATCACCGTGGGCAAGCTCCTCGCCACCCTGCCCGAAGACTGGACCGCCTTCCACGCCGTTCCGATCGGCAAGAACGACACCGACATCGACCACATCCTGGTGGGCCCGGGCGGCATCTTCACCATCAACACCAAGCACCACTGCCGCAAACGCGTCTCGGTCGGCACCCGCACAGTCACGGTCTCCGGCCACAAGCGGGCCTACCTGCCCGCCGCCGAGCACGAGGCTGAACGGGTGAGCACGGTGCTGCGCGAACGGATGCCGCTGGTCACACCCGTGCAACCGGTGGTGGCGCTGGTCGACCCCAAGCAGATCACCTTCCGCGACCGGCCCGCCCAGGTGAAGGTGCTCGACGCCCGGGAACTGCGCCAGTGGCTGCTCAACCTGCAGCCAGTGCTCACTGAACACGAGATCGCCGAGGTGGTGGTGATCCTCGACAGCCCGGCCACCTGGCGCGAGCGCCCCAGCCCCGCCTCCGACGACGTGATGACCCGGTTCGACACGCTCGACGGTCAGGTGCGGCGGGCACGCATCCGTCGGATTCTGTGGCAGGGCGCCGGCGTGCTCAGCCTGTTCTCGGTGGCCGTGGGCGGAGCGATGCTGCTGGAACAGGCCCTGCTCGGCGGATGACCCGGCGCCCGGTCGGCGCGCCCGCAGCCCCGCCACGGCGTCAGTCCAGCCGCCGCCAGGTGTTCACGGCCGCGGCGACGACCACCCCGAAGACGTAGGCCACGAGGTCAACCGGGGTGAAGGTGGTGCCGAGCACCAGCCGTGCGGGTGGGAAAACCTCGGCAAGGTCGGCCGGCACCCCGCTGAGCTGGAACAGCTCGATGCCCACGCAGACCACGATCGCGACGATCGCGACCTGCCAGCTGGGCCGACGCACGAAGACGAACGACAGCATCAGGTAGACCATGACCGCATAGAGCGCATCCGCCACGAAATCGCCGACGACCCCGACGGTGACGAAGTGCACGACCAGCCCGGTCACCAGGATCATGCCCGCCGCGGCCGCCAGCGACAACCGCCGCCGGAAGACCCGATGCTTGTCGAGTGCCCGTGCCGCCGCGATCTCGAGCAGCTCGTGTTCATGCTCGTCGTCAATGCCGGCCCCCGGCCGCAGACTGTCGGCGTTCGATCCGCCGTACATCCGATCCATAGCTGAAACCGTACCGCGCCCGGGGGACACCCCGGTACAGCGGCGGCCACGGATGCGCACCCCTCGCCGAGGTCGGCGGCCGCTGCTAGCGTGCTGGCATGACCTCAGACATCGACCAGACCAGCCCAACGGATGCCCGCACGCCGCTGGTGGGCTGCGTGTTCGTGGGCACCAGCGTGGACGGGTTCATCGCCAGGGAGAACGGCGACTTCGACTGGCTCACCGCCGCCGGCGACGCGCTGGGCGAGACCGGCTACGACGAGTTCTTCGCCGGCGTCGACGCCCTGGTGATGGGACGCGCCACGTTCGACACCGTCAGCGCCTTTCCCGAGTGGCCCTACGCCGGCAAGCGCATGCTGGTGCTCAGCCGCACCCTGGTGGGCACCGCCGGGGCCCTGGCCCAGCCCGACACCACGGCGCACGCCACCCTCGACGACGTGCTCAGAACCCTCGCCGCGGAGGGGCTGCACCGCGTCTATGTGGACGGCGGCCGCACCATCCAGAGCTTTCTGCGCGCGGGGCTGATCCGGGAGATCGTGATCAGCCGGGCACCGGTGCTGATCGGCACGGGCATCCCGCTGTTCGGCCCGTTGGATGCGGATGTGCACCTGCGACACGTGAGCACGCGTGAGCTCGGCGCCGGGTTCACCCAGTCACGGTACGAGGTGCTGGCCGAGGCGTAGGCGCCCGGCCCCGTTCGCCGGTCGAGCTTGTCGAGACTTCGCCCGTTCGCCGGCCGAGACCTCGCCACGATCGTTGGTCGAGCTTATCGAGACCTCGTGAGCCGACCCGCGTTCGCGCACCGGGTCACCGGGTCTCGACAAGCTCGACCAGCGGGGTGGTGCTAGACCAGCGAGTGGGGTGCCCGACCAGCGGGTCGGGTGCTCGACCAGCGGGGTGGCGCGCTCGCCCCGGGGCGGCGGCCGGGGCAGAATGGCCTCCTACGAAGGGAACCCCGTGGCCAAGAACATCAAGTCTGCCCCCACCTGGTCGGACGAGTCCGCGAACCTGCTCAAGGTGGCGCCGGGGTTCGTGCTCGGCACGGTCGACGCGGGGTCGACACCCGGGTTCGCCGGCAACAAGGCGGATGGCCAGGCCGCGCTCGCTGCCGGCGCGGCCGAACTCTCCGCGCTGCAGGAGCAGCTCTTCGCCAACAGCCGCGCGGGCGACAACCGCAAGGTGCTGCTCATCCTGCAGGGCATGGACACCTCGGGCAAGGGCGGCATCGTGCGCCACGTGGTGGGAGCCGTCGACCCACAGGGCGTCAGCCACCACGCGTTCAAGGCACCCACCGAGGCCGAGCTGCGGCACGACTTTCTCTGGCGCATCCGCAAAGAGGTGCCCACGGCCGGCCTGATCGGGGTCTTCGACCGGTCGCACTATGAAGACGTGCTCATCGGCCGGGTCAAGCAGCTCGCCCCGCCGGAGGAGATCGAGCAGCGATACGGCCAGATCCGGGAGTTCGAGGAAGAACTCTTTGACGACAACACCACGGTGATCAAGGTGATGCTGCACATCAGTGCGCCCGAACAGAAGGCGCGCCTGATGGAACGCCTGGAACGGCCCGACAAGTACTGGAAGTACAACCCGGGCGACATCGACGAGCGGATGCTGTGGCCCGGCTACCAGGCCGCGTACCAGACCGCGCTCGAGCGCACCTCGACCGCGTTCGCGCCCTGGTACGTCGTGCCCGCCAACCGCAAGTGGTTCGCCCGGCTGGCGGTGCAGCAACTGCTGCTGAAGGCGCTGCGAGACATGGTGCTCACCTGGCCGGCCGCCGACTTCGACGTGCTCGCCGAGCGGGCCCGGCTGGCGGCGTCGTAGGGACGCTCAGCGGATGTGGCCCCGCTCGGCGAGCGCCAACCAGGCCTGCAGATCGCCGATCGGCACCGCCGGGCAGTAGAGGTGCCCCTGCGCGGCATCGGTGCCGATCTGGGCGAGCAACTCCTGCTGCTCCGGCCGTTCCACACCCTCGGCGATGGTGGTGATACCCAGCTTGTTGCTCATCTGCACGATCGCCTCCACCAGACTGCGATCCACCGGGCTGTTCAGCGCCCCGGCCACGAAGCTCGCGTCGAGTTTCACTACCGAGATCGGCAGAGTGCGCAAGGTGGACAGCGACGAGTAACCGGTGCCGAAGTCGTCGATGGCGATCCTAGTGCCGTGCGCGGCGAGGGTCTTCAACCGTTCCACCGCGGCCACCGACTCCAGCACCACGCTCTCGGTCAGTTCGAGCGTCAGACGCTCGGGCGGCAGCCCGCTGTCGGCTAGGCACCAGAGCACCGAGTCGACGAAGTGATCGCTCTCCAGCTCCCGCGCCGAGATGTTCACCTGCACCGTCATCGGCACGCCCGGTCGCGCCTCGGGCCAGGTCATCGCATCCATACAGGACACCCGCAGCACGAACGTGCCGATGCCCACGATCGCGCCGGTGGACTCGGCCAGCGGAATGAACTCCGTCGGCAGCAGCTGCCCGCGTTCCGGATGCTGCCAGCGCACCAGTGCCTCGGCGCCAGTGCAGTGCAGGTCGGTGAGTGACACGATCGGCTGATAGTGCACCACGAGTTCGTTGCCGCCGGCGGCCCGGTCGAGCTGGCGTTCGAAGGTGAGCACCGACGACTCGCTCTGCAGCAGGCCGGGCCGGAACATCTGCACACGTCCCTTGCCGTTGGCCTTCGCGGCGTACATCGCCACGTCGGCCTGGTGCACGAGGTCATCGATGTCGATGCCGGGGGTGGCGGTGGCCACACCGACGCTCGCGCCGATCCGGCACGGCCGCCCATTCACGAGGATGGGCGCGGCCAGCGAGCCCACCATGCGCTGGGCAATGGCGGAGGCCACGTCATCCGTTGCGCCGGTGAGCACCACGGCGAACTCGTCGCCACCGAGCCGGGCACAGATGTCGTTCGGGCGGATGCAGTGCCGCAGCCGTTCGGCCACCTCGGTGAGTACGGCGTCGCCGGCGCGGTGTCCCATTTGGTCGTTGATGTCCTTGAAGTCGTCCAGGTCGAGGAAGAGCACGTGCAGGCCGTCGGCCGGGTGGCCGGCGAGTTCGACACCCAGCTGCGTGGTGAAAGAGAGGCGGTTGTGGAGGCCGGTGAGGGTGTCGTGCTGCGCCTGCGCCTTGAGCTGTTGGTGGGCGTTGCTGTTGCGCAAGGCCAGGTTCACCTGGTTGATCAGGCTGCGCACCGACAGCACAGTGCCGGTGGGAATCCGTTTGGGAGCACCGATGAGCAGCCAGGCCTCTTCGGTCTGCTCGGTCAGTGAGACGGATTCCCAGACCAGCACGCTGCCGGTCGCCTCATCCAACGATTGCTGGTTCACCACGATGGCGACGCCGTCGGCGGTCGTCGTGTCGAGCATGTCACCCGGCAGCGACACGGGCGGCACGGCGAAGTCGCCGGTGCGGGCGCCCACGGCGTAGCCGGCACCGTTGCACGCCACTTTGAGCACCCGCAGACCGGGAGTGGACGACCCGAGCGCCGCGGCGGTGGTCCAGGCGAGTGTGCGGATCTGGTCGCCGTCGGTCATGCCGAGAAGCTTCGCCCCGGTCTCGGTGAGGGCGGTGTCGCGCTCGATCGCCCAGTCGTGCGCCATCAGCCCGCTGCGCAGCTGGCCGGCCACCAGGATGATGAGCAGAACGACCGAGATCGTGGCGCCCTGCCGGGCCAGATCGGGCGCGATCGCGTGCCCGGGAAATAGCGGCCAGCACACTGTCATGGTCACGACAGCGGCGGTGTACAACACGCCGCGCCCCACCGACTGCCACAGCGAACCGTAGAGGGTTCGCTGCCAGGCGGCCGCGAAGATAAGCGGCGTCGCCGCGGCCGGAACCGGGCCGGCCAGGGCGAAAGCGGTGATCGCGAGGGCGTCGACGATCTCGAGGGCGAAGGGCACGCGCTGCCGCAGGAAGCCGTAGATCAGAGAGCCGCAGAGTGCCAGCGCCGAGACCGTAGCGAGCAGCAGGGAAAGCGGGTGTGCACTGACGGTGGAGACGAGGCCGGGCACGCAGAGCACCAACGACAGCAGAGCCAGCCAGGTGAACAACCAGCGGGTTCCCTGCAGGATGCCGGTGGGCCGGTGCAACAGCGTGGGAATGGCTGCCCGGAGGCGGACGCGCTCGACGCCGTTCGAGCTGGATCGTGCGTCGACTGCGACCATCTGGTGCGTTCCCCCGCTAGCTTGTCGGTGCAGAAGGCCCTGAATCCCGGGGCGACACCGCTTCAACGGTACCAGCGAGCCGCCCCCGCGGCCCAGTGCCTTTGGGCCCGCCGCCCGCTCGTCGCTGGTCGACTAGTTGATCCCCCTCATCGACCGATCGAGCTCCGCGATGACGTAGACCACGAGCGCGCCTGCCGCCAGCAGTGCCAAGCCTGCGGCCACGACCGCGAGCGCGATGTTGATGATCGCGACCCACATCGGCGCCGACCCGAACCGGGCCCGGGGCCGCAGCACCACGTGCCGGGCGATCAGGTACACCGGCGCACCCAGCAGCGCCCACGCCCACGACGCCACGTTGGTGTGCAGCCACTGCTTCAGCCGCTGCACATCGAGCACCGCCAGGAGCACAGTTAGCACCCAGGGCAGCAACAACGCGCTCACCCACCACCAGTCCGGGTTGGCGGGATAGATGCTCATCATGCCGGCCGCGATCAAGCTGATGGTGGAGAGCCAGGGCATGAACGCGAGCAGCCAGACCGATACGGTGCCCCACCGGCTCGAGCCATCCGAAGCCATCGCCGGCACACCTGCCGCCGCCGCATAGGCCGCTGGCGCAGAGGCCGCCGGCGCAGAGGCCGCCGCCACATAGGCCGTCGGCGCATACGCCGCCGGTGCGTACGCATCCGGTACGTCCACCGCGGCCACATCCGTCACCGGCTCCTCCGGGGTCACCGGTGCGACCTCGTCGGTCCATTCCACGCCGTTATACCAGCGCAGCTGGGTGTCGGTGCTCGGGTCGGGGTACCAGCCGGCCGCTGGTGCATCCGTCGTCGGTTCGCTCACGAGATTCCCCCTCATTGTGATCGGTGCAGCGCTTCGCCCGCCCAGCTGCGCCGCCCGATGCCCCAGTGTATTGGCCGCCGTAGGGCGCGCGGCCGTGCAGCTGCTAGGTTTCGACTGTCGCGCTCGCCGCCCGAGAGGAATGCCATGACACCCGGCCCGTGTGCCATCCGCTTCAACCGTTCGGTGCCGCAATAACCGGCGGGTCCCCAGCCCCCGAGCCGCCCGATACTCCGCCTGTGCCCGACCAGCGTGAGCCCTCGTATTACCGGGAGTACCCAGCCCAGCCCACCACGCCGAGCTCGCCCGGTCTACTCACCCGCCTGCGCGGACCGGACGGCCGCATTCCGCCCCGCACCCGCTGGCTGCTTGCGGGCGGCGGCCTGCTCGTGGCCGTTCTGCTCATCCTGGGAGGCGGGTTCTTCAAGCTCCTCGCCGCGGTGGGCGCGGTGATTCTGATCATCGGCGCGATGGCCTTCTACGGAGTGCGGGTGCCTCGACTGCGCACGCGGGGCGCCGGCGCCATCACGTGCGTCGTGGGATTCGCGGTGCTGTTCGTGGCGGCGCTCGGGCGCTAGCCCGGTCGCTGGCCTGCACGGGCCTATCCTCGGTTCGAGGCCGAGACGTCTGGCGCATCGACGGTGCACCTGTTGCCGGTGCGGACATTTGCGCCCGGTGCGCCGGACGCAGAAGTCCGCACTGGGCACAGTTGCGACCGTGCAGCAGACCGCGGGCAGCTAGTTGCCCGAGAAGAACGAGTGCAAGCCCATTAGGACGGTCACAAAATACAGGCCCGCCAATGGGAGGAACGGGGCGAGAGCCACCACCATGTTGACCAGTACCACCCACAGCGGGGCGGTGCCGAATTTGCCTCGCCGCCTGAGTACAACGGTACGCGCGATGATGTAGATCGGCGCGCCGAGCAATGCCCACGTCCAGTGCGCCGCCGTGCCGTGCCACGTGCGCAGCTGCCGCACATCCAGAATGGCGAAAAGCACGGTCAGCGCAAACGGCACCCAAACCTGCGGATACGAGTCCCACGGCGATGCGTCAAGCGGAGAACCAGCAGTGACAAGTGCGAAGAAGCCGGTGAGCGTCCACAGCCATGGCGTAAAGGCGAGCACCCACACCCACACCGTTCCCGATCGGCGTTCGGAGCCCATGGCCGCCGGATCGGCCAGCGCCCTGCTCTCCTGGTCGGCGAGAGCCCCCACGGCGGATGCGGCGGGGAGTCCGCTGAGCGGTCCGGCTACCGGCGTGACCGACGGGAGTGGCGTGACCGGAGTTGCCGGTGCCACGTGCTCTGTCCACCCGGTGCCGCTCCACCACCGCACCTGTGTCTCTTCGCTGGGATCGGCATACCAGCCGGCAGCCACTGCCACCTGGCCATGTTGTTGGTCGCTCACAAGATTCCCCCATTTGTCTAATCGGTCGCCGTCAGCCAGGGATGCCGCCCGATCCGTGCGCGTGGCCTCAGTGTATGGCCGCGGCGCTTCCTGCCCGCGCCGTCAGTACCGCTGATCTGGCGAGGTCGAGACCCTGTGAGCCGACAGAGGCCGCAGAAGAGCGAGGCTAGGCAGGCACCGCCACGTTGTGTCGCCCGATCGGCGGAATCATCGGCCGGTGTACTGCACGGCTGAGCGACGCAAGCTCAGAAGGAAATAGGCGGCAAAAAAGGATCACCCATCGAATTCCGTCCTTTTTAGCTCACGCTTTCCTTCTGAGGTCACTATTTCCGAGGCACGCTGAGGTGTGGGTGCCCAACGCCCATGTGCTCAGGGATTCATCCGGGGGTGGCGTTCGTGCCGCAGGTGAATCTGCCCACCTCCTAAGATCAGCACATGGACACTTTCACCCTCTATTCAGCGGTTTACGTGATCTTTGTGCTGGCGGTGATAGCCCTGCTGGTGCTCGTCTTCATCGTGCTCCTTGCTGCGCTGCGCGCCCTCAAGACCTATGTGCGCATGCAGGAACTCAAGATCGATGTGCTCCTGGCCGACGACGAGTAACCCGTCACCGACAGGCCACCAGCGACGCGGCCTGATTCAGCTCTCGCGCTTGGCGAGGCCGTCGAGTCGCAGGGTCGAGGACTCGTCGCGGTGGCTTCCGGGCGCCCCCACGTGCTTGTCGGGGACCGCGCCGTCCGCACCGTTCTTCAGAACTCCGTAGAGAGCCATGGCGTGACCGCGTCCCACGCCGTAGTCGTCACGGAGCCAGGCGACCACGTCGCCGGCCTTCGTTGTCGAATCGAAGCCGCGGGCGCTGGCTTCGTCGAGCAACTCCTGAGGGGTCTTGCCCGTCTTCGTTTCGATCGCGTCGAGGTAGGCCTGGTACGACATTGTTCTTCCCTTCCGAGCTCTCGGTGTGGTTCGTGTGAACTGTAGCCGCCGATTTGCCGACGGTCGAGTCGCTCCGACGGTTATACGTGAGCTGCCTGATTGCGGAGTTGGAGCGGCTCGACGACCACGCTGGACTGAAGCTCGAGGCGGGAGGGGGTCACACGGCGCCCGCGACGACTCAATTCCGGAAATCGCAGGGTGAAACCGCGCCGTGACTGTGTTCTATTCGGAAATGAGCGCCCACTCGGCAAATGCCGACCGGCGTCCTGACCGCGCTCTGACCGGGCGAATGGCACCCTGGTGAGCGTCTTCCAGCCGGTGACGCCGGCCGCGATCGCCAAGTTCGCACCAGTGTCCTGAGCCGCGATCGGTCAGCGAGCCGCGAGCGCGGTGAGCAGCGCGGCCGGCAGTTCCGGCTCGGGCACCGTCACCGCGAACAGGGTGCCGTTCGTGCGCTGCACCACGATGCCGGGTCCACCGGACACCACGATGGCCGACCGGCCGGGCAGCACCCGGTAGCCCCAGCCGCCCCACTCGGTGGGCCGGATGTGCTCGGCGCGCGCCGACACGATCTGGTCAAGCGGCAGCCGCCGCAGCGGCACCCGCAGCAGGCCGGAGACCACCCGAAGTCCGCGCCGGTCGACGGTCACCCGCAACCGGGCAAACCCCAGGCAGAGCACGGCCACAAAGCCCACCGTCACGGTGGAACCGGCGCCGGCACCGCCCAGGACCACGCTGAGGGCGGCAATTGCCACCGCCATGAGGGCCAGGATTCCCGCCAACCAGAGGAACACCGGCACCTTCACGACGGTGAACCAGGCGCCGGTCTCGCTCGCGCTCAGCGGCATCGAGGTGGGGGAGTGGAGCTCCCGCTCCACCGGCCGGCGCGGTGACAGCGCCAACGGGATCAGCCCGTAGGCGCCGGCCAGCACCCCGAGCAGCGGCCAGGCGCCCGCACTGGGCTCCGACGTACCGGTGACCAGCACGAGCCCGGCGGAGACCAGCCAGACACCGGTGCTGAGGCCGGCGGCACAGCCGGCGGCGAACACCAGACCGCGGCGGATGTCGGCCGCAGCGCCGGCGAGGGCGATGAGCCCGGCCACTGCTGCGACGAGCGCGATGGTTCCGGTGATGCCGATCAGCACCACGGTTGGGGCGGTGGAGGTGACTCCGGTGCCGTCCCACTGGATAGGCAGCATCGCGGGTAGCCGGGGATACCAGAGTGTTGCAGTGACCGACACGATGAGCACCGGCAGCCAGAGTGTGGCCGCCGCAAAGCGCTCTCGTCGGGTGGCGCGTGGGGTGAGCGCGGGCCCGGTCTCGAATAGGGTCTGGTTCGTCATGGCTCAGCCTCTCGTCTGGATCAAAGTCACTACATCGGGCAGGGAGACGCCGAGCTTGCGCGCCTCGGCGAGCAGCGCATCCGCGAGCTCAGCCAGGCGCACCGTGCCGGCACCGGCATCCGCCCGCACCGACGCCCCACGACCCTGGCGCATCTCCAGCAGGCCGTCGTCCCGCAGCTGCGCATAGGCGCGCAGCACGGTGTGCATATTGATGTCGAGGGCGCTGGCCAACTCGCGGGCCGGCGGCAGCCGGGTGCCCGGTGCGAGGGTGCCGTCGGCCACCGCGGCGCGCACCTGCACGGCCAACTGTTCGGCGATCGACACCGTCGACGCCTGGTCTACTCGAAACAACATGTTTGTAATGTTAGTAGAACAATGCCGGTTGGGCGACCCCCAGTTCAGGCTTCAGCTGAGCGCCGCCGCCGTACCGCCAGCAGTGCGAGCCCGGCGGCCGCGACCACGAGCGTCGTCAGCAGCGGGCGCAGTGTGAGCTCCGGGGTGACCAGCACCTGCTGGAACACCTGCGCGCCGTAGTCGAGCATCTCGGCCGGGTAACGCGCGAGCACCCGCGTGCCGGCAGCCGCGGTGACGGCGGTCGCCAGAGCGGGTCCGATCACCACCGCCGTCAGCGCGACCAGCGCCGCGATGATCCGGCCCACGCTGTGGATGCCGCACCAGGCGATCGCGACGCCGCAGAGAATCGCGGGCAGCCACTGCGCCAGCCCGAGCAGCGTCGTTTGCAGCGGCGTGACGAGCCCGGCGCTGGGTGCGATCAACGCGTCTACCCACCAGCCCGCGGCCACGGCCGCCAGGCTCAGCCCGATCAGGGCGCCCGGGCGGGACGTGCGGGCGATCAGCACGAACACGACCGCGCCAACCACGACGGATGCCGCAGCGACCGCGACGACGGCAGCGAGGTAGATCGTCGACTCGGTGCCCGGCCGAAGTCCCGCCCCGACCACCACCGCGGTCTGCACGATCGCGATCAGCTGCGCCCCGAACACTCCCGCGGCCAGGGTCGCGAACCCGTGCCGGCCCAGCCTGTCCCGAAACGACCGACCCACGACGCCGGCGATCGCGGCGCCGATCACGAGAATGCCGGCGATGAGGGTGATGGCGTACTGGCTGAACGGCAGCAACCCGATCGGCATCTGCTCCGGCAGAGTGGCGGCGTCCCACAGGTTCTGCAGCGGCAGGCGCATACCCGTGATGATCCAGGGCAGCAGGCCCACCACCGCCGACCCGGCCCCGATGCCGAGCCACAGCCACACGCCGAGGGGGCGGGGGAGGCTTGTCGTTTGGCCCGCATCAGGTAGTTCGTTCGCGCCCGTCACAGTCATGCCCGAACCCTAGCAGCGGCTGTTTCCGGGCCGGAGGGTGCGAAGCTGCCGCATGGGTTCCTGTCGACGGCGTCGGGCGGCCGATCGGCCTAGGCGATAAGTGGCGCGGTCACCAGAACCTCGGTCCACGACACCGGAGGCAACGTGATCGTGGCGATCCCCGCCACGATGACGACCGTCGGGTTGGCAGCCGGGCGCACCCGGTCCGGGTCGGTCGGGGTGTTGGCCGCGTCCAGGTCGGGGTCGCTCAACGTCTGCGCGGTAATGGACACGTCCGCACCGAGGTGGGAGAGGTCGATGATCACTTCCGCGGCTTCGGTCTCGGACCGATTCACGACGTACACCGCCCCGGTGCCGGCATCGTCGTTCCACGCGCCCACCGCGTCGATGACCGGAACCGTGCCGTACTTCGCCGTGGCGTAGGAGTCGCTCTGCAGCTGCACGTCGATCGCCCGGCCGACGGCGGAGGCCGACGTGGCCGCGAACGGGAAGAAGGTGGTCTGTCGCCAGGCCGGTCCGCCGGGCTCGGTCATGATCGGGGCGATCACGTTGACCAGCTGAGCTAGCGACGCGCTGGTGACCCGGTCGGCGTGCTTGAGCAGCGAGATCATCAGGCTGCCGAAGACCACGGCGTCGGTGACGGTGTAGACGTCTTCGAGTAGCCGGGGAGCCGTGGGCCAGTTGTCGACGCCCGCGATCTTGTCCACATTCTCGAACCGGGTGTTGTACCAGATGTTCCACTCATCGAACGAGAGCTGGATGCGCTTCGAGCTGCCGCGCACCGCGCCCACGTGGTCGGCGGTGGCGACGACCTGCTCGATGAAGCGGTCCATATCGACGCCGGAGGCCAGGAAGCTGGCCCGGTCGCCGAGGTCCTCGTAGTAGGCGTGGCAGGAGATGAAGTCGACGTCGTCGTAGGTGTGCCCCAGCACCACCCGTTCCCACTCGCCGAAGGTCGGCATGGTCGAACTCGACGAGCCGCACACCACCAGCTGCAGGTCGGGGTCGAAGGAGCGCATCGCTCTGGCGGTTTGCGCCGCGAGCTTGCCGTAGTCGTCGGCGGAGCGGTGACCGAGCTGCCACGGGCCGTCCATCTCGTTGCCAAGGCACCACATCCGCACGTCGAACGGGGCTTCCCGGCCGTTCTGCCGACGTTGATCGGCGAGCGCCGTGCCCTGGGCCAGATTGGCGTACTCCAGCAGGTCAAGGGCCTCGGCGGTGCCGCGGGTGCCTAGGTTGACGGCCAGCATCAGCTCGCTGCCGGCCGCGTCGAGCCAGGTCTGGAACTCGTGCAGGCCCACCTCGTTCGACTCGGTGGAGTGCCACGCCAGGTCGAGCCGGGTCGGGCGCTTCTCCACCGGCCCCACGCTGTCTTCCCAGCGGAACCCCGAGACGAAGTTGCCGCCGGGGTAGCGAATCGTGGAGACACCGAGTTCGCGCACCAGCTCCAGCACGTCGCCGCGGAACCCGTTCTCATCGGCGCTGGGGTGGCCCGGTTCATAGATGCCGTCGTAGACGGCCCGGCCGAGGTGCTCGATGAACGAGCCGAATAGTCGGCGATCGATGGGCCCGATGGAGGAGCGCGGGTTCAGGGTCAAGTGGGCGTGCGGCATCGCAGATCCGTTCGTCAGGGAGGTGAAGGGGTAAGTAGGAGCGAAGGTGCAGGTCAGGCGACGACGTCGGCCGGCGCCAGGTCGGCATCGGCGAGGCGGGCCGCCGTCGCGTGCCGCTGAAAGGAGTCGGCGACCGGGTTGCGGCGGCGAGCGAGCGCACCCGCGGGGGTCTCCACGAGATCGTGCAGCCCCATGGTGAGCAGGTGGTCGGCGCGGGGCGCTTGGGTGTGCCGCCAGGTCCACTCGTACATGTCGAACAGCGGCCACCAGGTGTAACCCACCACGTTCACCCCGTCGGCCTTGAGCTCGTGCAACGCGGCGACGGAGGCGTCCAACCAGCCCCGCCGCTGGTCCACCGTGCCGGTCACGCTGGTCTCGGTGAGCATCACGGGTGCGCCGTACCGGTCGGCCCAGGTGGTGAGCACCTCCTTGAGACCCTCCGTGCCGGTGTCCTCGTAGGGGCGCGGGTCGGCGAACCCGCCGCTGTGGTGCACGCCCGCCTCAAACACCTCGGTGGAGTGCAACGGGTAGTAGTTGACCCCCATCACATCGGGTCGCACCGGGTGGGCCCGGAACCAGTCGAGCAGGGTGTCGTCGGCGCCGCCGCGCTCCAGCTGGCCGAGCAGTGGATGGTCCGGCCCTACCGCCCCGGTCACCAGATCTTCCACCAGGAACCCCTGGTGACGCAGCCGGGTCACGGTGTCCGCGTGCTCGGGCGCATCCAGGTCGCCGGAGTAGCGGATGCCCGCATCCACGTGCACGAACGTCGCCCGGTCGCCGAGCACAGAGGCGATCGCGCGTTGCGTCTTGACGAACCCCTCGGCCAGGGACGTGGCGATCGACACCATGCCGGTGGGACCGGACAGGTACGGCGGCCAGTAGGCGTACTCGCCGGAGAACAGGGCGTGGATGACCGGCTCGTTCACCGGGGTGTAATCGGTGGCAACGTCGCCGTATCGCTCGGCGAAACGCTGCGCGTATTCGGTCACGTGGTCGGCGTAGTCGGGGTGGGAGAACTGGCCCTCGAGCCAGAGCGGCGTGCCGTAGTGCAGCAGGTCGATCACCGGGCGGAGGCCCAGCTCGTTGAAGCGGGCCATCACGCCGTCGACCCACGACCAGTCCCAGCGGCCTTGCTCGGCGGCCACCAGGTGCCACGGCACACCCCACCGCACCATCTCGGCGCCCACATCGCTGGCCAGTTGCAGGTCGCCGGCGTACTGCGCGTAGTGCTCGGTGAGTTCGTACTCGTCGATCGCGCGCTCGCCGGGGCGGGACTGCGGCACGAAGGTGTCCTCGATGCCGACCGCGTAGTGCAGTCGGCCGTCGTCAAACCAGGTCATGTTGCTCGATTCGGTGGGAAGTGAAGAAAGAGGGAGGGATGCGGTGGGCTATTTCAGGCCGCTGCTCGCGACGCTTTCGATAAAGCGGCGCTGCACCATCAGGAAGAGAATCGCCAACGGCAGCACGGCGATCAGCGCTCCGGCCATCATCACGCCCTGCGGAATGATGCCGCCGGGCCCGGTCAACAGGGTCAGCCCCGAGGTGATGGTGCCGTGGTCGGATTCGGTGGTGAACACCAACGGCCAGAGCAGGTCATTCCAGTTGTTGACGAAGGTGAAGATGCCCAGCGTGAGCAGTGCGGGGATGGCATTGGGCAGCACCACGCTCCAGAACACCCGGAACTCCGACGCCCCGTCGATGCGGGCGGCATTGTCGAGGTCGCGCGGCAGGGAGAGGAAGAATTGCCGGAGGAAGAAGATGCCGAACGCATCCGCCGCCCGAGGCAGGATCAGGCCGGCGAAGGTGTTCACCCAGCCCAGGTCGGAGACCAGCTGGTAGATCGGAATGAGGGTGGCCTGGAACGGGATCATCAGGCTGGCGATGATCACAATCAAGAGCACCTTGCTGCCGCGGAAATCGAGCCGGGCCAACGCGTACGCGGCGAGCGAGTCGAAGACCAGCGCAAACAGGGTGACCCCGCCTGCGAACACGAAGCTGTTGCCGATCAACCGGGCGAACGGCAACTCGGAGAAGATCGCCCGAAAATTGTCGAGCGTCCAGACGGTGGGAGCGAGGGTGGGCGGGTAGGCGTTGACCTCGGACGCTGGCTTGAACGCCGTGAGCACGATGATGATCACGGGGAGCATGATCGCCGCCGTCACGATCAGGAAGCCGACGAGGTACAGCGCCCGGGAGAGCTTGAAACGCCGGTGACGTCGGGCCGTCGTGCGGGCGGATGCGGCCGGCGGAGTGAGCGCCGGGCGGCTGAGGGTGCTGGTCATGAGCTGGTGTCCTCTCCACGCCGACCGAAGAACAGGAACTGCACGAGGCTGAGCAGCAGGGTCGCCACCAGCAGTACGTAGGAGAGCGCGGAGGCGAAGCCGAGTTCGAGGTCCTTGAACCCGGACTGGTAGATCTCCATCACGATTGTTTGGGTGCTGCGGTACGGCCCGCCGCCGGTGAGCACGTAGATCTGGTCGAAGGCTTGCAGCGCGGCGATCAGGGCGATCACCACCACGAACGCCATGGTGTTGCTGAGCATCGGGAAGGTCACGTTGGTGAACCGGCGCCATCCGTTGGCCCCGTCGAGGGAGGCCGCTTCGTACAGGCTCTTGGGAATGTCTTGCAGGCCGGCCAGGAAGATCACCATGTAGAAGCCGAAGCTCTTCCACACGGCCACGAGCACCACGGTGGGCATGGCGAGCGCCGGGTCTTCCAGAACGTTGCCAATGCGGATGCCCACAGCCTGCAGCCAATAGTTCAGCAGGCCGATCTGCGGGTCGAGCAGGTACGACCAGGCGAACGCGGCCACGGCGAGCGACACGATGAACGGCAGGAACAGGGTGGTGCGGAAGAACTCGCGGAAGGGCAGTTGCGGGCTGTTCACCGCCAGCGCGAGCACGAGCGCCACGACGAGGGCGATCGGGGTGAACAACACCGCATACAACGCGGTGTTGCCGATGGCTTGCAGGATGCTCGAGTCGGTGAAGACCCGGGCGTAGTTCGCCAGGCCCACCCAGGTCTCCTGCCCGAACCCGCTGGCGTCGGTGAAGGAGAGCCGGAGGGCCGAGAGCATCGGCCAGCCCACGAAGGCCGTGAGGATGATCAGGGCCGGGGCCAGGAACCCGACGACGACGGCCCGGCGGCGGAAGCCGTCGTTGAGCGGGCGCCGGCCGCCGAGCTGGCCGGGCGGGCGCCGGGGTCGGCGCCGGTGCAGTGTGGAAGTCGTCATCGGGTTCCTGTTCAGTTGTCCAGCGCCTGCTGCACGGCTGCCTGCGCGGCGGTGAGCAGTTCGGCGGGGTCGCCGCCGGCGAGCGCCTTCTGGGTGGCTTCGTCCACGGCGGTGAGCACATCGGTGCTGTTGACGACGCCGGGCAGGAGGGCGCGGCTGGTGTCGGAGAACTCCGTGAGGGCGGCGACGGTGGCGTTCGCGTTCACGTCTTCCGGGGTCACGTCGGTGCGCAGGGCCGGCCAGCCCGAGCCGAGCGACCACTCGGTCGCGACCTCTTTCTCGTTGAAGTAGGCCAGGAACTTCTCCGCGGCGGCCTGCTCGGCCTCGCTCGCTTGGGCGGTCACGGCCATCGACACGCCGATCGCCGAGGAGGCCTGCGCTTCGGGGCCGGCCGGGATGGGCGCGATGCCGTAGTTGATGCCGGCGTCGGTGGCGAGGCCCGTCATCCACGGTCCGCCGATGTGCATGACGGCCTTGCCCGAGGTGAAGAGGGCGTCGGCGTCGATGCCGTCGAGCCCGGTCGGGGAGATCGCGTCCTTCGCAACGGCATCCGCCCAGTAGGTGAGGGTGTCGATGTTCTCCGCGGAGTCGACCGTGGCTTCGGTACCGTCGTCGTTGGTGATCGAGCCGCCGCCGCCCTCGAACAGGCTGGCCCAGACGCCGTTGCCGACGGTGCCGTGGTCGGGCAGGGCCAGGCCGTACTGCTCCGGGGTGCCGTCACCGTTGGCGTCGATGGTGGTGGCCTTTGCCGCGGCCACCCACTCGTCCCAGGTGGTGGGGAAGGTGCTGATCCCGGCGGCGGCGAGCTTGTCTTTGTCGTAGAAGACCGACAGCGGAACAAAGCCGGTGGGCACGCCGTACTTGGAGCCGTCGACGGTTTCCATCGCCACGGCCTCAGTGTTCAGCTCGGCGGTGTTGCTGGTGTCGTCAGCGTAGAAGTCATCGAGGTTGACGAGGGCCTTCTTCGACGCGTAGACCGGCAGGCGTTCTGCCGGCATGGCGACGATCTGGGGGCCTTCGCCGGAAGAGAGCGCCGTGAGGAGGGTGTCGTCGATCACGGCCCAGGTCTTGGTCTGGGGGGTGACCTTCACGTCATCCTGGGAGGCGTTGAAGTCCTCGACGATGCCGTTGAGCACGTCGCCGTCGGCCTCGGTGTAGCCGTGCCAGAACGTGAGGGCGACGGGGCCGTCGCTGGCGGCGGGGGTGTCGGCGGAGCATCCGGCGAGGCCGGAGACGACGACGGCGGAGACCGCAAAGGCGGCCATCAGCTTCTTCACTGGGTACCTGCTATCTGCTTCCCACGGCGTTGTCGGGAAGCTCTGGAAGGGGACATCCGATGCAATTTACATCGATGTAAATTTGAAGGTACGCCATCGTCCGGATGCTGTCAACACCCGGTGCGAATCGCATGGACCGCGCCCTCGGTGGAGGAGTACGNGGGGGGGGGGGGGGGTCTACGTCGCGGAGGAGACCGAAACGGTGGAGGCGCGCACCTCGAGCGAGTAGCCGACCTCGACGTGCACGGTGGCAGAGGCCTCGCCGCCGGCTTCGATGCGGGCCAGCACGCGGTCCACGGCCAGGCGGGCCAACTCTTCGCGGCCGGGGGAGATGGTGGTGAGCGCCGGGGTGGAGTAGCGCGCGTCTTCGATGTCGTCGAAGCCCACCACGGCGACGTCTTCGGGCACCCGCCGGCCCGCCTGCTGCAGGGCGCTCATGGCGCCCAGGGCCAGGGCATCGTTGAAGCAGACGAGCCCGTCGAACTCGGTGCCGGCATTCAACAGCTGCGTCACGGCGGCCGCACCGTCGGCGCGGTGCCAGAGCGGCACATCCGCCACCAGCTCGGGGCAGACCTCGATACCCCGGGCGGTGAGCGCCTCGGCATAGCCGTTGAACCGCAGGGCGCTGGTGCCCACCGGCCCCTCCGGGTGCGCGCCCACTACGGCGATGCGGCGCCGGCCCAGGTCGAGCAGATGCTCGGTGGCCGTGCGGATTGCGGCGGTGTTGGGCAAGGTCACGTGGTCGGCGGGACTTCCCTCGACCCAGTCGCCGAGCACGACCACGGGGAAGTCCACCGACAGGCCGCTGACGTCGCCCGGGCCCAGCGCGATCGGGCTGAAGATGAGGCCGTCGATGGCGTGCCGGCGCATGGCGGCGACGGTGGCGATCTCGTCGTTGTCGGTGCTGGTCTGTTCGATCAGCACGGTGTAGTCGTGCGCCTTCGCGGCCCGGATGACGGCATCCGCGAGCTCGGCAAAGTAGGCCTGGCTGAGCTCGGGCACGGCCAGCCCGATCACCTTGGTACGGCCCGAGCGCAGGTTGCGGGCCGAGATGTTGATCTCGTAGTCCAGCTCGGTGACGGCGGCCATGACCCGGTCGTGCATGCGGGTGCTGACGTGTTCGTAGCCCGACAGCACGTTGGAGACGGTCTTGACGGAGACCCCGGCGAGGCGGGCGACATCCTGCATCGTCGCGGGCGAACCATTGCCTCTCACCGTTGCCCCATTCCCCACGCGCTCCGTGTCACGGATGTCACCTCGACGGTACCCCACGGCGGCGCCCTCGCGCGGGAGCGACCGCTCTGTACCGAATCATGTGCTCGGCACCGCGGCACCGCCGAGGCATCCGTCATATACGAAAATCGCCGAAAAAGGAACTTGATTCTGCCGCGCCGGCGGAGTTAATATTTTGCCGTCCGGAGCTTCAGGGCTCCGGGAGCCGAAACAATTACACACGCATCAACCAGAAAGGGGACTCCTCATCATGGCTATGACTTTTGATCCTTTCGCCGAGCTGGACCGTCTCACCGGCAGCCTGCTCGGCACCCAGCAGGGCCCGAAGTTCATGCCCGTCGACCTGTATCGCGACGGCGACCGCTATGTGCTGAACGCCGACATGCCGGGGCTCGACCCGGGCAGCGTCGATATCGACATCGACGGTCAGTTGCTCAGCATCCGGGCACGGCGCACCGCCGACAGTCGGGACGGCGTGAGTTGGATTGCCCGAGAACGCCCCTTCGGGTCGTACCTGCGGCAGTTCAACCTCGGCGAGGGTATCGATGCCGAGAACATCTCGGCCCACTACGACAACGGGGTGCTGTCGGTTCTGCTGCCGGTCAGCGAGCGAGCGAAGCCGCGCAAGATCGAGGTGCAGAACAGCAACCAGCAGCAGCAGTCCGTGACCGCTGGTTGACCAGCGGTGGCGCTCGATTCAGGAGGTGACCATGACCTTCGTCGCAGCAGCCGTGCCGCGCACCGAACCGTGGCGTGACCACGATCTACAGGTTCTGGCGGATGCCGAGAACGTGATCGTTGGGGTGTTGTTCGATGACATCGTGCGCACCCTGGTGGGTTCGCCGACAGCGCTCGGTGCGGGGCCGGTGCCGATGGCTGTGCCAAGGCGTGGGCGGATGAGTTCGACGCCGGTGAGGGTGGGGCGCCAGAGCTCCGTCACCGCGTGGGCCCGCTCCCCGCCCTGGATGCGGGCAGACCCGGAAACAGTGAACACCCGAGACGATTGACAAGGAGGACAACTTCTTACCGACACGTGCACTAGTTCGATCCACCGACCGAAGCGGCGCCAGCGAAGTCTGGCGCCGCTTCAGTTTTCCTCGTGACAGGTGTCACGGTTGGCGGTGACACCCGGGCACTTCCGCGCGCATCACCGGCTTGATTGGCTGGTCTCACGCCGCCGAAGCGATCCCATCGCCTGGCCCAACCGAGACGAGTTCCCATGAAGAAACCCCTGCGCATCGCCATCACCACCCTCGGCGTGCTCGTGGCGATTCCGGTGCTGCTCGTCGCCACGACCGCGGTGGTCAATGTCGCTGCCACGGCCTCCGAGGCCTCCTCGATCACCGACTATGGGCAGCGTGTGCCCGTGGACGGCAAGGAGATGAACGTCGTGCAGAGCGGCGACGGCGACCAGACCATCGTGCTGCTGCCCGGCCTCGGCACCGCGGCGCCCGGGCTCGACTTCCAGCCCCTGATCGACGAGCTCGACGACACCTATCGGGTTGTGGCGGTCGAACCCTTCGGGGCCGGCTTGAGCGACCAAACCGATACCCCGCGCACCGCCGCGAACATCACCCGGGAGGTGCACGAGGCGCTCCAGTACCTGGGCGTGGAGCGGTACGTACTGATGGGCCATTCCATCGCGGGCATCTACGCCCTCACCTACAGTGCCGCCTACGCCGATGAGCTCATCGCGTTCGTCGGGATCGACAGCAGCGTGCCCTATCAGCCCGGCGCGGACGAGCCGATCCCGGCCGGCCTGATCGCGACTTTGGGCAACCTGGGGATCACCCGGGCCCTCACCGCTCTGGCGCCCGACCCGTACGCGGGCCTGTCCTTCGACGAGCAGACCGTGACCCAGATGAAGCTGCTCAGCAGCAAGAACGCGTCGGCGCCGACATTGGTGAACGAGATGGAGAACACTCCGGCCAACTTTGCCGCGGTCAGCGGCGCGACCTTCCCCGCCCAGCTACCGGTGCTGCTCTTTGTGCGGTCGAACGACACCGACGTGGCCGGCTGGGTGGCCCTGCACGAGCAGCAGGCGGCGAGCGTCGACACCGGCCAGGTGATCGAGCTCACGGGTGACCACTACTTGCACCACACCCTGTCGCCCGAGATCGCCGCGGGCACCACGGAGTTCCTCGCCGCGCTGTCGATACGCTGAAGTCATGACGCCCACCGAGCAGCCCGCGCCCGGCGGCACCGCGGATCTGCGGATGATGCGCCGCTCCACCGTGCTGACCCTGGGCCTGGTGGTGCTCGTCGGCGGGTTCACGCAACTGCTGTTGGGGGTCACTCTGCCCCTCACCCCGCGGATGATTCTGCTCACGGTCCTCACGCTGGGCGCGGTTGGCGCGGCGCTCGCCGCGATCCCGCTGTTGCTGCGGGTGGCGGGGGAGGCCGCGCCCACGCATCCGCTCGTGCTGGCCCTGTTGGGGCTGGCCGGCGCGGCATGGTTGCTGGCCGTGCCGGCTCCGTTCGCCGGGTGGGGCTGGGCGTTCTTGTTCGCCCTGGCCGGCGGCGTGCTCAGCTGCCTGGTGCACGGGTGGTGGAAGACCACGGTGGTGCTCGGCACCTACCTGGTCATCGCGGGCGGGGGCGTGATCGGCCTTCTCGCCTCGCCGCCCGTGGCCCCGGCCGGCACCGATGACACTGCCGACCTCATCGTGCTCGGCACCCTGGCCGTGTTCACGCTCATGCCATTGAGCGCGGTCTGGGCGCTGCAGGTGGTGCTGCGGCTGGAGACCGCCCGGCAGACCGCGGCCGAGCTCGCGGTGGCCAAGGAACGGCTGCGGTTCGCCACCGATCTGCACGACATCCAGGGCCACAACCTCCAGGTGATCGCGCTGAAGAGCGAACTGGCCGAACGACTGTTGGCCGCCCGCCCGGAGCAGGCCGCCCGCGAGATCGCCGATATCCGCGTGATCGCGCAGGCGGCCCTTGACGATACCCGCGCGGTGGTGAACGACTACCGCACGGTCACCGTGGCCGTGGAGGTGCGGAACGCGGCGGCGGTGCTGCGCTCGGCGGGCATCCGCTGCGAGGCGCACATCGAGACACCGGGCATGTCCACCGCGATCGGCGCCGTGTTCGCGGTCGCGATCCGGGAGGCGGCCACCAACGTGCTGCGGCACAGCAAGGCCACCGAGGCCACGATCGAGCTCGTGCTCGCCGACACCGGGGAGTACCGGTTGACGGTGAGCAACAACGCGGCAGGCCCGGTGCGCCGCGGCGGAACGGGCCTGGCCGGACTGGCGCACCGCGTGGCGGCGCAGCACGGCACGGTCGAGACCAGCCGCACTGACGACACTTTCACGCTGGTGGTGCGGGTGCCGACGACGGATGTCGCTGCCGCGCCAGGTGGTGCGCTGGCCGGTTCTCCGGAAAATGTGCTGCCCGCCGACGGCCGCGCTCCGGTCGCCCCGGCGACCCGATCGGTGGCCGGCCGATGATCCGGGTGGTGATCGCCGATGACGAGGAGCTCATCCGCGGTGCCCTCGTGGCGTTGCTGTCGCTCGAACCTGACCTCGAGGTCGTCGCCGACGTGGCCGACGGCGAGGACGCGGTGGCCGCGGCGATCGAGCACCGCCCGGCGATCATGCTGCTCGACCTGGAGATGCCCCGGCTCGACGGCATCGATGCCGCCCAGCGCCTGCTGCGTCTGGTGGACACGCAGGTGATCATCGTCACCAGGCATGCCCGGCCCGGCACCCTGAAACGTGCCCTCGCCGCCCGGGTGCGCGGTTTCGTGCCCAAGTCCACGCCCGCGTCGGAGCTGGCCACGATCATCCGCTCGGTCGCCGCCGGCGAGCGGTATATCGACGCCCGACTGGCCACGGCGGCGCTGACCGAGGAGGAGAGCCCGCTCACCGCCCGAGAAGTGGATGTGCTCCGGCTGGCCCGGGAGGGACTGCCCACCCGGCACATCGCCAAACAGCTCGGCCTGGCGCACGGCACGGTGCGCAACCACATCTCCTTCGCGATGGCGAAGCTCGCGGCCGACTCCCGCACCGAGGCCGCAGCAACCGCGTGGGAGCGTGGGTGGATCTAGCGGAGCGCTGCTCGGCCCGGAGTGCGCCGGGCTCGTGCTGAAGGAAACCTCGAGGGCATTCCGCCGTCACTGCACCTCGTACCCGCAGGAGGTGCGGTGAGTGGTCCACGCCCCAGGAAGCCCAACGTGTCAGTCGTCGATGACCGCGAGCCCCCGGCGGTTCAGGTCGGCGAGGGCGTCGCGCATGGCCTGCACCTGTTCGGGCGGATGCCCCACCCAATCCAGGAGTTCGCCCACGACCCGCACGGGTTCGCGGGTGCGGTACGACCGGGTGGGATTGCCGGGGAACTTCTTGTCCGTCACATTGGGGTCGTCTTCGAGCGCGCCGGTGGGCTCCACCAGGTAGATCCGCCCGGGGCCCTCGCCCGCGGCCAGCTCGGCGCCCCAGGCCGCGGCATCCAGCGTCAGGGTGACGTAGACATGGTTCGCGGTTCGGCCGTCTTCGAAGTTGGAACCGCGCCCGGGAACCAACAGATCGCCCACGGCCAACTGCGCCTTGGTGCCGTGCAAGAGCGCGCCCGACTCGTGTACTTCAAAGGGTGTGGGACCGTTCGTTGTGCTCACCGCCTCCGACATTCGAATTGACCTCCCAGTATGCCCCGCCCGAAGCGTTCGGTGCTGCCCCACTCGGCGCGCCCCGGCTGGCTGGATGCGCCCGCTATAGCGGGATCATCCAGTCAGACGAGGTGCCGCGAAGCCGCCACGGCGCTCTGGTGCCCGCGTGCAGCGCCGCCGCCTCGAGTAGTTAGAGGGCGACGTCGCCGCAGAGGTGCACGAGCACACCCAGCTCGGCGAATAACGCCGCCTTGGCCGCGAGGGCCTTGTCGGCGGTCTCGACATCGGGGGCGTAGACCACTTGCAGGTGGTTGGCCTTGTGCCGGGCCATCAGCTGGTCGCGCGACACCCCGTGCAGCACGCCGTGCATGATGGGCCACTGCTTGTCGGTGGCGTTCAGTCGTCGCTGCGTTTCTTCCTCGGGCAGGTCGGCCACGTGCCCGCGGCCCAGGTCCACGTGCAGCACGCCGTCCATGATGAACACCCGCGACCAGACGATCTCGCCCGGCTTCGACGTGCCCGAGAGCGTAGAGCCGCCCTTGGGAAAGAACACGGCGGGCTGGCGGTTACCGTGCGACTTGTCGTACCCGCCGTTGTGCGAGGCGGGCACGGCGCCGGAGATCTCGAACACCCAGACGAACTCGTCGCCGTACTGCTCACCCCAACGGATGTCGTGCAGGGTGTTGGCCGGGTCCAGACCCATCGCCGTCCAGATGCGGTTGGTCACCAGTGTGTCAACGGCCACGCCCTCGTCGACCTCGTTGAAGTGCGGCAGCGCGGCGCCGGCGTAGAGCTCGCGCGCGCCGTCGCGGGAGAACACGGGCGGCCGCTCCACGTTGTTGAGCAGCCCCTCCACCAGGTCGGAGGCGGGCACCATGTCTTTGAGACCCTGCTGGTACTGGATGCCGATGGCATCGGCCCCGAAATCATCCGCGATCCGCACCGCCGCCACGTACATCTTCATCTGCTCGTGCACCTGCGCCTCGGTGAGATCGGCGGTGTCGTTTGGCCCGAAGTGGAAGGTGAAGGCCACCCCGTCGAGCCAGTCGCGCACGGCCTGCGCCTCGGCATCCGTCACCGTGTTCATCTCGGCAAGCAGCGCCGACTGGGAGAGCCGCTCCTTATAGATGCCGAGCGCGTTGAGCAGTTCGTCGTCGATGATGGCGTTGTACATGCCCATGCAGCCCTCGTCGAAGACACCGATGATGGCCTTCTCGGTCTGCAGCTGGCGGGCGAGGCCGCGGCCCAGCGCCACCTCGTCGGTGTCGGGCAGGGCGCCCAGGTCACGCACGTGGCTGAGGTCGTGCACGATGCCGCCGGTGGTCAGCCATTCGCCGACCTTCTCCACCGCCCAGTCGTCGCTGAAGTCCTTGCTCCAGAGCGACGAGTAGCCGATGCCCGCCTTGGTGAGCGACCCGGTGAGGTTGAGCAGCCCGACCAGGCCCGGGAAGTCGCCGGCCCAGTTGGCCACGGCCAGGATCGGGCCCTGGTGCGAGCGCAGGCCGGCGAGCGCGTGGTGGCTGTACTGCCAGACCGCGTCGACGACCACGAGCGGGGCGTCGGTGGGGATGCCGCGGAAGACGTCGAGCCCGGCGCGCTGGCTGTCGATGAAGCCGTGCCCGGTGGCGGGGTTCACGTCGTGGGCCCGGTGCACCGCGAACCCGAAGCCGGCGACGGCGCGGGCGAAATCGGCTTCGAGTTGCTGCTGGGTGGCCCAGCCGGCGGTGTTGGCGCTGAGTCGCAGGTCGCCGCTGGCGATGATGTACACGGTCTTCGGTAGCAGGGCCGGGCGCTGCAGGGGCTGGGGAAAGGCGTAGCTGGTCACAGGATCTCCTTGGTTCTCGAAAACGGGTCAGGCGTTGCGGGCGGCCATGTCGAGCAGCTCGCCGTGCAGGGTGTCGTCGATGGCGGCCATCGACATGCGGGAGTCCCAGCCGCCGGGCACATTGCCCGACACCGCGGCCTTCAACCGGATGATGGATGGCCCGGTGAGCGCCACCAACAGCTGCACCGTGGCCTGGAGACTCACGGCGTCGGCGCCGTCGACATCGTCATCCAGGGCCGCGGCCAGGCGGCCGAAGGTCTCTGGGTAGGCCGCGGAAACGCCGGACACCACCCCGGTGCCGCCCTCCCGCAGCACGGTCGGCAGGGTGGAATCGTCGCCGGAGTAGAGCTCCTGCCCCGGCTGCAGCTCGGCGATGTACTCCACCAGAAGGTCGGTGGCGGCGCCGGAGAGTTTGGCCCCGCGCACGCCGGGCAGCGCCATGATCTCGTGGAACGCGGCCGGCGAGACCACGATGCCGGTGCGCTCGGGGAAGAGGTAGACGTAGTGCTCGATGCCGGGCAGCGCGCTGGTGACCCCGCGGTAGAACTCGATCACCGCGGTGTCGTCGGCCGGAAGGTAGTAGGGCGTGAGCGTGGCCATGCGGGTGATGCCGAGGGCCGCGGCGGCCCGCCCCACGCGCACTACCTGGCGCAGGCTGGCGTGCCCGATGTGCGCGATTACCCGTTCGGCGCCGAGCACCCGGCAGGCGCGGAAGAACGCCTCCTGGCGCTCGTCGTCGTCGAGGGCCGGGAACTCGCCGGTGGTGCCGGCGACCAGGGCCGCGTGCACGTGGGGGGAGACCCGGGTGAGGAGCGCATCGAAGGTGTCCCACTCGATGGCGCCGTCGGCACTGAACGGAATGGGCAGGGCGCTGACGATTTGTGCGGTCATGGCTGCATCTTTCGGTTTGATTCGGGCTGGGCAAGCGGGGTGCTGAGCAGAGTGAGGGGCACCGTGGCAGAGGCGATTCCCCGGCGTTGCCAGGTGTAGGTGATGAGGAGATGGTCGCCGTGCACCACCGCGGCCGGGTAGGAGTACTCGCCGGTGCCGTCGGTGCGCACGCCGTCGTCGTGTGGCTCGAACCCGGTGCGGGCGGCCTCGGGCAGGCTGGGTGTGAGCCCGCCGAGCGGCATCCGCCCGTTCTCGATGATCGCTACGGTCTGCCAGTGCCGGCCGTCGCGGGAGACGGAGACGGCGAGCGGGCAGCGGGCGCCCCAGCTGGTGCCGGTGGGATTGTGCACGCAGGCGAGCGAGCCGTCGGGCAGCTGGGCGACGGTGAGGCCGCTGTTGTTGTTGGGCAGGGTGCTGGGCACGGCCGGCGCGAAGGTGCGGCCGTTGTCGGGGGAGAACGCCAGGTAGGCGTGCCCCTCCGACGACCGCAGCAGCGCGCCCACGGTCTCGCCGGTGGCCCACAGGGCGGGCTGGATGACGCCCGCCCCGCGGAGGGTGGACCGGTCGAGTGGGATGTCGACCCGGTTCCAGCTGCGGCCGTCGTCGGTCGAGCGGTCGACGAAGGCGCCCCAGATCGCGCCGGCGGGTGCCCAGCTCTCGGTGGATGCCGGGGCGAGCCAGGCGCCGTCGGCTGCACGCACGGGCGGGTTCTTCACCGGTCCGCGCCCGCCGGTGTCGCCGGGAACCAGTTCTCGCGGTGCAGTCCAGGTGGCCCCGTCGTCGGCGCTGGTGCACAGCCAGGTTGCCCACTCGGAGATGCGCGGCCCGCGTTTGAAGAACAGCCACACGTCACCGTTTGCGGCGTGGGCGAGCACGGGGTTCCAGTGCGCGACGGCGTCGGCCGGGTCGTCGGGGCCGGCGATTTGCCAGGGGTCGCCCCAGCCGCCGCCGGGCTGCCGCACGGCCAGGAAGATGCCGTTGTCGGGGCTGCCCTCCCTGGTGCCCGCGAACCAGGCGCACAGCAGGGAGTCGCCCACGGCCAGCACCGTGGAGGCGTGGCACTGCACGCCGCCGCTGGTGCCGGGCCGGGCCACCCAGTCGCGGGTGACGCCAGCGGTGATGTCGAGGAGCACGGCGGTGTCGAGGTCGGTGTCGAGGCCGGTGGAGACGCCGGTGGCGCCCATCAGCGCTCGGACTTCGACTCGGCGGCCTCACGCTGGGTGCGGTCGGCGAGGCGGTCTTCGAGCGACCCGGGGTCGCCCTTGCCGCGCCGGGCGCCACGCACCTTGGCGATGATCGGCACCGCGATCGCCAGGGCGGCGAGGCTCAGCATAACGGCCGAGATCGGCTCGGTGAAGAAGATCGTCGGTCCGTCGATCAGCAGCGCGCGGCGCAGGTTGGCCTCGGCCAGCGGACCGAGCAACAGCCCGAGCACTACCGGGCCGGCGGGGAAGCCGGTGCGCTTCATCACGAGCCCGATCACGCCGGAGATGAGCATCACGATCACGGTGTACATGTTGTTGGTCACCGTGTAGGTGCCGACCACGCAGAAGATCAGGATGGCCGACCAGATGTAGTAGTTGGGCAGGTCCATCAGCTTCACCATGCCGCGCATCCGTACCAGGCTGATGCCGAGCGACACCACCGTGGCGACGATCATGATCGCCGCGATGGAGACGACCAGATCGGGGTTGTTGGTGAACAGCTGTGGGCCGGGCTGCAGGCCCCAGATGATCATCGAGCCGATCATCACGGCCATCACCGAGTCGCCGGGGATGCCCAGCGCCATGGTGGTGATCAGTGAGCCGCCCAGGGTGGCGCTGGAGGCACCGTCGGCGGCGGTGATGCCTTCGATGGAGCCCTTGCCGAATTTGTCCTTGTTCTTGGAAATGGCCCGGGCACGGTCCCAGCCGATCAGGCCGGCGATGTCGCCACCGGCGGCGGGAACGATGCCGACCACGATGCCGATTCCGGTGCTGAGCGCCATCGGCTTGCCCATCTCCTTGTACTCCTTCTTGTTGGGCCACCAGCGGCCCAGGGAGGAGATCGGCTTGGTCTTCTGCTCGCGGTGGGTGAGCAGCTGGTCGAACAGCTCGGCGATGCCGAACAGTCCGATGATCACGGCGATGAAGTCCAGGCCGCCGGAGAGGTCGTTGATGCCGAAGGTGAACCGTTGATCGCCGGTGATCGGGTCGCGGCCGATGGTGCCCAGCGTCAGGCCCACGGCCCCGGCGAGCACGCCCTTCACGATCGACTTCGACGAGATGGAGATCATGATGGTGAGGCCGAACACCACGAGGGCGAACATCTCCGGCGGCCCGAAGTTGAGCGCCAGCTTGGCCACGGGCTGGGCGGCGATGATGAAGACCACCATCGACACCAGGATGCCCACCGTCGAGGCCAGCGCGGAGATCACCAGGGCGAGCCCGGCCTTGCCCTGCTTGGCCATCGGATAGCCGTCGAAGGTGGTGGCGATGGCGGCGGGGGTACCCGGTGTATTCACCAGGATGGCGGGGATGCGGTCGCCGTAGTTGGCGCCGACGTAGATGCTCAGCAGTACGGCCAGGCCCTGAACGGGTTCGAGGGTGAGGGTGAAGCCGGCGGCCAGGGCCACCGCCATCGATCCGGTGATTCCGGGGAACACGCCGACCAGGGTGCCCACGAGTAGGCCGATGATGAGGCAGAGCAGGGTGACCGGGTCGACGACCGCGGCGAGCCCGGATTCCAGGGGGTTCATAGGGGCACTCTCAGAAGGAGGTTGAACATGGCGTAGAGCGCGCCGGTCATTACGACCGGGTAGATGATCAGGGCGCGGATGCCCCGCCCGCCGCCGATCGCGGTGACCGCGGAGACGAACACCGGTGCCGCCACGACGAAGGCCGTGAGCGGCCACACCACGATGAAGACGATGGTGGCGGCGACCGCGAGCAGGAGCTTGATCCAGCCGGCGCGGGTGGTTGCCTCGTTGTCGTCGCTGGGTCGGGGTGCCTTCACGAGGGCGGTGATCAGCAGGATGAGGGACAAGCCGAGGCCCAGTGCGCCCAGGAAGGTGGGCCAGGAACGCGGGGTCAGCCCCGGCAGCTCCAGCCGCAACTCGATGGCGTTGGCGAGGAGGAGCACCGAGCCGGTCAGGGCCACGGCGGTGAGCGCGATGGTGATCTCGGGCCAGCGGGGCGCCGGGGTCGGGCGCTCGCCGCCCGCATCCGTCGCGCCCGCACGGCCACTCGTGGTGGACGAACTGGGCCTCATGATTACTTGACTTCGAGCAGGCTGGCGAAGCGGGAGTACTCGTCGTCGATGAAGTCGGTGAACTCCGCCGGCGTCTTGTAGACCGACAGGGCGCCGCTCTTGGTGATGGTGTCGACGAACGAGTCCGACTGGGCGGAGGTGGCGATCGCGTCGGCGAGGGCCTCGCGCACGTCATCCGGCAGTCCGGTCGGGGCGTAGACGCCGCCCCAGCCGCCGAAGTTCAGGTCGTAGCCGAGCTCCTCAGCGGTTTCCACGTCGGGCAGCAGCGGGTGGCGCTCGTCGTGCAGCACGGCGAGGGCGCGCAGCTGGCCGCCGTTGTGCGCCGCCGCCGTCTCGGCGGTGCCGCCCACGGCGGCGTCGACCTGGTTGCCCATCACCGCGGCCACGGCCGGGCCGCCGCCGTCGAAGGGCACGGGCACAACGGTGGCGCCGGTGAGGTCGGCCAGGCCCAGCTCGGCGGCCTCCCAGATGGAGCCGGCACCGGAGTTGGCCATGGTGACCGAACCGGACTTGCCGGCGGCAACGAGGTCGTCGAGGGTTTCGAAGGGGCTGTCGTTGGGCACCGAGATCACGCCGGGGGCGAGCATGATCTGGCCGAGGAAGTCGTAGTTGGCCGGGTCGATGTCGAAGCCCTGGTGCGCCAGCATCGAGATCTCCACGGGCACGAAGCCGATGGTGTAGCCATCCGGGTCGGAGTCGGCGATGTACTGCATGGCCGTTGAGCCGGATGCGCCGGGGCGGTTCTCGACGATCACCGAGACACCGAGCTCCTTCTCCAGCTCGCTGGCGAGGGCGCGGGAGGTGAGGTCGGAGCCGCCGCCGGCCGCCGCCTGCACGATGAAGGTGATGTCACCTTCGGGGTAGGCCGAGACTTCTTCGGCGCCGTCGGCGCTGGGGGAGGAGGAGGAGCACGCCGTGAGGGTGAGGGCGGCAGCCGCCAGAACTCCGGTCAGCTTGAGGGTGCGGGGCAGTGTCATTTTTCAACTTCCTTGTTGGAAACGGGGCAGTGCGGAGTGGTGCGGAGTAGTGCGGGGGTGAAACGGGCAGAACGGATTACGGGACGACGCCAGGAATCAGCGGGACAGATAGGGGGAGGGTCAGGCCTCGGCGTGCAGCCGGTTGAAGGCGTTGGTGAGTCGGTCGCGGGAGCCCTGCAGGTGCACGCGCAGCATCTCGACGGCGGTGGGGATGTCGCCGTTGCGGAGCGTCGTGTAGAGGTCGAGGTGGTCCTGGTAGGTGGGGCCGAGGTCGCGGTCTTCGGCATTGGTCAGTTCGAGCATCACCGCGAAGGTGGGCTCGTACATCTTCCACATGCTCTCGAGCCGCTTGCCGCCGGCCACAGAGTAGAACGCGGAGTGGAAGTTGAGGTCGGCGCGGGAGAAGCCGAGCGAGTCGTTGGCCGCCACGCGGTCCTTCATGATGCTGAGGTTGCCCTCCACCAGATCCCACGAGGTGTCGGCGGAGTGCCCGCGAGTGAGTTCGAGTGCCTTCACTTCGAGGATTTCGCGCAGCATGTAGAGCTCGTCCACGTCGGCCGAACGCAGGCCCACGGCGAAGACGCCGCGGCGGTGGCTTTCGACCAGGCCTTCGGACTCGAGCTGGCGCAGGGCGTCGCGGATGGGCCCGCGGCTCACGTCGAACCGAATCGACAGCTGGGACTCAACCAGGTGGGTGTTCGGCGGAATCTCACCGGCGACGATGGCGTGGCGCAACTGGGTGACGACGTGCTCGCCGAGCGCCTGCGCCTGGGGCACGGGGCTTCGTTCATTCACGAAAGACACGCTCGTCATCATTGACTCCTCTTCGCTAACCGATAACGGTTTACCGTAAACCAAAGCTAGAGGGCGTGCGAGAATTCGTCAACCTTTTGCTCCAAATGGATGCCTGGCGACGCACGCTAAAAAGGAGATAGTCGGCTAAAAAGGATCAGATCTCGAATTCCGTCCTTTTTAGCTCACTATTTCCTTTCGAGCTCACCACCTGCTTATGCCAAAGGTGGCCCATCTCTGCCGCCGATGAGGATGCCGACGGGCCACAGCTGCCGCGCCTACACGGGGACGTTCGCCAACGCTGCCCGCAGCCAGGCGTGCGCCCGGCGCATGAGCGCCTGCGCGGGTTCGGTGTCGCGTGCCCAATTCTCGAAACCGTGCGGTGCACCCGGAACGATGTCGAGTTCCACCGGAACCCCGGCCTGCTCAAGCCGGTCGGCGTAGTCCCGATCCTCGGCGTAGAACAACTCGATGTCACCGACCGCGATGAAGGCCGGTGGCAGACCGCGCAGATCGGTGCGACGCGCGGCCGCGGCGTACGGCGGGAGATCGTGCCGCGCGAAGTCGTCGCCCAGGTAGCCGCTCCACCCCACCCGGTTGGCGCGGTTGTTCCACACCCAGTGGTCGACGCTGTCGAGACTCTCGTCGGCGGCGGTGCGGTCGTCGATCATGGGGGCGAACAGCCACTGGGCAACCGGCTGAACCGCGTCGTCGTCGTGCAGCCTTTGCACGAGGGCCGCGGCGAGCCCGGCGCCGGCGCTTTCCCCGCCCACGACGAGTCGAGCCGGGTCGAGGCCGAGCTCCGCTGCGTGCGCGAGCATCCACTGCCACGCGGCGTAGACGTCATTGTGCGCGGCAGGAAACGGGTGCTCGGGAGCGAACCGGTAATTGGCCGAGACGACGACGATGCCCAGATCGCGGGCGGTCTGCGCGCAGAGCGCTTCGTCCTGGCGGGCATCGCCGAAAAGAAGTCCACCGCCGTGGATCCAGAGCAGCCCGCCCTCGTCGAGGCGCGTGTCAGGGACGTAGATCCGCAGCCGCACGCCGCCGGATGTCACGGTCGTGACGGTAACGGATTCCGTGCGGGGCACGGGCATGAGCCGGGTCGCCAGCCGGATGGCGATGCGCACCAGCTTCTTGGAGGCATCGGGTACCGGGAGTTTCTGTGTCGCTGTGCGCAGGTCCGGGTGCACGCGCTCGATGTCCACGGTCTAGCCCTTTCCGAAGGCGTTCGTGATCGCCTGCGCGATGGCTTGGTAGACGGGAAGCACGACCTCGCGGGGCGCGCCGAGGATGTTGAACCCGTGCCCGACTTCGGGCAGGTCGATGTGCGCGATGAGGGCACCCGCATCCTGCAGACGGGCGGAGTAGCGGGCGGCCTCGTCGCGAAGGATGTCCTTCTGACCGGTGATGACCAGGGCGGGCGCGATGCCGGCCAGCGACGTGGTGTCGCTCGGTCCGGCGGGGGAGATGAGCCGGTCGCCGCGTCGGGCCCGGTCGGGACAGTAGGCGGTGTCGAAGATCGGTCCCATCCGCACCAGGAACGTTTCCTTGCCCGCCGCCTTCTTGCTGGCGGCGGAGACCGTCAGATCCAACGGCGGGTACATCAGCACCTGCGCCGCGATTCGAGGGCTGCCGGTTTCGAGCGCGAGGCGTGCCGCGCCGGCGGCGAGGGCACCGCCGGCGGATTGCCCGCCAATGGCCAGCTTGTTGCCATCCCAGGGCCGGTCGGATGCGGCCGCCCAGGCGGCGACGTCGTAGGCCTGCTCCACAGGACCGGGAAAACGCGACTGCGGGGCCGGGGTGTAGTCCACATTCAGCACGGTCACACCAGCGGTGGCCGCGATGAAGCGGCAGAGCGCGTCGTCTTGTTCGGGGTGACGGATGACGAATCCGCCGCCGTGCAGGTTGACGTACACGCCGCGGCCGGCCGCGCCGCCGGGCGGGGAGTACTGCACGGCGGGAATGTCGCCGTGCCGGGTGGGAATCGTGATGTGTTCGGTGAGCGCCGGGATTTCCGCGAAGGCGACCTCCGGTGCCAGTCGGGGAGACCCCGGTGCCTTCTGCACGAGTGTGGCGATCGTATCGGCGAGCCAGAGCGGTAGTGTCACCGGCTCAACCTAACAGTGGACGGACGGACTGACCTCAGGCGGCGGAGACGGATGCAGCGAGCGCCGCTATGGCCTCCTCGTTCCTTCGGTAGTGGGAGAACTGTCCCACCCGCGTGCATGTCACCAGGCCGGCACGTTGCAGGGTCGCCATGAACTGTGACGCCGTGGACTGGGAGACCTCGGCTCGAGCCTGGATGTGCTTCAAGCACACGCCAACCTCGGCGGCCGGGCGATCCTGCGGCGGAAACGACTCCGGCTCCTTGAGCCAACCCAGGATCGCCAGGCGGGTGGGGTGGCCGATCGCCTTGAGCGCGGTCACCACGTCGATCGTGCTCGCATCCGTCATGGTACAAGCGTATCGCCAAATCGCGATTTAACGATATGGTGACGCATCGGCAAATCGCGATCTAACGATGGAGAGTCATGACGGAACGAACTGCACTGGTTGTCGGAGCCCGAGGAGTGATCGGAGGCAACCTGATCAGACACCTCGAGAGCGAGGGGGGATGGACGATCATCGGGCTGTCCCGCCGCGGGGGAGTGGACAGCGCAGCGGTCACGCACCTCTCGGTCGACCTGCTCGACCCGGCGGCGACGAAGGCGGCCCTGGCCGGCCTGACCGGGGTGACCCACATTTTCTACGCCGCATACCAGGACCGCGGGAGCTGGGCAGCGCTGGTCCCGCCGAATCTGGCGATGCTCACCAACGTCGTCGATGCCGTCGAACCGGTGGCGGCGAACCTCGCGCACGTGAGCCTCATGCAGGGGTACAAGGTCTACGGCGCGCATCTGGGTCCGTTCGCGACCCCGGCGCGCGAGGATGACCCGCCGCACATGCCGCCGGAGTTCAATGTGGATCAGCAGCAGTTCCTCGAGCGTCGCCAGGTCGGGGCGCCGTGGACGTGGTCGGCGCTGCGCCCCTCCGTTGTGGCCGGCATCGGCCTCGGCAACCCGATGAATCTCGCGATGGTCATCGCCGTCTACGCCTCCATCTGCCGCGAACTCGGCGTTCCCTTCCGGTTTCCCGGCAAGCCCGGCGCCTACACGAGCCTCATCGAGATGACGGATGCCGACCTCCTCGCCAAGGCCACCGTCTGGGCGGCCACGAACCCGTCGAGTGCGAACGAGGCGTACAACATCACGAACGGCGACCTGTTCCGGTGGCAGGCAATGTGGCCCAAGATCGCCGAGTTCTTCGGCCTCGAGCTGGCCCCGCCGTTACCGATGAGCCTGACGGACGTCATGGCCGACAAGGGCGCCCTCTGGGATTCGATGGTCGAGAAGTATGCGCTGGTGCCCACGCCATATTCCGACGTCTCGTCCTGGGGCTTCGGCGATTTCGTCTTCGGCTGGGACTATGACGTGATCGCCGACACGTCCAAGGCCCGCCGGGCGGGATTCCACGAGTATGTGCAGACCGAGAGCATGTTCATGGGCATCTTCCAAGGCCTTCGGGATGCACGAATCATTCCGTAGAGACCTCGCGAGACACTGCAACCGAGCGCTTTGTTGACGCGCTATCTCTATATAGCTAGATTTAGCCGCATGACTCCGCTTGCGCGCATCACCCCGGCTACCGTCGACGTTTTGCGAGTGCTGCTCGAGGATGGAGCATCCGTGTGGGGGATGCTGGTGATCAAGCGCACGGGGAGGCCGGCCGGTAGCGTGTACCCGATCTTGGAGCGGCTCGAGGGCGCGGGGTGGGTGTCGTCGTCGTGGGAGCCCGAGACTGAACGTTCCGGACCGAGGCGTCGGCTCTACGAACTCACGCACGACGGCGCCGAGGCGGCACGTTCGGCGGTGGCACGGTTCGAGGCCGCGCATCAGGCGCCGGTGCGGGCTGTTCGAGTGGCTCGGATCGCCGGGTCCGTCGCATGAGCGTCGACCCGATGTTGCGGTTGTTGGCGCTGTTTTTGCCGCCCCTGGCGCGGATGCGTTATCTCGAAGAGTGGCGAGCGGATGCGGCCGGTGCCGCCGACGCGGGACTTAGCCGCCGCAGCGTCGTGCTCGGTGCGGCCGTGCTCAGTTTCACGCTCGACCGAGACCTGCCTGCCCATACCGGCGAACCGCGCGGCATGCTGCCGCGGCGGCGTGCCCGGCGCGGACTGGCGTTGCTGTGTGCGGCCGGTGTCATTCTGAGCGGCGCCATCCTCACCGGGGGCGGGATCGTGCCGGAGGGGGTGGCGGCGACGGCGGGGGTGGTCGCGCTTTTCAAGGGCGCAGCCTGGGTCGTAGTGCGGGTGGCGGTTCTGATTGCGGTGCTGGGCGCCGTGTACCTGATCGGAGCCGTGCGCACGGCTGCGACCCGCACCGCCCGGGCCACTCTGGTGGCCGCCGCCGTGGGACCGGCGGCCGTGGTCGCGGGTGTGCTGGTGCCGGGAGCGCCGTGGTGGTTGGCGCCGGTCGGATTCCTCGTGGTGCTGCTGGGGCTTGTCGGCGGGGTTGCCGTACTGGGCGGAACTCGCCCGATCGGCTTGGCGCACCGCAGGGCCCCGCGCAGGACGCGCATCACGGCGGCCGCCCTCGGGGCGCTGGGTGTCATCGCGGTTGTTGTGGTCGGGGGGATCGACATGCTGATCTGGAACCCGCTCGCGAAGGTGCCCGGGATGGAGCTTCAGACCATTTACGCCACGATGGTGTCCCGAGACGGGTTCAACATCGGGGCGAACGTCGGAGCGGTGATGGTCTGGGCGGGCATCTGGATAGCGTTGGCGGTGCTCGTGGTCGGTTTCGCCGCGCTGCGTGACGGCAGGGCGCTGACTCCGCGGCGGCTGGCGATCCTGATGCTCGGTTTCGTCGGCGGAGCCGTGTTCTTCAGGTTCTTCGCCGGGTTCGGCTACGGCATGTCGATCGCCGACACCTTCGGTACGAACGGTGGTGACGCCTCCATAGTGTCGGCCACACTTCCCTACCTCGGCCAGTTCGCCCTTGCTGCCGCCGCCGTGGCGTTCGGTTGGGCGCCCCGCGCCGAACCGCGCCCGGCAGCGGCAGTCTGAGCGGGTTTCCGTCGGTGCTCTACAGCCACTTCCGCCGCTTGAAGATGCCCCATAGGCCGAACCCCATCAGTGCCATCGCCGCCACGGCCACCGGGTAGCCGAACTCCCAGTGCAGCTCCGGCATGTAGTCGAAGTTCATCCCGTAAATGGTGCCCACCAGCGTCGGCGCGAACAGGATCGCCGCCCAGGAGGAGATCTTCTTCACCTCTTCGTTCTGCGCCAGGCTCACTTCCGAGAGCCGCCGGGTCTCCTCGTTCTGCGCCAGGCCGGCCTCCGAGATGCGGCGCATCTCGTCGTTCTGCTGCTGCGTCACCAGGGTGGCGTGCACGGTGAGCGCATTCTCCAGTAGCGCCCTGAACGAGTCGGCCTGCTCGGTGACCCTCAGCACGTGGTCGAGTACGTCCCGGAACGAGCGCTGCAGCTCCACATCCACTTGGTACTTCTCCGAGCCGCGCAGCAGTCCCTCGAGCATGCCCCGCAGCGGGCGGGTGGCGCGCTGAAAGTCGATCACCTCGCTGAGTAGCTGGTAAATGCGCCGGGACACCGACGGGTCGCCGCCGAAGAGCTGGTTCTCGATCTCGTCGATGTCGTTCTCCAGCCCGGCGACCACCGGCGCGTAGGCATCCACGACCTCGTCGAGCACGGCGTGCAGCACGGCTTCGGGCCCGAGCGCGAGCAACGCCGGGTTCTCCTCCATCCGCCGGCGCACGTTGGCCAGGTCGGGCTTCTCGGCGTGCCGCACCGTCACTACGAAGCCGGGACCGATGAACACGTTCACCTCACCGAACTCCACCCGCTCCTCGGCGTCGAGATACCAGGCCGGCCGCAGCACCACGAACAGGGTGTCGCCGAACCGCTCCAGCTTGGCCCGCTGGTGCCCCTTCAGGGCGTCTTCCACGGCCAGCGGATGCAGCGAGAACTCGTCGGCAACGCTGCGGATCTCGCCCGCATCGGGCCGGTACAGCCCGATCCAGGCCATCCCCGCGCACTCGCGTAACTGCTGGTACGTCTCGTCGAGGCTCTGCGGGCTGGAGGTGCGCTGCCCGGTCACGTAGATGCCGTTGTCGATGAGTGCCATGGTCCTACTCCGTCGTTCGGTCGACGAGAGCGCATGAGCAAGCCCAAGGCGGCCACGGGCGCGTCAGGAATCGACGGCACACCAAAGGCCACCTCGCAAAGGAGGTTCAGTAGCGCGCCACTCCCGGCGCGACGCCCGGCCTAGAAGGTCAGGGCGAAAACGACAACCGCGGAGGGAGTGGAGCGCGGACTATCACCAGCCATGGCCGCTCACCCGCCTTCGATCGAAGATTGTCGTGGCCCCGTATGGGCCTCGGATACCGTACCACTCCGCAGAGAACGACGATGTCCCAACTAGGACGCGTTCTGCGCTCTCAGCAATGCCCGTAGTGTCAGAGCACATGAATCGCACCGACCGTTTGTACGCGATCGTGGAAGAGTTGCGAGCGATCGCCCCGCGACCTCGCAGTGCCGCCTGGCTGGCCGGCCGGTTCGAGGTGAGCACCCGCACCGTCGAACGCGACATCAGCGCGCTCCAGCAGACCGGTGTGCCGGTGTGGGCGGAGCCGGGTCGAACCGGAGGGTACTGCCTCGATGCGACGATGACCTTGCCGCCGGTGAACTTCAGCCCGGACGAAGCCGTCGCCCTCGCGGTTGCTTTGCACGGCATCGCGGGCACGCCGTTCCACGAGGCCGGCACTACCGCCCTGCGCAAACTGATGGTGGCCATGCGGGAGTCCGACGCGCACGGCGCGAGCGAGCTGGCGGGCCGCGTTCACTTTGTCGGCGCCGCACCGGAGGCCCCGCCGATCCCGGCGCTGCTCACCCGAGCGGTGACGGCTCGCCGGGTGCTGCGGTTGCGCTACACCGACGCGGCGGGCAATAAAACCGTGCGGGATGTCGAGCCCGTCGGCTACGTCGGCTCCACGGCCGGGTGGTACCTGCTGGGGTGGTGCCGGTTGCGGGCGGGCATCCGCGTCTTCAAGCTCGACCGAATCGACAGTGTCACCGCCACCGCCGAGGCAACAGCCGGGCGTAGCGTGCGGCTCGAGGAGATTCAGGTGCCGGAGGGCGACCTGCTGACCCTCACGCTGCTCTGAGCGCTCCGAGAAAAGAGCGCCGAAACGCCGACATAGGGCTGTCGCGCGCACCAGGCAGCCTGGAGAGTAACGCGGATGCACCGCGCCGACTCCCACCAGAAAGCACCCTCATGAACCTCGTCTCCCTCCGATTGATCACCGATGACGTGGATCGGCTCGTCGCGTTCTACGAAACGATCACCGGACTCACCGCCGACCGACCGAACGCGGAGTTCGCGGAGCTGCGCACTGCCAATGGCACCCTGGCCATCGGCAGCACTCGCACCGTCGCCGTCTTTGGGCCCGGTTCTGCCCGCCCGGCCGACAACCACTCCGCTATCGTCGAGTTCTTGGTGGCCGATGTGGATGCGCTCAGCGCTGCGCTCGCCGGTGCCGGCATCGAGCTACTCGGCGAACCACGCGACCTGCCCTGGGGCAACAGGTCCCAGCTGGTGCGGGACCCCGACGGCACCCTGGTGAATCTCTTCACGCCGGTGACGGCCGCCGCGATCGCCAAATTCGCGGCGGCAGACATCTGACGGACCAGTTGGTCAGTCGGTTCGAGACGCCGCCGACACTATGGCCTTCGCGAGGTCGCCGGGACGGCTCCACATCGGCCAGTGGCCGGTCGGGAGGTCGACGACGTCGAGGTGCTCGAGGTTCGCGACCTCGGCGAACATGGGATGGCCCGCCCGGGCCAGCTCCAGCATCTGCGCGCTCGGGATGGAGCAGCACACCAGGGTGGTCGGAACCGCGCGCCGGGCATCGTCCGTGAGCTCGAGAGGCTGACGAAGAACGGGGCCCGGCTCCGGGACAGCCCGGGCCCGAAACCGCTCGAGGGCCTCGGCGCTCAGCCCTTCGAGGCTCGCCTGCGGGGCCAGAACGTCGAAGGGCGGCAGCGGAAGCTCCTCCACTCCCTCCGGGAGATCGGGAGCGAAGATGCTTCCCGGAGCTACCGGCCCGGAGTCGACCCACACCACTCGCTGCACCAACTCCGGGTGCCGGTCGAGCACGAGGCTGACGGGAAAGTTCGACCCGCTGTGAGCGACGATGATCGCGGGCTGATCCGCGGAGACCCCGAGTCGATCGAACAGGTCCAGGATCGCTGCGGCTTGATCGTCGAGGGTCTTCGTCGTGCGCCCGGGATCGTCGCCGTCGAGACCGGGCAGCGTCATCGCGACGGCCCGAGAGCGGTCGGTGTTCAGGTGGTCAAGGACGTCATCCCACGCCCACGCGCCAAGCCAGTGGCCGGCGATGAGAACGATGGTGGGACTGCTCGTTGTAGGTGTCATGTCACTACTCTCGTAGGCGCTACCGGCAGGTGTGTGTCACTATTTATGTCATGAATTTGCTGCGGGCCGAACGGTGAAACGAACAGAACGACTCCACGCGTTGTCCGAGATGCTACGCCGCAGCGGCTCAAGGGGGTGCTCCGCCGACAGGCTGGCGAGAGAGTTCGACGTCTCCGTGCGCACGGTCAAGCGAGACCTCGCCGCGCTGGAGAGCAGCGGTGCGCCGCTCTGGTCGCGCCCTGGCCCGGGCGGTGGCTACGGGATGGCCGTGGGCGCGTCCCTGCCGCCGGTCAGTCTGTCCCCGGCCCAGGCCGTGGCGCTCCTGGCCGCCGTGTCTGCGGCGCCCGATGCCCCCTACGCCGATCTCGCCGCGGCCGGCATCCAGAAGATCCTGGACGTCCTCGACCCCCGAACCCGAGCACGAGCCGACGAGCTGGCCAGTCGAGTCTGGGTCAACGCGCCGCCCTCCTCGTCACGAGCCATCAGGTCGGCACTGGAGGAGGCGATGGCCGAGCAGCGAGTGCTGCGTCTTCGCTACACGGCGGGGGACGGGACCACCACCACACGCGACGTCGAGCCCGTGCTCTTCGCGTCCAGGAACGGCCAGTGGTACCTGGTCGGCTGGTGCCGACTGCGCGATGCCATGCGATGGTTCACCGTGTCACGCATCGAGCGGGCCAGCGTCACCAAGGCGGTCTGCAGCGGCCATACCCTCCAGGAGGTCGGCGAGCCCCCGGCGAACGCCAGACCGGTGCACGCGCGAGGGCAGTGAAGAGGGAGCCCCTCGGATGCCTGAACCAGTCGGGGCGCCCCCTCTGGCTGGATGCGCCCGCTATAGCGGGATCATCCAGCCACACGAGGTGCAGCGAAGCTCTAATTTGAGCCATGCGTCCAGGTCAGCCCTGATCGGCAGGGCGCAGAGTCGGCAGGATCGTCGCGTATCGGAGCAGGAACGCGCGCTCGTCGAGGTGCTTGCGGCGCAGCCACCCCGTGACCTCGTTGTTAGATTTGCTCGCATTGCAGCTCGGGCAGGCGGGAACCACGTTCTCCAGGGTGTACCGGCCGCCGCGAGAGATCGGCATGATGCAGTCCCGCTGGAGCGCCGGACTCGGCGCTTGGCAGTAGGCGCACCCTCCCCACGCCGTGAGGAGATCGGCCCACTCTGAGGCGGTGAGGTCGTTGTCGACGCGGGAGAGGCGTCCCCGCCGGCGCTTCGCGTATCGAGCGCTCGCAGCCGCCGACACCTTGGCGGGGAACTTACGGGGTGTAGGCACGGCTTTACGTTACGCCGGTATGGGCTGGAAGGCCGGGTGGCCGGCGGCCGGCTTAGCTCGCCTTCCGCCGTCTCCGCGCCACGGGGGCCGCGGAGGGCAGCAGCTCGGCCAGCAGCGGCATCGACTCGAAGCGTCCCCGCTCCACATGGGCCGCGGTGAGAAGTTCGGCGACATCCGCTTGCCCGGCGACGATGGCGTCGACGATCTCGCGGTGTTCGACCCACATCGCCGTGGTGTCGCGCTGCGGAGTGAGCCGGAAGAGCCAGCGCACCCGCCCGCTCATGAGTTTCGTCACGCGCTGCAGCAGGGCGTGATCGGCGAGGGCGATGATCTCCTCGTGCAGATCAGAATTGCGAGTCGACGGTGGGGCACCCTCGCCCGGGAGGTCCAGCGCCGTGACCGGAGCGATCGCACCCCGGGCGGTGCGGAGCGCGGCCAGCATCGGCTCGACATCAGCGCCCGCGGCGGCCCGTCGCGCGGCGAACGCCGACGCCATCGGTTCGAGTTGGCGACGAAGGTCGAAGAGCTCGACGGCATCAGTGAGAGTGAGCGCGTGCACGACCGCTCCGCGCCGCGGTTGTGAACTGATGAACCCCTCCGACTCAAGGATCGGCAGCGCTTCGCGTACGGGAATGCGCGACACCTGCAGGCGCTCGGCGATCTCACGCTCATTGAGCTTCGACCCCATCGTCAGCTCACCCGTGATGATCTGCTCGCGCAAGATGTTGGCGATGCGCGCTGGGGTTTGTTCGAGGCTCATGGTCACCATTCTGGCACGTCCGCTACGTCGCGTTTGGAATACCAAAACAACCTAAGCGAGTGAGAACTGCCGAAATAGGCGTCATTTGGTATGCGAAAGTGACGCTGACGTAAGAAGTATGTGACGAGCGTGTTACACCAGCCCCTGCCGGGCAGAGCGTCACCTAGCGTCGGTGACGTGCTCCTATTCATCGCCCGCCGATTGGCCCTCGCCGTCACCACAGTGCTCGCCGTGGTGACCATCGCCTTCGTGCTCGGCCGTGCCACCGGCGAACCCGGTGCGCTGCTCCTGCCCGATAACGCGACCCAGGCCGACATCCAAGCGCTCAACTCCTCGCTCGGCTTCGACCGCCCCCTCCTCGTGCAGTACCTCGACACCCTCGTCGGTCTCGTCACCGGCGACTTCGGTGATTCCTACCGTCTGCGCGAATCCGCCCTCGGTCTCGTTCTCGAGCGCGTGCCCGCCACCATCGAACTCGCGTTCTGGGCGTTCGTGATCGGCCTCGCCCTCGCGGTCGTCGCGGCCCTCACCATCCAGCTCACCGGCAGCCGGGTGTTGCGGGCCATCGTGGGCTGGGCCGGTGCCCTGCGCCAGTCGGTGCCCGACTTCTTCTTCGCCCTTCTCCTGGTACTGGTGTTCTCGGTTCTGCTCGGCGCCCTCCCGTCGCTGGGTCGCACGAGCTACGCCAGCCTGGTGCTTCCAGTCGCCACCCTGGCCACCGGCCAGTTCGTCATGTACCTGCGCCTGCTGGATGCCGCGCTCAGCGAGCAAGCCGGGCAAGACTACGTGCGCACCGCCATCGCCCAGGGCCAACGCCGCTCCACGGTGCTCTTCACCCGGATGCTGCCGAACGCCATCGTGCCGGTGCTTGGCATGGCCGGCCTCAACCTCGGCGGTCTGCTCGGCGGCACCGTAGTCGTCGAAGTGGTGTTCGCCTGGCCTGGCCTCGGCAAGCTGCTCACGGATGCGGTCAGCCAACGCGACTTCCCCATCGTGCAGGCGGGCCTGGTCTTCGTGGCCCTCGCCTTCGTGATCGTCAACACCGCGGTCGACGTACTCGTGCGCCGCATCGACACCCGGACGGCGGCCGCATGACCACCTCACTCACCCTGGCCACCGCCCCCGTCGTGCGACGCTGGCGGCCCCGCCCCGGCGCCATCGTCGGCGCGTTGATGCTCGGCGCGGTGCTGCTGCTCACCGCCATCGTGCCGCTGCTGCCCGGCTTCGACCCGATGGGCCAAGACCTGCGCGCGGCCTTGCTGCCGCCCTTCGCCGACCCGGCGCATCCGCTCGGCACCGATGCGCTCGGTCGAGACCTGCTCAGCCGCCTCGCGCTCGCCTCGGCCGTGACCTTGGGCATGACCGTGCTGATCGTGATCATGAACGCCGTGCTGGGCAGCCTGATCGGCATCCTCGCCGGGTACTACGGGGGCCGCCTCGAAGCGCTCATCACCCTGGTGAGCAACGTAACCCTGGCCATGCCCGTCGTGCTGCTGCTCATCGCCATCTGCGCGGTGCTGCGACCCAGCGCCGGCCTCACGATCCTGGTGCTCGGCTGCACCTGGTGGGTCGGCTACGCCCGGGTCACCCGCAACATCGCCGCGGCGCTTCGCCGACAGGATTTCGTGGTCTCCCCGCTCACCCAGGGAGCCGACTCCGTGTGGGTGCTCACCCGGCACATCGTGCCCAATGTGTGGCCGCACACCCTCATCATCGCGGCCACCGACGTGGCCACGATCGTGCTCATCACCTCCTCACTCGAGTACCTCGGCCTCGGCGTGCAACCGCCCGTACCCAGCTGGGGCTCGATGATCTTCGACGGCCAACGGCACCTTGCCGGTGACCCGTGGCTGGCCCTGCTGCCCGGCCTGATGATGCTGCTCGCCGTGGGCGGCGTGCAGTTTCTGAGCCAGCAATTCACGGCCGAGACCCGCGGCGGCCTGCTGCGAAAGGGAGGAATGCGATGAGCACCGTGCTGCGGATCGAGAACTTGCGCATCGAGACCGACGGGGACACCCCGCGCACCCTCGTCGACGGCGTCTCGCTGCGGGTCGACCGCGGGGAGTCCCTCGGCGTTGTGGGGGAGTCCGGTTCGGGCAAGAGCCTCACCGTGCTCGCCGCCCTCGGCCTGCTGCCCGTCGGCACCCGCGTCACCGGCGGCCGCATCGTTCTCGACGACCGCGTACTCGTCGACGTCGAAGCGGATGTCTGGGCCGGCGAGCGCGAGCTCCGCGCCCTTCGCGGACGCACCGCCGCCATGGTCTTCCAGGATCCGATGTCCTCCCTCGACCCGCTGCGCGCCGTCGGCGCCCAGGTAGCCTCGGCCGTGCGGGTGCACGCCCCCCGCCTCGGCAGGCGTGCCGCCCGCGAGCGCGCCATCGAGCTACTCACCTCGGTGGGCGTGCGCGACGCCGCCGACCGCGCCGCCACCCGCCCCCACCAGTGGTCCGGCGGCATGCGCCAACGCGCCATGATCGCCATGGCCATCGCGCACGACCCGCTGCTCCTGATCGCCGACGAACCCACCACCGCGCTCGACGTGACCGTGCAGGCCCAGGTCATGGACCTCCTCGCCGAGGTGCGCGAGCGCACCGGCTCGGCCCTCGTGCTGATCACCCACGACCTCGGCCTCGTCGCCGAGAACAGCGACCGCCTCACCGTCATGCACCACGGCCGGGTCGTCGAGACCGGCGCCACCCGGGCGGTGCTCGCGGCCCCGGCCGAGGATTACACCCGGCGCCTCATGGCCGCGATGCCCGCCGAGCAGGAACGCGCCACCCCGGCGGTGCGCACCGGTGAAGCGGATGCGCTGGTCGCCGACAACATCGTCGTCGATTACCGGGTGTCCGGCCGCAAGACCCCGGTGCGAGCCGTCGACGGCGTCTCGGTGCGCATCATGGCCGGGGAGACCGTGGCGGTGGTCGGGGAATCCGGTTGCGGCAAATCCTCGCTCGCCAAAGCCGTGCTCGGCATCCAACCCGCCTCGGCGGGCACGGTCGTGGTCGGCGGCGTCCCGGTGCGCGCCGAACTCACGGGCCGGTCGGCCGCCCAGCGCGAGCTTGCCCAGATCGTCTTCCAAGACCCGTACTCGGCGCTCGACCCACGCCTGACCGTGCACGAGCTCGTGGCGGAACCGTTGCGCATCCGCCGCGCCTACAACAGCGCAGCGGTCGCCACACTGCTCGCCGATGTGGGCCTCGACGAGTCCTACGCCAAGCGGCTGCCCGGTCAGCTCTCCGGTGGCCAACGGCAGCGGGTTGGCATCGCCCGAGCGCTCGCCCTGCGGCCCAAGCTGCTGGTGCTCGACGAACCCGTCTCGGCGCTCGACGTCTCCATACAGGCCCAGGTGCTCACTCTGCTCGACACCCTGCAGCGCGAGCACGGCCTCGGCTACCTCTTCATCTCGCACGACCTCGGCGTGGTGCGCAGCATCGCCGACCGGGTGATCGTCATGCAGCACGGCCGGGTCGTGGAGGAGGCGCCGACCGCGCAGATCTTCAGCGACCCGCAGCATCCGTTCACCCGCCAACTGCTCGCCGCGGTACCGCGCCTCGACGGCCCACGCCGCACCGCGCGCCCGGCCGCCGCCTAACCCCACAGCCCACCCTTCGACTCCCTTGTGTCACCCACCGAAATGAGGATCCCCATGCCCACTTCCACCTTCCGCCGCCGGATGCTCAGCATCGGCGCGCTCGCCGCCACCGGAACACTGATGCTCTCCGGGTGCGCCGGCGGCTTCGACGACAGCGGCGACGCCGGCTCGGGCGACACCCCGACGCGCATCGTCGCCGCGATCCCCACCGACCCCACCTCAATGGACCCGATCAAGTCGGGCGCCCTCGTGGTGCTGTCGGTGTTCTTTCACACCTTCGACCAGCTCGTGACCATCACCGCCGACGGTGAGCTCGCCCCCAAACTCGCCACCGAGTGGACCGCCAACGACGACCTCACCCAGTGGGACTTCACCCTGCAGGAGGGCGTCACGGCCAGCAACGGCGAGGCCATCACCGCCGAAGACGTGGCTTTCTCCTACCAAACCATCCTCGCCGACCCCACCGGCGAGAACTTCGCCTACCTCAGCTCGGTCGCCTCCGTCGAAGCCATCGACGACCTCACCGTGCGCTTCACCCTCAAGTCGCCGTTCTCCGCCTTCCCCCGCAACACCTCGCTGATCTCGATCGTGCCCGCCGACACCTACCAGGAGATGGGAGCCGACGCTTTCGCGCAGGCCCCGATCGGCTCGGGCCCGTACGTCTTCGACAAGATCCAGACCGGCGTCTCCTACGACCTCGTGCGCAACGACGACTACTGGGGTACCGCGCCGGCGATCGAGTCGATCTCGCTGCAGCCGGTTTCCTCCGATGAGTCCCGGGTCAACGGCGTGCTCTCCGGCAGCCTCGATGTGGCGCCCATCGGCCCGACCCAGGTGGAGTCGGTCGAGAGCCAGGACTCCGCCCAGGTGTTCTCGGCACTCTCCAACGGTGTCGTCTTCCTCGGCGTCAATTCCACCAGCGGCGTGCTGACGGATGCGCGCATCCGCGAAGCCATCGGCCTCGCCATCGACAAGGAGGCCATCACCGACGGCCTGCTCTCCGGGCTCGCCGAGCCCGCCAGCACGACCCTCGCCCCGGCCGTGGAGGGCTACAGCGACGACGTGAAGGACCCGGGCTACGACCCCGACCGGGCCCGCGAGCTGCTCGCCGAAGCCGGATACGCCGGTGAGCCGATTCCGTTCGACTACGCGACCGACGGTCGCATCCCGCTCTCGGCCGACGTGGCCCAGACCATCCAGGCCTCCCTCGAGGATGTCGGCTTCACGATCGACCTGCGCGGCGCCGACCAGCAGGCACACACCCTCAAGGTGCGCGGCCGGGAGATGCAGGGAATCTACCTGAACACCTGGGCGCCCTCCACCGTGGACGGCGACCTGCCCCTCACCGACCTCTACGAGCCGGCCGGAAACAACAACTACGCGCAGGACCCCCGCACCACCGAACTGGCCGCCGAACAGCGCGGTGTGGAGGGCGACAGCCGCCTCGACGTGTTCACGGATCTCCTCAGCTACAGCAACGAGCAGGGCTACTACGTGCCGCTCTACGTACCGATGAACAACTACGCCGCCGACCCCGACCTCGACTGGACGCCCCGAGCCGACGGCCTGTTCGACTTCACCCAGACGAGCTTCAAGTGAGTCGCGCGCTGATCACCGACGCCCGCCCCTGGGGCGGCGCCGCAGCCGACATCCGACTGATCGACGGCGTCATCGCCGAGGTCCTCCCACCCGGCACGGTGCCGCAGGCCGGAGAAACGCTGATCGAGGGCCGGGGTCGCATCCTGCTCCCGTCGTTCGCCGACGTGCACGTGCACCTCGACTCCACCCGACTCGGGTTGCCGTTCCGCGAACACACGGGTGTGCCGGGGGTGTGGGGCATGATGCTCAACGACCGGGCCAATTGGCGCAGCGCGGAGACCTCGATCGCCGAGCGCACCACCGAGACCCTGGGCCGCATGGTCGCGCACGGCACCACCAGCGTGCGCAGCTACGCCCAGGTCGACGTGGATGCGGGCCTCGAACGGTTGCACGGTGTGCTCGCGGCCAGGGAAGCGCACCGGGATCGTGCGACGGTCGAGGTGATCGCCTTCCCTCAAGCCGGTCTGCTGCGCGAGGAGGGCTCCTTCGAACTGCTCGAAGAGGCCATGCGCCAGGGCGCCGACGTGGTCGGGGGCATCGATCCCTGCCTGCTCGATCGCGACCCCGCGAAGCATCTCGACCTGGTCTTCGGGCTGGCCGAACGCTTCGACGCTCCCATCGACATCCACCTGCACGAGCCGGACCAACTGGCGAAGTTCTCGGCAGAACTGATCGTGGAGCGCACCCGCGCCCTCGGCATGACCGGCCGGGTCACCATCTCGCACGGCTACGGGCTCGGCCAACTGCCGCACGCCCAGCTGGTGCCCCTGCTCGAGCAGTTCGCCGAACTCGACATCGCGTGGGCGACCATCGCCCCAGCGACGCCGCTGCCGACGCTGCTGATCGCCGAACACGGCATCCGACTGGGACTCGGCGAAGACGGCCAGCGGGATTACTGGTCGCCGTACGGTAACGGCGACATGCTCGACCGCACGTGGCAGCTGGCGTTCACGAACAACTTTCGTCGGGACGAAGACATCGAGCACTGCGTGGCGGTGGCCACGATCGGCGGACGCTCGGTGCTCGGCACCGCCCCGGCGCTGCGGGGGCACCTCGACCGCCCCGGAGTCGCCGTCGGCGACCCCGCCGACCTGCAGCTCATCACCGGCGAAACCGTCACCAGCGCGGTGATGGACCGGCTGCCCGACCGCACCGTGGTGTTCCGCGGCGCGGTCGTGGCCGACGGCCTCGAACTCTCGGCTGCCGCATGATCGTGCTCACCGCGTCGCAACTCGAAGCCCTCGTTGACCGACCGGCCACCGAGCGGGCCGTGGCGCAGATCTTCACCGACATCGCCCGGGGCGCGGCCAACCAGCCGCCGCCCACCTCCATGGGCACCGCCGCGGGCACCGGTCGCTACGTGCTCATGGCGGCGCTGTCGGACACCACCGGCACCGCCGCGGTCAAGCTGCTCGCCGACGTGCCCGACAACTCCGCCCGGGGTCTGCCGACCCAGCGCTCGATGATCGTGGTGCTCGACCGCGAGAACGGCGCCCCGGTGGCCCTTCTGCACGGCGGCGTGCCCACCAGGGTGCGCACCGCGGCGGCCAGCGCGGTCGCCACCCGGGCCCTGGCCCGCGAAGACAGCCGCGTGCTGGGCCTGGTGGGGGCGGGCGGGCTCGCCCGCGAACACGTCGAAGCTCTGCGGGGAGTGCGGGACTGGAACCGGCTCGTCATCTGGTCGCGCACCCCGGTGCGCGCAGCGGCACTCGCCGACTCTCTCGAGTGGGACGGTGCCATCGAGGTGGTGCAGGACTGCGCGTCGGTCTTCGCCCAAGCGGATGCGATCTGCACGCTCACCCCCTCCGTCACCCCGATCATCCGCGGAGACTGGCTCCGACCCGGCCAGCACCTCAACGTCGTCGGCGCCCGCCCCAGGCCGGACGAGCGCGAGGTCGACTCCGCGACGATGGCTCGGTCCTCGGTCTGGGTCGACGACTTGGCCACGGCCGAGACGAAATCGGGTGACCTCATGCTGGCCGTGGCGGAGGGCGCACTCACCCTGCAGGACGTGGTCGGCACCGTCGGCCAGGTTCTCGCGGGCCTCCGCCCGGGCCGCACGAGCGCGGACCAGATCACCCTCTTCGACTCGGTGGGAGTCGGCGCGCAAGACCTGGCGATCGCGGATCTGCTGGTGCGCGAGGCGCGTGCACGTGGCGTGGGGGTGGAGCTCGATTTGAACGGATGAGGGCGCGGCGCGTGACGGCTGAGGCCTTGCGCGAGCAGTTAACGCTGTTCGGCAAGGCCTTGCCCAGTTCGCCTCCCACGAAGCGTCGCAATCATGCGAGACCGACTGCTCACTGAAAAGGCGGTGACGACCCCGAACTGGGGGCGATAAACGCCGTGGGAAGCACGTTCTCCGGGGGGCCTGCGCTGTTAGCTTGTGGTTGCTGCGCCCCTTCTCGCCCGTGAGAGACATATGATCTCGCGGCTCGTGCGCGTGCCTGCTCCATCCATCATCTCAACCGCGAAGGCATCGCTTGCGAACCCTAGGTCACCTGCCCTACTACGAAGTAGACCCTGCAATCCCAGCCGACAGCCTGACTACGGCGTTGACGCTTGTATTTGTTGCCGTCATCATCGTCCTCGCTGTAGCCCTGGCCTGGCTGTTGGTGGCACTCAAGCGACGGCAGCTCGTGCGCGGTTCAAGCGACGCCCTGAACCGGCTCGAAGAGCTCAACTCACGATCTCGATCCCTCGTGCCCAGCGCCAATCCGATTAGTCATGCGTACTCTGTGTCCGTCAATACCAAGGCCAAGTTCGATCGATTCGATCTGCCGTCACGAATGAGCGTGAACGTTCTCGAGAGCGAGCTGTGGTACCTGCAAGAGATCGAAATGCGGCTGGCTCCGACGAGGTTTTTCCGAACGTACAACCTTGATTTCGAGGCAATTGAATTCGGGTCGCTCGGCCGGAGCAGCCATCCGCGTCTGAGGGACGAGAAGTATGCCGCGATCGAAAAGAAGGATTTTCATCGCCGCAAGCTGGCGTACCCGACACCGACCGCCAGGATCATCACGACGGTGAGGTACACCAGCCCAAAGGGACAGAACTCCTACTCAAAGCACGTCGAGTGGAACTTCGAACAGCTTCAGCACGGCCTGCACGCCGCGCAGGCTTCGCGCGCGCGCCAGTCCACAACCGCCGCCCTGCGTCAGCGCGAGCGGAGCCTGATGACCTCAGGGCTCCGCGTGACGATCCTGAAGAGGGATGACTACCGCTGCCGGATGTGCGGCGCATCGGCAGCCGACGGCACCGTCCTGCACATCGATCACATCACCCCGGTGAGCCACGACGGCCTGACCGTGCCGGAGAACCTCCAGACACTCTGCCAGTCATGCAACCTCGGCAAGAGCAACAGGTTCGTCGGCTGAAAGGGCGCATGGCCCTCGGCTCCTGGACGGGCCTGGCCCCGTTGCAGCAACTCCTACAAAGAGCGTTTCCACCAATCGGGGTCGTCATCGTCTCTTGCCTCGCCGACGGCCGCCATAGTGACCTTGGCGGCCAGATCCGCCCAGACTGTCGTGCCCTCGGACAGCTTCCGTACCCTGCCGATGCCTAGGCTCTGAAGACCGGTCGCCGCGAGCGCGCGTCGCCTCACGACATGGAACTCCCATTGAGACACGTCCAGCGGGTTGTAGGCCTCGTGGGTGGTGGCTGTTTGTACGCAGAAGACATAGACCATTGCGTTATACCGCTTGCCCAATGGGTCCTCTCCGCCCAGGGGAGCGCGGGGATTGTAACGGGTCCCCTTCAAGCCGGAAAACGACAGAGTGCTAATTCTCCGTTGGTCCCACGCCTGGAGGTACGCAGATGACTTGACCTCGATTGTGATGTCGCCAAAGAGAAGATCGAATGAGTCCCACTCGATTCGGATCAGCGGTTCAATTCCGAGCGCCTTGCCGACCAAGAATTCAGCGAGATACCCACGAGCGTTATTCATTCGAAGGTCGCCCAAAGCGAACTGCCAGAAGTCTTGAACCCGGGCCTCGCCGGGCATCCCAACGAAGGAGTTATTGCCGATAAGCGGCACTGCCGCAGGTGGAACCAGCCATTCGATCTCGTCGGTCATGTCCGGAGCCTAGTGCCGGAGTGCGATCAGGGTTCTTGAGTTCCCCCGTCGAGTCATCGACGACTCGACGGACCGCCTATTCTCCAACTGCTAGGTTGGCGGCATGGTCGATCAGACACTCCGGCAAGAAATCGCAGCTTTCGTAGCGGAGCGCGATTGGGCGCAGTTTCACACTCCGGAGAACCTCGCAAAGAGCATCTCCATCGAGGCAAGCGAGCTTCTCGAGTGCTTTCAATGGAATGCCGACGGTGACATGGATCGGGTGCGCGAAGAACTCGCCGATGTCCTCACCTACTGCATCATGCTCGCCGACCGTATCGGCGCTGATCCTGATCAGATCGTTCGCGACAAGCTCGTAACAACGAGAGCGAAATACCCTGCCGACAAGGCCCGGGGGCGCAGCACCAAATATGACGCCCTTTAAGATCGAGCATCTGAAATTCACTAGCGAGTCAATCTCGACATGGGCTCCGGGCGACCACCGCAACACAAACTGGCCTGTGGTGTACGTCCTGGACGATGCCACTGCCAGTCGCCCGATCATGCGAGGCGGGCGATTGAACGATGTCTACGTAGGCGAGTCCAGAAATGCTGTCGCGCGTATGCGCCAGCATCTGGTCGCCCCAGACAAGAGACACCTCAGTACCGTCAGGGTCATCGTCGACGAGTCCTTCAACAAGTCTGTCTGCCTCGATCTCGAGTCGTACCTTATTAGGATGCTCGCCGGCGATGGTTCGTACCGGGTCCTGAATCGCAACGATGGAATCACCGAATCTGATTACTTCGATCGAGACCGCTATCAAGCCTCATTTCTGGAGGTGTTTGATCAGCTCAGGCGCGATGGGGTCTTCACTCGGAGTATCCCGGAAATTGAGAACAGCGATCTCTTCAAGCTGTCGCCCTTCAAGGCGCTGACCTTGGACCAGGCAGTCGCGGTTGAGGGCATCCTCGAGGGCCTATTCGAGGACCTGGGTTCTGGAGCCACGAGCACTACAGTCGTGCAAGGCGAACCTGGAACTGGCAAGACCGTTGTCGCCATTTACATGCTGAAGCTGCTCGTGGACATCGCGAATTCTGTTCCGACTGAAGACCTTGATAGCGATTCACTCTTCTCCGAGTTTTTTGGCGGTGAATACAAGCAACGCCTTTCCGGTATCCGAATCGGTCTTGTGGTTCCCCAACAGTCGTTGCGGAACTCGATCAAGAAGGTGTTCAAGAAGACGCCGGGATTGAAGCCCGACATGGTGATGACGGCGTTCGAGGTGGGGGAGTCAAACGAACACTTTGATCTGCTGATTGTCGACGAATCGCATCGTCTGAACCAGCGAGCCAATCAACCGTCAGGCGTGCAGAACAAGAAGTTCCAGATGATCACCGAGAAGCTGTTCGGCACCGATGACACAACGAAGACTCAGCTCGATTGGATCCGGGCCAAGAGCACACACCAGATTCTCCTGCTTGACGCCGCCCAGAGCGTTCGACCCGCGGATCTTCCTCCCGAAGTCCTCTCGCGGCTAGTAGAACGTGCGCGCGCGGCCAATCGCAACTACCCCCTCGCTACCCAAATGCGGGTCCGCGCCGGCGCAGACTATGTGGGCTACGTTCGACTGATACTGGGCCCGGCCGCCGGGGGAGTCTCGCTACCAGTGCGTCCTGAGACTTTTGAAGGGTATGACCTTCGCATGTTCGACAGCGTCGCTGACATGCACGCAGAAATACGCCGCCTGGATGCCGAGGTAGGGCTCTCGCGATTGGTCGCCGGATTCGCTTGGCCTTGGAAGACCAAGACCGATAAAGGCGCCTACGACATCGAATTCGATGACGCAAAGCTCCGTTGGAACAGCACGCAAACTGACTGGATAGCATCGCCGACATCACTTGATGAAGTCGGCTCAATTCACACCGTGCAGGGGTATGACCTCAACTACGCCGGGGTCATCATCGGGCCCGATCTCCGATACGCCGCCGCAGAGGGGCGGCTTACCGTCGACAGGGCACAGTATTTCGATCTAAAGGGCAAGGAGAACAACAAGGTCCTAGGCAAGGTTTACACCGACGAGGACCTCCTGCGTTTCATCACTAATATCTATGCGGTCCTGCTGACACGCGGCATCCGGGGCACCTTCATTTACGTGTGCGATCCGGCTCTTCGTGAGCATTTGCGGCAATTCATACCGCGGAACTAGAGACATCTGGTGCCAATACCGCCGGCCAAGTGGTGCGGCGTGGGATCGGATCGCAGAGAGCGTTGAACAAGGCGCTAATGTCTATGCTGCGGCGCTGCGCTAACTCGGTGCTTAGGTCGTCGCGGTGCCTGGTGGCAAGGACGCCCATCTCTGCTGTGCTCGGCGATAGCGGAATAGGTGTGCCGTCCTGATCGCGGTCGGCCTCGATGGAAATCAAGAACTTTGGCGCCGCGCCCGAGCTTTCGACGCGGGTGCGCTCTCGGAATCTATCTGGACCGGTCCGCCGTCACGGACCCAGCCGTTCCTAGGAATTGGACGATCGAGTCATCTAACCGCGCCAAATCGCGGAGTTCACATTCCCATATGTTGAGGACCGACCAGCCCAGTGCTTCTAGTTCATCGCGTTTCACTGCATCGCGCACGACAGTGCGCCGCCGCTTCTCCTCCCAGAAAGCTGCATTCGTAACGGGCTTCACTAGGCCGAACCGGCATGAGTGGCTGTGCCAAAAACAGCCGTTGACGAATATGACGCATTTCCTTCGAGTGAAAACGATGTCTGGTGTACCAGGTAAGGAACGAACGTGCAACCGGTACCGGTAGCCCGCTGCATGAATCCTTCGACGCAACATCAGCTCCGGCTTGGTATCCGTCGCTCGAATACCAGACATATTCTTGCGACGTTGCTCTGGAGTGAGTACGTCGGCCATCCGTCGAGAATATGTGACTCAAGGCTGGTAAGCCAACGTTCAAGTGCGGGCGAGGGAGTCGACGCAGCGGCGTGTTCGCACCATGGGAGCTCCTGCGCAGCCAGCAGATGGGCGTGGATTACGCCGCAGCTACGAGACAGGCAGACCACCCTTCGACTCGGAGCCGCCCAGCTCGCCGAAGAGGTTGGGGAAGGTGCCTCTGATGACTTTGAGCAGCTCCGAGGCAATGACTTCATCGATCTGCAAAGACTGGCTACTCTTTGGCGCCGAGTGCCGATCATCCGATCCGAAGGTGCTGAGGTGGAGAATTGTGGTGTTCTCCGGGCCCGCCACCATTTGGAAATAGCAGTCGACAGATGAGCCGTGAATTGCAACATTCTGATGGCCTTTACTTAGTGACCGCACACGAGCCATTCTTCCCCCAATTAGCGTAGAGATGCAGAACCACTTCTGGCTCTCATCTGATCCTCAAGTAGCTGTGGCGAACAGCAAGGCCCTCCTGCAGAGGGCCCAGCTCGACAGCGAGACTACACCCGACGGCTCTGTCGTCTGTCGACACTATGTTTAGCAGTGGAGGTCCGTGATGTAGCGGGCGCGGGAGCGGTACGGGGGAAATATGAGCGAAGAGTCCATAGCCGAGGTCGTGGCCGATATCGCAGTGGGTGTGCGGGGCGGACTTTCTATCGACGGGGCCGTTGACCGGCTTAGGCGATGGGTGCCGAATGACGTGCTGGCGAAAGCCCGCATCGACTTCGAAACCTCGGTCGGATTGATCCGCAAGATGGACGATCCAGGAGTTCTGCTCTCCATGGAGACGCGAAAGAATTCTTGGTACCCGGGACCGCAGCCGACAGATTTCTTCTGGCCTCCACTACGAATAGAACTTGAACACAGCCTTGGTGAAAGCCCCGTCATAGGGATTGACTCTGCCTCTTCCGTAGTGCTATCCGCTATGAGGGCACCTGGAGTGCCAGAGTTCTCTACTCGGGGACTCGTCTTAGGTTATGTGCAGAGCGGGAAGACTACGAACTTCATTTCGGTGATCGCGAAGGCTGCGGATTCTGGTTACCGGATTTTCGTTGTTCTCTCTGGCACGACCGAGAATCTGAGGAGTCAGACCCAATCTCGCATCGACCAGAGTCTTGGTTCGCAAGCTTGGTACAAACTCACCTCCATGGACTCAGACTTTTACGAGGCCAAGGAGAATGCGGCTGCCCTACTTAGTGGAACTGACTTGCGATTCATAGCAGTGGTAAAGAAGAACCCGGCCAGACTTCGTCGATTGCGTGACTGGCTCGCCGCGGCCGGGCCGGTGCAGCTCGCCAACAACCCCATCCTTCTCATTGACGATGAGGCGGACCAAGCGAGCATTGATGTCGGACCTCGAGGCAGAGCATCCCGGATAAATGGCTTGATGAAGGAAATTCTTCGCAAACCGAAGGCAGCTTATGTCGCCTATACAGCCACCCCGTTCGCCAACCTTTTGATCAACGCAAATGATCCCCACGATTTCTACCCGAGGGATTTTGTGGTTCCGCTACCACGACCGGTCGGATATTTTGGCGCGGAGGAGCTCTTCGGACTGCCTGAAAAGACGCGACCCGAAGACTCAGATTCCGACGGGCTAAACGTCATTAGAACCATTCCCGACGACGAAGCTGCCGTGATTCGACCACCTTCCGGGAAGGGTGCGGTTTACGGGTGGGATCCAACCGTGGACAGGAGCCTGGGACAGGCAATTGAATGGTTCATCTTGGCAACGGCGGCAAGGCGTCTTCGCGGCACAGGCAACGTCCACTCCACCATGTTGATCCACACTTCGATGCTGGCTGAGGCGCACGTCCGGGTGGCAGGGGCAGTGAGCCAAAAGATACGGGCACTGGTCAAGTCTCTGGAAACTGACGACCGCGAGGCACTCGGACGTTTGGAAACTATTTGGAATAGCGAAGGTGAAAAGCTTCCCTCCTCACTTTTCGACTACCGGTTCTTCTCTTTCGAAGAGATCCGGCCGCTTCTTGGCTCGGTCGCCCGGCAGGTACGCACTGTCGTCGACAACTACCTGTCCACGGATCGGCTGGCCTACGACGACGAGATCCCGTCGGTGTCCGTTGTCATCGGTGGCAACACCTTGTCACGAGGGCTAACTCTCGAAGGACTGGTGTCGAGCTATTTCGTTCGCTCGGCGTCTGCATATGACACATTGCTTCAGATGGGCCGATGGTTCGGCTATCGGAAGGGATACGAGGATTTGGTTCGTATCTGGATGACATCCGAGCTGCATGAGTGGTTCATGGATCTTTCCATGGTGGAAGCTGACATCCGACTTGAAATCTCTCGATTTGAGGCCGAACATCTCACTCCCTCAGAAGTGGCAGTACGTATAAGGTCCCATCCTTCAATGGCAATCACTGCCGCGGCAAAGATGCGACATGCTGTACGAGCGCAGATGAGCTTCAGTGAGAAGCGACCACAAACGATCTTGTTCAATACCGAGGACAAGGCGTGGCTTCAAGGCAATATCGATTCCGTCAGACGCTTTGTCGGAGGACTCCTCCAGTCCGGCTTTGAGGAAAGTACGTTCGGCAAGGACCGTCGAGGGTTCCGGAACGTTCATGCTAGGGACCTTCTGGAGTTCCTGACCGACTACGAGTTCCACGCGAATTCCCAAAGCGTCAAGAGCAAGCTCCTGGTTGATTACATCGAAAACGAAAATCGAGCCGACAGCCTGCTGAACTGGAACATCGTATTTATGGAGCGCCCCGATAGCGAATCCTCCATGTTGGATTTGGGACTGAACGATGATGTCAGGCTCCTCCGAAGAAGCCGACTGAACTTGGCGAACCCGAGGATCGCGAATGTGAAGTCAGTGGTCTCGACGATCGACCGGGTTGCGGACATGGATTGGTCCTACGCTGAAATCCAAGCGGAGCTGGCTCAGAAGTCACAAAAATTGACCGACGCCAACTTGCTTGCTATTCGAGACGATGTGCTGGGCCCTCAAGGGCTTCTTTGCATCTATCCGATAGACAAAGATTCTCAACCCCAGCTCCCTTGGGACGAAAATTCCGCTCGTTCGCCCCTGGGCGCGGCGCTGGACGTGATCGGGATCGCGCTCTTCTTCCCTCGGGCACGCGCGAAGCACTCTGAGGTCGAGTATTGGTCGGCCGACTTGAGTGCAGAGACTTTTGAATCAGCCGAAGACGAAATCGAACAGATCAACAAAGCCGACACCCTGGACGATGGGATTTTGGCGACGCAGTCGGTGAAATTGTGAAGGCATCATCGGACATATTTGAATTGCTGAAGTTCGACGCTCCTGATGAGATGAAGCTGACGCGACGAGACACGGACATAGAAATCGATGGGTCAAACGTCGCTCATGCGCTTGATTCGCTGGGCCGCAGAGCGCTGGTCGTACCGCTTCAAGCGGGAGACCGTGAGGTCTTTGATACGGAGAGCCAGGGAGTTTCTCTCGAGACCTTTGGCATTCGACGCGGCGAAACGACGCACCGAATACTCATAGTGCGTTGCCTAGATCCACGACTCGATAGCGAATTTGGTCTCCTCGTAGACGATGTCATCCGCAACCTTCAGAAAAGCCAGATTCACCCCGGCCAGACCTGCTTGGAAATCCTTCACCGCTGGCGGACCCTGTTCGCGACTTTGGACGGCTCGGCTCTCTCAATTGAGAGTCAAATCGGTTTAATCGCCGAACTTCACTTGTTTGAAGCCATCGCGAGACTCGATCGAGACGCAGTCTTTGCCTGCTGGAGAGGACCTGATCGATCGCGGCACGATTTCGTGTCTCGTGAATGCGCCATCGAGGTCAAGGCCACCACAAAGCGAGACCAGCTCGTGGTTAGCGTGCACGGGGCGTTACAGCTCGAAGCGCCGGAATCTGTACCTCTCTATTTATATATAGAGCAGCTTGAGTTGGCTCCATTCGGCGACAGCGTCACGTCACTGGTGAATCGGATTCTGGGGCTCGGAATCGAGCCGCAGCATTTTCTTCGCGCCTTGGCAAAAGTGGGATTTCACCCCCAAGATTCTTCCCTTTATGCGGGCTTTACATACGTGACACTGCGTCGAAAACTCTGCCTAGTTGACGCGAAGTTCCCGAGAATCGTTCGGGCAGTCTTCACATCACCGGAAATGATCGATCGACTACCCCGCATAGAGTATTCCGTCGACGTTGGGCCCATTTCTGGCGCGGCGGAGGACTCGTCCGCCCTGACAGTTGCTTCAGAAATGTTGGCGAAACGATGAGCCTCGACCTCTACAGCGAGCCCTTCGCCGCCAGCGGTGGCATTGATGCTCGGTCAGCCCGACGCGCCATCGGTAAGCCGAACGTCGGTTTCTGGGAACTCTTTCTTCGAGAGACTCTCCAAAACAGTTGGGATGCCCGCCGCGAGCCCAGAATCACATACGAGGTCAGTGGACGTACGCTAAACCTCCACCAAATGGACCTTCTTCGTGAGGTCGTCTTTCACGCGCTTCCAGCGAACGCGTATTCGTTGCGCTCAAGATTACGTACCAGACGGTTTCGACTGCTGATCGTGGCCGATAGCGGGACTCGAGGCCTCGGCGGAGCGACGCGAGCCGACATCGCACCCCCGGTGGGACAAAGTACGGATTTTGTCGACTTCGTGCGCAACATCGGTCGTGCCGAAACCAAGCGCGTCGGCGGCGGCACGTATGGCTTCGGCAAAGGGGTGTTGTACGACGCGAGCGATGTGGATTGCTGCATGATTTACAGTCAAACGCTGATTGATGGAGAGGTCGAGAATCGCTTCATCTGTGTCTCAGTTGGTGATGAGCTCGTCTCAGACGGTAATCGATTCACCGGACGCCACTGGTGGGGTGCGATGGGGGAGAACGGGATACTAGAGCCAGTGAGGGGCGCAGCCGCCCGGAGCCTCGCAATCGAGCTGGGACTCACGGCATTGGGACCGCACGATACGGGCACCTCGATCGCCGTCATCGACCCGATTCTTACGGGCAGCGTTACCCTTACGGACGTGGTGAAGGCGCTCTCAGAGGCCGCGCTCCTTTGGGCTTGGCCGCACATGCTCGACAAGGATTCGAACGGCCCGACCATACAGTTTCGTTTCTCTGTCGACGACGAGGAAATGTCGGTCCCAGACCCTGCCTCGCATCCTCAGTTCGCTCAATTTACCCGAGCATTTGAACGTGCAACGAACGTACTTACCTCGGGGCGGGCGATTGACGAGTGGCCGTGGGTAGGAAAAGTCCTGCAGAGTCAACGGCCGCCTGTGAAACTGGGAGCGTTAGCTTATCGGAGTTACACGCCGCCGGCAGGCCTGAGCTCAGTACGATTTCCTCGACACATCGCGCTCATGCGCGACCCTCTGTTCATCGTGAAGTACATGGAGGTACAGGAAGACGCGAACGGGCAAGCTCTGGCTGGCGTCTTCGTCGTGGATCCAGAACAGAATCTCTTGTTTTCGAAAGCAGAACCGGTCGCTCACGATGATTGGATCCCAGCTTCCTTAGGGCTCGAGTCAGGCGAAACTAATAAGGTCCGCCTGGCCCTAAACAAGATCAGGGACGAATTTCGGTCCCGGATTTCACACGACGTGGGAGTCGCCGGTGAGGAGCACTCGACGGGCGTCGCCCATCTCTCGCGTCAGATGGGGACGCTACTTGCCTCGGTCTCGGGTTACGGAGCCGAAATCGAGTCGGGACGGGGACGAGTCGCGTCGACTAGGTCTGCAGAAGGGCGCGGCAATGGGATTTCGGTGCATCAAGACCCCGAAATACAGATGATGTCGATGGGGAGTTCTCGGGTCGCGTGTTTCTCCTTCAGTATCTCCACTGTGACTGGAATCGACCTCTCGAAGTTCTCGATCAAGGCCTCGCCCGTTGTCGTCCTGGAGGGGGGATCCGCCGAAGTCGATACACCCGCGGGAGGAGAAGCGCCAGTACTGGTCGGATGGTATTACGACGAGCGGCAGGTTGCGTCGTCCCAATCCGTTCCATTGAGCCAGATAAGAGCAGGGACACATGTCGTGCGAGTGGCTCAACCGCACGGCCTGGCGATCGGGCTCAACTTGAAGGTGGAGTCGGTCGATGAAGTCGGTTAGTCGTGGGTACCTGACACTTAGCGACAGGGACGTCCGCTGCGATCCATGGTCAGTCACGATGAGCGGCGCCTCGCCGCTCGCGGACCCTGTCCAGATCGAAGACTGGTCGTATTTTCAAACCATGGAAATCAGCGTTTCCGTGGAGGTCGACGTCGACAAAGCGCGCGTCGACTTGGGCCTCGGGCCCGACGCAAGACTCGGACTCGTGATTATTTGGACCTGCACAGGAACAAGCCTGCGCGGCAGCTCAACGATTTCCCTATTGGAAGGCGGCCAGACAACCGCACGACTTGTCCTCGACGGCGGTAATCTACGTCGCGACGTGCGACTTGAGTGTCAAGTGGTACTTGTCCAACCCTCGCTTGCTCCGACTTCTCAATTCGCTCCGGACGCTCCGGGTGCCATCCTTTGGGCGGCCGCTCGAGTAGTGAAACTCGAGGGCGATGGCGCCCGCATGCCCATCCTTGCCGTGTCATTTTCGAGATATCTCACCTCCGCAAGCGCTGGTTCCATGTGGTGGTTACGCATCGAAGGGGACGATCTCGACGCTCCTGCGGATTCGGCGCTTTGGCTTTGGATAAATGAAGAAAGCCCGATTGTCATGGAGATGCTCAACAAGCCCAGTTCCGACAAGGCGAAGCTCACATCGCATTTCATGCGACTGGACCTGTATCGCCAGCTTGTTGACTTTGGGCTCAAACACGACTCTTTTGATCTGAACACCGAGTACGAAGAGGGGAGTCTAGGGGCCGTAGTTGCAGGGCCGCTACGCCTGTTCAATGCCGATACAGCGACGCTTCGCGCGCGGTACCGTGACGACCCCCAGAGGCTTGAGGCCGAGCTACAAGCCCGAGTGGGTGGTCTCCAGTGATGGAACCGTCAGCAAGGATAGTTTCTTACCCGAGGCTGCGCATCTCAGAGGCGTCAAAGAGGCTCCAATACCTTTCGTCGCTGGAGCCAGAGGCGCTTTCGTCGTCCATAGTCACAGATACGTCGGGTGCAACGTTTTACCCAATGTCAACCGCGCGCGCTTCTAAGGCCGAATTGGAATCCATACACGACAGCGTGCTTCAGCTTGCCATCGCCCATGGGTTTCCAAGCGCGCGACCGCGTGGTAGCTCACTTCAATTTGATCAACAGCTGGCGGGCCTATTGGTCGACCTGTTGCCAATGCTCCCCGCCGAGGCCGCCGATGAGGGTGTCTGGTCTTTCCTGACTCTAAACGTTTGTCCGGACGTAGCATTTTGGCGATTCCCGAACGCTCGCAGTGATGATGGGTCGTTTCGTACGGACTACGAGCGACTCCTAGGACGGCCACGAAACGTGCTCAGGCGTTCGTGGTGGCGGGGGTACATCCTCGGGGCGGACCTGAGTGGAAGGCTCTTGGAGGATGAGTCTGTTGGCATTATGGAACGCCCCAGTTTGGGCGGCGATCCAACTCTCGCGCGGTCAATCGCACGGGCTCACCTTGCCTATGCGGAGCGCCGCGACTTCGGCCGAAGGCAGGATCTTTTGCGCGAATCTGCTAAGAGACTTCGACGCAGGTTTGCTGTCGTCTCTGTCCATTCGTTGCAGCCCAATCAAGTGGACACTCTCGTGCGGGATGTCTTCGCGGAGACTTTCAGTGCGATGAACGAAGGCTGCGCGACGGCTAGCTCATCTTCTGCTGGAGGTGCGATGGATGTTTTCCAGAAGCTTATTCCGGGCTTTTGGGAGTGTCTTCGTGCCGAGCTGGTAGTACCGGATCAGGCGGAAATCGACAGGCTGAGGGCCTCTGTCCCCACCTACGTGGAGTCTCTCGGTTCGAATCGAGAGTCCGCCATGCGATTGGGGGAAGACCTTGGGCTCCTTCATAGTGGTTGGGAATCTCGTGCAGAAGAGGCGCAGCGGATAGTGCGAGCAGTCACGGTCTATTTTCTTGACACAGAAGACAATGTTCCGGATTACTACCTGAGCGGCCTTAAGGATGACGATCACGTCATTGCGGCTGCTTTCACTGCCCTCGGGCTTGCCCGAGCTGAGAGTGCATGAGGCCCAGTGATTCCGTCGGAGAATGGGCATGGCAAGGATAGACGTGACCTCAAGTTGCGAAGCTCTTCATTGGCAACTAACCTGGCTACTTGCCGGGCGAGACGCTCGAAGCTGAAAGTTGAGATAGAGATTTGATTCCCGTTTTGGATATTTTCGCAGGTCCGGGCGGGTTAAGTGAAGGTTTCAACTCTCTTCGAGACTCGAACGGCCACGCAGTCTTTGAGTCCAAGGCGGCCATTGAGATGGAAGCGTCGGCAGTCAAGACCCTCGTGCTGCGCGGTGCGTTTAGATTGCTGGAGCGCGACGGCTTGGTCCCGGACTCCTACTATGGCTACCTTCGCGGCGAAATCACTAAGGAGGCACTCTTGGCGTCGCGCCTGTTCGGAGAGGCGCACGCAGATGTCGCGGAGGAGACTCACCAAATTGAGCTCGGTCCGGACAATCATGAGTTGACGGATGGAATCATAGCGAAGGCCATCGGGGGATCTGACAATTGGGCCCTCATCGGTGGGCCTCCGTGCCAGGCGTACTCCATTGTCGGGCGATCGCGGCGAAAGCATGATCTTCTATTTGAAGATGACAAGAAGCACTTTCTCTACCGGGAGTACCTTCACACGATCAGGCGATTCAAGCCGAGTGTTTTCGTTATGGAGAATGTGAAAGGTCTCCTTTCGTCGACTCACGATGGCGCGTCGATGTTTGACAGAATCCTCGAGGACCTCCGAACCGCCGATGACGGAGTTGAGTATGACGTGTACTCGCTAGTTCACTCCTCAGCACCTGGCGACCTCAGCCCCAAGGACTTTATTATCCGAGCTGAACTCTATGGAGTGCCCCAGCGCCGTCACCGAGTTATCTTGCTGGGCGTGAGAAGGGACCTAGGCCGAGTTCCCTCTATCCTCAAGCCCTGGTCTATGTTGAACACCGTCGCGACCGCGATTGGAGACATGCCACCGATACGTTCCGTGATTTCAAGGGGAGGCGATTCCGTCGAGAACTGGTTGAAGGTAAGGCAGGGTGCGCAACGAAACGTAGACGACATCGTGGCCGCGAAAACAGATTCCCGTTACTTGGCTCCGGATCAGGGGAACAAGTTCATTAAATCTGGTCAGCCAATGGGTCCCCTCAGTGAGGAGTCTGGTCGGCTGGGTAAGTGGCTGTCGGATGCACGGCTAGGAGGAGTCGCGGACCACGCCTCCCGACGGCACATGACCTCCGATTTGGAGAGATACCACTTCGCAGCCAGCTTTGCTCTCAAGGAAGACCGTTCGCCGCGGTTAAAAGACCTTCCCATAAGCCTGCTGCCCGACCACAAAAGTGCGACTGCCGAGGTCGCGGCATTTGTTGACCGTTTCAACGTTCAGGTTTGGAATAGGCCATCCTCGACGATCGTGTCGCACATGGCGAAGGACGGGCACTACTTCATCCATCCAGATCCAAATCAGATGCGTTCTCTGACGGTCAGAGAAGCAGCTCGCCTGCAGACGTTCCCCGACAACTACGCGTTCGAAGGCAACCAGACGCAAAAATACGTTCAAGTCGGAAATGCCGTCCCTCCCTTGCTCGCGCGTCAAATTGGAGAGATTGTGCGAGACCTCATGAGTCCGCTGCCCACAGATTCCAACGAAGACGATGCGAGGAGGGAGCTGCACGTGGAAGTCGCACAGGCGGAGATCGCTCTAGACCGTATGGCCTTCGCGTCGTCCGCGCCTGCGTGATGGCTCGGCAGTTTGTTCTTCATGCGAGGCGGCCACAAGGCCACGCCTTTTTGAGGGGCTAGCTTCCGAAGCCCGTGAACTGTTCATGCCAACCGAAAGCAGGACGAGCAACCAGCGGCGCAATGCCGCGTTGAGTTTCGACGCGTTTCCGGCGCAGGTCCGTGCATTGCTCGCTACAGCGATGACGATGAAGTCAATCTCTGATAGAGCTACCAGTTAACGCTAGCCTCCCATGCCACCAAAACGAGTACGGGAATTTCTGCCAACAGCCGGCGCCAGGCTGGTGGCACGGGGCCAATGGACTAGTGCACTCCTGCTTAATGGCAAGTGTCCCTCGCGGCACGTTTCGAACGTACTACGGCCTGATCGCCCAGTAAGTCTCTTTCCCACTCTTTCGCTCTTCTAACCGCAGTCTGCAGGAGGGGTCATGGTTCTGGTCGAGGACAGATCTCATGTCGTAGAGAACTGGGCCGGCCTCCGCGTAATATTTGTGTCCCAACAAAGACAGGTCGAACCCCGTTGCCTCAATAGTGTCAATGCCGGAGAGGATCGTTATTGGTGGGGTGAAGCCTGCTCGGTCTGAATCTTGCAGTGACTTTGCCAAAGCAAGCGCGCGATCCCGTTCGGAGACGTACATGGATGTGTTCTTCGAGATGGAGGGGTAGACGGCGGCGAGTGACCGGAAGACATCTACATCCATGTCAGCAGCGGCGAGGATGATTGACCCCAATTTGATGCCTCTCTTGGTCAGCGCTGCGGCGAAATGAGCCGTCGATCGCGCCACGAGGCGATTGCCCATCGAATGGACTATAAGGTCAACCCGGGACGCATCGGTCTTCGCAGCCAAATCCTCCAGAAACTGTGCAAACTGAACTTCACTGGCTTCGGCTCGATCCTTGTCAGCATCGTATCCGAGGAGTTGACCTTTAGACGGCCAACTGTAAAACGCGGTCAGCCCCTGGACCTTCAGGTCGTATCCGATTTGGGCGGCCCTTATTGCGGCTTTGTCGAATGTTGTGTTGTACCCGTGCACGTAGACCAAGACAGAGCGTTCGTTGGCATTCCGCTTTTCGAGCGCCTCGCGTATGGATCCCAGAAAATCATCGTTTGAGCCGAGGGGGGTTCGGGACTCAATCGAAAGTGGCCCGTTCCAAAATTTCTTGGGGAGCAGGAAGGCTAGCTTGTAGCCTAGAGATCCGAACTTGTGTGAGCGGGGAATGTTTACGCTGCACGTGCCGTAGTGCACCGTGCCCGATTTGTCCCGCTCGTTCAGGAAGCCTAAAGACTCGTCGGCTGGATTCTTTGGCTCTCGGTTAGTCCCGTACCAAACCGTATATAACGCAGGCCCTTCGTCAACGTCCGCGATCAGTTCCTGGCGGGGCGTTTGTTCGCTATGGGCAACATAGCGATCCTGTGGCTCGACCGTGGTCTCGCCCTCGGCTCGACGCGCTGAACGATCGCTGAGGAGTGTTTGAAACGGTCGCTCGACCCGCAATTCGAAGGCTTCGATCTCCAGCGTGGAAGTCAACCGAATGGAGCCCCCGGCTAAGGTCTCCGCGCTTGCGGCTAATACCTCGAGGACAGTCCAAACGCGTTGGGCGCGGCTTGCCTCGTCCACCGAGTGATACATGGACGTATCGCTGATCGATCGCGAAAGCCGGTCCAGGTCCGACAGCCGACTGGGGGCGACCACTTTTTTTAGGGCCGCCAGATCTGCAGCGATCTCCCTTGTGGTCTCTACGCGCGGAGAGTGACCCCGTGTCGTATTATCGTCGCGTCCATTCGTATCAACGAAAGCGCTGACTGTTACAAACGACTGTTCCAGCCATCCGAAGAGCGATTCAGGTTGCGCTTCACATGCTGCGGGTTGGTCCCAGAGCTCCTCAATCAAGAATCCAAAATGCATCTTTGCTCGACTGGCGTTAGGGCGTTTAGAAGATTGAACCGCATACTGAGCGATCGTCAGGCCTGACCTGAGGAGCTCCAAGAGAAATCTACTGGCGCTGTCGTCAGCATAGCCATCAGAATTCACTACGACGTCGCGTCGGAACTTCTCTCGGGAGGAGCGATCCCCCAAGTGTGCTTCCAGTTGCGCGAGGACGCTCATATCGACGCACTCGGTCGAGCAGTAGACGGAGATCTTGGCGATAGTCGAACGGTCATACCCGAAGATACCGCTCTGCGAAGCCGCCGAATGCCGTACCGACGGCCGCTAAGGATCCGTGGCTAACCGAATACGAGATCGCGCCGATGAGCACACACTCCACGGACTCGTCGATGTGCTCCGGTGGACATCAACCCTCACATTGGGGGTGGCTGTGGTCAAATGGGCGTCGAACGTACCAATACCGTTAGGGCAATGACCTCTGCCAGCGAACTTGCAGGATCCCCCTCAGCTTGCGCCCCTCGCGCGCATTGCGGCATCCACCCCTGGAATGTTGGACGGGTCTTGGCTGACGGGAATCGCGGGGTTCATGGCAGCCTCCCTATGAGGTCCAGCGCGGCATAGAGCAGATCGACGAGGAATACACCCGCAGAATGCGGCGACTACATCAAATATGCAAATCACTCAGAAACAAGGGGGACTGATTGGAAGGCTTGAAACTAGGAGACATCGCGACGTGGGTAAGTAGCGGGGTAGCGCTCATTGCTTTGATAGTCGCGATCGCGTCCATTAGGAACGCCGGGCGTGCCAATCGGCTGGCGGAATCTGCGAACAAGATCTCCGAGGAGGCAAGCCGTCGTGGCAAAGAAGTCGAATTGAGGCAGATAGAGCGTGTGGACGTGCGCTGGCTGGGGACGATTGACAATCAGGGCTACATGGTTTTCAAGAATGTGGGTCTTGATGTTGCAAAAGACATACGGATTGAGGCCAAGATCTTTCTCAATTCAGATAAGGCGGATTTCATACCTTTCCAAGCCGTCGAGGAAAAGGACTCAGACCCGCGCATTTCGGGATCATGGCTTGCGATTCGGGGGACAAAGAGCGTGCTTCGTCCTAACGAGATACTCGGAATTCCCACTGCTCCGGGTACTCCCTTTGATTTCAGCGGTTTTCATGGAGAAGATCGCTGCTGGGGTCTCAGCGCGTCGATTTGGTGGTCAACCAAACTTGATGCGCCACGCCACTCCAAACTCTTCGAACAGATGCTGACAGTTTCGTGCGTCGCTGATGAATTTCCTCCGTTCATGGAGGGGATCGCCCGTTTCCTGAAACCCGGAGAGTCGTTGGCACACGCGATATCTCCTATCCGATCTGCGGATGAAATTCGCGGCTCTATCCAAGCGGCAACGAGCGCGTTGACCCTAATCGAGATCGAACGGGCGGAAGCTGAAGCGCGCCAAAGCTAGGAATTCGGGAGACACAGGCCACTGAACGGGCGCTTTCAGCGGCCCTCCGAGTCCTTTCGATGGGAACCATTCCAGCGGTGGCTGCGATACCACTGACGTCAATTCCATTGTGTATAGCCGAACCGGTGACCCGTCGGGGCTTAAGCTCATTAACTGGAACGTGGCCGAACCCGGAGCTGGCGAGGTTCGGGTACGGATTCTGATCAGCGGTGTGAGGCCGGCCAAGACAGGGCTGACATTGTGAAAGTGTTCAGTATCGGCGTGCGTCACGTCGCGGTGGGCGAACGGGCGTGGCTGGCGCTCGCCGCATGTGAGCGCGCTAACAGTGGGTCCGCCTAAGGCTCGGCCGTGTGTCCCGCGGAGCGTGTCGGGCTGCCCGCGAACGCTAGCCTCGACCAACGCGCGAGCCTCGGGGCGCCGGCGACTACGGCGCAACACTCGCAGGCGGCTCAGTCATCTTGGAAGAGGTGTCCCTAACCCATCTTGGAACAGGTGTCCCTAACCGTCGTTATATTTCCATTGCCTTTTGAGACCGGCCGTATTGTGGGCAAACTCTCCGAAGTTCTCGATCGGTGCAGTGAATTCGCTCTCGGGTTCGAGATCACACAGCTATCAGCCAGCGGGCTCGCTTTCGTGTCCATCTCGCAGAAATCAGAGGCTGGGGCCCTCTTGCTGTCTAGGCCTCGGTACTCGCAGCTGCGCGGTCGCTCGTTGGGTTTCGGGCAAAGAGGCTGTCCACACGCTCGCGATACCAAGATGGATGGATGAGCACGCCTTGCGCTATCGGACAGGTGGCTGACCTAGGGTGGTTCCGCGACGTGGGACCGGCTTCTGGTGCGAGCCCGGTTAGTCCAAAGCGACATAGGCATCGCTAGTAGGGCTATGCGAATCGCGCCGTGGCGCCTTGCTTGGTCGGTTCGACCGGCGTCGATTGAGCTAGTAACTACTGGAAGCTCCGGCTGAAGTGGCGCCAGAGATCAGCGCGGCGCTGCCCGAGATGCCGAGACGGGTGGCGCCCGCGGCGATCATGGCAACGGCGTCGTCGAAGCTTCGCACCCCTCCTGACGCCTTCACCTGGGCCCGGTCGCCCACGGTCTGCTTCATCAGGCGCACGGCGTGCACGGTCGCGCCGCCGGCAGGGTGGAAGCCGGTGGAGGTCTTGACGAAGTCGGTGCCCGCGGCTACGGCGGCGTTGCAGACGGCGACGATCTCGGCATCCGTCAGCGCCGCGGACTCGATGATCACCTTGAGCACCCTCGGGGCGGGGAGGCTGGCGCGCACGGCGGCGATGTCGGCCTGCACGTCGGCGAAGCGACCGGCCTTGGCGGCGCCGACGTCGATGACCATGTCGATCTCGTCGGCTCCCTGGGCGATGGCGAGGGCGGCCTCGGCGGCCTTGATGCTGCTGTGGTGCTTGCCGCTGGGGAAGCCGCAGACGACCGCGACCTTGAGGTCGGCGCCGGCGGGGATGGTGAGCGGCAGCATCGAGGGGGACACGCAGACCGAGTAGGTGCCCAGCTCAATGGCCTCGGCGATGAGGGCGGTCACGTCGGCGGCGGTGGCCTCGGGCTTGAGCAGGGTGTGGTCGATCATGCGGGCAATGCTGGCGGCGTCGGGGGAGAGGGAAGTCATGGGATGCGTCCTTAGTTGGTGACGAGTTCGGGGGTGCCGTGGGTTGCGGCGGGGGTGCCGGCGGCGGTGGCGAGGGTGGTGTGGGCGGCGGCGAGGACCGCGTCGAGGTGGATGCCGCGGAGACGGAGCACCTCCGGGCCGCTGCCGGACTCGCCGAACTCCTCCACCGAGACCACTTGGCCGTCCAGGCCCACCCAGTGGTACCAGGCGTCACCGCGACCGGCCTCGACGGCCACCCGGGCGCGGAGGGCGGCGGGCAGCACGGACTCGCGGTAGTCGGCGGTTTGCTCGGCGAACCACTCGACGCAGGGCATCGAGACCACGCGGGCGTTGATGCCCTGCCCTGCGAGCCGGGTGGCGGCGTCGATGGCGAGGTGCACCTCGCTGCCGGTGGCGAGGATTGCCAGGTCGCTGCCGTCGCCGTGCTGCCAGCGCACGTAGCCGCCGGCGGTCACCCCGGCGACCGTGGTGTCGGTGCTTTCCAGCACGGGCAGGTCCTGCCGGCTGAGGATGAGCGCGACCGGGCGGTCGGGGGAGGCGAGGATGCGGCGCCAGGCGGCGACGACTTCCACGGAGTCGGCGGGGCGCACGACGTCCAGGCCGGGGACGGTGCGGAGCGATGCGATCTGCTCGACCGGCTGGTGGGTGGGGCCGTCTTCGCCGACGGCGACGGAGTCGTGGGTGTACACGTAGACCGCGCCGAGGCCCATCAGCGCGCCGAGGCGGATGCTCGGGCGCATGTAGTCGCTGAACACCAGGTAGGTGGAGGCGAACGGGCGCCACGGGCCCTGCAGGGCGATGCCGTTGAGGATGGCGGCCATGGCGTGTTCGCGGATGCCGAAGCGGATGAACTCGCCGGCCGGGTTGGCGGCGGAGAAGCGGGCGCCGTCGACCTCCACGGTGGTGGAGCCGGCCAGGTCGGCCGAGCCGCCCCAGAGGGGAGCCGAGCCCTGCAGAGCGCGGAGCACGGCGCCGTTGGTCTTGCGGGTGGCGATGAGGTCGCCGGGACCGCCGAGCTTCACGGTGTCGAGGGCGGCGGTGTCGACCTCGCCGCCGCGGAAGGCCCGCCAGCGGGTGGCGGCCCCGGGCTCCCGGGTGGCCCAGGCGGCGAGGTCGGCCTCCCAGTCGGTGTGCATCCGTTCGCCGTGGGCCAGGGCGCCGCGGGTGTGCTCGAGGGTCTCGGGGGAGACGAGGTCGGGCAGGGGTGCGTCGGGGGCGAAGCCCAGCGTGGTCTTCACCAGGGCGAGCTCGTCGGCGCCGAAGCCGCCGGAGTGTGCGGCGGAGGTGCCACCGAACTTGGCCGAGGGGGCGCCGATCACAGTGCGGAGGGCCACCAGGGTGGGCCGGCCGGTGCGTTCGGCGGCCTCGCGCAGGGTGGCCTCGAGGGCGTCGAGGTCGGTGGGGGTGTCGATCTCGAGCACCCGCCATCCGTAAGCCCGGTACCGGGCGCGCACGTCTTCGCTGAAGGTCTCGTCGGTGCCGGAGTCGATGGTGATGCCGTTGTCGTCCCAGATCAGCACGAGGTTGTCGAGGCCGAGGGTGCCGGCCAGGCTGCTCGCCTCACCGGAGACACCTTCCTGCAGGCAGCCGTCGCCGGCGAGCACCCAGGTGGTGTGGTCGAGCAGGGCGGAGCCGGGGGTGAACACGGCGCTCTCGTGCCGGGCGGCCATGGCCATGCCCACCGCGGAGGCGACGCCCTGGCCGAGTGGGCCGGTGCTCATCTCCACGCCCACGGTGTGGTGCACCTCGGGGTGCCCGGGCGTCTTGGAGCCCAGGGTGCGGCTCTTGGCGAGGTCGTCGAGCGTGAGGCCGTAGCCGGTGAGGAATAGCTGGGTGTAGAGCAAAAGGCTAGCGTGACCGGCCGAAAGAACGAAGCGGTCGCGGGCGGGCCAGTCGGGGTGGGCGGGGGAGTGCCGCAGCACTCGGGAGAACAACACGTGGGACACTGGTGCCAATGCCATGGCGGTGCCGCCGTGCCCATGTCCCTTGGCCTGCACCACGTGTGCGGCGAGGGCCTGGGCGCTTGCGACGGCGCGGGCGTCGAGTGCGGCGGACGTCGTCTGTGACGGGAACTTCTTCGTTTCGGTAGCCATGCGAGATACTTTGGTATACAAATGTACTTAAGTCAAACAGTTGGTTCGGCACCACCCGCAGGCCGGGCGGATGCGTTCGAAGGATGGGAATCCCATGGCACACGCTCTGTCCACCGGCTCGGGTGTGGTGCTTGACCTCATCCGCTCCGGCCGTGCCACCACCCGCACCGACCTCATCGAGCAGCTCGGCTGGTCGCGCATCACCCTGGCCCGCCGGCTCGACGAACTGCTCCACGCCTCCATCGTGATGAGCGTGGGGCAGCTCGACTCCCGCGGCGGCCGCCCGCCCGAAGAATTCGCCGTGAATCCGGATGCCGGCCTTCTGCTGGCCGTGGACATCGGCGGTTCGCACACCCGTCTGGCCATCACCGACCTGGTCTCCACCATCCTCAGCGAAGACGAGGCCGACATCGGCCTGAGCGAGGGGCCCGCCGAGATCTTCGAGTGGGCCGGCCAGGTGTTCGACCACATGCTCGACCGGCTCGGCAAGACCCGCGCAGACGTGGTGGGCATCGGCGTGGGTGTGCCCGGCCCGGTCGACTTCGTCACCGGGCGGCTGGCCAGCCCGCAGGTGGACACCCAGTGGAACGACGTGCTCGTGAAGGACTACTTCGCCGGCCGCTACGACCACGCCGTCTTCGCCGTGGACCGGGACGTGAACATCATGGCGCTCGCCGAGGCCCGCCGCGGCTGGACCGAGTACCGCGACGTCGTGGTGCTCAAGGCCGGCATCGGCGTGGGCCTGGCGTTCGTGCTCGACGGCTCGATCTACCACGGCTCCCGTGGCGGCGCTGGCGAGCTCAGTGCCGTGCGCGCCGGCGGGGAGCGCACCGTGCGGCTGGAGTCGATCGCCAGCGGCGCGGTCATCCGCAGCGAACTACTCACGCTGGGCCGCCGGGTGCGCACCAGCAGCGACATCGTGGGCCTGGCCAACGACGGCGACGCCGCCGTGCTGCGCCTGCTCGCCGAGACCGGCACCGAGATCGGCCAGAGCCTGGCCCACGTGGTGGGGCTGCTCAACCCGCAGGCCGTCGTGGTCGGCGGCAACTTGGCCCAGGCCGGCGAACCGTTCCTCGGCGCCATCCGCGAGGCGATCTTCGCCGGCGCCCGCGACTTCGCCCTGCAGGGCCTCGTGGTGGAGAAGTCCCGGCTCGGCCACATCGCCGGCGTCACCGGAGCCTCGCTCATCGCGCAGGACGCCCTCTTCGAGGCCGACCGCATCAGCCGGCTCACCCGCGGCGGCGGCCTCGGCGTCTCGCTGCACACGCAGCCGGCCTGAGCCGAATCGGCGCGGTCTGCCACGACCGACACGGCCTTGCCTGATCCTGCGCGGCTGGCTACCGGCTCAGCTCGGCTTTGCCCAACGGCGGCACTCCCGGCCGACCGGTTTGGTGCGCCCGCGGTCGGCGACCCGGCGACCCCTCCGAATTTACTTTGGTGCACTTGTAGACAAAAGGTCGCTTAGGCTTATACAGTCAAGCCAGTCGCCCTCGCGGGCCGACTGCACCGAAACAACAAAGGAGTTCATTCGTGGCACTGAACCTGGCCGAAGCCCTCTCGTCGATCGAGACCCGAGCGGAGGCCGCCGACTGGCGGGCCGCCATCCGTCTCGCGGGCGCGGGACTCGTGGCCGGTGGAGCCACCACGGATGCCTACACCGACGAGATGATCGACGCCGTCGAGAAGCACGGCCCCTACATCGTCATCGCCCCGGGCGTCGCCCTCGCGCACTCTCGCCCGTCGCCCGCGGTTCTCACCGGTGGACTCAGCTGGGTTAGCCTGGCCACCCCGGTGGAGTTCGGCAACAAGGCCAACGACCCCGTCACCCTCGTGATCGGCCTGGCCGCCAAGGACCACGACGCACACCTGCAGGTGATGCGGGCCCTGGCCGGCGTGCTCTCCGACGGCCCCGCGATGAAGCGCCTGGCCGTGGCCGACACCGCCGACGAGGTGCGCGCCGTGCTCGGCGACCTCGCTGCCGCTGCCGCGTAACGCGGCCCCTACACATCCGTTTTCTCACACTCGTCTCACCCAATCGAAAGGCACCCCATGAAGATCGTCGCCGTCTGTGGAATGGGCATTGGAACCTCAGTGCTGCTCAAAATGAACGCCGAGAAGGTTCTCGCCAAGCTCGGCATCGACGCGGATGTTGAAGCCGCCGACATGGGCGTGGCCCGCGGCGCCGCGCAGACCGCCGAGATCGTGCTCACCAGCGAGGAGCTCGCCGAAGAACTCGGCGACGTGCCCGCCGAAGTCATCATCATCAACAACTTCTTCGATCTCGAGGAGATCACCGAGAAGCTCACCGCCGCAGTCGAGTAACCCCGTCATCTCTCTTTCAACCACAGAATAAGGAGCACCACACAATGGAGTGGCTCGTCGTCATCCTGAATTTCATTGGGCAACAGATTCTCAATGTGCCCGCGTATCTGATCGGCATCATCACCGCTATCGGGCTGATGGCGCTCAAGCGCAACTCCGGGCAGGTGATCGGTGGTGCCCTCAAGGCGGCCCTCGGCTTCCTGATTCTCGGTGCCGGTGCCAACGTGGTGGTGGGCTCGCTCGACCCGCTGGGCCGGTTGATTCTCGCGGTGACCGGCGCCCAGGGCGTCATCCCCACCAACGAGGTCATCACCGCCATCGCGCAGGAGCAGTTCGGCGCGCAGAGCGCCTACGTGCTCACCCTGGGCTTCCTGGTGATGCTGGCGCTGGCGCGGTTCACTCCTCTTAAGTACGTGTTCCTCACTGGGCACCACATGGTCTTCATGGCCACCATGCTCACCGTGGTGCTCTCCGTCGGCTTCGGCGACGGCGCCAGCTGGCTCGTGGTCGTGATCGGCGCGCTGCTGCTCGGCGTGATCATGGTCGTGATGCCCGCATTCGTGCACCCGTGGACCAAGAAGATCACCGGCAACGACACCATCGCCATCGGTCACTTCGGCACCCTCGGCTACATCGCCGCCGGTGCGGCCGGCCAGGTCGTGGGCCGTAACAGCAAGTCCACCGAAGACATCAAGTTTCCGCAGGGGCTCAAGTTCCTGCGCGACTCGATGGTCGCCACCTCGCTGTCGATGGTGCTCATCTACATGGTCTTCGCCGTGTGGGGCCTCATCGCCCTGCCGCTGCAGGATGCGCTCGACATCTTCGGCTCCGCCGACGCCGGCGCGTTCATCATGGCCGCGTTCGCGCAGGCACTGCAGTTCGGTGTGGGCGTCGCGGTCATCCTCTACGGCGTGCGCACCGTGCTCGGCGAGCTCGTTCCCGCATTCCAGGGCATCGCCGAGAAGGTCGTCCCCGGAGCCCGCCCGGCGCTCGACATCCCCATCGTGTTCCCGTTCGGCGCCAACGCCGTGCTGATCGGGTTCCTGAGCTCCTTCGCCGGCGGCCTCATCGCCCTCGGTGTGCTCGCGGTGTGGCTGAACCCGGTGTTCGGCCTCGCACTGATCCTGCCCGGCATGGTGCCGCACTTCTTCACCGGTGGTGGAGCCGGTGTCTACGGCAACGCGACCGGCGGACGCCTGGGCGCGATGATCGGTGGTTTCGTCAACGGCGTGATCATCACCATCCTGCCGGCCGTGCTGCTGCTGGTGCTCGGCGACTTCGGCTTCGCCAACAGCACCTTCGGTGACGCGGACTTCGGCTGGTTCGGCACCCTCGTGGGTGTCAGCGTCGGCGTGGGCGGCGGACTCGCGGTCATCCTCGCGATCCTCATCGCCGTGGTGCTCGTTAGCGTCGCGATCGTCTACCAGATTCGCGTCGTGGACAAGGGCTGGGTGCCCGGAGCCAAGCGTGACGTCTGGATCGCCGCGGAGAAGGCGGCCGAGAAGGCCGTGCTCGATGCCGAGAAGGCAGAGCGTAAGGCCGCGAAGGAAGCGGCGGCTGAGGGCGTCTAGTTCGATCGGTTGTTCGTCTCGCCAGAAGGCGGCTCCGCGGTGCGGGGTCGCCCTCTGGCGTTGTGCGGGGCGCGCCCTTGCGCGGGCGGGGTGTTTCGGGTGCGAACCTGCTTCGGTCTACGCGTTACGCGGGCAAGGCGCCGTTTCGCGGGTGGCGCGCCACCCGCGAAACGGCGCGGCGCCCGCGGATCGGCCTGGTGTGTCCGGCGCGAAGCGGCGTCTTGATTCTCGCTGCGCTAGAACCCGACCTGGTCCAACGGGGCGGAGTACCGTTGGGGGATGACCGAGCAGCAGCCCTACGAGGTGGTGTCGAGCTACGACGACTTTGAGGTGCGCCGGTACCCGGAGCATGTGCTGGCGGAGGTTGTCGTCGACGGGGAGTTCGAGGACGCCGGTAACCGTGCCTTCCGATCCCTGTTCGCCTACATCAGCGGTGACAACGTATCCCGAACCAAGGTATCGATGACGGCGCCGGTGGTTCAGGATGGCCCGTCGACGAAGATCGAGATGACGGCCCCTGTCGTGCAGCAAACCGGCTCCGCCGCCGAGAACACGCATCGGGTAGGGTTCGTGCTGCCGGCGGGGCTCACCGAAGACACCGCGCCGCGGCCGACCAACTCCGAGGTTCACCTGCGCACGGTTGCCGAAAGCACAGTGGCGGCCATCCGCTATCGAGGGCGCTGGACCGAGGAGAGCTACACCAAGCACCTCGAGGAGCTACGCGCGGCAATGGCGGCGGAGGGGCTGACGGAGACGGGCGGCCCCCGGTTCGCCCGGTACGACCCGCCGCTCAAGCCCCCGTTCCTGCGGCATAACGAGGTGCTGCTCGACGTTCGGGCCGTCTAGATTCGAGCGCTCGTCGGCCAGATCTGGCACAGGCGCTAATCGGAATCGAAGCCCGGCCCGTTCCAGAGACGTTGGGCTTACATTCACGCAGACGACATCTGTGCGGCGACGCAGCCGACCCAGATTTTTACCCGCCATCAATGTCGGTGGTCCCGGCATCCTGAAGCCCTCGTGCCTGTCGAATCGACGAAAGGCTCCTCACATGCGTGAAGATAAATCCGCTCACTTTCCGGCTGCGCCCGCCCGGTCTGCACTGCCGCGGTGGTATCCGGACTTGCTCGCATCCGTCACTCAGCGGGTCGTTGACGGCAGAGCTCGGGCGATTACTGCTGCTAATCAGCATCTTGTGGCCACCTACTGGGCCATTGGTCGTGACATTCTTGAGCGCCAGGAGCAGGAAGGCTGGGGGTCGCGCGTCATCGACCGGCTTTCCGTGGACCTGCGAGAGGAGTTCCCAGGGGCGACGGGGTTCTCGCCGCGCAATCTGAAATACATGCGAGCTTTCGCTGAGGCCTGGCCGAGGAATGCAATTGTGCAAGCGCCGCTTGCACAATTGCCGTGGTACCACCACGTCGCCCTACTTGAGAAGCTTGGCGCTGCTGAATCGCGGCTCTGGTATGCCGCAGTGGCCGTCGACGCAGGGTGGTCCCGCAATGTTCTTGTGCACCAAATCGCCACTCGGCTATTTGAACGCTCTGGTGCTGCAGTGACAAACTTCGCGGCGACACTACCACCGGCGGAGTCTGACCTTGCACAGCAGATGACCAAGGATCCCTACATCTTTGACTTCGTAGCGATGACCGGCCGCAGAGACGAGAGGGAATTGGAGACGCAGCTGATTGCCCATGTGCAGAAGTTCCTGCTCGAGCTCGGTCAGGGGTTTGCCTTCGTGGGGCAGCAAGTGCGGTTGGAAGTCGGTGGCGACGAGTTCTTTGCCGATCTGTTGTTCTACCACCTGAAGCTGCGCTGTTACGTTGTGATTGAGTTGAAGGCCGCGCCGTTCGATCCGGGTTTCGTCGGTCAGTTGGGAATGTACATGGCTGCGGTGGACGAGCTCCTAGCGCAGCCGGACGACCAGCCGGCCATCGGGCTGCTGCTGTGCAAGACGAAGAACAACGTGGTTGCAGAGTATGCACTGCGGAGCTCCTCGGCGCCGATCGGGGTGGCGGAGTGGACGAGTACCATCTCCGACTCGCTTCCGAAGGAGTTCGCCTCCAGCCTGCCCTCGATCGAGGTGTTGGAAGCGGAGCTTGGCGGAGACGCCGGGTAGCGCGACCAAGACTCAGAGCCGTGGGTGTACAGAAGGCGTGCAGTCGCTCCGGAGCGTTCAGTTCCGTAGGCGCAACAGGATCGGGCTGGACGGGCTCTTCTGGTCAATCTCGATCGCCGCGTGGCGGGACTTGAGGAAATCCGAGAACTGACGGAATCCCAAGGTGCGTTCCTGGAAGGACGGGTCCATCCGCTTCATCTGCTGCTTGAGGGTGGAGGCATGCTGCCAGTCCTGGTCATTCTTGGCTAGCAGGTCCATCGCCCTCACGAGCAGCGCGGTCGCGGCCTTGCGAGCGGCCGGGCTGGACGCGTCTTGCGCTGGGGTTGCGACGTGTGGCGTCGCGACGGCGTGCACTGACGGCGTCGGCACCGGCGCGTCCGTTGACTCGGTCGGCGACTCGGCGAGTTGTGCCGCGCTCACCACACCCGGCAGGGAGTCATAGTCGGCGAACTCGTGGCAGGCCGCGGCCAGCGCGGACTGCTCGGCCATCCGGTGCTCCTCTTTACTGGGGGTATCGCGTCCATCCCGTCGGAACGTGGACAGGAGATTGAATCGTGAAGGGCCGCTTTCGCTAGAGCTCTGCACCCGACTAAGCGGGTGGGAACGAAGCCGCAAGCAGGCCATGAACGAGTCGCGCGGTCTGTTCGGTCAGCGTTCCGGGCTTCAGGAGGTTCTCGACGGCCTTCTTCGGCCACACGACGCGCACACCGTCGATGACGAAGGCACCACCGATGAGGGGCCAGTCGGCGCCAACGAAACACAGCATTCCGTGTACGGGAATCTCTTCCCAGCCCGCATCTCTGAGCGCGGACCTCAGGAGGCTGACCTGGTTCTGCACTCCGGCGACCTGCTTGGTGCGGTCCCGCGATCCGACCACAAGTTTCTCTGTTCGGGGACTGAAGAGTCCACCTTCAACTCTCCGGTTCGGACGACCTTGATACTTCTTGGCGTCAATAACGAAGACCCCCGCTGCAGTCACGGCGATGTGATCGATGTTCGCTTTGGAACCCGGGATGCGACGGTCGTGCAGAACGTGGACTCCACGTTCGCTGAGTGTGTCGAGGCGTTGGCCGAGGACTTCCTCTCCGCGCGCTCCGATGGCCCAGGCTTGAGTGCTTTGTGGATCATCGGACAGTGCGAGTATCAGGTTCCCCAGGTGCGGGTGTTTGTCACGGATGCCCGCGGCGCGCTTCTCTTTGCGCCGTTGGTGTTCTCGCCTGGCGGAGGCGCCGGCGGTTCCCGTGAAGACCTCGAGGTGTTCTGTTTCTTGTTCCAGCTCCACGACGGTGAGCGTCTCGGGAGACGCAACTGCCACCGGGCTGGCGGCCACCGAGGCGGTCGGGGTCGAGTGGGGCGGGCATTCCACGCAGGTAACGGTCTTCGACTCTCGCTGGTACACCGCCACGGTTCCGGCGGGTATTGCGGACCCACAGGCTCGGCATCGCCCTGCGTAGCGCAGCCGCATTCTGTTCGGCGGCGGCATCGCTTCGTCGCTCACGCCGTTGCCCCTTGCGCCGCGAACCACCCGACCAACACCCCGTCGCGGGCCCGGGTCACACCCACGAACAATTCGCGCCGGTCGCGCTCGTCGCGTTCGATCTGGGAATCGGTCCACGCCGCTCCGGTGATGGCCGGGGACATCAGGCGCTCCGAGATCCAGGGGAGCAATACCTGCTTGAACTCCAGCCCCTTGGCCCGTTTGATGGTGCCGACCTTCACGGCATCCGTGGAGGAGCCGTCGTAATCGGTGAGTTCTCTCACCGGGATGCCCGCGGTGCACGGCACCATCGCTGCGTCACGCACTTGCCACGTGGCCTCGGTCCAGGCTGATCCCCCTGCAGACATGCGCCCCCGATATTCTGCAGTGCCACCCCGTGGCCTGCACCCAGTGCCGGCAAATCGCAGGCCCGGCTGGCTTTCCACTATGCCGCAACGTCCGAAGCTGGAGGCCGATTGGGGCTGGTTGGGCCGTTTTGGGGGTACGGAGCGGCTGCGCGCGATTTGCGACGTCGCTCTTGGCGAGAGCGGTTCGACCTCGTGGACGGGTGGGCGACCCGCGCGTTCCAACAAAAGACTTTGGGCTATGGCTCGCAAAGGTCCCGGAGCGCGCGCTCGCGGAGCATCTCGATGAGGCTCGGTTCCGGTGTGGCCAGGTAGTCCGACACGTGTAGTGCCGCCGTGACGTGGAGCATCGCTGCCGAGTTGACGGAGGCCCAAGCCAGTTGAACCGCCTCTGCAGGAGGGAGCCGGAGCCTGCCGGCGGTCTCGAGTGCGGCGATCTGTTCCGCCACGATGGCGAAGGCCTGTCGGGCGGCGAGGATCTCGACACCTTGAAACAGGCGGGCCATCATCGCGGCGTAGATCAGCGGACGGTCGGCGGCAAAGCGCACATAGTCATCCCATCCATCGCGAAGCGCCGCCTCCGGATCCGTGGCGACGGGGGCGGCCAGCTTGGCGTGGAGGAATTGCCGGAAGGCCTCTTCCACGGCCGCGCTGAGCAGGCCGTCCGCATTGCCGAAGTGGTGGTACAGGGTGGGGGCCGTCACGTTCGCGATGGCGCAGACGGCCCGGGTGGAGAACTGCGCCGCGCCTTCTCGTTCGAGAACTGTGAGAGCCGCCTTGATCAGGGTCTCACGCGTCGACATGACCCGACCTTATCTCAGGGGCGCCGTGACGGCGCACCTGTGGCACGGCGCCCCTGAGATCGGAGATCAACCGAGTGTCCGTTGGGCGGCGACGATTATGACCCGAGCCCGGCGCAAACCGCGCGTCATGGATGCCTCACCGGCTTCGCTTCGACGAGCGCGTGTGCGAGGGCATCGCGCTGCGCCTCCCAGAAGCGGCGTGACACCGGCTTCTTCTTGAACAGCACGTCGAACCGTGGAAGGCGCCCTCGACGACGACCAGGTCGACGGATGTGCCGGCTTGGCGAAGACGCTCGGCATAGTCGACGTCTTCGGCGTGGAACAGGTCGAGGGTGCCCACGCCGATCCAGGCCGGAGGAAGTCCCGACAGGTCGGTGCGGCGAGCTGGCGCCGCGTAGTCGGAGACAGCGACTGCACCAGGCTCCTCGCCGAGGTAGGCGCTCCAGGCGTATCGATTGCTCTTCGGGCGCCAGAAGCGGGCGTGGGTTGTGTCCAGATCCGTGCGCAGAACGGTGCGGTCGTCGAGCATGGGGTAGACCAGGAGCTGGAACGCGGGGTGGATGCGCCCGCGGTCATGAGCTAGGAGCGCGGTGGCGGCGGCCAGCCCGCCACCCGCGCTCGCCCCACCGAGGGCAATCCGTTGCGGATCGACGGCCAGGTCGGGGGCGTTGGCGACGAGCCACTCCACCACGGCATAGCAATCCTCCACCGCGGCCGGCGCCGGCGACTGTGGTGCCAGACGGTACTTGACCGAGACGACGGCGATTCCGAGTTCCCGCGCGAAGGCCACATTCGAGTCCTCCTCCGACAGATGGTTTCCCAGAATCATGCCCCCGCCATGCATCCACACCAGCACGGGGATCTCTCCCGTCGCCGACGCCGGCCGGTACATCCGAACGTCTACGGCGGGTGCGCCCTCAGGCCCGGGAACCGTCAGGTCGGAAATGATCATGTTGGGTGGCGGTGCGGGAGAGCGCACCGGCATGCGGTTCGCGAGTCGCGCCATCCGCGGCCCGATGTCGAGGGGCGGAAGGAAGCGGGCCATTTTCAGGTCGCTGTGAAAAACGGCCACGATCAACCGAACATCACTGTCGACGCGAATGCCTGCGTGGTCTCTTCGCCGAAGCCGACCATCATCGCCACGTATTCCTTCGCAGTGGCGTCGGTGAGGTAGCGCACACGCGTGGTTCCGTCGGTGGCGGCGCCGAAGACTACGGCAGCGGTCCCTTCGGCTGTGGAGAACAGCTCGGCGGTGGCCGGGTCGCCGAAGGCAGCGAAGACCTGTCCCAGGTGCGCCGCGTAGGCGTCGCTCTGCACAACGGTGCCGGCACCCATGAGGTTGGTGGCGACGATGCCGGGCACGATCGTCTTGACGCGGATGTTGAACTCGTTGAGTTCGAGGTTCACCCCGAAGCTCCAGCGCTCGAGTCCGGCCTTGGCCGCGGAGTAGACGGACATGAACGGTGCCGGAAGCATTGCCGTGAGCGACGTGGTGTTGATGATCGTGCCGCCGCGTCGCTCCCGGAAGTGCGGCAGGAACGCCTGGCTGACGCGGATCGGGCCGAGGAGATTCGTGGCGAGTTGGCCGTCGAGCTGTTCGTCGGTGTATTCCTCCACCGGCCCGAAGAGCACGGCGCCGGCGTTGTTGAAGAGCACGTCGACGTCGAAGCGAGACAGCACGTCGGCCACCACCGTGCGGATCTGCCGAGGGTCGGTCACGTCGAGCGTCACCGTCTCGACGTTGTGCAATGCGGCAAGTTCGCTGTCGGTGCCGATGCTGCGCGAGGCGGCAACGACCTGCCAGCCCTTCTCCGCGAAGAGTAGTGCGGTTGCCCTGCCCATGCCGGAGGAGGCGCCGGTAATGAAGATCGTGCTCATCGAGTTCCCTTTTCTGTCGGTGGATCACGGCCGAAGCCTTCTATAGCGGTGCTATACGGATTACTATAGCAGCGCTATACCAGGAGGGAAGAGAAGATTTGATTTTGGGGCGCACGAATGACGCCGGCTTGCGGTGTCGGCGAGGCCGGGGAGCCTGATCAGCTCAGGGAGTGGACGGGGAGGTCGGTGCGTTGTCGGGTGCCGGGACTGGGTGAACCTCTGTGCGCTGCAGCGTTGTGCTGTCCAGTACCGGAAGCGCGACGAGAGCGTCGCGCACGCCGGGCTTGGTCTTCCCGCACACATCCACCGGATAGCGCGCGTTGATCGCTTGGCCGGCCTCGTCGACGAGCCAGAGCGGGGGCACAATTTCCAGGTCGGCCGTGCACGCGGCGATCGCGTCGTCATCGTCGTCGGGCTCGGCCAGGGCGGAGAGCAGGTCGGTGAGATCACCGCCGAACGTCACGGCGGTGATACTGAACCCCTGGGCGTCGCGGCTGTCGACGATCACATCGCAGCGCACGGCCGTGGTGGGGGTGAAGCCCTCCGGCACCCAGCCTGCTTTCGGCGCGTACGGATGCTCGGGGTCGGGCGTGCTTGTCGAGTCGGGCGGGAACGCCCAAAAGGTCAGGTTCGGCGCCAGGCAGTCGTAGCCGTCGACGATCTTCGCGATATCCCTCGCGAGCATGCCGCTGCCGGGGCCGCCGCATCCGCTGAGCAGAAGGCCCGCTGCTGCCGCGCCGATCAGCACCCGAGAAGCACTTCTCACTCTCGGTGGGGATCCCAGGGGCCGCATGGGTCCACCCTGCCCGGCATCGCCGTTCGTGTCGACAGTGGGGCGGATTCGTTACCCGAACGGAAGACTCGCCGGGGTGGGCGTTTCGCAGGACTCACGGCCAACGGCGGCGCCGCCGGCGAACCAGGGGTCGGAGACCCTCGACAAGGTGCGGCGCGTCGGGCACACTTGAGCTTTCCCGCGACTTCCAGGGCTCTAGCGGAAGGACCTCATGGAGCATCGCGACTACCGGCCAGCGGTGTCTCTGCTGGGCCGATCTGCTGAGCTCGAGCTCCTGCAGAAGTTGATCCTGGGCGCGCGGAACGGTGAAAGCTCCGCCCTGGTCATTCGAGGCGAACCAGGGGTCGGTAAGACCGCTCTCCTTCGCTGTGCGACCGAATCGCTCAGAGGAACGACGCTGGTGCGGGTGGATGGCTTCGAAGCCGAAGCGGAACTCGCCTACGCGGGGCTGCAACGGCTGTGCGCGCCGCTGACACCATTTCTGGATGCCGTGCCCAGCCGGCAACGTGACGCCGTGCAGGTGGCGATTGGCGTTGCCGACGGGCTCGCTCCCGAGCGATATCTCGTGGGCCTGGGCGTGCTGTCCCTCCTCGCCGCCGCCGGCCAGACGCAACCACTCCTGTGTGTGATCGACGACGCTCATCAACTCGACCGGGAGTCGTTGGAGGTGCTGGCGTTCGTCGCTCGCAGGCTGCAGGCGGAATCCGTGGTGCTCCTCTTCGCAGCGCGGGATGGCGACGAACTCGAGATGATCACTGCCGGCGTGCCGACCCTTCGGCTCGGCGGGCTCGACTCCCTCTCGGCGGCGCAGCTGATGAAGGACTCAGCTGCCGGCGCCTTCGATCCATATCTCGCCGCCCGCATCGCCGAGCAGACGGGCGGAAACCCGCTGGCGATGATCGACCTGGCCCAAGATTTCACGCTTCAACAGCTGACGGATGCGTCGGTGTCGGACGAACCGTTCCCCATCGGCCGCCGGCTCGAGTTGCACTACCGCCAGCAACTGCGCACGCACCCTGACGACGTTCAGGCATGGCTGTTGCTTGCCGCGGCTGAACGCACGGGGTCGACCGAGCTGATCGACCAAGCGGCGGAGCGACTCGGCCTGGGTGGCCAGAGTTCCGCTCTCGCTGAGCGGAGCGGTCTGGTGTCGTTCGCTCGCGACACCGTGTCGTTTCGGCACCCGCTAGTGCGGTCTGCCGTCTACAACGCCTTCCCGCTCGCTGAACGCCGCCGGATGCACGGGGCGTTGGCCGCGGCATCCGCTGAGCGAGGCCTGCTCGACGATGAGGCCCGCCACGCCGCGGCGGCCGCCTCAGACACCGACGACGATGTGGCCGACCTGCTCGAGGCTGCCGCCGACCGAGCAGGTCTGCGCGGCGCCCTGTCATCACGCGCCAGGTCCCTCGCTCGCGCCGCGGACTTGACCTCTGACACCGGCAGGAGAAGCCGTCGTCTTCTTGCTGCCGCGGAATCGGCAGCGGGAGCCGGTGCCGCGCAATTCGCACTCTCCCTGCTCGACAAGCTGCACGCCGACGGGATGGACGCGGTCGCGCGCGGGCGCTCGATCACCCTGCGGGCCATGCTTGCCGTGTTCTTGGCCGATCCGGCCGGCGTTATTCGTGGCCCCAGGGACCTGCTTGCTGCCGCCGATGCCTTTCACGGTGTGGCCCCGGAGCTCGAACAGCGCACGCTCATCCGCGCTTTCGAGTTGGCGCTCACCACCGAATGGATGATGCACGACGTCACCTTGGACCAGCTCGGTGTGAGGCTGCGAGAGGGGGCCACGGTGCAGGATGGCCCGCTGGCCGTTGCGTTGCGTGCGCTGAGCGCCCACGTGCTGCTCCCGTATCACGAGGCGGTACCGCTCATGCGTGAGGCTCTGATGCTGCTCCAGCAGGCAGACGACTCAGAACTGCTCGACCTGGGGGTTTTCGGTGTGGCACTGGCGACGGGGTTGTGGGACGAACGGGCCTGCGTGGAATTACTGGAGCGCAGTGCTCGCGCTGCTCGTGACGCCGGTTCCCTCCGGGGCCTGGATACCACCCTGTGGGTGCTCAGCATCAGCGAACTCGTGCGGGGCGACCCGATCGCATCCGGTCTGTATATCGAACAGGTGCGAGAACTGCGCCGCGCGATCGGCTACGCCGCGGAGCAGGTGGTCAATGCTTCCTATCTCGCGTGGAGCGGGGCCCCGCGTGCCGAGGTCGAGGCGGCAGCACAGACGACCCTCGGTACCGGGTTCGGCGGTGCGCACACGATCGCCCAAACCGGGCTGAGTGTGCGCGACATCGCCGAGGGACACTACGTCGCTGCCTTCGACCGGCTGGGGCCCATGGTAAACCGGCCGTTCCTGCAGGTGACCTATCAGCAGCTGCCCGACTACGTGGAAGCCGCGGCACGCAGCGGGCACCTGGATATCGCGTCGGCCGCCGCCCGACAACTGCGCGGCCATGCCGACATCAGCGGCACGCCGTGGATCCGTGGTCTGGCGGACCGCTGCGCGGCCCTGCTGGCCCCGGATGCCGACGCCGAGCCGCTCTACGTCGCGGCAATCGGGTGGCTCGAACAGAGCACTGCGATCGGCGACCTGGCCCGCGCGCACCTGCTGTACGGCGAGTGGCTCCGACGGATGAAGCGACGACGGGATGCGCGGGAACAGCTGCGCGCGGCGGTGGCGATCTTCGAGCGCGTCGGCGCGCCACCGTTCGCCGCGCGGGCCCGATCGGAACTCGCCGCGACCGGAGAACACTCGCAGCGCACCGAGGTCGTCGGAGTCGCCTCGTTGACCCCGCGCGAATCCACCATCGCCAGCATGGCGGCCGCTGGGCGCACCAATCAGGAGATCAGCTCCACCCTGTTCATCAGCACCAACACGGTCGACTACCACCTGCGGAAGGTGTTCAGAAAGCTCGGCGCCAGTTCGCGGCGCCAGCTCGCGGAGATTCTCACCCCGTAAGGTCCTCACCCCGTAAAAAAGAAGGCGACTACGTGCACCACGTGGTTCGCGTCGGGGCCCAACGCGATTCGATTGGTGAATCACTCACCACTCGAGCGGGGAGGCGTCAGATGCCATTCATCACTGCCGAAGACGGCGCGCAGATCTTCTATAAGGACTGGGGAACCGACGCCGCGCCGGTGATCCTGAGTCACGGTTGGCCGCTGAATGCTGACGCGTGGGACGCCACCGCCCGATTCCTCGCGGAGCATGGCCATCGGGTCATCGCTCATGACCGCCGCGGGCACGGACGATCCAGCCAAACCTGGCACGGAAACACGATGGACAGTTATGCCGACGACCTCGCGTGCCTGATCGAATTCCTCGATCTGACCGGGATCACCCTCGTCGGACACTCCACCGGGGGCGGCGAGATCGTGCGCTACATCGGACGCCACGGCACCCAGCGCGTGGCCAAGCTCGTGCTCGTTTCCGCCGTGCCGCCACTGATGCTGCACACCGCGGACAATCCGGAGGGTCTGCCCAAAGGCGTGTTCGACGCGATCCGCGCCGGCGAGGCATCCGACCGTTCGCAGCTGTACCGAGACCTCGCTGACGGGCCGTTTTTCGGCAACAACCGCACCGGCGACGTCTCCACGGGCATCCGTGACGCGTTCTGGCTCCAGTCCATGGCCTGCGGGCACCGCGCGGCTTACGAGTGCGTCGCCGCGTTCTCGGCCACCGACTTCCGCGCCGACCTGGCCCGCGTGGATGTGCCGACCCTCATCATCCACGGCGACGACGACCAGATCGTGCCCTTCGACGTCGGCGGGAAGCGCTCCGCCGACCTGATCACGGGCGCCAGATTGACGGTCTACCCGGGGGGAGCCCACGGTCTGCCCGACACCGACCGCGAGCGCCTGCATGCCGATCTTCTCGCCTTCATCGATTCCTGACCGATTCCGCCACGCACAACCACCACTGAGAAGGAGAACCATCATGGACCAGTCCAACACCGATGCCCCCGACACCATCGTGCTCATTCACGGCCTCTGGGTCACGCCCCGCAGCTGGGCGGACTGGAAGGCTCGTTATGAAGCGAAGGGCTTCACCGTTCTCACCCCGGCCTACCCCGGGTTCGAGATCGAAGTCGAGGCACTGCGCGAGAACCCCGACATCATCGCGAACCTCACCGTTCCCGAGACGGCCGACTACCTCGCCTCGGTCATCGAGGCGCTCCCGAAGCCGCCGATCATCATGGGCCACTCCTTCGGCGGCTGCCTCACCCAGATGATGCTCGCTCGCGGACTCGGCGCCGCAGGAGCCGCCATCAATTCCGCGCCCACCGAGGGGGTGCGCGTCACCCCGCTCTCGCAGGCGCGCTCGCTGTTCCCCGCGCTCAAGAACCCCGCGAACTACCACAAGGCCGTCGGCTTCACCCGAGACGAGTTCCACTACGCCTTCACCAACACGCTCACTCGCGAGGAATCCGATGCGGCCTGGGAGCGGTACGCGATCGCGGCGCCGGGCAACTGGGTGTGGGCCTACGGCCTCCTCGCCAACTTCACCCCCGGCCACCAGGAGACCTGGGTGGATTACACGGCCGATCGGGCGCCGCTGCTGTTCATCGGCGGCGCCGAAGACCACATCATGCCGCCGGCCGTGAACAAGTCGAATGCGAAGCACTGGAGCAAGTCTCCCGCGCTGGTGGAATATCACGAGTTTGCCGGCCGCGGCCACTGGACCTGCGCCGAACCCGGCTGGGAGGCCGTCGCCGACTACGCCCTCGAGTGGGCTCTCGCCCACGCTTCCACGGACCATATCCGCACGGGTCAGACGGCGTAGCTCACTCGTCTTCTGCTTCTGCTTCTGCTTCCGCCTTCGCGAGTGCATCACGGGCGATCGTCGGCAGCAGAAGTTCGAACGGGGTGTCTGCCCTCGACCAGTCCGGCGAGCCCGAGGTGGGAGACCACGCCGGCGAGCCCGGCAGCTGTCGCCCGAGAGCTGGTTTCTGGGCCTGCCAACAACGAGACTGGTGGCATGGATCCATACACGGTAGTCGCGTTCCTCATCGGGTTCGGCCTGATCGTTGCGCTTTCGGTTACGGTCATCGTGCTCCTGCGAGTGCGGGCACGCCGTCGCGCTGACTCGCACGACGATCTCAGGCGAGCCGGTGCGTCGGAGGATACTAGCCCGGAAGCCGCAGCTCGGCGGGCGCAGGGCTCAACGTCGTGGATGCGCCCGGGCGGCGGCGTTTAGCCTCACCTGGCGATGACTTCTTCAAGCATCCGTTTTGGCTCGGCGGATGCCCCACCCGAAGTCCGGTATATCCCGCAAGATAGAAGGCATGGCCCACCGTCAACGCGCCCCCTCTGACGCCCCCGGCGACCGGGCGGACAAGACCTGTGCCTCGTGTGGCCGGCGCATCGAGTGGCGAGCCAAATGGGCCAACACCTGGGATGCGGTGAAGTACTGCTCTGCCGCCTGCCGCGCGCACGGAGTCAACGAGACAGACCGTCGGCTGGAAGAGACCATCGTGACGCTGCTCGAGGCTCGGGCGCAGGATGCCACGATCTGCCCGTCCGACGCGGCGCGGGCGATCGGCGGCGAGGAGTGGCGCGACCTCATGGAGCCGGCGCGGCGGGCGGCTCGGCGCATGGTCGCCCGCGGCGAGCTGCAGATCACGCAGGGCGGGTCGGTGGTGGATCCCTCGACCGCCAAGGGTCCGATCCGGTTACGGCGGCCGCGGTAGCCCTGAGGTTCGGGTGGCATGCGCCCTATCGGAGTCGACCGGGCCCCGGCTAGCTTGCAGGTGTGCGCGAGACCCCGGATGCGGCGGTGGCGGATGACCGTCGGCGACGCGACGTGCCCGCCGGGGTGATCATGGTGGGCATGGCCGCTATCGCCTGGTGGCCGGCGTTCACGCTCGGCGCCTGGGGCGAGATCTTCTTCGATGACATCCTCGCGTTGTGGGCCGCATCCGCTGCCGCCCTGGTCTTCGTGCTGGTTGAGCATCGCCCCCTGCGCGGGAGGCTCGGCCGGGCGGTGCTGTTGCTGCTGCCCTCGGTCTGGCTTCTGCTCAGTTTCGTCGCCCATGACAGCGTGACCGACCTCGGGATCGCCTTGCTGGACCTGGCGGCGTTTGCGGCCGTGCTTCTCGGCATCCCGTTCACCCTGTGGGTGCTGGTGCGCATCGTGTGGCCTCACTTTGCCGGGGGCACGCCGCGCCGGTCGAAGTGGCTCATTGCCGTGGTTGTGCTGGCCATTGTGATCGCGTCGTGGGTGTTGGGCGCGAACCAGGCGAGGTTTCTCACCTGCGAGGACTTCTCGATCAGCGGGAACTCGCCACCTCCCGGATGTACGCCGGCGAGCACCCCATGAGGATCATCGCTCGCCCCGACCCGAACAGGCGACCGGGTGGTGGCCGGAGGCCGTGCCGCGATACGGTCGAAGTGATCGGCGTTTGATCACGAGGGGGCTGCCATGACACTCACCACCGCACAGACCGACCGGGCCGCCGGTGTGCTTCTGGGCCTGGCTTGCGGCGACGCGCTCGGTGCCGGCTACGAGTTCGGGCCGCCACTGCCGGATGGCGCCGCGGTCACGATGAAGGGCGGCGGCCAGTTCGATTGGGCGCCCGGGGAGTGGACCGACGACACCTCGATGGCCGTACCGATCGCCCGCGCAGTTGCCGCCGGACGGGACCTGGCCGATGAGCGGGTGCTCGACGACATCGTGGCGGAATGGGTGGGCTGGGCGCGCACCGCTAAAGATGTGGGTATTCAGCTGCGGGCGGTGCTCGGCAGCGCGGTGCCCACCGCGGCCGGCGTGCGCATCTCGGCGCAGAAGCACCACGATCTCAACGGTCGGAGCGCCGGCAACGGGTCGCTGATGCGCACCGCCCCGGTGGCGCTGGCCTATCTCGATGACCCGGATGGATTGGCCGTGGCGGCCCGGGCGATCAGCGATCTCACCCATGTGGAAGCGGATGCCGGCGACGCCTGCGTGCTCTGGTGCCTGGCGGTTCGGCATGCCGTGCTGGCGGGGGAGCTGGACGTGCGGGTGGCCCTCGGCGCGCTGCCGGTGGAGCGGCGGGAACGGTGGTCCGGGTTGATCGACGAGGCGGAGGCGCATCCGCCGGCGTACTTCGACCGGAACGGCTGGGTGGTGCAGGCGTTGCAGGCGGCCTGGTCGGCGATTCGGTCGGCGCCCGAGACGGATGCGAGTCAGCTGCAGTTGGCGTTGGAGAGTGCGGTGCGCGGTGGCCGGGACACGGATACCGTGGCGGCGATTGCCGGCGGGTTGGTCGGGGCTCGGTGGGGGGAGTCGGCGGTGCCGGGGGAGTGGGTTCGGATTGTGCATGGGTGGCCGGGGTTGAGCGGGGTTGAGTTGGGGGAGTTGGGGAGGCAGGCGGTGAGCGTTGGACAGGATGTCGCGGGGTCTCGACAAGCTCGACCAGCGGACGGGGACGGGTCTCGACAGGCTCGACCATCGGGTGGGGCGGGGAGCCTGGAGGCGGCGATTGAGTTGGCTACGGCGGCTCATGCGGGGCAGGTGGACAAGCTGGGGGTGGAGTACATTCAGCATCCGCTGGGGGTGTTGGCGCGCGTCGACGGCGTGGACGAGAAGATCGTGGCGGTGCTGCACGACGTGGTTGAAGACACGTCGGTGACGCTCGACGACCTGCGCGCGCAGGGATTCGCGGAGCACATCGTCTTGGCCGTGGACGCGGTGACCAAACGGGCCGGGGAACCGCTCGCGGAATCGATGGCCCGGGTGGCTGCCGACCCGCTGGCGATGACGGTGAAGTTTGCCGACCTGGCACACAACGCGAACCCGGCCCGGCAGGCCGCACTGCCGGCCGAAACCCGGGTGCGGCTGACGGCCAAGTATGAGGAGTCGGCCCGGCTGCTCGGCACGTCGCTGGCGGCCATTCTCGACTGAGACGGGTTGCCGCCTCGCGCTGTGAGTTCGGGCACGTGGCGCGGTGCACGGCCAATGTTTGCAGAATGACCAACCGAGAGAGGACGCCGTGGAGCCGTCGCCGAAGAATGTCGACCTGGAGTTCATCGAGCTGGGCACCGGCCCGCTGTTCACCATGCTGCATCCCGGCGGCACCGACGCGCGGGCCCTCACCCCGATCATCCAGCGCTTCGCCGAGCAGTACCGGGTGCTCGCGCCGGACCGGCGCGGCCACGGGCGCACGCCCGACACCGACGGCCCGATGACCTTCGAGTCGATGGCGCTCGACACCATCCGTTTTCTCGAGCAGCACACCAGCGGGCCAGCACCACTGCTGGGCTACAGTGACGGCGCCGTCGTGGCACTCCTCGTGGCCCTGCGCCGCCCCGACCTGGTCTCGCACCTCGTGTTCGTCTCCGGCGTCTACTCGCTAGCCGGCTGGCCCGCCGAGACGCTCGACGCCGACGTGCCGGAGTTCATGGTCGACGCCTACGCCGAGGTCTCCCCGCATGGCCGGGCGCACTACGCCGTGGTGGTCGAGAAGCTCCGGCGGATGCATGCCCAGGGTCCGACGCTGACACCGGCCGATCTCGCCACCATCCGGATGCCCGTCCTCGTGCTCGTGGGCGACGACGACGACATGGCACTCGAACACATCGTGGAGCTCTATCGCGCCCTGCCCGCCGGTGAGCTCGCGGTTGTGCCGCACGCGTCGCACGGTGTACTGGTGGAGAAGCCCGACCTGTGCCGCGATCTCATCGTCGAGTTCCTGCGGCCCGACAAGCCGGAGACCTTCGCACCGGTGCGCCGGGCGCCGTCGGTCTGAGCTCGCGATCTATGCGGCCTCGTGCGGTCAGCGGTTGTAAACGTCGCGGCGATGTCCGAGCGCGACGATCGCGACGATCGCGACGATGAGAACGTCATCGTCGACTGTATAGATGATGCGGTAATTCCCGACCCGAACACGGAGTCCCGGGCGGCCCTGGAGGGCCTTGGCCCCTGGCGGGCGAGGGTCCTCACCAAGCAGAGCGATAGCGCCACGAATGCGGTCGCGATCCTGATGGTCGATTCGCTTCAACGCGCGAACTGCAGAAGGACGCAGCTCAATGCGGTAGCTCACGTCCAGCCCAGATCGGCCTTCACCTGCGCCCAGGGAATGTTGGGACCCTCTTCGGCCATGGCCTCGTCGAATGCGGCGACATCTTCGGCATCTTCGAGCGCCTCGAGCATTCGCTCGTACTGTTCGGGGCTGACCACGACGGCGGCGCGCTGGCCGCGACGTTCGACAAACACCGCTTCACTTTGGGAGCGAGCGATGATGTCGGAGAAGTTGTTGCGTGCGTCCGCGACGCTGACAGTGGACATGAGCGCAATTGTACATCTCGATCATTGAGATGTACACGGAGTGCTGCGCTGCTAGGTCAGGCGTCCCGGCGAGTAGTGCACGTGCGACAGCTGGGGGAAGCCATCCGGGACCGAGCCGTCGCCGAGGCGGTGCCGCTGTGAGCGACGTGTGTGCCGCCTTGGTACGGTTGCTGCATGTTCAGCGCCCTGGGGATCCTCATCTACCTAATTGTCGTGGCTCTTGCCGCCTTCGCCCTGTTCTGGGTGATCAGGCTGGGGGTGCGGTACGGGTTGCGAGATCACGCCACGTGGGTGCAGACCATAACCCGGCCCGCGCCGGAGTAGATCGAAGGAGCCACAGGATGAGCCAGTACCGTGCGGTGTTCGACGCCGAGATCACCTTCTCTAACGAGGGCGGGCTGCAGGCGCAGGGATTCCGGGTCGACGTGCCGGATGCAGTGGTGAGCGCCGACGAGATCGGCCGGCTGTTCGTCACCTCGCTGGACCTGCTGATGACGGAGTCGGTGACGGTGCGCAATGTGCGCATCATCGAAGAGGCGCACAAAGGCACACGCGGCGGACCGAGCGATCCGCGGGTGACGCCAGAGTGACCACAGGAGTTTAGGCGCTCGGACCGGGCTGGCTCGCTCAGAACAGCGTGTGCTCGGCCCAGTCGACGATGAGGGCGAACGCGGGCGTGGCAAACACCGCGAAGACGATCACGTTGATGACCACGGTGCCCCAGAACGCCCTCAGAAAGCTCGCCTTCTGGGTCTTGTGCCGCAGGGTCTGCTGGGCGACGATGGCGCCCGGCCAGCCGCCGACGACCCCCAGGAATAGCAGCGTCGACTCCGACACCCGCTGACGCTGAGCCTTGGCCGCGGACTTGTCGACCGCGTAGACGACGAAACACACGACGCTGGCAACGAGGTACAGGCCGGCGACCCACATCTGGATCGGCCAGAGCGCGGTGACCACGAGGTAGCCGAGCACGAAGAGCAGGACCGGCAGGTATCGGGCGGCGCTGGAGCGCCCGCGGGGGCGACGCTGGCGGGCCGGCACCGGCATCCGCTGACCCGCCGGGTGCACTCGCGGGGGTCGGGAAGCCATGGCTCGATCGTAACGGCCGGCTCCGGTGAGCGGATGCGCGCTGCCGGATTCCACCCGGCGGTGTCGGTGGGCGCGGTCAGCCGCTAGCCTTCGGGTACACGTGTTCTGGGGGGAATCACCACGATGGCCGGCTACTGCCGCCCGTCGGCTCCCAGGGTCTGCGATGCCCACCGAGGAGAGCTCCATGTCCCAGCCCATCGCCCCTTACGGCCCGCCGCCCGTGCCGAGCACGCAGGTGCCGCCCGCCGCATCCGTTCAGCCGCCGCTGGCGGCACAGCCGGCCAAGAGTTTCGTGGTCACCTGGTTGCTCGCCCTGTTCCTCGGCACGGTCGGTGCCGACCGGTTCTACCTGGGCAAGATCGGCACCGCCGTGGCCAAGCTCGTCACCCTGGGTGGCCTGGGTATCTGGTCGCTCGTGGACCTGATCATCGTGCTCACCGGCAGCACCACCGACAAGCGCGGCCAGCGCCTCGCCGGCTACGACGCCGCCAAGAAGTCGGCCTGGCTCGTCACCGCCGGATTCGTGGTGGTCGGCGGGATCGGCAGTGTCGCGATCGGGATCAGCACCGCGGCCACGGTGGCGGCGATTCCGGAGGCGTTCGTCGAGCAGGTGGACGAGGCAGCCGGAGTGCCCGCCGACGACGCACCCGCGGTCGAAGCGCCCGCGGACGGCGCGGAGGAACCGGCTGACGCCGGAGACAGTTCAGACGTCGTGGCCTGGGCGGAAGAGAAGTACGGCGTGTTCGACGTGGTCAGCGAGACCGGTTCCACCGACACCATCATCGACCTGCCCGCCAGTGCGGCTGCCGGCCTGGTGCGGGCCACCTTCGAGGGAACGGCGAACTTCAGCGTGCAGGGCCTGGACGCGGACAACCAGCCGACCGCAGACCTGCTGGTGAACAGCATCGGTGCCTACACCGGCACCAGCGCGTACGGCCTGTTCGGCGACCTGGGTGAGACCGTTGTGGCGCTCAAGGTGACCGCGAATGTCCCCTGGACGATTGACGTGGGACCGATCTCGTACGCGGCCGACCCGGCAGCTGTTGGATTCGGCGACGACGTCTTCCTTTACGGCGGGGAGGCGTCGAAGTTGACGCTCACGCATGACGGGAGTGCGAACTTCACCGTGATGGAGTTCACCGACAACGCGATGGGCATGGCCCTGCTGGTGAATGAGATCGGCGCGTATGAGGGCACGGTGCCGCTCAGCGGTGGTCCGTCGGTGATTCGGTTCACTGCGGACGGGAACTGGACGGCTGAGCAGGGGTAGCGTGGCGGGTTTCGAGGTTGGGTTGCGGGGGTCTCGACGGGCTCGACCAGCGGAAGGGCGGCTCGACCAGCGGAAGAGCGGCTCGACCATCGAGAGGGCGGCTCGACGAGCGGGATGGGACGCGGGTGCACGCCGGGTGACCGCGCGGCCCCTAGGGTGAGGTCATGATCAGTGACAGCGTGTTCCCTGCCGCCGCCAGCCTGGGACTCGACGTGGCGTCACTGCCCATCGCCGTGGGCGCCTTCCTCGGTGCCGCGCTATCGGTGCTCGTGGCCGAGCTGATCAAGTTCGTACTGGCGGGCCGGGTGAAGCGCGACGCGATGCGGCTGGACAACCTGCGGGATGCCACCGTCGAGGTCACCTCGCAGGCGCGACGGATGCTGCATCTGGTGGGCAACAAGGGCGCACCCGTCGACCTGGCCAAGCTGGAGAACGCCCACGAGGCTGTGCGGATCGGCGTGGATCAGCTGCAGCTCGTGGGCAACAGCCGGGTGCAGATGGCCGCGATGCTCGTGCGGCATCACGCCTATTCCGTGCGGGAGCAGGGCGAGGGCAAGCCCGACAAACACGAGTACTACGGGCTGGAGCGCTACGACCGTCTCGAGCAGGCGGTGGAGAACCTGCTCGCCGAGACCCGGCGGTCACTGGCGGTGGGCGGAGCTGTGGCTGCGAAGCCGGACTACCGGGAGATGACGGCCGGCATCGCCGCGCGCCGGTCGGCCGGGAAGCGTGCCGGTGCGGAGGACCCCGCGGCCGTGGACGCGTAGCGGGCGACGCATCCGCCTGGCTGTGGTGTGCCGAGGCCGACGGACGGCCGCTAAAAAGGCAATAGTTCGCTAAAAAGGACGTTCTGCCGCATTTCGTCCTTTTTTGGTGACTATTGCCTTTTTAGGTGACTAGGTTCTGGGAGCGCGGGCCGCCTCCGAGAGCGAACCTGGAGCGCCTCAGCGGAAGTCGGCGGCGGCGGGCCGGGCCCAGACGACCACCAGCGCCGTGGCCAGTGGGCCGAGCAACAGGCCCAGCACAAACCAGATCCAGCGGCGGCGACCCTTCATCTCGGCCAGGCCGGCGGTGACGATCGCGAGCCCGAGCCACCAGCCACTGTTTTCGTAGACAACGGTTGCATCAGTCATCCCGACAGACTAGCGGCGGCCCTTACGCGAGCCGGACGCCCGCTCCGCCGGTCAGCGGGGAACCGGCGCGGAGTTGTGCGGGCTGTCGTACTCGCCGAGGGCGTAGCGCAGTTGTTGGTTGAGGTCGTTGAGGGCCTGGCGGAGGTTGTAACGCACCTCGGTCGAGTCACCTGGGGGAGCGGCGATGCCGTCACTCTCGAGGCGGGTCAGGAGTTTCTGCACCGCGTGGTCGTCGACGCCGGTCGTCCAGACCAGGCCCTCGAGATTGGCGAGCACGCCGATGAGCGCGGAGGCATCGCGTTTGCTGAGCGGGTGAGGGCAGTTGGTGTCGGGCACAGGGGCAGCTTCATCCGCGAACGCGTTGAGCGCAATGGCCGGGGAATGGGTGGGGCGCTAATGCACGTCGGGTCGCGGGGTCTCGACAAGCTCGACCGGCGGATGGGTCGCGGGGCCTCGACGGGCTCGACCAGCGTTGGGTCGTGCCCATTTCGCTGATCGAGCTTGTCGAGATCCGGTGAGGTGGTCTCTGGACGAGACCCGGGATGGTTAGGCGCGGCGGATGCGCAGCACGCGGGCAGACTCGCCGGCGCCGGTGAGATCGACCGCGAGCGAGCCGGATGCCGCGTCCCATTCCGTGGGCCAGGCCGTTAGCGCGGTGGGGAAGATGGTGTCGACCACGATGTCGGCCCCCTGGTGCGCGGGCAGCGAGAGAGCGGCCGAGGTGGCCTCGACGTCGCGGTTCCAGACGAAGACTAGGGTCTCGGCATCCGTGGCGCTGGCCAGCGCCACCTGCGGGTCGTCCCACACCGGCAGGCCGAGCGGCCAGGCCGGCAGGGCCTGGGCGTGGTGGGCGATGACGGCCGGGTACGCGCCGGTGGCCTCGCGCACGATCGCGAGCTGGTGCTCGTTCAGCCGGTCGATGTTGCCGGAGAGGTAAAGCCTGCCCGACAGCCCGGTCACCAGGGTGAAGGCGATCTGCTCGTCGGTCCACTCCGACTGCGGGTAGGCCCAGTTGCCGGCCATCTCCAGCGGCATCGACATCGGGGCGCCTGCGGCGATCGTGGGGTAGAGCCGGTAATCCTGCTGGTCGGTGGTGGACTGCAGGTCGTAGCGGGCGAGGATGGTGGCATCCATCCGCTGGGCGCCCGACGAGCAGGCCTCGAGAATGATCTCGGGGTAGCGCGCCCGCAGCGCTTCCACCCAGGTGAGGTGCGCCCGGGTGTGCCCGAGCAGACCCTCGCCGGGGCTGAGTGCGTCGGTGTCGGGGCCGGAACCCGGGGTGACGTTGTAGTCCCACTTGAAATAGCGCGCGCCGTACTGCTCGATCAAGCGGGCGAACACGCCGTCGAGGTAGTCGCGGGCGGCCGCGCTGCGGAAGTCGAGGAAGTACCGGTCGTGCTCCACGATGCGCACGCCGGCGCGGTACATGAAGGCCTCGTCGGGCAGCTCGGTCGCCACGGAGGAGAGCACGCCCACGACCTCGGGCTCCACCCACAGGCCCGGCGTCATGCCGGCCTCGCGGATGTACTGCAGCACCCCGGTGAGGCCGCGCTCGCCGAAGCGCACGGTGGAGGGTTCCCAGGCGCCCACGCTGGGCCACCAGTCGCCTCCGTCGTCGTACCAGCCGGCGTCGATGCAAAAGTAGCTGGCGCCGGATGCCGCGGCCGCGTCGATCAGCGGCAGCAGTTTCTCAGTGGTGGGGTCGCCCATCAGCGCGTTCATGTAGTCGTTGAAGATCAGCGGTCGGGCCAGGTCGGCGTGCACTGCGAGGTGCGAGCGCCGGCGGTGGCCGGTGAGGGCGCCAATGCCGCCGGTGATGCCGCCGGTGGCCACCGCGAACGAGGCCGGAACGGTGGTGAAGCTATCGCCGGGGGAGAGCCGGGTGGTCCAGGCGTGGTCGACGTCGGTGGGGCCGAGGAGGGCGAGCGCGAGCGCCTCGGCCGGGTCGAAGAGGGTGTCGAGCTCCCAGCGCCACGGCCCATTGTTCTCCACTTCCCAGACCAGGGAGTGCCCGGTGACCCGGTTCTCCACGCCGGCGACGGGAAGGTACTCGCCGCTCGACCAGGTGGAGTGACCGGCGAAGGAGATGGTGCCGCGGGCAAAGTGGCCGTGGACGGCGGTGTTGATGTCGGCGAAGCCGGCCGCGCCGCCGAGCGCGGTGGAGTACCACCGGCTCTCGGCGCACCACTCACTGCGCGCGGTCCAGAGGTCGAGGTCGGCGGCCTCGCCGAGGTGCCCGGTGAGCCCGATCAGGGTGGCGGAGGTGACCTGCTGCAGCACGAGGGGCTTGTCACCCTGGTTGGTCACCTCGGTGTGCACCCGGTAAGCCTCGACACCGTCGAACTGGGCGATGGTCGTGGTGGCGATGAGGCCGGTCTCGGTGTCGCGCTGGCGGATCACCAGGCTGGTCACGCCGTCGCCGTCGATCTCGGTGTGGTCCTGATAGCGCAGCCGGTCGCCGATAGTGGTGCGGATCGCGCGCATGTTGTTCAGGCCACGGCCCTCACCCACGGCGAGCACCTCCACCAGGGCGGGGCGGGCGCGGTGCTTGGCCGGCTCGATCGCATCCGTGCCCGGATTGATGGAGAGCAGCACGGGGCCGGAATCGGTCGCGATCACGCGCAATGGAAAGGCGCCGGCGCCCCAGGTGAAGTCAGTCATGGTGGTGTCCCCATCGAGTGTCGGTCGTCACACCGAGCCGACATCGGCAGCGGTGCGCGATCATGATTGACCCCTATCATTACGAGCCGCGGGAGTCGGCGTCAAGCGACCCGTGGGTATGTCCTTTTCTTCATCTTATAAAGATCCTGATCAGCAGCGATTAAATTCGCCAGAATGTCTCATCGAGTGGAAATTGTTACCGACGACTTTCCGATTATTACTTGACCCGGAGCCGAGTCGCCTTCCACAATGACAAAGGTTAATCATCCGCTGGCCCTCGTTCGAGGGCATCGCTGCTGCGAAAGCAAACGATTGGTCCCGGCTCTCGCCGGAAATTCAACGAAGAATCTAGGAGGCACTTTTCAATGAAGAAGAAACTCGCTTTCGTGGCGTCGGTCGGCGTCGTGGCGTTAGCGCTCACCGGCTGCTCGGGCTCCTCGAGCGCAGACCCGAAGACCATCGAACTCTGGACATCCTGGAGCGAGGGGGAGGCCACCGCCGAGACTCTCGACCCGCTGATCCAGGCCTGGGCCGACGACAAGGGCTACACCGTCAACCAAACCAACTTCACCTACGACCAGATCCACGAGAAGCTGATCGCCTCCGCAGCAGGCGGCAACCTTCCCGACGTGGTCTGGGGCCTGCCCGAGTACGTGGGCGAATTCTCCAAGCTGGGCATCCTCGCCGATGTGTCGGATGCCTGGGACTCATGGGGCGACGCCGACCAGGTCAGTGACGCGGTCAAGAGCTCCATGACCGTGGACGGTCAGGTCGTGGGCTTCCCGTACGAGACCACCGCCCGCGCCTACCTGGTGCACGACGACCTGCTGGCCGCGGCCAACGTGCAGGTGCCCACCACCTGGGACGACGTGCTCGCCGTCGGCTCGAAGGTGCAAGACGCCACCGACAGTTCGTTCTACGGTCTCACCGGTGCCGGCGTGCGCGAGCCGCAGGAACTGCTGGTCTACCTGGCTCAGCAGGGCCTGAGCATCGCCGAGGAACAGGACGGCGGCGGCTTCGCCAACACTTGGAACGACAACCCCGACGAACTCGCCAAGGCGACGGAGGTGTTCGAGTTCTACCAGGACCTCCTCGCCAGCGGATCTGTCAATGAGAACTCGGCCACCTACGGCTGGGAAGACACCGACGAGAACTTCGCCACCGGCCTCACCGCCTCCTTCGTCACCGGCAACTGGATGGCCGAGCGCGAGACCACCAACGCCGACACCATGGGTGACGTGAGCGTGCACCCCATCCCGTACCCGACGGATGGCGAGCCGGCCACCTACATCGAGTCGAAGCCGATCTTCACCATGGCCAATTCCGACAGCCTGGAAGCATCCACCGAACTCGCGCAGCAGTTCGCGAGCGAGGAATGGCAGACCGCGGCCTTCGCCGACCGGTCGTCGCTGAGCTCCGTCTCCACCGACAGCAAGTGGAGCAAGGACTTTGCCGCCCTGCTCGACACCGGTGTCACCTACCCGCCGATCTCGTTGGGCGAGGTCACGCAGGACATGATCGACGCCCTCGCCATGGTGCTGCAAGACGACCAGAGCCCTGAGGATGCCGCGATCTGGCTGGGCGACGCGATCAACGAAGCACTCGAGACGTCGGGTGACGCTGCGGGCAGCTGATGCCCCCAGCCAACCTGACGCCCTCGTCAACAGATAGGTGACAAAAATGCGAGTCGGAGCTGACTCACGCAAGACCACAAACAGGCGCTTCGTGATACTGGCCCTGAGTCCGGCGCTGTTGTTTCTCGCCGTACTCATCGGGTACCCCCTGGTCACGGTGCTGACCGATGCCTTCCAAGATGCGCATCTGGTCAACCCGGGTGTCGGCGGTTTCGTCGGCCTCGACAACTTCCACAAGGTGGTCTCCGACCCGCATTTCTTCCCCGCTGTGAGCAACACGTTGGTCTGGACGATCGGATCTGTTATCGGCGAGTTCGTGGTCGGTCTCAGCGCCGCGCTTCTGCTCAACCGCAAGATGCGCGGCCAGGGCCTGTTCCGGGTCGCCACCTTCATTCCGTGGCTGGTACCGATCGTGGTGGCGGGCATGACCTGGGAGTGGATGCTCAACCCGGACTTCGGCATCATCAACAGCCTGCTCACGTCGACGGGGTTGGTCGACTCACCGATCAACTTCCTCGGCGACAAGGAGTGGGCGATGTCCACGGTGATCTTCGTCAATGTCTGGCGGAGCTTCCCGTACTACACGATCTCGTTCCTCGCGGCGATGCAGGCCATCCCCGACGAACTGTTCGAGGCCGCAGCGCTCGACGGCGCGAACGCCTGGCGCCGCTTCTGGAGCGTCACCATGCCGCAGCTGCGCAGCGTCTCGCTGATCATTGTGTTCATCCACCTGATCTGGACGGCGGTGAACTTCGACTTCATCTGGGTGATGACCCAGGGCGGCCCGAACTACGCCACCATGACGCTGCCGATTCTCATCTATCGCTACTCCCTGCAGCAATTCGACGTCGGGGCGGCATCCGCCCTCTCGACGATCATGTTCCTCGGCACGTCGCTCATCTTCGTCGTGTATTACCGCTACCGTCGCCGTCTCAGCGACGAGATCGTCGGATAGGACGCATCATGTCGATCACCTCCCAACGCCGCACCGGCAATGCCGTCAGCTACGTGCTGCTCGCCATCCTCTCCGTCTATACGCTGTTCCCCTTTATCTGGATGGTCATCTCCTCGCTCAAGCCGCGCGAGGAGATCCGGGCCCGCACGCCCTCGTTCTTCATCCAGTCGCCCACCCTCGACAACTTCGTGCGGGTGTTCGTGGAGCATAACTTTCTCGAGTACTTGCGCAACAGCCTGATCGTCTCGCTGGCGGCTTGTGCGCTGTCGCTGGTGATCTCGCTGCTGGCGGGTTACGTGTTCAGCCGCAACTACCGCATGAGGCTGGTGCAGGGCACCAACTTCGGCATGCTGGTGTCGCAGATGATCCCCGGTGTGCTGCTGCTCGTGCCGCTCTACATCACGATGCGCAACCTGGGGCTGCTCGACAGCTACGCTTCGCTGATCCTGGCGTATACGACGTTCGTCATTCCGTTGTCGACGTTCATGCTGTCCAGCGCATACGACAGCATTCCGATGTCGCTTGAGGAAGCCGCGGAGATCGACGGTGCCTCCCGGCTGAAGACGCTCACGCACGTGGTGCTTCCGGTGATGTTGCCGTCGATCGTGTCGGTGGGTCTGTACTCGTTCATCACCGCGTGGAACGAGTTCATGTTCGGGTACATCTTCATCTCCACCGACTCGTTGCGCACGATCACACCAGCGCTGATGCTCTTCAAGGGCGCCAACTCGGTGGACTGGGGCGGACTCATGGCCGGCTCTGTAATCGCGGTGCTTCCGGTGGCGATCATCTTCCTGTTCCTGCAGCGCTACTTCATCTCCGGCTTGATGAGCGGGGCGGTCAAGGGATGATGCGCCGGGCCTGTGCGGCCGCCGCCAAAACACCTGCTCGCGCATAGGATTCAACCGTGAACAGGTTTCCGCAACGACCCACCCTCACTGATGTCGCCACTGCGGCCGGGGTGTCAACCGTGACGGTGTCGCGGGTGATCGAGGGGTCCGTCAAGGTCACCGCGAAAACCCGCGAACGAGTGCACGAGGCCATGGACCGAATCGGTTACTTCGGTAACGCCGCCGCGAGCCAGCTGGTCTCGGGGCGGGTGACGACGATCGGCATCGTGACCTCGAACACCGCCGACTACGGCTACGCAGCCACGATCCACGGCATCGAGAAGCGGGCCCGCGAGCGGGATATGTCGGTGCTGATCAGCGTGATCGAGGGTGCGGATGAGGCGAGCGTGCGCAAGACCGTGAGCACCGTGGCCTCGCACGCGCTCGGCGGAGTCGTGGTGGTGGACTTCGACGACGGCGCCCATGCCACGATTCCGGCGTTGCCGGGGTACCTGCCGGTGGTTTCCGCCACCGGTCAGGCCGAGGGCGGTGTGGCGGACCGGCCGTTCGTCTCCTTTGACGAGTACCGCGGCGGCGCGATCGCCGCGCAGCACCTCATCGATCTCGGGCACCGGTCGATCTTCATCCTGGCGCCCTACGACACCCGGCCCACGGAACGGCGCTCGCTCGGCATCCTCGACACCCTCACCCAGGCCCGGCTGCCGCACTACCCGGTGATCCGCTGCGCGGACTGGCGGCCGTTGTCGGGCTACAACGCCGCCCGGGAGATGCTCGACAACTACGGCGACCAGGTCACCGCGATCGCCTGCGCGAACGATGAGGTGGCGCTGGGTGCCATCCGTGCGTTGCTGGACCGGGGCCTGCGGGTGCCAGAGGACGTCTCGGTGGTCGGCTTCGACGACCACCCGCTGGCCGCGTTCGCGTCGCCGCCGCTCACCACGATCCGGCAGGACTTCGAGAAGGTGGGAGTGCTCTCCTTCGCGTTGCTCGATGCCCTGATGGAGGGGCGTGAGTTGCCTGAGGAGTTCCGGGTGCAGCCCGAGCTGGTGGTGCGCGGGTCGACAGCGCCGCCGCCGGTGCGCTGAGCGCGTCGACGCAGCCCCGAAAAAGGAAATAGTGCGCTAAAAAGGACGAAATTGCGCGCAGCATCCTTATTAGCGAACTATTTCCTTATTAGCGTGCGACGTTCAGTGGTGCACGGCCTTGTCGATCTTCTTGGCGTTGCGTTTAGCCAGTTTCTGGATGCGAGTGCGGTCCTTCTTGGGCTCCGGGGTCCAGGCATTGCGGGCGGCTTTGTGGGCGCTGGCGCGAATCTTCCTGGACTGGTCTTGGCCGGCCCTGGTGCCCAGGAGGTAGCCGACGAACGCGATGCCGGCAGCCAGGCCGACGGTGAGGAGTAGGCGGGGAACGGTCATTGCGGCCTGCTTTCCGGGGTGAGGATTCCGGGTGGGGAGAAGGCGGTGCCGAGCGAGTGTAGCTCCGTCTGCGCGGGTGCGGGCCAGCGGGAGCGGCGAGCGGCTCCAGTCTGCGCCGGCCGGGTCAGCGGGAGCGGCGGGCGGCGACTTCCGCGCCGGCCTCGCGCGACATCCGCCAGGCCTCGATCGCCGGCAGGAGCAGCAGCACGGCCAGCACCGCGAACGCCCAGCGGTAGCCGAGCTCGGTGGCGTCGGGGTCGACGAGCGCGGCGCCGGCGGTGGTGCCGCGCACGATGAGCGCGGCGGCGGCGATGCCGAGGCCCACCGCCACCTGCTGCAGTGTGGACGCGAGCGTGTTGGCGCCCGAGGTGAGCGCCGCGGGCACGTCGGCGAACTGCACCGAGTTATAGCCGCTGAAGCCAATCGACCGGAACACGCCGCTCAGGAAGAGGAGCACGGCGATGACGGCGAGCGGCGTGCCCGGTTCGATGAACGCGCAGGCGGCGAAAACGGCGGCGCCGCAGAGGTTGCTGCCCACGATCACCGTGCGAAAACCGAATCGGCGGATCAGCGGGCTGGTCGCCGGTTTTATGGCGATATTGCCCAGGAACACCGCCATCACCAGCAGTCCGGCCTGGGAGGCGGTCCAACCGAACCCAGTTTGGAACAGCAGCACGAACAGGAACGGGGCGGCGCCGATCAGCAGCCGGTAGATGAGACCGCCGACGTTGCCCACCCGGAAGGTGGGGATGACCAGCGCCGACAGGTCGAGCAGCGGATGCGCCGCCCGCCGCATCCGCAGCACCGCACCGGTGCCCACCACGGCGGCCACGCCGAGCAGCCCGACGGCTTGCCACCAGTTCGTCGAGCTGCCGCCGATGAGTTCCATGCCGAGCACCAGCGCGGCCAGGGCCACGCCCACCAGGGCGAAGCCGGCCCAGTCCAGCCGGCGGGCGCTGATCGGGTCGACCGCCGGGACCACTCGAAGGGCCACGAGGAACGCGACGACTCCGATCGGGATGTTGACGAGGAAGATCCACTGCCAGCCGACGGTGTCGCTGAGCACCCCGCCGATCACGGGGGCGAGCACCGGCGCCAGCAGCGCGGGCCAGGTGAGGTAGGCCATGGCGTCGAGCAGGTCGCGCTTCTGCACCGAGCGGAGCACCGCCAACCGGCCGACCGGCACCATCATGGCGCCGCCCACACCCTGCAGCACCCGCATGGCCACGAGCATCGGCAGGGAGGTGCTCAGCGCGCAGAGGGCGGACGCCACGGTGAAGATCACGATCGCCAGCGCGAAGATGCGCCGGGTGCCGAACCGGTCGGCCAGCCATCCGCTGACCGGAACGCCGATGGCGAGGGTGAGCAGGTAGGCGGTCATGGCGATGTTGATGTCGACGGCGTTCACGCCGAGGTCGCGGGCCATGGCCGGGGCGGCGGTCTGGATGATGGTGCCGTCGAGGTTCTCCATGAAGAACGTGCCGGCGACGAGAAGGGCGAGGGGCCGGTTGAGGGTCGCCGATCGGTTCATTGTTTCATTCTGCCGTGGCGGGAGGGGGCGCTGCGCCACGGGGTGGTCGCTGGGGTGGTCGCGGGGTGGCTCTCGCGAAGCGCGGGTCGGGCGCCGGTTCGCGGGTGGCGCGCCACGGGCGAATCGGCGTTTTGCCCGCGCAGCTCCGGCAGGTGGCTCGGCAGGTGGGTCGGCTGTGGTGAGCGGCGGATGCGTGGCTGGGCCGGGTGGTCGTCGCGGGGCATCCGGTGGCATGGGGGTGACTTCCGCGAAGCGCGGGTCGGGCGCCGGTTCGCGGGTGGCGCGCCACGGGCGAATCGGCGTTTTGCCCGCGCAGCTCCGGTCAGGCTTCTGGTTGCGGCGGCGGGGCATCCAGCTCCTGGAACAGGGTGACCTGCAGCCCGGCCGGGGCCTCCAGCCGCGCGTTGATCGAGCGCCACGGGGTCTCGCGGGGCGTGGCGGTGAGCTGCGCGCCGGCGTCGACGAGCCGGTCGGTGGTGGCGGCGGTGTCGTCGACCTCGAACGCGACCCGGAGGCGGGCGCTGGTGCCGCCATCCGTTTCGACCCGGTCGATCAGGCGCACCTGAGCGGGGTTGGAGAGTTCGAGGGTGGCGATGCCGGCGCTCAGGATGACGACCCGGGCGTCGCCCTCGCCCTCGAACGCGGCTTGTTCGGGCAGGCCGAGCACGTCGCGGTAGAAGCTGACGGCGGCGTCGAAGTCCTCCGTCTCCACGACGAGGCGGAGCTGTTTGACCGGGGTGGGTTGGGGGTTGGGGTGGGTGCTCATGGAGCGGATGCTAGGCGCAGAGTGCCCGGCCGGCGAGGCCCGCGCGGCGCACCAGCCACCTCCGCGCGGCGCACCCCGATCAGCTGACCCGCAGCCCACCCTGCGCAGCGCAACCCCGATCAGCCGACCCGCAGTGTCCTGGCGAGCCCGTGCACCGTGACCTCTCCCACGACCGGGGGCTCGATCGGCGTACTGCCCACCTGGCCGGTGTCCGAGTCGGGTGCCAGCCCGAGCACGGTGCCCAGCACCGAGATGGCGGCGGCGGCGGACCACGCCTGCGGACGGCAGGCGGCCGGGTAGGCGCCGGCGGCGGTGACGGCGGATGCGGCGTCGCCGGAGTGCAGCTCGGGCATGCGGTAGTCGAACGATTCGGCCGCCGCCAGCAGGCCGGTGACCAGCTCGCCCGCCTCGGCACCGAAGCCGGCGCGGCCGAGCCCGGCGATGGCGATGGCGGTGTCGTGGGTCCAGACCGAGCCGCCGTGGTAGCTCACCGGCCAGTAGCCGGCCGAGTCGGTCGACATGGTGCGCAGGCCGTAGCCGGAGTTGAGCTCGGGGGAGACCAAGCGGGCGGCGACGAGGGCGGATTCCTCGGCGGAGAGTAGACCGGTGCCGAGGAGGTGACCGATGTTGCTGGTCACGGTGTCGACCGGGCGTTTGAACGCGTCCAGCGCCACGGCCGGGTAGCGGCCGGCGGGGGAGTCGATCCAGAACGAGGCGCGGAACCGGGTCTTGAGCTCCTCGGCCCAGGCCCGCCAGGCGTCGCCGCCGGGCCGGCCGAACGCATCGAGCAGGTCGGCGCCGCCGATCGCAGCCTGGTAGGCGTAGGCCTGCACCTCGCAGAGGGCGATCGGCCCGTCGGCGAGGCTGCCATCGCGCCACTGGATCGAGTCGCCGGAGTCCTTCCAGCCTTGGTTGGCGAGCCCGTGGCCGGTGCTGTCGACGTACTCGAGAAACCCGTCGCCATCGCTGTCGCCGAAGTCACGCATCCAGGCCAGGGCCGCCTCAAGGTGCGGCAGCAGCGCCTCGACCTCGGCGTCGGCCATGCCCCAACTGTGGGCGTCGGCGAGCAGGCAGATCCACAGCGGGGTGGCGTCGACGGTGCCGTAGTACAGCGGCGGCAGCGAGACGTCTTCGCCGGGGATGGTGAACGCGGCGGGCCGCAGTTCGTGCATGATCTTGCCGGGCTGCTCGGCGGTGTCGGCGACGGTGGTGGTGCCCTGCAGCTCGGCGAGGATCCGCAGGGTGGAGGCGGCGAGCTCGGTGCCCAGCGGCAGCAGGAACCGGGCGGCCCAGATCGAGTCCCGGCCGAACAGGGTGAAGAACCACGGGGCGCCGGCGGCGAGGAACGGCTCCTCCGGCCGCGCGGTGGTCGCCATCCGCAGGCCGGAGAGGTCCTTCAATGCCTTTTGCACCCAGCGGGCCAGGCGGGCGTCGCCGGACTGCACCGACACGCCCGCCCACTCGGGCAGCCCGGGGGCTGCCTGCACGACGGTGGCGGCATGGTCGATGTCGACGGTCCACGTGACGGTGACGCTGCCGCGGGCCGGCACGGTGACCGCCCACGTGGCACCGAGTTCGGTGGACCCGGGGGTGCCGACCGGGTCGGCCAAGCCGAGCGCCGCGGCATCCGTGCCCGACACGCCGTTGCCGCTCACCTGCACGAGCGCCGCCACGGTGGGCGTGGCCAGGCGGATGCCCGCTGCCGTGGTCTGCACGTCGATCACCGGGCTCTCGGGCAGCTCGGCCGCCGGGAACGCGGCCCGGTCGGCGGCGCTGCCCAGGCCCGCCTTGACGGTCTGCATGTCGGCGAAGTCGGCCGACAGACGCACCGCCACGGTGGTGTCGATCGGATGCGCCAGCCCGGATTCGATGGTGATGCGCTCGGTGAGCCGGCCGGCCGTGACCGTGCGGGTGACCTGCAGCCGCAGCCGGGGGTCGGCGGTGCGGTCGTCGAGGTGTCGCAGCAGGGAGCTGAACGTCATCTCCCCGGCGCCGCGCGCGGCCGAGCCGATCGGCTCCCCGGTGGCGCCGCCCACCAGCAGGCTCCAGCCGGAGAGGATGCGGGTGTCCGCGTGATACAGGCCGTGGATGGGCATGCTGGTGCGTCCGTCGGCGCCGGACCAGGCCTGGGTGGGCGCGGCCAGAACGATGGCGGAATCGTGGAGCAGGGGCTGGACGGGGTGGGAGAGCATGAGAGCGGTACGACTCCAGGTGTTGTGGTGCGGAACTGTGGAAGAAGAGTGGCGGGGAGGGGCTGGGGAGGACCGGCTACTCCTTCACCGCCCCGTCGGTGGTGTTCATGATGCGTTTCTGGAAGATGAAGAACATCACCGCCACCGGGATGGTCATGATGGCTGCGGCGGCGAGCTTGAGCGGGTACTGGGTGCCCTGGCTCAGCTGCCCGGACGCCAGCGACGCGACACCCTTGGTGAGGGTGGTGAGCTCGGCCGATTGGGTGGCCACGATGAAGTGCGACAGCTCGTTCCAGGAGCCCTGGAACGACAGGATGATGATCGTCACCAACGCGGGCCGGGCCATCGGCAGCACGATCGACCAGAACACCCGGAAGGTGCCGGCGCCGTCGATGCGGGCCTGCTCCTCGACGCTGGCGGGGATCGATTCGAAGAAGTTCTTCATGATGAACACGCCCGCGGCGTCGGTGAGCAGCGGCACGATCATGGCCACGTAGGTGTCGTAGATGCCCAGCTGGTTGATCACCAGGAACTTGGGGATCAGCAGCACGACACCGGGCACGCTCATCACCGCGATGAGCAGCGCGAAGATCAGGTTGCGGCCGCGGAAGTGCAGCCGGGCCAGGGCGTAGCCGGCCAGGGAATTGAAGAACACCCGGCCGAGGGTGACGAACACCGTGACGATGGCGGAGTTCTTGAACCAGACCGGGAAGTCCGAGTTGAGGAACAACCGCTCGTACGCGGCCGACGACCAGGTGGCCGGGATCAACGACATCGGATTGCTCGCGGCCTCGGCATCCGTTTTGAAGGAGGTGGCGACCTGCACCAGGAACGGGGCGATGTAGATGATGGCGAGCACGATCAGCACCGCGTAGAGCAGCGACCGGCCGGCAATCGCGCTGGTGGGCAGCTGCGGCCGGCTCAGCCGGCGCAACCGCTGCGACGGCGTGCGGGGGTGCACGCGGGCTCTCACGGTGGTGCTCATTTGGAACCTCCGGGAGTGGGAGTCTGCACGTACAGGCGCATCCGCCGGGCGGAGACGGCGCGTTCGGCCAACAGCCAGCGCTGGAACAGGGTGAAGACCACGATGATCACGAACAGGATGAACGCGATCGCGGCGCCCTGGCCCCAGGCCTGGTTGGTGAACGCCGTTTGATAGGAGAGATACGCCGGGGTGAGGGTGGTCTTGCCCGGTCCGCCCTGGGTGCCGGTGTAGATCTGGTCGAAGACCTGCCAGGCGCCGATCAGGCCGAGGGTGAGCACGGTGAACAGCGTCGGCCGCAGCTGGGGGAGGGTGACCCGCCAGAACCGTTGCCAGCCGTTGGCACCGTCCATCATGGCGGCCTCGACCACGTCGCCCCCGAGGTTCTGCAGCGCGGCGATGAACAACAGCATGAACGTGCCGCTGGTGGTGAACACGGCCATCAGGATGAACGCGCTCATGGCCACGGACGGTCCGGCGAGCCACTCCCAGAAGGAGATGCCGAGGAAGGTGTTGCCGGTGAGCGCGGCCGGGCCGTTCTGCACGCCGAAGACACCGAGGATGTTGTGCAGCACGCCGCTGGGGTCGTTGAACCAGTTCGGGCCGTTCACGCCGATGAACCCGAGCAGCTTGTTGACGGCGCCGGTGGAGCTGAAGAGGAACAGCCACAGCACCGTGATCGCCACCGAGCTGGTGACCGACGGGAAGTAGAACGCGGTGCGGAAGAAGCCGCGGCCGCGCAGGATTTGCCGGTTCACCAGCACCGCCAGGAACAGCGACAGCATGGTCTGGATCGGCACGACCAGGAGCACGTACCAGGCGTTGTTGCGCAGCGCCGTGCCGAAGTCCTGTTCGGCCAGGCCGCCGCCGCCGACCAGGGCGGAGTAGTTGTCGAAGCCCACGAACGACACCGAACCGGAGAAGGGGCTACCCCGGCCGTTCCAGTCGGAGAAGCTGACCCAGAGGGCCATCAGCACCGGAATGACGAGGAACATGCCGAGCAGGATGATCATCGGGGCGGTGAAGAGCCACCCCGAGGCGGCCTCGCCGCCCCGGATTCCGGAGCGGCGAGCCATACGCGTGGACGTCGACATGGTGGCTACTTCAGCAGGGCTTCGAGGTTCTTCTGGGTGGAGTCGAGGATGGCCTGCGCGTCGCCGGTCTTCAGCGACTCGAGCTGCGCGTTCAGGTCGCTCACGACATCCGCTGCGCCCTGCACGTTGGGCACTCCCTTGGCGTAGTCCGCTCCGGCGAGGAACGGCGCCAGGGTGGGGTTGGCGCTCTTCCACTCCTCGGCCGCCGACTGGATCGAGGGCATCGGGCCGAAATCGGCGGAGAAGCTGAGCTGGGCGTCCTTGCTGGTGAGGTGTTCGACCAGGTCGAGCGCGGCGGCCTGGTTGGGGCTGTCGGCGGCGATACCCCAGCAGTTGGTGAACTGCAGGGTGCCCTTGCCGGCCGGGCCCTCCGGCAGTTCGGCGACGGTGTAGTTGACGTCGGGGAAGTCGTTCGTCATGGCGCCGGTGATCCAGTTGCCTTCGATGGTCATGGCGCTCAGCTGCTTGCCGAACGCCTCGCCGCCCCAGCCTGCGCCGAGTTCGGTGGCGTACTTCATCGAACCGTCGTTCAGCAGGGTCTGCGCATACTCGAGCCCCTCGACGTTCTCGGCACTGTTGGCGGTGGCCTCGGTGCTGTCCTCGTTCATCAGGCTGCCGCCGGCCTCAGCCATGAACGCGCCCAGTCGGGCGTATTCACCGCCGATGCCCAGGCCCACCTGGGTGCCGGTGGTGAGGGTCTTGGCCACGGTGGCGAGTTCGTCCCAGGTGGTGGGGATGTCGGCATCCGTGAGCCCGGCCGCCGCCCAGAGGTCGGTGTTGATGATCAGCTGCAGGGTAGAGAAGTCCTTCGGGGCGCAGTAGAAGTCGCCGTCGTAAGTGAACGAGCTGACCAGGCTCGGGTAGAAGTCGTCCTTGTTGGCCAGCTCGTCGCCGTAAGCGAGGAGGGAGCCGTTCGAGGCGTAGCCGGCGAGGGCATCCGTGGAGAGGTAGAAGACGTCGGCGGGCTTCTGGGCGGCGAAACCCTGGGCGAGCTGCTGGTTGAGGTCGCTGGCCACGCTGACTTCGGCGTCGGTGCCGGATTCCTCGGACCAGGCGGCGACGGCGGCGTTGACGGAAGCGGTCTCGGCGTCGCCGCTGGAGCCGATCAGAATGGAGAGGCCCTGGGAGGAGTCACTGGTGAGTTCGCCGCCGGAGTCTGCAGTGTCGCTGCCGAAGCCGGATCCGGAACCACATGCACTGAGGGTGAGGGCGCCGGCGACGGTGAGGCCTGCGCCGATCAGCCAGCGGGAGTTGCGTCGTTGCATCTTGATGCTCCTTCTGTCGCGCTGCGGTGCGCGTTGCTTGTGTAGTGGTCACAGTAGCTGAATTTATTTGATCGATCAAATCTTTTTTTGATCGATCTAATTCGGACCGGTGTGGGCGGGGTCAAACGCGGTACTCTGTGGGGGATCGGTGTTTGGATCGATCCATTCCGGACTTGTGTGGGGAGGGGAGCCATGGCCGCAATGCCCACGGTGACGGATGTCGCCCTGGCGGCCGGTGTCTCCCGCCAGACCGTCTCGAACGTGATGAACTCGCCCGGCATCGTGCGCGCCGACACCCGCGAGCGGGTCGAGGCCGCCATCGCCAAGCTGGGCTACCGGCCACACGCGTCGGCCCGGCGGCTGCGCACCCGGCGCAGCTCCACCATCGGCATCCGGTTGGACCCGATGATCGACGGCATCTCGGGGTCGGTGCTCGACCGGTTTCTGCATGCCCTGACCGAGCAGGCCGACCGGCTGGGCCTGCGAGTGCTGCTGTTCACCGCCACCAGCCCCGAAGACGAGATCACCCAGCTGCAGCGTCTGAACGACGGTGCCGACGTGGACGGCTTCGTGCTCACCTCCACCTTCGCGGGCGACCCGCGCACGGAGTGGTTGATCGAGAACGGCATCTCCTTCGTGACCTTCGGCCGGCCGTGGGGTACCAATGACATGAACGACCCGCAGCACCTCTGGGTGGATGTGGACGGCTGGGCTGGCCTGCACCAGGCCACCCGGGCGGCGCAGGAGACCGGCGCGCGGCGGATCGGCTACATCGGCTGGCCCAGCCCCTCGGGCACGGGCGAGGACCGTCGGCGCGGCTGGCGGGATGCGATGCTCGAGCGCGGCGACGTGACCGAGAACGACCTGGCCGCGCTCGAGGTCGTCACCGTGGACGGCGTGGCCGAGGGCACCGCGGCCATGCAGGAACTGCGGCGGAGCGCGGGCGTGCTGGACGCAGTGCTCTGCGCCAGCGACTCCTTGGCGTTGGGCGCCATGATCGCCAACCCCGATCGGGTGCCGGTCACCGGCTACGACAACACCCCCATCGCCGCCGCAATCGGGCTGTCGAGCGTCGACCAGTCGGTGGAGGAGGTCGCCGCCGGGGTGCTGGAGCTGTTGACCGGCGAGTTCGGCGGGCACGTGAGCGGGGCACCGGAGTCAGACGAGCCCCGGCACCGGATGGTGACGCCCCGGCTGGTGGTACGCGAGTTCGCCGCGATCCCCATGGACGAGTCGGCCTGAGCGCAGCCCGTTGCGGGCGCGGGGCGGTCACGCCCGCCCTGGGGGAGTTTCGCGTGCGAGGCGCCGCTTCGCGGGTGGCGCGCCACGCGCGTACCGGCGCCTGACCCGCGAAGCCGGCGAATGGGCGCTAGGCGTGCCGCGCCTCCCGGGCGGCGTCCCACTCGGCCGCGATTCGCAGGCACTCGGCCTGCCGGTCGGGGTCGACCACGAGCACCAGGCGGTGGTCGTGGTCGCTGTACTGCACCCGGATGCTGATGCCGGCATCCGCCACCGTCTGGCTGAAGGCACCTAGCTGGCCGGGCAGATCCTGGTCGAGCCGCAGCGTGACCACGTCGCTGATCGTGACCGGTCCGATGCCGTGCGCCTCGAGGGCGGCGCGGCCGCGCTCGGCGTGGTCGACGAGGAAGTGCGCGATCGCGACGCCCTCGTGGGTGAAGACGCCGCCGCCCTCGAGACTGACGCCTGCGCCGCCGAGGATGCGGCCGAACTCCGCGAGCGAGCCGGGGCGGTCGGCTAGGAGGACGCTGAGGTCGCGGAACGCGCCGCTCATGCGGAGACCACCGTCACGTCGAGTTGCACGTCGCTGGAGATCGAGTTTGCGATGTAACAACCCCTCGTGGGCGAGTTGAGCGAGCCGCACCACCTCGAGCGGGTCGGTGCCGGCGGCGACGGTCACCACCGGGCGCAGCACAATGCGGGAGATGCGGGCGGGCTCGGCAGTGTCGTCCATCACGCCCTTGGCGCTGTCGGTGTAGCCGAGCACGTCGACCTTGTGCTGCGCGGCGACGGCGAGGAAGGAGAGCAGCTGGCAGGAGCTGGCGGCGACCACGAGCAGCTGCTCCGGGTTGAGCCGGGTGGCGTCTCCGCGAAACGCGGCGTCGGCGCTGAGCGCGAGGGTCGCGTGGGCGGGAATGGCGGTGGCGGCGTGAGCGCGCGAATACCCCCGGTAGCCGAGACCGGTCGAGCCCTCCCACTGCACTGCGGTGGCGTAGGTGTGTGTTGTCATGGCGATACCGTACGTCGAGAAAGCTTCGGGATGCGCCGAAGCATCCGCGCGTATTCTGGGGGGATGAGCCGCGACTTCTCCGGCATCGGGCACGCCCTGGCCGCTCCGGTGCGTTCCACCTTCCTCAACCTGCTGATGGATGGCTCCACCCGGCCCGCCAGCGAACTGGCCGCGTCCGCCGGGGTGAGTGCCTCGACCGCGAGCGAGCACCTCGCCGTGCTGCTGGATGCCGGCCTGGTGAGTTGCCTGCCGCGCGGACGGCAGCGGTTCTACGCGCTGGCCGACGCCGGGGTGGCATCAGCGCTGGAACAGCTCGGCCACCTGTGCCCGCCGAGCCCGGTAGTGGGTTACAGGCAGAGCGTGGCGGCTCGCGATCTGGCGCACGCCCGGTTCTGTTACGACCACCTCGCCGGGCGACTCGGTATCGCCCTGTCGACGGCTCTGACCGGTAACGGCTGGATCGACCCGGAGCTGACCGCGCTCACGCCCGTCGGCATCCGTCAGTTGACCGAGCGCGGCATCGATGTCGACGCTCTCGGGCGGACCCGCCGCCCACTGGTGCGACCGTGCCCGGACTGGACCGAACGCCGACCGCACCTGGGCGGGGCGGTCGGCGCCGCGATCGCCCGGCGTCTCACCGAGCAGCAGTGGATCGTGCGTCGGCCCGGCGGGCGGGGCGTGGACGTCACGAGTGCCGGCAGTGCCGCCCTCGGCTCGGTGTGGAATATCGGCATCCCGACCCACTCCTAGCGGCCGACCGGCGCCCGTTCTGAGCTGCCGGGCACGGGTCTGCGCCGAGGGAGGGAGCTACTTGCGCTTGGTGAGTGCGGTGAGGATCGCAGCTACAACGGCAAGGCCGACCGTGGCGATCGCGACGACCCGGATGGGGTCGCGCTTGTAAGCCGAGGAGACCTTGTCGAGGGTCTCGGTCGCATACTGCTGCGCGGCCGCGGCGGCGGATTCGGTGTTGTCGTCGAGGTTGCGAAGAGCCGCCTTGGCATTCGAGACGGTGTCCTCGGCGATATCGCGAGCCTTCTCAGCGAGGTCGCGGGCTTTGGCTGCCGCGTCTTCGGCGATGTCCTGCGCCTTGTCGGCGGTGTCGCCTGCGAGGTTGCGGGCCTTGTCGGCGGTGTCTTCCGCGACGTTCTGCGCCTTGTCGGCAGCGTCTTCGGCGAAGTCGTGGGCCTGCTCGGAAATCTTGTCGTTCATGGGGTTCCTTTCACCAGGGGCGAGGTCGAAGACTCGCCTCACTTATGAGATGTTCCCGGGGGACGATTCGTCACGAAGTCCGCCGGGTTTCCCAGCTTCAGTACGAAGGACAGGACCGGGAGGTCGGCCCACGTGGCTGAAAATGGACCGTCGCGGATGCATCCGTGCCCCCAGATCTGGGTGACCGCCGGCGGCCCATCGGCCCGAGCAGTGGGTTGCCACACGCCTGCCCGCACGGAGGCGCGGATATCGCGACGCAGGCCGCCGGGGGGGGGCGTCCGCTAAAAAGGATTTAGTGAGCTAAAAAGGACGAAATCGCCTGAGGAGTCCTTTTTAGCTCACTATTTCCTTTTTAGCGGCCGTCTCGAGCGCGCGAGCGGCGGATGCGCGGCCAGCGGGGTCTCGACAGGCTCGACCAGCGGAAGCGCGGCGGGGTCGGCCAGCGCGGCCGGTCAGCGGTTCTCGGCCCAGACTGACCAGAGCCTGGCGTAGGCGCTGCCGGCCTCGAGCAGCTCGGCGTGGGTGCCCTGCTCGGTGATGCGGCCGCGCTCCATCACGATCACCCGGTCGGCCTGGGCCGCCTGGGTGAGCCGGTGGGCGATGAGCAGCACGGCTCGGCCTTCGCCCACGGCCCGGGCTGTCCGCTCGAGCTGGTCGGCGTCGGCGGAGCCGGCCTCGGCGGTGGACTCGTCGAGGATCACCACCGCGGGGTCGGCGAGCAGCACCCGGGCCAGCGCCAGCTGCTGGGCGGCCGCGGGGGTGAGCGACTCTCCACCGGCGCCCAGGGCAGTGTCGAGCGCGTGCGGCAGCTGTGCCACGAGACGGTCGGCGCCCACTCGGCCGAGCGCATCCAACACCTCGGCGTCGGTGGCGTTCGCCCGGGCGAAGGTGAGGTTGGCGCGCAGGGTGGTGTCGAAGACGTGCACCTCCTGGGTGACCAGCACCACCTGGCCGGGCCGGTGCACGGTGCCGGCGGTCTGAGTGTGCACGCCAGCGGCGATGGCGGCGAGAGTGCTCTTGCCGGCCCCGGACGCGCCCACGATCGCGACGGTCTCGCCCGGGCGCACGGTGAGGTCGATGTTCTCCAGCACCCGGTGGCCCGAGGTGTAGGAGTGGGTGACGCCCTCGATGCGAAGAGCGGTGTCTGCGGCGGCAGCGGCAGCGGCGGTGTCGGTGGCGGTACTGGTGCCGGGCGGCACCGTGATGTCGGCGGTGTCGGCGACGGCGGCGTCGTCGGTGGCGGTGCTGATGCCGGGCGGCGGTGCCGAGATCGCAGCGGGAGCGCCGGCCGAGCGCGGCGCCGACGCGGACGCATCCGCCCCCGGCTCGTCGGCGCTCGCCGTGATCACACCCACGATGCGGGCCAGCGAGGCCAGTGCGGACTGCAGCTCGTCGACCACGAACAGAAGCTGGTTGATCGGGTTGAACAGCCGCAGGAACAAGAGCATCGCGGCGGTGGTGCCGCCGATCGTGCCGGCATCCGCCCCGACGAGCAGGAAGCCGACGATGAGCAGGCCGGCCATGCCGAGGAACTCGGCGAAGTTGAGTCGGGCGAAGAACGCGTTCTGCACCGCGCGCGCGTGCATGGTGAACCGCACCACCGCCCAGGAGACCCGGGCGATGCCGGTGACGTGGTTGTCGCCGAGGCCGTAGGCGCGCACCGAGTCGATGCCGCGCAGCGAGTCCAGCAGGTGCTGGGTGCGCTCGGCCATCGCGGCGCGTTCGCCGGCGTAGATCTGCGGGGCGGTGCGCAGGTACCAGCGCACCGCGAAGACGTGCACGGGCACGATCACGACGAGGGCGAGGGCGTACCAGCCGTCGATCACGGCCATGCCCACCACTGTGACGGCGATGGTGACGAACGCGCCGGTGACGGCGGGCACCACGCTGGGGATCGCCTGGGCGACCTCGGCCACGTCGTCGCCGGCGCGGGAGATGACGTCGCTGGTGCCGGCCCGTTCCACCTGCGCCTGCGGCAGCGCAAACGCGGCGGCGACCATGCGCTCGCGCAGCTCCGCGAGCATGGTTTCGAACAAGTTCGACGCGGCGACCACGCCGAGCGCGGTGAGCAGCGCGCCCACGATCACGGCGCCGGCCATGAGCGCGCCGAGCCCCCAGACCAGGGACGCATCGCCGGAGTCCAGCCCGGCGCTGACCGCGTCGACGATGGCGCCGAGCGCGAACGGCGACACGATACCCGCCACCGCGCCGGCCACGAGCACCAGCACGAGCCACACCAGATGCCACCAGCGCCGGCCGAGAATGCCCCACGCTTCGCGCAGCACGGTGCGGCCGTCGGCGATGGGCAGCTTGTCGCTGTGCACAGCGGATGCGGCGGTCATCGGATCGCCTCCGCGAGGGTGCGCGCTTCGTCGCCGGGGGTGTGCACCCGGTCGGCGATGGCAAGCAGGGCGGGGGAGCGGGTGATCAGCAGGGTGCGCAGCTGGCCGCGGATTCCGCGCAACCGGCCGGCGATGGCGGCTTCGGTGACGGCGTCGACCGCGGTGGTGGGGTCGTGCAGTACCAGCACCGGGGCGTCCTGGGCGAGGGCGCGGGCCAGCGCCACCCGTTGGCGTTGGCCGCCCGAAAGCGCGGTGCCGTTCTCGCCCACGGGCGTGTCATACCCGTGCGGAAGAACCTCGGCGAGTTCGTCACAGCCGGCGGCGAGCAGGGCGGCCCGCACCCGGTGCGCGGGAACGAGCGGAAGGGCCACGTTGTCGAGCACGGTGCCGGCGAACAGGTGCGCGGCGTGCGGCACGATCAGGGCACCGGGCTGCTCACGGCGGAGCGCGGCGAGCAAGGCCTCCGCGGTGACGCCGTCGGCGGCGACGGCCACGATCTCGCCGGCGTCGATGCCCTCGAGCAGGCCGGCCGAGCGGATGCCGGTGGGCGGCGACTCGAGCGGATCCAGCGAGGCGGGCGACTCGGCCCCGGCCGGCGCATCCGCCCGTAGCAGGGTGAGCAGCCGCTCGGCCGACGCGGTGCCGCTGGCCCAGAGGGTGCCGGCGGTCTTGGCCACGTTCTGCAGGGGCGCGATGAGGAACTGGGTGAGGCCGATCACGGTGATCAGTTCGCCCAGGCCGAGCTGACCGGCGAGGGCGACCAGGGCGGCGGCGACCGCGATGGCGGTGAGGAACAGGCCGGTGACGAGGTCCATCGCGCCGGTGAATGTGCCCTCGGCGCGGCGGGCGTGCAGGGTGCTGGCCAGGGCGGTGCGGCTGGCGCGGCGGTAGCGCACCGACGCTTCGGCTTCGGCGCCGATGCCGCGGATGACCCGGTAGCCGGCCATCAGGTCGGCGGCCTGGCCGGCGGCGGTCGCGGCGGACTCCTGCTCGGCGCCGCTGCGGCGCCGCAGTGACCCGCCGGCCCGGTCGGTCACCCAGAGCAGCAGCGGGGCGCCGAGCAGCATGGCCAGGCCGAGCGGCCACGACAGGCTGAGCAGGATGGCGCCGCCGAACAGCACCGCGGCGAACTGGCCCACCGGGTAGATGCCGATCATCACGGCGTAGGAGAGCCGGTTCACGTCGGAGGTGGCCAGAGAGAGCGCCACCCCGGGAGGCACCGCGGGCGCGGCGCCGGGGGTGGCGCGGAGGAGGTGCTCGGTGATGGTGCTGCGCAGCCGGTGCTGCACGGCGAGCATGCCGAGCTCGCCGATGCGGGAACCGTACCGCCAGGAGAACGACAGCATCGCGAAGTCGGCGGCGAGCAGGGTGAGCCAGAGCAGCAGCTGGCGGAGGTCCCCGGTGCTCACGGCGCGTTCGATGGAGAGCCCCATCAGCACCGGCACGAGCGCCTCGCCGAGCTGATGCACCACGCTGAGCAGCGCCGACGGCACGGTGAACCGGCGGGCGCCGAAAATCACCCGCAGCGTGAAGCGGGCCGGCGTGGTGCGGGCATCGAGCCGGAGCGGCCGGGTGCGGATCGGTTCGGCGGGCGCCTGCAGCAACAGGGGAAGACGGAAACGGCGACGGCTCATCGGGTGCGCACCCGGGCGCGCCCGATCGGCGCCACCGACGGGGTGCCGGTGACCGGGTCGGGCACCACCAGGCAGCGCAGACCGAACACTTCTTCCACCAGCTCCGCGGTCACGATCTCGGCGGGCGCGCCCTCGGCCACGATCCGGCCCTCCTTCATCGCGATGAGGTGGGTGCCGTACCGGGCGGCCTGATTGAGGTCGTGCAGCACCGCGACGAGGGTGCTGCCCTGTTCGTTGAGGTCGGTGAACAGCTCCATCAGGTCGATCTGGTGGGCGATGTCGAGAAAGGTGGTGGGCTCATCCAGCAGCAGCAGAGGGGTCTGCTGGGCCAGCACCATCGCCACCCACACGCGTTGCCGCTGCCCGCCGGAGAGCTCGTCGACCAGTCGGCCGGAGAGATCGGTGATGCCGGTGGCGGTCATGGCGGCGAGCACGGCATCCTCGTCTTCCACCGACCAGCGGCGGAGAAACCCCTGGTGCGGATGCCGGCCCCGGGCTACGAGGTCGGCCACGGTGATGCCGTCGGGCGCGAGCGCGGTCTGCGGCAGCAGGCCGAGCACGGTGGCGACCTCTTTCGCCTTGTACGACGCGATCGACCGGCCGTCGAGCACCACCTGGCCGGCGGTGGGGGTGATCAGGCGGGAGAGCGAGCGCAGCAGGGTGGATTTGCCGCAGGCGTTCGGGCCCACGATCACGGTGAACGAGCCGTCGGGAATCTGCACCGAGAGGTCGGTGGAGATGATGCGGCGGTCGTAGCCGACGGTCACGGCATCCGAGCCCAGGCGGAACGGGTGGGCGGGGGTCATAGTCGTCTCCGTGCTTCGTGGATGAGGAGCCAGATGAGGTAGCCGCCGCCGACGACGACGGTGACCACCCCCACCGGTAACGGCACGGCCAAAACATGCTGGGCAACAATATCGGATGCGGCCAGCACGAACGCGCCGAGGAACGCCGCCGGCGCCAGCGCCACGCCGGCCGAGCGGGTGAGCCGCCGGGCGATCTGCGGGGCGGCGAGGGCCACGAACGCGATCGGGCCGGCCGCCGCGGTGACCACGGCGGTGAGCGCCACGGCACCGACGACCAGGCCGAGCCGGGCCGGTTCCAGCCGGGTGCCGAGCGAGCTGGCGGCGTCGTCGCCGAGTTCGAGTTGGCGCAGCGGCGTGATCAGAAACGCCAACGCGACGAAGACCAGGCCGATGACCACCAGCGGCGGCAGCAGTTGCGGCCAGCCGACCTTGTTCAGCGAACCGGCACCCCAGATGGCGGCGGTCATGGCCACCTCGAGCCGGGCACGCAGCACCAGGTAGGTGCTCAGGGCGCCGAGCATGGCGGAGACGCCGATGCCCACGATGATCAGCCGGAAACCCTGCACGCCCTGCCGGTAGGCGAGCAGGTAGACCAGCGCGGCGGCGACGAACCCGCCGATCAGCGCGCCGATGGTGGTGGGCAGGGTGCCGCCGCCGATCAGGATGATCACGATCAGCCCGCCCGCGTAGGCGCCGGCAGAGAGGCCGATCACGTCGGGGCTGGCCAACGGGTTACGGGTCATCGACTGGAAGATCGCGCCGGAAACACCGAGGGCGGCACCGAACACCGCCGCGCCCAGCACCCGGGGCAGCCGCCACTGCAGCACGACGGTTTCGACGATGCCGCTCTGCTGGCCGGCGAACGCCGAGATCACCTCGGGCACGGTCAGCGGCAGATCGCCCAGGCACAGGGCGACAAGCGACACCGTGACGGTGGCCAGGGCGAGGGCGAGGCAGACCAGGGCGGTGCGCATCCGGAATCGCAGCGCGACCGGGCCGCGGCGCACGACCACGACGCGGGCACCGAAGTCGATGCGGCCGCCGACGCTGCTCACAGGGTGCTCGACTTCGCCCGGCGCACCAGGTAGATCAGCACGGGGGCGCCCACGAACGCGGTGACGATGCCCACCGGCACCTCGCTCGGCCAGAGGATCAGCCGGCCGATCACGTCGGAGACCAGCAGCACGGTGGGGGCGAGCACGATCGAGTACGGGATGATCCAGCGCTGGTCCGGCCCCACGATCCAGCGGGCGATGTGCGGCACCATCAGGCCGACGAAGCCGATCGGCCCGGCGATGGCGGTGGCCGATCCGGCCAGCAGGGTGATGCTGATCACCGACACCACCCGGGTGCGGATGATGTGGGTGCCGAGGGAGAGCGCCAGGTCGTCGCCGAGACCCATGGCGTTGAGCGCCGGGGCGGAGAGCAGCGCGAGCGCCACGCCGAGCACTGCGAACGGCAGCACCGGCAGCACCACGTCGAAGCCGCGCTCCACGAAGGAGCCGGCGCTCCAGCCGCGCAGCTTGTTGAAGGTGAGCGGGTCGAGCAGGGTCATGCCGGTGGTGAGGCCGGTGAACACCGCGGCCAGGGCAACTCCGGCGAGGGTGAGCCGCACCGGGTCGGCGCCGCCGCGGCCGGCCGAGCCGATCAGGTAGACCAGCACGGTGGCCACCAGCGCGCCGGCGAAGGCGAACCAGAGGTAGTCGGCGGGCACGCTGGCGCCGAACAGGGCCACGCCGAGCGCCACGAACAGGGCCGCGCCGGCGTTGACGCCGAGGACGCCGGGGTCGCCGATCGGGTTGCGGGTGAGGGCCTGCACCACGGCGCCGGAGACACCGAGGCCCACGCCCACCACGAGGCCGGCGATGGTGCGCGGCACCCTCAGGTCGAGCACCACCTGGTCGGCGGAGGTGCCGGTGGCGGCGGTGAGGGCGTGCCAGAGTTCGTCGGCGCTGAGCTGCCTCGAGCCGAACAGGATGCTCAGGATCACGGCAACGACCAGCGCGGCGATCGCGGCCAGGAGGCCGAGCAGGCGGCGCCGGTTGGCGTGCCGGGGCGTGTGTGCCGGGGCCTGCGGGGCCCGGGTGGGCGGGTGCGCGGGCACACCGAAACCGCGCAGCGGTGGGTGCTGCGCGGTCTCGGTGTCGATGCTCACGGGCGGGTTTAGCCTTCCGAAGCCTGCGGCGCGGTGCCGGCCACGGCCTTTTCCAGGCGCGGCACGAAGTTGTCGAGCACGTACTTCTGGCTCAGCGGCGTGAGGAAGTAGATCGCGCCGGCGAGCTCGGCATCCGTGAAGATGGCGCGCTGGCCGGTGACGGCGTCGAGGCTGGCGATGGTGCCGAAGTCGAGCACTTCACCGATGCCGTCGTCGGATTCGGTGGCGAACACGATCACGTCGGCGTCGAGCAGGCCCACGTTCTCGGCCGAGATCTGCGCCTGCGAGCCCTCCTGCGGGGCGAATTCCTCCAGGCCCGGGGTGATGACGAAGCCCAGGTCGGTGAGGAAGTCGGTGTTCAGGCCGTCGGGGTACACCCAGAGGTTGCCCTCCCAGGGGGCGCCCTGCGAGAACGTGGCGGTGAGGCCGGCGAACTCCGGATGCGCGGCGGCCGCCTCGGCGTAGGCGGTCTCGACACCCGCGATGAGCGCGTCGCCCTCGGCGGAACGGCCGACCGCCTTGGCCACCTGGGTGGTCTGGTCCTGCCAGCTGGAGAAGTACTGGGTGGAGCCCTCGACGCTGGTGACCGTGGGGGCGATCTCGGTGAGCTTGTCGTAGGTCTCCTCGGTGAGGCCGGCGTTGGTGCCCACGATGAGGTCGGGCTTCAGCGCGGCGATCTTCTCGTACTCCAGGCCGTCGGCCTGGGAGAGCACGGTGGGCTCGGCGTCGCCGAGCAGCTCGGTGGCCCACGGCCACACCGCGTAGGGCTGTTCGCCGTACCACTCGGTGGTGGCGATGGGGGTGACGCCGAGTTCGAGCAGGATGTCTTGCTCGGTCAGGCCCACGACCACGACGCGCTGCGGTTCGGCGTCGATGGTGGTTTCGCCGAACTTATGCTCCACGGTGACCGGGAAGGTGTCGGAGGCGGTGGTGGTGTAGTTCGGGTTGGCGTCGGCCTCGGCGGAGGCGGTGCTGCAGCCGGCCAACAGGGTGCCGGTGAGGGCGACGGAAATGCTGAGGGCGATAAGTCTGGCGGCGACGGGGGCTGTGCGTCGGCCGGAAGAGATGACGTTCATGGGTCCTTCGATGGGGGAGGAGGTGGCAGTGCAGGACCCAGTCAGGTTAGCCTTGCCTAAGAATAGCCGCCATCGTCCCGAGCGGACACCGATGCTGACAGAAAGACACACGCATGTCTCGTAGCAAACATCCTGCGGCGGTTCTGACCCCGGTTCGGCCCGAGGACGTTGCCGGAACGACATTCGACAATTTCACCGCATCCCGGTCGAAGGTAGGCCGGGCGACGCACTTCGACGCCCATCTGCACCAGGAGGACCAGCTGGCGTGGATGAGTTCGGGCTCGATGGGGCTCACCGTGCACGGCGACCACTGGCGGGTGCGGCAGGACCACCTGGTCTGGATTCCTGCCGGCATGCTGCACGAGATGAGCTTCGAGGGCCCCGGTGAGCTGGTGAGCGTCTACAGCGACCCGGCGGCGCGCCCGGCCGGCGACCACTGGCATTGGCCCCGCGCGGTGCAGGCCGACGAGCTCAGCCGGGCGCTGATCTCGCACGTGACGGATGCGTTGCATCCGGCCCGGCGCAGCAAGTGCCACGCCCTGCTGGTGGACCTGCTCGAGCACGCCCCGGTGCAGCACGACGTGGTGGCCCTGCCGCAGGACCCGCGCGCCCGGCTGATCGCGTCGACCCTGCTCGACAACCCGGCGGATGCGCGCGAGCTCAGCCAGTGGGCGGCCGGGCTCGGGGTGAGCGCCAAGACCATCGCCCGGGCGTTCGTGGCCGACACCGGCAGTTCGTTCCGGGCCTGGCGCATCCAGGCCCGGTTGCACTCCGCGGCGGGGATGCTCACCCGCGGCCAGCCGGTGCAGTCCGTGGCCGGGGAGGTGGGGTACGAGTCGGCCAGCAGTTTCATCGTGGCGTTCAAGCAGCGATTCGGCATGACCCCCGCCCGCTACGCCCTGCAGGCCACCCGCTCCTCCCACGCCGGCTGACTCGTCTCTCGCCTTTTCGCTGGTCGAGCGTGTTGCCTTTCCGCTGGTCGAGCTTGTTGCCTTTTCGCTGGTCGAGCTTGTCGAGACCCCGTGAGCCGATCTCTAGACGCACCACGAATCAAGCGCGGGTCGCCTCAGTGCTGCCCGGATCTGGCCGCCAGGGTGGAGGTGGCCAGGATGGTCAGCACCAGGCCGACCCCGAGCAGCACCCAGGTCGCGGCGGTCCAGATGTCGGGCGCGGTGCTCAGCGGCTGCCAGATCGCCACCCCGGCAAACAGTGCGACCACCCCGACGATCAGGATGCCGGCGCCCACGGCGCTCCAGATTCGCAGAGCGTGCTCCGACATGGTGGCGCTTCCTTTCGTTGCCCCGGCCGTCATGGGCGGCCGATTCTTGGACTGTGCAGTGATGATTTTTCACCCTGGTTTCGATAATCATCCGTCCCCATAACGCGAACAACGGGGTGCGTAACGGTAGCACTGGCCCGTTTTCGACCTCGGAACAGCCATTTGAGGGGGCCGGCCTGGAGGCGGCCCGGCCGGGGGAATGTCTCCCGTGCCTGATAGCGTCGCGACCATGACGACTCACCAGATCACCCTCGGCGCATTCAATCTCGAGGCCAGGAACCCGGCCGAACTGGCCGCATTCTGGGCAGCCGCGACCGGAGCGACACCCTCGCCCGGCGGCGAGAGCGTGTACCTGCCGCCGGCTGCTCCCGGCGGTTTCGCGATGTTCTTCCAGCCCGAGACCGCGCCGCGGCCCGAGCACCAGTCTTCGCACCTCGACCTGACGGTGCCGTGGGGCTCCCGGCAGTCGGAGGTCGACCGGCTCATCGCTCTCGGCGCCACCTATAAGTGGGACGTGCTCGACGAATACCCGCACGTGCAGTGGACCACCCTGGCCGATCCAGAGGGCAATCTCTTCTGTGTGGCCGAACACCCGCCGGTAGCCTTGCAGAACGGCTAGAACCCGGCCGCCGAGACTGGAGACCCGATCATGACCGAACTTCCGCAGACCCTCGACCACACCTTCACCGCGTTGATCGGCGTGGACGTGAAGGGCCAGATCTGGGACTGCGTGGAGGTGCCCGACTCGGCCGAACTCTTCGGCACGAAACGGTCGGTGCGGGTGGACGTGGCGGTCGATGAGGTCGAGATCGAGAACCTGGGCCTGCTCGTCACCGGTCGAGGCGGCCACATGATCTCGCTGAACGCCAAAGTTCGGGCTCGCCTGCAGAAGGGCATCGGCGACGAGGTGACCGTGCGGCTGCACCGCCGCCTGACCTAGCTCCCGGTCGGGGCCACGTTCTAGGCTCGATGTATGGATGCCTCCCAGACCTGGTTCATCACCGGCGCGAGTCGCGGGCTCGGCCTCGCCCTCACCGAAGCGGCCCTCGCCGCCGGTCATTCGGTCTTCGCCACGGTGCGGGGCGAGCACTCCCTGCCCGAGCACGAGCGACTGCGGGTACACCGTCTCGACGTGTGCGACCGTGCGGCCGCCCGGCAGGCTGTCGCCCGCGCCGTCGAGGTGTTCGGTCGCCTCGACGTGCTCGTCAATAACGCCGGCTACGGCCTCATCGGCGCCCTCGAAGAGGTCACCGAAGCGGAGGCCAGGGCGATCGTGGATACCGACCTGTTCGGGCCGATGTGGCTGAGCCAGGCGGCCGTTCCGGTGATGCGTGAGCAGGGTGCCGGGCAGATCGTGCAGATCTCCACCGTAGGCGCGGTCGGCACCATGCCCACCCTGGGCCTGTACAACGCCGCCAAGTGGGGCCTCGAAGGGTTCAGCGAGGCGCTCGCCGCGGAGGTGGCCGGGTTCGGCATCCGGGTGACGATCGTGGAACCGGGCGAGATCAACACCGACTGGGCCGCCGCCAGCATGCGGTTCAGCACACCCCACCCGGCCTACGATCCGCTGCGCACCGGGTTGTTCGGCACCGCCGAGGTGCCCTGGCCCGAGTCCGACGAGCCCGGAACCGGCACACCGGCGCGGGCTGCGGCGGCCGCGATCCTCCGGCACGTTGCCGACCCGGCCGACACCCGGCTTCGCCTCCTGGTGGGCGAGGATGCGCCCGGGCAGGTAGCCGCCGCCCTCGCCGCCCGACGACTCGACTACCGGCGGGATACCCGGTTCGAGGCGGCGGAGGATGCCCCGCGGTAGGTGTCTGACGTCCGGCTTCGGCGTGGACGGGCCGGGGCTACTGCCGGTGGTCCTCACCCCGCTGGCGCTCCATCAGCCGCCACGACCCACCCGCCAGCGGGCTCAGGGTGACGAGGGTGTAGAGCACCGCGATCAGGCCGAACGCCAACGCCAGGCCGATCGAGTCGGCGGCGATCCCGCCGAGCAGGGCGCCAAACGGCACACCGGCCCAGGCGCCGGCGTTGATCAGCCCGAATACCCGGCCGCGCATGTGCTCGGGCACGCGCTCGAGCTGTACCGTGCCGAGGATCGGGTTGATCGCACCCGCGGCCAGGCCCGAGAGCGCGGTCGCGGCGACCAACACCGGCAGCGATGCGCCGAGCGCGAAGGCGGCGCTCGACGGGCCGCCGGCCAGAACGAAGCACACCGCAAACGTCACCCGGCGAGGCACCCGATGGGCGACGAAGCCGAAGGCCACATTGCCCACCAGGGCGCATCCGCCCATCGTCGCCACCAGCAGGCCCAGCGCGGCCGCACCGCCCAGACGGTCGTTGTTGTACAGCGGCAGCAGGGTGGAACCGCGAGCGGCATCGAACAGGTTGGTGACCAGCACCAGGCCGACGATCAAGCGCATCAGCGGGTCCTGCACCACGAAGCGGAAGCCCTCGGCCAGGTCGGCCCAGTACGAGGTGCGCGGTGCGTCCGAGCGGTCGGGCCGCGCGGGCGCGGGTGCGGCGGCAACGAATGCCCAGGTGAGCAACGCGGAGACGGCGAAGGTAGCCGCGTTCACGAAGAGGGCCGGGATCGGCCCGACCAGCGCCACGAGCAGACCGGCGACCGAGGCGCCGATCAGCTTCGCGAACCGTTCCGACCCGTCGAGCAGGCCCACGCTCTGCTCCAGCCGCACACCGGCTCGCGCCGTGAGCGCCGGCAGCATCACGCGTCGGGCCGTCTGCCCCGGGGTGTCGAGCAGGCCACCGGCGAACACCAGCGCGAGCAACGCCCAGAACGGCAGACCCACCGTGAGGGCCAGCACTGGGATGGCGAGCACCGCCGCGCCGCTCACCAGATCGGCGACGATCGCCGCGCGCCGGTGACCCACTCGGTCGACCACCACGCCGCCGAACGCACCGCCGAGCACGATCGGGGCGGTGGCGAAGAACGCGGCGATGCCGACCTCCACCCCCGAGCCGCCCAGGCTGAGCACGTAGAACGGGATCGCGAAGGCCGTGACCACGTTGCCCGTCTGCGAGATGGCATGGGCGGCGAGCAGGGCCGAGAGGGAGCCGGTGGCGCGCCGGTTGCTGCGGCGGGCATCCGCCTGGTGCGTCGTCATCGGCCGGGCTCAGGGTCGGCGGTAGGCCTGGTAGACCAGCACCACGGGCTCGGCGCCATCCGCGACGGCCGGGTCGTGGGCGGCGCTGGTGTCGAGCCATCGGTCGACGAGGGCTTCCAGGTCGGCCCGCATCGCGGTGAGTTCCTCGACGGTGAGGCGCAGGCTGCGGTCGCCGCTGGCGCCGGCAGCGACCCACTCCCGTGGCAGCGTGGGCGTCGCGTCGATGTAGTCGCTGAACCGGGCGGCATAAGCCTGGCCGATTGATTTCTGCAGCCCGGCCGACGCCGCCAGCTTCTCGGGGTCATCGAGCAGGTCCGCGGGCTCCCAGCTGGTCAGTGCGGTCGTGGCCTGCCACCAGCGTTCGCGCTGGTCGGTGCTCTGGGCATCGGCTGGCTCGATCAGGGCGATGGAGGCCAGCTTGCCGAGGTGGTAGCTGATCGTGCCGGGCGCCTCATCGACGACATCGCCCAGCTGGGCCGCGGTCTGCGGGCCGCGTTCGCGCAGCAGCCCCAGCAGTCGCAGCCGGGTGGGATGCGCGAGCACCCGCATCGAGGCGGCCGAACTGAGCGTCGTGCGAGTGGGTTCCCGGGCTGTCATGTCCCCGACCCTATAAGCACAACAGATATTGCGCAAGAGTTGTTGTGTTATTTCGATCGAGGATCGACCGCCGCGCCCCTAGGCTCTCCCCATGGGGAACCCGACTCGCTGCTACCGCGCCGCAGCCGTACTGATGATCGTGCACGGCGGCCTCATGGAGGTCGGCGTCTTCCTGGCGGTGTTCCCGCTCCTGGCGCTCGGCGTCGATTTCGGCACGGTGGGGCAGTACTTCTCGTTCAACGTGCCGTTCTTTCAGGAGAACCTCGTGGAGATGATGGTGCTCAGTGGCGTGTTCGGGGTGACGCGTATCATCGGCGCTGTCGGGGTGCTGCGCAATCGGCTCTGGGGTCTGGCGCTCTCGGTCATCAACTGTGTCGTCACGATGGCGTTGATGGTCTTCATGCTGCCGGCCGGCATCGTCGACGGGCTGCTGGCCTGCTCCGCGCTCGTGCTGCTGCTGACGTCGTACTTCGGCACGCGGCCACTCTCGCCGCCGACGGGCCGTGCGTAGAGCGGCAGCCTTCAGTCGTCGAAGACGTTCCAGCAGATGGCGCTGCGAGCCTGCTGGTCGTCGAGAACGAGGGCCCGGATGCCGACGGGCAGTTGTGCCCGTTGCCAATCTCGCTCGGCCACCCGAACGTGCTCGGCCCGATCAGGCGGCACCGCCGCCGCTGCCGCGCGGATCGCATACGCCGCTGCGCCCAGGTCGTGGGCGGCAACATGAGCCACCGCCACCGCCTGGCCGGCCGACAGGGCGGCGAACCTGGCCGGATCCGGCAGGCCCCGGGCCGCAGCGTTCGCCGTGAACGCCGTCTGGTGGGCGACCCGCATGGGCACCTCCCCACGGATCCACGCCCGGCCGATGGCGAGTGCGTCTCGCGGGCGGGTGTCGCCGGGTTGCTCGTCTTCGAACAGGTGCAGCACGTGTTCGGTGCAGATTGCGGCCCATTCGGCGAGCATCCGGTGGTGGTCGTCGGTCAGCGTGCCGCCGCGCCGCACGGTGATCAGGCGAGGATCACGCTCTTTCGGGAGGATCGGCATGATCCATTCCTAGCACCCGTGCGCGGCGGGTCGCGGTTCGGACGCTCGGCCCGGCACCGGGCTCGGTCTCCGCCCAGGGCTGGTAGCGGTGTTCGCCCCGTTGGAGGCGCGCCCACAGCTGGCGGGGCATGGCGAAGAACCCGTCGGCCGCGAACGGCTCGAACTGCACCGTTGCCGTCCAGCTGCGGCCATCCGCGGCGTGCGCTTCGGTGTCCAGACGGTGCGGGGATTCGGGCGGTCTGACATGTTCCTCGACGCGGCCGTGGGCCGCGGCGTCGAGAAGCTCCCGCACGATGGCGACGTTGTCGACGGATGCCGGGAGGCGCCAAACGCCGTCTCCGACCTGCACGCTGATGACGTCCCCGGCTTCCGAATCCTGTCGTGCCCAGTACACGGCCGCGGCATCGACCCGGAGCGGCCGCACGGTCATCGCCGATAGGTCCGTGGCGCGCCGGATCTCGGCCACATCGGCATAGGAACGCTGCACTTCGTCGGCGAGGCTCTCGAGGAGCTCTCCAACCTCGTCGGTCATCCGTTCGCGACGGCGTTCGGCCGTGCGAGCCTCGAACTCCCGTTCCTCGATCTCCGCGGCACTCTGCCGGTATGCCGGCAGGGCGCTGCCGTCGGCGACGTCGAGCAGCACCCGGTATTCGCTGACCTCAACCAGGGCAGGCTCCTGCACCGAATCGAGCGGGTGCACAGTCGGCGCTGAACGGTCCGCTGTGTAGCTGTGCGCCTCGCCGGGAGTCGGAATGGCGGGATAGCTGACTCCGGTGATCGACGTCACCGTGCCCGTGACGGCCAGGCGCGGCACATCCTCGGCTGCCTGGTCATGCTGATCATCGAAGAACCGGGGAACGGAGCCCGCCTGGGGTTGGGCGGCGATCAGCTGCCAGCTTGCCTCGCCGCCGACCCGAAACGGTACGCCGCAGCACTGTTGGGCCCACTCGTCGATGACAACCTCGATCTGCATGGCCCCAGCCTACGGATCGGGGCGCAGGAATCGCGGTGCGCGGGTACGGCGCCGATTCGCGCGTGGCGCGCCACCCGCGAACCGGCGCCTTGCCCGCGCACCTGCGGTGGCCGGTGGTCTCACCCGCGCTCGCCTTCGCCCGCGCACCTCCGTGGGCCGGTGGTCGCACCCGCGCCCTTGCCGTCGGCCGCGGTCTGGGGTCAAATCGGTTACACACGGTGCGGGAAAGTCGAGACGATGACGTCGGGAGCTGCTCATGTCGGGAAAAGGCACACAGGACTCGTCGAGAGGGTCCGGCCGCGGCGGCATTGACCTGCGCCGGGCCGGGGGATCCTCGGTGTCGGTGGCGCTCGAGCCGGAGAAGATCCGCAACGTGGCCCTGGTCGGCCGGTCCGGCGGCGGTAAAACCCTGCTCACCGAAGCCCTGCTCGCGGCCACCGGGGCGATCACCCGCATGGGCTCGATCGAGGCCGGCAGCACCGTGAGCGACTCCGACCCGTCCGAGATCCACCAGCAACGCTCCGTCACCCTCTCCGTGCTGCCACTGGAGGTCGGCGACTACAAGGTCAACCTGCTCGACACCCCGGGCTTCGCCGATTTTGTCGGCGACCTGCGCGCCGGGTTGCGGGCGGCGGATGCGGCCCTGTTCGTGGTCTCCGCGGTAGACGGCGTCGACGACGCCACCACCGCGCTCTGGGCGGAGTGCGAGCGGATCGGCTTGCCCCGCGCGGTAGTGATCAGCCGGATCGATCATCCGCGGGCGAGCTACGAGCCGGTGCTGGCCGCGTGCCAGGAGGCTTTCGGTCCGGCGGTGCTGCCCTTGTACGAACCGATCCGCACGGCCGGGGCGATCACCGGGGTGGTAGGCCTGCTCTCCGGCAACGTCTCCGACTACAGCGCCGGCGCGGGCGACCCCAGCCAGCGCCCGGCCATCACGGCCGAGCGCACCGCGTCGGAGGCCGCCCGGGCCGCGCTGATCGAGGGGATCATCGCCGAGAGCGAAGACGAAACGCTGATGGACCGCTATCTCGCCGGCGACGAGATCGCCCCGGCAACGCTCATCGCCGACCTGGAGATCGCGGTGGCCCGCGGATCGTTCTATCCCGTGCTCGCGACATCCGCCGAAACCGGGGTGGGCCTCACCGAGCTGATCGAGATGCTCACCCGGGGGTTCCCGTCGCCGGTCGAACGGGCGGGGCCCACCGTGACCGACCTGACCGGCCGAACGCTCGGGCCGCTGGCCTGCGACCCGGACGGGCCGTTGGTGGGCGAGGTGGTGCGCACCACCATCGACTCGTTCCTCGGCCGGGTCTGCCTGGTGCGGCTCTTCTCCGGCACGCTGCGCGAGGATTCCGTCGTGCACATCGGCGGTCGCGGGCTCACCGACCGGGGCCATCAGGACCACGACAGCGACGACCGGGTCACCCACCTGCAATCCCCGCTCGGGTCGACCCTTCGGCCGGTGCGGCTGTGCATCGCCGGCGACATCTGCGCGCTCACCCGGCTGACGGATGCGGAGACCGGCGACACCGTCTCCGACCGCGAGTCGCCGGTGCTAGTGCAGCCCTGGGAGATGCCGGAGCCGCTGATGCCGGTGGCGGTGCAGGGCGCGGCGCACGGTGACGAAGACGCGCTCGCCAAGAATCTCGGCAAGGTCGCCGCCGTCGACCCGACCCTGCGGGTGGAGCGCAACCCCGAGACCCACCAGCTGGTGCTGTGGTGCATGGGCGAGGCGCACGCCGAGGTAGTGCTGGACCGGCTGCGCGGCCAGGGCGTGAAACTGCAGACCGTCGACGTGATCACCCCGCTGCGGGAGACGTTCGCCAGACCGGCCAGCGCCCGCGGCCGGTACGTCAAACAGTCCGGCGGGCACGGCCAGTTCGGCATCTGCGAGATCGAGGTCGAACCGCTCGACCGCGGCGCCGGGTTCGAGTTCGTGAACAAGGTGGTCGGCGGCGCGGTGCCCGGCCACTACGTCGGCTCGGTGGAGAAGGGTGTGCGGGCGCAGATGCAGCGCGGCGTCTCGGCCGGGTTCCCGGTGGTGGACATCCGGGTCACCCTGGTCGGCGGCAAGGCGCACAGCGTCGATTCGTCGGATGCCGCGTTCCAGGCCGCCGGAGCGCTGGCGTTGCGGGAGGCCGCCGCGGCCAGCACCATCCAGCTGCTCGAACCGGTCTCGGCCGTGACAATCACCGTGCCTGACAGTTACGTTGGCACAGTGATGACCGACCTTTCCACCCGTCGTGGCCACCTCACCGGCACCGCGGCGGTCGGCGAGGAGCACAGCGAGGTGACCGCCGAGATGCCGGATGCCGAACTGCTGCGGTACGCCATCGACCTCCGAGCCCTCACCGCCGGCAGCGGCCGGTTCGCCCGCACCTACCTGCGGCACGAACCGGTGCCGGCCACTGTGGCGGCCACGGCCACGCATGCCTGAACGGCCCGCCTCTGCGGCAAGGAGCCACCGAATGACCCGAGTGACCTGCGACATCACGGTGTCAACCGACGGCTTCGCGGCCGGCCCGAACCAGAGCCTGGCGACTCCGCTCGGCGAGGGCGGCGAACGGCTGCACCGCTGGATGTTCGAGCAACCCGACGAGAACGCTGCAGAGGTCGCGGCGATCCTGGATGCCGGCGCCTACATCATGGGCCGCAACATGTTCGGGCCCGGCCGCGGCGACTGGGACGCCGACTGGACCGGCTGGTGGGGTGACGATCCGCCCTATCACGCGGCGGTGTTCGTGCTCACGCACTACCCGCGCGAACCGCTGCCGATGGCGGGCGGCACCACTTTCCACTTCGTTACCGACGGCATCCACTTCGCCCTGGAACAGGCGCGGGCCGCCGCGGGGCAGAAGTCCGTGGCGATCGCCGGCGGAGCCTCCACGGTGCGGCAGTACCTGTCGGCCGGGCTGATCGACGAGCTGCGGCTGCACATTGCACCCATCGAACTGGGGGCGGGGGAGCCGGTGCTACCGGGGCTGCCGAACCTGAACCTGAAGCAGGTCGGTTCCCGCCAGAACGACCTGGTCACCCACGTCACCTACCGGCACACGACATGACCGGCCGGCCGGCCCGGGTGCGCTGATGGCAGTGCAGAGCGCGGGCATCCTGCTGTATCGGCATACGGATGCCGGGCTCGAGGTCTGGATCGCACACATGGGCGGACCGTTCTGGGCGCGCAAGGATGCCGCGGCCTGGTCCATTCCCAAAGGGGAATACGACCTCAGCGAAGACCCGTTTGTCGCTGCCCGGCGGGAGTTCCAGGAGGAGATCGGAGTGCCGGCACCCGACGCCGACTACACCGAGCTGGGCCAATTCCGGCAACCGTCGGGAAAGCTGGTCACGGTGTTCGCCGCAGAGACCGGGTTCGAGGTGGAGCGGGTGCTGAGCAATACCTTCACGGTGGAGTGGCCGCGGGGGTCGGGCCAGGTACAGGAGTTTCCGGAGATCGATGATGCCCGCTGGGTGGGGATCGACCAGGCCCAGGTGAAACTCGTGAAGGGGCAGCTGCCGATGCTCGACGCACTGATGGCCCGGCTGGGGTCCTAGGGGCAGGGGGTACGCGGGTGAGGCGCCGATTCGCGGGTGGCGCGCCTCGCGCGAAACGGCGCCTCACCTGCGCAGCTCTGGTTCTGACGGCGCTCGAGGCGTCGCTCGGGCCGGAGGGTCAGGCGGGCCAGGGCGCCGGCCGGCCGAAGAGGTAGCCCTGGCCGTGGGACCAGCCCTGCCCGCGGAGGGCCTCGGCCTGCGCTTCGGTCTCGACGCCTTCGGCCACGCCGGCGAGGCCGAGATGGGACACCAGCCCGGCCAGACCCGCGGCCAGGGCGTGCGCCCCGCGGCCGTCCTCGCTGAGCGGGTCGCCGAGGTCGGCAACAAAACTGGCGTCGAGTTTGAGGCCGGTCACGGGCAGGTCCCGCAGCAGGGAGATCGAGGAGAACCCGGTGCCGAAATCGTCGACGTGCAGGCCCACGCCGAGGTCGCGCACCGCCACCAGATTGGCCACGGTGACGGTGCCCAGCGCCAGCACCGCGGTCTCGGTGACCTCCACCACCAGCCGGGCCGGGTCCACCCCGTGACGCTCCACGGTAGCGGTGAACAGCTGCGCCCAATCGTCGCGAGCCAATTCGACGGCCGACACGTTCACGCTGATCGTGCCCGGCGCATCCGGATGGCCCGCCAGCACGGTGCAGACCTGGGCGAGCACGGCCCGGCCGATGCCGAGGATGAGCCCGGACTCCTCGGCGACCGGCAGGAACTCCGCCGGCGAGACCAGTCCGCGCTGGGGGTGCTGCCACCGCACCAGCGCCTCGTGACCCACCACGGCACGATCGGCCAGCGTCACTACCGGTTGGTAGTGCACCACGAAGTCGCCCGCGGCGAGCGAGGTGCGGATCTCGTCTTCCAAGGTGAGCCGGGTCATCGCCTGGGAGTGCATGGTGGCGTCGAAGAACTGCCAGCGCGCCCGACCCGACTTCTTGGCCCGGAACAGGGCGGAGTCGGTGTCCCGCAGCAGGCTCGCCGCAGTGGATTCCGGGGTAGACAGGGCGATGCCGATCGACACCGTCGGCACGATCCGGTGCCCGTGGATGGTCAGCTCGGTGCCCAGGGTCGCGGCGATCGTCGCGGCAACCCGTTCCACCTCATCGGGGCTGGTCACGTGCGGCACGACCACGACGAACTCGTCGCCGCCGAACCGGCCCACCCGGTCCTGCGGTCGCATGGCCGCCATCATCCGTTCGGCGATCTCGGTGAGCACCTCGTCGCCGGCGACGTGCCCGAGGGAGTCGTTGATGAGTTTGAAGTTGTCGAGGTCGATGAACAGCACCCCGACCGCGCCCTGGGTGCGGTGCGCGTCGGAGATGTCCGACTCGAGCGCGTTGAGGATCCAGGCCCGGTTGGGCATACCGGTCAGCCGGTCGTTGAACGCCTGGAAACGCAGTTCCTCCCGCGCGTCGTGCTCGGCCGTCACGTCTTCGAGCTGCACGACCAGCCGCGTCGGCGCGCCGGCGGCGTCCCGGATCACCGAGGCGGACCGACGGGCCCAGATCACAGTGCCGTCGGCCCGGATCAGCCGCATCTCGATGATCGGCGGGGTGCCCCCGGGTTCGAGGGTGCGTCGGCGCGCGTCCTGCAGGCCGGGCAGGTCGTCGGGGTGCACGAGGTCGTCGGTGCTGCGGGTCAGCAACCAGGCCTCGTCGCGCTGCAGGATGCGGCAGAGCGCCGCGTTGACCACCTGGATGCGCCCGATGGGGTCGCAGAGGATCATGCCCGTCGATGAGGAGGTGAGTACCGCGCGGAACATCTTCTCCGACGCCTCGAGCGCCTGGCGGGCCAGGGTCTCCTCGTGCACGTCCCGCACCGACACCACCCGGGCGACCAGCGTGGTGTCGGCGTCGCGCACCTCGCGGATGGACGCTGACACCCATCGGTACTGGCCGTCCTTGCGCCGCAACCGGAACGGGGCGAGGAGCAGGAGGCCGTCGACGAAATCGTCCCGGGTGGTCATCAGCTCGGACAGATCGTCGGGATGCACCAGCTCCATGGGGGTCCGCAGCACGAGCTCATCGGGCCGCCAGCCCAGCAGCTCCTCGGCGGAGGGGGAAACCCAGACCAGCCTGTCGTCCTGGTCGACCATCACGACCACGTCGGAGGCGTTCTCGGCCAGCAGCCGGTAGCGCTGGTGGGATTCGTGCTCGGCCCGCTGGGCGAGGTGCTGGCTGGTCACATCGCGCAGGTGCACGGATGCGCCGCGGCCGAGCGGGGACACCCGCACGTCGTACCAGCGGTCCCGGCCGGAAGCTGTGGAGTGCACACCGTCGAGACGTTGCGGCAGGGCGCTGGCGACGACCTGCGCGCAGAGCGCCGCGAGGTGCTCGGCGATCGCGACCGGCCACGGCGCGAACAACGACTCGCCCAGCAGTTGCTCCCGCGGTATCCGAAGGAACTCGCAGGCGGCGGGGTTGGCCTCGGTGACGATGAAGTCGGCGGCCATACCGTGCTCGCCCGGCTGGCTGGCCACGACCACATACGGGTCGGCCAGGCTGTCGAGCGATGCCCGGAGCAGAGCGCGTTCGGCGTCGGCGGCATCCTCGGCCTGCACCAGCGCGTCGATGCTGGTGAATCCGTGCACCCCGCCGGTGATAGTGCCGTTGGGCGCGAAGAGGGGGCTGGAGGAGAGGAAGAACCAGCGATAGCCGCCGTCGGCGCAGAGCAACCGGCAGCGGCCCTGGGTGCGCTGGCCGGTCTGGATGCCCTGCAGCAGGGCGCGCGACTTGGCGGTGTCGTCGGGGTGCTCGAACCCGCCCGGCCCGTGCCCGATGAGCGTGGTCATCGGCCACCCGGTGGCGGCGGTGACCGACGGTGACACCCACTCGATGGTGCCGTCCAGGGTGGTGCGCAGCACGAAGTCGGTGACGTTGCCGGCCAGGTCGCGATAGCTCGCGAGCACGCGGTCGGTGGCGGCGCGGCCCCGCGCGGTGTCGGTCACATCCGTGAACATCACGATGCCGGCGATGGTCGTGCCGGCGGCATCCACGGCCACGGCAGTGCTGGCGCTCAGCCAAGCCAGTGCGTCGGCTTCGCCCGACGACCCGGGCAGGGCGAGGCCGATCAGGCGCGTCTCGATCGGGCGGTTGGTGGCCAGGGTCTCGGCGCTGGGCCGCCGGTCGAGCGCGACCGGGAGGCCGTGCTCGTCGATGGGTTGCCACCGGGCGTCGTCGAGGGTGCTCTGGATCAGCGCCGGCCAGCTCGTGTGCAGCAGCCGGGCGGCGGCGGGGTTGGCCCCGATCACGGTGCCGTCGAGCGCCCGGATCACCACCCCGGTGCCGGCTTCAACCGGCGGCACCTGGTCGGCCAGCCCGGCCGAGGCTCCGTGCGGCCAGCGGATGTCGGCATCCGGGTCTATGATTCGGGGCGCTAGCTCGGTCGCGGAATCGTCGGCTGCGGGATCGTTGTCAATGGTCGATCCCACTGCCATGGTGCCCCTGCCTGCGAGCCGGGTGGATCGCGAATGTCCTCGAATAGTAGCGGACAGCCACGACCGAGAACCGAGGCTCGCGCCGGAGGCCCGCAGCGGGTCAGCCCTGCCTGGCCGGCCAGGCGGGCCACGGGGCGGGCGGACCGAACAGGTAGCCCTGCCCGTGCAGCCAGCCCTGCCGGTTGAGCGCGTCGGCCTGCGCCTCGGTCTCGATGCCCTCGGCCACGCCGGTGAGACCGAGGTGGGCCACCAGACCGGCCAGTCCGCCGGCCAGGTTCGCCGCGCCGCGCACGCCGTCATCGAGACCGGTCACAAAACTGGCGTCGAGCTTGAGGCCGGACACCGGCAGGTCGCGCAGGAGCGCGATCGACGAGAAGCCGGTGCCGAAGTCGTCAACGTGCAGGCCCACGCCCAGGTCACGCACCGCCACCAGGCCACGAATGGTGTCGGGGCTGAGGGAGAGCACCGCGGTCTCGGTCACCTCGACCACCAGACGACTCGGATCGACACCGTGCCGTTCGACCGTGGCGATGAACCCGTCGGCCCAGCCGTCGCGGCCGAGCTCAACGGCGGAGACGTTCACGCTGATCGTGCCGCCGGCATCCGGGTTCGCGGCCAGCGCTGTGCACACCCGTTCGAGTACGGCCCGGCCGATGCCCACCACCAGGCCGGAGTCCTCGGCGATCGGCAGGAACTCCGCCGGCGAAAGCAGCCCGCGGCGGGGGTGCTGCCAGCGCACCAGCGCCTCGTGGCCCACCACGGTGCGGTCGGCCAGCGCCACCACCGGTTGGTAGTGCGCCACGAAATCGCCGGCGAGCAGCGAGGTGCGAATCTCATCTTCCAGGGTGAGCCGGTTCATCGCCTGGGAGTGCATGGTGGCGTCGAAGAGTTGCCACCGGGCCCGGCCTGACCGTTTGGCGCGGAACAGCGCGGAGTCGGTGTCCCGCAGCAGGCTGGCGGCGGTGGACTCGGTCGTCGACAGGGCAATGCCGATCGACACTGTGGGCACGATGCGGTGGCCGTGCACGGTGAGTTCGGGGGCGAGCGCGCGTGCGATCCGGTCGGCCACCCGCTCCACCACCTTGGGGTCGGATGCGTCGGGGATCACCACCACGAACTCGTCGCCGCCGAACCGGCCCACCCGGTCTTGCGGCCGCATGGCGCCCATCATGCGTTCGGCGATCTCGGTGAGCACCTCGTCGCCGGCCGCATGCCCGAGCGAGTCGTTCACCAGCTTGAAGTTGTCCAGGTCGATGAACAGCACGCCCACCACGCCGTGGGAGGTTTGGGCATGGGCCAGATCGACCTCCAGGGAGTTGAGGATCCACGCCCGATTGTGCATGCCGGTGAGCCGGTCGTTGTACGCCTGGAAGAGTAGCTCCTGCCGGGCCTCGTGCTCCGTGGTCACATCTTCGAGCTGCACCACCAGTCGTTCCGGAGCCGCCGTGGAGTTGTGGATCACCGATGATGACCGTCGCGCCCAGATGATCGTGCCGTCCGAGCGGAGCAGCCGCAGCTCGGTGACCGCCGGCGAGAGGTTCCCGAGGGTCTGACCGGGCGTCTGATCGAGCAGCAGTCGGTCGTCGGAGTGCACAAAGTCCCTGGTGAGCCGGCCGAGCAGCCAGTCCTCGTCGCGCTGCAGCATACGGCAGAGGGCGTCGTTGACCAGCTGGATGCGCCCGGTGAAGTCGCAGAGCATCATGCCGGTCGATGACGACGTCAGCACCGCGCGGAACATCTCTTCCGACGCTTCGAGGGCCCGGCCGGCGAGGGTTTCGTCGTGCACATCGCGCAGCGACACGATCCGGCCGACAATACTGCCGTCGCTCTGCACCTCGCGGGTCGCCGCAGACATCCAGCGGTATGAACCGTTCTTGTGCCGCACCCGGAACGGGGGCAGCTGCACCAGGCCGTCGGAGACTGCATCCCGGTCGACGAGCAGGTCGGCGAGGTCATCCGGGTGCACCAGGTCGGTCGGCGCGCGCCGGGCGATCTCGTCCGGGCTCCAGCCCAGGGCATCCTGCGCGGAGGGGGAGACCCACTCACATCTGTTGTCGGCACCGATCATCACGACGACGTCTGAAGCGTTCTCGGCGAGCAGCCGATACCGCTGCTCCGAGTCGTGCACGGCCTGCACGGCCAGGTGCCGGCCGGTCACGTCGCGCAGCCAGACCGACACCCCCTCGCCGACCGGGCAGACCCTGAAGTCGAACCAGCGTTCCCGGTCGGCCTCCCGGGAAGGGAAGCCGTCGAGGGTCTGCGCGACACCGCTGCCCAGCACCTCGGCGCAGAGCGCGGTCAGACGGTCGGCGATGGCCACTGGTGCCGACTGGAACAGGGAGCTGCCGATGATGTCCGCGCGCGTCATCCGCTGGAAGTCGCAGGCGGCAGGGTTGGCCTCGGTGACCCGGAAATCGACGATGGCGCCGTGTTCGTCGCGCTGGGCGGCGACGACCAGGTACGGGTCGGCGAGACTGTCGAGCGAGGCCCGCAGAATGGCCCGCTCGGCGTTGGCCGCACGTTCGGCGTCGACGAGGGCGCCGATGCTGGTGAACCCGTGCACGGCGCCGGTGACGGTGCGGGTCGGCGTGAGGATGGGTCCGGACGACCGGAAGAACCAGCGGTAGCTTCCGTCGGCGCAGCGCACCTGGCACCGGGTGGAATGCCGCTCGCCGGCCCGCATGCTCGCGCTGGTCTCGGCGATCTTCGACGCGTCTTCCGGATGCCAGAATTCGAGGATCGAGTGCCCGAGCACGGTGTCGAGCTGCCACCCGGTGGCCGCCGTCACCGACGGTGACACCCACTGCACGGTGCCGGTCAGGTCGGTGCGCACCACAAAGTCGGTGACGTTGTCGGCCAGGTCCCGGTACCCGGCGAAGACCTGGTTGGCCGCGGCCCGCCCGCGGGGGCTGTCGGTGAGGTCGTCGAACAGGTTCACCACCGCCTGCGGCTCTCCGGTGGCCGTGCTGACCAGGAAGGACGTGATGGCGATCCAGGCCAGGCGGTCCACGGCCGTTGCAACTCCGGGCAGCGACAGGCCGACGAGCAGGTCGTCGACGCGGCGGCCCGTCTGCAGGGTCTGCACCGCGGGATGCCGATCGGCCGAGATGGGCACTCCCCGCTCGTCGATGGGATTCCAGTGCGGATCGCCTGGCGGGCAGAGCAACAGCTGGCCCCAGCTGAGCTGCAGCATTCGTCCGGCCGCCGCGTTGCCCCCGATTACTCGACCCTCTGGGTCGCGCACGATCACACCGACACCAGCGCTCACAACGGGCAGCTGGGCCGCCAGGCCCGGCGGGATCGCACCCGCCCAGCGAATATCGGCCGGCGGCTCCAGACTCGAGGCCTCCTGGGCGCCGAGGCCGTCCACCGTCGCTCCGACTGCCATCGCGCCCCCGCCTGCGAGCCGATCGGACCGCCAATGTGGATCAATACTGGCATAAACCATCGCCCGTATGACACCCGAAGTGGGGGTGCAATGGCCAGTCTGGCACGTTGTCCTCCTTTCGGAGGACATACAGGCGCCGATAGCTGCCCTAGCGTGGATAAACGGACTTCTTTTGGGGGAGAGACACCATGGGCAGAGTCGCTCGCATGACATCCGCGTCGGGCCGCACGACGAGGCGCCGCCGGTCAGGACGACCCGGGCCTCGGCCCGCCGGCAGCAGAGAATCATCGGTGTACGGCAGGCAAACGCGAGGCGAACAGTCCCTCGAATGGTCGGGAGCCCGATTCGCCCCGGCCTAGCGTGAAAGCACCATTGTCGAGACGAGATCCGGCCGGTGAGCGCCTCCGGCGCTTTCGCGGTCCGAAACCAGGGGGAAAAAATTGAACAAGCGCATCCGTTTCACGGCCATCATGGCCACCGCACTGCTGGGCACCGGAGCACTGGCATCCTGCGCCACGGCCGACGCCGGCTCCGGGGGCGATGATGCCGGCGGCACTCTCATCGTCTACACCAACTCCAACGGCGACGGCCGCGGCGAGTGGGTCACGGCCCAGGCCAAGGAGGCCGGCATCGACATCGAGATCGTGGGCCTGGGCGGCGCCGACCTGGCGAACCGCATCGTGGCCGAGAAGAACAACCCGGTAGGCGATGTGGTGTTCGGCCTGAACAATATGTTCTTCGAGACCCTTAAAGAGGAAGACGCCGTCACCGCCTACGAGCCGGCCTGGGCCGGCGAGGTCGACCAGGAATCCGGCGACCCGGAGGACGGCGTGTTCTGGCCGTTGGTGGAACAGGCGATCGTCACGGTCTACGACACCAACACGATCCCAGCCGCCGACGCCCCCACCGAGGTCGCCGATCTGTGGGAGGACGCCGCCTACGACGGCCGCTACGAAGTGAACACCGCCCTCGGCCAGGCCACCCCGCAGCTGGTGCTCGCCGGCCTCCTCGCGCCCTACCTCGACGACGACGGCGACCTCGGCGTCTCAGACAAGGGCTGGGAGCAGGTGGAGGAGTACTTCGCGCACGGCTCGCCCGCCGAGGAGGGAACCGACCTGTACGCCCGCATGACCCGTGGCGACGTGGACTTCGGCGTGCTGCCCTCCAGCGGCATCACCGCCCGTGATGCCGAGTACGGCACCAAGACCGGCGTGATCAGCCCGGCGGATGGTGTGCCGTACGTGACCGAGCAGATCGCCGTGATCGCCGGCACTCCGCGGGAGACCGCTGCCGAGGAGTTCATCGACTGGTTCGGCAGCGCAGAGACCCAGGGCGCGTTTGCGGCCGAGTTCGCGTCGTACCCGGTGAACGAGAAGGCTCGCGCCGAGGCGCTGCCCGAGGTCGTCGAGCTGATCGAGTCGCTGCCCAAGCAGGACATCGACTACTCGCTTACCCGCGAGAACATCGGTGCCTGGGTGGAAAAGACCGAGCTCGAGTACCTGCCGTAACCAACCCCGGGATAGCGACATCATGATCAAGTTCGAGAACATCGAAGTCACCTTCGGCGAGCACGTGGCCATTCCGCAGCTGGACCTCGAGGTCGGGCAGGGTGAGTTCTTCACCCTGCTCGGGCCCTCCGGCTGCGGCAAAACCACGGCGCTGCGCACCCTGGCCGGGTTCATCGAGCCCAGCCGAGGGTCGATCTACATCGACGGCAAGGATGCGACCCGGCTGCCCAGTGAGAAGCGCAGCGTGGGCATGGTGTTCCAGAACTACGCCCTGTTCCCGAGCATGAGCGTGCGGGAGAACATCGCATTCGGCCTCAAGGTGCGAAAGACCAATCGTGCCGAGACCGACCGGCTGGTCGACGAGATCGCCGCGCAGGTGGAACTCACCCAGGAGCAGCTGGCCAAGAACGTCTCCGAACTCTCCGGCGGCCAGCAGCAACGGGTGGCCATCGCCCGGGCGCTGGTGCTCAAACCCCGCATCCTGCTCCTGGACGAACCGCTCTCCAACCTTGACGCCAAGCTGCGGGTGCAGTTGCGGGAACAGCTCAAGAACCTGCAGCGCGAACTGGGCATCACCACGGTCTACGTCACCCACGACCAGGAGGAAGCCCTGACCATGAGCGACCGGATCGCCGTGTTCAACCACGGCGTGGTCGAACAGGTGGGCACGCCGGAGGAGATCTACAACCGTTCAGCCACCGAGTTCGTCGCCACCTTCGTGGGCGCCACCAATCGGCTCTCCGGTGAATTCCTGCAGCACCTGCGCGGCTCCGGCGGTGAGTTCCTCTCCGCCGGCAAGAACTCGTACTTGCGCCTGGAGAAGGTGGGCCTGCAACCGCCGGCGCGCGGCGCATCCATCCGGCTGGATGGCGTGATCGCCGACCGGGTCTACCAGGGCTCGCACAGCACCTACACGATCGACAGCAACGGCAGCCGGCTGCGCGCGCTGGTGCCAGAGAACGGGGCGCTGCCGCTCGCGCCGGGTGTCCGGGCGCAGCTCTACATCGACCCGTCGTCGATCCTGCAGTACTAGGACACCGGATGCGCAACTCTTCCTGGCGGGGCATGCTCCGCTCACCCCTGGTCGTCATCGTGCTCGTCGTGTTGGTCTGGTTCGTGGCCACCTTCCTTGTGCTGCCCAACGCCACCCTGCTGATCAGCACGTTCTTTCCCGACGGCCGATTCAGCTTCCGGGCGCTGGAGAAGCTGGTCAGCTCCGAGCGGGCGCTGAACAGCCTCTGGCACAGCTTCGCCCTGGCCGCGACGCTCGCGGTGACGGTGAACGTGGTGGGCATCTTCATCGTGCTGGTCACCGACTACTTCAAGATCCGCGGCTCCCGGGTGCTCTGGCTCGGTTACGCCACCACCCTGATCTACGGCGGCATCGTGCTGGCCGCCGGGTACAACTTCATCTACGGCAAGTACGGTTTCATCACCAACGCCGTGCGCAACGTCTTCCCCGACATCGATCCGAACTGGTTCTCCGGCTACTTCGCGGTGGTGGTCGTGATGACCCTCGCCACCACCACCAACCACATGCTCTTCCTCGGTTCGTCGCTGGCGAAGATCGACTACCAGACCATCGAAGCGGCCCGCAACATGGGCGCGTCCACCCTCACCATCCTCTGGCGCATCGTGCTGCCGGCGCTTAGGCCGATGATCTTCGCGGTCACCGTGCTCACCTTCCTCACCGGGCTGGGCGCACTGACCGCCCCGCTGGTGCTCGGCGGCACGGACTTCCAGACCATCGCACCGATGATTCTCACCTTCTCCAAGAGCAGCGGCTCCCGCGACCTGGCCGCGCTGCTGGCGATCATCCTGGGCCTGGCCACGATCGTGCTGCTGGCCATGATGAACCGGGTCGAGAAGAGCGGCGTGTACTTCTCGGTGGCCAAGGTGGCCACCCCGCTGCAGAAGCAGCGCATCCGCAATCCACTCGCCAACGTGCTGGTGCACGTGGCAGCATACGTTCTGTTCGTGATCTACGCCCTGCCGGTGTTATTGATCGTGCTGTTCTCGTTCCTCGAGTCCACCGCGATCAGCACCGGCACCATCACCTGGGATGCCTTCACCCTGGCCAACTACGCCACCGTGTTCGGCACCCCCGCGGTGCTGAAACCGTTCGTGGTGAGCGTGGTCTACAGCGCCCTGGCGTCGCTGATCGTGGTGCTGGGCATGCTGTTCGTGGCGAGGGTGTTCCAGAAACACCGCAACCCCGTCACGTCGCTGCTGGAGTACCTGCTGCACATCCCGTGGATTCTGCCGACGATCCTGATCGCGCTGGCTCTGGTGATGACCTTCGACCGGCCCAACCCGCTGATCGGCGGGCAGGTGCTCACCGGCACCACCATGCTGCTGCTGGTGGCGTACGTGATCATCAAGATCCCGTTCACCCTGCGGCTGCTCAAGGCCGCGTTCGCATCGGTGCCCGAATCTCTCGAGGATGCCGCGCGCATCCTGGGTGCCGGCCCGCTGTTCACCCTGCGCACGGTGCTGGTGCCGCTGGTTCTGCCCACCGCCGCGGCGATCACGGCGCTCAACTTCAACAGCCTGCTGGATGACTACGACGCCGCCGTGTTCCTCTACCACCCGCTCTACGAGCCTCTGGGCCTGGCGATCCGGGCGAGCACCGAGGGCGAGAACAACCTCGATGCCATGTCGATCACCTTCGTGTACACGGTGCTGCTGATGATCATCATGGGCTTCACCATGTGGCTGGTCTACGGGCGCGGCAGAGCGAGCAGCACCCGCCGCCGCACCCCGAGGCTGGGTGCCGGAGCGGCGGCCGCCGGCGCTGTCACCGGGTCGGCGGCCGCGGCCGAGGTCGCGCCGGTGCGGGTGCCAGTGCCACCAGCGTGAATGCACGCTCCGGCGTAAGTGCAGGCACCGGCGCAGGTGCAGGGTAGCGGATGCCGCACGGCCCGGAAGTCCCAATTCGGGTGCCCTCTGCGCGGACCCCGAGAGTATCGTCGAAGAATGACCAGTATCGCTGAGCACGATTCGGACACTCCTCAGGACGACCACCGATTCTTCGGTCAACCTCGGGCTCTGGCCAGCATTTTCGGCGTGGAGATGTGGGAGCGCTTCTCGTTCTACGGGATGCAGGGCATCCTGCTGCTCTATTTGTACTACTCGGCGGCAGAGGGCGGCCTGGGCATTCCGCAGGCCACGGCGGCGGGAATCGTCGGTGCCTACGGCGGCGCGGTGTACCTCTCCACGATCCTGGGCGCCTGGATCGCCGACCGGCTGGCCGGCTCCGAACGGGTGCTCTACGTCAGCGCGTTCATCATCATGTTCGGTCACATCGGCCTGGCGCTGATCCCAGGTGTCGCCGGTGTGATCGTCGGTCTGATCCTGATCGCGTTCGGCAGCGGCGGCCTCAAGGCCAACGCCACCTCGGTGGTCGGAACCCTGTACCGCAAGGAAGACCCCCGCCGCGACGCCGGGTTCTCCCTCTTCTACCTCGGCATCAACCTGGGCGCGTTCTTCGGCCCGATCCTCACCGGGCTGCTGCAGTCCACCGTCGGCTTCCACTACGGCTTCGGCCTGGCTGCCGTGGGCATGGCGATCGGCCTGATCCAGTACTCGTTCGGGCGCAAGCGCCTGCCCGACATCTCCCGCGAGGTTCCCGACCCGCTGCCGCGCAGCCGCTACCTGCCCTACGCGCTGATCGCCGCGGCGTTCATCCTGCTCATCGTGGTGTTGGTGCTCACCGGAGTCATCACCGCCACCAACCTCGTCACCATCGTGATCGGGGTCACGATCGTGGCTTCCGTGACCTACTTCATCGTGATCCTGGGCAACAAGCACATCTCCACGGTGGAGCGGAAGCGCGTGTATGCGTTCATCCCGCTGTTCATCGCGAGCGTGGCGTTCTGGTCTCTCTATCAACAGCAGTTCACCGTCGTGACGATCTACTCCGACCTGCGGCTGGATCGCAGCCTGTTCGGCTGGGAGATGCCGGTGTCGTGGGTGCAGTCGATCAACCCGGTGTTCATCATCGTGTTGTCGGGCGTGTTCGCCGCGATCTGGACCAAGTGGGGTGCGAAGCAACCGTCGACACCGGTGAAGTTCGCCTTCGGCACCGGCATCATGGGCCTGGCATTCCTGCTCTTCCTGCCGTTCGCCGGCGGTGCGGCGAACTCCACCCCGCTGCTGGCGATGGTCGGCATCCTGCTCATCTTCACCGTCGCCGAGCTGTTGCTCTCGCCAGTGGGGCTGTCGGTTTCCACCAAACTCGCCCCCGACCTGTTCAAGACCCAGATGGTCGCCCTGTTCTTCCTCTCGGTCGCGCTCGGAACCGCCATTTCCGGGCTGCTCGCCGAGTGGTACGCCACCGCGCCTGAGCAGTTGTACTTCGGCGTGCTCGGCGGCATCGCCATCGTGCTCGGTGTCATTCTGGGGCTGTTCACCAAGCCGATCCTGCGGCTGATGGGCGGCGTGCGCTAACCGGTGCGAGAGGCCCAGGCCGCCGGACGACCGAACAGGTACCCCTGACCGTGTTGCCAGCCCTGGCGAGTGAGGGCCTCCGCCTGCACCTCGGTTTCGATGCCTTCGGCCACGCCGGTGAGCCCGAGGTGGGTGACCAGGGCGGCAAGGCCGCTGGCGAGGGTGTTGGCGTCGTGCACCCCGGCATCGAGGTTCGACACGAAGCTCGCGTCGAGCTTGAGGCCGGTCACGGGGAGGTCGCGCAGCAACGCGATGGAGGAGAACCCGGTACCGAAGTCGTCCACGTGCAGGCCGGCTCCGAGGTCACGCACCGCTCTTAGGCTGGCGATGGTGTGCGTGGTCAGCGACAGCACGGCCGTTTCGGTGACCTCCACGATGATCCGGGACGGTTCCACCCGGTACCGGCGGAGAGTGGCCAGAAACCGCTCGGACCAGTCGTCGCAGGCCAGCTCGACGGCCGAGACGTTGACACTGATCGGCCCCGGCGCATCCGGGTGCTCGGCCAGCACCGCACAGACCTGGTCGAGCACGGCTGATCCGATGCCCACGATGAGGCCGGAATCTTCGGCGATCGGGAGGAACTCCGCCGGCACCAACAGGCCGCGCTCCGGATGCTGCCAGCGCACCAGGGCCTCGTACCCCACGATGCTGCGATCGGCGAGGGCCACGATCGGCTGATAGTGCACCACGAAATCACCCTGGAGCAGCGCGGTGCGGATCTCTTCTTCGAGGATGAGCCGGGTCATCGCCTGCGAGTGCATGGTGGCGTCGAACAGTCGCCACTGTGCGCGGCCGGAACGTTTGGCGTTGGAGAGCGCGGAGTCGGTGTCACGCAGCAGGCTGGCCGAGCTGGAATCGGTTGTGGACAGGGCGATGCCGATCGACACGGTGGGCACGATGCGGTGCCCGTGGATGCTCAGCTCCGTGCCGATGGCCGTGGCGATGCTCTCGGCCATCCGCTCGACCTCGGCGGGTCCGCTGACCGCGGGGATCACCACCACGAACTCGTCGCCGCCGAACCGGGCGACCCGGTCGGTGGGGCCGAGGGATGCCCGCAAGCGCGCGGCGACCTCGATGAGCACCTCATCGCCGGCCACATGCCCGAGCGAGTCGTTGATGAGTTCGAAGTTGTCGAGGTCGATGAAGAGCACCCCGACGACAGCGTCGTGGGTCAGGGCGGCGGCGAGGTCAGTTTCGAGCTCGGCGAGGATCCAGTCCCGGTTGTGCATGCCGGTGAGCCGGTCGTTGAACGCCTGGAAGAGGAGCTGCGCGCGTGCGAGGTGTTCGTCCGTGACGTCTTCCAGCTGCACGACCAGCCGTTCTGCCGGGGAACCGGCGCTGCGGATCAGTGACGCCGTGCGGCGCGCCCAGAAAATGCTGCCGTCGGCGCGCATCAGCCGGAGCTCTGCGGCCGGCGGCCGCGGCACATCCGCGATGGTCAAGGCCCGCGCTGCGACCAGGGCCGTCTCGTCGTCGGGGTGAACGAGGTCATTGGTGAACCGACCCACCAGCCAGTCCTCGTCGCGCTGCATCAGCTGGCAGACGGCGTCGTTGACGAGCTCGATGCGCCCGCTGAAGTCGCAGATGATCACACCGTTGGCCGACGACGTCAGCACGCTCCGGAACATCTCCTCCGACCGTTGGAGGGCCTGCTGCGCGAGGGTCTCCTCGTGAACGTCGCGCACCGCGATGATCCGACCGACGAGCTCTCCGGCGTCGTCGACCACGTCACGGGTGCGGGCCGAGATCCAGCGGTACTCCCCGTTGCTGTGCTGCACCCGGAACGGTGGCAGCCGGCGCGGGGCCGCGACGGTGCCGTCCGGCTCGCCGAGCAGGCCGGCCAGGTCGTCTGGGTGCACGAACTCCGTGGATGCGCGCAGCACCAGCTGCTCCGGTGTCCAGCCCAACGCCTCCTGCAACGACGGCGACGCCCAGATCTGCTGGTCGTGCGGGTCGACCATGAGCACGATGTCAGAGGCGTTCTCGGCCAGCTGCCGGTAACGCTGCTCGGAGTCGAGCACGGCCTGGTGCGAGAGGTGCCGGCTGGTCACGTCGCGCCACACCACGGAAACGCCGTCGCCGACCGGGGCGCCGCGGAAGTCGTACCAGCGGTCCCCGCCGTCGTCCTGCGATGACAGCGCGTGGATCCCGTTGAGGTCCTGTGGCTCTGCGGTGCGGAGCACGTCGATGCACAGCGCCGTCAGGGAATCAGAGATGGCCGCGGGCATCGGGCCGAGCAGGGAACTACCCAGGATCTCGTCCCGCGTCATCCGGTGGAACACACACGCGGCGGGATTGGCCTCGGTGATGGTGAAGTCCACGATGGCGCCCCGGTCGTCATGCACTGCCTCGACGAGAACGTACGGGTCGGCCAGGCTGTCCAGCGAAGCCCGGAGGCGAGCGCGCTCGATTTCGGTCGAATTCTCGGCGTCGACGAGGGAATCAATGTCGGTGAAGCCGTGCACCACCCCGGTGACGCCGCCGGAGTGCAGAAGCTGCGGGCGGGAGGACCTGAAGAACCAGCGGTAGGAACCGTCGGCGGACCGGAAGCGGCACCGGCCCCTCGACGAATCCCCGGCAGCCAGCCGCTGGATGGCGGCTGGGTCCTGCCAGCTTTCACCCGGGTAGGAGAAGTCGGCGCCGGCCCGCCCGACGAGGGCATCCGGTCTCCAGCCGGTCGCCGCGGTCACCGCGGGCGAGGCCCACAGCACGGTGCCGTCGCGTGCGCACCGCAGCACGAAGTCGGTGATGTTGTCGGAGAGGGCGCGATAGCCGGCGAAGACGAGCCGGGTGGCGGCGCGTGCCCGGTCGGTCTCGGAAACGTCGGTGAACACCGCGATGACCGCAAGCATCCCCTCGTCATGATCGGTGGCCACGGTGGCCGAGACGCTGATCCAGTTGAGCTGCTCCGGTGCGCCGTCGTCGCCGGGCAGGGTGATGCCGAGCAGGTTATCGGTGGCTGCACGCCCCGTCGCCAGCGTCTGCATCGCGGGTTCGAGCTCGGGCGAGAGGGGCACGCCCCACTCGTCGATCGGGGCCCAGCGCTGGTCGCCGGGAGCGCGGCCGAGCAGCTGATCCCAGGTGAGGTGAAGCAGCTGCGCCGCGGCAGCGTTGGCAGCGATGACTCGGCCGTCGGGCGCCCGGTGCACCACAATGGCGGTGCCGGCCGGCACCTGCGGGAGCTGCGCGAGCAGGCCAGTTGGAATTTCGCCCAGCCAGCGCATCCCGGTCGGCGGGACGGGCGCGGCGGCGCCGGGTCGAGCTGCCCCCGTTGACATACCGCCTCCACCTGCGAGCTGATCGCACTGCTGGTCTCGCCCCATACTCGCATAGAACGTGCGGGCACCGTCAGACAGCGCGCGATGCCGCGGCGTCGCCCTTGAAGACCGGGCACCGCGCGGCTACAGTTTCAGCGCCAGTGCTGTGATGAAGGAGGCCTGATGCCTGCAACCGCGTTGCCCTCCAGCGGCGACACCCCGCAACCCGGCGGTGGCACCGCTGCCGTCAAGACCTGCGACGCCGGCGGCATGGCCGAGATCCACCGGATGTTCCGGGCCGGGTTCGGCGAATCGCCCGCCCTGGTGGGCGCCGTCGCCGGCGGTGATGCGGCACAGGCCGACCTCGTCGGCGACTATCTGTCGATGCTCTCCGTGGGGCTGCACGGCCATCACGAAGGCGAGGACACCTTGCTGTGGGGCCGGCTCGAGAGCCGGGCTCCCTCGTGCGCGGCGCACGTCGAGCGGATGAAGGCCCAGCACGCCGAGATGCTCGTGCACCTCGGCGAGCTCGACACGGCGCTGCCGCCCTGGCGGGCTACCGGGAGCACCACGGACGCCGGTTCCGTCGTTGCCGCTCTCGACGGAATCAATTCGGCCCTGGCCGTGCACCTGCCCGATGAAGAGAAGAACATCGTGCCGGTGATGGAGACCGTGCTCACTCCGAAGGACGTCGACGCCCTCGCCGAACACGGCCGCAGGTCCACGCCCAAGGGCAAGATGTTCATTCAGTTGGGCTCGATCCTTGCCGCGCAGCCGGACGGTGGCGTGGCCTGGCAGCGCGCACACCTGCCGGCCCCGGTGCGTCTGATCTGGCGGGTCGTCGGCAAGCCCCGGTATGAGAAGTACCGGGCGGCGCTGGAGGCCTAGCCGAAGGCTGTCACCAGGCCGTACAGCCCGGGGAACAGGGCGGCCACCAGGAAGGGCCAGAAGATCGTGATCGCGAGGACCACGACCACGACGACGACCACCACGATGGCCAGGATGACCGAGTAGCTCACGACGACGGCCGCCAATTGCAGACCGACCACGCCCGCGGCCTCGGGCCGCACGTCGTGCACGTCCTCGAAGATCGCGAGGCCCTCGGCTTCGACTGTCTGCTGGTCTGACGTGCTCATTGGTACCCCCGGGATGAAGACTACCGGTGTCGCTGCGGATGGTGGGCTGCGGTGATGGTCAGTCGGTCGCGGGTTTGTAGATGGGGGTGAGGGTGTTCGTCTCGCTGTCCACGAGCATCCGGGTGCACAACTCGTCCAGCGACAGCCGGGCCTGTTCGTCGGTGAGGTCGATGCGGGCCAGCTGGTAATCCTCCGGGGCCACCGGGATCGGCGTGGGGTGCTCACCGTCGTCGAGCACGGCCCCGATGATGGTTCCGGCCCGGTCGTGCACGGCGATGAGTTGCATCACGCCTCCACTTTGATGGCGGTGAAGATCAGCAGTCCGCCGTTGCCGGACGGGCGGAATTCACGACCGACCGGATCGGACACCGACACGAGGAAGTTCTCGACAAACTGCATGTCATTGTCGGAGGTGGTCCACTGCCGCTGGATCTCGACCTGCATGTTGCCCTGGTACGGGCGCACGGCGTAGCCCCAGTAATGCGCGTTGTCGCCGAGCGCCCACGACCAGATCAGCGTGCCCCTGGCCTGGTATAAGCCGTTGTGGCCCTCGTGCAGGTGCCCAGTACTGGGTGACTGTGGTCATGGCGCACACGGTACCCCCGCGTCGGGTGCGCTTCAACGGCTCACCGGCCCCGTCGGGGTGATCCGAGGTGCCGAAGTGGGCTTTCGGGGCGAGCCCGCACAGGCGTAGCGTGGCATTCTGCGAGGTGCTGAGATGGCCGTCAGGGATGCGTTCACCGCCGACGAGTGGCGCGTGGTGGCCGCCGCCCCGTTCCTGGTGGGCATGTACCTGGTTTCGGTCTCGCCCAGCGGCCCGATCGGCGTGGTCACCGAAATGCTCACCGCGGAGAAGGCCGTCACGTTGGAGGCCTCCCGGCCCGACGGCTTGCCGATTGTGCAGGAAATCGAAGCCGACCTGATAGCGGGCGTGTTGACCCGCGACCTGGGCCGGATCAACGGCAGGGCCGGAACGCAGGAGCGGGTGCTGGTCGAGCTGGGCCGCGCGCTGGCATTGGTGGAGGCCCAGGCGCCGGCCATGGACTCCGCCTTCCGGGCCTGGTTGTACCGCGAAGGCGAGCGGCTGGCCCGAGTAGGGCCGGAGGCCGACGGGCGGCGGCGCGCGGTCAGCGACGACGAAGCGGCGGCGTTGGGCATCCTGGCCGACATGCTCGGCGTGCCGCGTTAGGGGGCGGGAACGCGCGGGGCACCCGGGTATACGGTCGGGACATGCGCAGCAGGGCACCGATCGACCGGGCGAGTGCCGACGACCTCATGGCCCTGGTCGCCGAGAACGGATCCACCCCGATGCAGGTGGGCGCGGTGCTGCTGCTCGACGCAGCCGCGGGCCTCGACCCGCGCCGCGCGGTCGAACAGCTCGGCCGGCGGGCGGCGGCGGTGCCCCGGCTGCGGCAACGCTTGCTGACCGTGCCCGCCGGTTGCGGCCGGCCGATCTGGGTGGACGACCCCGGTTTCGACGTCGCCCGGCACGTCAGCGTGCTAGAGCTGCCCGGGGAGAGACTGCCGGAGAATCTGATGCTCGCTCAGGCGGCCGAGCTGCTCGGCACGCCGCTGCCGCGGGACCGGCCGCTCTGGGTGGCCCGGTTGGTCACGACCGCCACCGGCCGGTCGGCCGCGCTCGTCGTGGTGATCCATCACGTGCTCGCCGACGGCGTGGGCGGACTGGCGGTTCTCGGCGCCCTCGCCGACGGCGCCGCCATCGGCAGCCTGGCTGCAGATTTTCCCCGCCCACAGCCGGCGCGCCGTCGGATCGCCGCGGATGCGATGCGACTGCGCGCACGAGCGATGCGCGAGCTGCCCGGCACCCTGATGCGCCTCGTCGCCGCGGCGCTGCACCGGCTGCTCGCCACGCGCGGTGAACGGCTGGACGAAATCGTGGTGTCGGTGCCGTTCTCGGCCCGGCAACAGACCGGTGCCGGGCAGCTCGGCAACGCCAGCGGCGTGATCCCGCTGCGCATCCCGGCCGTCGGCGACGCCACAACGCGACTGCACCGGGTCACCGTACTCAGCCGCACCGCTCGGGGGAGCGCACGCGGCGCATCCACGGCCCTGCTCGGCCCGCTGTTTCGCCTGTTGGCGCGGCTGGGACTGTACCGCCGGTTCATCAACGGGCAACGCCGCATCCACACGTTCACCAGCAATGTGCGCGGCCCGGCGGCGCCGCTGACGATGTTCGGCTGCCCGGTCACGGCGCTGCTGCCGCTGAGCGCACCCACCGGCAACGTCACCGTCGCGTTCGCCGTGCTGTCGTACGCCGGCACCCTGGCGATCACCCTGGTGGCCGACCTCGACGCCTGCCCCGACCTCACCACGCTGCGGAGCCTGCTGGTGCAGGAGCTGGCCGGGTTCGCGGTGCCCGAGTCGCCGAGCCCAAGCCAACCTGCCAAGAATTTCCAAACCGACCGGGATATTTAAGGTAGATTCAGGCATGGCGACAATCGGTTACATCCTCAGCTTTCTCGTGGTGACCGGTGTCGTTTTTATTTTCATGTATGTGGTGCGCCTCGCCCGGAACCAGCGACGCGCTGCACCGGGCAGCTCGATCGACCGGCGCGACGCCACCACGTGGATTGTCACCGGGGCGGCCATCGGCCTGGGTTCGGGCATGGCCGCTGTGGTGATGTTCGCCTGCGGCATGCTCTGGGGCGGGCCGTTTACCGCGCTCGGAGTCGGCGCGGTCATCGTTGCGGCGAGCAGTCTCACCGTGTCGTACGGGTCGCTGATGCGCAACCGTACCCGGGACCCGCACGACCGCTGAGCGCGCGCGGCGGGTACTCGCGCTAGATCGTGCCGAGCTCGGTGAGCTTGGCGCGCACGTCGGCGTCGCTGGGCTCGACCAGGTGTGAATCGTCGGCGAAGACGATCACCGGAATCTGGGTGCGGCCGCTGATGGCCTTCGCTCGGTCGGCGCCGTCGGCGACGCACTCCAGGTCGACGTAGTCGTAGGCCACGCCCAGCTCGTCGAGCAGTTTCTTCGAGCGGCGGCAGTCCCGGCACCACTCGGCGCCGAACATCGTGATCCCAGCGGATGCGGCGGCGGGGGAGGCGGCGGGATCGATGGTGGGAGCGGATGCGGCGGAGGCGGTCATTCTTCGAGTCTAAGCACGCTTTCACCCGAACTAGGTGAAACTCAGGGCTTCAGCGGGCTCGGTAGGGGTGCCCCGTCCAGCTACCGCACTCGGCATTGCGAACTAATTCCCTGACCAGGGCCGAACTGTGGTTAGCTAACAACACAAGTTTCACCATCAGAAGGAGCACAGCGTGAACCGCCGCATGCTCTGCGTGATCGGTCTGATCGTCTGCATCCTGGTCGGTATCGCCGGCACGGTGTTCCTCTTCACGCTCGGGCTGCGACCCGATGCGCTCGCCGCAGAGGTCGCGCCGGCCGACACCTTGGTCGGCGCCGGCAGCATGCTGGTGGGCGTGCTGGGCACTGCCGTGTTCCTGGGCCTGGTCTTGCGACCCGACGAGCCGGCGCGCGAGGTGCGCGCGCCCAACCAGATGCCGGACGCCTAGGACGGTTCCGCGGAACGTGGCGGCCAGCCGAGCGGGGGTCAGCCCGCGCTGGTGAGTTCGGGTTCGTCTGAGGGTGTCGCAGCCGGAGGAACCGGGCGCACCCTGGTGGCCAGCACGGGCGCGAACAGCACCACGAGCAGGCCGGCCAGCGGCACCACGAGCAGACCGTATCGGAGTGTGGTGAGGTCGGCGATGGCGCCCACGATCGGCGGGGAGGCCAGGAAGCCCAGCCGCAGCAACCAGGCGACGATGGTGAGTCCGGTGCCGGCGCGGAAGCCGGGAAGCTCGTCGGCCGCGTGCATGGCGGCGGGAATCAGGGTGGCCACGCCCAGCCCGGCGAGGCCGAAGCCCACGATGGTGCCGGGGATCGACGGGAAGGCGAGGGCCGTGCCCATGCCCAGGAAGACGATCGCCCCGCCGCTGCGGGCGACGGCCCGCTGGCCGAACCTGTCGACCAGGCCGTCGCCGAGCAGGCGGCCGATGAACTGCATGCCCTGCAGGGCGATGAATCCGAGACCGGCGACCAGGGCGGAGGTCTCGAGCGTGTCGGTGAGGTAGATGGGCGACCACGACGCCCCGGCGTCTTCGACCACGGCGCCGGAGGCGGCGATCACCACGAGCGCGCCGAGCACCAGCCAGCGGACGATCCGGCCGCGGCTGGGCGCGACCGGGTGCGCGTCGGTCACTGCCGCAACCTCGGGTTCCACCGGTTCGGGGCCGGCGAGCAGGAACCGGTAGGTGTAGAGCGCAAACAGGCTGAACGTGACGGCCGAGACCGCGAGATGGGTGCCGCGCGGCACCTCCAGCTGGGCAGCGGCCGCACCGAGCAATCCGCCGGTGACGGCGCCGATGCTCCACACGGCATGGAAGGAGTTGAGGATGCTGCGCTGGTAGAGCCGCTGCACCCTGAGGCCGTGCGAGTTCTGGGCCACATCGGTGATGGAGTCCATGGCGCCGGCCAGGAAGATGCCCGCGGCCAGAGCGATCCAGCTGGGCGCGAGACCGGCGATGACCAGGCCCACCGAGGTGAGCACGGTGCCGGCGATGGCCACCCGGGACGAACGGAACCGGCGGATGAGCATGCCGGCGGCGAGGCCCGCGATCAGCGCGCCGAGCGGGAACGCCGCTACGGCGAGGCCGAATTCAGCGTTGCTGAGGCCGAGCTCTGCTTTGATCGCCGGGTAGCGCGGAATCAGGTTGGCGAACAGGGCACCGTTGGTGAAGAAGAGTACGGCGACGGCGAATCGGGCGCGGCGCACCTCCACGGCAGGACGGGCGGTGGTGCGGGCGGGATGCGTCATTGCGTCGGCGGTCTTCCTGGCTGGGGGCGTGCCCGTGCGGGCGAGTGCGGGTCGGGCTTGCGGCGCGACGGATCAAGCTTGGCACGGATGCTGCGCGCGGCGGCAATCGGCACCCGGCGCCGGCCGCTCGATACGGTTCGGAACCGAACTAGCGCGGGTCAGGCGACCGGCAGCTCGAAAATCGTCTCGAGGCCGTCCTCGTCATCCCACTGTTCGCCCACCTCGACGAAACCGAACTGGGCCACGAGGGCGAGGGACGCCAGGTTCCCGGGGCTGATGGTGGCTCGCACCACGGTGACCGCCGGTTCCAGGGCGGCCCGGGCCAGCAGGGCGGTGAGCGCGGAGCGGGCGTAACCGCGCCGACGGAAGGCCACGTCGACGGCGTAGCCGACCTCGACCATACCGCGCGTATCGGGAGCTCCGTGATAGCCGGACTGACCCACCGCGAGGCGGCGCACCGGGTCGTAGATGACCCGGGTGATCCAGTCCGCGTCCTCCGGGGTGAGGGCGAGTTGCCGGCTGCGATACCGCCAGGTGCGGGCGCTGGCCGGCTCGACGAAATACGGGCTGAGCTCCACGGTGGCCTGCTCATTGGCCAGATCGAGATCCTCGTCGGCGAGGGCGTCGATGGTGGCACGGTTCAACTGAATCAGCTGCACCGCGGGCATCGCAGTTGACGGCCACGGTTTATCAAGCGGATTGTTCGGGGTCATGAGTCCTTCGGACGCGCGGGGAAGAGAAATGGCAGGAATGCCACCGCGAGAGGCCGGGGGACTGGTGCGAACGCGGCGATGGGCCGGTGGAACATTCCTCCTCAGGCTAGCGCGGGGCGAGTCGGCGTGCCGACCTCTCTGGCCCGATCGGCCCCGGGTCTTCCCGCCGGCGCGACCGCTGCTTATGCTGGCTGTGTCGTGAACCGGCCCGGCCGGTGCTGGGAGGTGCTGGTGGTGGGACTGAACGGGTCGTCGCCCGCCCGGATCGATCCGGCGCCGGGGGAACCCGGGTCGGCATGACCTACGACACCGACCTGCTCGTCGTCGGCGCCGGCAGCACGGGGCTCACCCTGGCCCTGCAGGCAGCGGCCCACGGCGCCCGGGTGCGAGTCGTGGAACGCCGGTCGCAGCCGCAGGGGCCCTCGCCGACTGTGGTGTTGCATCCGCGCAGCCTCGAACTTTTGCGACCCCTCGGGGTGACCGAGGCCCTCTTCGCGCGCGGGGAACGCTCCGTGGCGGCGCGGCTGCACCTGCGCTCGCGGGTGGTGAGCCTCACCCTCGGCCGGTTGGAGCTTCCCGGTACCGCGTTCCCGTACTTGTTGCGCATCCGGCAGGGGGAGCTCGAGGAGGTGCTGGCGGCGGCGCTCGCCGAGCGCGGCCTGGAGGTGGAGCACGGCGTGGAGGTGGTGCGCGTGGCCCGGGTGGGTGCCGGCGGCGCCCGGGCTGTGCTGCGCCGTGCCGGTCTGCCCGCCGATGAGGTGCACTGCCGCTTCCTGGCCGGCTGTGACGGACCGACCAGCCTAGTGCGCCGGTCGGTCGGAGGCTGGATCGGCGGCGACGACAGCCGGGAGGCGGTGCTCGCCGACGTGGAGCTGGGACCCGCGGCGACGGTCGCCGGCAGCCGGGCCGTTGAACCGGTTCTGCTGGAGGCCGACACCGCGCACGTGGGCGTCGGCCGAAGCGGGGTGGCCGTGCTGGTGCCTCCGGGGGCGGGCGCCGGGTGGCGCATGCACGCCTCCCGCCCCGCGGCCGCGGATCTCCCGCCGGCCGGCGAGACGGGTGCGCCGGTCTCGCGCACCGAATTGCAGCACCTCCTCGACGATGTCGCGCTGCCGGCGCGGGTGGAGGCTGTGGCCTGGTCGGCCGAGGTGCGCGTGCAGCACCGGCTCGCCAGCCGGTTCAGCCGGGGACCGTTGTTCGTGGCCGGGGAAGCCGCGCACGTGCATCCGCCGGTGGGCGGGCAGGGCGTGAACGCCGGCATCCACGACGCCGTCAACCTCGGCTGGAAGCTGGGTTTTGCCGCGGGCGCATCCTCGACGGCACGGCCTGCCCTGCTCGACTCCTATAACCAGGAGCGCCGCCGGGCGGACCGAGCCGTGTTGCGGCGCACGCACGCGCTCTACCGGGTCGCGGCCAGCCCGCATCCGCTCGCCCAACTGGCCCGAGTGGGCGCGGTGCCCCTGATCGCTCCGATCGTGCCGTTTCTGCTGCGGCAGCGCCGGGTGAGCGCGGCGGTGGTGCGCTCGCTCGCGCAACTCCGGCTGCGATATGCGCGCAGCCCGCTCTCGATGGAGGTGCCCGCCTCGGTCGTGCGAGTGCGCGGCGGCCTGGCCCAGCGCGGTTTGCGGCCCGGCTCACGGGTCGCCGACACCCTGGTGCGCTGTGCCGGCCGGCGGGTGCGCCTGCACGAGTTGATCAACGAGCCCGGCGTGCACATCCTGCTGCAGTCCGGCGCCCGGGCAGTGCCGGAGTCGATGCTGGGACCGCTGGTGCACGCCTACCGGCTCGACGACCGGCCGGGAACGGGCATGCTCGTGGTGCGACCCGACGGCTATGTGGCCCTGCGGGCGCCGGTGGTCGACGAAGCGTCGCTCGCCACCTGGCTGCGCCTGGTGGGACTGGCCGAGGGCTGAGTGACGGGTGATGGCGCTCAGCCGTGGATCGGTGGCCCGATCGGGTCGAGCCGGAAGATCGGGTGGTCGGCCGGATTCGGCAGCTCGGCCAGAAAAGCATCGGCCCGGCGGCCGAGACGCTTGAGATACGCACCCACCACGAGCTGGTGCTCGTCACCGCGCAGTTCGGTGGCGTGGAACGGAACGTGCCGCCAGCGCAGCCGCAGCTCGCAGCGCCCGGCGATGCGCAGGTTGCGCACCCACTGGGTCTCGCCGCGGCGTGCGATCAGGTACCGGTCGCCCGCGTAGTCGAAGGGCGCCACCGGGGTGCCGATCGGATGGCCGCTGATGCGGCCCCGCACGATGAGCACGGGGCCGCCGAGCGCTCGCACGAGCGGATTGGCGACCCTGCGCATGAAAGAGCCGGGGGGAATGTAACCGCCGCTACGGGTGGTCGGGCTGGACATGATGTCGGGCTCCTTCCGTCGTCAGGCAGTGGGCGTATCCGTCACCCGCTTGACACGGTACTGCCGCTGCCCGTGCGCCGAAACCCCGGTTGGGGCCATCCTTTTCTCCGGCCGAGATCCTCTGCAGCGTGTGTCGGCGGGTCAGGCCTGCGCGACGGCGATGGGGCGGATGGGTCCGACCTCGGGGTCGTTCTCGCCCGGACCGGGCACGATAGCGATGTCGGCGGGCGGCACCACGCGGCCGTCGGCCGTGACGAACGCGACCGTGGTGGCCTCGCCGGTGGCGGCGTGCTGGTAGAGGCGACTCGGGCCGTGGCCGGAGGGTCGGTAGTCGTTGCCCCACTGGGTGAGGGCGCCGAGTACGGGCAGCAGGGCAATGCCGGCGGCGGTGAGGTGGTAGTCGAAGCGCTCGCGGGCACCTGGCTCCCGGTAGCCCCGGCGCTCGAGCACGCCGGCCTCCACGAGGGAGGCCAGCCGGGAGGTGAGGATGTCGGTGGGGATGCCGAGCACCCGGCGGAAGTCGGTGAACCGGGTGCTGCCGCGAAAGCCCTCGCGCACGATCAGGATCGTCCACCTGTCGCCGAGCACCTGCATAGTGCGGGCGATCGAGCAGCGCACGTCGCCGGCTGAGCGTTTGGCTGTGGCCGGTGCCGCGGGAGCATCGGAGGATTCCGTTGTCATGCCCTCATCCTACATTGAGTTGGCTTTTCCAAGTCAGCCTGTTAGCGTGGCGGGACGGCAGTCATCCGGCGGCCGGCCTGCAACGACGCGGCGCGCATCCGTCGCCCTCGGCGCCACCTCACCAGTTCTGGGGGGTCAGCCGACTGCGCCCCATCCGGTCTGGAGCCGCATGTCAGTCACCCATCCCGCCACTCGGTTCTGGGCCGCCGCGTCCGTGGCGATGCTCGCCCTCTGGGCCAGCGGATCGCCCACCATGATCTACCCGCTCTACGCGCACGACTGGAACATGTCGCCCGCGGCCACGACCACGCTCTTCGCCGTTTATCCGCTGGTGCTGGTGGTGGTGCTGCTCGTCTTCGGCGACATCTCCGACCACATCGGCCGCCGCGCCACCATGCTCGCTGGGGTCGGCGCCATGTTCGTCGGAGCGTTGCTGTTCGCCGTGGCTCCGGCGGAGGGCTGGCTGTTCGTCGCCCGGGCCTTCCAGGGCATCGGCGTGGGCTTGGCGATGGCGCCGGCCAGCGCCGCGATGGTGGAGTTCAACACCCGAGGCGGCACCGCACGCGCCAGCTCGGTCAACACCGCGGCCACGGCGGCGGGGCTGGCGCTGGCCACGATCATCGCCGGCGCCCTGGTGCAGTACGCGCCCAACCCGCGCCAGCTCAGCTACTGGGTGGTCGTCGTGGCTGCCGCGCTGGCGTTCGTGGCGGTGCTCTCGCTGCCCAAGCATGTGCCAGACACCCAGACCGCGACCCGCTGGCGGCCGCGGCCCATCCACGTACCGGCGGCCCTGCGCGGCACCGTGACCGCCGCCGCCCTGGCCGTCACGACGGCATTCGCGGTGGGCGCCGTGCTGCTCTCGCTCGGCGCGCAGATCTCGGCCGACCTCATCCACTCGAGCAACACCCTGGTCTCCGGCCTGGTGCTCGCCATCACCTCCGTCGTGATCGGCATCACCGCCCTCGCCGCCAAGCGGATGCCCGCGCGCGTGGCCATCGGCATCGGCGGCCTGGCCAGTGCCAGCGCGGTGGCGCTGCTCGTGGTCAGCGCGGCCACGGCGTCGCTGCCGGTGTTCGCGGTCACCTCGGTGGCCGCCGGCGTCGGCTATGGGCTCCTCTTCCTCGGTGGCCTGGGCCTGGTGAACAAGCACGCTCCGGCGCACCACCGGGCAGGCACGATCTCGGTGGTCTACACCGCGGCCTACCTGATGCAGGGCATCATCGCCGTGCTGGTGGGGCTCGAGGCCACCGCGGTGGGCCTGCAGACCGCGCTCGACGTGGCCGCCCCGGTGCTCATCGTGTTGGCGCTCGGCACCTCGGCGGTGGCGCTCCGCCTGCGCGGCGGCCCCGGCCTGGTTGCCGCCCAGGAGGGGTAGCTGGTTCGGTGCGGAGGGCTCCGGGGCACCGGCCGCTGGCCTGCGTCAAGAGCTACGCGGGTGCGGCGCCGTTTCGCGGGTGGCGCGCCACGGGCGAACCGGCGCCTGACCCGCGTATCTCCCGGCACGGGCTGCGCCACCGCGCGAGCGGCCCCGCCCGCGAGCATACGAGGGCGGCAGCGGCGGGCTACGCCGGGAAGGCCCCGGGCGTGAGCCAGGCCCGCACCACCGCCAGGGCCGCGTCGCGCTTCGCCGCGAGGTCGGCCAGGTCGGTCACGGGCAGGCTCGCCCGAATATCGGAGTGCCAGGTGAGCAGACCGAGCGGGTCGCCGGTGAACGCGGATGCGGCATCCGTGTTCTCGGCGGTGGTGGCGCCCCGGTGCAGAATCAGGCGCACCGCCCCTCTACCCTGCGCGTTGATGGTGGCCTGATCGACCCCGTCGAGAACGTAGCTGGGGGAGTTCCACTTGACGATCTCCTGCGCGTCCGGGCTCGCCTCGCGCACGAGGGTGCGCAGCGCCTCGACGAGTCTGCGGCGGTCCTCGGGCTGGGCGGCGAGGAACTCCTCGACGGAACGGTGACGGTCGACCATGGTTGGAGCGTAGCGGTGGCGGTGGCCCACCGGCTAGCGCCGCCCGCCCGGTGACAACGGCGGCGCGCGCGCCTAGGGTGAGGAATGGCCCCGCAGGCACACCTGCGCGCCGTCCCGCCAGCTCTCGAAAGGCCTCCTGATGAAATACGTACGCCTGGGCACCACCGGCCTCGAGGTCTCGGCAATCACCCTCGGCTGCATGAGCTTCGGCAACCCGATGCGCGGCAACCACTCCTGGACCCTGCCCGAAGAGGTCAGCCGGCCGCTGATCAAGCAGGCGCTGGATGCCGGCATCACCACCTTCGACACCGCGAATGTGTACTCCGACGGCAGCAGCGAGGAGATCGTGGGCCGTGCGCTGCGCGACCTCGCCACCCGCGACGAGGTCGTGCTGGCCACCAAGGTGCACGGCCGCATGCGGCCGGGCCCGAACGGTGCCGGGCTGTCGCGCCGCGCCATCCTGAGCGAGATCGACCACAGCCTCACCCGGCTGGGCACCGACTACGTCGACCTGTACCAGATCCACCGCTGGGACCCGCTGACCCCGATCACGGAGACCATGGAGGCGCTGCACGACGTGGTCAAGGCCGGCAAGGCCCGCTACATCGGGGCCTCGTCGATGTACGCCTGGCAGTTTGCCACCGCCCAGCACACCGCCGACCTGAACGGATTCACCCGGTTCGTCTCGATGCAAGACCAATACAACCTGATCAACCGCGAGGAAGAGCGCGAGATGCACCCGTATTGCCTCGACCAGGGCGTCGGCGTGTTGCCGTGGAGCCCGCTGGCCCGCGGCAAACTCACCCGCGACTGGGACGACACCACCAGTCGGTCCGAAACCGACAACTTCGGCCAGACCCTCTACAAGCAGCACGAAGAGGGCGACCGGGCGATCGCCGATGTCGTGGCCGAGGTGGCCGCCGAACGCGGCGTGCCGCGGGCGCAGGTGGCGCTGGCCTGGGTGCGTCAGCAGCCGGCGGTGACCTCGCCGATCGTGGGCGCCACCCAGGCGCATCACCTTGAGGATGCCGTCGCCTCGGTCGACCTCACCCTCAGCGACGAGGAACTGGCCCGCCTCGCGGCCCCGTACCGGCCGCACGTGCCCGAGGGCTTCTGACCGGATGTCGGTGGCCCGGTCTAGCCTGACGCCACCTACTCATTCACCCTCGTGCCGAGAAAACGGAGCAGATCATGAGGGTATTCGTGGCGACCTCGGCGACCCAGGGCACGCGGGCCAGTGATTTCACCCACTGCGTCGACGGAGAACTCGTCTGGCTGAGGGATGTCTGCCCTGCCAGCCGACGACGCCCCGATGGACCGTGCGAGTGCGGGCGATCGTTTTCGGGACTGAGCTCGAACAACTACACCACTACTGCGCTCGTGCGGGAGATCCCAGATCTCACTCGCGCCGAGTATGAAGCGGCCTTGACAGCCAGCTTCGATCGGCAGGAGTGGTGCCTGTGCTGCACCAGTCGGTCGGTTGAGGAGTTCATCGATGAGCTCATGGCCTTGGCCGGGGTGTTCCCCGATGGAGCCGTCGTGGAACGACGGGTCGACAACCTCGCCGTGAGGGGGTCACTAGGCTCGGGAGGGTGACTCGTCTTCTGAAGATCCTGTCCTCCCTCGTTGTTGCGGCCTCGGTGGCGCTCGGTGCGCCGCTGGCGGCCAGTGCCGCCGCGCCCCAACCGGTCGCCAACGTGGCCCTCGCCGGCGTGGCCACCGACACCTCGGACTTCACCTTCGACTCGTTCGCGGCCGACTACTACCTCGGTCGCGACGAGGCGGGGCACTCCACCCTGCAGACCGTCGAGACCTTCGTGGCGGAGTTTCCCGATTTCGACCAGAACCGGGGCATCATCCGCGCCATTCCCAACGACTACGACGGCGTGCCTCTGCACACGGCCGTGCAATCCGTCACCGACGCCCGGGGCGAGCCGGTGTATTTCGACAGCACCGTCAACGGCGGTTTCACCGAGCTCGCCCTCGGCACCGACGAGTTCGTGCAGGGTACCCAGACCTATGTGATCACCTACACGCAGCAGAACGTGGTGCGGGCCTTCACCGACACGAACGATGATGAGTTCTACTGGGACACCAACGGCACCGGCTTCGACCAGCCGTTCGGCAGCGTCACCGCCCGGGTGCACGTCGATCCGGCCATCGCCGAATTCCTCACCGGCAACAACGCCTGCTACCTCGGCGCACAGGGCGCCAGCGGCGACTGTGCCGTCAGCCAGGCAGCGGATGCCGCCGCCGCCGCTCCGGCCGACCCCGCCGCCCCGTCCGGCCAGGTGTTCACCGCGGAGGGCACCGACGTGGGTCCGGGGGAGAACCTCACCGTGGCGATCGGCTTCACCGCCGGCACCTTCGTGCAGGTCCCGGCCGAAACCCAGCCGCAGGGACCCTCCAACGGCTCGGGCGGGTTCCAACCGGGCATCTACCAGCCAGGCTCGAACACCCCCATCGACTTCAGCATCATCCCGATCGGCCTGCTCGGCCTCGCGCTGCTCGGCGGGGCCTTCGCGCTCGCCCAGGTCTTCCTGCGGCCGCGCGACGCCAAGGGTCGCGGCACCATCATTCCGCAGTACACGGTGCCCACGGGCTACAACCTGCTCGAGGCCGCCGACCTCATCGGCCGCACCACGGCGGCGATGGCCGCGCAGATCGTGAGCTTCGCGGTGCGCGGAAAGGTGCGCATCCTGGACTACCCGGTGAGCGCCGACGGCGGCGACTACACCCTGCAGCTGCTCACCGCCGAGGGCGTGGACGACCAGGAACGCGCCCTGCTCTGGGTGTTCTTCCCCGGCCTGGAGGCCGGCGCCGTGTGCGAACTCGGCGTGACCAACGACGCGCTGGCCGACCAGCTGGCCAACGCCACCGCGGATGCCCGGCAGCGCTCGATCGGCCGGGGCTGGCGCGCCCGGCCGGTGCGGACCCCCGCCAAGACCCGGCTGCTGATCGGCTTCGCCGCGCTCGCCGTGGCCGCCCTGGCCGTTCTCGTCGTCGGAGTGGGCCTGGGGTGGCTGCCCGGCGGTGTGATCTTCGCTCTCGTGCTGCTGATCGGGCTGGGCGTGATCGGCGCCAGCGTGGTTGCGTCCCGGCCGCTCGTGCTCACCGAGGCCGGGGTGGAGCAACGCGACTACCTCACCGGCATGAAGGTCTACCTCGACCTGGCCGAGGCCGACAGGTTCCGCATGCTGCAGAGCCCGGATGGTGCGTTGCGGGTGACCGTGCCCCGGTCGGTGCCCGGTGCCGCCGGCCCCGGCGCCGAAGCGGGCGCGGCGGCAACCGGGATCGACACCGTTGAACTGGTCAAGCTCTACGAGAAGCTGCTGCCCTTCGCGGTGCTCTGGGGCGTCGAACGGGAGTGGGCGGCCGAGCTCGCGGTGTACTACGAGCAGAGCACCGCCGCCCCGGACTGGTTCCTCTCCCAGAACGCGTTCAGTGGGCTCTACCTTGCCTCGGCGCTGAACAACCTCGTCAATTCGGTGCACACCACCCAGACGCCCACGCCCCCACCGCCGAGCACCTGGTCGAACAGCGGGGGCGGTAGTTTCTCCGGCGGTTCCTTCGGCGGTGGGTTCTCCGGCGGCGGTGGTGGCGGTGGTGGCGGCGGCGGTCGCTAGAGCCGCTTGACCATCTCGATCTCCTGCGCCCCGGCGTCGAGCACGTACGGCACCCGGCGACCGGTCTCGACGAAACCGCGGCGCAGGTAGGCGGCGCGGGCACGGGAGTTGTCTTCGTGCACGTGCAGGGTGAGGGTGTCACCCTCGGTGCGGGCCCAGTCCTCGACCGCGAGCATCAGGCGGTCGAACACGCCGGCCTCCCGGCCGCGGTGTGTGGGGGAGACGTACACGCCCACGAGCAGGGCGCCGGTGGCCGGGTCGGGCACGTAACCGCCCATCGTGCCCACCCATCGCCCTGCCGTGTCGATCGCAACCAGGGCGATGGTGTGTTCGGCGGAACCGCGGGCCCCGCGCATCCGCCATTCGGCCTCAGAGTGGGTGATGGCGTCTTCCACAGTCTCGCCGAACGCGATGGGGGTGTCCCGCAGCATTTCCAGGCGGAGGTCGCGCAGTTCGCGCCAGTCGTCCGGCCCGGTGCGACGGATGCTGTACGCCTCTGTAACCATCCGCCGAGCATACCGACTTGCCGGGGCCGGGTGCCGAAACTGGCTCTTGCGGGGTGTCCGGTTCTGTGGTTCATTAGTTGAGTAACCAACCACTGAGGCAGGAACTGTGATGGACGAAGGCCGACCGATCTTCCAGCAGATCGCGGAACGGGTCGAGAACGACATCCTCACCGGTGCGCTCAGCGAGGAGGGCCAGGTGCCCTCCACCAATGAATTCGCCCTGTACTACCGCATCAACCCGGCCACCGCCGGCAAGGGCGTGAATCTGCTCGTCGAGCAGGGCATCCTCTACAAGCGTCGCGGGATCGGCATGTTCGTGGCCGCCGGCGCCCGGGAGCGCATCAGCGCCCGGCGCCGCGAGATGTTCGTCCTGGAGTACATCGCGCCGATGCTCGCCGAAGCCGCGAGCCTGGGCATCACACCCCACCAGATCAGCCAACTCATCGAGGAGGAGACATCGTGACCAGCCAGAACCCCGTCATCCAGGTGGATGACCTCACCCGCAGCTATCGGGACGTCGCGGCGCTCCAGAACGTCTCGTTCGCCCTGCAGCCCGACATCATCTGCGGCCTGCTCGGCCGCAACGGCGCCGGCAAGACCACCCTGATGCGCATGCTGACCGGCCAGGACTTCCCCAGCAGCGGCACCGCCCGCATGTTCGGCGAGAACCCGGTGGAGAACAGCGCCGTGCTGCAGCAGATCTGCTTCGTCTCCGAGGGCCAGCGCTACCCCGACGGCTATCACGCCAGGCATGTGCTGGCCGGGGCGCCCTGGTTCTTCGCCAACTGGGATGCCGCCTTCGCCGACGCACTGGTCGACAAGTTCCGGTTGCCGCTCAAGCGCGACGTGAAGAAGCTCTCCCGCGGCCAGCAGTCCGCCCTCGGTGTGATCCTGGGCCTGGCCAGCCGGGCGCCGATCACGATCTTCGACGAACCGTACCTGGGCCTGGATGCCGTGGCCCGGCAGATCTTCTATGACGCCCTGCTGGCCGACTACGCCGAGAATCCCCGCACGATCCTGCTCTCGACCCACCTGATCGACGAGGTGAGCAACTTGCTCGAGCACGTGCTGGTGCTCGACGAGGGCCGGCTGCTGCTCGACCAGGATGCCGAGAGCCTGCGCGGCAGTGCCTCGGCCGTGGCCGGCCGGGCCGGCGACGTCGACAGTTTCGCCGAGGGTCGCCGGGTGCTGCACCGCGACACCCTCGGCGGCCTGGCCACCGTCACGATCTCCGGCCGGCTCACCCCCGCCGACCACCGTGCCGCCACCGCGGCCGGCCTCGAGATCGCGCCGGTCTCGTTCCAGCAATTGATCGTCGACCTGAGCACACATCCCGATCGGCGACCCGCCGTGGCGTCGGTCGCTTACGAGTGAGGAGCCCGAAATGACTGCCATCAGCACTGACCCCGCGGTTGCACGCACGGGCACGCCGCGCCGGATCACCAACGTGATGCGGCTGCACCTGGTCAACCGCGTCACCTATATCGGCATCCCGTGGATCATCACCGCGGTGGCGCTGGGCATCTCCATCATCGTGGCGCTGTTGATCGTCGCGTCGGTGTCCGGCCCAGACCAGCAGGTCGCCCTCGAGGGCATGGGCTACAGCTGGGCGGTGCTCTCGCCGCTGTGGTACCTCGCCGTCGTGGGGGTGCAGGCCGTGAACGCGGTCTTCCCGTTCGCGCTGGGCTTCAGCATCACCCGGCGGGAATATGCCCTGGGCACACTGCTCACCTACGTCGCGATGGCGGCGTTCAACGCCACCGGCTGGGCGATCCTCACCGAGATCGAACGCGCCATCAACGCCGCCGGTGTCACCTTCCACCACTTCACCGCGCTCTGGTTCGCGGATGCCGGGGTCGGCACGGTCTGGCTGTCGCTGTTCAGCCTGCAGCTGCTGATCTTCGCCGTCACCTCGGCGTTCGCCGCGGTCTACGCCCGCTGGCGGGCGCTCGGCATGGTGGTGCTCTGGGTGGCCGTGGCGGTGGTGCTGATCGGCATCGTCGCGTTCGCGGTGCTCACCGGCACAGCCCCGCCGATCATCGACTGGCTGTTCGGGCTGTCCACCGCGAGCCTCTTCGCTGCCCTGCTCGTGCCGGCCGTGCTGGCCTTCGCACTGGGCTGGCTGGCCCTGCGCTGGGCGCCGCTGCGCGGTTGAACCAGCAGGAGTTATGCAGCCCCGCGGGTGCCGAGGGGGCGGGTGCTCGGGTAGCGGAACGCGAGCAGGTCGGGCAGCTCGAGCACCGAGGTGACCCGGCGGGTCTCCGGCACGCCGTCCCGGGCGTCGGGGTGCACCAGCACTGCCTCCATGCCCTGGGCGCGCGGTCCGTCGAAGTCGGCATCCCAGGTGTCGCCGACGAAGATCACCTGCTCGGCCTTCGCCTCCGCCAGCTCGAGAGCGGCCTGGTAGATCGCCGGGTGGGGTTTGCGGTAGCCCACCTCGAGCGACGTGACGATGTGGCTGATCGAGCCGGCGGCGCCCATCGCGCCCAACTGACGGGGCACCACGGATGCGCTGTGCGTGTTCGAAACGATCGTGAGGGTGAAACTCTGGCTCAGTTCCTGCAGGGTCTGGGCCATGCCGGGAATGAGCACCACCCCGCGTTCCCAGTCGGCCATGTTGCTCGCGGCGCCGTCGGCGATCTCGGCGGCGTCGGGCTCCCGGCCCAGCAACCGCACAATCGCGCGGCGGGAGAGCTCCTCCATCGAGAACTCCCGCATGTCGTCGGTGGCCTCATCGTTGAGCTGGTGGAAGGCCTGCAACCAGGCGGTGGCGGTCTCGTGCTCGGCGCCGGTCGCGCCCAGCGCGAGCATGCTGGCATGCGTGTCGGTGTACCCCTGTCCCGCGCGGGAATCGGAGTAGTCGACGAGAGTGCCGAAGAAGTCGAGAAACAAATGACGCATGCCCACAGCTTGCCAGCATGCGGCAGATCGCGCTGGTAGCGACCCGATCACATCCGCCCTGTGCATCCGTCGGGTCGGTGGCCACCGCGGGCGGGAATACGGCGCCACCGGGGAACGCTGCACGCACTATGAAGCACATCGGGTTCCTCTCCTTCGGCCATTACCAGGCGGTGCCGGGCTCGCTCGTGCGCACCGCGCAAGACGCGCTGCTGCAGACCGTGGAGTTGGCCGTGGCGGCCGAGGAGATCGGTGTGGACAGCGCCTCGGTGCGCGTGCACCACTTCGCGCCGCAACTGGCGTCCCCGTTCCCCCTGCTGGCCGCGATGGCCGCCCGCACCAGCCGCATCGAGCTGGGCACCGGCGTGATCGACATGCGCTACGAAAACCCGCTCTATATGGCCGAAGAGGCCGCGATCACCGACCTGATCAGCAACGGCCGGTTGCAGCTGGGCCTCAGCCGCGGTTCACCCGAGACCGCGCTGCGCGGCGCCGAGGCCTTCGGGCACGTGCCCGCACCGGGCCAGACCGACGCGGATGACGCCCGCGAGCGCACCGCCCAGTTCCGCGCCGCCATCGCCGGGGCCGGCGTCGCCAACGCGAACCCGCAGCTCACCGGCCACACCGGGCGGCTCGCCATCCAGCCGCAGTCGCCCGGCCTCTCCGAGCGCATCTGGTGGGGCTCCGGCACCCGCGCCACCGCCAAGTGGACCGGCGAGCAGGGCATGAACCTGATGAGCTCGACCCTGCTCACCGAAGACACGGGCGCCGACTTCGGTGATTTGCAGGCAGAACAGATCGCCATCTTCCGGCAGGCCTGGGCCGACGCCGGCCACCCCGGCACGCCGCGGGTGGCGGTGAGCCGCAGCATCCTGCCGCTCGTGACCGACCAGGATCGTCGCTTCTTCGGCCTGCGTGCCCAGGCCGACAACCGCGACCAGGTGGGCCACCTCGACGGCGGCCTGGCCCGGTTCGGCAAGAGCTACATCGGCGAACCCGATGTGCTCATCGAGCAGCTGGCCCAGGATGCCGCGGTGCAGGCCGCCGACACCGTGCACATCACGGTGCCCAACCAGCTCGGCGTGGACTTCAACACGCAGTTGCTCGACTCGGTTCTCCGATACGTGGCCCCTGGACTCGGCTGGCGATAGGCGTGTCTACCGTCGTCGTCGAGATCGCGCTGCCGGTCAGCGTGATCGACACCTGGGCGCTGCTCACGGATGACCGCGGCACGTGGTGGCCAGATCTCGCGTTCGACACCGCCGTGGGTGCGCCCCTGACCGAGCACTGGCGTGACGACGCCGGCAACGAGGGTGTCGCCAGCGGCTGGAATGTCGAGGTGGTTCCGCCACGCCTCCTTTCCTTCGCCTGGGCAGCGCCCGGCGATGCGGAAACGCACGTGCACTGGGAGGTCAGGACGGCTAACGGCGGCGGGTCGATAGTCACCGTGCGCGAGTCCGGGCTGGATAAGGCCGCCACGTTCGAGCACCGATCAGGCTGGACGTACCACCTCAACCGCCTGCAGGTCGCCGCGACTGTTTCGTGCACTTGACGCGATTCTGCCTGGCCGGCGCGGCCCGACCCACGCGGGCAGGGCTGCGGCGTAGGGCGCACGCCGCCGAAAAGGGCACCTGAACGGGGGGTTGGCATCTCCAGCTGGATCTGAAAGAGCGGCGCTATCACGCTGCTAGGTTCGACAGTACGAGCAGTTTGGGGATTCCAGTTGTGAACGCACCGGGCGTACCATCACGAAGCCTCCCGCCGAGACGAGCGGGCGGCCCGTTCCGTCTGCCGCACACAACCGTCTCCGTGACACAACACGGAGGTCCGCGGTGACCGCCCCCGGCGACACCGTGGAGCCGCTGCCCGCCGGTGCCACGACGCCCGCTGAGACCGAGGTACCGGGCGACGCCATCCTGGCCGCTGCCGACGCCATGGCCGACGCCATCACCGACGCCGAGGCGTCGATCGACCCCACCCTGCCGGGCGGATTCGTCGACCTCGCCGACCTCCCCGCACCAGCTGACAGCGCCGTCCTGCCCGCGCCGGTGGTGACCGCCCCGCCCACCCCGGATGACGCTGCCTCGGCCCGTTCGGTTCCGTCCACCCGCTCCGGAACACTCGCGCCGTCCCGACGCTCCGCCATCAACCAGCTGCTCGATGAGAGCGCTCAGGCCAACCGCGACGGCAAGCACCACCAGGGCGCCGCGCACGCCGAACAGGTTCTCGCCGACGAGTCGATCACCCCGGCCCAGCAGGCCAGGGCCCGGCAGCTGCTCTCCGGCCACCGGTTACGGCTGGGCGAGTTCGAGGCATCCGTGCTCAACGGCCTGCTCGCGCTGGAGTACCTCACCGCCAGCGGCGACCTGCTGGCGCAGTCGACCGTGCACTGCACCCTCGCGCTGGCGTTCCACGAGACGGCGCTGGAAGAGCCGGCGCTGCAACACGTGCTCGGCGCTCTCGAAGCCGCCCGCGCCTGCGGCAGCCACACCGCGGAGTTCTGGGCGCTCAGCCGCTCCTCGATGGTGCACCAGGCGCTCGGCGATGCCGACCGCAGCATCGAGCTCGGCCGCCAGGCCCTGGCCCTGGCCGACACCCTGCACGACCCGGAGGCCGCGTTCGCCGCCCGGAACAACCTGGGTGACAGCTGCCTGGAGATCGCCCGGTCGAAGCGTTCGCGGGGCGAGGATGCCTGGACGGTGCTCAACGAGGGCATCGAACTCACCCGCGCGGCCGTGCAGCACGCCCTGCAACAGCGGCACGCGTTCTATGAGACCGTCGCGCGCACCAACCTGGTCGGGTTCCTGATCGAGATGGGCGAGTACGCCGACGCGCGCCGGCAGGCGGTGCGGTCCAAGACCATCGCGATCACCAACAAGTACCGCAACCTGGCGGTGAACAACGACGCCCAGCTGGCCGAGGTAGCCCGGGCCGAGGGGCGGATCGACGCGGCCTGCGCCATGATGGACGCCCAGCTGGCCGATCCGTCGGTGGCCGAAGACGCGGCGCTGAACGTGAAGCTGCACCGGGCGCTGTACGAGATGCACCAGTCCAGCGGCCGGTTCGAGCTGGCCTTGAGGCACCACGAAGAACTACACGTGCTCATGCTCGGCCTCACCCGGCAGACGGCAGGGCTGCAGTCACGCATGCTGATCAACTCGCTCGAGATCGAGCAGGCCCGGCACGAGGCGCAGCGGTCGCAGCTCGAAGCCGAGATGCAGCGCATCCGGGCCGAGGAACTCGACCAGCAGGCGCACACCGACCCGCTCACCCGGCTGCCCAACCGGCGCGCTCTCGACCGGCAGCTGCCAGAGATGATGGCCACCGCCCGCGACCGGGCCGAACCGTTGTGCGCGGTGATGGTCGACATGGACCACTTCAAGCGGGTCAACGACGAATACGGCCACGCCACCGGCGACCGGGTGCTCACCACCATGGCCACCATCCTCGGTGACGCCACTCGTGAGACCGACCTCGCGGTGCGGGTGGGCGGTGAGGAGTTCCTTCTCGTGCTCGGCAACACCACCCTCGACCAGGCGATGCTCATCTGCAAACGGCTGCTGGGTCAGGTGCGGGACCACCCGTGGGGCGTCGTGACCGGGGGCCTCCGCTGCACCGCCAGCGTGGGCGTCGCCCTGCTCACGCCCGACGAGACCGTGTCGCGCTGGCTAGGGCGCGCCGACGCCGCCCTCTACGAAGCCAAGGCCGCCGGCCGCAACCGGGTCGAACTGGCCGGCGCGCGGCCCTGACCCCGCCGCGAGCTATGGCACCAGCACGATCTTGCCCACGTGGGCGGATGCTTCCAGGTGGCGGTGCGCATCCGCCGCGTCGGTGAAGCTGAACCGGCTGTCGACCACCGGGTGGAGCTCACCCGATTCGAGCCAGGGCCAGACCACCGCGAGCAGGTCGGCGATGATCGCCGCCTTTTCCACGGTCGGCCGGGCGCGCAGGGTGGTGCCCCAGTACCGGCCGCGCTTCTGCATCAACCGGAACGGGTTGAAGACCGCGTCTTCGCCGCCCTGGTTGGCGATCACCATGATCGTGCCGTTGGTCGCCAGCGCCTCCACGTTGCGGGCGGCGTATGAGCCACCCATGATGTCGAGGATGACGTCGGCGCCGTTCCCGGCGGTGGCGGCCAGCACCTCGGTCACGAAGTCCTGCTCGCGGTAGTTCACCAGGATCTCGGCGCCCAGCTCGGCGCAGACCGCCAGTTTGTCGGCCGACCCGGCCGTGACCGCCACCCGAGCGCCGGCCAGCCGGGCCAGTTGGATGGCTGTGGTGCCGATGCCGCTGCCGCCGCCGTGCACGAGCAGGGTTTGGCCCGAGCTGAGCCCGGCGCTCATGAACACGTTCGACCACACCGTCGCCAGCGCCTCCGGCAGCGCGGCGGCGTCGACGAGATCGATGCTCTGCGGCACGGGCAACGCCAGGTCCTGGTGCAACACGGCCTCGGTGGCGTAGCCGCCGCCGGCCAGCAGTGCGCAGACCCGGTCGCCCACGGCGAACCGGGTGACCGCCCGGCCGACCTCGCTGACGATGCCGGAGACCTCCAGGCCCGGCCAGGCCGGGGCACCGGTGGGCGAGGGATACAGGCCCAGGCGTTGCTGGACATCGGCCCGGTTCACGCCGGCCGCGGCCACCGCGATCCGGATGTCGCCGGCACCGAGCGGGAGGTCGGCGACGGTTTCGAGGGTGAGGGCGTCAGGGCCGCCTGGGGTGTGGACCACGAGTGCACGCATGCCGCCATCCTACGAGCGCTCGCCGGCCGTGGGCTGGATCGGCCGCCGACGTGGGGTGCGGCCGTCCACTCAGGCGCCGGTGCGCAGTCGGTCGAGCAGCAGGGCCAGCAGCAGGCTCGACCGCTGCTCGTCGGTGGTGATCTCGATCAGCTCCACCACCGCCGCCCGGTCGTCGAGGGAGGAGGCGCTCACATCGACCTCGTTGATGGCCTGAACGATCTCGATCAGGCGAGCGGCGCTGGCGGAAGCGGCGGCCGAGTCGTAGGCGGGCGCCTCGGGTGCGGACGGCGGGGGAGTCTGGTCTGAATTGGACATCAGTCCACGCTAGCTCACCCTCGCCACCCCGCTCAATTCATGCGTTCACATGGGTTGTGCAGGTTAAAATGAGGTTTCGTCCAGAAACTTTGTGCAGGCTAGGCCACTTGCCCGCGCCGAGTCCGCGCGCGTGGGCCCTTCGATCACAGTGAGCATCCGCCACCGAGCGCATTCTCACGCGACCTGGAAGCTTATGCGCCCCCCTATTTCAGAGAACTCCACGCCCGAAACCACCCCAGAGACCTACCCGACCCGTGCCGAGCGCAAGAATCGTCGCTCGCGCACCAAGCGCCTCTCCCTCATCGCCGGAGGCCTCGTGCTCGCCGGGGTCGTCGCCGGCACCGGCTTCACCGTGCAGTCCGCGGTGGCCGAGCAACAGCAGCAGGCCCAGCAGGAGCGTGAAGAGCGTGCCGCCGCCAAGGCCGCGGTCATCAGCAAGACCCACCTCGCCGCATCCGTTGCCCTCTACGACGCCGACACCGCGCTCGACGCCGCCGCCAACAAGGTGGACGCGTCGGCGCTGTCGAGCACGAGCAGCACCCTGGCCGGCTACATCTCGATGCCGCTCGACGAGGTGACCGAGCTCACCGAGCAGGCCAAGGAGCAGACCGCCGCCGTGCAGGCCGCCGCCGCCGAAGCCGACCGGGCCGCCCAGGCCGCCGCTGAGGCCCAGGCTGCCGCCGAAGCGCAGGCCGCCGCCGAGGCCCAAGCCGCGGCCGAAGCGCTCGCTGCGACCAACACCGTCGCCGGAGCCAAGGCCACCGCCGCGAGCCTGGCCGCCGAGCGTTACGGCTGGGGCGAGAGCCAGTTCTCCTGCCTGGTGCAGCTGTGGCAGAAGGAATCCGGCTGGTCGTACACCGCCTACAACGACAACGGCGGCGCCACCGGCATCCCGCAGGCGCTGCCCGGCAGCAAGATGGCATCGGCCGGGTCTGACTGGGCCACCAACGCCGCCACCCAGATCGCCTGGGGCCTGGAGTACATCAACGCCTCCTACGGCACGCCCTGCTCCGCCTGGTCGCACTCGCAGGCGATGAACTGGTACTAGACCCGGTTCGTCACTGCCAGTAGTTGTTCTGGTAGGCCCAGAGCAGCACCCCCAGTTCGACTGCGATGAGCACGTACCCCACCCACAGGGCGGTGTACGCCCAGATCCGACCGGCCGCCTCACCCCGGCGCACCCGCGCCAGGGTGAGGTGGGCCAGGATGACGCCGATCACCGGCAGAATCAGCGCGACGATGAAAGCGAGCACGGCCAGCGCCCCGGTCGCATCCGGGTTCTCCTCGACGGCGGCGGCGGCCGCGTTCTGGCGGATGCCGAGCCGCAGCAGGAAGACCAGCGCGATCGCGGCCGCGATGATGACGATGATGGTGATCGGGTAGACGCCCATGGTCTGCTCCTTGTCGGTTAGCGCGGTCGGTTAGCGCGCGGTGAGCTGGCCGAGCACTGTGCCGTCGGCGGACTGCAGGGTCATCACGCCGGCCCGCACCCGGCCTTGACTAGCCTGGCTGAGCCACTGGTCCACACCCTCGCAGGCCATCAGTGTCATGGCCCCGCCGGTGAACAGCACGGCGTCGTCGTCGGCCTGCTCCCAACTACCGGTGAGCGAATTGCAGCCGTCGTTGCCGGTGTAGCGGCCGTCGGCCTGGATCGAGAGGAACGGTGCATCCGGCGAATTCGATTCCACCCAGTAACCGATCGGGCGACCCTCAGGTCCCACGGACTCATCCGTCGAGCGCACCAGAACGGTCTCGGTCGAGTCGAACGAGCTGTGGATGACCAGCGTGTCGCCGTTCACCTCCACCCGGGTACCGCGGCTCACCGCCAGCGGCAACTGGGCACCGTCGCACGCCATCATCGTCTGTGGACCGGAGGTGGTGCGCAGCGCCCCGTCGGCGGCCACCTCCCAGGTGCCCTGCACCCGGTTGCAGCCGTCGGAGGCGCTCCAGGTGTTGTCTTGCACGAAGGCCACGTACGGCTGCTCGGGGCTGTCGAATCTCTGGTCGATCACCCAGGTTCCCACCAGTGCACCGGGCTGCACGGAGCCGGAGGGGGAGTCCGCGTTGGGGGTCAGAACCGTGCAGCCGCTGAACACCAGGACGAGCGCGGTGGCGGCAAGCGCTGAACGGAGGAGGGATCGCCTGGACATGCGGGTCTTCTTTCGGCTGTGCTCTTGACTGCGCTGAGCGTTTGACTGAGCTGCGCTTTCGACTGCAATGTAGTGCGGCCCAGCGACCCCGGCAACGCCCGGAACCCTCGGGTGTGCTGGCCGGCCGCGGGCATCTCTCCCGGTGTCATCGTGTCCGCGCGGTTCCCGGTGTACTTTCACGATGGACATCCGTTGGCTTCGTGCTGCCCGGTTCGAGAGGACGGCGGCGCACGAGTCGCCGCCAGAGGGAAGGGACGCCGGGATGACAGAGTGGGGACAGCTGCTGCCGCTGGCGCTGACCATCGCGATCAGCCCGCTGCCGCTGGCTGCCCTGCTGCTCCTGCTGTTGTCACCCGACGGGTTCAAGGCCGCGGCCGGGTTTAGCATCGGCTGGTTCGTCGGGGTGGCCCTCTCGGCCACCCTGCTCGCCGTGCTGTCGTCACTGTTGCCGCACGACAGGTCGGCGGGCTCCCGGGCGTTACAGGTGGCGGTGCCGCTGCTACTGGGTCTCGGCCTGATTGTGTTGGGTCTGGTGCAGTGGCACGACCGGCCGTCGCGCGGAACCGACGTTCCGCTCCCGCGGTGGCTGACCGCCCTGGACCGGCTCACCCCCGCTCGGGCCACGATCATCGGGGTCGGCTACGCCGCTTTCCGGCCCAAGAATCTGGTCATGGCCGCCGCGGCCGGGGTGGTGATCCTGGGAGCGCACAGCGACCCGACGGGCATCATCATCTCGGTGGGCGTCTTCACCGCGCTGGCATCGATCACGATGCTCGCGCCGGTGCTCGCCTACGCCTTCGGCGGCATCGCCGTGCGCGGCCGGCTGACCCGGCTGCGGGAGTGGCTCGTGCACAATATGCCGCTGATCACGGTGTTCACGGTGCTCGTGCTCGGTGTCTTCCTCGTGCTGGTCGGGCTCGGCACCTTCGCCGGCCAGCTGCTCGGCTGAACGAGGCCCTAGTCTGGCCTTGATCAGATCAGGAGCCTCCACATGCCTCACCCCGACCACGACAGTCGCCTCGCCACCCGCCGCACCGCCTCGGGCGAGTTCATCGAACGCCTGGAACGCCCGGCGCTCGCCGTGGAGCTCGGCCTTGAGCCGCACCCAGAGGGCGGGTGGTACCGGCGCACCTGGACCTCGCCGGTGCCGGTGACGCTCACGGATGCCGACGGCTCTGAACGCATCCGTCCGGCGGCCACGCTCATCTCGTTCCTGCTGCCCGCGGGGGAGTTCTCCGCCTGGCACCGGGTGGCCTCGACCGAGATCTGGATCTGGAACGGCCAGGGCACCGTGGAGCTTGAACTCGGCGGCGACGGCGACGAACCCGACACCGACACGACCGCTGTGCTCGGTGGCCGGCTGCTGCGCGGCGAACGCACCCAGGTGATCATCGGTGCGGATGTCTGGCAGCGCACGGTGCCGAGCGACCACGACGCCCTGGTGAGCTGTCTGGTTTCTCCCGGCTTCGACTTCGCCGACTTCTCGATGGAGTAGGCCGAACGACCCTGCAATCGGGGCACAGATGCCCGATTGGGTCCGGATTGTGTCCGGATCATCCCCGGATGGCCCCGGTTATGTCACCGCGCGAGGCGAAATGACCGTAACTTAGATAGGTAGGCACACTTCCGTCGAACCCGACGTGGGCGGAGTCAACGCACACGAGAGGTTGAGTTGTGAACGAGGAATGCATCCACGGACTGGACGGGGAGCTGTGCGCCCTGTGTTTCCCACCCGCCGCCCCCGTCGCATCGACCGTTCCCGCCGTTCGCGCACCACGCGCCAGCCGCGCGCGCACGCCTGAAGCGCCCACGGCGCTGCGCACCGTCGTTGCCCCGATCACCACCGGCACCGCCAAGACCAAGCGCCACGACGACAACGTCGGCGAACAGCGCATCTACCACCTCACGCACATCCGCAACCTGCCCGGCATCCTGGCCACCGGCCGGCTGCTGGCCGACAGCAGCGACGACTGGGCTGACCGCCCCGTCGTCGACATCTCGTCACCGGCCAACCGCGACGCCCGCCGCGACGCCCGCGTCTCCGGCCCGGACAGCCTGGCCGTTGCCGACCACGTGCCGTTCTTCCTCTCCCCGAACGCCCTGGTCTGGGAGAACATCCGTGCCCAGTCACTCGACCCGCGCCTTTCCGACGACGCGCACGAGGCTGCAGCGTTCGACTTCGTGATCCTCGTGTCAACGGTCAAGAAGGTCCTCGACCAGCAGGTCGCCGCCGCGGGAGACCCGTCGGCCGTCCACTTCGCGGTCACCGACGGTGACGCCGCATTCGCCGCCACCCGCTTCGGCGCCACCGCCGACTCGGCCGACCGGCTGCTGCGGACGCTCCGCGCAGACCTCGACTCCGACGCCATTCTCAAGGCCGAACTCCTCGTGCCCGGTGAGGTGCCGTTCGGCCTGATCACGCTGATCGGCGTCGCGAACGACCGGGTGCGGGATGCGGTCAAGCCGATCCTCGCCACCCTCGGCCACAAGCCCAAGGTCGCCGTGTACCCGCCGTGGTTCCACCCCACCGAAGAGCTCTAAGCGGGTCCTGACCCGTGGGGATCTCCCATCGGTGCGGCCTCCGCCCGGCCCCGCCGCGCTCGTGGTGAACGCGGCGCGCCGGGCCCGCAACGTCAACAAGCACCTGCCGGCGCGGGCGATCGACGTGAGCTGCGACGCCGCCAGCACCCTCGAGTTCGCTCGGGCGGCGATGGCACGGCACCACTTCACCCCGCACGGACCGATCGTCGGGGGTGTGTGGATGTTCCGGTACGGCACCCCGGCCGATGAGTTCCTCTCCGACATCCTCGGTCTCGGCCTGATCTTCCGGTTCTTCGGCCGCTCCAACGACCACGCCCGGATCGCCGTCTGGACCGAGCCGCTGCCCGCGGGAACCCGGGTCACGGTGAGCCTGGTGACGGGCATCTTTCAGGCGCCGGCCGTGCACAGCACGATCACCGAACTCATCGACGACCTCACCTCGGCCGGGGTCTTACTGCAGGCCGGGGAGCCGTTCTCCGGCATCGACCTGCCCGCGAACTCGCCCGGGCAGCCGTTCCCACGCCGTCGGGCGCGCCAGGAGGCCCGCCGCCGCTGACGCCGGCGTGCCGCGCCGCTGCCGGGTCAGACCACGCCCAGGGGAACGTGCGGCTCGGCGGGCAGTTCCACCCGCAGGTCGTCTCCGGGCGACACGGTGCCGGTGGCGATCACGATGCCCATGATGCCGGCCCTTCGCAGAACCTGGCCGGAGGCATCCGGGTGTTTGAGCGCCTTCTTGAGGCCCTGCTGGAACTTGTCGATCATCGAGCAGGGGTCGCGCATGCCGGTGACTTGCACGATCGCGTCGGCACCGAGGTGCAGACGGGTGCCGACGGGCAGGGCCAACAGGTCGAGGCCGGCGGTGGCGATGTTCTCGCCGAGCTGCCCGGCCGACACCGTGAACCCCTCGGCGGCGAGTTCGTCGAACAGTTCGGTGCGCACCAGGTGCACCTGGGTGAGGTTGGGCCTGGTCGGGTCGTTCTTGATCAGGTAGCGGTGCTGGGTGGTGGCGCCGGCATGGGAGTCACCCTCGACGCCGTGGCCGGCCACGAGGCGGATACTCGGCGCGATCGGCTTGCTGAACCGGTGCTTGTCGTCCCGGCTCACCGCGACGACGGTTCCGGTCTGCTGCGTGCTCATGCCGCCATCCTTCCAGATCCGCGCTCAGTCGATGGCCTGGATGGTGATGCCGCCGTTGGTGGTCAGCGCTGTGATGGAGCGCCGGGAGGTGCTGTCGGACGGCACGGTGTCGCTGTCGACGCTGCCGTTGGTGGTCTGGGCGGTCACGCGGTAGGTGACCCCGTCGACGGGCACCCGCACGGTGACCGAGCCGTTCGTGCTGCCCGCATCCACCGAATCCGGCGGATTGACGAATTGCAGGGTGACCGAGCCGTTGGTGGTGGTGGCGGCGACGGATGCCGAGGCGGACTCGGCCACCCTGACGTCGCCGTTGGTCGTGCGTAGGTTTACCCGGCCCACACTGCCGAGAACGTCGATGGTGCCGTTGGTGGTGTGCAGGTCGAGCCGGCCCGTGAGCCCCGATGCCGTGATCCTGCCGTTCTCCCCGTCGACAGTGCTCGGCAGGGCCGTGGGCAGTTGCACGGCAACGGTGATCGCGCACCGGGAGAACAGCTGGGGGCGGCAGCCGCCGCGCACCTCGGTCACCCCGCCGCTGGTGCGGGCGGTGAGGGTGGGCTCGTTGCCGAAATACGACCCGGTCATGCGCACGTGCACCTGGCCGTCGGTGCTCGGTTCCAGCGTGAGAGCCGCATTCGGCACCTGCACGCTCAGGCTGGTGCCCGGCGCGAGGTCAGCGCCGAGGTCGACGGGCCCGCTGCGACCGGACAGGGCGAAGACGAAGGCGGCGATCAGCAGCAGCAGCCCGAGGATCGGCACGAGGATGAAGAGCAGGGTGCGCCAGAGCGGAGCCGGGCCGGCGCCCGGCGGTGGTTGCCTCTGCGGTTGCCTCGGCAATGGCCCAGTAGGCGGCCCGGCGGGTGCCCCGGCCGAGGGGCGGCTGGGTGGAGCCGGATCAGGTGGCGGCGAACTCGGTGGTCGGCCCGGTGGTTGACCCGGCGGCGGGCCCGCCTGCGCGCGCACCACGGGCACCCGGGGACGGCCGTGCGGTGGCGTGTCGGTCATGGTCTGCTCTCCCCGGCTCGACGGGGCCGGGCGCAGAGCGCGGGGTCGCCAAGCCTTACGTGCAGGGGAAGGTAGCAGGGTTGCCGGTGCCTCGATATGGCCGCCGGAGGGCCGCTAACGCTTGGTGATGTCGCGGGACCGGTAGCGCAGCACCCGCGCGCGCACCGAGAGGATGCCGCCGATCACCAGGGCGACCACGGCCACGGGCAGCAGAATGCCGACCATGGAATTGTTCGTCGCGGCGTTGACGATCAATAGGGCGACGGCCAAGCCGCTGCAGGCGAACGCGGCGACGGTGTACGTGGTGAACGACCAGGATTTCATGGGCAGGGCATCCAATCTGAGGCAGCACGTTCGGGCGCCGGGCACCTCTACGGTAGCAGCGCGGCCCGCCCTCGCGGCGGGCAGACCACGATGGGCGAATGCTGAGGACTCCGCTCTGATGCGGTGTTCGTAACAAAGCGAACGTAGGCTTAGAGGTCCAGTCGAGAATTCAAGGACAGGTGTGTGACGTGAAGGTCATCAGCTACAACCTCCGCAAGAACCGTGCCAGCGGAGAACTCATCGCCCTGGCGGAAAAGTACGACCCCGACCTCCTCTGCCTGCAGGAGTGCGACACCATCGATCTCCCGGCCGAGGTCGGGCTGCTGCACCTCGCCGACTCCACCACCCGCAACCGGCTTGGTCTGGCCCTGTACTACCGGCGCGACCGGTTCACCGCGAAGAAGACGCAGTCTTTCGCGCTGAAGAAGTCACTGCACGACATGGTGCTCACTCCGGCGCACGAGCGGCTGATCGGCACGCTGCTGCACGACACCGCCGCCGACCGCGACCTCGTCGTGGCATCGTTTCATGCCGCACCGCTCACGGCACGGAATTCCCTGCGGCGCAACCAGATTCGCTCGGCCCACGAGGAACTCGCGGTGCTCGGGCCGAACCTGCCCACCCTGATGGTGGGGGACTACAACTACCCGATTTTCAAGAAGTACCTCAGCAAGGAGGTCAAGGAGTCCGGCTACGAACTCACGCTGAGCGACAGCCGCACTTACACCCGGTACAAGTTCTTCCGTGGCCACTTCGACCTGGCCACCTCGGTGGGCCTCACCATCGACAGCATCGAGACCCTGCCGCGTGGCACCAGCGACCACATGCCCATCCTCGTCACCTCGTCGTACAGTGAGGCGGCGGCCCGCGCGGCCGACCAGGCCCAGGATGCGCCGGCCGGCGTTGTGCCCGGCGGAGAATTCTCGATCTGAGCGGGTTTTGAGCGGCCAACCACAATCGGGCTTTTCTCCACCCTTTCGGGGGGATAGAGTCATCCATACCCAACAGCGAAGGAGCCACCGTGGCCGGCTTCGCTGTGATCGACTTCGAAACCACCGGGCTGTTCCCCGGGGCGGCCGACAGAGTGATCGAAGTGGCGGTGGTGCAGCTCAGCTCCCGCGGCCAGTTCGAGGGGCGATGGGAGAGCCTGGTCAATCCGGGTCGTGACCTCGGCCGCGCCCACAGCCACCGCATTCACGCCCAGGATGTGCGCGACGCCCCCACCTTCGCCGAACTCGCTCCCCGGCTGCTCGAGCTGCTGCAGGGCCGCGTGGTCGTGGCCCACAACGCCTCCTTCGATGTGCGTTTCCTTCGCGCGGAGCTACAGCTGGCCGGTCTCACTCCGCCGGCCGACATCGTCACGTTGTGCACAATGCAGCTCGCCCGGGACTTCCTGCCCGGTGCCGGTCGCTCACTCACCGATTGCTGTGCCGCGCTCGACATCGACCTGGACGACGGGCACCGCGCCGCCGGTGACGCCCGCGCCACGGCACGGTTGCTCGCCGCCTACATCGAGGCCGCGGACGCGCCGGAGTTCTGGTCCGCGCACCTCACCGCCGCAGCCCTGGTGCGCTGGCCGGTCGCGCCGGCTCCGGCGGCGCGGTGGCGCGAGCGCTCGGTGTCATCGCATCCGATGACCACGGCGTCGTTCCTCGAGCACCTCGTCTCGCGGTTGCCGAACACCGCCGGTCCCGCGGAATACGTCGACTACCTCGCCCTGCTCGACCGGTGCCTGATCGACCGCACCCTGTCCGCCCACGAGGCCGACTCGCTGGCACGGCTGGCCGGCCAGCTCGGCCTCGACCGTACCGTTGCCGCGAACCTGAATCGGCAGTACTACACCGCACTCACCACGCTGGCCTGGACCGACGGCATCCTCACCACCGCCGAGCTCGCCGATCTGGTGAGCGTGGGCATGCTGCTGGGCCAGCCCACGGAGACCATTGCGGCCGCCCTCGACGAGACCCGGCAGCAGACTCCCGCGCCTGCCGGCGGGGTGGAATTGGGGCCGGGCTTCCGGTTGCTTCCCGGCGACCAGGTGGTGCTCACCGGCGACATGGACCGGGTGCGCAGCGACTGGGAACGGGAACTGCGCGGGCTGGGCCTGGTGCCGTGGGGCGCCGTGACCAAGAAGGTGCGGCTGCTCGTGGCCGCCGACACCGGCTCGCTCTCCGGCAAGGCCCGCAAAGCACGCGACTACGGCATTCCCATCGTGGACGAAGCCACGTTGGTGCGGCTCGCGAGCGCCTGCGGAACCCGGGCGGAGAGTCGCTAGGCGCGCACCCGCAGCAGTCCGGCGCGGTCCGGATGCTTGGCGAACCAGTTGCCGACGTACCAGCAATCCGGTGACACGGCGCGGGTGGATGTGGCCTCGACGTCGTCCATCGCGAACGCGACCACCCGACCGGCCAGGCCCTGACCGCGACGGCTGGGCTGGGTGAAGGTGTGGTTGAACGAGATGGTGTCACCCCGCACCACGTAGTCGGCGAGGGCGGCAAGCTCGCCGTCGATGTAGAGCGCGTAGCGGGAGGCATCCGGCTCGTGCACGAGGTCTGTGGTCACCCTCCCATGGTAGCTCGCGCCCCGTCCTACCCCGCAGACGGAAGCCGCACATGTGCCCAGGAGCCGCACCGCTTACGTGTCGGTGGGGTCGGGTAACCTGACCTCACTCCACCGCTCTCGCTACGGCCCCGGCCACCTCTCGAAAGGCACGTGTGTTCCTGCTCGATTCGTCCGTGATCTTCAGCGCCACCGACCTTGGCGCCGCCGCGGGCTGCGAATGGGCGCTGATGCGCAAGCTCGACGCCAAACTCGGCCGGGTCGACGCCGTGTCCGACGAGGGCGACGCCATGCTGCGCCGTGCCGGCGCGTTGGGCGACGAACACGAGCTGCGCACCCTCGAACGCCTCAGGCTCACCCGGCAGGTGGTCGAATTTCCCCGGCCGGCGATGACCGAGCTGCCGCAGGCCGCCCTGGCCACAGCCGAGGCCTTCCGGGCCGGCGAGGACGTGCTCTTCCAGGCCACCTTCTTCGACGGCAGCTTCGTGGGCTTCGCCGACTTCATCATGCGCACCGACGACGGCCGCTACGAGGTCTACGACACCAAGCTGGCCCGCTCCGCCAAGATCACCGCCCTGCTGCAGGTGGCCGCGTACAGCGACCAGCTCGACCGGCTCGGCATTCCCGTCGGCGAGAACGTCTACCTGCTTCTCGGTGACGGCCGCACCAGCACACACCGGCTGCGCGACATCCTGCCGGTGTACCGCAAGCGCCGTGCCCGGCTCGAACGCCTGATCGTCGAGCGCGTCGCCGACCCCGAGCCCACCCCGTGGGGCGATCCGCGCTACACCGCCTGCGGCCGGTGCGCCGCCTGCGCGATCGAGGTCGAGGCGCACCGGGATGTGCTCCTGGTGGCCGGCATGCGCCTCACCCAGCGCCGGCACCTGCTCGAGGCGGGTCTCAGCACGATCGAGAAGCTGGCCGCGTCCAGTGGCCCCGTCGACGGCCTGGTGGATGCGACCGTCGACGCCCTGCGCGCCCAGGCCCGGCTGCAGCTGGCCTCCCGACAGCTGGCAGTCGGCCAGCCCGGTCACGCCGACCCGCCCGCCGTCGAGGTCTACAACCCGGTGGCGCTGGGGGCGCTGCCCGAACCCGACCCCGGCGACATCTTCTTCGACTTCGAGGGTGACCCGCTCTACAGCGAGGCCGCCGACGGCGACCGTGCCGACTGGGGCCTGGACTACCTCTTCGGCCTGATCGAGACCGACGGTACCTTTCGCGCGTTCTGGGCGCACGATTACGCCGAGGAACGCCAGGCGCTGATCGATTTCCTCGCCTACGTGGCCGAACGGCGCGCGCTCTACCCGGGCCTGCACATCTACCACTACGCCGCCTACGAGCGCACCCACCTGCTCTCCCTGGCCGCCCGGCACGGCGTGGGAGAGGACGCCGTCGACGGGTTGTTGCGCGACAATGTGCTCGTCGACCTCTACCCGGTGGTGAAGAAGAGCCTGCGCGTGGGGTCGCGCAGCTACTCGATCAAGAAGCTCGAGCCGCTGTACATGGGCGACGACCACCGCGAGGGCGTCGACAATGCGGCCGATTCCATCACCGTGTACGCCGACTCCCGCGACCTGTTCCGCGCCGGGCAGGTTGATGAGGCCCAGCAGATGCTCGACGACATCGCCGACTACAACGAGTACGACTGCCTGTCCACCCTGCGCCTGCGCGACTGGTTGCTCGCCCGCGCCGACGAGGCCGGCGTGCCCCGCGCCGCCGCCCGTGACCTCGAGCTGGCTATTCCCGTGCGGGAGCCCAGCCCGGTCTACCTGGCGCTGGCGGCCGCCGTGGCGGATGCGCCGCCCGGCGACCGCACGCCGGACCAGACCGCGATCGCCCTGGCCTCCGCCGCCATCGATTACCACCGGCGGGAGGGCAAGAAGTTCTGGCAGGAGCACTTCGACCGGCTGCGCAACCCGGTCGACGAGTGGTCCGCCACCCGCGACGTGCTGATCGTGGAACGCGCCACCGTGGAGCGCGACTGGGCCCTGGTGGGCCGGGACCGCAACCTCTCCCGGGTGCTGCGCATCGAGGGCGAGCCCGCGCCGGGCAGCTCGCTCAAACTCGGCCAGCGTCCATTCCTGCTCTACGACGCCCCGTACCCGCCGTTGGCGCCCACCGGTGAGCCCGGCTCCCGGGTGGCGCACGAGCGCACCGAGATCACCGGCCTCGTCGACGAGGCCACCGGTGAAGAGGTGCTCTTCGTGACCGAGAAGCTCGGAAAGGGTGTCGAGCCCTACGACCACCTGCCGATGGCGCTCACCCCGTCCACCCCGCCGCCGCCCGGCACGCAGGTGCCCGCGATCGCGGAGTGGGGGCAGCGGGTGCTCGACGCGCTGCCGGCGATGCTGCCGGATGCCGCGCTCGACGTGTTGCGGCGGGTGCCGCCGAGGCGGGTCGCTGGCGGAGCCCTCCCGCAGGTGGGCTCGACAAGCTCGACCAGCGGGACCGACATCACCACCGCCATCCGCGACAGCCTGCTCACCCTGGACCGGTCCTACCTGGCGGTGCAGGGCCCGCCCGGCACCGGCAAGACCTACACCGGCTCCCGGGTGATCGCCGAGCTGGTGCGTGACCACGGCTGGAAGATCGGCGTGGTGGCGCAGTCCCACGCCACGGTGGAGAATATGCTCACCGCGGTGCTCAAGGCCGGGCTGGCCTCCGGCCACGTCGGCAAGAAGGCCAAGGCGGGGGAGGAGGCCGCGACCACCGCCTGGACACCGCTGCCACCCACCCGGTTCGCCGAATTCACCAGCCAGGCCGGCGGTTTCGTGCTCGGCGGCACCGCCTGGGACTTCAGCAATGCCGGCCGCATCGAACCCGGCTCGCTCGACCTGCTCGTGATCGACGAGGCCGGCCAGTTCTCGCTGGCCAGCACCATCGCCTCCGCGGTGTCGGCCCGGCGCCTGCTGCTGCTCGGCGACCCGCAACAGCTGCCGCAGGTGAGCCAGGCCTCCCACCCCGAACCCGTCGACGTGTCTGCACTGGGGTGGCTCACCGACGGGCACGACGTGCTCCCGACGGAGCTCGGCTACTTCCTGGCCAAGAGTTGGCGGATGCACCCAGCGGTCTGCGCACCCGTTTCCCGGCTGTCGTACGAGGGCAAACTCGAATCCCAGGCCGCCGACCGGCACCTGGCCGGCGTCGAACCCGGTCTGCACCCGGTGCCGGTGCCGCACGTGTACAACTCCACCTCCTCGCCGGAGGAAGCCGCGGTCGTTGCCGAACTGATCGGCTCGCTCCTCGGCCGGGCCTGGACGGTGGGCGGGGCCACGGCTCCGCTGACCCAGCAGGACCTGATCGTGGTGGCGCCGTACAACGCCCAGGTCGAGATCATCCGCCAGCACCTCGCTCTGGCCGGCTGGCACGACGTGTCGGTGGGCACCGTCGACAAGTTCCAGGGCCGGGAGGCGGCCGTGGCGATCGTCTCGCTGGCCGCGTCCAGCGCCGACGAGGTGCCGCGCGGGCTGGAGTTCCTGCTCCTGGCCAACCGGCTCAACGTGGCCATCTCGCGGGCGCAGTGGGCGGCGTACCTGCTCTATTCGCCGGCGCTCACGGATGCGCTGCCGCACAATGCGGGCACCCTGGCGCAGTTGAGCGCGTTCATCGAGCTGGTCGAGGGGTAGCGTTCCCCGGCCGAGTCGCAGCTCAGCGCCCGAGTTCCTCCGCGAACCGGGCCGGCAGCACCACGTTGTCGCCGGCAGCGGCGAAAAACGGGGCGATCTCGGTGGGGGTGTACCCGGCGATGCCGCAGCCGATCTCGGTGACCAGGAATCTGAGTTCCGGGTGCTGTGCGGCGAAGTCCACGAACCCGGCCACCTCGTGCCGCAGAATCTGCAGGCCGCTCATGCTGTTGATCGCGTAGGACTGGCCGTGCAGGCCGTGGCCCTGGCCCCAGACGGCCCCGAAACGCTCATGCGCCATCGCGGCGGCGCCGGCACCGTGGATGCCGGCCGCGTTGGACCCGAAGACGAACACCTCACCGGGCTCGAGCTGCGTGATCCGCATCAGGTCAGGCTCCTTCAGGCGCCCGTGGGTTCAGGCGATTGGTGGGGTCGAGCTTCATCAACAGCTGGTTGGAGATGGCGTCGAGCTGCGCCACCTGCTCGTCGGTGAGCGGGTCGATCACGTTCTCCCGCACCGTGCGCACGTGCCCGGGGGCGGCTTCCTGCACCACAGCCCAGCCTTCCTCGGTGAGGGCGGCGTTGGTGGCCCTGCGGTCGGTGGGGCAGGGGCTGCGCTTGACCAGCCCGCGCTCTTCCAGCCGCTTCACCACGTGCGAGAGCCTTGGCAGGCTGGAGTTGGTCATCGACGACAGCCCGGTCATGCGCAGCGTCCGGTTCGGCGCCTCGGAGAGCATCGCGAGCACGTAGTACTCGAAATGGCTGAGCGCCGAGTCGCGCTGCAACTGGGAGTCCAGCAGGCCCGGCACCAGTTCCACGACGGCGACAAAACGCATCCAGGCGTGCAGTTGGGCGGGGTTCAGTCCCTGCACGGGAGCCGTTTCGTGTGTGTCCATACCGACAGCTTATCAAGCCCGTTCCCGATTTGGTTGACGCAACAAGTAAATTGGGATACATTACTTGTAACAACAACTAATACATCGCCGCGAGGCGAGAGGGAGCACGACATGACGAGCGTCAGCATCATCGGAGCAGGCAACATGGGAACCGCCATCGCGACAATCGCGGCCACGGGCGGTGCCGCCGTTCAGCTGTTGGCACAGGATGCCGAGAAGACCGCGGCTGCGGCCGCCACCGCCGGCGCATCCGTCGCGTCGGGTGTCGCGGGCGACGCCCTCACCGGCGACATCGTCATTCTCGCGCTGCCGTACCCGGCCGTCGCCGGGGTGCTCGCCCAGTACGCGGGACAGCTCGACGGCAAGGTCATCGTCGACATCACCAATCCGCTCGATTTCGCCACCTTCGATTCGCTGGTTGTGCCGGCTGAGGGTTCGGCCGCGCAGGTCATCGCCGAGACCGTTCCCGGCGCTCGCGTGCTCAAGGCCTTCAACACCACTTTCGCCGCCACCCTGGCCACCGCCGCGGTCAACGGCGTCGCACCCACCACCGTGCTCGTCGCCGGTGACGATGCTGCCGCCAAGGATGCGCTCATCAACGTGATCACCGCCGGTGGCGTTTCGGCCGTCGACGCCGGCGCCCTCAAGCGCGCCCGTGAGCTCGAAGCCCTCGGCTTCCTGCAGCTGACCCTCGCGGCCGGCGAGACCATCGGCTGGACCGGCGGCTTCGCACTCGTCAAGTAACCCGCCACCCCCCCCTCGCGAGCTGTGAGCAAAGCCCCCAAAATCTCGGATTTCTGGTGCTTTGCTCACGGCTCGCGGGTGGTTAAGGCTCGAGGAGACCCCGGATGTCGTCGGGGGTGAGGGCGGCGGCGAAGACGGCCTCGTCGTCGAGCACAGCCTCGACGAGCTTGGCCTTGGCCTCCTTGAGCGCCATCACCTTCTCCTCGATGGTGTCCGCGGCCACCAGCCGGTACACCATCACGTTCTTGGTCTGCCCGATGCGGTGGGTGCGGTCGATCGCCTGCGACTCGCTGGCCGGGTTCCACCACGGGTCGAGCAGAAAGACATAGTCGGCCTCGGTGAGGTTGAGCCCGAAGCCGCCGGCCTTGAGGCTGATCAGGAACACCGGGTCGTCGCCGGTCTTGAAGCCGTCGATCACGCCCGGCCGGTCGGTGGTCGAACCGTCCAGATAGCTGTAACGGATGCCGCGCTGCTGCAGGCGGGCCGCGGCCAGCGCCAGGTACGAGGTGAACTGGCTGAAGATCAGGGCCCGGTGCCCCTCCGCGACCACCTCGTCGAGCTGCTCGAACAGCGCATCCAGTTTGCTCGACGGCACGTGGGCGTACTGCTCATCGACCAGCGACGCATCCAGGCTCAGCATGCGCAGCAGCGTGATCGACCGGAACACGATGAACCGGTTGGCCTCGAGGTCGTCCATCAGGCCGAGCAGCTTCTGCCGCTCCCGCTGTAGGAAGGTGTCGTAGATCTCCCGGTGCTCCGGCGCCAGGTCGATGTGCAGCACCTGCTCCTGCTTGGCCGGCAGGTCACGCGCCACGACGTCCTTGGTGCGGCGCAGCATCAGCGGGCGGATGCGCCGGCGCAGCCGCTGCACCAGCTCGTGCTGGGATCGCACTCCGCGCTCGGCCGGGCGCAGGTATTCCTCGGTGAACCGGCGTGCCGACGGGAACAGGCCCGGCGCCACGATGCCGAACATCGACCAGAGCTCGAGCAGGTTGTTCTCCATCGGCGTGCCGGTGACGGCGAGCTTGAACGGCACCTCGAGGTCGCGAGCCGAGCGGTGCAGCTGGGAGGTGCGGTTCTTCACGAACTGCGCCTCGTCGAGAATCAGGCCGGCCCAGCCGTGCGCCTGATAGGCCGCGAAATCCAGCCGGAAGAGGGCATACGAGGTGACGAGCACGTCGACGCCCGCGGCTTGGTCGGCCAGCGACCGGCCACTGGTGGCCTGGGTGCTGGCCACCGCCCCCACCCGCAGGTCCGGTGTGAAGCGCGCCGCCTCCGTCACCCAGTTCGACACCACCGAGGTGGGCGCGACCACGAGGAACGGCCGGCGTTCGGTGCCGCCGGCTGCCGGGCTCTGCACGGCATGGCTGAGCAGCGCCAGCACCTGCAGGGTCTTGCCCAGGCCCATGTCGTCGGCGAGGATGCCGCCCAGGCCGTGCTCCCAGAGAAAGGAGAGCCACTCGAATCCGGCCACCTGGTACGGCCGCAGGGTGGCCGTGAGTCCGGTGGGCAGCGGCGTTGGGCGGGGGAGGGCCGCCGCATCGGTAACCTCCGTGTCGCCGCGCTCCAGCTGCAGCAGCCCGCCCACGGCGGCCCGCCACGACACGGCCTGTTCGGTCTCGTCGGCGAGGTCCTCGAAGTCAGACCACAGGCTGGCCTGGTGCCGGTTGATGCGCAGCCCGGTCTCCCACTCCTGCAGCGCCCGCGCTTCCTCGATCAGTTCCCGCAGCCGGTCGAACACCGGCTGGGTCAGTGAGAGATAGCTGTTGTCCACCAGCAGCAGTTTCTTCCGCCCCTTGGCCAGGGCGGTGAAGATCGGGTTGAACGGGATGCTGCGGCCGTCGATCTTCACCAGCACGCCGAGGTCGAACCAGTCCCGTTTCTCGGTCTCCACCGTCGTCACGGTCAGTTGTGGGGTGGCGGTGAGCTCCCGGTAGTCCGGTTTGTCGCCCACCAGATCCACCCGCACGCCGTCGATGCGGTCGAGTTGCGGCAGGGTCTTGTCGGTGTATTCCGCGGCGGGCACGCCCGTCAGGGTCACCGCCGGGGCCGCCGGATCGGCCGGTGCGGAGAGCCCCGGCAGCGCGGTGTTGACCCGGGCGAGCACCTCGTCCTCGGCGTCGGCGTCGCGGTCGCCCTGCCACTGCCAGTCCAGCCGCACGGCCTGCTTCGGTTCGAACTGCACGGTGTGCACGAGCACGGGCGGCGGCGGAGGCGGGAACTCGATCGAGGCATCCGCGCTGGTCACCGGCATGCCGCGCTGCAGGGTGGGGTAGTACTCGCGCAGGAACTCGTCGACCTCGCCGGCCGGCACGACCAGACCGGCCGGACTCGCGCTGCCGAGCAGACGACGCTGTTCCAGGCTCAGTGGTGCCGGGCTGGGGGCAAGCACGATGGCGGGATCGGTGCCGAGCCGGTAGGCGTAGATCCCGTGATCGCCCAGGCTGCCGGCGTCGCCGACCGGATGCTGCCGACCGTCGATGGTGAGCACGGGGGAGAGGGTGAGAGCGGTCGGGGTGTGAACGGCATCGAGCACGACGCTCGCGGCGGCGGCGACCCGAACGTCGGCGTCCTTGTGGCTACCGACCAGGGTGATGCCCAGCCGTTGGGCTTCGGCGAGCAGGTGCCAGAGCAGCGGGCTCTCGAACTCGTCGAGGTAGAGCCACTCGGTGTCCTGGCCGTTGTAGACCGGGCGGTCCACCCGGTGCAGCGGCACGAACTGGCAGAACCAACGGTGCTGCTCCGCGTTCAGGTTGAGCCGGTTGAGCTGGTAGCCCACATTGCTCCAGGTGAGGGTGGACTTGACCCATTTGCCTGAGTCGCTGCGGATCACCGGGCGCACCCCGAGCCGATAGGCGCCGGCGCGTGGGCGGGTGGCGGATGCGCGCACCGCCGTGGCCCCGCGCCACCGGTCGTTACTGCGCGGGGTCTGCTCGCGCAGTTCGAAGAGCAGGCCCATGCGGGTGCGGTCGCCGGCGCCGTGCTCGGCCGGGGCGGTGAGCGCCGGGTCGGCGGGTTCGTCGGCGGTGAGATTCCGCATCGCCGACTTCCAGTCGGCCCCGACTGCGGCGCCCGGTGCCGCTCGGGGCGACGGGTCGGTGGGCGGCATGCTCCATGTTCTCACGCGGCACCGACAGGCCGGTGGCCGGGCCGGGCCGGGCCGGCGCTGGCCGGCTCAGCTCAGACGAGCGGGAAGACGATCCGGGTCTGCCAGGTGGCCGGGTTCGGGTCGGTCTGGGGGCCGGTGAGGAATTCCTCCCACATCTCGGTGTGCGGGGTGAGGTTGTTCGCCTGCATCCAGGTGGCGATCTCGTCGTAGGTGCGGGTCATGCCGTCGTACGGGCCGACGTAGACCGTGGCGACTGCGGCGCCGTCGGGCAGCGTGCTGAGGACTAATCCGTCGGGCGCGACGGCCGGGCCGGTCACCGGGAATCCGGCCGTGACATCCACAGTGCTGGTCGGCATGCCGTGGTAGACAGCGGTGGCCGGCCCGGCGGGCGCCAGGTGCTGCTCGGCCAGTGCGGCGACGACGCGCGTGAAGGAGCGCTCGTAGAAGGCGGTGAGGTCGGCCATGACCACGATCTCCCGAATCCCCATCATGGTGCGCGGTTCCAGGTCGATCCGGTCAAACTGCACGTCGTGCTCCCTTTGTCGGCCTCACTCTATTCCTGCTGCGACGAGTCCGGCGGCGGCGCGGTCATCCAACCAGCGTTCTAGCTCGGCCGCCGGCACCGGCCGGGACAGGTAATAACCCTGGGCGACATCGCAGCCGAACCGCACCAGCTGGTCGAGCACCTCGGCCGTTTCGACGCCCTCGGCCACGATCCGCAGGTCCAGGCTGTGTCCGAGGTTGATCGACGACGCCACCAGCGCGGAGGCCCGGTCGTCGTCGAGCATCGGGATCACGAAGGACTGGTCGAGCTTGAGCTCGTCGATCGGCAGGTCGCGCAGGTAGGCGAGCGAGCTGTACCCGGTGCCGAAATCGTCCACGGCGATGAGCACACCGGCGGCCCGCAACCGCAGCAGCACGTTCCGGGCGCGGTCGCGGTCCACGAGCAGGAATTCCTCGGTGACTTCGAGCATGAGCGCAGAACCCGGCAGTTCCCTGTCAGCGAGCATCCGGGTCACCACATTGACCAGCTGGTAGTCCAGCAGCGACCGGCTCGACAGGTTGACGGCGACGGTGAGAACCCGGCCCTGATCCTGCCAGAGCACGGCCTGGTCGAGCGCGAGCTCGAGAACCACCCGGGTGAGGGTGCGCATCAGCCCACCGTGCTCGGCCACCTCGAGGAACTCGTTCGGGAACAGGAGACCACGGGTGGGATGGTTCCAGCGCACCAACGCCTCAACTCCCGGCACCGAATCACGCGGCAGGTCCACCTTGGGCTGGTAGTGCAGCACCAGCTGGTTCTCTGCCAGGGCGATGCGCAGCTCGTGCAGGGTGCGGAGACGCGCTTCGTCGTTGCTGTCATCTCCCGCCGAGTAGATGCGCTGGCCCACTCGGCTGGATTTCGCCGAGTACATGGCCATCTCGGCCTTGCGCAGCAAGCCGCTGAGGTCTGAGCCGTGCTCGGGCGAGAGGGCGATGCCGATGCTCAGGCCGACTTCCAGGCTCAGGCCGTCGATCACGATGGGCCGGGCGGTCACGGCGCGCAAGCGGCGGGCCATGGCCGTGGCGCGTTTGTCGTCGGCGTGGTGCAGGTGCACCGCGAACTCGTCGCCGCCGAGCCGGGCGAGCAGGTCGCCGGCACGGAGCGCGCCGGTCAGCCGGGCGCTGATCCGCCCGATCAGGCGGTCGCCGGCCTCGTGGCCCAGGCTGTCGTTGACCTCCTTGAACCGGTCCAGGTCGAGCACCAGGAGGGCGCTCGGCCGGGCATCGGCGGCCCGCAACCGGGAGGAGACATCCATCGCCAGGGCACGGCGATTGGGCAGGCCGGTGAGTTCGTCGGTGCGGGACAGGGAGTTCAGCATCCGTTGCCGGAAGGCCAGGGGTATCGCGGCCAGGGCCAGGGTGGCGCCGGCCAGCGCCACGGCGAGGGTCGAGACGTGGGTCTGGCTGGCGAGGAGTAATACGGCCAGGCCCGCCGCTGTCGCGATCAGTGGGGCGGCCACAGCGGAGACCGTGTAGGCCGTACCGTCGGCCAGTGTGGCCACGGAAGACCGATTCGGCTGTTCCCGCCCGCGGGCCGCAAGGAGCACCCAGAGCACGATCAGGGCGAACCCGATCGCCCAGGCGCCGTTGAGAGCCGTGCCCATCGCCACCGACTGCACCTGCACCTGCTGGGCATAGACGACATCGGCCGTGGCGAAGAGGATCAACCCCACAACCAGCAGCAGCCCCGAGCGGCCGAGAACCCGCACCGGGGTCGCTGCGATGCCGGCCAAGGCAGCCACGAGCAGCAGGTCGAGCACCGGAAAGGCGATGCTCAAGAGGATCGGCATCGAGAACGGGGCGGCCAGTGCGGATTCCAGGGCAGGACCGAGCAGCACGGCCAATACCGATGTGGCGCCGAGGGCGCCCACCGTGCTGGTGAGCAGTACCGGCCAGGCCTGACCGCAGAGCGACTCCCGCACGAGCACGGTGAGTGCACCCATGAGCAGAAGGTAGAACGACAGATAACCGGCGTCGGCCAGCGACGGGCCGAACGCCGAACCGGTGTCGCCGGGGAACACCCGGTAGGCGGTATCGCTCACGGTGAGGGACGTCACCGCCGCGGCGGCGAGCACGACGTGCAGGCGACGGGAGGGGGAACGCTGCACGGCCAGCCAGACCAGAACCGTGGCGGCCCAGTCGCTGAAGATGGGCAGCGATCCGTCGACAACAGGGTTGTAGCCGCCGCCGTGGAAGATCAGACCGATCAGGTTGGCGAGCAAGACCACCGCAACGCCCGCGACGATCACGCCGTCACTGCGGGAGAAGCGGGGGGCCGGACGCACGGGGGTCGACGCGAGCTTCACGGGCGCGTTCCCCTTTCGAAAACCACATCTTTGCGGCAGTGTGTAGCGTCGAGCTCTGCCGTTGTGCGGCACAGTCCGCGATTACACCACTTTACCCGGCGTCAAAGTACCCCTGAACAGGGTCTATAGACCTATTCCCCGGCGTCGGCGTCGATGGTCTCGCCGACCGCTGCCAGCTCGCCTTCTCCCGACGGATGCGCGCCGGCCGCGTCGATCAGCCAGGCGTAGTCGAACGCCCGCTCGCGCCAGCCGGCGTACCGGCCGGAGACCCCGCCGTGACCGGCCGACATCTCGGTCTTGAGCAGGGCATCCGCCCCCACCTCACGCAGCCGGGCGACCCACTTGGCCGGCTCCACGTAGAGCACCCGGGTGTCGTTCAGGCTGGTGACGGCGAGGATGCGCGGGTAGTGCGTCTGGTGCACGTTCTCCAGCGGAGAATATGACTTCATGTAGGCGTACACCTCCGCGTCGTGCAGCGGGTCGCCCCACTCGTCCCACTCGATCACCGTGAGCGGAAGGCTCGGGTCGAGGATCGAGGTGAGCGGGTCGACGAACGGCACGCCGGCGAGGATGCCGGCGAACAGGGCGGGTGCCATGTTGGCGACGGCGCCCATCAAGAGGCCACCGGCGCTGCGGCCCTCGGCGACGAGCTTGTCGGCCGAGGTGTAGCCGCAGTCGATCAGGTGCTCCGCGCAGGCGACGAAGTCGGTGAACGAGTTGCGCTTCTGGTGGGTCTTGCCGTGCTCGTACCAGAGGCGGCCGAGTTCGCCGCCGCCGCGCACGTGCGCAACCGCGTAGACCATGCCCCGGTCGAGCAGGCTGAGCCGGGCGATGCTGAACGACGGGTCGATGCTGATCTCGTAGGAGCCGTAGCCGTAGAGCAGGGTCGGCGCCGGGGTGCCCGGCTCCACCAGGTCCTTGCGGTACACGATCGAGATGGGCACGCGGGTTCCGTCGGCGGCCACGGCCCACTCCCGGCGCTGTTCGAACAGACTGGGGTCGTAGTGGCCGAGCACCGGCTGCTGCTTGAGCTGGCGCAGTTCGCCCGTGGCGACCACGTAGTCGTACACCGTGGACGGGGTCACGAAGCTGGTGTAGCCGAGGCGGATGGTGGGCTGCGTCCACTCGGGGTTGCCGCCGGTGCCCACGGCGTAGAGCTCCTCGTCGAAGCTGAGCTCGGTGAGTCCGCCGCCGCGCTTGGTGGCGTACGCCACCCGGGTGAGACCGTCCTTGCGGTACTCCACCACCACGAAGTCGCGGAACGCGTCGACGCTTTCCAACCGGATGCGCTCGTTGTGGGGGAGCACCACCCGCTTGTCGCCCTGCGGGTCGTCGGCGGCCACGCTCACGAGCTCGAAGTTGACGGCGTGGTCGTTGTGCACGATCAGCAGGCGGTCTTCGCCGTCGATCACGGCGTGCTCCACGTCGTACTCCACGTTGTCGCGGCGCGGCCACACCACGCTGAACTCGCCGGTGGGATCGGCTGCGTCGAGCAAAAAGGTCTCGCTGGTCACGCTGGAGCCGGCCTCGATCATGAGGTAACGGTTGCTACGGGACCGGCCGACGCCCACCCAGAAGCGCTCGTCGGGCTCGGTGAACACCTGCACGTCGGTGTCGGCCGCGGTGCCCACCTCATGCCGCCACACGGTGTCGGGACGCCAGGCGTCGTCGACGGTGGTGTAGAAAATGAACCGGCCGCTGGGGTCGAAGAGTGCCCCGGCGCTGGTGTTGGGAATCTCGTCGGCGAGGTTCTCGCCGGTGGCGATGGTGCGCACCCGCACCGTGTAGCGTTCGTCGCCCTCGACGTCGACGGCGTAGAGCAACTGGCTGCCGTCGTCGCTGACGTCGAAGCTGCCCAGCGAGTAGAAGTCCAGGCCGGCGGCCTCGGCGTTGTCGTCGAGGAGAATCTGCTCACCGGGCAGGCCGGCGTCGGCGGCGGTGCCGGTCGCGGTCTCGATCACCGGCGGAGCCCAGTCGTCCGGGCCGGAGATCGGCGCCCGGCAGTGGATGCCGTACTCTTGGCCCTCCACCGAACGGGTGTAGTGCCACCACTGTCCGCGGCGCACCGGCACCGACAGGTCGGTCTCCTGGGTGCGGTCCTTGATCTCCTCGAAGATCTGCTCCTGCAGGAGTTCCAGGTGGCTGGTGCGGGCATCCGTATAGGCGTTCTCGGCCTCGAGGTGCGCCGTGACCTCCGGGGCTTCCTTGTCGCGCAGCCACTCGTAGTTGTCGACGTACACATCGTTGTGGTGGATGCGCCGCGTGGGCTTCTGGGCGGCGACGGGGGGAAGGTTCATCCCTTCAGCGTACCTACCCGGTGCGACGGTGTCCTGTGCGGCCGCGCGGATGTCGCGGGCGCGTGCCGCACCCTCGTTCGGGGGTGCGGATCGCGGCACCGGATGGGCTGGGGAGCCGTAGGGTGAAACGCAGGGGAACGGCGACGACGGGGTGGGTCCATGCGCAGACGAATTCCGGTGGTGGCCGTGGCCGCCGCCCTGCTGGCGCTGCTGGCCGGATGCACGGCAACACCGGGCCCGTCGGCGCTGCTGCCGACACCGTCGCTGCTGCCCACACCGTCGCCCGTGCCCACCTTCATCGGCGGGGTGGGCGATGAGGTCGTGCTCATCAACTGCGAGATGTTCGTGCCGATCGCGGCAGCCGCCGAGGTGCTGGGCGTGCCCGTCGCCGATGTCATCGACCAGCAGTACCTGCCCGCAACGACCTCCCCGTACCCGGGGGTGGTGGCCGCGGCCATGGCGACTCAGGCCGTTCGCGCGGCCGGTGGTCAGCAGTGCCGGTACGTCCTGGCCGGCGCAGAGGATGGCGGCCCCCAAGTTCTCGTGACGGTGCTGCCGAACGCGGCCGACGAATTCGGCCGGATCGAACCCGATGTGAACGACGGACTGCGCAACCTGCTCCCGGTAGAGCTCGGCGACCAGGCGTTCTCCGGCTGCCGCGACGGCGAATGGCAGGGTTGCCGGGCCGAGGTACTGATCGGCACGACCTGGCTGTCCGTCTCCGTGAGCACGCCGGAACCGGACCCGGCGGCTTTCCAGGCCTACGCGAGCGACATAGTCGACTCCCTGGGCGCCCTGAAATTCGATCAGCCGCTCGCTCCGGCGCGAGCACAGTGCGACACGCTGCTCAGCCCCCACGACGTCAGCGTCTCCGGCGCACTCGTCGACGCAAGCGTCAGTGACGGGCTGGTACTGGATGATCGGTCGACCCAGAACGGCGCCGCCCGCGTTCGCGGGGGCCTTGTCGATTGCACCTGGAGCGGCACCGAGGGTGCGGCGAACGTGACACCGATCGGCTACAGCGGGGTGGCACTCACGATCCTGCCCGGCGCCGAGGGCTTGTGGGCCTACTCGTCGCCGACCGCCCTGCCCTCAACGATCGCGCTCGTGCCGGTGGACCTGGCCGGTGAATCCGGTGCGCGCTGGCCGGACAGCGGGATCCAGTCCCTGGGTGGCTGTGCCGGGGATCAGTGCCAGGTCACCCTCGTGGCAGACGGGGTCTGGCTCACCGTGACCACGACCGGCGCGGCCGGCTTGGCCGGAACGTCGGCCCTGGCCGCGGCCGCGTACGCCCGTTACGCCGCCGCTGTGTGATGACAGCGGGGTGACGACAGCGGGGTGACGACACGCGGGGTGACGACACGCGGGGTGCGTAGCCGGCGAAATGACAAATGTCCGATTCGGAAACAGTTACGACATTGCCCCACTATTAGGTGACATTTCCTCGTATATATCTCTGATTCGTGGGAGAATGGGGGCATGGACGAAGACCTGGCAGGTGGTTCCACAGCAGCGGGAGGCTCTCCCGCTGCCCCGGCGTCAGCCGATTGGAACACCAGCCTGGCCGTGCCATCACCCACTCGTGCGGAACCACTTGACTCGCGCGGAGGCGGCACCTTCGGCAGCCGAGCCGCTGTCCCCGAGGTGCCGAAGCCGAGGAAGGCGCAGCCGGTGTGGCGCGAGCCCGAGGAGATTCCCGCGGTGCAACTGGCACGATCCGGCGCATTCGGCGAGAAGCTCGGTGCGCTGGCCGACGCGGCACGCACCGTGCAGGCGGTGCTGGCGTCGATCGATGCCGTGGGGCTCAGTGACGCCGAAGCGGTCGCGCTGACGCAGGCGGTCGAACAGCTGGGTCGCCCGGTCGACACGGCCCGGGTCACCACCGCAACGGTGATCAGCGCCCGCGCTCAGCGTGGCCTGGGTACCGATTCCCTCGCTTGGCGCATGGGCGCCAGGCACGAAAGCGAGCTCCTCACCCTGCTGACCCGCACCTCGGTCGCGGAGATGAAACGGAGGGTGGTCCTGGGTGAGAAGGTCGCGCCCCGGCTCATCGCCGGCTCGGTCCTGGAACCGGTGTTCCCGATCGTGGCCGCCGCCCTGACCGCCGGTGAACTCGGCATCGACGCGGCCGAGAACATCGTCAGAGGCCTGGCGGACTACAAGGTGCACGGCCGATTCGACGCGAACCCGGCCGATGTCGACGCCGCCGAACGGGACCTCGTCGAGTCCGCGACCGGATCACGCTTTGACCGCGCCAGAAACGACGACAGCCCGGTTTCCACGAGCCCGGGTGCGGTGGTGCGGGTGGGTGATTCGGACGGGTTCACCTTCACCGCCGACCGGATCAACGACATGACCAAGACCTGGCAGGCCCGATTGAACCCCGACGGGGCGGCCCCGAACGCGCCGCTGCTCGAGGCGAAATCGTCGTTCTCCTTCGGCACACTCCGCGACGGCCTCTACCCGCTCCGCGGCGGCGTCACCCCTGACCTCAAAGGCGTGATGCAGAACCTGTTCAACACCTACCAGTCCGCCCGCACCGCCGTGAAGTTCCCCCTCTGCCGAGGACCAGCAGCGCATCGAAGCCGGCAACTGATCCCCGACGAAATCCTGGACGAACGCACCGGCGGCGAGAAACGAGCCGACATTCTCCGGGGCATCCTCACCCAGGTCGCCCAAGACCCCCGCACCCCGACCATGGGCGGCATGCCCCCGACCGTGATGGTGCACGTGAACGCCACCGACCTGCTCAAGAACTCCGGCGTCGGCTGGATCGACGGGGTGGACGGGCCGATCTCGATGAAGAGCATCAACCAGATGATCGACAACGGCGGCATGCAACCCATCTTCTTCGGCGGAAACGGCGCCGTCCTCGGCCTGGGCTCCAAAGCCCGCTGCTTCTCCCCGTTGCAACGCAAGGCGATCACCGCGAGGGATGGCGGCTGCATCATCCCGGGCTGCACCTGTCCACCGCAGTGGTGCGAAGTGCACCACGTCGAAGACTGGCAATACGGCGGACAAACGCACGTGGACAACGGGGTGTTGCTGTGCTGGTACCACCACCACACCATCACCAGCAGCACGGGCTGGAAAATCCGGATGGTCAACGGCATGCCCCAAGTGAAAGCACCGCACTGGGTCGACCCCACCGAGAAATGGCGCACCCCGGAAAAGCACCGCGCCCACGACCCGAAAACCCGAAAACCACCCGGATAGTCCCGAGGCCTGTGGTTACCGCCCGCAATCGGGCCTCGTTAGGGTCGTAGAAGAAGCCGCAGAGTGTTCGCCGACCTGCTTCTGGAAGTGGAATCACCCATGACGACCCCCGACCATGCACGTGACGACGGCTCCGCCGACCTCATCGACTCGCTGCCAGAGGGGCAGGCGCACCCGGTTATCGGCCGCGTCTTCCAGGGGGTGCTCTTCGACATGGACGGCACCCTGGTGGATTCAACCATGGCGGTGAACCGGTCCTGGCGGCAGTGGTCGGATGAGATGGGCCTCGGCGCCCTCTTCGCCGGTGTGCAGCACGGCCGGCCCGCACGGGAGATGGTCGCCGACCTCGTGTCCGCCGACCAGGTCGAGGCGTCGATCCTGCGGGTGACCGAGCTCGAGCTGGCCGACACCGACAACATCGCCATCCTGCCGGGTGCGGCCGAGCTGATGGGCAGCCTGCCGGAGGAACGCCGCGCCATCGTCACGTCGTGCAGCCACGATCTGTGCCGCATCCGACTGGCCGCGGCCGGCTTCGAGGCGCCCGCCGTCGTGGTGACCATCGAAGACACCGCAAAGGGCAAGCCCGCACCCGACCCGTTCCTGGAAGCCGCCGACCGTCTCGGCCTCGACGCCCGGCAGTGTGTCGTGATCGAAGACGCTCCGGCCGGACTGGCCGCCGGCCGCGCCGCCGGCTGCGCCACCATCGGTGTCGTGGGCACGCACTCGGCCGCGGAACTCGACGCTGACCTCGTGGTGCCCAGTCTCGACCGGCTGCGCATCGAACTGCACGACCACGGCGTGGTCTTCGTGATCGTGCCGGAGCCGGCCGAGACCGGCCCGATCAGCGCGGGATAACGGCCAGCAGGTCGGCGAACATCGGTACCAGGATGCCGACGGAGACGATCAGTCCCAGCACCGATATACCCACCCACGCCCAAATCGGAGCGAGGCCCCGGCCGATGCGGCGCTGCACGATGATCGAGCGGCCGATGATGTAGACGCCCGAGTACAGGAAAGCCCAGGCCCAGTGGAACGGGCGCACGTAGCCGGCGCGCAGCAGGGTGCGGCGGTCGTGGAATGCGAGCGCCACCGACGTTCCCCAGACGACAAAGCTCAGCGCATTCCGTACCAGGCCGTTCAGGTCGAACGATCGTTGCAACTCCTGGGCCGATTGCAGGTCGGTGTACGAGCCGAACGACGGCAGCGGCAGCACCAGCAAGCCCGCGACCGTCACCAACGGCAGGAACACCATCAGCCAGATGCTCCAGGTGTAGACCGTCGTGTCGGCCGGAAGCGGCTGTTGCACCGGGGGGCCCAGCTCGGCCGGTCCCATCACCGCGGTCGTCCACTGGGTGCCGTCCCACCAGCGCAGGCCGCCGCCGCCCTCCGGATCGGCGTGCCAGCGAGGTTCGCCGTGTTCTGGTGATGTTGCGGTCATGATGTTCCCCCGATTCCTGATTCATGCTCCGGCGTAAAAAAGCGGGAAAGTCCCTCCCGATGACCTCAAGGTAGTAGACAAGAGTCATGACTGGGCGCGAACAGACCGAGATCGAACGCAAATATGACGTCGAAGACCCCACCGGGATGCCCCAGTTCGCGGACATTCCGAGCATCACGGCCGTCGAAGCGCACGAGCCGTTCACCCTCACCGCCGTCTACTACGACACCGCCGACCACGACCTGGCCCGGCGACGCATCGTGCTTCGGCGTCGTGAGGGCGGCGCTGACGCCGGCTGGCACATCAAACTGCCCGCCGACGAGGGGCGCACCGAGGTGCACTGGCCGCTGAGCCTGTCCGGGTCCGACGACACCGCTGACGCCGTTCCCGCAGAAGTGCTGGAAGCGGTGCGGGCCATCGTGCGCGACCGAGTGCTCACCCCGCTGGCGCGACTGGTCACCGAGCGCACCACGGTGCACCTGATCGACGCCGCCGGCAGCGCCGTCGCCGAGGTCGCGGACGACCAGGTGTCGGCATCCGACGCTCGCGGCGGCACGTACCGCAAGTGGCGGGAATGGGAGGTCGAACTGCTTGACGGCGCTCCGGACACCCGCAAGAAGCGCACCCGTCTGCTCGACGCCGTCGAAGCCGCGCTGCTCGCTGCCGGCGCGCGTCCCTCCGCCAGCGTCGCCAAGATCGCCCGCGCCGTCGGTGTGGAGTCGCTCACCGATCTGCCCGAGGCCCCGGCGCTGCCCAGCCTGCTGCCCGCGGCCGCGCTGCAGGACCCGGGTTCGGCGGGAGCGGTCGTGGTGGGGGCCCTCCGCGAGCTCACCGCCACCCTGATCACCCTCGATCCGGCGGTGCGAGCGGATGCGCCGCACGCGGTGCACCACCTGCGCACCACCGTCCGCCGGCTGCGCAGTGTGCTCGCGGTGTACTCCCGACTGTTCGAGAAGACCGCCGTTACGGAGCTCCGCACCGAGCTCGGCCACCTGGGCCGGCAACTCGGCCGTGCCAGGGACGCCGAGGTGCGCGCCCGGCGGGCGGATGCCGAACTCAGCGCCGCCCGGCCGCATCCGATCGACGACGCGCACACCCGCCTGGTCGGGGGAGCGCGCCGGGACTACGCCACCGGCCTGGAGGTCGTGCGCGGCTACCTGCTCAGCAGTCGCTACTACCGACTACTGGACTCGTTGGAAGCCTTCACCGAGTGGCCCCCGGTCAGCGCCCAGGCCGCCCGGCCCGCGGCCGCAGAGATCAAGCGCGGGCTTCGTCGAGCCGTGGCTACCCTGAACCATAGAACGGCGCAGGTCGCCGATGCGGATGCGCCGGAGGCCGCGCTGCACGAGGTTCGGAAGGCCGCCCGCCGGGTGCGGTACGCCGCCGAAGCCGTTGCCCTGGCCGAGCCGGTGCTGCCGAAGGTCGAGGCCGCTGCGGCCCGCACGGGCGGCTCGAAGAAGGCGATCAAGAAGGCGCTCAAGAAGGCACACCAAAAGGCACTCGCGAAACGGGCGAGTGCTCTCAAGCGGCAGGCCAAACGCCGCCGCCGCTATGCCGAGATCGGCACCGTGGCCAAGCCGCTGGTCAAGCGCCTCGGCGACCGGCACGACAGGCTGCTCTACACCGAGGAGCTCGAGCAGGCCGCGCAGGCCGCGCACGAAGCCGGCGAGAACACCCTGGTCTACGGTCTGCTGGTGGCGCGCGCGGAGCGGCCGGACGGCACCGCGCAGAACGCGCTGGCCGAGGCCGAGGGAACGGGAGCCCGGCTCAAGACGCTGAGCCGAGCACTGTAGTCGCGGGCTGTAGTCGGCTGCGGATGCGGGGTCACCACCGCTTGGCCGACGAGGCCGCGATGATCTGCAGCAGTGCCGCACGGAGTTCGTCGGCATTCTCCAGCGGGGGGAAGATGTCACTCTCCAGGTGGCGGGCCTGCTGCCAGACCTCGACGCCGGCATCCGTGCGGGTCACCACGTGCCGGCGCGCATCGTGTTCGTCCCTGATCCGCACGATCAGTCCCTCCCGCTCGAGCCTGTCGAGGGTTCGGGACATGGTCTGGGTCTGCACCCGGGCCTGCTTGGCCAGCTCGGTCTGGCTGAGCGCGCCGCCGGCCAGCAGATGCAGCACGATGAGCCCCGCGTGGGTGAGGCCGAGGGAATCCAGCGCCTGAACCCAGGCGTGCTCGACCAGGCGGGCCGCCGTGGAGAGCAGCCGGCCGTTGGGCCATTGCGCCATCGCCTCTGGCGCGGAATCAGGAGTGGTCACTCGTTCAATGTACTGCTACCGTGGTTTAGTCAGCTAGCTGATCAATTCGTCCGCGAAGGAGTCCGACATGTCAGAGCCCAGAGACCTTGTGCGACAGGGCACAGTGCTCGTCAGCGCCATCCTCGCCCTGGCCGGCTCGTTCGTCGGCTCCGGCGCGGCCGGCGGCACACCGATCCAGGATGCGTCCGGGGGCGCCCTCGCCGCGGATGCCACTCCGATCGCCCCCGGTGGGCCGGCGTTCGCGATCTGGACGCCCATCTACGCGGGCCTCGTGCTCTACGCGATCTGGCAGTTCCTGCCGCGGCAGAAGACCGATCCCCGGCAGCGCCGCCTCGGTTATGGCGTCGCAGCCTCGTTGCTGCTCAACGCCGCCTGGATCCTCAGCGTGCAGTTCGACCTGCTCTGGGCGAGTGTTCCGGTGATCGTGCTGCTGCTCGCGGTGCTGGTCTGGCTCTTCCTCACCACCCTCGACACCCGGCCGCGTGGCCTGGTCGAGACCGTGCTCGTGGACGGCACCCTCGGCCTCTACCTCGGCTGGGTCTGTGTGGCCACCGCGGCCAACATCACCGCCGTGCTCGTTGCCGCGGGCTTCGCCGGATTCGGCCTCTCCGCCGACGTCTGGGGAGTCGTGGTCATCGCGGTGGCCGGCGCCGTCGGGGTGGTGCTCGCCGTGATCGGCCGGGGCCGCCTCACCCCCACCATCGCTCTCTGCTGGGGGCTGGCGTGGGTGGCCGTCGCCCGGCTCACCGGAGACCTGCTCTCCACCCCCACCGCTATCACGGCGATCGTGGCCGTGGTCGTTGTCGTCTCGGCCACCCTCGTCTGCCGGCTGCGCGCCATCCGCCGCACACCGGTGACCCAGGACGCCGGGGTGCGCGCGTGACCGGCGCCCGCCGGCGCTGGTTCGGTCTTGTCTTCATCAGCATCGCCGTCGCCCTGATCATCGTCGACTCCACCATCGTCAACGTCGCCATCCCGTCGATCATCGACGACCTCGGCATCACCTCCACGCAGGTGCAGTGGGTGCAGGAGAGCTACACCCTCGTTTTCGCCGCGCTGCTGCTGGTCTTCGGCACGCTCGCCGACCGGTACGGCCGCCGGCGCATCCTGCTGACCGGTGTGGTGATCTTCGCCGGCGCGTCGGTGCTCGCTGCCCTCGCGCAGACCGGCGACCTGCTGATCGCCTCCCGGCTGGTGCAGGGCGTCGGCGGTGCCATGGTGCTGCCCACCACCCTGTCGCTCATCAACGCCACCTTCCGCGGCCGTGACCGCGGCATCGCTTTCGCCATCTGGGGGTCCACCATCGGCGGCATGGTCGCCGTCGGCCCGCTGCTCGGCGGCTGGCTCACCACCTCGTACTCCTGGCGGTGGGCGTTCGGTATCAACGTGCCGCTGGGCATCATCATCGTGGTCGGCATCCTGCTCTTCGTCTCCGAGTCCCGCGACACCGGTGAACCGCGCCGCATCGACGTGGTCGGCGCGGTGCTCTCGGTGGTGACGAGCGCCACCCTGGTGTTCGGCCTCATCGAGGGCCGCACCTACGGCTGGTGGCTCACCAACACCGCTCCCACCCTCGGTGACTGGACCTGGCCGTTCGACCTGTCGATCATCCCGGTCGCGTTCCTGATCACGCTCGTCTCCGGCACACTGTTCATCTGGTGGGGCCTTCGCCGCCAGAGGCTGGGCAAATCCACCCTGCTCGCATTCTCGCTGTTCCGCATCCCGTCCTTCCGCAACGGCAACATCGCCGCGCTCATCGTGTCGCTCGGCGAATTCGGCATCATCCTCTCACTGCCGCTCTGGCTGCAGAACGTGCTCGGCTACGACGCCCTGCAGACCGGCTTCGTGTTGCTCGCCCTGGCGATCGGCTCGTTCGTGGCCAGCGGCATCGCCGGCGCGTTCGGCAACAAGGTCTCGCCGCTCACCATCGTGCGCGTCGGCATCGCGGCCGAGATCGTGGGCGTGGCGGGCCTGGGCATCATGATCACCGTGGATGCGACCTGGCTGTCGATCGTGCCGTTCCTGTTCGTCTACGGCATGGGTGTCGGCCTGGCCACGGCCCAGCTCACCGGCGTTGTGCTCGGCGACGTTCCGGTCGAACAGAGCGGTCAGGGCTCCGGCACCTCGAGCACGGCTCGGCAGATCGGCTCAGCACTGGGAATCGCGGTGCTCGGCACCGTGCTGTTCACCTCGGTGGGCCTGTCCCTGCAGGCCAAACTCGACGAGCTGGGCGTGCCCACCGCCGCCAGCAGCCAGATCGTCGACGCCGTCGTCGACAGCGCGGGGGCGGCGATCCCGGCCCTGTCTGCACCCGATTCGGCGCTCGGCGAGAACAGTGCCGCCGTTGCGGAGGCGGCCAAGGAAGCCTTCAGCGAGGGCACCCGGTACTCGGCCTTCGCGGCCGCCGGGTTCCTGGCCGTTGGCCTCGCCGCCACGATGCGGCTGACGCCCCGGCGGGTAGACGACAATGACCGGCCGCTGGTCGCGGCCGGTCAAGGCTGAGTACTCGCTGAGTGCAAACGCTTGAGCACTTGCGCCCTTCGTAGGGAGTAGTACTGTCGTGTGCAAGATCAGCTCGCTCGCCCTACACGAGCGAGCTGACCCTTTTAAGAAACGTTGAGAGGCGCTCAGAACGCCGACTCAAAACGACTGCAGGTGTTACTCGGCGTCGAGGTCAGTCTCAAGGATCTTGACGAGGCTTTCGAGGGCCTCATCGGCGCCATCGCCCTCGGCGCGCAGCACGACGACCTGGCCGTTTGCGGCACCCAGGCTCATCAGGCTGAGGATGCTCGAGGCATCCATCGCGTCGTCGGCCGGGTCGCCCTCGAGGGCGATGGTGACCTCAACGGGCAGGGCGCCGACGGCCTCAGCGAAGATCGCTGCGGGGCGGGCGTGCAGGCCGACGCGGCTGGCGATGGTGGCGGTACGTTCTGACATGATTCCTCCTGAAGACTGACGGACTTCAACTGTATTGCGGGGAGGATGTGCTGTCGCCGTGAGCGACAGCACATCCCGAGGTTTCCCGAGTGGGATTCCTAGAGGCCGAGTTCGTCGAGCACGGGAAGTTCGGCGCGCACCTGGGCGCGGGCTTCGAGCGCGTTGGGGGCGGCGAGGGCGATCGTGGCGAGGCGCTGGGCTTCGGCCAGGGTGACGGTGTTCAGCACCGCGCCAACGGCCGAGAGGGCGCGGGCGGTCATGGACAGGGTGTTCACGCCGAGTCCGACGAGGACCACGGCCAGGGCGGGGTCGGCTGCGGCTTCGCCGCAGACCCCGACGGGCTTCTGGTTGCCCTCGGCGAGGGACCCGGCCACGGTGAGCTGGATCAAGCGGAGCACGGCGGGCTGCCACGGCGTGTTCAACGCGGCGAGCGGGCCGAGCTGCCGGTCGGCGGCCATGGCGTACTGGGTCAAGTCGTTGGTGCCGAGGCTGGCGAAGTTGACCTTACCGAGGATGGTTTCCGCGGTCAGGGCGGCGGAGGGGACCTCGACCATGACACCGGGGTTGGTCAGGCCGGCCTCGGCGCACATCGCGGCGAAGTCACCGGCTTCGTCGGCGGTGGAGATCATCGGGGCCATCACCCAGACATCCGCTTCGGTGCCCTCGGCGGCGGCGGCGATCGCGGCCAGCTGACGCTTGAGCACACCCGGGGAGGTGAAGTCGGTGCGGTACCCGCGCACGCCCAGCGCCGGGTTGGGCTCGGACGCGTCGGTGAGGAACGGGAGGGGCTTGTCGGCGCCGGCGTCGAGGGTGCGCACGACGACCTTCTTGCCCGGGAACGCGTCGAAGACACCGCGGTAGGCGGTGATCTGTTCCTCGTGGGAGGGTTCGGTGTCGCGTTCGAGGAAGCAGAACTCGGTGCGCAGCAGTCCCACGCCCTGCGCGTTCGCGGCAGCGGCCTTGACGGCGTCCTTCGCCCCGCCGACGTTGGCCAGCAGCGGCACCAGGTGCCCGTCGGCGGTGACGCCGTTGCCGTCGAACACGGCCAGGGTGGCGGCGGTCGTCGCCCACGCGGCGGCCGCGGCGACCTGGTCGGCGTCGGGGTCGACCGTGACGCTGCCGGCGGCACCGTCGACGTAGATCTCGGTGCCATCGGTGATGGCGTCGACACCGACCGCGGCGACGACCGCGGGCAGGCCCAGGGCGCGGGCGATGATCGCGGTGTGTGACTGGGGTCCGCCGCCGGAGGTCACCAGGGCCAACACGATCGCCGGGTTCAGCGTGGCCGTGTCGGCCGGGGCGAGGTCGTCGGCGACGAGGATGAACGGGGTGTCCGAGGCGGGAATGCCCGGCGCGGGCACCCCACGCAGCTCGGCCACGATGCGCGAGCGCACGTCGAGCACATCGGTGGAGCGCTCGGCCATGTAGCCGCCGAGGTTGTGCAGCATCTCGGCCACCGACGCAGCCGACTCCCAGATCGCCCGCTCGGCGGACGTGCCGTTGTTGGTGATCAGCTTGACCGCGCCCTTGATCAGCATCGGGTCAGCGGCCATCAGGGCGGTGGCCTCGAGAACCGACTTGCCCGCACCGGTGGCGCCGACCGAGCGCTCCTTGAGCTCAGTCTGCACCACCTTCGCGGCCGTGCGAAGCGTGACTGCGGCATCCTCTGCCGTTGTCGACGAGGCCAGCTTTTCTCCTGCTGGCGGCTCGCTCACGGCCTTGGGCATCTGCCGAACGGATCCAACGATCCGGCCGGGGCTGACCCCTACTCCAGTGAAACTCTGCACGGAACTTCCTCGTTTCTTGAAGCGGTGGTGACGCCAGCGGATGCTAGGCGGTCACCAGCGCGGTGTTGTTCTGCTCGGCGGCCTCGGCGCTCGGCGCCTTCCGGACGTAACGCTTGAGAGCAATCACGGCGAGGGCAGAGATGATCGTGCCAATGACAATCGCCAGGATGAAGCCCAGGACGTTCTCGATGGCGAAGAAGACAAAGATTCCGCCGTGCGGAGCCTTTGACGTCACGCCCCAAGCCATGGTCAGCGCACCAGTAGTGGCCGCGCCAAGCATACTCGCCGGAATCACGCGCAGCGGGTCGGCCGCGGCGAACGGGATGGCGCCTTCGGAGATGAAGGAGGCACCGAGCAGCCAGGCTGCCTTGCCGTTCTCGCGCTCAACCGGGGTGAACAGCTTGCGGTCGAGCACAGTGGCCAGGGCCATCGCGAGCGGCGGAACCATGCCGGCGGCCATGACCGCGGCCATGATCTGCCACGGCGCCTGGTTGGCCAGGGTGGCTGCACCGAGGCCGGCGACGGCGAAGGAGTAGGCCACCTTGTTGACCGGTCCACCGAGGTCGAACGCCATCATGAGGCCGAGGATCAGGCCGAGGATGACGACGGAGGCGCCGGTCATGCCGTTCAGCCAGTCGCTGAGGGCCACGGTGAGCCAGGCGATCGGTCCGCCGAGCACCAGGAACATCAGGCCGGAGGCGAAGATCGAGGCGAGCAGCGGGATGATCACGACGGGCATCAGGCTGCGGAGCCAGCGCGGAACCTCGAACGAACCGATCCAGGCCGCGGCCATACCGGCGAGCAGGCCACCGACGATGCCGCCGAGGAAGCCGGCACCCATGAAGCCGGACACTGCACCGGCGACGAAGCCGGGAGCGATACCGGGGCGGTCCGCGATGCCGTAGGCGATGTAACCGGCCAGCGCGGGAACGAGGAAGCCCATCGACAGGGCACCGATCTTGAACAGCACAGCGCCGAGGTAGATCAGCAGGCCACCCTCCGGCAGGTTCCACAGGCTGTTCTGCAGCACGACGACGTCGGCGATCTCGGTGATCTTGTAGCCACCGAGCAGGAAGCCCAGGGCGATCAGCAGACCTCCACCGGCGACGAACGGGATCATGTAGCTGACGCCGGTGAGCAGGGCCCGCTTGACCTTCTGGCCCAGGTGCTCGTTCTCGCTGACCGAGTCGGACGCGGCTGCTGCGCCGCCGGAGACCCGGCGGGCATTGGGGTTGTCGACGGCCGCGAGGGCCTCTTCGATCATCTTCTTCGGCTCGTCGATGCCGCGCTTGACGGGCGACTGGATGACGGGCTTGCCGGCGAAGCGGTTCTTGTCACGCACGTCCACGTCGACCGCGAAGATCACGGCGTCGGCGGCATCGATGACCGAGGCGGCCAGCGGGGTCGCTCCGGCGGAGCCCTGGGTCTCGACCTGCAGGTCGATGCCCATCTCCTTCGCGGCCGCGACGAGCGCATCCGCTGCCATGTAGGTGTGTGCGATGCCGGTGGGGCAGGCAGTGACGGCCACGAGGCGGCGGCTGCCGGCGGTGGCGGCTCCGGTCGTGCCCGCTCCGGTCGGTGCCTGGACGGGCACGGCCGAGGTGGTGCGCGGGGCTGCCGGGCCGGCGTGCGCACCGGCGGGCGCGGTGACCGGGGCGACGATGTCGGTGACCAGGGTCACGATTTCGTCGGGGGTCTTCGCGGCGCGCAGGGCGGCGGTGAAGTCCTTCTTCATCAGCGAACGGGCCAGCTTCGACAGGATCTTGAGGTGGTCCTGGTCGGCGCCCTCCGGGGCGGCGATCATGAAGATCAGGTCGGCGGGGCCGTCGGCGGAACCGAAGTCGACGGGCTGCGACAGCCGGGCGACGACGAGGGTCGGCTCGGTGACGGCGGTGGAACGGCAGTGGGGGATGGCGAGGCCGCCGGGGATGCCGGTGGACGTCTTCGCCTCACGGGCGAGGGCATCCGCGTACAGGCCCTCGATCTCGGTTGCGCGGCCGGCTCCGACGACGAGTTCGGCGAGGTGCCGAATCACTGTCGACGGTGTGTCACCGAGGTTCTGGTCCAAAGCAACGAGCTCTGGGGTAATCAGTGCACTCACTGGTCATCCTCCTTTGGATGGGTGGCAAAAGCCGTCACGGTGACGGCGCTGGGATCGGTGTGGTTCAACGCCGGCACGGTTGAGCCGGGCAGGGATGCGGCGGCGGCGCCGTGGGCGACGGCCTGACGCAGGCAGTCCGGAGCGGTTGCCCCGGCCAGATCGCTGAGCAGGAAGCCTGCGAGCGAAGAATCTCCGGCGCCGACGGTGGAGACCGCGACGATCGGGGGACGAGTGGCGAGCCAGTAGCCCTCTGCGGTGACCAGCAGCGCGCCCTTGGAGCCGAGGGTGGCCAGCACGGCGCCGACTCCCGCGGTGATCAGGGTCTGGGCAGCGCGAGCGGCCAGGTGTGGGTCGGCTTCGAGGCTGTCGGCATCCGACATGCCGGTGAGCTCGGCGAGCTCGTCGGCGTTGGGCTTGAGCAGGGCGGGGGCGGCCGCGACGGCCGCGGCCAGCGGGGCGCCGGAGGAGTCGATGGCGACCTTGGGGGCCTGGTCGCCCAGACGGGTCTTGAGTTCCCGGGTGAGGTCGGCGTAGAAGGTGTCCGGAACTCCGGGCGGCAACGAGCCGGCCAGCACGAGCCAGCTGGCTCCGGCGGCCTTCTCGAGCACGAGTTCCACTAGGGCCTGCTGCTGCTCGGCACTCAGTGCCGGGCCGGGCTCGTTCACCTTGGTGGTGGTGCCGTCGGGCTCGGTGATGGCGATGTTGCTGCGCAGGGTGGCGCCGATCGGCAGGCCGAGGTGAGGGATGCCCTGGGCGACGAGCGCGAGCAGCACCGGGTCTTCGGGGTCGCCGGGCAGGATCGCCAGGCTCTCGATGCCGGAGGCCTCGAGGGCGCGGCAGATGTTGACGCCCTTGCCGCCGGGTTCCTGGTGGGCGTCCAACGCGCGCTGCACGTCGCCGCGGGCCAGGGGGCCGGCGAGTTCGATGGTGCGGTCGAGGCTGGGGTTGGGGGTGAGTGTGACGATCATGCGATTACGACCTCGACATCCGCCGCGGCCAGGGCCTCGGCAAGTTTCTGGGAAGGGGGAGCATCGGTGATGAGCGCGTCGATATCGCCCAGCGCCGCGAATCGAACCAGGGTTTCCTGATCGAGTTTGGAGGAGTCAGCCAGCGCGACGACGCGGCGGGCAGAGCGCACGATGGCGGTCTTCACGGCGGCTTCGACCGAGTCGGGGGTGCTGAGGCCGAAGCCCGCATCCACGCCGTTGGCGCCGACGAAGGCGATGTCGGGGCGCATGGCGTCGAGCTGCTGGGTGGTGCGGGTGCCCACGATGGCGCGGGTGAGGCCGCGCACCCGACCGCCGAGGATCTGTAGCGAGATGAAGTCGTTGCCGGCCAGCTTGTAGGCGATGGGCAGGGCGTTGGTGATCACGAGGAGCTGGTCGCCGAGGTTGGCGGGCTTCCAGTCGAGCAGGCGGTCGGCCAGCAGCTCGGTGGTGGTGCCGGAGTCCAGGATGATCGAGCCGGTGGTGCTCGCGGGGATCATGGCCAGGGCGGCCTCGGCGATGCGGGCCTTCTCGTCGTGGTGCTGGGTCTGGCGCTCTTCGAGGCTGGGCTCGGACATGCTCAGCCGGTCGATGGCCACGGCGCCGCCGTGCACGCGGCGCAGGTGCCGGTTCAGCTCGAGGGCGGAGAGGTCGCGGCGCACGGTCTCCGGCGTGATGTCGAAGCGCAGGGCCAGTTCGTTCACGGTGACCCGGCTCTGGTCGGACACCAGTGCGGCGATCTTCGACTGACGCTCTTCGGCGAACATCGGGCCTCCTCGACGGTGAGAACTACTGAGAACTGGGCGGTCGTGCGCGGCGAAATGCCGGGGCAAAAGTTGTTATGCCTGACTTTAGACCCGTTTCCTTTTGTATGTCAACACAAACACAGATAAACAAAGATCCCCCCAGTGGCGGACGTGCCCTCCCTTGACCCAATACGCCTCGTTTCCGAACTTCTCACGGTGCGGAGGCCCCACGACTATGCACTTTCCGGAAGCGAACGCACAAAACGCTGCGGACGACGTGCGTCGCGCAGGAGTTCTCGCCTCGCGCATTCCCGTTGCCGCACTTCGCCGGGTTGCGAGGCCGCAGAACGGTGCGTTTTCCGGAATCGAACGTCCACTGCCGTGCACGGGCATCCCGGCTCGCCGTATTCATGGCTCGCCGTTCGTTTGCGGACTTCGCAGGGTTGAGAGGCCTCCGGACTGTGCGTTTTCCGGAAACGAACGCGCCGGGCGCCGCGGGCGAGGGCGCCGCGTCGTCGTCCTTCCCTCTCGCGGTCTCGTTTCCGGACTTTGCACGGTTGGGAGGCCGCAGAGGTATGCGTTTTTCGGAAACGAGAACAACGGGCCGCCGGTGTCGCACCGGCCTGTGGAGAATCTCGGCGGGGAGTGACGCAGTGAGGCACCCTCGTCCGATGACCGCACGCATCCCTCTTCCAGACGGCTGGGCCGACCGACCATTCCGGGTGGGCGATGCCCTCGAGGCGGGAGTGGCGCGTTCCCGGCTGAACAGCAAGGATCTCGACCGGCCGTTCTGGGGCATCCGCACACCGGCACGTACTTTTGCGGGGTCGCCGACGTCCGTCGCATGGGCGAACCGTACCGACCTCGAAGCGCTCTGCCGCGCGCTCCTTGTTCGCATGCCGCCGGATTCCTTCTTCAGCCATTCGACGGCCGCCCTGCTCCTGGGGCTGCCGGTGCCGACCCGGCTGGCGCGCTTGCGACCGATCCATGTCGGCGTCCCGGCGTCTGCGCGGGGGATGGAGGCCCGGGATATCGTCGGTCACCGCGTGACTATCGACCCCGACACCCTCGTCGACCGCGGCCCGCTGCGGCTCACCGGCCCGGCCCGTACCTGGCTCGACCTGGCCGCGCTCCTCACCCTGGGCGAGCTGGTGGCGGTCGGGGACTATCTCATTCGTTGGGAGGCGCCGATCCTGACTCCGAGCGAGCTGCAGCATGCCCTCGAGCGTTATCCCAGCCGCAGCGGACTCAAGCGAGCCCGTGCCGCCCTGCCGCTGCTGCGGGACCGGGCGGAATCGCAGCGCGAGTCCCTCCTCCGGGTGGTCATCGTGCTCGCTGGGCTGCCCGAGCCCGCGTGCAACTACAGGGTGTTCAGTCAGTGACGAGGGCGAGTTTCTCGGTCGGGGAGACCTGGCCTACCCGGAGTACAAGCTGTTCGTGGAGTATCAGGGTGATCAGCACCGCACGGATCGTGCGCAGTGGCGTGCCGACATCCGCCGTGTCGGCCGGCTCGAAGACCACGGCTGGCAGGTGCTGCAGTTCACCGACGACGACCTGCGTGACCCGGCCGCGCTCGTCGCCCGGATCGCCCTGCGGTTGCGTGCCCGGGGCGCGAAAATCCCGTCCGGCCGCCCACGCACCGGCTCATGAGGACTCGTTTGCGGAAAACACTCAGTCACGAGGCGGAAACACCCGGCGTTGTTCGGAAATGAGCGCCGAGTGACGGGCACGTGCGACCCGAGAGGCGGGCGCCGAGGACGAAATCGCTCGCGAGGAACGCACACGCGTACGTGTGTGCGCGCCCGTGTCGGTGGTCGACTGTAGCGTGAGAGGTATGAAGATCCTGCACACGAGTGACTGGCACATCGGGCGCACCTTCCAGACCCACTCCACCCTCGACCACCTGCAAACGGTGCTCGACGCGCTGGTGGAGGTCGTGCGCGAACACGAGGTCGACGTGGTCGCGGTGGCCGGCGACATCTTCGATTCCGCCACCCCCTCTGCGGATGCCTACGCCCTTCTGAGCGGCACCCTCGCGAAGCTGCACGCCACCGGCGCCCGCGTGGTCATGACCAGCGGCAACCACGACTCCGCCACCCGCCTCGGCTTCCAGTCGGAGTGGACCGGGCTCGCCGGCATCCACGTCGTCACCGGCTTCGACCAGTACCGCACGCCGATCACGATCGACGACGAATACGGTCCGGTGCACTTTTACGGCATCCCGTTCCTCGAGCCGGCCCTGATCCGGCACCACTATCCCGACGAGCTGCTCAAGACCCACGAGCAGGCACTCGGCCTGGCCATGCGGCAGGTGCGTGACGACCTCGCCGAACGCGACGGCCGCTCGGTGGTGCTCTCGCACTGCTTCGCCGCCGGAGTGACCGCGAGCGATGTGGAACGCGACATCAGCGCCGGCGGCCTCGATCTCGTTCCGGCCAGCGTGTTCGACGGCCCCGACTACGTGGCCCTCGGGCACATCCACGGCCGCGCCATCCTGAGCGAGCGGATGCGCTACTCCGGCGCTCCGCTGCACTACTCCTTCGCCGAAGCCGACAAGCCCCGCGGCGCCTGGCTGGTGGAGCTCGACGCCGGCGGCCTGGCCGGAGTGGAATGGGTCGATCTGCCCGTTCCCCGTCGCTTGCGAGTGCTCACCGGCGAGCTGCTGGAGCTCGCCCACAAAGACGAATTCTTGGCGTTCGAGAATGACTGGGTGGCCGCTGTGCTCACCGACCAGGTGCGACCGCTCGACGGCATGCGCATTCTGCAGAAGCGGTTCCCGCACTGCGTCGCGCTCGAGCACCGCCCGGCGATTTCCATGTCCGCCGGCCCCTCCACGTATTCCGACCGGGTGGCACACAAAAGCGACCCCGAAATCGTGGCCGGGTTCCTCGAGTTCGTGCGCAACGGTGTCGGGCTCACCGACTTCGAACGCGAGTTGGTCGCCGATGTGCTCGGCCAGAACCCGGAGGGAGCGGCCGGATGAAGATCACCCGCCTGCGCATCGCCGGCTTCGGTCCGTACAAGACCGAGCAGGAGGTCGACTTCACCCGTTTCGACGCCGACGGCATCTTCCTGATCACCGGCAAGACCGGCGCCGGCAAGTCCAGCATCCTCGACGCCATCTGCTTCGCCCTCTACGGCTCGGTGCCGCGCTTCGATGGCAGCGAGCTGCGGCTGCGCAGCGACCACTGCGACCCGGATGACCCGAGCTTCGTCGAACTCGAGTTCACCCTCAAGGGCGAGACCTACCGGGTGTACCGCACGCCCCGGTTCGAGAAGCCCAAGAAGCGCGGCGTCGGCACCACCACCGCCCAGCCGGATGCCCGCCTCGACCGTTTCGAGGCCGGTTCCGGCGCCGACGGCTGGGTGGGCATCGCGTCCCGGCCCGTCGATGTGGGAAACGAGCTCAGCCGGATCCTGCCGCTCAAGCAGGACCAGTTCCTGCAGGTGATCCTGCTCGCCCAGAACCGGTTCCAGCGGTTCCTGCTCGCCAAGACCGACGATCGGCTCACGGTGCTGCGTACCCTCTTCGGCACCCTGCGATTCCAGCAGCTGGAGACCGAGTTGCTCGCCCGCCGTAAGGTGCTCGATGACGAGCTCTCGCTGGCCCGCCACGAGATCGACGGCCTCGTCGCCGCGACGATGCGCCAGCTCTGGCGGGACGGTGACCAGGCCGAAACGGCAGCGGGGGAGTCCGCGCATGCCGAGATCGCGCCCGGCGGTGTCGCAACGGCCGAGGCCGCGCCGGAAGCCCCGGCCGACCCCGACCTCGCCTGGTTCGAGGCGGCCCTCGAGACCATCGAACGGCGCCTGGCCGCGGCGACAGTGCGCGCCGAGGGAGCGTCGGCGGCACTGATCACCGCCACCCTGGACTGCGAGGCCATCGAAGACCGCCGCCGCCGGCAGGACCGCCGCGACACCGCCGCTGCCGCACTGGCCGAGCTGACTGGTCGCGCGACGGAGATCGCCACCAGGCGGGAGCGCCTCACGGCGGCGGAGCGCGCCGCCCGGGTCTGGCCGCAGGTGCGCGCGAGCGCGGATGCGCAGGCTGAGGTCGCCACCGCCGACGCCGCCGAACAGAGCGCCCGCCGTGCGTGGGTGACTGTCCTGGCCGATACCGACGCTGATACCGCGGCACCCGTCGCCGCGCAGGCCGACCTGGACGCGGCCGGCCTCGCCGTCGTCGTCGACGAACGGCTCCGCCAGCTCGGCGGCCTCAGCGACATCCTGAGCGAAGAACGTCGGCTGCCCGCCCTCGCCGGGCGCATCACCGACCTCGAACTGCTGGCGGGCGAACACACCACAGCCCTCGACACCGCCCGGCTGCTGCTGCTGGCCCTGCCGGAACGCATCGATGCCGCCGCCGACGCCCTCGCCGAGGCGTCACTCGGAGCGGCCCGGCTGCCCGAAGCGGAGGCGGCGGTCGCCCGTGCCGAGACCGCCCTGGCCGCCGCCGATGACGTGCGCCGGCTGCAGACCGAACTCGTGGGTGTGCACCGCGCCGAGCGCGACGCTGTGGCCCTGAACTCCACCGCTGCCCTCGACTACCAGCATCTGGTCGACCGCCGGCTCGGCGGCTTCGCAATCGAACTGGCGGCAGAGCTGGTGGACGGCAGTCCGTGCGCGGTCTGCGGAGCCACCGAGCACCCTGCGCCCAAGACCGGCGATGCCGAACTGGTCACCGAAGAGCACCTTGACGCCGCCCGGCGCCTGATGGGCAGCCGGCAGGCCGCCGTCGACACCTGCCGCACCGAGTCCCAGGCCGTTGCGACGAGGCTCACCGAGGCCCGCACCCGGGCCGGCACCGACGATTCCGACCAGCTCGACGCCACCCTCACCCTCGCCCGGCAGGCACAGGCCGAAGCCGCCGACCACCTCGCTCGGGTGCCCATGCTCGAAACCGCCCTGGCCCGCCTGCGCGCCGACCAGGCCGAGGCCCAGACTGCCCTGGCCCCGTTGCAGCTCGCCCGCGACGAAACCGCCGTGCAGCTGGCCGAACTCCGCACCGAGCGGGAAACCATCGCAGCCAGGGTCGAAGCCCAACGATCGGGCTTTGCGAGCGTCACCGACCGGGCGAACCGGCTACAGGCCGAGCTCGACGCCGCCCGGTCGCTCAGCGACGCCGTGGCGCTGTGCGCCTCCGCCCGCCGTGCCGCGGAGACAGCCGCCGACGCCCTGGCACGCCAGCTGGCCGAGGAAGGCTTCGCCGACGAGGCCGAGGTCCTGGCTGCCCGGCTCACCCCGGCCCAGGTGCACGACGAGGAAGACAGCATCCGGGCGCACGATGACGAGCTGGCCGCGGCCCGCGGCGTGCTCGCCGAATCCGGGCTCGCCGGGCTGCCCGCCCACCCCATCGAAGTCGAACCGGCCCGCGAGACCCGCCGCCTCGCCGCGGAGGCCCGCGACGCCGCCATCGCCCGGCGTGGATCGCTCGGCGAACGCGCCGACGCGCTCACCGCCCTGGTAGTGGATGCGCGCGCCACGTTCGCCCTCGCCGCCGACCTGCTCGCCCGGCACGGCCAGGTGCGCCAGCTCGCCGCCGTCGTGCACGGCGACGACCCCAACACGAAGCGCATGAAACTCGAGACCTACGTGCTCGCCGCCCAGCTCGAAGAGATCATCGCCGCCGCCAACAACCGGCTGCGCACCATGACCGGCGGTCGCTACGCCCTCGAACACGACGACGCCCTGCAGTACCGCGGCAGCCAGGCCGGACTCGGGCTCGCCATCCGCGACGAACACACCGGGCGGGCACGAGCCACGCACTCGCTCTCCGGCGGGGAGACCTTTCTCGCCTCGCTCGCCCTGGCGCTCGGGCTCGCCGAGGTGGTCTCCAATCAGGCCGGCGGCATCGCCCTCGATACCCTCTTCGTCGATGAGGGCTTCGGCTCCCTCGACGCCGAGACGCTGGAGACGGCCATGAGCACCCTCGACAGCCTGCGGGCCGGCGGTCGCACCATCGGGCTGATCAGCCACGTCGAATCGATGAAGGAACAGATTCCGGCGAAGTTGCAGATCCGGGTCACGCCGCAGGGCTACAGCGAGATCGATGCTCCTCGGTCTCCGGCACCCGGAGCGCTCTCAGGGCAACTCGCAAGCCTTTCCTCAACGTCGTCATAGGTCACCCATAGGTTCGACGGCTTGTCTGAATCCAGACGCGAACGGTTCCCCGCTCGCCCAGGAAAGGACACCGAGCATGAGCGAGTCTGAGACAGCACCCGAGTCTGACACCACGGCGCAGGCACAGGCGCAGGCCCCGGCCGCCCACCACCAGCGCTGGCGCACCGGCGACATCGTCGCTATGGGCCTTGCCGCGGCCCTCGTGGTCGGCGCCTCTGGAACCGGTCTCTACGCCGCCGTGCACGCCATCGAATCCCAGTCGGCCGCCGCCGAGCAGACCACCCAGACCGACACCACGGCGACTACCCAGGACAGCACCGATTCGACCGATAGCACCCAGGCCTACGGCTCAGACGGTTACGGCGGCACCTCGGGCTACGGACCCGGTCAGTCCGGCTCCGCTCAATCCGGTCTGGGCCAATCCCCACTGGGCCAGTCCGGCCTCGGTCAGTCCAGCACCGGCACCACGACCCTCGACACCACGGCCGCCACGGCGGAACAGTCCGCCGGCGTCGTCGTGATCGACACCGTGCTCGGCTACGAGAGCGCCGAGGCTGCCGGTACCGGCCTCATCCTCACCGCCGACGGCCGCATCCTCACCAACAACCATGTGGTGGAGGGCGCCACCAGCATCACCGTCACCGTCGTGTCCACCGGTGCCGAATACACCGCGGAGGTCGTCGGCACCGACGCCACCGACGACATCGCCGTGCTCGAACTCGTGGACGCCAGCGGCCTCACGGTCGCCGACCTCGACACCTCCGGCGCGGTCGCCGTGGGCGATACGGTCACCGGGGTGGGCAACGCCGGCGGCACCGGCACCCTCACCGCGGCCTCCGGTACCGTGCTCAGCCTGGAGCAGTCCATCACCGCGCAGGACTCCGATGGCTCCGATGCCGAAGACCTCACCGGCCTCATCGAGGTCGACGCCGACATCGAGTCCGGCGAATCCGGCGGCCCGCTCTACGACGCCGACGGCGAAGTGATCGGCATCGACACCGCCGCATCCTCCGGCACCGCCGACATCACCGGCTACGCGATCCCGATCGAAGACGCCCTGACCATCGTCGACGCCATCGACGCCGCGGTGGCCAACGGGGCCAGCACCGACACCATCACCGTGGGCAACCCGGCCTTCCTCGGCATCGGGCTCGGCTCCAGCACGACCACGACCTCGCCGACGACCACGGGCACGGATGCCGCGGCCACCGTTGCCGGCGTCATCGCCGACACTCCCGCCGCCACCATCGGCCTCGCCGCGGGTGACACCATCACCGCCGTCGACGGGGTGGCCGTCGCCACCGCGGCAGCGCTCTCGGCCGAACTGGCCGCACACCTGCCGGGTGACACCGTGACCATCGACTGGCTCGACGAGGCAGGCACTGCGCACAGCGCCGACGCCACCCTGATCGCCGGACCAGCCGCCTGAGCCCCGCGATTGACACAGTGTGCCGCGATCGTCCAGATCGCGGCACACTGTGTGCATGAGCCGCACAGACGCATCACCACAACCTTCCTCCGCCGCGGCGGGGTGGACGACCCTCACCTTCGTCTACCTGGCACTCGGCATCGTGGGGTTGATCGGCACCTGGACCTGGAACATCCAGGCCATCGTGGAAGCCCGCAACTTCATCGGCGACTGGACCCTGAGCGGACCGGCGGTTTCGTCGCTCACCACCGACCTGCTCGTCGTGTTCATCGCCGGCAGTATCTTCATTCTCGTCGAGGCGCGACGGCTCGGCATGCGGGCCGGCTGGGCCTACGTGCTGGGCGGCCTGGTGACCGCGTTCGCCTTCACGTTCCCGTTGTTCCTGGCCATGCGGCAGCGCCGCCTGGCGCGCGGCCGGTAACCCTCAGGTAAGCCCAGCTCAGCTCACGTCGCCGGCGGCGAGGCCGGCCTCGTCCCCGGCGAACCGCTCACGCAAGGCGTGGAACTGCGACACGGTGAGGCCGTGCCGCAGCAGGTACGCCTCCGTGCCGCCGTGACCGGCGATCGCGGCCAGCGCATCGCGCAGTGCGGCCGGATGCGGTTCGGCGGGGAGGGCGGCGGCCAGCGCCTCATCGTGCGGGAGCCCCGCGGCCAGCAGCGCGAGGGCGAGGACCAGGCCGGTGGTGTGCTCACCGTCGGCCCCGTGCACGAGCAGCGGCCCGTCGGCGTCGGCGATCACGGCCACCGCGCCGGTGAGTTCTCGCCCGTGCAGTCTCACCAGATCGGCGTAACCCTGTGCATTCTCGGTCGCTGGATTGCTCATGGTGCCCTCCCGGAAACTGCGTCGAAACCTGGTGGCACCGGTGTGCTCCACCCCGGTGAACGGCAGGTGAAGCCGGGTGCAGGCTAGGCCAGGTCGCGGGTGAGCTCGGTCACCCGCCGGCGGCCGAGCCGGCTCAGCCCGATCGCGGCCGCAGAGATACCGATGATCACGACGGCGATCACCAGGATGTACAGCAGCACCTTGGGCCATCCGCCCGGCTCGTTCGGGTTGAGGAACGGGTAGGTCCAGTAGTCGGTGACGCCGCCGCGCACGAGCGCGTAGCCCAGCCAGACCACCGGATAGATCATCGCGAACCAGATCCGGTTCCAGGCCAGCGCCGGGCGACCGGGCGCCAGCAGCCAGTCGGCCACGATGAGCACCGGCGCCCAGACGTGCAGAACCTCGTTGGGCCAGTCCAGGCCCACAAAGCTGCCGTCCGGCGGAAGGTTGCGCAGCAGCAGGTTGTAGACCACCCCGGTGATCACGGCATAACAGAGCGTGGACATCCGTACCCGCGCCATCAGTTCGGGTTCGGCGGCCACGCGCAGCGCCAGTGCGCCGCCCACCGCGAGCACGACAACGTTCATCAGGCTCGACTGGATGGTGAAGAAGCCGAAATAGCGGGCCGGTTCGAAGGCATCGTGGGTGATCTGGTCCACGATCTGGGTCACGATCGCAGCGAATATCAGCACCGCCAGCAGGATGCGCAGGATTCCCACCATGCGCCGGTAGGGGGAGGGGGCGACCGGTGCGGTCACAGCGGAAGAAGTCACTCGTTCAGGTTAGGCCGTGGTTGCCCCGCGACACGCAGGCGGAGTACGCTCAAAAAGGAGCACACTCCGTTTGGTGGTGTTGCGGCCGGCTCAGAGGAGCGACAACATGCGTGGAAATGCACTGCGTGAACCTGCACTTCGTGAACCTGCACTGCGTGAACCTGCACTGCGTGAACCTGCACTGCGTGAACCTGCACTGCGTGAACCTGCACTGCGTGGAAATGCACCGCGGGGGAGTGAACCGGCCACCCGACGGCTGCGCAACATGCAGGACAAGCGCCGGCGCATCTTCACCGCGGCGGCCGGCCTGTTCGCCGAGCGGGGCTTCGACAATGTCACCACCCAGGCGATCTCCGACCGCGCCGATGTGGCCACCGGCACCCTGTTCCGGTATGCGGCCAACAAGGGCGAACTGTTGCTCATGGTCTACAACGAGGAGTTCGGCCGGGCGATCAACGCCGGCAGGGAGCTCGCCGCGCGAGCCGTCGACCCCTCGGCGGCCGTGCTCGCGGCGGTCGAGCCCGTGCTCGTCGTCGGCCGGCTCGACGCGCCCAATACCGTCGCCTACCAGCGTGAGCTGTTGTTCGGCCCGCCGGATGCGCCCTATCGGGCCGTCGGCCTCGCCCTGGTGCGCGACCTCGAATCCCTGCTCGCGGCTCTGCTCGCCGCGGGCGAACCGCCGAGCGAACACCGTGTCGTGGCTGCCCGCCGTGCCGCGCGGTCCATTTTCGCCGTTTTGCACCACACCCTGGTGCAGCCTTCTGCCGGGATACTCCCGGAGCACGACCCCGATGCCGACGCGCGCGGGCAGGTGGCCCAGATTGTTCTGGGCTTCCAGGCCTCCGTGCGCACGGCACCGAGTGAACAAGATTCAGACCCACAAGGAGACCCAGATGTACTACAGCAGCGGTAACTATGAGGCATTCGCCCGCCCCCGCAAGCCAGAGGGAGTCGACGGCAAGACCGCCTGGTTCGTCGGCTCCGGCCTCGCCTCACTGTCCGGCGCCGCGTTCCTGATCCGGGACGGCCACATGGACGGCGCCAACATCACCATCCTCGAGCGGTTGAAACTGCCCGGCGGCGCGCTCGACGGCATCAAGGCGCCGAAGAAGGGTTTCGTCATCCGCGGCGGCCGTGAGATGGAAGACCACATGGAATGCCTGTGGGACCTGTTCCGTTCGGTGCCCTCGATCGAGGTCGACGGCGCCAGTGTGCTCGACGAGTTCTACTGGCTCGACAAGGACGACCCGAACTACTCCCTGCAGCGGGTGACCGAGAAGCAGGGCCAGGATGCCCGCACCGACGGCCTGTTCACTCTGAGCGAGAAGGCGCAGAAGGAGGTCACCAAGGTGTTCCTGGCGCCCCGCGAGGAGATGGAAGGCAAGCGGATCAACGAGGTCTTCTCGGCCGACTTCCTGGCCAGCAACTTCTGGCTGTACTGGCGCACCATGTTCGCGTTCGAGGAATGGCACAGTGCGCTGGAAATGAAGCTCTACCTGCACCGCTTCGTGCACCACATCGGCGGACTCCCGGACTTCACCGCGCTCAAGTTCACCAAGTTCAACCAGTACGAGTCCCTGGTTCTGCCGCTCTACCGCTGGCTGCTCGAGAAGGGCGTCACCTTCCGGTTCAGCACCGAGGTCACCGACATCGACTTCGACATCAACATCAGCGCCGGCCGCAAACAGGCTACCCGCATCCACTGGCTGACCGACGGCGAGCAGGGCAGCGTGGAGCTCAGCGAGACCGACCTGGTCTTCACCACCATCGGCTCACTGACCGAGAACTCCACGGACGGCGACCAGCACACGCCCGCCGGCCTCGACGAGGGCCCCGCTCCGGCCTGGGACCTCTGGAAGAACATCGCCAGGAGCGACCCGTCGTTCGGCCGCCCCGAGGTGTTCTGCGGCAATATCGCCGAGAGCAAGTGGGAATCGGCCACCGTGACCACCCTCGATGCCCGGATTCCGGCGTACATCGAGAAGATCGCCAAGCGTGACCCGTTCAGCGGCAAGGTCGTGACCGGTGGCATTGTCACGGCACGCGACTCGAGCTGGCTGCTCAGCTGGACCGTGAACCGGCAGCCGCACTTCAAGCAGCAGAGCCCGGACCAGATCGTGGTCTGGGTGTACTCGCTGCTGGTGGACACCCCCGGCGACTATGTGACGAAGTCGATGCAGGACTGCACCGGCGAGGAGATCACCCAGGAATGGCTGTTCCACCTGGGAGTGCCGGTGGCCGACATTCCCGACCTCGCCGCGAACGCGGCCCGTACCGTGCCGGTGATGATGCCGTACGTCACCTCGTTCTTCCTGCCCCGCAAGGCCGGCGACCGGCCGGAGGTCGTGCCCGCTGGCGCGGTGAACTTTGCCTTCATCGGCCAGTTCGCCGAGACCACGCGCGACACCATCTTTACCACCGAGTACTCGGTGCGCACCGGCATGGAAGCGGCCTACCAGCTGCTCGGGATCGAGCGCGGTGTGCCGGAGGTGTTCAACTCCACCTACGACGTGCGCAAGCTGCTCGCGGCGATGAGCCGGCTGCGCGACGGCGAAGAGCTCAACCTGCCGGTTCCCGGGTTCGTGCAGAAGCGGATCATCAAGAAGCTGGAGACCACCGAGATCGGCGAGCTGCTCAAGGAGTTCGGGCTGATCGCCTAGCGCCTGCCCCTAGAAAGGAAAGAGCAGCCGGTGCAGGAACTGGCGGGTGCGCTCGTGCTGGGGGTTGCGCAGCAGTTCCTTCGGATCGCCGTGCTCCACGATGGTGCCACCGTCGACGAAGGCGACTTCGGTGGCCACCTCGCGGGCGAACTCCAGTTCGTGGGTGACGATCACCATGGTCCAGCCTTCGCCGGCGAGTTCCTTGATCAGGCGCAGTACGTCGCCCACCAGTTCAGGGTCGAGGGCGCTGGTGGGCTCGTCGAAGAGCAGCAGGGTGGGCCGGAGCGCCAGGGCGCGCACGATGCCCACCCGCTGCTGCTGGCCGCCGGAGAGCTCGAACGGGTAGCTGTCGCGTTTGTCGCCCAGGCCCACCCGGTCGAGCAGCTGCAGTGCCTCGGCCTCGACCTCGGCGCGCGGGCGGCGCTGCACGACGACGGGGCCCTCCATCACGTTCTCGAGCACCGTCTTGTGCGGGAACAGGTTGTAGTGCTGGAAGACCATGGCCGAGCGGTCGCGCAGGGTGCCGAGTGCCTTCTTCGGCACCCCGGCACGCTTGCCGTGGGCGGGCGCGAAGTCAATCACCACGGGCGCGTGCGTTGCGTCCTCCGCGCCGACGATCTCGATGGTGCCGCCGTCGGCGATCTCGAGGCCGTTGAGGCAGCGCAGCACGGTGGTCTTGCCCGAACCGGACGGGCCGATCAGGGCCAGCACCTGACCTCGCGCGACGGTGAGGTCGACCGATTTCAGGACCTGGTTGGAACCGAAGCTCTTCTGCAGGCCGCGAACGGTGAGCAGCGCCGGTGCAGGCGCGGCAGCGGACGAATCAGTGGGCGACATAGCGGTCCAATCGCTTCTCGAGCACGCTCTGGCCACTGGAGAGGACCAGGCAGATCACCCAGTAGATCAGGGCGGCCTCCAGGTAGAGGGCCATGAACTCCCGGCTGAACGCGGCAATCTCCTGCGCCACACGGAACAGCTCGGTGACCAGGATGAGCGAGGCCAGGGAGGTGTCCTTCACCAGGCTGATGAAGGTGTTCGACAGTGGCGGCACCGACACGCGGGCCGCCTGCGGCAGGATGATGCGGGTGAGCGACCGCTGGTGGGACATGCCGATCATGTACGCGGCTTCCCATTGCCCCTTGGGCACCGACAGGATGGCCGCACGGATGACCTCGGCCGCGTAACCGCCGACGTTGATCGAGAACGCCAGGATGGCGCTGGGCCACGGGTCGATCACGATGCCCAGCGGCGGCAGACCATAGAAGATCACGAACAACTGCACCAGCAGTGGGGTGCCGCGCACGATCGAGATGTACACCCGGGCGATCGACGACAGCCAACGCCGCCGCGACAGCCGCATCAGCGCCAGCACAAGGGCCAGCACCAGGCCGATCGCGAACGACGCCAACGCCAACGGGATGGTGCCCATGATCGCGCCGCTCAGCATCGGCCAGAGCGAATCGAGCATCAGCTGCCAGGTGGTATCGCTCATCGTACGAGCCTACTTGGAGACGTCGGCTCCGAAGTAGGTGTCGGAGATCGTGGCCAGGGTGCCGTCCTCGCTCAGCGTCGCGAGGGCATCCGACACGGCGTCGGCCAGTGCTGTGCCGCCCTGAACGAAGGCGAACGCGCTCTCTGAGCGGTCTTCGGTCTCGGCGGCGACCTTCAGGCCGGCAGCCCCGGTCTGCTTCTTGTAGTCGAGGTAGGTGAGCTTGTCGTTGATGGTGGCGTCGACCCGGCCGTCTTCGACCAGGGCCACGGACTGGGCCCAGCCCTCGACACCCTGCACGGTCGCACCGCTCTCGGTGGCCAGGGTGTTCCAGTTGCTGGTGAGCGACTGAGCGGTGGTCTTACCGGCGAGGCTCTCGAACGAGGTGATGTCGGTGTTGTCCTCCGGCACCACGATGACGCCGGTGGAGTAGGTGTACGGGGTGGAGAACTCGTAGGACTCTTCGCGCTCGGGGGTGATCGACACCTGGTTGGCGATGGTGTCGAACCGGCCGGCCTCGAGGCCGGCGAAGATGGCGTCCCACTGGGTTTCCTCGAACTTGACCTCGACGCCCAGTTCGTCGGCGACGGCCTTGGCCACCTCGACGTCGTAGCCGGTGAGGTCGCCGGAACCGTCGGCGTGGAAGGAGAACGGGCGGTAAGTGCCCTCTGTTCCGACGGTCAGGGTGCCGGACTCGAGCACCGAGCTGAGCGACTCGTCGGTGCCGGTCGTGGCGCTGGAGTCGGAGTCGCCGGCCGACGCGCTGCATCCGGTCAGGGCCACCGCTGCGGCGAGGGTGAGGACGGTGGCGGAGACGAGGTGGCGCTTCATGTGAATGTTCATCCAATTGCTAATCGCGGTAAGGGTGGCCTGCTGGGTCGGCGGTCCTCCTGGTGAGAGGCCGCACACCGAGGTTAACAAGTCGGGAGCGGCCGGGGTTATTCCGATGACGTCGAATGACGGGTGTGGCCCCCGTTCGGGCGGCTCCGCCCACCTGTCGGCCCTGGGCCTTTAGGCATAGGCTGCCGCCGTCGCACTCAACCCGAAGGAGTACGCATGAAGTTGTCTATGCCCCAACACGACCGCTCGTCAGCTGTTCTGCTCGGCATGGCCTGCGGAGATGCGCTGGGGGCGGGCTATGACTTTGCCGGTCCGTTGCCGCCGACCGCCGACGTCGGTATGCGCAGCGGTGGCGGCGCGCACTGGGCGCGAGGGGAGTGGACGGACTACACAGCGTTGGCGATCCCCGTGGCCAAGGCCGTGGCCGACGGGCGGGATCTGAAGGCCGAAGCAACCCTCGACCTCATCGCGGCCGAGTGGGTGGACTGGGCGAATACCTCGCCGTTCGCCGGCGCCCAACTCGGGGCGGCGCTGACCGGTCCGGTGCCCACCGCAGCCGGCGTGCGTCGGGCGGCACGCGAACACCACGACCGTCTCGGCCGCAGCGCCGGCAATGGCTGCCTGATGCGCACCGCGCCGGTGGCGCTGTCTTACCTGCACGAACCCGCTGACCTGGCCACTGCCGCCAGGGCGCTGAGCGAGCTCACCCACTGTGAGACCGATGCCGGCGACGCGTGTGTGCTCTGGGGCCTGGCCATCCGTCATGCCGTGCTGGAGGGCGAGCTCGAGCTGCGGGTGGGCCTGGACACCCTTGCGCGCGGGCGCCGGGAGCTGTGGTCGGCCCGGATCGAGCACGCCGAGCGCAAGGTGCCGAGCGACTTCCCTCGCAACGGCTGGGTGGTGCAGGCGCTGCAGGGCGCCTGGTCTGCCATCGTGACGACCGACAACAGTGACGCCGGCCAGTATCGTCGGGGCGTGGAGGCGGCGGTGCGCGGCGGGGGCAACACCGACGCCGTGGCCGGGATCGCCGGTGCCCTGCTCGCCGCCCGCTGGGGATTGGCGGCGGTGCCGACCGAATGGCGGCGGCTGGTGCAGGGCTGGCCCGGCCTGCGCGGCGCCGATCTGGTGCGTCTCTCGGTGCTCGCGGCGCACGCCAAGGACACCGACGAGGCCGGGCGACCGCAGGCCTTTCGGATGCACGTCGTGCGTTGACCCGTGCCCTCCGAGCACCTGTGCCCTACGAGCACCGGTGCCCTACGAGCGCAGCGCCAGGGTGAACGGCAGTACGCCGGCAGCGCCGGCCCGGCGCAGTAACCGGCCGGCCACCGTGAGAGTCCAGCGGCTGTCACCGAGGTCGTCGACGAGCAACACCGGCCCGGTGGCCTCAGCCAGGTTCGCGGCGAGGCCTTCGCCCACCTCGAACGCGCCCCACACGCTGGCGAGCCGGTAGGCGCTGTTGCCGCCGGATTCACCGCTGGGCCCGGCACCGACCAGGCCGAGCGTGCCCAAATGCGGCAGGCGCCCCACCCGGCTGAGCTCGGCGGCCACAGAGGCCACCAGCAGCGGATGCGTGCGCGACGGCATGGCCACGACGCCGACGGGTCGCTCGGCCCAGCCCCACTCGGCGAGAACCCGCACGCAGGCGGCCAGCATCGCGGGCGAGGCCGGCGCATCCGGGGTGCCGGGCGCGAAGACGTCGCGCAGGGTGTTGCCCCAGCCCAGGTCGGTGAGCCGGGCGAGGGCGCGGCCGGGCAGTACCCGGTCGCCGGCGTCGATGCGGCCCTTGGCGGTCACACCGAGCCTGTCGGCGCCGGTGGGCCACTGCGCGCGCGGTTCGAGGGCAACGCCCACCCGGTCGAGCGCGGCGCGCGCCGTGTCGGCGGCGTCGCCCTGCACGTCGGTGGGGTACCAGGGCGCGGTGCAGTTGTCGCAGCGGCCGCACGGCACGGCGGTGTCGTCGTCGAGGGCGCGCTGCAGAAACTCCATCCGGCAGCCGGTGATGCGCTCGTAATCGAGCATGGCGTTCTGTTCCGCGCGGCGGGCGGCGCCGATGCGTTCGTACCGGTCACTGTCGTAGACCCAGGGCGTTCCGGTGGCCACCCAGCCGCCGGTGACCCGGCGCACGGCGCCGTCCACGTCGAGAACCTTGAGCAGCAGCTCGAGCGGGGAGCGGCGCAGGTCGACGCGCGACTCCAGCGCTGGCGTCGACAGCGGTGCACCGCCGGCGGCGGCCAGGGCCATCAGCACCGCCTCAGCCTTGTGCTGGCTCGGCATCGACGAGGTGGCGAAGTACTGCCAGATGGCTTCGTCTTCCACCCCAGGCAACAGCAGCACGTCGGCGTTCTCGGTGGCGCGGCCGGCGCGGCCCACCTGCTGGTAGTACGCCACCGGGGAGCTCGGGGCGCCGAGGTGCAGCACGAAGCCGAGGTCGGGTTTGTCAAACCCCATGCCCAGAGCGCTGGTGGCCACGAGGGCCTTCACCTGGTTGGCCTTGAGCAGACCCTCCGACTCCTCGCGTTCGGTGGTGTCGGTCTGCCCGGTGTAGGCGCGCACGGCGTGGCCGGCGTCACGCAGCAGCCGGGCGGTGTCTTCGGCGGCCGAGACGGTGAGGGTGTAGATGATGCCGCTGCCGGGCAGCTCGGCCAGGTGGCTGAGCAGCCAGGCCAGTCGGGCGCGGGAGTCCGGCAGTCGCAACACGCCCAGGCGGAGGGAGGCGCGGGCGAGGGGGCCGCGGATGGTGACGACGTCCGTACCCCCTCTAGAGACCTGCTCCGCCACATCCGTCACCACCCGGCTGTTGGCCGTTGCGGTGGTGGCGAGCACGGGCACCCCGGCGGGCATGGCGGCGATGAGGTCGCGCAGCCGCCGGTAGTCGGGCCGGAAGTCGTGGCCCCAGTCGGAGATGCAGTGCGCCTCGTCGACCACGAGCAGGCCCACCCGGTCGAGCAGGGCCGGCAACTGTTCGTCACGGAACGACGGGTTGTTCAACCGTTCGGGCGAGACCAGCAGCACGTCGACCTCGTCGGCGCGCAGCTGGGCGAGCACATCGGTCCACTCGTGCGCGTTGGCGGAGTTGATCGAGACCGCGCGCACTCCGGCGCGGGCGGCGGCGGCCACCTGGTCGCGCATCAGGGCCAGAAGCGGAGAGACCAGGATGGTGGGGCCGGCGCCCTGGCGGCGCAGCAGCAGGGTCGCGACGAAGTACACCGCCGACTTGCCCCACCCGGTGCGCTGCACCACCAGGGCACGGCGGCGCTGGTCGACGAGCGTCTCGATGGCCTCGTACTGGCCCTCATGGAAGTCGGCATCCGGGCGGCCGACCAGGGTGCGCAGAATCTCGAGGGCGTCGTCGCGCGTGGTCGTGGACTGGGAGGTCACTGGGCATCCAACCGCGCGGCCACATCGGCCGGGAAGCCGCCGGTGGCGATCGGGCTCCACCGGGTGGGCGTGATGCGGATGAGCGACTTGTCCTGCAGGGCCATGGCCTGGCGGTACTCGTCCCAGTTCGGGTGCTCGCCGGCGATGCACCGGTAGTAGTCCACCAGCCCGTCGGCGGCCTCCGGCATGTGCAGAATCTCGGCGTCACCGTCGATCTGCACCCAGGCGCCGTCCCACTCGTCCGAGAGCACGAGCACGGATGTCTGCGGGTCACGCTCGGCGTTGCGGGTCTTCGCTCGCGACGGGTACGACGAGATGACCAGGCGGCCATGGTCGTCGACCCCGCCGGACACCGGAGAAATCTGCGGGCGGCCATCCGTGCGGGTGGTGGCCAGCAGCATCCGGTGCCGCGGTCGAACGAAGTCGAGCAGAGCGGTCAGGGAGACGGGAGTGCTGGTTGCTACGGTTCTGGCCATGCCTTCAGGCTAACGGGGCCCGCCGACAGAGTCGTGGGCAGCTCACTCGTGCACGTCCTCCGGCATGGCGGACATGTCCATGTAGATGACCTCCCAGAGGTGGCCGTCCGGATCCTGGAAGCTGCGGCCGTACATGAAGCCCATGTCCTGCGGCTCGTTGGAGAAGCTGCCACCGGACTCGAGCGCCTTGTCGGCGAGTTCGTCGGCGTCGGCGCGGCTGTCGGCGCTGAGCGAGTAGATGCCAGCTGTGGCCGTCGTGGAATCGACGATGGGCTTGTCGGTGAACCTCGCGAAGCTCTCGTGGGTGAGGAGCATCACGAACAGGTGGTCGTCGTCGAGAACGATGCATGCGGCGGTGTCATCGGTGAATTGCGGATTGACGGTGAAACCGAGGTCGACGTAGAACTGCTTCGACCGGTCGAGGTCGGTGACGGGCAGGTTGAGGAACATCATCAGGGACACGGTTACGACTCCAGACGGCGGTGGCGGATGCGGGTGATCAGGTGTGCGTTGCGTCAAGTAGACGACAGCGGGGAGGGCGGCGCAACCCTCCGGAGACCCGGGATGGTTGGATGGAGGCATGACTTCCCTCTCGGCCTACATCGACGACTTCGCCCGATTCATCACAGCGTCGCCGTCGTCGTACCACGCCGCCGCCGAATCGGCCCGGCGCCTGACCAGGGCGGGATTCACCCAGCTGCACGAGAGCGACGACTGGTCAGAGGTGCCATCACTGTCGTCGATGAGGGGCACAGCGCATGCCGGCCGGTACTTCGTCGTGCGCGATGGGGCGGTGGTCGCCTGGGTCAAGCCGGCCGGCGCCAAGCCCACCACGCCGTTCCGCATTCTCGGCGCCCACACCGACTCGCCCGGGTTCAAGCTCAAGCCCAAGCCGACCACCGGCTCCTACGGCTGGTTGCAGGCCGGCGTCGAGGTGTATGGCGGGCCGCTCGCCAACTCCTGGCTCGACCGCGAGCTCGAGCTCGCCGGCCGCCTGGTCACCACCGACGGGGTCGAACACCTGGTGCGCACCGGTCCGTTCCTGCGCATCCCGCAGCTGGCCGTGCACCTGGACCGCTCCGCCAACGAGGCCCTCACCCTCGACCGGCAACGGCACCTCAACCCGATCTTCGGCATCGGCGATGTGCGCCAAGCCGACCTGGTGGCCCACCTCGCGGCCCTGGCGGGTATCGACGCGGCGGATGTGGCCGGGTATGACATCCTCACCGCCGACACCAACCCGCCGGCCCGGTTCGGCCTGAACGACGAGCTCTTCGCCGCCGGCCGCATGGACAACCTCTCCTCGGTGCACGCCGGTCTCACCGCGCTGATCGAGGTGTCGGAGAACGACGACGCGATCAACGTGCTCGCCGCGTTCGACCACGAAGAGCTCGGCTCGCAGTCCCGCTCCGGGGCGAGCGGACCGATGCTCGACGACATCCTCAGCCGCATCGGTGACGACCTCGGCGCCACCGTCTCCGAGCGGTTGCGCGCCTACGCCGACTCCTGGTGCGTCTCCGCCGACGCCGGCCACTCGGTGCACCCGAACTATCCCGAACGCCACGACCCGGTCAACCTGCCACTCGCCGGCCGCGGCCCGCTGCTGAAGATCAACGGCAACCAGCGCTACGCCACGGATGCCGCCGGTGCCGCCCTCTGGGCGCGCTGCAGTGCGGCCGCCGGGGTGCCGTACCAGGAGTTCGTTTCGAATAACAACGTGCCCTGCGGCTCCACGATCGGGCCGCTCACCGCGACCCGCCTGGGCATCCGCACGGTGGATGTGGGTATCCCGCTGCTGTCGATGCACTCGGCGCGCGAGCTGGCGCACGTGAACGACCCGTTCGCGCTCTCCGCGGCGATCGGCGCGTTCTTCGCCGGAGCCTAGGCCCCCCTCGCGGAGCACGAAACGTCTCGCGGCGCGGGACACGTGTCGTGGCGCAGGAGAAAGCGCGCACAAAGGTGCGCCACGAGACTTGACGTGCGCCACGAGGATCATGGTGCGCCACGACGCGGGGCGCCTACAGTCGGCCGCTGAGCCTCTCGTGCATGGCCTGGCTGCGCTCGTCGAGGCCGTGGAAGGTGACCGTGGCACCGTGCTGGCGGTACTTGGTCTCCACGGAGTCGAGCACGGCCACGGTTGAGGCATCCCAGATCTGCGCCTGCGCCAGGTCCACGTCGACCACCGCCGGGTCGATGCCGTAGGAGAACTGCTCGACGAGGTCGTTGCTGCTGCCGAAGAACAGCGGCCCGCTCACGGTGTAGCGCGCCGAGAGGCCGTCGGCGGCGATCACGCGATCCACCCGCACCACGTGCGCGACCCGGCGGGCGAAGAGCACCATCGCCAGCAGCACGCCGGCGGCGATGCCGATCGCCAGGTTGTGGGTCGCCACCACCACGGCAACGGTCACGAGCATCACGACGGTCTCCGGCACCGGCATCCGTCGCAGTGTCGCCGGGCGCACGCTGTGCCAGTTGACCGTGGTGATGGCCACAATCATCATCACCGCGGCCAGTGCCACCATCGGGATCTGCTCCATCAGGCCGCTCAGCGCGGTGACCAGCAGCAACAGGAAGATTCCCGCGACGAAGGTGGAAATGCGGGTGCGGGCCCGGCCGAGCTTCACGTTCACCACGGTCTGGCCGATCATGGCGCAGCCGGCGATGCCGCCATAGAGCCCGGCCAGCATGTTCGCGATGCCCAGCGCCCAGGACTCGCGGCCCTTGGCCGAGCGGGTGTCGGTGATGTCGTCGACCAGCTTGGCGGTGAGCAGGGTCTCCACCAGCCCGACGAAGGCCACGCTCAGCGCGGTCGGCCAGATGATCTGCAGGGTCTCGAGGTTCACCGGCACGAGCAGCGGGGTGATTCCGGGCAGTCCGCCGGAGACGGCGCCCTGGTCGCCCACGGTGGGCACGGCCAGGTGCCAGGTCATGGCGATGGCGGTGACCACCACGATGGCCACCAGCGGGGCCGGCACGGCACGGGTGAGCCGGGGCAGGCCGAGCACGATCAGCACCGTCAGGGCGAACAGCGGGTAGACGAGCCAGGGCACGTCGATCAGGTGCGGCAGCTGGGCGACAAAGATCAGTATGCCCAGTGCGTTGACGAAGCCGATCATCACCGACCGCGGGATGAACCGCATCAGCCGGGCCAGGCCGGTGACGCCGAAGAGGATTTGCACCAGGCCCGCCAGCAGCACCGCCGGAAGCAGGTACTCCACTCCGTGATCGCGCACCAGGGGAGCCACCACCAGGGCGACGGCTCCGGCCGCGGCGGTGACCATGGCGGAGCGGCCGCCGAGGAACGACATCGACACCGCGAGCACGACGGAGGCGATGAGGCTCACCTTGGGGTCGACACCGGCGATGATCGAGAACGAGATCACCTCGGGGATGAGGGCGAGGGTGGTGACGATGCCGGCGAGCACCTCCACGCTGAGCGCCCGGGGGCGGCGCAGGGTGGCTCGCACGGTGGGGGCCGGAGGAACCGACGAGAGGGTGGCGGCAGGGCGTTGGGGCACCGTGCAACTGTAATCGGCGCCAAGAGCGCACGGCGCCGCGCTATAGACAGCGACACTATCCGATAGTTACACTATCCGTATGAAAATGGCCCAGCTGAGCAGCGCGAGCGGCGTCCCGGTGGCGACGATCAAGTACTACCTGCGCGAGGGTCTGCTGCAGCCCGGGCAGCGGAGCGGCCCGAACCAGTCGCTTTATGGCCCGGAGCACCTGCGCCGGCTGCGCGTCATCCGGGGCCTGCTCGATGTGGGCGGGCTCAGCGTCGCGGCGGCGCACCAGGTGATCGATGCCATCGATTCCGATCTGGGCCTCGCGCACACCTTCGACATCGCCCAGCGCACGGTGTCGCCGCAGCTCGAGCGCACGGCACTTGCGCCGGACGCCCTCGCGCAGGTCGACGACGTGCTCGACGGATGGCTGGTGTCGCCCGACAATCCGGGTCGCCTCGCCGCCGCCCGGGTGCTGCAGACCTTCCGGGAGCTCGGGCAGCCCGACCTCAGCGGCTGGGTACCGGCCTATGCCGCCGCGGCGCTCGCCGTGGCCGACGCCGACCTCGACGAGATCGACGCCAGGGCGGACCGCGAATCGAAGACCGAGATGGTCGTCATCGGCACCGTTCTCGGTGACGCCCTCTTCGCTGCCCTGCGCCGCGCCGCGCAGGAGCACGTCACCGCAGAGAGATACGCGGCGCCGCCCGCACCCTAACCCGCACCCGCAACCCAGGCACCACCCGAGCGTCAGGAGTTGGTTCTCATGGCCACAACCCGCACCGGATCCTTTCGAAGCACCATCCTCAATGGTCCGCCGCCGGGCGGGGACGACTCGTCGGGGCCACCCGACATCCGTTGGCACCGCCCGCTGCTCTGGCTCGCACTGGCCATGGCCGCCCTCGCTGTCGTCGCCGTCGTCGGTCTCGTGGTCGATCCGCGCACCGTCACGGGAGCACCGCTCTGGGCCAAACCTTTCAAGTTCGCCATCTCGGTGGCCATCTACGCCGTGACCCTGTCGTGGTTGATCGGCCTGCTGCCCGGCTCCTTCTCCGGTCGTCGCCGGCTGGCCTGGTGGGCGGGTACGGTGGCGACGGTCTTCCTGCTGGTGGAGATGGTGATCATCGTCGGCGCCGCGGCGACCGGCCTGACCAGCCACTTCAACGTGTCCACCCCGTTCGCGGCCGTGCTCTGGTCGGTGATGGCCGCGTCGATCGTCACGGTCTGGGTGGCGGCCGTGCCGATCGCCATCCTGCTGCTGCGCACCGATCTGGGCGACCCGGCCCGCGCTCTCGCGATCCGGGCGGGCCTCCTGATCGCCCTGCTGGGCATGGCGCTCGCGTTCCTCATGACCGGGCCCACAGCCGCTCAGCTCGACGACTACCAGGGCATCGTGGGCGCGCACACCGTCGGGGTTGCCGACGGTGGGCCCGGCCTGCCCCTGGTCGGGTGGAGCACTGTCGCCGGCGACCTGCGCATCCCGCACTTCGTGGGCATGCACGCCCTGCAGGTTCTGCCCCTGGCCGCGCTGCTGCTCGAGGTCCTCGCCCGGCGGATGCCCGCTCTCGGGCGTCCGCTCACCCGCCGGGGTGTGCTGCGCGTGCTGGTCGGCCTCTACCTCGGTGTGCTGGTGCTTCTCACCGGCCAGGCTCTCGCCGGTCAGTCGATCGTGCAGCCCAGCCCCCTCGTGGCGGGCATCGCCGCCGCCCTGCCCCTCACCGCGGCCGTCGCCATCACCGTCACCCTCCGCCGCCACCCCAGCCCCCGGGCGGCATAACCCAGACGAGGACTAGGCCTCCGGCGGGGGAGTGGGGTCGAGGGCGTCGAGCCGGGCGATGCGGGAGAGGGCGGCGTCCTCCGACGTCGACCGGGAGCCGAGCAGCATTCGCACCAGGCCGAGCACGGCACCGGTGGCCCAGATCACCGGCAGCGGGCTGCGGCGCAAGCCCAGCATCCGCCGGTATTCGACCGGGATGGAGGCCACGGCGCCGGCGAACATGATGCGATAGAACGGCATCATGCCGCGGCGGAGCGGCGGCTTGCGGATGAACCGCACGGCCTCTGCGACCCGGTCGCCGCCCATCAGCACCCCCGCGTCGCTGAACGCGCGGAGCTGTGCGGCGAGTTCTGCATCGGACCGGGGCGGATCGTCGACGCCGACCAGTTCGCCGGCCTTCGCCCACTCCCGCACATACCGGTCGGCCCCGCCGGGGATCGCGCCGTCCCAGACCTGGTGGCTGGTCAGGAAGGCATCGGTGAAGACCACATGCACCCAGGAGAGCAGCTCGGGGTCGCCCGCGGAATACTCCCGCTCCACGCCCCGGGCATCACGGTAACGGCCGGCGACCCGGTCGTGGAACCGGCCCACCCGGGCGGATTCGCGTTCGGCCTGTTCGGTGGCGGCGAAGGTCACCGTGACCAACCACTGGATGGTGCCGCTGAGCCGGCCGAGCGGGTCGTCCCGGTAGCGCGACCAGTCGTGCACCCCGGCCATCGCGCCGGGATGCAGTGTCTGCATGAGCAGCGCACGGATGCCGGCGACCATGGTGGCCATGCCGCCGTGCACCGCCCAGGATGCCGAACCCGGCCCAAAGAACCCGGCGTCGTTCCCTTCGGCCATGGTGCCCACCCAGGCCGGCCGGCCGTCGTCGTTGCCGGAAAGAGTGACGAGCAGGTGCGAGCGCCAGCTGTTCACGAAACCGTCCAGGAATCTGCCCATTCCGGCACCCTAATCGACGGCACGCGGTACGCCAGGGATGCGCCGTGAACTCCCAGCCAGACCGGCGACCGCGGCACCCACGGCTGCTAGCGGGCCTGCCGGAGCGGTCGTAGGCTGGCGCGGACTGCGCCGTGGCAGCCGGCCATGGCTCGACACGAGAGGATCCGCGCCATGGACATGAAGATCGAACTCGTCTACATCCCGGTGACCGACGTCGACCGGGCCAAGGAGTTCTACGTCGAGAAGGTGGGTTTCCACGCCGACTACGACCAGGAGGTGAACCCCGACCTGCGGTTCGTGCAGCTCACCCCGCCCGGCTCCGCCTGCTCGATCGCGATCGGTAAGGGCCTGACCGACATGGAGCCCGGCTGGCAGCGAGGCCTGCAAATGGTGATCGACGACGCGGATGCCGCCAGGGCCCAGCTGCTGGCGGCCGGCGTCGACGCCAGCGAGGTAGACGAGCAGGACTGGGGCCGGTTCGTGTACTTTTCCGACCTGGACGGCAACACCTGGGCCCTGCAGCAGCTGCCACCGCGCGACTGACCGCGCCGCGCCGGGGCCTGACCCCGCCGCCTACGCTGGAGGCATGCCGTCTTATCGCGTGGTCATGTCCATCGGAGCCCTGCAACCGGGGGTGCGGCCGGATGCGGTGCTGCCCGCCGCCGCCCGGGCCGCGGCGGAGCGCACCACTGTGGAGGCCTCCGATCTGGCCGTCGTGGCCGGCCAGGCGCGGGCCACCGTGCGGTTCACCGCCGACGACAACGCTGCCGCCCTCACGATCGGCCGGCACGTCGTGGCTGAGACCCGCCTCGTCGCCGATCCCGTCGCCTGGCAGGTCACGGAGCGGGTGAAGGGCCGCTGGTTCCCGGTGCGCTGACCGACAGCGTGCCGCCGCGCTGCTCCGGCCGGGCCGGGGCGATGATCGTGCCTCTCCGGCCCTCCACCACCAGCGGGTCGGTGGCCCCGAGCACCTGGCAGCGCAGGGCGCCGTAGCGGTGCCAGAGCGACGCCGTCCAGGCCGCCAGGAGGGCGTCGATGAGGTCCTCCCGATGTTTGTACTCCCGGTCGCCGAGTGGCGACGGCTCGGTGACCAGCAGGTCGGTGACCGCATGGCTGCCCAGGTCCAGTGGGGGAGAGGCGCTCTGCAGCCGCCACATCCGCTCGATCAGGTCGTCGCAGACCACGGCCCGGGCGGCCCGTCGTTCATCGAGCGGCAGGTCGGTTCCCATGCGCTTGTACCGGGGCCGTTTCGACACGTAACCGAACTCCGCGGCGCCCACCAGGGTGGTGTACGGGTAACACTCGAACAGGCTTGGCACGCCCGGCGCGACGGCGCCCAAGCCGTCGGTGTAGACCCAGCCGAGATGCTCGAGCCGGATGCGCAGGGCCACTCCGGCCAGCCTCGGCAGGGCCTGGTTCGACGCGTTCGCCGACACGTGCCAGCGGCCGTAGCGTGCCCCGGTCTCCCGCTCGCACTGCCGCATTCCCACCGGATTGTTGACCACCAGTGGGGCGTCGACCGCCAGCACGGCACCGGGCTCCGCCATGCGCTGAATCCAGTCGACAACGGCATCGAGGCCCCGTGCCCAGCCGGCGTCGATCACGCGGCCGGTGTGGTCGGTGCAGGCCAGGCCGGTCTCGTTCGCGGCCTTTTCGGCTGTGCCCTCCGCCCAGGCCAGATCCACCCCGAGGAATCGTGTCATGGCTCCAGGACTACCAGAAGGGGGGTAACCGTGGAAGAGTATTGCCCCAGAACACTGGTGAACGACCAACGATCAGACGGGAAAGCCGAGATGGACGAGAGAGCAGTCAAGCCGACCACGAACCGAAAAGTCATCGGATTGGCCGTCGCCGGCGCCTTCGGCGGCTTTCTCTTCGGCTACGACTCCTCGGTGATCAACGGGGCGGTCGAGGCGATCCAGGGGGAGTTCGACCTCACCGCAGCGGTCACCGGTTTTGCCGTTGCCAGCGCCCTGCTGGGTGCCGCGACCGGCGCCTACCTCGGCGGTCGGCTGGCCGACAGGTTCGGCCGCATCCCGGTGATGATGATCGGCGCGATCGTGTTCTTCGCCAGCTCGGTCGGTTCCGGCTTCGCCTTCAGCGTCGTCGACCTGGTCGTCTGGCGAGTTCTGGGCGGCATCGGCATCGGGCTGGCATCTGTCGTGGCGCCCGCCTACATTGCCGAAATCTCGCCCCGCTTGATCCGCGGCCGGCTGGGCTCCCTGCAGCAGCTGGCCATCACCATCGGTATCTTCGCCGCGCTGCTCTCGGACGCGATCTTCGCCACGTCCGCCGGTGGCGCGAGCGAGGAGTTCTGGTTCGGTCTCGAAGCCTGGCGCTGGATGTTCCTGGTCAGCGCCGTACCCGCCCTGATCTACGGCGTGATCGCGCTGGTGCTGCCGGAGTCGCCGCGTTACCTGGTGCTCCACGACAAGGAGGACAAGGCCCGCGCCGTGCTCACCACGGTGTCGCCGGAGGGTGACATCGACCGGGAGATCCGGGACATGAAGGCCTCGATCGACGAAGATATCAAGGCCAAGCGCACCGGAACCCTGCGTGGCCCGGCCTTCGGCTTCAAGCCCATCGTCTGGATCGGCATCACCCTGTCGGTGTTCCAGCAATTCGTGGGCATCAACGTGATCTTCTACTACTCGACCACCCTGTGGAGCGCGGTGGGCTTTCCGGAATCCGCCTCGCTGGCGATCTCGGTGGCGACCTCGGTGACAAACATCCTGGTCACCCTCGTGGCCATCGCCCTGGTCGACCGGGTCGGCCGCCGGCCGATCCTGCTCACCGGCTCCGTGGGCATGACGGTGTCGCTGGCGACCATGGCAATAGCGTTCGGCCAGTCCACCACCGTCGACGGTGAACTCAGCCTGCCCGGCGCCTGGGGGCCGATCGCGCTGGTCGCGGCGAACATCTTCGTGATCTCGTTCGGCGCATCCTGGGGCCCGGTGGTCTGGGTGCTCCTCGGTGAGATCTTCCCCAACACGATCAGGGCCAAGGCGCTCGGCCTGGCCGCGGCCGCGCAGTGGACCGCGAACTTCCTGATCACGGTGTCGTTCCCACCGATGGCGGCCTGGTCGCTGCCGCTCACCTACGGCATGTACGCCCTGTTCGCGGCGCTGTCGTTCCTGTTCGTGTTCACCAAGGTGCCCGAAACCAACGGCATGTCGCTCGACGAGGCCAACACCCTGCTGCCGAACAAGGGCTCGGCCAAGAAGAAAGCGGCGAGGGCCTGATCAGATCAAGCCGCGGAGCAGCTCCTCCGGGCTGACTCCGCTGCCCGTCGCCCGCCGCGTGAGCCGGGCGAGCTCGTCGGAGCTCAGCGCCAGCTGCACGGTGTGCGGGCGGTCCTCTTCGAAGTCGAACAGACCCAGGTCGGCGGATGCCTTCGGCGCCTTCCGCACGGCAGGCGCCGACGCTGCTGCCTTCACCGGAGCGGCTGCCGCGGGTGTCTTTCGCGCCGGCACGGCCGGCGCCGGCCCGCCGGCCACGAAGCCGGGCCCGGACGGGATGGCCGCGTTCCGCTGGTAGGCCTCGGAGACCGCCCGGGCACGGGAATCCGCGGCCTCGTTGAGCGGGTGGTTGGCGTGTCCCTTGACCCATTCGAAACGGTATGTGCGGCCGACCAAGGCCTCGTCGATCTCCTGCAGCAGTTCGAGGTTCATCACGGCCTTGCCGTCGGCCTTGCGCCAGCCTTTGGCCTTCCAGCCGCGCATCCACTTGGTCACGGAGTTGATCACGTACTGGCTGTCGCAGAGCACGAGCAGATCGTCGTCCACGTGCGCGGTGGCCCGGAAGAGCTCGAGCACGGCCTTCAGTTCGCCCTGGTTGTTAGTGGCGTGCTTCCACCCGCCGGCGGCCCAGTTGTTGTCGTCGATGTACCAGGCCCAACCGGCCGGTCCGGGATTGCCGAGGGCGGAACCGTCTGCGGCAGCGGTGATAGTCATGCGCTCCAGTCTGCCAGCTAGCCCTGGATGCACTCGCCCGATGAGACCTGCCCGGTGAGGGCGCCGGCCTGGTCCACGACCGGAGTGACCTCTTCCATCGCCAGTGCGTAGCCCACGTTCTCAGTGGTCGCGGCCTTGGCGAAGATCACACCGGCGACTTGGCCGTCGACGCTGAGCAGCGGGCCGCCCGATTCACCCTGCTGCACATCGGCCGCGAGGGTGTAGACCGACCGCGGCGAGGGCGACTGGCCGTAGATGTCCGCGACGAGCTGGGTGCTCACCGACATCACCCGGGCCGGGTCGGAGTCGAAGGGGCCACCGAACGGGTAGCCGAGGCTCACGGCCTCGCTGTCGACGGCGAGGTTGCCCTGCAGAGCCAGCGGGGCGGCGTCCAGACCGGGCACGTTGATCACGGCGAGGTCGTCGATGGGGTCGAAGTACACGATTTCGCCGGTGAGCGCGCCGGCGCCGGGCACCTCGACCACCGCTTCGGACACGCCGGCGACCACGTGGGCGTTGGTCATCACCCGCTCAGGCGCAATCACAAAGCCCGAACCGGACTGGCTCTGTCCGCACGCCACCGCGTTGCCGGTGATGCGCAGCACGGATGCGGCGGCGGTGTCGAGCGCGGCGCTGTCGAGTTGGGCGTCGGGCAGGGTGGGACTCTGGCCGCCGAACGCATCCGCGATCAGGGGCAAGCCGTCGTCGACGACGGTGGAGCGCAGCTGGGCGAGGAAGCTCTTGACCGGTACCGGGGTGACCGAATCGATGGTGCGCACGACCCCGGAGGACGCGATCGCCGAGCTGAGCAGGGGGATGCCGAGCGCGCCGACGCTGAACGCGACCATCGACATCACGGCGGCGGCCGCGGCCACGCCGATGGCGGCGCCGAAGAGCCTGTCAACGCCGCGCAGCTTGCGCGGGGTGCGGCGGCGCAGGGCGAGCCCGATCGACTCGCCGATGGTGAGGCCGGCGATCACGAGCAGCAGCGCGGCGGCGATGGACGCCGGGGTGCGCCATTCGGCGGCGGGCACCCAGGTGGGCACCTGCGGAACCAGGAAGTAGGCGGCGACAGCGCCGGCCACCAGGCCCAGGATTCCGCTGATGCTGCCGATCAGGCCGCTGCGATAGCCCGCGCCGAGGCTCGCCAGCAGCAACACGACCAGAATCACGTCAAGGACGACCGATCCCTGCATGCACACCCCCGCTCGATGGGCGGACGCCCGCCGATTCTCAGCCTAGGTGGGCGGATGCGGCTTTAGCTGGGAACGTCGTTCGGGCGCCGCAGTTGCACGAAGCTCATGCCGTGCAGGTCGAGGCACACGCTGTCGCCGGTATCCACGAGTCGTAGCAGGATCTCGGTGCAGCCGGGGCAGCGCAGCAGCAGCCCGTGCGAGTTCGGGTAGAGCCGGGCGGTGGCCAGCGCCGCGGTACGGCCGCAATGCGCGCAGCGACCGGTGGCGTCGGTCACGTCGACGGTGAAGAACTCACTGAGCGGGCCGGCGGCAGCGTTGCCATCGAGATAGTCACCGTCCTGCACGTCGCCGACCAGGTCGGCGCCGCCCGGCTGTCCACCGCCCGGGGGGATGGTCATGGTGTCGTCCCCGTGCCGCCGTAGCGTTCGGTTTTGATCCGGTCGGGGGAGTATCCGGCGCGCACCAGCCAGTCGGCCACGGTTTCGACGAAGGCGGTGGCCCCACAGATGAACATGGCCGGGTTGTCCTCGGGCGGCAGCACCGTGGCCAGCAGGGTCGCCGCATCCAGCCGGTGCGGCGGGATGCTGCTGCCCGGGGCCTCGCGGGTGTACACGTAATTCACCGCGAGCAGGGGCGCGGTGGCGAGCTCTTCGAGTTCGGTTGCGTAGTAGGCGGAGCCGGGGCTGCGCACTGAGTAGAGCAGCCGGAACGGCGCGGCATAACCGGGAGCGGTGCCAGTGTCGGTGCCGGTGGCCACGCCGGAGCCGGCAGCGTGCGCCCGGATCATGGCCATTAGCGGTACCACGCCGGAACCGCCGGCAATGAGCTGCACCGGCGACGGGTCGGCCGGGTCCCAGACGAACCACCCGCCGACGGGCCCCCGCACCTCCAGCTGGTCGCCAGCGGAAACAGCGCGCACCAGGTACGGCGACACCTCCCCGTCGGCGAGTTCTTCCACGGTGAGTTCGAGTTCATCGCCGGGGAGCGCGGAGGCCACCGAATAGGAGCGCACGGCGGTGTAGCCATCCGGCGCGGTCAGGCGCACGTCGACGTGCTGGCCGGCCTTGTGGCCGGTGAGGCCGGGCAGGCGCAGACGCAGGGTGCGGGCGGTGCCGGTCTCCTGTCTCACGCTGATCACGTCCGCAATGTTCCAGCCGGTTCTCACCAGTAGCGCTCTTCGCGCCATGGGTCGCCGTACATGTGATAACCGTTGCTCTCCCAGAACCCGGGCTCGTCCTGGCGCAGCATTTCCAGGCCGCGCACCCATTTGGCGCTCTTCCAGAAGTACAGGTGCGGCACCAGCAGGCGAGCGGGGCCGCCGTGCGCCGGCTCGAGAGCCTCACCGTCGAACTCGTGGGCGATCCAGGCCTTGCCGCCGAGCAGGTCGTCGAGCGGAACGTTGGTGGTGTATCCGCCGTAGGAGTGCGCCATGGTGAATTCGAGGTCGGATTCGACGGACTCGAACAGCGTGTCAAGCGAGACGCCGCGCCAGCTGGTGCCCAGCTTCGACCAGCTGGTGACGCAGTGGATGTCGGTGCTCACGTCGTCTTGTTTGAGAGCGAGGAATTCATCCCAGCTCCAGCGGTGCACAGTGCCGGTCTCGGTGGTGATGGTGAATTCCCACTGCTCCGGGGTGATGCGCGGCGTGGGACCGGCGGAGAGCACGGGGAAGCTCTCGGTGAGGTACTGGCCGGGCGGGAGAGCTGGGTCGTCGCGGCGGCGGCGACCGAAAAAGCCGGGGGACACGATTCCCATGGGGTTCCTTTCGGTTGGAGGCAGCCTATTGGAGCCGGAGGCCGGGGTCTACGGTTCACGCCCCGTTCAGCCTGCCAGGCTCGTTCAGTCGGTGTCGGGGGAGTGGGCCTGGTCCATCCACCACTCGGTGAATTCGCGAGCCCGGCCGTCGGGCGCGAAACGGATCAGCCAGAGGTTGCTGTAGACGGGACCCGCGGCGTAAGTGGTGACCCCCTGCACCGCCGATAGCTCGGCGGTGAGTACGACGGGCGCCCACTCGAAGGTGTAGCTCTCGGGCCCGTCGGCGTGTTCCAGCCAGCCATCCACGATGGCCTGATGGCCCACCCACGGGTCCGCGTACGGTTCGGTGAAGTAGGACGCGTCCTCGGTGAAGAGCGCGCTGATGTCCTCCGCCTTGTTCGAAGACCACGCCGTCAGGTAAGCGGTGACCCACCGTTCGGTCATCTGGACGACATCGCCGGGCGCGGTGGAATCGGCGTTCGACGGGTTTGTCTTCTGCTCGGTCATCAACCCGTTCTAGCCTCATCCTCCGGATCCGGCCAGTGCGAACAGCGCAGATTCTCAGAACGGTGGTGGGTCTTCTCTCGTCGGCGACGGAGGTGACGGAGGCGCCGCCGGCGCTCGCCGAGGCGGCGGGCCGATGGGGTTGGCGGGTTCGCGGGTGTAGGTCTTGCCGCCGGGGCTGGTCCAGGTGAGCGCGCCGGTCGGAGATTGTCTCGTGCTGAAGCTGGACTGGTGTTTCAACCGGTGGCAGGCCTTGCACAAATGCACGAGGTTCCCGGTCGCAGTTGGTCCGCCCTTGTTCCACGGGACGGTGTGGTCAATCTCGCTGTTCGTCGCTTTACGGTTGCACCCGATGCCCTGACAGGTTTGATCCCGAATCTCGGTGTACCGCTTCATGTCCGCCGGCGGCGTGTACGAGTCCCGGCCGACGGAGAGCATGCACCCGGTCTCCGGATGGGTGAGGATCCGGTCCCACCTGGGTGCCGTGCCCGCCAGCCGTCGGGCGGTTTCCGGGTCGATGGGCCCGTACCCTTCCAACATGCCGGGTTCGAAGCTCTTCCCCATCAGAGTGAGCACGGGAACGGTGACGTGCACAGTCCCACGGATGCCCCGGCCCAACCCGCCGACGCATTCACCGTCCAGCAGCAGGTCCCGAAATGCGTCAGCCCGGCGTTGATCCATCGTGCGCAGCACCACGTCGCCGGCGGGAGCGGCGCCGTCGGCACCATCGTTGGTGTCGGCGTCGTTGAGGCTCTTCGCGATGCGGGTCAACCGGTCATACCCCGCCTGGGCTTCATCGGCTTTGAGGTACGCGTTCAACCAGGCCATGCCGTCCACGTCCGGCTGCAGCACCACCCGCCGCAGGGTTGCACCGACGTCGGCGCGCTCCTGCAGCGACACGGGATGCAACCGCTCCAGTTCCCGGGCGGCGACCCTGCCGAACTGCGTCGCCGTCAGCTTCTCCGCCTTCGGGAGCACCGCGGCTTCGAGGGCGGTTAGTACGTCGTCGGGGGCGCCGGTGGTGACATCCTGCATTCGCAGCACATGCGCCCAACTGATCCGGCCCTGCGCCAACGCCGTGTGGAAGCCGGGCAGCTTCTCGACCAGGTGGGCGGCGTTGAAGATCATCATCCGCGCGGTCGTGGAGTGCAGTCGCAACGCCCCGGCAACCTCGGTCGCGAGGGTGCGCTCGGCCAGTTCCACGTCGTCCCAGGCCGGGCCGTGTGCGTGGGTGTCGGGGTCGTCCGCGCCGGTCTCGACGGGGTCACCACGCAGCCCGGCGATAATGGCCGGCTGCTCGCCGAGCCGGTGCAGCTCGGCGAGCAGCCGGGCGCGTTCGGCGAACCCGGCCGCGATCACCTTCTCGTTCTCGATCAGCGGATCGATGATCGCAGCGATCGCTGTCGTGGTCGCATCGACGCCCTCAGATCGAGCCGAATCGGGCTCGCCTGGGGCGTCTTCGGGTGTGGCGTTTGAGGTGGCCATGGCTCTATAGAACCACCACCCACCGACACTGCCGATCCCAGTGAATCAGCGGTGTACAAGCCCACAAACAGGCCGCCTGTGGAGGAGCGCCGAATGCGAAAATCAGGCGGCCCTGCCCGGCCTCGCTTCGCGGCCAGCTGCGTCCGAGAGTGCGTCAGTGCCGAGGGTCGGTCAGGCGGTTTCCCGAGCGCAGTCGATGCAGAGTTCGGCAGCGGGGCGGGCCTCCAGCCGATCGCGCCCGATCGGCTCGCCTCGGCGCAGGCACCGGCCGTAACTCCCATCCGCGATACGCAGCAGGGCGGCGTCGATCGCAGCGACGGATGCGGCGAGTTCGGCATGCACTCCCGCCCGCAGCGACCACTCGTCCGAGAGTGTCGGCCCCTCAGGGTCGTGCTCGTCGTCGGCATCCGCTCCGCTCCGGGCGGCGCGCACCTCGGCCAGGGTGGCGCCCTGCCGGCGGAGATCCTGCTCGAGGGCGGCCCGCTGGGCGCGCAGGACCGTCCTGAAATGTGCCAGGTCGGCCTCCGTGAGCGTCGGCTCGAATGCGCCCACGATCAGGACACCGAGACGCCGATCGAGTGCAGCCCGGTCGCACCATCCGGAACCACGTCGGCGGTCTTGCTCGTCTGCACCTCACCGTTGGCGTCGGTCGCGCGCACCCGAAGGGTGTGCGAGCCGCTCGTCGCCGGCCACTCCCAGCGCCACTGCCGCCAGGTGTCGACCGAGATCGCGTCGGCCAGGGTCGCGGTGTTCCAGGTTCCGTCGTCGACCTGCACCTCGACGGCGGAAATGCCCACATGCTGGCTCCAGGCGACCCCGGCAACGGTCACGGTGTCTGCCGCCACCGTTGCGTTCTCCCGCGGCACATCGATGCGGGACGACAGCTTGACCGGGCCTTTCTCCGACCAGCCGCGACTGGTCCAGTAGGCGGTCTCCCGGTCGAACCGGGTGACCACCAGCTCGGTGACCCACTTCGTCGCCGACACATAGCCGTAGAGACCGGGCACCACCATCCGCACCGGGTAGCCGTGCTCCAGGGGCAAGGGCTCGCCGTTCATGCCCACCGCGAGGATCGCGTTGCGCTCGTCGGTGAGAGCCTCGATCGGGGTGCTTGCCGTCCAGCCGTCCTGACTGCGGGAGAGCACCATATCGGCCTCGCTGGTGGGCTTGGCCCGCGCCAGCAGCTCGCGAATCGGGTACCCCAGCCACACGGCATTGCCGATCAGGTCGCCGCCCACGTAGTTGGAGACGCAGGTGAGTGTTGTCGTGCTCTCCTCCAACGGCAGGGCGAGCAGGTCTGCATAACTGATCTGCACCTCGTTCTCGACCAGGCCGCTGATTTTCAGCGTCCAGGTGGACGGGTCGATGCGCGGCACCGAGAGTGCGGTGTCGATGCGGTAGAAGTCGGCGTTGGGGGTGATGATCGGCGAGAGGCCGTCGATGTCGAAGGACGCGCCGGCCGGGATGGCAGTGCCCGGAACGGCCGCGGCGGGCAGGGTGAACAACGCGCGGGCCGCATCCGCTGCCCGGCTGCCGGCCGCCAACAGCTGACCGCCGATGGCCGCGAGCACACCGGCACCCGCCGTCGCCCCGGTGTAGACGAGAAACCGGCGGCGGTCCAGGGCGGCCCGGGCCGCGGCGGCCGGTGTGACGGATGTGGCGCGGCCGGACTGCAGAGACGCCGCGGCCGCCTGCGCTGCCGGTGCGGCGCTCGCTCTCAACCTCTTGATGAGCATGGTGAGCACCAGCGCGGCGACCACCATGGCCAGCACCGGGGGCACGGCGTCGAACGGAGACGCGTCGGCGCGGGTGAGGGCCGCGACGAGGGCCACCAGGCCGGCGGCCACGATCACGAACCGGCCCAGCGGTGCCCGGCGGTATTCGAGGATGCCCGCCAACGCGGCCAGCACGGCCGCTACCAGGGCAATGAACACGATCAGGGCCAGCTTGTCGCCGGTACCGAAGAGGGAGATCACCAGCTCTTTCACCCAGGCGGGTGCCAGGTCGATCAGCAGGGCCCCCACCACGAGCACCGGGCTGGCCCCGGGCGCGATCAGACCGGCCACAAGTTCAGCCAATCCGAATCCGGCCAACACGGCGGCCAGGCCGGCCAGCGCGGCGAGCCCGGTGGGCCGGCCGGCCGGGGAGGGTGTGATGCGCGCGCCGCCGGCCGGTGCCGGTGCCGACGGGGGAGACAGCGGGCTGGACATGGCCCCAGCATAGGTTCGTGCACTGGGAGACGTGCTGGAAAAGCCGATGGATCGGCTTACGAAACCCTTACGGCACGTCGCCCGCCGCCGCCGGTGCGCCGTCCGACCGCCCGGATTACAGCTGTGTTACGAACGGGAGAACGTTAGGGGAACCGCTAGGCCGGTCGGCGGCGCCGGCCGTACGGTGGGAACTTACCTGCCACGACGAACGGTCGAACCCGACCTCCCCGTTCATCGTCTTCGCCGCTCCCTATGGCACCTCGCCGCTCCATCCCCGTCCCGATCCGTTACGGATCCCGATCTCGATAGAACCCGCGACCCACGGACGACGAAGCCCGCTGCCCCTCCGCCAGAGCGCATCCGCTGCCTGCCCGGACGGTCTCCTTCGTGCGCTCCCGGGCCCTGTTGACCTGCTCTTCGAACCAGCTCCTCGGCCCCATCAGTGACCGTTCCCGGCCACGCCAGCGTTCCGCACTAGCACCGCGAACCTCGCCCGAGATCCCGTTCGCGAACCCCGGACCCCAGAATCCGGCACCGAAAAGAGAGACGGATGCCCTCCCTTCACCCCAGCCTCGGCGACCCCACCACCTCCGCATCCCCCACGGAATCCGTGGTGCCGCCCGAGGCCATGCACCGAGTTCCCACCCACAAATTGGCCGCAGCCCAGCCTCCGGTGCGGTCGGCCCCGACGGGGCATGCCCACTCGCCATCCCTGGTGATGCTGGTGTTGATCGCCACGGTCGGCATCCTGGCCTACGCGAATTTTCTGCTCAACCCGGCCAGCCGGGGAGACTGGCTGCCGTACTCGCTGGTGATCGTGGCCGAATCGGTATTGATCTTCCAGGCACTGTTGTCGATGTGGACGATCCTGTCCGGCTCGACCGACCCGCGGGAGTTCAACTTCCACCGGGCCCAGGCGACGCTGGTGCACAGCAGATCCGTGGCCAGGGACGGTCTGGAGAACCAGCCGGAGCGGTGGCCGCTGTACCTGGGCGACCACCCGGCCACCGTTGACGTGTTCGTCACCACGTACGGTGAGGACCTCGACGTGATCCGCACCACGGTCACGGCGGTGCGTCAGATGCACGGCGAGCACCTCACCTGGGTACTCGACGACGGCCGCTCCGATGCGGTGCGGGACCTCGCCGCCGAGCTGGGTGTGCGGTACCTGCGCCGGCTGAGCTCCAACGGCGCCAAGGCGGGGAACGTCAACCACGCGCTCACAGTGAGCACGGCGGAGTACTTCGTGATCTTCGACGCCGACTTCGTGCCCAAACCCGAATTCCTGCTGGAGACCCTGCCGTTCTTCATCGACGACAAGGTCGCCTTCGTGCAGACCCCGCAGGCGTACAGCAACCTGCACAACGTGATCTCCCGGGGCGCCGGCTATATGCAGGCCGTGTTCTACCGGTTCATCCAGCCCGGCCGCAATCGGTTCAACGCCGCCTTCTGTGTCGGCACCAATGTGATCTTCCGCCGGGATGCGATCAACGACATCGACGGCATGTACACCGACTCCAAGTCAGAGGATGTCTGGACCTCGCTCAAGCTGCACGAACGGGGGTGGAAGACCATCTACATCCCCACGGTTCTGGCCACCGGCCACGCGCCAGACACCGTGGAGGCGTACACCAAACAGCAGTTGCGCTGGGCCACCGGCGGCTTCGAGATCCTGCTGCAGAGCAACCCGCTCAGCCCGCGCCGCCGCCTCACCTTCGACCAGCGCCTGCAGTACCTGGTCACGGCATCCTTCTATCTCACCGGGATCGCGCCGTTGCTGCTGCTGCTGGTGCCGCCGCTCGAGATCTACTTCGACCTGCGGCCGATGAACATCTCCACCACGGTGGTCACCTGGCTGCTCTACTACGCGGGCTTCTACCTGATGCAGGTTCTGTTGGCGTTCTACACGATGGGCTCGTTCCGCTGGGAGACGCTGATGCTCGCCACGGCGTCGTTCCCGATCTACGTGGCGGCGTTGATCAATGTGCTGGTCGGAAAGGAACAGCACTGGAGTGCCACCGGTAACCGGTCGAAGGTGCGCTCGCCGTTCAACTTCATGATTCCGCAGGTGCTGTTCTTCGTGTTCCTGCTATTGACCTCGGTCGTGGCGGTGTGGCGAGACGTGACGATCGGCACTCTCACCCTGGCCACCGCGTGGAACGTCACGAACACGCTCATCTTGGGAACGTTCGTGGGCACGGCCCTGCACGAGCAACACGCCACCCGCCGGGCGCGCGTGCTGGCCCGTCGCGCCGCGCTGCGCAGTGCGGCGGAGGCGAGCCCCGCGGCCCTCTCCTCCGCCCCGACCCGAGAGGTGGTGCCCTCATGACCTGGGCCAATCGATTCAAGCTCTTCTTCGGACTCGTCATGGTCCTCGGCATCGTCGCCGTGCTCACCGTCGTCTTCAACCAACGGCAGGCGCAGGTGATGAGCGCCTCGGCGTCGATCCAGGCGGCGGAGTACCCGGTGGGCTCCGACTACGGCGGAACCGTACTGGACCGGCTTGTCGACGAGGGGGAGCAGGTGAAAGCGGGCCAGGCCCTGTTCACCCTGCAGAGCCCGACCCTGCAGGCAGACCTCGCCGAAGGCCTCATCACCGCCGACAACGTGGCGTACTCGGTCGCCGACGACGGTGTGCTCACCCTCACCGCATCCGTCGACGGAACCCTCACCGACATCACTACCGAGCGGGGCTCGTTCGTGCAGGCCGGCCAGGTGCTCGCCGTGATCGACAAGACCGGTTCGCTGTTCGTGTCGGCGGACTTCGTGCTCACCAGCGGCGACTACGCCCGGATCGAACCGGGTGCGGCCGTTGACATCGTGCTGCCCAACCAGACCCGGGTGGCCGGCACCATGGAGACGCTCGACGTGCAGACGGCCGACGGTCAGGCCGAGACCACCGCCAAGGTGGTGAGCCCCGACCTGGTCGACGGCGCCGCGAACGGGCTCATGGCTCCCGGCACACCGGTGACGGCCACCATCGAGCTGCGCGACGACGGCCTGCTCGCCGGCGCCAGCGACGGCCTGTTCGGCTTCCTGCGCACGATTGGCCTGTGAGGGTGCGAGAACAGATGCAGAGAAGACGGAGCACCCTCACCGTGACAGCCGCCCTGGTGCTGGTGACCGCGCTCGCCGCGTGCACCAGCGCGGATGCCGGCACCCCCGCCGGGAACGAGCCGATACCGGGTGCGGCCGTCTTCCCCAGCGCGGAGGTCGCTGAGCTGCTCGATGCTCTGCCGCAACAGACCGTGAAACCGCTGCCCCCGGCGCGCCTTGCCGACGGGTTGATCCCACCGACGAACCGGTGGTTCTCCGGGCTGGTCTTCGGCGACGAGTCGATGCCAGTCTTCCCGCTGCCGCTGACCTTCCAGCTCACCGACACCGGGTTCGCTTTCGGGCTGCCGACGGTGACGGCCGACAGCGCCGTGATCATGGGCGGCTACGCCGGGCAGATCGCGGTGCAGGTCGGGACCACGGATGCCGTACTCGAGCAGCGGGTGACGGCCTACGACGACGCGTCGGTCACCATCGGCCAGTTCGTCGACGAGGCCCTGGTCGGCCGCACCGTGATCGCGGAGGGGTCACCGTTCGTGTCGTTCACCGCGACGGCGGACGTGGCCCTGGCACTGCCCACGGCCTTCACCAGCGCGGACACCGAGGATGACAGTGACGCCTGGACCGTCGAGGTGGCCGGCGACAGCTACGGGCTGGTCAGCAGCGGCACCGTCGACACCGACAACGGTTCGGCCGGTACCGACCTGTCGCTGGCGGCGGGCCAATCCGCCACCTGGTTCGCCCTCCCGGAGGGCGGCGAGCTCGCCGACTTCACGGCTGCCGCCGCCCACCCGGTCAGCGGCACCAGCGTCGAGTACACCTCGGACGCCGACACGGCCGGCACGACCATCTCCTACCAGACCAGTGACGGCGGCGACACCCTGATCGCCGCGCTGCCGCACCAGCAGGCGGGTCTGCCCGCGAACGCGGACTGCACCGCGGGGGAGTACCGCAGCATCTACGGCACTCTCACGGTGTGCCGGGGCCCGGCGCTGAGCTGGTCGGTGCCCAGCGTCGCCCCGAGCGGGGCGCTGGATCTCGGGGCCCTCGCCGACGATCAGCGCGCCCGGCTGGCCGACCAGGTTCGGGCGGATGTCGCGGCCACCCCCACTTTCGCCGCCGACACCTACTTCGGCGGCAAGTCGCTCTACCGGGCGGCCAACCTGCTCGACATCGCCCGGCAGGTGGGCGCCGACGATGCCGTAGCCGCGCTGACCGACCGGCTGAGCAGTGCGTTGGATGACTGGCTGGACCCCGCCGGCTGCGTCGCGCGCACCGAGCGGTGCTTCGTCTACGACCCCGCGGCGAAGGGCATCGTGGGCCTGGCCACCTCGTTCGGCTCCGAGGAATTCAACGACCACCACTTCCACTACGGCTACTTCTTCTACGCCGCCGCGGTGGTGGCGGCGGAGGATCCGGAGCTGGCCGCGCGCTGGGCGCCGGTGCTCAACCTGCTCGCGGCCGACCTGGCCACCAGCGGCGGCAGCGAGTACTTCCCCGATCGACGGGTGTTCGACGCCTACGCCGGGCACTCCTGGGCCAGCGGCACCTCCCCGTTCGGCGACGGCAACAACCAGGAATCCAGCTCAGAGGCCGTGACCGCCTGGAACGGCCTGGCCCTGTGGGCCGGCGTGAGCGAGCAGCCTGCCCTGGCCACCGAAGCCGAGTGGATGCTCTCCAGTGAGGCGGCCTCCTCCCGCGCCTATTGGACCGACTTCGACCTGAGCGACCCGGTGTACGACGGCTTCGACCACACCATCACCTCACTGGTCTGGGGCGGGAAGCGGGACTACGCCACCTGGTTCAGCGCCGAGCCGAGCGCCATGCTCGGCATCCTGGTGTTGCCGATGAGCCCGGTCGCCGACTATCTCGGCGGTGACCCCGACCGGGTGCAGGCCAACCTGGCCGACGCCCTGCCCGCCGGCGGCGACGGAACTCCGAGCTATGACGTCTTGTTCGGCGACTACCTGCTGATGTACTCCGCGCTGGCCGGCCGGGACGCCCCATCCGCCGCCCTCGACGCCGCCAAGGGGCTGCCGGAAGACCGGATCGACGACGGCAACAGCCGCGCCTACCTGCTGGCCTGGCTGATGCAGCACGCCGGCTGAGCGGGCGTCGTCGGTCACCTCCGGCTGGTCGGTGCAGGTGCCGGCCAGTCGGATAGGGCAGGATCGAAGGATCATGGCAACCCTCACCGCCCTTCCGCACGTCACCGATCCCGATGTCCTCTTCGAGGCCTTCGAACTCTGGGCGGCGGATGCGGGCCTCAGCCTCTACCCGGCCCAGGAGGAAGCGGTCATCGAGATCGTCTCCGGGGCGAATCTGATCCTCTCCACCCCCACCGGCACCGGTAAGTCGCTGGTGGCGGTCGGTGCGCACTTCGCAGCGCTCTCCGCCGGCAAGCGCAGCTTCTACACTGCCCCGATCAAGGCGCTGGTGAGCGAGAAGTTCTTCGCCCTGGTGGAGATCTTCGGTGCCGAGAACGTGGGCATGATGACCGGCGACTCCTCGGTGAACTCCGACGCCCCGATCATCTGCTGCACCGCCGAGATCCTGGCCAACCTGGCTCTCCGCAACGGCGAGGACACCCCGGTCGACCAGGTCGTGATGGACGAGTTCCACTTCTACTCCGACCCCGACCGCGGTTGGGCCTGGCAGGTGCCGCTGCTTCTTCTGCCGCGGGTGCAGTTCATCCTGATGTCGGCCACTCTCGGCGACGTCACCGACATCGCTGACGACCTGAGCCGCCGCACCAACCGCGACACCGCCGTGGTCACCGGTGTCGAACGGCCCGTGCCGCTGCACTACTTCTACGAGACCACGCCGGTGCACGAGACCGTGGAGGACCTTCTCAAGACCGGCCAGGCGCCCGTGTACATCGTGCACTTCGCTCAGGCCGCCGCGCTGGAGCGCGCGCAGGCGCTGTCCAGCGTGAAGGTGGTCACCAAGGAACAGAAGGAAGCCATCGCCGAGCTGATCGGCGAATTCAGGTTCACCACCAGCTTCGGCAAGACCTTGTCCCGGCTGATCCGCATGGGCATCGGCGTGCACCACGCCGGCATGCTGCCCAAGTACCGGCGGTTGGTGGAGCAGCTCGCCCAGCGCGGCCTGCTCCGGGTGATCTGCGGAACCGACACCCTCGGCGTCGGCATCAACGTGCCCATCCGCACCGTGCTTTTCACCGCGCTGACCAAGTACGACGGCGTCAAGATGCGCCAGCTCAACGCCCGGGAGTTCCATCAGATCGCCGGCCGCGCCGGCCGGGCCGGCTTCGACACCGCCGGCACCGTGATGATCCAGGCGCCCGACCACGAGACCGAGAACCTCAAGGCCATCGAGAAGGCCGGCGACGACCCGAAGAAACGGCGCAAGATCGTGCGCAAACGGGCTCCGGAGGGCTTCGTCTCCTGGGGCGAACCGTCCTTCCGCCGGTTGGTGGACGCCGAACCGGAAACGCTCACCTCGAGCATGCAGATGACCAGCGCCATGCTGATCAACGTGATCGCCCGCGGTGGCGACGCCTTCGCCAACGTGTATTCACTGGTGTTCGACAACCACGAACCGTGGAAGCGCCAGCTCGCCCACGCCCGCCGGGCCCTGGGCATTTACAAGACCCTGCGCGCGGCCGGCATCGTGGAGCAGGGTGCGGATGGCAGCATCCGTCTGACCGTTGATCTGCAGGCCAACTTCGCGCTCAACCAGCCGCTGTCGCCGTTCGCGCTGGCCGCGTTCGACCTGCTCGACATCGAAGCTCCCACCTACGCGCTCGACATGATCTCGATCCTCGAGTCCACGCTCGACGACCCGCGCCCGGTGCTGATGGGCCAGCAGTTCGCGGCCCGCGGCGAGGCCGTCAACGCCATGAAGAGCGAGGGCATCGAGTACGACCAGCGCATGGAGCTGCTCGAGGAGATCACCTGGCCCAAGCCCCTCGACGAACTGCTCAGCTATGCGTTCGAGACGTACAAGCAGTCCCAGCCCTGGATCGCGGACTTCCCCTTGCGCCCCAAGACCGTGGTGCGCGACATGTACGAGCGGGCGATGTCGTTCGGCGAGTTCGTGGCTTACTACAAGCTCGCGCGCAGCGAGGGCGTGGTGCTGCGGTACCTCTCGGATGCCTACCGGGCCGCCCGGCAGACCATTCCGGATGAAGCCAAGACCGAGGACCTCCTCGACCTGATCGAGTGGCTCGGCGAACTCGTGCGCCAGGTGGACTCCAGCCTGCTCGACGAGTGGGAAGAACTCATCCACCCCGACCTGGCCGCACACGAGGCCACCGCGCACGCCGTGGTGCCGCCCGCGCCGCACCGGCTCACCACCAACACCCGTGCGTTCCGCATCCTGGTGCGCAACGAACTCTTCCGCCGGGTGCAGCTGGCCGCGCTGGAGAACTACGACGCGCTCGGCGACCTCGACCGCGACAGCGGCTTCGGGGCGGATGCCTGGGCCGATGCCATGGACGGCTACTACGAGGAACACGACGAGCTGCTGGCCGGGGCGAACGCCCGTGGCGCCGGGCTGCTCATCTTGGAGGAGGGCCCCATGCTCTGGACCGCCCGGCAGATCTTCGACGACCCGGCCGGCGACCACGACTGGGGCATCAGCGCCACCATCGACCTCGCCGAATCCGACGAGCTCGGCGTGCCCGCCCTCACCGTGACGGGCATCAATCGGCTCTGAAACGTCGGACAGACCTGGATCCCGTCGAATATATTGAGACCAATCGGCGCTTCGTCCGACCAACCTTCGGCGGACAGGACCTTCACGCATGGCGGCACCCAAGAACCGGCTGGCGGTCCCGACCGACACCCTCGACGCCGTCGACCAGGGATAGCTGACCCTGCTCCGCAGCAACGCACGGCTCTCCAACGCCGCCCTCGCGTCCGCGGTCGGCATCGCCGCCTCCACCTGCCTCGAGCGGGTGCGGTCGCTGGTCAGCCGCGGCGTGATCCGGCGGTTCACGGTGGATGTCGACCCGGCCGCGTTGGGCCTGGGCGTGCAGGCGCTGATCAGCATCAACATCCACTCCGGCGCCCGGTCGCAGATCACCCCATTCGCCACCCGCATCCGGGAACTGCCCGAGGTGGTGCAGTTCTTCTTCCTGGGCGGCAACGAGGACTTCCTCGTGCACGTGGCGGTGCGGGACACCGCGGGCCTGCGCCGGTTCGTGGTCGACCACCTCTCGGCTGACCCGGTGGTGGCCGCCACCCGCACGAGCATCATCTTCGACCACGTGGCCCCTGCGCTCTAGTTGTTCTAGCCGCTCCGCCCGCCGCTCGGCCCGGGAAGCGGGAGGGAGGTGGGCGGGGAGGTCAGCGAACCGGCGTAACCTCGGAGCCATGGCCTCTTCAGACATTCAGCCGGAATCCCCGATCAACACGCCGAAGCCGGCACCCAAGCCGGGCCCACGCCCCGGCCCCGGCCCGCAGCACGGCGTCACCGCCGATGCGGCGCCGGTGGCGAGACCGGCTTCGGCCGAGTCGGCGGCTCGGAGCCCCAGGCTGACCGGCCCCATCCGTGCTGCCGTCATCGGCTACGGGCTCTCCGGCCGGGTCTTCCACGCGCCCTTCCTCGCCGCCAACCCCGACTTCGCCCTCACGGCGATCGTGACCGGCGACGCCGAGCGGGGCGCTCGCGCCACCGAGACCTACCCGGGCGTGCGCATCGTTCCCACCGCCGAGGCACTGTTCGCGCAGGCCCTCGACCTCGACCTGGTCGTCATCGGCACCCCGCCGGAAACCCACGTCGCGCTGGCCAACGCCGCTCTCGACGCAGGGCTCGCCGTCGTGATCGACAAGCCGTTCTCGGTCGACTCCGAGCAGGGCTGGGCGCTGCTCAACCGCGCCGACAGCCTGGGGCTGCCGCTCACCGTGTTCCAGAACCGTCGCTGGGACGGCGACTTCCTCACCCTGCAGGCGCTGCTGGCCGAGGGCTCCCTCGGCGAGGTGTACCGGTTCGAGTCCCGATTCGAGTTCTTCAAGCCCGGGCCGCCGCGCAGCTGGAAGGCCGGTGCCACCCCGGCTGACGGCGGCGGTGTGCTGTACGACCTCGGCGCTCACCTGATCGACCAGGCCGTGTTGCTGTTCGGCCCGGTCGACGACTTCACCGCCGAGTTGTCTACCCGCCGGCCCGGCGGCGCGGCCGATGACGACTCGTTCGTCTCGCTGCACCATGGTTCCGGCGTGCGCTCGCACCTCTGGATGAGCTCATTCGCCGCGCAGGCCGGCCCCCGGTTCCGGGTGCTCGGCTCCGCCGCGGGCTACACCAAGTGGGGAGTCGACGGTCAGGAGGCCGCCATCCAGGCCGGCAACCTGCCCAGCGACGCCGACTTCGGCCTCGAACCCGAAGTCACCTGGGGCAGGCTCGGCGCCGACGGCGCCAGCCACGTGGTGCCCACCCAGCGTGGTCGGTACACCGGGTTCTACGAGAGCCTGGCGGATGCGCTGCTGCGCGGGGCGCCGCTGCCGGTCAGTGCCGTCGACTCCGCCCACACCATCGAACTGATCGAACGCATCCACGCGTCGGTGCGCTGAGCGCGCCCGTGGGGCCCGGCGGGAGCTAGTTCGTCTTCGTCCAGTCCAGGTTGATGACCTGACGCAGGTAGATGTCCTCGCCGAGCCCCGTCACTTTGGGGTTCATGCGCAGTAGCTGCTGCATCGGCAGGTCGAAGCGCTGGGCGATGTCGAAGAAGGTGTCGCCCTCGATCACGGTGTAGCTGATCGGGTTGCCGGCTCCGTCGTATCCCGGTGCGGCCTGGGCGCCGGGCCCGGCACCCAGGTCCACAGCGGGGCCCTCCACAACGGCTTCGGCCGGAGGATTCGGGTCGATCGGCACCTCGACCACCGGCGCCTCGGCGACCGGCGGGGGTGTGGGCGTCGGCGTGGGCGTCGGGGTGGGCGTGGGTGTGGGCGTCGGCGTCTGGGTGATCACGACGGTTGCCGTCACCACCGGGGCCGGCTCAGTCGCGCAGCCGGTGAGCGCGAGCGTTCCCAGCAGCAGTGCGGCCGCTCCGAGGCGCATCGCGGCGCGCCGTCGGCCGGCACGCGGCTCCGCTCCGGTGGTTGATGCGGACAGCGGCTGTGAAGACGTGGACTCGTTGATGGTGTACCCCCGAGAACACAGCTTAGGTCAGGGATTCCGTCGGCGCAGCATCCTCCCTGTGCCTAGATCAGGGGGCGGGTCAGCATTCGATGACGTTGACCGCGAGGCCGCCCTCGCTGGTCTCCTTGTACTTCGTCATCATGTCCAGGCCGGTCTGGCGCATGGTCTCGATCACGGTGTCCAGCGACACGAGGTGGGTGCCGTCGCCGTGCAGGGCGAGGCGTGCGGCCGACACCGCGGTGGACGCGGCTATGGCATTGCGTTCGATGCAGGGTACCTGAACGAGGCCGCCGACGGGGTCGCAGGTGAGGCCGAGGTGGTGTTCCATGGCGATCTCGGCCGCGTTCTCCACCTGCCGCGGGGTGCCACCGAGCACGGCGCAGAGCGCGCCGGCGGCCATCGCGCAGGCCGAACCGACCTCGGCCTGGCAGCCGCCCTCCGCGCCGGAGATCGAGGCGTTCGCCTTGACCAGTGATCCGATCGCCACGGCGGTGAGCAGGAACCGGCGGATGCCGGCGGCGCTCGCCCCCGGAACGAAGCGCAGGTAGTAGTGCGCCACGGCCGGGATGATACCGGCGGCGCCGTTGGTGGGCGCGGTGACGACCCGACCGCCAGAGGCGTTCTCTTCGTTCACGGCGAGGGCGAAGGCGTGCAGCCATTCGGTGGAGGTATCACGTTCGCGCTGGTGCTGCCCGTCGTATTCTTCCAGCTGCATACGAATAGCGGAGGCGCGGCGTTTGACGCCGAGGCCACCGGGGAGGGTGCCGTCCACCCGCAGGCCGGCCTCGACGCAGGCGTGCATGGCGGACCAGATCGCGTCCAGCCCGGCATCCAGTCGATCGGCACCGTGAATGGCTTCCTCGTTGGCGCGGGCGACGTCGCAGATGCCGATGCCGTGGGTGTCGCAGAGGTCGAGCAGGGCGGCGCTCGAGGCGTACGGCATCGGCTGGGCCACCATCGTGGCGGGACGAATCGGGTCGCCGTCGCGGCGGATGAATCCGCCCCCGATCGAGTAGAAGGTCTCCTCGAGCAGGGCAGGAGCCGCAGGGTCGTCGCCCCAGGCGGAGAGCGTCATGGCATTGGGGTGGCCGGGCAGCCGGGTGCGCGGTTCGAAGACCACGTCGCTCTTCTGCACCGCCACCGGGTGCGTGCCGCCCAGCTGCAGGGTGGCACCGGGGGCGAGGTCTGCCCAGCGATTGCGCACGTCGTCGGGATCGCAGGCTTCGGGGCGGAGGCCGGCCAATCCGGCCAGGATCGCATCCGGCGTGCCGTGGCCGAGCCCCGTGGAACCGAGCGAACCGTAGAGCGAACAGCGGATGCGGGTCACATCCGGCAGCCGGCCGCTGCCGGCCAGGTGCTCGGCGAAGACCAGGGCGGCCCGCATCGGGCCGACCGTGTGGGAACTGGATGGACCGATTCCGATGGAGAAGAGGTCGAGAGCCGATACATACGCTGTCACTCGCTCCATCGTACGCTGGCCGCTACCGCGCGGCGGCGCGCACCCGATCGGCCTGCGCGCGGAGGAAGGCGAGCACCTCTGCTGGCGCCTCGACGGTGTAGTTCACATCATGGGGAATCCAGAGCAGCGCGGCAGCCAGCCCGGCCAGGTGGTCACTGGCCAGCGGCCACTCGGTCTGGTCGGCACCGCGTGCGGTCGCCTCCTTCGCCCACCAACCGAGAGCCGCCCTGGCGTCGGCCAGCGTCAGGTCGAGCACCACCGTCGCCGTGTAGCTGGTTTCGGTCCAGCTGACGGCTCCCGACACCAGGTCGGCGGCCGCGCGTGGCGAGAGATCCCGCGGCGGGAACATCACCCGGGTCTGCTGCAGGGTGGAGATGCGGTCGAGCCGGAAGGTGCGCCAGTCGGCGCGGTCCCGATCCCAGGCCACGAGGTACCACCGGCGACCGTGCGGCACGAGCATGTGCGGCTCGGTGCTGCGGGTGGATTCCCGGCCGGATGCGGCGGTGTAGCCGAACCGTATGCGTTCACTGTCGCGGCAGCTCAACGCGAGCTGGGCCAGCAGGTCGGCATCGACGGCCGGGCCTTCGCCGGGCGCGACGGTGGTGTGCGACTGCAGCGCCTCGATGCGACGCCGCAGGGTCGGCGGCAGCACCTGCTCGATCTTGGCCAGCGCGCTCAGGGTGGTGTGCTCCGAGCCGCGCAGCCCGGCGGCGGCCTGGGAGCGCAGGCCGACGGCGATCGCCACTCCTTCGTCGTCGGTGAGCAGCAGCGGCGGCAGGCCGGTGCCGGCGACGAGCCGGTAGCCGCCGACAGCTCCGCGCGCCGCGTCGATCTCGTAGCCGAGCTCGCGCAACCGCTCGATGTCGCGGCGCAACGTGCGATCCGTCACCCCGAGCCGGTCGGCCAGCTCCCGGCTCGACCAGTGCCGGTGGCTCTGCAACAGAGACAGCAGATCGAGGGCCCGGGTGGTGGTGTCCGACATGGTTTCAGTATGCCGCGCCATGAGGACAAGAGGTGTCCTAATGGACTTCTAGCATCGGGGCATGACAACCACACAGAACACCCACACCCTGATTCGGGCGCGAGGACTCGGCAAGTCCTTCGCGGCCAAAGGCGGCGACGTCGAGGCCGTGACAGGCCTCGACCTCGACGTGCAGCGCGGCGAGTTGGTGGCATTCCTCGGGCCGAACGGCGCCGGCAAGTCCACCACCCTGCGACTGCTGACCACCTTGCTGGCACCCACCAGCGGAGAAGCCACCGTGGCCGGTTGCGACATCCGCCGCGACCCGGCGGGAGTGCGCCGCCGTATCGGCTACATCGGCCAGGGCAGCTCGGCCGGTCACAACCAGCGGGTGCGCGATGAGCTCCTCAGCCAGGGCGCGTTCTACGGCCTGAGCCGCCGGGAGACCGCGGCCAGGGCCGACGAACTGCTCGAGTCGCTCGACCTCGCGGCTCTCGCCCGCCGGCAGGTGATCGGCCTCTCCGGCGGCCAGAAGCGCCGGCTCGATATCGCGCTCGGCCTGATCCACCGGCCGGAGCTGCTCTTCCTCGACGAACCGTCCACCGGGCTCGACCCGCAGAGCCGGGCCAACCTCTGGCAACACATCGTCGACCTGCGCGATACCGTCGGCACCACCATCTTCCTCACCACCCACTACCTCGACGAAGCCGATCAACTGGCCGAGCGGGTGATGGTGATGGACCACGGCGTCGTGATCGCCGACGACACCCCGACGGCCCTGAAATCCCGGCTGGCCGGTGACCGCATCACGCTGACCTTCGGCTCGGCAGCGGATGCCAGTGCTGCGGCCAGCCACATCGGCGGCGAGTCATCCGGCGCGCTTGTCACTCTCACGGCTGAGGCCGCTTCGGCCGGCGAGAGGGCGGTGCCGGGGTTGGTGCGCTCGCTCGACGCCGCCGGGCTGCCGCCCGTGGCCGTCACCCACCGTCAGCCCACCCTGGACGATGTCTTCCTCGCACTCACCGGCCGGAGCCTGCGTGAGGAAGGCCAGTCCGCATCCGTTTCGACCACTCAGGAGGTGGCAGCATGACCACGCAGACCCCGACCCAGACCCACGCCCCGATCGATACCGCCCACGCACCGCAACGCACCGGCGTGCTCACCGACACCTGGAACGTGCTCGTGCGGGAGCTGCGCCCGGTGCTGCGCGACCCGTTCAGCGCCCTGTTCAGCCTGGTGCAACCGTTGGTGTTCCTCGGCCTGTTCGGTCCACTGCTGGTGGCCTCGTCCGGGCTGCCGGCGGGGGAGACCCTGCAGTGGTTCGTGCCGGGCATCCTGGTGATGGTGGCTCTGTTCGGCACCGCGTCCACCGGGGCGAACCTGCTCGGCGAGATGCAGACCGGATCGCACGAGCGCACCCTGGTGGCCCCGTTGTCGCGGAGCGCTCTACTGATGGGTCGGGCGCTCAAGGAAGTGGTGCCGCTGATCGTGCAGGGCCTGGTGATCTGCCTCGTCGCACTGCCGTTCGGCTTCACGGTGAGCCTGCCGGGTCTCGCGCTCGGATTCGTCTTGCTGGCCGTGTTCGGCATCGGCTTCGGCGCGCTGAGCTACAGCGTCGCGCTTGCCTGTCGCAATCGGGACTGGATGTTCTGGCTCATCCACCAGACCCTGATCTTTCCGCTGATGATTCTCTCGGGCATGCTGCTGCCACTCGACGACGCCCCTGGCTGGATGAAGGTCGGCGCGGCGGTCAACCCGCTCAGCTATGTGGTGCAGGCCGAGCGTGACCTGTTCGCCGGCAGCCTGGGCACACCCGCCGTGCTCGGCGGATTCGCGGCGGCCGCCGTCACCGCGGTGATCGGCCTGTGGGTCGGCATCCGCGCCATGCGCCGAGCCTGACCTCGCTGATCAGTCGCTGATCAGCGGATGGTCTTGCGGGCTGTGATCTGCCCGGTGTCGAAGCCGAGCAGGTGCAGCCCGCCGTGGAACCGGGCGTGCTCGATCTTGATGCATCGATCCATCACGATCGTGAGCCCCTTCGACTCGCCGTATTCCGCGGCCTCCTGGTTCCAGATGCCCAGTTGCACCCACACCGTCTTGGCGCCGACGGCGATCGCGTCGTCGATCACGGACGGGATGTCGGAGGCCTTGCGGAAGACATCCACGATGTCGGGCACCTCCGGCAACGACGCGAGGTCGGGGTAGGCCTTCTCGCCGAGGATGGTGTCGGCGCGCGGGTTGACGAAGTAGACCCGGTAGTCGCTCGACTGCTGCAGGTAGGTGCCCACGAAGTAGCTTGACCGGGCGGGGTTGGGCGAGGCGCCCACGATCGCGATGGACTTGGCCTTACGCAGGATGCCCAGCCGAGCCTTGGCATCGGGGCCCTCCCAGGTGCGCTGGGTGCGCAGCAGCTTGGCCAGCGGGGAGTCGGCGGGAACGCTGCAGCTCAGACCGTTGGTGAGCTGAACGGTCTCGGTGGTCGCAGCGGTGTCGACGGTCTCGGTGCTCATGATGCTCCTCCGGTGCCGGCGGCCTGGGCCAGCGCCTGGTCGAGATCGTAAATGATGTCGTCGACATCCTCAATGCCCACGCTGATGCGCACCAGCCCGGCCAGCACGCCGGCGTCGATGAGCTGCTGCTCGCTGAGCTGGGCGTGCGTGGTGGAGGCGGGATGGATCACCAGGGTCTTGGCGTCGCCGATGTTGGCGAGGTGGCTGGCCAGGTCGACCGATTCGATGAAGGTGCGGCCGGCGTCGCGGCCGCCCTTGACACCGAAGCTGAAGACCGAGCCGGGGCCCTTGGGCAGGTACTTGAGTCCCCGCTCGTAGTGCGGGTGGCTGGGCAGGCCGGCCCAGTTGACGAAGTCGACGCGCGGGTCGGCGTCCAGCCATTCCGCCACGATGCGGGCGTTGTTCACGTGGGCCTGCAGCCGGTAGGGCAGCGTCTCCACACCCTGGGCGAGCAGGAAGGCGGAGTGCGGCGCGAGCACGGGGCCGATGTCGCGCAGCTGTTCGGCGCGGAGGCGGGTGAGGAACGCGTACTCGCCGAAGTTGCCCGACCATTCCAGGCCGCCGTAGCTGGGCACCGGCTGCGCGAACAGCGGGAACTTGTCGCTGTGCCAGTTGAACCGGCCGCTCTCCACGACCACGCCGCCGAGGGTGGTGCCGTGCCCGCCGAGGAACTTGGTGGCCGAGTGGATGACGATGTCGGCGCCCCATTCGATCGGGCGGCAGAGGTAGGGCGTGGCGATGGTGGAGTCGATGATCAGCGGGATGCCGGCGGCGTGCGCGACGGCGGCGAGGCCCTCGATGTCGGCGACCTCACCGGACGGGTTCGCGACGGTCTCGGCGAAGATCAGCTTGGTCTTGTCGGTGATCGCCGCGGCGTAGTCGGCCGGGTCGGCGGACTGCACGAACGTGGTCTCCACCCCGAAGCGGCGCAGCGTGACGTCGAGCTGGGTGATCGAACCGCCGTAGAGATTGGCGCTGGAGACGATGTGGTCGCCCGCGCCGGCCAGGCTGGCGAAGGTGATGTACTGCGCGGCCAGGCCGGAGGCGGTGGCGACGGCGCCCAGGCCGCCCTCGAGGCTGGCGATGCGCTCTTCGAACGCCGCCACGGTGGGGTTCGACAGCCGGGAGTAGACATTGCCGTACTTCTGCAGGGCGAACCGGGCGGCGGCATCCGCGGTGTCATCGAAGACGAACGCGCTGGTCTGGTAGATGGGCAGGGCCCGTGCTCCCGTGACGGCGTCGGGGATATTCCCGGCGTGGATTGCCCTGGTCGTGAAGCCGTACTCGCGATCTGCCATGGGAGTACGCTACCGGCCCGTTTCTCGCTGCCGGGTGCACCGGCGTAACAGAGCGCCACATGGCACCCGCCGGATGCCGGGTTCGGCCGACCAGCTGCTACGGGCTCAGCTGACGAACACGGCGGCCAGCGCCAGCGCGGCGATCAGCAGCCAGGAGGCCAGGCCGACGCCCAGGGCCCGCCCGCCGGTGCGCAGCAGCTCGGTGAGTCGCACCGCGGTGCCGAGCCCGAACAGCGCCATGGCCAGCAGGATGGTCTGCACGAGGTCCGCCGCGTCGAGCAACGCCGCCGGCAGCGGAACGAACGTGCGCACGAGCACCATGGCCAGGAACCCGGCCACGAACAGGGGGAGCACCGGCGGGCGGCGGGCGGCAGCCGGAGTGCCGGGCGTGGCATCGGGGGAGTCGGCCGCGCCGCCGACCGGCCCGACCGCCACGGCTACCCGGCGGCGTTCGTAGAGCGCCACACTCGCCACGATCGGGGCGAGCATCAGCACCCGGGTGAGTTTGACCACCACGGCCACCGCCAGGGCGGCCGTGCCGGCGATCTGGGCGGTGGCGACGACCTGGCCCACGTCGTGCACACCGGCGCCCACCCAGTGCCCGAACTGCAGGTCGGTGAGGCCCAGCGGATGCCAGAGGAGCGGCAGCACGCCGATAGCGAGGGTGCCGCACAGGGTCACCAGCGCCACCGGAGTGGCGGTCTCCTGGTCTTTGGCCTTCACCACTCCGCTCATGGCGCCGATGGCGGAGGCGCCGCAGATGGCGAAGCCGGTGGCGATGAGCAGCGGCTGGTGTCCGGGCAGGCCCACCAGCCGGCCGAGCCACAGGGTGCCGACGAAGGTGAGCAGCACGATCAGCACTGTCGTGGTGATGGTGACCCAACCCAGCCCCGCGATGTCGACCAGGCTGAGCTTCAGGCCGAGCAGAACCACGCCCAGCCGCATCAGCCGTTTGGCGGCCAGGGAGAGACCGGGCTTCAGCGGGCCGGTGACCGCGGGGCGCAGCACGGGGAGTTGCCCGACGACGATGCCGAGCACCACGGCCACGGTGAGCAGCGGGATGCCGGGCACGAGGGTGTGCACGGCCCAGGCCGCGGCTGTCGCGCCGGCGGCAGCCGCAACTCCCCACATCCACATTCCTCCCACCCTACGGCTCGCGAGCCGTGAGAAAAGCCCCAAGAATCTCGGATTCTTGGGGCTTAGCTCACAGTTCGCGGGGCGGGCTAGCGGTGGTGGAAGCGCTGCACCATCGGGCAGTCGAACGGGTCGCGGGCGGCTAGGCCCACCTTGTTGAGGTAGGCGATCACGATGCCGTAGGACTCGAACAGACCGGTCTCGGTGTAGAGGATCTTGTTCGACTCGCAGTATTCCTTGGTGATCTCCTGCGCCTTCTTGAGGTGCGGGCGGGCCATGTTCGGGAACAGGTGGTGCTCGACCTGGTAGTTCAGGCCGCCCATGAAGGTGTCCATGAAGGTGCCGCCGCGGATGTTGCGCGAGGTGAGCACCTGGCGACGCAGGAAGTCGACCTTGCTCTCGTGCGGAAGCTGGGGCATGCCCTTGTGGTTCGGGGCGAAGGAGGCGCCCATGTAGACGCCGAACACGGCCATCTGCACGCCGATGAAGGCGAACGCCATGCCGAGCGGCAGGAAGTAGAAGATCACGGCGAAGTAGACCGCGATGCGGGTGGTGAGCATGGTGATCTCGAGCCAGCGCTTGTCGACCTTGCCCTTGCCGAACACGGTCTTGAAACCGTGGATGTGCAGGTTGAGGCCTTCGAGCGTGAGGAGCGGGAAGAAGAGGTAGCCCTGCTTGCGCGTGATGAAGGAGGTGAGCCAGTTGACCTCTGACGCATCCTTCTCGTTGAAGCGGATCACGTCGGGCTCGATGTCGGGGTCTTTGCCCACGACGTTCGGGTTTGCGTGGTGGCGGCTGTGCTTGGTCATCCACCAGGCGTAGCTGATGCCCACGAAGAGATTGGCGAGGACCCGGCCGGCCCGGTCGTTCGCCGGTCCGGATTCGAAGACCTGGCGGTGCGAGGCCTCGTGCGCCAGGAACGCGAACTGGGTGAGGATGATGCCAAGCACGCCGGCGATGATCAGCTGGTACCAGGAGTCGCCCAGCAGCACGAAGCCGACGCCGAGGCCGACGGTGATGAGGACCAGCGCGGCGAAGACGCCCCAGTAGAAGCCCGTGCGGCGGCCGAGCAGACCGAGGTTCCGCACCGTATGCAGCAGAGCGGAGTACTCGGTGGTGGGGTTCTTGGAGTCGCCACCCTTGCGAGTGCGGACAATACGCACCGTGGGTGCGGCAGATGCTTCCGACATTAGGCCTTTGGTTTGTATCTGGACTTCTCAGTCGGTAATAGAGCAAACACTCGTCAAGCAGATACCGGATATCCTACGGGTCGCACCCCTGAAATCGGCCCGAATTCACACGCAGTTAACAGGGGATGTATTCCAATTTCGGCATACGTCGGAAGATATGCAGAGGGTGCAATGCATGCGGATGTGCCGATCAGCGCCAGCTGGGCAGCCAGATGTGCAGTTGCCAGAAGGCGAACGGCACCTGGGAGCCGGTCCAAAGCGGGTAGAAGAAGGCACTCACCACCGTGGCCAGTACCAGGAAGACCAGCACGATGACGCTGCCAACGGTGGTGTCCCGGTCGGTGACCGTGCCGGCCGTGACCGTGCCAGCCGGAACCGTGCCCGCTGTCGCGGCGTCGGCATCCGGGCCGTAGGGCAGCACCGGGGGAGTACGAACGACGGGCCGCGCACCGACCGTGCCGACTCCCAGCAGCAGGCCGATCGCCAGGGTGAGACCGAGCAGCAGGTAGGGCTCGAACGCGATCGTGTAGAACTGGAACACCGTGCGGTTCAGGTACATCAGCCAAGGCAGGTAGCCGGCGACCATGCCCATCAGGATCAGGCCCACCCGCCACTCCCGGTATCGCGCCAACCGGTAGACCAGGTAGAGGATCGCGGCGCTGCCCGCCCACCAGATCAGCGGGTTGGCGATGCCGGTGATCGCCTCCGAGCACGTGCCGTAGCCGCAGCCGTTCTGGCCCAGTTCGCTGCCCTGGTAGTACATGCTCGTCGGCCGGGTCATGAACAACCATGTCAGCGGGTTGGCCTGGTACGGATGCGGCGTGACGAGGCCCACATGGTAGGAGTACGCGGCCGTCTGGTAGTGCCAGAAACTCTGCACCGCGTGCGGCACCCAGGCGAAGGCGCCCGTCCACGCCTGACCGGCCTGGTCGGCGTAGTCGCGGTAGTAGCCGCCGCGGGTGACGAACCAGCCGGTCCAGGAGAGCAGGAAGGTGAGCACGGCGACGGGCACCATCAGCAGGAAGGTGACCGGGCCCTGCTTGAGGATCGCGCCGCTGATCCAGAACGGCAGCCCGGCGCGGCGTCGGGCGAGGGCATCCACCACCACCAGATAGATGCCGAACGCGGCGAGGAAGTAGGCGCCGGACCACTTCACCGAACAGGCCAGCCCGAAGGCGAGGCCGGCGGCGAACACCCACGGCCGCCACCAGAGCGCCGGGCCCCAGGTAGGTTCGACCTCGTTGTCACGGCGCTCATTCAGCCACGCCGCGAGCCGCACCCGGTGGTGGTCCCGGTCCATCAGCACGGCACCGAAGCCGAGCAGGGCGAAGAACATCACGTAGTTGTCGAGCAGCGCCACCCGGCTCATCACGATGGCGTTGCCGTCGATGGCGAACAGGAAACCGCCGATGGAGGCCAACAGGAGCGAGCCGAACAGCTTGCGGATGATGAGCATCAGCAGCACGACGGCGACCACGCCGATCAGCGCGGTGACGACCCGCCAGGCGAACGGGTTGTCGGCGCCGAAGACCGCCATGCCGAGCGCGATCAGCCACTTGCCCAGCGGAGGGTGCACCACGAACGACGCTCCGGTGCCGAAGATGTTGCTCTGCCCGGCGGCGAAGAGAGCGTCGGCGCCCTCCGGCCAGGTCGACTCGTAGCCGTTGTTGTACAGGCTCCAGGCATCCTTCACATAGAAGGTCTCGTCGAAGACGAGGGTGCCGGGGTGCCCGAGGTTCCAGAGCCGCAGAACGGCGGCCAGAAGCACGACCAGTGCGGGGCCGATGAGTCGGAGCCACCGGTTGGTCAGCAGGGCGGGCCAACGCTGGGTGGCACGGCGGGTGAGGAGCACCTGACCATCGTAGTGAGCCGCTGTGGAGGAGCGGTGATGCGAGACTGGGACCATGATCATTCTGGCTGCCACTCCCATCGGAAACCTCGGGGATGCCTCGACTCGGCTGGTGGAGGCGCTCACCACGAGTACGGTCATCGCGGCCGAGGACACTCGGGTGACCGTGCACCTGCTCAAGGCGCTGGGCATCGAGAACCGGCCACGCCTGATCGCCCTGCACGACCACAATGAGCGCGGCAAGGCCGCCGAACTGGTGGAGCTGGCCCGCGACACCGACCTGCTGGTGCTCAGCGACGCGGGCATGCCCACGGTCTCCGACCCCGGCTTCCACCTGGTGGACGCCGCCGTCGCCGCCGGGGTCGTCGTCACCGCTATTCCCGGCCCGTCGGCCGTGCTCACCGCCCTGGCCGTGTCCGGCCTGCCCACCGACAGGTTCACCTTCGAGGGGTTCCTGCCCCGCAAGCACGGCGAGCGGATGCACGCCCTGCGTGAGGTGGCCGCCGAACGCCGCACCATGGTCTTCTTCGAGTCGCCCAACCGGTTGGCCGCGTCGCTGACCGACCTGGCCGAGGTGCTCGGCGCCGACCGCCGGGTGGTGGTGTGCCGCGAGCTGACCAAGTTCTATGAAGAGGTCAAGCGCGGCACCGCGGCCGAACTTGCCGAGTGGGCCGCCGCCGGGGTGCGCGGCGAGATTTGCATCGTGGTCGCCGGAGCCACGCCCCAGGTGCTCGACCTGGCCACCGGGGTCGACGAGGTGCTCAAGCTGGTCGCGGCCGGAGCGAGGCTCAAGGACGCCGCCGCGGATGTCTCCGCCGCCTCCGGCCTGGGCAAGCGGGATCTCTATGAAGCCGCGCTCACCGGTAAGTCGGCCGGCACCGGGGCGACCCGTACCAAGGCCACTCCGCAGCCGGAATTGCCGCTGCTCTAGACCGCATCCTGCCGCCGGAAGAGGCCGCGCGGCGTAACAGGGTCGGACGTTCGGGCAGGTCCCCATAAGATGTGAGCATGTCCGACGGCTCTTCTTTCTACATCACCACGCCTATTTTCTATGTGAATGATGTCCCGCACATCGGGCACGCCTACACGGAGGTGGCCGCGGATGTCCTTGCCCGCTGGCACCGCCAGCGGGGGGAGGACACCTGGCTGCTCACCGGCACCGACGAGCACGGCCAGAAGATCCTGCGCACCGCCACCGCGAACGGCGTCACCCCCAAGCAGTGGGCCGACCGTCTGGTCGAGACCGCGTGGAAGCCGTTGCTGGCGACCGTCGACATCCGTAATGACGACTTCATCCGCACCACCGACGAGCGCCACGAGGTGAACGCGCAGAAGTTCCTGCAGCACCTCTTCGACGCCGGGCACATCTACACCGGTGAGTACGAGGGCTTCTACTGTGTGGGCTGTGAGGAGTACAAGCAGCCCAGCGACCTCGTCGACGGCACCGGCGAGTACGCCGGCCAGCAGGTCTGCGCCATCCACTCGATCCCGGTCGAACTGCTGCACGAGAAGAACTACTTCTTCCGCATGAGCACCTTCACCGACCAGCTGCTGGCGATGTACGAGGCCAACCCCACCTTCATCCAGCCCGAATCGGCTCGCAACGAGGTCATCTCGTTCGTCAAGCAGGGCCTCTCCGACCTCTCCATCTCCCGGTCGAGCTTCGACTGGGGTATCAAGGTGCCCTGGGACGACAGCCACGTGGTCTACGTCTGGTTCGACGCGCTGCTCAACTACATCACCGCGGCCGGCTACGGCCAGGACGACGAGAAGTTCAGCCGGCTCTGGCCCGCCACGCACATCGTCGGCAAGGACATCCTGCGTTTCCACGCCGTGATCTGGCCCGCCATGCTGCTCGCCGCCGGCCTGCCGGTTCCCACCCAGGTGTTCGGTCACGGCTGGCTGCTGGTGGGCGGCGAGAAGATGAGCAAGTCCAAGCTCACCGGCATCGCCCCGAACCAGATCACCGACACCTTCGGCTCCGACACCTTCCGGTACTACTTCATGCGCGCCATCAGCTTCGGACAGGACGGCTCGTTCTCCTGGGAGGACCTCTCGGCCCGCTACCAGTCCGAGCTCGCGAACGGTTTCGGCAACCTCGCCTCCCGCGTCATCGCCATGGTGGTGCGCTACTGCGACGGGGAGATCCCGGCCGGCGGCGCACCGACCGACGCGGATGCGGCCATCCGCGCCACCGAGATCCGGGTCACCGAAGCCGCCGGCGAGGCCATTAACCGGCTCGCCCTGCACGAGGCACTGGCCTCGGTCTGGGAACTCGTCGACGAACTGAACGGGTACATCACCGCGCAGGAACCGTGGGCGCTGGCCAAGAACCCCGACGACCGCGAACGCCTGGAGACCGTGCTGCACACCGTGGTGCGCGGACTCGGCACGCTCGCCGTGCTGCTCTCCCCGGTGACCCCGCAGGCCACCGCGACGCTGTGGACCGCCCTCGGCGGCACCGGCTCGGTGCAGGACGCGCGCATCGACCGGGCCTGGGAATGGACCGGTGGCACGCATGTCTCCCCGCTCACCGCCCTGTTCCCGCGCATCGAGGCCACGGTTGGCTAACCTGCCACCCGACAGCACCCACATCCGGGCCCGCGAGGCGGGAACCGGACGCGATCTGGTCTACCCGCCCGCTCCCGTGCCCCTGGTCGTCGGCGTGTACGACAACCACACCCACCTCGAAATCTCGGACGGCATCACCCCGCTTTCCGTGGCCGAACAGCTCGACCTGGCCTCCAGCGTGGGCGTGCGTGGCGTGATCCAGGTGGGCACGGATGTCGCCACCTCCCGCTGGTCGGCCGAGCTGGCCGCCCGTGAGCCGCGGATGCTCGCTGCCGTCGCCATCCACCCCAATGACGCGCCAGAGCTCGAAGCGGCCGGCACCCTCGACGAGGGGCTGGCCGTGATCGACGAGCTCGCCGCCCGCCCCCGGGTGGTCGCCGTCGGCGAGACCGGACTGGACTTCTTCCGCACGGGCCCCGAGGGACGCGCGGCGCAGTTCAGGTCGTTCGAGGCGCACATCGAGATCGCGAAACGGCACGGCCTGGCGCTGCAGATCCACGACCGCGACGCCCACGACGAGGTCGTCGAGACCCTGTTGCGGGTGGGAGCCCCCGAACGCACCGTCTTCCACTGCTTCTCCGGCGGCGCCGACCTGGCCCGGCTCTGCGCCGAGCACGGTTGGTACATGTCGTTCGCCGGCCCGGTGAGCTTCAAGAACGCCGCCAGCCTGCGCGAAGCGCTCGACGTGGCGCCGCGTGCGCTGCTGCTGGTGGAAACCGACGCGCCGTACCTCACCCCGACCCCGCACCGGGGCCGCCCCAATGCCCCCTACCTGTTGCCGCACACGCTGCGCGCCATGGCCGACCACCTGCAGACCGACGTCTCGGTGCTCGCCGCCCAGATCACCTCGAACACCGAACTCGTCTACGGCCGGTGGGACGCGGAACCCGTGTCCCTTTCCGAGAGCCACCGTGGCCCAGACACCCGCCCCTCCGGAGGCCTCGCATGACCGAGTACAGCAAATGACCGAGCACGCCAAGGACACCCCGGCGCCCACGCTGCTCGGGCCCGCCGAGATCCGCGACCTGGCCGAGATGCTCGGGGTGAACCCCACCAAGAAGCTCGGCCAGAACTTCGTCATCGACGGCAACACCGTGCGGCGCATCGTCAAGGTCGCCGCCGTGCAGCCCGGCGAGACCGTCGTCGAGGTCGGGCCTGGTCTCGGCTCGCTCACCCTGGGCATCCTCGAAGTGGGCGCTGAGGTCGTGGCCGTCGAAATCGACGACCGCCTCGCCGAACAACTCCCGCTGACCGTGCGGCTCATGCAACCGGCCGCCAAGCTCACGGTCATCCGCGCGGATGCGTTGAAGATCGCCGAGCTCCCCGGCGACCCCACCCGGCTGGTGGCGAACCTGCCCTACAACGTGTCGGTGCCCGTGCTGCTGCACCTGCTCGAACACTTCGCCTCCATCCGCGCCGGCGTTGTGATGGTGCAGGCCGAGGTGGGCGAGCGCCTCGCCGCCCTGCCGGGATCGAAGATCTACGGCAGCCCCAGCGTCAAGGCCGCCTGGTACGGGCATTTCCGCACCGCGGGCAAGGTGAGCCGGCAGGTGTTCTGGCCGGTGCCGAATGTGGACTCGATCCTGATTGCCTTCGAACGGCGCGCCGAGCCGCTCGAATCCGAGGAACTCCGTCTGGCCACTTTCGCGCTGGTCGACGGAGCATTCCAGCAGCGTCGCAAGATGCTGCGCCAGTCGCTGTCCACGGTGCTCGGCGACTCCGCGCAGGCCACTGTCGTGCTCCAGTCCGCCGGGATCGACCCCACCGAACGCGGTGAGCAGCTCACCGTGCACGACTTCCTGGCGATTGCCCGGGCCTGGCTGGCCTAGGTTAGAAACATGACCCACACGGCGACCTCACCGGTTGTGCATGCGCGAGCACCGGGCAAGATCAACGTCTTCCTCAAAGTGGGCGCCGTGATGGACGACGGATACCACGACCTGGCCACCGCGTTCCAGGCCGTCTCCCTCTACGAAGACGTGCGAGCCCGCGCAGCGGACGACTTCCGGGTGGAGTTCACCGGATCTGTCGATTCCTCCGGTCTCGCCGTCGACGGCAGCAACCTCGCCATCAAGGCCGCCAGGGCTCTGGCCCGGGCCACCGGCTATCGCGGTGGAGTGCACCTCACGATCGACAAGAACGTGCCCATCGCCGGCGGCATGGGCGGCGGGTCGGCGGATGCCGCGGCCACGCTGCTCGCCTGCGACGCGCTCTGGGGAACGGAACTGAGCAAGGAGGAGCTGCTGAAGATCGCGGCCACCCTCGGTGCCGACGTTCCCTTCGCGTTCACCGGCGGAACCGCCATCGGCACCGGCCGCGGCGACCAGCTCAGCCCCGCCCTGGCCAAGGGCACGTTCCACTGGGTGCTCGCCCTGGCCGAATTCGGCATGTCGACCCCGTCGGTCTATAGCGAACTCGACCGGCACCGCACCCGCCATGCCCAGGACATCTTTCCCGCCCAGACCCAGCCCACCGTGGATGCCGACGTGTTGCAGGCCCTGCGCGCCGGCGACCCGGCGATGCTCGCGGACACCATGCACAACGACCTGCAGGCGCCGGCCCTCCAGCTGGCCCCTGGGCTCGGCCGGGTGCTCGAACTCGGCGAGGCGAACGGCGCCCTGGCCGGAATCCTCTCCGGCTCCGGACCCACCGTGGCGTTCCTCGTGCCCGACGTCGACAGCGGCCTCGAGCTGCAGGTGGCGCTGAGCGCCGCCCGCCTGCACGTGGTGCGCGCCACCGGCCCGGTGCACGGCGCCCGCATCCTCACCTCCTAGCCGCCCGGGCCCCGCCCGCCCCGCCCCGGCCCCGCGCCCGCCCGACCCGGATGCCGATTCGCGGGTCAGGCGCCGGTGCGCAGGATGCGCGCCACCCGCGAAGCGGCGCCGTACCCGCGTCGCTCCGAGAGGGGCGCCCGGGCAGGGCCTGGGGGAGCGCGGTTCCGGCTCTCAGCTGTGACGGCTAGGCTCGAACCCTATGGCACATTTGCTCGGGGCCGAGTCCCTGCACCTTGAATTTCCCACCCGCGTCATCTTCGACAGCGTCACCGCCGGACTGAACGAGGGTGACCGCATTGGCATCGTCGGCCGTAACGGCGACGGCAAGTCCACCCTCCTGCGCCTGCTCGCCGGCCGCATGGAGCCCGATTCCGGCCGGGTGACCCGCCGACGTGGCGTCACCATCGGCGTGCTCGACCAGTCCGACGACCTCGTCAACGGCCAGACCGTTGGGCACACCATCGTCGGCGGCATCGACGAGCACGTCTGGGCCGGCGACGCGAAGGTCCGCGACGTGATCGCGGGACTCGTGCGCGACATCCCCTGGGACACCCTCGTCGACGACCTCTCCGGTGGCCAGCGCCGCCGGGTGGCCCTCGCCCAGGTGCTCATCGGCGACCACGACGTGGTCTTCCTCGATGAGCCCACCAACCACCTCGACGTGGAAGGCATCGCCTGGCTGGCCGGGCACCTCAAGAACCGGTGGGCACAGAACTCCGGCGGCCTGGTGGTCGTCACCCACGACCGGTGGTTCCTCGACGAGGTCTGCAACATGACCTGGGAGGTGCACGACCGCCTGATCGAACCGTTCGAGGGTGGCTACGCCGCCTACATCCTGCAGCGCGTCGAGCGCGACCGGATGAGCGCCGTGATGGAGGGCAAGCGCCAGAACCTGATGAAGAAGGAACTGGCGTGGCTGCGCCGCGGCGCCCCGGCCCGCACCGCCAAGCCCAAGTTCCGCATCGACGCCGCCAACGAACTGATCGAGAACGAGCCGCCGCCCCGCGACACCGTGTCGATGCAGTCGATGGCCATGCAGCGCCTCGGCAAGGATGTCGTCGACCTGGTCGACGTCTCCGTCAGCTTCGGCGAGAAGACCGTGCTCAACAACATCACCTGGCTGATCGCGCCGGGCGAGCGCACGGGCATCCTGGGTGTCAACGGCGCCGGCAAGTCGACCCTGCTCAACCTGGTCGCCGGCACCCTCGCCCCCGACACCGGCAAGGTCAAGCGCGGCAAGACCATCAAGGTGGCCGTGCTGACCCAGCAGCTGTTCGAACTCGACGACATCCGCAACGACCGGGTGAGCGACGTCATCGCCCGCCAGCGCACCTCGTACATGGCCGGCGGCAAGGAGATCACCCCCGGCCAGATGCTCGAGCGCATGGGGTTCATGAGCGCCCAGCTCTCCACCCAGGTCAAGGACCTCTCCGGTGGCCAGAAGCGCCGCCTGCAGTTGCTGCTGATCGTGCTGGACGAGCCGAACGTGCTCATCCTCGACGAGCCCACCAACGACCTGGACACCGACATGCTCGCGGCCATGGAAGACCTGCTCGACTCCTTCCCCGGCACGCTGCTCGTGGTCTCGCACGACCGGTACCTGATCGAGCGCGTGACCGACAACCAGTACGCGGTGTCAGAGGGCGGCTTCCACCACCTGCCCGGCGGCGTCGACCAGTACCTCGAACTGCGCAAGCGCCAGGTCGCCGGCGGCTCCTTCACGGCGGATGCGGCCTCGCCGACGTCGGCCACCGTCAAGGGCTCCGGCAAGCCGGCCCTCGGCGGCGCTGAGCTGCGCAACGCGCAGAAGGAACTCGCCTCGATCGACCGCAAGGTGGCCAAGCAGCAGGCCAAGATCAAGGAACTGCACAACACCCTCGCGGCGCACGACCAGAGCGACTACGCGGGTCTGGGCAAGCTCACCGCCGAGGTCTCCGCGGCTGAGGATGCCGTGGCCGGCTTCGAAACCCGGTGGGTGGAACTTTCGGTGCTGCTCGAAAAGTGAGTCAGCTGTTTCACCGGTGAACACGCGTTCATCCGACCCGCCGCTCAGTTCGCAGATTCTGTGACTGGGCGGCGGTTCTCGCATTTCCTGTGACGTTCTGTGTCCGCACGGCTGACGCGCCGCGTTAACTGCGGCTACCGTAGGAGAGTGCCACGCGATGCAGCGGCGCAGACCCCCACCTGTTGTGACCCGTGGATACGTTGCGCCTGAAACATTTGTGCCGGGTGGCGCACTTCGCTTGCACCGAAGTACACATACAGCAAACACAACGTGGAGATCATCATGACGCGCACCCTCACATCCAAGAAGAACCTCTGGGCGGCCCTGGCCGTCGTTCCGATCGTTGCCCTACTTGCCGGCTGCGCCGGGGGAGCCGGAGACGCCGAAGACGAGACCGTGAAGATCGGCGTCGTCGGGGCCAGCGACCCGTACTGGGCCGAGTACACCGCCGCGGCTGCCGAAGAGGGCATCACCGTCGAGGTCGTCGACTTCGCCGAGTACACCCAGCCCAACCCGGCCCTCACCAACGGTGACATCGACATCAACCAGTTCCAGCACCTGGTCTACCTCGCCGACTACAACGTCTCCTCCGGCGAAGACCTCACGCCCATCGGCGCCACCGCGATCTACCCGCTCGGCCTCTACTCCACCAAAGTCACCGACCTGGCCGACCTGAAGAAGGGCGACACCGTCGCCATTCCGAACGACGCCAGCAACCTGGCCCGCGCCCTGCTCGTGCTGCAGAGCGCCGACCTGGTCGTGCTCAAGGACGGCGGCTCGATCTTCACCACCCTCGACGACGTCGACACCGACAAGTCCAAGGTCACCGTCACCGCGCTCGAGGCCTCGCTCACCGCGACCTCCCTGCCCGACGTTGACGCCGCGGTCATCAACAACGACTTCGTCGAGAAGGCCGGACTCAAGTTCGAAGACGCCCTGACCAAGGACGACGCCTCCGACGAATCCGCCCTGCCGTACGTGAACGTGTTCGCGGTGCGCGCAGAGGACAAGGACAACAAGACCTACGCCAAGCTCGTCGACATCTTCCAGAACACCAAGGCCGTCACCGACGGTGTGCTCGAGGTCTCCGGCGGATCGGCCGTGCTCGCGACCACGCCGCCGGCAGACCTGCAGGCCGCCCTCGCCACCGTCGAGGAAGACACCGCAGCACAGAAGTAAGCAGCACCGCACGGCCGGTCGGAACGCACCTCGCGTTCCGACCGGCTTTCCCCGTTTCAACCGAAGGATCTGCATGTCCGCACCCACCCCCCTCGTCGAGCTGAGAAACGTCAGCAAGGTGTACCCGGCAACCGTCAAGGGCGCACCGGATGTCACCGCCATCGACGACGTCAGCCTCACCATCGACGCCGGCGACGTGTACGGCATTATCGGCTACTCCGGTGCGGGCAAGAGCACCCTGGTGCGCCTGGTCAACGTGCTCGAGCGTTCCACCGCCGGTGAGATCTTCATCGACGGCCGCGACGTGGCCCGCCTGCCCGAGCGCGAACTGCGACCCGTGCGGCTGGGCATCGGCATGATCTTCCAGCAGTTCAACCTGCTGAACTCCCGCACCGTCGCGCGGAACGTGGCCTACCCACTTGAGGTCGCCGGCCGCGACAAGCCCGGCCGTGCCACCCGCGTAGCCGAGATGCTCGACTTCGTCGGTCTGGCCGACAAGGCCGGCGCCTACCCCGACCAGCTCTCCGGCGGCCAGAAGCAGCGCGTGGGCATCGCCCGCGCCCTGGCGACCTCACCCGCGATCCTGCTGGCCGATGAGGCCACCAGCGCGCTGGACCCCGAGACCACCCACGAGGTCCTCGACCTGCTGGGCAGGGTCAACAAGGAGTTCGGCGTCACCATCATCGTCATCACCCACGAGATGGATGTCATCCAGACGCTCGCGACCAAGGTGGCCGTGATGGACCAGGGCCGGGTGATCGAACGCGGCGATGTCTTCGACGTGTTCTCCAACCCGCAGCAGGCGGCATCCGCCAAGTTCGTCTCGACCGTGGTCAAGGGCGTGCCGTCGGCACCCGAACTAGCGGTGCTGCGCGCCAGGCACCGCGGCCGCATCGTCACCCTCGGCTTCCGCGACGACAGCGTCGATCAGTCCCAGGTGTTCGGCGACCTGTCCCGCGACGGGGTCGCGTTCCAGGTCGTCTACGGCGGCATCAACGAAATCCAGGGCCGCCCCTTCGGCCACCTCACCCTCGCGCTGACCGGAGAGGACGCGACCATCGACGCCGCGCTCGACCGGGTACGTGCGTTCACGACCGTCACCGAGGTGCGCTGATGTTCGACTCTCTCATCGACCTGCTGCCCGAGTTCTGGAAGGCCGCCTTCGAGACTCTCTACATCGTGGGCCTCACCCTGTTCTTCGGCGGACTCGGCGGCCTGATCGTCGGGCTGGGCCTCTACCTCACCCGGGCCGGCAGCATCCTCGCCAACCGGGGCGTGTTCGGGGTTCTGAACGTGCTCGTCAACACCATTCGGCCCATCCCGTTCATCATCTTCCTGGCGGCCGTGCAACCCCTCACCCGCGCTGTGGTGGGCACCGGTATCGGCAACAACGCGATGATCTTCACCATCGCCCTGGCGGCGATGTTCGCGATGGCGCGCATCGTGGAGCAGAATCTGCTCACGGTGACACCCGGCGTGATCGAAGCGGCGCGCAGCGTGGGCGCTGGGCCCGTGCGGATCATCTTCACGGTGCTGCTGCCCGAGGCGCTCGGCCCGCTGATCCTGGGCTTCACGTTCATCTTCGTGGCGCTGGTGGACATGTCGGCCGTGGCCGGGTACGTCGGCGGTGGCGGCCTGGGCGCGTTCGCGCTGCTCTACGGCTGGCGCCAATTCGACCCGGTCGTCACCTGGGCGGCGGTGCTGCTGATCATCGTCTTTGTGCAGCTCGTCCAGTTCCTCGGCAACTGGCTCGCCCGCAAGGCCCTGCGCCGCTGACCCGCGAACCGTGAGTAAAGCCCCAGAAGTCGCGGATTTTGGGTGCTCAGGTCACAGCTCGCGAGGGGGAAGTCAGTCGAAGTCCAGGCTGAGCTTGCGCAGCAGCGCGGCGAGGTGTTCCTGGTCGGCCACGGGCAGGCTCTCCAGCAGGGCGGCCTCGGCGTCGACCAGACGGGTGATGGCGGCATCCACCCGGGTGAGGCCGCCGGCGGTCATGCCCACGAAGATGCCGCGGCCGTCGTTGGGGTCGGTGCGCCGGGTGACCAGGCCGCGTTCCACCAGCCGGTCGATGCGATTGGTCATGGTGCCGCTGGAGACCAGGGTCTGCTGCAACAACAGCTTCGGGCTCAGTTCGTAGGGTGCGCCGGCGCGACGAAGGGCAGACAACACGTCGAATTCCCAGGAGTCCAGCTCAGACCGGGAGAATGCCGTGCGCCTTGCGCGGTCGAGATGCTTGCTCAGCCGGGCCACGCGGGAGAACACCTGCAGTGGCGCGAAGTCCAGGTCGGGACGCTCGCGCAGCCAGGCATCAACGATCCGGTCGACTTCGTCATTCGCAGGCATCCCTCCATTATCCGGTTTCCGGCCCGGCGTTTGCGCGGGCGACGCAGGAAGGCTGCGCATCTGGCAGACTTGTGTGCGTTGCCCGGCCCCGAGCCGGAGCAATCCGCCGTGGTGTAATGGCAGCACGACAGCCTTTGGAGCTGTTAGGTCTAGGTTCGAGTCCTGGCGGCGGAGCGTGCACAGTGCTCGCAGTTGAGAGGAAACCCGTGACCGATTCCCGTCTGGCCATCATCGTTCTCGCCGCAGGGCAGGGCACCCGCATGAAGTCCAGCCTGCCCAAGCTCATGCATCCGCTGGCCGGCCTGCCCATCATCAGCCACGTGCTCGCCACCGCGCGGGCATTGGATGCCGCGCACGTGATCACGGTGCTGCGGCACGAACGGGAGCGCCTGGCCGAGCTCGTGGCCCTGGACCTGCCGGAGAGCCTGCTCGTGGAGCAGGACGAGATCCCCGGCACCGGCCGCGCCGTGGAGCAGGCCGTCGCCGCACTGCCCGCCGACTTCGACGGTGACGTGCTCGTGGTCAGCGGCGACGTGCCGCTGCTGAACGCGGCCACCCTCACCAACTTCATCGCCGCGCACCGCGAACGCGCCGCAGCCGCCACCGTGCTCTCCGCCTTCCCGACCGATGTGACCGGCTACGGCCGCATCATCCGCTCGGAGGACGGCACCTTCGACCGCATCGTGGAGCACAAGGACGCCTCCGACGACGAGCTGGCCGTGGATGAGACCAACGCCGGCGTCTACCTCTTCGGCCTGAACGAGCTGCGTGACCAGCTCGCCCAGGTGACCACGGACAACGTGCAGGGCGAGAAGTACCTCACCGACGTGATCGGGCTGCTGCGTGCCGCGGGTTCAGAGGTGCGTGCCGTACCGGTGGCGGATGCCTGGCTGGTCGCCGGCATCAACGACCGGGCGCAGCTCAGCGACACCGCCGCCAAGCTCAACGCGGTGATCGTGCGCGGCTGGCAGCTGGCCGGCGTGACCGTGCAGGACCCGGCCACCACTTGGATCGACCTCAAGGCCACCCTCGCCAGCGACGTGACGGTGCTGCCGGGCACGCAGATTCTCGGCTCCACCACCATCGCCACCGGAGCGATCATCGGGCCGGACACCACCCTGCTCGATTGCGAGATCGGCGAGGGCGCCACCGTCAAGCGCAGCGACGCGACCCTCGCGGTGATCGGCGACGGCGCCACCGTCGGCCCGTTCTCGTACCTGCGGCCGGGCACCTGGCTGGGCGCCGACGGCAAGATCGGCACCTTCGTCGAGACCAAGAACGCGGTCATCGGCGAGGGCAGCAAGGTGCCGCACCTGAGCTATGTGGGGGATGCCACCGTCGGTGTGCACTCCAACATCGGCGCCGGCACGATCTTCGCCAATTACGACGGAGTCAACAAGAACCCGTCCGTGATCGGGTCGCATGTGCGCACTGGGTCGCACAACGTGTTCGTCGCGCCGATTAGAATTGGCGACGGAGCCTACACGGGCGCCGGCACGGTCGTCCGGAAAGACGTTCCCGCCGGTGCGCTCGCGATCAACGTGGCTCCGCAACGCAATATGGTCGGTTGGGTAGAGACCAACCGACCGGGAACAGATGCGGCGACAGCCGCGTCACAGAGCGGAGACTAGGTGCCTGGAATCAAGAGCAGCGGCGAGAAGAAATTGGTGCTCATCTCGGGGCGAGCGCACCCTCAACTCGCGATCGACATCGCTGCGGAGCTTGATTCGGAGCTGATCCCCACCGACGCACGCACCTTCGCGAACGGCGAGATCTACGCCCGTTTCGACGAGAGCGTGCGCGGAGCGGATGCCTTCGTCATTCAGTCGCACACCAACCCGATCAACGAGTGGCTGATGGAACAGCTCATCATGGTCGACGCCCTCAAGCGGGCCTCCGCCAAGCGGATCACCGTGGTCGCCCCGTTCTACCCGTACGCGCGTCAGGACAAGAAGGGCCGCGGTCGCGAGCCGATCTCCGCCCGTCTCGTCGCCGACCTGTTCAAGGTGGCCGGCGCCGACCGCATCATGTCGGTCGACCTGCACGCCGCTCAGATCCAGGGTTTCTTCGACGGCCCCGTCGACCACCTCTTCGCCATGCCCGTGCTCCTCGAGCACTTCCGCGCCAAGCTCGACCCGTCGACCCTCACCATCGTGTCGCCCGACATGGGCCGCGTGCGCGTCGCCGACATCTGGAGCGACAAGCTCGGCGCGCCGCTGGCGATCATCCACAAGCGCCGCGACCCGCTGGTGCCCAACCAGATCACCGTCCACGAGATCGTCGGTGAGGTCAAGGGCCGCGTCTGCCTGATCGTCGACGACCTGATCGACACCGGCCGCACCATCGTGCAGGCCGCCGAGGCGCTGCGCGCCGCCGGCGCCATCGGCGTTGTCGTGGCCGCCACGCACGCCGTGTTCAGCCCGCCCGCGCTCGACCTGCTGCAGAACGAGGCCATCCAGGAGGTCGTCGTCACCGACACCCTGCCGATCCCCGCCGACAAGCGCTTCCCCACCCTGACCGTGCTGCCGATCGCCCCGCTGCTGGCTCGCGCCATCCACGAGGTCTTCGACGAGGGCTCCGTCACCTCGATGTTCGAGGGCGCTGCGTAAGCATCCGCTCGTCTGCTCCGCCGGCCGGTCCCGTTCTCGGGACCGGCCGGCGCTGTTTCACAGCACCAACTCGATGGTGACCGCGACCGTGTCGCCCACCTCGATGCCCTCGGCCTGGCGAATGGCCTTCTTCACCGGCAGCAGGAACCGACCAGTGGCGCTCTCCGGGAAAATCGACGTGGCCCAGGCGGAGTCGTTGATACTCACGCGCACCCGAACGGAACCGAAACCGCGCCGCAGGCCCTCGGTGAGCTCCCGGATGACCTCCGACTCATCGACCGGTACCGAGACGAACACGTACGCGTTCATGCTCTCGGGGTGGAAGAGCGTCGACGTGAAAATAAGGTGGGCCCCATCGGTTGCCTCTCTGCTCGCCCGGCTAGGACACGCTGGTGGCCGGCGGCCGGAACGGTCCGGGGATGATGCCGAGCGGCAGCACGAAGGTCTGGCGCTCGTTCTGGTCGATCGCGTAGCACTGCCAACCGAAGCCGCCGGCTCCGCTCAGTTCGAACCGGGCGTCGATGCCCTCGGAGAGCGGGTAGTAGCGGGCCACGGCCTGGGTGCACGCCCGTACCGCGGTGGCCGAGGCGATGCTCAGGCTGGTCAGCACCCCGGGCACCACCAACGCCACGAGGCCCAGGACCACCACGATGCGCATGAGCAGCACCATCCGCCGGCCGCGCAGGGGACGGGAGGAGTCGTACGGCTCGTAGCCGGAGAGTTCGGGGTGTTCGTTGCTCATGGGTGCCATCCAGTAAATCAGAACCGCGCGCCGGGAACTGTTTCCCGTGCGGACATTTGCGGCCGGTGCGCCGGACGCAGAAGTCCGCAGCGGCGACAGTTGTGGCGCGCAGATGGCGCGCATTCGATGGATGCCTGCCGTTCACCTGGCCTGCCTACGCTGGTGGGGTGAGCGGCCGAAACGAACCGGAGAACACGCCTGCGCTTCGGCGGCACCTGGGCACGGGGAGCGCGATCGTCGTCGGCCTGGCCGCGATGATCGGCGCCGGGGTCTTCTACGTCTGGGTGCCGGCGGCGGCCGCGGCCGGATCCGGCGTGCTCATCGGGCTTGTGCTGGCCGGGCTCATCGCGTCGCTGAATGCCCTGAGCTCCGCGCAACTGGCGATGAGCCATCCGGTCTCGGGCGGGGCGTACGCCTTCGGCCGGGCGACCCTCGGTCCGTGGTGGGGGTTCTCGGCCGGTTGGTTGTTCCTGGCCGGCAAGACGGCCTCGGCCGGCGCCATCGCCCTGATCCTGGGCGGCTACCTGTGGCCGGAGCAGGCCAGGCTCGTGGCCGTGCTCGCCCTGCTCGTGCTGGGCGCCGTGAACCTGGCCGGCATCCGCAGCACGGCCAGGCTCAGCGCCGTGGTGGTCTTCCTGGTGCTCGGCGGCCTGGCCGTGTTGGTGCTCGTGGTCGGCGCCGGCCTCGTCGGCGGATCCCGCCCGGCCGTCTTCGACCCCGGCACGCTGCTCGATGCCGGCTGGTCGGGCATCCTGCAGTCGGCCGGCCTGCTGTTCTTCGCCTTCGCGGGTTACGCGCGCATGGCCACGCTGGGGGAGGAGGTGCGTGATCCCCGCCGCAGTCTGCCCCGGGCGATCGTGATTGCACTGGGCCTCGCCCTGCTGGTGTACGGGGTGATCGGCTGGCTCTGCATCATCGTGCTCGGACCGGCCGCCCTCGCCACCTCCGCCTCGCCGCTGGCCGATCTGGTCGGTGGGGCCGAGCCGTGGAGCAGTATCATCAGGATGCTCGCCGCCCTGGCCTGCCTGGGCTCGCTCGCCGGCATCCTGGCCGGGCTCAGCCGCACCGGGCTGGCGATGGCGCGGGAGGGCGACCTGCCCGGCGCGCTCAGCCGCATCTCGCCGACCCGGCAGACACCGGTGGCGGCCGAGGTGAGCGTGGGCCTCGTCGCGATCCTCGGCGTGCTGGTGCTCGACCCGGCTCAGCTGGTGGGCTTCTCGGCCTGCGCCGTGCTCGTTTACTACGCGATCGCGCACCTGGCCGCCCTGCGCCAGCCGCGTGAGGAGCGCTGGTTGCCCCGGCTGCTGCAGTGGCTGGGCATCACCGGCTGCCTGCTCCTCGCGGTGACCCTGCCCTGGCCCGGCGTGCTCGCCGCGGTGGCCTGGCTCGCCCTCGGCCTGCTCGGCCGCGCCCTGCGCCTGGCCCGCGCCGCCCGCCGCCCCTGAGGGCGCCTGCGGTCTCGGCGAGCTATCTGTTCCCCGGGCGGACTTCTGCGTCCCGCGCACCGGGCGCAAAAGTCCGCTTCGGCAACAGGAGTGGGCTCTACCGAGCGCGTGGGCAGGTCCTCGGCGGAGGCGACGCTCGACCGCCACACGAGGATGGCCTGGCCTCCACACTGGTGTCGGCGGCGCGGTTGTGCACAGCCTGCAGGTGCTTCCGTAGGTCTTGGGCGGCGGATGCCACGTTTCCGTCATGACTGTCAACCGGTTGGACCCAGAGACGGGGTTGTTCCTCGTGAAGAAGATCGGCGTGAGCGACACCGATGCCAGGCAGGTGCGGCGAGAGGTCGACCTCGGCGCAGCCACACGGCTGCGGCGGGGTGTGTTCACCACGGCGGAGCGCTGGGGCAGGCTCGACCCTGATCAGAAGTACTTGGACCGCATCCGGGCGGTGGTCGAGACCAGGAAGCACGACCCGGTGATCAGCCATGAATCTGCTGCCGCGCTCTGGGGCATCCCCCTCGGCGGCGGCACGCCACGGGCCGTGCACGTTCTTGCGCGGCCGGCGTCACATGCGCGCAGTAAGAACGGGGTCTTCGTGCACCGCACCGAATTCGACTGGGCAGAGATCGTGGAACTCGACGGTGTGCTCGTCACCAGCCCGGCACGCACCCTGATCGACCTCGCCAGGACAGTGCCGTTCGGGGATGCCGTTGTGGCGCTCGACCACGCGCTCAACCCGGATCGAGTGGGTCCTCGAGCGCTCGTATACGCTGACGAACTGTCCGAGGCGCTGGCGAGGGTGGGCTCGGCACGTGGGCTGGCCCGGGCGCAGCGGGCCATCGAATTCGCGCGCCCGAACGCAGCCAACCCGGGGGAGTCACTGAGCCGGGTGACGATCTTCGAGTTGGGCTTTCCCGACCCTGAGCTGCAGTGCCGGCACCGGAATCCTCGCGGCGGCTCATATTTCACTGACCACGAGTGGGAGGAGTACCTGGTGATCGGTGAGTTCGACGGCAAGGGAAAGTATCTGAAGGAGGAGTACCTGCGCGGGAGAACCCCCGGGGACGTCGTCTACGAGGAGAAGATCCGCGAGGACCACCTGCGCGCAGAGGGCTTCACGGTGGTGCGCTGGGGATGGGCCGAGCTGGCCGATCGGGCGATGTTGCGGCGCATCCTCGTTGGTGCCGGGTTGCCGGTCATCCGTTGATCGGCACCACGCCCGGATGCCCAGACAACTGTTGCCCGTTCGGACTTCTGCGGCCGGCGTACCGGGCGCAAATGTCCGCACGGGCAACAGTTGCCGGGCGGGTGGTGCGGGCGAGGAACCTCCGGGCGAGGAACCTCTAGTGCGAGGAGCCCTCGGTGGCGATCTCGGAACGGTCGCCGGACCACAGGGTGTGGAAGACGCCCTCCATGTCGACGCGCTTGTAGGTGTGTGCGCCGAAGAAGTCGCGCTGGCCCTGGGTGAGGGCCGCGGGGAGGCGGTCGGCACGCAGGCTGTCGTAGTACGCCAGCGACGACGCGAACACCGGCGCGGGGATGCCGGCGTGGGCGGCGTCGGCGACCACGTTGCGCCAGGAGTCCTGGGCGGTGGCGACGACATCCGTGAAGAACGGGGCGGTGACGAGCGAGACGAGTCCCGGGTTCTCGGCGTAGGCCTCGGTGATGCGGTTGAGGAAGCGGGCGCGGATGATGCAGCCGCCGCGCCAGATCTTCGCGATGTCACCCTTCTTGATGTCCCAGTTGTACTGCTCGGCGCCGGCGACGATGGCGTCGAAGCCCTGCGAGTACGCGATGATCTTCGAGGCGTAGAGCGCCTGGCGCACACCCTCGATGAAGCCGTCCACGTCTTCGACCGGGCTCGCGGTCGGGCCGGGAAGGGCGGCGGCCGCTGCGCGCTGCGCGGGCTTGGAGGAGACGGAGCGGGCGAACACGGCCTCGGCGATGCCGGACACGGGGATGCCGAGGTCCAGTGCGGTCTGCACGGTCCAGACGCCGGTGCCCTTGCTGCCGGCCTGGTCGAGGATGACGTCGACGAGCGGGAGCCCGGTCTTGGCGTCCACCTGCTTGAGGACCTCAGCGGTGATCTCGATGAGGTAGCTCTCGAGGTCGCCCTTGTTCCACTCGGTGAAGATCTCGGAGATCTCGGCCGGGGTCTTGCCGGTTCCGCGGCGGATAAGGTCGTAGGCCTCGCCAATGAGCTGCATGTCGGCGTACTCGATGCCGTTGTGGATCATCTTGACGAAGTGGCCGGCGCCGTCGGTGCCGACGTGGGTGACGCAAGGCACACCGTCGACGACGGCGGCGATGGATTCGAGGATCGGGCCGAGCGTGACGTACGCCTCGGCGGAGCCGCCGGGCATGATGCTCGGGCCCTTGAGCGCGCCCTCTTCACCACCGGAGATACCGGCGCCGACGAAGTTGATGCCGGTCTCGCGCACGGCCTTTTCCCGACGGATGGTGTCGGTGAACAGGGCGTTGCCGCCGTCGACGATGATGTCGCCGGGTTCGAAGAGCTCGGTCAGCTGGCTGATCACGGCGTCGGTGCCGCGGCCGGCCTGCACCATGATGATCGCGGTGCGCGGGGTCTTCAGCGACGCGACGAAGTCTTCGATCGCCTCGGAGGCGACGAATCCAGCCTCGGGGTGCTCATCGAGAAGCAGGCGGGTGCGCTCGGGGGAGCGGTTGTAGACGGCAACGGTGTTGCCCTCACGGCTGGCGAGGTTGCGGGCCAGATTGGAGCCCATCACCGCCAGTCCGACCACGCCGATGTTTGCTGAACCGATTACTGACACGTGTTCTCCTTCGGGTCTGGAAAAAGCGACCAAGATCAAGATTAGTGGCTCGCGGTGCCAATGTAATCATCTTTATTGGTCTCGTCGGTATTCGTCCAGGTTGGCTGCACCTCGGCGTAGGTGCGGCGCATGATGAGTTCCATCGCCTCCCGGGCGCCGGCGGGACGCCCGGCCGCCACGGCCTCGGCGACGTCGGCGTGCAGCTGCAGGGTGTTCTGGTGCGGGTGGTCCGGCATCAGGCCCAGGTCGGTGCGGCCGGCCAGAACCGCGGCGATCGGCTCGTCGAGCTTGGCGAACATCTCGTTGCCCGAACCCTGCAGCACCAGCCGGTGAAAGCGGATGTCGAGCTCGAGGAACTGGGACAGGTCGCCGGACTGCCCGGCCGTGCGCATCAACAGCGCCACGTCGGTCAGCTCGGCCGAGACCTCCGGCGCCGCATGCCGCGCAGCGAGGTCGGCGGCCATCGGCTCCACCGCCGAACGCAGCTCGGTGAGCGAGCGCAGCTGGTCGCCCTTGCCGGGCCCCAGCAGGCGCCAGCGGATGAGGGTGGGGTCGTACACGTTCCACCGGCTCGGCGGTAGAACCCGGATGCCCACCCGCTTGACCGCTTCCACGAGTCCCATCGAGCCCAGTACCCGGATGGCCTCCCGGATGACGGACCGGCTGACCCCCTGGCGGCGTTCGATCTCATCGGAGAGCAGTACGGTGCCCGCCGGAACGGTTTTGTCGACGATGGAGCGGCCGACGTCTTCGGTCACTCTGGTGTGCAGGCTGGGCGGCATGAGGGTCACTGTATCGCCCCGTGGGACAGCGGTCGTGCGCCGGCCCGGCGCACCCGCTAGACTCTTGAGTTGAACTTCGGCGAGGGATTCGCCGCCACCGGGAAACCGGCGGCAACGAAATCCGTAATCGACGCGGCGAAAAGTCCACCCCGGCCTTTCCTCACGCTGACATGCGTTCGAGTTGAACCAGCATCCGTACCGCGGGCTTTCTGCCCGCGACACCAATCCGGGCACACCAGGCCCGCAAGGAGACATCATGGCCGAGGCCAAGAACAACAACAACAAGATTTCCGCTGACGCCCGCGTCAGCTTCGGCAAGGGCGCTGCCCGCAAGCTGCGCGTGCTGGGCAAGATCCCCGCCGTCATCTACGGCCACGGCACCGACCCCGTGCACGTCGCCCTGCCGGCCCACGAGATCGCCCTGCTGCTGCGCCGCGCGAACGCCGTGCTCGAGCTCGACGTCGAAGGCACGACCCACCTGACCCTGGTCAAGGACGTGCAGAAGGACCCGGTACGCCAGATCATCGAGCACCTCGACCTCATCGTCATCCGCAAGGGTGAGAAGGTCCAGGTCGAGGTCGCCGTGCACGTCACCGGTGAGCCCGCCGCCGGCACCACCGCGGACCTGGACGCCAAGACCCTGCTGCTCGAGGTCGAAGCCACCAACATCCCGCAGAGCGTCAGCGTCGATGTCGAGGGCCTGGAAGACGGCACCCTCATCCACGCCAGCGAGATCACCCTGCCCGAGGGCGCATCGCTCATCTCCGACCCCGAGATGGTTGTCATCGGCGTGCACCTGCCGGCCGAGGAAGAGGAAGAGGAGACCGCCGCCGAGGAGGCTCCCGCCGAAGACGCTGCCGCCGAGTAGCACTTCTTCACCCGCTTCACCCATCCGGACAGATTGACTGCGTAAAGGAACCCCCTGGACGAGAATCTCTGGCTCGTAGTCGGGCTCGGTAACCCCGGGCCCGGCTACGCCGGTAACCGCCACAACGTCGGCCACATGGTCACCGCCGTGCTCGCCGACCGGATGCGCGCGAACTTCAAGAACCACAAGGCGAACGCCTCCGTCGCCGAAGGCCGGAGCTTTCCCGGCGGCCCCAAGCTGATCCTGGCCAAGCCGAACAGCTTCATGAACCTCTCCGGCGGCCCCGTCGCCGGCCTGCTGCGGTTCTACTCGATCGACGTCTCCCGCCTGATCGTCGTCCATGACGAACTCGACCTGCCGTTCGACACCTTGAAGATCAAGGTGGGCGGCGGCCACGGCGGCCACAACGGCGTGCGCGACATCATCTCCGCAGCAGGCAGCAACGAGTTCACCCGCATCCGCATGGGCATCGGTCGGCCGCCCGGCCGGCAGAACGCCGCCGACTTCGTGCTGCACGACTTCTCCAGCACCGAGCGCACCACCCTGCCGATCATGCTCGAGGATGCCGCCGACGCGATCGAGATGATCGCCGCTGAGGGCGTCACCGCCGCCCAGCAGAAGTTCCACGCCCCGCCCGCCTAGCGTGTCGGTGGAAACCCGTAGACTTGTGCGGTGATTCTTCAGGGCTTGATTCCGGCGCTTTCCCGCGCCTCCACGTTCGACAACGCCCTCGCCTTCGCGGCCCGTGACGCCGACTTCTCACTCACCGAGGGCCTGCGCGCCCCGCTGCTGGCCGCCCTCATTGAGCAGCGGAACCGGCTGGACAAGGGCCGGGCACTGCTCGTCATCACGGCGACCGGCCGCGAGTCCGAGGCGCTGCGGGAGAACCTGGGCTGCTTCTCCGACGACGCCGAGATCGTCGAGTTCCCGGCCTGGGAGACCCTGCCGCACGAGCGGCTCAGCCCCAGCGCCGAGATCGTGGGCCGCCGGCTCTACGCGCTCCGCCGCATGCGCGACTGGGAGAACGCGGATGCCGCCACTCGCCGCCCGCTCATCGTGGTCGCCTCGGTGCGTGCCGCCCTGCAGCCCGTCGCCGACAACCTCACCGACTTCGACCCGCTCGAACTCACCGCCGGCGCCCGCGGCCACGACCTGGCCGCCATCGCGGTCGACCTCGTCAACGTGGCCTACGCCCGGGTGGACATGGTCACCCGGCGTGGTGAGTTCGCTGTGCGCGGCGGCATCCTGGACGTGTTCCCGCCGATGGCGGCGCATCCGTACCGGATCGAGTTCTTCGGCGACGAGGTCGAGCAGATTCGCGCCTTCGCGGTCTCCGACCAGCGCTCGATGCCCGAACCGGTCGAGTCGGTGAGCCTGCCGCCGAGCCGGGAACTGCTGCTCAGTCCCGCCGTGCGGCAACGCGCCCGCGAGATGCAGCACGAGTTCCCCAGCCTCGCCGGCCTCCTCGCCAAGGTGGCGGAGGGCATCCCGGTCGAGGGCATGGAGAGCCTCGCGCCCGCCCTGGTCGACCGGCTCGTGCCCGTCACCCACTACCTGCCCCGGCAGGCCGCCGTCGCCGTGATCTCGCCCGAACGGGTCGCCTCCCGCGCGATCAGCCTGGCCGAGACCAACCGGGAGTTCCTCTCCGCCGCCTGGAACGCCGCCACCGCCGGCGCCGAGGCGCCGATCGACCTGGCCAGCGGTGACTTCCTCACCCTGGGCACGCTGCGCGACGCCGTGCGCTACAGCGCCCCCGGCGCGCCCGCCACCGAACGGGTGTGGTGGACGATGAGCTCGTTCCAGGCCGCGCCGACCGACATCGAGGTGTTGCCGGAGCACCGCGAGATCGACGAACTGCTCACCATCCGCATCGAGGGCGACGCCGTGCCGAGCTTCGCCGGCAGCGTCGAGGGCGCCGTCGGCCACCTCGGCAGCCGGATGAAGGCCGGCTGGACCGTCGCGGTCGTCGCCCAGGGCGCCGGTCTCGTCGACCGCGCCGCCGACGTGCTCGCCGGCGCCGAACTGCCCGCCCGCATCGTCGAGGAATTCCCGGCGAACCCCGAACCCGGCATCGCCTACCTGCTCAAGGCCTCGATCGCCCACGGCTTCGAGATCCCCGAGATCAAGCTGACCCTGGTGAGCGAGAGCGAGTTCTACGGCCGCACCGTCGGCTACGACGCCCGCCAGATCAAGAAGCTCGCCAGCCGGCGGAAGAACGTCGTCGACCCGCTGCAGCTCAAGACCGGCGACCACGTCGTGCACCAGACCCACGGCATCGGCCGGTTCCTCGAACTCACCCAGCGTGAGGTGTCCAGCGGCGGCCGCAACCCAGTCAAGACCACCCGCGAATACCTGGTGCTGGAGTACGCCGCGTCCAAGCGCGGCCACGGCGGCGACAAGCTCTACGTGCCCACCGACCAGCTCGACCTGGTCTCCCGCTACGTCGGCGGCGAGGCGCCGGCCCTCTCCAAGATGGGCGGCAGCGACTGGTCGGCCGCGAAGACCAAGGCCCGCCGTGCGGTGCGGGACATCGCCGTCGAACTCGTCAAGCTGTACTCGGCCCGGATGGCCAGCAAGGGTCACGCCTTCGGCCCCGACACCCCGTGGCAGCGCGAGCTCGAGGAGGCGTTCCCGTTCGCGGAGACACCCGACCAGCTCACCACCATCGAAGAGGTCAAGGCCGACATGGAGCGGCCCATCCCGATGGACCGGCTGCTCTCCGGCGACGTCGGCTTCGGCAAGACCGAGGTGGCGGTGCGCGCCGCGTTCAAGGCCATCCAGGACGGCAAGCAGGTGGCCATGCTCGTGCCCACCACCCTGCTCGTGCGCCAGCACATGGAGACCTTCCAGGAACGCTTCGCCGGTTTCCCCATCCACCTGCGCGCTCTCAGCCGGTTCCAGACCGACAAGGAATCCCGTGAGACCGTGGCCGGCATGCTCGACGGCACCGTCGACATGGTGATCGGCACGCACCGGCTGCTCTCGGAGAACACCATCTTCAAGGACCTCGGCCTGGTGATCATCGACGAGGAACAGCGCTTCGGTGTGGAGCACAAGGACGCGCTGAAGAAGCTCAAGACCAACGTCGACATCCTCGCGATGAGCGCAACGCCCATCCCGCGCACGCTGGAGATGGCCGTGACCGGCATCCGGGAGATGTCCACCCTGGCGACCCCGCCAGAGGACCGGCACCCGATCCTCACCTTCGTCGGGCCGTATTCCGACCGCCAGGTGGCCGCCGCCATCCGCCGGGAACTGCTGCGCGAGGGCCAGATCTTCTTCGTGCACAACCGGGTGTCCAGCATCAACCGGGTGGCCGCACAGCTGGCCGAGCTGGTGCCGGAGGCCCGGGTCGCCGTGGCCCACGGGCAGCTGCCCGAGGCGCAGCTGGAGCAGGTGGTGGTGGACTTCTGGGAGAACAAGTTCGACATCCTGGTCTCCACCACCATCATCGAGACCGGCCTCGACATCGCCAACGCGAACACCATCATCATCGACCGGGCCGACAAGTACGGCCTCAGCCAGCTGCACCAGCTGCGCGGCCGGGTCGGCCGGGCCCGCGAACGCGCCTACGCATACTTCCTCTACGACGAGAACAAGCCGCTCAGCGAGATCGCACACGACCGGTTGGCCACCATCGCGGCCAACAACGAGCTCGGCGCCGGCATGCAGGTGGCGCTGAAAGACCTGGAGATCCGCGGTGCGGGCAACCTGCTCGGCGGCGAGCAGGCCGGCCATATCGCCGGCGTCGGCTTCGACCTGTACCTGCGCATGATCGGCGAGGCGGTGTCGACCTTCCGTGGTGACGTCGCCGAGGGGCAGACCGAGCTGCGGCTCGAACTGCCCGTCGACGCCCACATCCCCGAGGAATACGTCGACAGCGAGCGGCTGCGCCTGGAGGCCTACCAGAAGCTCTCCGGTGCGAGCTCGCTCGCGGCCGCCGACGATCAGATCGGGCTGGTGCTCGAGGAGCTCACCGACCGCTACGGTGAACCGCCGGAGGCCGTCACCAACCTCATCGCCGTCTCCCGGCTGCGCCGCCACGCCCAGCAGGCCGGGCTCGGCGAGGTCGTGGCGATGGGCTCGAACTTGCGGGTCGCGCCGGTCGACCTGGCCGACTCGATGCAGGTGCGGGTGCAGCGGATGTACCCGGGCGCGAAATATTCGGCCGCGGCCGGCTCGATGATCGTGCCGCTCCCGCGCTTGAACGGCGAGCCGCTGGCCGACGCCGCGCTTATCGCGTGGACGGGTGCGCTACTGGATGCCGTGTTCCCGCGGCCCGTCGATACTGCCGTGCCCGCACGCTGACGACGGCCGCCGAGACGACGATCGCGACCCCCGAGCCGAGCAACACGGCGAGGGTCGCTTCGTCGACCACCTCGACGTCACCGGCGAAGGCGAGCGCGCCCATCAGCAGCGACACCGTGAAGCCGATGCCGCCCAGGCACGCGACCATCACGATGTCGGCAAGCTTGAGACCCGTCTTCGAGCCGCCCGGCCGCCGGGAGATCAGGCTGCCGAGCGCTCCGGCCAGGGTGATGCCCAGGAGTTTGCCCACCGGCAGGGCCACGAGGATGCCCCAGAACGCCGGGCTGAGTTCGCTGAGCCGCACCTGGGGGATCGCGACCAGCGCCGCGGTGAAGGCGAAAAGCGGCAGCACGATGGCATTCGAGTAGGGCTCGAGCATGTGGTGGGTGCGGCCCGCGGGGATGCGGGCCATCACCAGGCCGAGGATGACGCCGGCGATGGTGGCGTGCACACCGGACAGATAGGTGAAGTACCAGGTGGCCAGTCCGAGCACGATCAGGGCGATCGCGACCGGCCAGGTGGGCTTGCGGCCCAGTATCCACGGCGAGCGGGGCTTGAGCAGCCGGCTGGTCACCCCGAACAGGGTCGCGGTGATGGCGGCGAAGCCGATGAACTGCAGCTGCGGGTCCGAGGTGAAGAAGAACGCGATGATCAGGATCGCCACGAGGTCGTCGAGCACCGCCAGGGCGAGCAGGAACACGCGCACCCGGGTGGGAATGCCCCGCCCGAAGACGGCCAGCACCCCGAGGGCGAAGGCGATGTCGGTGGCCGTGGGCACGGGCCAGCCGGCTGCCAGGCCGGAGCCCTGGGTGAGCAGCAGGTAGATACCGGCCGGCACGACGACCCCGCCGAGGGCGGCGAGGGCCGGCAGGGCGGCCTTGCCGAAACTGTTGAGGTCACCGATCACGAGTTCGCGTTTGAGTTCGATAGCGATGAGGAAGAAGAACACCGCCAGCAGGCCGTCGCTGATCCAGTGCTTGGCCGACAGGTCGAGCCCGAAGATGCCGGTGTTCAGATGTTCATTCGCGGCCGTGATCAGGTCGGGGCCGACCGGGAGGTTCGCGATGAGCAGGCCGAGGACTCCCGCGAGGAGGAGGAACCCGGCGGCGTAACGCTCGGAGCGGATAAAGGTCATGTCAGTCCTGTCCACCCCCGGCTGCACATGCGCCAGGGGTCGGTCAAAAGTCGAGAGCGAAACACTTCGCCCGCCGACCAGACTTCCCGGCACACCTGCAACGAGTTTAGCCGGGAGCCTACGATGGGGTGTGACCGATTCCCCGCAGCCCAGCCCCTCTTCCGTCGACGACCTCGTGGCCACGGTCGCCCGGCTGCGTGCGCCCGGCGGCTGCCCCTGGGACGCCGAGCAGACCCACGAGTCGCTCGTGCAGTACCTCACCGAGGAAACCCACGAACTGATCGAAGCCATCGAGAGCGGAAGCAGCGACGACCTGCTCGAGGAACTCGGCGACGTGCTCTACCAGGTGGTGTTCCACGCGTCGATCGCCGCCGAGACCCCGGGGGAGGGGTTCGATATCCAGGATGTCGCGGCCCGGATGACCCAGAAGATGGTCGGCCGGCATCCGCACGTCTTCGGCGACGCGGCCGAGCAGAGCCTCGAGGCGGTCGTGGCCGGCTGGGACGACGTGAAGGCGGTCGAGAAGCCGCACCGCACGAGCGTGCTCGACGGCATCCCACAGGGCATGCCGGCGCTGGCGCTGGCCGACAAGGTGCTCGGCCGGGCCCAGAAGATCGGCCTACTCGAGACCGACGCACCCGCCCTGCTGCCGATCGACAGCGAGGCCGAGCTCGGCCCGATCCTGCTGGCGATCGTGTCGGCGGCCAAGGCGCAGGGGCTCGACTCCGAGCGGGCGCTGCGCACCGCGCTCCGCGACCTGCAGAAGGAGATCCGGGCCGCCGAGCAGGGCGAGGCAGACGGCTCATTCACCGAGGGCGACCAGCCGTGGGATGACGACGCGTCCGACGCCGGAATCATCGGTCTGCCCCGCGTTTAGGTGTCGTCTGGCGCGTCGCCCGCACTGTTCGCTAACGTCGGATCATGACCGAAACATCTTTCAACGCCCTCCTGACCCAGCAAATCGGCAACGAGTTCGGGGCGTCGCAGCAGTACATCGCAATCGCCACCTGGTTCGACAGCCAGGACCTGCCTCAGCTGGCCGCCCATTTCTACCGCCAGTCCGTTGAAGAGCGTAACCACGCCATGATGCTCATCCAGTACCGGCTCGACCGCGGCCTCGAGGTCGTCATTCCCGGTGTGCCGCCGGTGATCAACGGCTTCGCCAACATCGTGGAGCCGATCGCCCTGGCGCTCGCCCAGGAACAGCAGGTCACCGGCCAGATCGAGGCCCTGTTCCGCGCGGCTCGGCAGGACGGCGACGCCCTCGGCGAGCAGGCCATGCTCTGGTTCCTCAAGGAGCAGGTCGAGGAGGTCGCCTCGATGTCGACCCTGCTGACCATCGCCAAGCGGGCCAAAGACAACCTCTTCGACATCGAGAACTTCATCGCCCGCGAGCAGGTCGGCGACGCCGGCGTCGACGCGGATGCGCCCGGCGCGGCCGGCGGCGCGCTGTAACGGCAGGGCGGGTGCGGGGGACCTGACAGAATTGGGCACATGGCAACAGCAGTGACCCCTCCCCGCGGCATGCGCGACTTCCTCCCGGCCGACAAGGCCACCCGCGAGAGGGCGCTGGGCATCATCCGGGGCAGCTTCGCCGCACACGGCTTCGACGAGATCGAAACCCCCGTGATGGAAGACACCGCGCGGCTGCACTCCGGCCTCGGCGGCGACAACGAGAAGCTCGGCTTCGCGGTGCTCAAGCGCGGCCTCGCCCCGGCCGACCTCACCGCGGCCGCGGAGGCCGACGACCTGCTCTCCCTGGCCGACCTCGGCCTGCGCTTCGACCTCACCGTGCCGCTGGCCCGGTTCTACGCCAGCCACCGCGCCGAACTGCCCGCCGTGTTCCGGTCCATCCAGATCGCCCCCGTCTGGCGCGCCGAACGCCCGCAGAAGGGCCGTTACCGCCAGTTCGTGCAGTGTGACATCGACATCATCGGCGAGGCCGGCCCGCTGGCCGAGATCGAGCTGATCACTGCCACCGCGGCGGCGCTGGACAACCTCGGCCTCACCGGCTGCACCGTGCGCATCAACGACCGGCGCATCCTGAGCACGATGCTGGCCACCTGGGGAGTGGAGGCGAGCCTCACCGAACGCGCCCTGATCACCCTCGACAAGCTCGACAAGATCGGCGTCGACGGCGTCGTGGCCGAACTCGGCGACCTGGGCATCACCACCGAGGGACTGGCCGACACCCTCACCGGGTTCGCCGGCTTGGCCTGGCCAGACCCTGCGGATGCGCCGGCCTGGCTCGACCCCGCCGCCTACACCGACCTGCTCGCGCTCCGCGCCGCCCTGCCCGGTGTTCCGCTCGAGTTCGACCCCACCCTGGTGCGCGGCATGGGCTATTACACCGGCACCATCTTCGAGATCGCGCACCCCGACCTGGGCTACTCGCTCGGCGGCGGCGGCCGCTACGACGGCATGATCGGCCGGTTCCTCGGCACCGACGTGCCCGCCTGCGGGTTCTCGATCGGCTTCGAACGCATCGTCGACCTCCTCGCCGGCGCCGACGACGACGCCTCCAGCGCCGTCGTGCTGGTGCACGAGAAAGACGCGAACCCCGCCGCCCTGGTGGCGCTGAAGACCGCGCTCGTGGGCCAGGGCCTGCGGGTGCGGTTGGACAAGCGCACCAAGAACCTCAAGGCGCTCCTGGAGCGGGCCGGTGCCGCCGGCTACGGCCGGTTCGCCTTCGTGACCGACGACACCGACCCGGCCGACCTCGTCTTCAAACCGCTGGGCGACTGAACGATCGGTGAACGCTGGGGCGACGGGACTTCAGTCCTAAAGCGGCCCGCGCGCTCGATCACTAGACTGTTCTCGGACTGGAACACAGCGACGTCTTCCTCAAAATCCACTCGGACTAAGAAATCCAAAAATAGATCGACAGACAAACAGGAGATAGTTGTGGCTCTTATTGACGCAGTTGTTGCACGCGAAATCCTCGACTCTCGGGGCAACCCGACCGTCGAGGTCGAGGTTCTTCTCGAGGACGGCACGCTGAGCCGTGCCGCCGTTCCCTCAGGCGCCTCGACCGGTGCCTTCGAGGCCTACGAGCTGCACGACGGTGACAAGAAGCGTTACCTCGGCAAGGGCGTGCTCAAGGCCGTCGGTTCCGTCACCGACGAGCTCGGCCCGGCCGTTGAAGACCTCGACGCCGCTGACCAGCGCATCATCGACATGGTCCTCAACGAGACCGACGGCACCGTCAACAAGGAGCGCGTCGGCGCGAACGCCATCCTCGGCGTGAGCCTGGCCGTCGCCAAGGCCGCAGCCGCCTCGGCCGACCTGCCCCTCTTCCGCTACCTCGGTGGCCCGAACGCCCACACCCTGCCGGTGCCGATGATGAACATCATCAACGGCGGCTCGCACGCTGACAACGACGTCGACATCCAGGAATTCATGGTTGTCCCGCTCGGCGCACCGTCCTTCAGCGAGGGCCTGCGCTGGGGCGTTGAGGTCTACCACGCCCTCAAGGGCCTGCTGAAGAGCAAGGGCCTGGCAACCGGCCTCGGCGACGAGGGTGGCTTCGCCCCCAACCTGCCCAGCAACCGTGCGGCCCTCGACCTCATCGTCGAAGCCATCACGCTGGCCGGTTACACCCCCGGCACCGACATCGGCCTGGCGCTCGACTGTGCCGCCACCGAGTTCTTCAAGGATGGCGTCTACCACTTCGAGGGCAAGGAACTCACCTCCACCGAGATCGTCGCGTACTACGCCGAGCTCCTCGAGGCGTACCCGCTCGTCTCCATCGAAGACCCGCTGGAAGAAGAGGACTGGGACGGCTACGTCCACCTCACCGCTCAGCTCGGGGATCGGGTGCAGATCGTCGGAGACGACCTGTTCGTCACCAACCCGATCCGCCTGGCCAAGGGCCTGGAGCTCGGCGCCGCCAACTCCATCCTGATCAAGGTCAACCAGATCGGCACCCTGACCGAGACGATGGATGCCGTCGCCCTCGCCCAGCGCGCCGGCTACAAGGCCGTCATCTCCCACCGCTCCGGTGAGACCGAAGACACCTTCATCGCCGACCTCGCCGTCGCGACCGACGCCGGACAGATCAAGACCGGTGCCCCGGCCCGCAGCGAGCGCGTTGCCAAGTACAACCAGCTCCTGCGCATCGAAGAAGAGCTCGGCGAGGCCGCGGTTTACGCCGGCCGCTCCGCGTTCCCGCGCTTCAAGGCGTAATCGCTCACCCGAGCAGAACACGAGAGGACCCCAGCCCTGCGGCTGGGGTCCTTTTGCATGGCAAGGATGCGCGGTCCGGGCCTGCGGATCTGCTCAGGATCCAGGGCTGACCGCCCGTGTCGACCTGTGGGTGAGAAAAGATCTGGCAGTCTAGAAGAGGCGTGGTCTGCGTATCAGGCACGTCGCCAGCGGAGAGGAAGCATCGTGACCACTCACGGTTCGGGAATGACCCCGCCCCGCCTGCCGGGGCCGCGCAAGCCCGCCGCCCGTGCCACCACGCCGACGGGCAGCACCAAGGCTGCCAGCAGCAAGCCGTCGAGCACCAAGTCGTCGAGCAGCAAGGCCAAGCCCGCCGGCAGCACGACCACGCTGCCCGCCCGCAAACCGCGCACCGACACCCGCCCTGCCCAATTCCCGACCGACGAGACTGCCGTCGGCAGCTGGCTGCGCGGCCTGCGCCTGTCGGGGTTCTCCTTCGTGATGCTGGGCATCCTCGTGCTCGCCGTGGTCGTGCTGGCCCCGAGCGTGCGCACCTACGCCGAACAACGCCAGCAGATCGACGCGCTCAGTGCCACCGTCGCCGAGCAGGAAGCCGCCGTCGACGCCCAGAAGGCCGAACGGGAACGCTGGAACGACCGCACCTTCGTAACCACCCAGGCCAGGGAACGGCTCTCCTACGTCATGCCCGGCGACATCAGCTTCCTCGTGATCAACGACACCGGAACCGCCGTCGACGCCGACGCCGACACGGCACCGATCAGCACAGCCATCCAGGACACCGAGATCGACTGGGTCGACTCGGTGTTCCGATCGGTGATGACCGCAGGACTCGCCCCACAGGAGGCAGCACAATGACCCGACCGCCCTTCGACCCCGCCACCGAGGCCGACGTCGCCACAGTCACCGCCCAGCTCGGCCGACCCGCCCGCAACGTGATCGGCATCGCCGCCCGGTGCGTCTGCGGCGCACCCACCGTGGTGGCCACCGCACCGCGGTTGGAGGACGGCACCCCGTTCCCCACCCTGTACTACCTTTCCCACCCTGCCGCCACCGCCGCGCTCTCCTTCCTCGAGGCCACCCAGGTGATGAACGAGTACAACCAGATGCTCGCCGACGACGACGACCTGCGTGCCCACTACCAGGCCGCGCACGAGAGCTTCCTCGCCGACCGCGAGCTGGTCGGCAGTGTTCCCGAGATCGCCGGCATCTCTTCGGGCGGAATGCCCGTGCGGGTGAAGTGCCTGCACGCCCTCGCCGCGCACTCCCTGGCCGCCGGCCCGGGGGTCAACCCGATCGGCGACCTGGCCCTGCTGCGGGCGGCCTGGTCGCCCCAGGTCTGCGAGTGCCTGGACTACGCCCCGCCGGCGGTTCCGCCGGCCGAAGCGTGACCGGCTCCGGCCGCCGCATCCTCACCGGCTTCGCGGTTCTCGTCGCTGCCGTGCTCGCGGTCGGCGGTGTTGTCGTCGACACCCCCGGCGCGCGCGCCGACCAGGTGCGCGACCTGGAGTACTGGCTGAACGACTATGGCTTCAGCCAGGCCTGGACCACCAGCAGGGGCGCCGGCGTGACGGTGGCCGTGATCGACACCGGCGTCGACGGCACCGTCGCCGAACTCAGCGGCGCCGTCGTGGGTGGTACGGATGTCTCCGGGCTGGGTTCGTCCGACGGCCAGACCCCGGTCGGCGCCGAGAACGAGCACGGCACCCTGGTGGCATCCCTCCTGGCCGGCCGGGGCACGCCAGCCGGTGGCGGCCTGATCGGGGTGGCCCCGGCCGCGTCGATCCTCAGCGTCTCGGTGGCCTTCGGCACCAGCGACGCGGAGTTGAGCAACGACGACCAGATCGCGGAGGCCATCCGTTGGGCCGTCGACAACGGCGCCGACGTGATCAACATGTCGCTCACCCGCAACACCCTGGACTGGCCCACCAGCTGGGACGACGCGTTCATGTACGCGTTCGAGAACGACGTCGTCGTTGTCGCCGCGGCCGGCAACCGGGGCAGCGGCACGACGGAGGTCGGAGCGCCGGCCACCATCCCCGGCGTGCTCACCGTCGCCGGCGTCGACCGCACCAAGGAAGCCAGCTTCGACGCCTCCTCCCAGGGCATCACCATCGCCGTCGCCGCACCCAGCGAGAAGCTCGTCGGGGTGGCACCCGGCGGCGGGTACCTGCAGTGGGACGGTACCAGTGCCGCCGCGCCGATCGTGTCCGGCCTGGTCGCGCTGGTGCGGAGCGCCTATCCGAAGCTGGATGCCGCGGAGGTCATCAACCGGGTGATCGAGACCGCGAACCCGAACGGCCACACCGTGCCGAGCCCGATCTACGGCAACGGCCTGATCGACGCGGCCGCGGCCGTGTCGGCCTACGTGCCCAAACCCACGACGGCCACCCCCGCCGAACTGCTGCAGGCCTGGATCACGCTGCACCGCCGCGCCGACACGGCGCCGGTCACCCCCACGGAGCCGAGCACGATGGCGCCCGTCGTACCCGATGCCGACCCGGCCCTGCCCGAGCGGGATACCGCCGCGGCCTGGCTGCCCAGCCCGCTCACCCTCACCTATGTCAGCCTGCCGCTCGCCGTGCTGATTGGGTTTGGTATCCTTGTAACGCTGTTCGGCATTGGGGCCACGCGGCATTTCAAGCGAATTCGTTCCAAGCTCTAAATTTCGCGCATCCAAATCCTGTAGGAGGCCTTCTAATCGTGCCCAAAATTCTCATCGTCGGTGGTGGCTACGCGGGGTTCTATACCGCCTGGAAGCTCGAGAAGTGGTTGCGTCCCGGCGAAGCCGAGGTCACCATGGTCGACCCGCTGCCGTACATGACGTACCAGCCGTTCCTCCCGGAGGTGGCGGCCGGGTCGATCGACCCCCGTCACTCCGTTGTTGCGCACCGTCGTCACCTGAAGAAGACCAACGTGCTCACCGCGAAGGTCACCAACGTGAACCACGCCGAGAAGAAGGCCACCATCACGCCGCCCGTCGGCGAGCCGTGGGTGTTCGACTACGACATCGTCGTGGTCACCGCCGGCGCCGTGTCGCGCACCTTCCCGATCCCGGGTGTCGCCGACCAGGCCATCGGCCTCAAGACCGTCGAAGAAGCCGTCGCCATCCGCGACAAGGTGCTCACTAACTTCGACAAGGCAGCCCAGCTGCCCGCCGGCCCCGAGCGCGACCGCCTGTTGACCTTCGTGGTCGTCGGTGGCGGGTTCGCCGGTATCGAGGTGTTCGCCGAGCTGCGTTCGTTCGCCAGCTCGCTGCTGCCGAAGTACCCGCAGATCGCCTTCGAGGACACCCACTTCCACCTCATCGAGGCGATGGGTCGCATCATGCCCGAGGTCTCCGAGAAGACCGCTGGCTGGGTCATCAAGAACCTCGCCTCGCGCGGCGCCGAGGTGCACCTCAACACGCAGCTCACCTCCGCCGTCGACGGCAAGATCGAGCTGTCCACCGGTGAGTCCTTCGAGACCGACCTGATCGTCTGGACCGCCGGCGTGATGGCGAACCCCGGCATCGTGCGCAACACCGACCTGCCGATCGAAGAGCGTGGCCGCCTGAAGGTGCGCACCGACCTGCGCGTCGGCACTGAAGACGAGATCATCGCGGATGCCTGGGGCGCCGGTGACATCACCGCCGTTCCCGACCTGTCCGGTGGCGGCGTCGGCGGCTTCTGCGTTCCGAACGCCCAGCACGCTGTGCGCCAGGGCAAGCTCATGGCCAAGAACATCGTCGCGGTCCTCCGCGGCGAAGGCACGACGGAATACAACCACAAGAACCTCGGAGCCGTCGCCGGTCTCGGTGTCGGCGTCGGTGCGTTCCAGTCCGGCAAGTTCGGCCTCACCGGCCCCCTCGCCTGGATCGCGCACCGTGGCTACCACGGCCTGGCGATGCCGAGCTGGGAGCGCAAGATCCGCGTCGTCGCCGGCTGGGTGCTGAACTTCTTCCTGGGCCGGGACATCGTCTCGCTCGAGGCCGTGCAGACGCCCCGCGCCGTGTTCGAAGAGTTCGCCTCCCGCCCGAAGCCGCCGGCAGCTGCACCCGCAGCCGCCCCGGCCGAGGCCGTCAAGCCGCCGCGTGCCCCGCGCAAGGCACCGGTCAAGAAGCCCGTCGTCGCGCCCACCGAATCGGCTGCCGCCCCGGCCGCCGCGGTCGTATCCGACGCTGAAACCGTCGCAGCACCGTAAGCAGCACCGTAGAGTCACAGGTGGATGCCGCTCTGGCGGCATCCACTCGTGACGCCCGGCTTGCCGGGCGTGCCCCCGTAGCCCAACCGGCAGAGGCAGGCGACTTAAAATCGTCACAGTCTGGGTTCGAATCCCAGCGGGGGCACCACAGAACGACCCGTGGCATCATGTAGGCATCATGGGCACCGTCGAAGCGAACATCTCGATGTCGTTGGACGGGTTCGTCACCGGACCCGACCTCGAGCGTTACCCGGGCCTGGGCCGGGGCGGCGAAATCCTGCACGCCTGGACCGGAGAGCGGCGGGCGATGGATCTCGCGATGGGGGAGGAACGCCAGATCGCCGGATCGGTCATCACCAGCCGCCGGATCTTCGACGACACCGACGGGTGGGCGGCGGAGAACGGTTTCTTCAAACTGCCCGTTTTCGTGCTCACCCACCGCGCCCATCCGGTGGTCGTCACCGGCGAGACCACGTTCACCTTCGTCACCGGGGGCATCCGGGAGGCCGTCGATGCGGCCCAGGCCGCCGCAGGGCACCGGGTGGTGCACATCATGGGCGGGGCCGGGGTCATCCAGCAGGCCCTCGCGGCGGGGCTGGTCGACGAGCTGTTCCTGCACGTCGCCCCGGTGCTCCTGGGCGGGGGCACCAGGCTGTTCGAGCACCTCGACCGGGTGATCTCCCTCGAGCGGGCCGAGGTGGTGGAGTCACGGTACTCCACCCATCTGCGCTACCGGGTCTTGCGCTAGCTGCACAGCAGAGCGGGCTAGCGGGTCAGCGGAGCGCGGGCACCACCCAGCGCTGCCACGCCCACACCGCCACGCTCACCGCGGCGAAGGCGGCCGCGACCAGCCAGAGCAGCGTCACGGTGCCGTCGCCCTGCCAGCGGGGCAGCATCGGCGAGAGCAGCACGAACAGGGTGAGGAACGCGGGCACGGCCAAGGCCGCCCAGATCGGCGGTGACCAGGCCAGGATGCTGCGCCCGCTGGTGCTGCCGACCGGAATGAGTACGAGCACGGCCGAGCCGATCGACGCCAGCACGATGGTGTTGGCGAACTCGGCAGCCAAGGCGCTCACGAAGGTGTCCGCCGGCGGGAGCACTCCCACCAGCAGCAGGGCCACCAGCCCGAGCGCGAGCAGACTGCCGGCACGGATGGCAGCGAGGCGGCCGCGCTGACCCGCCACCGGTCCCTGAGTCACCACCACGCTGCCGAGCAGGCCGAAGAGCAGCGCCGGGTGCAGGTCGAACGCGCGCGAGCCCAGCGCCGTGACCGCGACGAGCAGCAGGTACCGCGGCAGGAAAGTGACATCGACCTCGACGTGCAGCGCCCGGGATCCCCACCATTGCGGCAGCAGGGTCGCCACAGCGTTCACCACACTGAGCGCGAGCACCACGGCCAGAAACAGCCGCAGGTAGGCCGGGGCGCTGGTGACGGGTCCGGAGAGGAGCACCAGTGCCGCGGCGGCCAAGATGGCGCCGCCACCCACCACCCACCTGTTCAGGCGTACCGTCGGTGCCACCTCGAATTCTTCGCCGGCCCGGTTGCGGCCGGAGAACCGGTGCCGGTTGAACAGCGGCCTTCCGTTCCGGGCGCGAGCGACGGTGCCGGCGAGCAGACGGGCGGGCACCACCAGCAACCCGAGCGCCCCGAGGGTGAGCAGCGACGCCTGTAGCCAGGGGAATTGCGCCACGGTCCAGGGCACGATCACGGCGGTGCTGAACGGGGTGGGGTCATTCCAGCCGCCCGGCACGGTCAGCTCCGGCGGCAGCGCCGTGGCCGGGTCATCGGGATCGGTCGGTGCCGGTACGGCCGGAGTAGGCGTCGCCGACGGGGTTCCCGGGGCGGCGGGCGTCGGGGTGGCGCTCGGCTGGGGTGTTTTGGTCGGCGACGGCGTCGGTGTCGGGGTGGCCGTGGGGGTGGGGCTTGGGGTACCGGTGCCGTAAGCCACCCGGATAGCGGCGCTGCCGGCACTGACGTTGCCCGCCGCATCCTGCTGCACGGCGCGCAGATCGTAGGCGCCGTCGGCGACCGCGCCACCGGCGCACGACCAGGTTCCGCCGGAGACGACGGTGCTGCAGAGCGAGTAGGCGCCGGCGAAGACCGTGACGGTGGCGCCGTTCTCACCAGAGCCGAAGTACTGCGAGCCCGACAGTGCCAGGGTCGCGCCGGCGACCGGCCCGGCCACGACCGGGGCCGGTGGTGCGTCGACGTCGATCACGAGGGTGACCGGGTTGCTGGCCGGGGAGGACTCCGGCTTGCTGAAACCGGTCTGCTGGGAAGCGGTGATCTGCTCAGAGCCGCTGGTCAGGCCCTGCATCAGGCAGGCCCAGGCGCCGGAGCCATCCACCGTGAACGAGCAGCGCTGGCCGCTGGACAGAGTGGCGGTGACTGTCGCTCCGGGGTAGCCGGTGCCGCGCACCAGGCCGTTCGAGGAGGGCTGGCCGGTGTTGCCGCCCGTGACCGTCGGCGCCTGCAGCACCCGGACGGTGACGGATGCGGCCAGATCGGCGTTTCCGGTGACCACCGCGCGCAGGGTGACGGCCGGGCCGCTCGGCAGGCTCAGGCCGATGCACTTCCAGCTGTTCGTGCCGTTGGGGGCGACGATACAGAGCGGGTCACCGCCGGTGGGGGAGAGCACCTGGATCTCCTGGTCGGGGTCCCGGCTGCCACCAACCGTGGCCGATCCGCTGATGAAGGCATCGGGCGACGGTCCGTCGATCGTGGGCGCGGAGGGCTCCGGGGTCGGCGTGGGCGTCGGGGTGTCGGTGGGCGTGGGCGTCGGTGTCGGCGTTGGCGTTGGCGTGGGCGTCGGGGTCGGGGCGGCCGACGGGGTCGGGGTGGGCGACGGCGTGGCGGACGGCGCGGCAGACGGGGAGGGCGTGACGGACTGTTCAGGAGCGGCGCTCGGCGCGGGAGCGTCGGTCGCCCGGGGCACCGTCGTGCCGGTCGGCGTGGGGGTTGGACTGGGCGTCGGCGTGGGGGTGGGGCTCGGCGTGGCGGTGGCTGCCGCTGCCGGTGCGGCCAGGGCCGGCGCGGGAACGGCCAGGAGCGGCCCGGCAACGAGCAGGCCGGTGAGCACGGCGAAGAGTATCGAGGCGCGCCAGGGACGCCGACGGGATCGTTGGTTCGGCCCGTGCGCGCAGATCTGGTCGTGCGTTTCCATGAACCCCCTCTCACCATTTCAGAGGCCTCGCGGCCGAAAGTCAACGTGACGCGCCTTCGCCCGGCGAATGCGCGGATTCGGCCACGGCGCCGAAATCCGAGCGAGACGGTGCCGTCTGCGGCATACTGGCGACTGGGTCATCTGCCCCACTGCACCGGTGCCCCACACCTGTTTCTGCCAGTCCGAGCGAGGTGACCATGACCAGGATGACGGCCGCAGACCGGCGCAGCGCCCTCGTGCTCGCAGCGCTCAGGGTCGTCGCCGACCGGGGAGTGGCGCAGGCCACCACCCGCGCGATCGTCGCCGAGGCGGGCATGTCACTGGCAAGCTTCCACTACGCCTTCGCGAGCCGCGACGAGCTGATGACCGAGCTGATCCGGCACGTCATGCGCGCCGAGACCACCGCCATCCTGCCCGACCCGGCCGAGGAGTTGGATGGCCCGACCGGCCCGGCGGCGCTGCGCGTGCTGCTGCGGCACGGCCTCGGCCGGTACGCCGAGCACCTGCGCCAGGACCCGTTACGGGAGAAGGCGATGCTCGAACTCACCCAGTACGCCCTGCGCTCGGCCGAGATGCAGCCGCTGGCGCGGGAGCAATACGAGGGCTACCACGCCCTCGCGGCGCTCGCCCTGACCAGCGCGGCCGAACAGAGCGGGTCGGTCTGGCTCCGGCCCGTCGACGAGGTGGCGCGGCTGCTCATTGCCCTCACCGACGGCCTCACCATCGCCTGGCTGGTCGATCGCGACGACCCGGCCACCGAGGCCCTGCTCGACACCATCGCCGACGCGGTGGCCGCCCTGGGGCGGCCGGCGTGAGCGCCCCAGCGGTTCCGGCCGTCTTCGCCGAGCCCACCCGCCGGGTGCCCGCCCGCTGGATCGCCGCGTTCGCGACGGCCTGGCTGGGCATCTGGATGGCGCAACTCACGCCGGTGCAGTTGCTGCTGCCCGCCCAGATCGACCGGCGCCTGCAGCCGGAGAACTGGGTCGACAGTGTGGTCGCGTTCGGCATCATCTCCGGCATCGCCGGCCTCTGCGCGATCGTGGCCTATCCGCTCACCGGCGCCCTCTCCGACCGCACCACGTCACGGTTCGGGCGGCGCCGGCCGTGGATCGCCGGCGGGGCCGTGCTCTTCGCCGCCGCGCTGGTGCTGCTCGGCGCGCAAACCAGCCTGCTGGGCATCGGCGTCTTCTGGTCGTTGGCCCTCACCGGCTTCTGCGTGCTCACGGCCGCGCTCACCGCCACCATCTCCGACCAGGTGCCCACCGGCCAGCGCGGGTACGTCTCCGGCTGGCTGTCCGCGCCGCAGGCGATCGGCACCATCCTCGGCTTGCTGCTGGTGACCCTGCTGTTCACCGGCCAGTTCGCCGGCTACGCCGCGGTGGCGGTGCTGCTCCTGGTGCTCTGCCTGCCCTTCCTGCTGTTGCCGGATGCCGTGCTCTCGCCGGAACAGCGCCAACCGATGTCCCTGGCCGGGGTGATCGACAGCCTGTGGATCAGCCCGCGGGAGAACCCGGACTTCGCCTGGACCCTCACCAGCCGGGTCCTGGTGAGCTTCGGCAACGCCTTCGGCACCACCCTGCTGCTGTACTTCCTGATGTTCGGCCTGAACGACGCCAACGCCGAAGACGACCTGATCCTGCTCACCCTGGTGTACATGGTGTTCGTGATCGTTGCGGCACTCGGCTTCGGCCGGCTCAGCGACAGGCTCGCCCGGCGCAAGGTCTTCGTTTTCGTCGCCTCGGCCCTGCAGGGTGTGGCGGCCCTGATGCTGGCCTTTCTGCCCGACCTCACGGTGGCCATGGTGGCCGCCGGCATCCTCGGCCTCGGCTACGGGTGTTTCCTCTCGGTCGACCAGGCCCTGGCCACCCAGGTGCTGCCGGATCCGGCCTCCCGCGGCAAGGACCTGGGCATCATGAACATCGCCACGGCAGTGCCCCAGGCGATCGCACCACTGATCGGTGCGGGCGTCGTCGCCCTCGCCGGCGGCTTCCAGGGCCTGTTCCTGACGGCCGGACTGTTTGCCTTCACCGGGGCCCTCGCGGTGACACGAGTGAAAGCTGTGCGCTCATGAGCCTCAACCTCGCCCACGACCTGGCCGTTCAGACGGCTGCGACCCATCCGGATGCGGCGCCGTGGCTCACCCCCGCGAGCTACTGGCCCGCGCTCACCGCGGCCACCGCCGATCTGCCCACCCCGGTCGGTGCCCTGCACCTCGGCGCCCTGCGGCACAACACCCACGACATGCTCGCCCGGGCCGCGGGCACGCCCATTCGGGTGGCCAGCAAGTCCCTGCGGGTGCGCGGGGTGCTCGAGGCCGTCCTCGCCCTGCCGGGCTACAGCGGCGTGCTCGCCTATACCCTGGCTGAGGCCCTGTGGCTGGCCGAGACCATCGACGACATCGTGGTCGGCTACCCGACGGCAGACTGGGACGCGATCCGCACCCTGGCCGGCTCCGCCGCTGCCGCCCGCCAGGTGACCCTCATGGTCGACTCGCTCGACCAACTGGACTTCATCGACTCTGTGGTCGCGCCCGGCCGGCGGGAGACCATCCGGCTCTGCCTCGAACTGGACGCGTCCTGGAACGCCCCGGTGCTCGGGCACCTGGGCGTGTGGCGCTCACCGGTGCACTCGGTCGATCAGGCGCGGGCGCTGGCGCTGGCCATCGTCTCCCGGCCCGGCTTCGCCCTGGTGGGCATGATGGCCTACGAGGCGCAGGTCGCGGGCCTCGGCGACCGGCCCGCCGGACATCCGGTGCAGGGCGGCCTGAACCGGTGGGTGCGGAATCGGTCGATCGTCGACATCAGCGCGAGGCGCGCGGCCGCGGTGGCCGCGGTGCGGCAGGTCGCCGAGCTCGAGTTCGTGAACGGCGGCGGGACCGGGTCGTTGGAGAGCACGCACGCCGATCCCTCTGTGACCGATATCGCGGCCGGCAGCGGTTTCTTCGGCGGCCACCTGTTCGACACCTACTCCGGGTTCACCCCGGCGCCGGCGGCCGCGTTCGCGCTGTCGGTGGTGCGGAAGCCCACCCCGGCCTCCGCCACCCTGCTCGGCGGCGGCTGGATCGCCTCGGGCCCGCCCGGGGCCGACCGGTCGCCGAGGCTGGTCTGGCCGGAGGGTCTCCGCCTGGTGCCCCGGGAGATGGCCGGCGAGGTGCAGTCGCCCGTCACCGGCGCCGCGGCCCAGACGCTTGGGGTCGGTGACCGGGTGTGGCTGCGGCACACCAAGTCCGGTGAGCTCAGCGAGCACCTGAATGAATTCGCCGTCGTCGACAACGGGCAGGTGGTGGACATGCTGCCCACCTACCGCGGCGAGGGGAAGGCGTTCCTGTGACGGCCTCCGGTGCCCGCTGGCAGAACTGGTCCCGCAGCGAATCGGTGGTGCCCGCCCGGGTGGAGCGGCCCACCAGCGCCGGCGCCGTGCAGCGCGCCGTGCTCGCCGCGGGTCGCGCCGGCATGCGCATCAAGGCCGTCGGCGCCGGCCATAGCTTCTCGGGCATCGCCCTGAGCCCCGGCGTGCAACTCGACCTGGCGTTCAGCGGCGTGATCGACGTCGACGAAGCCCGCGGCCGGGTCACCCTGGCCGCCGGCACCCACCTGCACCAGCTGCCGTCGCTGCTGAAACCATACGGTCTGGCGCTGGAGAACATGGGCGACGTCGACCGGCAGACTCTCGCCGGTGCCACCTCCACCGGCACGCACGGCACCGGGGCCGCCTTCCGCGGCCTGACCGACCAGATCGTGGGGGTCACCCTCGTCACCGGCGACGGCAGCCTGCTCCGCGTCTCCGCGACCGAGAACGCCGAGTTGCTGCCCGCTGTGCGGCTCGGCCTCGGCGCGCTCGGCATCCTGGTCGACCTCACCCTGCAGTGCGTGCCCGCCTACCTGCTGCACGCCGTGGAGACCCCCGAACCGCTCGATGCCGTGCTGGCCGCGTTCGGCGAACGCAGCGCCGCCGTCGACCACTTCGAGTTCTACTGGTTTCCACACACCGACACCGCCCTGACCAAGACCAACACCCGGTTGCCCGCCGACGCCGCCCGGCAGCCTCTCGGCCGGTTCAGCCGATGGGTCGACGACGAACTGCTCGCCAACGGTGTCTACCGGGTCACCTGCGCCGCCGGCACCGTGCTGCGGCCGCTGGTGCCGCCGGTGAACCGCCTCGCCGACAGGCTGACCAGCCACCGCGACTTCACCGACCTCTCCCACCGGGTGTTCGTCACGCACCGCACGGTGCGGTTCCACGAGATGGAATATGCCCTGCCGCTGGAGCAGGTGCCGGAAGCCCTCCGCGAGGTGCGCGCACTGATCGACAAACGCGGCTGGCGCATCTCCTTCCCGCTCGAGGTGCGCTCGGCCGCGGCCGACGACATCTGGCTCTCCACCGGCCAGGGCCGCGCCACCGGGTACATCGCCGTGCACAAGTACTACCGGGAGAACCCGCGCGAGTACTTCGCCGCCGTGGAGGCGATTATGCGTGCGCACGACGGTCGCCCACACTGGGGGAAGATGCACAATCTCGACGCCGACTCCCTCCGGGCGGTCTACCCGCACTTCGACGACTTCCTCGCCGTGCGGGACCGGCTCGATCCCGAGCGTCGCTTCGCCAACCGTTACCTGGAAAGAGTCCTCGGCCGATGAGCAGCAACACCCCAGCGTCCCGCGCCTGGCAGCACCGGGCGGGGGAGCTGGGCGACCGGCTGCCCACCGGATTCCGGATCGGCACCGCCACCTCGGCCTTCCAGATCGAGGGCGGCGCTCGCGACGGCGGCCGCGGTGAATCGACGTGGGATGCCTTCACCCGGCAGAAGGGCCGCATCCTGGACGGCCAGAACGCCTCGGTGTCGACCGACCACGTCGGCAAGCTGAGCGAAGACGTCACCCTGCTCCGCGAACTCGGCGCCGACATCTACCGGTTCTCCTTCGCCTGGCCGCGCCTGCAGCCCGACGGTCGCGGTTCGCTCAACCGCGCCGGGGTGGCCTTCTACGATCGGTTGCTCGACGAGTTGCTCGGCAACGGCATCAGCCCGATGGCGACCCTGCACCACTGGGACACCCCGGTGGCGCTGCGCGGCCAGTGGCTGAACCGCGACACCGCGCAACGGTTCGGCGATTACGCGAACCAGATGGGCGAGGTCTTCGGCGACCGTATCGACGCCTGGGTCACCGTGAACGAACCGGCCACGGTCACCTTCAACGGATACGCCCTCGGCATCCACGCGCCGGGGGAGACCCTTTTGTTCGACGCGCTGCCGGCGGCGCACCACCAACTCCTCGGCCACGGCCTGGCCGTGCAGGCCCTGCGAGCGGCGGATGTGCGCGGCCAGATCGGCCTGGCGAACGTGCACTCCCCGGTGCAGCCGGCCACCGACCGGGAGGCCGACCGAGACGCGGCCGCCCTCTACGACCTGCTGCACAACCGGCTCTTCGCCGACCCGGTGCTGCTCGGCCGGTACCCGGACCCGGCAGGCGTGTTCGAGAACGAGTTGCGCTTCCTGCACGAGATCGAACCCGACGACCTCCGCACCATCCACCAGAGCCTGGACTTCTACGGCCTGAACTACTACCAGCCCACCCGCGTGGCGGCAGGTGCCGGCGGCCCGGTCAGCCCGGATGGGAGCAGCCCGGCCATGAACCGGCTCCCGTTCCACTTCGAGCCGTTCCGCGAACATCCGGTGACCGGGTTCGGCTGGCCGAACGCACCGGAATACCTGCTCGTGGTGCTGACCGAGCTGCGGGACCGCTACGCCGAGGCCCTGCCGCCGGTGTACATCACCGAGGGCGGCGCCAGCTTCCCCGACCGGGCCGACCGGGACGGCACCGTCACCGACCTCGCCCGGATCGACTACCTCGCCGAACACCTGCTCGCCGCTGTGGAGGCCGTCGCCCCCGGCGGCCCGGCCGAGGGCGTCGACCTGCGCGGCTACATCATCTGGTCCCTGCTGGACAACTTCGAGTGGGCCGCCGGCTACACCCAGCGCTTCGGCCTGGTGTACGTCGACTTCACCGACCCGTCCCGCCCGCGCACCCCCAAGCAAAGTTTCTCCTGGCTCCAGCACGTCCTGAGCTCCCGGTAGACCCGCGACCCGTGACCTAAGCCCCGAAAACGTGCCCGGATGGGTGCTTTACTCACGGCTCGCGGGCCGGATCAGGGGGTGCGGCGGCGCAACGTGATCGAGCCCAGGATGACCGCGCCCACGATCCAGGCCAGGATGATCGAGAGTTCGCCGAGAACGTAGGCCGCGTCCTCGCTGCCGGTGGCGACGGCGTTCAGCGCGTCGACGGCGTGCGAGAGCGGCAACCAGTCGCTGATCACCCGCAGCACCTCAGGCAGCTGGTCGCGGGGCAGGAAGATGCCGCCGAGCAGGATCTGCGGGAACACGATCACCGGCATGAACTGCACCACCTGGAATTCGGTGCGAGCGAACGCGCTGGCCAGGAGGCCCAGGGTGGTGCCGAGGACCGCGTCGGCCACCGCCACGGTCACCAGCAGCCACACCGACCCCTCCACCTCGAGGCCGCAGACCGTCACCGCGAAGAGCACCGCGATGCTGGACTGCAGTACCGCGAGCAGTCCGAACGCCAGCGTGTAGCCCAGGATCAGGTCGCCCCGGCCCAGCGGCATCGACAACAGCCGCTCCAGGGTGCCGGTGCGCCGTTCCCGCAGCGTGGTGATGCTGGTGACCAGGAACATCACGATGAACGGGAACAACGCGATCATCGCCGGGCCGACTGAGTCGAACACCGTGGTGTCGGAGAAGATCCAGGCGACCAGCCCGATGAGGAGGCTCGGCACCAGCAGCAGCAGCGCCACCGTGCGCGGGTCGTGCCGCACCTGGCTGAGCACGCGGCCGGTGGTGGCGAGGGTGCGGGACGGTTTCATCGCGCATCCCCCTGGCCGGTGCCGATGAGGCCGAGGAACGCGGTCTCGATGTCGGTCGTGCCCGTCACCTGGAGCAACCCGGCCGGGGTGTCGTCGGCGAGGATCTCGCCGGCGCGCATCAGCAGCAGCCGGTCGCAGCGGGCGGCCTCGTCCATCACGTGGCTGGAGACCAGGATGCTGGTGCCGGCGGCCGCCAGACGGTGGAAGAGCGCCCACAGGTCGCGCCGCAGCACCGGATCCAGGCCCACCGTGGGCTCATCGAGCACCAACAGCTCCGGCCGGCCCAGCAGGGCCACGGCCAGTGACACCCGGCTGCGCTGACCGCCGGAGAGCGAGCCGACCAGTTGTCGGGCGTTGGCACCGAGATCGGTCTCCTCGATCACCCGGTCCACATCCGCCCGGGTCACACCCAGCACGGCCCGGAAGTAGTCCAGGTTCTGCCGCACACTCAGGTCGGTGTACACGCTCGCATCCTGGGTGACGTAACCCACCCGGCGGCGGAGCGAGTCGGTGCCGGCCGGTTCGCCCAGCACGGTGACGGTGCCGGACTGCACCACCTGAACTCCGACGATGGCGCGCATCAGGGTGGTCTTGCCCGACCCGCTCGGACCGATCAGTCCCACCACGATGCCACGCGGCACGGTGAGGTCGAGCCCGTGCAGCACGGACTGCGGCCCCCGCCGCACGCGCAGGCCCCGCACCTCGACCGCCTGCACGGCACCGATCCCGGTCTGTTGCTCCATGCCTTGAATTATTCGCCGGTCAGCCCGCAAAGTCACGCCCCCGGAACGGCCGGTCCGAAGCGCACTTCCTTGGAGTGTGATGGGAAGAGCATGGGAGCCCCAGCGGGCTTCGTTATGATTGCTGCAATCGCACACATGCTGCGGGGGGCCGCCACGTGCGGCCCGTCGCGCGCAGGTTCAATCGCAAGGAGACGCTGCCATGGAATGGCTCATCCCGGTCCTCATCGTTGTCGTACTCGTTGCGATCGCGGGTATCTACCTGTGGGCGACCTACAACTCGCTCATCACCCTCAAGGTGCGGGTGGATGAAGCGTGGAGCGACATCACGGTGCAGCTGAAGCGTCGTGCCGACCTGATCCCCAACCTGATCGAAACGGTCAAGGGCTATGCGGCACACGAGAAGGCCGTCTTCGAGAACGTCACCAAGGCCCGCGCCGAGACTCTCTCCGCTCAGGGCCCGGTTGACGCCGCTGCCGCCGAGAACCACATGCAGACCGCGCTGAAGAGCATCTTCGCCGTCGCCGAGGCGTACCCGCAGCTGCAGGCCAGCCAGAACTACCTGCAGTTGCAGGGCGAGCTGGTCGACACCGAAGACAAGATCCAGGCGTCCCGCCGGTTCTACAACGGTGGCGTGCGCGAACTGAACACCAAGATCCAGGTCTTCCCGAACCACCTGTTCGCCAAGAACCTCGGCTTCACCCAGCGCGACTTCTTCGAGGTCACCGACTCGGCGGCCATCGCCGAGCCGCCGCGCGTGCAGTTCTAACCGTCACTGGCTTCCGGCCCCACCCCGTGCTCCACGTCCCCGTGCTCGCAGTACTGAAGAGGATCCATGTATAGCGCGATTGCGCGAAACAAGCGCAACACCGTCATTATCATCGTGTTGTTCCTGCTGATCATTTCAGCACTCGGCTGGCTGGCCGGCCTGGCCTACGGTGTGCAGGGCCCCGGCGTGCTCATCATGACCCTCGTGATCGCCGGCGGCTACGCGCTGATCCAGTACTTCGCCGCCGGGCGGCAGTCGATCGCGATGAGCGGCGGCATCCGGGTGAACAGCGTCACCGACCACCCCCGGCTCTGGCGCATCGTGGAGAACCTCTCGATCACAACCGGCACGCCCATGCCAGAGGTCTACATCATCAACGACCCGGCTCCGAACGCCTTCGCCACCGGGCGTGACCCCAAGCACGCCATCGTCGCGGCCACCACGGGCCTGCTCGACATCATGGACGACGCCGAACTCGAGGGCGTCATGGCGCACGAGATCGGGCACGTTCGTAACTACGACATCCGGGTGTCGATGATCGTCTTCGGCCTCGTCGTGGCCGTCGGCTTCATTTCCGACATCTTCCTGCGGATGGCGTTCTTCGGCCGTAACAACAACAGCAACGGCAACCCGGTGGTGCTGGTCTTCGGCCTGGTGGCCATGATCGTGGCCCCGCTGATCGCCTCGATCGTTCAGCTCGCGGTCTCCCGGCAGCGCGAATACCTCGCCGACGCCACCGGCGCCCTCACCACCCGGCAGCCGGATGCGCTCGCCAGCGCCCTGGCCAAGCTCGGCGAATACGGCCGCCCGATGCGCAAGCAGAACACCTCGATGGCGCACCTCTGGATCGCCGACCCGCTCAAGCCCGGCGTGATGGACAAGCTCTTCGCCACCCACCCGCCGCTGAACGAGCGCATCGAGCGCCTGCACGCGATGGGCAGCAAGTTCTAACGAACTGACCCGCGGGGAGCTAGGCGAGCTCGGCGGCTAGTGCGGGCGCGAGGGTGCCGCGCGGCACCACCTCGATCTCGGCCAGGCCCTGCCAGGCGGCGGTGCTCCGCAGCACGTCGGCCAAGCGCTCGGCGGTATCGGCGGGCGCGCCGGGTTCCGCCCAGCTGGCCTGCACCCGCAGCACCCCGTTCTGGCGGTCGTTCTTCAGGTCGACCCGGCCCACGATGGCATCGCCCAGCAGCACCGGCAGCACGTAGTACCCGAACTGCCGCTTCTCCTTGGGCGTGTAGATCTCGATCCGGTAGTGGAAGCCGAACATCCGCTCGGCGCGGGCCCGCTCCCAGACCACCGGGTCGAACGGGCTGAGCACCGCCGCCGCGTCCAACCGGCGCGGCAGACGGGCGTCCCGGTGCAACCAGGCGGCCCCGGGTGCGCCGTTCCGGCCCCAGCCGGGCACCTGTACCGGAATCAGCTCGCCGGACTCCTCGAGCTCGGTGATGGCGACCCGCGTGGGCGCGGTGGCCAGCCGGAAGTAGTCGGCCAGGTCGCTGACGGTGCCGATGCCGTGCGCCCGGGCGGACTGTGCGATCAGCGCGCGATGGGCGTCGCCGGCCGGCACGTGGCGGTCCAGCAGCTCGCTGCTGAAGACCTGCTCGGGCAACGCGTAGACCCGTTCGAACCGCTCCCGGCCGCCGCTGACCACGTCGCCCCAGCGGAACAGGGTCTCCAGGCCGATCTTCACGTCGGACCAGCCCCACCAGGGGCCGCTGCGCTTGTTGGCGTCGTGCTCGATGGCGCTCGCGCGCATCGGGCCGTTCGCGGCCAGTTCGTCGAGCAGCCAGGCCAGCATCGGGGCGTTCTGCTGCGACCAGTGCGCGTCGTCGGTGGCGGCGCGGTCTCGGAAGGCCTGCATCCGCCAGCGGAACAGCGGCCAGTCGTCGACCGGGATCAGCGACGCCTCGTGTACCCAGTACTCGGTCAGCCGGGGTTTCGCTCCGCTGCTCAGCCGGTCGAGCTGCGCCTTGTCGTAAGGGCCGAGCCGGCTGAAGGCCGGCACGTAGTGGCTGCGTTCGAAGACATTCACCGAGTCGATCTGCAACAGCCCGAGCCTTTCCACCAGCGCCCCGAGCTGGCGGATGCCCGGTGCGGCCGGGAGCAAACCCGCGGGCGCGGCCGGGCGGCCGAAGCCCTGAGCGGCGAGGGCGATGCGGCGGGCAAGGGCGGGGGAGATCGTCTGGACCACGACTCGACCCTACCGATGCCCGGTGACACACGACGTTCACGCGCCGTTCAGGAGCTGGGCGGCACCAGGACATTCCCCGCTTCTAGCCTCTCAGCGACCGGTTATCCGGCACCCGAATTGTTCACAACGGAGGAACCCTTGCCTACCACCCGCACCCTGGCAGCCACCATCGCGGCGACCGCAATCGTCGCGCTCACCCTCACCGGATGCTCCGGCGCCGCTGACGCGTCCGGCACCGCCGGCGCCGTCGACGCCGCCACCGCCACCGACGTCTCCGCCTTCGGCGACCTGGCCGGCCTCGAGGCCGCCGCGATCGAGGAGGGTGCCCTGAACGTCATCGCCCTGCCGCGCGACTGGGCCAACTACGGCGCCGTGCTCGACCTCTTTGCCGAGAAGTACCCCGAGATCACCATCACCGAGGCCGCGCCCGACGGCTCCAGCGCCGAGGAGATCCAGGCGGCTGAGAACCTGGCCGGCCAGGACACCGCCCCCGACGTCTTCGACCTCGGCCTGGCCGTGGCGCTGTCCAGCACCGACCAGTTCGCCCCGTACCAGGTCGCCAGCTGGTCCGACATCCCCGACGCCCTGAAGGAAGAGAGCGGCCTGTTCGTGGGCGACTACGGCGGATACATGGCCGTCGGTTACGACCCCGACGCCGTGCCGGCCCCGAAGGAGCTCAGCGACCTGCTCGGCGACGAGTACAAGGGCAAGGTCGCCATCAACGGTGACCCGACCCAGGCCGGCGCTGCCTTCGCCGCGGTCGGCATGGCCGCCGTGCAGAACGACGGCTCCGTGGACGACTTCCAGGCCGGCATCGACTTCTTCAGCGAGCTCAACGCCGCCGGTAACTTCGTGAAGATCGACCCGACACCCGCCACCATCGCCTCCGGTGAGACGCCCGTCGTCTTCGACTGGGACTACCTCAACGTGGGCTACGGCACCCAGCTGGAGGGTGAGCGCAACTGGGAGGTCGTGGTCTTCCCCGGCACCGGCTACGCCGGTTACTACAACCAGGCGATCAACAAGGACGCGCCGCACCCCGCGGCCGCCCGCCTCTGGCAGGAGTTCCTCTACAGCGACGACGCCCAGAACCTGTGGCTCGCCGGTGGCGCCCGCCCCGTGCTCGCCGAGGCCATGGCCGAGGCCGGCACCATCGACACCGACCTGTTCGATGCCCTGCCCGTCGTGCCCGACGAGACCGTCGTTCCCACGGCCGACCAGAGCGAAGCCGCCGCGACGCTCCTCGGCGAGAAGTGGGCAGCGGCTGTCCAGTAGGTTCCGTGTTCCGGCAGCAGCCTTCGGGCTGCTGCCGTTCGCGGTCTACGTGCTGCTCTTCCTCGCCCTGCCCACCCTGATCGCCGTCGGCACCGGGTTCGTCGGCGCGGACGGCGGATTCACCCTCGACACCGTCGGCGCCCTCGCCGACCCGGTTGTGCTCTCCGCCTTCGGCAGCTCGATCTGGTTGTCGGCGCTGACCGCGGTGATCGGCGCCATCGTCGGCGCCCTGGTCTGTTATGCCCTCCTCGGCGCACCCGCCGACGGTCCGCTCCGCTCCACCATCGACTCGCTCAGCAGTGTGCTGGCCCAGTTCGGCGGCGTGATGCTGGCGTTCGCGTTCGTCGCGACCATCGGCATCCAGGGCATGATCACGGTGCTGCTGCGCGACAGCTTCGGCATCGACATCTACGCGGATGGCGTGTGGCTCTACGAGCTGCCGGGCCTTGTGCTGCCCTACATCTACTTTCAGGTGCCCCTCATGGTGATCACGTTCATGCCCGCCCTGGTCTCGTTGAAGACCACCTGGGCCGAAGCCAACGCCACCCTCGGAGGCACTGCCCGCAGCTACTGGCTGCGGATCGCGCTGCCGGTGCTGGCGCCGTCGTTCCTCGGCAGCCTGCTGCTCCTGTTCGCCAACGCGTTCTCGTCGTACGCGACCGCGGCCGCCCTCACCAGCCAGGGTTCGCAGATCGTGCCGCTGCAGATCCGGTCGGCGCTGACCAGCGAGACCATGCTCGGCCGGGAGAACCTGGCCGGGGCGCTGGCGCTGGGCATGATCCTGGTGATGGCCGTCGTGATGGTCGGGTACTCGGTGCTGCAGTCCCGTGCGGCGAGGTGGCAGCGATGAGCGGCGACATCAGGGTCGCGCACGCGCCCAACCGTCTCACCCGCGGCCTGATCCTCGGCGTCGTCGGGCTGGTGTTCGCGGTACCGATCCTGGCCATGGTCGAGTTCACCCTGCGCCGCGGACTCGAGGGCGGTTACGACCTGCACCGCTGGACCGACCTGTTCCAGGGCGGCCTGACCGGCGAATACAAGCCCGTTCTGGTGGCACTGGGCAACTCCGTGGGCCTGGCGATCGGCACCGTCGCGATCATCCTGCTGCTGCTGGTGCCCACCATGCTGCTCGTGCACATCCGGTTCCCGCAGCTGCGCCGGGTACTCGAGATTCTCTGCATCCTGCCGATCTCCATTCCGGCCATCGTGCTCGTGGTCGGCCTGGCGCCGGTGTTCTCCGTCGTCGCCCAGCTCGTGGGCAGCGGCGTGTGGACCCTCGCGTTCGCGTACGGCATCACCGTGCTGCCGTTCGCTTACCGGGCCATCCAGTCCAATCTCGATGGCGTCGACGTGCGCACCCTGAGCGAAGCGGCCCGCACCCTCGGCGCCGGTTGGGGCAGCGTGTTGCTGCGCGTGCTGGTGCCGAACCTGCGCCGCGGCATCCTGGCCGGGGCGTTCATCGCCGTGGCCGTGGTGCTCGGCGAATTCACCATCGCGTCGCTGCTCAACCGGGTGAACCTGCAGACCGCCCTGGTGGTGGTGAGCAAGAACGACCCGTACACCGCCGTCATCCTGTCGCTGATCGCCCTGTCCGTGGCGTTCCTGCTGCTGCTGGCGATCGGCCGGCTCGGCACGGTGCGCCGCCCCCGCGCACAGACCGCCCGCACGCCGGTTTCCGCGGCATCCCCGACCTCCACCCCGACCCCGACCGGAGCCCGACCGTGAGCCAGAAGACCGTGAGCCCAAAGACCACCAGCCCCACGACAACCAGCCCGGCCCGGACCGGTTCCGTGGTCGAATTCGCCGGGGTGGTCAAGCGGTTCGGCACCCACCTGGCCCTGTCCGAGTTCGCCCTGACCCTGCACGCCGGCGAGCTCGTGGCCCTGCTCGGCCCGAGCGGCAGCGGCAAGACCACGGCACTCCGCGTACTCGCCGGCCTGGAATCGACCGACGGCGGCCGCATCCTGATCAACGGCGACGACGTCTCCGGCGTCCCCACCAGCCGCCGCGACATGGGCATGGTCTTCCAGTCCTACTCGCTCTTCCCGCACCTGAGTGCGGGGGAGAACGTCGAGTTCGGCCTGCGGATGCGCCGCGTGCCGGCCGCCGAGCGCCGCAGTCGCGCGGCGGAGGCGCTGGACCTCGTGGGCCTGGACACCCACTACGACAGGTTCGCGCACCAGCTCTCCGGCGGCCAGCAGCAGAGGGTGGCGCTGGCCCGGGCCCTGGTCACCCGTCCGCGGGTACTCCTGCTCGACGAACCGCTCTCCGCCCTCGACGCCAAGGTACGGGTGTCGCTGCGGGAACAGATCCGGCGCATCCAGACCGAGCTGGGCATCACCACGCTGTTCGTCACCCACGACCAGGACGAGGCCCTCGCCGTGGCCGACCGGGTCGCCGTGATGCAGGGCGGCCGGATCGAGCAGGTCGGCACGCCCGAGGAGCTCTACACCCGGCCGGCCACACCGTTCATCGCCGACTTCGTTGGCCTCTCCAACCGTCTTCCCGGGCTGGTGCGGCACGGCTTCGCCGAGGTGCACGGGGTGACCCTGCCGTTGGTGGACCCGTCGCAGCCGGATGGCCCCGTTCGGGTGTTCGTGCGGCCGGAAGACCTGACGCTCGGCACCATCGACGACCAGCCCGGCACCGGACTGCCGGGAACCGTGCTGCTGTCGAGCTTCCTGGGCTCGCTGCGGCGCACCAGCGTACGGCTCGATGTGGGCGGCACGGTGGTGCTGCAGCACGATGTGCGGCTGCATCCCACGGTGGGGGAGTCCGTGCTGGTGCGCTTCTCCGGGGCACCGGTTCCGGTCGAGGCGCACATTCCGGTAGAGGCACAGACCCCGTCCTAGACTGTTCCGGTGAGCACATCCACGGGAAGATCCGGTTGGTTCGGCCGAAAGCGGCAACAGCGCACAGACCCGGGCACGGTCACCGCCGTGCTCGCTCCGGTGGAGCCGGTGCCGAACGGGGTCGATGAGAATGTGCCGGCCGGCATCCGCCTGGCCGGCGCCTGGTCCTGGCGGCTGCTCGTGATCGCCGCGGCGATCGCGGTGGTGCTTTTCCTGATCGTGCAGCTGCGCCTGATCGTCATCCCGGTGCTCGTGGCCGTGCTGGTCTCCGCCCTGCTGGTGCCGCTGGTCTCCTTCCTGGTGCGACACCGCTGGCCCAAGGGCCTGGCCGTCACCTTCGCGCTGATCGGCACCCTGGCCGTGGTGGCCGGCCTGGTCACCCTGGCCGTCACCCAGATCGCGGCGGGTTCGGTGGGACTCAGCGACCGGTTCGCCGCGTCGTACGCCAACCTCAAAGAGGTTCTGGCCGCCTCGCCCCTGGCACTCAGCGACGCCGAGATCAACGGTTACCTCAGCCAGGCGGCGGATGCCCTGCAGGCCGACAGTCAGATCTTCATCACCGGCGCGCTCTCGGTCGGCTCCTCGCTCGGCCACCTGGCCACGGGCCTGCTGCTCACCCTGTTCAGCCTGCTGTTCATCCTGATCGACGGCACCGGCATCTGGAACTGGATCGTGAAGATCTTTCCTCGCCGGGCCCGCCCGGCGATCGCCGGTGCGGGTGCGGCCGGCTGGACCACGCTCGGCAACTTCGCCCGGGTGCAGATCCTGGTCGCCACCATCGACGCCATCGGCATCGGCGCCGGTGCGGCCATCCTGGGCGTGCCCATGGCCATCCCGATCGGCGTCCTGGTGTTCCTGGGCTCCTTCATCCCGATCGTGGGCGCCGTGGCCACCGGCGCCGTCGCCGTGCTGATCGCGCTCGTGTTCAACGACTGGTGGGTCGCCCTGCTGATGCTCGGGGTGGTGCTGCTGGTGCAGCAGATCGAGGGGCACGTACTGCAGCCGCTGATCATGGGCACCGCCGTGAAGGTGCACCCGCTCGGCGTCGTGCTCGTCGTGGCCGCCGGCGCGCTGCTGGCCGGCATCCCCGGCGCCCTGTTCGCCGTACCCGTCGCCGCCGTCCTGAACGTTATGATCAGCTACATCCATAGCGGCGCCTGGCGGGGGGATGTGCCACCAGCGGGCGTGACAGGCGGATCCGTGCTGTGGCAAACCATCCCGCAGCGCCCGGGTTTCCGCCCGTCGCGGCGCCTCGACACCGTAGAGACCGACCGAGCCCGAGAGACCCGTCCATGACAGACACCCACACCGATCAGACGGCGCCGGTAGCGGCCGCGCCCGTGCTGGCAGGCCCCACCCTGGCCGATTTCGAAGCGGCCCGCGCCGTCGTCTCCCGGGTGGCCGACGTCACCCCGATGGAGAGCTCGCGCTACCTGGCCACCATTCTGGGCGCCCCGGTCTTCCTCAAGTGCGAGAACCTGCAGCGCACCGGGTCGTACAAGATCCGGGGGGCCTACAACCGGCTGTCCAAGCTCACCGACGAGGAGAAGGCCCGCGGCGTCGTGGCCGCCTCGGCCGGCAACCATGCCCAGGGCGTGGCCTTCGCCGCGCGGGAGCTCGGCATCGACGCCACCATCTTCATGCCCATCGGCGTCGCCCTGCCCAAGCTCCAGGCCACGCGCGACTACGGCGCACAGGTGATCCTGCGCGGCCACACCGTGGCAGAGCCGCTGCTGGCCGCCGCCGAGTATGCCCGCGAGACCGGTGCGATCCTGATCCCGCCGTTCGACCACCCGGATGTGGTCGCCGGCGCCGGCACCCTCGGCCTGGAGATCCTCGACCAGGTGCCCGACCTCGAGACGGTGATCGTGCCCATCGGCGGCGGCGGTCTCACCGCCGGCATGGCCAGTGTGCTCAAGCAGTACGCCGCCCGCGAGGGCCGCAGCATCCGGGTGATCGGGGTGCAGTCGGAGAACGCCGCGGCCTACCCGCCCTCCATCGCAGCCGGTGAGGTGCTCGCGATCGACATCACACCCACCATGGCCGACGGCATCGCCGTGGCCAAGCCGGGTCTGCTGAACTTCGAGATCATCCGCGACGCCGTCGACGAGATCGTCACGGTGAGTGAAGACGACATGGCCCGGGCGCTGCTGGTGCTGCTCGAACGGGCCAAGCTCGTCGTCGAACCCGCCGGCGCCGTCTCGGTGGCCGCCATCCTGGCCGGCAAGATCACCGCCACCGGACCCACGGTGGCAATGCTCTCCGGCGGCAACATCGACCCGTTGCTGATGCAGCGGGTGATCAGCCATGGCCTCTCCGCCAGCGGCCGGTACCTCACCCTGCGCATCATGCTGCCCGACCGCCCCGGCCAGCTCGCCCGCATCTCCGAACTGCTCGCCGAGGCGCACGCCAACGTGATCGAGGTGCTGCACACCCGGCACGGGGTGGGCATCCAGATCAGTGAGGTCGAGATCGACATCAGCGTCGAGACCCGTGGCCCCGAGCACCGCCAGCACGTGGTCGACACCCTGCGCGCGGCCGGTTACGACCCGCGCACCGACTAAACCCGCACACGAAAAACGGCCGGCTGCATCCGCAGTCGGCCGTTTCGTCGTTCGGGGGCAGTTAGCCGGTGAAGGTTTCCACGCTGTGGATCTCGACCGCGATCTGCTTGCCGTTGGGGGTCTCGTAGCTGGTCGTCGCGCCGACCTTGAGGCCGATGATGGCCTCGCCCAGGGGGCTCTTCTCGCTGTAGACGTCGAGGTCGCTGTCGCCGGCGATCTCGCGGCTGCCGATCAGGAACCGGGTCTCGTCACCGGCGATGGTGGCCGTGATGACGGTGCCGGGCTCGACGACGCCCTTGCTCTCGGGTGCGTGGCCCACCTCGGCGGTGCGCAGCAGCAGGGTGAGGGTGCGGATGCGCGCCTCCATCTTGCCCTGCTCTTCCTTGGCCGCGTGGTAGCCGGCGTTCTCCTTGAGGTCGCCCTCGGAGCGTGCGGATTCGATCTTGTTGGCGATATCCACCCGGGCAGCGCCGCTGAGAGTCTCCAACTCCAGAGCGAGGCGGTCGTAGGCCTCCTGGGTCAGCCAGGTGACCGAAGTTTCGGTAGTCATGGTTCTCTCCTTCTCGTGCTGATCGGTGATGCGCCGGCAGATAGTGCGCCGATGGTGCCGCCACGGTGGCGGCCGTTCGTCGCTGAGACGGCCGGAGGCCGGGTGCAGCGCTGTGGTACTGAGGTGGCCGCTCTCCAGATACCCGGAAGGAGCCACGTCATACAGCGGACGCCCCGACTATTGCCAGGGCGAATACGTCAGTCTAGGTCAACCAACAACGGTAAATCAATCCGGTGTTGCTCAGCTCGGTTGTGTGCACGACCTCGGTGAACGACCTGGTGTACTCGGGCGACGGCGGCAGGTCGACGATCTTCCAGCCCACCACGGTGAAGGTCTCGTTGAGGGCCTGCACCGCGCAACTGGACGCCGTGTCGGTGGGCAGCGACACCTCGAACGTGACGCTGATGCTGTTGTCGTCGATGATCTGGTGCCGGGTGTCCCTGGCCTCGATCGATGGCCCGGCGCCATCCAGGCCTGCCCAGACCACCCAGCCGGTGAGGATCAGCGCGAACACGCCGGCGACGATCCACTGCACCCGACGGTCACGCAATCGGCTGCTGGAGGTTCGCCCATAGCGTTCGTCGAGGTTGCTGCTGAGCGCCACTGAGACTCCACACTTGATATTCAACGATTAGGCTTGACCCAAGGTTAGCTGGCATTTCTGAGGAGTTTCATGACGCTGCGGCTCTTGGCAGTGCACGCCCATCCCGACGACGAGTCGAGCAAGGGTGCGGCAACGTACGCGTACTACCGGAGCCTCGGCGCCGAGGTCATGGTGGTCAGTTGCACCGGCGGTGAGCGCGGCAGCATCCTCAACGAAGACCTTGCGAACAAGTCCATGGCCGAGCGGGATCTCTCCGGGCTCCGCCGGCTCGAGATGAAGGCGGCCCAGGAGGCCCTCGGCATCCAGCACCGGTGGCTGGGTTATCAGGACTCCGGCATGCAGGACGACGGCGGGGTGCCCAAGAACTCCTTCGCCGACGTTCCGCTGGAGATCTCGGCGGAGCCGCTGGTGCGGATCGTGCGCGAGTTCCGCCCGCAGGTGCTCATCACCTACGACGAGAACGGCGGCTACCCTCACCCCGACCACATCCGTTGCCACGAGGTCTCCCTCGAGGCGTTCCGCGCCGCCGCCGACGCCGACAGGTACCCGGATGCCGGCGAGCCGTGGCAGATCGACAAGCTCTACTACGACCGCATCTTCAACCTCGAACGCATGGACGCCATGTACCTCGAGCTGAGCGTCGCCGAACCCGATTCCGACCTGCTCGAGCCCCTCGCCGGCGCCCGCGAACGCCTCAGCGAATACCCCAACCTCGCCACCACCCACGTGCCCATCGGCGACTTCCTCGAGGTGCGGGACACCGCCCTCAAGTCCCACGCCAGCCAGGTGTCGCCCACCAGCAGCTTCTTCTTCTGGCCCAACGACATGGTGCGGAAGGCCTGGCCCTACGAGGACTTCCAGCTCGTCGAATCGAAAGTTGACTCCGTCATGCCCGAATCAGATCTCTTCGCCGGCGTCACCGAGTCAGTGCGAGACGACGCATGAATGTCGTTCACTTCATCCTGTCGAACACCCCGCCGCCGGAGTTCAACCCCGACACCGTGACCCCGGGCCCGTGGGGTTTCTTCGCGATCTTCTTCGTCGCCGCGGTCACGCTGCTGCTCGGCATGGACCTGGCCCGGCGCATCCGCCGCACCAACTACCGCGCCGAGATGCAGGAACGCCTGCAGGCCGAGGTCGCCGCACGAGACGCCGCTGCCGCCGAAGCCGAGCAGAAGAAGCCCGACGCGAGCTGACTCACGGCGACCTGAGTCACGGCGAGCTGAGTCACGGGTAGAGCGGATGCGTCGCGATGATCAGGATCGCGACCCAGTGGCAGAGGAACGCCACCACGGTGAGCGCGTGGAAGATCTCGTGGAAGCCGAACACCCCGGGTACCGGGTTCGGTTTCTTGAGCCCGTAGACCACGGCACCCACTGAGTAGCACAGCCCGCCGACCATGATCAGGGTCATCATCACGGCATTGGCCTGGAAGAAGTCGACGATGAACATCAGCGCGCCCCAGCCCAACGCCAGGTAGAGCGGCACGTACAGCCAGCGCGGGGCGTTGATCCAGAACACCCGGAACGCGATGCCCAGCAGCGCGCCGCCCCAGACCAGCGACAAAAGCAGCACCGACTTGTCCGGCGGCAGGGCCAGCACCGCGATGGGCGTGTACGAGCCGGCGATGAGCAGGAAGATGTTGGCGTGGTCGATGCGCTTGAAGATCATCTTGGTGCGCGGCTGCCAGTTGATGCGGTGGTACAGCGCCGAATTGCCGAACAGGAGCATGGAACTGGCCACGAAGACAGCCGAACTCCAGGTGGCGGCCGGTCCGTCGGCGGCCACCAGCAGGATGATGCCGGCCACGATCGTGACCGGGAACGTGCCCGCGTGGATCCAGCCCCGCCAGAGCGGTTTCTCGGGGATGACCTGCTCGATTTCGTCTTCGAGCAGGGGCAGATTCGGGATGTCGTCCTCGGGGGCCATGCTGTCAGGATACGGCAGCGCCGGTCGGTCGCGGCGCGGACGCCAGCCGGATTGGGCTAGCGTAACTGTGTGCAGAAGCGGAAGTTTTCCCTCGGACGCGGGCTCCTTTACCGGGTCTACCAGCGTCGGCTTCGTCGCGGGCTGTCCGCGGCAGTCCTCCCCAACCACGTCGCCATGATCATCGACGGCAACCGCCGCTGGGCCAAGCAGCTCGGCTACGATTCCGCCGCGCACGGCCACCGGGCCGGGGCCGCCAAGATGCGCGAATTCCTGGAGTGGTGCGACGACCTCGGCATCTCGGTGGTCACCCTGTACCTGCTGTCGGCCGACAACCTGACCCAACGGCCCACCGAAGAACTCAACGCCCTGTTCGAGATCATCGCCGATCTGGCCGAGGATCTCTCGCACTACCGCGACTGGAAGGTGCAGCAGGTCGGCTCGAAGAAGTGCCTGCCCGGGCCGCTGGAAGCCGCCCTGGGTGCCGCGGAGGCCCGCACGATGGCCAACCAAGGCCTGCACGTGAACCTCGCCGTCGGCTACGGCGGTCGCACCGAGATCACCGACGCCATGCGCAGCATCGTCGCCACCCACCACGCCCACGGCGGCACCCTCGAAGACCTCGCCGAGACCCTCACCCCCGAGCTGATCGGCCAGCACCTCTACACCGGCGGCCAGCCGGACCCCGACCTGGTCATCCGCACCTCGGGGGAGCAGCGGCTGAGTGACTTCATGCTCTGGCAGAGCGCGCACAGCGAGTTCTACTTCGTCGAGGCGCTCGGCCCCGACCTCCGCCAGGTCGACTTCCTGCGGGCGCTGCGCGACTTCGCCAAGCGGCACCGCAGGTTCGGCGGATGAGCGTGCTGCCGAGCGCTGTTACCGGCGCCCTGGCCGACTACCTGGCCGGTTTCACCGAAGACCCCGGTTACCTCGACTACGGCCGGATCGGCCCGGTGTCCGCCGCCGTCGCCGCCGAGACCCTCGGCCAGACCGAGATCCTCGGCCGGGCCAGGTTCGGCAGCCTCGACCATTTCGGCCAGCAGGACCAGCGCATGCGCGAGGCCGTGGCCGCCGTCACCGGGTTCGCCCCAGACCAGATCGCCGCGCAGCCGAACACCAGCATGGGCCTCATGCACGCCATGTTCGGCCTGACCGGAGACGTGCTGCTCTCGCCGGCCGACTTCCCCAGTGTTCCGTTCGCCGCCATGCGCGCCGCCGAGGCCCTGCACGTGGCCACCCCGCAGTGGCTGGTGGCCGCCGAAAGCTCCGACACCGTCGGCCAGGTCACCCCAGGCCAGGTGCGCGACCAGCTGACACCGTCCACCGTCGCGGTGGCGGTCAGCCTGGTCGACTCCCGCACGGGCTTCCGCGCCGACCTCGACGGCATCCGCCAGGTGATCGGCGACAGGCTCCTGCTCGTCGACGCCATCCAGGGCTTCGGCGTGCTGGATGCCGACTACACGGCGGCGGATGTCGTCGCCACCGGCGGCCAGAAGTGGGTGCGGGCGGGTTGGGGCACCGGCTTCCTCGCCCTGAGCGACCGGGCGATCGAACGGCTCACCCCGGTGGTGTCAGGGTTCGTCGGCACGGGCGCCGACGACGTCGTGCCGTGGGATGACGTGCCGCCGCCCGTGCGCGCCGCCTCGGCGTTCCGGGTGAGCAACGCCGATGGAGTGGCCCAGGCCCGCTTCGCCACCGCGCTCGAGGAAATCGGCCGGGTGGGTGTGGCCGCCATCGAATCGTTCGTCACCACCAACACCGACCGGGTGATCGACCTGGCCGACGAGTTCGCCCTTCCGGTGGTGTCGGCGCGGGATCCCAGGGACCGCGCGGGGCTGATTGTGCTGCAGCCGCCCGCGGAGCGTTTGACCGCACTCACCGCCGCGCTGCACAACCACGGAATCACCGCCACGATCAGGCAAAACGAGGTGCGGTTGAGCGTGCACGCAGCGCTGGCCGACGAGACGGTTGACATGCTGCGTGGTGCGTTCAGCACCTACGCGGCCTCCGCCCGCTACTGAGCCGCATCCGCTGCTCGACCGGGTGCCGTGCGTTCTGCCACTCGGATTAACGTCTGATGTCGCCCGGCGTGTCGTTTTTCCTATTCCCAGCCAATCGACGTACGTTCAACTCATCAGGTACGGCACCTGATCGAGACGGCCACATAAGTACGGCTCGAGAAAAAAGCTTGTGGTCGCTCGCCAAAGAATCCGCACCCGGAAGGGTGTGGGGTGGGAGTGGTTGTGACCGCTAATCGAACCGACTACCTGGACTCGTCTGCAGAGAAGACAGGGGTCGACCAATCCGAGCGCACCTTCGTACTGGACACTTCGGTACTGCTCTCTGATCCAAAGGCCATCTTCCGGTTCGCCGAACATTCGGTCGTTCTTCCGGTAGTGGTGATCACCGAACTCGAGTCCAAGCGCAATGACCCTGAGATCGGCTACTTCGCCCGGCAAGCGCTGCGCTATCTCGACGAGTTGCGGGTGAAGCACGAACGGCTCGACTTCGCCATCCCGGTGGGGGAGGGCGGGAGCCTTCGGGTCGAACTCAACCACTCCAACATGTCGGTGCTGCCCAGCGGGCTGCAGCTGGGAGACAATGACTCGCGCATTCTCGCCGTGGCCATGAACCTCGCCAACGACGGGCTCGCGGTCACCGTGGTGTCCAAGGACCTGCCGTTGCGCGTCAAGGCCGCCTCGATCGGCCTGGCTGCCGACGAGTACCGGCACGAACTCGCCGTGGACTCCGGCTGGACCGGCATGGACGAGATCACCCTGAGCGCCGAGCAGGTGAACGACCTCTACGACAAGGAGTCGCTGCAGACCCGCCTGGTGCAGGACATGCCGGTGAACACCGGCCTGGTGATCCACTCCGATCGCGGTTCGGCGCTCGGCCGGGTCACCGGTCGGGGTGAGCTGCGCCTGGTGCGCGGCGATCGCGACCTGTTCGGCCTGCACGGCCGGTCGGCCGAGCAGCGCCTGGCGATCGACCTGCTGCTCGACCCGGAAATCGGGATCCTGTCGTTGGGAGGTCGAGCGGGGACGGGGAAGTCGGCGCTCGCCCTCTGCGCGGGCCTGGAAGCCGTGCTGGAGCGTCAGCAGCACCGCAAGATCATGGTGTTCCGGCCGCTCTACGCGGTGGGCGGCCAGGAGCTCGGCTACCTGCCCGGTGACGCGCAGGAGAAGATGGGCCCCTGGGGCCAGGCGGTCTTCGACACCCTCGGTGCCCTGGTCAGCGAGAACGTGCTCGAGGAGGTGGTGGAACGCGGCATCCTCGAGGTGCTGCCGCTCACCCACATCCGCGGCCGGAGCCTGCACGACGCCTTCGTGATCGTGGACGAGGCGCAGTCGCTGGAGCGGAACGTGCTGCTGACGGTGCTGAGCCGCATCGGGCAGAACTCCCGCGTGGTGCTCACCCACGATGTTGCCCAGCGCGACAACCTGCGGGTGGGCCGGTTCGACGGGGTCGCCTCGGTCATCGAGACCCTCAAGGGTCACCCGCTGTTCGCGCACATGACCCTCACCCGGTCCGAGCGCAGCGCCATCGCCGCCCTGGTCACCGAGATGCTGGAGGGCAACGAGCTGGCCTAAACCTGCGAAAGCGGCGAAACGGTTGCCTCAGCCCAGCTGAAGCAACCGTTTCGCCGCTTTCGCGTGACGGGTTAGCGCGCTTGCGGCGGCCTCGTCATGCTCAGCACGTCGAGCGCCACATCGAGCTGCTCGAGCGTGACCTCGCCGCGCTCCACGAAGCCGAGGTCGATCACCGACTCCCGCACCGTGAGGCCCTGGGCCACGGAGTGCTTGGCTACCTTGGCGGCGGCCTCGTAGCCGATCACCCGGTTGAGCGGGGTGACGATCGACGGCGACGACTCGGCCAGCGCGCGGGCACGGTCGAGGTTGGCTTCCAGGCCGTCCACGGTCTTGTCGGCCAGCACCCGGGCGCCGTTGGTGAGCAGGCGGATCGATTCGAGCAGCGCGGTGCCCATCACCGGGATGGCCACGTTGAGCTCGAAGGCACCGGAGGCGCCGGACCAGGCGATGGTGGCGTCGTTGCCGATCACCCGGGAGCAGACCATGAGCACGGCCTCGGGGATCACCGGGTTGACCTTGCCGGGCATGATCGAGGAGCCGGGCTGCAGGTCGGGGATGCTGAGCTCGCCGATGCCGGTGTTCGGGCCGGATCCCATCCAGCGCAGGTCGTTGCAGATCTTGGTGAGGCCGACGGCGATGGTGCGGAGCGCCCCGGAGGCGTCGACCAGCCCGTCGCGGTTGGCCTGCGCCTCGAAGTGGTCGACGGCCTCGGTGATCGGCAGCTCGGTCTCGAGGGTGAGCAGTTCGATCACCAGCTGCGGGAACCCGGCCGGGGTGTTGATGCCGGTGCCCACGGCGGTGCCGCCGAGCGGGACTTCGGCCACGCGGGGGAGGGCGGTGCGGATGCGTTCGATGCCGAGCCGCATCTGCCGGGCGTACCCGCCGAATTCCTGGCCGAGGGTGACCGGGGTGGCATCCATCAGGTGGGTGCGGCCGGCCTTGACCGCGGTGGCCCAGAGTTCGGCCTTGGCCTCGAAGGCCACGGCGAGGTGGTCGAGGGCCGGGATGAGGTCGTCGATCAGCGCGCTGGTGACGGCGATGTGCACCGACGTGGGGAAGACGTCGTTGGAGGACTGCGACGCGTTGACGTGGTCGTTCGGGTGCACCGGGCTGCCCAGCCGCCGGGTGGCGAGGGTGGCGAGCACCTCGTTCATGTTCATGTTCGAGGAGGTGCCGCTGCCGGTCTGGTACACGTCGATCGGGAATTCACTGTCGTACCGGCCGGTGATGACCTCGTCGGCAGCGGCGGCGATGGCATCGGCGATGGCGGCATCCAGCACCCCGAGCCGGGCGTTGGCGAGGGCGGCGGACTTCTTGATGCGGGCGAGCGCGGCGATCTGGGCGGACTCCAGCACCGACCCTGAGATCGGGAAGTTCTCGACCGCCCGCTGCGTCTGGGCGCCGTACAGGGCGGCGGCGGGAACCCGCACCTCGCCCATCGTGTCGTGCTCGATGCGGAAATCGGTCTCAGTTGAAATGTCCACCACGGTGTGTCATACCTTTCGATTCAAAGCGGGTAACGGGTCTGACGGCACCTAGACGATGCCGACGACGATGTCGGGGTCGGCGCGGCCCTCGAGGAGCCGGTAGTTCGCGCCGACGATAGCCAATGTACCTTCTGCGATGGCGGCGCTGATCATCTCGGAGCGCTGCACCAGCTCGGCCACCGTGTCGCGCAGGTGTTCCCGGCCAACGGCGGATGCGTCGACGGTCTGCGGGTCGAGCGGGCCCGTCGTCGGGCCGCCCACGCGGCGTACCGCTGGCACGATCTTCTCGATGATGTTGTTGATGTGCGGCGGCAGCGGCACGGCGTCTTCGGCCTGCGAGTCGATGGCGGCCAGGACGGCGCCGCAGCGGTCGTGGCCGAGCACCAGGATCAGCGGCACCTTCAGCACGGCCACGGCGTATTCGAGCGAGCCGAGCACGGAGTCGGAGATGACCTGGCCGGCGTTGCGCACCACGAACAGGTCGCCGAGGCCCTTGTCGAAGATGATCTCGGCAGCGAGCCTGGAGTCGCTGCAGCCGAACAGGGCGGCCATCGGGGTCTGCTCGAACGCGGTCTCGGCGCGACGGTCGACATCCTGGCGCGGATGTTGCGGCGTACCGTTGACGAAACGTTCGTTGCCTTCGGCGAGGTCGTTCCAGACGGTGGCCGGAGAGAGTTCTGTGGTCATGTGTTGTCCTCGGCCTGGTTGGCGGTGATTTGGTCGGAGAGCGCGCCGGCGAGCACGGTGAGTTCCTGATCGGAGGCCGTGCCGATGAGCAGATAGGTGCTGTCGCCGGCATCGGTGACGAGAGCGGATTCGAAGTTGCCCTGGTCGGCGGCGGGCGCGGGGTTGCGGTAGACGTCCCACTCCACGCCATCGATGGTGATGGTGTCGCTGGCGGCCACCTTGTCCAGCTGTTCGGCCAGCCAGGTGGGGTTGGCGTCGACGGCCTGAGTAAGCCCGATGAATTCGTTCTCAGGGGTGATCAAGCCGATGTACCAGCTGGAGACGCCGTCGCTGCCGCCCGCGCGCCACTCGGCGGCGTTGGCGCTCCAGCCCGGCGGCAGGGTCGGGGCAACGAGCGGCTCGTCGACGCCCTGCTGCACCTGTTCGGCGACCGAGCCGAAGTCCACGGCGCGGTCGAGCGGGGTGTCGCTGCGGGGCACGATGAGCACCAGCACGATGACCGCTCCCACCGTGGCCAGCAGGGAGTAGACGAGGTTGTTGATGGTCTTGCGGGAGCGATAGTTGCGGGAGTTCGTGGCCAGCCGGGTGGCCCGCTCTTCCGCCGTTTCCGGCCGGCCCAGCTCCGCGACGACTCGCGGTGGGCGCGGGGCGCGGCTCATTCCGCTGTGGCCGCGCCGCGAGCGGCATCCAGGCGCGCCTTGGCGCCGATCAGCCATTCTTCGCAGCGGGTCGCGAGGGCTTCGCCCCGCTCCCAGAGTGCGAGTGATTCTTCGAGCGTGGCTGCGCCCTGTTCGAGCACCGACACCACCCGGATCAGTTCGTCCCTGGCCTGCTCGTAGCTGAGCGAGTCGACGGCCGGGACGGCTCCGGGGGCGTGCGTGGGCGTTGCAGCGGACGAAGTCATGGGTCCTATTCTATTTCTTCTATTTCGATCTATTTCGAGACGGCGGGCACGGTGCCGACGGCCACGGTGATGCGCAGCTCGGTGCCGGCCGGGGCCTGGTCGCTGGAGCGCATCACGTGTCCGTCGGGCAACTGCACGATGGCGTAGCCGCGATCGAGGGTGCCCTGCGGTGAGAGTGCCCGCAGTTGGCTGCGGAGTTCGGTGACGCCGGAGCCCGCGCGCTCGAGGGCGCGGTGCATCAGCTCGGTGCCGCGGGCGACGTATCGGGTGAGGTCCTGCGAACGGTTGTCGATGATCCAGTCCGAGCCGGCGAGCACCGGCCGGCTGCGCAGCTGTTCGAGCCGGTGGACCTCGGTGGAGAGGATGCCGGTGAGCCGGTTGCTCAGCCGCGCCCGGGCCTGCTGCACCCGGTTGAGTTCGTCGGAGACGTCGGGCACCACCCGTTTGGCGGCGTCGGTGGGGGTGGAGGCGCGCAGGTCGGCGACGTCGTCGAGCAGCGGCCGGTCGGCCTCGTGGCCGATGGCGCTCACCACCGGGGTGGTGCAGGCGGCGACGGCGCGCACGAGCCCCTCGTCGCTGAAGCCGAGCAGATTCTGGAAGTCGCCGCCGCCGCGGGCGACGATGATCACGTCGACCGACGGGTCGGCATCCAGTTTCTTGACGGCGGCGGTGACCTCGCTCACCATGCGGTCGCCCTGAACGGCGGCGTGCACCACACTGAACTCCACGGCCGGCCAACGCAGCTGGGCGTTGCGCAGCACGTCTTTCTCGGCGTCAGAGTCCTTGCCGGTGACCAGGCCGATGCGGTGCGGAAGGAATGGCAGCGCGCGTTTGCGGGAGGCGTCGAAGAGGCCCTCTGCCTTGAGCTGGGCGCGCAGGCGCTCCAGGCGCTCGAGCAGGTCGCCCAGGCCCACGTGCCGCAGCTCATAGACCTGCATGGTCAGCGTGCCGCCCTTGACCCAGTAGTTCGGCTTCACCAGGGCGATCACCCGGTCGCCCTGCTTGAAGTCGCTGGTGAGGCGGGCCTTGACCGACGACCACACGGTGAAGCTCACGGAGGCGTCCACCGTGAGGTCCTTGAGCTTGCCGTAGACGTTGCCGCCGCTGGTGCCCCACTGCACGATCTCACCCTCGACCCAGGCGGTGCCGAGGCGTTCGATGTAGCCGCGGATCTTGTTCGACAGCACTGCCACGGGCCAGGGCGCGTCGAGAGTGGGCGGCTCGTCGCCTGCTGCGGGCATGCTGACTGCGTTCATCGCTCTCCTACCTCGGGGTGTTGCACCGGCCGGCCCGGGAATGTGCGGGGTGTCTGTACAGATACGCCCGCTTAGACTGTTCAGGTGAGTACCAGTACCCCCGCGCCCGTGATCGGCCTTGGCATGCCTAGAATTCCGAGCCTGCGCAACAGGCTCAAGGATACCCCGGTGGATGGCCTGAAACGGGTGCTGCTGGCAGCCCCGCGCGGCTACTGCGCCGGCGTCGACCGGGCTGTCATCGCGGTGGAGAAGGCGCTCGAACTGTACGGCGCCCCGGTGTATGTGCGCAAGCAGATCGTGCACAACACCCACGTCGTGAGCGAACTGGAGAAGCTCGGCGCCATCTTCGTCGAAGAAGTGGATGAGGTTCCCAGCGGTTCGCACATCGTCTTCAGCGCGCACGGCGTGTCTCCGGCCGTCGTGAACGCCGCCGCCGACCGTGGCCTCATGGCCATCGACGCCACCTGCCCACTGGTGACCAAGGTGCACCGCGAAGCCGTGCGCTTCGCCCGGGACGACTTCGAGATCTTGCTGATCGGCCACGAGGGCCACGAAGAGGTCGAGGGCACCGCCGGCGAGGCGCCGGAGCACACCACGCTCGTCGGCAGCCCCGACGAAGCCGACACCATCGTGGTGAAGGACCCGAACAAGGTGGTCTGGCTGTCACAGACCACGCTGAGCGTCGACGAGACCATGGAGACCGTGCGGCGCCTCCGCGCCCGGTTCCCGAACCTGCAGGATCCGCCCAGCGACGACATCTGCTACGCCACCCAGAACCGTCAGGTGGCCATCAAGAAGGTCGCCCGCGACTCCGACCTGGTGATCGTGGTGGGTTCGGCGAACTCGTCCAACTCGGTGCGCCTGGTCGAGGTCGCCCTGGAATACGGCGCCAAGGCCGCTTACCGGGTGGACTACGCCAGCGAAGTGAAGCAGGAATGGCTGGACGGCGTGAACACCGTCGGCGTGACCAGCGGCGCATCCGTGCCGGAAGAGCTTGTCGAGGAGTTGCTGCGCGACCTGGCCGGCGCCGGTTACGGCGACGTTGAGCAGATCAAGACGGCCGAGGAAGACCTGCTCTTCTCCCTGCCCAAGGAACTGCGCAAGGACCTGCAGGGCAAGACGGATGCGCGTGCGCTCGGCGGGCGAGTCAACCGGCCCGAGTAGTTGCGGCTGGGCCGGCCGGTTACGGCCGGCTGCCGGTTACGGCTGGCTGAAGTAGTCGAGCAGGGCGGTGTCGCCCGCGAGCACCACGGCCATGGTGGCCACGAGCAGCACGAAGGCCACGACTCCGCCGATCAGCGGCACATAGAACGCGCGCTTCGACTTGATCACCAGCAGCACCGAGCTGACGGCGGTGGCCAGCCAGACGACGGCCTGGCCGATGCTGCCGGCCAGGATCAGCGGGGCGACGGATGCGGCGGGGCTGTAGTCGCCGAGCTCGGCCTGTGTATAGAGCATCTGCAGTGCTTCGGGCAGAGAGCCGAGCATCGAGATCGTGAAGAAGGTGCCCAACAGGCCCAGGAACAGCAGGCTGATGGTCAGCGGGCGGTCCCAGCTGGGCGCCGCCTTGCCGGTCGCCGTGCCGGTGCCGGTGGCGGAGACCGATGCCGCGTCCCGCTGGGCTGAGCCCAGCGGGAGCGCGGTGGGTGGATCGACGGGGGCAGAGGCCGCCGGGGACTGTTCGTCCTGCGGCGGGGTCCAGGTCCAGCCTTCCGGAGCCAGTTCGCCGTAGCGGGGCTGGGGTCGGTAGTCCACCGGCGGGGTCGCCGCCGGCGTCTGGTCTGGAGCGTTCTCTGCCATCGTCATCCGGTTGTTTCTGATCTAGCTGTTCGAGTGTCCGGCGGAACCGAGCTGACGGGTCGCCTGCGCGACGCGGGCGGCCATGGCCGTCTCGGCCACCTTGCCCCAGGCACGCGGGTCGTACAGCTTCTTGTTTCCGACTTCACCGTCGACCTTGAGCACGCCGTCGTAGTTCTTCAGCATGTAGTCGGCGATGGCGCGGGTGAACGCGTACTGGGTGTCGGTGTCGACGTTCATCTTCACGACGCCGTTCTTGACGGCTTCCGCGATCTCGGCGTCGGTCGAGCCTGAGCCGCCGTGGAAGACGAGGTCGAGCGGCAGGCCGGAGGTGGCGTACTTGGCGGCGACGCTGGCCTGGATCTCCGCGAGGAGCTCCGGACGCAGCTTGACGTTGCCGGGCTTGTAGACGCCGTGCACGTTGCCGAAGGTGAGGGCGGCCATGTAGCGGCCCTGCTCGCCGAGGCCGAGGGCCTCGATCATCTTGACGGTGTCGTCGAAGGTCGTGTAGAGGTTGTCGTTGATGTCGCCCTCAACGCCGTCTTCTTCGCCGCCGACGGCGCCGATCTCGACCTCGAGAATGGCGTTGATCGCCTTGGTGCGCTTGATGATGGTCTTCGCGATCTCGAGGTTCTCGTCGAGGGCGATCGCCGAGCCGTCCCACATGTGGGACTGGAAGATCGGGTTGAAGCCGTCGGCCACAGCGGTCTCCGACGCGGAGATCAGGGGCAGGACGAAGTCGTCCAGTGCGCCCTTGGGGCAGTGGTCGGTGTGCAGGGCGACGGTGACCGGGTAGTTCTCGGCAACGACGTGCGCGAACTTGGCGAAGGCCAGGGCGCCGGCGGCGCGGTTCTTGACGGTGTGGCCGGCGAAGTAGTCGGCGCCACCGGTGGTTACCTGGATGATGCCGTCAGAGCCGGCTTCGGTCAGGCCCTGGAGGACGGCGTTGATCGACTGCGAGGAAGAGACGTTGAATGCGGGGTACGCGAACCCCTTCGACTTGGCCTTGTTCAGCATTTCGGCGTATTGGTCTGGGGTTGCGATGGGCATTGCGTCTCCTCGAAAGTGAGCTGGGGTGTCCGTCAAGTGTAGCGAGAGCGGATGTGCGAGCGCTCAGCCGGTCGCGGGTAGAAGGTCCTGCCCCAAAACGGGGGCTGGGTAAGCTGGGCCGCAGACCGGCCGAGAGCCGGCGAGTCCGTCAGCAACCCACATATGACCTCGAAGGACGACTACCCATGGTGAATACCGAACACGCTTCGCTCTATCTGCACCCCGACCGCAACCTCGGCATGGAGCTGGTGCGGGCCACCGAGGCCGCCGCCATCCGTGCCGTACCGTTCATCGGCCGGGGTGACAAGAATGCCGCCGACGGCGCGGCCGTCGACGCGATGCGCAAGTTCCTCGGCACTGTCGATTTCGACGGCGTTGTTGTCATCGGCGAGGGCGAGAAGGACGACGCCCCCATGCTCTACAACGGCGAGCACGTCGGCAGCGGCCGCGGGCCGTCTTGCGACATCGCGGTCGACCCGATCGACGGCACCTCACTCACCGCCAACGGCCGCCAGAACGCGCTCAGCATGATCGCCGTCGCCGACCGGGGCAGCATGTACGACCCCAGCGCCGTGTTCTACATGGACAAGATCGTCACCGGCTGGGAGGGCCACGGCGTCGTGGACCTGCGCCTGCCGATCGGCGAGAACGTTCGTGCGCTGGCCAAGGCCAAGGGCAAGGACGTCGCCGACATGACCATCGCCATCCTCGACCGGCCGCGGCACGTCGGCCTGATCGAAGAGGTGCGCGCCGCGGGCGCCGGAACCCGGCTGATGCTGGACGGCGACGTGGCCGGCGGCATCAACGCGGCGATCACGGAGACCCGCATCGACTTGTGCGTGGGTATCGGCGGCACCCCGGAGGGCATCATCACCGCGTGTGCGCTCAAGGCGCTCGGCGGCTTCATCCAGGCCAGGCTGCACCCCAAGGACGACGAGGAGGCGCAGAAGGCCATCGACGCCGGCCATGACCTCGACCGCATCCTGGGCGTGAACGACCTGGTCACCAGCGACAACACCTACTTCGTCGCCACCGGCGTCACCGACGGCCAGCTGGTCGGCGGCGTGCGCAAGATGGGCCCGAAGATCCGCACGGAGTCGATCGTGTTGCGCGGAAAGTCGGGCACCATCCGCCGGGTCGTGGCCGAACACCTCGCCGAGAAGTGGCTCTAGCCTGACCCGTGGGCCGCGCGCCCGGCTACTCCACCAGGATGCCGAGGTGCGCGGCCAGCAGCGGCGCAAGCATCGATAACTGAGCGTCGTCGATGGTGGCGCCCTTGAGGCCCTCGAGGCTGTGAATGGCCGAGAACTCGGTGGAGCGCAGGTCGACGTCGGTGAGGCGGGCGCCGGCCACGTCGAGGGTGCCGATCCGGCAGTCGCGCAGTTCCAGCCGCTGCACGACGGTGCTGGAGATATCCAGTTCGTCGATGATGCAGTTGCTGATCAGCACGTCGGTGAGGGTGGCGTTGCGCAGGTTCACGAAGTCCAGCTTCGAACCGTCGATCTGCACGCTGCGCAGGTTCGCGTCGTACATCTCCACCGAGCCGAGCCGGGAGTGCTCGATGCGCACATCGCGCCAGCTCGAGCGGGGTGCGCTGAACACCGCGGCGTGCAGTTCGGTGGCGACGCACTCCGACCAGCTGGTGCCGCGGAGCACGGTGGTGTTGAAGTCCACGGCGTGCAGTTCGCACTCGGTGAAGCTGGTGCTGGTGAGGTCGCGGCCGGAGAAGTCGACCCGGCTGAACCGCTCGGCCTCGCGGTCGTCGCCCCGGCCGACCAGGGCGCCGTCGTTGTCCAGCAGGTTGTCCAGCACGATCCGGTCGAGCTGCGGACCCCGCTTCTTGGTGCGCGCCACTAGGCGATGGGCTCGAGCAGGAACACCGGAATGATCCGGTCGGTCTTCTTCTGGTAATCGGCGTACGGGGGATAGGCGGCGACGGCGCGCTCCCACCAGACCGCCTTCTCGTCGCCGGTGATCTCGCGGGCGGTCATGTCCTGGCGCACCGGGCCGTCCTGCACCTCGACCAGGGGATGCGCGACGACGTTGGCATACCAGACCGGGTTCTTGGGGCTGCCGCCGAGGGAGGCGACGGCCAGGTAGCTGCCGTCGTGTTCGACGCGCATCAGCGGGGCCTTGCGGACCTTGCCTGACTTGGCGCCGAGGGTGGTCAGGACTATCACGGGCATCCCGCGCAGGGTGGTGCCCTTGGTGCCGCCGGAGGTCTCGTACAGGTCGACCTGGTCGCGCACCCACTTCTCGGGGCTGGGTTCGTATTCGCCGTGCAGGGGCATGCTTGCTACCTTCTTCTCGGGCTGGTGGGGTTCGTCGGAGTGAGCCGGGGGTGCCGCGGTGCATACCGCGGGATGTATCGCCACAGCAGGCCGGCGCCGACGAGGCCGACGACGCCCAGCGTGCCACTGGCCACCGACAACGACACCAGTGCCGTGATGCCGGCCACGGCCAGGGGAGCGGCGGCACTGCCGAAGTCGGCCGTGAAGCGCCACGCGCCCAGGAACGGAGCTGGTCCGGTCTGCGGGGCGAGGTCGGCGCCGAGGGTCATCAGCAGGCCGCTGCCGATGCCGTTGGCCAGGGACAGGAACATCGCCACGGCGATGAACCACTGCGCGTTGGCGGGCAGGTCGTGGGTGAAGGCGAGGGCGATCAAGCCCAGCGAGAGACCGATCATCGACGGGATGGCGGTCCACATGCGGCCGAAGCGGTCCATGATTTGGCCGCTGGCGTAGAACAGCGCGAAGTCGATGCCGCCGGCGATGCCGATGATCAGGGCGGTGTCGGGTTCGTTGATCCCGATGCTCACCGCCCAGAGCGGCAGCATCACCGTGCGGGTGGCGCGCATCGCCCCGACCAGCCCGGCCCCGGTGCCGAGCCGGAGGAGCACGCCGCGGTACTGCCAGATGGTGGCGAACAGTCCCGCGGTCTCTGCCGCGGCGAGATCCTCGCCGGCGGTGCGCACCGGCTTGTCGGCGCCGGCGCCGGACTGCGCACTCGCGAACGTGCTCGACGGGTCGGGCAGCAACAAGAGCACCAAAGCGGCCGCGAGGCAGCAGACGATGAAGATCCAGAAGACCGCCGTGGTGCCACCGGTGAGGTGGATCACGCCGGCGGCGAGAAACGGCCCGACGAACCAGCCGGCCCGGAAGACTCCGCCGAGGGTGGACAGCGCCCTGGCCCGGTAGGCGACCGGCACATAACTGGTCATGAACGCGTGCCGCGCGAGCGCGAACACCGCGGTGGCCAGGCCGATCAGAAAGATGCCGACCGCGAGCACGATGGGGTTCGGGGCGATGATGCAGACCAACACGGCGAGGATCGCCAGCACCGACGCACCGATCATGGAGTTGCGTTCGCCGAACCTGGACACCACCGCGCCGCTGGGGATGTCGCCGATCAGCTCGCCGACCATCACCATCGCGGCGATGAACCCGGCGAAGGCGAGTGAGGCGCCGAGGCCGTCGGCCACCAGGGGGATGAGGGGGATCATCGCGCCCTCGCCGATCGAGAACAACATCGTGGGCAGGAACGCTGCCAGCGCCACCCCTCTCAGGCTGAAGGGGCGCTCGGTGCTCATCGAATCGATGTTACGCGCTCCCCAGGCACCGGTCACCGCGCCGGGAGGCCCGGTAGGCTGGATTACACAATGATTGAGCTGGATTTCTCTGAGCAGATCGCCGCGCTGCGGGCCACGTTTGACGACATCCGGTCGGTGATCGACATCGACCGTCTGAAACTTGACATCGCCGAGTTGAACGACCAAGCGGGCGCCCCCGACCTGTGGAACGACTCCGAGCACGCCCAAAAGGTGACCAGCGAACTGAGCCACCGCCAGAGCGAGCTCAAGCGCATCGAGAGCATCGAGTCCCGGTTGGACGACCTCGAGGTGCTGGTGGAACTCGCCAACGCCGAGGGTGACCAGGAATCGGCCGATGAGGCCACCGCTGAGCTGGCGAGCGTGAAGAAGGTGCTCGGCGACCTCGAGGTGCAGACCCTGCTGAACGGCGAGTTCGATCCGAACCCGGCCGTGATCACCATCCGTGCCGGGGCCGGTGGCGTCGACGCCGCCGACTTCGCCGAGATGCTGCTGCGCATGTACCTGCGCTGGGCCGAGCAGCACAACTACTCCACCAACGTGCTCGACGTGAGCTACGCCGAAGAGGCCGGCATCAAGTCCGCCACGTTCGAGGTGAACGCTCCGTACGCCTTCGGCACCCTGAGCGTCGAGGCCGGCACCCACCGCCTGGTGCGGATGAGCCCGTTCAACTCGGCGGGCAAGCGCCAGACCTCCTTCGCCGCGGTCGAGGTCGTGCCGCTGATCGAGCAGGCCGAGGCCGTGGAGATCCCGGACAACGACATCCGCGTCGACGTCTTCCGTTCCAGCGGCCCCGGTGGCCAGTCGGTCAACACCACCGACTCCGCCGTGCGCATCACCCACCTGCCGACCGGACTGGTGGTGAGCTGCCAGAACGAGAAGAGCCAGATCCAGAACCGGGCGGCCGCGATGCGGGTGCTCGCATCCCGACTTCTGTTGTTGCAGCGGGAGCAGGAAGCGGCAACGAAGAAGGAATTCGCCGGCATCATCACCGCCAGCTGGGGTGACCAGATGCGCAGCTACGTGCTCGCGCCGTATCAAATGGTCAAGGACCTGCGTACCGAATACGAGGTCAACAACCCGTCCAACGTGTTCGACGGCGACCTCGACGGCTTCATCGCCGCGGGCATCCGCTGGCGCAAGACCCCCACGGACTAGGGACATTCCCAGCTGGCTAGTTGCCCATCTGGGTATGTCGCAATAGGAAAATCGCGGATGCCTGCCTAGGCTCGAAACGCCATGATCCGATTTGATCACATCACCAAGAAATATCCCGGTACGAACCGACCGGCCCTGAACTCAATCGACGTCGAGATTCTTCGCGGCGAGTTTGTCTTCCTGGTCGGCGCTTCGGGCTCGGGAAAGTCGAGCTGCCTTCGCCTGATGTTGAAGGAGGAGAAGCCGTCCAGCGGAAGCATTCACGTGCTCGGCCAGGACCTGCGCTCCATCTCCAACCGCAAGGTGCCCTACTTCCGCCGCAATCTCGGAGTGGTCTTCCAGGACTTCCGCCTGCTGCCGAACAAGAGCGTGTACGACAACGTCGCGTTCAGCCTCCAGGTGATCGGCAAGTCCCGTGGCTACATCCAGGAAGCCGTTCCGGACACCCTGCAGATGGTGGGCCTGGCCGAGAAGGCCCAGCGCCTGCCCCACGAACTCTCCGGCGGTGAGCAGCAGCGGGTGGCCATCGCCCGCGCGATCGTGAACAAGCCCCAGATCGTGCTCGCTGACGAGCCCACCGGAAACCTCGACCCCACCACCAGTGCTGAGATCATGTCGCTGCTGGCACGGATCAACGCCGGCGGTACCACCGTGATCATGGCAACCCACGAGGCCGGCATCGTCGACAAGATGAAGCGCCGCGTGATCGAACTCTCCGCCGGCCAGATCGTGCGTGACGAACGTCAGGGTGGCTACGCCACCGCGGCCATCCCCATGGTTCTGCCTGCCGGCGAACGCGCGGCCTCGCGGTCGTCGCGCATGCCGACCACGACGGCAGCATCGGCCGAACCCCTCACCTATCCGTCACCGGAGGTACTGCCGCAGGAGGTGGCATCGGCCGAGGTCGAGGCTGCCGCCGTTGCGGTGAGCACGGCTCCGCCGGCGTCTTCGGAGCACGGTGACCGCACGCCGCTCGAGACCGAGATCGTGCCGCCCGCGGCTGTTCCCGTCGCCGAGTCCGCGCCGGCACCCCGGGACGAGCCCGAGCAGAACGCCGTTCCGGCGACTCCGCCCGCACCATTCGCACCTGCTGTGCCTGGTGCACCTGCGCCCGCGCCTCTGGCGCCCCCGGTTGCCGAAAGCCCCGCAGAGGTCGACGCCCAGCCGGACACCCCGGTTGAGCCCCCCACCTCCACGATGTCCCGACCGGTACTCCCGGTCACCCAGCACGATGAACCAGAACAGCTCACGCTGGCCGAGAAACTGGGCCTGCGGGCGCCGGGCGAGAAGCCCGACCCCACAGTTGAGCAGAACGTAGGACCCACCCGATGAGACTCGGACTCGTGCTTTCCGAAGCATCCCACGGCTTGCGCCGCAACGCCTCGATGGTCGTCTCCGTCGTTCTCGTGACCTTCATCTCGCTCACCTTCGTGGGTGCGGCGATCCTGATGCAGATGCAGATCGGCCAGATGAAGAACTTCTGGTACGACCGTGCGCAGGTGGGTATTTACATGTGCACCTCGATCTCGCCGGGGGAGACCTGCACCGCGGGTGAGGCCACCCAGGAGCAGATCGACGCCGTTCAGGCCCAGCTGGACTCGCCGACCCTGGCGACGTTCATCGACAAGTACTACTTCGAGACCCACGAGCAGGCGTTCGAGAACTTCAAGACGCAGTTCGCCGGCAATCCGGTTGCCGACTACGTGACTCCTGAGCAGCTCAACCAGACCTTCTGGGTCAACCTGAACAACCCGGAGGACTCCGATGTTCTGGTGGAGAGCCTCTCCGGTGTGGCGGGGGTGGAGAACGTGGCCGACCAACGCAAGTACCTCGACCAGATCTTCTCGGTGCTCAACGTGGCCAGTTACACGGCCATCGGCATCGCCTCGCTGATGCTGGTGGCGGCCGCGCTGCTGATCGCCACGACTATCCGGCTGTCGGCGTTCTCCCGCCGGAAGGAACTGGGCATCATGCGCCTGGTGGGAGCGTCGAACCGGTTCATCCAAACGCCGTTTATTCTCGAGGGCGTGTTCGCGGCCTTGCTGGGTTCGTTGCTTGCTGGTGGTGCGATCGTTGCGATCGTGAAGTTCTTCGTGCAGGACTACCTGGGCGCCAGTCTGAGCGGTTTTGCGCTGGTGGGACTGGATGATGCGCTCACAGTGGTGCCGATCCTGCTGGCCCTGGGAGCCGCGTTGGCGGCCGCCTCGGCCAACTTCGCCATCACCCGCTATCTGAAGGTGTAGCCGGCCTCCGACGGATGCGTGGTCCGCTAGACTGATGGGCTGCCTGGCGGATGCCGGGCTCCACCACCGAATCGATCGAGGAGAATGCCGTGCCCAGGGAAAAAGGCGAGAAGGTCGTCGCGACCAATCGCAAGGCGCGCCACGATTACCTCATCGAGGACACGTACGAGGCCGGAATGGTGCTCAGCGGCACCGAAGTGAAGTCCCTCCGGGCCGGACGGGCGTCGCTTGTCGACGGATATGCCTTCATCGAATCCGGTGAAGCCTGGCTGGATGCCGTGCACATTCCCGAGTACACCGCCGGCACCTGGACCAACCACCCGCCGCGTCGCAAGCGCAAGCTCCTGCTGCACAAGCAGGAGATCATCAAGATCAGCCACAAGACCAAAGAGGGCGGTTACACGCTCATTCCGCTGAAGATCTACTTCAGCGACGGCAAGGCCAAGGTCGAGATCGCGGTGGCCAAGGGCAAGAAGGAATTCGACAAGCGTCAGACCCTGCGCGAACGCCAGGACAAGCGCGAGTCCGACCGCGCCATCTCGGCCCGCCGCAACCTCGGCGACTAACCGACTGGCCCCACCTGTCGACGTCGGCAGCCCGTACCCCGTCGCCGGTCGAGCTTGTCGAGACCGCGCGAGCCGGCCTGCGGTGCTCACCCCGTCGTTGGTCGAGCCTGTCGAGACCCCGGGATTCATCCGGGTGGTCTTCGCGTTTTTGGGTCGTGCGCCCGGTGCGTGTCGGGGGTGCGCCACTTCTCGGTGGGGTCGACCCAGTGGGGTGCTTTCACTTGGGGTACACCTCTGACCATGCGGATTTTCCAGCCGGTGCTGCTGGTGATGGTGTGGTGGTGATACCAACACAGCAACACCCCGTTGTCCACGTGCGTTGTGCCGCCGTATTGCCATTCTTCGACGTGGTGCACTTCGCACCACTGCGGTGGACAGGCACAGCCCGGGATGATGCAGCCGCCATCCCTCGCGGTGATCGCCTTGCGTTGCAACGGGGAGAAGCACCGGGCCTTGGAGCCCAAACCGAGGACGGCGCCGTTTCCGCCGAAGAAGATGGGTTGCATGCCGCCGTTGTCGATCATCTGGTTGATGCTCTTCATCGAGATCGGCCCGTCCACCCCGTCGATCCAGCCCACGCCGGAGTTCTTAAGCAGGTCGGTGGCATTCACGTGCACCATCACGGTCGGGGGCATGCCGCCCATCGTCGGGGTGCGGGGGTCTTGGGCGACCTGGGTGAGAATGCCCCGCAGAATGTCGGCTCGTTTCTCCCCGCCGGTGCGTTCGTCCAGGATTTCCCCGGGGATCAGTTCGCCGGCCTCGATGCGCTGCTGGTCCTCGGCGGAGGGGAACTTCACGGCGGTGCGGGCGGACTGGTAGGTGTTGAACAGGTTCTGCATCACCCCTTTGAGATCCGGGGTGACGCCGCCGCGGAGGGGGTAGAGGCCGTCGCGGAATTTGCCGAAGGAGAACGACGACTTCGCTTCGAGCAGCGGCGCGTTCGGGGCCGCCCCGTCGGGATTCAGGAACGCCTGCCAGGCCGGCGTCATGGCCTGAATATGGTCGGCGCCGACAGCGACCAGGTCGGAGTCACCCACCCGGCAGACCGGGCCAGTCCCGGTCCCGGCTCCAGCCTCGTCTGCCCCGCCGTCAGTAGCGCCCCCATCAGTATCGCTATCGGTGGTGGCATGGCCGTAGCGGGAGCCGGTGGCGTTTTCGACCAGCTTCGCCTCCGCGAAGCGCACCTGGGCCTGGTCGGCGTACAACCGGCCGTGCACGGTGTAATCGCCGAGCGCTTTGACAATGACCGCCGCGGCCTCCACCCCGAGTTCCCCCGCGGTCAGAGCGGCGGCCACGATCGGGAACACCGGTTCCTGCGCCCCCATCGTGCTCATCCGCGGGCAGACCTTCTCGCCCAGGGTGATGCGGCGTTTCATTTCCGCATCCGAGCAGCGCGTCAACCGGGTCAGTAAGTCCAGGTCGCGGGTGGCACCTAACCGCCAGGCCAGCGACTCCCGGCCCAAGGACCGGCGGGCCCGGTACGCGACCACGGTCGCGGTAATGACCCGGGCCGCATCCACCGGCCGGCCCACCTCCTCCACCACCTGCGTCAACGCGACCAGTTCGGCATCGTTGACCGTGTCCACGTCGATCGACGCCATCACCGCCCGAATCGTGCGAGCCGCGTCCCTCAGAACACCGACCTTCTCCCCGAACGACCCGGCCAGCACCCGTTGCACGGCGGGCAACTCGGCGGGCTCTTGCCACACCGGCTGCGACTTACCGCGCCCGGCACCGGCATCGCCGACCCCCGACCCGCTCCCGTCCGGCGCCGCATCCGCCGTGCTGGGCGACGCGTCCGTGCCGGCGGCGGTGCTGACAGAGGTGGCCGCTACGGTCGACGTGAGCGGCGCCGTTATCTCGGGTGCCGGGCCGACCAGGCTGGTGTTCCAGTCCAACGCGCTCTGGCCGTCGGAGCTCTGGCCGCTGGAGCCCCGGCCATGCGACTTCTGCCCGGTGGGAGTGTCTCCCATCGGTGGGGTGGAGCCTTTCTGGAGCTCTTCATCCATACCCCCATTTTGCCACGAATCGGCTTCCTTGCGAGAAAATGTCATGTTTTCCACAGGGCAATATCGAAAATGTCTTCGCAAAAAAAGAGACGTGCAATCCACTCTCGGTGGCATCCCAGAGCGAGCACCAGAGCACCGCTACCGCGGCACAGGCAAAGTGATGTATCCTGAAAGGCCGTGGTGGTGGGCTGATGCTTGCCACTACGGTTTTGGAAACTCAACAGCGTGTGACAACAACCGCCTCTGCTTCGGCAGACGGTGACCATGGGGATGATCGGTTTCGACATTGCCTGCGTAACTGTGAGAAGCGGGTCGAGGATGCAGGGTTATCTCGTTAACGATCTCTGCAAAACAATAAGTGCCAATTCAAACCGCACTGTCTCGCGTTCCGCTTTCGCCCTCGCGGCCTAAGTAGAACCACATTGAGACCGTCAGACCGGGAATGCTCTCTACTCGGACCCTGACGTCATTTAGAGAGATTGCTCCTATCCTGAGCCTCGGGGTATAGGGGGACTTAAACGAGGGCTGGGCTCGTCGGAGTAGGTGCCAGTGGCAAATTCCGGAGCCGAGTAAAACGTCTTCACTGGATACACCCGTAGAAGAAACATGACCACAGCAATGGACCGGGGTTCAATTCCCCGCATCTCCACCATTGGGTTGTTGCCACACGCTGCTGAATCGGCCCACAGGCCGACCACACGAAACGCCACTCCATCGGGGTGGCGTTTCGTGTTTCCGGGTGCAGGCTCAGGCGGCCAGGAACGGCTGGTGCCGATAGCCGTCGCCGTCCAGGGTCACGGCAGTCGACTCCGGCACCTCCACGAACACCCCCGGCAGGTCGTTGAGCGGTTCGGAGACCACCACCTTCGCGTTGTCGCTGAACGTCGCCAGACGCTCCACTGTGGGATACATCTCCCGCAGGGTGGGGACGTCGGTGGAATGGAACAGCGACCGCGTGCGCCCAGAGGTCGAGTACCGGAACGCCCACATCGTCGCCCCATCCGACACCGCCACGGTGCCCTGCCACGGAAACTGCACGTTGTGGGCATGCCCGACCGTCTCCACCGTGCGGATCGCCTGCCCGATCGCTTTGATCGGGTCATCACGCAACCCCAGGGTGAGCGCGAGGTGAAAAAGCACCTCGGAGTCGGTGGTGCCGAGAACCTGCGGGTAGAGCGACGGATCGATCGCCACGGTCAGGTCGCGCCGCAACTCGGGCCAGCTGGCGATGGCCCCGTTATGCATGAACATCCAGTTCTCATACCGAAACGGATGGCAGTTGGTCTGCTGGATCGGCGGGCCGGATGCTGCTCGCACGTGCGTGAAGAACAGCGGGCTCTCCACGGCGCGGGTGATCTCGCGCAGGTTCTGGTTGTTCCACGCCGGCTCGATGCTGTGGAACACCGCCGGTTCGGTGGTCGGGGTGGCGTCGGAGGGATACCACCCGAATCCGAAGCCGTCACCGTTCACGGTCTCCGCTCCGAGCGGCGAATCCAGCGACTGGGCCACGATCGAATGTTTGGCATCGAGCACGATCGTCGACGCCCGCAACGGTTCACCCATATATGCGAGCCACCTGCACATCTGTCCTTCTCCCATCCGGCGCCATCGCCTGAGGCGCATACGCGACCAGTGTGCACCCAGTTGCCGCCTTTGGTTCGTGCTCTTGACCACCGCTGGCGGAGAGTTCACAATTTGCATGAACGGCTATACCGCTCGGGAGACCCGAGGCGACGAAAGAGGTCACCGTGGCTACGTTCGGAATCGAAGAAGAATTCCAGTTTCTGGATCCTGTGACGCTGCGACCAGCGGATGTCGGCCCGCAGGTCTATGACCGTCTCCGGGCGATGCCGCAGTGGCACGACGTCACCCATCCGGAATTCCTGGCCTCTCAAGTGGAGCATGCGTCGACGGTGTTCGACCGCATGGACGATGCCCGGAGAGCCCTGGTCGGCTTCCGAGCCGCGGTCGCCGACCTCGCGGCTGAATTCGGCGTGGTCGTGGCCAGCGTCGGCACGCCGCCGGACACGACCTCGTTCCCCTCGATCACCCAGGTCGACCGCTACCAGCGCATTGTGAGCACCATGGACGGTGTCATCGCCGACCACCAGGTGAGCGGCCTGCACGTGCACGTCGGCATTCCGAGCCGGGAGGCCGGGGTGATCGTGCTCAACGCGGTGCGCCCCTGGCTGCCCCTGCTTACTGCGATGTCGGCCAACTCGCCGCTCTGGCGCGGCCAGGACACCGGCCATGACAGCTGGCGCACGGTGCTGCTGCGCCGATGGACGACCTCGGGATGCCCGCCCGCGTTCGTCGACGCCGCCGACTACGACCGGCGTATCAAGCGGCTGCTCGGCATCGGCGGCACTGTGGACCTGGGCGTGATCATGTGGGACGTGCGGTTGTCGGAGCACCTGCCCACCGTGGAGTTCCGCATGGCTGACGCCCAGCTCGATGCCCACACGACCCTGTTGGTCGCGGCGCTGTGCCGGGCGTTTGTCACCCACTCGCTCTCGGTTCCCGCTGCGCAGAGCACAGCAGTGGCGGCGTCTGCCGCGGTGCCGTCTGAGCTGTTGTCGGCCGCGCTGCTGCACTCCGCACACCACGGCATGCGCCACCACGTCTTCGACCCCGTCATCGGCGCTCTCGCTCCGGCGCACGACTGCTTGAGCGGTCTCGTGCGGATGCTCGAGGCCGAGCTGGTGGAATCGGGCGATGTGGCCCCGGTGCGGGATGCGGTCGCCCGGCTCGCGGTGGACGGCACCGGCGCAGAGCGTCAGCGTGCCGCGTTCCGGCACGGCGGCATCCAGGGTGTGCGCCGTACCCTCAGCACCTCGATCACATCGACCCGGGCGACGTGGGCTCCAGCGGAGGCGACGGTGCCGCTGGGGGCCGACACCGTTATGCGGTAAGGCCGCCGGCCGGCCCACGCCGGGTCAGTGCGTGGGAACCAGCCTCAGCCCTGCCGCGGTCACGATCGCTTCACGCTGGCCGCCGGAGTGCACGATGTCGGTGCCGTGCACCGTGAGTTGGCTCGCGTGCGCGCGCAGGGCATCCGTCACCACCGCCAGGCGGTGCGGAAGGTCGAACCATTCAGCGCCGTCGGCAGGCGTCTCGAGCACCTCGGCGAACGGCGTGCCGGTGGAGCGACTGGCCGCCAGCGCTGCCTCGTGGGCGCGCACATGGTCGGGGTGGCCATAGCCGCCGCCGTCGTCGTAACTCACCACCAGCGCGGGGCGCAGGCGCACGATGAGCGCGGCGATATCCCCGGCGACCTCGGCCAGCGGGGCCACCGACAAGGCATCGGCCGCGGCATCATCCGCCGGCCCGGCCAGGCCGGGGCGAATCCAGACCATACCGGAGTCCCGGTACCGGCGGGGGGAGAGCCCGGCGGCCCGAGCCGGCGGCTCGCCGAGCCAGAACTTCGAGTGCACGCCCAGGATGCCGGTGGCGCGCTCCAGTTCGAGTTCGCGTTCCCGGGCCAGTTCGATGGTTCCCGCCAGGGCAGTGAGGGGGCCGGCAACCACCTCGCCGCGCTCTCCACGCGAGCAGGTGAGCAGAAACACCCGGCTCCCGCGTGCGACGCACTCGGCGATCAGGGCGCCGGTGGAGATTGTCTCATCGTCGGGGTGCGCGTGTACGAACAGCACCGACCGCTGGTCGTCGAGCAGGCTCACGCGCAGACCGGCACCTGCAGGAGGCTGCCGTAGACGGAGATCAGCGCGCCGGCCGACCGCGGCCAGTCGAGCAGCTCTGCGCGGGCGCGGGCGGCCACCGACAGTCGGCGGGCCAGATCGGGGTTCGACAGCACCTCGGTGAGGGCGGCAGCCCACACCAGCGGGTCCCGGGATTCGATCACGAGGCCGGTGTCGCCGGAGAGTACGGCTTCGCGCAGGCCGCCGGTGCCCTGGGCGACCACGGGAACACCGCTCGCCGCGGCCTCCAAGGCCACCAGGCCGAAGGTCTCGGAGTGCGAGGGCACAAGCACGACCCGCGCACCGCGCAGCAGGGCGGCGAGGTCCACCCGGGAGCGCGGGCCGACAAAGCGAACGAGGTCGGCGATGCCGTGCTTCTCAGCCAGACTGCCCAGTTCGTCGATGTAGCCGTCGAAGTCGGCGGAGGTGTCACCGGCGATCACCAGTTCGGGGCGCAGATGCTCCGGCACGGCCGCGAGCGCCTCGATGGCGAGGTCGAGGCCCTTGAGCGGCTGCAGGCGCCCGGCGACCACGGCGTAGCCCCGGTCGGTGCTGGGGTGTGCCCGTTCCGGGGCGGGGTGGAAGAGATGTCCGTCGACACCGGGCAGCACGATGCTCACCCGCTCGGGCGAGCCGCCGAGACGCTCCACCACGGTCTCGGCCTCTGCGGCGCTCACGGCCACGATGGCATCGGACTCGCGGGCCAGCAACGCCTCGCCGGCCATCCGGCCGGTGGACTCCGGTCGTTCGCCGTCGGAGAGCGGCGTGGCCGCGTCCGCTGCGATGGAGTGGAAACTCTGTACGTGGGGCACACCGAGTTCGCGGGCGAGGGGCAGCATCGCCATGCCGGAGAACCAGTGGTGCGAGTGGATGATGTCGTACGGGCCGAGCGCGCGTGCCCGTTCCCGGAACTCGTCGATGAAACCCTCGTGGTCGCCCTTGGGCACCGATTTCAGCGGCCCGGCGTCGAGGTAGCGTAGCGTCACGCCGGCGCCGAGACGGCGGGCGGCGGGCATGTCTTTCGACGAGCGCCGGGTGAGGATCTCGACCTGGTGGCCCAGTGCGGCCATGGCCTCGGCCTGGTGCCGCACGACCACGTTCATGCCGCCGGCATCCCCGGATCCGGGCTCGGCACCGGGGGAGGTGTGCAGGGAGACGAGGGCAATGCGCAGGGGATCGCTGACAGGAGACACTTCAGAATCTTAGGACATGACTGGATGCGTAAGATGAGAGTCGGTTGGTTGTATGCAATGACGCACCCGGCCGCGCCTGCACACCAACGTCAGACAGGGGGGTCGTGCGAGAGTTCTTCCGCTGGCTCATGGTTCCGGCAATGCGCGTCTGGGTTTCCGTCGTCGAGCGCCGATTTGTGCGCATCCCCGTTCCCACGGATGCCCCGCAGGCGCATTCTCTCGGCTTGGATAGCGACCGCATCCTGATCGTGGGCGGCGGCCCCGCCGTCGGCTGGGGTGTTCTCAGCCACGCTGTCGCATTGCCCGGTGCCCTGGCGCGGGCACTGACCGCCCGAACCGGCCGGGGCGCCGATGTGGATGTCACGGCGAGGTCGGGCATGACCGCCCGCAGCGCACCGTCGCACATCGACTTCGTCAACCTTTGGCGCTACGACGCGGTCGTGCTCACCCTCGGCATCGGCGATGCCGGGCGCCTGACGTCGATGCGCGCCTGGCGATCCGACCTGAACCGCCTGCTCGGGCAGATCGAGGCGGCGAGCTCGGTGGGCACCGAGATCTTCCTGGCCGGCATCGTGCCGCTGGCCTCGATGCCCGTGTTCCGCAGCCCGCTGGGCACGATGGCCGGTGCGCAGGCCGCGGCCATCAACGCGGCCAGCGCGGCGTTCTGCGCCGGCGACGACCGGGTCACCTTCGTGCCGCTCCCGGTGACCGTGGCCGCGGTGTCCGGCCGGTTCAGGTCGGCCAGCGACTACGACACCTGGGCCGCGGTGCTGGCGGAGCGGATGGCCCGCACCCTCGACCCCCAGCGACGCACCGCCGACGGGCCGATGTATCCCGAAGCGCAGAACCGTACCGTCGACGAGATCGAGGAGGCGCGGCATCGTGCCGTGATGGCTCTGAGCCTGCTCGACACGGAGCCAGAGGAGCGGTTCGACCGGATCGTGGCCCTGGCCAGCTCGACGCTGGGCACGACCGCCGCGGCATTCACCGTGCTCGACGGCGACCGGCAGTGGAACAAGTCGATCGTGGGGCTGCGGGTGGCGGAGATTCCGCGGAGCAGTTCCTTCTGCACCGTGACCGTGCTCGAACCGGTCGCCCTCGTCGTTCCCGATGCCCTGCTCGACCCGCGGTTCCGCGACAACCCCCTGGTCGTCTCCGGCCCGCACCTGCGGTTCTACGCCGGCTTCCCGATCGAGTCGCCGTCAGGCGAGCGTATCGGAGCGTTGTGCGTCTACGATCGGGAACCGCGTTCGGAGGAGGGCGTCGACGTCGTGCTGCTGCGGGAGCTGGCCCTGCTGTTGCAGAACGAACTCTGGCAGTCCACCGAGCAGCGGGCCGCCGACGACGGCTCGGAGCGTGCCGGCCAGGGCAGCTGAGCCAGCTCAGCCAGCGGCGGCGGCGGATGCGCCGGCGCCGGCGAGCGACCCCGTCACCTGGCCGTTCATGTCTCCGATCAGGCACGACACCAGGTGGGAGTCGTTCTCTGACCACTCGCTCTCGAGCGGGGTGAGATAGGTGTAGCCGAAGGCTGCGGTCGCATCCTCGGCGGTGCCGTCATCGGTTCCGAGGCCGGAGGTCAGCCCGAGGAACTCCGGGAACTCGGCTGCGCAGGCTTCCTCGGCCGCGGCCACGATGACCCCGGCGCCAGGGAAGGTCCCATCGGATGCGGCGCCGACCTGGATCTGGAAGTAGACCTCCCAGTCGTGGCTGTCGGTGCAGGGCACGCCGTCGATACCGGCGAGCAGGCTGCCGGACACGGCGTTGAGGCAGTCCCCGAGCGCAAGGTCCGACGGGCTGAGGTCGCCCCGCACCTCTTTGTCGCTGCCGGGGTCCGCGTCCGCATCCCCGGAGAAGACCGCGGTGACGGCCGCGCATCCGGAGAGGGCGGTCATCCCACCGCAAACCAACCCACAGGCCAGCAGCACGGGAACGGAGAGCCGGGGCAGGCGCACGGTGCGGGTCAGGCCGTCGGGGGGGCCAGCGCCGTGAGCGCCAGCTCGTGCAGGCGGCCGTTGGTGGCCAGCGCGCTGCCGTGCCACGGTCCCTCCTGCCCGTCGACCGAGGTGAACCGGCCGCCGGCCTCCTGCACGATGGGCGCGAGCGCGGCCATGTCGTAGGGCTGCAGGTCGTACTCGGCGGCGAGGTCGAGATGGCCCTCGGCCACGAGCATGTACGACCACAGGTCACCGTAGGCACGGGTGCGCCAGACCTCGCGGGTCAGCGCCACCAGGGTGTCCAACTGGCCGGCCTGGTCCCACTGCTGGATGCTGCCGTAACTGATGGATGCGTCGGCGAGGGTCTGCACACCGGAGACCGCCAGCCGGCGGGGTGCGGCGCCGGGGAAACGGGCGTCGCTCGACCAGGCGCCGCCGCCGGTGGCCGCCCACCAGCGCTTGCCCAGCGCGGGGGAGCTCGCAACGCCGAGCACCGGCACGCCGTCGATGGCGAGGGCGATGAGGGTGCCCCAGATGTCCACGCCGCGCAGGAACCCGGCTGTGCCGTCGATGGGGTCGATGATCCACTGCCGGGTGGTCGAACCGGCTGTGCCGTACTCCTCGCCGAGGATCCCGTCCGAGGGGCGCCGCTCGGCCAACAGCTCGCGGATGGCCCGCTCGACGGCCTGGTCGGCATCCGTGACCGGCGTGCGGTCGGGCTTGGTGGTGACGACGAGGTCGAGGGACTCGAAGCGCGCCATCGAGATGGCATCGGCGGAATCGGCCAGCTCCAGCGCGAGGGCCAGATCGTCGGCGAGGGTGGGCGGCAGGGTCTCGGTCACGCTCCCCAGAATAGTGAGTGCGACCCGACACGCCGATATTCGCCCTCGATTGGCGCGGGGCCGGAAACTGATGGTAATGTCTCATGTCGGCGGGGGAAGCCCCGCCTCAGAAATATGCACCTCTAGCTCAATTGGCAGAGCAGCTGACTCTTAATCAGCGGGTTCCCGGTTCAAGTCCGGGGGGGTGCACCAGAGCTAGCGAGAAAGACCCCGACCGGCCGGTCGGGGTCTTTTTTTGTGCCCGGATGCGCTCGACCGGTCAGGCCCGGGCGATCGACGACTCCCGCGGCACCAGGTGGGTGGCCAGCTGCAGGCGGGAGGAGATCGGCCGCCGACCCTCCGCCATGCCGATCACGGTTTCGAGTGCCAGCTTGCCGATCTCGTGCATGGGCGTGTGCACGGTGGTGAGGTGGGTCACCGAGGCGACGATCGAATAGGTGTCGTCGTAGCCCACCACGCTCACGTCCTCCGGCACGCGCCGGCCCGACTGGTGCACGGCCCGGACGACGGCCATGGCGTCGCCGTCGTTGGTGACGAAGAAGGCCGTGGGCGGGTCGGCGAGCTCGAGCATCCCGGGCACGGCCGCGGCCGCGGTGGCCATACCCGTTTCGGAGACCAGCTCGGGGTCGTAGTCGACGCCGGCGGCGGCCAGCGCCTCCCGGTAGCCCGCCAGCCGTTCACGAAGGCCGGGGATCGCAGCATCCCCACCCAGGAAGCCGATGCGCCGGTGACCGAGCTCGAGGAGGTGCCGGGTGGCGTCCATCCCGCCGCTCCAGTGGTTCGAACCGATGCTCACGACGGATGCGTCCACCAGGTTGGGCGCGTCGACGGCGACGAGCGGCACGCCGTACTGCGCGCAGGCGCTGACGAGAGCGGCGTCGATCGAGGTCGTCACCACGATCAGGCCGGAGTGTCCCTTCGCGGCCAGCCGGCGCACCCAGGCGCGGTTCAGCACGATGTCGGTGCCCTGCTTGGAATCGGTGACATTGGTGACCAGGTCCACATCCAGCGCCTGGGCACCGTCGACCAGGCCGCCCAGGACGCACAGCGAATACAGCGCGACGAGGTTGTCGAATACCGCTGTCACGGTGCGATTGTCGGCGGGGGCGCGCTCGCGGGTGATGGCCACATAGCCGAGCTCCCGCATGACCGACTCCACCCGCAGGCGAGTCTCGTCTGATGTTCCGCCGCGGTGATTGAGTACCTTCGAGGCCGTCGCCTTCGAGACGCCGGCGGCTGTGGCGATGTCGCTGAGGGTGACGCGGCGGGGAATTCGCACGAAGGTCTCCTAAAGGCGTCCGCGACGCCGCGGAAACAGTTTCGTCTGCATGAGCTTGTAGTTCGCGCGCCCGGGCGGCTAGCGTACTTTTGTTCACTGAAATCTACGAAACAGTTTACCTCACTTGAAGGACGAAGATGTCACAGCACCCCCGATCGACGGTTTTCAACGTCGATCCCAACGACGACACGCTGACAACCACAAACGTGGTGGTGGGACGCACGTCGCTTTCGAAGTTCAATTGGCGCATCGCGGTGGCGCTCTTCATCGCGGGGATCCTCTGGATCGGTCCATACATCGGCAGCATCGCGGTTCTGCTGCCCGCCGCCGTGGAACAGGTCGCCCCGGCCGACAAGGTACAGCTTGTGGGTGTGCTGGGCATCCTGGGCGCCGCGCTGTCGCTGGTCGCGAACATCGTGTTCGGTGCGCTGTCCGACCTCACCCGGTCCCGCTTCGGTGCGCGCACGCCCTGGGTCATGGTCGGTGCGATCGCAACGGCCGTCGGCCTGTTCGGCCTGAGCACCGCGCAGAGCCCGACCGCGCTCATTCTGTGGTGGGCCTTCTACATGCTCTTCCTCAACTCGATCATCGCCCCGATGGTCGCCGTCATCTCCGACAGCGTTCCGGTGAAGTACCGCGGCACGGTGTCGGCCATCTACGGCGTCTCCCTCACCGTCGGCGCGTCGCTGAGCACCATCATCGGTGCCCAGTTCGTCGGAACCCCCGGCACCGGCCTGGTCGTCTTCGCCATCGCGACCCTCGCCTCCGGCGTCGTCTTCGCCGTGCTGATGCCCAACCGGTCCAACCGTGACCAGCCGCGCGCCACCCTGTCCGCGCGGGAGTTGCTCAAGAGCTTCTCCTTCCCGCGCACGGGTGCCCGCGACTTCTACTTCGCCCTCGGCGGCAAGTTCTTCCTCCAGGCCGGCATGTTCTCCATCACGAACTACCAGCTGTACATCCTCACCGACTACATCGGCCTCGACACCGGTGGGGCCGCCGGCCTGATTGCGATCAGCGCCACCATCACCCTGGGCGCGTCGATCCTGTTCGGCTTCATCGCCGGTCCATTGTCTGACCGGGTCGGCCGCCGCAAGCCCTTCGTGATCGGTGCGGCCCTGCTCATCGCGATCGGTGTGGTGTTCCCCCTGGTCGCCCCGTTCGCCTGGGCGATGATCGCCTTCGCCGTCTTCTCCGGCTTGGGCAACGCCACCTTCACCTCGGTCGACCAGGCCCTCAACATCGAGGTCCTGCCCGACAAGGCCACGGCTGCCAAGGACCTCGGCCTGCTCAACATGGCAAACTCCGGCGGGCAGATCCTCGGTCCGGTGGTGACCAGCGTGCTCGTCGCCTCCACCGGCGGCTACCAGGCCACCTTCATCGCGGCCTTCGTCATGCTCGCGCTCGCGGCAGGCCTCATCCTGCCGATTAGGAAGGTGCGCTGAGCGCCCGTTCCTCCCGAGCACCCGCCCGACCCGGCCTTCTCTCGCACCCCCCGATCGGAGTTCTCCCATGACCACCACTTCATTCACCGACGACTGGACCTACCGCACCCCCCTCGGCCCGTTCGCGGCCGCTGGGGCGGAGGCCGTGATCGCCACGCCGGTGCGGCTGCCGCACGACGCCCTCCGCGACGCCGATCGCTCGGCCGAGGCGCCCAGCAAGGGCGGAACGGCGTATTCGCCTGCCGGCGCGTACACCTACCTCAAGGAGTTCGACGTGCCCGCCGCGTGGGCCGGCAAGGTTGTGCGACTGGAGATCCAGGGTGCCTACCGCCGCGCCATGGTCTTCCTCAACGATGAATTCGCGGGCAACCGGGCCGACGGGTTCGCCCGCTTCTTCGTCGACCTCACGCCCTTCCTCCGTTTCGGCGCGTCCAACACCCTGCGCATCGAGGTGCGGTCGGGGGAGGACTCCCGCTGGTACGCCGGCGCCGGCCTGCACCGGCCGGTGCTGCTCCACGTCGATGAGGCCGTGCACATAGTTCCCGACGGCGTGCGGGTGACGACGGTGCGGGTGGAACACGACCAGGCGGTCGTCGAGGTTGCCACCACGGTCACCAACCTGGGCCTCACCACCGCGCAGGTGGATGTCAGCACCGACGTCACCGGGCCGGACGGCGCGCGGGTGGAGGGCGACGTGACACCGGTCACCCTCGCCCCCGGCCGCACCTCGGTGGTGCGGCAACGCCTGTACGTCCAGCAGCCCGAGCTCTGGAGAGTGGACGCCCCGGCGCTGTACTCCGCGCACACCCGCCTCAGCGACGGCAGCCCGGGTGTTGTGACCACGGTCGGCATCCGTACCGTCACCGTCGACCCGCACAAGGGCCTCCGCATCAACGGCGAACCCGTGCTGCTCCGCGGCGCCTGCGTGCACAGCGACAACGGCCCGCTCGGAGCGGCGTCGATCGCCCGAGCGGAGGAGCGCCGCATCCAGCTGCTCAAGGACGCCGGCTTCAACGCCATCCGCGCCGCGCACAACCCCGCCTCACCGTCGATGCTCGACGCCTGCGATCGCCTCGGCATGCTCGTCATCGATGAAGCGTTCGACATGTGGACCCGCGGCAAGACCAACTACGACTATGCCGCCGATTTTCCGCAATGGTGGGCGGCCGACCTCGAGTCGATGGTGGCCAAGGACGTCAACCACCCCAGCGTCATCATGTACTCGATCGGCAACGAGATCATCGAGGTCGGCACCCCGCACGGTGCCGCCTGGGCCCGCGACCTCGCAGAGCACGTGCGCGCGCTCGACCCGACCCGCCTGGTGACCAACGGCGTGAACGCCTTCCTCGCCGTGATCGACGAGCTGGCCGACATCCTGGCGAAGGATCAGGGCCTCAACGAGCTGATGGGTGACATGGGTGGTGGCATGAACGCCCTCAGCACCTCGGATGCCGTCACCCGGCGCACCGCGGAATCGAGTTCGGTACTCGACGTGCTCGGCCTCAACTACGCCGAAGGCCGCTACACCACCGATGCCGAACTGTTCCCGCACCGGGTTCTGTTCGGCTCGGAGACTTTCCCGACGCAGATCGGTAGCCTGTGGCCGCTCGTGGTCGATAATCCCAACGTGATCGGCGACTTCACCTGGACCGGCTGGGACTACCTCGGCGAGGTCGGCATCGGCGCGACCGCCTACGCGGAGGACCCGGGGGCCGTCGCCGCGCTCGAACGCGAGTACCCGTACCTCACCGCGTGGAGCGGCGACCTCGACATCACCGGCCACCGCCGGCCGGCCTCGTACTACCGCGAGATCGTGTTCGGGCTGCGCAGCGAACCGTACCTCGCGGTGCTGCGCCCCGGGCGGCACGGCCAGACGGTCACGATGCAGTCGCCGTGGGCGTGGAGCGACTCCGTTTCTTCGTGGACCTGGCCGGGCTACGAGGGTGCACCCGTCACCGTCGAGATCTATGCGGATGCCGACGAGGTTGCCCTGCTGCTGGACGGCACCGAGGTCGCCCGCGGCGCCGTCGGGGGAGTCCGCCCGATGCTCGCCACCCTCGAAACCGTTTACACCCCGGGCACCCTCACTGCCGTCGCCTACACGGCGGGCGCCGAGACCGGGCGCACCTCGGTGTCGTCGGCTACCGGACCGACGCGTCTGACCGCAGCCGCCGACCGCGCCTCGATTCGCGGCGACGACACCGACCTGGCCTACGTCGCGATTGAGCTGCGCGACGCCGCCGGCGTGCTGGTCACCGGGGCCGACCGTGCCGTGCGGGTGACGGTGGCCGGTGCCGGTCTGCTCGCCGGGCTCGGCAGTGGCAACCCGAAGACCGCCGAGCGTTTCGATGCCGACACCCGCGACACGTTCGACGGTCGGGCGCTCGCGATCGTGCGGCCCACCGGAACCGGCGACATCACGGTTACCGTGAGCTCGGCAGAAGACGAGATCGTGCTCGAGATCGTGGCCGGAACCGTCTAGGTCACAGCCCGGTGCCCGTGAGCCACGGCGGGCACCGGTTCGCACCAAACTGTGAGCCCGCTGTGTGTGCCATGAGCCGCGGAACAGCCCGCCCTACCCCGGCGTTATCTCCCTCGAGTTGATCGTTGCAGCCAGCAGCGACACCGCAGAAGGAGAAGCGCATGCCGATCGAATGCCGCAAGACCGACGAGGCCGTCTCGAGCCTGACGCCCCTGCAGTACCAGGTGACCCAGGAGGCGGCCACAGAGCCCGCGTTCCGCAACCGGTTCTGGGACAACAAGAGCGCAGGCATCTACGTCGATATCGTCTCGGGGGAGCCTCTGTTCGCCTCCACCGACAAATACGACAGCCGATCGGGCTGGCCGAGCTTCACCGTGCCGATCGATCCGGCCAATGTCGTGTTGAAGACCGACCGGGAATATGGCATGGTGCGAACTGAGGTGCGTTCCGCCAATGGCAACAGCCACCTCGGCCACGTCTTCGACGACGGCCCCGTCGAACAAGGCGGGCTGCGTTACTGCATCAATTCGGCCGCACTGCGATTCATCGCGGTCGACGATCTGGAAAAAGAGGGCTACGGAGATTTCCGCAGCCTGTTCACGAACGAGGAGAGCACACGATGAGCGGAACGACTGAGAAGGCGACACTGGCGGGCGGCTGCTTCTGGGGCGTCGAAGAGCTCGTGCGCAAGCGCGAGGGCGTTCTGTCCACCCGGGTGGGCTACACCGGCGGCGACACCCCGAACGCCACCTACCGCAACCACGGCGACCACGCCGAGGCGATCGAGATCACCTTCGACCCCGAGCGCACGAGCTTCCGCGAGCTGCTGGAGTTCTTCTTCCAGATCCACGACCCGTCCACCAGGGACCGGCAGGGCAACGACCGCGGTCGCAGCTACCGCTCGGCGATCTACTACGCGGATGCCGAGCAGGAGCGCGTCGCCCGCGACACCATCGCGGATGTAGACGCATCCGGCATCTGGCCGGGCCCGGTCGTGACCGAGGTCGAGCCGCTGGGCGACTTCTGGCTGGCCGAGCCGGAGCACCAGGACTACCTGCAGAACTACCCGGAGGGCTACACCTGCCACTTCGTGCGACCCGGCTGGGTGCTGCCGCGGCGCGAGCAGGTCGCCAACTAACGGTCTCGCTCAACCAAGTACCGGCCCGGTCGTGTTCCACACGACCGGGCCGGTCTATTCTGGCCGGATGACCGAGGCTCACGACTCGCCCAGCCGGGCCACGGGCCCGGTCATCCTGACCTTGCCGTTCGAGGGCCGGTGGCTGGCCAGGAACAGCCCGGCCCGGCGCCTCCCGAGCCACGGCACCGACCTGCTGGGGGAGCGCTACGCCATCGATTTCGTCGGTGTCGATGACGCCGGCCGCACGGCCGCTGCCCGCGACTGGGGCACGTTCTTCGGCACCGAGCCCGCCGAGCGGTTCTTCGCGTTCGGCCGATCGATCCTGGCGCCGGCCCACGGCACCGTGGTGCAGGTGCACGACGGTGAGCCCGATCACGAGGCCCGGCGCTCCCAGCTCAGCCTGTTGCCCTATGTGCTCGGCCAGGCGGCCAGGCTGCGGCAGGGGGTGGCCGCGATCGCGGGCAACTTCGTCGTTCTCGAACTGGCGGACGGTGCCGGCTTCGCGGCCCTGGTGCACCTGCGGGCCGGGTCGGTGCGTGTGAACCCGGGCGAACGGGTGGTCACCGGCGACCCCCTGGCGCAGTGCGGCAACTCGGGCAATTCCACTCAGCCGCACGTGCACGTCCAGGTGATGGACAGCGCGGACCTGACCGTGGCGCGCGGCGTGCCGATGGCCTTTCGGCAGTACCACGAGTGGCCGGCCGGCCGGGGCGATCCGATTCCGACCGATCTCGGCATCCCCGCCCAAGGCGCCGTGGTGGAGTCGCTGTCAGCGTCGTCGTGACCAGAGACGCCAACGCCCGCCCCGTCGGCTCGGTGCGGCCGGGCTGTGTACCGTCGTAGTACACGCCCTGAATCGCACCCCGTTGGGAGACCCATGACCACCTTTCTTCGACTCGGACCGCTCGCACACGAGATACCCGCCATCGAGGTGGATGGTGTGGTTTACGACCTCAGGCCCGTCACCGGCGACATCGACGGGGCATTCCTCGCCGACGACGGCATCCGGCGAGCGCGCGATGCCGCGAACGACGGCGCGCTCCCGGCGCTGCCGAACGCGGCAGAGTTGCGCGTCGGTGCCCCGATCGCCCGGCCGCAGGCCGTGCTCTGCATCGGCCAGAACTACGCGGCGCACGCGGCCGAATCCGGCAGCGCACCGCCCACCGTGCCGATCCTGTTCTTCAAGCACCCGAACACCGTCGTCGGCGGCTTCGACGACCTGATGCTGCCGAAGAGCTCGACCCAGGTCGACTGGGAGGTAGAACTCGGCGTCGTCATCGGCACACGTGCCAGCTACCTCGACTCGATCGAGGATGCCCTCGCGCACGTGGCCGGTTACGTGGTCAGCCACGACGTCTCCGAACGGGTCTGGCAGAAGGACCTCTCTGGCGGCCAGTGGTCCAAGGGCAAGATCGCGGCCGGGTTCAACCCGCTCGGCCCGTGCCTGGTTCCCGCCGACGAGGTGGACCCGCAGGCGCTGCGCATCTGGTCCCGCGTCAACGGAGAACAACGCCAGGACTCCAGTACCGCCGACATGATCTTCTCCGTCGCCCACCTGGTCTGGCACCTCTCGCAGTTCACCGTGCTCGAACCGGGCGACCTGATCAACACCGGCACCCCGGAGGGGGTCGCGATGTCGGGCCGGTTCCCCTTCCTGGCCGCCGGCGACACCATCGAGCTGGGAATCGAGGGCCTCGGCAGTCAGTCGCAGCAGGTCGTGGCCTGGACACCGGCCGGCTGAACCCAACTGGGGCCGGCCCATTGACAGCCCCCGGCGGCGGGACAATCGTAGGCACTTCCAGCACTGTTGCGAAGAAGGGCCGCCCCATGACCGAGCATCCCACTGTCGCCGATCGTGCCGCCCGCGGCAAGGCGGCACGCACGGACACCCCGTTGACCAGCCTGCGTGAGTGGCAGCCGGCACCCGACCGGCCAGACCCCGTCGCCCTCCTCGAGGAACAGAACCTCACCAGGGAAACCGATCTGGTGCCGGTGCGGCACGGCCGCATGATGGTCTCGCCGTTCACGTTCTACCGGGGCGCGGCCAAGATCATGGCCTCAGACCTGCGCCACATCCCGCGGGCCGGGCTGATCACACAGCTCTGTGGTGACGCCCACCTGTCGAACTTCGGCGTGTATGCCTCGCCGGAACGCAACCTCCTGTTCGACCTCAACGACTTCGATGAAACCCTTCCCGGACCGTTCGAATACGACGTGCTGCGGATGTCGGCGAGCTTCACCATTGCTGCGCGCAACAACGGTTTCGCGGCAGCCGACATCCGCGCGGTAACCCTCGCCTCCGTGCGTGCCTACCGGGAGGCGATGGCTGAGTTCGCCGCGATGCGCACCCTGGATGTCTGGTATGCCCGGTTGTCGGAGAAGGAGTTGGTCGAGGCGCTGGGTGCGGCCAGGGGTACGCAGAAAGGCAAGGCGGCACGCAAGGCGTCGAAGGCGGTTGAGAAGAACACCCTGCGGGGCGCCGAGAAAGCGCGGTCCCGCGACAGCCTGCAGGCTCTGGCCAAGCTCGCCGAATTCGTCGACGGACGATACCGTATCGTGAGCCAACCGCCGATCGTGGTGCCGGCCCGGGAAATGGCGGTGTCATTGGGATTCACCCCCGAGGCGACCGAGGCCGCCGTCCGCTCGCAGCTGCAGGCGTACCGGGAGACGCTGCAGGCCGACCGCCGGCAATTGCTCGAGCGCTTCGAGGTGGTCGACGTCGCCCACAAGGTGGTCGGCGTCGGTAGCGTCGGCAACCGAGCGTTCATCGCCCTGCTACAGGGCCGCGACGAACAGGATCCGTTGTTCCTGCAGGTGAAAGAGGCGACGTCTTCCGTGCTCGAAGACCATCTGCCGGTGAGCGAGTACGAACAGCCCGGTGAACGGGTGGTGCAGGGCCAGCGCCTGATGCAAGCCGCCAGCGACATCTTTCTGGGCTGGACCAGAGGGGTGCAGGAGGGGAGGTTCCTCTATTGGCGGCAGCTGCGTGACATGAAGGGCTCTGCCGTGGTGGAAGCGATGGTGCCGCTGGGAATGACTCTCTACGCCAACGCCTGCGGTTGGACGCTCGCCCGAGCGCACGCCAGGGCGGGGGATCCCGTGGCACTCGCCGCGTACCTCGGCTCGAGCGACAAGTTTGACCGGTCTGTCACCGACTTCTCCCAGCGCTACGCCGACCAGAACGAACGCGACTACCAAGCCTTCCTCGACGCGGTTCGTACTGGCCGCCTGGTCGCCCGCGCCGGCGTCTGACCCGCATCCCCGTCTCCGCCCCCACCCGCGCCTAACTGTTCCCCGTGCGGACATGTGCGGCCGGTGCGCCGGGCGCATTTGTCCGGTTCGGCAACCGAAGGCGCCGGTCGGGCGCGGGATCCGGCGCGGGTGCGCCGTACGATGGCAGAACACCGTGCCACCGGCGCCGGTGCCGAGGCGAGGAGGCGACAGCGTGGCGAAAGCCCCCACCGTCTACGACGTCGCCGAGCGATCCGGCGTCTCCATCGCCACCGTCTCCCGGGTCTTCCGGTCGCCGGCCACGGTGCGCGACGACACCCGCCAGCGCGTGCTGGCCGCCGTCAACGAGCTCGGCTACGTGCCCAGCGCCGCTGCAAGGGGCCTCGCCGCCCGCCGCACGAACGTGATCGGGCTGTTCTTTCCCGGCCACGACGAGACCGTGCCCGACAAACCCGTCGACGCGGCCCGCGGCGACACCGTGCCCATCGTCGACGAGGACTCCGACCGGGCACCGGATGCCGAGAATCTCTACTTCGACGAGGTGCTGCGCGGTGCCGAGATCGAGGCCTGGCGCCGGGGGTTCGCCCTCATGGTCGCCGCCGGCCGGGGGAACGCCCGCGAGGCCCTGGTCACCGACATCGCCGGCCGGGTCGACGGCCTCGCCGTGCTCGCCCGAACCGTGCCGGACGAGCTCCTCGCTTATGTCGCCCGCCGCATCCCGGTGGTGATCCTCGCCGGCGCCCAACGCGCCGACGACTTCGACCACGTGAGCGCGAGCAACGGGCCGGGCATGCGCACCCTGGCCAATTACGTGCTGCAGGACCACGGGGTGCACGACGTGGTCTACATCGCCGGCCCCGCCGACTCGCCCGACGATGCGGAACGCCTGGCCGGGTTCCGGGACGCGCTCGCCGACTCCGGCCTGGCCGAGAGCGGCGTGCGAATCCTCCGCAGCGACTTCACCCGGGAGGGCGGCCGGGCGATCGCGACCCGGCTGCTGGCCGAACGGCGCCCGCGCGGCATCCTGTGCTCGAACGACGAGACCGCTCTCGGTGTGCTTGACGTGCTCGAGCGGCGGGGCATCCGGGTGCCGGAGGATGTGCTGGTCACGGGGTTCGACGGCATCTCCGCCGGCCGTAATTCCCGCCCGCGGCTGACCACCGTGCACCAGCCGATGGTGGAACTCGGCCGGGCCGCCGTGCATGCCATCACGGCCAGGCTCGACGATCCGGGCCTCGCACCGCAGTCGTTCACGCTGCCGGTCGAGGTCGTTCTGCGGGAGAGTTGCCCACGCGTGTAACCGGCCCGGTGCCGCCGGAACGGAGCGTGCACGCTTGCACTCCGCGATGTATGCGCATACACTCGAACCAGATCACGCGTCGCTTGACGCAATCAGCTCAACGATGACTGAGGAAAACCGGTAGTAATGATGCAACCATCACGATCTCGGCCCCGGCCGCTCCGCCGCACGCTGGCCGCACTCGCGCTGGCCGTCGCAGCCTCGACGCTCGCCGCCTGCAGTATCCAGATCCAGAGTGCGCCGGATCCGTCCATCCCCGACGACACCATGCTGATCGCCGCCGATAACGGTTCGCCCCTGTTCGAGAAGAACTTCAACCCGTTCATGATCAACAAGCGGGTCGCGGCGTTCTACATGTACGAGCCGCTGATCGTGCTCGACAACCTCACCGGCGAAGAGCACCCGTGGCTCTCCACCGGTTACGCCCAGCCCGACCCCTCCACGATCGTGTTCACGATCCGCGACGGCGTCACCTGGTCCGACGGTGAGGACTTCACCGCCGCCGACGTCGGCTTCACCTTCCAACTGCTCAAGGACAACCCGTCGCTGGACCTGCAGGGCATCTGGAGCTACATCGACACCTTCGAGGTCGGCGACGACACCGTCACGGTGCACCTCACCGCACCGGATGTGCCGGCCGCCCAGCTGATCGCCTCCACGACCCTGATCGTGCCCGAGCACATCTGGGCGGATGTGGAGGACCCCACCACCTGGCGGAACCCCGACCCGGTGGGCACCGGCCCGTACACTCTGGGCAACTTCGCCCCGCAGCAGTACACCGTGGACAAGAACCAGGACTACTGGCAGGCCGATACCGTGGCCGCCGAACACCTGATCCTGCCGGCCACCAACACCCAGCTCGACGTGGCCACCAAGGGCTACGACTGGGCCTACTCGTTCATCAGCGATGTCGAGGGCGCCTGGGTGGATGCCGGCAACCAGAACACCTACTGGTTCCCGCCGGGCGGCACCATCGCCCTGTTCCCCAACCTCACCAAGGCGCCGTACAACGACGTCAACGTGCGCCTGGGCCTCTCCACCGCGCTGGACCGGGCCGCCGTCGGTGACGCCGCGGCCGAGGGCTACATGGACACGGCCGGGCAGACCAACATCCTGCTGCCCAACCAGGAGGACGTGCTCAACCCCGACATCCCCGATTCCGGCCTGATCACGCAGGACACCGCGCAGGCGCTGGAGTACTTCGCCGCCGCCGGCTACACCCAGCAGGGCGGCAAGCTGGTCGACGCATCCGGTGCCCAGCTCAGCCTCACCATCACCACGGCCGCCGGCTACAACGACTGGCTCAAGGGTGTGCAGGAAGTGCAGAAGCAGTGGGGCGCCATCGGCGTCGACGTGAAGGTCGAATCCCCGCAGCCCGCCGCGTACACCCTGGCGCTGCGCAACGGCGAGTACGACTTCGCCATGGGCGCCACCGGCGGCACCGGCAACACCTTCCGTGACTTCAACAACCTGCTCTCCAGTGAATGGGTCAAGCCGGTCGGCGAGGAGGCCAGCAACAACTTCGAGCGGTTCAGCGACCCGGCCGTCGACGAGATCCTGCAGCAGTACAAGGTGGCGCTGGACCCGGCGGTGCAAGCCGACCTCGCAAACCAGCTGCAGGAGGTCGTCTACGACCAGATCCCCTCGATCAGCCTCTACTACGGCGGCTCCTGGGGCCTGTTCAGCAACGCGAAGTTCACCGGCTGGCCCAGCGCCGACGACCCGTACGCCTCGCCGAAGACGTACGAGTCCACCCCGCTTCTTGTTCTCACCAATCTGAAGAAGGTCAATGATGACTAGCACCCAAGCGGCGCCGCGCGGCGTCGATGGCGCCGCGCCCACGGGCACGAGCCCCACGGATGCCGCGCACGCCCCCAGCCCCGCGCTGGCCGCCGTCGGCTACGTGGCCCGCAAACTCGGCCTGTTCGCCCTCACCCTGTGGGCGGCCGTCACGGTCAACTTCCTGCTGCCACGGCTGATGCCCGGCACGCCGGCGGATGCCGCGCTGGCCAAGCTGGCCCAGAACGGCCCGGTCTCCGAGGCCACCAAGGCCGCCATTGAAGCCCAGCTCGGTGTGCCCACCGGCAACATCGTCGAGCAGTATTTCGCCTACCTGCACCAGGTGGTGACGCTGGACTTCGGCATCTCGTACACCTTCTACCCGCAGAGCGTGGGGGAACTGGTCTCGGCCGCGCTGCCGTACACGCTCGTGCTGGTCGGCCTGGTCACTGTGGTCGCGTTCGTCCTGGGCACCCTGCTCGGGGTGCTGGCGGCCTGGAAGCGCGGCACCTGGCTCGACAGCGTGCCCACGCTGGTGGGCTCGTTCCTGAGTGCCTTCCCGTACTTCTGGACCGCGCTGCTGCTGCTCTTCTTCGCCGGTTACGTGCTGCGGCTGTTCCCCACCTCGGGCGCCTACGGCCCCACCGCCACCCCGAACCTCTCGTTCGAGTTCTTCGGCGACGCGCTCTACCACGGGGTGCTGCCGGCTCTCACGATCCTGATCACCTCGCTCGGCGGCTGGATCCTGGGGATGCGCAACACCATGATCTCCACCCTCGGTGACGACTACGTGACCTTCGCCGAGGCGAACGGGCTCAAGCCCCGCACCATCGCCCTCCGCTACGCCGCGCGTAACGCCATCCTGCCCAACCTCACCTCCTTCGGCCTGGCCCTGGGCGGTGTCGTCGGCGGCTCGATCCTGGTGGAACAGGTCTTCGGCTACCCCGGCATCGGCTACCTGCTCTTCAACGCCGTCACCAACCAGGACTACCCGTTGATGCAGGCACTCTTCCTGATGATCACCGTGAGCGTGCTCATCGCCAACTTCCTCGTCGACATTTTGTACGGCGTGCTGGACCCGAGGACCCGACGATGACTACCTCACTGCCCCCCACCACCGCCATCCTGCGCGCGCCGATCACGCCGGCCGGCGAGGCCCCCTCCGCCTGGAAGGTCGTCGCCCGCGTCGCGTCAACGGTCTGGTCGAACGGAAAGGCCCGCATCGGCCTGATCATGCTGGCCGTGTTCGTGCTGCTGGCGATCTTCGCCCCGCTGATCGCGCCATACGGCGCCAGCGAGACCGGCTTCGAACGCAGCGCCGACCCCAGCGCGGCACACTGGCTCGGCACCACCGCCGCCGGTGAAGACGTGCTCAGCCAGTTGCTCTACGGCGCCCAGATCAGCATCTTCGTCGGCCTGGTCGCGGGCCTGCTCTCCACCGTGATCGCCGTGCTGATCGGCCTCAGCTGGGGATACGTGCGCGGGTTCGGCGCCGACGTGATCAACTTCATCGTCAACCTGTTCCTGGTCATCCCGGGCCTGCCGCTGATGATCGTGATCGCGGCCTACCTCTCCGGCGGCGGCATCGGCATGATCATCATCGTCGTCGTGGTCACCGGTTGGGCCTGGGGCGCCCGGGTGTTGCGCAGCCAGACCCAGTCGCTGCGCTCCCGCGACTTCATCACCGCCGCCGTGTTCAGCGGTGAACGACCGTTCCGCATCGTGTTCCGCGAGATCCTGCCCAACATGACCTCGCTCATCGTCGGCAACTTCTTCGGTGCGGCCACAGCGGCGATCCTCGCCGAAGCCGGCCTGGAGTTCCTCGGCCTCGGCGACTCCACCGTGGTGAGCTGGGGCACGATGCTCTTCTGGGCGCAGAACTCCAACGCCCTGCTCACCGGGCAGTGGGCACTCCTGTTCGCTCCCGGCCTCTGCATCGCCCTGCTGGCCACCTCCCTCACCCTGATCAACTTCGGCGTCGACGGCATCAGCAATCCCCGCCTCCGGGAAGGAACGAAGAAATGACCCCCGCACCCTTCACCCCGGCACCGCCCGCTGCCAACGACACCCTGCTCGAGGTGCACGACCTCTCGGTGCACTACGGTTACGGCGAATACGCGACGCAGGCCGTGCAGAACGTCTCCTTCCGGCTGGCCCACGGCGAGTTCGTCGGCCTGGTGGGGGAGTCCGGGTCGGGCAAGTCCACCCTCGGCTTCGCGCTCACCGGCCTCTCCAAGCCGCCGGCGCACATCGAGAAGGGCCGCATCCTCTTCGGCGGCAAGGACATCGCCAGCCTGGATGCCGAGCAGCTGCGCGAGCAACGCCACGGCGGCATCGCCATGGTGCTGCAGTCCGGCATGAACGCGCTCAACCCGGTGCGCAGCATCCGCAATCACTTCGTCGACATCTTCCGCGCGCACGGCCACGTGGAGCGGTCCCGCTGGGCTGCCCGCGCCACCGAGCTGATCGGCAAGGTCGAACTGACCCCGCAGGTGCTGGATCGGTTCCCCGGCGAACTCTCCGGCGGCATGCGCCAGCGGGTGTCCATCGCCCTGGCGCTCTCGCTCGAACCCGAGCTGATGGTCTTCGACGAGCCCACCACGGCCCTCGACGTGCTTGTGCAGCACGCCGTGATGAACACCATCATCGAACTGCAGAAGGCCGAGAACTTCACCGCGATCCTGATCAGCCACGACCTGGGTATCGTGCTCGAGTCCGCGCAGCGGGTGATGGTGATGCACGAGGGCCGCATCGTGGAGGATGCCCCGGCCCGGCAGATCCTGGAGAACCCGCAGGCCGACTACACCCGGATGCTGCTCTCGCACTACGCCGACCCGCGCGCCGAGGTGGTGGAGCTGCCCGGTTTCGCCGACCGGCAGCAGCGCCAGAACGACGGTGCCGCGCGCGCCGACGGGGCCACTCACGCGCCGACGGTCTCGCCGCGCACCCGGCGCACCGACCAGCACACCATGATCGTGGAGAACGTCTCCAAGGTATACCCGGCTCCGCGCCGCGGTGAAGCACCGGTGCGGGCCGTGGACAACGTGTCGTTCACCCTCGAGCCCGGTTCGGCGCTGGCCCTGGTCGGGGCCTCCGGCTCGGGTAAGTCCACCCTCGCCAAGCTCATCACCGCGGTGGAGAAGCCCACCAGCGGCAGCATCCGCTTCGGCGACCTCGACGTGGGCACGCTGAGCCGCCGCAACTTCCGCCAATTGCACCGCGACGTGCAGATGGTGTTCCAGGACCCGTACTCCGCGCTCAATCCGCTGCACACCGTGGAGTACGCCCTCACCCGCCCGGTGATCAACTTCACCGGCCTGCACGGCACCGAGGCCCGCCGCCGGGTGCTCGAACTGCTCGACATCGTGGGCATGAAACCGGTGGAGGAGTTCGCGGCCAAGCTGCCGCACCAACTCTCCGGCGGCCAGCGCCAGCGGGTAGTCATCGCCCGCGCCCTGGCCAGCGACCCGCAGGTGATCATCGCCGACGAACCGGTCTCGATGCTCGACGTGTCACTGCGCGCCGGGGTGCTCGCGCTGCTCGAAGACCTGCGCGAACAGTGGGGAGTGAGCCTGCTCTACATCACCCACGACCTGCTCTCCGCCCGCGTGGTCACCGACAACATCATGGTGCTCAACCACGGCGCCGTGGTCGAGCGCGGGAACACCGCCGATGTGCTGCGCAACCCGCAGGACGACTACACGATCCGGCTGCTCGACGCGATTCCCAACCCCCGCAAGGAGGTGGCATGACCGCCCCGTTCGGCACCCTGCCACTCGCCCCGGCCATCGAGCACTTCACCGTCGACTCCGCGGCCGGTCCACTCACGGCCTTCCGCATGATGCCGTCGGTCGAGCCTCGCGGCGTGGCCCTGCTGGTGCCGGGCTTCACCGGTTCCAAAGAGGACTTCCGGCTGCTGCTGCCGCTCATCGCCGCCCACGGCTGGGAAGTGGTGAGCTACAGCCAGCGCGGCCAGGCCGACTCGGCCGCGCCCGTGGGGGTGGAGCACTACCGGCTCGAGGACTTCGCCGAGGATGCCGTCACCGTGGCCCACACTGTGGGTGCCGGTGCCCCCGTGCACCTGGTGGGCCACAGCCTCGGCGGCCTCGTCGCCCGCGCCGCCCTGCTGCGGAGCCCCGCCCTGTTCACCGACCTCACACTGCTCTGCTCCGGCCCGGGTGGCCGGCCCGGATCGCACGAGGCCGACGCCAGGTTGATCAGCGAGCACGGCACTTTAGGCGTTTGGGCGCTCGACCACCCCGAGGGCACCGTGCTCACGGCGGACGACGAGTTCGTGCGCGATCGCCTGACCGCCTCCTCCGTCGACAACATCCTCGGGGGCATCCGCATCCTCCAGTCCACGCCGGACTCCACCGCCCAGGTGCGCGCCACTCGCGTTCCCACCCTGGTCGCACACGGCGACACCGACGACGCCTGGCCGATCGCCGCGCAGCGACTAATGGCCGAGGAGCTCGGCGCCCAGTACCGGGTGATCCCGCACGCCGGCCACCTGCCCAACCTCGACAATCCCGGCTTCACGGCTGCGATGCTCAACGACTTCTGGGCATCCACCAGCTGACCACGCCGGCCACAACTTCTTCGTACTCCGCACCACCGCAACCCAAGGAGATCCTTCCATGCTCACTTTCCCCGATGGCTTCCTGTGGGGCGCCGCAACCGCCGCCCACCAGATCGAGGGCAACAACGTCAACAGCAACTGGTGGCCCAAGGAACACGCCCAGGGCACCACCATGGTCGAGCCGAGCGGGGACGCCGCCGACAGTTTCCACCGCTACCGCGAAGACATCAAACTTCTCGCCGACCTGGGCCTGAACTCCTACCGGTTCAGCATCGAGTGGGCGCGCATCGAGCCGGAACGCGGTTTCACCTCCCGTTCGGCGGTTGACCACTACCGCCGCATGGTCGACACCTGCCACGAGTTCGGCATCGAGCCGATCGTGACGCTCATGCACTTCACCGTGCCCCGCTGGTTCGAGAACGACGGCTTCTGGCGTGCGCCGGATGCCGCCGACCTGTTCGCCCGCTACACCGAGCTGGCCCTGCCGGTGGTGGCGGAGGGCGTGAACTACGTCTGCACGATCAACGAACCCAACATCGCCGCGATGTTGGCCGGGGGAGAGGACGCCGCGAACCTGGTGGCGCACGGCCTGGCCAACCCCGACCTGCAGGTGGCGGATGCGCTGCTCCTCTCGCACCAGCGCTCTCGCGAGGTGCTGTCGCAGGTGAACGGCCTCAAGACCGGCTGGACCATCGCCACCCAGGCCTTCGTGGCCGTGGACGAGGAGGGCGCAGACGAGAAGCTCGCCGAATACGCCTACCCGCGTGAGGACTGGTACCTCGAGACCGTGAAGGGCGACGACTTCATCGGGGTGCAGGCCTACACCCGCACATTCATCGGCCCCGAAGGCCCCCGCCCGGTCGCCGAGAACGTGGAGACCACCCTGACCGGCTGGGAGTTCTTCCCGCCGGCGGCCGGCATCGGCGTGCGGGCCGCCTGGGAGCTGACCGACCATGTGCCCGTGATGGTGACCGAGAACGGCATCGCCACCGCCGACGACAGCCGCCGGATCGCCTACACCCAGGGCGCACTGGAGGGCCTGCACGCCTGCATCGACGACGGCATCGACCTGCTCGGCTACCTGCACTGGTCGGCGCTGGACAATTACGAGTGGGCCTCGGGCTTCGCGCCCACCTTCGGCCTGATCGGCTGGGACAAGCAGACCTTCGCCCGCACCCCCAAGCCCAGCGCCAGCTGGCTCGGCGAGGTCGCCCGCCGCAACGGCCTCGAGGCCTCTGCCGTTCCCGTCGCCGGCGCCACCGCGGTCTAGCCCCTCCGTTGGTCGAGCTCGTCGAGACCCGGTGAGCCGGTCTCGGTACCGACCTGTCCCGCTGGTCGAGCTTGTCGAGACCCGGTGAGCCGGTCTCGATACCGACCCGTCCCGCTGGTCGAGCTTGTCGAGACCCCGTGACACACAAGCACGTCGCGGGGTCTCGACAGGCTCGACCGGCGATCGCGGCGCGCGGGCGCGGGCGCGTCGCGGTGTCGGCGCGGGTCAGACGAAGCGCTCGAGCACCGTGCCGTCACGCATCCGCTCGACGCGCTTGACGTGCTTGGTGATGTCGCGCACTCCGCGGTACACCGCGAGCTCGGCCACATCCACCACCTTGGTCGAGGCATGCGCCCGGGTGGGGTGGGAGAACTCCTCGATCGACTGAAAGCTGTCGCGGCCGCGGGGCTCGGCGCTGAACCGTTGGGCGAAGCCGGTGTTCACGGTGGTGAGTTCGATGTCGTCCTCATGGGCGGCCACCAGGCTGCGGGTGTCGACGGTGATCACGGTGTGGGCATCGTCCCGGTACGACCGGGCCGCGAGCAGCTCGTTCAGCCGCGTCTTCTGCAGGAAGAAGAACACCCTGTCGTTGAGCATGGCGTACCACTCGCTCGGCGTCAGGTCATCCTCGAGCGCAGCCGCCAGCGACGACTCGTGCATGGCTTTCTGATGGCGGATGACCGCGGTGCCGTAGTCCGGATGCTCGAGCTCCAGAGTTTCGCCCCGGCGCCTGGTGAGGATCGCGGCCTGGGGAGCGCCTTGGCGCACACCCCACCGGGTGACCAACGCACTGACGCTGAGCAGGCCGTGCCGTTCGATCGCCGGCCAGCTGCCGTCCGCCGCCACGTGGTACAGCTCGGGGTAGAGACGGATCAAATCCTTCGTGAGCACGGGGCAAGCGTACCGCGCAGGCTCCCGGCCTTCGAGCGGTGCGGGCGGCGGTCGGCGGTCTAGAGGTCGAAGGCCAGCTTGAGGCCGAGCAGGAGCATCACCACGGCGATGAGGGCGTCGAGCACCCGCCACGCGCCGGGGCGGGCGAAGACCGGGCGCAGCAACCGGGCGCCGAAGCCGAGGCCGGCAAACCAGAGCAGGCTGGCGAGCATGGCCCCGCCGGCCCACCACCAGCGTTCGGCCGGGGTCTGCTGCGAGGCCACGGCGCCGAGGAAGACGACCGTGTCGAGGTAGACGTGCGGGTTGAGCCAGGTGAGTGCGAGCGCTGTGCCGATGGCGACCTTGGTGCCGGTGCGGGTGGCCGAGCCGACGCGATGGGAAACCATCGTCGCGGACCCGCCCGTGCCTGCGGCCCCGCCCGCGCCTGCGCTCCCGGCGACCGGAGCCGCGGGTTCGTCCGCGACGACCAGCGCCCCCGGCCGGAGCGCGCGTCGGGCCGCGAAGACGGCATACCCGATCAGGAACGCGGCGCCCAGGATGCGCACGACCACCATGGCCACCGGAGCCGTCTTCACCAGCGCGCCCATTCCGAGCACGCCCGCGAGGATGAGCACGGCATCGGAGAGGGCGCAGATCAGCACGACCGGAAAGATCACCCGGTTGCGTCCCTCGATGCCCAGTCGCAGCACGAAGGCGTTCTGGGCGCCGATGGCCACGATCAGGGAGAGCCCGGTCAGCATCCCCAGGAGCGCGGGCAGGAGGGTGGTGGTGAAGGTCATGTCTCCACGGTAGGGACCCCACGATAAACAGTCCAGCTAACTTTTCTGATGCTGCGTAAGCTGAGCTTATGCAGCGCTTCACTCTCGACCAGCTCGGCACCCTGCTCGCCCTGGTGGAGGCCGGCACCTTCGATGCGGCCGCGCGCCGCCAGCACGTCACGGCCTCCGCGGTCTCGCAGCGGGTGAAGGCGCTGGAGCAGGCCTGCGGCCGGGTGCTCGTGCAGCGCACCACCCCGGTCACTCTCACCGAGGCGGGCGAGGTGGTGCTGCGCTATGCCCGCCAGATGGCGCTGCTCGAGGCCGACACGGTGCGGGCACTCGAGGGCACGGCGGCGGGGGAGCGGGCCGTGACCGTGGCTCTGGCCGTGAACGCCGACAGCCTGGCCACCTGGTTCCTCGGCGCGCTGGCCGGGCTCGGTGACAACCTCGATGTGGCCTTCGATCTGCACCGGGAAGACCAGGAACACACGCTCTCGCTGTTGCGCTCCGGCGCCGTGATGGCGGCCGTCACCTCGAGCCGCGAGCCCGTGCAAGGCTGTGTGACCGAGCCGCTCGGCACCATGCGTTACCTCGCTGTGGCCACGCCGGCGTTCGTGCAGCGCTGGCTCGGGTCCAGCGGCCCTGGCAGTGCGCTCGCGGCCCTGCCCGACGCCCCGATCGTGGTGTTCGACCGCAACGACGACCTGCAGGATGCGTTCCTCCGCGACCGCACCGGTCGCAGCAGCACCGCGCCGGGTCACTTCATCCCCACCTCGCACGACTTCGCCCGGGCGGTGCTCCTCGGCCTGGGCTGGGGCATGCTGCCCGAGCAGCAGTGCCTGGCGGAGGTCGGCGACGGCCGGCTGCTGCAGCTGGCGCCCGCGCATCCGGTGGACGTGCCGTTGTACTGGCAGCGCTGGAACCTGTCGTCTGCGCTGCTCGACGCGGTGTCGGCGGCCGTGCGGGCAGAGGCTGGGCGCACGCTGCGGCCGCTCGCCGCCTGACGCGCTACAGGTCGCTGTGCGCGAGCGGGGTGCCGCTCGCACTGGCGCGGATCTCGACGCTCCTGATCTGATCGCTGGGCAGGTCGGTCGAGGCCGCGAGGTTCTCGGTGCTCGGGCTGGTCGCCGTCCAGGTGGCGAGCACGGTGGAGGTGCCGGTCAGGTCGGTCATCACCATGTCGTAGCCCTGCGGGCCGTTGTCTTTCCAGAGCTGGTTGAGGTACACGCACGACCAGTCGAACCGGGTGCCCCAGTCGGTCTCGGTGATGGTGAGCGCCGCGGTCAGGGCGTCGGGCTCGAGCGGTTCCATCGCCACGACGTGGGCGGTGGTGGTCACGGTCGGCGCCTCGGCCGGCGTGGTCGGCGGGGCGGTGGTTGCGGCCAGGGGGGTGGTCGGGTTCGCCAGAGTGGCCCCGAGCAATCCGCCGCCCACCGCGATCACGGCGGCGGCCAGGCTGGCGGCGACGATCAGCCGGATGCGGGTGCGCCTGGTGCGCCGCACGGCAGCGCCGGCGAGTCGTTGAACAAGCCCGGGCTGGTGCAGCGCGGTGCGCAGGTGCTCGTCACCGGCGGCGGCGGGGGCGGCCTCGAGGATGGCCACGGCCTCGGCCGCGGGGAGCGCGCTGAGGATCCCGGGCAGGCCGGCGAGTTCGGCGACGGCCGCGGCACAGGCCGGGCAGGTGGGCAGGTGGCGTTCGAAGGCGCGCCGGTCCTCGGCGCTGAGGGCGCCCAGCACATAGGCGGCGTCCCACTCACGGAAGGCGTCTGGGGTGGAGGTCATTGCGTGACCCCTCTTTCCTGTAGGGCGAGCCGCATCGCTCGCAGGGCGTAGTGCAACCGGGATTTGACGGTGCCCTCCGGCACCTGCTCCCGGCGGGCGATCTCGCTGATCGGCTGGCCGAGGTAGTACGCGCTCACGAGCACGGTGCGGTGTTCGGGGGAGAGCGCGATGAGGGCATCCGTGAGCAGCCACCGGTCGAGCACTGCCTCGGTGGCATCGGCAGCGGCGCTCTCGGGCAGGTTGTCGGTGCTGATCTCCCGGGCATACCGGGCGCTGCGCCGGTCGTCGATCACGAGGTTGCGTGCCACGGTGAACAACCATGCGCGCGCGGACTCGTCGTCCTGCTCGAGCAGCGCCGGGCGCTTCCAGGCGCGCAGCAACGCCTCCTGCACCACGTCTTGCGCGAACCCGTAGTCGCCGGTGAGCCGCACGACGTAGCGGAACAGGGCTGGACCGTGGGCATCGTGCAGCGCACGGAGCAGCTCCGCCTGCGGTTCTGCCACGATCACCTCCGGGTCTGTGGGGATTACTGAGCACGCGCCCCGGGCACGTACCTCCCGGTACGTGCCCGCGCGTCTGGCCTAATTCTGCGCGACGTTGAGCGAGAACTCGATCGCGCCGGCATCTTCAACCGAGACGAAGCCCAGATCCGGGGCTTCGACGTCGTAATCGCTGAAGGTGACCGGGATGCTGCCGACGACCTGGCCGCCTGCGTCGGTGAGCGCCGCCTGCAACTCAACGGTGACCGGCTGGGTGACCCCGTGCATGGTCAGTTCGCCGACCGCGGAGACGGTCTGGGCGACCCCGGCAACGGGGCCTTCGATAGTGACCGGCTCGGTCAGGGTGAAGGTGGCGGTGGGGAACTCGGCAACGTTCATCGCGTTGTCCCGGAAGTAGGCGTCCCTGGCGCTCTCGTCGGTGGCGATGCTCGCCACGTCCACGGTGATGGTGGCCGCGGTGAGGGAGAGGGCGTCCACTGTGAGGTCCCCCGTGACATCGCTCGTGCGGCCGGTCACGGTCACGTCCTGGTTCTGCAGCACCTCGTCGACCCGGTAGCCGGCGAAGGAGTCAGCGCCGACGCTCCAGCTGCCGGAGAGGTCGTCGGCGTTCACGGCCGGTGCGGTTGCATCCGTCATCGGGGAGCTGGTCGCGGGCGCGATGGTGGGGGCCGCTTCGACGACGCTGTTGGCGTAGCCGGCGTAGACGGACGGCCCGATCACCAGGGCAGCACCGCCGAGAACGACAACTCCGCCCGCAATCCACAGCCCGATTTTCGTCTTCTTCTGCATGTCACCCTCGTTCGTTGATTGTGCGGATGCGAGTCATCCACCCTGAACAACGAGCCCGCCCGGCAAAAGGTTCACCGATTCCCGAAATTAGTGTGCGCGCCGTCCCTGCCGGTGACGCCGGCTCGCTCAGCCGGCCCGGCCGTTGATGCGCCGGGACAGTTCGGCGGCGGCCCGTTCGACCTCGGCGGCGAGCTCACCCCACCGTTCGGGCGGCAGGCTGGTGCGGGCGAAAGTCACGGCGATACCGGCGGCCGGCCAGCCGGTGTGGTCGCGCACCGCGACGGCGACGGATGCGATGCCCTCGGTGACGTCGCCATCTTCGGCGGCGTAGCCCTGGCTGCGCACCTCCGCCAGGAGTCGGCTGAGCTCGCGGTAGCTCTGCACGGCCGGGGCCGGGTGGTCGCCGTCGTCGCGTGACCGGTGCGCGAAGGCCGACGGGTCGGGGAACAGGGCACGCAGCTGGGCCAGCGGCAGGGTGGCCAGCAGCGCCCGGCCGCTCGCGGTGAGGTGGCTGGGCAGGCGCACGCCGACATCGGTGACGAGCGCCGGGCGGCGCGGCGCCCGCTCCTCCACGAGGTAGATCACGTCTCGGCCGTGCAGCACGGCCAAGTGCGCGCTCTCGCCGATCTTGTCGACCAGGGCGGCGAGGATCGGCCGACCGAGCCTGGCCAGCGGTTCCTGCCGGGAGAACCCGGAGCTCAGCTCGAACGCGGCCAGGCCGATGCCGTACCGGCGGGCCTCCGGGTAGTGCAGCACGAAGCCCAGGTCCTGCAGAACGCCGAGCAGTTTGTACACGGTGGAGCGGGGCAGGCCGAGTGCCGAGGCGATCGTGGAGGCCGGTACCGGCCCGCGCTGGGCGGCGAGGTGCGACAGGATGCCGAGGGTGTGGCGTGCGGCGGGAACAGCATTGTGCGCGCCTGCCGCGCCGGGCTCAGCCGACCCACCCATCCGTACCTCTTTTCCGCACGATTCACTCTAACCATCCGGCCCAGGGCAGCCGGGCGGCCTCAGTCGCTGCGGTGACGGCTTTCGATCCGCTGCAGCCGAGCGGCGAGCTCCGCACTGTCGACGACGGTCGTGACGGTGCCCAGCGGTGTCGCTCTGGTGCGGGTGCGCCCGGGAGTGGGAACAGCGGATACCTGGCTGACCAGCAGTTCCCTGCTGGCGGTGACGTGCAGCTCGTCCTGAACCGTGCGCCCGCTCTGCATCAGCGCGGCGATACCGGGCGGCAGCGAGAGGTCGTCGATGGCGGTCGGTGGAAGCACGGCCCCACGGGATCCCTGACGTGAGGGCAGGCCGAGCAGCTGTGCGGCCCGGTCGCTGTAGTACACGACTCGGCCGGCCCGGTCGGAAAGGACCAGGCCCTCCCGCACTGAATTCAGCGCCGAAGCCGCGTAGCCGTAACGTTGTGCCAGTTCCTCCGGCCCCCAGCCCAACGTGGACCGGCGCAGGTAACGGCCGAGCAGCCCGGCGGCGATCGCCCCCACCAGCAGCAGCGCGACCGTGAGGGCCAGAGTGGCCGGCAGCCGGGCATCGAGGGCAGTCTGCAACGAACTGCTGCGCACCCCGGCCGCGACCAGTCCCACCACGGTGCCGTCGGGGTCGACGATGGGCACGACAGCCCTCACCGACGGACCCACGGTGCCGGCGGCCACCTCGGTCAGTGGCCGCCCGGCCAGCGCTCCAGCGGTCTGCCCGGTGTACGTCCGGCCGATCTCGGCGGCGTCCGGGTGGGTCCACCGGATGCCGGACGGGCTCAGCACCGAGATGAAGTCCGCGTCCGCGTGTTCGCCGACCTCGAGCGTGTAGGCCTGCAGGGCCAGGGTGGGGTCGGGCGACTGGGCCGCGGTCACGACGAGGGGGCTGTCGGCGATCGCCTTGGCGACAGAGAGCATGCGGTCGGCGGTGGCCTCGTAGCCGCGATCGCGGGTGTCGACGAACGCGGCCGTACCCACGAACACCGCCGCGACGACTATGAAGACCACGTAGGCCAGGAACAGCCGCCCGGCCATGCCCCAACCGCCCATGATCGCCCTCTCCGTCGTCGTTTGCAGCCGTCTTCGCCACCTCTATGTGACGCTTATGGGGGTGACCGTACGCCTGCCGGGCCGTCTCGCAAACACATGCGGCCTGATTCTGTCGCCGCGCCGCTGGCAGGGCCCGCCGCAAAGTGCCCGAGCCGTGCATGAATGATCGGCTTGACCAGCACTTTCAAATCTTGACCAGCGGTAAGTGCAAACGCGTTAAATAGTCTCACGCGCCCCATCGTGTTAGGCTCGGCAACGGTCTTACGACCCTTCACCAGGACGCGAACGCGAGAGCCCCCAGCCAGTACGTGGGCGCAGCGCGTGCGTACGGTGAGGCCCAGACGGATGCGACCCCATGGTTGCCCCAGCCCACGCCGCTTGCTGGTGTAGAGGCCGGTCTCGGCCTACCCGTCCGACACAGCGAGTACCCGTGTTGTCGACCGCTCAGGCGGTCCGTTCGGCGTGCTCCGGAGAATCCGTGACCGAAATCATCGCCGTCAAGCCAGAAGAAACCGCCAATGGGGCGGAACCCACGCAGATCAGCCCAGAAACCGCAGCACCGAGCATCGCCGTCAAGGCCGACAAGCTCTACAAGGCCTTCGGCCGGAAGCCGCACGAGATCGTCAAGAAGCTCCAAGTCGGCGCCGGCCGCGACGAGCTCGCGCACCTCGGAACGGCGGCCGTGATCGACGCCTCGTTCGAGGTTCAGCGTGGCGAGATCTTCGTCGTGATGGGCCTGTCCGGTTCGGGCAAGTCCACGCTGATCCGCATGCTGAACGGCCTGCTCGAGGCCACCAGCGGCACCGTCAGCGTCGGAGGCACGAACATCACCGGCATCCCGGCAGCCAAACTGCGTGATGTGCGCCGGCAGAGCATCTCGATGGTCTTCCAGCACTTCGCACTGCTGCCGCACCGCACCGTGATCGACAACGTCGCCTACGGCCTGGAAGTGCAGGGCATGCCCCGCGAGAAGCGCCTCGCCAAGGCGCGCACCATCATCCGCCTGGTGGGACTGGACGGTTGGGCCGACAACCTGCCCGCCGAGCTCTCCGGTGGCATGCAGCAGCGCGTCGGCCTCGGCCGCGCCCTGGCCGCCGACACCGACGTGCTCCTGATGGACGAGGCGTTCTCCGCCCTCGACCCGCTGATCCGCCGCGAGATGCAGGAACAGCTGATCGAGCTGCAGGCCGAGCTCGGCAAGACCATCATCTTCATCACCCACGACCTCAACGAGGCCATGTTCCTCGGCGACCGCATCGCCGTGATGCGGGACGGCCGGATCGTGCAGATCGGCACCCCGGAGGAGATCCTCACCGACCCGGCCAACGACTACGTGGCCCAGTTCGTGCAGGATGTCGACCGGGCCCGGGTGCTCACCGCCGGCAGCGTGATGGAGCCGGTGCGTTCGGTCGTCACGGTGTCCGCTGGCCCGCGGGCAGCCCTCCGCACCATGCGCGACCTGCAGACGTCGGCGACGTTCGTGTTGCGCCGCGACCGCAGCTTCGCCGGGGTCGTGCGCGACCGCGACGTGCTCACCCAGGTCAAGGCCGGCGACGGCGACCTGCGCTCGATCATCCTGGAGGCCACCGCGGTGACCGCCGACACCGCCCTGGTCGACCTCGTCGAGCTGGCCGTGGAGAGCGACCTGCCCATCGCCGTCGTCGACGAGCGCAACCGCCTGCTCGGGGTGATTCCCCGCGTCACCCTGCTCGCCGCCCTCGGCAACGTGACCACGGGCACGGGGGAGCTGCCGGTCATCGAACCGCCGGCCACCATCTCGATGAGCATCATCACCGAAACCCTGCGCGAAACCGCGCCGGAAGGAGTCCAGCCGTGAGCACCGCAGCCCTGATCAACACCGCCATGGTGAACACGGCCGACTTCCGCATTCCGCTGGGCAGCTGGGCCGATTCCTTCATCGACTTCGTCACCGACACCTTCGGGTTCTTCTTCGACTTCGTGCGCGCCATCTTCAGCGGCGCCTACGACCTCGTCGACCTGGTGCTGGCCACCCCGCCGTTCTGGGTGATCATCCTCGTCGCCGCCGCGCTGGCGTTGATGATCCGCGGCTGGAAATTCGCCGTGGGCACCGTCGTGGGACTCGTCGTGATCGTCGGCGTCGACCAGTGGGAGAACGCGATGGACTCCCTCGCCCTGGTACTCGTCGCGAGCATCCTGGCGATCCTCTTCAGCGTGCCGCTGGGCATCCTGTCGGCCAAGTCGAACCTGGCCTCCGGCATCATCCGGCCGATCCTCGACTTCATGCAGACCATGCCGGCCTTCGTCTACCTGATTCCCGCGCTGATCCTGTTCCGGGTGGGTGTCGTGCCCGGCATCGTCGCCACGATCATCTTCGCCATGGCTCCCGGCGTGCGCCTGACCGATCTGGGCATCCGCAACGTCGACCACGAGGTCGTCGAGGCCGGTCAGGCCTTCGGCGCCTCACCGTGGCGCATCCTCCGCCAGATCCAGCTGCCGCTGGCGATGCCCACCATCATGGCCGGCATCAACCAGGTCATCATGCTGTCACTCTCGATGGTCGTCATCGCCGGAATGGTGGGGGCCGGTGGCCTCGGCCAGCAGGTCGTCGCCAGCCTGAACCGCATCGATGTCTCCCTCGGTTTCGAGGCCGGCCTGTCTGTCGTGATCCTCGCGATCTTCCTCGACCGCATCACCGCGGCGTTGGGCACCGGCAACACCCCGATCGGCCGCATCCGCGCCGCACGCAAGCACCGAAGCGCCCCGCTGACGCCGGCGCCGACCAGTGACGAAATCGTGCACGAGGCCGCCAAGCGGCCCGGCGTGCTCATCGGCTCCTGAACTTCCCTCCCTGCACCATCCGCTGCCCTCACCGGCGGCATGAAAGGAACACATGAAGAACCGTTCACTCAGCATGATCGCACTCGGGGCCGCCGGCCTCCTCGCCTTCTCCGGTTGCGCCGCAGCCGAAGCCGAAACCGTCGGCGAGGGCAACTCCGACAACAAGGACCTCACCATCGCCGTGTTCAACGGCTGGGACGAGGGCATCGCGGCCTCAGAGCTGTGGAAGGCCATCCTCGACGAGAAGGGCTACAACGTCGAGCTCGAGTACGCCGACGTCGCCCCGGTCTACGCGGGACTCTCCACCGGTGACTACGACCTCAACCTCGACGTGTGGCTGCCCAACACCCACAAGTCCTACCTCGAGGAGTACGGCGACGACATCGCCGAACTCGGGGCGTGGAACGACGAGGCGAAGAACACCATCGCCGTGAACGCGGATGCCCCGATCGACACCCTCGCCGAACTGGCCGAGAACGCCGACCTGTTCGACAACCGCATCGTGGGCATCGAGCCCGGCGCCGGCCTCACCGAGGCTGTCACCGACAACACCATCCCCACCTATGGCCTCGAGGACATGGACTACCAGACCTCCTCGACCGCGGCGATGCTCACCGAGCTGACCGCGGCACAGAAGTCCGGCGAGAACATCGCCGTCACCCTCTGGGAGCCGCACTGGGCCTACGGCTCGTTCGACCTGAAGAACCTCGAAGACCCCGAGGGCACGCTGGGCACGGCGGAGACCATCCACGCCTACGGCAAGAAGGACTTCTCCACCGACTACCCGCAGGTGACCGAGTGGCTTGCCGACTACAAGATGGACCTCGATCAGCTGTACTCGCTCGAGACCGCCATGTTCGTCGACTATGACGGCCAGGACTACGAGCCCATCGTGGCCAAGTGGATCGAAGACAACCAGGAATACGTCGACTCGCTGACCAAGTAACAGCGTTCGGCACACGAACGGCCCGGCTGTGACCGGGCCGTTCGTGCGTTAACCACGAGAAGCGCTGATCAGGCGGTCGTGCCCAGCGCCGACCCGATGCCGGCCGCCCAAGCCTTGGCCTTGTCGACAGCGTCGGCCGCAAGGGGGCCCTCGGTGCCCTGCACGGTGAAACCCTGCGGGTCGGCCACGATGGTGGCGCCGGCCTTCTTCAGGGCCTGGGAGATCCGCCCGGCGGCGTCGCCGTGGAACAATTTGATGCGGGTGTCGAACCCGGCCGCCCGCACGCCGGCGAGCGAGCCGGGAGCGAGCCCCTGAAGAAACTCCTGGATCTTGGTGGTCGGACGCCAGGAGTTGATCGGGCTGCCCACGACCAGCAGATCGATGCCGGCCAGGTCGGCGGCGGTGACGTCGACGACGTTGAGAAGCAGGGCCTCCCCACCCAGCTCCGACACGATCAGTTCAGCGATCGTGCGGGTGTTGCCGTAGTTCGAGTCGTAGACGACACGGGCGCGCATGGATGCTCCTTCATGAGGGCGGATTCGTGGGGCGGATGATCCGCCACGCCCCAGTGTGGCCCTGTTCAGCCGGGTCGCCCGACCGGATCAGGCCGTGGCGCGCAACTCGGAACCGATGAACGCCGCCCAGGCAGTGGCTTTGCGCCGGGCGTCGGCCGCGAGCGGGCCGCGCGAGCCGGTCACCAGAAAGCCCTGCGGATGCGCCACGATCGTCGCACCCGCCCGCTGCAGGGCGTGCGAGATCTTGCCGGCGGCGTCGCCGTGCAGAAAATGCTTGACCCGGGTGTCGAAGGCCGCCGCGCGCATCCCGTCGAGCGAGCCCGGGGTGAGGCCGGCCAGGAAGGCCTGGATCGGCTCGGTGGAGTTCCAGCCCACGATGGGGCTGCCGATGACGAGCACGTCGATGCCCTCGAGCGCGCCGGGAAAGAAGCCGGTGACGGGTGTGGCCGTGGTGCCAGAGCCCAGTTCGCCGGCGATCACCTCCGCGATGGTGCGGGTGTTGCCATAGTGCGTGTCGTAGAGAACGGTGGCGCGCATGCGGGGCTCCTCTTCGTCGGGACGGCGCTGTTCGACACGCCCATGGTGCCCCGGCCGGCCACGACCGACAAGGGCGGCCCCGGCCCCGCTCAGTCCACGATCACGGTGCCCGGCGCCAGGAAGTCGGACAGGGCCGCAGTGATCTCGGCCTCGGCCTCGGCCGGGCTGATCGTGGGCACCCCGTCGCCGGGCTGGGCACCGTAGGCGCCGAACGACGCGTGGCTGGCGCCCTCGATCTGCACGAAGGTGGTGCCGGCCGGCAGCAGCCCGGCCGTGTCCTCGATCTTCGCCGGAGTACTCAGCCCGTCTTCGCTGCCGCTGATGCTGAGAACCGGGAGCTCAGGGGTCTCGAGCGCGGAGGCGCAGTAGCTGCCCAGCAACACCAGTCCGCTCACCTCGGGTTCGTCGTTCGCATCCTGGGCGAACATGCAGGCGCGCACGCCACCGAGCGAATGCCCGCCCACGAGCCAGCGGTCCACGTCGGGCGCGGCCGCCGTGAAGGTATCGAGGGGGCGCAGGTCGAAGAAGGCGAGGTTGAGGGTGGGTTTGGTGATCACCACGGTGAGACCGGTCTGCTCCACGGTGCCGGCAAAGGTGGCCAGGTAGGCGTACGGGTCGACCTTCGCGCCGGGGATGAAGACCAGCCCGGTGCCGGAGGCCTCGCCGGTAGGAGCGAGGACGACGCCGGCCGCAGTGTCGGAGACGCTGACGGCGGGATTGTCGAGCACGGCCTGGGCCGCATCCCGGTCGGCCGGCATCACCAGTTGGGTCCAGATCAGCACGGCGACAATGCCCAGGAGCAGCGCGGTGAGGGCCGCCCACCCGGCGAAGCGGATGCGGCTGGCCAGTCGGGACCGGGATTTCTTCGTCGGGTGGTCCACTCAGTCGTCCAATCCGCGTGCGGCCAGTGCCTCTCCGATCGCATCGGCGGCGTACAACGAGCGTACGACAACGGGCACCGCCAGGGCGACGATCGAGCCCTCTGCGCCGCGGGCGCGCCTGGCCTCGAGCACCTCCCGCACGATCGCGGCCACCAACGGAATGCAGCGGATGGTGAGCGCGACAAGCAACCCCACCCGGTCGGCGTCCACCCAGCGGAAGAACGGTTTGAGCAGCACCTGGAAGGCCTCGAGTACGGCGGTGACGGTGGTGGTGAGGGTGAACAGGGCCGCGAGGGCGACCGCCACCACGAGACGTCCGGCCATCAGCCCCGCGGTGAGCCAGCCGGCGGCCGAGCCGCCGGCCACCAGAACCTGCACGGGAACGGCGAAGAGCAGGATCCACAGGATCGGGCCGACCTGCGGCCAGGCCGCGGTGGGCGGCATCCCGGCCAAGGCGTAGAGGCCGACGACGGCTGCGGCTGCCCAGACGAAGACGAGCGGGTCACCCACCACGCCGATCATCAGCATGCCCACCGCGAGCAACCCGAGCTTGAGCAGGGCGGGGGCGCGGTGCACGAGCGAGTTGCCTGGGCGGTAGAGGCCGATCATCTCGGGCCGTCCGGGTGGGCGGCTGCGCCGGGTGCGCTGGTCACGACAGCAGGCTGAGGTAGGTGGCCAGGGCCACAGCGGGCACGTCGTCGGCCACGACCCTGCCCTCGTCGATGACGATCACCCGGTCGAAGCCGTCGAGCACGTCGAGGTCGTGCGTGACCACGATCACCTGCTGGGTGAGCGACACCAACAGGCCGGTGATCAGCCGGGTGTTGCGAGCATCCAGCAGGGTGGTCGGTTCGTCGGCCACGACGATGCTCGGCCCGGCCACGAGCACCGCGGCGAGGGCCAACAGCTGCTTCTGCCCTCCGGAGAGCCGGTGGGCGGGGCGCTCGGCCAGGGCGGTGAGACCGAATCTGTCGAGGGCCTCCGCGGTGCGCCGGGCGATCTCGTCGGCGGGCAGGCCCCGGCGGCGCAGGGTGAACGCCACGTCTTCCTGCACCGTCGGCATCACGATCTGATTGTCGGGGTTGGTGAAGATGAAGCCCACCTCGCGGCGCACCAGCTTGGCCTGGCGGCGTACGTCCAGGCCGTTCACCGTGACGGTTCCGCTGTCGGGGGTGACCAGGCCGTTGATCATGCGCGCCAGCGTCGACTTGCCGCTGCCGTTGGCGCCGACGATGCCGATGCGTCGCTCGGTGAGGTTCAGGTCGATGCCCTGCAGCACGGGGTGCGCATCGAACCCGTGCGACACCGACTCGAAGCGGATGCCGGCAGCGGTCACGCTCGCGCCCGGGCAGCGGCCGAATCGGCGGGAACGCTCTCGGTCCGGCGACGGGGGATCAGCCCGGGGTAGGCACGGTGCACCTGGGCGGCCACGAGCACGGTGACGACCACCTTGACCAGGTCGCCGGGCAGGAACTTGGCACTGTCGAGCAGGGCCGCCCAGAGCGGCAGGCCGAGGTTGATGGCCGTGACCGGCACGCCGATCAGGTAGACCGCCACGATGCCGCCGAGCGCGGTGGCGCCCAGCGCCGGCCAGAACGGGTAGCGGGGCAGCAGCCGGGCGGTGAGGTAGCCGATCACGACCACGCCGAGCAGCCAGCCGTAGGGATATCCGGCCGAGGGGGACGAGGTGAACCAGACCAGGCCGCCCCGGCCTCCGGACAGCAGCGGAAGGCCGGCCGCGGCGAGCACGAGCAGCAGCAGCACGGCCAGGAAGCCCTTGCGGGCCCCGAGGATCGCTCCGGCGAGCATCACGCCGAGGGTCTGCAGGGTGATCGGCACGATGCTCGCACCGAGGGAGATCGCACCCGGGAATCCCAGGGCGGCGATGAGGGCGGCGAAAATGGCGATCTGCGCGAGGTCGCGCACGCTGAGGCGGGCTGTCATGGTTTTCAATCTAGGATTCGCCCGCGGGGTGCCGCAGTGGAATACCTACAAAGAATCCCGCCGAACTCTGCTGTCGGCTCTGATTCGCGGGCCGTAGCCCGGGCTGAGCGCCTATCGGCACGAGGGGTGCGGATTTATGATCACAGCAGCCGGCCGGCGAATCCACCGACGCCGGGTCGTGAAAGGCACATCATGGGTTTCCTGAGTTTCCTCTTACTCGGCCTGTTGGCCGGCGCCCTGGCCAAGCTGATCCTGCCCGGCACGCAAGGCGGCGGCTGGTTCATCACCCTGTTGCTCGGTGTGGTCGGCGCGCTCCTCGGTGGCTGGTTGGCGGGGCTGATCTTCGGTGTCGACATGGGCTCGTTCTTCGATCTGCGCACCTGGGTGATCGCGATCCTCGGCTCGATCGTCGTGCTGCTCATCTACGGTGCGGCCACCCGCAACCGAAGCAGCAGCTCCTCCTGACCGGCTCGTGTGGGCCGCCGCCTCGATCGCGTCCGCGGCCCGCACGAGCGCCAGGTGGGTGAGCGCCTGGGGCGTGTTGCCGGCCTGGTGACCCGTCGTCACATTGAATTCCTCCGACAGGAGCCCGACATCGTTGGCCAGTGCGACGAGCCTGGTCATCAGGACAACGGCGTCGTCGGTGCGCCCCGATCCGGCGAGCTGCTCCACCAGCCAGAACGAACAGGCCAGGAACGGATGCTCACCGCCCTGGATGCCGTCCAGCGCCGGCGTCGTGCGGTAGCGCAACACCAGGCCGTCGCGCAGCAGATCGGCCTCGATGGCGCGTACGGTGCCGAGCATGCGCGCATCCGTCGGCTCGCAGAAACCAACCTGGGGTAGCAGCAGCAGCGAGGCGTCGACCTCTTCGCTGCCGAAGTACTGGGTGTAGCACCCTCGGGCCACGTTGAAGCCGCGCTCCTCGATGTCCCGCCGGACCTCGTCCCGAATGCGCCGCCAGCGGTCCAGCGGGCCGGGCAGGCCGTATTCGGTGATACCGCGCACCGCCCGGTCGAATGCTGCCCAGACCATCACCCGGGAGTGGGTGAACTCTCGGGCCGGCCCGCGCACCTCCCAGATGCCCTGGTCCGGCCGCTGCCAGTTTTCTTCGAGGTACTTCATCAGGGCGAGCTGCAACGGCCAGGAGAACTCGGTCTCCTCCACGCCGGCGCCCCGGGCGGAGTGCAGGGCCATCATCACTTCGCCGACGGCGTCGGCCTGGAACTGACCGACGGCACCGTTGCCGACCCGCACCGGCGCGGCGCCACGGTGCCCAGGCAGGCTTTCCAGCTCGCGCTCGGGCAGGTAGCGCTCACCCGACAGGCCGTACATGATCTGCAAGTCGTTCGGGTCGCCGGCGATGGCCCGCAGCAACCACGCCCGCCAGTCCTGGGCCTCGCTCTCATAACCGTGTGACAGCAACACCTGCAGAGTCAGCGACGCATCACGCAGCCAGACGTAGCGGTAGTCCCAATTGCGGGTACCGCCCTCGATCTCCGGCAGCGACGTCGTGGCGGCCGCGACGATGCCGCCGGTGCGCTCGTGGGTGAGCGCGCGCAGCACGAGCAGCGACCGCACCACGCTGCCGCGGAATTCGCCGGAGTGCACGCAGGCGTCGGCCCAGGATTCCCACCACTCCCGGGTGTGAGTAAAGGCCTCTGACACGTTGAGTGGCGCCGGCAACGGTCGGTGCGAGGGATACCAGGTGAGGTGCAACGGGACGAACTCGTTGGCGCTGACGGTGAACGTGGCCGTGTGCCGGTGATCGGAGGCGTGCAGCGCGGGCCCGCGCACCACCACGGCGTCCGGGCCGGCGATAGCGATCAGCCCGGGCGTCTTCTCGTGGGTGAGCTGGCGCACCCAGGGAACCGTCGTGGCGTAGCCGAAGCGCAGCCGCAGGTCTTGCCGCATCTCCACGTGCCCGGAGATGCCGCGCACCGAGCGAACCACGTCGGCGCGACCGTCACCGTGTGGCATGAAGTCGAGCACCTCGACCTGTCCGGTCTTCGTCGTCCAGATCGTGGAGAGGATGAAGGTGTCACCCACGTACGAGCGGATGCTGGTCGCGCCGGGATCGGAGGGTGCCAGCAGCCACCGGCCGTGGTCCTCCGTTCCGAGCAAGGCTCCGAACATCGACGCGGAGTCGTATCGCGGCAGGCACAACCAGTCGATGCTGCCGTCCCGGCCCACGAGGGCTGCCGAATGACAGTCGCTGATCAGTGCGTAATCCTCGATGTGCAGCGCCATGGAGTTATCCTTCCATGCGCGCCCACACAATCACCCCGCAGCGCTCACGGGAGGGGAAGAGGGTTACGCGACGAGGCGGCGGGCCCGGTCGGCGCCGGTGCGTGCGGCGTTGCCGGAGTCGGGTTCTGCCCACACCGAAATCGGAGCGGGGTTCCACGGCAGTGCGGTCGGCTCCGCACCGGAGGCGACCAGGATCGCGCCGGTGCTCACGGTGCCGGGCACCGCGGTGATGCCGTCGACCGGGGTGTCGGTGCGCGGCTCGGCGATGTTCGCGGGAGCGGCCGGAGCCTCGGTGCGCAAGCGCACGGTCTCGGCGGCCAGGAGCTCGGTGAGGGTCGCCGCGATCTCCTTGGCCTTGAGGCCGTGGAAGATCACATCGGTGTCTTCCTCGGAGCGCGGCACCAGGGTCCAGGCGCCGTCGGCACCCACGAGTTCGGCGAGTGCGGCGTGCAGGTGCTGGTACACCTGGGCGTTACTGAGCTCGGGTGGGGCGGGGGCAACCGGTGCCTGGATGACGGCTGCGTTGCGGCGTCGACGACCGAACATCGTGTGCCCCTTCCTTCTCGAAAACGTAAGAAGTCCAGTTTCGCTCCCTGACCACCGAATCAGGGGGTTGACACGCCGCAGGCGGGCACTCGGGGGGCCCGAACGGCTACTTCTTCTTCTTCTTCTTCGAGGCGGTGTCCGTGCTCGACAGCTGCTTCTCGTCGGCATCCTTGATCACGTTGCCGACGGCCACGGCCACACTCAGCCCCCAACCCAGCCAGGTGAGCAGCAGGCGCCAGTCCCTCGGCCCGTGCCGGGTGGCCTGCACGATGTTCCATCCACCGGTGACGACGCCGATCATGGCGCTGTTGAACAAAAACTTCCGCATGTGTTCCTCCTGGTTCTACGCTACCGGGACAGCACGTTGATCAGGGCTAACGGGCTGCGGTATTCGGGATGTGGATACTAATCTGGCGGGTCAGGTTTCACCGACACATGGAGAGCGATGCGCACGGCACTCATCGGAGCGGGACTGGTTCTGGTTGGGATCATAGCCGTGATCACCGGGGTGCTGCCGTGGCCTGCCACGATGGAGCTGGTCAACCGGGTGCTTCCGATCCTGGTGTTCGTCGTCGCGATCACGGTGGTCGCAGAACTGGCCGCGGCGGCCGGGGTGTTCACCTTCGTGGCGGAACGGCTCACCGTGTGGGCGCGGGGTCGCACCTGGTTGCTCTGGCTCCTGGTGGTGGTCCTGGCCGTGCTCAGCACGATCTTCCTCTCGCTGGACACCACGGCGGTGTTGCTCACTCCGGTGGTGGTGGTGATGGCTCGCCACGTGGGGCTGAGCCCGCTGCCGTTCGCCCTCACGACCGTGTGGCTGGCGAACACCGCGTCCCTGCTGTTGCCGGTGTCCAATCTGACCAACCTGCTGGCGGAGGGGCGCATCAGCGCCATGGTCGGGCACCGGGTGACCCCGCTCGAGTTCGCCGGGCTCACCGCGGTGCCGGCGCTCACCGCGATCCTGGTGACCGTCGGCGCCATCTTCCTGGTCTGCCGCCGGCCGCTGCGACAGGGATACACGATGGCGCCGCCGGGACGCGTGGCCAATCCGGTGCTGTTCGGCACCAGCGCCGTCACCGTCGTGGCTCTCATTCCGGCCCTGTTGTCCGGTTTGCCGGTATGGATTCCCGCGGTGCAGGCCGCGCTCATCCTCACCGTGATCTTCTTCGTGCTCGACCGCTCCACCCTGCGACTCTCGCTCGTACCCTGGCCGCTCGTGCTGTTGGCGTCCGGACTCTTCCTGGTGATGGACGCCCTGCACGAACTCGGGCTGGGGGAGTTGCTCGACGCCGCGGCCGGCACGGGCAATGACCCGCTGAGCCTGCTCCGGCTGGCCGGCGCCGGCCTGCTGGGCGCCAATGCCATCGACAACCTGCCGGCCTATCTTGCGCTGGAGCCCGTCGCGAACACACCCGTGCGCATGGTCGCCTTGCTGATCGGTGTGAACGCCGGCCCGCTGATCACGCCCTGGGCGTCGCTGGCCACGCTGCTCTGGCACGAGCGGCTCAGCAGCCTGGGGGTGGAGATCTCCTGGCGGCGGTACCTGCTGCTGGGCCTGATCGTGGCCCCGGTCACCGTGGTGCTGGCGACGCTGGCGCTCGCCGCGACGGCCTGACTGAACGTTTCCCGACAATCTGACCGATCGTGCAGATGCTGACCGATCGGTCAACTAGCGTGTTCGGGTGACCACAGACACCTCCTCGCGCCAGACGACCAGCGACGAACTCCGATTGACCGCGCTCGAGCAGTTCGCCTCCGTCGGCTTCGCCGGGGCATCCCTGGCGCACATCGCGGAGGTCGCCGGCTACTCCAAGTCGAGCGTGCTCTACCACTTCGCCTCCAAGGAGGCGCTGCTCGAAGCGGTGCTCACCCCGGCCATCGACCGACTCGAGGTCATCCTCGAACAGTTCCTCGCGCAGCCGGAGACGACCGCCACCCGAATGCGCTTCGTCGACGACTTCATCGATTTCATCCTCGAATTCCGCCTCGAACTGCACACCTTCATCAACCAGGCCCAGTCGCTCAAGGGCATTGCCGTGATCGACCGGGCCGGGGTGCTGATCATGCGCCTGTCCAACGCGATCTGCGACAACAACGCCAGCGTCGAAGACCAGATCCGGTTCGGCATGGCGCTCGGCGGTGCCGCTTACACCCTGGTGGCCGGCATGAACTTCAGCACGCCGGTGAACCGGGCCACCACCTCACCCGACGAGATCCGCAGCGCACTGCGCGTGGTGATGATCGACCTGCTCGCCCCCGTCTCGGTGCGGTCGACACCCCCCGCCACGCCCACCCCGCCATCTGCCGCACCGCTTCTCACGCCGATCGAAACCGGGAAATAGACCATGGCAACGTTCCTCTATCGCATCGGCCACTTCGCCTACCGGCGGGCCTGGCTCGTCATCGGCGTCTGGGTGGTCATCCTCGGCGGCATCCTCGGCGCCAACGCCGCCCTCGGCGGCCAGACCCAGGAGTCCTTCGCGATCCCGGGCACGGAGTCGCAGGACGCCATCGACAAACTCGCCGAGGTCTTCCCGCAGGCCGCGGGCGCCGCGGTGCAGGTGGTCTACCAGGCGCCGGACGGCGCCTCGGTGAGCGACCCGCAGTACGAGACCGCGATCACCACGATGGGCACAGCGCTCGCCGACGTCGATGGCGTCAACAGTGTGATCGACCCGTTCTCGGAGTACGCCTCCGGCGCCATCTCCGACGACGACAGCACCGCCTTCACCCAGGTGCAGCTCGCCGGGCAGTCCTCCGATGTGTCCGACGCCACCCTCGACGCCATCACCGACACCGCGGCCACCGCCGAAGCGGCCGGGCTGACCGTTGCCTTCGGCGGGCAGGTCTTCCAGGACAACACCTTCGGCATCACCGTCACCGAGGTCTTCGGTGTGCTCTTCGCCGGGGTGGTACTGCTCATCACCTTCGGCTCGCTGATGGCGGCCGGGATGCCGCTGCTGATGGCCCTGGTCGGCGTGGGGGTCGCCATCGGCGGCATCGGCACCGTGTCGGCGTTCGTGGCGGTGTCAAGCACCGCGCCGATGCTCGCCATGATGCTCGGCCTCGCCGTTGGCATCGACTACTCGCTCTTCATCCTGTCCCGGCATCGAAACCAGATGGCAAACGGCGTCGACCCGCACGAGTCGGCGGCCACGAGCGTGGCCACGGCCGGGAGCGCCGTGGTCTTCGCCGGCATCACCGTGATCATCGCCCTGCTCGGCCTGCTCGTGGTCGGCATCCCCTTCCTCTCGGTGATGGGCCTGGGCGCCGCGTTCGCCGTGCTCATCTCCATCGCGGTGGCCATCACCCTGCTGCCCGCCGTGCTCGGCCTGGCCAAGGGGCGCCTGGCACCCAAGCCCGGCAGCCGCGGTCACCGCCGCGCCACCACGCCCGACACCGGCCGGCCCACCCTCGGCCACCGCTGGGTCGCCATCGTGCTCAAGGCCCCGGTCGTTGCGGTGCTGGCCGTCGTCGGCATCCTGGGCGTCATGGCCATCCCGGCGCTCAGCCTCGACCTCAACCTGCCCGACAGCGAGTCCGAACCCGTCGACTCCACCCAGTACCAGGCGTTCAAGCTGATCGAGAGCGGCTTCGGGCCCGGCTACAACGGTCCGCTGATCGTGATGGTCGACATCACTCAGACCACCGACATCTTCGGCGACCTCGACACCATCACCGCAGAGCTGCGCGACCTGCCTGACGTTGCCCACGTCAGCGACGGCCAGCCCAACGAGACCGTCGACACCGCCATCATCCAGGTGATGCCGGAGAGCTCGCCCAGCTCACCGAAGACCAAGGAGCTCGTGCAGGCGATCCGCGACCTGGCCCCGTCGATCAACGACGACCTCGGCACCCCGGTCACCGTCACCGGCGCCACCGCGGTGTCCATCGACATCTCCAACCGGCTCACCAACGCGCTCGTACCGTTCGCGTTGATCGTGGTGGGCCTGTCGATCATCCTGCTCACCATGGTGTTCCGCTCGATCTTCGTGCCGATCAAGGCGGCCCTCGGCTTCCTGCTGTCGGTGTTCGCCTCCCTCGGCGCCACCGTGGCGATCTTCCAGTGGGGCTGGCTGGCCGACCTGCTCGGGGTGTCGAACCCGGTGCCGATCCTGAGCTTCCTGCCGATCCTGCTGATGGCCGTGCTCTTCGGCCTCGCGATGGACTACGAGGTCTTCCTGGTCTCTGGCATGCGGGAGGAATTCGTCAAGACCGGCAACGCCAGACGATCGGTTGTGCACGGCTTCTCGCATGCGGCCCGGGTGGTCACCGCTGCGGCGCTGATCATGTTCTTCGTCTTCTTCGCCTTCGTGCCGGAGGGCTCCGGCGCCATCAAGGGCATCGCCTTCGCGCTGGCCGTCGGCGTCTTCCTCGACGCCTTCCTGGTGCGGATGACCCTGGTTCCGGCCGCCATGGCCCTGGCCGGCAACGCGGCCTGGTGGCTGCCGCGCTGGCTCGCCCGCATCCTGCCCAACGTCGACATCGAGGGCGAGGGGCTGCGCCAGCACCTGCACGACAGTGCGTGGGCCCGCGCGCAGACCGATGACATCACCGCCGACGGTCTCGTGGTGGGGCTGCCGGAATCCAGGCTCGGTCCGATCGACCTTGCCGTCGACACCGGCTCGCTGCTCGTGCTCACCGGAGCCGACGCGGACCGGCGGGTGCTCGCCGCCACCCTGGCCGGCCGGCTCGACCCGGTCGCGGGGCGCCTGCAGGTGCGCGGGGCTGCGTTGCCCTCCGACCGGGCGGTCGCGATGCGCTCCGTCGCCCTCGCCGACGCATCCGACACCCGGGACAACGGGCTGACGGTGGGCGAGGTGCTCGCCGAACGCCTCGACCTGGTGCAATCGCTGTTTCAGTCCAGAAACCGGGCCGCCGAACTGCAGGCCTGGGTCGACCGGCTCAACCTGGCCCTGGCCGGCTCCGCTTCGGTGCGCCTCTCGCTCGATTCAAACCTGTCGCAGCTTTCGGCGCTGGCCAGGGCGGCCACCCTCGTCGCGGCTGCGCTGACCGAACGCCCCGGCGTGCTGATCGTCGACCTCGGCGGGGGCATTCCCGCCGAGGCCGGACAGAACCCTGCGGCCGTCTTCTCCGCACTGGCACCGGCAGACACCACACTCATCCTCAGCGCGGCGCAGCAGGGCGATGTCGACCCGGCCACCGCGCAGGACCGTGGCCTGCAACGGCTCGACCTCGGCAGCATTCCCACTTCTTCCACCGACACCCGAAAGGCCCTGCAGCTATGAGCACCAGAGAAGCGGCGAGCACCAGGCTCGAGAGGCTCTTCAGCCGCACTCCCGGTCAACGCCGCGGCGCCGCCGTGGCCGGTCTGGCCGCCCTGATCGTGGTGCCCCTCGCCGTGGCCGGCCTGTTCGCCGGTGCGCTGAACACCGTGGACGAGCGCATCGACACCCTGCCGGCGCTCGTGGTCAATGACGACGAGTTCGTCAACACCACCCTGCCCGACGGTACCGAGCAGATGGTGCTGGCCGGCCGGCAACTCGTGACCGAGCTGACCAAGCCCGCCGGCGACGGCGCCTCGACCGGGTTCGCCTGGGAGATCTCCAACGATGAAGACGCCAAGGCGGCTCTCGCCGACGGCACCGCATACGCCGTGTTGACGATCCCGTCCGATTTCTCCGCCTCGGTCACCTCGCTGTCGGGCTCGACGCCTACCCAGGCCGATCTGGCCATCCGCACCGACGACGCCCATTCCTTCCTGGCCGGCTCCGTCGCGCAATCGGTGGGCACCGCTCTGACCGGCGCCTTCGGCACCGAGATCACCAAGCAGTACCTCGGCGGGCTTTACACCAGCCTCGGCACCCTCGGCGAATCGCTGCAGGCGGCGGCGGATGGTTCAGCGCAGTTGGCGACGGGTGTCACCGGTGTGGCCACCGGCCTCGACTCTCTCGCGGACGGCACCCAGGCCACGGCCGACGGTGCGGCCTCGGCCGCCACCGGTGCGGCCAGCTTCGCCACCGGTGTGAATGCCTACACCGGGGGAGTGGACTCCCTCAGCACCGGGCTCGGCAGTCTGGACGCCGGCGCCGCCGGGCTCAGCCAGCTCAGCGACGGGGTGACGCAGTACACCGGCGGGGTGCAGTCCGCCGCCGACGGCTTCACCCAGCTCAGCGCCGGGGCCGGTTCGATCCCTGCCGCCGCGCTCGCCCCGCTCGACCCGCAGACGAAGGCGGCGGTGCAGGGCATCCTCGGCGGAGTGGTGCAGACCCAGGCCGGGCTCGACGCCCTCGCCGAGGCCGGCACGGCGCTCAGCCAGCAGACCACGGGCGCGGTGACCGGCCTCCAGGGCGGCATCTCGCAGAGCGCCGCCGGCGCCGCGCAACTCGCCGCCGGCTCCGAACCGCTGCGCACCGGCGCCGGCGACCTCGCCACCGGCATCGGCAGCCTGTCCGACGGTGTGGCCCAGCTCGCCACCGGATCCGCCGCGGCCGCCGACGGTGCCCACCAGCTCGAGACCGGCGCGAGCGACCTCGCCACCGGCCTGGCCACGGGCGCCGAGAGCGCCTCCGCGCTCACCGGCCTCGACCCGGAAGACACGGCTGCCGTGATCGCCGAGCCCGTCACGGTGGACGCCGCCCGGGACAACCCGTTGGATTCCATCGGCCCGATCATCGGCATGCTGTTCGTGCCGGTGGGCCTGTGGATCGGCGCGCTGGCTATCTTCCTGGTGCTGAAGCCGCTCTCGGCCATCGCCCTGGCCTCCACCGCCACGACCGGCCGGCTGGTCTGGCGTTCGCTCGGCCGCGGCTTCGCGATTGCTGCGGCCCAGGCCGTGGCCGTTGCCCTGCTGTTGCACGGAGTGCTCGGGGTGTCCTGGACCCTGCTGCCGGCCACGCTCGGCTTCTCGCTGCTGATCGCCTTCGCCTTCGTTGCCGTGCACCACCTGCTCACGGCCGCGTTCGGCCGGATCGGCATCGTGGTCTCCCTGGTGCTGCTCGCCCTGCAACTGGTGGCGGTCGGCGGCCTCTACCCGGTCGAACTGGTTTCGGCGCCGTTCCGGGCGATCAGCCCCTTCCTGCCGCTGACTTGGGCGGTGCAGGGCATCCAGGCGATCGTCTCCGGCGGAAGCGGTGCCGCCGTGGGCGGCGCGGCAGCCGCGCTGGCGATCTTCGCACTGGCCTCGGTGGCGCTGTCGCTGCTGGTGGTGGCCCGCAAGCGCGGCGCGCGTTCCTTCGCCCTCGCCGCCGCCTGACCCCTTCCGCGAGCTGTGACCTAAGCCCCAAAATCCTGAGGATTCTGGGGCTTAGGTCACAGCTCGCGGGGTGATGTGGTGGTGTGCTCGCGCGCGAAGGCGAGCGTCTCGGCCAGCAGGGCCAGGCGCTCGCCTTCGGTGCGGGCGGCGCGGGTGTTGATCTCCGCCACCACCGCGCCGGTCCAGTCCCGCGCCGCCAGCGCCCGCAGAACCTCGGCGACGGGCTCGCCGCCACGGCCCGGCACCAGATGTTCATCGAAGACCTTGCCCTCGTCGAGCGAACCCGACCCGTCGCAGAGGTGCACATGCCGCAGCCTCTCGCCCAGGCTGGTCGCCATGGCGAGGCTGTCGTGTCCGCTGAGCGCGCAGTGTGAGAAGTCCAGGGTGACGGCGTCGCAATCCATCCGGGTGGTGTCCCAGCCGGGGGAGTAGGCCTTCATGCTCCGCCCGCCGATCTTCCAGGGGAACATGTTCTCCACCGCGATCTCCATCCCGGACTGCCCGCTCAGCTCCCGCACGATGTCCAGGAACGACTCCGCATACCCGGCCTGCCAGCGAAACGGCGGATGCACGACCACCGTCGACGCGTTCACCGCCGTCGCCAGGGCCACGGTGCGCTCGAGCTTCACCCGGGGGTCGCGGCCCCAGACGAAATGGGTGAGCAGCAGCACCGGGGCGTGGATCGACAGGATCGGCAGCCGGTACTGCTCCGACAGGGCGAGCAGGGCGGCGGCATCCTGGGTGGCTTCGTCCCGCGTGACCATGACCTCGATCCCGTCGTACCCGGCCTCGGCGGCGAGCCGGAAGGAGTCGGCCAGGGGCAGTGGATAGGCGCACGTTGTGCTCATGCCGATGCGAATCACGGCGTCAGCATAGTCTTCGCTGGTAACCTCGAGGTGCAGCCAGGTGCGCCACAAGTGCGGCCACCGGAATGGACGAGTCATCGAAACCGCGCCCGATACCGCCGATCAGAACACCGATCAGACGAACGCCGCCGAGCAGAACCCGCCGGCAGAGCCCCGCCTGGAGCCGGGCCCGGACACCGTCGCGCCCGGGCACTTCGATCTGGTCGTGGTTTCCAACCGGCTGCCTGTCGACTACGAGCTCGCCGAAGACGGCACCGAGAGCTGGCGCACCTCGCCCGGCGGACTGGTCACGGCGCTCGAGCCCCTGATGCGCGCCTCCGACGGCGCCTGGGTGGGCTGGCCCGGTGTGGCCGACCGCGAGTTCGAACCGTTCGAGAACGACGGCATCTCCATCGTGCCGGTGCGCCTGAGCACCGAAGACCTCGAGCTCTACTACGAGGGTTTCTCCAACGACACCCTCTGGCCGCTGTACCACGACGTGATCGCCTCGCCCAGCTACCACCGCGAATGGTGGGAGTCGTACGTGCGGGTCAACCGCCGCTTCGCCAAGGCTGCCGCCGCGGCTGCCGCACCCGGCGCCACGGTGTGGGTGCACGACTACCAGCTGCAGCTGGTGCCGCGGATGCTGCGCGACGCCCGCCCCGACCTCGTGATCGGGTTCTTCAACCACATCCCGTTCCCGCCGTACGGCATCTTCGCCCAGCTGCCCTGGCGCAAGCAGATCCTCGACGGCCTGCTCGGCGCCGACCTGATCGGGTTCCAGCGCCTGGCCGATGCCGGCAACTTCTCCCGCGCCGTTCGTCGCCTGTTCGGCTACTCCACCCGCGGCGTGGCCGTCGACGTGCCCAGCCAGAACGGCCAGCACCGCCGGGTCATCGCCAAGCACTTCCCGATCTCGATCGACGCCGCCGCCTACGAAGAAATGGCCAAGCGACCGGAGATCCAGGCACGCGCCCGCCAGATCCGCGAAGACCTCGGCAACCCCAAGACGATCATGCTCGGCGTCGACCGGCTCGACTACACCAAGGGCATCGGCCATCGCATCAAGGCCTTCGGTGAACTGCTCGAAGACGGCCAGCTGAACGTGGAAGACGTCACCCTGGTGCAGGTCGCCAGTCCGTCCCGGGAACGGGTCGCCACCTACATGCAGCTGCGCGACGAGATCGAGCTCGCCGTCGGCCGGGTCAACGGCGACTACTCCACCATCAGCCACACCGCGATCAGCTATCACCACCACGGCTACCCGCGTGAGGAGATGGTGGCGCTGTACCTGGCCGCCGACGTGATGCTCGTCACGGCGCTCCGCGACGGCATGAACCTGGTGGCCAAGGAATACGTGGCCGTGCGCCACGACGGCGACGGCGTGCTGGTGCTCAGCGAATTCGCCGGCGCCGCCGACGAGCTCAAGCAGGCCGTTCTGATCAACCCGCACGACATCGACGGCATGAAGGCCGCGATCGTGAAGTCGATCACCATGCCCAAGCGCGAACGCACCCGGCGGATGCGGGCCCTCCGCCGCAAGGTCTTCGACAACGACGTGGCCGCCTGGAGCGCGTCATTCCTGCAGACCCTCACCGGGGGAGCGGCCGTGCCCAGCGGAGTGCCGGAGAACCTGGTCAACGCCCTCCGCGACCTGAGCCAGGCCGAGACCATCCTGGTGGCCCTCGACTTCGACGGCACCCTGGCGCCGCACGTGGACGAGCCCGAAGACGCCCGCGCCGTGGACGGAACCCACGACGTGGTGCAGCGCCTGCTGGATCTGCCCGGCGTGCGGGTTGCCTTCGTCTCCGGCCGGGCCCTGGTGAGCCTCAAGCACGTGGCCGAACCGCAGACCCAGGTGCTGCTCACCGGCTCGCACGGCATCGAGGTGCAGCTCGACGAGAACGGCATCGAGCTGGGCCTGGTGCCGGCCGAACTCGAGCAGCTCGACACCCTCACCCGGGTGCTCGAGCGCATCGCCGGCCCGGTGTTCGGCACCTGGATCGAGCAGAAGCCGGCCGGGCTGGCCGTGCACACCCGTCTGGCCAGTGCGCAGGACGGCCAGGCCGTGCAGCGTCAGGCCCGCGACGAGCTGGCCGAACTGCTGCCGTCGCTCACCGTGCGCGAGGGCAAGAACGTGCTCGAGTTCTCGGTGCGCTCCAGCACCAAGGGCGACGCCCTTGAGCGTCTCCGCGTGCACACCGGCGCCGACCGGGTGCTCTACGCCGGCGACGATGTCACCGACGAAGACGCCTTCACGGTGCTGGGCGAGGGTGACCTCGGCCTCAAGATCGGGCCGGGCGCCACGCTGGCCGGGTACCGGGTGCGCAGCCCCAAGGAAGTCACCCAGGTGCTCGCCCTCCTGGCCGATTTCCGTGGTGCGGCCCAGCAGGCCGCCGCGGAGTAGCTCGTGCGTCGCGCATGATGCCGAAAGCAGCATGCGCGACGTTCTAGACTCGGTGCATGCCTGAGTTCGATATGAAACCCCGTAGTCGCGACGTCACGGATGGCATCGAAGCCACCACTTCCCGCGGCATGCTCCGCGCGGTCGGAATGGGCGACGCCGATTGGGACAAACCCCAGATCGGCATTGCCAGTTCGTGGAATGAGATCACCCCGTGCAACCTCTCTCTCGACCGCCTCGCGCAGGCGTCGAAGGAAGGCGTGCACTCCGGCGGCGGCTACCCGCTGCAGTTCGGCACCATCTCGGTCTCCGACGGCATCTCCATGGGCCACGAGGGCATGCACTTCTCCCTGGTCTCCCGTGAGGTCATCGCCGACTCCGTCGAGGTCGTCATGCAGGCCGAGCGCCTCGACGGCTCCGTGCTGCTGGCCGGTTGCGACAAGTCCCTGCCCGGGATGCTCATGGCCGCAGCGCGCCTCGACCTGGCCAGTGTCTTCCTCTACGCCGGGTCGATCGCTCCCGGCTGGGTGAAGCTCTCCGACGGCACCGAAAAAGACATCACCATCATCGACTCGTTCGAAGCCGTCGGCGCCGTCAAGGCCGGCCGCATGAGCGTCGAAGATGCCAAGCGCATCGAGTGCGCCTTCGCCCCCGGCGAAGGTGCCTGCGGCGGTATGTACACCGCCAACACCATGGCCAGCGTGGCCGAGGCCCTCGGCATGAGCCTGCCCGGCTCCGCCTCGCCCGCCTCCGCCGACCGCCGCCGGGACTACTACGCCCACCGCTCCGGCGAGGCCGTCGTCAACCTGTTGCGCCTGGGGATCACCACCCGGGACATCCTCACCAAGAAGGCGTTCGAGAACGCCATCGCCGTGGCCATGGCCTTCGGCGGCTCCACCAACGTGGTGCTGCACCTGCTGGCCATCGCCCAGGAGGCCGAGGTCGAGCTCACCCTCGACGACTTCAACCGGATCGGCGACAAGGTTCCGCACATCGGCGACCTCAAGCCGTTCGGCAAGTTCGTCATGAACGACGTCGACCGGCACGGCGGCGTTCCCGTCGTGATGCGCGCCCTGCTCGAAGCCGGCCTCCTGCACGGCGACTGCCTCACCGTGACCGGTAAGACCGTGGCCGAGAACCTCGCCGAGATCGACCCGCCCGACCTGGACGGCACGGTGCTCCGCACCCTGGACAACCCGATCCACGCCTCCGGCGGTATCACCATCCTCAAGGGCTCCATCGCCCCCGAGGGCGCCGTCGTCAAGACCGCCGGCTTCGACAGCGACATCTTCGAGGGGCCCGCCCGGGTCTTCGAACGCGAACGCGCCGCCATGGACGCCCTCACCGCCGGGGAGATCCTCAAGGGCGACGTCGTCGTCATCCGCTATGAGGGCCCCAAGGGCGGGCCCGGCATGCGCGAGATGCTCTCGATCACCGCGGCCATCAAGGGCGCTGGGCTCGGCGCCGATGTACTACTATTGACTGATGGTCGATTCTCAGGCGGCACAACCGGACTGTGTATCGGCCATATAGCACCCGAAGCGGTGGACGCAGGTCCCATCGCCTTCGTGCGCGATGGTGATCTGATACGGGTCGATATCGCAGCTCGCACGCTTGACCTACTGGTCGACCCAGCCGAGCTGGCCGCCCGCCGAGAAGGCTGGGCTCCACTTCCTCCCCGTTACACCCGCGGCGTTCTCGCCAAGTACTCCAAGCTCGTGCAGTCCGCGGCCCTTGGTGCTACCACGGGCTAACCGACACCATCCGTCACCGACTTAGGGATCTGCCTCTCATGACCACGGAACATCTGCCCGTGCCATCTCCGTCCATTCCAACGCCGTCAGCACCCCTTCCCGGCGCCCCGTCCGCTTCAGCGGGCGAGAGCGCCGCGGGCACGCCAGAGATCCTCACCGGCTCCGGCGCGATCCTGCGCACCCTCAAGCTCCTCGGCGTCACCGACGTCTTCGGGCTGCCCGGTGGCGCGGTCATCCCGCTCTATGACGAGCTGATGAACCAGGACGACATCCGCCACATCCTCGTTCGCCACGAACAGGGCGCCGGTCACGCCGCCGAGGGCTACGCGTCCTCGAGCAACCGGGTCGGGGTGGCCATCGCCACCTCCGGCCCCGGCGCGACCAACCTGGTCACCGCGATCGCCGACGCCTACATGGACTCGGTGCCGCTCCTGGCAATCACCGGCCAGGTGTTCAGTACCCTGATGGGCACGGATGCCTTCCAGGAGGCCGACATCGTCGGCATCACCATGCCGATCACCAAGCACTCCTTCCTGGTGAAGCGGCCGGAAGACATCCCCGCGGCCATCGCGTCGGCGTTCCTGATCTGCAACACCGGCCGCCCCGGCCCGGTGCTGGTGGACATCACCAAGGACGCCCAGCAGATGAGCGCGCCGTTCATCTGGCCGCCCAAGCTCGACCTGCCCGGTTACCGGCCGATCACCAAGGCGCACGGCAAGCAGGTGCAGGCCGCGGCAGCGCTGCTGGCCGGCGCCTCGAAGCCTGTCTTCTACGTGGGCGGCGGCGTCATCCGCGCCAAGGCCTCACCCGAGCTGCTCGAGCTGGCCGAACTCACCGGCACCCCCATCGTCACCACCCTGATGGCCCGCGGTGCGTTCCCCGACTCGCACAAGCAGCACCTGGGCATGCCCGGCATGCACGGAACTGTCGCCGCGGTGCTGGCGCTGCAGGAAGCCGACCTGATCATCGCCCTCGGCGCCCGGTTCGACGACCGGGTTACCGGAAAGGCCAGCGAGTTCGCCCCGAACGCCACCATCGTGCACGTGGACGTCGACCCCGCCGAGATCGGCAAGATCCGGGCCGCCGACGTGCCCATCGTGGGCGATGCCAAGGACGTGATCGCCGACCTCACCGTGGCCTACCGTGACGCCATCGCCACGACCACGCCGGACATCACCGAATGGTGGACCTACCTGAACGGCCTGCGCGAGAAGTTCCCGCTGGGCTACTCCGAGCCGGCCGACGGTCTGCTCGCCCCGCAGTACGTGATCAAGCGCATCGGCGAGCTCACCGGCCCCGAAGGCGTCTACGCCGCCGGCGTCGGCCAGCACCAGATGTGGGCCGCGCAGTTCATCAAGTACGAGCGACCCAACTCCTGGCTCAACTCCGGTGGCGCCGGCACCATGGGCTACTCGGTTCCCGCGGCGATGGGTGCCAAGGTCGCCGAACCCGACCGGGTGGTCTGGTCGATCGACGGCGACGGCTGCTTCCAGATGACCAACCAGGAGCTCGCCACCTGCACGATCAACAACATCCCGATCAAGGTGGCGATCATCAACAACTCGTCCCTCGGCATGGTGCGGCAGTGGCAGTCCCTCTTCTATGACGGACGGCACTCCTTCACCGACCTCAACACCGGTCACGGCACCGCGATGGTGCCCGACTTCGTGAAGATGGCGGATGCGTACGGCGCCCTGGGCATCCGGGTCACCAGCGCCGATCAGGTCGACGACGCGATCAAGCTGGCTCTGGCCACCAACGACCGCCCGGTGGTGATCGACTTCATCGTGAGCCGCGACGCCATGGTCTGGCCGATGGTGCCGCAGGGTGTCAGCAACAGCTTCGTGCAGTACGCCAAGGACCACGCCCCGACCTGGGAAGAGGAGTAGCCATGAGCACTCACGTTCTGAGCCTCCTCGTCGAGGACAAACCGGGCCTCCTGACCCGGGTCGCCGGCCTGTTCGCCCGCCGCGGGTTCAACATCGAGAGCCTCGCCGTCGGCCACAGCGAGATTCCGGGCCTGTCGCGCATCACGATCCTCGTCGACGTCGAAGACGCCCCGCTCGAGCAGGTGACCAAGCAGCTGAACAAGCTGATCAACGTCATCAAGATCGTCGAGCTCGACCCGGCGCAGTCCGTGCACCGCGAGCACCTGCTCGTGAAGGTGCGGGCCGACAACAGCACCCGTTCCCAGGTGCTTGAAGCCGTCACCCTCTTCCGCGCCCGCGTCGTCGACGTGGCCACGGATGCCGTCGTCATCGAGGTGACCGGCGACTCCGGCAAGATCCAGGCCTTCCTGCGCGTGGTCGAGCCGTACGGCATCAAGGAGATCGCCCAGTCGGGCCTGCTCGCGATCGGTCGGGGATCCAAGTCGATCACCGAACGCGTCTTCAAAAACTAACTACTACAGTCCAACAACCAAGGAGAACACCACATTGTCTGAAATCTTCTACGACAAAGACGCCGACCTGTCCATCATCCAGGGCAAGAAGGTTGCCGTCATCGGCTACGGCTCGCAGGGCCACGCCCACGCGCAGAACCTGCGCGACTCCGGCGTCGAGGTCGTCATCGGACTCAAGGAGGGTTCGAAGTCGCGTGCCAAGGCCGAAGAGGTCGGCTTCACCGTCAAGAGCGCCGCCGAGGCATCCGCCTGGGCCGACGTGATCGTGGTGCTCGCTCCCGACCAGGTGCAGCGTCACCTCTACAAGGACGACATCCTCCCGAACCTCGCCGAGGGCAAGGCGCTCGTCTTCGGCCACGGCTTCAACATCCGCTTCGGCTACATCGAGGCGCCCGCCGGCGTCGACGTGGTCATGGTCGCCCCCAAGGGCCCGGGCCACACCGTGCGCCGCGAATTCGAGGCCGGCCGTGGCGTTCCCGTCATCGTCGCCGTCGAGAAGGATGCCTCGGGCAACGCCTGGCCGCTCACCCTCAGCTACGCCAAGGCGATCGGTGGCCTGCGCGCCGCCGGCATCAAGACCACCTTCACCGAAGAGACCGAGACCGACCTGTTCGGTGAGCAGGCCGTTCTCTGCGGTGGCGCGTCGCAGCTGATCCAGTACGGCTTCGAGGTTCTTACTGAAGCCGGCTACCAGCCGCAGGTTGCCTACTTCGAGGTGCTGCACGAGCTCAAGCTCATCGTCGACCTGATGTGGGAGGGCGGCATCGCCAAGCAGCGTTGGAGCGTCTCCGACACCGCTGAGTACGGCGACTACGTCTCCGGCCCGCGCGTGATCGACCCGAGCGTCAAGGAGAACATGAAGGCCGTTCTCGCCGACATCCAGAACGGTGCCTTCGCCGAGCGCTTCATCAACGACCAGGACGCTGGAGCTCCCGAGTTCCTCGCCCTGCGCAAGAAGGGCGAAGAGCACCCGATCGAGGCCACCGGCCGCGAGCTGCGCAAGCTCTTCGCCTGGAACGCCTCGAACGACGACGACTACGTAGACGGCGAAGCCGCCCGCTAGTCAGAACCCGTTTCACCGAAGGGGCCAGTCATCGCGACTGGCCCCTTTGGCGTGCCCTGGGCAGATGCCGATTGCCGCGAGATGACAGTTGAGGCCAGTTCCAGCGCGCTTAACTGCCCTCTCACCAGGGACGCGCTATGCGGCGAGCGTGGATGCCGTCTCTGGGTGCCCGGGGGCCCGGTAGGCTTCCCGCGTGAGCGAGCGTGACTTCCCGGACAACCAGACCAACGGAGCACCGTATGCCACAAGCCGTCGGGCCTTCCGCTCCACCCGGGTTCTTGCGACGGTCGCCGTGGTCGGGGCCGTGCTCTACGTGCTGGTCGACATTCTGCTGCAGCTCTTGCCGCCGCACTACAGCGTGATCTCCGAGGCCGAGAGCAACCTCGCCGTGGGCCCGTACGGCTGGATCATGAACCTGAACTTCCTGGCCAGGGGAGTGGTCACGGTCTGCGCAGTTGCCGCCCTCGCGAGGTTCGGTCCGCGCAGCCGCCTGCAGAGGGTAGGCCTGGCGCTGCTGCTGGTCGCCGGCGCCTGCTCTGCGGCGCTGGCGTTCCTGCCCACCGACATCCCGGCCGCGGATGCCCCGGGTCTGGCCCCCACGACCGCGCTCGGCGCCGCGCACCTCACTGTCGCCGTCGTGGGTTTCGTCACCGCGCTGGCCGGCTTCGCGCTGCTCACGCTCTGGCTGCGCGGCAGCGACCGCCTGCAGGCGGCCTACCCGGCCGCGGCCATCCTCACCGGCGTCGCCCTCCTCGGCCTCGCCTGGCTGGGAATGGCGGCCACCGTCGCACCCGGCATGATCGGACTCGCCGAACGCCTCTGCCTGGCCGGCGTGCTGGGCTGGGTGATCGCGGTGTCCGCGGTCATCCGCAGGTCCTGAGTAGCTGGTGAGGGACTGAGATATTACGGGTCGCAGACAGAGCCGTTTCGTCGTCGGTGCGGCCGACCGGCTCTATAGTCTGGACACATGACTTCTTCTCGGGATAACGACGCGCTCGGCTGGGCCGGCGACGACGATCCCACCCTCGTCTCCGGCCGCAGCGTCGACCCCGAACCCGCACCAGGCGCCGCGCCGACCGCCGAGGCAACCGAGACCGAGCTGCCGGACGGCTGGACGGTCACCGGCTCGCCCGGCGGCTATGTGGATGCCCCGAAAGAGCCCGCAGCGATGTCTTCTCCCGCCCTCGTCGGCCTCGGAATTCTCGGCGGGGTGTACCTGCTCTACACGATCGGTTGGTTCATCGGGATCGGACGCCTCACCAACCCGTTCACCGACCCGCTGGCCCAGTTCATGTTCTCCCTGGGCACCTGGCTGGCCATCGCCGCCCCGGTGATCTGGTTCGCTTCCTCGTTCTGGCTCACCCGTGGCAAGCCTCGCCTGCGCTGGACCTGGCTCATCCTGGGAGTCGTGCTTCTGGCCCCACTGCCCTTCATCGCTGGATCCGGGGGACTCTGATGAGCACTGACGACACCACCACGACAACCGCGAGCGCCACCCGCATCCGCCGCACGCCCGGCTGGCTGGCTGCCACGATCGCCATCTTCTTCGGCTTGTTCTACGCCTACAGCGCCTGGTACGGCCTCGGCAACCTGCTGGGCCTGAACGACGCGGCCGCGGCCTTGGACACCTCCCTGAGCGGATTCGGCTGGGGACTTCTCCTGGCCGGCGTGCTGGTTCCGATCGCGGTATTCGGCCTCGCCTTCTGGCTCGGCCGCCGCCGGGAAGCCGGACCGCAGGCGCTTCTGTTGCTGGCCGGCCTGGCGCTGGTCTCCGCCCTCCAACTCGACATCTTCGTCTTCGGGCTCGGCAGCCTGATCGTCTAGATCGGCAGCGACACCGCGAGCACCAGGGCAATCAGCACCAGCTGGCCGAGGAGCCGGGGAACGAGCGGGATGGCGACAGCGCCGAACCGCTCCTTGTGCCGGGCCGCATAGGCGTTGGCCGGAAACACCGCGACCAGAAACACGGCCAACGCGACTCCGGACGTAACACGGGTGACATCGATCAACAATCCGATGCCGCCCGCGATCTCGCAGAGCCCGGTGACGATCACCAGGGTGCGTGGCGACCAGAACCCGCCGAATCGCAGGGCGGGCGGGATCATCGCGGCCATCGTGCGCTGCACGGCCGGCGTGAAATGGGTGATCCCGGCGAAGACGAACACGGCGGCGAGAACGACCCGCAGCACCGTCAGGACGTTGGTCACAGTCTCTGGGCTCATCGCTCTATTCTGCAGCCAGTAAAGTGTTGTGGTATCTGGCGCCCCATGCGCGAGGCGCGAGCTTCCCTCGCCTGACGCTTTCTAAGGATCTGTTTTCGTGTCGAAGCCCGTTGTACTAATCGCCGAAGAACTCTCGCCCGCCACCGTCGACGCCCTCGGGCCCGACTTCGACGTTGTCAACGTCGACGGCACCGACCGTGCCGCCCTGCTCTCTGCGCTGGCCTCTGCCAACGCCATCCTCGTTCGTTCCGCGACCAAAGTCGACGCCGAAGCCCTCGCCGCCGCCCCGAACCTGCAGGTCATCGCCCGCGCCGGCGTCGGGCTCGACAACGTCGACATCAAGGCCGCCACCGCGGCCGGCGTCATGGTGGTCAACGCGCCCACCTCCAACATCATCTCCGCCGCGGAACTGACCGTCGGCCACATCCTCAGCCTCGCTCGCCACATCCCGCCCGCTCACGGCGCTCTGGCGCAGGGCCAGTGGAAGCGCTCCAAGTACACCGGCATCGAGCTGTATGAGAAGACCGTCGGCATCATCGGCCTCGGCCGCATCGGCGCCCTCGTGGCCGCGCGCCTGCAGGCGTTCGGCGTGAACATCATCGCGTTCGACCCGTACATCACCTCGGCCCGCGCCCAGCAGCTCGGCGTGCACCCGGTGACCCTGGACGAACTGCTCGAGCAGTCCGACTTCGTCACCATCCACATGCCGAAGACGCCCGAGACCACGGGCATGATCAGCGCCCCGCAGCTGAAGCTGATGAAGCCCACCGCCTACGTCGTCAACGTCGCCCGCGGCGGCCTGATCGACGAAGCCGACCTGTACACCGCACTCGTCGACGGCACCATCGCCGGCGCGGGCCTCGACGTCTTCGTGAACGAGCCGCCGACCGGTTCGCCGCTGCTCGGCCTCGACAACCTGATCACCACCCCGCACCTGGGCGCGTCCACCGACGAAGCGCAGGAGAAGGCCGGTGTCTCGGTCGCCAAGTCGGTACGCCTCGCGCTCTCCGGCGAGCTCGTGCCGGATGCCGTGAACGTCGCCGGCGGCATCATCGACCCGACCGTGCGCCCCGGCATCCCGCTGGTGGAGAAGCTCGGCCAGGTCTTCTCCGGCCTCGCCGCCCACAGCCCGCTCACCAGCGTGGACGTCGAGGTGCGCGGCGAGATCGTCGAGTTCGACGTCTCGGTGCTGAAGCTCGCCGCCCTCAAGGGCATCTTCACCAACGTGGTCAGCGAAACCGTCTCCTACGTGAACGCGCCGCTGCTCGCCGACCAGCGCGGCGTTGCCGTGCGCCTCATCACCGAGGCCGAGTCGCCCGAGTACCGCAACCTGATCACGCTGCGCGGCGCCCTCGCCGACGGCTCGCAGGTCTCGGTCTCCGGCACCCTGGTGGGCACCAAGCAGATCGAGAAGATCGTCGAAGTCAACGGCTACGACGTCGAGGTGCCGTTCGCCGAGCACCTCATCGTGATGCTCTACACCGACCGCCCCGGAATCGTCGCCGTCTACGGCCGCGAATTCGGCGAGGCCGAGATCAACATCGCCGGCATGCAGATCGCCCGCCACGAGGCCGGCGGCAAGGCGCTGAGCGTTCTGACCGTCGACTCGCCCGTGCCCGCGACTCTGCTCGACTCGCTGCGGTCGGCCATCACCGCTGACGTCATGGTCGCGATCGACATCACGGATTAACACCCGAACGAGAAAAGCCCCGGATGCGAATCCGGGGCTTTTCGTGTTCGGCGCCGGTGAGGCGCGGGGTACTGAGTTGAGCTACACGTCGTCGATCGACCGTTCCTGTTGCACGGTGCGCTCTCCGCTGACGGGGTCGACCGCGCTGCGGGTGGTGCTGATGCTGTTGCGGCGACGGGTGAGCAGCACCAGGCCGAGTACGAAGATGAGCGCTCCGGCGCCCATCAGGATGTAGCCGACCAGGTCGAGGTCGATCCAGTCGACCTGGATATTCAGGGCCCACACCAGGATGGCGCCGACGACGAACAGGAAGATTCCCAATCCGATACTCATGATGAACTGCTTTCTTCGGGGAGTGGCATGTGCACGCCGGCGACGCGCACCGTCAAGGGTTACCCAGCATAGACACCTGATGGCGAACGATAGGGTTGATTTGCAGGGTATCTCTACGTCAATTTCGCCAGCCCACCGCTGCCTCACCGTAATCGGAGCCGCATGTCCCGCTCAGTCAAGCTCGCTGTCATCGCCGGAGACGGCATCGGCCCCGAAGTCGTCACCGAAGCGCTCAAGGTGCTGGAGGCTGCTACCCAGACCGAGCCGGTGACCTTCGATCTCACCCACTTCTCGCTCGGCGCCACCCGGTTCCTCGAAACCGGTGACGTTCTCACCGACGACGACCTGGCCGCGATCATCGAGCACGACGCGATCCTGCTCGGCGCCGTCGGCGGCGTACCCGGCGACCCCCGGCTCAAGAACGCCAATATCGAGCGCGGGCTGCTGCTCAAACTGCGCTTCTCGCTCGACCACTACGTGAACCTGCGCCCGAGCGTGCTGTACCCCGGTGTGCCCAGCCCGCTCGCCGAGCCCGGCGAGGTGGACTTCGTGGTCGTGCGCGAGGGCACCGAAGGCCCGTATGTCGGTAACGGCGGCGCCATCCGCCAGGGCAGCCCGCACGAGGTGGCCAACGAGGTGTCGGTCAACACCGCCTACGGGGTGGAACGGGTGGTGCGCTACGCCTTCGACGTCGCCCAGAACCGCGCCCGCAAGCGCCTCACCCTCGTGCACAAGACCAACGTGCTGGTCTTCTCCGGCAGCCTGTGGCAGCGCATCGTGACCGAGGTGGCCGCCGAATACCCCGATGTGGCCGTCGATTACCTGCACGTAGACGCCGCGACGATTTTTCTCGTCACAAATCCGAGTAGATTTGACGTCATCGTCACGGATAACCTCTTCGGCGATATTCTCACTGACCTGGCAGCGGCAATCAGCGGCGGCATCGGCCTCGCGGCATCCGGAAATATAAATCCGGACCGTCGTTTTCCCAGCATGTTCGAACCGGTACACGGTTCGGCACCAGACATCGCGGGCCGGCAGTTGGCCGATCCCACGGCAGCGATCCTCTCCGTTGCGCTCCTGCTCGATCACCTCGGGCTCTCGGATGCGTCGGCTCGAGTGAGCGCCGCCGTCACGGCCGACATCTCGGCCCGCACCACATCCGGCACCGGCGCCGCGGAACCACGATCCACCAGCGCCGTCGGCGATGCCATCGTGACCCGCCTCACCGACTCTCTCTCCTAACCGAACGGGACTCCAATGAGCCAGCAGAGCACCACCTTCCCCCTCGAATTCGAACTGACCCCGTCTGAGACGGCGCGCTCCAACGCCGAGCGAGAGACGATCCTCGCCGACCCGGGCTTCGGCAAGCACTTCACCGACCACATGGTCACCATCGACTGGACCGTCGAGGAGGGCTGGCATGACGCCCGCGTCACCCCGTACGGCCCGTTGCTGCTCGACCCGGCCTCGTCGGTGCTGCACTACGGCCAGGAGATCTTCGAGGGCATGAAGGCGTACCGGCACGCCGACGGCTCCATCTGGACCTTCCGGCCGGAGAAGAACGCCGAACGCCTGCAGAGCTCGGCTCGCCGGCTCGCGCTGCCCGAACTGCCGGTGGCCGACTTCATCGAATCGGTCAAGCAGATCATCGCCGTGGACGGCCAATGGGTGCCGGATGCCCCGGAGACCAGCCTGTACCTGCGCCCGTTCATGATCGCCAACGAGAGCTTCCTCGGCGTGCGCGCCGCGCACAAGGTGGGCTACTACGTGATCGCGAGCCCGGCCGGCGCCTACTTCACCGACGGCGTCGCCCCGGTGAGCATCTGGCTCTCCACCGAGTACTCCCGCGCGGGTCGCGGTGGAACCGGTGCGGCCAAGTGCGGCGGCAACTACGCCGCCTCGCTGCTGCCCCAGCGTGAGGCCTACGACAACGGCTGCGCCCAGGTGCTCTTTCTCGACGGCGAGACCGGAACGCACATCGACGAGCTCGGTGGCATGAACGTGTTCTTCGTGCACGGCACCGACACCCTCGTGACACCGCGCCTCACCGGCACCATCCTCGAGGGTGTCACCCGCGACAGCATCATGCAGCTCGCCCGCGACCGCGGCATGACCGTGGTCGAGCGCGACGTGACCGTGGACGAGTGGCGCGACGGTGTCGCATCCGGTGAGATCACCGAGGTGTTCGCCTGCGGAACTGCCGCCGTGGTCACACCGATCGCCCAGCTCAAGGGTGCCGGCTTCGAGATCGGCTCCGCCGACGCTCCCGCCGGCGAGATCACCATGGCCCTGCGCCAGGAACTCACCGACATCCAGTACGGCCGCCTGCCCGACCGGCACGGCTGGTTGCTGCGCCTGGACGAGCCCGCCCAGGCCGAGGTGACCGCGTGAAGATCGCCCGGTTCAGCCACGCCGGCACGATAGCGTTCGGCATCGTCGACGACGACGAACTCGTCGTGCTCACCGGCGACCCGATGTTCGCCGGCTACAACCCCACCGGGCAGCGCCTGCCGCTGGTCGACGTGGCACTTTTGGCCCCGGTCATCCCGCGCTCCAAGGTGGTCGGCCTCGGCGGTGCCTTCTACCCGGATGCCGCCGCTCAGGAGACTGCCGAGAACGCCGGCACACCGCCCGAGCTGAGCTTCTTCCTCAAGCCCAATACCTCGGTGGTGGGCCCGAACGACCCCATCGTGCTGCCCGCGCAGTCCGCGGACGTGCGGGTGGAGGGCGAGTTGGCCATCGTGATCGGCCGGATCGCCAAGAACGTGAGCCTGGCCGATGCGCCCGGCGCGATCTTCGGCTACACGATCGCCAACGACGTGACCGCCGCCGACCTGCAGGAGCAGGCCGGCCAGGCGGCCCGGTCGAAGAGCTTCGACTCCTTCTGCCCGCTCGGCCCGGTCATCGACACCGAGTTCGACCCGCAGAGCACGCACATTCAGGGCCGGGTCGGCGAAACCGAATTCGTCGACGGCGACCTGTCGTTACTGGCCTTCTCGATGGCCGAGATCGTCTCGTTCGTCTCGCACGCCTTCACTCTGCTGCCCGGCGACGTGATCCTCACCGGGTCACCGAGCGCCGCGGCCCCGGTGACCGACGGCGACATCGCCAGCATCGAGATCGCCGGCCTGGGCGTGCTCACCAACCCGGTGCGTCGCGCCGCCTAGCCACCCACGCACCGCCGGTAACTAACTGTTCCCGATGCGGACGATTGCGCCCCCGGCACACCGGGCGCAATCGTCCGCACGGGCAACAGTTGCCCGCGGTTAGGACGTGGGGAACCAGGCGCGAACCTGCAGGACAGCCGTGGAGAGCAAGGCCAGAGACTCGTCGCGGTTGACCCGGGCGAGCAACATCGCGCTCATCGACAGCGAGGCCAGGGTGCGCACGCGCTCCTGGGCCGCCGCCTCATCCACACCGGCGAAGGCATGGCTGAGCGCAGCGGACAATTCGGCACGGTAGGCATCCACCACGGCCCGGGCCGGTTCGTCGTGGGCTGCGAGCCCGGCGGCCGCGTTCACGAGCAGGCATCCCCGGCGCGGTGAGTCGTCCGGCAGGGTGGCGACGGCGTGACTGAGACCGTCGAAGTAGGCGATCAGGGCATCTCGGCCCGCGCCATCCGCCAGCAGGCCGCGGAGTCGGGGCCGGATGACGGTGTCGAGGTAGTCGGTGACCGCGGCATCGAACAGACCGCGTTTGCTGCCGAACGCGTGGTACAGGCTGGAGCGGTTGACCCCGGTGGCCGACTCGAGGTCGGCCAGCGAGGCGCCGTCGAAGCCGACGTCCCAGAAGACGTCGCGGGCGGATTGCACGACTGCCGTGCTGTCGAACGTCTGGAGCCGTCCCATTCCCTGCCCTACCTCTCCGAAAGCGGGAAGCCGACGCGAACGCGCGTCTGGTTTCTGTACCGCTCGTTTCACTATATCGCGGTCGGTGGCTATAGTGAAACGATCGGTGCAGAAAACGAGGGACGCCACGAGCGGCCCGGCACCACCACGATCAGTAAGGAATTTCGCATGTCGACAGCCATCAGCACCCAGATTCAGCTCGCAGCCCGGCCCATCGGCTGGCCGACCGCGGCGGACTTCAGCACGGCGGTCGTCGAGCTACCCGAGTTGACCGCCGGCCAGGTGCGCGTCGTCAACGACTTCATCTCGGTTGACCCCTACATGCGCGGACGCATGAACGACGTCAGGTCCTACATCCCTCCGTTCGTGCTGGGGGAGACCATGGGCGGCGGCGCTGTGGGCCGCGTGGTCGAGTCCGCTGCGGACTCCGTGCCGGTCGGCAGTCTCGTCGTGCACCAGTACGGCTGGCGCGACGTGGTGCAGGAAGACGCCGCTGGTTTCCGCGTGGTGCCGGCGATCCCCGGTGTTCCCGCCTCCGCCTACCTCGGTGTGCTCGGCATGACCGCTCTGACCGCCTACGTCGGCCTGCTCGAGGTCGCGCAGTTCAAGGCCGGCGACACGGTCTTCGTCTCCGGCGCCGCCGGTGCCGTGGGCAGCATGGTCGGTCAGATCGCTCGCCTCAAGGGTGCCGCGCGGGTGATCGGCTCCGCCGGCACCGACGAGAAGGTGACCCTGCTCACCGAGAAGTACGGCTTCGACGCCGCCTTCAACTACAAGACCGGCGACCTCGCCACCCAGCTGGCCGAGGCCGCACCCGACGGCATCGACGTGTACTTCGACAACGTGGGCGGCGACCACCTCAGTGCCGCACTCGGGGCGTTCAACGACGGCGGTCGGGCCGCCCTGTGCGGCGCGATCTCGCAGATGAACCGCACGGATGGCCCGACCGGCGTGCAGAACATGGTCAACATCGTCACCCGCGGTCTCACCCTCACCGGCTTCACCGTGGGCAACTACCTGCAGCACTTCCCGGCCTTCTCCGCCCAGATGGGCGAGTGGTTCACGGCCGGCGACATCGTGTTTGATGAGACCGTCGTCGAAGGACTCGACAACGCGGTGGATGCGTTCCTCGGGATGCTGCGCGGAGAGAACACCGGCAAGATGGTCGTGAAGACCTCGTAGTCCCGTTGCTCACACAGATTCAGGCATCACCGATTCAGACACTGGAGAACCCATGACCTCCGTACTTTTCGTCGTCAGCGCCGCTGACCACTGGACCCTCAACGACGGCAGCCTGCACCCCACCGGATACTGGGCCGAAGAACTCGCCGAGCCGCACCGGCTGTTCAGTGAGGCCGGCTGGTCGATCACCATTGCCACGCCGAAGGGCATGGCACCCACGGTGGACGAGGGCAGCCTGGCTGCCGGAGCCACCGGCAGCGAAGAGCGCTCCGCGGAACTGCATAGCTACCTTGAGGCGATTCCCACGCTGACGACGCCGGTCTCGCTCGACGAAGTCAGCGTGGCCGACTACGACGTGGTGTTCTACCCGGGCGGGCACGGCCCGATGGAAGACCTGGCCACCGACCCGACCAGCGGGCAGATCATGACCGACGCCCTCACCTCCGGGCGAATTCTCGGTGTGCTCTGCCACGCCCCGGCCGCAATGCTGGCGGCCGAAGCCGCGGACGGCACCTGGCCGTTCCTGGCCTACCGCATGACCGGTTTCACCGACGCCGAGGAGGCGCTCGGCGGACTCGCCCCGAAGGCCAAGTGGCTCGTGCAGGCGCGCCTGACCGAGCTGGGCGCCGCCTTCGTTGAAGGACCCTCCTTCGGTGAGCACATCGAGATCGACCGCAACCTCTACACCGGCCAGAACCCGGCCTCCTCGGTGAAGCTCGCCACGGCGATCATCGACGCGGTAGCCACGCAGAAGTAGCGGCGCGCCTCTCGCGCCGCCACGCAGTCTCGCGAAAGCGGTCCTCCGGTCACCTCACCATCCCGAGGTGACCACAGGGCCGCTTTCGCGCATCTACCCATCCGCGAACCGTGAGGTAAGCACCCAAAAACGCGAGATTCTGGGGCTTAGGTCACAGCTCGCGAGGCTAGGAGCGGGAGAGAGCGGCTAGGACGGCGTCCACGTCGTCGGGGGTGTTCCAGAGATGGAAGGCGACCCGGGCGCGGCCGGCGCGTCCAGAGGCGGTAATGCCCGCGGCGGCGAGACGGGTGAGGTCGGTGCCGGCCGGGTCGGCCCAGGTGACGATGGCCTGGTCCCGTTGCGGGAGACCGAGCCCGGCGCAGAGTGCGTTGCCCAGGCCGGTGTCGTGTGCGTACACCACGGCGGGGTCCAGCCGCGCGAAGAACTCCAGTGCCGTCCGTGTGCCCACCCAGGCCGGCCATGCCGGCGACACATCGAAGCGTCGGGCATCCGTCGCCAGGGTCATGGTGGGGCCGTAGCAGGATGCCCACGGGTTCTCTCCGGCAAACCAGCCCGCCTGCACCGGGCGCAGCTTCTCTGCCAGCTCAGGCGTCACGGTGAGAAAGGCCGTACCCCGCGGCGCGCCCAGCCACTTGTAGGCGTGGCAGATGGTGGCATCGAAGTCGCCGGCGTGCACGGGGAGCCAGCCGGCGGCCTGCGTGGTGTCACACAGGGTGAAGGCTCCCACCGCGGCGGCGGCGGCCCGGATGGCCGGCGCATCCGCGATCTCGCCGGTGGCGGACTGCACGAGGGAGAACGCGACCAGCCAGGTGCGCTCGGTGAGCGAGGTGGCCAGCTCGGGGACCGGCACGTGGCGCACCGTGATACCGCGGTGCTCCTGCTGTAGGAACGGGAAGACCATCGAGGTGAAATCGCCGTCGACACAGACAACCTCGCGGTCGGCCGGCACGGAGGCGGCCAGCACGGCGGCCATGACGGAGGCCTGCGACCCGATCGCGACCCGGTCGGCGTTTACCCCGACCAGCCCGGCGTACAGGGCCCGGGACTGGTCGATCTCCACCTGGTAGTGCGCGGGGGAGGCCTCGCCGCGGCCCCAGGTGTCGGCGTCGTCGTGCAGCGCCCGCATGGTGGCGATCGTGGGGAGCCCTGACGTGCACGCGGCCAGGTAGCGCGTGGTCGTGGGGGAGTACGCGGCCCGCGCCTGCGCCATGGTCAGTGCTGGCGTCGACAGGGAAGGGGCAACGGTGGATCTCATCTATCCAGCCTCCCGCCCGAGAACCCATTCGGCAATGCCCAGTGCGCGATCTATTCGATAACCAGTGGTTATGATTCGTGCATGCCCGAAAATATCCACCGTGCACTCGACGTAGATTCCCATGCGCTGCGCATTGTGCACCGCATTCACGAGCTCGGGTCGATCACCGCGGCGGCGCGCTCACTCGGCTACAGCCAGCCGGCCGTGAGTCAGCACCTCAAGCGGCTCGAGGCCCGGCTCGGCCTGCCCCTGGTGGCCAAGGCCGGCCGTGGGGTACGGCTCACCGAGGCCGGCCGTATCCTCGCCCGGCACGCCGCCACCGTGACCCAGGCACTGGATGCCGCGGCGGGGGAACTCAGCGATCTCGCGGGCCTGCGCAGTGGCCGGGTCAGCCTCGCGGCCTTCCCCTCCGCCTCGGCCACGATCATCCCCACCCTGTTGCGCGAACTCTCCCTGCGGCATCCCGGCGTGCAGCTGAACTACCTCGAAGCGGAGCCGCCGGAGGCAGTGCGCGCGGTGCGGGACCAGACCGCCGACCTGGCGATCACCTTCAGCTACACCGGTGATCGGGCTGATCCGCACCGGCAGAGCGCCCAGGGTCTCACGGCGGTGCCGCTCTGGCGCGACGAGATGCTGGTGGTCGTGCCGCTGGACCACCCGGCGGCGAGCCTGAGGGCCATTGACCTCGCCCTGTTGGCCGACGACCAGTGGATCGGCGGCTGCCCGCGCTGCCGGGCCCATCTGCTCGATCTCACCGCCCGGGGCGGTTTCAGCCCGAACATCTCCTACGAGACCGACAACGTCGTGGCGGTCTTCGGCATGGTCGCGGCCGGACTCGGCGTGGCGCTGGTACCGGCGCTGGCCATCGCGGCATCCCCGCTGCCCGCCGGCATCGTCGCCCGGCCGACGACCGCCGCCGACTTCCGCACCATTCACCTGGTCGGAACCGAGGGGGCCGAGCTGATTCCCGCCGTGGCCGCCACCATCCGTGCCATCCGGGAAATCGACGCACGCCCGTGGTCACTCTTTCCTGTCGCCGGCCCGGATGCCGCACAATCCCGCCACAGTCATGAGCTGGGGGCTGTACACCCTCGGTAGGATGAAGGCAGTATGTCAACTACAACAGCGCACCCGTTCTCGACCGCAACCGGCACTGATGTGCGGGTGCGGTTCTGCCCCTCGCCCACCGGAACGCCGCACGTCGGCCTGATCCGCACGGCCCTGTTCAACTGGGCCTACGCCCGGCACACGGGCGGCCAGTTCATCTTCCGGGTGGAGGACACCGACGCCGCTCGCGACAGCGAAGAAAGCTACACTCAGCTGCTCGAGGCGTTGCGCTGGCTCAACCTGGACTGGGACGAGGGTGTGGAGACCGGCGGGCCGCACGAGCCGTACCGTCAGTCTCAGCGTTATGACATCTACCGGGACGTGATCGCCAAGCTCATCGAGTCCGGCCACATCTACGAGAGCTTCGCCACCGGCGAGGAAATCGCCGAGCGCAACATCAAGCTCGGCCGCGACGCCAAGCTCGGCTACGACAACTACGAGCGCGACCTCACCGAGGAGCAGAAGGCGGCGTTCCGCGCCGAGGGCCGCGAGCCCGCGCTCCGCCTCAAGGTGCCCGACACCGAGCTCTCCTTCGACGACCTGGTACGCGGCGAGATCACCTTCCCGGCCGGTTCGTTCAGCGACTTCGTCGTGGTGCGCCCCAACGGACATCCGCTCTACCCGTTCGTGAACCCCGTCGACGACGCGCTGATGGGCGTCACCCACGTGCTGCGCGGCGAAGACCTGCTCTCGTCCACTCCGCGCCAGATCGCGCTGTACCACGCGCTGATCGACATCGGCATCACCACCTTCGTGCCGCGCTTCGGTCACCTGCCCTACGTGATGGGCGACAAGAACAAGAAGCTCTCCAAGCGCGACCCGGAGTCCAACCTGTTCCTGCACCGCGAACGCGGCTTCATCCCCGAGGGCCTGGTCAACTACCTGTCTCTGCTGGGCTGGTCGCTCACCCACGACCGCGACGTGTTCTCGATCGAGGAGATGGTGGCCGCGTTCGACGTGGTCGACGTGAACCCCAACCCGGCTCGCTTCGACCTCAAGAAGGCCGAATCGCTCAACGGTGACCACATTCGCCTGCTCGAGCCGGCCGACTTCGCCCAGCGCGTCGTGCCGTACCTCGCCGCCGCTGGTGTGCTCAGCGAACCGCTCAGCGACACCGAGAAGACCGTGCTCGCCGCCGCCGCCCCACTCGTGCAGGAGCGCATCGCCCTGCTCGGCGAGACTCCGGCCATGCTCGGCTTCCTGTTCCAGCCCGCCGACAAGCTCGAGCACCAGGCGGATGCGCTGGCCTCCCTGCCGCAGAACGCCAGCGAAATCCTCACGGCCGCGACCATCGCGCTGCGGAACATTCCGGAAGCGGAATGGACCACCGACCGGGTGCACAGCACCCTCACCGAGACGCTGATCGACGGCCTGGCCCTCAAGCCCCGAGTTGCCTTCGGACCTCTTCGGGTTGCCGTGTCGGGTCGCAAGATCTCCCCGCCGCTGTTCGAGTCGATGGAGATCCTCGGCCAGGCCGACACTCTCGCGCGGCTGGAACGGCTCTCGGCCACCCTGGTGTCATGACCTCGGACGGCGCCCTGAACGCAGTCGATACTCCGCCCGCGGAGCAGCTCTACGACGTCGTCATCATCGGTGCCGGCCCGGCCGGGCTCGCGGCGGGGCTCAGCCTCGTGCGGGCCCGCCGCCGCACCCTGATGATCGACAGCAACCGGCCCCGGCACTCCGCCACGCTTCGCTCGCACGGGTTCATCACCCGCGACGGCGTGCCGCCGTTGGAGCTTCGCCGTATCGGCCGCGAGGAGTTCGAGGCCTATCCGGCTGCCGAATTCCACGTGGGCATGGTGCGCTCGGTCGAGCAGATCGACGATGCCCCGGATGCCGACGTGGCGCGGTTCACCGTCTCGACGAAGGGCCTGCGCGGCGAGAAGAACCGGGTCGTCACCGCCCGCACCGTGCTCATCGCCACCGGCCTGGCCGAGACGCTGCCGGCGCTGCCGAGCATTCGTGCCTGGTACGGCACCAACCTGCACAGCTGCATCGCCTGCGACGGCTACGAAGAGGCCGACCGCGCCCTCGCCCTGATCGGCGAGACTGACGACCTCGCGGAGCACGCCCTGCTGATCTCCCAGTGGACCGACGACCTCATCGTCTTCACCAACGGCATCGGCCAGATCAGCGCAGACGACGAGGCCAGCCTCGTGGCGCGTGGCATCGCCGTGGACCGTCGACCCCTCGCTGACGTTGTGGGGGAGCGCGGTGCGATGACAGGCATCCAGGTGGCCGACGGTGATTTCGTGCCGCGAGACGGCGGTTTCGTGCGCCCGCGCTACGCCGCCGCCGCGACCTTCGCCGGGGCTCTCGACCTCGCTACGGATGCCGACGGTCTCATCGTCGTCGACGGCCGGGGACGCACCTCGATGGCCGGTCTCTACGCCGCCGGCGACACCACCCCGCCCGGGCCTGAGCAACTCTTGGTGTCCGCCGGCGAGGGCGCACGTGCCGCGGTAGCCATCAACCGGGAACTTCTCGGCCCGCTCGCGACACACCCTCCGCTCAATTTGGCTGGTCGCACCGAAGTGGGCTAGAGTTACTTTTCGGCGCGGTTCTCGGACTTCGCCATTGGGGTATGGTGTAATTGGCAACACGGATGATTCTGGTTCATTTGTTCTTGGTTCGAGTCCAGGTACCCCAGCAGTAACAGGCTCAGGATTCCGCGGCGAAACTACCCATCGCCCTTCCTCCCGATCAGGCCCGAATCGGCCACTGTGACCAGAAACGGACCAGAAACACCGTCCGTTAGCTAGATCTCCTAGGGCCTTTGGCTGTGGAGCGCAACCCCTTTACGGCGGGCGTGATCGCGCTCTAATCTCCGGGTGCATGGTCTCCTCACAACGCGAAGTTGATCTTGCAGACGTTTTTGTGCTCCTCGCCGACTCGCTAAGTGCGGGCCACGACGTCGTTGACACCATGGACATCCTCGTCCAGTCCAGCACCGAATTCACAGCGGCGACAGATGCCGGAATTCTTCTAGCCGATAGCGGTGGTGTTCTTCACGTTGTGGCGTCTTCCAATGAGCGCACGAGCGTAGTCGAAGAGGCCCAGCTTGGTTACAATCAGGGGCCATGTCTGGACTGCTTCGCTTCCGGGGAACCTGTCGAGGTTTCTGATCTCTCCGAAGAATCCGGACGGTGGCCCGTGTTCGTTGCGATTGCCCTGTCGCGGGGATTCGATGCCGCGCATTCATTCCCATTACGCCTTCGCGGTCACATTTTCGGGAGCCTTAACCTCTTCAGTTCCGTCCGCGAACCGTTCAGTGACCAGGACGCAGCATTGGCGCTGGCCTTGACTCAAGTGGCAACGATCAGCCTCGTCCAGCACCAAACCATCCGCAATCAAGGCGCGGTGAACGGTCAATTACAGCAAGCGCTAAAGAGCAGGATACTCATCGAGCAAGCTAAGGGAGTTTTGGCGCAGCGCCATGGGGTACCCATCGATGCAGCCTTCTCCTTGCTCCGCACCTACGCGCGCACCAGCAGCTCAAAGTTGCACGACATCGCTGATGCTGTCGTGTATCACGGGCTCTCGCTCTAGGCGGAACGATTTAGACAACCGCTTGAGCGCCCTCACCTGAAATGGAAGTCCAGGGCTGTTTGCCTTGCGGCCGGCACGTCGTCCATAGTCCCCGCAGATACATCGATCGCTGGCGTCAGCATGTCGCGCGCGACCAGCGAGCGATTGTGCTGTCCTTTCCCATCCCCAAAGCGACAATCTTCGATACCCCTGGTCGAGGTTGGCAATTTCAGTCAATTCCTACCCGGACAGGTTAAGTTGCAGGTGTGACCAACCCAAAGAACTCTCCTCGCCGAAGCACGAACGCCACCAACCCTGACGCGGCCACGGCTGAGAGAGGGCCGGAAGATCCGCGCACCACCGATCCACATGCCTCGAGTGAAAAGAACGAGAAGATCCTGGCGGACGCAGAATGCCGAGATGATCAAGCCGAGCTTCGCGATGTAGAGTCCGACAAGCGTTCCGAAGCCGCCGACCTGCAGGCCTTTTTGGATACCAACTCGTCCTATGCCGGTCCTGGCGAACGCCGCGCGGCCGCAGTGGATCGCTCCCACGCTAAGAGCGATCGCGAATCTTCCGCTGCCGATCGAGCCCAGCTATCCGAGCACGAAACCGACCAGGACTAGGGCCGAACTCTCCCTAAAGCCTTCGATTTCGTGCAGCGACTGTCGGCCGCTTACCCGCGGTGCCAGAGCTCGTGCGGTGCCAAGGTGTGTTAGGGCTGGAACAGAGACCAGGTGGACTGTTTCAACGTACGAAACTCTCCATCCAGGTCGAGGTGCCACACCCCGGCTGAGCGATCGATTACGATACCCACGATTATCTCCTGCAACCACTCTTCACCCTCGTGAAACCAGCGAAGCAGACCGATCCGCCTCTCAGCGGGCGAGGGCCCGCTCGCCACGCCACGCTGTACGCACCTACCAACACGCCGTAGCGGTGCGGCTCTCATCCGAGGGGGAGTGTCTCGAAACTAAAGCGCCTCAAAACCCATGAGTTGTGCGACGGCGTTGCGCCGTGGTCAGATCCCGCTTGGGACGGCTTCATTCGATTACGGCCGCCACGGCTTCGATTTCGACAAGCTGGTCGGTGTAGCCGAGTACGGTGACTCCCATGAGCGTGCTCGGTCTATCGCGTTGGCCGAACGCCTCTCGAACGACTGCCCACGCGTCGACGAGGTCACTTTGCTTGGAGGATGCCACGAGAACACGGATGTTCACTACGTCATCGAGTTGGGCTCCTGCCGCCGTCAGGGCAACACGGAGGTTCTCCATGCCTTTTTCGGCCTGCGCGACGTAGTCTCCGACTCCAACTAGGCTGCCATCGAGGTCCAACGGGCAGGCGCCGGCCAAGAAGATGAGGCGCGCTTCGGCGGGAGCGGTTGAGGCGTAGGCATACTGTGCAGCGTCGGAAAGGTCAGCTGAGCGAATAAAGGACTCTGCTTGGGACATACACTCAACATATTTGACGGCTTGCCGCCTGGCCAGCCAGAAAGTGCACCACGTAACGGTCGCGTCAGGTCGAACGAGCACGAAGCCGCCTGGCTGAAATGCGCGCGCCACTGGGGAGGTGTCTCGTAACCCAGATGCCTCGAATCCCATGGGATGAGACACGAAGTCTTTTGTTTGGCGCCGGGCGCCGTAGGTTGCCACAGAAGAAGGCGATCATCGTTAGGTACCCGTCCCGCCCGCCGACTGGCATTTTCGCCTACGGACAGCCAAGCCCGGGTCCCGGGTAGGAAAAACCCGATCGAAACGACTTCGAGCGTGTGAGCGGCAGTTGTGCGTAGAGTCGTGGAATGTCGAATCCACAGTCTCAATCCAGAAATTTCTGGTGGTTGATGGCGGTGATTGGAGCACTGGTTGTCGCCGCGTGCATCGCACTGATGAGCGGTGTGCTTTCGATGTGGCTGGATCCGGAGCCTGAAGGTGAACTGGCGACTCTCGTCGGCAAGGTTCTGTATCTCGAGACCTAATGCAGTCGGGCCGGAAACTCGGTTCTGAGGGCGCGGCACTAGACGTCGTCACCAACGGGTGTGTCGCGATACCGGTAGGTCTCGAATTCCCTAGGGTACGAAACCGCAAACGAATTGAAGTCCTCCGGAGTAGGGCGCTCTTCGTCGCTTAGCTAGCAGTCGAGATGGCACGTTCCACCTGGTCGAGAATGCAGAAGGCCGCGAGAATTCCTGCGTGACCGTGCCAGCTGGCAGCATCGGCCTCGAACGCTCTGCCTTCGGCAACAACCGGAAGGCCGTTCCACCCGGCATCTACTGCGCCCGCCCAGGCGGCGACACTCGTGGCGAGGTCAACACGCGTGTAGAACAGGAGGTCAGCGTTGAGGTCGGCGATTGGCTGGGTGACCGGCCGGCGGGTGCCGTTGTCGTGGCGGCTTTGCGCGGCGGGCCGGAGAGCGCCGAAGTCGGAGAGTACCGACCCGCAGAATGACCAGGTGCCGTGGGTCTCCAGCCCGAGCGGCCCGAAGCGCACGGCTGAGATAGTAGGCGATCCGGCCGCGCGGTAGAGCGCCGCGATCTCGGCGGTGCGGGCCGAGTAGCGGCCGAGCAGGTCGAGCGCGCGATCGGTGCGACCCATCGCCGACGCGAGCAGCAGTAAGTCCTGCTTCCAGTTGAAGCCTTTGCCTTCGGGCAGCACGGTGGGCCCGCTCACTGATAGGGCGGCGTATTCGCGCCCACCGAAGCCTCGGAAGCTCGCGATGATCAGGGTGGGCTCGAGCGACGCGATCAGGTCGAGGTCGGGCGCGGTGCGGAAGCCGATGTCGAGCATGTCGTCGAGGGTGCGGATGCCGTCGCCCACGGTCGCGCGGGTTGTGGCGCGCAGGTAGTCGGGGACGAGTCCGCCGCTGTCGTTGTGCGTCGATGCGACCGGCACGACGCCGAGTGCCACGGCGCCGTCGAGGTTTCCGGTCGAGATCGCGACAAACCGCGTCGGCGGCTCCGTTAGGACGGTTTTGCCGCCGAAGTGGCGCACCGTGCGTGGGTAGATCCCGTCGGCTTGAGCGCTGCCGTACCGGGCGTCGAGGTATGCGGGGGCGAGGATGGAGGTGTCGGTCACGGTGTTCCCAAGGTAAGTGCGGCCCGGCGTCGGGCGTGTGCTCCGGCGGCCGGGACGACGAGGGGGGTGGATGTTTCGGGGTCGTCGATAACCCGGCAGGCGATGCCGAATACATTGGTTACGGTCGTGCTGGTGATGACCTCGTGCGGGGTGCCGCTGGCCACGATGGCGCCGTCGCGCATGGCGATGATCCGGTCGGCGTAGCGTGCCGCGTGGTTGAGATCGTGCAGCACGGCAACGACGGTCGTGCCGTGAACGTCGGTGAGTTCGCGGCAGAGCTCGAGCACCTCGAGCTGGTGCGCGAGGTCGAGGAAGGTCGTCGGCTCGTCTAGTAGCAGGACGTCGGTCTGTTGGGCGAGGGCCATGGCTATCCAGACCCGCTGGCGCTGTCCTCCAGAGAGGTCGGAGAGATAACGGTCGGCCAGGGCTACGGTCGATGTGCGTTCGAGGGCGGTGACGACCGCGTCCTCGTCGGCGTCCGACCACTGGCGCAGCGCGCCCTGGTGCGGGAAGCGCCCACGGGCGACGAGGTCGCCGACGGTGATGCCATCCGGTGCCACAGTCGACTGGGGGAGCAGTCCGACCCGGCGGGCGAACTCCTTGCTGCCGTAGCGATGCACGTCTCTGCCGTCCAGGGTGACCTCCCCGTGGTCCGGACGTAAAATACGCCCAAACGCTCGAAGCAATGTCGACTTGCCGCACGCATTGGGCCCGACGATGACCGTCAATGCTCCTGGCTCGAGTGTGGCGCTAACGCCGATCACGATCGGCGTGGTCGAACCAGGGTACGACAGGGTCACATCCGTGGCTGCCAGGGCGCTTGTCATCGAGGGCTCTTTTCTTACGGTCAGTTTCCGAGTGTCGTGTCGAGCACGGAGAGGATGCCGCGAGCTGCGGTGGGACCGACATTGAGGTAGAAGATGTCGTCGTCGACCGAAACGGCTTGGTCGTCATCCACGGCCACAAGTGTCGGCCACAGGGGGAGTGCGGTGAGCTGACTGTCGTCGCCACCCTGCACACCGTAGAAGATCCAGTCGGCGTCGGCCTGGTCGAGCTGCTCGGCGCTGATGTCGACCGAGGTATCGTCGACGAACTGCTGGGTCTCGGGGCGGGCGAGTCCCGAATCCTCGGCGACCGAGCCGCTGAACGACGCGACGCCGAAGACGCGGGTGCGGTCCGCGTTCTTGCGCAGGAACGACACAGCCGGTTCGCCCGTGACGGTCTCGCCGAAGGCTTGAGCGTCAGCGTGGTATTCGTCCAGCCAGTCTTGCGCCTGCTGGGTCTTGCCCACGGCGTCGGCGAGCAGCAGCAGATCCTGCTTCCAGTAGAGGCCGGTTCCCTGCGTGGCGAGGGTCGGCGCGACGGCGCTCAGGCTGGCGTAGAGGGTGGCCGCGTCCTTGCCCGCGTTGTTCATTAGGATCAGGTCAGGGGCGATGTTCGCGATCGACTCAATGTCGGGCTCGAACCGGCTGCCGACGTCGATGACCGAGTCGAGCGCGGCCTCATCGTCGGGGAAGGCCTCGTACAGGTAGGCGGGGATCATGTCGGCCCCGTCGCCCGAGGTGGAGCCGGTCGGCACGATCCCCAGCGTGAGCAGTGCGTCGGCCTGCCCGGTGGAGATCACGACGATCTTCTTCGGTTCGGATTCAAGCGTGGTCTCGCCGCCGAAATGCACGACGGTGCGCGGGAACACACCGTCTTCGGCCCCGCTGCCCTTGCCGTCGGGCATCGTGCGCGGGGTCGTGTAGACGGTCGTGTCCGCGGTGGCGGTGGCGGTGGCGGTGTCGGTGGGAGCGGCAGGCGCCCCGGTCGAGCAAGAGCTGAGGGCGATGGCCGCGATGAGAATGGAGGCTGCGGCGGTGGTGCGCCGGAATTCGTTGGTTTGCACCTTGTGAGCTTAGGCTAACCTAAGTGAAGAATCATATTCAGGGGTTGGCGCCGGACGACGTGGGCGTACCGTCGCCCTTCGCCGGCGTTTTGCGTGGTTCTGTCTCCCGGCGCCGGCGCTTACGCATTGCTAGCGCCCTGGTCGTCGGCGTCGTCGCGGTCATATTTCTGGCCTTGCTCAGCCTCGCGGTCGGATCGAAGGATCTCGGCCTCAATGAGGTGTGGACCGGACTGCTCGCCGCCGACGGCTCACGCGAGTCGATCATCATCTGGCAGCTGCGCATGCCGCGCACCGCACTGGCGATCATCGTCGGCGCTGCCCTCGCGGTCGCCGGCGTGCTCATGCAGGCGTTGACGAGAAACCCGCTCGCCGAGCCCGGCCTGCTGGGCGTCAACGCTGGTGCCGCGTTCAGCGTCGTGCTCGCGCTGTCGGTGTTTGGAGCGACGACGATCGATGAATATCTCTGGTTCGCTTTCCTCGGCGCAGGCGCGGCCGCATGCTTCGTCTACGTCATCAGTGCGCGCCGATCGCTCGCGAGCGATCACGCCCGGCTCGTGCTCGCCGGCGCGGCACTCACTGCCAGCCTCGGCGCCTGCACGGCAATCATCACGATGTTCGACGCCGACACTTTCAACTCCTACCGTTTCTGGGTGATCGGCTCCGTCGCCGACCGCGGCATCGACACCGCACTGTATATCCTGCCGTTCGTCGCGGTGGGGCTGATCGCTGCCTTCGTGTCGGGACCGTCGCTCAACGCCCTCGCCCTCGGCGACGAACAGGCCAAGGCGCTGGGGGTACGGCTCTCGCTGGTGCGTGTGATCGCAATGTCCACCATCACACTGCTCTGTGGGGCGGCCACGGCCGCGGTCGGGCCGATCGCCTTCGTCGGACTTGTTGTGCCGCACCTGCTCCGCCTCATCGTCGGCGTCGACCAGCGCACACTGCTGGTCACTTCGGCCGTGGCCGGCCCCGTACTCGTGCTCGCCGCCGATATTGTCGGCCGCATCATCCAGCGCCCTGGCGAACTCGAGGTCGGCATAGTCACCGCGTTCGTCGGCGCACCCGCACTCATCGTGATCTTGCTACGAGGGCGTACCCGATGAGCCGCATCGGCGAGCGTTTCCTGCCGCACGGCTACGCCCGGTTGACCTTGCCGGCCGGCCGAGCGATTCTGCTGCACCGCCGTTCCGCTATCGTCGCGGTCGTGCTCGTGATCGTCACGTTCGGCGTCGCGGCGCTGACCATATCGACCGGTGCCTACGAGCTCTCCCCGGCCGGCGCCCTGCGTGTGTTCTTCGGCGAGGGATCGACGCTTGACCGGTTCATCGTGATCGACCAGCGACTGCCGCGCGCAACGGCGGCGCTTCTTGTCGGCGCCTCGCTCGGCGCCTCCGGGGCGATCTTCCAGAGTGTCTCGCGCAACCCCCTGGGCAGTCCCGACATCATCGGCTTCACCACCGGTGCGGCCACCGGAGGGCTTGTCGTGATCCTGCTCGTCGGAACGTCGACTGCCGCCACGATCATGGTCGGCACAATCCTCGGCGGGTTCGCGACGGCCGCCGTCGTGCTCGCCATAGCGTTTCGCCGCGGGCTCACCGGCGACCGACTCGTGTTGGCCGGCATCGCTGTCGCAGCCATGCTCGCCGCCAGCAACGACTACCTGATCAGCCGGGCCAGTATCGAGGACGCCGAGGCCGCGAAGGCCTGGCAATACGGCAGCCTGAATGCGATCTCCTGGCCGCCGCTCGTGCCCCTCGCGATCGTGCTCGTCGTCGTACTCCCGGCCGCGCTCCTCGTCACTCGTCAGTTGCGAGTGCTCGAGCTCGGCGACGACGCGGCCGCGGGCGTCGGACTAAATCTCACCCGGGCCAGAACGTTCACGCTCGCGATCGGCGTGTGCCTCGCGGCGATCGCTGTCGCCACCGCTGGCCCGATCGGCTTTCTCGCCCTGGCGGCGCCGCAGCTCGCCCGCAGCCTCGCCCGTTCCCCCGGAGTGACTGTGCTCGCTTCGACGGTAATGGGCTCGCTGATCCTCGTCGTTGCCGACCTCGTAGCCCAGCGTTTGCTCTCGCCCTTCCAGATACCCGTCGGGCTGGTGACATCTGCTCTCGGCGGCGCCTACCTGGTCTGGATGCTCACTTTCGCCCCCTCACCCCAACGGCGCCGGCCCCGGCTGCGCATCCCTCGACCAAAGATAGGCTCATGAACCAACTCCCTCCCAACAACGACGAAATCCGCGAGTTCTGGAATGCGCGCACAGAGCCCGACGGGATTCTGCCGCTTGACCGCGCCAACTCGAGCGTCGGCTTCCAAGAACACCCAATCTGGCTTGGCGTCGTGCTCGGCCTGCTCACCCCGACACCGGCCGGCCGCCCGATCCGACGCGTTGCCGACCTCGGCTGCGGCACCGGCATGGTGGCGGAAATGGCCGCCCGGCTTGGACACGAGGTCATCGCAATCGACTTCGCGCCCGCCCGCGCCGAACAGGCGCGCAACCGGCTCGCCCGATTCTCCAATGTTGAGGTGCGCGTCGGCGACGCCACGCGCCCGCCGCTCGAGGAAGGCGAAGTCGACGCGATCATCTCGCGCAACATGATCTGGCTGCTCACCGAACCCGCCGAGGCCCTGCAGGCCTGGCTACGCATCGTCGGACCCGGCGGCCGCATCACGGCCATCGACTCCACACACCGCACCTCGCGGCACCGCTTCGCAACCGTGCAGAAGGCGCTGCGCCTGCAAGAATTCCCCGACGGAGTCGCACCGGGATCGCCCGTCTCTGGCACCAAACCCACGCCATTCTCCGACCTGCGGAGCGCCGAGGAGGGCAGCCGGTTCTGGGATGCCGCCGGCGCCCACGGCACCAACGCGATCGACCTCTCCTGGGTCTCTGCGGCCCGCATGGCCAACTGGAGCCCGCGCGAACGCGCGCTGCGCCGCGACCGCTACTTCGCCCTCTCCGTGGACAGCGTCGCGAAGACCCCGGAGCGCGAGCACATAAACTCGGGGGAGTGAATCCCACAGCCGTGGCAGTGAGTGTCGGGATGTTTGCTCACTTGTACCGTGCTGACGCTGTGGATCGGGCGCATCCCGCTGTGGGTCAGCGCGATCATCGCGGTAGGGCGCGGGGCGGGCCAGCTCGCTCTGGTCAGCCTCCTGCTCGGCGTCGCGCTCACCCAGAGTTGGGCCGGTATCGTGCTGCTCGCAGTAATGCTCACGACCGCGATCATCACCGCCACCGGACGGCTGCGTGAGTTCCCGGGCGCGCTCCTCTCGATCGCGATCCTCAGCGGCATGACGGTCACGCTGGGGATCGTGTTCGGCACGGGGGCGTTCGACTTCTCGATCCGCTAAATCCTCGCCTTCTCCGGCATTGTGATCGGCGGCTCGGTGACAGCCGCATCATCGACTGGACGCCAGCTGTGGCCCGGTATTTTGCGGCTAAAGCGGTGCATTAGCAGACGGGCACGTTGCGTACTGACACAGTCAATCTCGAGACTATGACCGATCAAAGCGGATGTCTTAGAAGCTGTAGGTTGTGCGCGTTGTGGCTTGTGAGTCGAGCAGCGCTATTCGTTACGGTTCCGGGTGGAGTCGCCATTGTCCTGGTGTGGAGGCCTAGACGTGAGCTGTGTGGAGCTGGCGAGCGATTCGCGCCGGCGCAATCGCCAGCTCGATGAGCGACGGTCCATGCTCTCGGGTGCAGGTATCTATGGTGATCGCAAGCTCGTTGCGTGGCCACAGGGCGTTGGGGGCTGAGCGGGTTTCGGTCGACGATGCACGGTGCGCCGGACCGGTTGGAGAATTCGCCGACGAGCCTGGCCTCCTCATTCATTTTGAGGAAGAAGTTCACGCGTGGGCCGGTTGCGGGGCTGGATGTCCATGTGCCCAGACGTCCGACGCGAGGTGGCGCCAACGAGAAACTCGCGCTGTTTGCTCTCTCCCGCGCTCGGCAAACAGCACTTCGCAGTCGTGTCGCTGTAAGAAGGCCACGGCTTCTGTTTCGAGAACAGGCCAGGTGCCGGTCACGAGCGAGTCAATGAATGCGAAGACCTGACCGGCTGACGCTGCTGTGAGCATCAGCGGTTTCGGTGCGCGCAGGTGCTGCAAAGCAGCGTCATGACTTGCCCCTCTGATCGGGTGAGTTTGGTTCAGTTGTTAAGAGCAAGCCTTGGCCGCTGTTGGCTGACACGGTGAGAGTGTCAATCCAAGCGCGGTTCAGGCTGGGTATTGTGCCTCCGTAGTACTTGAAGTACAGGGGCATGCTGGCTTGTAGCCAAACGCTCGATCTCCCGCCGCCGAGGGCGGGGGAATCGTTCCATGAGAGAAAGAAGCTCTCCGCTCGGCGGAGCTTAAGCCCGATAACGACCTGCAGGTGGACGAGGGTGCGGTCATCAAATTCGATATTGATGCCGTCATAGATCAGCTTGCCCATGCTGCGACTCCCGTTGCACGATGTGTAGCGGTCAGCGCCATGCTTCTAACTCGCTCGCCAGAGTTCGACGTGCGCGTGCCAACAGGCCGCGAACGGTCGAGATTGGGACATCGAGTTCCTGGGCGATGGCGGCATAGCTGCAGCCAGAGAATTCGCGCATGACCCACGCCCGACGCTGGCGTGCCGGCAGAGCCTCGGTCGCGAGCGTGAGCGCTTCGTTTTGCAACAACGCCTCCACCAAATTGAAAGGACTAGTGCTGAGGGCTGCTGGCAGGTCGTCGGCAAACTCCATGGGCAGGGGCCTATTTTTGCGTATCCGGTCGATGCTTTTGTTGTACACCACCCGCATCAACCAACCCTTCACATGCGCGCCATCACTGATCGTCGATAGCTTCTCCCAAGCGGTTATACACGCTTCCTGTACAACATCGTCGGCATCCACGGTCGAGCGCATTGTCTTGACAGCAAAGGCACGCATCAAGTTTCGATAGCGCAGAATCAGAACATCGAAAGCGGCACGGTTGCCTGCGGAAGCGAAGTCGACCAAGACGCTGTCCGATTCGTTCACTAAGAGCGGACAACTGACATCCTCGAGCAGCATCAGCTCTTCCGATTCAGGACAGAGGAATGCGCGACTAAACCACATTTAGCTAACTCGGTTAGGTACATGGATCGAGTATAAAGAGCTTGAGAGCGCTTTCATTCGCAGTTTGAGTAAAGCATTCGGGGGTGATGGCTGAAGCTGACGAACTAACGGAAATCAACGAGGCTTCCGCGGCGGTCGCGGTTGCACTCAGCCGCGAGTTGGGCGTCGAACCCGAGATCGTGAACGCACACTGCGGCGCGATCACCCTCGGCCACCACATCGGAGCGTCCGGAACCTGAATCGTCGGGTACCTCGCCCCTCGGCTGGCGACCGCCACTCGTATGAGATCTTGAGCCCGTATCCGGACCTGCCAGCACCGATCATCGCGACCGCGTGGGATAAGCGACTTCAAGTCCAAAGCGCCGCCGACCCGCGGCTGAGCGAATTCCTCTCCACCTATCTGCAGGGTGCATAAACCCCCGAACCCGGTGCTCCATTTTCTGGCGGAGTCCACGGCTGAGAGCTCCCTCGGAGATGAGGAGCATTCTTTATCGTTTCTTCGTCAAACCTGCACAGAGAGGCCCCGGTAGAGGGAACACAGTCATGACAAGACATTCCGGCAGGAGGAAGTAATGGTCGTGAATGCGTGGCCGATTCTCGCCGGAATTTGTGTGGTGTTCGTCATTCTCGGGGTGTGGGCGATCGCTCAGATCTTCCCCGTGAATAGCCGGGGGACTGACACACCACCGGAGGACGCAGTCCACCCAACCAAACCCCCAGAAAAGAGAAGGTCCATGAACGGGCACAACCACGGCGGCAAGTCTCATCTCATCGGCATGATCGTGATCGGTGTCGTCATCCTCGGCGGGCTGCTTGTGGCCGGCAGGTCGATCGGTGAGGCGCTGCCCATCGCAGCGGTCCTCGCGTGCCCCGTGATGATGATCGGAATGATGTTCCTGATGATGCGCGGCAAGACCAAGAACCCAGATGCCCCGCAGGAATCCCACATGCACGGCGACACAGCCTCTGACGAAACCGCAAAAACCACGACCCAGGCGTGACCCCCGGGCGTTCGCCACGTCCCCACGGCACGGCGGTGAGCCCGTGCATTCTTGAAGGAGCACTACATGGAGCAGGTCCTGCTCTCCACAACGATTCTCGCCTCGTTCTTAGGCGGTATCGTCGCCCTATTGGCCCCGTGTTGCGTGTCGGTGATGTTGCCGGCGTTCTTCGCATCCAGCTTCCGCCGTCGCGGCCAGGTCCTGGGAATGACACTGGTCTTCGCAGCCGGTGTCGGCACGATCATCCTGCCCATAGCGTTGGGCGCCGCGATCGTGAGCCGAGCCCTGGCGCAGTACCACTTCTGGATATTCAGCGTGGTGGGAATTGCCATGGTCGTTGTGGGTGTCGCCACGTTGATGGGGTGGAAGTTAATGCTCCCTATGCCGTCGGGGAAGAGTTCCGGCTCCGGCATCGGCTCCGTGTACGGCTTGGGCGTCTTCTCTGGGGCGGCGAGTGCGTGTTGTGCACCGGTGCTGGCCGGAGTCGCGGCGATGTCGGGGGCAGCGTCGTCCATCTCTACCGCTGCGCTGGTGGGAATTGCTTACGTCTTCGGCATGGTAGCTCCGCTATGCGTCCTTGCGCTGGTGTGGGATCGGAAGGACTGGAGCAATAGCCGTCTGCTTACGGCGCGCACTGTCGCCCTGTGGCCCGGCGGGCGACGGCTGCCGCTGTCGAGCCTGCTGTCCGGCGGACTGATGCTCGGAATGGGCATCGTCACCATGATCATCGCGGTTCGCGGCATCGGCATGGCTCCCGACGGCTGGCAGGTGCGGGTCACCGCCTGGCTGAACCACGCAGCGGTGGTTATTCAGCAGTCCATCGGCTTCATCCCCGGCTGGCTCTCTGCGGTCGTGGTCTTCGCCGCCCTCACCACCCTGGTGTTGAAGGCGCTGCGCGCCCGACGCCCACAGGCCGGCTACACAGTTTCGGCGACAGAGCCAGATACGTCAGAACAGGTCGCGGCCGGTGCAACCACTCCGGCATGTCACGACAATGCAAAGGAAACGAAGTAATGGCACCACACAACAAGAAGTCGGCTGCAGCGATGCGGCCGCTGAGGAAGAACACCAACCGCCTCGCCGTGCTGATCGGTGCCGGCGTGGTCGTGGCCATTTTCGGCGCCTTCTTCCTCGTTCTCGCCCAGCAGCCCTCCGCGCCCGCCCAGACGGCCCAGTCTGCTCCTCTGGGCAGGAGCGCCGATGCTGCTGACTACGCGGTGGGATCTCCGGGAGTGGGCGAGATGGCCCCGGGGTTCGCGATGGAGTCCACAACGGGGGACACCGTGGATCTGAGCGACTACTCGGGCAAATCGGTGCTCCTGTACTTCCATGAGGGACTGGGCTGCCAGCCATGCTGGGACCAAATGCGTGACCTGGATGCCTCATCCGACCAGCTCACCGCCGCCGGAGTCGACGATGTGCTCACGATCACCAGCGGACCGGTAGACCTGATCGCGCAAAAAATGGACGACGACAGACTCGCCTCCGTCGCCCTGGCGGACACGAAGATGGACGTCATCAAGGAGTACGGTGCGAACGACTACGGCATGATGGGCGACTCCCGCGCCGGACACAGCTTCATCCTCGTCGGGCCTGACGGCACGATCCAGTGGCGCGCCGACTACGGCGGCGCGCCGGACTACACAATGTACGTTTCCATGACCGACCTGCTGGCCGACATGGAGGCTGCCGGGGTGAGCGGATCATGAGGATCACCGTCCTGACCCAGGAATCATGCCCATCCTGCGTGAACGCCAAGAAAACCTTGGCGCAGCTCAGCGACGAGTACCCCCTGGACATCGTGGAAATTCCATTGGCTTCAGCCGAAGGGCGTGAGCTTGCCAACCGGGTCGGCATCGTTTTCGCCCCGGGCATCTTGATCGACGGCGAGCTGTTCAGCTACGGCCGCCTGTCCGAAAAGAAACTACGCCGCCATCTCTCCAAGCTGGAGTGGCCCGCCACAGCGATGCCCGCGGGAAAGAACTGACGGAGCGACCATGGCCACCTATTTCACTCGGCGCACTCTTCTTGGCGCGACCCTGGCTGCGACGGCGACAGCGGTCCTTGCCTCCTGCACGACGGGGACCAGCGCTCGAAGTGGGGTCGACCGGATACTGTCAAGCGATCCTTTGGTCGCCCAGTACGAGTCGCGCCGTGCAGCCAACGGCGCCACCGTCACCCAGAACCTCACCGCCGGCACCTTCGACACCGTGGTCGCCGGGACCGCTCTGACCACGTGGGGATACAACGGGACGCTCAACGGGCCTCTCATCCGCGCCAAAACGGGAGACCTTCTGAACGTGCCGGTGACGAACACCCTGGCCGAGCCGACGAGCATCCACTGGCACGGCCTCGCCTTGCGAAACGACGCGGATGGTGTCCCAGATGTCACCCAAGAGGCCATAACTCCGGGCAGCGACTACGGATACCAATTCCTACTCAACCAACCCGGCACCTACTGGTACCACTCCCACGTGGACATGCAGCGAGAACGCGCCTTGTCGGGCGCGCTCATCATCGACGACCCCAATGAACCGATGGCCTACGACCAGGAATGGGTCATCCTCCTCGACGACTGGCTCGACGGACTCCCGGGCACCCCCGACGATGCGCTGAACGCTTTGGCCGACGGGTCGGGTATGAGTGGGATGGATTCGGGCATGAGCGGAATGGGCTCGCGCTTCACCAGCTCATACTTGGGCGGTGACGCGGGCGACGTGCCATTCCCCGTCCATCTGTTCAACGGCCAGGCTTCGGAAAAGGCCGACGTGTTCGACAGCCGACCGGGTAATCGGATTCGTTTGCGTATCATCAACGCGGCTGGCGACACCGCCTACAGGGTAGGTATCCCCGGGCAGAAGCTCACCCTCACCCACACCGACGGCTTTCCCGTCCAGCACCAGCAGGTGGATGCAGTGGTCCTTGGAATGGGCGAACGCATCGATGCGCTCGTCACCGTCGTCGATGGCTACACCCCGGTTCTGGCTCTCCCCGAAGGCAAGGACGGAAGCGCCTACGGGCTCATCCGGACAGGCTCTGGTACCCCACCCTCGCCGGATCAAATATCGTCCATTCTGACGGGTGACGTCACCGACGGCGGTCAGTTGCGAGCCGATGAATCCGTCCGCCTCCCGTCCCGCACGCCGACGCGGCGACACGAGATGCGACTCACGGGAGGGATGCACTCCTACGACTGGAGTATCAACGGGCGCACGTTCAAAATGGACGACCCCTACGCTGATGCCTTCGATGTCAGCCTCAATGAGCGGGTGCAGATCACGATGATCAACGACACGATGATGTGGCATCCGATGCACGTTCACGGGCACAGCTTTCAGATCGCGAGCAACGGAGCGCGCAAGGACACCGTCATTGTCCGGCCCGGGAAAACGGTCACCGTCGAATTCGACGCGGACAATCCCGGCCAATGGTTGGTTCACTGCCACAACGCGTATCACGCTGCTCGCGGCATGATCGGCCTGGTCTCCTACGTGAGGTGACGTGAGACGGGCAACGGGCTCGCCTGCGAGACATCATTCCTCATCGCGCGCCAACTTGGGCTGTCCGTCCGGGTTGCTCAGGAGCGCGCGTTGCACGGTCACGGTGTCGACGCCGAGCGTGGTGGCGATCGTGTCAATCGTGGCGCCCCGTTCGCGCATATCGATGGCTACAGAGATCCTCTCGTTTGCCATATCTGTGGGGCGTGCGCCGTTGCGCCCATGCGCTCGAGCCGGTGCGGGGCCATCGCGCCGGTGCACCTGGATCGACTCAGTACGAAGCTGAGCGAAGACGGCGACTATGCCGAAGAGGGCCCGGCCTGAGGGGACGGTCGTATCGATCGCCGGTTCCGCCAGCGAACGAAGTCCGATGCCGCGTTCGCCGAGCTCATGAAGGAGCGCAATCAAACGATCGTCACGACCCAACCGATCCAACTGGCTCAGCTGGCAAACCAACAAAAGGTCACCTGCCCGCAGGTAATCCAGGCAGGCGGAGAACTGCGGCAGCGACGCCTTATTCCTCGACTCGCCGTGGTCCACAAACACGCGCTCGGCGCCGGCCGAGGTCAACGCGATTTCTCGCTCATCAACTCTCTTCTTGCGCGTTTCAACACGCGCGTATCCGATGACGGTCATCGCAGCCTGCCTGTCATGATGTGCTCACCTTTTCTGTCAGCCAGGCGTACGGGTCCGTGGGGGTGATGCCGTTCAGGAGGATCTCGAAGTGAAGGTGTGGGCCGGTGCTTTGGCCAGTGTTGCCAACGTTTCCCACTAGCTGGCCGACGAGGACGGGGTCACCGACGGCAAGTGCCAGAGTGCCTTCCGTCATGTGGGCGTACAGGCTGCTGACGAGACGCCCGTCGATCATGTGGTCGATGATCGCGTAGACACCCAGTCCGCTTTTGTCAGTTCTCGAGACTTCTCTAACGACGCCATTCGCGACCGCTTGGATGGGAGTATTCACGCCCGGGTTCATATCGATGCCCTTATGAAAGCTGGAGCATCCATCGCACGGGGGAATCCGAGGGCCAAAGTCAGTGGTGATGGGTACTCCGACAAGAAAGGGCCACTGAATTGCAGAGCCGAGACGGTTCACGTAGGTATTTGCGGTCTGGGAGTAGACGCCCGGGAGCGAGTCCTCAGTCCGCAGCGTCTCCTGGATGGCTTGGGACGTGTACGTGTCCTGGGCGACGGCGATGGTTCCGTTTCCCGACGCCGTCAAGCTTTGTACTTCCACATCCGATCGCTCAGTGGGCAAGGCGAGGGTCTGGGCGTTGGGGTTCACGGCAAGGGCTGGGACCGAAACGCTGACGGCGAGGAGGGTAGCGAACGCTAAGGCGGCAGCGGAAGAAAGCCGGCGGCTGAGGTGCGGGTGTTTTTCGGCCAGGCGCAGTTGTCTGCGGGAAAGTTCGGGTGATGCGGTCATGAGGAGGTGGTCCTTGCGATCACGTTGGCGCGCCCCATCGGCGCCTCAGGGAGGCGAGGAGATGATGTCCGAGTTGGGCACGCCGCGGAGCGGGGCCGCGATGCGCGGCCCCGATCCTGGTGGGGAGTTCTAGAGTGTGGCGAGGATGTCGTTCATGACATCAATCTCAGCGGTCTGGCTCTCCACGATGTTCGTGGCCATGTCCACCGCGCCCAGGAATTGTCCCTGATCGATCTCGGTCTGCGCCATCGCGATGGCACCCTGGTGATGAACGATCATCTGTTCGAGGAAGAGCTTCCCAGCGTCCTCTGAGGAAGCGGACTTGAGGGCGTTCATGTCGTCATCGGACATCATGCCATCCGTGCCGTGATCCATCTCGGACATATCCATCTCGCTGGAGCTGGTGTCATCCATGCCCCATGCTGTCAGCCACGATTCGAGCTGCGTGATTTCGGGCTCCTGGGCGGCCTTGATCTCGGTGGCCAGATCCACGATGCGCGGGTCGATGCCGTCCTTCGCAAGGAGGTCGTCGCTCATTTCAACGGCCTGTTCGTGGTGGGGGATCATCATCTGGGCGAACTCAACGTCCGCGTCGGCGAAATCAACCGAGGAGGCGGAGGAATCGGGGGAGCTGGGGGCGGCGGATGAACCGGTATCGGTGGTTCCGCCGGCGCAGGCGCTGAGGGTGAGTGCTGTGGCGATGGCCGCGGCAGTGAGGAGATAGGTACGTGGCTTGGGCATTGTTATTCCATTCAGAGTCAGGCGTAAGAAACCGGTTCGCCGTACGGCGTCGTAAAGGCAGGCGTCAAGTGACGCGAAAGCCAATGCCGGTTCTAGGTGCGACTGATGGAAAGAACGACCAAGCTAGGCCGGAAAAGATGAAGCGCAGGGCCATGGAAGACAGAGACGACGCGCCCGCCAGCCTCGAGCAAGCGCCGAAACGTGGCCGGGGAACGGGCGAGAATGATGAGAGCCGCCAGGACCAGCAGGATGGCGCAGGTCATCGCCCACATGGCGCATTCGAGCATGCAGTCGGCGCAACCCAACAACCCGACCTCGGCGTGCGCCACTAGTGGGATCATCGCCGCTGTCGCCGCGACCGCAACGTCAGCTCCGAAGTCAGCGCCACTCGGGATGGTGTCGGAATGTGCGTTGGACTCGGCTGCGCCCGACGCTACGCCGTGCTCGCCGGTCATGGAGTGCATGGCCAGGATGCCCAGCAGCATGGTTGCCAGGACCAGAACGGCCGTAAACACGTGTGCGACAGAGGGCCTGTGGCGACGGTTAGCTGCGGAATTGCCGTGCGGGTTCATGTCACCTCCGGGGTCGATCAGGCCATGTTGCGAACGTGGATACCCGAAAACCGTATCGGCACTTGACAAAGTTCAGCTGAGAATGGCGCGGATGAAGGTCAGCAGATCACGACCGAGTCAGCGTTTGCTGGATGTGCATAGATGGATTCTCCTGGCATTGGCGACAAGCCCCGCGGTGGACGAAATCCACTGAATGAGCTTTTTGACAAAGATTGACTGGGGATATGGGCTGCAGCCGGTCATGAGAGCGCTCCGGGATGAACCCGGAGGGACAATGAGACCATGATGTCAACGACCTTCAGGCCACAGACCACTGCGGAGCCCCGTCCGCGAGTCTTGGTGGTCGACGACGAGGTACCGCTGCTCGAGTTGGTGGCCGGCTACTTGGAGCGAGATGGGTTCGACGTTGAAACGGCGGCCGACGGCCAGTCCGCAGTGGCGAAGGCACGAGATTGGACCCCCGCCATCATCATTCTCGACCTGGGCCTGCCGGGGATGGATGGCATTGAGGTTTGTCGTACCGTGCGCACCTTCACGGATTGCTACATCATCATGCTGACCGCGCGGGTCGAGGAGATCGACAAACTCGTCGGCCTTTCAGTCGGAGCAGATGACTATCTGACCAAACCATTCAGCCCGCGAGAACTTGTGGCTCGAGTGCGCGCTATGCTCCGCCGACCGCGTCCCAGCGAACAAGCCGCCGCGCTCGGCACACCGCCTCTTGTCTTTGGCTCCCTTCACATCAACGTCGCCGGCCGCGAAGTTCACCGAAGCGGTGAGACCGTGGACCTGACCCGCACCGAGTTCGAGGTGCTGGTGGCGCTGGCCGGCCAACCTCGAATTGTCTTCTCGCGGCAGCAACTGATTGATGCCGTATGGGGAGACGGCTGGATGAGCGATCCGCATTTGGTGGACGTGCATATCGGGCATGTGCGGCGCAAGATCGGTGATGATCCGTCGTCACCGGTCTTCATCCGGACAGTGCGCGGGGTCGGCTACCAAATGGGCGTCGGAGCGTGAGCAAATCACGCACTCGGGTCCCTGGCCCGAGGGACCTGAGCGCTCGCCTGCTCGGCGCCATCCTCGTCGTTGTACTTGTCGGAGTCGCAACTGCTTGGGTCGTCGTCGCAGGGATCGGCCCGGCCATATTCCACGTTCACATGATGGGCATGGGTGGTTCGGGGGCTGACTCAACGGTGCATGCCGAGGAGGCATTCCGAACGGCATCCATGCTTTCCCTTGCCGTGGCCCTCTTCGCTGCTCTGGCGGCGTCAGTCGGGGTGAGCCTGTTCCTCTCCCGCCGGATCACACGATCCCTGGCACCCGTCACTGAAGCGGCTGGCCGGGTGGCTGACGGCGACTACACCGCGCGCATCCCCGCTGTAGGCCTGGGCAGTGAGTTCGACGACCTCACGTCGGCCTTCAACTCGATGGCCACCGATCTGGGCCGGATCGAAGCGACCAGAACGAGGATGCTGGGCGACCTGGCACACGAAATGCGTACCCCAATCACCACCATCGGCGCCTACCTTGAGGCCATCGCCGATGGCGTCCAAGAAGCGGATCCGGCAACCCTCACGATGCTGGGGGACCAGGTCACCCGTCTGGCGCGGCTTAGCGAGGACGTCGCCATCGTGACGACGGCAGAGGAAGGCCGACTCACTATGCACCGACGACGCCTGCCCGTTGCCCAGGTAGTCGCGGATGCTGTAGCCCAGGCGACGGCGCAATACGCTGCCCAGAACGTCACGCTGACGGTCACCATGTCCGCAGACGCCCGGGCCGCTGCTGTCAGCGGGGACAGCGATCGCATCGGTCAGGTCCTGACAAATCTCCTCGACAACGCAGTTCGACACACCCCGCCCGGGCGCGAGGTGGAGATATCCGCCGCGGTAGTCGGCGGCAGGGCGGCGATAGCCGTGTCCGACGAGGGGGATGGAATTCCGCACGACCACATTTCGCATGTCTTCGAGCGTTTCTACCGAGTGGACGCCAGCCGTGATCGCGCTCACGGCGGGTCGGGAGTAGGCCTGGCGATTGCCAAGTCCATCACCGAGGCCCACGGTGGAAGCATCCGAGCAGAGAGTGCCGGTGTCGGCCGAGGCGCGACCTTCACCGTTGAGTTTCCGTTGCTCAGCGATTCGCACTGATGGCGCGGGTCACTGCGACTACGCGATGTCGCGGTTTAATGTAAGAATCTGCGTATGGATGCAGATAAGCCAGTATGCGGACGTGAGCCCGACAGCCAGTACGTCGAATTGGCAGTCGAGGTCTTCGCGATGCTCGCGGATGCCACCCGGATCCGCATTATTCTCGCTCTGCGCGACGGTGAACTCTCGGTCAACAGCCTGGCCGAGCTACTGGAGAAGTCGCCGTCGTCCGTGTCGCAGCATCTGGCCAAGCTTCGCCTGTCACGATTCGTGACCAGCCGGCAGGAGGGGACGAAGGTGTTCTACAGCCTGGCCAATGAGCATGCGCGGCAGCTGGTGTCCGACGCGATCTTCCAAGCCGAGCACTCGCTGAGCTCGAACCCACGCCATCATCACGCGGAGGCCGGGGCATGCGTTCAGCCAGCAGACACCATCTGCACGAGCACGAGCACGAGCACGAGCACGAGCACGGTGGCGAAGGGCACACTCACTCCCACCCCACTGGGTTGACGGGGTTTTTCTACGGACTGTTCGTGCCACACAGTCATGACGCCGCCGAGTCGATCGACGATGCTCTCGAGGCGAGCAAGGAGGGTGTGCGGGCGCTGAAGATTAGCCTCGTCGTGCTGCTCGGCACCACCGTGTTGCAGCTGGGGGTTGTGCTCATCAGCGGGTCCGTCGCCCTCCTGGCGGACACCATCCATAACTTCTCTGACGCCCTCACCGCCGTACCGCTCTGGGTCGCCTTTATCCTCGGCCGCCGCGCCGCATCCCGCCGGTACACCTTCGGGTTAGGCCGGGCCGAGGATCTCGCCGGCCTCTTCATCGTCATTATCGTTGCTCTCTCGGCGGTCGTCGCGGCGTGGCAGTCGATCGCGCGACTCCTGGATCCACATCCGCTTGAAAACCCCTGGTGGGTCGTGGCTGCAGGCGTCATCGGCTTCGCTGGGAACGAGGCCGTCGCGGTGTACCGCATCAGTGTGGGTCAGCGCATCGGGTCGGCTGCAATGGTTGCCGACGGAGTCCACGCCCGCACCGACGGCTTCACGTCCCTCGCGGTGGTCGCGGGCGCAATTGGCGCCATGCTTGGATTCCCGTTGGCCGACCCGATCGTCGGCATTCTCATCTCCGGCGCAATCATCGTGCTCCTGTGGGGCACGGTGAAAAGCATCGGACGACGGCTGATGGACGGCATCGAGCCCGATCTCGTCGACCGCGCGAATGCCGCTCTGCTCACGGTGCCCGGCATCACAACAGTCGACCGTCTGCAGCTGCGCTGGGTCGGCCACCGCCTCCAGGGAACCGCGGTCGTCTCAATCGTCGCGGCCACGACGGCGGAGGCGGCCACGGTAGTGAACGAAGCACACCGCGTCGTGAACCAAGCGTTGCCAAACCTCGACGACTTCCTGATCGCTCAACATTCCCAAACTGGGCGGTGACGGCGAAAGATCTTGCCGTGATCCGGGGCGCCGCAGGAGAAGGGCTAAATGACGGCGTTCAGCCTATCTATTGCCGGTACTGACACATAAAATGAGATTCCTTTCGAGAGAGAAGCTCATGAAGATTAACAACGAGTCATATGGGGAATACACCGATTCCGAGTCTGCGGCCGGCTCGTCGGACGCAATTGTCAGCGAGACTCAGACCGAGGGCGAGTACACGGACAGTGATACTCCACACGATAATCCCGCGGACTCCGGCCGGGACTCGTCTTGACCCTGGTTGCCAGCGACCTCGCCGGCAGTCTCGAGATCAGTCAAGTGGAACGCGTTGCGTCATGACTGAGACTCGTATCCCCAGCGTTCTCTTCGTCTGCCAGAAGAACGGGGGGAAGTCACAGATGGCGGCGGCTCTTTTGCGTGCGGCAGCGGGGGACACCGTCACCGTGCACTCCGCGGGAACGAAGCCCGGGGCGGCGCTGAACGCACAGTCGGTGGAGTCTCTTGCCCAGCTGGGCGTCGATGTCGGCGATGAGCACCCGAAGCTCATCACGGCGGAGATGCTCGCCGCTGCAGACGTGGTCGTCGTCCTCGGTACCGAGGCCAAGGTCGATGAAGTACCGGGCACGACATTCGAGACGTGGATCACGGACGAACCGTATGAGCGTGGAATCCAGGGCATGGAGCGCATGCGCCTGGTCCGCGACGACATCCGTGCTCGGGTCGACGAGCTCCTCGCCCGCCTTCAGGGCTGAGCCTGCTCATACACCTCAGTTCGGACGAAGATGTCTTGGGGACATCATGCGTTGCGCTTGTCTCGCTAGCGAGCGATCTGCTCGATGCCCTCTCGGAACCCTGGATTTTTTGGAGCGTTCAGGCAGGCGTGAGTGGAATCGATGACGCCATGCGCGACCTCCACACCGGCAGCAATTTCTCTTGGCAGATATCGGGGACACTTTTGGAGCCGGTCCACGACATGCCGAATGCTTTCCTCGCTCGGTACCACCCGTCAACTATCCGTCGAACCGGCGGGCGCCGACCATAGTGAACGCAGGGACAATCTGGCTATTATTCGGTGACGATCTGTGGCTGGCCGATCTCTATTGGCTCAGCCTGCAAACAGGTATCGACCACCTCGTGAGAAGGACTGCACATGACCACCTACACCGCGACAACCAGCCTTCCTCAATCGCTTGATGACTCATTTGCCTTCATGGCTGACCCGCGCAACCTCCCCTATTACTTTCCCCGAATCACCTCCGCCGAGCTCGTCGGCCCCGAGCTGGTGCGCACGACCGCAGTCATCGACACGGACGGGGCTGATGACGACAACAGTGAACCGGTCACGGCTGACGCGTGGTTCCGATCGGACTCCGCCACTCACGAAATCTCCTGGGGATCGCCCGACAACGACCAGTACCACGGAAGACTCACTGCCGAAGCAGGCGACAATTCCACGCGCCTCAACCTCAGTATCACGTGCCCGGCCAGCTACCCGGGCATCCAAGACAGCCTCGACCAGGCGTTAATATCGATCGCAGCCAAGCTCGCCGAGGGTTAGGTCGGGGTGGTTTCTCCGACGACAGCACCGCGGGTACACCCGGAGACCCGCGCTGAGTGGCGCCGTTGGCTGCTCGCGCACCACGAAAGCGAACAGTCAGTGTGGTTGGTGTCTTGGAAGAAGGCCACGGGCAAACCCGCTGTCAGCTACGACGATGCCGTGTCGGAGGCCCTCTGCGTGGGCTGGGTAGACAGCAAACCCCAGAAGCTCGACGGTGAGCGAACAATGCTTTACTTTTCCGCCCGGAAACCGACGAGTGCGTGGTCACGGCCAAACAAGATCCGGGTGGAAGCTCTCCGTGCAGCAGGACTCATGCTGCCCGCCGGCGAAGCGGTAATCGCGCAGGCGATCAGCAACGGCTCCTGGGCATTACTGGATGATGTCGAAGACCTCATCGTTCCGCCCGACCTTGCCGAAGCCCTCGGCGAAAACCCTCCAGCCCGGGCGAACTGGGACCAGTTCCCACCGTCTGCTCGCCGAGGCATCCTTGAATGGATCATCCAAGCCAAACGACCCCAAACTCGAGCCACGAGAATCCTCGAGACCGCACAGCTCGCCTCCCAGAACCAACGCGCAGCCCAATGGAAAAGGTAACCGACAGTAGAGAGGGACATGATTGTTGGGGACATATCAGAGATATGTCGCAAACACTCTTTTTGAGTCCTGTCCTATGGTTCTGGTCTTTCACCGTTCGCGGTGGCTTCAATCCAGTCGGTCGCTTCGTCGGAAAGGTAGAAGCCGTTCACATCGCTCTCGCCAATCCATTTTGCGTCTAAGGCTATGACTTCACCTGTGGGGGTGCTTTGGCGAAGAATATCTGCCGAAACGACATCTCCGTTGTGTGCGATCAGTAGTTCATGTGTTAAGGAGTCCAGTGTGGACCACCACTCGCCGATGTCCATATCCTGACCATGCCATGGACTCAGCCTTCTTGCCAGCACAGAAGCCCAGCGGTGCAACAACTCACTGTGTGCGGCCGGTGCAGGGTTCCCGCCTCGGGGTTCTTGAGCGCGAGGCCTAACGGTTTGTGCGTATCGTCGCGTGCCCCTTGCCGGCGCCGGCCGATAGCCGCTTGGTCACTCGGTCACTTGGTCGCTCGGTCGTGTGTCGCGTGGCGTAATGTGTGCACGTGAACAAACCACATGCTTCTGCCACGAAACTGAAAACATGGCTTTTGCAGGACAGCGGTGACCGGCAGGGCAATCGTGTGGGTCCCCACGCCGCCACAGTGGAGAAAACACATTCCTGGTGGCGGGTGATGTGCCTGACGGGCGTCGACTATTTCTCGACCCTGGGATATCAGCCGGCGATCGCCGCCCTCGCCGCAGGTCTGCTGTCACCTATCGCGACGATCGTGTTGGTTGCCCTGACACTGCTGGGTGCCTTGCCCGTGTATCGGCGGGTCGCCGAAGAGAGCTTCCGGGGCTCCGGTTCGATCCAGATGCTGGAAAAGCTTCTGCCGTGGTGGTCGGGCAAAATCTTCGTGCTAGTGCTGCTCGGATTCGCCGCCACCGACTTCATGATCACCATCACCCTGTCGGCAGCGGATGCCACGGCGCACGCGATCGAGAATCCGTTCGCGCCGTCTTGGCTGCACGGACAGGAGGTGCTGGTCACTCTGTTTTTGGTCACGCTGCTGGGAATCGTGTTCCTCCGGGGCTTCAAGGAAGCCATCGGCATTGCTGTAGTGCTGGTCGCGGTCTACCTCCTCCTCAACCTGATCGTAATCGTGGTATCGATCGGGCACGTCACGTCGAACGCTGTGTTGATCACCGACTGGTGGGCAGCACTGACGGTGCAACACGGCAACCCACTTGTGATGGTGGGCATCGCTCTTCTCGTGTTCCCGAAACTGGCGTTGGGATTGTCTGGGTTTGAGACAGGCGTGGCGGTGATGCCTCAGGTGAAAGGCGGTGCCGCTGATACCGAAGACAACCCCGCGGGGCGGATCCGCGGGACGAAGAAGCTGCTCACCACCGCCGCGCTGATCATGAGCGGGTTCCTGATCACCTCGAGCATCGTCACAACCCTGTTGATTCCGCAGGAGGCGTTCCAGCCCGGCGGGCCGGCCAATGGGCGCGCGTTGGCGTACCTCGCCCACGAATACCTGGGCAACGTCTTCGGTTCCGTCTATGACATCAGCACTATCTGCATCCTGTGGTTCGCGGGCGCATCGGCGATGGCCGGGCTGCTCAACCTCGTGCCGCGGTATCTGCCGCGGTATGGCATGGCCCCGCAGTGGGCCCGTGCGGTGCGACCGCTTGTGCTGGTTTTCGTGGGGATCGCCTTCGTGATCACGATCGCGTTCCAGGCCAGCGTCGACGCCCAGGGCGGCGCCTACGCGACCGGGGTCCTGGTGCTGATGACGTCCGCATCCGTTGCGGTGACGCTCTCCGCACGCCGGAAGCAGCAGCGCTGGCAAACTCTCGGCTTCGCAGCCATCGCGGTGATCCTGGTCTACACCACTGTTGTCAACATTGTCGAACGCCCAGACGGTGTGCGCATCGCCGCCCTGTTCATCGTGGGCATCATGGTGGTCTCCCTCGTGTCCAGGGTGCGGCGTTCCTTCGAGCTCCGGGCAACATCGGTCATCTTGGACCCGACCGCACTCGACTTCGTCACCGGGGACGCCGAAGACTACGACGTAATCCGAATCATCTCCCACGAGCCAGACGACGACACCGAGGTCGAATACCGCAACAAGAGCCGGGACGAACGCCGGTTCGGCAACATCCCACCGGGCTCACCCATCATCTTCCTCGAAGTGCTCCCGTCTGACTCATCTGATTTCGAGGAGGACCTTGTCGTGCACGGCGTTGCGAAGCACGGGTATCGCGTTCTCCAGGTCACCAGTGGCAACGTTCCGAACACGATCGCCGCGGTGCTGCTGGAGATCCGCGATCAGACCGGCCTGATCCCAGAGATCTATTTCGAATGGACCCAGGGCAATCCACTCGCCAATATGTTCAAGTTCCTCTTCACCGGCCTCGGCGAAATTGCCCCCGTGACCAGAGAGGTGCTTCGCGAATCCGAGCCCAACGCCAAACGACGACCACACGTTCACGTCAGCTGAAGCCGTCACACCCCATCGGCGCGAACTCGCGGCGTAGGAAAAGCGTATAAATCACCGGATCCTGCGCATGCGTTCCGTATAGATCTTCCAAGCGGTGAGGCGCTGGGAGGACGCTGATGAGGTGAATAATGCGCGAACGATCAGTTCGGGAATCTTGCTCAACCGGTGGCTCTCCCCGGTCGTTGATGGGCGGTGCCGGTGGGGAAGTTACACCGTCGCGGTCGGCCGATACGGCAGCGTCGGTTACCGGCTTGTCGTGTACCCGCCGGGAATATCGGCGCAGCAACGACGCCGAGTTCGGCTCTGTCGCGGCTGGACGATCCTGGGGCTCGTGGGCGTGCTGGGCGTGTTCGTAGCGATGGCGGAGGGTGGCGCCTCGAGACTGGTCATCGTGATCGGCTGCGTCGCGTTTTATGCTCTCGGGGCTGTCGTCGTGGCCCGTGCTGCAGGTCCGGTGCGGAAACAGGTCCTTGAGCTGACGGCGGCCAGATCCACCCTTGTGCCCGACACCTGGCGCGGCGGCGAGTGCAGATACCTGGCCTCGCTGGCCGCGACTTTGGCGGCCGCGGACCAGGCGCTGCAGCTAGGCCGGTCCACGCCGGCGGAACACGAGATGGTCTGGTCGGCTGTCTACTCAGACGCCGAGGAACACATGGACGCGGCCCGGACCACCCCGTAGCCGCCAGCTCCGGGAGGCCCGGAGCTGGCGGCTACGGAATCAGCAGTATGCGGCGGCCGCCGAGAGCTGAATTGGTTGTTCAGCCACGTCCCGCCACGGTAGTGCCAGATAGGGGTCGAGCGGGCCGAGCGAAGCGCGCTGATCGATGCGTTCCGCGAGCAGCCCGGGTTGGGCGCAGTCGGCGACCAGCAGCACCGTCACGGTCACATAGGCCCCGCAGACCCGTTCCAGATGAGCGTGAGCGTATTCCGCGAACCGGTCAGCAATGCCGAGCACCGCTGTTTCACGCAGGTGTGTGGGCTCCGCGACAACGAAGATGACGTGTTTGAGGTGGGGTAGCCACTCGCACAGTCGCTGGCTCGGCAGCAGTTCTCGTCGAAGCCGTGACTTCAGCCCGCGGCAGGTGAGTGCGGCATCCGCGCTGGCATCGACCCCCGTCGCCACTGCCCTGATGGCCCGGCGCCGAAAGGGCCGCCCCGGTTGAGCCGGGGTCGCGAGCACGTTCGGCAGCTGTGACAAAGGGCGAAGAGCAGTCATCGGGTCGCCCCGGAGGACGATCGTCGGCGCGGAGCGCGGCGGAATCTCCAGCTCGGCGCTGAGGTTCATTTCAAGCACGCGCGGGAGAACGGAAGATCGTCCGGTTCGTCTGGCCACTCCTCTACGCGATGGCCCGGGTAACGGCTGTGTCGACGGACGTCTCTGAGAGGGATGGCTCCTTCGCACGGTATGGCGATCAGATCACCGACCACCACATCGGCCGGCAGCCAAACCCACTGCATGTCCTCCACAGGCCGGGGCCGGAGCTGCACGCGCTTGAGGTGAGCGACGCCGCGGCGTCCGACAACGCGGGCTGCCGACAGAATGGGGCGGCAATGGTCCAGCTCGGCGTCGACCCACACGACCAGGCGCCGGTGTGAATCGGTGAAGCCGGTCTCCTCCACCCGGGTCAACAGAACGGTGATGAATCGTTCCGGCGTGCCGGCGTGCCGCTCCCCGGCGTCGGGAGCCGCGCCGATTCGTACCGCGGGAGTGCGGTCGTGGCTGGCGCGCACCAGGGAGACCCCGTTGATGATGAGGTCATCCATGGTGTGGACTGTGCCCGCCGGCCAGGAGCCGATGTCGGCAGGTCGATGCGTCAGGGGTGTCCTGGCCAGGATGCTGGACATGAGAGTCATGAGTGCTCCTCCGTGGAATTGCGTTTGTTTGTGGGATGGGTCATGCGAGTTGCGCCAGCCAGGTGAATTCGGCCGCGATGTCGTCGGTGCTGTCCGACGTGTCAGGCACCGATGGCCGGGCACGGATGTCCCGCAGTGCGACGACACCGGTGCAGGGGATGGCGAGTAGGTCGCCTTCTCGGAGATCGTCGGGCAGTTCCATCACGCCGCGGCCGATGCTCGGTGTTTCGTGGGATTCGCCGGAGAGCAGGATCGCAGCGGTGCTCTTCACCGTGGAGGCTCGGCCGATAAGGCGGGTCTCTCGCCAGGTGGCGTTGACGGTGTCCAGGCACGCGTCGATGAGGACAACCCGTGCCGCATCGAAGTTCTTCAAGACCGCGGTGACGCGGACAACGACCACGGCGGCTTCCTGGTAGGGCGACTTGCGCCCGTGCGTACCGGGGATGACAGCGGCTGCGGTGTGCACACACGGTGTCTGGCACACCTCGACGAGGCGGGTCATCGAGACACCGCACACGAAGACGTCGGTCGTAGTGACCTGAGAGGACTCCGGCCACGCATCGATGCGGAGGGGGTCGGCAATTGAGCGCCGGAGGGAGGGCATGATCGCGGTGAGAGTCATGAACGCGAGCCCGTGCCACGGTCACTGGGTTTGAGGGGCTCCGATGTGGGGCTGTCAGGTGTTGTCATGGTTCAGTCCTACTGGCCCGGCGACGGGAAACCCCGCTCCCTAACGGAACGCATGCGGGTACAGCCCTGAATCGAACGGAACCGATACGGGGGCGGCCCGGCATACCGATGACGCGCGAATCAGGGTGCTGGGCGAGGCCAATCAGCCTGGGATGAGGAGGGGTGTAGGGATCCCGTTAGGTTCGGGCGATTCACCGTTTGGATTCCGTTAGGGCTGGGATTTCGCCGTGACCGGGGGTGTCTAATCGGATGTCGTGCCGCTGCGGCATCCATGTCCCGCTTTCGGGTCGTGTGGTCCTTCTCCAGATGGAGTTACTTGTGCTTGACATTGTTTACGTGCTCGGCATCATCGCCGTGTTCGCGCTTGTCGGCGTCATTGGCTGGGGGGTCGAGAAGCTGTGATCTTCTTTGACCTGCTTGCCGCGGCGTTGGCTATTGCCGCTGTGGTGTACCTCGTGGTCGCCCTCGTGAAACCGGAGCGATTCTAAATGGACGTTTTCTTCGCGATCCTCCAGGTAGCGACCCTGGTACTCATCCTCGCCTTGCTCTATCGTCCCCTGGGCGACTACATGGCCCACGTCTACACCTCTAAAAAAGACCTGAAGGCCGAGCGAGGCTTTTACCGGATCATCGGGGTAGATCCCAGCGTCGAGCAAACCTGGAAGTCTTACCTGCGGGGCGTTCTTGCGTTCTCGGTCGTCGGGCTGTTGTTCGTCTACCTCTTGCAACGCTTCCAAGCGGTACTCCCGTACTCTCTGGGACTGCCCGCCGTCCCGGAAGGGCTCTCGTTCAATACGGCGGCGTCGTTCGTGGCGAACACGAACTGGCAGTCGTACTCGCCCGACATCACCATGGGTTACACCGTCCAGATCGCCGGCCTGGCCGTACAGAACTTCGTTTCCGCCGCCGTGGGAATCGCGATCGCTATCGCGCTCGTGCGCGGTTTCACCCGGCGCGAGTCGGCCACCATCGGTAACTTCTGGGTCGATCTGACCCGGGGAATCTTGCGGTTGCTTCTTCCCCTCTCGGTGGTTGGTGCAGTGGTGCTGATCGCGAGCGGAGTGATCCAGAACTTCAACGGCTTCACCGAGATCACGACCCTCAGCGGCGGCGTGCAGAACCTGCCCGGTGGCCCGGTTGCCTCCCAGGAAGTGATCAAGAACCTCGGGACCAACGGTGGTGGATTCTTCAACGCCAACGCGGCCCACCCGTTTGAGAACCCGAACGCCTGGACGAGCCTGTTCCAGAACGTGCTGATGCTGATGATTCCCTTCTCTCTCCCACGCACCTTCGGGCGCATGGTCGGCAACCACAAACAGGGTTACGCCATCCTCGCTGTCATGGGCAGCATCTTCGTCGCCTCGCTCACCTTCCTCACCCTGTTCGAGCTCAACGGTGCCGGTACGGCGCCGCAGCTCGCGGGAGGGGCTATGGAGGGCAAGGAGCAACGCTTCGGGATCTTCGCCTCGACACTGTTCGGTTCAACGAGCACCTTGACGTCCACCGGCGCGGTCAACTCCATGCACGACTCGTACACCGCCCTGGGTGGCATGATGCCCATGATCAACATGATGCTCGGCGAGGTCGCCCCCGGCGGCGTCGGGTCGGGCCTGTACGGAATGTTGGTCTTGGCGATCATCGCGGTCTTTGTCGGCGGTTTGCTCGTCGGACGGACACCCGAGTACCTCGGCAAGAAGATCGGCCCGAAGGAAATCAAACTCGCCAGCCTCTACATTCTGGTCACTCCCACGATCGTCCTGCTGGGTACCGCGCTGAGCTTCGCGATCCCCGCGATCCGCGCTGACGTGGAATCCACATCGATCTGGAACCCCGGTGTTCACGGCCTCTCTGAAGTGTTGTACGCGTTCACGTCGGCAGCAAACAACAACGGTTCGGCTTTCGCCGGACTCACCGCGAACACTCCCTGGTTCAATACCGCGTTGGGTGTTGCCATGTTGCTCGGCAGGTTTATTCCGATTGTGTTGGTCCTTGCTTTGGCAGGTTCCCTTGCCGCTCAAGACAAAGTGCCGGCCACGGCTGGAACACTGCCCACCCACCGTCCGCAGTTCGTCGGTCTCCTCGTCGGCGTGACTGTCGTCATCACTGCTCTCACATATTTCCCCGTACTCGCGCTGGGTCCCCTAGCGGAAGGGCTGCAGTAACCATGTCCACCACCACAACACCCACGATGGCGCCGGAAACACCCGGCGCCCCCACCGCCCCTCGATCACAGAGCGCATTCAGCGCCGAGCAACTGATCGCCGCCATACCCGGAGCCTTCAGAAAGCTCGATCCTCGCCAGATGTGGCGCAACCCCGTCATGTTCATCGTCGAGGTCGGCGCAGCGTTCACCACGGTCCTCGCTATCGCCGAACCATTCCTGGGCGGCCCGGAATCCTCGGGCGGCTCCTCCGTACCGGCATCCTTCACCTGGGGCATCGCCGTCTGGCTGTGGCTGACCGTGCTTTTCGCCAACCTGGCCGAGTCCGTCGCCGAGGGCCGTGGAAAGGCGCAGGCAGACAGCCTGCGCAAGACCCGCACCAGCACCACCGCCCACGCGGTCACCGGGTACAGCCCCGACGGTGATCCCGCCGCGACGACCACACCGACCCGGGAAGTGTCCTCCGCTGACCTGCAGCTCGGTGACGTCGTAGCCGTCACGGCCGGCGATCTGATTCCGGGTGATGGCGACATCATCTGGGGAATCGCCTCGGTGGACGAGTCGGCCATCACCGGTGAATCGGCGCCGGTGGTCCGTGAATCCGGTGGTGACCGCAGCGCGGTGACCGGCGGAACCCGGGTGCTGTCCGACCGCATCGTCGTGAAGATCACCAGCAAGCCCGGCGAAACGTTCGTGGACAGAATGATCGGCCTCGTCGAGGGTGCGTCACGCCAGAAGACCCCCAACGAGATCGCGTTGAACATTCTCCTGGCCAGCCTCACGATCATCTTCGTCATCGTCACGCTGACCCTGAACCCGATCGCGTCATACTCTGCGGCGACAGTCAGCCTGCCGGTCCTGGTGGCGCTCTTGGTCTGCCTGATCCCCACCACCATCGGGGCGCTGCTCTCCGCAATCGGCATCGCCGGCATGGACCGGCTTGTACAGCACAACGTGCTGGCCATGTCCGGGCGCGCGGTTGAAGCCGCAGGCGACGTCACGACGCTGCTGCTGGACAAGACGGGAACCATCACCTACGGCAACCGTCGCGCGTCCGAATTTGTCACCCTTGAGGGTGTTCCCGCCGCCGAGCTCATCCGCACGGCTGCTCTCTCCTCGCTGGCCGACCCGACACCGGAAGGCAAGTCGGTGGTCGACCTGGCTGGGGTAGAGGGAATTCACGTCGGAGAATTCGCCCCCGGCGACATCGTGCCCTTCACCGCCCAGACCCGGATGAGCGGACTCGATCAGCCCGACGGCACCCAGATCCGCAAGGGCGCCGGCTCCGCGGTTATCGCTTGGATCGAACAGGACGGCCGGGTGGCTAGCTCTGTTCTGGCTGATTTGGACGAGCAGGTGGAGCGCATCGCCAACAGCGGTGGCACTCCGCTCGTCGTCGCCGTCAAGACCGCGACTGGTGAAGGTCGTCTCCTCGGTGTTGTGCACCTCAAGGACATCGTCAAGGAGGGTCTGAAGGAGCGCTTCGCCGAGATGCGTGCCATGGGCATCCGTACAGTTATGATCACCGGCGACAACCCGCTAACAGCCAAGGCGATCGCTGCCGAGGCCGGGGTGGACGACTTCCTGGCCGAGGCCACCCCGGAGGACAAGCTCGCTCTGATCCGCCGCGAGCAGCAGGGCGGCAACCTTGTCGCCATGACCGGCGACGGCACGAACGACGCGCCAGCGCTCGCGCAGGCGGATGTCGGCGTGGCCATGAACACGGGCACCTCGGCCGCGAAAGAGGCCGGCAACATGGTCGACCTGGACTCGGACCCGAGCAAGCTAATCGACATCGTGCGGATCGGCAAGCAGCTGTTGATCACTCGCGGCGCGCTCACCACCTTCTCCATCGCCAACGACATCGCGAAGTACTTCGCGATCATCCCGGCGATGTTCATGGGAGTGTTCCCCGGCCTGGCCGTGCTGAACATCATGGGGCTGCATTCCCCGTCGTCGGCTGTCCTGTCGGCGATCATCTTCAACGCCATCGTCATCGTCGTCCTCATCCCGTTGGCTCTGCGTGGGGTGAAGTACCGTCCGCTGAGCGCGTCGAAGATCCTCGGCCGCAACCTGCTCGTTTACGGCGTCGGCGGCGTGATCGCGCCGTTCATCGGAATCAAGCTGATCGACCTCATCGTCGGTCTGCTCCCCGGCTTCTAACCCCGTGCTCCACATCAGAAAGAAGATCTCATCATGAGCGCACCACGCTCGGGCATCGCGCACTACTGGGTCGCCCTCCGCGCCATGCTCGTCCTCACTGTCGGCCTCGGCGTGGCCTACCCACTCGTAATCACCGGTATCGGCCAGCTTGCCCTGCCCGCTCAGGCGAACGGCTCAACCGAAACCGTGGACGGCGAAGTCGTCGGATCTGCCCTCATCGGGCAGTCCTTCTCCGACGCCGACGGCAACCCGCTGCCGGAGTGGTTCCAACCGCGCCCCTCAGCTGCTGGCGACGGATACGACGCCGGCGCGTCCAGCGGATCCAACTACGGCCCGGAGAACACGGACCTAATCGCTGCGATCGAGGAGCGGAAAGCGCAGATCGCAGAGTTCAACGGCGTCGACCCGGACGAAATCCCCGCGGACGCCCTCACTGCATCGGCGTCCGGATTGGACCCACACATCAGCCCGGAGTACGCACTGCTCCAGGTTGACCGCATCGCGGCCACCCGGGATCTCCCCGTGGACGATGTGCGGGCGCTGGTCGAGGCTCACGTCCAGTCCCGAGACCTGGGCTATCTCGGCGAGCCGACGGTGAACGTACTCCAGCTGAACATCGCACTCGAAGCCCTGCAGGCCTAACGATGAAACGAGGGCGTCTACGAGTGCTGCTCGGCGCCGCCCCCGGCGTCGGCAAAACCTACACCATGCTCGAGGAAGGCAAGCGACTCCTCGGTGAAGGCCAGGACGTGGTGGTCGCGGTCGTGGAAACCCACGGGCGCGCCGCCACGGCCGCAATGGCCGACGGACTCGAGATCATCCCACGCTCCACGATCCTGCACCGCGGCGTCGAACTGACCGAGATGGACCTTGCCGCGGTCATCCTGAGGAAACCCACCATCGCCTTAGTCGACGAGCTCGCGCACACGAATGCACCTGGCTCCACGCACGACAAACGGTGGCAGGACGTGGAATCCCTGTTGGCTGCGGGAATCGATGTGATGTCGACGGTCAACATCCAGCACATCGAATCACTCAACGACGTCGTGCAGCAAATCACCGGTGCGCCGCAACGTGAAACCGTTCCAGACGAAGTGCTCCGCGCTGCCGACCAGATTGAAGTCGTTGACCTCGCCCCCCAAGCGTTGCGTGCACGCTTGGCCGACGGCCGGGTCTACCCAGCCGAACGCATCGACGCGGCCCTGTCCAATTACTTCCGATTGGGCAACCTCACCGCCCTGCGGGAACTTGCCCTGCTCTGGCTCGCGGACGAGGTCGATACAGCGTTGAAGTCATACCGTGCCGAACACGGAATCGACAGCAAATGGGAGGCCCGAGAGCGAGTCGTCATCGCCCTCACCGGTGGTCCGGAAGGAGAAACCCTCATCCGGCGCGGCGCCCGAATTGCCGCCCGCTCCGCCGGCGGGGAACTCCTCGCCGTGCACGTCACCAGCCAGGACGGGCTCAGATCGGCGCACCCGGGGGCGCTGGGCCAGCAGCGAACCCTCGTCGAGACCCTCGGCGGAACCTACCACCAGGTCATCGGCGACGACATCCCCCTCTCCCTGGTCGAATTCGCCAAGGGCGCCAACGCTACCCAACTCGTGATCGGCGTCAGTCGGAGAAGCCGCCTCGTCGCCGCGCTCACCGGTCCTGGAATCGGTTCCACGGTGATTCGCGAATCGGGCGACATCGATGTACACATCGTCACGCACGCCGCAGCCGGAGGCCGGTTCGCGCTGCCTCGACTTGCCGGCGCTGTCACGATGAAGCGACGCATTTTGGGTTTCGTCCTAGCCCTGCTCGGCGGTCCACTGGTGACCTGGCTACTCGCGTCGTTCCGAAGCCCGGAATCCATCACCAGCGATGTTCTCACCTACCAGCTCCTGGTCGTACTCGTCGCTCTGATCGGCGGGATCTGGCCGGCCCTCTTCGCGGCTTTCCTCTCGGGCCTCACTCTTGATTTCTTCTTCGTCGAACCCATCCACACCATCACTGTCGATGAGCCACTGCACCTCTTAGCGCTCGTACTGTATGTGCTCAACGCAGCCCTGGTCAGTTACGTTGTCGATCAAGCCGCCCGCCGCACCCGAGCCGCGAAACGCTCGGCAGCGGAGTCCGAACTGCTCGCTACCATCTCCGGAAGCGTCCTTCGGGGTCAAAGCGCCCTGCAGGCGTTGATCAGTCGCACGCGGGAAGCGTTCAACCTCACGGAAGTCCGCCTGATCGCACAGGGTCAAATTCTCGTCAGAGACGGAGAACCCTCCCAAACCGCACACGTCACCACGGTGCCGGTGGGGGTCCGTGCCAGCCTCGAACTCCACGGGGCAGACTTACAGGCATCGGAACGACGGCTGCTTGCGGTGATCGCCGCCCAAATCGACGCCGCCATGGAGCATTCCGCTCTCACCGCGACAGCAAACGAGATCGGGCCCCTGGCCGAAACCGACCGTGTGCGAAGCGCACTCCTCACAGCCGTCAGCCACGACCTCCGCCGGCCACTCGCCGCGGCCACCGCCGCGATCAGCGGACTACGCTCGACCGAAGTCACCTGGTCCGCCAGCGATCGTGACGAACTCATCGCCACTGCAGATGAGAGCCTGCAAACCCTGGCCGCACTCGTAACCAACCTCCTCGACGTGAGCAGAGTCCAAGCCGGCGTTCTCGGCGTCTCTCTCGACGCCATAGACGCAGGGGACGTGATCCTCCCGTCGCTGGACGAACTGAAGCTCGGCCCCCAAGCTGTCGAGCTTGACCTCGACCCGGACCTTCCCACTCTTGTCGCCGATCACGGGCTGCTTCAACGAGTAGTGGTGAATCTCCTGGCGAATGCCTCCCGCTTCGCCCCGCCCGGCACCCGAGTGCGTATCTCGACGAGCAGCTTCGGTGGCACCGTCGAAATCCGCGTCATCGACCATGGCCCCGGCATCTCTCCCGAACGGCGCGACGACATCTTCGTCCCTTTCCAACGACTCGGCGACACGGATAACCTCACGGGCCTGGGCCTGGGGCTCGCCCTGTCCAAGGGGTTCACCGAAGGGATGGGAGGCACCCTCGAAGCCGAGACCACCCCCGGCGGCGGACTGACGATGGTCATATCCCTGCCCGCGGCTCATCCACAACGCGATGAGCAAATAGCAGGCGAGAACTGCGCTGACACCCAGACTGAACGCGCTGGGACTGTAGACCAGGAGACCGCATGAAGATCCTCATCGCCGACGATGACCCACAGATACTCCGCGCATTACGAATTACCCTCGGGGCGCGCGGTTACGAAATCATTACAGCGGTCAACGGCACGGAAGCACTCAACGAAGCCATCGCGCATCGTCCCGACATCTTCATGCTCGACCTCGGCATGCCTGAACTCGACGGGATCCAAGTCATCCAAGCACTCCGCGGCTGGACTCTCGCCCCCATCCTGGTTGTTTCCGGACGAACCGGCGCCGCAGAGAAAGTCGAAGCCCTCGACGCCGGTGCAGATGACTACGTCACCAAACCGTTTTCGATCGACGAACTCCTCGCTCGCATTCGCGCCTTGACCAGACGGGTCCCGAACGAGGAAACTGCGCCGACAGTCCGATTCGCCAATATCGCCATCGACCTTGCCGCCAAAAGCGTCACAAGGAACGCCCCAACGGGGAATGAACTCGTCCGACTGACACCGACAGAATGGCAGGTCCTCGAAGTGCTCGTCAGAAACGCTGGCAAACTCGTCACCCGCCAGAGTCTCCTCACCGATATCTGGGGATCAGAGCACATCAGCGACACGGGCTATCTCCGGCTCTATATCGCTCAACTACGCAAAAAGATCGAACCCGACCCGAGCCGGCCGCGCTATCTGCTCACAGAATCGGGAATGGGCTATCGATTTCTGCCCGACCGTGACTCAAGTTAGAGGAAGGTAGGGCGACCGGCGCGCGACAGCAATGAAGACGACTTGCTATCAAGAAGGTCCTTTTCCCGCGGAATGTACTGACACCACTCCATCAGTCCGAAAGGGCCTGTCGTTCTTCCCAATCGGGCGAACGTGCGATTGGTCGACCATCGACGGGCAGCAACTTGGGCGCCGGTATCTTGATCGGCTAGGCGGTGACAAGCGGCATCAGGGCGACCCGGGACGTGCACTCCGTGGCCATAGCGCGTTGCGCGCCGGCGTAATCGTGCTCGATCGAGGATCCGGCGGCGGCATCGATGTGCACCCCTCGGCCCGACGGCCGGCCCCACCGGATTCGCCTACGGCCTCGAGAGGACTCATGCAGTGCTGACCCGCGCCTGCGCCAACGTGGCCAAGGCCGGTGCCACAAACGACGAATTCTTTAAGGGACAAATCCAATAAATCCCTCAGGCCGACGAGACGATCAGCGTCGTCATCTCGAACTGCATAATCAACCTCACCGCAGACAAGACCGCCGTCATCACCGAGATGTACCGCATTCTGAAGCCGGGCGGACGCCTCGGGATCTCCGACGTGGTCGCCGAGGACCACCTCAGTGAACAGGACAGCGTCCAGCGCGGTAGCTACGAGGGCTGCATCGCCGCGTGGTGACCGCGGAGCATGACATTCAGCGGACTGGCTCCGCGGATCAGTTCCGGGCGGACGAAGGACACTGCACATCAAGTCCGCCCGTCCTTACCCAGACCAACGACATAGACTGATCGTCCGTTCGAGAGGGAGAACCATGAAAATCAACGACGACGCTGATGGTGAATACACCGATTCCGAGCCAGCGGCGGGCACGCCGGAAATTGGCGACGACGCCACACAGGCAGAGGGCGAGTACACCGACAGCGACACTCCTAATGGAAACCCTCCGGCAATGAACTCCACCTCACTCTGACCCCAGGTCGCGCTTTGCCGAGGGTAGCGCGAGCGCTTAGTGGTCACCGGCTCAACCTTTGGTGGACATAGCCATAGGCATTAGCGTTCAATGTGGTGGGTGACGAGAGCGCCCGAGGAGAAGAGCGCAGGTCCACACACCGGTGATCATCGCATCGTCGATATTTTACGTCGAGGGTAAACCCGGAGCCGATGTACGTCAGCTCCCCGTCAGTCCCGGAATTAGTCGGCGGCGTGACCAGAAACGAACCAGATACCTCGCTGCGTGACCAGAATGAGCCCGTATCAGTCCGTGCCAGCGCGTACACTAGAGCCATGAAAACTGCGGAAATCCGCGGGATTTCGCCCCAGTTGCGGGGGAGTGGCACAGCCGAGACAGCTATCATTTGTTCTTGGTTCGAGTCCAGGTACCCCAGCCATACGTATGCCCCCGGTCATCCGGGGGGGGGGGGTTTGCAAGTGAGCTCCACGTGAATCTTGGGGAATCCGATCGCGGAGCAATCGTCTCAGACGCTGCTGCTCAAGGCTAGGTCTGCCTCGATCTGCTGTGCCGCCGGTCTCAATGTCGGGAGAGGCGCCCGCATGGTGTTGGGGATGTGCGCATCCGCGCTGCAGGTCGGTCTTCATGTACGACGTCAGCGCCCACAGCGAGCTGGCGCCGAGCGCCGCGAGGGCATCCGGGGCTGGCTAGGAGGTCAGCAGGACGGGCCCGTCCAGATGGCTTAAGCGGGCAAACTGGTGCCCACAGTGATCTTGACCTGCATGATCTGCCGGCGGAGCGCGCGCTTCAATGAGCGTCGCCAGGTGCGATTCGGTCGGGTCAGTTCATGCGGTGTTCGTTCGGAGCCGCTAGTCTCTCCGCAACTGACAAAGGAAGACAATGAGCGACAGGATGCCGGAACGTGATGTTGAGCCGCGAACCCCTGCGCGCGGCGGGTCTCGCTCGAATCCATTTGCCGCAACGTTGCTCGGCATCTGGATTGTTGCCGGCTTGTCCGCAGCATTCTTCTTCTGGGCCGGGCGGGAGTCAGATCCAAATGGCGGTTACGATCCCGAAGGCGACCTGTTCACGGCACTGGGATACGTCGGGGCGGTGCTGGCAGTGGTCGCGGCCTTCGTGCACCTCGGTGTCAAGGCTGTGCTCTGGAAGCCGCCCGTCGGCTGAACGCCGTAGCCCCGCGGCCAAGAGCACGGGACTGGTGCCCGGTTATGAAGGGAGCCAGCGTGAATGTCGCCCAGAGGTAGCCGGCGCTGTGGCGCCGAAAAAAACAGGCAGGCCAGGGCCAGCGCACGGGAGGTCCGCAGCCACAACGCACCGAGCACGATGAATGAGCCGGTCCTTGTGCGACCAGGGAATGGAGAACCGTCGACTAGCGACGAGGCGACACTTAGCGAAACCGTCATCGCCTGGTTCGGCGAGACGAGCTACGACGTGAGCACTGTCGTGGCATTCGGTCTAACACTTGTGCTTCGGCTCGATGGAGATGCCGTGCGTATGGATGAGCTCGTGAGTTATTGGTGCTTCCTGTTCGGCGAACTCCGGGTCCACGTCGCGCCAGATTCTGCAGAGTTCGAACAGTTCGGCGAGCTGCAGTGCGTCGCTACGGCTGGTTTTGTCGGCGAGGACTCGGTGGAGTACGGCCCGGGCAGCCTCCAGCTCGCGGGCCAGCCGGTGCTGTATCCAGGTGCTCTGGGCAGAGTCGGAACCAGCTTCCCGCAGTGATGTGGCGTGGGCTCGGGCGATGGCGTCGCCGACCGTGGGAGCGGCGAGGGCTCTCAGGTCCGCGCGGGCGCGGCGGTCGTTGTCCTCAGCGGGTGTGCTGATCGCCATGGTTCTGCTTCTTCCGGCTGCGGGGAGGTAAATCAGGGTGTGACGCGCACGCAGATGTCCGCGCGTTTCGTGATTAGTGGCGTGCGGCGAACGCGGTGCGCCGCCCGATTCCGGTGAGGGCCAGCGCGAGCAGGCCGAGGACCGTCATGGCGGCGGGCAGGATGAGGCCGTCGGCCGCGGTCAACAACAGCGCTCCGAGGATGCCGGCGCCGAAGATGGCGAGGTTGAACGCGACGGGGAGGAACGAGTTCGCGATGTCGGCGTTGTCGCCTCCGGCGTGCGTGAGCGCATTTTGCAGTTGAGGTGCCGCGCCACCGAAGCTCACTCCCCAAAGCACTGCCGCGATGAGTATCGCGGGCGTCGACGCGTGCCCGACCAGCAACACCACCCCTGCGGCAGTGAAGGTCGCTGCGGACAGGTGCAGCAGCGGCCGCGGATGGCGGTCGAGGAAGACGCCGACGAGGGCGACTCCGCCGAGGGACGCGACACCGTAGACGAGCAGCATCAGGTCGGGGGTGATGCCTGTTCCGGTTGTCCGAAGGTAAGGGGCGATGTAGGTGTAGATAGTGCTGTGGGCGAGCATCCACACCACGATCACGATCAGGACGATGGGCACCCCGCTAAGGCGGAACACGTTGCGGAGCGGCAGACGGGTTGCTGCCGGCAGTCCTGGCGCGTCGGGCACGCAGACCAGGATGATCAGGCCCACCAGTAAACCAAGGATGCTGAGCCCGGCGAAGGACCAGCGCCAGTCGGTGAGCCCGCCGATGAACGCGCCAAGGGGGGTGCCGAACGCGAATCCCAGGGGAGCGCCGATCGACATGATCGACAGGGCGAGTCCCGAGCGGGCGGGCGGGCTGATCCGGATGGCGTAGGCCGCGAGCATCCCCCAGATGACGCCGGAGAACGAGCCGGCGATGAACCGGGACACCAGTGATACGGCGACATCGGGCGAGATCGCGGTGAGGGTGTTGGCCAGGATCAGGCCGACGATACTGATCAGCAGGAGCGGTTTGCGGCGGAACCGTCGGGTGAGCGAGATCGCAGGAATCGTAACGACCACGGTGCCGAGCGCGTAGGCGCTGACGAGCAGGCCCACGTTTCCCTCGCTCGTCGCCATGCCGGCGGCGATATCGGGCAGCAGGCCCGCAGGCATGGTCTCCATCGCCAAGAGAATGAATCCGATCAACGCGAGTGAAACGAGCGCCAGCACGGGCAGGCGGCGCTCGTCCGATTCGTCGATCACCGGAGTGCTGGCGGTGCTGGCGCTCATTCGGTTCCGTTCGTCGATGGTTCGCTGAGCACATCCTTGAGAACTGCGATCGCCGTCATGGCCTTGGGCCAGCCGGCGTAGAAGGCGAGGTGGGTGGCGGTCTCAATCAGCTCGGCATCTCTCACACCGTTGGCGAGGGCGTGGCGGGCGTGGAAACGGAGCTGCTCGGCGTCGCCGCCCCGGATGAGGGCGGCAACGGTGATGAGGCTGCGGTCGCGGGGGCTCAGTTCGGGGCGGTTCCAGACGTCGCCGAAAAGCACGTCGTCGGTGAGGGCGGCGAGCTTCGGCGCGATGTCGCCGATGGCGCGTCGGCCGCCGCCGATCTGCCGAGGGAAGTCGGTCATAGGGATTCTCGATTCAGTGGATGCGGAATTCAGTGGATGCGGAGTGGTTCAGTTCACGGTGATGGTGCCCACAAAGGCGGGTGCGTCCCGCACAGTGGCGACATCGGTGAATGTCCCGATCGGGATGATGCCGGTGAAATAGCCAACGGGTTCGTAATAGAGGACGATCGCCTGATCCGGGGCGTAGTAGCCGATGGCGCCGGGTTCGGCGCTGCCGCCCGGCGGCATCCCGTCCAGTGACAGGGGCGCCGGGATGCCGGCGATCTTCTCCTGCGCGCCGAAGTCCACGAATGAGAGTTCCAGCGGCAATTGTGCCAGGAGCGCTGCGGATGCGGCGTTGTTCTGCAGGACTCCGGAGACGGCCGCGCCGTTCACTGTGATCGTGATGCTCGTTTCAGTTGGCACTGGGGACTCCGTGGTTTCAGGAGGCGTAGGCGTGGGGGTGGTCAGCGGTTGTGGAGGTGGGGTTTCGGACTCGGGCGAGAACGCGGCGGTGGGAGCCGGCGCAGTGGCAATCGGCCCCGAATCGGGGGCGCATCCGGCCACGCCGATCAGAGCCGCAGAGACCACGCCGACGAAGGCGGTGACGCGGGGGAGAAGCGAGTCAGCCAACCGTCTGTGCTCCGTCGACCGTGATGCACGGCCAGCCGTGATGGTGAGTGGAGTCATGAGGGTGGATTTCTCCAGTTGGCGGGTGAAGTCGTACGTTCGACTGCCAGTCAAGACGCCCCACGGCGACGTAGCCAGGGCACTGGCTAAACGGGTTCCCACAGAACCTCCCTTCCGATCGGTAAAGCGACCTACCGTGGGAACCATGGATAATCTCAACGAGGTTCGCGAATTCTTGATCTCGCGCCGGGCTCGGATCAGCCCGGAACAGGCCGGCATCGAACCATCGGGCGGTCGCCGACGGGTCCCGGGACTCCGCCGCGATGAAGTCGCCCGGCTCGCCGGATTGAGCGTTGAGTACTACACCCGTATCGAGCGGGGCAACCTTACTGGTGTCTCCGACGGCGTGCTCGACGCCATCTCGCGTGCGCTCAACCTGGACCGCGCCGAGCATGACCATCTGCACGACCTGGCCCGCACCGCCAATCTCGGCGCACGCCCTCGCTCCCCGAAGCCGCCGGCACATAGCCTTCGGCCCGCGACGCAGCATCTGCTGGACTCGATCACCGGCGCCGCGGCTTTCGTGGGCAACAACCGGATGGACATCGTCGCCGCGAACGAGCTCGGCTTCGCCCTGTATTCGGAGATGTATCGCACGAACGCCCGCCCGGCCAACCACTCGCGGTTCATCTTTCTCGACCCCCGCGCCCGCGATCTCTACCCCGATTGGGATCGGGCAGCGAACGTCAACGTGCAGATTCTCCGTCGTGACGCTGGTCGCAGCCCTTTCGATAAGGAGCTCAGCGATCTCGTCGGCGAACTGTCGGTTCGGAGCGAGGAATTCAGAACGTTATGGGGATCTCACGACGTGCGCCGTCACTATTCGGGCGCCAAACAGTTCCATCACCCGGCCGTCGGCTTACTCGAACTCACCTATCACGTCATGGAACTCGAAGACGACCCCGGGCATACCCTGACCGTCTATACCCCCGCACCCGGCAGTCCCTCCGCACAGGGTATGCACCTGCTCGCTACCTGGGCCGCGACGGAGCATATCGCCGAGATTGCGCGCGACCCCCACACGCGGCAGCACATTCCGGTCGATTGAGCGCTTCGTCAAGACTCCGCCGAATCGAAGTCGCCACATTCGCAGCCCCAAAATGCCCAGTCAGAGTGCGGGGCGACGGGTTCGGCTCCGCGCCATGCCGACCAGGACGAGGGCGGCGGCCGCGGCGGTGAGGGTGAACCCGGCTACGGTGACTCCGTCCTGAAAGGTCGCAGCTTGGCGCACGCTCCAGGTGGACGATGACATGTCGCCGGTGAAGAGCGCCGCAAGAATCGTACCGGTCACGGCGATCCCGACTCCCGTCGCGACTTGGCTGGACGTGTCGACGAGAGCTGCGCCTATGGTCGTGCGGTTCGCCGGCAGGCCAGTCATGACGTTGGTGCCTGCGACCACTCCGACCACACGCATGCCTGCGGCGACGAGCACGAGGGCGATGGCGATCCAGATGTAGCCGAAGCGACTTCCCGCGGCGAAGACGGCAAGGCCGAGAACCACGGATGCGGCGCTCATCCACGCTGCGTGGTTCATTCCAACCTTCCGCAGGAACGGTCCGACGATGCGGCCGCTGAAGAGGAGCACGACGACTTGGGGGAGTAGGCCGATTGCAGCCAGGGCCGGCGGCCATCCCCAGGCGAATTGGAGCTGCAGGGTCGCCATGTAGCCGATACCGGCGATCGCGAGGCCCGACGCGGCCTTGTAGGCCAGCCCGCTGGACACCAACGGCAGTGCGATGAGCTTCACGTCGAGGAGGGGGTAGCGAGCGGTGCGTTCGCGAACGACGAAGAGGATCGCCGCAGCCGCGGCACCACCAGCCGCCGCCCACGGCATCCAGGATCCGGTGCCTTCCTCAAGGAACAGGGTTGGAGCAATGAGCGCCAGCACGATGGTGGCGGTGCCGAGAAGCGCCCCAATGACGTCGAGAGGGTCGCGGTGTAGTTCCTCAGGGAGATCCTTGGCGACACCGATCCTGATTCCGATGAACGCGAGTACGGCGAGGGGTATGTTGATCAGCAGCAGGACTTGCCACGGCGCGATGGCCAGGATGAAGCCCCCGAGGGTTGGGCCTACAGCCAAGCCCACGAGACCCACCGTGGAGATGAGCGTGAGCGCGCGAACGCGTAGGGACTCCGTGTCGAAGAGACGGAACGCAAGAGCCATGGACCCTGGGGTGGTCATCGCCGCGGCGACGCCCATGGCGGCACGGACGGCGATGAGCTGCTCAGGCGTCGTGACGAATGCGGTGGCGAGACTGGAGAGAGCCAGCAGAGCGAGACCCACCAGCATCACTCGTCGGCGCCCGAACCGGTCTGCCATAGCGCTGAACAGCAGCATCAGCCCGCCGAAGACGACCGCGTACGCGCCTGTGACCCACTGCAAACCGGTGGCCGACGCGTTCAGTTCACGCCCGATCGTGGGAAGTGCCACGTTCAGGATCGAATTGTCGAGCATCTCGAACAGGAATACCGCCGACAGGCCCGCCAGTGCGACCGCAGCAGCTCTCAGCGTTTCGGGACGGCCTGGATGAGATGAGGTCGGAGACCCCTGGATCTTGTCTGGTGATTCGTTCTGCACGCTCATTCACATTCTCCTTCTAGGGGAGAAGTGGCGGCTCTAGGAGCGGCGTACGAGCGTGAGCGAAAGCCCACGGTTTTACTTCCGGTGCCACGAGTCTAGCTCGGACGTTCGAGAGATTTCGGTCCTCCGGGTGCGAGCCAGAGAGCAAGCACGTAATCTCGGTGCATCGACCTTTGAGTGAATCAAGAAGGAGTGACAGTCATGGCCAACCACACCTACAGGGTGATCGAGATCGTCGGGACCTCGCCTGACGGCACGGATGAAGCAATTCGCAATGGGATCGAACGAGCATCCGAGACGATTCGGAGCATTGACTGGTTCGAAGTCGTCGGAACTCGCGGTGACATTGAAGACGGGAAGGTGGCTCATTTTCAGGTCACGTTGAAAGTCGGATTCCGGCTCGAGGAGCCTAGCGTCTGATGGGTGGCATAGCCGCTCGCGCGCACGGTTGCGAGTCGCCCGAGGTGGATGGTTTCTCCTGTCGCTGACGCGAGTGCGTCGATCACGCCTTGGCTAGGGTGTGCGGTATGACCTTGACGGCAGACGCTCACGTTCACAGCGAGTGGTCGTGGGATGCAGGGTCGGACCCTGCCTCGGCGGGCGCCATGAATCGGATCTGCGAACGTGCGGTGCGCATCGGGCTGCCGGCGATCGTCTTCACTGAGCACCTCGACTTCGAGGATGCGTGGAAGGTGGACGCCGGTGATATCGGCGAGCACGGCCAGCGCTACGTCGATGACGAGGGATATGTCAGGCTTCCACCGTTCGACGTCGATGGATACCTGGCCGCGATCGATCGGTGTCGGCACGACTTCCCGGAGCTCCGAATCCTGACCGGAGTCGAGTTCGGGCAGCCGCACATCTGGGACGCCCGGGCGGCGTCGTTGCTGCGGAGTGGTGTGATCGATCGCGTGAACGGCTCCCTGCACATGCTCTCGTTCACGGATGGTGACCGCTCCGAGCCGACCACGCTGTACCGCCACCTACCGGCTGACCAGGTGATGTGGGAGTACCTCGCGGAGATCCCTCGAATGGTCGGCGGGTCCGACTCGTTCGCGGTCTTCACTCATATCGACTACGCCGTTCGGTCGTGGCCGGTGTTCACAGCCGGCCCGTTCGACCCGGGGCGGTTCGAAGAAGGGTTCCGCGGCGCGATGCGTGCGATCGCTGAATCAGGACGAGCGCTCGAGATGAACACGCGCCGTCTCTGGCCATGGATTCCGCGCTGGTGGGCAGAAGAGGGCGGGCAGGAGGTGTCGTTCGGCAGCGATGCTCACGACGCAGGTTCCGTTGCGGCGAATTTTCCCGAGGCGATGGCGATGGTCGAATCGTTCGGGTTCACGCCGGGACGGCGCCCGGAGGACTTCTGGATGCGCTGAGTCACTGTCGCCGGAACGGGACGGATGTGCGCGGTGATGGCTATTTCGGTCGATCCCGTTCGACGTCATAGTAAAAGGGCGCATCGGGCGGCCTCGCACCGGCGGACGAAGGCGTCGTGGTCGATTTCGCCGGCGACAAGCCCATCGTGACCGACGGACCGTACGGCGAGACGCATGAATTGTTCAACGGGTTCTGGATCCTCGAGGTCTCGAGCCAGCAGGAAGCCGCCGAGTGGGCGAGCCGTGCTCCACTCGGGCCGGGCTCCAAGCTGGAGGTGCGCCGCATCCCGAGCCAGGAGGAAGCGTTCGCAGACCATGCCGACAACGAGTACGTCAAGAAGGCGGCGGAACTCAGGGCTGACAGTCACTGAGAGCGGCGGCGCGGTCTGATCGTGGGTGGGGCCGTCGCTTTGTCGCGCGCCGCGTTGCGGGAGCTGGCTGAGGGGGTGACTCACAGGGACTCCCAGAACCCGCCAGTGCCTCTTAGCGTGGTGGTTCTGCCCATCCGATCAGAAGGAGCGCTCCATGAACATCGAGCCCGCAATTCCCACCACCAAGAACCCGCCGGAACAGTTTGCCGGCGACGTGTGGCTGGATCCCATCGCCCTGCCGCACGAAGAGGGCCAGCGGATGGTCGTCGCCACCGTGCGCTTCGCCCCTGGCGCCCGCACCGCCTGGCACTCCCACGGCCGCGGCCAGTACCTTCGGGTCACCGACGGCATCGGGCGCTTCGGCACCCGCGACGGGAAGATCATCGAGGTGCACGCCGGCCAGACGATCTACACTCCGCCCGGCGAAGAACACTTCCACTCCGCACCGGAGAATTCGTACATGCAGCACATTGCCATGCTCGAGGGCGCCGACGACCCCGCCGAAACCACGATCTGGCTCGAGCACATCACCGAAGACGAGTATCGCGGCAACGCCACGACCGCAGACTGATCACCATCACCGCACGCGACGCCCGCCGCTGAGCGTTCAGGCCGCGACCCGATTGCGCTCGAGAAGGGCGTCAACGACGTCGGCGTACTCGGTGATCATCCGCTGGCGTCCGAATCGGGCGCGAGCGCCCAGGCTGCGACCGCGGAGGTCGTGGCGCCGGCTCAGCACGTCTCTCCAGGTGGCCGCGATGACGGCAGGGTCGGCTGGTGTGACGAACCCGATGTCCTGCACGGATACTGCGGCGTCACCGACATCCGTGGTGACGGGTGTCGCACCTGATGCTGCGCCTTCGAGGAGACACAGCGGCGACGCCTCGCCGAAGGCGCTGGTGAGCGCGACGATGTCGGCTATCCGGTAGATCGACGGCATGTCATCGCGGATGCCGAGGGCATGCAGATGTGTCGCATCGCTGATGCCGGACTCGTGGAGCAAGGCACGAAATGCCTCGTTCTCCAGCGTCATCCCTGCGCCGCAGACGAGGAAGTGCGTGTCGGGGCGCTGCTGGGAGAACAGGGCGGCTGAACGCAGGAAGAGCCCGGGATCCTTCATCGCGTCGAATCTGGCGGCGAAGACCACGACGGGTGCTGTTGCCGGTATCCCGAACTGCGTCCTCGTCTGGGCATTCTCGAGCGCCGTGCCGGGGCGGAACCGGTCGGTGTCGATCCCGTTCGCAATGACGAAGCGTGCCGTGGTCGGTGGGAGGAAGGGTGCGTAAGCGGCACTGGTTGATCGGGCGCACGAAATCTCGGCCGTCACCAGACCGGTGGTGGCGGCTTCGTTGAGCCAGGCCAATGCTGGCCCTGAATGTTCAGGGTCGGATCGATGCAGGCAAGCGGCAACCGGAATGTCGGGCATCAACCCGCGCTCGCGCAGCGCGAGCAGCAGTCCGAGTGGCTGCTCCTTCAACGACAGGATCACATCCGCTCTGCGCACCGCATTCGCCGCGATGCGCAGCTGGCGTTCGGTGAAGGTGGACGGGTCAAGGGCGTCAACACCGCCAATCCGTCCCAGCGTGGTGACGCCGACGCCGGCCGCGGTGAGCCGGACATAGCGCGGGTCCGCATGCAGGTACTGGATGGACGACTCGCGGCGGGCGGCCGAGGCGATCGACAGCACGCTGTGCTGTTGATCGGCCCCGCTGTGCAGCCCCGCGATGAGGTCGGTGTGCAGAATGCGCGCCCCGCCGGCGAAGAAACCCTCATACAGCGACAGGACTCGAATAGGACGGATCATCGCGACGCCTTTCGGGGGTGTACAGAGCGGGGGAGCGGCAGAGCCGTTCGGACAATGCTGGAAGCTGCGCGCCTGGATGTCGATTAACCGCGGATGTGCATCGGGTGAACGACAGATCACGCCGACCACGCAGAGGGCCAGAGACCTGACAGATCGTCATGTTCGTGCGTACAGTTGTCGGTGATCAGTCCATGCTCCGACCACTCAAACGCACGGCCGGGACCGCTCGGGTGACTCTGCTGGTTCCTTCTCAACTGCTCTTCCGACCAGGGAGGACTCAGCATGCCCCACCCGTTCGCCGGGTTGACGTGGCGGAACGCGGCCAACGAAACGGTCGCGGGCATCACCCTGCTCGCGATCGCGGTGCCGCTGAACATCGGCTACGCCCAGATCGCCGGACTACCGCCCACCGCCGGCCTCTACGCCCTCGTGGTGCCCGCGATCGTGTACGCGTTCCTGGTGTCCTCAAGGCAGCTGGTCGCCTCGCCGGACGCCGCAGCCGCCGCCCTCGTCGCCTCGTCGATCGGTGGACTCGCTGTCGCGGGAAGTGCGGACTACCTGACGATGGCCTTCGCGCAGGCCATCATCTCCGGTGTGATGTTCGCCATTGCCGCGGTGTTCAAACTGGGATTCCTCGCCAACTTCCTCTCCAAGCCGATTCTGGTCGGCTTCGTTGGCGGACTTGCCTTCGACATCCTGATCAGCCAGATCGCGAAGATGCTCGGCGTCACGATTGATTCCGGCGGAGAATTCGTCGACAAGGTTGTCGGCCTGGTCGACGGACTGCCCACGATCAACGGCTGGTCCGTGCTGATCGCAGCCTCCTCCGTGCTCGTGCTCGTGCTCGGCCGGCGGATGGCGCGTGTCGTGCCGTGGGCGCTGGTGGTCTTGGTCCTTGCGACCGTCGTGGTCCTCGCCACCGGGCTGGAGCAGTATGGCGTCGCCGTGCTCGGGCCCGTTGACGCCGGCCCGCCCACGGTCACCTGGCCGGTACTGGACTGGGTGAGTTGGTTGGCGTTGATTCCCTCGGCCATTGCGCTGACGCTCGTGACGATGGCAGAGGGGCTGCTCGTCGCCCGCAGCTACGGCGAGAAACGCGGGTACGCCACTCGGCCGAATCAAGACCTGCTCGCATTCGGCGCCGCGAATGTCGCCGCCGGTGCGACCGGCGGATTCGCGGTCGGTTCGTCGACGTCGCGTACCGCGGCGATGGATCAGGCCGGGTCCCGCACACAGCTGCCCACCGTGGTGGCCGCGATCGGGACCCTGCTCCTGCTCGTCTTCGGCACGGCCCTGTTGGAGCACATTCCGTCTCCCGCCATCGGCGCCATCGTCGGGATCGCGATCCTTCCGTTGCTCGGATTCCGCGACTTCCGGCAGCTGTGGACGCAAGACCGGTTCGAGTTCCTGATCGGTGCGACCTGCTTTCTCACGACTCTTCTCATCGGCGCCATCCCCGGCATCGTCGTCGCATTCGTGCTCGCCCTCATCAATCTCGCCAAACGCGCCTCCGCGCCCGCGATCGACGTGCTCGCCGCCGACGGTGAACCCGGCTCCTCGCTGCTGGACCCGGCCCCCGCCGGCACGCCCACCGTGCCGGGGGTGGTGGTCATCCGCATGAGCGCGCCCCTGTTCTTCGCGAACGGCTCCGTGTTCTCCGACGCCGTGAAGACGGCCGTGACGATCACGCCGCAGGTGCGCCACGTCGTGCTCGACCTCGAGGCCGTCACCGACATCGACGTCACCGGGGCCGAAGCCTTCGACTCGCTTAAGAGGTGGCTCGCTGCGCGGCCGGTAGCGCTCGCCGTGAGCCGTCCCCGGCCGCAGACCCTCGACCGGATGCGCACCCTGGGTCTGATCACCAGCGAGACGGTCTACCCCACCAACAGGGCGGCGATCATCGCGCTGTCCACCCCAACGCAGCCGGAGTAGGAGAACGCCATGGGTTCCGTCATCGGAGAGATACTTCCTCTCGCGCTCGGTATCGCCATCAGCCCGGTACCGATCATCGCCGCGATCTTGATGCTGCTGTCCCCGAAGGCACGCGGCACCAGCATCGGCTTCCTGGTCGGCTGGGTTCTCGGCATCGTCGTCGCTGTCATCGTCTTCACGCTCGTGTCGTCGTTCCTGCCCGACAGCGGTGATGCGTCCAGGCCCATTGCTGGAGTCATCCAGATCATTCTCGGTGTGCTCTTGCTGTTGCTGGCCGTCAAGGAATGGCGGTCGCGACCGCATGGCGACGCTGAACCAGCGCTACCGGGGTGGATGGCGGCCATCGACTCCATGACAGCGGCGCGCGGGCTGCTACTCGGATTCGCGCTCTCAGCACTCAACCCCAAGAACCTGCTCATGGGTGTTGCAGCCGGCGTGGCCATCGGCTCCGGTGGGCTGACCGTGGGCGAATCGACGATCGTGATCGTGCTCTTCACACTGATCGCGGCGTCCACGGTCGCCGTGCCGGTGATCGCCTATCTGGCCGCGTCGAACCGAATGGCCGCACCCCTCGAATCGCTCCGCAGGTGGCTCGTGCACAACAACGCCACCGTCATGGCCGTGCTGCTCCTGGTGATCGGGGTCGTGCTGATCGGCAAGGGCATCGGCTCCTTCTGACCGATACGCGTTGGCGCATCCGTTCCCGGCTCACACTGCCTGCCGGAAAGCGAGCGTCGCATCGGCCAGGTGGCGCAGGTGCTCGGGCACGGGGCGCCCCGTCGCCACCATCGATTGAGCCCACAGCCGGCCCGCGCGGTATGAGGAACGTACGAGCGGCCCGGCGAGCACGCCCAGGAACCCGATTGCCTCCGCTTCCTCCTTGAGCTCCACGAATTCTTCGGGACGCACCCACCGTGCCACCGGCAGATGACGTGGGCTGGGCCGCAGGTATTGAGTGATGGTGATGATGTCGGTGCCGGCGTCATGCAGATCCTGTAGCGCCTGGCTGACCTCGGTGCGCTCTTCGCCCATGCCCAGGATCAGGTTCGACTTGGTGATCAGCCCGGCCGCGCGCCCTTGGCTGAGCACGTCGAGGGACCGGTCGTAGCGGAAGGCTGGGCGGACCCGTTTGAAGATTCGCGGCACGGTCTCCACATTGTGGGCGAACACCTCGGGACGGGCGGAGAACACCTCGGCCAGGTGGGCCCGGTTGCCGGTGAAATCAGGAACCAGGATCTCCACGCCGGTGCCGGGGCTCTCGCCGTGAATCTGCCGGATGGTCTCGGCATAGAGCCAGGACCCTTCGTCGGGAAGGTCGTCACGGGCCACGCCCGTCACCGTCGCGTAGCGCAGGTTCATCGCCAGCACCGATGCGGCCACTCGCCGAGGCTCGTCGGTGTCGTAGTCAGCCGGTTTGCCGGTGTCGATCTGGCAGAAGTCGCACCGCCGGGTGCACTGCGAGCCGCCGATCAGGAACGTCGCTTCCCGGTCTTCCCAGCACTCGTAGATATTGGGGCAGGCCGCCTCCTGACAGACCGTGTGCAAGCTCTCGCTCTTCACGAGTTCCTGCAGCTGACGGTACTCAGGGCCCATTCTGGCCCTGGTCTTGATCCACTCCGGTTTACGCTCGATCGGTGTTTCGGCATTCCGGATCTCCAGTCGGAGCATGCGGCGGCCCTCAGGTGCGGCGGTCATACCCGTACCGCCATCCGGTTGCGGAAATGGGCGACGACGGCCTCGGCGCTCTCCTCGGTGCTCACGGAGCGGCCCAAGAGGTGGGACATAGTGGTGACCCCGGCATCGGCGATGCCACAGGCGACGATTCGGTCGTACGGTTCGAGGGAGTTGTTGCAGTTGAGGGCGAACCCGTGCATAGTGACGCCGTCGGACACCCGGATGCCAATGGCGGCGATCTTGTCCTCGGCGCCCGTGGGTCCGACCCACACGCCGCTCCGACCCGCCACGCGCCTGCCGTCGATGCCGAAGTCGGCCAGCGCGTCGATGAGGATGCCCTCGAGCAGACGCACGTAGCCGACCACGTCGATGGGTTCGGGGAGCCGCAGGATCGGATAACCGACCAATTGGCCCGGGCCGTGCCAGGTGATTCGGCCGCCCCTGTCCACGTCGACCACCGGCGTACCGTCGGTGGGACGGTCCTCCGGCTGCGTGCGTTTACCGGCCGTGTAGACGGCGGGGTGTTCGAGGAGCAGGACGGTGTTCGGTCGTTGACCGGACACCACCGTGCGATGGACGGCGCGCTGGAGCTCAAGGCCCTCGAAATACGGCACGGAGTTGGCGCTTAGCCCCGCGACGACAAAGTCGAGCATGGTGGCAGTCTACGGGGCGGAATTATCGCGGCCGACCCAGTGCCCTCACGCCGCGCTCCGCACCGGTCGCCGTCAGCTGATCGCCGCGACCGCTGCCTGGATCGCGGCGAGGGTGACCTCCGGATGGGAAACCATTGAGACATGGGAGGCGTCGACTTCGGTGATCGTCGCATTCGCGCGTGCGGCCATCCGGCGTTGTGTGCCGATCGGAATCACCCGGTCCTCGGTGCCCAGCACGGCCCAGCTCGGTATCGTCTTCCAGGCCGGAGGCCCGGACGGGGTGACGTTGGCCACGAACGATGCCGGTCGTTGAGTGGCCACGATCGTCCACCGGTCTGCCTCCGGCAGGTCCTGGGCAAACGCGGTGTGCACGGTGTCGGGCTTGAGGAACGCCTCGGCGGCACCCTCAGGGGCACCCGGGTAGCCCGCCACATCGAACACCGTCGTCGGGTCGGCGACCGCGAGTGCAGAGCCCGAACCGTCGAGGATTCCGACCACGGTCTCACCCTCGTCGGGAATGAAAGCGTCGACGTACACGAGCGCCTTCACGTCGCCGCCCTGGGCGCCCGCGTTGGTGATCACCGCGCCACCGTAGGAGTGCCCTACCAGCACCACCGGACCGCTCGTGCGCTGGGCGAGGAAAGATGCGATGTAAGCGGCATCCGAGGTCAGCCCGCGCAATTCATTGGGTGGGGCCAAGACGGTGAATCCCTGAGCCTGCAGGGGCACGATCACGGCATTCCAGCTGGACGCGTCGGCCCAGGCTCCGTGAACAAGAACAATGGTCGGGGTGCTCTCTGGCATTTGACTTCCATTCAATAGTGTCGCGCGAGCGATTCAGGTGTTTGGGGTCACGTCCTCTGCTGTGCCAGACGCTGGAGACACGATAGCCGGGAGCCCGACAGTTCCATAGGGGCGGGCGCCCACTCATGCGACGAAAATCCCACCCGCCAGCCGCATCCGCGAACGACCTGTCTGCACGCACTATGCGGTGTATCTGCCGGTCACGGGCGTGTCGCTGCGGGGCTAGCGCACGGCCCGGCCGGGGCCGATGATGGCGTCATGGTGCTCTTCACTGATCGCGTCGAGGCAGGGCGTCGGCTTGCCCTGCAGCTCGATTACCTGCGCGGGCAGGAGGTGACGGTGCTCGGCATTCCGCGCGGGGGAGTGCCGGTGGCCTACGAGGTGGCGGTGGCGCTCGGTCTGCCCCTGGATGTGATCGTCGTGCGCAAGTTAGGCGTGCCGTTCCAGCCCGAGTTCGCGATGGGTGCCATCGGTGAGGGCGGTGAGGAGCTGGTCGACGAATCGGTGGTCGCGTTGACCGGGGTCACCGACGACGAGGTCAGTGCCGTTGAGGCCCGCGAACGGGTGACCCTCGACGAACGAGTGGCACGTCTGCGCCCCGGGCATCGTCGGCTGTCGCTGCAGGGCCGAACGGTGGTGATCGTCGACGACGGTGTGGCGACGGGAGCGACCGCCCGGGTCGCCTGCGACGTGGCTCGCCGGTTCGGCGCCGAATCTGTGATTCTGGCGGTGCCCGTTATCGCCGCGGCAACCCTGGCCGACATGACCGGTGCCGACGACATCGTCTACCTCGTGGCGCCGGAGACGTTCTGGGCGGTCGGCCAGTTTTACACCGACTTCTCGGCGACCACCGACGACGAGGTGGCGCGGTTGCTCGCCGACGCGGCACGGCGCCACGTCGGCCGGTCCGGGGAGGAACAGGCAGACTGACGGCCCGGCGGCTTACGGCTCGTGCCGTGCTGGGCAACCATGAAGCCATGGCCCTGTTCGACGATCGACGGGATGCCGGCCGGCAGCTCGCCCGCAGCTCGGACTGTTCAGTCGGCGCTGCCCCAGTGCCCGTCCCGAAAGGCGATCGCCGACGGCCGTACCTCGACCACGCCGTACAGCGCGGCCGGGCATTTCTCGGCCCAGTCGAGCGCAGCCGCCCGGGTGGGCACGTCGATGACAAAGCTGCCGGATAGGGTCTCGACGGCGTCGATGAACGGTCCGTCGCGTACCTCCCGACTGCCGCCGCGGAGTGTCACCGTGGTGGACTCCGCGGCAGGCCGGAAGATATCCGCCGACACAAGCGCACCGGCATCCTGCAGCGATGCCGCGTAGGCGTCAAAAAGCTCCCGGAACGGCGGCAGTTCTTCCTCGGAGATATCGCCCTCCCGGGTCTCGGCCTTGATGATGAGCAACGAGAAGCGCATGAGATCTCCTTTGATCAGGCGGTGCTGGTGGTGCGGGCGGTGCGAGCGGTGCAGTTGCTTCCGAAGCGGTTACAGGTCGAGTGACTCGTGCGGTTCGAGCGGAAAGAAAGTGCCGCCGTTCTGCTCGGTGACGCCCTTGATGCGGGCATTGGCGAGGTCCTTGCCACCCCGGGACAGGCCCATCTCGTGGGTGGGGAAGCTGCGCCGAGGCTTCACCTCGAGCACGTAGTCCATGACCTCGCCGATCTTCAGCCACGGGGCCCCGGCCGGTACCGCGAGGGTCTGCACCTCGATGCCGTCGGGAATGGTGAAGGCGTCGCCCGGGTAGAAGACCTCGTCGTTGACCAGAACTCCGACATTGTCGATCACCGGGATCGAGGAGTGGATGACGGCGTGCTTCTCGCCGAAGAAGCGCAGGGTGAACGGGCCCGCTTCGACCGTGTCACCGGCCGCGACGACGGTCACGGCGATGTCGCCCGCCGCCGCCGCGACCCCGGCCGGACCGAAAATGGGCACGCCAGGGTTCATCGCGATAATCCGGTTCAGCTGCTCCGGAGTCCAGTGATCGGGGTGCTCATGCGTGATCACCACGGCCGCGGTATTCGCGGTTTCGGTCAGCGCAGTGGTGAACGACCCCGGGTCGATGTACAGCTTCTGCCCGGAGGCTTCGAGGACGAGTGCGGCGTGCTCCAGTTTGGTCAGCTTCATGCTCTGAGCTAATACCCAATCCGGGCCGCCAGCAACGCGACACGCGCGTGCCGGGAGCCCGCCGTTCGGCCGCGCGAGCCGGAGGGGTGGAATCCAGTCGGGGCGACGCGCGGAAGGACGACTCGATTTGAACTCGGTATCCCAGCTGTGGCATACTCGTGAAGTTGCAAAAACGGCCCCATCGTTTAGCGGCCTAGGACACCGCCCTCTCACGGCGGTAACACCGGTTCGAATCCGGTTGGGGTCACAACCGCCCGGTTCCTGCGAAAGCAGGGGCCGGGCTTTTTTATTGACGCGGCGGATGCGCACCCGCTGGAGCAGTCGACGTGGAGAACCTCGCGGGACGTTCGGCCCTATCGACGCTGAGAACAGGCTGGGAGTCTTGAATTCACAGCCCGCAGCCAGATGGCCCGGACTTCGACCCGACACAGAGGATGAATTCTCATGGCCAGCACGACCACCACCCGCGGGGCCGCTGTCGCCCCGACAGCGACGACCGGCACCACCCTGCTTCAGCGTCGTACCCTCGCGGTGCTGCGTCTCGCCATCGGCTTCATCTTCCTCTGGGCCTTCCTCGACAAGACCTTCGGTCTCGGTTTCTCCACTCCGTCAGAGCGCGCCTGGCTCAACGGTGGCACCCCGGCCCAGGGCTTCCTCAACAGCCCCGGCGTCACCGGCCCGCTGCAGCCGTTCTTCGTCGGCATCGCCAGCCCGCTGGTTGACTTCCTCTTCATGCTCGGCATGATCGCCGTCGGCCTCGCCGTTATGGTGGGCGTCGGCCTCCGCGTCAGCGCCGTCGCCGGCAGCCTCATCATGGTCTTCATGTACCTCGCCGAGTGGGTCTTCACCCCCAACGCCGCCTCGACCAACCCACTTGTCGACTACCACATCATCTACGCCCTCGCGCTGATCGTCGTAGCCGTCTTCGCCGCCGGCGACACCTGGGGCCTCGGCAAGACCTGGAAGGCCCTGCCGATCGTGCAGAAGTACACCTGGCTCATCTAACGGAAGCAGCACGCTTCACCGGCCGGTCGTCCTTCGGGGCGGCCGGTTCTTTCGTTTCTCCTAGCGCGGCCCGCCGGTCTGGTTGCGGCTCAGCCGGGCCACTTCTTCATCTATGGCCTGCTCGGTGATGATCCCGCGGCTGGGACCGAAGGCATCAAGTCCGATGAAGAATGCGGCGATACCCATGCCGCCGATGGGCCAGATCGGCCAGAAGTACGAGCCAGGCGTGGTGAGCGCCCAGACGGCAATCACGATGATGGAGACACCCAGCCAGATGCCGAGGTAGTTGTAGAAGTCCCGGCGCGCCTTGAGCCGCTTGGTCGCGAGCGTGCGGAGTTCGTCGTTGTTCATAGTGCGACAGTAACGCCGGTATCCGCGGGCGGCCATCCCCCGACCGGAGGAGGCAACCGGCCAACCAATCGGCGGATGCGGGCCCGATCGGACGCCGCCGGGTGAGTAGAATCGGAAGCCGAAGGGGAGTATCCCTCTGGGCTCCCGCTTCATCTTCCGAGCCCTATGCCGTGATCGTCAATACGGGTCTCCACGTGGAGGCCCCGGGCACGGTGGTGTCGATTCATCGATACGGGAGAGACTTTCGGGTTTTCGCTGACTCCAGCATCCCGCCGCATTCTGAAAGGCCCTTGTTACGTGAATCTTGAGCTGCCCATTGCATTCGAGGTCACCTCGCTGGTGGTCTTGACCCTGATCCTGGTCGCTGACCTGCTGATCGTCTTCAAACGCCCCCACGTGCCCTCGATTCGGGAGGCCACGCTGTGGGTGGTGTTCTACGTCGGTCTCGCCCTGGTCTTCGCACTCTTGATGCTGATCTTCGGCGGCGGCGAACACGCCGGACAGTTCCTGGCGGGCTGGCTCACCGAATACAGCCTGTCGATCGACAACCTGTTCGTTTTCGTCATCATCATGGCCAGGTTCTCGGTGCCACGGAAGTACCAGCAGGAAGTACTGATGGTGGGCATCATCATCGCCCTGGTGCTGCGCGGCATCTTCATCCTGCTCGGCGCCTCGCTGATCGAGAACTTCAGCTGGATCTTCTACATCTTCGGCGCGTTCCTGCTCTACACCGCGGTTCACCAGGCTTTCGCCAAGGAGGGTAGCGAGGACGACACCGACAACGGGCTGGTGCGCTACCTGCGCCGCCACATTCGCATCTCCCCGTCATTCGACGGCTCGAAGATCCGCACCACCATCGATGGAACCCGCTTCTTCACCCCGATGCTGATCGTGCTGATCGCCATCGGTACCACTGACCTGATCTTCGCGCTCGACTCGATCCCGGCGATCTTCGGCATCACCCAGAGCCCGTTCATCGTCTTCACCGCCAACGTGTTCGCACTGATGGGACTCCGCCAGCTGTACTTCCTGCTGGGCGGACTGCTCGAACGGCTGGAATACCTCAAATACGGCATCGCGTTCATCCTCTTCTTCATCGGCGTCAAACTCGTCTTCCACGCCCTGCACACCAACGAGGTGCCCTTCCTCAACAATGGCGAGAGCTTCGAGTGGGCGCCCGAGATCGACACCTGGACCTCGCTGGCCGTGATCATCGTGTCGATGGCGGTCGCCACAATCGCCAGCCTGATCAAGACGCGCCGCGACGAACGCCGGGAGAAAGCGTCCGCCTCCACGCCGCTCAGCGGTCCCGACGGCGAATAGGCCCGGTCAGAGCGCGTATGAACGCCGTGCAGGTGTTGGTACGGTGGTAACTCCACTTCCCCCGTTCGGGGAGGGGAGCTTGCGAATGCGAGCACGGAGACGACTCGTGGAGTGCGCATGGCGGTGAATGGCGAGAACGTGATCACCCTCGGCGACTCGAGTGTGCATTTCAGCTTCAGCGCCAGCAGCGATGTCGGGCGGGTGCGCAAAGTGAACGAAGACAGCTACCTGGCCCAGGCGCCGGTGTTCTTCGTCGCCGACGGCATGGGCGGTCACGCCCATGGCGACGCGGCCAGCCAGACCGTCATCCGGGTGTTCGACGAGCACATCGAACTCAACGTGCCCTCCACCCCCGAGCGCATCCTCGACGCGATCCACTCCTCCAATGACGCTGTGCGCGATCTCAGCTCGGCCGATGACTACGGCACAGCGGTATCGGGCACCACGCTCGCCGGGGTCGCGTTCGTCGACGCGGGCGACGACGTCGGCTTCCACTGGATGGCCTTCAACATCGGCGACTCCCGCATCTATACCTGGGACGGCCGCACCCTCGAACAGCTCAGCGTCGATCACTCCGCGGTGCAGGAAATGGTCGATGCCGGCCTGATCAAGGCCGCGGATGCCGAGAAACACCCGGACCGCAACGTGATCACCCGGGCCATCGGCGCCGACGAATTCGTGGATGCCGACGTCTGGCTGCTGCCCGCCACCGGCCGACACGCGTTCCTGATCTGCTCAGACGGACTCACCAAAGAGCTCTCGGGCGGGGAGATCTCAGCGCTGCTCGCCTCCCACACCGTGCCTGAAGACCTCGGTACGCTGGCCGACGTGCTCGTCGCCGCAGCCCTGGCCAAAGGCGGCCGGGACAACGTGACAGTCGTGGTGGTCGAGTCCAGCCTGGGAGATCTCGGCGACGATCCCGATGTCACCCGGGAACGGTCGAGCGGGATGCACCACGATCTCGAAGACACCCGGCCGCGCGAACCGAATCAGTAGACAACAACCAGACTCAAGCGAAACGATGGGGGGATCTGTGCTTTCGTACGACGACGACAACGTGGGCGACTGGCTGGCGGCGACCACGGGCGACCGCCTGGTGTTGCTGCCCGCGGAGGACGCGGCCGCGGCGGCCAGAATCTGGGCGAGCCTGGGGGAGTCCGCACCGGGTGCCGACGACCAGGGCATGCGCGCGGTCCTCGACGAGCTCACTGCCGGGGGTTTGTCGCGCACGCCTCCGTTCGCCCTGCTGGCCTGGAGTCAGGACCTGCCGGCCACCGTGCGTGTTATCGTGCGGGGCACTGTGCGGGTGAGCCTCGACACCGCGGCCGGAGACGTTCTGCTCACCGGAACGGGCATCTCCACCTGGGTGGAGCGCTCGGTTGACGGCGTGACGCATGTTGACGTGCGCTCAGCCGATGCCACCGACAGGCAGGACGCCCTCGCCCTGCCGCTGGAGCGCGGCATGGTCCGGGCCCGCCGACTGCAGCTCACCCTCGAGCCGGCCGGCACGAACGCCACCGCTGCCCCCGCCTCCGTGCGACCCGCCGTCGCGCCAGCGCCCGCCCGGATCGGCGAGCCGCCCACCCCGGCCAGCAGCCCGGCCACGACCGCGGCACCGACGACAGCGCCGGCGCCACTGGCCGTTGCTCCCCGGCCCACCGCCGTGCCGCCGACCGACGAGCCGGCCAGCGAACAGACCATCACCGACCTCCGGCCGGCCGGGGACGACGCCGACATCCCGGCCGCAGAGGCACCCGCCACCACTGCGGTGGGGAGCACACCGAGCGACGGGTATGACCACCTGTTCGGCGCCACCGTCATGCGCGGCGTCGAGCAAGCCGCGGTGCGTCCTGAGGCAGAGGACGAATCCGACGGGCCGGCTGCCGCCGAAGCCGCACCGGCCGATTCCACCGCGGACCCGGGTGCCGTCGCCGACCTGGACGAACCGGGTGATCACGACGGGCACACCGTCATGAGCGGCGACATCCAGAAGCTCCGTGACTCCCAGCGCCGCAAGCCGACGCCGGCCCGTGCCGCCCCCGTCGGCCCCCAGCTCTACCTACTGCTGCCCAGCGGCACCCGGGAACCACTCACCCAGCCCATCCGGGTGGGCCGGGCTCCCAGCGTGAGCAAGATGTCCGGCGATCTCGTTCCCCGGCTGGTGAGCCTCGGCGGCGCGGACCAGGATGTGTCCCGCAACCACGTCCACTTCACCGTGGAAGGCGACACCGTCGTGGTCACCGACCTGCACTCCCGCAACGGCACCCTGGTGGTGTTGCCCGGCAAGTCGGCGCAGAAGCTGCGCCAGGGTGAACCCACCGCCGTCATCGTGGGCACCGTCGTCGACCTCGGCAGCGGAATCACCATCACCGTCGGGCAGGAGTGATGCGCCGCGCACCCTCCGTCGCACCCGAACTGCCCGGCTACGAATTCGTCTCGATCCTCGGTTCCGGCGGATTCTCCGACGTCTTCCTCTACCAGCAACGTCTGCCGCGCCGCCGGGTAGCGGTGAAGGTGCTGCTGACCGAACAGCTGAACCCCTCCAGTCAGGCGCAGTTCGTCGACGAAGCGAACCTGATGGCACAACTGTCGACGCATCCGTACATCGTCACGATCTACCACGCCGACGTCGCCGGCGACGGCCGGCCGTACTTCGTCATGGAGCACTGCTCCGGGCCGAGCCTGGCGGAGCGCTACAAGCGGGAACGGTTCGGCGTCGACGACGCCTTGCGCACCGGGGTCCGCCTGGCGGGCGCCATCGCCACCGCCCACTCCGCCGGCATCCTGCACCGCGACATCAAGCCGGCCAACGTGCTCACCAACGACTTCGGCTGGCCCGCACTGACCGACTTCGGCATCTCGTCGAGCCTCGACGAGGAACTGCCCGTGCAGACCAGCACCGGCGGCCACCGTCCGGCCGGGTCCGAGTCCACCGGCACCGGCGAGAGCCAATCGGTGGGCATGAGCGTGCCGTGGTCGCCGCCGGAGATGTTCGAAGACGACCCCCGGCCCGATGTGCGCAGCGACGTGTTCTCGCTGGCGGCCACCATCCACACCCTGCTGGCCGGCCAGACCCCGTTCGAGATCCGTGGCCGCGGCAACGGCACCCTTGATTTGATCGGTCGTATCGAACGCGGCGCGATCACGCCGATCGATCGGGACGACGTTCCCCGTTCCCTCGTCGCGGTGCTGGCCAAGGCCATGGCCACCCGGCGGGACGACAGATTCGCCACCGCCGTCGACTTCGCCCGCGCCTTGCAGCGGGTCGAACTCGAACTCGGCTACGCGCCCACCGGCATCGACATCCCCACCATCGCCGGCCCACAGCACGTGAAACCGGATGCCCCCGCGGGCGACGACGAGACCCGCGCCCGGTCAGTGGTGTCGATACCCGCCCAGGCACCGGCACCCGTGGCTGCGCCGGCCACCACTGCGGCCGAGGCTGACGCGACCCGGGTTCGCGGCGCCCGGGTGATCGAACCGGGCAGTAGAGAACCAGTCGGCCGGACGCCCGGCACGGGCGAACCCGTGCGGGAACGAACTGTCGTGCGCCCCCGCGGCGCGGTCCGAGCCCAGGAACCGGCTGCCGAGGCACCAGAGGCCCGTCACGATGACCAGGAGCACGGGTCGCCTCGTCGACGCCGTCTGGTTCTGATCGGGTCGATCGTCGCCGCCGTGGTGCTGGTCGGGGCCGTCGTGGCCGCGCTGACCCTCACGCCCGCCGACGACTCCGCCCTCACCCCCACGACCTCACCCGTGGCGGTCGACCCGGGTGGGGCGAACGTCGTCACCGGCGTGCCCGCGCCGGTGCTCGACGGCACGGCAACCTCCGATGACGGCACCGAGGTGACCTTCACGGTCAGCAACCCCGACCCGGAAGACGGCGACGTCTACCGCTGGGCGCGCGCCGAAACCCCGAACCAACCCACACTCAGCAAGACCGCCGACATCACCGTGAGCGAGATTGTTCCCGGGAGCACCGTGTGCCTCGACATCTACCTGCAGCGTGCCGACGGCAAGATCTCGGAGGCGAACCGTGCCTGCAACCGTTGAGACCCCGTCGGGAGCGCCCCTGCGCGTCGAATTCTGCGGCGAGTGGTACAACATCGACACCGGAACCGCTTTCTCGATCGGGCGCGAGTCCGACCTGACCATCGACGACAACCCGTACTTGCACCGCACATTCCTGCGGCTCTACGAGGACTTCGGCATGTGGTGGATCGCGAATGTGGGCAATCTGCTCTCGGCCACGGTGTCCGACAGCACTGGCACCGTCCAGGCCTGGCTGGCCCCCGGCGCCAAGTTGCCGATCGTCTTCCAAACCATGCACGTGATGTTCAGCGCCGGTTCATCTACCTACGATTTCACCATTCATGCCGCCGACGACTTCTACAACACGTCCCTGTCGGCGTCCAATGAGGGCGGCACCACCACGATCCTGCCCGTCACCCTCACCACCAGCCAGCGGTTGCTCATCGTCTCCCTATCGGAGAGCATCCTGACCCAGGCCGTGCCCGGCCGCGGCGCCATCCCCAGCTCGGCGGAGGCCGCAGCACGACTGGGATGGAGCATGACGACTTTCAACCGCAAACTCGACAACGTCTGCAGCAAACTCGACAAGCTCGGTGTGGCCGGGCTGCGCGGTGGAACCGGCAACCTGGCTACCAACCGGCGCGCCCGGCTGGTGGAATACGCTGTCGCGACCCGGCTGGTCAGCGTGGACGACATCGTTCTGCTCGACCGGGCCGCAGAGGATTCCAGACTGGCCGCGGCCGCCGACGCGTCCGTTGCCCCGCCCAAAGCCGAGATCGGGGCGACAGGGGAGTGATCCCCGTGTGGGGGTCGCCCAACGCCGTGTTAGCGTAAGAGCCGGTCAGGTGCCAGAGTCATACGTCCCACTCGAAGGGACGCGTGATCGGCACCCATGGACGGTTGCCCCCTGAGGGAGTAATCGGTCTCGCTGGCCGGAACACGCAAGGGGGAATTGGGTGGGGACCCTGAGTTCGTGGTTGCGCGGCCGCAAGGCCACGGCATCGGTGGTGGCGCTGACAGTGCTGGCCGGCGTGCCGTTGTCGTTCGCGGTTCTGCACGAGGGTTTCCCAGTGACGGATGTCGACCTCACGGCGCGCGACGTCTGGGTCACCAACGGCAAGCAGCTGCTCGCCGGCCGGTTGAACCGGCAGATCGAAGAGCTCAACGCCTCGGTCAACGCCGCGTCGAGCTCGTTCGACATCGTGCAGGACGGCGATGACGTCTTCCTGATCGACGAGAGCGTTGGCACGATCGAGCGTATCGACCCCGCCTTCACCACCCTGATCGAAAGGGTGGACGTCTCACCCGGTTCCGAAATCGTCTACGGCGGCGACTCGATCGCCGTGATGGAGCCCAAGTCGGGCAAGGTATGGGTGATCAATGCCGCCGGAGAGCTGAGCTTCGACCCCAAGGCCTCCGATCCCGTGATGACTCTCGGAGCTGACGGGCATATCGCCGTGTCTCCCACCGGTGTCGTGTTCGGCGCCTCTGCGGCCGACAAGACGGTGTATACCTACGACGCCGCGGCCGACGACCCGGCCGCCGGGCTCACCGAGAGCACACTGCCCAAGCTCGGTGAGTTTCAGATCGCTGCCGTGGGGGAGAAGCCGGTGGTGCTCGACCCGGAGAATGACCGCCTGGTCGTCGACGGCACCACCCTGAAATTGCCCACCGGGGCCCTCAAACTGCAGCAGACCGGCGCAGAGAACGAGATCGTGCTTGTCGCCACCGGTGCGGCGTTGCTGAAGGTGCCGCTCGATGGCGGCGAGGTCGTCACCGTCGACGCAAAGTTGGACGCGCCCGTGACCGATCCGAAATCGGTGTCGTCGCCGGTGTGGTTGAACGGGTGCGCGCACGCGGCCTGGGCCGGCGGGCAACGTTACCTGGCCGACTGCGATGGCGAAAAGGTTCTGCGGGAGAACATCGAAAAGAACACTAAGGGCTCAGTGCTCGAGTTCCGGGTGAACCGCAACGTGATCGTTCTCAACAACCTCTCCAATGGCAACGTCTGGTTGGTCGACGCCAATATGCGCCTGGTGGAGAACTGGGAAGAGGTGACCCCGCCCGAGGAGGAGGACGCCGAGGACGGCACCGAGAAGGCCGCCCAGGAATCGTTCGAGGACACCCTGGCCGAGCGCACCAACGTGAACCGGGCGCCGATCGCGCGGGACGATGAGTATGGTGTGCGGCCGGCCAAGACGACGGTGCTGCCGGTGCTCGAGAACGACACGGACCCCGATGGTGACGTGCTCACGGTGATCAACGTCAGCGGATTCTCGGAGTCGCAGGGCGCGCTGGACTACATCGACGGGGGCCGGGCCCTGCAGTTCACCCCGGCGAAGGATGCGGCCGGAACGGTGTCGTTCCGGTACACCGTGGCGGATGGTCGCGGTGCGGTCGCCGAGGCGCAGGTCAACGTGACCATGCGCCCGCTCGAGGAGAACCTGGAGCCGGTGTCGAACCGGGCCGGGGCGATCAGTGTGGAGCAGGGCCAGATCGTGAGCTACAACGTGCTGTCGGACTGGATCGACCCCGACGGTGACGACATCTACCTGGTCTCCGCCTCGCCGACCACCGGCGACGGGGTGCGGTTCGGCCCGGAAGGCTTTGTGACTTTCGAGTCCAAGACGGCTGAGCTGGGGGTCAAGGAGGTGCAGTTCGTCGTCTCCGACGGCCTGCTCACCGCGACCGGGGTGCTCACCGTCGACGTGAAGGCGCCGGGCACCCTCAACCCGATTGGCACACCCGATTTCGCCACGGTGTTCCGGGGCGAGACCGTCTTGATCGAACCGTTGAAGAACGATGTCACTCCCTCGGGTGAACCCCTGTCGCTGATCGGCGTCAACGAGGTCTCCAACGATCTGTCCGCAGTGCCCAACCTCGAGCGGGGCACCATCGCGGTGTCATCGAACAAGGCTGCCAGTTACGTCTTCACCTACAGCCTCGGTGCGGGCGCCACCGCCAGCGTCGGGCTGATCCGGGTCGACGTTCTGGAGAACCCGACCGAGATCCTGCCGCCGATCGCGGTGAAGGACACCGCGTACCTGCGCGCCGCTGAACCCGTGACCATTCCGGTGCTCGACAACGACGTCTCACCCGGCGGCCGGGTGCTCGCCGTGCAGTCCGTGGACCTCAGCGCGACCGAAGACCTCGTCACCGTGGAAATCCTCACCAATACGGTTCTGCGCGTCACGGCCACGGCTGCCCTGACCGAGCAGGTGCAGTTCACCTACACGATCAGCGACGGCGAGAAGACGGCTACTGCGGGTGTCACCGTGGTGCCGGTGCCGCCGCTGGTGAAGCATCAGCCGCCCGTCGCCGTCGACGACACCGTGAGCGTGCGCGCCGGCGACATCGTCACGGTGCCCGTCCTCGAGAATGACTACCATCCCGACTCCGCCACCATGACGGTGCTGCCCGACCTGGCAGAGACCAAGGACGCCGGCGGGCTGGCGTTCGTCACCGGCAATTCGGTGCGCTACCAGGCCCCCAAGGACGCCGGCTCCTACAGCGTGGTCTATGAGATCACGGACGCCTTCCAGGAGACAGCCACCGCCACCGTGCGTATCACCGTCGTCGCCCAGAACGACGACGCCAACCAGCCGCCCACCCCGCTGCCGCTGACGATGCGTACCTTCGCCGACTCCACCATCAAGGTGCAGGTGCCCCTCGACGGCATCGACCCCGACGGTGACTCGGTCTACCTCAACGATGTGACCAGCGCGCCTCTGCTCGGCCGGATCGTCGACCAGGGCAGTGACTTCTTCATCTACGAGGCGTACCCGGGCACCGCCGGCACCGACTCGTTCACCTACCAGGTACAGGACACCCTCGGCGCGACAGCCGAGGCAACCGTGCGCATCGGCGTGATCCCGCGCCCGGTCACCCTGCTGGCCCCGAACGCCGTCGACGACTCGATCGAGATCAAGCCCGGCCGCACCGGGTCGATCCCGGTCGTGCTCAACGACTCAGACCCCAACGGCTACAAGCTCACCCTCACCGAGAAACTGCCCGAGGTCGATCCGGGAATCGTCGCATCCGTCGACGGCAGCCGGGTCATCGTGGTGGCGCCCGCCGAAGAGGGCACGTTCACCCTGCGCTACGAGATCACCAACGGGCACGGCGGGTCCGACACCGCCTTCGTGCAGGTGAAGGTGACGCAGGACGCCAAGGCGATACCGCCGACGGCCATCGACCACTTTGTGGAGTCGGACGACGTGCTTTCCGGCGCTCCCGTCGATGTCAATGTGCTCGACGGGGCAGAGAACCCCGGCGGATTGATCGACGAACTGGTGATCACCCTCGAGGGGCCCCAGTCCGATGCCGGCGAGGTCCGCGGCAACGGGATCGTCCGGATCGTGCCCAGCTACGACCGTCAGGCGATCGCCTACACACTCACCAACGACCTCGACGACCTCAGCGCCACGGCATTCATCATCGTGCCGCCGATGCCCAAGCCGGAGCCGGTGGAACCGGAGGCTGCCGAGTCACCGGATCCAGAGCAGACCGATCCCGCTGCCGAACCGACACCGACTCCGTCAGAGACTCCGCCGCCCACTCCGACGCCGACACCCGAAGAGACGTTCCCGCCGCCCACCCTGAAGGACCTGCCGGAGCAGATCATCAAGGTCAACGGCTCGAAGTCCTGGGTGCTGGCCGATATCGTCGACGTGCCCTCTGGGCGCCCTGCGTTGCTGCTGAGCGCCACCGCCACCAACAGCGACGGCAGCAACCCCATGACCGGCACCAACACCCTCAAATTCGTGGCGGCCGCTGACTATCGCGGCCCCGGCTCACTGACCTTCGTGGTGACCGACGGCACCAGCGCAGACGATCCCCAGGGCAACCAGGCCACTCTCACGATCGAGATCACGATCGGCGACCCCAACTTCGAAGACGTCGCCCCCACCTTCACGCCGTCCAAGCTCACGGTCGAGGCCGGCGAGGGCAGTCAGGTCGTCAACCTGCGCTCGTCAAGCGGGCACCCGAACCCCGACATCATCGAGAAGCTGAGCTATGGCTCCCTCACCGGGGCAACGACGGATGTCTCGGCCTCGATTTCGGGCGCCGAGCTCACAGTCTCCTCACCCCTCGGAACCAAACCGGGCACCAAGGTCACACTGAAGTTCAACGTCACCTACAAGGAGTTCACCGTGCCTGGCTCGGTGGACGTCACCGTGGTGTCATCCACCCGCGCCGTGGCGCAGGCCGTGGCCGACAACGGCCCCAACGGCAACGGCATCGAGACCACGCCGAGCTCGACCGTGGACATCGCCGTGCTCGAGAACGACTACAACCCGTTCGCGCAGGACGGCAAGCCTCTCGAGGTCGTCGGTGCGACGATCGAGCAGGACGTCAGCGGCGGCACGGCTTCGATTTCTTTCACCTCATCCGGCGTGAGCATCAAGACCGGCCCGGGCGCCACCGGCACCCTCACCGCGGTCTACAGCATTCTGGACGCCACCAAGGATCCCGCCCGCGGTACCACCGGTCGCATCACCCTGGTGATCCGCGACCGGCCGGATTCGCCGAACCCGCCGTCAGCTACCGAGGGCGATGCCATGGCGACCGTGAGCTTCGAGGCGCCGTCGTCGAACAACTCGCCCATCACCGGCTACATCATCAGCTGGAACGGCGGCAACAAAGAGGTCCCCAGCGCCGGCAGATACGACATCGGTGGACTCACAAACGGCACCGGCTATTCCTTCACCGTCGTCGCCCGCAACGCCAAGGGTGACTCCACCCCGTCCGGCGGCAGCGCCACCGTCACGCCGTACGGCGTGCCCGGTGCACCCGCGAGTGCCTCGCTCCTGGCCGCAGCAGACGGCACCGGCGCACTTACCCTCGACTGGGCCGCCCCCGGAAACACCGGCGGCCGAGGCGTGACCAGCTACGAATACACCTGGGTTGAGGGCGGCGCCGCTAACGGTTCCACCAGCGGCAGCCAGCGCGCCACCGCCACCGGAAACGCAAACACCCAGTACCGCTACCAGGTGAAGGCCTGCAACCCGCGCGGCTGCGGCGAATGGGCGACCTCGAACGCTGCGACTCCGGTGACGCCCCCGCCCCCGCCGCCGCCGTGGACACCGAGCAACCCTTCCACCGTAACCAAGACCACTTGTCCTGAGAGCGTGGCCTCCTACGAGAACAACAACCTGAATAGCTCGCACGGCTGCACGGACAATCCGCGTGGATACCTACAGCCGGGCACTCTTGTGGATGCCATTTGTCACTCGGTGCGACGCGGGGTGGACTACTACTACTTCAAGATCGAAGACGGCAGTTACGACGGCTGGTTCATCCGGATGTCGGACACCACCAGTGCGCCGGTTTCAGACTGTTGACGATGCGGCCTATGGGGACGCCTCCCCATGAGGCCGGGACCGGTTCGCGTGTTAGCGTAATAGCCGGTCAGGGGGCCAGTGTCGAAAGTCCCGGCACCAGCAGAAAATAATAATGAGCTCGTCACACATGCAGTACGTACCAGGAACGAATGAGGGGGAATCGGGTGGGGACCCTCAGTTCGTGGTTGCGGGGTCGACGGGTGTCGGCATCCGTCGTCGCGCTCTCGGTGCTCGCCGGGGTGCCCCTGAGCTTCGCCGTACTGCACGAGGGGTTTCCCGTCACCGACGTGGACCTCACCGCCAGTGACGTCTGGGTGACGAACGGCAAGCAACTGCTGGCCGGGCGGTTGAACCGGCAGATCGAAGAACTGAACGCCTCGGTCAACGCCGCCTCGAGTTCGTTCGACGTGGTGCAGAACGGCGACGACGTCTTCCTGATCGATGGCAGCGTGGGCACCATCGAACGAATCGACCCCGCCTTCACGACGCTCGGCGAACGGGTGGATGTCTCGCCCGGCTCCGAGATCGTCTACGGTGGCGACTCGATCGCCGTCATGGAGGCCAAGTCCGGCAAGGTCTGGGTGATCAATGCCGCCGGGGAGCTGAGCTTCGACCCCAAGGCCACCGACCCGGTCATGACGCTCGGCGCGGGCGGTCATATCGCGGTCTCCCCAGATGGTGTGGTCTTCGGTGCGTCCACAACCGAGAAGACCCTGTTCAGTTTCGATCCCACGGCCGAATCGCCGGCGCCGACTGAAAGCACCCTGCCGAAACTCGGCGAGTTCCAGCTCGCCGCTGTTGGCGGCACACCGGTGCTGCTCGACACCGAGAACCACCACATCATCGCCAACGGTGAGACGATCACGGTGCCGAAGAATGCCGTCAAGTTGCAGCAGACCGGCGCCGAGAACGACGTAGCCCTGGTCGCTACCACCGAGTCGCTGGTGAAGGTTCCGTTGGACGGTGGCGATATCGTCACGGTTGATGCTGAGTTGGAATCGGCGGTGAAGGAGCCGAAGTCGGTGTCCAAGCCCGTGTGGCTGAACGGGTGTGCGCACGCCGCTTGGGGCGGTGCCCAGCGCTACCTGGCGGACTGTGACGGTTCGAAGGTGCTGCGGGAGACGATCGAGCAGAACACCAAGGGTTCGGTGCTCGAATTCCGGGTGAACCGCAACGTGATCGCGTTGAACAATCTCTCCAATGGCAACGTCTGGTTGGTCGACTCGAACATGCGCCTGGTGGAGAACTGGGAAGAGGTGACCCCGCCCGAGGAAGAGGACGCCGAGGACGGCACCGAGAAGGCCGCCCAGGAATCCTTCGAAGACACCCTGGCCGAGCGCACCAACGTGAACCGGGCACCGATCGCCCGCGACGACGAGTACGGCGTGCGGCCGGCCAAGACCACGGTACTGCCGGTGCTCGAAAACGACACCGACCCCGACGGTGACGTACTCACCGTGACCAACGTCAGCGGCTTCTCCGAGTCCCAGGGCACACTCGACCTGATCGACGGTGGTCGCGCCCTGCAATTCACGCCCGCGAAGGATGCCGTAGGCACGATCTCCTTCCGGTATACCGTGGCGGATGGCCGCGCTGCGGTCGCCGAGGCACAGGTCAACGTGACCATGCGCCCGCTCGAAGAAAACCTCGCCCCGGTGTCGAACCGGGCCGGGGCGATCAGCGTCGAGCAGGGCCAGATCGTGAGCTACAACGTGCTGTCGGACTGGATCGACCCCGACGGCGACGACATCTACTTGGTGTCGGCCTCGCCGACCACCGGAGACGGGGTGCGGTTCGGCCCTGAGGGCTTCGTCACCTTCGAGTCGAAGACTGCCGAGCTGGGAGTGAAGGAGGTGCAGTTCGTCGTCTCCGACGGCCTGCTCACCGCGACCGGGGTTCTCACCGTCGACGTGAAGGCGCCCGGCACTCTCAACCCGATCGGCACCCCCGACTTCACCACGGTGTTCGTCGGCGAAACCGCCCTGATCGAACCCTTGAAAAACGACGTCACCCCGTCGGGCGCGCCGCTCGCCCTCATCGGTGTGAACGAGGTGCCCAACGACCTCAGCGCCGTCGCGAACCTCGAACGCGGCACAGTCGCGGTCTCCTCAGGCAAGGCCGGCAGCTATGTCTTCACCTACAGCCTGGGCGCCGGTGCCGCCTCCAGCGTCGGCCTGATCCGGGTCGACGTGCTCGAAGACCCCGATGACGTGCAACCGCCCATCGCGGTCAAGGACACCGCGTACCTGCGCGCCGGCGAACCCGTGACAATTCCGGTGCTCGACAACGACGTCTCACCCGGCGGCCGGGTGCTCGCCGTGCAGTCCGTCGACCTCAGTGAAACCCAGGACCTCGTCACCGTGGAGATCCTCACCAACACCGTGCTGCGGGTGACCGCCGCCGCGGCACTCACCGAGCAGGTGCAGTTCACCTACACGATCAGCGACGGCGACAACACGGCCACCGCCGGCGTGACCGTGGTGCCGGTGCCGCCGCTGGTGAAGCATCAGCCTCCTGTCGCCGTGGACGACACCGTGAGCGTGCGTGCCGGCGACATCGTCACGGTGCCCGTGCTCGACAACGACTACCACCCCGACTCCGCCACCATGACCGTCGACGCCGACCTGGCCGACACCGCGAACGTCGGCGGCCTGGCCTTCGTCACCGGCACCCAGGTGCGCTATCAGGCACCCCAGGAGGCCGGTTCCTACAGCGTCGTCTACACGATTCGGGACGCCTTCGGTGAGACCGCAACGGCCACGGTGCGATTCACGGTCATCGCGATGGACGAGAAGAACAACCGCCCGCCCACGCCGCTGCCGCTGACCATGCGCACCTTCGCGGACTCCACCATCAAGGTGAAGGTTCCCCTCGACGGCATCGACCCCGACGGTGACTCCGTGTACCTCAAGGACGTCACCAGCGCGCCGGAGCTCGGCCGGATCGTCGACCAGGGCAGCGACTTCTTCATCTACGAGGCCTACCCGGGCACTGCCGGCACGGATGCGTTCACCTACCAGGTTGAGGACACCCTCGGGTCCACCGCGGAAGGGGCGGTGCGCATCGGCGTGATCCCGCGCCCGCCCACCCTGCTCGCTCCCAACGCCGTCGACGACTCGATCGAGATCAAGCCCGGCCGCACCGGGTCGATCCCCGTGGCCCTCAACGACTCCGACCCCAACGGCTACAAGCTCACCCTCACCGAGAAACTACCTGAGGTGGACCCGGGCATCACGGCATCCGTCGACGGCAGCCGCATCATCGTGGAGGCCCCGGCCGAAGAAGGCACCTACACGCTGCGGTACGAGATCACCAACGGCCACGGCGGCGCCGATACCGCCTTCGTGCAGGTGAAGGTCACCGAGGACGCCCAGGCGCAGTACCCCGTGGCCATCGACCACTTCGTCGAACCCGAGGAGGTCGAATCCGGCCAGGCCGTCGAGGTCGACGTGCTCGAGGGTGCCGAGAATCCCAGCGGCCTGATCGAGGACCTCGCCATCAGCCTCGAAGGACCCAACGCTGGTTCCGGCGACATCCAGCAAGGCGGCACCGTGCGGGTCGAGCCCACCTTTGAACGCCAGGCGATCGCCTACCGGCTCACCAACGAGCTCGACAAGCTCAGTGCGACGGCCTTCATCATCGTGCCGCCCAAGCCCAAGCCGGAGCCGAGCGAGACCCCTCAGCCGGCCCAACCCGAAGACGTACCGACGGCAACACCCACCCCAGAGGAAGAGGTCTTCCCGCCCCCGTTCCTGAAGGACATCGGCCCGCAGGTGATCAAGATGAACGGCTCGAAGAGCTGGACCCTGGCCGACATCGTGGAGGTGCCGTCCGGCCGCCCGGCCCTGCTGATCAGCGCAACGGCTACCAACACCGACGGATCCAACCCCATGACCGGCACCGGGAGCCTGAGTTTCGTCGCCGCGCCGGAGTACCGCGGGGAGGCCTCGCTGACCTTTGTCGTGACCGACGGAACGAGCGCCTCAGACCCGAAGGGTGTGCAGGCGACCCTCACGATTCCGATCACCGTGGGCGACCCCAACTTCGAAGACGTCGCACCCACCTTCACACCGTCGAAGGTCACGGTCGAAGCGGGGGAGGGCGCCCAGGTCGTGAACCTGCGCACCTCCACCGGGCACCCCAACCCCGACATCATCCAAAAGGTCAGCTACGGGTCGCTCGATGGCATGGACAGCAAGGTCGCCGCGTCACTCAGCGGCGCCGAACTCACTATCTCCTCGCCGCTCGGCACCCAACCCGGCGCAAAGGTCACACTCACGTTCACGGTGACCTACAAGGAGTTCACCGTGCCCGGCTCGGTCGACGTGACCGTGGTCTCCTCGACCCGACCCGTGCCCCAGGCCGTGGACGACGCCGGTCCCAACGGCAACGGCATCGAGACCCGGCCGAGCACCACGGTCACCGTGCCCGTGCTCGACAACGACTACAACCCGTTCGCCAAGGACGGCAAGCCCCTCGTTGTCGTCGGCGCCAAGATCGAGCAGCAGGTCGGCACGGCCACCGTTGCCTTCAGCGGCACCGATGTCACCGTGAAAACCGGATCCGGCGCCACAGGCACCCTCACGGTTGTCTACGAGATCAAGGACGCCACCGGCGACCCCGCCAGGCAGACCACAGCCAGGATCACCTTCGTGATCCGCAACAACCCGGATGCCCCTAACGCTCCGGTGGCCGTGGAAGGCGACGCCAGTGCGACCGTGAGCTTCACCGCCCCGTCGTCGAACAACTCGCCGATCATCGACTACACCATCAGCTGGTCCGGTGGATCCATCGTGGTGCCAAATGCTGGCACCCACTCGATCACCGGCCTGGCCAACGGCAGCAACTATGCCTTCTCCGTCACCGCCCGGAACGCGATCGGCGCTTCGACGGCCTCCGCCGGCAGCAACACGATCACGCCATACGGCAAGCCGGGAGCCCCCGCCAGTGCCACGCTCAAGGCGCCGGGGCAGGGCACCGGCGAGCTCAGCCTCACTTGGGCGGCGCCGGGCAGTAACGGCGGGCGCGGGGTGAGCAGTTACAACTACGAGTGGATCCAGGGAAGCGCCGCGAACGGTTCCACCTCCGGCGCGCTGTCGGCATCGGCCATCGGAACCATCGATCAGCCCTACCAATACCGGGTGCAGGCATGCAACCCGCGGGGCTGTGGCGAGTGGACCTCGTCGGATGTAGCCACCCCGCAGCCCACCCCGCCGCCGCCCCCGCCCACGGCGACCATCCGCAAGGGCGCCGGGGCCTCCGTTCCGGGCTGCAGCGACTCCAACATCTGCCACCGCGTGAACGTCGCTTATACGGACTACGTGCCCGGTGACTACCGCATCACCACCCAGGTGACGGGCGGATCAACCTCCGAGAGCACCTACACGCTCGGAGTAACCGACACCATCGAGCTCACGAACACCCTCGGAAGCCGGCCCGCCGGAGACAGAATCCAGGTTCGGCTTACCCGGGTGAGCGACGGTGCGGTGCTGTACAGCAACGAGATCTCCGGCGCCGAATGGAATGCGCAGTGATGGCGTTGACCGGCCGGTACCACGGCACATCCAGACCCCGACTTTTTTGCACTCGACTACAGACCAACAGAACGGACACCAACGAATGAGCGTCACACAGGAACAGGCAGACTGGTTCGCCGAGGCATTCGGCAAGCTCGTCGGCAATGTCGAGCAGGCCATCCTCGGTAAGGAACATGTCATCCGCCTGGTCGTCGCCGCGATGCTCACCAACGGCCACGTTCTGCTCGAGGATTTTCCCGGCACCGGCAAGACCGTGCTCGCCAAGGCCCTCGCCAACACCCTGGACGGCACGCACTCCCGCATCCAGTTCACGCCTGACCTGCTGCCCTCCGACGTCACCGGTGTCACCATCTACGACCAGGGCAAGGGAGTCTTCGAGTTCCACAAGGGACCGATCTTCGCGTCGATCGTGCTCGCCGACGAGATCAACCGGGCGAGCCCGAAGACCCAGTCCGCACTGCTCGAGGTGATGGAGGAAGGCCGGGTCACCGTCGACGGCATCAGCCACGAGGTCGGCAGCCCGTTCATGGTGATCGCCACCCAGAACCCCGTCGAGCAGGCCGGAACGTACACGCTGCCCGAAGCCCAGCTCGACCGATTCCTGTTCAAGACCTCACTCGGCTACCCCGACCACGACACCGCGGTCACGCTACTGCTGGACTCGTCGAACCGGGCGCGGGATGCCGGCATCACGCCGATCATCGCCTCCAGCTCCGTGGTCACCATGGCCCAGCTCGCCTCAGAGGTGTTCGTGGATGCCGCCGTGCTCGGCTACCTCAACGAGATCGTCACCGCCACCCGCACCGACGTCTCCTCGACCCTCGGCGTGAGCATGCGAGGCGCCCTGGCCCTCGCCCGCGCCGCCAAGACCTGGGCGCTCTCGCAGGCTCGCACCTTCGTGAGCCCCGACGACATCCGCGACCTGGCCATCCCGGTGCTCGCGCACCGCATCATGGTCGACCCGGAAGCCGACTTCGCCGGCGTCACGGCCGAGGACATCGTCAGCCGCATCCTTGTCGAGGTGGCTCCTCCCGCCTTCCGCGCAGCATGAAGCGCACCGCCGAGCGTGGCCCCGCACGAATCTCACCGGCCAGACACGCCCTGAGATCGGTCGGGCGCGCGCTCGGGGCGGCGGGCGCCAACGCTTGGCGGCTGCTTAGCCAAGTTGTCGCCCTACTGTGGGGGCGCATCCGACCCGTCTTCGCGGTGGTCGGCCCGGCCGGCCGGCTCGTGCTACTCGGCGCCATCGGCGCCGCCATCGTGAGCGTCGTGTTCGGCTGGGTGGAATTCACCTACCTGGCCACGACGCTGCTGGCCGCCCTGCTGGTGGCCGTGCCGTTCATCGTCGGCCGGGCCACCTACAAGGTCGACCTGCAGCTGAACCCGCACCGCGTGGTCGCCGGCGAACGCGCGCTCGGCCAGATGACCGTCACCAACACCGGCGAGCGAGCCCTATTGGCCGCCCGCATGGAACTGCCGGTGGGATCCGGTCTCGCCGAATTCGTCATCCCCGGCCTGGCTGCCGGCGCCGAGCACGACGAACTCTTCGCCGTGCCCACCCAGCGCCGCGCGGTCATCGTGGCCGGCCCGGCCATCTCGGTGCGTGGCGACCAGCTCGGGCTGATGCGGCGTACCGTGCGCTGGACCGAGGCCGTGGAACTGTTCGTGCACCCTGTGACCACCCGGATCGCGTCGTCCGCCGCCGGCCTGATGCGCGACCTCGAGGGCGAGATCACCAAGAAGATCACCAGCGACGACATCTCCTTCCACGCCCTGCGCGCCTACGAGCCCGGCGACCCCCTGCGCAACGTGCACTGGCGCACGTCGGCCCGCACCGGCCAGCTGATGGTGCGCCAGTTCGAAGAGACCCGCCGCACCCAGCTCACCATCGTGCACACATCGGAGACCGCCTACTACGCGACCGATGACGAGTTCGAACTCGCGGTGTCGGTGACGGCGTCGCTGGCCCTGCAGGTCATCCGGGACGGCACCGGTCTCAGCGTCGTCACCGAGAAGCTCGGCTTGCGCACCGCGACCCCGGTCGCGTTGCTCGACGACACCTCCCGCATCGAAGCCGTCTCAGGGCTCTTTCCGAGCCTGCGCGAGTTCGCCAGGGCCGCGACCCGCCGCCTGCCGCCGCCGAGTGTGGTCATGATGATCGCCGGTTCCCTGATGGACCTCACCGAATTCCGGGCCGCGCAGACGCTCTTCGGCAAGGACGCCACCACCCTCGCGTTCCGCATCGAACCCGGGGCGCAATCCCGGTTGTCCACGGTGTCCGGCCTCACGGTCATCACCATCGGCGATCTCGCCGACCTGCCCAAACTTCTCCGACGGGTACACCGATGAGCCGTTTCACCCGCACCGCCGCTTCGGGCAAGCCCGCCCGGCCGGCGCCAGCCCCGAAACCGCGCGCCGACCGGCCGACCGGCCCTGGGACCGCCTGGCGGCCGTTCCCGCGCGCGGCGTGGACAGACGTCGCGGTGCTCAGCGTGCTCTCGCTGCTCGGCGTGCTCGGCCTGGAGACCTCCTTCGGCGACTACAACTTCCTCGTCGCCGGACTCGGCGGCCTGGTCGTCGGCACCGGCATCGCCATGCTCGGCTACTCCCTGCGGTTGGGCGTGGTCACCAGCGTGCTGGCCGGCATCCTGGCGTATTTCCTGCTCGGCACCCCGTTCACCATGCCCGGTGAGGCGCTGCTCGGGGTGTTCCCGAGCGTGTCGTCCACGGCGGGTCTCGCCCTCGGCGCTGTCTTCGGCTGGAAGGACATCGTCACCCTCGGCACGCCCGTTGAAGCCCCGTACTACATGCCGGTGCTGCCGTACTTCGCCGCCTGGTTGATCGCCCTCGCCGGCACCATGTTGGCCAGCCGCTGGCTGCCGACCCGGCCGCGCACGGTCTGGCGCACCGGCATCCTGCTGATCGGTCCGGTGCTGCTCTACCTGACCGGCATCCTGATGGGCACCGACAAGACCTACTTCGCGGGCCTTCGCGGTGTGGTCTTCGCCGTCGTCGCCATCGTCTGGATCGGCTGGCGCCGCACCAAGACCGAGAGCGCGGATGCCCAGGGAGCGGCCAGGCTGTTCCGCCGCAAGATCCTGGGCACGGCCACCCTGGTTCTGGGCGCCGTGCTGATCGGCGCCCTGGTGGGCGGGGTACTCGCCCCCGACCCGAAGAGCCGGTACGTGCTGCGGGAGGAGATCCAGCCGCCATTCGACCCGCTTGAGTTCCCCAGCCCCCTGGCCGGTTTCCGGCAGTACACCAAGACCCTCGCCGACACCCCGCTGTTCAGCGTGACCGGGCTCCAGCCCGGCGAAATGCTGCGCCTGGCCAGCATGGACGCCTATGACGGCAAGCTGTGGAACGTCGCCGCGGCGGACAGCCTGGTGGGCGGCTCCGGCAGCTTCCGGCTGGTCGGCCGCACCATCCCTGCGCCGTCCCTGGTGACGAGCAACCAGGACAGCACCGTCACCATCGACGTCACCGGCTACGAAGACGTCTGGCTGCCCGGCGTCGGTTACCCGACCACGGTGGACTTCGACGACGCCGCCAGCCAGGACGAAAGCGAAACCCTGCGCTACAACGCCGAAAGCGGCACCGCAGTGCTCACCAGCGGCGTGGAATCCGGCTACCAGTACACCGTCAGCGCCATGCTGCAGCAGACCTACCGAGACGAAGACCTCGCGAACGTTCCGGTCGCCGACGTGCAGCTGCCCGCAGTGCAGAACATCCCTGACGTCGTGGTCGCCAAGGCCATCGAGTACGCAGGCACGGCCGATACCCCGATCGACAGCCTGCGCGCGATCGAGCAGGCGCTCAAGACCAAGGGCTTCCTCAGCCACGGCCTCGCCTCCGACGGCATTCCGTCCCGCGCCGGCCACGGCGCCGATCGACTGAACGAGCTCTTCACCCGCACCCAGATGGTGGGCGACGAAGAGCAATACGCCGCCGCCATGGCCCTGATGGCTCGCAGCCTCAACTACCCGGCCCGGGTGGTGATGGGCTTCGCACCCGACGTCCCCGAAGAAGCCGGGGCGATCGAGATCACCGGCACCGATGTGACGGCCTGGGTGGAAGTGGCGTTCGAGGGAGTGGGCTGGGTGCCGTTCTATCCCACCCCCGACCAGACCGACGTGCCGCAGGACCAGACCCCTAAGCCGATGACCGAGCCGCAGCCGCAGGTGCGCCAGCCGCCACGGATGGACAACGAGGCCGACGACCTGCTCACAGCGGTCGAGATCGCCGACACCAAGGACGAAGACAAGGACAAGGACTTCGAGCTGCCCGGCTGGGCCTGGGTCGTCATCGGCTCCGTCGGCATTCCGCTCGTGCTGCTCGGCGTACCGCTGCTGGTCATCGCCGCGCTCAAGTCCCGTCGCCGTCGTCGCCGGCGCAGCCGAGGGACCGGCGACCAACGCGCCGCCGGCGCCTGGTCCGAGCTGACCGACGGCTTCGCCGAGCTCGGCTTCGAGGTGCCCCGCTCGTCGAGCCGCCGCCAGGTGGCAGTGAGCCTGGAGGCCCAACTGGCCGCCCAGCTCGCCGATACCTCGGGCGCCAGCGACGTCGTCGACGCCGCCGCGTTCGTGGCCCCGCATCGCCTGGTGCCGGTGGCGGACTCGGTGGACAGCGCCGTCTTCGGCGGCCAACGGATCGAGGACGACGTCGTGGAGAGCAACTGGACGGCGGCGATGGCCTCCCTGGCTACAGCTGGAAAGTCTGCCGGGCGACTGCGGCGGATCTTCGCGAGGTTCCGCCTGCGGTCCAAGCGGGACTGGAGCCAGGTGAACGTGCGCGGCAGCCGCGGCTCCGGCCCCGGTCGCCGGTAGGGTGGCATCGTGGAAAATCCGGATTTCATCGTGCCCCCACCGGGGCTGTTCGCGCCGCGGGAGTCTGACGACGAGGCGACCGCCCGGGTGCGGCATCCGAAGGCGCTGGAGGTCATCCCGCCGGCTTCGGTGAGCGGGGCCCCGAACTCGGACACCAGCGCCGACAACGACGCCTCCGACGACAACGCCGCGGCGCCGCCGACCGGGCCGGCGCCGACGGTTGCCGCGCTGTCGATCCCTGCCTTCGTGGCGACGCCATTGGGAGCGCCGCCACGCGCCCCCTCGGCTGCACCCGTCGCGCCGCCGGAGCCCATGGTGCCGGACGCCGTCGCGTTGCCCGGTTCTGCCCTGCCCGGCACCGTCATGATGGACATCGTGCCCGCGGCTGTGCCTGCCGCAGAGGTTACGACCGTGGCCACGGGCTGGCTGCTTGAGCTCGCCGACGGCCAGTCGGTGGCGGTCACGGGTTCCATCGTGCTCGGCCGGGACCCGGCTCCCGTGACCCGTCGGGCCGCCACCATGGTCAGCGTGCAGGACCCGGCCCGATCCGTGTCGAAGTCGCACGCTCTCATCGAGCTGATCGACGGTGCGTTGTGGATCACCGATCTGCACTCCACCAACGGGGTCAGCCTCGTCGACGCCCACGGCGAACGCACCCCGCTCGATCCCGGCATCCGCGCCCCACTGACCGGCCGGCAGAGCCTGACACTGGGCGAATTCACCGTGGACGTGTCCAGGGCCTGACGCCGAGGGGCTACGCCGGCGCCTCGTCTGCGCCCGGGCCGTCGCTGCTGCTGCCCGCTGTCGCTGCCGGGGCGCGCGACAACGGTGCCGTCTTCGGCAGCCTTGTGGCGACGACGAGACCCAGCAGGCCGGCCAGGGCTAGCCCGGCGTAGACCACCGTCAGGGCGGTCTGCCTGGCCTCGGCATTGATCTCGATCGCGGCATCCTGCTGCTCGGCGGGGTAGTCGGCCACGGCGTCACCGAGTTGGGCGTCACTCACGATCTGGGCCTTGTCGGTGACGGCCTGACTGAGCTGGGATTGCTCGGCAGTGGAGAAGGCCGGGCTGTCGTCGATCAGCGTGGTGGCGGTCAGCACGAAGACCGACAGGATCAGCGCGCCGGCCAGGGAAGTGCCGAGGGAGGCCCCGATGTTCTGGGCGGTGTTGATCACCCCAGAGGTCTCGTTGGAGCGCTGCGCGGCGACCGACGACATGATCAGGTTCTGGTTCTGCGACACGATGGTGCCGGTACCGAACCCGATCAGGGCCAGGCCGACGATGAACTCGGCACCGCTGGTCGCATCCCGAGCCAACAGGCCCATGGCCATGGCCCCCAGAACGATGATCACGAATCCGGTGAGGATGACACTGCGCGGCCGGAATCGTTTGCTGAAGACCCTGCCACTCACGGCAGCGGCGAGCAGAACCGCCAGCGAGAGCGGAAGTACCGTGAGGCCGCTCTGGATCGCCGAGTATGCCAACTCCATTTGTACATAGAGCGAAACCGCGAAGATCACCCCGGTCAGAACCACGTACTGCAGTAGCTGCACCGACGTGCCGGCAGAGACCGCGCGGATGCCGAACAGCTCCAGGTCGAGCAGCGTGTCTTTGTCGCGGCGGTGGCGGCGCCGTTCCACCAGCACGAACCCGATCAGCAGCAGCAGGCCGAGCACCACCAGGATGACGGTGGGCGACACCTGACCGGCGGTGAGCACCACCTGGCCGAGCACCACCACATCGGTACGGGTGGTGACGAGGCCGTAGGCGGAGGCCAGGACGATCCCGAGCACCACGATGATCAGCCCGGCCGCACTGAGCAGGAACCCGGGCACGTCGAAACGCTGTTTGCGGCCGCGGTACGGGGCATCCGCAATGATCTTCAACTGGCTGAAGATGAACAGAGCCACGAGCAACTCGCTGGCGAAGGCGAGCCGCCAGGACAGGTACGAGGTGAAGAGGCCGCCGATGATCGGCCCGATGCCGGCGGCGATGCCGGCGATGGCCGCGAACCCGGCGTAGGCCTGAGCACGAGCCGGCCCGGCAGCGAAGTTCGACACGATCAGCGACATCATGGCCGGCAGCATCATCGCGGAGCCGAGTCCCTCCAGCACCGACCAGCCCAGGATGAACACGCCCAGGGTGGGGGAGAGGGCGGTGACGGTGGTGCCCACCGAATAGACGCACAGCCCGATCACGAACGCCCGCTTGCGGCCGATGATGTCGCCCACCTTCGCGCCCGCGATCATGAACGCCGCCATCACCAGGGTGTAGAGCGTGATGGCGTTCTGGATCCCGGTGACGGTGGTGTCGAAGTCCGCCACCAGGGTGGAGATCGAGACGTTCATGAAGGTGGAGTCGACGACGATGATGAACTGCGCCAGCAGGATCACCACCAGCACCCTGCCGGTCTTCTGCGGAGCAGCCACTGTCGTCATGCGCACACCATAGGACCAACTCCGCCGGCCTGCCACGCCGCGGCAGTAAGCGAAACCTTGCCTGACGCATCCCGTTCTCAGTGTTAGCCTGAGGTGTGCTGCCACGTCGACTTCTTCTTCTGTGCCGCGACGAGTCCCGTACCTGAAGGCCTCACTCGTCGCGGAGTTTGTCGTTGGCTGACCACTTTTCCCGAGGAAGACGCACGAACATGACAACTGCAGCAATCGTGGACACCCGTCCGCGCACCCTGGCCGAGAAGGTCTGGGACAAACACCTGGTGGCCAAGGGCGAGAACGGTACCCCCGACCTCATCTACATCGACCTGCACCTCGTGCACGAGGTCACCAGCCCGCAGGCCTTCGACGGCCTCCGGCTGGCCGGGCGCCCCGTGCGCCGGCCCGACCTGACTATCGCGACCGAGGACCACAACACCCCGACGCTGGCTATCGACCGGCCCATCGCCGATCTCACCAGCCGCACCCAGATCGAGACCCTGCGAAAGAACTGCGCCGAGTTCGGAGTGCGCCTGCACTCGCTGGGTGACATCGAGCAGGGCATCGTGCACGTGGTCGGCCCGCAGCTGGGCCTCACCCAGCCCGGCATCACCGTGGTCTGCGGCGACTCGCACACCTCCACCCACGGCGCCTTCGGCGCCATGGCGCTGGGCATCGGAACGAGCGAGGTGGAGCACGTCATGGCCACCCAAACCCTGCCGCTCAAGCCGTTCAAGACCATGGCCATCACGGTCGACGGCACCCTGCGCCCCGGCGTCACGGCCAAGGACATCATCCTCGCCGTGATTGCCAAGATCGGCACCGGCGGCGGCCAGGGCTACGTGCTCGAATACCGCGGCAGCGCCATCCGTGCCCTCTCCATGGAGGGGCGCATGACGATCTGCAACATGTCGATCGAGGCCGGCGCACGCGCCGGAATGGTGGCCCCCGACGCCACCACCTACGCCTACCTCAAGGGCCGCGCACACGCGCCGGCCGGCGACGACTGGGATGCCGCCGTGGAGTACTGGGACACCCTGGCCACCGACGACGGTGCCACCTTCGACGCCGAGGTCATCCTCGACGCCAACACCCTCGAACCGTTCGTGACCTGGGGCACCAACCCCGGCCAGGGCGTCTCGCTCAGCGACACCGTGCCCAACCCCGCCGAGATCGACGACGCCAACGAGCGCAGCGCCGCCGAACGCGCCCTCGAATACATGGACCTGGCCGCCGGAACCGCGATGAAGGACATCCACGTCGACACCGTGTTCCTGGGTTCCTGCACCAACAGCCGGGTCGAAGACCTGCGCGCCGCGGCCGAGATCATCAAGGGCAAGTCCATCGCCGACGGGGTGCGGATGCTCGTAGTTCCCGGCTCCGCCCGCGTGCGGATCGAAGCGGAGGCCGAGGGGCTCGACAAGATCTTCACCGACTTCGGCGCCGAATGGCGCTTCGCCGGCTGCTCGATGTGCCTGGGCATGAACCCCGACCAGCTCGCCCCGGGGGAGCGCTGCGCGTCCACCAGCAACCGCAACTTCGAGGGCCGGCAGGGCAAGGGCGGACGCACCCACCTGGTGTCGCCGCTCGTCGCGGCGGCCACGGCCATCCGCGGCACCCTGTCCAGCCCGTGGGACCTCGTGCAGGACGGCATCGTGCCGGCCGGCCTCGTTCCGGCAAGCCTGTAGGAGGGCCGACCATGCAGAAATTCACCACCGTCACCGGCGTCGCCGTGCCGCTGCGCCGTTCCAACGTCGACACCGACCAGATCATCCCGGCCGTCTTCCTCAAGCGCGTCACCAAGACCGGATTCGAGGACGCCCTGTTCTATGGCTGGCGCCAGGATCCTGAGTTCATTCTCAACCAGGCCGCCTACCAGAGCCCCAAGGTGCTCGTCGCCGGAGCCGACTTCGGCACCGGTTCCTCCCGCGAACACGCCGTGTGGGCGCTGCGCGACTTCGGTTTCGACGTAGTGCTCAGCCCCCGCTTCGGCGATATCTTCCGCGGCAACGCCGGGAAGCAAGGCCTGCTCGCAGCGCAAATCAGCGAGGACGACGCCGAGACCCTCTGGGCCACCCTCGAGGCGACCCCGGGAATAGAACTCACCGTGGATCTGGTTGCCTACACTGCCAGTGTCGGGGACCTCACAGTCTCATTCGAGGTCGACGAATACACTAGATGGCGACTGCTTGAAGGCCTCGACGACATCGGCCTCACCTTGCGCGATGAAGCGCGAATCGCAGAATTCGAATCCCAGCGGGAGCCTTGGCGCCCCCGCACTCTCCCCGCAAGGCAGGTAAATTTGTGATCATCGTCGGCGAAAACAATCAGGTCCGTGAGAATGTTCAAGAACTCTCTGAGCGCGGAAACGCACAGAGCCATGGAGCCAATGTGGGCCTGGTCGGCGACAAGATCACTATCCGCGGTGGACGCCCCCTGATCGGACGCATCGAGGTCAAGGGCGCCAAGAACCTGGTCACCAAGGCCATGGTCGCCGCCCTCCTCGGCGAGACGCCCAGCATCTTGCGCGACGTACCGAACATCAGCGACGTGCGCATCGTGCGTGGCCTGCTCGAGGCCCACGGCGTCAAGGTGACGGAGGGCGATGAGCCGGGCAGCCTGCTCCTCGACCCGGTAGACGTGGAGAGCGCGCACTACGCCGACATCGACGCTCACGCCGGTTCGTCCCGTATCCCGATCCTGTTCTGCGGCCCGCTGCTGCACCGCCTCGGCGAAGCCTTCATCCCCGACCTCGGCGGCTGCCGCATCGGCGACCGCCCGATCGATTACCACCTCGAGGTTCTGCGCAAGTTCGGCGCCGTCGTCGAAAAGCAGCCCAACGGCATCCGCATGTCGGCGCCGAACGGCCTCAAGGGCACCAAGGTGGAACTGCCCTACCCGAGCGTTGGCGCCACCGAGCAGGTGCTGCTCACCGCCGTGCGTGCCGAGGGCATCACCGAGCTGAAGAACGCCGCGATCGAGCCCGAGATCATGGACCTGATCAACATCCTGCAGAAGATGGGCGCCATCATCACGGTCGACACCGACCGCGTGATCCGCATCGAGGGTGTCGACAGCCTGCAGGGCTACCAGCACCGCGCCCTGTTCGACCGGAACGAGGCCGCCAGCTGGGCCGCCGCCGCGTTGGCCACCGACGGCGACATCTTCGTCGGCGGTGCCAAGCAGGCCGAGATGCTCACCTTCCTCAACGTCTTCCGCAAGGTCGGCGGCGCGTTCGACATCCACGACGACGGCATCCGGTTCTACCACCCGGGCGGCGACCTCAAGCCCGTGATCATCGAGACGGATGTGCACCCCGGCTTCATGACCGACTGGCAGCAGCCGCTCGTGATCGCGCTCACCCACGCCCACGGCGTGTCGATCGTGCACGAGACCGTCTACGAACAGCGCTTCGGCTTCGTCGACGCCCTGGTCGAGATGGGCGCCACCATCCAGATCCACCGCGAATGCCTCGGCGGCCACCCGTGCCGGTTCGGCCAGCGTAACTTCAACCACTCCGCCGTCATCGCCGGCCCCACCAAGCTTGTCGGCGCCGACATCGAGGTTCCCGACCTGCGCGGTGGCTTCAGCCACCTGATCGCGGCACTGACGGCGGAGGGCACCTCCACCGTGAGCAACGTGGGAATCATCAGCCGCGGTTACGAGAACTTCATCACCAAGCTGCGTCTGTTGGGGGCTGACTTCGATCTCGAAGGATAATGGCACCGTGCCAAGTTCAAACGTGCCAAGTTCAAACGTGCCAAGTTCAAACGCGCCAAGTTCCTCGTCCACCCCTCCGCTGACACCCAAACCCGGTCGTAAGGTGCGCTCCGAAAAGAGCACACCGTCGATCTTCTGGGTGCTGGCGGCGATGGTGGTTCCGCTAATGAACCTGGTGGCGCGTTACCGCATCACCGACGGTCACAAGTTCCCCAAGGAGGGTGCGTTCGTCTTCGCACCCAACCACTACAGCGAGATCGACCCCATCGTGATGGGCATGGTCAGCTGGAAGCTCGGCCGGCTGCCGCGCTTCATGGCCAAGGCGTCGCTGTTCAAGCTTCCCGTGGCCGGCTGGCTGCTCACGAAGTCCGGCCAGATCCCGGTGCAGCGTGGCGGCTCGGTGCGCGGCAGTGAGCCGGTCAAGGCCGCCCGCCAGCTGGTCGAACGCGGCCAGATGGTCGTGGTGTACCCCGAGGGCTCGCTCACCCGCGACCCGGAGCTCTGGCCCATGCGCGGCAAGACCGGAGCCGTGCGAGTCGCCCTCGAACACGGCATCCCGATCGTGCCCGCCGCGCACTGGGGCACCCAGGCGATCATGCCCCGGTACTCCAAGAAGCTGCACCTGTTCCCACGCAAGACGATCCTGGTGAAGATCGGCGACCCGATCGACCTGGCCCAGTTCCGCGGCCGCAACCTCGACCCGACCACTCTGAACGAGGCGACGGCGGTCGTGATGGACGCCATCACCGCGTTGCTCGAGGACCTGCGCGACGAGGCCGCACCGGCCAAGCGCTGGAACCCGTCGGAGCACGACCAGAAAGAGACCGGCCGTTTTGAAGCCTAAGATCCAGCCAGGCACCCGGGTAGCCGTTCTCGGCGCCGGCAGCTGGGGCACCACCTTTGCGAAGATCCTCACCGACGGCGGAGCGGATGTCGTGCTCTGGGCACGCCGCCCCGAGCTGGCCAGGGAGATCACCGAGGGGCGCCGCAACAGCGACTACCTGCCCGGTATCAACCTGCCCGTCGGCCTCCGCGCCACTTCCAGGCTCGACCTGGCCCTGGCCGGCGCCGAGCAGGTCTTCGTGTCCGTGCCCAGCCAGTCGCTGCGCGAGAACCTCATTCAGGCGGAGCCGTTCCTGGCACCGGACGCGATCATCGTGTCGCTGATGAAGGGCGTTGAGCGCGCCTCGGGTCTGCGCATGAGCGAGATCATCGAACAGGTGCTGCCGATCGACCCGAGTCGCATCGCGGCTATCTCCGGCCCCAACCTCGCTCTCGAGATCGCCAAGGAGCAGCCGACGGCCGCCGTGGTCTCGTCATCGAGCCTGGAGACCGCCCAGGCGGTCGCCCTGCTGAGCACCACCAAGTACTTCCGCTCCTACGTGAACACCGATGTCATCGGCACCGAGTTCGGCGGCGTGCTGAAGAACCTCATCGCCGTGGCGATCGGCATCGTCGACGGTGTCGGCTACGGCGAGAACACCAAGGCCTCGATCATCACCCGCGGGCTCGTGGAGATGACCGACTTCGCCGTGGCCTACGGCGCCCACCCGGAAACCCTTGCCGGACTCGCCGGGCTCGGCGACCTCATCGCCACCTGCCAGTCGCCGCTGTCGCGCAACAACACCGCGGGCCGGCTGCTCGGGCAGGGCTACAGCTACAACGACGTCATCGCGCAGATGCAGCAGACCACTGAGGGCCTCGCATCCGTCAGCCCGATTCTCGAACTGGCCAAGGCCAAGGGCGTCGACATGCCCATCGTCGAACAGGTACGCCAGGTGCTGGCCGGTACGCTGAAGCCGCGGGATATTGCGCCGCACCTCACCACTGACTCCGGCGCACCGCAGGGTGAAAGGACTCTTGATGACGGACAAGCTCACGGTAGCGCTGCTGTTTGGGGGGCGTTCAAGCGAACATTCGATCAGCTGCGCCACAGCGGGCGGGGTACTCGCGGCAATTGACCGCGATCGCTACACCGTCATTCCGGTGGGCATCACCCGCGACGGCGCCTTCGTACTCGAAGCCGACGACCCGGCCAAGTTCGCCCTGACCGCCTCGGCCCTGCCGGAGGTGCTCGACAACGGCACTCGCGTGCTCTGGCCCGACCGGGCCGGCAGCCGGGAACTGACCGTCGCCGACGCCGACGGTCGCCGCAGCCTCGGCACGATCGACCTGGTCTTCCCGATTTTGCACGGACCCTTCGGCGAGGACGGCACCGTGCAGGGACTGCTCGAGCTCGTTGACGTTCCGTTCGTCGGCTCCGGTGTGCTCGCCTCTGCGCTCGGCATGGACAAGCACTTCACCAAGACCGTTCTGGCCCACTCCGGCCTGCCCGTCGCCCCGTGGCGCACGATCACGGCCGACGACTGGGCCGAGGCGCCGGGAATGGCGTACGCCGCCATCGAAGAGCTGGGCCTGCCCGCCTTCGTGAAGCCCGCCAGGGCCGGGTCGAGCGTCGGAGTGAGCCGCGTCGCCAGCCGTGAGCAGCTGGCCGAGGCCATGACGGTGGCGTTGGCGGAGGACGACAAGGTGCTCATCGAGGCCGGCCTGGTCGGCCGTGAACTCGAAGTGGCGGTGCTGCAGGGCCGCCCCGGGCAGCCGACCCACGCATCCGTCGCCGGTGAAGTGGTGGTCACCGGCCGCGAGTTCTACGACTTCGCGGCCAAGTACCTGGATGCCGCCGGTATCGACCTGGTCTGCCCCGCCGACCTCGCGCCGGCCGATCTGGCCGATATGCAGGCTATGGCGGTGCGAGCGTTCGAAGCCATCGATGCCTCCGGCCTGGCCCGGGTCGACTTCTTCCTCACCGCGACCGGCTGGGTGATCAACGAGATCAACACCATGCCCGGCTTCACTCCCATCTCGATGTTCCCCAGTTGCTGGCTGGCCAGCGGGTACACCTACCCGCAGCTGATCGACGAACTCATCGAGGTGGCCCTGGCCCGCTCCGCGCACCGTCGTCGTCGCACCTCCGCGGTCGTCGTCGAATAGAGTGCCGCCCGCGGGGCACCTTCTGCACGCTCGCAGACCGACCCCGCGTCTTGACGTGCGGGTGGGCCGCGCCCGATCGTTGGTTGACTCGGTCTGCGGATGCCGCCGCAGCGTCTTTCACATCGTTGCGCGGCTCTGAACGGAGTCCGGTGAGTTGCCAGTTGGGTCCCGCCACCGCGCGTGACGGGGCTGAATCTGGCAACTCGCCGGATGCGTCGTCGTGAGTTGCCGGATACGGCCCGTTCCGGCTGCGTGAGGGGGCGGAATGTGGCAACTCGCGACGCGGAGCGGGGCGCGACGCGGGGCGGGCCGCTAGTGGCTCGCGCCGAGCTCGACGAGCAGCACGCCGCCCATGATGAGGGCGATGCCGGCCCCCATCAGCCAGGTGAGGGGCTCGTCGAAGAGGTACTTGCTCGCCACCGCAGTGAGGGCCACGCCCACAGCCGCCCAGACGCCGTAGGCCACGCCGAGGGGGAGCCCGGCGCCGAGGGCCAGGGACAGCAGCGAGAACGCCGACAGGTAGCCGACGCTCACCACGACGTACCAGGCCTTGTGCCCGTGCACGGCGGCCCGCAGCGCGAGAGTGGCCGCGACCTCGGTGAGGATCGCCCCGGCCAGGAACAGCCAGCCGATCATCGCGCTGCCCCGCGCGGGCCGGCGGCCGTCTCGCGGGCGGCACGCGCCTTCGTGGCCTGCTGCGAACCGAGCTCGACGCAGAGCACCCCGCCGATGATCAGCACCATGCCCGCCATCATCACGGGGGTGAGCGCCTCACCGAAGAGAATCGCGGCCAGCACCGCTGTGGCGGCCACGCCGGTCGCGCCCCAGATGCCGTAGGCGACACCCAGGGGAAAGCCCGTGCTCAGCACCTTGGCGAGGAACACGAACGAGGTGAGGTACCCGGCCACGACGAGCAGGTACCAGGCGGGCGCGTCCAGCGCGCCCTTGAGCGAGAGTGAGGCGGCGACCTCGCTCACGATGGCGCCGGCCAGGTACAGCCACGCCCTCATGTGGCCGAGAGCAGCTCGCGCAGGCCCTGCGGCGGCACGCCGGTGACCCGCTGGACGTCGCCGCTGACGGTACTCATCGACCCGTCCGCGATCGCGGTGTAGGTCGACACCCAGGCATCGTTCTGCCAGTCGGGCGCCGCCCATGGGCGCCGGGATTCGTAGGCTTCGGCGATGCTCTCGTTGTGGAAGGCCACCGGGGTGCCGGTGATCTCCGTCAGGACCGCGGCGATTTCGGCCATCGTCAGCGCCTCCGGCCCGGTGAGGTCGTAGGTCACGTTGGCGTGCGCGCCAGGATCCCGCAACACGGCGATCGCGGTGCGTGCGACATCGGCGCGGGTGACACCTGCCACCCGGCCGTCACCGGCCGGTCCGCGGATGACGCCGTCGGCGCCGACCAGCGCCGGCATGAAGTCCAGGTAGAGGCTGTCGCGCAGGAAGGTGTGCGGAATGCCGGTGGCCCGGATCAGCTGCTCGGTGACGAAATGGTCCCGGGCAAGCGTGAAGGTGGCCGTGGGGGAGGCGGCGAGGAACGAGGTGTAGACGATGTGCCGCACACCCGCGGCGGCGGCAGACTCGATGAAGGCGCGGTGCTGGTCGACCCGGTCCGCGCTCTCGGAGGCCGACACCATGAAGAGGGTGTGCACGCCTGAAAGAGCCGCAGCGCACGCGGCTCGGTCGGCGTAGGAGAACGGCATGACCACAGACCCGGGCAGCTCAGGCGCGTTGGCCGGCGTGCGCACCAGCAGGCGCTGGGGTATCCCGGCGTCGGCGACGCCGCGGGCGACGAGGGCGCCGAGGGCGCCGGTGGAACCGGTCACCGCGAGGGTGGGTGCTGGGGTCATGGAGAGCTACCTGCCTGACGAATGCGGTTAGGGCGCCGAACTCGGCAGTGTCACGTCATCGGCGTCCAGGCACTGCTTGGTGGCTGGGACGTTCGCGACAGCGCCGGCGAGGTCGACCAGGGTGGTCGATCCGCTGACCACCCCTGAGTCGAGGTAGATCTCCGTGGCCGGCTCACGGCCGTAGGTGGTGTACCGGTACATCGGAGCCTCTGAGTCGTCTTCGATCCAGTCGATGCCGTTGATGTTCACGCAGGGCAGCGTGGTGGGGCTGGGAATCTCCACCCCGCAGGTGAGCAACACCGCCGTGGGGTTGCCCCATGCGCCGGTGGCCTGAGCGTCGGTCTCCCGCTCCGGCTGGTCGGCCACGGTGGTGGGCAGGCGCACGATGATGTCGGCGCAGCCCGGGTTCTCGGCATCCGCGGCCGGCTGCATGGGCACGGCGGCGGCGCAGCCGGTGAGCAAGGCGGCGGATGCGGCGAGAATCAGTGCCGTCGCCGAACGCGCGAGGGCCTGGGTGAACTGGAGAGTCATCGCATTCAGGTTACCGTTTGAACCATGACGAATTCTGCGGCGGCGATCCCCGGTTCGACCGATCAGACCCTGGCGGAGCTCAGCGAGGGTGAGGTGCTGGCGAGGATCTTCCCCCGGCTGCCCCAGGCCGACACCGAAGTGCTCGGTCCCGGCGACGATGCAGCGGTGCTCAGCGCCCCCGACGGCCGGTTCGTGGTGACGTGCGACATGATGATCCAAGGCCCGGACTTCCGGCTGGCCTGGTCCACACCGCACGACCTGGGTTGGAAGGCCGCGGCCACCAACCTGTCCGACGTCGCCGCGATGGGAGCCCGGCCGACCGCGCTCGTGGTGGCCATCGCTGCGCCGCCGTCCACCCCGATCTCGGTCATCCTCGGTATCGCCGACGGCCTGCGCGACGGCTGCGAGGCGCTCGCGCCCGGATGTGGCGTCGTCGGCGGTGACCTCTCCGCCGCCGACGCGCTGACGCTGTCGATCACGGCGTTCGGCGACCTGGAAGGCCGCGCGCCGGTGCTGCGTTCCGGTGCACGTGTCGGTGACGTGGTGGCGCACGCCGGACGCCTGGGCGACGCGGGCATCGGCCTCGGCCTGCTGTTCCGGCACGGCGTGGACATCGACGGAGTGCCGAGCCGGGTGCACGCCGATGCGGTCAAGGCCCGCTATTCACGCTATGTCGACGCCCAGCTGGCGCCGGTTCCACCGATCCACCTCGGTGCGATCGCGGCGGAGTCCGGCGCGACGGCCATGCTCGACGTGTCTGACGGCCTGGCCATCGACGCCGGGCGGATGGCCAGGGCCAGTCAGGTTGGCATCGACTTCGACTCGGCTACCCTGGGAGAGAAGATCGCTCTGGCCCTCGGCGGCGGCGAAGACCACGGCTTGTTGGCCACGTTCCCACCGGATGTCGTGCTGCCGGCCGGATTCCGCCGCCTGGGGTCCGTCACGGGGCAAGCCGGTGCAGTGCTCGTCGACGGCGCTCCGTACAGCCAAGGCGGCTGGGACCCCTACCGGGGCTGGGACGGCGCCGTCGGCTGAGGCTCGCCCGGCCGGCCACAAATGCCCAGGCTGCCGGCGATCTCCAGGCCCCAGGCGTCGATGGCGGCCCAGTCCCTGAAGTCGCCGGCGGGAATCTTCTCCGCAGCCCCCGGGAACTTGCGAATCATCCGGTGCGGCAGGCTGAGCTTGTCGGTGTCGATGGCGCCGGAGAACACCCGGTGCCCGACCGGCCGCACGGACGTGGTGAACTCGCCGATCTCTGCCGGAACGAGATCAGCCGGGTTGAGCTCAGCAGGCGGCGCACCGGATTCGTCTGCCGCCGGAGTGCCGAGCGGACCGCTGCTGAACAGCCAGATCGGATGCTCGAGCAGCGTGGGCTGGTAGCGGCGCACGAAGCTCGCGGCATCCCGTAGCCAGTGGCCCATGTACACCGCGCTGCCCACCACGAAGGCGTCGAATCCGGCGACGGCCTCGGCGTGCGGCGGCTCCGCGGCATCGAAACCGGCGACGTCGGCACCCGAGCGCACGAGGGCTCCGGCGAGGTGTTCGGCGATACCCCTGGTGGCGCCGTAGTGGCTGGCGCAGACGACGGCTACACGCACGGGAACGACCTCTCGTATCTGTGGACGATGGTGGCCACATCCTCCACGCTAGGCGCGCCGTCAGCGTGTGACCAGCCTCACTGGGAGGGCTGGCCATATGTGCAGGCTAGGAGGGGCTCGGCACCCCGGCGTACCAGAGGGTGGTGTCGCCGTAATCCTTGCGCCGTTCAAGCTCGAGCCCAGGGCCCCAGGCTGGTTCGGGGGAGCGGGACGACCGCTCGACAACCACCAGGGCGTCGCGGTCGAGGAGCGGGGAGAGAGCCACCAGGTTGGCGGCGAGTTCGGCCTCGGAAAGCTCGTACGGCGGGTCGAGGAAGACCAGGTCGAAACCGTCCGGGGTTGCGGCCAGGAACGACTGCACCGCCTGGTTCGACACCGTGATGGCCAGCGCCTGGCCCTTCGGTGCGGCCTTCTGCACGGCGGCGGCGTTCTTGCGGCAGGTCTGGCTGGCCGCGAAGCCGTTCTCGACCAGCGTGACCACCCGCGCGCCCCGGCTGGCCGCTTCCAGACCGAGGGCGCCGGACCCGGCGTACAGGTCGAGCACCCGGTAGTCGCGAATCGCGTCCCTGGCGTCGAGCGCGTTGAACAACGCCTCGCGCACCTGGTCGCTGGTGGGCCTGGTGCCCTTGGCCGGCACAGTGAGGGTGAGGGAGCCGGCGAACCCGGCGACTATTCGCGTCATGACGCTTCGAGCCTAGCTGGCGGATGCCGCCGGCCGGCCGTGGTTCGCTCATCGGGGCGGCTGGCCGGGCCCACACACTGACCCGCGGGGCTGCCGGTGTCGGTGGCGACCTTTAACATCGAAGTATGACCGGTTCAGACGCCGCCGACGATCTTCCCGACGACCCCGAAGACTCCGTCACCCCCGACACCCCAGACGCCGTCGGGAAGCTGCGGATCGACACCAGCCTGCGCGTCGCGCTCGGCCCGGCGGCGGCTGCCGCCCTGGCCACGTCCTTCGGCATGGCCACGGTGGGCGACCTGCTCAGCCACTACCCACGCAAATACGCTCGCCGCGGCGAACTCACCACCATGGCCGAGTTGCCGCTCGACGAGTCGGTCACCGTGCTGGCCGAGGTGCTCGACGTGCGCGTCATGCCGCCCGTCTCCAAGCCCGGTAAGAAGCCGTTGCACCGAACGAAGGTCACGATCTCCGACGGTCGGGGCATGCTCTCCCTCACCTTCTTCAATCAGCCCTGGCTGCCGAACAAGCTGCGCCCGGGCGTGCGGGCGATGTTCTCCGGCAAGGTCACCGTCTTCAACGAGGCTCGTCAGCTCGCTCACCCCGCCTACGAGATCTTGCCGGGCAGCAACGACCCGATGGATGCCACGATCTCGCCGGAGGACGCCGCGGAGGCGCGATTGTGGGCCGACCGGCCCATCCCGATCTACGCTGCGACCGCAGCCATGACCAGCTGGGCGATCGCCAAGCTCGTCGTCAAGGTGCTCGACCAGCTCGGTCCCGTCGACGACCCCATCCCCGAGCGATTGCGGCGGGAACGCGGCCTGATGGCACACCGGGATGCCCTCGTGTTCATCCACCGGCCCACCACCGACGAAGAGTGGGACCGCGCCCGCGACACGCTACGGTTCACCGAGGCCTTCGTGCTGCAGTGCCTGCTCGTGCAACAGCACACCGAGCATCGTGCGCGGCGCACCCGGGCGCGGCTGCCGGTGCCCGGCGGGTACCTGGAACGGTTCGACGCCGGCCTGCCCTTCGCCCTCACCGTCGACCAGGAGATCACCGGCGCCGAGATCCTGCGCGATATCGCCCTGACCGCACCGATGAACCGGCTCGTGCAGGGCGAGGTCGGGTCGGGCAAGACCGTGGTGGCGGTGCGCGCCATGCTCGCGGTGGCCGACTCCGGCGGCCAGGCGGCGCTGCTGGCACCCACCGAGGTGCTGGCCGGCCAGCACCTGCGCTCGATCGCGCGCATCCTGGGCCCTGACCTCGCCGAAGAGTTGATGCCGACCCTGGTCACGGGCCAGATGCCGGCCGCTGCCCGGCGCAAGGCGCTGCTGCGCACGGTGTCAGGGCAGGCGCGCATCGTGATCGGCACGCACGCGCTGCTCAGCGACACCGTGCAGTTCTTCGACCTGGGTCTGATCGTGATCGACGAGCAGCACCGGTTCGGCGTCGACCAGCGTGAGGCGCTGCGGCTCAAGGCGGAGCTGCCTCCGCACGTGCTCGTGCTCACTGCCACCCCCATTCCGCGCACCATTGCCATGACGGTCTTCGGCGACCTCGATGTGAGCACCATTGCCATGCTCCCTTCTGGGCGCCCGGGCATCGAGAGTTTCGTGGTGCCGCTGGATGAGAAACCGGCCTGGGTGATGCGGGTCTGGCAGCGGCTCTCCGAAGAGCTCGCCCTGGGCAGGCAGTGTTTCGTGGTGTGCCCGGCGATCGCCCCGAAGAAGCTCGAACAGGGGGAGGAGATCACCTTCGACGCCACGCCGATGACCACGGTGGAAGAGCTGCTCGCCGAGCTACGCAGGCATCCACTGCTGCGAAGCGCGCGCATGGAGGCCCTGCACGGTGCGATGAGTTCCGACGACAAGGACTCCACCATGCGGGCGTTCGCCGCAGGAGAGATCGATGTTCTCGTGGCCACGACGGTCATCGAGGTCGGCGTCGACGTTCCCAATGCGTCGGCCATGGTGGTGATGGATGCCGACAGGTTCGGGGTCTCGCAGCTGCACCAGCTGCGTGGCCGGGTCGGCCGTGGCGGGGTGCCTGGGCTGTGCCTGCTGGTGACGTCCGCCCCGATCGGCACGCCCGCCCGCGAGCGGATCGAGGCGGTGGCCAAGACCCTCGACGGTTTCGCCCTGGCGCAGGTGGACCTCGAGCAGCGCCAGGAGGGCGACGTGCTCGGCCGGTTCCAGTCCGGCGGTGCCTCATCGCTCCGACTTCTGCGCGTGGCGACCGACGGCGAGATCATCGCCGCGGCCAGAACGGCCGCCCGCGAGCTGATCGGCGGCGACCCTGAGCTCCGCACGCTCCCCGCCCTGCGCGCGGCCGTGCAGAGCCGACTCGACGAGTCCGAACGGTCAGCCCTGTCCAAGGGGTAGCCGAACCGGCCGCCCGGTCGTGCCGGACTGCCAAGCGAATCCGGCGGTCAGGCTGGCAAGGGGCTGGACGTCTGGTGAATACCTCGACCCCGGGCAGCGCCCGTCGCACGCTGGCGCTAGGGTGAAGCGTATGCGCAGGATCGCCGTCGTCCCTGGATCGTTCGACCCCGTCACACTGGGGCACCTCGACGTGATCCAACGGGCAGCCGGACTGTACGACGAGCTGCATGTTCTCGTGGTACACAACCCGGCCAAAACCGCCCTGCTGCCGATCACCCAACGGGTGTCGCTGATCGAACGGGCCGTTCTCGACGCCGGACTGCCCACCAACATCGTGGTCAGTTCCTGGAGCATGGGCCTCCTGGTGGACTACTGCATCGACGTGGGAGCCAGCGTGCTGGTGAAAGGCATCCGATCCCAGATCGACGTGGCCTACGAGACCCCGATGGCCATCGTGAACCGCAACCTGGCCGGGGTGGAGACCATCTTCATGTTGCCCGATCCGGCCCATGCGCACGTCTCCAGTTCCCTGGTGCGCCAGGTCGCCGCGCTCGGCGGTGACATCGCCCCCTACGTACCGCCCGCGGTGGCGGCGTTCCTGAATCGGCCGCTGGCATGAACGTCTTTCCGGGGCGGTTGGCCACCGACCCCAGGTCGGCTGCAGCGACGACTGTCGCCGGCCGACGCGAGTCCGCCACGTCCCTCGACGAGGACGGCATCGACGTGACCAGTGAGGCCGACGTGACCCTCGGCGAGGTGCAGGGCGCCGCACAGGCGATCATCCGCAACGTCGAGTCGGTGATCGACGGCAAGCATTCGGCCGTGCAGATCGCCCTCACCGTGCTCCTGGCCGAAGGTCACCTGCTCATCGAGGATGTACCGGGCGTCGGCAAGACCATGCTGGCCAAGGCGCTGGCCAAGTCGGTGGACTGCAGCGTCAGCCGGATCCAGTTCACGCCGGACCTGTTGCCCTCCGATGTGACCGGCGTCTCGGTCTACAACCAGGCCGAACGCCGGTTCGAGTTCAAGCCGGGCGCCATCTTTGCGAACATCGTGATCGGCGACGAGATCAACCGGGCCAGCCCCAAGACCCAGTCGGCGTTGCTGGAATGCATGGAGGAACGCCAGGTGACGGTAGACGGGCACAGCTACCCGTTGGCCAGGCCGTTCACGGTCGTCGCCACCCAGAACCCGATCGAGATGGAAGGCACTTACGCGCTTCCCGAGGCCCAGCGGGATCGCTTCATGGCCCGCATCTCGATGGGGTACCCCGACTCGGCCTCTGAGCTGGCGATGCTCGACTCTCGTGATCTGACCAGTCCGCTTTCCCAGATCGACGCCGTGGTCACCGGCGCGCAGTTGCGCGGCATGATGACGGCGGCGCGGAGTGTGTTCGCGTCGGCGGCGGTGAAGGAATACGCGGTGGCCGTGGTGCGTGCCACCAGGGACGACCGGGACCTCCGGCTCGGAGCGAGTCCGCGCGCCACCCTGCAACTGATCCGTGCTGCCAAGGCGCAGGCCGCGCTGCACGGCCGGGAATACGTGTTGCCCGACGACGTCGATTCGCTGGCCGTCGCGGTGTTGGGCCACCGGCTGGTGCCCACCACCAGGGCGCTGGGGCATCGATCCCAGGACAGCGCCCTGTTCATCGAGGAGACGGTCAGGCGCATTCTGGCGGCGACGCCGGTGCCGACGGGGTCGCAGGGCCGCCTGTAGCGGCGCGGCAGCGAGTCGACGGCGGCAGGAATCATGAGCAGCATGAACGTGACGCGAGGCACCGGATCGCAGGAGCGGTCCCGCGTTGTGCTCAGCAGTGCCGCGTCCGTTGCCGACCCGGCCTTCGTCACGCGGGCAACGAGCCGCACCGGCCGGCTCGCGCGCCCCACCCTGCGCGGTGGGCTGTTCCTCGGTGTCGGGGGAGCCGTGCTGATCGGAGCCTGGGCTTTCGACATCCGGGACCTGATCTTCGTGGCCGGGGTGCTGCTGCTCGTTCCGCTTGTGGCCCTGGGCTACGTGATCGTGCATCCCCTGCGCGTCGCCGTCAGCCGGGTCTTTCGTCCAGCAACCGTCTCAGCGGGCCTGGGTGCCACTGTGACGATCCAGATCCACAATCTCGCCCAGACGCCGCTCGTCGGCCTGCGATGGCGCGACACCGCCGCCAGCGGCGTCACCGTTCCCGCCACCCAGGCGCTGCGAGCCCTCGGCCCGGCACGCCCCGGTCGCCAGACCACGGCCGATACCGCTGTGGTGAGCTACGACGTGAGCCCACCACGCCGCGGTGTCTATCCGGTGGGCCCGCTGATGCTCGGCCGGGTGGATCCGTTCGGGCTGGCCTACAGCGAGTGGCCGGTGGGCGCGCCGCACGACCTCACCGTGACCCCTCGAGTGACGCCGCTGCCGGGCAACGGCGTCTCGATCACCAGGGGAGAGGGGTCCAGGCACGAGCGGCTGCGGCACCTCAACAACGACTCTGACGAACTGATCGCCAGGGAGTATCGCCCCGGAGACCCGATGCGGCGGGTGAACTGGCCGGCCACGGCTCGCCACGGCGAGATCATGGTGCGCCAGGAGGAACAACGCAGCCATCCGGAAGCCCGCGTGGTGCTGGATACCACCCGGGGCGGCCGTGGACCCGATGCCGGGCGCGGCTACGCGGCGAACAGCGCGGAATTCGAGCACGCCATCGAGCTGGCCGCTTCGATCGCCGTGCACCTTCTCGACGGGGGTTTCCGGGTGGATATCGTCGAACTCGGGCCGTGCCAGCTGGTCGCCGCCCGCTCCCGGCCCGGCGATTCGGCCGGTTCACACGATCCCGACGAGGGACGCCACGGCGGGCTCCGCGGCGACGACCCGGTGTCATTCACCGGCCCTGAGGGCGCGCGGGCGCTCCTGGACGCCCTCGCCCAGGTGGTGCCGCTGGAGCAGGCGGCGCGGGTCGACGCCTGGAGTGGGGATGGTGGCGCTCCCGGCGGCGGGTCGGCTCTCGGTCGGCAGATCCCCACCTTCGCGGTCCTCGTCGACACCGGCGAAGCCGACACGGCGGATCTGGTCGCCTTGCGCTCCCTGTGCCAGCCCGCCGTCGCCTTTGTGTTCGACACCATGCCCGGTCGGGCGGTCGAACGCCTCGACGACGCCGGCTGGCAGTCGGTTCATCTGACCCGGGCATCCGGAATCGCGGAGGCGTGGCTGCAGGCCGGCCAGCAGGGAGGCGAGCGTCGTGGTCAGGACTGAGTCCGTGCTGACGGCCCCTCCTGCGGCCGGGCGACGCCCTGCAGCACCAGCTGGCCCGGGCCGCCCCGGCGATGGGCGACGGCCGGACCGGCGTGCGCGCCGAGCTGGCGTGCGGTGGCCGCTCTCGCTCTCGCTGCTGGTGCTCTTGATGGCCGGCTGTTCAGCCCTCGGCGCCATCCTCTCCGGCTCCGCCTGGTGGCTGCTCCTGTTGATCGTGGCCGGGGTGGTCTTCGGCGCGGCCGCGGGTTTTCGCCGGTTCGGGGTTCCGGCCCCGGTGGTTCCGGTGCTCTCGTTCGGCGCCTTGGTTCTGGCGCTCACCCTGTTCTTCGGCGGCGGTACCGGGCTGTTGTGGCTGATTCCCACCGGAGACACGCTCGCCCGTTTCACCAGCCTCGTCACCGCCGGGCTGCGCTCGATCCAAACGCAGGGCACCCCGGCCGAGGTCCTCGACGGCATCCTCTTCCTCCTGGCGGTCGGGGTGGGCCTGCTCGCGATCCTGATGGACGGGCTGGCGATCGGGCTGCGCCTGCCGGCCCTGGCCGGTGTGCCCGTGCTCGTGCCCCTGCTTGCCCCCGGCTTCGTGGTCTCGGAGGGCGCCGATGCGGCGGCGCTGATCAGCACCGCCGCCGCCTATCTGCTCGTGCTGCGGGTCGAAATGCACCTGCGCGGCCTGTCGGCCAACAGGCAGGGCGGCGCCGCCGAGCTCGGAGCAACCGGGACATCGGGCGCTGTGCGGGGTGCTGTCATCATCGCGGCCATCGGCATCGTGGGCGCACTCGTGCTCAGCGTCGTTGTGCCCGTGCGCGACGGGGGAGCATTCGGTTCGCGCCCCAACAGCGCCTTGTTCAGCGCGGGGGTCAGCCCGATGATCGACCTCGGCCAGGACCTGCGCCGGCCCAAGGCCGGGCCGGCGCTGCATTACCGCACCACGGCCACAGAACCGCCCTACCTGGCCCTGCTGACCCTGGACGACATCAAGGGCACCAGCTGGCTGCCCAGGCCCGTCGAGGCCGACCCGGAGAAGAGCGTCGACGCCATCGCCGATCCACCCGGGCTTTCCGCCCAGGTCGCACGGACCGAAGCGATAACCAGCATCGGCATCGACGGTGTCAACACGGACCTCCTGCCCGTTCCCGTGCCGGCGACCAGCATCGCCGGCCTCACCGGACAGTGGTCGTGGAGCAACGAGACCCGGGCCATCTCCAGCTCGCGGTCCTCCACAGTCGGGCAGCGGTACACGGTGACCTCCCTCGAAATCCAACCCACCAGGGAGCAGCTGCGAGAGTCCGGCGGTCGGTACCCGGCCGGTATCGAACCGAGCCTGCTGGTGCCTGAGGACACCCCGGCGATCATCGGCGAGACCGCAGCGGCGGTGGCCCAGGGCACCGAGTCCAACTACGACGCCGCCGTCGCCGTGCAGGACTATCTGCGCGGCAACGACTTCAGCTACGACACCGAGGCGCCCGTCGAAGACGGCTACGACGGCGGCAGCGCGGAAGTCATCGCGACCTTCCTCGAGGTGAAGCGCGGCTACTGCGTGCACTTCTCCTCGGCGATGGCGCTGATGGCGCGCACCCTGGGCATCCCGTCCCGGGTCGCGCTGGGATACCTGCCCGGAACCCGGACCTCCACCGTGATCGGCGGCCTCAACCGTTACGACGTCACCAGCGATGACCTGCACGCCTGGCCGGAGCTGTACTTCGTCGGCGTCGGGTGGGTGCCGTTCGAACCGACTCCAGGGCGCGGTTCGGTGCCCGACTACGCGCAGCCGGAATCCTCCGGTACGTCCGGAGTGCCGACCGGGGGCGCCGCACCGGAGATCGCCCCACGACCCAACGACGATCCCGGCCTGCCCAGCGTCACGACCGACACCGCCGCGACGGTCGAAGAAGACCTGCCGGCCACGCTCTGGCGGATTGCGCTCGTGGCCATCGCGCTCCTCCTGCTCCTCCTCGTGCCTGGCGTGGTGCGCCAGCTGAGTCGTCGGCGCCGTCGGCGCCACCTGGCCTCTGGGCGCTCCGGCGCCCCTCTGGCGTGGCAGGAGCTGGCGGACACCGCCGTCGATCACGGTGTCCCCGTCTTCGACACCTTCACCACGCGGGAGCTGGCCGCGGACATTCGGGCACGCCCAGGTGTGCGCGACACGCCGGAGGCGCAGGATGCGCTCGATCGGCTCTTAGTGGCGACGGAGCAGGCGCACTACGCCCGCGGTTCGGTTGCCGGGCCCGGCCAGCCGGGAGCGGCAGGCACTGGGTTGTCGGCCGATCTCGACCTGGTGGTCGAGGCGCTGCGACGTGGCAGCACAGCCCTGGAGCGGGTACGCGCACTGTTGATTCCGGCCTCGCTGAGCACGTCGGTTCTGCGGCGAATGGGCCTGGCCCGCACGGCCCCGATGGGCGCCGATACTGCCGCGAACCCGCATCGCGCTGCGGACGCGTAGAATTTCCCGTTGTGAATAAGTTCAAGAAGACCCCGTACAAGGTTGACGTCCGTGATGTCATCAACCGCCCGGGCACCATGTACGAGCGAAACATCGACATCGTCGTTCCCGACGACCTCGGTGAAGCACTCGTTGCCGTAAAAGCCGGCTCCACGCTCGAGGCCGATCTGCGACTGGAATGCATCCACGAAGGCATCCTGGTGACCGCGGATGTGACCGGAAAAGCCGCCGGAGAGTGCGGAAGATGCCTGATTGACATCGAATTGCCTGTCCGAGTTCATTTTGTCGAGCTTTTCGCGTACGATCTAGACGAAGCTTATGAGTGTGCGGTTCAAGATGACCACGTGGATCTTGAACCACTAATCAGGGATGCAGTGGTGTTGTCACTGCCGTTCCAGCCGGTTTGCCGGCGGGATTGCCCAGGTCTCGACCCAGAGACCGGGGAGCGGCGTGCCACTTCCCCTGAACTTGAACCGAGTGACGTGCAGGATCCCCGCTGGTCCGCACTATTGGAATTCCAAGCTTCCGAAAGCATCAGCACGGATGACGACATCCATGCTGTACCGGATAGAGAAGAGAAGTAGTCATGGCAGTCCCGAAGCGCAAGCAATCACGCTCCAACACCCGTTCACGCCGTTCCTGCTGGAAGGCCGAAGCCCCCACCCTGGTGAAGACCATGGAAAACGGCAAGGTCGTCTACAGCCTCCCGCACCGCGCGAAGGTCGTCACGGATGCTGCTGGCACCGCACTGTTCATGGAGTACAAGGGCCGCAAGGTCGCTGACGTTTAGTCAGAGAATGGTGCGCCGCTGTGTCGAAGTCTGACGCCGGTTCCCGTCACACAGGGACTCCTGCAGCCCGCGCTGCAGGAGTTTCTGCTGTGCGCGGTGCCTTGCCGACCACCAAGACGGGACAGGGCTCTGCCCCGTCACTGTCGCGCCTGCAGGAGATCCTCGGTCTGCAGATCGACACCGGCCTGCTTGAGCTTGCGCTGACGCACCGTTCATTCGCTTACGAAAACGGCGGCCTGCCCACGAACGAACGCCTGGAATTCCTGGGCGATTCGATCCTCGGCCAAGCCGTGACCGTGATGCTCTACCGCGAGTACCCGTTGTTGAGCGAGGGCGACCTGGCCAAGCGCCGGGCCAGCCTGGTCTCCAGCGCCGCCCTCGCCGAAATCGCCCGGGGTATCGGCCTGGGCGAATTCGTGCGCCTCGGCAAGGGGGAGACCCTCACCGGCGGCCGCGACAAGTCGTCGATCCTCGCCGACACAGTCGAAGCCCTGATCGGTGCCGTCTACCTCGACACCGGCGGGGTCGCCGCCACCGGCTTCGTGCTGCGCTTGCTGCAGCCGCTGCTGACCGATCCCGGTCATTTCGGCATCTCGATGGATCCCAAGACGAGCCTGCAGGAAGCCGCCGCCCGGTTGGGTGCCGGGGTGCCGGTCTACGCCGTCGCCGAAAGCGGCCCAGACCACTCGAAGGTCTTCGTCGCGACAGTGACCGTGGGCACGAGCGTGACCGCCACGGGTGAGGGCACCAGCAAGAAGCACGCCGAGATGGCCGCCGCCCTCGACGCGTGGACCCAGCTGCGCACCCGCCGCTGACCGCTCACCCGTAGCCGCCCGCACCCCAAGGAGCGCCGTGCCCGAACTGCCCGAGGTCGAGGTGGTGCGTGCCGGGCTGGAACCTGCCGTCTCCGGGGCGCTCATCACCGGTGTCGAGGTCTTCGATGACCGCTCGCTCCGCCGGCACGACCTGGCGCTCGGCGGCTTTGAGCAGCTGCTTCGCGCCGCCCGCATCGACGCGGCCGTGCGCCGGGGCAAGTTCCTCTGGCTTCCGTTGCAGGTGCGCGCGGATGCGCCCGCCGACGCCTCGCCCGACCGGGCCATCGTGGCGCACTTGGGCATGAGCGGCCAGGTGCTGCTGCGCAGCCCCGGTGAGCCGGCCGAGAAGCTGCTGCGCATCCGTCTCAACCTCGAACACCCCGTACACGGCGAGTTGGCGCTGCACTTCGTGGACCAGCGCATCTTCGGCAGCATGGCCGTCGATCGTCTGCAGCCCACCGCTGACGGTCATCCCGCCGGGTTCTCCGGGCCCGGCATGGCGCCGGGCACGCCGCCCGCCGACGGCGCCGGCACGCCGGCCTGGGCCGGCCTGATCCCCAGCCAGGTGGCGCACATCGGCCGCGACCCGCTCGACCCGTGGTTCTCCGCTCCCGAGTTCTATCGTCTGCTGCGCCGGAGCCGGTCCGGAATCAAGCGGGTGCTCCTCGACCAGAAAGTGGTCAGCGGTATCGGCAACATCTACGCCGACGAGGCCCTGTACGAGGCCCGGGTGCACTTCGACCAGCCGGCCGCGTCCCTCTCGACGGCGACCGCCCGCCGCCTGCTGACCGCCGTCACGGCGATCCTCCTGCGCGCCCTGGCCGAGGGTGGCACAAGTTTCGACGCCCAGTACGTGAACGTGAACGGCCAGTCCGGCTACTTCTCGCACAGCCTGAACGCATACGGCCAGCACGGCCGGCCGTGCCCTCGCTGCGGCACCGAGCTGGTCCGGGCCAAGTTCATGAACCGGTCGTCGCACTACTGCCCGCGTTGCCAGCGGCTGCGCTGACCCGCCGCCAGGCGCCCTCGTACCCCATCGGCACGAAGCCCAGGGCCTCGTTCACATCGAGCATGTATCGGTTCTCCTCTGCGTTGAACGTGGTGACCACGGTCTGTTCCGGATGCTGTAACGCCAACTGCCGCAGGTTGGCGGCCTTCACGAGCATGCCCAGGCGGTGGCCGCGGTGTTCCTTGAGCACGAGGGTGTCCTCCTGGCTGACGGCCCGGCTCGGGTCCGCCGGCACCGATAGCTCGGTGAAACCCGCGAGCCGCCCGCTCGGCCGGTGCATCGCGGCGGCCACGAGCGCGATCCGCGGGCCCCGCGCGCTCGCCTCCTGCTCGGCCACCAGGCGTTCGACGCTCCACACGTCTTCCGGTTCTTCCAGACCTGCGGTGGGCGCATCCGTCGACATGCGGGTGTAGAGCAGCGCGAGGTCCTCCAGCCACCGCTGGGGAGTGCGACCGGTCCAGACGAGCGCGGTGTAGTCGGAACCGGCCGCGGCCTGCGCGTCGGCGAGGGTTCGGTCGAGGGCGTGGACATCCAGCGGCAGCGGCAGGCGGCTGCCGCGTTCCACCTGCTCCAGGCTGTACCCGTGACCGAGCAGAAAACGCACCTCCGGGTTCCACCGGGGCACCGAGCCGAAACCGCTCCTTGCGACCAGGCGCCGGCCGGGCGCATCAGGTGACACCGCGTAGACGATCCGGTTGCTGCGCCCCTCGGCGTCTGCCCTGGACTCCAGCAGCTGCGTCAGCGCTGTGCCGATGCCGTTCCGACGCCACTCCGGCAGCACCTCCACGGTGAACCACGCGAATGGGCTCGATGGGTCGGCCAAGGTCTCGTACAGGGCTCTGGCGACGATCCGGCCGTGCACCTTGGCCACGAAGAGGTGCCGGGGAGAGTGCTCGAGGGTGAGCCAACTGGGAAAGACCTCAACGGCTGTGAACCCGAGCACATCGGTGCCATAGGCATCAGTTTCGATGGTGTTGCGCACCAGCACGGCGGCTTCGAAATCCGCCCAGCCCGGTGCGCCCGGTTCCGCCGGAACGGCTACCTCGTCGATGCTGAACACCGGGCTCTCCATGTCCGCAGAGCATAGACCCAGCCCGAGGGGAACGACAGGCTCCCCGGGTGAGGAAACCGGGCCGGTCGCGGCCCGTCCAGCGGGCCGTTCCCAGTAAACGACCGGGAGTCCGGTACCGTGGGTACCAGTACGTTGTGGTCCACGAATGCGGGAAGGACGGGCGCGTTGTACCTGAAGAGTCTCACCCTCAAGGGTTTCAAGTCCTTCGCACAATCGACGACCTTCGCTTTCGAACCCGGTGTCACCTGTGTGGTCGGCCCGAACGGCTCCGGCAAGTCCAATGTGGTCGACGCGCTCGCCTGGGTCATGGGGGAGCAAGGGGTCAAGACCCTGCGTGGCGGCAAGATGGAAGACGTCATCTTCGCCGGCACCTCTACCCGAGGCCCGCTCGGCCGTGCCGAGGTGACCCTCTCCATCGACAACAGTGACGGCGCCCTGCCGATCGAGTATGCCGAGGTGACCATCTCCCGCACCCTGTTCCGCAACGGGGCCAGCGAATACGCCATCAACGGCCGCACCTGCCGGCTCCTCGATGTGCAGGAACTCCTCAGCGACTCCGGGCTCGGCCGGGAGATGCACGTCATCGTGGGCCAGGGCCAGCTGGATGCCGTGCTGCGCGCGAGCCCCGAGGACCGCCGGGGCTTCATCGAAGAGGCCGCCGGCATCCTCAAGCACCGCCGCCGCAAGGAGAAGACGGTGCGCAAGCTCGAGGCGATGCAGGCGAACCTCACCCGCCTCAGCGACCTCGCTGGGGAGATCCGCCGCCAGCTCAAACCACTCGGCCAGCAGGCCCAAGTGGCCAGGGAAGCCCAGCAGATCGCCGCGACGGTGCGCGACGCCCGCGCCCGGCTGCTCGCCGACGATGTCGTCACACTCCGCGGCGCGCTGGACACCCACGGGCGCACCGAGAGCGAACGGCACTCTGAGCGCATCGTCCTGCAGGAACAGCTCGACCACAACCAGGTGCGGGTGCGGCGGTTGGAAGAAGCGCAGGTCGGTGACGCCGTCGACCTGGCCCGACGCACGGCCTTCGGGCTGGAATCCGCCCAGGAACGGTTGCGCAGCCTGTACACCCTCGCCAACCAGCGCTTGGCGTTGCTGGGTTCGCAAGCCGAACCCGCCGAGCGCTCCTCGAGCGTCTCTCCGCAGCGGGTGGCCGACGCCGCGGCCGAGGTGACCCGCCTGCGAGCCGGCATCACTGCCGCCGAAGAGGCCTGGGCCACAGCCCGAACCGGCACGGCCGCCGTGCGGCGCGATCTGGATGCCGTCGACGAGGAGATCTCCGCCCAGTCGGCGCTCGTCTCCCGCCACGACCTGCAGGTGTCCCAGCTGGCCGGCCAGTCCGACGCCGCCGCCTCCCGACTCGCCGCGGTGCGGGGCGAAGTGCTGCGGCAGCAGAACGCCCTCGATGCCGCCCGCGACAGACTCGCCACCGCCCGCGCGCAGCTGGACGCGCTCGATTCCGACGACGACGGCGACGACCCCGACGTCGACCTCGACGAGGTGCTCGAACTGGCACAGGCCGAGGTCACTCGTGCCGAGAGCGAGATCGACCGGCTGCGTGAACTGCTGCACGACCAAGAGCGTGAACGTGACGCCCTGGCCGCCCGCACCGGCGCCCTCAGCCTCGCCCTCGGCCAGAAGGACGGCTCCTCCGCCCTGATCGATGCCAGGCTGACCGGCATCAGCGGGCTCGTCGCAGAACGGATGCGGGTGCAGCCCGGCTTCGAACGCGCCATTGCCGCCGCGCTGGGGTCGCTCGCCGACGCCGTCGCCGCAGACGACAGAGGCGCCGCCGTCAGTGCGCTCGAACACGCGGGCCTGCACCACCTCGGCCGGGTCGAACTCGTGCTCACCGGGGCAACGGAACGGCCAGCAGCGCTAGGCGGGGCCGAGACCGCCCCTCCCGGTGCGGTTGCCGCGGCCACCGTGGTCGACGCGCCGGCCGGCATCCTGGGCCTGCTCGCCGACACCGTCATCGTCGACGACCTCGAGACTGCCGTCGCGGTGGCGGATGCGCTCCTGACCGGCGCGGCCCGCCCGGTCACCGTGATCACCCGGGCCGGCGACGTGCTCACCGAGCACGCCCTGCGCGGCGGATCCGGCGCCGCACCCAGCAAACTCGAACTCGTCACCGAGCGAGACACGGCGGAGAATCGACTGGGCGAGGTGACATCGCAGATCACCCGGCTCTCCGGCGACCTCGGCGAACAGCGCACGATGCTCGCCACCGCCAAACAGCAGGCGACGACAGCCTCCGCGGCACTCCGGGAGCGCACCAGCCGCGAGACGGCCAAGTCGGACCGACGCAACCGGTTGACCGTGCAGGCGGATGCGGCGGCCGCGGAGTTCGACCGCCTGTCCGCCGCAGCGGACGCCGCCGCCGCCGGAGTCGCCGAGGCCGAGAGCGCCGCAGAGCGCAGCCGTGCGGCGCTGGACACGCAACGTTCCCAACCGCGCCCGATCCTCGACGTCAGCGCCAGGGACCTCCTGGCTGCCGAACTGGACCGGGCACGGGAGCGCGAGATCGAAGCCCGGCTGCAGGTTGACACCGCCCGGGAGCGCCTGCGCAGCGGAGAGGCACGGGTTGCCTCACTCACCCGGCAGTTGGAAACCGACCGGGCAGAGGCCGACGCTGCCGCCCGCCGGGCGGTCATCCGGCGCCGCCAGGTGGATGCCGCCTCCGGTGTGGCCGACGCCTTGCCACCCGTGCTGGCCTCCGTGGACAGCGCCGTCGCCGACGCCCGCCAGCGGCTGGCCGCCGCCGAGGCGGAACGCGCCAGCCAGAACGACGAACTCAGCGGCCTGCGCCGCGCAGAGAGCGGCCTGCGCACCCGGCTGCAGGCCGTCACCGAGAACGTGCACGGGCTCGAGCTGCAGATTTACGAGAAGAAACTGCAGTTGTCGGCGTTGCTCGAACGCGCCGCGAACGAGCTGGGCCTCGTCGAGGACGTGCTCGTGGCCGAGTACGGTCCAGAGCAGCCGTTGCTCGCGGCCGACGGTGACGACCCCGAGCCCTATGACCGGGCGGAGCAGCAGTTGCGGTTGGCGGCAGCGGAGCGCAAGTATGCCAGGCTCGGCCGGATCAATCCGCTCGCCCTGGAGGAGTTCGCCGCCCTGGAGCAGCGGCATGCGTTCCTGACCGAGCAGCTCACCGACCTCACCACCACCAGGGCTGACCTGCTCACGATCATCGACGACATCGACGTCAAGATGGGCGCCATCTTCGCCAGCGCCTTCGATGACACCCAGGCCGCATTCGCCGAGGTGTTCCCGGTGCTCTTTCCGGGCGGCAGCGGCAGCATCTCGCTCACCGACCCCGACCACATGCTCACGACGGGTATCGAGGTGTCGGTGAAGCCGGCCGGCAAGAAGATCGAACGGCTGTCGCTGCTGTCCGGCGGGGAACGCTCCCTGGCCGCGGTGGCCCTGTTGATCGCGATCTTCAAAGCGAGGCCGAGCCCGTTCTACATCATGGACGAGGTGGAGGCCGCGCTCGACGACGCCAACCTGGGCCGGTTGCTGACCATCTTCGAAGACCTGCGCACCACCAGCCAGCTCATCGTGATCACCCACCAGAAACGCACCATGGAGATCGCCGACGCGCTCTATGGTGTGTCGATGCGCCAGGACGGCGTGTCGGCGGTGGTGGGCCAGCGCATCGTGCGTGAGGACGAACAGGCGTCCTGACCGCACGGGCCGGCGGGCGCGGAGTCTCAGGTCTGGTCGTCGTTCCCGGCCGGCAGCGGATGGTTGCTGCGGAACAGGTTTCCCGGGTCGACCCTGCGCTTGATTTCGGCCAGCCTCTGCAGGGCGGCGGGTTCGAACGCGTGGCTGAGATCCTGCCCGGTGGTGAGTAGCGAGGGCACGCTGCGCTGAATGCTGACGGCCTGGAGGGTGTCTTCCAGCGGCTGGAAGAGCAGGTGGGAATCGGCCTCAGACGGGGCAGGAGCGCCGGGCGGCAGGACCGCCGCGGCGAAGAGCAGGAAGCCCGCGTCCAGGTGTCCGACGACCCCGTCTGCGCCGTGACCGGCATCACCGATCAACCCGCCGAGTGGCCGCAGCTGAATCAGGGTGAGACCGGCGTAGCTCGCCGTGTGAAACGCCCCGACCAGTGCAGCGATGGTCGCCGAGTCCAGTTCGGTGACCGCTGTGCCCCAGTCCAGCGCGGCGGATGGCTCCTGGGGCTCCGCCGACACATCGCCCAGTTCACCGATCGGGAACGGTCGGGTGAAGTTCGCGATCACCGGCGCGATCGACAGCAGGGGCGCGAGGAGGGCCTCGCCGGCCTCCGCCGACCCCACGAACACGGCGTCGACCTGGGTGAAACTCCTCCCACGCAGCATCTCCGGGACCTGTTCCACGTCGGGCATATTGATCAGCCCCAGGAACAGGCTGAGCTCGGGCGGCGCATCCAGCAGCACCTCCACGGCGGCCTCGAGCACCACCTCAGCCGACTCGGCGGGGAACAGCAGCTTGCCGCCGAACAGCTCGGCGGCGGGGTAGAGGTCGATCTCCAGCGTTGTGACCACCCCGAACAGGCCGGCGGCGCCGCGCAGAGCCCAGAGCAGGTCGGCATCGCTCTCGCGGGTCACGCGACGCAGCACGCCGGACGCGTCGACGAGCTCGACGGCACGGATGGAGTGGGCGGCGAGGCCCTTCCACCGGCTGAACCAGGAATGCCCGCCCGAGAGCAGGTAACCGGCCACGCTGACGTCGGGATTGGTGCCGGCGAGGGCGATCAGGCCGCTGCCGTTCAGACGGTTCAGCAGCGTTCCCCAGGGAACCCCGGCGCCCACCCGGGCGAATCTGCCCACGACGTTCACAGTGATCTCGTCGAAGGCGCTCGTGCGCACCAGGATCTGCCCGGTCAGGCCATCGCTCGGGCTGTGCCCCCTGGGTTGCGCGGTGACGCCCAACCCACCGGCTGCGGCCGTAGCGATGATCTGTCGCAGGTCTCGCACCGAGCGTGGAAAGGCGACGGCGCTGGGCTGCTGGTCCACGGCCAGGTTCCAGGCGGTGCGGGCGTCGTCCCAGCCGACGTCGCCGGGAAGCACAACCGTGCCCTCGAGCTGGCCGGCCAGTGCGGCCAAGGTCGGACGGGCACCGGTGGCAGGGCCGGTGGATGCAGTGCCTGTGGAGGCAGCGCCGGACGACGAGGAGTCTGGGGTGGGGGACATCGGGCATCCTTTCGACGGGTAGCTCGCCTGGCAGGCTGCGCCGCGAACGACGCGCCGGACGACGCGCCGCGGACGCTGCGGCGTCACCCGCGAAGATACCCAGCGCCCCAGCCAACCGCCACCCCGCAGGGGCCAAACCAGGAACACCGGGCGAACAGGGGGTACCGCTCTAGCGTGCGGGTGCGCGCGGCAGTGCTCTGCCGACTAGCCTTGGACCATGGCAGAACGCACCCCGTGGTCCCTTTCCGGCGCTTTGCGCGGAATGTTCGCGAAGAAGACGATCGACGCAGACACCTGGGACGACCTCGAGGACGCGCTGATCACTGCCGATTTCGGTCCCGATGTCACCGACGCGATCGTCAAGGACCTGCGGGCGAAGGTGTCGCGGTACAACACCACAGACCCCAAGGACCTGCAGCGGATGCTCCGCGAGGGCATCGAGGAACGCCTGTCGGTGCTCGACTCCACCCTCAACCTCAGCGCCCGGCCCGCCGTGGTGCTGGTGGTCGGCGTGAACGGGGTGGGCAAGACCACCACGATCGGCAAGTTCGCCAAGTTCCTGCGCGTCTACGACCGCAGCGTTCTGATCGGTGCTGCAGACACCTTCCGGGCCGCGGCCGTCGAGCAGCTCGCCACCTGGGCCGACCGGGCCGGCGCCCAGATCGTGAAACCGCAGGCCCAGGGCCAGGACCCGGCATCCGTCGCTTTCCAAACCGTGGAACGCGCGATCAACACCGGCACCGAGATCGTGATCATCGATACCGCCGGCCGGCTGCAGACCAAGGGCGGGCTCATGGACGAGCTCACCAAGATCCGACGGGTGATCGAGAAGCAGACCCCGATCTCCGAGGTGCTGCTCGTGCTCGACGCCACCACCGGCCAGAACGGCCTCGCCCAGGCCGAGGCCTTCATCCAGCACGCCGGGGTGACCGGCCTTGTCCTGACCAAACTCGACGGCTCGGCCAAGGGCGGATTCGTGCTGGCTGTGCAGGAGAAGACCGGTATCCCCATCAAACTCGTCGGGCAGGGTGAGGGCATCAACGACCTCACCGGGTTCACCCCGCACGTCTTCGCGCAGAACCTCGTCGGATAGGACGCACTCATGACCATCGAACACGACTTCTTCGGAATCCTCGGCAGCGACGACGACAGCGGCGAGGTGTACTGGTCCGACACCGCCGAGCTCGGCGACCAGAACGTCGAGATCGACGTGAGTTCGCCCGAGGAAGACACCGTCACCGTCGAGGCCCTCGACATCGTGGCCGCCATGATCAACGCCCTCGAGGACCTCGACTCGCAGGCTCGGGAGTCCCTCGTGGCCGACCTGAGCGCCGAGGTGTCAGTGACCAGCCAATTCATCACGGCCCAGTTCGAAGAACTCGACGAAGAAGTTCTCGAGGACGCCCTGATCTGGGACTCCGGTGACAAGCAGATCGACTTCCTGCGCTCCATCCAACTGCAGCGCATCGGCTTCCACCCGCACCACATCGGCAACGACCAGCACTTCGCCGTGCTCGACTATTCGATCAGCCCCAATGACACCGATGCCCTCCTCGTCGTCACCCTCGACGTGCACGGTGACACCATCGCGCTGTCCATCGAGGGCTGAACGTTCCGCGTTGACGCCGAAGGCCCCCCGGAAATCCGGGGGGCCTTCGTGGTGGTGCGGGTCTTCTGATCAGCCCAGGTGCATGGCCGGCTCGGTGCCGAGCAGGTCCTGCTTCTTCGGGCGCACCATGAAGAACGACACCGGCGACGCGAGGAACACGCCGACGGCGGCCCAGAAGAACGCCGCCTGGTAGCCATCGACGAAAGCTTCCAGCTGGGCGACCGGGGTGCCGTCACCGGCGGCGAGCGATGCCGCCACGGCGGAGGTGTACAGCACCGTGAACACGGCGGAGCCGATCGACCCGCCGATCTGTTGCACTGCGGTGACCGCGGCGCTGGCGGCGCCGGCGTCGTGTGCGTCGATGCCGCTGAGCGCGACGTTCTGCAGCGGCACGAAGATCATGGCCAGGCCGAGGCCCATCAGGATCAGGCCGGGGAGGACCTCGACGACATAGCTGCCGTCGACGGTGATGCGCGACAGGTAGAGCAGGCCGGCAGCGACCACGATCGGGCCGACGGTCATCGGGATGCGCACACCGACGCGAGGCAGGAACTTCGAGAGCGTCGTGGCGCCGACGATGATCATCGCCGTCATCGGCAGCGAGGCCAGCCCGGATTGCAGGGGCGAGAAGCCCAGCACGATCTGCAGGTGGAAGGTGAGGAAGAGCAGGCCGCCGAGGAGCGCCGCGCCCGTGAGCGTGCCGGTGATGAATGCGCCACCGCGCACCTTGTTCGCCAGGATGCGCAACGGCAGCAGGGGGTGGTTCGAGCGACCCTCGACGAGCACGAAGAGCGCCAGCAACACGACGCCCAGCGGGATGAAGACCAGCACCTGCCAGGAAGACCAGCCGTTCTCGGCCTGCGCGAAGCCGAAGACGAGGGAGCCGAGGCCCAGCGCGACCAGGATGGCGCCCGGCACGTCGTAGCGGGTGTTTCCGTGCGCCTTGCTCTCCTTGATGATCGGGATCGCGGCAGCAATGGCCACGATGGCGATCGGCACGTTCACGAGCAGGCACCAGCGCCAGCTGGCGTATTCGGTGAGCACGCCGCCGAGCACCAGGCCGACCGCGGCGCCACCACCGGCGATCGCGCCGTACACCGAGAACGCTTTGATCCGGTCCTTGCCGCTGGGGAAGTTCACGGTGAGCAGCGCGAGTGACGCCGGCGCGAGAAGCGCGGCGAACAGGCCCTGCAGGCCGCGCGCGGCCAGGAGCTCCCAGGTGCTCTGGGCGATGCCGCCGAGCACCGATGCGACGGCGAAGCCGCCCATACCCACGATGAACGAGCGCTTGCGGCCCCAGTAGTCGGCGATCCGTCCGCCGAGCAACAGGAGCGCTCCGAAGACGAGCGCGTACAGGGTGACGACCCAGGTGCGATCGCCGTCGCTCATGCCGAGGTCGGTCTGTGCGTGGGGGAGGGCGATGTTGACGATGGTGCCGTCGAGCACGACGGTGAGCTGGGCGAGAGCCACGATGGCCAGGAGCCACCAGCGACGAGGATCGGTCGCGGACTGCGCCGGGGGAGTAGACGATGCGGATGTTGGGGTGGAAACCGGGGGGACGCCGGTCGCGCTCGATTGTGACATTCGAGCACTCTACCAAACGAACTAGTTCGTTTTGATACACTGGCAGCATGAAAACCGAGGCACACCGCACCGGGCAGCGGGGGGACGAGACCGAGCCCACCCGCCAACGCATCCTCCTGGCCGCGCGCAAGGAGTTCGCCGCCTTCGGGCTCGCCGGCGCTCGGATCGACCGCATCGCTCGCGACGCGTCAGCCAGCAAGGAGCGGCTCTACGCCTATTACCGCAAGAAGGAAGAGCTCTTCAGCGCGGTTCTCGAACTCAACCTGCTCGAATTCGCCCATGCCGTCGAACCGGGCGACGACGCTGGGCTGCCCGAGTTCGCCGGTGCCCTGTACGACCACCAGGTGCAGTTTCCCGAACACCTGCGCATGATCGATTGGGCGCGCCTGGAAGGCGAGGAGATGGTGGCACCGTCGATCGAGATCGTCGAGGAGTTCCACTCCGAGCAGGCCCGGCGCATCGTCGCCATGCAGAGCGCCGGGGCGGTGGACCCGGCGTGGGACCCTGAGCATCTGTCGGCACTGATCTTCGGACTCGTCACCTGCTGGCTGCATGAACCGTCGTCGGCCCTGGTACCGCACGCCGTCCCGGCTGCCGCGGCGATCTCTGCCCGGCGTGCGAGCGTGGTGCGCGCCGTGCAGCGCTTGATCGAGCCTTCACCCTGACTCAGGTGACGTGAGTGAGCGTGGCTACTGGATGGTGCCCTTGGTGGGGTCGCCGAGCGGCACGTTCTCCAGAACGCTCACGTCGGTGGGGCCGCTCACGTGGTCGGCGAGCAGCGCGTTGAGTTCGGTGATCGGGGCGCCGGCGGCGTGGGCAGCCAAGTCCGCCTGGCTGGTCCAGCGCTCGACCATGATGACCTGGTCAGCGTCGTGGTGCAGCGCGTAGAGCTCGCATCCGGACTCTTCATGCACCTTCGGTGACACGGCCGCGAAGGCCTCGATGACGTTCTGGATGTGGCCTTCCAGCGGGGTGATGACGGCGACGACGACAACTGACATGACTGCTCCCTAAGCTTCAACGCGAGTCTCCACCGTAGCTGTCGGGGCATGATTCCGGCATGTGGGCCAGAGGCGCATTGGATCCGGTTAAACTAGGACCACAATGGCTACTTTTGGAAACCTCTCAGATCGCCTCGCCGAGACGTTTAAAAATCTCCGCACCAAGGGCAAGCTCAGCGCTGCGGATGTCGACGGCACCGTCCGCGAGATTCGTCGCGCGCTCCTCGACGCCGACGTGGCGCTCGAGGTCGTCAAGGACTTCACCGGCAAGGTGCGTGAGCGTGCCCTCGGTGATGAGGTCAGCAAGGCTCTGAACCCGGCCCAGCAGGTCGTGCAGATCGTGAACGAGGAACTCATTCAGATCCTCGGCGGCCAGCAGCGCCGGCTGGAGTTCGCGAAGAAACCGCCGACGGTCATCATGCTGGCCGGCTTGCAGGGTGCCGGTAAGACGACCCTCGCCGGCAAGCTGGCCAAGTGGCTTGCCAAGGACGGCCACACCCCGATCCTGGTCGCCGCCGACCTGCAGCGCCCGAACGCCGTCACCCAGCTCGAGGTCGTCGCGGCCCAGGCCGGTGTCGCTGTCTACGCTCCGGAGCCCGGCAACGGTGTCGGCAACCCGGTCAAGGTCGCCCGCGACGGTGTCAAGTACGCCCAGCAGAAGCTGCACGACGTTGTCATCGTCGACACCGCCGGCCGTCTCGGCGTCGACGCCGACATGATGAAGCAGGCCGCGGACATCCGTAAGGCCATCGATCCCGACGAAGTGCTCTTCGTGATCGACGCCATGATCGGCCAGGATGCCGTGGCGACGGCCCGGGCCTTCCAGGAGGGCGTGGACTTCACCGGTGTTGTGCTCTCCAAGCTCGACGGTGACGCCCGCGGTGGTGCGGCCCTGTCGGTCGCCTCGATCACCGGGCGCCCGATCATGTTCGCCTCCACGGGTGAGAGCCTCGACGACTTCGAACCGTTCCACCCCGACCGCATGGCCAGCCGCATCCTCGACCTCGGTGACATCCTCACCCTGATCGAGCAGGCGCAGGGCGCGTTCGATGAGGACGAAGCCCGCAAGATGGCCGAGAAGTTCTCGACCGACAGCTTCACCCTCGACGACTTCCTCGGCCAGATGCAGCAGCTGCGCAACATGGGCTCGATCAAGAAGATGATGGGCATGCTGCCCGGCGCCGGCGCCATGAAGCAGCAGCTCGACAACTTCGACGAGCGCGAGATCGTGCGCACCGAGGCCATCATCCAGTCGATGACCAAGGCGGAGCGGGTCACCCCGAAGCTCCTCAATGGCTCCCGTCGGTTGCGGATCGCGCGCGGTTCAGGCTCGAGTGTCACCGAGGTGAACCAGCTGGTGCAGCGCTTCGAGCAGGCCGCGAAGATGATGAAGACCGTGGCCAAGGGCGGCATGCCCAACATCCCCGGAATGGGCCCGATGCCCGGCGGCATGGGCGGCAAGCGTCCGCAGGTGCAGCAGAAGAAGAAGGGCTCGAAGTCGGGCAACCCGGCCAAGCGTGCGGCGGAGAACGCCGCACTTGCCGCCGGTGAGAAGGTTGGCGGAGCACCCGCCGCCGGCGGGTCCGGCTTCGGTCTCGGCGGGGGAGCGAAGGCCCCGGCCGGGGGCCCGACGCCCGAGGAGATGGCCGCGCTGCAGAAGATGCTCGGCCGGTAGCGGTGGCCACGGCGTCCAGTGTTGCTGGGGCGTGACGTTGAGGCTGCGGGCTGGCCGTAGGATTCTGCAATGACCACTCTCCAGCCACGCCCGGTGCGCCTCGGCGTACAGATCGCTCCCCAGCACGCTGACTACACCTCGATCCGCAACACTGTCGCGGCCGTCGAAGCCCTTGGCGTGGATATCGCCTTCAACTGGGATCACTTCTACCCGCTGTCGGGCGACCCGGCGGGCCTGCACTTCGAGTCCTGGACGCTGCTCTCGGCGTGGGCGGAGCAAACCAGCGTGCTCGAGATGGGCGCGCTGGTGAACTGCAACAGCTACCGCAACGCCGACCTGCAGGCCGACATGGCGCGCACCATCGACCACATCAGCGGCGGCCGGTTCATCTTCGGCACCGGTTCCGGATGGTTCGAGCGTGACTACGACGAGTACGGCTACGAATTCGGCACTGTCGGTACCCGTCTCGATGCGTTGGCCGAGAGCCTGCCCCGGATCGAAGCCAGGTGGGCCAAGCTCAACCCCGCACCGGTGCGCGACATCCCCGTGCTCATCGGCGGCGCCGGCGAGAAGAAGACCCTGCGCATCGTGGCCGAGCATGCCGACATCTGGCACTCCTTCTCCACCCCGGAGGTGCTCACGCACAAGCTCGGCGTGCTGGGCACCTGGTGCGACACCGTGGGCCGCGACATCAACGAGATCGAGATCTCCACCGAACTGCGCGGCAAGACCACGGAAGAGGCCGACGAACTCTACGAGCTCGGCACCACCCTCTTCACCCTGGGCATCTCCGGCCCCGCCTACGACCTGGCCCCGGTCGAGGACTGGGTGGCCTGGCGAGACGCCAAGAACGCGTAACCCCCTCCCGCGAGCCGTGAGTAAAGCCCCAGGAATCCGAGATTTCTGGGGCTTAGCTCACGGCTCGCGAGGTGCCAGGCCGTGCTTGAGCTCGCTGCTGAGGGCGGCGACCACCGCGGGAAGGCTGCCGTCGTTCGCCGCCGCCACGGCCAGCTGACGCTGGTAGCTCGCACCGGCGTCGAGGATCAGGTGCAGCTGCAGCAATTCGGGCAGGCAGCCCAAGCGCTCGGCGGTGGGGGTGAGCACCTCCACCAGGCGGCGCACCTCATCGGTGACCATCCGCTCAGTACCGGTGGAGTTCACGATGATCTCGGCCGCGAGCCCGTAGCGGGCGGCCCGCCACTTGTTCTCCCGCACAAACCACGGCTGCATGGTGGGAACGGGGCGGCCCTCGTCGATCTCGGTCGACATCCAGTCCACCAGGCATTGGATGAGCGCGGCAATCGCGCCGAGTTCCTCCACGGTCGAGACGCCGTCGCAGGCGCGGATCTCGATGGTTCCCCAGCGCGGCGACGGGCGGATGTCCCACCGCACCTCGGTGGCGTCCTCGATGATCCCGGTCACGGTGAGGTCTTCGACGTAGCCCTCCCACGCGGCCCAGTCCTCGAGCCGCCACGGCAGTCCGGCCGTGGGCAGCTGCTGGAACATCTGAGCGCGGTTGGAGGCGTAGCCGGTGTTGACGCCGGCCCAGAACGGACTGGACGCACTCAGGGCCTGCAGGTGCGGCACGAAGCTGAGCATGCCGTTCAAGATGGGGATGACCTTGTCGCGGTCTTCGATGCCCACGTGCACATGGATGCCCCAGATCATCATGTTGCGCCCCCACCACTGGGTGCGGTCGATGAGCTTGTGGTAGCGCTCCTTGTCGGTGACCTGCTGGTCGAACCACTGCCCGAACGGATGCGATCCGGCACAGATCGGCTCGACACCGCGGGGCTCGGTGATGGCCCGCACCTCGGCGACCTGCCCGGCCACATCGGCGACTGCCCCCGCCACTGTGTGGTGCACACCGGAGACCAGCTCCACGGTGTTGAGCAACAGTTCGCCGGTGATGTGCGGGTGCGGAGCGCCATCCGGGCCACGAAGGGCGTCAAGGACTTCGTCCGCGATCGACACGAGGTCGCCGGTCTCGCGGTCGACGAGGGCGAGTTCCCACTCGATCCCGATGGTCGACCGCTCCGAGGATGCGAATTCGAGTCCCACTGTGTGCCCCTCCGCAAGTTGACTGCCCCGGGCGGGGCGATATGGCCCAATCCTGACAGCTAATGCACCCGGCCGCGGCCCGGCACGCTCCACCACGACGCAACAAGTCGCCGGCGGCCCACCGGTCCGTGGTCCGGAGTGAAGAGCCCGGCGCGATAAACTGGGGCTGTCGAATCTCGATTATCACAAAGTGGTCGATGTCTGACACAATGATTAGTCGAGTTCTGTTGTGCCCGACCCTCTAATCCGGCGCAACACGAACCTTATTGAGCTTTTGCCGAGTGTGCCCCCACGCTCACGGCTGTCAGTTCGCCAAACATCTAATACACAGGAGAATTGTGGCTGTCAAAATCCGTCTGAAGCGCATGGGCAAGATTCGTGCGCCGTACTACCGCATCGTTGTCGCCGACTCGCGCACCAAGCGCGATGGTCGTGTCATCGAAGAGATCGGCATCTACCACCCCACGCAGGAGCCCTCCGTCATCGAGGTCAAGTCCGAGCGTGCCCAGTACTGGCTCTCCGTCGGCGCACAGCCGACCGAGCAGGTTGCGGCACTCCTCAAGCTGACCGGCGACTGGGGCATCTTCAAGGGCGACAAGAACGCCGTCTCCACCGTCAAGATCAAGGAGCCGAAGGCTGCCTTCGTCGCCGACGAGAAGAAGAAGCCGGTTCTGAAGCCCAAGGCTGAGAAGCCCGCGGCCAAGGTCGAAACCGAAGAGGTCGCCGCTGAGGCCACCGAAGAGGACAAGGCGTAATCTTGCTCGCTCCCGCGCTTGAGCACCTCGTCAAGGGAATCGTTGATCACCCGGACGACGTGCACGTTGTAGCCCAGAACTCACCCCGTGGCGAGGTGCTCGAGGTTCGTGTGAACCCCGAAGACCTCGGTCGGGTGATCGGCCGCGCAGGTCGCACCGCCAAGGCGCTGCGCACTCTCGTGGCCGCTCTGGCCGACGGCAAGCGCGTGCGGGTCGACGTTGTCGACACCGACTTCTGATCGGGCAGTGATTAGCCCCTCATGAGCGACGACAGCACGATCCCGGCCACCCAACTGCGGGTGGGGCGCCTCACCAAGGCCCATGGCCTCAAGGGCGCCATCAAGCTGGAGCTGTACACGGACGACCCGGGACGACGTTTCGTCCCGGGCGCCGTGTTCACCCTCCAGGTGCCGACCAGCTCACCCTGGCACGGCAAGACCATCGAACTCGTCGAGCTGCGCTGGTACAACCAGCACGCCGTCGGGTTCTTCAAGGGCGTGCCCGACCGCGAGGCCGCCGAGACCCTGGCCAAGGCGATCCTCTGGATCGACCAGGACTCCGCCGAGCAGACCGACGAAGAAGACGCCTGGTACGACCACCAGCTCGTCGGCCTGGCCGTCGTGCGCGACGGCGTGCAGATCGGCACCCTCACCCGGCTCGAGCACCTGCCGGCCCAAGACCTCCTGATCGTGAAGACCGCCGCCGGCGAGGTCATGATTCCCTTCGTCAAGGCGATCGTTCCCAGTGTCGACGTCAAGGCCGGCGTCATCACCATCACCCCGCCCCCCGGACTGCTCGAAGAGCTGCCGGAAGAGCCGGACGACGAACCTGTCACCGACGCCGCCGATGCCGCGCAGGCCGAAGAACCAGCTTCACCGACCGACCCCGAAGTTTCACCAGAACCGGCAGCGACGCCGACTCCCGACGCCCAGGACGCATAGACGCGCCTCGGCCACATCACGGGGAGAGGCGCGCCGCGCCACACCTACTTCACGTTCGTATAGATCGCGGCCGTTGATGAGGAGTACCGTCGCATGTCCTATGTGAAACCCGACCAGTTGATCGATTCGCTCGTACACTCCGGGGTCGTCAAGTCCAACCTTCCCGCCCGGCAGATGTTTCTGCGCGGAATGCTGTCGGGCGCGATCCTCGGAGCGGCCACGACGCTGGCGCTCACGGCGGCGGCCCAGACCGGCCTGCCGATCGTGGGCGCGTTGGTCTTCCCGGTCGGATTCTGCGTGATCCTGATGCTCGGCCTCGAGCTCGTCACCGGCAGCTTCGCGCTCATCCCGCTGGCGGTGCTCGAAGGCCGCACCACGATCGCCAAGGCGGCCAAGAACTTCGGCATCGTGATCCCGGCCCACCTCGTGGGCGCCGGTCTCTACGCCCTGCTCTACACCGGTGCGATCACGTATCTCGGTACCGACACCACCGACCCGATGATCCAGGCCATCATCCACATGGCCGAACACAAGGTGCTTCCGTATGAAGCGGTCGGCGCCGGCGGCATCCTGGTCGTCGTGGTCAAGGCCATGCTCTGTAACTGGATGGTCGCGCTCGGCACGATCATGTTCTACACGTCCACCTCCGCCGCGGGCAAGATCCTCGGCATGTGGCTGCCGGTGCTCACCTTCTTCGGCCTCGGTCTCGAGCACGCCGTGGTGAACATGTTCGTCATCCCGGCCGGCATGCTGCTCGGCGCCGATATCAGCTTCGGCGAATGGTGGGGCTGGAACACCGGCCCCGTGCTGATCGGCAACTTCCTCGGCGCGGTTCTGTTCACCGCTCTGCCCCTCTACTTCTCGCACCGCAATACCGTCAACCGTGCAGCAGCCCTGCACGACGACGATGAGGCCGCGAGCACGCCGGAGCTCGCCGGCGCTCACTCGTAGACTTAGCCGTTATGCGCATCGACATCGTCAGTATCTTTCCGGAGTTCTTCGGTGTGCTGGACATCTCCCTTCTCGGCCGGGCCCGTCAGGCCGGTCTGATCGACCTTTCCGTGCACAACCTGCGCGACTTCACCCACGACAGGCACAACACCGTCGACGACACGCCGTACGGCGGCGGAGCCGGCATGGTGATGAAGCCGGAGCCGTGGGGTGAGGCGCTGGACAGCATCCTCGCAGCGTCACCGGTTGGCGAGGCCGGAACAACGGATGCGGCGGCCGATGGCGGGCCGGTGCTGATCTTCCCGTCCCCGGCCGGTGACCAGTTCACCCAGGCGATGGCCCGCGAACTCGCGGCCGAACCGCACCTGGTCTTCGGCTGCGGGCGCTACGAGGGCATCGACCAGCGGGTCGTCGACCACTTCGCCACCCGCGGCCGGGTGCGCCTGGTGAGCCTGGGCGACTACGTGCTCAACGGGGGAGAGGTCGCCGTGATGGCCATGATCGAAGCCATCGGGCGGCTCATCCCCGGCGTCGTCGGCAACCCGGAGAGCCTCGTGGAAGAGTCCCACGAAGACGGCCTGCTGGAGTACCCGAGCTACACCAAGCCGGCCAGCTGGCGGGAGCTCGACGTTCCGCCCGTGCTTCTCAGCGGCAATCACGGCGCGATCGCCACCTGGCGCCGCGAGCAGCAGATCGAGCGCACCCGGCGGGTGCGGCCCGACCTGCTGCCTCCCGAAGCTGCGGATGCCGCCCTTCTGCCCCCAGCGAACTCAAAGTCTCGGCGCGGCACACGCGGGTAATCTGGGGAACGTGATTCTTCGCAAGGCCTTCTACTACTGGCAGTTCGCTGCCGTCGTCGTGCTGCCGATTTGGCTCATGGTCGCCGCCTCGATTTTCAAGACGACGGCCTGGCAGGTGCTCGGCGCCACGTTCGGGGCCCTCGCTATCGGCTTCGGGCTGCTGGTGGTGAGCCTGCTCTTCATCGCCCGCAAGGAAGTTCGGCTCGAGAAAGCCGTGTCCTGGGCGGATGTGGGTGTGCTGACCGTGTGGCACGCGCTGATCGTACTGATGGGCATCTACTCGGTGACCGCCCCGTGGATCTCAGTGCTCGTCGTGCTGGTCGGCCTGGCCGCATTCTGGTTCGCCGTCTGGGAGCTGTTCGACGCGGCGCGGAAGCGCGTTCGCGAGGCCATGGTCTACCTCGACGAGACCGCCAGATTCGGCACCGTTCCGGCCGGCCCGTCGCCGTTCCCGACCATGACGAACCCGTCGGCGACCCGCTCTGAGCGTCCGACTGCGGCCTCGGTCGATCCGTCGGTGATCATCATCCAGGAAAAGCCCTCCGAGAACTGAGTCACCTCTCGGCGTCCTTTTGCTCTGGGACCCACTTTCGTGGCAGAATAAGCGTTTGTGCCACCGCTAGCCTCTGCCACAGGGGAGCTGCATCGATATTGGCACGCACACACTCACTTGGTCGCCACCGGTTCGCTATCTGCGAGCAGGCGGGGCGCCACTAAAAAGTGCTCGACCTGTGGCGGGTACAGAGAGCGAAGAACATGCATATTCTCGACCAGGTTGACGCGCCTTCACTGCGTTCAGACGTCCCGGAGTTCCGCGCCGGCGACACCGTCAAGGTTCACGTGAACATCGTTGAAGGTGCACGCTCCCGTGTGCAGGTCTTCCAGGGCGTCGTTATCGGCCGCTCCGGCGAAGGCGTTCGCGAGACCTTCTGCGTGCGCAAGGTCAGCTTCCAGGTCGGCGTCGAGCGTACCTTCCCGGTGCACTCCCCGGTGATCGACCACATCGAGGTCGTCACCCGCGGTGACGTGCGTCGCGCGAAGCTGTACTACCTCCGCGGTCTCCGTGGCAAGAAGGCCAAGATCAAGGAAAAGCGCGACTAAGACACTCCGCATCCGGCGAAGCGGTCAGGTTCAACCCTGAGCGTTTTCGCAGGTCGCTGGATTTCCCCCTGAGCTCCTCCCCGCTAAACTGGGCGAGGAGCTCAGGCGGTTAAATGACAGACAACACTCTGCCCTCGCGATCGCATCGCCTGGAACCAGATTCGCCGCGCAAAAAGCGCGGCATCGCGATCTTCATTCGCGACCTTCTCATCATCTTCGTGGTGGCGTTGCTCATCTCGTTCCTGATCAAGACGTTTCTGGTGCGCTCGTTCTACATCCCCTCCGGGTCGATGGAAAGCACGCTGCTGGTCAACGACCGCATCATCGTGAACCAGCTCGAGCCCGGCCTCATCCCCATCTCCCGCGGCGACGTCGTCGTCTTCCGCGATCCGGGCGGATGGCTGCCGCCGCAGGTGCCCATCGAGCAGAACCCGATCGTGGCCGCCCTGGATTGGACACTGTCCGTGGTCGGGCTGTCCGCACCCGACAGCAACGACCACTTGATCAAACGTGTCATCGGCCTGCCGGGCGACCACGTCGTTTGCTGCAACACCCTGGGTCAGATGAGCGTCAACGACGTTCCCCTCGTGGAGCCCTACGTGCTCTTGCCGGTCGGGCAGACCAGCGTTTCCAAGGACGCATTCGACGTTGTCGTGCCGGCAGACTCGCTCTGGGTGATGGGTGACAACCGATACGACTCGCTCGATTCCCGCTACCACCCCACCACTCCGGGCAAGGGCTTCGTGCCGATGGACAACGTCGTGGGCCGCGCCATGCTGATCAGCTGGCCGGTGTCCCGCTGGGGCTGGCTGGATGACTACCCCGAGGTGTTCCGCGGGGTCGAGGAAACCGAGAAATGACCCGCTTGCGATGATGGCTGTTGTTGAGCCCACCCTCGCGGTGGAACTGGAGATGCTCGCCGCCGGTGCCAGTTGTGTGATCGGCTGCGACGAGGTGGGTCGTGGCGCCCTCGCCGGTCCCGTCGCCGTCGGAGTCGCCGTGATCACCGCCGACGTCGGAGCGTTCCCGGTGGGCCTGCGGGATTCGAAGCTGCTCAGCGAACCGCGCCGCGAACTGCTCGCACCCCTGGCCGCCGCCTGGGTACGTCACAGCGCCGTGGGCCTCGCCTCCGCCCAGGAGGTCGACACCGTGGGCATCATCGCCGCCCTCGGCCTGGCCGGAAAACGGGCGCTCGCGCACCTGCATGCGGACGGTGTGGACATCGTCGGTGGGGTCGTCTTGCTGGACGGCAACGACGACTGGCTGAACAAGGCGCTCAGCACGCCGTTGTCTGTCGTCACCCGGATCAAGGCCGATCAGGACTGCGCATCGGTGTCGGCGGCATCCGTGATCGCAAAGGTGCACAGGGACCGGCTGATGATCGCCGCCGACCTGAGCTACCCCGGCTACGGCTGGAAGGGCAACAAGGGGTACGGCAGCGCCGAGCACATGAACGCGATCGGTACGCTCGGGGCGAGCGAGCACCACCGGCTGACCTGGCTCAAAAATTAGGTCGAGCTTCAGCGCGTAGGATTGGCTCACCATGGAAGAAGAAGAATTCGAGGACTACGACCGCGAGGTCGAGTTGGCCCTATACCGCGAGTACCGAGATGTAGTGGGGCAGTTCCAGTACGTCGTCGAGACCGAGCGCCGCTTCTACCTGGCGAACGAGGTCGAGTTGGTGCGCCGCGACACTGAGCACGATTTCTACTTCGAACTGACCATGAAGGACGTCTGGGTGTGGGATGTCTACCGCTCCGACCGTTTCGTGAAGTCGGTGCGAGTGCTCACGTTCAAGGACGTCAACGTGGAGGAGCTCGCGTCGAAGGACTTCGAACTGCCCAAGGAACTCGCGCTCGACGAGTAGCCCGGCGCTCTCGCCGCACGGCTGCTAGCGTGTGCGGATGACAGCTCGCAACCGTCCTTCCCGCACCGGCACCGCAGCAGCGGAGACCGGAACGGCAGTCTCGAACGCCGCGCGCCACCGTATGGTTCCCGCCGGCGCTACGGATGCCGGCGCGCGGGTGGCCGCGGCCCTCGACCTGGCGCCGCTCATCGACGGGCACAACGACTGGGCCTGGGAATGCCGGCTCAACCGGGACTATTCGGTCGACGGGCTCGACGGGGCGTTGGCCAGTGACACCGACATCGACCGGTTGCGCGCGGGCCGGGTGGGCGGCCAATTCTGGTCGGTGTTCGTCGAAGACACCCTGGCCGGCGCCGACGCCGTGCAGGGCACCCTGGAACAGATCGACTGGGTCTACCGGCTGGCCGCGCGCTATCCGGACACCTTCGTGATCGCCCGCAGCGCGGCGGATGTCGAGGCCGCTCGGGCAAGCGGTCGCATCGCGTCGCTGCTCGGCGCCGAGGGCGCGCACTCGGTGAACGACTCGCCCGCGGTGCTGCGCATGCTCGCCCGGCTGGGCGTGCGCTACCTCACCCTGACCCACGTTCACAACACCAGCTGGGCCGACTCCGGCACCGACGAACCCGTGCACGGTGGCCTCACCGAACGTGGGGTGGAGTACATCCGCGAACTCAACCGCCTGGGCATGCTCGTGGACCTGTCGCACGTATCGCCGGCGACCGCGCACGCGGCCCTCGACGTGACCACGGCCCCGGTGATCTTCAGCCACAGCTCCTGCGCCAGCGTGACCGCGCACCCGCGGAACGTGCCGGACAACGTTCTCGCCCGTCTCGCCGACAACGATGGCGTGGTGATGGTGACGTTCGTGCCGCAGTTCATCTCGGCGGAGTACGCCGTCTGGTTCGCCGGTGACAAGTCGACGCCCGCACCCCGGGTGACCCTGACCCACGTCGCCGACCACGTGGAGCGGGCGCGGGAGATTGCCGGCATCCGCCACATCGGCCTGGGCGGCGACTTCGACGGCACCGATGATTTTCCCGAACTGCTCGAGGGCGTCGACGGTTACCCGGCATTGTTGCTCGAACTGGCCGAACGCGGCTGGAGCACCGCTGAACTGGCGGCGCTGGCCGGCGCCAACGTGCTGCGTGTGCTGCGCCAGACGGATGCCGCCTTCGCCGGCGACGATTCCGCTCTCACCCGGCTCACCCGCTGACGGTGAGTCGCGGCCTCACGCGGCGAGCCGGTGGGCGATTTGTGCAGTTCGCTCTCAGGGAATTGCACTCGATTCGTGATGATCGGCCCGCTCCGATTCCGACACTTTCGGCGTAGCATTCGTCGTAGGTTTCATCTGAAGGAGTGGATCGCAATGAAGCGTTCCGGTGCACTAATCCTCAGCGCCTTGATGGGTGCAATATTTCTCACCTCCGGCGGTACAGCGGCGACGGCCGCCCCCTACTGCGGCATCACCTGGGGGTCTTTGCCCGACAGCCAGAGCATTCTGTCTCCCGAAGCGGCGGTATCCAATGCGCGCGCGGGCGAACACGAGTGCTTCGATCGTTTTGTCGTCGACGTGACTGGCGACATTCGGGGCTTCGACGTCCGGTACGTTCCGGCGGTCGTCCAGGTCGGATCGGGTCAACCCGTGCCGCTCCGTGGCCCCGCCGATCTGCGGGTCATCACGTTTGCGAACCCCTACGACACGCACGGAACTGTCACATACGACCCCGCGGTTGACAGCGAAGCGGTCAACGTCACCGGCTTCGACACTTTTCGCCAGGTCGCATTCGCGGGCGGCTTCGAGGGTCAGAGCACATTCGGGCTCGGCGTTCGGGCTCGGCTGCCATTCCGCACGTTCATCCTGGACGGCCCCGGCGACGGGAGTCGGCTCGTGGTCGACGTCGCGCATAAGTGGTGAGCGGACACCCTCAGCGGCCGACTCGGGTCAGGGGGTGCGTGGTGTGCAGATGACCACGGGGATGTCCCGGCTGGTCTTTCGCTGGTAGGCCGCGTACCCCGGGTTCGCCCGCACGATCGCGGGCCAGAGCGCCGCCTTCTCCGCCTCGGTGGCGGTGCGGGCACGCATCGGCCGGGTGACCCCGTTCTCGGTCAGCTCAACGTCGGGCTGGGCCACCAGGTTCAGGTACCAGAACGGATGCCGGTCGTCGCCGCCCTTGGACGCGATCACCACCACCCGGTCGGGCTCGTGGATCGGCGCCGTGAGCATGGTCGACCGGCGCTGCCCGGACGTGCGGCCGATGGTGTGCAATTCCACCACCGGCATGGGCCCGATCTTCCAGCCGAGACGGCCGCGGGAGAGCGCCAGCACGGCTCGGTGCACCCCGTTCATGGCGCGCATCGACAGGTCGGTCAGCCGGTTGGAGATCATGACCACAGCCTACGACCGTGTCGGTTGACACCCGCCCGGGGGGTGAGTACCGTCCCCAGCGACCATGCTCGCAACCCGATGAACGGAGCTCCCATGTCTGACGATCCAGTTTTCCTCTACCTCGGTGTGTACTCCGATGCCGCAACGGCCGAATCCGACCTCGACGTCGTGCGTGACCTGCACGCCCGCAAGGTGATCGGCACCTACGACGCCGCCGTGGCCATCAAGGAGGCCGACGGTACCGTGCAGGTGCGCCGCAAGACCAGCACCCACACCGGGTGGACCGGTGTCGCGGCCGGCGCCGTCGTCGGCCTGCTCTTCCCACCGTCGATCATCGGCACGGCGATTGTCGGCGGCGCAGCCGGCGGGGTGATCGGCCATTTCTGGCGGGGTCTGGACCGCAAGGACGTCAAAGAGCTCGGCGAGATGCTCGACTCCGGGGAGGCCGCCCTCATCGTGGTGGGCAAGGACAAGCTCGAAGACGAGCTGGCCAAGGCCGGTCTGGTCGCGCAGAAGCACCTGCAGAAGGAGCTCAAGATGGATGCGAAGCAACTCGACAAGGAGCTCGCGCAGGCGTCGAAGGACATGCAGAACCAGGCGCGCACCGACACCTACTGAGTACGTTCTCGAGCGCCACGGACCCGCTCCTCCACAGGGGCGGGTTTGTCGTGGGCCCGCACACCTTGCCCGCACCCCGGTCGCGCGCTCCGGCGGGATTGCACGCTCGTCGTGGAGGTGCTCGTGGCACGCAAGGACGAAGTGGGACGGCGCGGCGAAGACTGCGCCGCGGAGTACCTGGTGCGGTGCGGCTACACGCTGATCGAACGCAACTGGCGGTGCAGCCAGGGCGAGATCGACCTGATCGTGGCCAGGGGCGGCGACGTGGTGTTCGTGGAGGTGAAGACCAGGTCGGGAACCGGCTACGGGCATCCATTTGAAGCGATCACCGTGGCCAAGCTCGCCAGGTTGCGGCGGCTGGCCGGGGCGTGGTGTGAGCAATCCGTGCTCTCCGCCCGGCACATCCGCATCGACGCCATCGCCGTGATCGCCCGGCCGGGTCAGGAGCCGCTGGTCGAGCATCTCGAGGGCATCTTCTGATGGGCCTCGCCCGCACTCACTCCGTGGCCCTGATCGGGCTCGCCGGGTCGATCGTCGAGGTGGAGGCGGACATCTCCAACCAACTGCCGGGCATGCGGGTGATCGGCCTGCCCGATGCCGCCCTCGCCGAGGCCGCCGAGCGGGTGCGGGCGGCGGCCAAGAACTCCGGCACCGCCCTGAACTCGCACAAGCTCACCGTGAACCTCTCGCCGGCGGCGCTCCGCAAGCACGGCTCCGGCTTCGACCTCGCCATCGCGCTGGCCTGCCTCGCCGCCGACAACATTGTCAAGGCCGGTTCGGTGGCGGCGGTCGTGCACATCGGCGAGCTCGCCCTCGACGGCCGGCTCCGACCCACTCCCGGCATGCTGCCGGCCGTGATCGCGGCCGCCAGGTTCGGCTTCGAGACCGTGATGGTTCCGGCCGGCAACGCCGAGGAGGCAGCGCTGGTGCCGGGCATCCGGGTGGTCGGTGTCGCCTCGCTGCGGGATGCCCTGATCTGGCACGGTGCCGTCCTGCAGCCCGTCGACGTCGACGTGCTCCACGCGACGGTGGAGGAAGACCGCGCCGACGAGAGCCTCGACCTGCTCGACGTCGTCGGCAACGACGAGGCGATCCTGGCCCTGCAGGTCGCGGCAGCGGGCGGGCACCACGTGTTCATGCTCGGTCCGCCCGGCGCCGGCAAGACCATGCTCGCCGCGCGGCTGCCGGGTTTGCTGCCCGACCTGGGCACGGCCGCCTCATTGGAAGTCAGTTCCATCCGCTCGCTCAGCGGCCGACCGGTGGGCCGCTCGCTCGTCAGCCGTCCGCCGCTGGAGGCGCCGCACCACACCATCACGGCAGCGGCCATGGTCGGCGGCGGCAGCGGCCAGATCCGGCCGGGTGCCGCGGTGCGGGCCTCGCACGGCGTCCTCTTCCTGGACGAGGCTCCAGAGTTCGGTGCCGCCGTTCTGGATGTGCTGCGCCAACCACTGGAATCGGGACAGATCAGCATTCACCGGGCGAACGCCGTGGCCCATTTTCCGGCCCGGTTCCAACTCGTCTTGGCGGCGAATCCCTGCCCGTGCGGCCAGTATGGCGTGGGCGACCAGGAATGCACCTGCCCGCCGAATGCGCGCCGGCGGTACCTGGCGCGCCTGTCTGGGCCGCTGCTGGACCGCATCGACATCCAGCTCGGCGTGACCCGGGTGACCGCTGCCGAGGTGAGGCTCGCGGCCGCCGAAGGCCGGTTGTCGACCGCGGTTGCCCGTGACCGGGTGCTCGCCGCGCGCGCTGCTGCGGCCGAGCGACTGGCCGGCACACCGTGGACGCTCAACTCCGAGGTGCAGGGCAGTTGGCTGCGTGGCCGGACCACCCGGTTAGCTGCGCCGGTGACAGCGATGCTCGACCGGGCCCTCGAACGCGGCGGCATCACCATGCGCGGGTACGACCGCATCCTGCGGGTGGCGTGGTCGATCGCCGACCTGACCGGCGTCGCCCAGCCGGGACCAGACGAGGTGGGGCAGGCACTGTACCTGCGGAAGGGACTGGCATCATGACCATGTTCGGACTCGACGACACCGTGGTGCGCACGCTCACCGCGGCGGTTCGTGGCGGCGCGAACCCGCCCGGAGACGCGGCGGCAGAGGCGTTGCCGGCGCAGGAGGTGTTCGCCCGCGCTGCCTGGACCAGCATCGCCGAACCCGGCGACGGTGTGGCCGGCGCCGTGGTGGGGATCCTGGGTGCCGCGGCCGCGCTGTCCGCCGTGGTGGAATCCTGGCCGGCCGACCGCCTCGCCGGCGAACTTGCCGCCACCGTCGACGAGAACGGCGCGGGCGATGCCGCCGGACTGCGCCACGAACTCGAACAGGCTTTGGCACGCTGGCGGCCCCGGTTGTCCGCGGCCGACGTCATCAGGTCGCTCGAGCAGGCCCGGCGTACCGGCACGGAACTGCTGCTGCCCGGTGACCCGCTCTGGCCGGCCGGTGTGGGAGACCTCAGCCGGCACGCCCCACTCGCGCTGTGGTGGCGAGGTCAGCGGCAGGCTCTCACTGCACTCCAGCACTCGATTGCCCTGGTGGGAGCACGCGCTGCGACGGGCTACGGCGAACACGTGGCGATGGAAGCCGCCGCCGGCCTGGTCGACCGGGGTCTGGCCATCGTCTCCGGTGCCGCGTACGGAATCGACGGCATGGTGCACAGGTCGGCGCTGGCCAGCGACGGTATGACGGTCGCATTCCTGGCCGGGGGAGTCGACAGGTTCTATCCCAGCGGCCACGATGCGCTGCTCACCCGCATCGTGGAGGCGGGGGCGGTGGTGTCGGAGCTTCCCTGCGGTGCCCCGCCGACTAAATGGAGATTTTTGCAGCGAAACAGGTTGATCGCCGCATCGAGCGGGGCCACGGTGGTGCTCGAGGCGGGCTGGCGCTCGGGTTCGCTGAACACCGCGGGGCACGCGGCCGCCCTGGGCCGGCCGCTGGGCGCGGTGCCAGGGCCGGTGACCTCACCCACCTCTGCGGGCTGCCACCGGCTGCTGCGCGACTACGACGCCATCTGCGTGACGACGGCCGCCGAGATGGCCGAACTCCTCGGCGTCGGGGTGGACCTCGAGCTCGACCTGCCCGGCGCCGACGGGCGGGTGGCCGGCGGAAACGCGCCCGCTGGGAGCATCGGGGGAGCGACAGTGCGAGAGCGCACGAGCGACCAGGTGCGAGTGTTCGACGCGCTGAGCGTGCGGGCGGCGCGCGTGCCGGCCGACATCGCGCGCCGCTCCGGGCTCTCCACGGCGACGGTTCTCGGTGTGCTCGGCACCCTCGACCTCGAGGGGGCGGTGCGGGAACGGGCCACCGGCTGGGTGCGGGTGACCTGAGGGGCGTCGCGGGCTCCTTCGCGGGCCGGGCACTGTCCAGTGTTGCGTCCCCTCTCGCGGCTGTGCGTGCGGGCGTCGGGGTGCTGTCGGCGGGAGGCCCTAGGGTGATTCTGACGGAGCGCCACAGCGAGTGTGTCGACAGAGCCCGTCCGGATCAGCGGGAGGTCGGTCATGACCACGAGGAAACCAGTGCAGATGGGCCAGTACCCGGCTGCGACGCATCTGATCGCGCACCTCAGCGACACCCACTTCCTTGGCACAGCGCCCGACGGCACCGGCCGGCTGCTCTACGACGCCGTCGACACCGACAGCACCGTGCACCGGGCGATGGCCCAGCTCGAAGAGTCCGGGCTCGTGTTCGACGCCCTGGTCTTCACCGGCGACATCGCCGACCGCGGCGAACCGGATGCGTACCGTCGGGTCCGCGACATCGTCGAGGCCGCCGCCGACCGCATGGGTGCGGCCCTGGTGTGGGTGATGGGCAACCACGACGAGCGCGCCGCCTTCCGTACGGAGCTGCTGCGCGAGCACGCCGAGACGGGCCCGATCGACAGAGTGACCGAGGTCAACGGCCTCCGGCTCATCTCCTTGGACACGAGCGTGCCGGGCTACCACCACGGCGACGTGACCGGCGATCAGCTGGCCTGGTTACGCGACGTGCTGAGCACGCCCGCCGAACACGGCTCCATGCTGGCGCTGCACCATCCACCCGTGCCGACCGCACTGCCGCTGATGACCATCCTGGAACTGCGCGAGCAGGAAGCACTGGCCGACGTTCTTACCGGCAGCGATGTGCGCGCGATCCTCGGCGGCCACCTGCACTACGCCACAACCGGCCTGTTCGCCGGGATCCCGGTGTCAGTCGCCGCGGCCACCTGTTACACCATCGATGTCGCGGCGCCCCCGCGCCAGCTCACCGGCGTGGATGGCGGCCAATCGCTCAACCTGGTGCACGTCTATGCCGACCAGGTCGTGCACTCCACGGTGCCGCTCCGCACGGTGCCGCTCCGAGGATTCGACGTGGTCACCCGATTCGACCCGGCCTACCTCGACCAGATCGAGCGGCTCAGCCCCGACGATCGCCTGGACGCCTTCTCGCGGCAACGCCCGCCCGCAGAAGTGTGACCACGATTCCAGCGAGCACGAGCCCGGCGAGCACAATTCCGGTGAGCACGGTCTCGGCGAGCATGTTCCTGGCGAGCACGGGCCGCACGGCGCAAGGCCGCACCGCTCCGGCAGGGAGGCCGCGTCGCTACCCGGGTTCCGCCGCCGCGGGGGAGATGCTGGAGTGATGAACCTCGACCCGGCGATTGACGGCTTCGCGGGATACCTGGCGACCGAACGCGGATTCGCCGACAACACCGTGCGCGCGTACTGCGCCGACCTCTCCGGACTGGCCGGCTTCGCCGAGGACCGCGGGGTGCAGAGCGTCGACGGCCTCACCCTGGAACTTCTGCGGGACTGGCTCTGGGTGGGTACGGAGGCCGGGCTGGCCCGGGCCACCATCGCCCGCCGCTCCGCCTCCGCCCGGGGCTTCACCGCCTGGCTCACCCGGCAGGGCACGCTGCCCAGCGACCCCGCGGTGCGACTGCGCTCACCCAAACCCGGCAGGACCCTACCGAGGGTGATCAACCGCAGCCAGATGCAGGAGCTGCTCGACCGGCTCGAGGCCGCGGCGTCAGCCGGCGAACCCGGCGCGGTTCGCGACCTGGCCATTATCGAACTGCTCTACGCCTCGGCTCTGCGGGTGTCAGAACTCGTCGGTCTCGACACGACCGACGTGGACCTCGACCGGCTCACCGTGCGCGTCACCGGCAAGGGTGACAAGGAACGCGTCGTGCCGTTCGGCGTTCCCGCTCACCGGGCCATCGTGCGGTACCTGCGCACGGCGCGGCCGGTTCTGGCATCCGCACCGGCCGCGTCCGCCGACCACACGGAGTCGCCGCGGATGCTGCCGCCCGCCCGGGCGGACCTCTCCGCACTGTTCCTCGGCAGCCACCGTCAACGGCTGGGCGTGCGGGCCGTGTACCGCACCGTGGCCGCGCTGATCGACTCGCTGCCAGGGACGGGTCCGGCCGGACCACACGCCCTGCGCCACACCGCGGCGACGCACCTTCTGGACGGCGGCGCCGACCTGCGAGCGGTGCAGGAGATGCTCGGACACGCGAGCCTCGGCACCACCCAGATCTACACCCACGTCTCGGCGGAACGCCTGCAGCAGAGCTACCGGCTGGCCCACCCTCGCGCCTGAATCGGAGCCAGGGCCACCCGCTCCGGCGCCAGGGGCAGCAGCACCGCACGTTCCACCCCGCCGAAGAACAGCATGGGCGAGATGTATTGGCCGTGCCGGCGCACCCCGAGATGCACACAGGAGCCTGAGCAGTGCGCACCTGTCGCAACCACGCCCACCACCTGTCCGGCGATCACCCGTTCGCCCTCGACCACCGTCGCGGTGACCGGCTCCATGCTGGAGAGGAGGTCCTCGCCGTGCCGGATTGACAGCACCGGCCGGTCGACCACCACGCCGACGAACGACACCACGCCGGCTGCCGGGGAGCGCACGGGCATGCCCGGCTGGGCCACGAGGTCGACGCCGCGGTGGCCGGCCGCGTAGGCGGTGGCGGGGGCTTCGAACGGCCGCAGCGGGTGACCGATTGTGCCCACCGGCCAGATCCAGGCCGGTTCGGCAGCCAGGGCCGGCCCACGGTGAGCAGCTGCCGGCGGCGAACTCGACGCCGACGTCGCAGAACCCGCGAAAAGCACCGCCGCACCCACCGCGGCCATGACCAGCACCCGGAGCAGCCGCGTCCGCAATGGGCGCGACGCCGAACGGGACGGCCGGAGGCGTCGCAGCACTCCGATCCGGGCTGCCGGATGGGGGAGAGGGCGGGTGCGACTGGGGTCCATGCGCCCATCGTGCGGGGTGCCGGATGGTGCGGCGCGACCCGCTCGCGGACCCGTGCACTCCGGGGCAATGGTGGCGGGTGGGGAGGACGGGCTCGACCGAGGCGGGGGAGCCCGGGCTGGTCAGCGACAGGGGCTTCCCGGGTGCTAGAGTTCTCTGAGCAGCGCTTTGTGCGCTGACTACGCGTGCCCACTCGGCCAACACACCCACTCGGTCCCGACTTCGTAAGAAGACGGGCGGGCTGTGCGCCGGGCACCAGGAGTAGTGGTCATCCGATCACGACACAAACCGATGGGCGTTTTCTGCTGTGCAGATTCGTCAGATAAGGAGTACGGCTCATGGCCGTCGTAACCATTCGCCAGCTGCTCGACAGCGGCGTGCACTTCGGGCACCAGACCCGCCGTTGGAACCCGAAGATGAAGCGATTCATCTTCACCGAGCGTTCCGGCATCTACATCATCGACCTGCAGCAGTCGCTCGGGTTCGTTGACAAGGCCTATGACTTCGTCAAGGAGACCGTCGCCCACGGCGGCACCATCCTCTTCGTCGGCACCAAGAAGCAGGCGCAGGAATCGATCTCGGAGCAGGCGACGCGAGTCGGCCAGCCCTACGTCAACCAGCGCTGGCTCGGTGGCCTCCTCACCAACTTCCAGACCGTCTCCAAGCGTCTGGCCCGCATGAAAGAGCTTGAAGAGCTCGACTTCGAGGACACCGCCAAGAGCGGTTTCACCAAGAAGGAAATGCTCATCAAGAAGCGCGAGCTCGTCAAGCTGCACAAGAGCCTCGGCGGAATCCGCAACCTGACCAAGACGCCGTCCGCGCTCTGGGTTGTCGACACCAACAAGGAGCACCTCGCTATCGACGAGGCGCGCAAGCTCGGCATCCCCGTCATCGCGATCCTCGACACCAACTGCGACCCCGACGACGTTCAGTACCCGATCCCGGGCAACGACGACGCTATCCGCTCCGTGGGCCTCTTGACCCGCATCATCGCCGACGCAGCAGCCGAGGGCCTCATCCAGCGTCACCAGAAGCCGGAAGAGGGCGCCGAAGTCGAGCCCCTCGCCGCCTGGGAAGCCGAGCTGCTCGCAGCTCCGGCCGAGACCACGCCCGAGCAGTCCTCTGCTGACACCGAGAAGGTTGCCGACGAGACCGTCGCCACCGAGCAGGTTGCAGAAGAAGCACCCGCAGCGGCCGAGGCCGCAACCGAAGAGGTTGCAGTCGACGCTCCCGTAGCCGACACCAAGTAAGGACAACAGGTATGGCAAACTTCAACCTCGAATCCGTCAAGATCCTGCGCGAGCGCCTCGGCACTGGCATGGTCGACACCAAGAACGCGCTCGTCGAAGCCGATGGCGACATCGAGCGCGCGGTCGAGATCCTGCGTCTCAAGGGTGCAAAGGGCAACGCCAAGCGCGCTGACCGCTCCACCTCCGAGGGCCTCGTCGCTGCCAAGATCGTCGGCAACACCGCCTACCTGCTGGAGCTCGCCTGCGAGACCGACTTCGTCGCCAAGGGTGACAAGTTCGGCGCTCTCTCCGAGAAGGTTCTGGACGCGGTCTCCGCTGCCGGCGCCACCACCGTCGCCGAGGCGCTTGCCGCTCCGGCCGACGGCCAGACCGTGGGTGAGCTCATCAGCGGCGAAGCCGCGATCATCGGTGAGAAGTTCGAACTTCGCCGCGTCGCAGCCGTCACCGGTGACAACTTCGAGATCTACCTGCACAAGACCAGCAAGGACCTGCCCCCGCAGGTCGGCGTTGTCCTGGGCTACACGGGTGACGACGCAGCGACCGCTCGCAGCATCGCCCAGCACATCTCGTTCGCGAACCCGGAATACCTGGCTCGCGAAGACGTGCCCGCTGAGACCGTTGAGGCCGAGCGTCGCATCGTCACCGAGATCTCCGAGAACGAGGGCAAGCCGGCCGCCGCGCTGCCCAAGATCGTCGAAGGCCGCATCCAGGCGTACTTCAAGCAGGTCGCCCTGCTCGAGCAGGACTACGCCAAGGACAACAAGCTGTCCGTGACGAAGGTTCTCGCTGACGCTGGCCTGACCGTGACCGGCTTCGCCCGGTTCAAGGTCGGCGCGTAACACCCAGCAGTTCGCACTCACGCAGTAAACAGACAGGAGGAGATCGGGTCGCCCAGGCAATCCGGTCTCCTTCTTCTGTGTCAGCTTCAGTACGACGGGAGTCGTGGCACCTGTCCAGGGCACGCACCCGGTAGTTTTAGATTCTCAGGTAACAACGGAAGGACGCTCACGGGCATGTCAGATACGGGAACGAAGCGCAGGGTCCTCCTCAAATTGTCGGGTGAAGCTTTCGGGGCAGGCAGCCTGGGCGTCAACCCCGACGTGATCAGCAGCCTCGCCCGCGAGATCGCCGAGGCCGCGCAGAGCGTCGAGATCGCCATCGTCGTCGGTGGCGGAAACTTCTTCCGCGGCGCAGAACTCTCCCAGCGCGGCATGGACCGCGGACGGGCCGACTACATGGGCATGCTGGGCACCGTCATGAACGCCCTCGCCCTGCAGGACTTCCTCGAGCAGGCCGGCGCGGAGACTCGCGTGCAGTCCGCCATTGCGATGACCCAGGTCGCAGAGCCCTACATCCCGCGCCGCGCAGAGCGCCACCTCGAAAAGGGTCGCGTCGTCATCTTTGGCGCCGGCGCCGGCCTGCCCTACTTCTCCACCGACACCGTGGCCGCCCAGCGTGCCCTGGAAATCGGCGCGGAGGTCGTGCTGGTCGCCAAGAACGGTGTCGACGGGGTCTACTCTGACGACCCGCGCACCAACCCCGACGCACACAAGATCCACAGCATCACCTACCAGGATGCGCTCCAGCGCGGACTCAAGGTGGTCGACTCGACCGCCTTCAGCCTGTGCATGGACAACAGCATGCCCATGCGGGTGTTCGGGATGGCTCCGCACGGCAACGTGACCGCCGCCATCCTCGGCGCCGAACTGGGAACCCTCGTCTCCAACTAGGATTATTGAAGCCACCGAAGAAGGAGTCACCGTGATTGCGGATGTCCTGTCCGATACCACCCAGCGCATGACCCGCGCGCTTGAGGCCGCCAAAGAAGACTTCGCCACCGTGCGAACGGGTCGGGCGAACCCGCAGATGTTCCAGAAGATCCTGGTCGATTACTACGGCACGCCCACCCCGCTGGGCCAGCTCGCGTCGCTGCAGAATCAGGAAGCCCGCACGCTCCTGATCACGCCTTACGACAAGAGCGCCCTGCGCGACATCGAGAACGCCATCCGGGACACCCCGAACCTCGGCGCCAACCTCGGCAACGACGGCGTCGTCATCCGAGCCTCGCTGCCCGAGCTGACGAACGACCGCCGCAAGGAATACGTCAAGATCGTCAAGACTAAGGGCGAAGACGCGAAGATCTCGGTGCGCAACCTGCGCCGCAAGGCCAAGGACGAACTCGACGCGCTGAAGAGCGAGGTCGGCGACGACGACGTGGCCCGGGCCGAGAAGGAACTCGAATCGATCACCAAGACCCACATCGACGCGATCGACGACGCCTTGAAGCGCAAGGAAGCCGAACTCCTCGCCATCTAGGGGATCAGCCATGACAGAAGATCCAGGGCCAACGAAACCGACCCGGCGGGGCCGCGGCACCACACGTGCCGAGTTCCGGGCACAGGTGCAATCGACGAAAGCCGACATCGAGCGCCAGGTTCAAGCGACCCGGGCGCAGATCGATGCCACCAATGAGCGGATCGAGGCCCGCACGGGACGCAACCTCATCCTGGCGACCCTGATCGGGCTTGTGCTCGGTGGATCGATGCTGGTGAGCCTGATCTTCATCAAAGAACTGTTCATGATCGTCGCGTTCGTGATCGTGGGGTTCACCTCCTTCGAGCTGGCCCAGGCGCTCCGGCATGGTGGGCGCAACGTTCCGCGAATCCCGGTGCTGCTGTCCGCGGTGGCCGTTGTGCCCGCGGCGTTCTACTGGGACGCCGGCGGGCAGTGGCTCGCGACGCTCGGCGGCATCGCGTTCATCGCGCTCTGGCGGGTGGGCATGCTGGTGCTCCCTGCGCACCGTGCCCCGGCTAGGTTCGTCCTGGCCGATATCGGGGGCGGCTTCCTGATCCAGGTCTACGTCGTTTTCCTCGCCAGCTTCGCCGTGCTCCTGGTGACGCAAGACGGCGGCCAGTGGTGGGCTCTCGCCTTCCTGCTCCTGGTCATCTCGGCCGACACGGCGGCCTACGCCGCCGGGTTGTCGTTCGGCAAGCACAAGATGGTGCCCACCATCAGCCCGAAGAAGACCTGGGAAGGATTCGCGGGTGCCGCGCTTGCCTGCATCGCCATCGGCATCCTGCTCGCCGTGTTCATGCTCGGGCAGCCCTGGTGGTTCGGTCCGATCTTCGGCGTTGTCATTCTCATCACCGCCACCTTCGGTGACCTCGCGGAATCCCTGATCAAGCGAGACCTGGGCATCAAGGACATGAGCTCCTGGCTTCCCGGCCACGGCGGGTTCCTCGACCGGCTCGACTCGATTCTGCCGTCCGCTGCCGCCGCCTACGCGTTGTACCTGATCTTTGCCTGACGCCGGCGCTTTCGACAGCCGGGCCGTCGTGGGGCAGAATGAGGCGGTGAGCACTACTTTTCCGCGAACCAGCAAGAAGACGCTCGGCTATAACCTCAAGCAGGTCGAGGAGTTCCTCGAGTCGACCCGTCGGGCCTACGACGACACCGACGACGAGGACGCCCTGACAGCGGCCGACATCCGCCACACGGCCTTTGCGATGCAGAAGGGCGGGTACTCCCCGGAGCACGTGGATGCCGCCCTCGAACGCCTCGAGGACGCCTTCGCCGCCAGGGAGCGGGAACGCTTCACCAGCGCGGCCGGCCAGCAAGCCTGGCTCGACGAGGCCCGCCAGACCGCCCAGGTGCTCATCAATCGGCTCGGCCGCCCGGCCGGGCAGCGGTTCGCCCGCACCAGTTACTTCAGCACCGGCTACAACCGGGCGGATGTCGACCGGCTCTCAGCCAAGCTCGTGAACTACTTCCAGGACGGGAACCCGGTCACCGTCGACGAGGTGCGCACCGCTGTCTTCCGCCCCCAGCGCGCCGGCTACCGCGAAGCCCAGGTCGACCTGGTGCTCGACGGCGTTGTCGACGTGATGCTCGCCGTTCGGTGACGGATCGCGTGTCGTTACCTGGTTGTTACCCGCCGAGTGGGCTAGGGTCGAAGAATCGTGGGTAGACATCTGAGTATCTCCGCGCCTGATTCGGGCGCATCGTCGGTGAGCGCACCGGCCTCCAGCCCGATTCGCGCACCGTTCATTCCGAACGTGCTGCCCGCCCCGGTCCGCCGGCCGCAGCGCAGCATGCACCGGCCGGCGTCGCGCAGCCATGTCGCGCTGTCGATGTTCGCGTTCACCGCCGCTGCCGCGTTCGTTCTCGTCACCGTCGTCGACCCGTACTCCGGCGCCACGGCGTCTCCCTATTTCCAGGTGCCCGGCGCCGCGTCCGACCGGTATCAGGGGCAAGAGGCCCAGTCGCTGCTCGTTGCCGGCGCTGTGGCCAACTCGGTGATCGTCGACGGGTACACCGTGCACGAACCCGAGCCGGAACCAGAACCCGTCGTGATCGCACCCGCATCGTCGGGTTCCTCCGCCGCGGCCGCCGCGACGCCGGATCCCGGGTCAGCCCAGGCCTACGCCTACGGCGCCGTCGCTTCCCGCGGCTGGGGCGAGGACCAGTACAACTGCCTCGTCTCGCTCTGGAACAAGGAATCCGGTTGGCGGGTCAACGCAGCCAACCCCAGTGGCGCCTACGGCATCCCGCAGGCCCTGCCCGGGTCGAAGATGTCCTCGGCCGGCTCCGACTGGGAGACCAGCGCCGCCACCCAGATCGAGTGGGGCCTGGGCTACATCAGTGGGCGCTACGGCACCCCGTGCGGCGCCTGGGGCCACTCCGTCGACGTCGGTTGGTACTAGCCCGCCGCTGTCCGTGAGCGGGCTGCGTGCGACCCGGACGGTCCTCGGCGGCCTCGCGGAGGCGCGGGCTAGACTTGCACCATGCCGCGCAGCAATCGCCCCAAGGGCCGCAAACCCGGCCCAGGGGACGATGACGAGGACGGCCTCTCTCGCATGATGGCCGGCTGGCGACGCACCGAGACGAAGCGTGACGGTGAGTGGCATGTGCAGCCGATCAGCGCCGCCCAGGCCGGGAAAACCTACCTTTGCCCAGGCTGCCGGCTGGAGATCAAACCCGGCGTCGCGCACATGGTCACCTGGCGCGGCGACGGCGTCACCGGAGACGCCGCCGACCTGGCGGCTCGCCGGCACTGGCACGCGCACTGCTGGAGAATCAAGTAGTCCCACCCCTGCACCGCCCGGCACCGGGAACGTGCGAACCCGACGAGGAGAATGCCCATGGCCGGAACTGTCGAGATCCGCGGCGGCATCGAACTGCCCGCCCTGCGCGAACACATCGAACTGCACACCGACGACGGACTGACCCTGGTCGGTGAACTCGCCACCCCGCTGGACCGGCCACCGGTGGCGACCCTGGTCACGCTGCATCCGCTGCCCACCAGCGGTGGCTTCATGGACTCGCACGTTCTGCGCAAGGCCGCCGGCCGCCTGCCCGCCCTGGCCGACCTGGCGGTGCTGCGTTTCAACACCCGCGGCACCAGCTCACCGCGCGGCACGAGCGAGGGCAGCTTCGGGCACGGCAACAGCGAGGGCGCCGACGTGGCCGCTGCGATGGCCTTCGTGGCCGAGCGCGGACTGCCCAACCCGTGGCTGGTCGGATGGTCGTTCGGCACCGAGCTGGCTCTCAAGTACGGCCTGAAGCACCCGGTGCGCGGAGCCATCCTGCTCTCGCCTCCGCTGCACCGGGCCACGGACGCCGAGGTCGCGGCCTGGGCAGGTAACGAGCGCAAACTCGTCGTGCTCGTGCCGGAACATGACGAATTCCTGCGCCCCACCGAAGCCCGCGCCAGGTTCGCCAGCGTGCCCGAGGCCACCTTCATTCCGGTCGACGGCGCCAAGCACCTGTGGGTGGGGGAGAACCAGACCCGTCGGGTGCTCAACGAGATCGTGGCCGTGGTCAACCCCGCCGCGGCGCCGTTGCCCGAGGAATGGGCCGGCGAGCTCTAGGAGCCGCGCTGCGGCCCCGCCAGGGGCAACCCGAACTGGGTGCCGACCGGGCGGGAACGAGCCGTCACAGCTCATTCTGGCGGGGAATGACGACCTGCTTGATGATCATGATCACCGATGCGGCCACAGGGATGGCGATCAGGGCGCCCAGGATGCCCAGCAGCGAACCGCCGGCGAGGGCGGCCACGACAACCACGGCGCCGGGAACGGCGACGGCCCGGTTCATGATGTTCGGGCTGAGCACATACGCCTCGATCTGCATGTAGACGAGGTAGTAGATGCCGGCCGCCAGCACGGTCAGCCAGGAGCTGCCGATGCCGGGGATCATGCAGGTGGCGACGATGATGACCGAGCCGGTGATCGTGCCGACCAGCGGGATCAGCGACAGCAGGAAGGCGAGGAAGGCGAGCACGGCCGGGAACGGTGCGCCGATGATCGACAGGAAGATGAAGCTGAACACGCCGTTGCAGGCCGCCAGCGCTCCCTGGCCGACGACGAAGCGTCCCACTGCCGTGGTGATCTGCTCGCTCAGGTCGGCGAAGCGCTCCCGCTTGGACGCCGGCACCAGCTGATAGGTGGCGCGTTTCATGCTGCCCAGTGACGCCGTGAAGTACAACGTGAGGATCAGGATGATCAGGCCGCCGAAGAGTCCGCCGACGATGGCCACCCCCGACGCCACGATGGCCCCGGTGATGGTGGTGAGGTTGCCGCCGAGGTAGTCCGTCACCGACTTGACGATGGTGGGAACGTCCAGGGCCGGGAACTGGTTCTGCACGTCATCGAGGAACGTGGAGGTGTTCACCGACCGCACCAGGGCGGGAATCCGGTCGGACAGGTTGGCAACCTGGTCGACGATGATCGGTACGATCGCGAAGATCACGCCGGTGAGCACACCGAGCACGGCGACGAGAACCGTGAGGATGGCCGCCCAGCGCGGGAACTTCTTTTTCTCCAGCCAGGACACCGCGGGGTCGAGACCGAGGGCGAGGAACAGCGCGGCACCGATGTAGGTGATGATCGTCGACAACGACACGATCGAGCTGAGAATGAGGACACCCACGCCCACGCCGAGGGTTCCGACCAGACCCAACCGAAAGGCGTTGTTGATTTTCACAGGGTCTCCACTACTCGTTCGAACTGCAGCCCGTCTGACGTGCCGTACTGACTGATTCTGGTCGGTCTAGTCCTGGTCGGAATTCACTTTCTCCGCCTGGGTCAAAACGCTCCGCAAGCTCTCGAAATAACCAGCCACCGAGTCGCGCTCAATCCTAATCTGCGCCAGGCGGTCTTCGGCGTCAGCGACGAGTTCACGCGTGCGTGTCTCCGCATCGCTGATCAGCGCGGCGGCCCGGTCCTCTGCGTCACGCACGATCCGCTCGGCCTGGTCGTCGGCCTTGGCCTTCTGGACCTTGGCCTCGGCGCGGGCGCCGGAGTCGAGCGTCTCGTTCAGGGCGCGCAGTTCGACGGTGCGGGCATTGGTGTCGGCCAGCTGGGTGGCGGAGTCGTCGAGGTACTTCTGGGTCTGGGCCACGGCCGCCTGGTGCCGGGCCAGGTGGTCCTGCTCGGCCTCGTCCCTGCGCCCCTTGAGTTCCACCTCGAGGTCGGCGCGGATCTGGTCGATCTCCCGGCGCAGCTTGGCGGCCTCGTGCTCGCCGCGCTTGCGGGTTGCGGTGAGGTGGTTGTCCAGGTCGATCCTGGCCTGCTCGCTGTCGGCGTCGAAGTCGGCCTTGATCTGCTCGAGCTCCCGGGCGAGGTCGGCCCTGGCCTGCTCGATCTCCGCGGCGAGGTCTGCCCTGGCCTTGTCGATGTCGTGGTTCATCGAGGCGCGATCCCGGTCGAGTTCGCGGTCGAGGTCGGTGTGGGCCTGTTCGCCCTCGATGGCGAGGTCGGCCCGGCCCTGTTCAATCTCCCGGGCGAGGTCGGTACGACCCTGCTCGATCTCGATCGAGAGGTCGGCCCGGGCCTGCTCGGTCTCATGGGCGAGGTCGATGCGAGCCTGTTCGGTCTCACGCGCCAGGTCGATGCGGTCCTGCTCGGTCTCCGTTGCGAGGTCGATGCGGGCCTGTTCGGTCTCCCGGGCCAGGTCGGCACGCTGCTGGTCGAGCTCATGGGCGACCTCGGCGCGGGTCAGCTCGGTTTCGCGCGTGAGGCCTGCGGCGATCTCCCTGGCCTCAGTGGCCTCACGCTGGGCGACGACACGCACCTCTGCGGCCTCCCGCTCGGCCTCTGAGCGGATGGCGGCGACCTCACGCTTGACCGTCGCGCGCAACTCCGCCGCTTCGGTGGCCACGGCGCCGCGGATCGCGGCGGCTTCCTGCAGAGCATCCTGGGTCAGCTGGTCATGAGTCTCTGCGGCCCGTGCGAGCAGGTCCTCGGCCTCGGCCTGGGCGTCCACCAGTAGACGCTCGGCCTTGACCGTGGCGTCGGAGACGGATCGTTCGGCGTGCTCGGCTGCCTGACGCTTCATGGCGTCGACTTCGGCCGAGGCCGACGCGCGCAGCTTCTCCGCGTCGATGTCGGCCTGGGCGATGACGCGGGTGGACTGTTCCTCTGCCACGCGCAGCGTGTTCTCGAGCTTGGTGCCGAGACCGGAGAAGGTGGGGCTGCCGACCTCTTCGATTTCAGCGTTGAGGTCGTCGATCCTGGCGCCGAGGCGCTTGACTTCCTTGGCGGCTTCCGTGCTGGCGGCGTTGGCCTGAATGAGGTCGCGGCGGAGTCCCTGGATGGCCTTGTCGACCTCGTCCTTGTCGTACCCCCGGAACACCTGGGTGAAGTCAGCCTCTTCGGTTGCCACGTTCTCTCCTCATAATGGGGCTCGGCGTCGAATTGGGTACGACGGAGCAGCCCGTGCAATTTTAGTGCCCTGGGGGAACCCTCCCCATCCCGTCTTCGAGGGAGGAAGTGCACGTGAGGCCAAAAAAGGCGCCGAAAAGGCGCTCGTAGGCAGCTCTCAGGAGCGTCCACTATCGTGGGACGTCCGTGTCTGTTGCTTTCCGGCCCCGACAAGCGGTGGCGTGACGTGTACTCTGCAGCAATCGGAAGGCAACACAGGAGGGTTTTACGTGCGTTTCGTCTTTGCCATTTTGGCATTCGTCCTCGCAGCGCTGATGATCGCATTCGGCATCGCGCAGCGAACAGTCTTTCTCGAGCCAGCTTCCACGAGCCTGAGCACGACCGTCGAGGACGGTTCGGCGTTCGCGGTGATCGACAGCACGGCGCTGGCGGCGTTCTCCGGTAGCCAGACTCTCACCGTCAGCGGTTCCGACAGCGTCTTCGTCGCCTACGGCCGCACCGACGACGTCAAGGCCTGGATCGGCGCGGAGGACTACGCCGATGTCGGTTTCGACAGCGATGCCAACGCCCTGACGGTCTCGACCGCCACCGGTACGGCGACCGGCACCGTGACGGAGCCCGCCGACGAGGCCGCCGAGGTGACTCCGCTGCCCACGAACCCGGCCGGTTCCGACCTCTGGCTCGAAGAGTTCTCGGCGCCGGAGTCGCTGACCACCACCATCAACGTGCCGGCGGGCATCTCGGTCCTGATCGCCTCCGACGGCACCGCTCCCGCCCCGACCGAGATCTCTGTGGCCTGGCCCACCGACAACTCGACGCCGTGGGCCGGCCCGCTGATCGTCGGCGGTGCGTTGATGGCGCTGATCGGCTTCGTGATCTACCTGCTCGGCCTGCTGCACCTGCGGCGATCCCGCCGTCCCCGGCGAAACGTTTCGCGCGGACCCCGCATGCCCCGTCTGCCCCGGGTTCCCCGCCCCAAGACCATCAAGGCCAGCGAGATCACTGGCCCGCGCCGGTCGATCGGCAAGTCGATGATCGCCGTTCCGCTGGTGCTGGTCTCCGGTCTGGTGCTCAGCGGATGCTCGCCGGAGTTCTGGCCGTCCGCGGCCCCTGAGGCCACGGGCACGGCGACCGCGACGGCGTCCCCGACCGCGGAGGGCACCGAGGAGCCCGTCGCTGACGAGGCACCGGAGCCCGCCGTGACCGTGCCGCAGCTCGAGCGCATCGTGGGCGGCATCGTGAACCTGACCGCCGAGGCGGACGCCAACCTCGACGCCGCCGCCATCGCGACCCGCTTCACCGGCCCGGCCCTCGAGCAGCGACTCGCCAACTATAAGATCCGCACCGCCGACGCCAGCTTCGCCCCCACCACGGCGTTGCCCGATGCACCGCTGACGTTGACCCTGCCGCAGCAGACCGACACCTGGCCGCGCGTGGTCACTACGGTGCTGCAGTCGGCCGACGAGGCATCCGTGCCCACCATGGCGCTCATCCTCAAGCAGGAGTCGCCGCGGGAGAACTACCTGGTCGAATACGCGATCCAGTTGGAAGCTTCCGCCAAGGTTCCCGGCGTGGCCCCGGCCACTATCGGCGCGGTGGCTATCGCTCCGGACAACAAGTTCATGTCGATGGCCCCCGAGGCGGTCGGGCCGGCATATGCCGACATCCTGCTCAACGGTGAGGCGAGCGCGTCGTACCCTCTGTTCGAGGCCGAGGGCGACACCGCCCGCACCCAGCTCGGCGTCGAAGCCAAGCAGGCGCAGAAGGACAAGCTCGAAGACACCGCGACGATGGAGTTCACCAACGCCGTCGGCAGCGGCGACGTCGTGGCCCTTGCGACGAACGACTCCGGCAGTATCGTGGCCGTGAGTGTCAACGAGATCACGACAGTGACCGCCGTGAACGGTAAGGCGACGATCGAGCCCACCTCTGGTCCGAGCCGGGCGCTGTCGGGGATCGACAAGACCTCGAAGGGCATCCAGAGCACCTACAGCGAGCAGCTCCTCTTCCATGTGCCTGCCGCTGGTTCAACCGACAAAATCGTTCTCCTTGGCTTCAGCCAGGGACTGATCTCTTCCGTGGAGCTTCCATGACCGTAGTCCCCCCAGCCGGCTCCAACCTGCGCGGCGCCGTCGACCTGTCCTCGCTCGTGAACCGACCGCCGGCGCCGGCGCCGGGTGCCGCCGCCGGAGCGCCGGCGGGCGCCCCTGCCGGTGTCGTGCCGGTGCCCGACCTGGTTCTGGAGGGCACTGACACCAACTTCGCCGAGCTCCTGGAGCTGTCGAAGTTCGTGCCGGTGATCGTGGACCTCTGGGCCACTTGGAGTGAGCCGGCAACCCAGCTCACCCCCGTGATTGAGAACCTGATCCGGGAGTACAACGGCCGGTTCGTGCTCGCCACCGTCGACATCGACACCAACCCGCAGCTGGCACAGGCCTTCCAGGCCACCTCGGTGCCCACCCTCGCCGCTGTCATCAACGGCCAGCCGGTGCAGCTGTTCGATGGCGTGCTCCCGGTCGTCCAGATCCGGGAAGTACTCGAGCGGGTGCTCGAACTCGCCGCCCAGCACGGTGTGACGGGTGTGGCGGATGCCGCGGTGACGCCGGACGGTGTTCCCGCCGAACCTGTCGAACCCGAACTGCCGCCGCACCACAAAGAGGCCTACGATGCCATCGAACGCGGCGACTACGCCGCCGCCATCGACATCTACAAGCTGGCGCTGGCCCGCGACCCGCGCGATGCCATGGCCGCGGCCGGGCTGGCCCAGGTGAGCCTGCTGGGCCGTCTGCAGGGCAAGACCATCGCCGAGGTGCGCTCGGCCGCCGCTGACGACCCGGAGAACCTCGACGCGCAGCTGCTCGTGGCCGACCTCGACCTGTCCGGCGGACACATCGAGGACGCGTTCGACCGGCTGCTCGGCTTGTTCCCGGCACAGGATGCGGCGGGCAAGAATGCGATCCGCCAGCGCATCCTCGAGCTGTTCGAGGTCGTCGGCACCGACGACCCGCGCGTGCCGCCGGCACGCAAGCGCCTCACCGCGTTGCTCTACTAACGACGCGCCCCGGTAGCTCGCGAAAGCGCCCGTGCGGTCAGCTCAGTTCTCTGAGGTGACCACACGGGCGCTTTCGCATTCCCGGAGCGCTGCTAGCGGCGCAGGCGCAGCCAGAGGGCGCCGAGCGGGGGCAGGGTGAGCGTGGCGGAGGCCGGCCGACCCGCCCACGGCTCGGCGAGGGCAATTACCTCGCCGAGGTTGCCCACGCCGGAGCCGCCGAAGTTCTCGGCATCCGTGTTGAGGATCTCCTCCCAGACGCCGGCCTGCGGCAGCCCCACCCGGTAGCCGGCGTGCGGCCGGCCGGAGAAGTTGAACAGGCAGGCCACGGGGGAGCCGCCGTTGTCGTAGCGCACGAAGGTGATCACGTTCTCTGCTGCCGCACCACCGTCGAGAAGCTCGAACCCGCCCGGCTCGTTGTCCCGGGCCCAGAGGCTCGGTGTCGCCCGGTAGACCCGGTTGAGCTGGCCGACCAGGTTGAACAGACCACGGTGGCCGGGCTGATCGAGGATCCACCAGTCCAGGCCGCGCTCTTCGCTCCACTCGGAGCGCTGGCCGAACTCCTGACCCATGAAAAGGAGCTGCTTGCCCGGGTGCGCCCACATGAAGGCCAGGTACACCCGCACGTTGGCCAACTGCTGCCAGGAGTCGCCCGGCATCTTGTTGATCAGCGAGCCCTTTCCGTGCACGACCTCGTCGTGGCTGATCGGCAGCAGGAAATTCTCGCTGAACGCGTAGACGAACGAGAACGTCATCTCGTTGTGGTGATAGCTGCGGTGCATTGGGTCTTCGCTCATGTACTCGAGCGAGTCGTGCATCCAGCCCATGTTCCACTTCAGGCCGAAGCCGAGGCCGCCGCCGGAGGTGGGCGCGGTCACACCGCCCCAATTGGTGGACTCCTCCGCGATCATGATCGTGCCCGGGTTGCGCTTGTAGGCCGTTGCGGTGATCTCCTGCAGCAGGCTGATCGCCTCCAGGTTCTCCCGTCCGCCGTACTTGTTCGGCTCCCACTCGCCGTCCTTGCGCGAGTAGTCCAGGTACAGCATCGACGCGACGGCGTCGACCCGGAGGGCGTCGATGTGGAACTCCTCGAGCCAGTAGAGCGCGTTGGCCACGAGGAAGTTGCGCACCTGCTTCTGGCCGAAGTCGAAGACGTAGGTGCCCCAGTCCATCTGCTCACCACGGCGCGGGTCCGGGTGCTCGTACAGCGCCTGGCCGTCGAACCGGGCCAGGGCGAAGTCGTCCTTGGGGAAGTGACCTGGCACCCAGTCCATGATCACGCCGATGCCGGCCTGGTGCAGCCGGTCGATCAGGTAGCGCAGGTCGTCCGGGTGCCCGAACCGGCTCGTCGGCGCGTAGTAGCCGGTGACCTGGTAGCCCCAGGAACCGCCGAACGGATGCTCGGACAGCGGCATGAACTCGACGTGCGTGTACGCGAGTTCCTCCAGATAGCCGATCAGTTCGTCGGCCAGGGCCCGGTAGCCCAGGCCGGGCCGCCAGGATCCCACGTGCATCTCGTAGACGCTCATCGCCCGGTTGTGCGGGTCGGTGGCACTGCGGGTCGCGAGCCAGTCCTGATCGCCCCAGGTGTACGCCGTCTCGCCGACGACCGACGCCGTGAGCGGCGGGATCTCGGTATAACGCGCCATCGGGTCGGCCTTCTGCACCCACTGGCCGGCCTGGGTGAGGATCTCGAACTTGTAGTTGGAGCCGGCGGCCAGGCCGGGCACGAACAGTTCCCAGACCCCGGTGCTGCCCATGTTGCGCATGGAGTGCAGCACGCCGTGCCAGCCGTTGAAGTCGCCGATCACCCGCACCGCGCGGGCGTGCGGGGCCCAGACCGCGAACGAGGTGCCGGCGGTGGACAGGACCACGCCGGGGAACTCGCGCACGTGGGCCCCGAGCACATCCCAGAGCCGTTCGTGGCGGCCCTCGCCGATGAGGTGCAGGTCGAGTTCGCCCAGCGTCGGCCGGTACCGGTAGGGGTCGTCGGCGATCCACGCCGGTCCGCCCTCGTAGTGGGCTTCGATCTGGTAGTCCTGCGGGCCGATGGTGCTCACGCCCTGCCAGATGCCGTAACCCAGGTGGGAGAGTTCGATCCGGGCGCCGGTGGACAGCACGGCGACGACCTCGTTGGCCAGCGGGCGCAGGGCCCGGATGACGGTGAGCGGGTCGGCAATGTCGGGCAGGTCGAGCAGGTGCTGGCCGAGCACTTCGTGCGGGTTGTAGTACGAACCCACCGAGACCGTCTCGAGAATGTGGGCGGAGATCTGTGGCAGTTCGTCGGCGGGTCGGCCGGTGGCGTGTTTCATTCGGCCAGTCCCTTCTGGTCCGGCGTCGTCGCCGGGGTCTTGACGCGCAGGATGTGCACGGGTTCGGTGAATGCGTCCAGACGCACGAAGTTGTCGGCAGACCAGGTCCAGACCGAGCCGGTGATGAGATCCTCCACCTCGAAGTGCGCGCCCAGGGGCAGGCCGAACCGGGTCACGTCCAGGTGCACCACGGTCTCGCGCACAGAGTGCGGGTCGACGTTGGCGACGATGATCAGCGCATCCGCTCTACCGTCGTCGGTGAACTCGGCCGCCAGGTACTTGCTGTAGACGAGGATCGAGTCGTCGTCGCTGGAGTGGATGTCGAGGTTGCGGAGCTGGCGGAGCGCCGGGTGGTCGGCGCGGATGCGGTTCAACAGCGCGAGGAACGGCGACAACGACTTGCCCAGTGCCTCGGCCTTGGCGAAGTCGCGCGGCCGGAACTCGTACTTCTCGTTGTCGATATTCTCCTCGGCGCCCGGGCGGGCGACGCTCTCGAACAGCTCGAAACCGGCGTAGAGGCCCCAGGTGGGTGCCGCCGTCGCCGCGAGCGCCGCGCGGATCTTGAACGCCGCGGGACCGCCGAACTGGAGGTACTCCGAGAGGATGTCGGGGGTGTTCACGAACAGGTTCGGCCGCAGGAAATCGGCCGTCTCGTGGGCGAGGCCCTCGAAGAACTCCTCGAGCTCCTCCTTGGTGTTGCGCCAGGTGAAGTAGGTGTACGACTGCTGGAAGCCGACCTTGGCCAGGCCCTGCAGCAGCGCGGGCCGGGTGAACGCCTCGGCGAGGAACACCACGTCGGGGAATTCGGTGTTGACCTCACCGATCAGCCACTCCCAGAAATCCAGCGGTTTGGTGTGCGGATTGTCGACGCGGAAGATGTTCACGCCCACCCCGATCCAGTAGCGCACCAGGCGCAGCACTTCGGCGCGGATGCCGTCAGGATCGTTGTCGAAATTGATCGGGTAGATGTCCTGGTACTTCTTCGGCGGGTTCTCGGCGTAGGCGATGGTGCCGTCGGGCAGGGTCGTGAACCACTCCGGGTGCTGGGTCACCCAGGGGTGGTCGGGCGAGGCCTGCAGGGCGAGGTCGATGGCCACCTCGATGCCCTCTGCTCGGGCGGCGCCGAGGAAGAAGACGAAATCGTCGATGGTGCCGAGTTCGGGGTTGATGGCGTCGTGGCCGCCATCCGCTGACCCGATCGCCCAGGGCGAGCCCGGGTCGTTCTCGCCGGCGTCGAGGGTGTTGTTCGGCCCCTTGCGGAAGGCACGGCCGATCGGGTGGATCGGCGGGAGGTAGAGCACGTCGAAGCCCATCGCGGCCACGGCGGGCAGTCGGTCGGCGGCGGTGCGGAAGGTGCCGCTCTGCCAGCGGCCGTCGCCGAGCGGCACGGCGCCCTCTGAGCGGGGGAAGAACTCGTACCAGGAGCCGACTCCGGCGCGGGTGCGCTCGACCCTGACGGTGCGGGTGGCCGAGAACGTGTCGAGGCTGGAGACGGGCCGCAGCACGGCGGCGGCGGCCAGGGCGGGGTCGCTCACGACGGCGAAGCGGGTCTCGAGCGGCAGCTTGCGGTTGGCGAGGGTCTTGCCCGCTGCGGCGAACAACCGGCGCTCAGGCACGGGGCGCCCCAGGTCCTTGGCGGCGGCGGCCAACAGGGTCGAGCCGATCAGGAAGGTGAGCTCGACGTCGATGCCGGCCGGAATCTTGATGGCCGCGTTGTGGACCCAGGTGGCGTAGTCATCGGAGTACGCGCGCACCCGGTAGGTGTAAGCACCCGGCAGGTCGAGCCGGGCGAAGGCCTCGTACCGGTCGGTGCCCGGCACGGTGAGGCGCATCGGATGCCGGCTCTCCCTGCCGTTCGGGGCGGTGAGGTGCAGCATCACGCCGATGGCATCGTGCCCCTCCCGGAATGCGGTGGCCCGGAACGGAACGACCTCGCCGGCGAACGCTTTCGCCGGCCAGAGATTGTCGTTCAGCTGGGGGGAGAGGTCGAGAACGGGGATCCGGCCGACCTGAGTCGGTGCGTCCGCGGTGCTCGGCGTTGAAGGAGCGGTTCCGGTTCGTTTTGCTGTCTTAGCCACACAATGACCGTAGCGCGAACGCGACCGGAATCGGCGGTCCACACGCGCGTGATCGTTACCCGATGGACACTCGACGCCCCTAAAGTGAGGTTCGTGAAGGCGATCCGTAAATTTACCGTCCGTGCAGTCCTGCCAGAGGCGCTGGCCGCGCTCGACGAGTTGGCCGCTAACCTGCGTTGGTCCTGGCATGAGCCCACCCGGCAACTGTTCGAACACATCGCGCCGGAGTTGTGGCGCAGCATCGGCACCGACCCGGTGGCCCTGCTCGGGGCGGTCGACCCGGCCCGACTGGTTGAGCTGGCCGAGGACCACGACTACGTGGCGGGCGTGAACCTGGTGCGCGATGACCTGAGGGACTACCTCGAGCAGCCGCGCTGGTACCAGGGCCTCGAAGGGGAGAAGCCGGAGTCGATTGCCTACTTCTCGCCGGAGTTCGGCATCGCCGCCGCACTCCCGCAATACTCCGGCGGCCTCGGGATCCTCGCCGGCGATCATCTCAAGAGCGCCTCTGACCTCGGTGTTCCCCTGGTCGGCGTTGGCTTGTTTTATAAGGCCGGATACTTCAGCCAGGCCATCTCCAGCGACGGCTGGCAGTTGGAGAGCTATCCGCTGCTGGACCCCGACGGTCTGCCGTTGTCGGTGCTGCGCCGGGCCGACGGTTCGCCGGTGCAGGTGTCGCTGGCCTTGGCGGACGACCGGACCATGCACGCCAGGGTGTGGGAGGCCAAGGTCGGCCGCATCCGACTGCTGATGCTGGACACCGACATTCCGGAGAACTCTGACGAACTCCGCCAGGTGACCGACCGGCTCTACGGCGGCGGTGGGGAACACCGCCTGCTGCAGGAGCTGTTGCTGGGCATCGGCGGGGCTCGGGCCGTGCGGCTGTGGAGCACCCTGAACGGCCGACCCGAGCCGGAGGTGTTCCACACCAACGAGGGGCACGCCGGCTTCCTCGGCCTCGAGCGCATCTCCAGCCTGATCGGTGAGGGGCTCAGCTTCGCCGAGGCACTGCAGGTGGCCAGGGCCGGCACTGTCTTCACCACCCACACGCCGGTTGCCGCGGGGATCGACCGGTTCGAGACGTCGCTCGTGCGGCACTACTTCGAGACCGACCTGTTGCCCGGCGTGGCCGTCGACGACCTGCTCGGCCTCGGCGCGGAAAGCTACCCCGGCGGGTCGCCGGATGTCTTCAACATGGCCATCATGGGGCTGCGCCTCGGCCAGCATGCCAACGGTGTGTCCAAGCTGCACGGCGAGGTCAGCCGGCGCATGTTCAGCGGGCTGTGGCCGGGCTTCGACGCCAGTGAGGTGCCGATCACCTCCATCACCAACGGGGTGCACGCTCCCACCTGGACCGACCCGTCGCTCAAGGCCCTCGCCGAGAACCGGCTGGGCACCAGCGACACCTCCAGCGCCGACTGGGCGTCATCCGCCGTGACCGACCAGGATCTCTGGGAGGTGCGCGGGGACATGCGCCGCCAGTTCGTGCTGGACGCCCGCCGCCGCATCGGTGCGGCCTGGTTGGAGCAGAACCCCGGCGGCCTGGTGCCGGCGTGGATCAACCAGGTCTTCGACCCGAATGTGCTCACCATCGGGTTCGCCCGCCGGGTGCCCACCTACAAGCGCCTCACCCTGATGCTGCACGACCCCGAGCGGTTGCGCGCCCTGCTGTTGCACCCTGAGCACCCGGTGCAGATCGTGATCGCCGGCAAGTCGCACCCCGCCGACGAGGAGGGCAAGCGGCTGATCCAGAAGATCGTGCAGTTCGCCGCGGACCCGGAGCTGCGCACCCGGATCGCGTTCCTGCCCGACTACAACATCGGCATGGCCCAGTTGATGTACCCGGGCACCGATGTGTGGCTGAACAACCCGCTCCGCCCGCTCGAGGCCTGCGGCACCTCCGGCATGAAGGCCGCTCTGAACGGCGCGCTCAACCTGTCGATCCTGGACGGCTGGTGGCCGGAGTACTTCGACGGCCAGAACGGCTGGGCGATCCCGTCGGCTGACTCGGCCCCGAACTCCGCCGAACGCGACCGGATCGAAGCCGAAGCCCTGTACGAACTGATCGAACACCAGGTGGCACCGCCGTTCTACGACCGGAACCACGACGGTGTGCCCGAACGCTGGGTGGCCAACATCCGCCATACCCTGGCCGGACTCTCACCCGAACTGAACGCCGGCCGGATGGTGCGGGAGTACGTGGAGAAGCTGTACCGCCCCGCGGGGGCCTCTGAGGCCAGGTTGTCGGCGAACAACTATCGCGCAGCCCGCGAGTTGTCCATCTGGAAGGCCAGGATCCTGGGCGCCTGGCCCGGAGTGGCCGTTGAGCATGTGGAATCCGGTGGAGTCGCGCCGGTTCCGCAGGTGGGCGACGAGCTGCGCCTGCGCGCGCATGTGCAGCTGAACGGCCTCGCACCGGAGGACGTGACGGTGCAGGTCGTGTACGGCAAGAGCCTCGGCGGTGACGACCTCGCCGACGTCAACACGCAGGCCCTCGACCCGATCAACGACGCCCTGAGCCAGGACGCCACCGAAACGCTGGCGCCAGGTGCGCCGACGTTGTTCACCGGCACGGTCGAGCTCGACCGCGCCGGCGGCTTCGGCTACACGGTGCGGGTGGTGCCGCGGAACGACCTGCTGAACAGCCCGGCCGAGATGGGGCTGGTGGCCGTCGCCAGCTGAGCGCCGCCGACACCGCCCACCGCGCCTTCCGTGGCCGATCGCGCCTGCTACAGCGGGTGCGACCGGCCACCGGAGGGGCGGTGACGCACGCTATTCCGCGACGCAGATGGATTCGTACTCGATGATGAGGTTGTAGCCGATGTCGTCGGTCGCGTACACCCCGACGCGTTCGATCGCACCGCCGGACACACGCACCTGCGGGTGGATGCGGTCGACGGTCGTGTCGCCGCCGGATCGGCGGGGCTCGTACCCGGCATCCCGCCAGTACGCCTCCACCGCGTCAAGGGCGGCGAGGGGGTCACCGGGGGTGTCGTACCGGTCGCCGCTGCTGGAAATGATCACGCCGGGCCCGAGATTGCTCAGCTGGCAGGGCTCGGATCTGAGCCCGGGCGCATCCTCCCCGGGCAGCAGGGTGTCAGGCACGGCGCCGCCGGCCACCGCGGCCAGATCCGTCAGCAGGCTCTCGGCCTGGGCCCGCACCTCGTCGGGGGTGAACTCGGTTTCGGCGGGGGTCGGTGAACTCGACCGAACGGCGGCGTCCTCGATGGCCCCGACCACGGAGTTGCCCAGGGCGGGACCGACAGCCAGCACCCCGAGGCTGACGCAGATCACTCCCCAGACCGTGGCCGACCCGGCGACGCTGCGGGTGGCCTCTCTGTGGCGATGTCTGCGACCCAGGACCAGCAGGGCGACGGGGAATGCACACGCGACGATCAGCAGCACGATCGAGATCGACACGAACGCGGCCAGTTCGATGTCGCCGAGATCCCGTCGGAGAACGGCGCCGAGCATGCCGACCGCGCCGCCGACCAGGGCGATCACGCTCATCACCTTCAGAGTGCCGATCGTGCGTTGCACCCGGCGGGACCCGTCATCCGGAACGAACTCGGCGAGGTTCACCGGCATCGGCTCCGGCTCCGGGGGAGAGGCCTGCGCCGGTGCGTACTCGGTATCCGGGTCCGGGGGGATGGCGGGGCCGTACGGGAAGGGGCCAGGCAGCGGGTCGGGGTCTCTGGGCGGAATGGTCATCGGTCCCGTGCGATCGCGCTCACCGTGGCGCCGGTGACGGAGACGAGGTCGGCGGGGGAGAGCTCGAGGTCGAAACCGCGGCGGCCGCCGGAGACGAAGACGGTGTCGTAGAGCTCGGCGGTCTCGTCGAGGACCGTGGTGTGCCGTGCCTTCTGGCCGATCGGGCTGATCCCGCCGAGCACGTAGCCGGTTTTGCGCTCGGCGACCTTCGGGTCGGCCATGACGGCCTTCTTGGCGCCGACGGCCGCGGCCAGGGCCTTGAGGTCGAGTTGGCCGGAGACCGGCACGATCGCCACGACGAGAACACCGTCGGCGTCGGCGAGCAGGGTCTTGAACACCTGGTCGGGATCGAGGCCGAGCTTGTCGGCCGCCTCGAGGCCGTAGCCCGTCACAGCGGTGTCGTGCGGGTAGGAGTGGGCGATGAACCGGATGCCGGCGTGCTGCAACGCGACGGTGGCGGGCGTGCCGCCGGCATCCGGCTTGCTCATGCCAGCGCCTCTTCGGCCCGTAAGAGCAGCATCGAGGTGCCGCCCATGGTGAGCACGGCGCCGGGCATGTACGAGCTCTGCACCTCCCGGATGTCGTCATGGCTGGAGTCCCAGAGCACCGTGTACCCCGACACCCCGGTGTGCAGGGGCAGTACCACGTCGACCGGGGTCTCGAGGCCGTGCACGATCAGCAGGATGCGGTTGAAGTCCTCGTGCTCCGGCGTGCTCGCGGCGAGGTACTGCAGGGTGCGTTCCTGCGGGGAGTTCCAGTCGGTCTCCGACATGGACTGCCCGGCGGCGTTGTACCAGTCCATCTGGCTGGCACTGAGGGTGGTGTGGCCGGGCCGGCCGAAGCGCACCGGGCGCAGGGCCGGGTTCTCCCGGCGCAAGGTCAGCAGCTGCCGGGTGACACGGTGCAGGTCTTGCTGCCAGTCGTCGAAGTTCCAGTCCAGCCAGGTGAGCTCGCTGTCGTGGCAGTAGGCGTTGTTGTTGCCGCGCTGGCTGCGGCCGAACTCGTCGCCGGCGGTGAGCATCGGCACCCCCGCCGACAACAGCAGGGTGCCCAGCAGATTGCGCATCGCCCGGCGACGGGTGCGCAGCACGGTCACGTCGCGGGTGGGGCCCTCCACACCGTGGTTGAACGAGTTATTGCCGTTGGTACCGTCCCGGTTCGCCTCACCGTTGCCCACATTGTGCTTGACGTTGTAGGCGGTGAGATCGGCCATCGTGAAACCATCGTGCGCGGTGATGAAGTTCAACGACGCCAACGGGCCGCGCTCCACCGAGAAGGTGTTCGCGGAGCCGGCCAGGCGGGAGGCGAACCGGCCGATGCCGCTGTCGGAGGTGGAGTTCTCCCGCACCGCGGCGACGTCGGTGAGCCAGAAGGAACGCATCCGGTCGCGGTAACGGTCGTTCCATTCCGACCAGCCCTCGGGGAAGTTGCCGGTCTGCCAGCCGCCCATGCCCACGTCCCACGGTTCGGCGATGAGCTTGACGCCGGCCAGGGCGGGGTCGTCCCGAATCGCGGTGAGAAGCGGATGCTCCGGCGTGTAATGCACGTTCTCGTCCCGACCGAGGGTGGCCGCCAGGTCGAACCGGAAGCCGTCGATCTGCACCTCGTTGGCCCAGTAGCGCAGGGAGTCCAGCACCAGGCGCCGGGGCACCTCGTGGCCGAAGTTGACGGTGTTGCCGCAGCCGGTGACGTCGATGTAGCGACCCTGGGCATCCTGCCGGTAGTAGGTGGCGTTGTCGATGCCGCGCAGGCTCGTCACCGGGCCGGCGGGGCCCTCTTCGGCGGTGTGGTTGTAGACCACGTCGAGGATGACCTCGAGGCCGGCCTCGTGCAGCAGCTTGACCATGCCCTTGAACTCGCGGAGCACAGCCTCCGGTCCGGCGGACTGGGAGGACTGGGTGGCGTAGTCGGCGTGCGGGGTGAAGAAGTTGAAGGTGTTGTAGCCCCAGTAGTTGGACAGGCCCTGCTTGATCAGGCGCTGCTCGGAGACGAAGGACTGCACCGGCAGGAGTTCCACCGCGGTCACGCCGAGGTTCTTGAGGTACGCGATGGTGCTCTCGTGGGCGAGCCCAGCGTAGGTGCCGCGCAGTTCGACGGGCATCGCGGAACTGAGTTTGCTGAGGCCGCGCACGTGGGCCTCGTAGACCACGGTGTGGTCCATCGGGGTGTTCGGCTTCGAGGAGCCGGCCCAGTCGAACTCACCGTCGACCATCGAGGACTGCCACTGGTCCGGTCCCACCCGCACGAGCCCGCGGGCATACGGGTCGATCAGGGTCTTCTCCGGGTGGAAGGAGTGCGTGGGCCCGTTGGGACCTGACACGCGGATGCCGTAGCGGCGGCCCGTGGTGAGGGTGCGGCTCCGGCCGACCCAGACGTTGTTGTCGCCGCGCACCATCGGCACCGTGCGCACGATCCAGTTCGGGTCGGTGTTGTCGAAGATGCAGAGTTCGATCGCCTCGGCGTGCTCCGACCAGACGCGCAGCTCCCCACCATTGCTCGTAGCGCGGACGCCCAGGTTGCGAAGGGAGTCTGGTGCTGTCATGAGATCTAGAGTAATGAGTGCGGACGATCTTTATTGACCAGCGCCGGGCAGTCAGCCTGGCCGCGCACGTGAGCTGAAGGAGGCGAGCAGATGCCGGTATATCTTGACCACGCGGCGACGGCGCCGATGCTGCCGGCCGCCATCACGGCGTACGCGGAGGCCATGGCGGTGGTGGGCAACCCCGCCTCGATCCACAGCCAGGGACAGAACGCCAAACGGATGCTTGAAGAGGCCAGGGAACGCGTGGCCGCGAGCGTCGGAAGCGACCCGATCGAGATCGTCTTCACCGGCAGCGGCACCGAATCGGTCAACCTCGCCATCAAGGGGCTGTACTGGGCGAGGGCGCCCCGCACACGGATCCTCGTGCCCGGCGGAGAACACCACGCCACCGTCGACACCGTGGAGTGGCTTGCCCAGCAGGAGGGGGCGGTGGTGCAGTGGATTCCGCTGGACGCCCTCGGCCGGATCGACCTCGCGGCGCTCGCCGCGGCCATCGCCGAGAACCCCGACGACGTGGCCCTGGTCTCCCTGCTCGCCGCCAACAACGAGGTGGGAACCCTGCAGCCGATCGAGGAGGTGGCGGCGCTCGCCGCAGCCGCCGGCATCCCGGTGCACGTCGACGCCATCTCCGCCTACGGGCACGTGCCGATCGACTTCGCCGCCCTGCACGCGGTCGGCGTCTCGGCGCTCAGCGTTTCGGCGCACAAGATCGGCGGCCCGGTGGGCATCGGTGCGCTCGTGCTCTCCCGCACCGCCACGGTCGTGCCGTTGATCCACGGCGGCGGACAGCAGCGCCAGGTGCGCAGCGGCACCCAGGATGTCGCGGCCGCGGTGTCGTTCGCGGTCGCCGCCACGGCCATGACGGCCGAGCTGGCGAGCGAGAACGAGCGTCTCGCCGTGCTGCGCGACCGGGTGATCGCCGGAGTGCGCGCAGCCGTGCCGTCGGCCGTGCTGAACGGCGACCCGGACTCATCCGGCCGCCTGCCCGGCAACGCCCACTTCACCTTCCCCGGCTGCGAGGGCGACTCGTTGCTCTTCCTGCTCGACGTGGCGGGAGTGTCGGTGTCGACGGGGTCAGCCTGCCAGGCCGGCATCCCCGAGCCGTCGCACGTGCTGCGCGCCATGGGCCGCAGCGAGGCGGAGGCCCGCAGCGCGCTGCGGATCACGCTCGGCCGCACCTCGACCCAGGCCGATGTCGACGCGCTGCTCGACGCTCTTCCGGTGGCCTGGGGGCAGGCGATCGGCGCGGGAATGGCCGACTCGGCGCCGCGTGCGTACACTTAACCAGTGAAGATTCTGGCAGCAATGAGCGGTGGGGTGGATTCCGCCGTGGCCGCAGCCCGCGCGGTCGAGGCAGGGCACGAGGTGGTCGGGGTGCACCTGGCCTTGTCGCGCATGCCCGGCACGCTCCGTACCGGCAGCCGCGGCTGCTGCACCGTCGAGGATTCGATGGACGCCCAACGGGCCGCGAACATCATCGGTATCCCGTACTACGTGTGGGATTTCTCCGAGCGGTTCAAGCTCGACGTGGTCGATGACTTCATCGCCGAATACGCTGCCGGCCGCACGCCCAACCCGTGCATGCGCTGCAACGAGAAGATCAAGTTCGCAGCTCTCCTCGAGAAGGCCATCGCCCTCGGCTTCGACGCCGTGTGCACCGGGCACTACGCCTCGATCGTGACGGATGCCGACGGCAACCGCGAACTGCACCGCGCCAGTGCCTGGGCCAAGGACCAGTCCTACGTGCTCGGCGTGCTCACCAAGGAGCAGCTCGCGCACTCGATGTTCCCCCTGGGCGCCACGCCGTCCAAGGCCGAGGTGCGCGCAGAGGCCGCCGAACGCGGCTTCTCCGTGGCGAACAAGCCGGACTCTTACGACATCTGTTTCATCCCCGACGGTGATACCCGGGGCTGGCTCGGTGAGCGGGTCGCCCCGGCGACGGGCGACATCCTGGACCGCGAGGGCAACAAGCTCGGCGAACACGAGGGCGCCGTGGCGTTCACCGTCGGCCAGCGCAAGGGCCTCTCCATCGGCACGCCCGCCGCGGACGGCAAGCCCCGGTTCGTGCTGGAAGTGCGCCCCGTGTCGAACACTGTGGTCGTTGGCCCCAAGGAGGCCCTGGCGATCAGGGAGATCGCCGGCACCAAGTTCACCTGGGCGGGCCTCGCGCCAGAGCACCCCGAGATTGAATTCGCCTGCGACGTGCAGATCCGCGCCCACGCCGACCCCGAGCCCGCCGTGGCCCAGGTGATCAGCGTGCCCGCCGACCCCACCGCGACCCCGCCGGTGGAGGCGCACACGGAGCTCCGCATCCTGCCGAACGAACCCCTCACCGGCGTCGCCCCCGGCCAGACCGCCGTGGTCTATGTGGGCACCCGGGTGCTCGGCCAGTGCACGATCGACCGCACGGTGAGTGCCGTGCCGGTTCGTGCGATCCCTGACGTTGCTGTTCCGGTTCCCGCCGACTCCGCGACGATCAATGCCTGACGCCACCGGAGCGTCACCGGCCGCAGCCCTGGCGGCCGCCGGAGAGAAAGCCGCGAGCCTCACCAGCCGCATCCTCGAGGCCCGCGACGCGTACTACGAACAGAACGCCAGCGTTCTCTCCGACGCCGACTACGACCACCTGATCCAGCGGCTGGAAGAACTCGAACGACTCTTTCCCGAGTTGGCCAGCCAGGACAGCCCCACCCAGACCGTGGGCGGCCGCGCCGAGACCACCCTGTTCGACCCGGTTCAGCACGCCGAACGGATGCTCAGCCTCGACAACGTCTTCTCGATCGAGGAGTTCGAGGCCTGGGCGGCCAAGGTGGAGCGCGATGCCGGCCGGCGCGTGCACTACCTCTGTGAACTCAAGATCGACGGCCTGGCCATCAACCTGCGCTACCAGAACGGTGTGCTCGTCAGTGCGGCCACCCGTGGTGACGGTGTGGTCGGCGAGGACGTCACCGAGAACATCGCCCTGGTTCCCGGCATCCCCGAGCGGCTCAGCGGCACCGGGCATCCGCCGCTGATGGAGGTGCGCGGCGAGGTGTTCTTCCCCGTCGAGGCCTTCCGAGAACTCAACGCCGCCCAGAGCGCCGCGGGCGACCGGGTCTTCGCCAACCCGCGCAATGCCGCCAGCGGTTCGTTGCGGCAGAAGGCCGAGGGCAAGAACGCCGACCAGCTCGCGCTGATGAAGGCCAGGCTCGGTCGGTTGCGCATGCTCGTGCACGGCATCGGCGCGTGGGAACAACCCGGCGCCGACGCGCAGTCCGCCGTGTACGCGCTCCTGGCCGGCTGGGGCCTGCCCACCAGCACGCACTTCAGGGTCGAGCCGACGGCCGCCGAGGCCGCCGCGTTCATCGAGTACTTCGGTGAGCACCGCGCTAGCGTCGAACACGAGATCGACGGCATCGTGATCAAGGTCGACGAGCTCGCGCTGCACGCCGAACTCGGCGCCACCAACCGGGCGCCGCGCTGGGCGATCGCCTACAAGTACCCGCCGGAGCAGGTGAACACCAAACTGCTCGACATCGTGGTGAGTGTCGGCCGCACCGGCCGCGCCACCCCGTTCGCCGTGATGGAACCGGTGCGGGTTGCCGGCTCCGTCGTGCGCCAGGCCACCCTGCACAACCAGGATGTGGTCAAGGCCAAGGGCGTGCTGATCGGCGACACTGTCGTGCTGCGGAAGGCCGGCGACGTCATCCCAGAGGTTCTCGGCCCGGTCGTGGAACTGCGCGACGGAACCGAGCGCGAATTCGTGATGCCAACCGACTGCCCGGTCTGCGGCACCCCGCTCAAGGCCGCCAAGGAAGGCGACATCGATCTGCGCTGCCCGAACGCCCGCAGTTGCCCCGCCCAGGTGCGCGGCCGGGTCGAACACATCGGTTCCCGTGGCGCCCTCGACATCGAAGTTCTCGGCGAGGTGACCGCGGCAGCGCTCACCCAGCCGAGCGTCCCAGAGACCCCGCCGCTGGACACCGAGGCCGGCCTGTTCGAGCTCACCCTCGACGACCTGCTGCCCATCTCTGTGGTCGTGCGCGACGCCGAGACCGGCCTGGCCCGCGAAGACGACGACGGTACCGTGCGCCAGCGCACGCCCTTCCGCCGCAACCCGACCGCGGCCGAGAAGAAAGCCGGCCTCACCGGCCCGCAGGCCTCTTCCAACGCGGTCAAGCTCATCGCCGAGATCGAGCTGGCCAAGACCAAGCCGCTCGCGCGCATCCTGGTCTCCCTCAACATCCGTCACGTGGGCCCGGTGGCGGCGCGTGCCCTGGCCAACCACTTCGGCTCGCTGGACGCGATCCGGGCGGCCTCTCGCGAGGAGCTCGCCGAGGTCGACGGGGTCGGCGGCATCATCGCGGATGCCGTGATCGACTGGTTCGAGGTGGACTGGCACCGCGAAATCGTGGAGCGCTGGGCCGCCGCCGGGGTGCAGTTCACCACGCCCGGGCATCCGGGCCCTGGTGCCGCCGCCGCTGCCGGGGGAGTGCTGACCGGACTCACCGTCGTGGCGACGGGGTCTCTGGAGGGCTTCACCCGGGAGGGTGCCTCCGAGGCGATTCTCGCCGCCGGCGGCAAGAACGCCTCGAGCGTCTCGAAGAAGACCGACTACGTGGCCGCCGGTCCCGGTGCCGGGTCCAAGCTGGCCAAGGCGGAGGCCCTGGGCCTGCGCATCATCGACGCGGACCAGTTCCGGCTGCTGCTGGAGTTCGGCCCGGCCGGGTTGCCGGATGCCGAGCCGACCGAGCCGGAACCGACGGCCGAGGCCGACACGGACTAGGTCTGCTCCGACGGGCGGGCGTCCTCCGGCGCTGCCGACCAGGTCGCCGCGCTCGTTTCCGCACATCGCACGGTAGAGGTCGCCCTGGACCGTGCGATTCCCGGAAAGCAGGGACGTGATTGCAGACATGCTGTGCCCAGAGCGAACCGCGCTTGCTGCCGGATGCCGATGTTCGGTTAGCTGGCCGCATGCGATTCCTCATCCTCGGCGGAACGGCCTGGCTCGGCAGCACCATCGCGGCAGCGGCGAGCCGGCACGGCCATCGGGTCACCTGCCTGGCCCGCGGTGAATCCGGCGAGGTGCCGGAGGGGGTGAGTTTCGTGCGCGGCGACCGCACCAGGGCAGACGCCTACGACACCGTGGCCGCTGCGGAGTGGGATGTGGTGGTGGATGTCTCCCGGCAGCCCGGGCAGGTGGCAGCCGCCGTTGCAGCGCTCCGTGAGCGCGCCGGCTCCTACACCTTCGTCTCCTCCAGCAACGTGTACGCCGGCACCGCCATCCCGGGAGAGGACGAGAGCGCCGCGCTGCTGCCGGCCCTCGAGGGCGACGTGATGGAGAGCATGGACACCTATGGCGAGGCCAAGGTTGCCTGCGAACAGCGGGTGCTCGACGCCTTCGGGCCGCAGAACTCGCTGATCGTGCGGTCCGGCCTGATCGGCGGGCCCGGTGACGTGTTCGACCGCAGCGGCTACTGGCCCCTCCGGTTCGCCCAGCCGGCCACGGACGACCACAGCGTGCTCGTTCCAGACGTACCGGCCATGCTCACCCAGCTGATCGACGTGCGTGACCTCGCCGAGTGGATCGTCGACGCCGCCGAGGACGGCACCGCCGGGGTGTTCAATGCCGCGGGGGAGACGGTCTCACTGGCAGAGCACCTGGCCGTCGCCCGCGCTGTGGCCGGGCACACCGGCCCGGTCGTTGGCGCCGATGCCGCCTGGTTGCTCGGGCACGAGGTGCAGCCATGGTCCGGCCCCCGGTCCCTGCCGCTCTGGCTGCCGTTGCCCGACTACGCGGGCTTCAACGCACGGGACAGTTCCGCGGCCAGGGCAGCCGGGCTCGTCACCCGGCCGCTGGCCGAGACCCTCGCCGACACACTCCGCTGGGAACGCCGGCGCGTGACCCAGGGCGCGCGCCGCGCGGGACTCAGCGATGCCGACGAGGCCGCCCTCCTGGCCGAGCTCGCCGCCCGCTGATCCGGTCGTTCCCAGGCGCCAACTGTTCCCGAAACGGGCAACGTCTGGGCGAACGTTGGCGCGGCGGCGCGTGTGGCGAGCGGCGGGTCAGGCCGGCGGGGCGACGTCGATGAGCACCTTGCCCACCACTCCGGCTTCCACGGCGGCGTGAGCCTGCGCGGTCTGCTCCAGGGTGAATCTTCGCAGGGGAAGGCCGGCGTCCGCGCCGACCGCGAACACGCCGTCGGCGGCCGCGGCGCTCACGTCGTCCCTGGCCGCATCGAGCGCCGGCTGCCCCACCGTGTAGAGCAACACGAACTGGTAGCGCACGTTGGCGGCCATGTTCGGGCCGGCAGTCAGGGTGACGCTGCCGCCGCCATCCGTGGCATAGATGGCAACGGATGCGCGGGGGGCGGCGACAGCAACGTCGAGCGCAGCATTCACGGCCGGGGCCACCTCCACGATCAGGTTCACCCCGGCCGGAGCCAGCGCACGAATCGTGCCCGCGGTGTCGCCCTCGGTGTACACGACAACGTGGTGGGCGCCCGCGGCCTCGGCCAACGCGGCCTTCTCGGCACCGCTGACCGTGGTGATCACCGTCGCACCCGCCCAGCGGGCCAGCTGGATGGCGGCGTGCCCCACGGCGCCGGCGCCGCCCGCCACGAGAACGGTGCGGCCGGCGAGTGCGCCGGGGTGCAGCCGGTTCGGGCCGTCCTCGGCCACTGTGAGGGCGCGATGGGCCGTCATCGCCGGCACGCCGAGGCTGGCACCGACATCGAAGCTCGCGGCATCCGCCAGCGGCGCGACCCGGTTGGCCGGCAGTACCGTGAACTCCTGCGCGGTGCCGCTGGGACGCTGGTACGCCGCCAGATGGAGCCACACCCGGTCACCCACCGCGAAGCCGGTCACACCGTCGCCCAGGGCGTCCACAACCCCGGCGCCGTCCTGGTTGGGGATCGTCTCGCTCACCTCGGCGCTGAGCACACCCTGCCCGCGGCGGGACTTCCAGTCGGTGGGGTTCACCCCAGACACCACCACCCGAACGCGCACCTCCCCGGCGCCGGGTCGGGGCACTGGCCGCTCGACGATCTGCAGTACGGATGGGTCACCTGTTTGCGTATAGACGATGGCTTTCATGCTGTGCAGAAACACCCGTGGCGACCGAATGCTTCCCGCCGGGAGGGTGTTCTGGGCGAATTGCGAAACGCCGCCGAAACATTGGGTGCAAATCGTGTCCAAACTGCCCCGGATGACCCTCTATGAGGGGCATTGGCGGCTCCCGCGAATCTGTAGGCTGAGAGCGCATGACTTGCCAGTGGCGTTGAGTCTGCTAGCTACTACACGTTCGGGAGGGGACGGGAGACGTCGTGCTTTTCGAGGCCGCTGCACTGGTGACTGCCTCGCTCGCCCTGGTCGGGGTCGGCGGGTCAACCGGCGTGCCCGAATACTCCCTCGTTTCGGTGCAGCAAACCGTCGCCGAACGCCTCTCCGACCGACAGAGCGACGCCGGTGCCGCACCCCTCTGGGCCCAGGTGGAGGTGCAGTCGGCCGCGTCGGTGGACATCGACCTCGCCTCCCTGCGTTCGATGACCGGTCCGAACCTGCTGGTGGGCATGTCTCAGCTGCCCCTGGCCGACCTGGCGACCTTCGCTGCCGACTACCCGACGCACATCGACGCCCTGCTCACCGCCCCGCCGAAGGCCACGGCGGTGACGGCCTGGTGGACCATGCTCGATGCCACCCAGCGCGCCGCCCTCACGGCCGCGACTCCGCGACTGGTGGGCAACCTCGACGGTGTTCCGCTCGCGCAGCGCAGCCGGGCGAACGAGATCTACCTGAGCGACTCCCTCGCCGCAGCGACCAGCGCCCTGACCGGGTCCCTGTCAGAGACCGAGCGGAAGACCCTCACCAGCCGGGTTGCGATGCTCACGCAGGTGGCCGAAGCGCTCAAGTCGAGTGATGGCGGCCCCAAGCGCAGCCTGATCCTGCTCGACATCACCGGAACCGGCCGCGCAGCAATCGCCCTGGGCAATCCAGACACCGCCGATTTCATCGGCTACCTGGTTCCAGGCATGAACTATCAGGTCGAACCGCAGATCGTGAACTGGACCACCGTGGCCGACGACCTGTATCGCGAGCAGGCCGCGGTGCTGACTGGCGCGTCGACCCGCACTGACGACGACACCACGACGAAGTCTGGATCCACCCTCGCAGGTTTCACGGCCGCGGCAGGAGCCTCCGCGTCGTCCCGGGCCGCAACGCCCACCATCGCCACCATTTCCTGGATCGGCTACGAAGCGCCCGACCTGTTCTCGGTCGCCGGCCGTGACCGGGCACAGACCGGAGCTGGCTTCCTCGAGACGTCCTGGGCCGGCCTGCGCGCCACCCGCGGTGCCGACCAGCCCTACATCTCGGTGTTCGCGCACTCCTACGGCTCGACGGTGTCCCTGATGGCGCTGGCCAACGGTTCGGTCGAGGTGGATGCGCTCGTCGTCGTCGGGTCTCCCGGCAGCGAGATCCAATCGGCCGAGAACCTCAAGGTCGCCGATCACAACGTCTTCGTGGGCAAGGCGGACTGGGATCCGGCCGTGAACTCGGCGTTCTTCGGCAGCGACCCCGGCGCCGCGTCCTACGGTGCCAGGGTGCTCGGCGTGCACGGTGGCACGGATACCGTCACCGGCGCGAGCCTCGCGGCATCCGTCGGTCACAACGACTATTTCAAGCCCGGAAGCGAGTCGCTGCACAACATGGCGTTGATCGGCACCGACCAGGCGGAACTGGTCAGCGGCGACACTGAATAGACTTGAAGCTTCCACTTCGATTTTCTTGGGAGTTTCATGTCTGAAATCACGGCCGAGCAGGTTGCCCATCTGGCCAACCTCGCCCGGATCGACCTCAGCTCGGCTGAAATCGATCGTCTGACGATCGAACTCGGCCAGATCGTCGACTCTGTCGCCAAGGTCGCCGAGGTCGCGACGCCCGACGTGCCGGCGACCAGCCACCCGATGCCGCTGACGAACGTGTTCCGCGACGACGTCGTCGTGCCCTCGCTCAGCGTCGAACAGGCCCTCTCCGGTGCCCCGGACCGCGCCGGCGACAAGTTCCGCGTGCCCGCCATCCTGGACGAGGAGTAACCCCAGTGACCAACCTGATCAACCAGACCGCCTCCGCGCTGGCCGGCCTGCTGGCCGACGGCACGGTGAGCTCCGTCGACGTCACCCGTGCGCACCTCGACCACATCGACGCCGTCGAACCCGATGTGCACGCCTTCCTGCACGTGGCCAGCGACGCCGCCCTCGCCACCGCCGCCCGGGTGGATGCCCGCCGCGCCGCCGGCGAGAAGCTCGGCCCGCTCGCCGGCGTGCCGATCGCGATCAAGGACGTGCTCGCCACCCTCGACATGCCGTCCACCGCCGGATCGAAGATCCTCGAGGGCTGGATCCCGCCGTACGACGCCACCGTCGTCAAGCGCATCCGCGACGCCGACCTCATTCCGCTGGGCAAGACCAACATGGATGAGTTCGCCATGGGGTCGTCCACCGAGCACTCCGCCTACGGCCCCACCCACAACCCGTGGGACCTGGACCGCATCCCCGGTGGCTCCGGCGGTGGCTCCGCGGCCGCCGTCGCCGCCTTCGAGGCGCCCCTCGCGCTCGGCAGCGACACCGGCGGATCCATCCGCCAGCCCGCCGCCGTCACCGGCTCCGTCGGCGTCAAGCCCACCTACGGCGGGGTGTCCCGCTACGGCGCCATCGCGCTGGCCTCCTCGCTCGACCAGGTCGGCCCCGTCACCCGCACCGTCCTGGACGCCGCGCTGTTGCACGACGTGATCGGCGGGCACGACCCGCTCGACTCCACCTCGCTCACGGATGTCTGGCCGTCGATGACCGCCGCAGCCCAGGCCGGTCTGAAAGACGGTGCGCTGAAGGGCGTGCGTGTCGGCGTGATCAAGGAACTGAACGGCGCGGGCTTCCAGCCCGGCGTCAAGCAGCGTTTCGAAGAGACCCTGGCCCTGCTCACCGCGGCCGGCGCCATCGTCAGCGAGGTGAGCGCCCCGAACTTCGAGTACGCGGTCTCCGCCTACTACCTGATCCTGCCCGCCGAGGCCTCCAGCAACCTGGCCCGCTTCGACTCCGTGCGCTTCGGTATCCGGGTCAACCCCGACGACGGCCCGCTCACCAGCGAGCGCGTCATGGCGGCCACCCGCGACGCCGGCTTCGGCGACGAGGTCAAGCGCCGCATCATCCTGGGCACCTACGCGCTCAGCGCCGGTTACTACGACGCCTACTATGGCAGCGCCCAGAAGGTGCGCACCCTCATCCAGCGCGACTTCGCCGCCGCGTTCGACCAGGTGGACCTTCTCGTCTCGCCCACCGCGCCGACTACGGCGTTCAAGTTCGGCGAGAAGCTCGCCGACCCGATGGCGATGTACCTCAACGACATCACCACCATCCCGGCCAACCTGGCCGGCATTCCCGGCATGAGCCTGCCGATGGGCCTGGCGCCCGAAGACGGCCTGCCCGTCGGCCTGCAGGTGATGGCCCCCGCCCGCGCGGATGCCCGCCTGTACACGTTCGGCGCCGCCGTCGAGCAGCTGCTCGAGGCGCACTGGGGGCACACCCTGCTCAGCCAGGCGCCAGCGTTGGCCCACACCGAAATGTTCGCAACCGAAGGGGGAGCCGTCTGATGGCCGCAAAAGCCGAATTGATGGACTACGACAAGGCCCTCGAACTGTTCGAGCCGGTGCTCGGCTTCGAGGTACACGTCGAACTCAACACCAAGACCAAGATGTTCTGTGGCTGCGCCAACGAGTTCGGCTCCGGCGCCAACACCAACACCTGCCCCACCTGCCTGGGCCTGCCCGGCGGGCTGCCGCAGGTCAACCGCCAGGCCATCGAGTCCTCGATCCGCTTAGGGCTGGCGCTCGGCTGCGAGATCGCCGAGACCAGCCGGTTCGCCCGCAAGAACTACTTCTACCCCGACACGGCGAAGAACTTCCAGACCTCGCAGTATGACGAGCCGATCGCGTTCAACGGCCAGCTCACCATCGAGCTGGAGAGCGGCCGCCAGGTCACGGTCGACATCGAGCGCGCACACATGGAGGACGACGCCGGCAAGCTCACCCATATGGGCGGCGCGGCCGGACGTATCCAGGGCGCCGACTACTCGCTGGTGGACTACAACCGCGGTGGCGTGCCGCTGGTGGAGATCGTCACCCAGATGATCGAGGGTGCAGAGGCCGACGCCCCGGAGATCGGCAAGACCTACGTCGCCGCCATCCGCGAGATCGTCAAGGCGCTCGGCGTCTCCAACGCGCGCATGGAAGAGGGCAACGTGCGCTGCGACGCGAACGTGTCGCTCCGCCCGCGCGGCTCCAACATCCTGGGCACCCGCACCGAGACCAAGAACGTCAACTCCCTGCGCAGCGTCGAGCGCGCCGTGCGGTACGAGATCCAGCGCCAGGCGGCGCTGCTCACCGCCGGCGGCACCATCACGCAGGAGACCCGGCACTGGCACGAAGACACCGGCGTCACCTCTGCCGGCCGGCCCAAGAGCGACGCAGATGACTACCGCTACTTCCCCGAGCCCGACCTCGTGCCCGTCGCCCCGTCGCGCGCCTGGGTCGAAGAGCTGCGCGCCACCCTGCCCGAGCCGCCCGCGGCCCGGCGCAAGCGTTTGCAGGCCGACTGGGGCTTCGTCAACCTGGAGTTCCAGGATGTCGTCAACTCCGACCTCCTCGATGTTCTGGAAGCCACCATCGCCGCCGGCGCACCCGCCCAGGCCGCCCGCAAGTGGTGGACAGGCGAGATCGCCCGGCTCGCCAACGCGACCGGTGTCTCCGCCGACAGCCTCGTAACGCCGGTGCAGGTCGCCGCGCTGATCGAGCTGATCACCGACGGCACCCTCACCGACCGCCTGGCCCGCCAGGTGCTCGAGGGCGTCATTGCCGGCGAGGGCACCCCGAGCGAGGTCGTCGCCAGCCGCGGACTCGCCGTCGTCAGCGACGACGGTGCGCTCATCGCCGCCATCGACCAGGCACTCGCCTCGCAGCCCGATGTTCTCGCGAAGATCCGCGACGGCAAGGTGCAGGCCGCCGGCGCCGTCATCGGTGCGGTCATGAAGGCCATGCGCGGCCAGGCGGATGCCGCCCGGGTGCGCGAGCTCGTGCTCGAACGAGCCGGCACCGCCCCGGCGGAGTCGGCAGAGTAGTGGCCCTCTTCAAGCGCCGTCCGGTGGACGCCCCCGCAGCAGCGGGGGCGGCCGCCGCCTTCGGCGTTGGCATGCAGGTTGTCGTACGCCTGGACCGCAGCCGCTACCCGGACTCCCTGGTGGAGGACCCGATCGGGGTCATCACCGCACCGGGCGAGCTCGTGGGCTCCGCGCTGTACGCCCCGGTCGTGGGCAAGGACGCAATCTGGGTCGTGCACTTCGAGGAGCCGTTCTACGGCCTCGACGGCACCGGACCGCACGAATCCGCCCGGGTGTCGCAGCGCTCGCTCGAGGCCGCACCAGAGGCATGATCGCCGTGGCCGACCAGATCCAGCCGCCGGAAGCTGACATCCGTCGGTGGCGACAGTACTTGGCCGACGAGCAGGCTGAAGCCGCGGTCTATCGCGACCTGGCCGGCCGGCGGAGCGGCGAGGAACGGGAGATCCTCCTGGCCCTGGCCGAGGCCGAGGGCCGGCACGAGGCGCACTGGCGTGCCCTGCTCGGCGACCGGGTTGGTCCGCCCCGCAAGGGCGCGCTGCGCACCCGGATCCTGGGTCTGCTCGCTCGCCGGTTCGGCTCGGTCTTCGTACTCGCGCTCGCGCAGCGCGCCGAGGCCCGCTCGCCCTACGACGGCGACGCCGATGCGACCAGCGCCATGGCCGCAGACGAGCGTATCCACGAGGAGGTTGTGCGGGGACTGGCCGCCCGCGGCCGCCAGCGACTCTCCGGCACCTTCCGGGCCGCCGTCTTCGGCGTGAACGACGGCCTGGTGAGCAACCTGGCGTTGGTGCTCGGTATCGGCGCCACCGGGGTGCCCACCGCCACCATCCTCTTCACCGGCATCGCGGGCCTGCTGGCCGGCGCCCTGTCGATGGGCGCGGGGGAGTACGTCTCCGTGCGCTCCCAGCGTGAACTGCTCGACGCATCCACACCCAACCCGGCGCCGCGCACAGTGCTCTCGCATCTGGACGAGGCCGCCAACGAACTCACCCTGGTCTATCGGGCGCAGGGCATGTCGATCGAAGACGCCGAGGTGCACGCCCGCGAGGTGTTGCGCACCGTGGCCATGGCGACAGGCTCACTGGAGCTGAGCCGGGTGGCTGCCGCCGCGGCCGCCGACGCCGAGATTGACGAGCACGAGGCCATCGGCACCGGCATGGGCGCCGCCATCTCGAGCTTCTGTTTCTTCGCCTCCGGAGCCCTGCTGCCGGTGTTGCCCTACCTCTTCGGCATGCAGGGCCTCGCGGCGATCGTCGTCGCCGCCGTGCTGGTGGGCCTGGCGCTGCTGGCGACCGGCGCCGTGGTCGGGTTGCTCTCCGGCGGTCCGCCCCTGAAGCGGGCGCTCCGCCAACTGGCCATCGGCTTCGGCGCCGCCGGCGTCACCTACCTGCTCGGCCTGCTGTTCGGCACCACCGTCGGCTAGCGGCGGTCGTCGCGGCCGGTGAGGGCGAGCAGACGGGACTGCAGCGGGGCATCCGCCGGCATCGGAACCGGGGAGTCGAACAGGCCGCTGGCCTCGAGGGTCTCCCGCTGCGGTTCGAAGACCGTCCAGACGGCCTCGATCAGGTCGTCGTCGAGCTCCTCGTCGGCCGCCGTGGCCCGGGCGAGATCCCAGGAGTGGATGGTGACGTCGGAGACCTGCTCCCGGAGGTAGTCGAGCACCGTCACGGTGTCGTACGAGAGCTGAACGGATGCGTCGGCCGGCGCCGCCTGCCAGGCTTCGGTAGCGCGGGTGGAGTGGGTGTGCCATTCGGCAGCGAGGTCATCGCCCAGCGGGTCGACCCGGCGCTGGGCCTCGTCGATGCTCAGTCCGGCGAGCAGGGGCGGAATCCACTGCTGTTCCTGCGCGACGTGGCGCACCAGATCGCCCACGTTCCATTCCTTGTCGGGGGTGGGGGCCGACCAATCGTCGACGGCGGCCACCCGCTCGCTGAACTCGTGGTGGGCCTTCTTCTGCAGGGCGAACCAGTCGATGGTCGCCGAGTCGGCTGCGGATGCGGGGTTGTCGGGGGTCGCGGTGTTATCGGTCGCGGCGTTGCTGGTCGCGGTGTTGTTGGTCACAGTGGGCTCAATTCTTTGCTGGGTCACGCGTGATCCGCCACGAGGTGGTCGTCTCTTGGTGGGTGCAACGACACCGTGGGCGCTGGCATTCCACGGTCGCCCGTATTCGCCTGCGCCTCCGTCACCCTGCTCCCGGGCGTGCCCGGTCAGCCCTCAGGAGTTGCGAAAGCCCACGAACGTGCCGCCGGTCACCCGCACGCTGAGGTTGAACAGCAGCGCATAGAGCGCGCCCAGCGTCGTGATCAGCACGGTGTTGAGCAGGACCACCGCCGCGATGAAACCGCCGACGACCCCGGGGTCGAGAAACTGGCCGAGGTTCACCGGCTTGTTGGTGAGATCCTCGAACACACCGGTCACGCTCGAGAACACCTCCGTGTCGGTCAGGAACCGCACGACGAGCAGCAGGAGTACCACCGTGACCACGTTGAGGCACACCGAGAGCACAAAGGCGAGCTTTGTGCTCGACCACACCCCGATGTGCGCCAACGCGAGTCGCATCTGCCTGACCGGTTCCCCCCGGTCTCCCTTGCGAGCCAGCCTCTCGGCGACGTCGGTCACCGTGTTCTCCCGACCCTCATGGTTCCCGCGGGCGCTGTCCTGCCCGCCGTGTGAAGCGGCGAAGACGACTGCTGCACCATAATTCCCCCGAATCATTTTTTTCCCCTTACCCGTATATGTCCGGCCAGGGCTGGATCGTCTCACCGGCGTCCAAGAAACTTTTCGGAATACGCCGGGGGACGTGAGAATCGGGCCGGACCGGCTGTACGTTCGAGGGGAGAGCCCGTGCACCGCTCACCCGGTCACCGAACAGAGGAATCGCCCGTGCCCGCTGCCATCGCCGTCATGCTGCCCAGGGATCTGCCCGCCGCCCAAGTGGTGCCATACGCCCGCCGCGCGGAGGAACTGGGTTTCGATGAGATCTGGGTGGTCGAGGACTGCTTCTTCCGAGGCGGAATCGCCCAGGCCGCCGTCGTGCTCGCGTCGACCAGCCGGATCGTGGTGGGTATCGGCATCCTCCCGGCCGCCGCACGCACTCCCGCCTTCACCGGCCTGGAGGTCTCCACCCTGGCAGAGCTGTTTCCGGGGCGGCTGCAGGTGGGAATCGGCCACGGCATGCCCGACTGGATGCGGCAAGCCGGAGCGTGGCCGGCCAGCCCGCTCGCCATGCTCGCCGAGAATCTCGACCTTCTCCGCGGCCTGCTGCGCGGCGCGACCGCCACCGTCACCGGCCGCTACACGAACGCGGATGCGGTGAGCCTGGCCAGCCCTCCGGCCACCGTGCCGCCCGTCCTGGCCGGCGTGCGCGGGCCCAAGTCCCTGGCGCTGGCCGGCGCCTGCGCCGACGGCGTGGTGCTCGCCGAACCCGTCACCCCCGAATACCTGGCCGCGGCCCTCGCGGCGCTTGACACCGGCCGGGACGCCCCGGCCGGTGCGCACGGCTTCCCCGACCTGCGCCCGGCCCTGGGCGAGAGGCACGTGGTGGCCTACAACGTGGCTGCTGTGCACGACGACCCCGCGGAGGCCCGCAACCTGGCGCGGCCGGCGCTGGAGTGGATCGGCGACCCGGACTGGGAGCCGCACATCCGAGTGCTGCCCTTCGCCGAGGAGTTCGCGGCGTTGAGCGCCGCCAGCGTCAACAGAGCGGACTTCGCCCTGGCCCTGCCCGACGCGTGGGTCGACCAGCTCGCTGTCGTGGGTACCGCCGCATCCGCCCGGCACCGGATCGACGAGCTGCACGCGGCGGGGGCGACCAGCGTGGTGCTGATCCCGGCCGGCCCTGACCCTGTGAATGCACTGGAGTCCTTGGCCGGTGTCCTGTCGGAGCAGGGAGGCGGAGCCTAGGCTGGACATCCAACCGAAGGAGAACGCTGATGGGATTCCTCGACCGCCTCTTGGGCCGACCCGAACAACCGGAGCAGAGCCGCCAACCCGCGACACCGGAACGCTCAGAGGACGAGATCGCCGTTGAGCGCTACCGCTATCTGCTGCGCACCGCGCCGCCGGAGACGATCGAGCAGGTGCACACCGAAGCGTTCAGCAAGCTCACCGACGAGCAGCGTGACCTGCTCTTCCAACAGCTGACCGAGAACGCCATGGAGGGCGAACGCCCCGCGAACGCCGAGCCGGCCACCCTGGCCCAGTCCGCCACCCGAGCTGAACTCCGCCAGCCCGGCACGATGGAGCGCACCTTCGGCGGCGAGCAGGCCGGTGGCCGGCAAGGGCCGGGTTTCGGCAGCATGCTCGGCGCGTCACTCCTCGGAACCGTCGCCGGCTACGTGGTGGGCTCGGCTCTGGTCAGCGCCTTCCTGCCCGACCTGGGCGGCGGGGCGGATGCGTCCGCCGACGCCGGTGACGCCGGCGCTGACTCCGGTTCCGACCAAAGCGGCGAGTACGGCGGGGATTCCGGCGGCGACGCGGGTGGCTGGGGCGACTTCGGCGGTGGCGGCGACTTCGGTGGCGGCGATTTCGGCGGGTTCTAACCGGTCGCCGACCACCCCGACCCTGTATTCTCGAAGGTAACTTCGAAACTAATGGTGCCGGGTACGGCGGAAGGGCGTGTGCGGGTTGAGCAGGCAGGACGGCAGTGACCGCCAGACGACTGGCGCCGACGTCGACGACACCACTGCCACCATGCTGCACATCGACATGGATGCGTTCTTCGCCTCCGTCGAACTGCTCGACCACCCCGAGCTGGTGCACCTGCCCGTCGTGATCGGGCACCGCTCCGGTCGGTCGGTGGTCACCGCCGCGAACTACGTCGCCCGCAAGTACGGTGTGAACTCGGCCATGCCCATGGCCATCGCCCTGCGCCGCTGCCCGGCCGCGATCGTGCTCGAACCGCACATGGGCCGCTACGTGGAGGTGTCCAGGCAGGTGATGGGCATCTTCACAGATATGACGCCACTGGTCGAACCCCTGAGCATCGATGAAGCGTTCCTTGACGTTGCCGGCGCCCGGCGCCTGCACGGTTCGCCGGCCGAGATTGCGCAGAAGATCCGGGCAAGGGTGTTCGCCGAAACCGGACTCACCTGCTCGGTGGGCGCCGCGTCGACCAAGTTCGTGGCCAAGCTCGCCTCCGGCCGGGCGAAACCCGACGGCCTGCTGGTGATCCCGGCAGAGAACACCATCGACTTCCTGCATCCCCTGCCCGTCGGCGCCCTCTGGGGCGTCGGCGCCACCACCGAGCAGACGCTGCTCGGGTTGGGCCTGCGGCACGTGCGCGATATCGCCCACGCGCCGCGAGAGATGCTGCAACGCGCGGTGGGGGTGGCAACGGCGCAGAAATTGCACGACTTGTCCTGGGGCATCGACCCGCGTGCCATCAACCTCGACCGCGAGGAGAAGAGCATCGGGCACGAGGTGACGTTCGAGCACGACGTGACGGATGTGGCCCGGCTGCGTAGCGAACTGTTGCGCCAGTCCGACGCCGTGGCGGCCAAGCTGCGCGGGGCCGGGCTGGTGGCCCGCACCGTGGTGCTCAAGCTCCGCTACGCCGACTTCAGCACGGTCACGCGATCCCGCACCCTCAACGAGCCCACCAACGTGGGGCGGCGGATCTACGAAGAGGTCGCGGGGAGTTTCGATGTGCTCGCCGCCCGCGGTATCCGCGTTCGGCTGATCGGCGTGCGGGCGGAGCAGCTCGGTACCGGCGACGGCGCCGGAATGGGACTCTGGGACGACGACGACGATTGGCGTGAAGCCGAACTCGCCGTCGACACCGTGACGGCCCGCTTCGGCCGGGGCATCGTGCGCCCGGCCTCGCAACTGGGTGGTGGCAGCGCGCCCAAACGGGACGTGCATCCGTTCGGCACCCCGAAGGCCACCGACGACTGATGTGACGGGGCGCGCTGTTCTGGGTCTGCGGCCGCGAGTGGGGGTAGCCTCTCAGCATGACTAATCTCGCCTTGAAGCTCGCAGAAAACGCTCGATCGATCGGTGTCACGTCGGCATACGGCGATCCCGTGCAGATCGAGGGCGTCACCATCATTCCGGTGGCCCTCGTGCAGTACGGATTCGGCGGCGGCGGCGAAGGTGGCGACGAGGAGGGCGCTGCCGGCGGTGGTGGCGGCGGTATGGCCATCCCGATCGGCGCCTACGTGAAGTCCGGTGGGGCGGCACGTTTTGAGCCGAACGTGATCTCGCTCCTCGCCGTCGGCATCCCATTCGTCTGGGTGGCCGGCAAAGCCGTGGCCCGCATCATTCGAGCGCTCAAGCGCTAGGCACGAGCGCGTCGACCCGCAGATCGCGACGCACGCGCTGATCGAGCTTCTCGAGATCCCGCGCGCCCCGCTGGTCGAGCTTGTCGAGACCCCGCGACAAGCACGTTGATCGAGCTTGTCGAGATCCCGGTGTCAGTGTTCGTGTTGTTCGAGTGCGGCGGGGCTTTTGCTGTGCAGTTCGATCAGGCTTTGTCCGGGGTCGATGGCGGCGGGTGGTCTGAGCCAGTACCGGCCGTGGTGTTCGAGGATTTGCCAGCCTTGGTTGTGCAGTAGCCGGTGGTGGGGGTTGCAGAGCAGGATGCCGAGGCGGATGTCGGTGCGGCCGTTGTCGCGTTTCCAGTGGTCGATGTGGTGGGCTTCGGTTTGGGAGGGTGGTCGGGTGCAGTCTCCCCACCTGCAGCCGCCGTCGCGGGCGGCCAGGGCGATGCGTTGCGCGGGGGTGAAGAGGCGTTCGTCCCGGCCGACGTCGAGGGGTTGGCCGTGGGGGTCGAAGGTGATGTCGACGGTACCGGAGTCGCAGATCAGGCGGTCGAGGGTTTCCTGGGAGACCGGGGCGGGGTTGCCTTCGATGTAACCGTGCCCGGTGCCATCGGGAACGGGAGCCAGGATGTCGTTCGGGTTCCGGCCGGCCGACGGGGTGGGCTGCTGGGTGGTGGGCTTTTGGGTCTTCAGGATGCGGACGGCGGGAGTGCGGCCGCCGAGCATCCGGTTCGGGTTGACAGTGCTGCCCGCTTTGATCAGGTCGATGAAGCCGTCCGCGGTGAACTGGTCGGTGCTGCGCGGGTCGTCTTGCACGGCTTGCGCCCACGCGGCCCGGTCGGGGTCGACGAAGTGCACGCCGCCGCGGCGGGGGCCGGTGAGGCTGTCGGCGACGGCGGTGATGTAGGCGCCTTGTTCGGGCGGGAAGAGCCCGTTGATGCGGACCTGGCCGGTCTCCAGGGTCCAGATTCGCAGGTAGCGGTCGTCCCAGGCTTTCTGCTCCCGTTTGCTGATGCCGGCTTCGTCGAGGCGGTCCCGCATCCGCCGTGCCCGGCGGATCAACTCGTCGATAGTGAGAGTGCGGGCGTCCTCGAGCAGAGTCGTCAGGTTCTCGGCGAGGATATCGGCGGTGACGACGGTGTCGATATCGCCCAGCCCGGTGCGGATCGCGTGTGCTTGCGCGGCGGAGAGGGTGCCGGCGGTGACGGCGTGCGCGATCGGGGTGTGCCACGGCAGCGCCGGCACCACCACCGGTGCTGCGGGCGGAACTACGTCGGCACCGCTGGGGTCGTCGCCGTTCTCGTCTCCGGTGAGGTCCAGGGTGATGTCGAGCAGCCGGCGGGCGGCTTCCGCGTCAGCGTCGGCCTGGGCGCGGGCAGCGGCGGCTTCGGCGGCGTCAGTGTCGGCGAGCATCCGGCCCACGTCGATGAGTTTCCGGGCGTCGGCTCGGCTGGCGCCGGTGAGATCTTGCATCAAGTCGCCCGGGGTGAGGAAGCCCTGCTGCTTGGCCAGGCCCTTCTGGCCCAGCTCCGGGCGGGAGCGTTCCGCGATGGCTTTGGCGACCCACACCGACCGGGTCGTGGTCAGGGTCTGCAGCCGGGTGATCTCGCGTTGCGCGGCGAGCAGATCCGCATCGGGGAGAGCATCGAAATCGGCACTGCAGGCGCCCAGCCGAGCGACGGCGCCGGCGGCGGCTACGAGCGCCTCGGCCGACGTATCGGCGTGCAGAGCGGCAGGCGCGAGCGACTCTGGCCGGGTGCCGGTGTCGAAGAGGTCTGCGATGGTAGACATATAGTGAGAATAGCTCGATGTCGTATTTTTGTGTGCTGGTTTTGCAAGATGTGGATAACTTTTTTGGCCACCGAAAGTGACCCTGGACTGGGGTTCCTCGTGGACGGGATACTGCATTCGGGTCAGGGGGTCTCGACAAGCTCGACCAGCGAGACGGGTGCGGTGGACACGATGGGTTGCGGGGTCTCGACAAGCTCGACCAGCGAGACGGGTGCGGTGGACACGATGGGTCGCGACGGTCTCGACAAGCTCGACCAGCGAGACGGGTGCGGTGGACACTATGGGTTGCCGGGTCTCGACAGGCTCGACCAGCGGAGTGGGTGCGCTGGACACGGTGGGTCGCGGGGGCTCGAGGTCTCGCCGCGAGGAGCGGGGGCACCTATACTCGTAACCGAACACGGGAGTCCGGTGAACCGGGCTGAGAGGAAGCTACTTCAGCTTCGACCGTCGAACCTGATCTGGATCATGCCAGCGCAGGGAGGCTTCTCAATCCCGTGCCCTGTTTTCATCAACGGAAAGGGCACGAACAGTGCACGCATCAACCAATCTTCTGCGCGGCTCGACCACCCGGAAGCCCCGGGTGCTGAAATGGCGGGTCGTCGACATCGTCGTGGCCAGTGTCATCGGCGTCGCGAGCGGTGTCATCTTCTGGGCCTGGGGCCTGGCCTGGTCCCCGCTGAGCGCCGTCCTCGCCTTCACGCCCGGGCTGGAGGGCCTGCTCGCCGGCGGCTGGCTGTTCGCCGGAGTGCTCGGTGGCTTGATCATTCGCAAGCCCGGCGCCGCCGTCTACACCGAGGTCGTCGCGGCCGTGGTGTCGATGCTGATCGGTACCCAGTGGGGCTTCTCCACTCTGATCTGGGGTGTGGTGGAAGGACTCGGGGCTGAGATCATCTTTGCCCTGTTCCTGTACACCAACTGGCGCCTCGGCGTGGCGCTGCTGGCAGGAGCCGGGGCCGGCGTCGCCGTTGGCCTGCTCGACACCACCTTCACCAGCTACGCGGCCCTGGATGTCGGGTACAAGGCGGTCTACATCGTCTCCGCCGTCGTCTCCGGCACGGTCCTGGCCGGATTGCTCTCCTGGCTCGCGGTGCGCGGCCTGGCCCGCACGGGGGCACTCAGCCGGTTCGCTTCCGGCCGGGAGACCGGGCGCACCGACCGGCTCGAGCCCGTATCCGCCCGGTGACCGTGACCGGATGCGCCGGCTGGCTGGCCCGACTGTGACCGGGTCACGGGTCACCGCCTCCGGATGGGGCTGGCGGCACGCCGGCCGGGCCCGGCAGGCGGTCTCCGGACTCGACCTCGACATCCGCCCGGGGGAGCGGGTGCTCGTGCTCGGGCCGAGCGGAGCGGGCAAGAGCACTCTCATGCACGCCCTGGCCGGGGTACTGGGCGACGATGAGGACGGCGACGAGACTGGCGACCTATTCGTCGACGGTCTGCGCCCCAGCCAGGCGCGCGGCCGGGTCGGCCTGGTGCTGCAAGACCCGGATTCGCAGGTTGTCCTCGCCCGGGTCGGCGACGACGTCGCGTTCGGCTGTGAGAACCTCGGCGTACCCCGCGCCGAGATCTGGCCGCGCGTGAGCCAAGCTCTCGCGGACGTCGGACTCGACCTGCCGTTGCGGCACCCCACCAGCGCGCTCAGCGGCGGCCAGAAACAGCGCCTGGCCCTGGCTGGCGTGCTCGCGATGCGTCCGGGCCTGGTGCTGCTCGACGAACCGACCGCGAACCTCGACCCCGACGGCGTCGTGGAGGTGCGGGATGCGGTTCATCGATCGGTGGAAGCCAGCGGCGCCACGCTGATCGTGATCGAGCACCGGGTGGCGGTCTGGCAGGACGTGGTGGACCGGGTGATCGTGCTCGATCCCGCCGGAGGCGTGCTCGCGGACGGCCCCGCCGGAACCGTGCTCAGCGCAGAAGGTGAACGGCTCGCGGCCGCCGGGGTGTGGATTCCGCGCTTCCCGCCGGCCATGCCGCACCGCACCGAAGCCGCGGGCGACACTCTGCTCAGCGCACAGGATCTCGCGGTGGGCCGGGTGCCGTTCGCCCGTCGACAGGCCGTGCCCGTGGCCGACGGTCTCGACCTCGATGTGCGGGCCGGGAGCACCCTCGCGATCACCGGACCCAACGGCACTGGCAAATCGACCCTCGCGCTCACCCTCGCCGGACTCCTCGCCCCGGCGGGCGGACGCCTGGCGGCGACCAGCGCGTTGGCCGCCGGCATCGGCGAGGCACCGCACCGCTGGCGCTCCCGCGACCTGCTGGAGCGCATCGGAACGGTCTTCCAGGACCCCGAGCACCAGTTCCTGGCGGGAACCGTGCGCAGTGAACTGCTGGTCGGTCCTCGCGCCCTCGGCCTCGGCGCGGCCGAACAGGCCGAACGCGTCGACGGGCTGCTCACCCGCCTCCGTCTCGACCACCTCGCCGACGCGAACCCGTTCACGCTGTCCGGCGGGGAGAAGCGCCGCCTGTCGGTGGCGACGGTCCTGGCCACCCGGCCACGGCTGCTCGTGCTCGACGAACCCACCTTCGGCCAGGACGCCCGCACCTGGGCCGAATTGGTGCGGTTGCTCGCCGAACTGCAGGGCACCGGCACCGCGGTCGTCGCTGTCACGCACGACGACCTGTTCGTGACCGCCCTGGCGGATGCACGGCTCACCCTCGTGCCCGGCGCCGGCCCTGCGACGGGACGGGTGGTGTCGACCGGACCGGTCGCATCCGCCGGCCCGTCCCGTCCGGCGCCGCCGGTCGAGGGAGGCACCCCATGAGCCTGATGACCCCGGAGATCCGGCCGAGCGCGATCGCTCGAGTGAACCCCGTCGCCAAGCTGGCCGTCGCCCTGCTGATCAGTTGCGCTCTGATGCTCTCGATCGACTGGGTGTCGGCCGCGGTCGCCCTGGCGTTGGAGGCCATCCTGCTGGCCTGGTGTGGGTTGAATGCCCGTCAGTTCTGGCTGCGCACGGCGCCGGTCTGGATCGCGGCGCCGTTCGGCATGCTGACCACCATCCTCTACGGCGAGGACTCCGGTGCGGTGTTGTGGAGCGGCGGCTGGGTGAGCATCACCGAGGGCTCGGTGGCGCTGGGTCTCGCGATCGGGCTGCGGGTGCTCGCCATCGGCCTTCCCGGCATCGTGCTGCTGGCGACCACCGACCCGACCGACCTGGGAGACGGGCTCGCCCAGGTGCTCCGCCTGCCGGCCCGGTTCGTACTGGGCGCCCTGGCCGGCCTCCGGCTGGTGGGTATGTTCATCGACGACTGGCATTCGCTCGCGTTGGCCCGGCGGGCCAGGGGAGTGGGCGACGGCGGCGGGCTCAGGGGCAAGGCAGCCCGGTTCCGCTCCCTCGCCTTCTCGCTGCTGGTGTTGTCGGTGCGGCGGGGCAGCAAACTCGCCACCGCCATGGAAGCGCGCGGCTTCGGCAGCGACGAACCGCGCACGTGGGCCCGGGAATCGGTGTTCGGCCGGCGCGACGGCCTGGTTGTACTGATCGGGGTGGCCATCGCCGCCGCGTCGATCACCGCGGCGATTCTGGCGGGGACGTGGCACTTTGTGCTCGCCTGACCGATTGGTGACGCCCGTGCTGGCCGCCGTTCGCGGCCTCGGCCGGCATCCGGTCGGCGACCGGGCCGTTGTGCTCATCGACGGACCCAGCGGGGCCGGCAAGAGTACCCTCGCCGATGCCGTGATCGCCGCCTGGCCCGGGCCGCGGACACCAACCCTGGTACGTCTCGACGACATCTATCCGGGCTGGGGCGGCCTGGATGCCGCGATCACCGCGGTCGGCGGCCGCCTGCTCACCCCGCGCCGCACCGGGCTCGTCGCGGGCTGGCAACGGCACGACTGGCTGGCCGACGCCCCGGCCGAATGGCACAGCGTCGACCCGGACGCACCGCTGGTGATCGAGGGCTGCGGTGCCCTCGCCCGGGCGCACGCCGGGCTCAGCGACGTGCGGGTGTGGCTGGATGCCGATGACGGCATCCGCAAGCAGCGCGCGTTGGCCAGGGACAACGGCGTCTTCGAGGAGCACTGGGACCAGTGGCAGCGGGACTGGGCGGCCTACCAGCTCAGGGAACGGCCGGAGCAGACCGCAACCGTGCGATTGGTCGCGACGCCGGACCCGGCCCCGCAGTAAGTTGGGGGTATGACTACCCCGCAGAGTGGCAATGAGAACACTGAGTACACCGTGGAGTTCGTGGACGGCCCGCTCGAGGGCCAGACCGACACCCGGGTGCTCCTGCACGGCACGCACGATCCACGGATCAGCATGGTCGCCGCCGTCGACAGCATGGAATCGCTGTTCTGGTACGACGAGGTCGATTCCCGCGAGGTACAGGGCAAACTGCACGTGCGATACGCCTTCGACTCCGGCGACAGCGACCCGGTCGAATCCAACGACGAACCGGACTGATCCGCCCGCTCCGCTACTGAGCGGCGATGAGCGCGCTGATCAGGGGCACGGGGTGCAGCAACCGCCAGCCCGGACCGGGGTCGGTCAAGCTCGAGTCGAGCTCGAGGCTCGAGGAGACACTCTCGCCGAAGGCATCGACGGTGACTCGGCCGACCTTGCTGCCCGCGCGCCCCGTCGTGACATCCTCGATGTCCACCTCGGCCTCGCCGGGCGTCGCGGCCTGCCAGCCGAACCGGGTCTTCGGTGTGCCGACCACGGCATCCGCCGAATCGCCCCAGGCGGTGGTCAGGGTGGCGTAGGCGGCGCCCTCGGCCAGCACGGGAAGCTCAGTGACCCCGGCCCTGGCCGAGGCCATCAGCGCCGTGAGGTCGGCCGTGAGGGTGTCGTAGTCCGGTTCGCCGATGAACGCGCCTGCGAAGGTGAACGTCTTGCCCTGGGCGTCCACCGTGCCGGTGAAGAGGAAGCAGACACCGCCCTCGTCGGTGTAGCTGCGGGAAATCCCGGTGATGCCCTCTTCGGGCAGGTAGGCGGTGGTGTTGTTGACACCGCGTTGGTTCACCAACGCCGAGGCGGGGTTCTGGATGATGTCGGACACGATGGGGTTGGTGGCCGCCAGCCCCGCGAGCCTCGCGAGATCCGCTCCGGTGCCGGCACTGCCCTCGAGTAGCCCGTTGGCGTCCACGACGGTGGTGTCCGGCATGCCGTTCGCCGCCAGCCAGTCGTTCGCGGCAGTGAGGTAGGCGTCGACGGAGCCGAAGGCCCAGCGAGCCAGGGTGTCGGCGTGGTTGTTGCTCGAGCCCAGGATGAGGGCCTGCAACATCTCCCGTTGGGTCCAGGACTCGCCCGAGAAGACGATGACAGTGCGGGCACCTTCCGCGGTGTAGTCCAGGTAGTCCTGGTAGTCGGCGGTGACGAGGGAGTACGCCGGACCGGGCTCGTCCAGCTTGAGCGGCTTGGCGTCGAGCACCACGAGCGCGGTGATGATCTTGGCGGCGGACGCCATCGGCAGCGCGTCAGCGCCACCGCCGACCGCGATCGGCGTCTCGCCCAGGGCCGGGGTCTCTGCTGTATTAGCCGTGGTGGTAGCCGCTGTGTCATCGGTACCGGCCGTCGCGTCGTCGGCCGGCGCCTCCAACGGGGCGATGGCCAGGACGCCGCTGGTTCCCGCGACGGGCAGCGCCGGGGTCGACGCGGCGACGGCCGCGGCCGGCACGCTGAGGGCGACCTCAGCGGCGGGCAGCGGACCGAGCAGGGTGGCAGGACCGTACACGCCGATGGCGAGGATCACGAGTGTTCCCACCGAGATTCCGATCACACGGCCGGGTCGAAATCTGCTCATGGTTCAGGGTAGCCGACCGGCGTCACGCCCAGCCCAGCTCGTGCAGCCTGTCGTCGTCAATGCCGTAGAAATGGGCGATCTCGTGCACCAGGGTGACATGCACTTCGTCGCGGAGCTCATCGAGATCCGCGACGATGGCCAGCAGCGGCTCGCGAAAAATGATGATCCGGTCGGGCATCTCGCCGAAGCCGTACTGCCCGCGTTCGGTCAGGGCCACACCGTCATAGAGGCCGAGGGTGTCGAGGCTGCCGTCCTCCGGCCGATCCTCCACCACGAAGATGAGGTTGTCGAGGCCGTCGACCATGTCGTCGGGGAGCAGGTCGAGTTCGTCGATGACGAGACGTTCGAAGTCGTCGTGGCTGAGCGTGAGCATCTCTTCAGCATGACACGCGTTAAAGCCAAAAGTCCCGGCTGCTCTCGCAACCGGGACTTTCGTTACTTGGGGTGAGTAACGGGGCTTGAACCCGCGACCTCCTGGACCACAACCAGGCGCTCTACCAGCTGAGCTATACCCACCATGTGCTGCTTCACCGTGCCGGCGAAGGCAACTCAAGAATTCTATTACACGTTTGAGGTGAAGTTGTTCACAACGGCCGCTGCGTGCGATTTTGCTTCGGCACTTGTGGGTCCGGGATCGGCCACGAAGACGCTCTGACGGTAGTAGGCGAGCTCGCGAATCGATTCCAGGATGTCGGCGAGAGCACGGTGGCCGCCGTCCTTGGCAGGGGCGTTGAAGTACGCGCGCGGGAACCAGCGGTGCGCGAGTTCCTTGATCGATGACACGTCGACGTTGCGGTAGTGCAGCTGCTTGTCCAGGCGCGGCATGTACTTGGCCAGGAACGCGCGGTCGGTGCCGATCGAGTTTCCGGCCAGCGGAGCGCGCTGGTCTTCTGGCACGAAGCGCAGGATGTACTCGAGCACCTGGTATTCGGCCTCGGCCACGCTCACGCCCTGGGGAATTTCTTCGATCAGGCCGGACGAGGTGTGCATATTGCGCACGAAATCGCCCATGTTCTCGAGCGCGGAAGAATCGGGCTTGATCACGATGTCGAGGCCCGGGTCGAGAATGTTGAGGTCGAAGTCGGTGACGACCACCGCAATCTCCACAAGTTCGTCGCTGTTGATGTCGAGCCCGGTCATTTCACAGTCGATCCATACCAACCGGTCACTGCTGTTTGTCATGGCCCGAGTCTAGCGGTGGGCCCGGACAGCGGCCCCGGACGGCCGCCCGCCACTGTGCTGTTGGCTCGTAGAATTGCCGGGATGCTTACAACACTCGCGATTCTGCTCCTCGTCAACGCCGTCTGGAATGTCGTGGTCTGGCCGCGCTTCTACAAGCGGGTCAGCCAGGATGCGCGGGCACGGGACGCTGCGGGCAAGCCCACTTCATTCCTCATCGTGCACTCCGTGTTGGTCGGGGTGTCGCTGCTGTTGGCCGCGGTCTCCGCCGTGGTGGGCATCATCGCGCTTGTCAACGGTTAGGACCGGTCATGGAACTCGTCTTCTTCTCTTCGGCCTTTTGCGAACCGTGCCTGCAGACCCGGGCGATCCTGGCCGAGGTCGAACGCCTGGTTCCGGCCGCCACGGTGCGGGAATTGGATGTGGCCCGGGACAACGCCGAAGCCGAGGCCGCGGGCATCCGCAACACGCCCATGATCATCGTGCGCGACAGCTCCGGCACCGAGGTCTTCCGGGCCGGTGGTGTCCCCACGCTCGCCCAGGTGCTGGTGGCGACGGCCAAGGCCCTCTGACGCACCGGCGCCCTCGCCGCGCGGCAGAGACTCCCGTCCCCGCGCGACTGCGGTATCGTTGAACCGCTATGCGCCCCCGTAGCTCAGGGGATAGAGCAGGAGCCTTCTAATCTCTTTGTCGCAGGTTCGAATCCTGCCGGGGGCACAGCACAACCCCGCCGGCCTCGCGCCGGCGGGGTTTTTTCCGCTCGCTGACCGGGCAGATGTGCACTGCAGCGCTTGCGCCGAGTTGCTAGATTCGTTGCATGCGAGAGAACCAGGCGCGAATCATCGCGGCACTGCACGTGAGCCCATCCATCAACCCGGCCGCCGAGATTCGCCGCCGCGTCGACTTCCTCAAGGACTACCTGCTTGCCAGCGGCGCCAAAGGCCTAGTGCTGGGCATCAGCGGCGGCCAGGACTCGTCGTTGGCCGGCCGGTTGTGCCAGCTCGCGATCGAAGAACTCACCGTGGAAGGGCACGCCCTGCGCTTTGTGCCGGTGCGCCTGCCCTACGCCGTTCAGCGCGATGAGGACGACGCCCAGCTCGCCCTCGAGTTCATCGCGCCAGAGGCCAACCTCGTCTTCAACATCCAGCGCGCCGTGGACGGATTCGAGGCCGAATTCGCCGACAGCACCGGCATCCCACTGCCGGACTTCGACAAGGGCAACGTCAAGGCACGCTCCCGCATGATCGCCCAGTACGCTATCGCCGGTGCCTACGGGCTGCTGGTTGTCGGCACCGACCATGCCGCGGAGGCCGTGACCGGTTTCTTCACCAAGTACGGCGACGGCGGCGCCGACCTGCTGCCCTTGACCGGTCTCACCAAACGGCAGGGTCGCGCGCTGCTGATGGAGCTGGGCGCCCCAGAGCACCTGTACCTCAAGGCGCCCACCGCCGATCTCCTCGACGACAACCCCGGCCAGACCGATGAGGCGAACCTGGGCATGCAGTACGAGCACATCGACGACTTCCTCGAGGGCAAGGAGGTTGCCGCCTCGGTGGCCGAGGCCATCGAGCGCCGATACCTGAGCACCGAGCACAAGCGCCAGGTGCCGGCCTCACTGTTCGACGACTGGTGGAAGTGACCCGAGCCGTCTGACCGTCGCGCCCCGCGCCATCCGGACGCAGCAAAAACCCCGGCCCGCTCGAAAGCGGGCCGGGGTTCTTGTTGCCCGAAGGGCTGGGTCAGGAGTTCGGCACCGTTGCCGGTCGAACTTCGAGTGCCTGCACGTCGTCGAGCAGGCGCTGGGTTTCGGTCGACGGCGAAGCGGTCGGTGCCGGCGTGTAGCCCAGCGGCTGGGAGGCAGGAGCAGCGGCCGGAGCCGACGGCGTCGCGAACTGGTCGTGATGCTGCTGCGCAACCCAAGCGTCCTGCTCGGCCAGCAGGTTCTTCTCGGTGGGACTGCCCTGCGTCTTCCACCGGTCGAGGTCGCCCTGGAAGATCTTGCGCGCCCGGGACGGCTTGTTCTGCCAGTCGATCAGGCGGTCACGGAACTCCACCAGGGCAGGTTCGAGCTGGTAGCCGAACGTGGCCGACGTGCGCTTGAGCTCGGCGAGTTGGTGCGCGGCCCAATCCGCGGCGATGCTCGAGCCCTTGATGGGAAGCAGGCGCACCTGGATGTCGGCCATGCCCACGGCGCGATCGTTGAGCACCTGCTCCTGGGGGGTGAGTGAGTTCCACACGGATGCCTCGGTTGCGGCGTCCACGATGGTTCCGATGGCGGCAGCCTTGAGTTCGCGGTCGTGCTGTGCGAGCAGGCGCTTGATCGCACCACGTGCGATCCAGGCGGCCAGAAGACTGGCCACGATAATGGCGACAATCAGCACCACGGCGCTGAAAATCACGGGCTGGTTCCTGGTCGCTGAGAGCCAGGTTACGAAATCATTCCACCACTGCATGTGCGGAACGATACCTCGTGCCCGGGCGCATCGGCGGGAGCCGTGGCGGCGTGGCCGAATCGCGCGACGAAGGGACTCAGCCGGCCGGCGGGCCAGCGGGGGCGCCGAGCGTGTCGCGGCTGAGCATGGCGGCGCCGGCGACGGCCGAGGGCATGGTCACGACAGCCACGAAGGGCACCAGGAAGAGCAGGTAACACGCGGCGCCGAATCCCACCGCAACCGGGCGGCGGGCGCGGAGCGCGCGCCGCCGTTGCCGCACGGTGTAGCCGCGGGCGTCGAAGGCAAAGCCGGTCAACTCAACGCTGAGCAACCAGCCGCCCAGGAGCGCACCGAGCACGATTGCGAAGGCGGGGCCGACGAGGGGGATGAAGCCGCAGGCCAACAGCAGGATGCCTACCCCGATAGCGGGCACGAGCAAGCGAATCGCATCACCGATGGCCCGCCACAGGCTCCGCCAGAATCCACGTTCCGGCGCGATGGGCGGGTCGCCGAGGGCGGTTTCCACGGCGCGCCAGATGCGTTCGTAGAACGGGTCGCCCACGAGCAGCGTGACGGCGGTGAAGGTATAGACGACCGCGAGCGCAGCCACGGTCAGGAAGATCAGGGCCGCCGCGAGCCGGGCGGACACCACCAGGGGCTCGGCCCAGTCGTTGGCGAACGGGGTGGCCCAGACCACCATCGTGTCGAGGTTGAGAATGAGGAAGACGATGCCGACCAGATAGACCGCGCCCACGAGCAGGGCCGGCAGCGCGCCGAGCAGCATCAGGCGCGGTGAGGTGGCCCACATGCCGAAGCCGCGGCCGAGGTACCCGATACCGGTGAAGAACCCCGACACGGCGCCAGGGCGGGCGGAAGTGACCGGGGAAACGGTGCCTGGTTCGGGCTGGGGCAACATCGTCCCAGAGTAGCCGGGCCCGGCCTACCTGGCTCGGCCCGCCGGGCACGACATGCTCAGCGGAAGCAGTCCGCCGCCTCGTCGATGCGCCAGAACGCGCCCAACTCGATCCGCCGGGTCGACATCACCAGGCGTCTGGCCAGGTACCTGTCGCCGTCGGTCTGGGCTTCGCGTTCGATGTGGCCGAGCACGGCGCCGGAGCGGTCGACGACCCGCCACAGGCCGTCCCGTACGGCCACCAAGCTGGGCCCGTTGCGTTGACCGGCCACCGTGGGGCTGCCGGGCACCGCTGAGGCGTGCGCCACGGTGCTGGATCTGGTCTGCATGTTCAACGTGATCACGGTGTTCTCCCAACGAGGTGTTGCCGGCGCTGCGTGTTCGCACGAGCGATGCCTTCACGGTAGAACCGACCACCGACATCCCAGCGACATCCCCGCCACGGCCATCCGTCGCCCCCTCGCTTAACGCGATCGCCCGCGCCCTTACTGCCGCCCAAGCGGACATGTGCGGCCGGTGGGCCGGGCGCACATGTCCGATCGGGAAACAGTTATGGGTCGCGGGCGATGCGCAAGCGGATGCGCGCGGGCGGGCCGGGTTAGTTCATGCCGGTGCCGTGCACGGCGTACGGCTCGATGCTGGCGATCTCGTCGGCGTCGAGCGCCGGCGCCTCGAGCGCGGCAACGGTGTTCTCGAGCTGGCCGATGCTGCTGGCGCCCACGAGCACACTGGTGACCTGCGGCTGGCGCAGGATCCAGGTGACGGCGAGCTGGGCGAGCGTCTGGCCACGGTCGGCGGCGATCGTGTTCAGCGCTCGGGCACGCTCCAGGTAGGTCTCGCTGAGCGAGCTTTCGTTCAGGAACCGGCTCGTGGCCACGCGGGAGTCAGCCGGCACGGTGCCGCCGAGGTAGCGGTCGGTGAGCAGGCCCTGCGCGAGCGGGGAGAAGACGATGCTGCCCATGCCGAGCTGGTCCAGCACGGGGAACAGGCCGTCTTCGATGTGGCGGTCGAACATCGAGTAGCGCGGCTGGTGGATGAGCAGCGGAATCTTGTGTTCGGCCAGCGCTGCGTAGGCGGCGACGGTCTGCTCCGGGGTGTAGTTGGAGATGCCGGCGTAGAGCGCCTTGCCACTGGTGACGGCCGTGGCCAGGGCGCCCATGGTCTCTTCGATCGGGGTCTGGGGATCGGGACGGTGGGAGTAGAAGATGTCGACGTAGTCCAGGCCCAGGCGGCCCAGGCTCGCATCCAGCGAGGAGAGCAGGTACTTGCGCGAACCGAAGTCGCCGTAGGGGCCCGCCCACATGTCGTAGCCGGCCTTGCTGGAGATGATCATCTCGTCGCGGTACGGGCGGAAGTCTTCAGCGAAGATGCGCCCGAAGTTGGTCTCGGCCGAACCGGGAGGCGGGCCGTAGTTGTTGGCGAGGTCGAAGTGAGTCACGCCGAGGTCGAATGCCCGGCGCAGGATGCCGCGCTGGGTGTCGATCGGACGGTCGTGGCCGAAGTTGTGCCACAGCCCGAGCGACAATGCGGGGAGTTTCAGGCCGCTCTGCCCGGTTCGGCGATACGGCATATCGGAATAACGGTTGTCGGAAGCAACGTAGGTCATGCTGCAACTCTAAAGCCGGACAAACCCGAGATCCGCACGAGTTCCCTCCGGTTTCCGGGGTGAGCGGGGGTGACCGCCGGCCCAGACCTGCGGCCAGTGCGGGGCGCTCCTCCACAGCCTGGCTGAGTCATCCCACTCCACCGCCGCAGCGTGGACGTGATGCCGCACAAATCGTGCGGGCAGGCTGTCGTCAGCGCGGCTCCGGTCACGAACCCGGCACGAGGACTGACCGGGGTCGCGCCTTCCGCCCGACCAGCCTCGTGCCGCTTGGAGAGTGCACCATGACCGACACCATCGCACTGGCCGGAATCGTGGCCACCAGCCCCCGGCATCTGGTGACAAGCACCGGCCTGGCCATCACCTCATTCCGGCTCGCCTGCCGCCAACGCCGCTTCGACCGGGAGCGGTCCGCCTGGGTGGATGCCGACACCAACTGGTACACAGTGTCAGCGTTTCGGCAGCTGGCCCACAACGTGGAGCGCTCGGTGCAGAAGGGCGAGCACGTTGTCGTGAGCGGTCGGTTGCGCATCCGTGACTGGGAGAACCAGGACCGCAGCGGCACCTCAGTAGAGGTGGAGGCCGACGCCATCGGCCACAACCTGGCCTGGGGGACCACAACCCTGGTGCGCACCGCGGCACCGGCCGAGACCGAGCAGCGTGACGCTCAGCCCGCCGGCCCGGTGCAGGCCGGTGCCGGGGCAGGCGGCGGAGCCGGTTCAGGCGAGACCGAACTGGAAACATCGCCAACATAGACTCGTACTCTCGGTCGCAGGGTGCGGCCGTGGGGGAGGACGACGCGTGGCCCGGTATACCGACACTCGCTTGACGGGAACGCGCCCTGCGCACACCCCGGCCTGGCCCTGGCCCGTGCGGGCCGGTTGGGCGCTGTGCCTGGTCGTGGGGCTCGGCCTGACCGGCTGCGCCGGCAGCGCGCCCGCCGCGGAGCCGACCCCGTCGGCATCCGCGACGACCCCTGCCACCGCGGAAGCCACGGCACCCACCGCTCCTGCGCTTGAACCGATCGGCACCGCCACCGACAACCAACCGTTCTTCGACGCCGTGATCACGGCGGCCCTCGCAGCCGATCCGAACCAGGGCGGCCGTGGGTATATCGACGCGCTGAGCGCCGCCGGATTCGACAAGGCGCAGATGGAAGTCACCGCCGACACCACCACTGAGGGAAAGCCCGCAGACTCGATCCAGTTCTCCGTGCGTTTCAACGGCGAATGCATCGTCGGCCAGAACGGCCCGTCCTCTGGCGGGTACCACAGCATGGTCGCGCCCATCCTGGGCAGTGAAACGTGTCTCGTGGGTGCCACGCGCCAAATAGACTGGTAAACACTATGGCTGAATTCATTTACTCGATGGTGCGTGCGCGCAAAGCCATTGGAGACAAGCTCATCCTCGACGACGTCACGATGTCGTTCTTCCCCGGAGCCAAGATCGGTGTGGTGGGCCCCAACGGTGCCGGTAAGTCCACGATCCTCAAGATCATGGCCGGACTCGACACCCCGAGCAACGGTGAGGCCCGGCTGTCGCCCGGCTACTCCGTGGGCATCCTGATGCAGGAACCGCAGCTCGACGAGACCAAGACCGTGCTGGAGAACGTGCAGGAAGGCGTTGGCCCGATCAAGGCCAAGGTCGACAGGTTCAACGAGATCAGCGCCGCGCTGGCCGAACCCGACGCCGACTTCGACACCCTGCTCGAAGAGATGGGCACGCTGCAGGAAGAAATCGACGCAGCCGATGCCTGGGACCTCGACTCCCAGCTCGAACAGGCGATGGATGCCCTGCGCACCCCGCCGGGCGACTACTCGGTCGTGGACCTCTCCGGTGGTGAGAAGCGGCGCGTCGCTCTCTGCAAGCTGCTGCTGCAGAAGCCCGACCTGCTCCTCCTCGACGAACCGACTAACCACCTTGACGCCGAAAGTGTGCTCTGGCTCGAGCAGCACCTCGCCAAGTACCCCGGCGCCGTTCTCGCCGTCACCCACGACCGGTACTTCCTCGACCATGTGGCCGAGTGGATCGCCGAAATCGACCGCGGTCACCTGTACCCGTACGAGGGCAACTACTCGACCTACCTCGAGAAGAAGCAGGAGCGCCTGCAGGTGCAGGGCAAGAAGGACGCCAAGCTGTCCAAGCGCCTCGCCGAAGAACTCGACTGGGTGCGCTCCAACGCCAAGGGCCGTCAGGCCAAGTCGAAGGCCCGTCTGGCCCGGTACGAGGAGATGGTCAACGAGGCCGAGCGCGGACGCAAGCTCGACTTCGAAGACATCCAGATCCCGGTCGGCCCGCGCCTGGGCGCCCAGGTCATCGACGCCAAGAAGCTCAAGAAGGGCTTCGGCGACCGCGTGCTGGTCGAAGACCTCTCCTTCACCCTGCCCCGCAACGGCATCGTCGGCGTGATCGGCCCGAACGGCGTGGGTAAGACCACCCTGTTCAAGACCATCGTCGGCCTCGAGCCGTTGGATGCCGGTGACTTGAAGATCGGCGAGACCGTCGACATCTCCTACGTTGACCAGTCCCGCGGCGGCATCGACCCCAACAAGTCGCTCTGGGAGGTCGTCTCCGACGGCCAGGACTACATCCAGGTCGGCAAGACCGAGGTGCCGTCGCGTGCCTACGTCTCGACGTTCGGTTTCAAGGGACCCGACCAGCAGAAGAAGGCCGGCGTGCTCTCCGGTGGTGAGCGCAACCGCCTGAACCTGGCACTGACGCTCAAGCAGGGCGGCAACCTGTTGCTGCTCGACGAACCGACTAACGACCTGGACGTCGAGACTCTCGGTTCGCTCGAGAACGCCCTACTCGAATTCCCCGGCTGCGCCGTGGTCATTACCCACGACCGGTGGTTCCTCGACCGCATCGCCACGCACATCCTCAGCTATGAGGGCACTGCGGAAGAACCGGGTAACTGGTACTGGTTCGAGGGCAACTTCGAGTCGTACGAGCAGAACAAGATCGAGCGACTCGGTCCGGACGCGGCCAAGCCACACCGGTCCGCGTACCGCAAACTGACGCGCGACTAGGAGTTCCATGCGGCTACACGTTCCCATCCGGCTGCGCTGGTCGGATCTCGACGCGTACGCCCACGTCAACAATGCCGAGATGCTGCGCCTCCTCGAGGAGGCGCGCATCCAGGCGTTCTGGAGCAACGACGAGCTGGACGGCATCGATGGTGCCGCAGCCGGGGCTCACCCGGCGGCCGCGAGCACTGCTGTGCTCGACGGCCGGCCGGGCGCGGCGACGCTCACCCTGATCGCGCGCCTGGAGATCGAATACCTCGCCCCGATCCCGTACCTGCGTCAGCCGATCGACATCCAGTTGTGGATCGGCAAGCTCGGCGGGGCCAGCCTCGATGTCTGCTACGAGGTTCGAGGGCCGGCCGGGCAGGAACCCGGCACGCTCTACGCTCGGGCCAGCACCACGATCGTGCTGGTGGATGCGGCGACCGAGCGCCCCCGGAAGATCAATGCCATCGAACGGGCGGCCTGGACTCCCTACCTGGAGGAACCCCTCAGCTTCGCCCGCAAGTAACGCCACCCCGCGAGCCGTGACCTAAACCCCGAAAACCGCCCGGTTGTGGGGCTTAGCTCACGGCTCGCGGTCAGGTCGCGAGTACTCGGTCGCCGTCGAGGGTGACGCTTACCTCGGCGAGGGGCTCGGTGGCCGGCCCCTGCAGCACGGCGCCTGTCGCGGTGTCGAATAGCGATTGGTGGCACGGGCAGCTCAGGCCCGTCTTCTCCGGTGCGACCATGCAGCCGGCGTGTGTGCAGATGGCGCTGAAGGCGACGACGGTACCCTCGGTGGGCTGCGAGACGATGACCTGCGAGCCGTTCAGCATCACCGCCACGGCGCCGCCGACCGGAACGTCGGAGAGCAGAGCGATTTCGGTGGGCGTCCCGGCGCCGGAGTCGGCGCCGTTCCGTGCGGGCGCGCACGCGGCCAAGGCCAGTGCCGTGCCGGCACCGCCAGCGACGAGCAGCGCGCGGCGAGAGAGGTGCGTGCAGGCGGAATGGGTGGCCGCCGTGTGCGTCGACGGCGGCAGGTTCGGAGTCGTCATGGCGTCTTTCGGTCGGGCGTGGAGCGTATGGTTCCGGCGGTGGTGATCAGTCGACGGGCTTGGGCACCCGCACCATGCCCTCCTGGGCCACGGTGGCCAGCAGCAGGCCCTCACGGCTGTAGATGCTGCCCGTGGACAGACCCCGGCCGCCCTGGGCGGAGGGGGAGTCCTGCACGTACAGCATCCACTCGTCGACCCGGCCGAACCGGTGCCACCACATGGCGTGGTCGAGGCTGGCGACCTTGAGCCCGGGCGTGGCCCAGGCCAGCCCGTGCCGGCGCATCACCGGTTCCATGATCGAGTAGTCGCTCACATAGGCGAGGGCCGCCCGGTGCAGATCGGGGTCGTCGGGGATGGCCTCGAAGGTCTTCATCCAGATCATCTGCTTGGCTGTGTGCTCGCCGTCCACGGTGAGGTAGATCGACGACGGCACGTGCCGCATGTCGAACGGGCGATCGTTCGCCCATGCCCGGGCGAAGTCGTGGTCGATGTGGCCGAGGGTCTCGGCCGTGGTCGGCAGCGACTCGGGGTCTGGCAGATCTTTCGGCATCTCCAGGTGGTGCTCGAGCCCTTCATCGTCGTCCTGGAACGACGCGATCATCGACAGGATCGGGACGCCGTTCTGGTACGCCTGGGTGCGCCGGGTGGAGAACGACCGGCCGTCATGGATGCGGTCGACCGAGAAGGTGATCGGGTGGTTGATGTCACCAGGGCGCAGGAAGTAGCCGTGCATCGAGTGCACGTGGCGCTCGTCCGGCACGGTGCGGATGGCGGCGACGAGGGACTGCGCGAGCACCTGGCCGCCGAAGACCCGCCCCTGGGGCATCCACTGCGACGGACCGGTGAAGATGTCCTCGTTGGTGCGAGCACCGGTGTCGGTCAGGTCGAGAGCGGTCAGAAGACCCTCCAGCGGTGCGTGCATGCTGCCTCCTCGTTCTTTCGGGACCGAAGACCCGACGTACCTTGGTAGTTTAGACAGCAGATGAGCCAGTCATTTTCCCTCTCAGATTCCCTGTCCCTCGGCGACCTCCAGGTCTACCTTTCGCGCGCCAGCAGGGTGGAGGACGGATCGGTGCGGCTCGTGTCAGCGGCGGGAGTGCTGGCGGTGTACACCGCGATCCTGTATCCGCGCGGATTGCTCGACTCGAGCCCCACTGTTCTGGGCCTGCGCACCTTCGCGCTCACAGAGCCCGTCGAGATCGACGTGGTCGTTCCGGTGCGCTCGTTGCTCGACCGGTTGGTGCGGCTTGAGGCAGCGGTGACGGATGCGACGGCCCCGGTGACGGTCACGGTGCCGTTGCAAGTGTCCTCGGTCACCTGGGCGGGCATCACGCCCCCGCGCGGCGGCTGGAAGTCGCAGGGCAGCGCCGCCGCCACGATTCTCGAGGCTGCCGCCCACGCGGGCATCGCCGAGGTCGCCTCCGTCATCCCCACCGGCACCGGCGAGCAGATCGTGCAGCGAGTGCGCTCAGAGGTCTGGGGACGCCCGATCGACGCGCTCGACTTCGTTCCGTCCGGTGCAGGCTTCGCCGCGGTGAGCCTGGGTTTCCTGTCAGCGGATGAACCGGTGCAGTTGTTCGAGACCGGCCCCTGGACCCGGCTGAGCACCAGCCGCGGCCACATCCTGGTGCGCCGCAAACCCTGGAGCCTGCAGGCCTGAGCCGGCCATCGGTTCCGCCGGTCAGTACTTCTTGCCGGGGTTGAGGATGCCGTTCGGGTCGAGCACGGCCTTGATCGCCCGCTGCATCTCGCGCAGTCGCGGCGGCAGTTCCCCGTCGAGGGCGGCGAGTTTTTCGATGCCGACGCCGTGTTCACCGGTCATGGTTCCGCCGAGCTGTTGGGCGATCCCGGAGATGCGCTGGTAGGCCTCGTGCGCGGCCGCGACCTGTTCGGGGTCGCCCGGGTCGAACGCCACGACGGGGTGCAGGTTGCCGTCGCCGGCGTGGCCGCCGACACCGATGACAACATGCAGTTCGTTCGCGAGCGCGGCGAAACGTTCGACCAGGGCAAGGAGCCGGGACCGAGGCACGCTGACATCGCCGTTCAGTGAACCGCCACGAAGGGCGCGCATGGCCTGATTGAGCAGCCGTCGAGCCGTGAGCAGCCGATCGAGTTCGATGGGGGTGTCCGCCCGGTCGACAGTCAGGGCGCCGTGTTCGCGGAAGATCCGTTCGAACGCGCTCAATTCGGCATCCGCCCCGTGCACGGAGTCCGTTATCGCCAGTACCCAGGCCTTCGCACCGATCGGGATGCCGGCGTGCGGCAGATAGGCGTCCACTGCGCCGAGCACGATGTCATCGAGGAGCTCAAGGGTGGAGGGAACGTTCGGCCCGGCTGCGATGGCGTTCGATGCGGCGATGCCGGCGGCCAGGGTGGGGAAGACGGCGCTGACGCCGCGTGAGGGTCCGGGGGCCGGGAGCAGGCTGAGAGTGGCCTCGGTCACCACCGCCAGCGTGCCTTCACTGCCCACGATCAGGCCGGTGAGATCGAGGCCGGCGACACCCTTGATGGTCGACGGCCGCGTGCGCACGAGAGACCCGTCGGCCAACACGACCTCGAGCGTGCGCACGGCGTCGCGGGTGACGCCGTACTTGATGCAGCGCATACCGCCGGCGTTGGTGGCGATCGTGCCCCCGATGGTGGCCCACTCGGCAGACGCCGGGTCGGGTGCGTAGAACAGCCCGGCGGCGCTGGCCGCGGCGGCCAGTTCGGCCACGGTGACGCCGGGCTGCACCACGGCGAGCCGTTCTTCGACGTCGATGTGCAGGATGCGGTTGAGCGCGGAGAGGTCCAGCAACAGGGCCCCGGGCACGGCGTTCGCACCGCCAGCCAGGCCGGTGAGGGCGCCCTGCGGCACGACGGGCACCCCGGCCGCGTTGGCGGCGCCGACGACGGCTGCCACCTGTTCGGTGCTGCGTGGTTGTACAAGGGCGAGCGCGGCCCCGATCGCGGGTGCGCCCGAGGCGTCGATGCTGCGACCGAGCACGGCCGCATCCGCTGTGCTCACGGTGCCGTCTGGCAACAGATCGCGGAGGGTCGCCAGAATGTCGGGGTCGCTCATCGGATGCTGTCAGCTTGCAGGCGGCACAGGGCCGCGGCGTCTTCGGTGTCGTCGCCATTATTGATGGAGACGAGTGAGTTGACGCGAACGACGTCAGGGGCGGTGCCTGTGCCGGTAATGGTCATGGTTCCTAGGGTTCTGGGGAGGCACCTGCCTCGATTCAGGAAAGCCTATGCCACCGTACGGATGGGTCTCAGACTGCGCCGGGATCAGGCGGCGACACCGAACGCCCCAGGCCGGGTCAGAGCGCGGCGGCCACCGCGCGGCCCGCGGTGCGCCCGGTGAACAGGCAGCCGCCGAGGAAGGTGCCTTCCAACGACCGGTAACCGTGCACGCCGCCGCCGCCGAACCCGGCGGCTTCCCCTGCCGCGTAGAGTCCGGGCACCGGGTTGCCGTCGGCGCCGAGGGCGCGCGCGGACAGGTCGGTCTCGATGCCGCCCAGGCTCTTGCGGGTGAGCAGGTGCAGCTTCACGGCGATCAGCGGCCCGTTGGCCCGGTCGAGCAGCTTGTGCGGGCTCGCCACCCGGATCAGCCTGTCGCCGCGGTAGTGGCGTGCCTGCCGGATCGCGGTGATCTGGGCATCCTTGCTGAAGTCGTTGTCCAGCTCGCGGTCGCGGGCCAGCACCTCGCGTTCCACCTGGGCGGCATTGATCTGCACCTCGGGGGAGCGCTGCTGCATTCCGGCGATGAGAGCGCGCAGGCTGTCGGCGACCACGAAATCCTCGCCCTTGCTCTTGAACGCCTCGACCGGCCCCGGCGCACCCGGTGTGACCCGCTTGGCGAGCAGTCGCAGGTCCTTGCCGGTGAGGTCGGGGTTCTGCTCGCTGCCGGAGAGCGCGAATTCCTTCTCGATGATCTTCTGGGTGAGCACGAACCAACTGTGCTCGTAGCCGGTCTTGAGCAGGTATTCCATGGTGCCGAGGGTGTCGAAGCCGGGGAACAGCGGCGCGGGCAGCCGGGTACCGGTGGCGTCCAGCCACAGCGATGACGGGCCGGGCAGAATGCGGATGCCGTGTCGGGGCCAGACCGGGTCGTGGTTGACGATCCCCTCGGTGTAATGCCACATCCGGTCGCCGTTGATCAGCCGGGCGCCGGCGGCCTCGCTGATGGCGATCATCCGGCCGTCGACGGATGCCGGCACGCCGGACAGCATGTTGGTGGGTGCCGGTCCGAGCCTGGCTGGCCATTGGGCGCGTACCAGGTCGTGGTTGCCGCCGATGCCGCCGCTGGTGACGATCACCGCGGAGGCGCGCAGTTCGAATTCGCCCGCGGCCTCCCGGCCGCTGGCCTGGCCCCGGGCGGCCGTGCTGGCTTCGAGCACGGTGCCGCGCACGCCCACCACTGTGCTGCCGCCGGTGCTTGTTCCGCCCTCGAGAAGGAGTTCGTCGACCCTGTGCCGGTGCAGTGCGGTGACCAGGCCGGCCCGCACTCCCTCGCGCACCCGGGTGATGAATGGCTCCAGAATCGCCGGGCCGGTTCCCCAGACGATGTGGAACCGGGGCACGGAGTTGCCGTGGGCGAGCGCCGTGTAGCCGCCGCGTTCCGCCCAGCCGACCACCGGGAAGAACCCGACTCCGCGCTCTTTGAGCCAGGCGCGCTTCTCGCCGGCGGCGAAGTTGAGGTACGCCTCCGCCCAGCGGGTGGGCCAGTAGTCCTCCGTACGGTCGAAGCCGGCGCTGGCGAACCAGTCCTGCCTGGCCAGTTCGAGGGAGTCCTTGATGCCCATTCGACGTTGCTCGGGGGTGTCCACGAGGAACAGGCCGCCGAATGACCACCAGGCCTGGCCGCCCAGGGACGCGGCGGGTTCCTGGTCGACCAGCAGCACCCGTTTGCCGGCATCGACGAGCTCGGCCGTGGCGACGAGGCCGGCCAGGCCCGCTCCCACCACGATCGCGTCGGCGGATGTGACGGCGTGCGGAACGGGTGTTGCTGGGCTCATCGTGACTCCATCGTCAGCTGCGCGGGTGACGCCGGGGCGGGCGCCGGTTAATCGTCGAAGGTGTTGACCATAGCGTGTGCGGCGCGCTCGAGGTAGTCCCAGAGAGTGGCACGCTGCAGCGGCGGCAGGTCGGCGGCGTCCACGGCGTTCTTCATGTGCAGCAGCCAGCGGTCGCGGGCGTCGGGGTTCACCTTGAAGGGCTGGTGGCGTTGACGCAGGCGGGGGTGGCCGCGCTGCTCGCTGTAGGTGCCGGGGCCGCCCCAATACTGCTCGAGGAAGCCGGTGAGGCGCTCGATGGCGGGGTCGAGGTCTTCCTCCGGATACATGGGCTTCAAGACCGGGTCGCCGGCCACCCCGCGGTAGAACTCGGTGACGAGCTTCTCGAAGAACGGACGTCCGCCGACCTCTTGGTAGAACGACGGCCCCAGGGCGGCACCGTTCGCGCTGCCGCGCAGGTGCACTCCGGATGGGCCGGTGGCGGGGATCAGCACCGGCCCCTGGCTCTCGGGACGGCGGGTATTCGGATCAGTCATCGGTGTCTCCCTGAGCGGGCTCGCTGTCAGCGGCTGGTGAAGCCGGTTTCTCAGCGGGCTTGTCCGCGGGCTTGGCGGCCGGCTTGTCAGTGGGCTTGTCGACCGGCTTGGTGACGGCCTTCCTGACCGGCTTGGTGGCGGGCATGGCCGACGGCTCTGCGGCGGCGCCCAACGGCTGTTCGGCAATCGGCTTCGAGGCGGGCGCCGACGGGTCAACGGCCGGCAGGTGCACCGTGCGCGGTGCACGGGGTGCCTGGTTGCGGGAGATCGACGGAATGCGGGTGGTGCCCTGGGCGAATGCCTCGGCGGCCTGGGCCGCAGTGGGCTTCGCTGCGGGCGCTGCGGTCGACGCCTCAGCGGGCGTGGCAGTGGCCGGCTTCGCCTTGGCCGCGCGCGGTGCCGGCGGGTGCACGGGCAGCGCTGCGGCTGCGGCGGCCGCCGCGGCCTCAGCCGCCTTGACGGCACGGCTCTTGCGCGGTGCGCGCTTGGGTGGCGCCTCGATCACGGGCAGCGGGGTGGTGCGCGGCGGGCGGGCGCCCTGCACGCTCGCGGCACCCTCGAAGCCGGTGAGCACGATGCTGGTCAGCGAGGGCAGCTGCACGCCCATGGCGTCGAGCGCCTTCTTCAGGCGCATCCGCAGCTCGCGCGCCACATCGTCCTTGGCGGTGGTGCGCGTCTTGATCACGATGCGGATGACGATGGCCTCTTCGGAAATCGACTCCAGGCCCCACACCTCGGGCTTCTCCAGCACCCGCGAGCGCCACTTGGAGTTGGTGGCCATCTCCACGGCAACCCGCAGCATCTCGGCCTGCACGGCGTCCACATCGGTCTTGTACGGCACGGCGAGGTCGATGATCACGCGGGCCCAGCCCTGGGACATATTGCCCACCCGCAGGATCTCGCCGTTGCGCACGAACCAGAGTGTGCCGTTCACGTCGCGCACCTGGGTGATACGGATGCCGACGGCTTCCACGACACCGGTCGCGGGGCCCAGGTCGACAACGTCGCCGACGCCGAGCTGGTCCTCCATCACCATGAACAGGCCGTTGAGCACGTCCTTGACGATGTTCTGGGCGCCGAAACCCAGGCCGGCGCCGAGCGCGGCGGTGAGGAGGGCGAACGAGCTGAGGATTGTGTCATCGATCGCGTTGACGACGAGCAAAATCGCGACGACGACGACGAGCACGTTCACGATGTTTGTGAGCACGGAGCCGAGTGTGCGAGTGCGTTGAACCGTTCGAACCGCGGAGAGCGGTGACACGTTCAGGGCTTGGGTGTCGTCGACGTTTTGGGTTTTCTTTACCCCGGACACGATCTGCGTCACAACGCGTCGGATCACGAACAAGAGCACCCAGCGCGCCAGGATCGCGAAGATGATGATGAACACGACCTGCACGATTGGCCAGGTCAGGATGTCGTTAGTGGTTTTCCAGAATGAGTCCCATGTCATAGCTCGGCCAGTCTACCGAGCGGCCGCGTTGGTCAACCTGAGCGCCACAGCCCGCTGGTCGCACAGCCCGCGGGTCGAATTGTCCGCCGCACGAGCAGTCCACTGGTCTAGCAGTCCACTGGTCTAGCGGTCCGCTGGTCGAGCTTGTCGAGACCCCGTGCGGGATCTCGACAAGCTCGATCAACGGCAGCTCGGCCAGCGAGAGATCGCTGCGGTGCTACTCCTTGTCGCGGGCCTGAACGCGCAGTGAGCGCTCCACACCGGCGAGGTTCTCCACCACGAGGCGGCGGAGCGCCGCGGGCTCGGGGTTGGCGTCCAGCCAGGCGCGGGTGGCATCCACCAGGGCCTGGTTCGACAGCGGCGACGGGTAGAGGCCCGTGATGAGCTTCTCGGCGATGGAGTAGCTTCGCTCGGCCCACACCTTCTGCAGCACGTCGAAGTACTGGGCGACAAACGGCTCGAGCAGGCTCGTGTCGTGCGCGCGCAGGAACCCGGCGGCGGTGACGCGCACGATGGTGTTCGGGGCGGTGTCCACGTCGATGAGCGACGACCAGGCGGCCTGCTTGCCCTCGATGGTGGGGATGGCGGCGCGCACGTTCGCGGCCGACTGTGCGCCGGTCGCGGTGTTGTCGGCTGCCAGGGCGGCGTCGATCTCCGCGGCGCCGGCTTCGCCCCCGGCGACGAGGGCGCCGAGCAGTTCCCAGCTCAGGTCGGTGTCGATCTCGAGTCCGGGGAGCTTGAACGCGCCTGTGCGCAGGCCCGCGATGGCGGCCAGCTGAGCGGGCGTCTCGGCTACGGAGGCGAAGAACTTGACGAACTGGAACTGCGCGTCGCTGCCGGCCTCCGCACCCTGGGCCAGCGCCCAGAGTGCATCACCGACCGCGTTGACGGCCTCGTCGCGGTGTTCAGGAGCCACGTAGTACTGCGCCGTGAGCGACACCTGGCCGAGCACGGTGCGCAGGGTGGTGGATTCGGTCTCGGTGGCGATGTTGCCGAGCACCAGGCGCACGAAGTCGCGCGGCGAGGTCTCGGCGTCGCGGGTGGCGTCCCAGACGGAACCCCAGACCAGCGAGCGGGCCAGCGGGCTCTCGATGGCGGCGAGGTGCTCGAGGGCCACGGTGTGCGAGGCCGGGTCGAGGCGCACCTTGGCGTAGGCGAGGTCGTCGTCGTTGAGCAGGATCAGGTCGGCGCGGGTGCGGCCGACGAGCGCCGGCACATCCGTGGACGTGCCGTCGACGTCGAGTTCGACGCGGTGGGTGCGCACCAGGGCGCCGTCGACCAGGTCGTAGAAGCCGATCGCCAGGCGGTGCGGGCGAATGGTGGGGTAGTCCTCCGTGGCGCTCTGCAGCACGGCGAACGCGGTGATCACACCGGCCTCGTCGACCTCGATCTGCGGGCGGAGGGTGTTGACGCCGGCGGTCTCGAGCCACAGGGCGGCCCAGTCGGAGAGGTCCCGGCCGGAAGCGGCCTCGAGCTCAACGAGCAGGTCGCGGAGCTCCGTGTTGCCCCAGGCGTGCTTCTTGAAGTACGAGGCGACGCCCGTGAAGAAGGCGTCGATGCCGACCCAGGCGACGAGCTGCTTGAGCACCGATCCACCCTTGGCGTAGGTGATGCCGTCGAAGTTGACCTGCACGTCTTCGAGGTCCGTGATGGTGGCCACGACGGGGTGGGTGGAGGGCAGCTGGTCCTGGCGGTAGGCCCAGCTCTTCTCCATCGCGGCAAAGGTGGTCCAGGCTTCCGTCCACTCGGTGGCCTCAGCCGTGGCGATGGTCGACGCCCACTCGGCGAACGATTCGTTCAGCCACAGGTCGTTCCACCACTTCATGGTGACCAGGTCGCCGAACCACATGTGGGCGAGCTCGTGCAGGATCGTGACGACGCGGCGTTCCTTGATCGCGTCGGTGACCTTGGAGCGGAAGACGTAGGTCTCGGTGAAGGTGACCGCGCCGGCGTTCTCCATGGCGCCGGCGTTGAACTCCGGCACGAACATCTGGTCGTACTTGTCGAACGGGTACGGGTAGTCGAACTTGTCCTCGTAGTAGGCGAAGCCCTGGCGGGTCTTCTCGAAGATGTAGTCGGCGTCCAGGTGCTCGAACAGGCTCTTCCGGCTGAACAGGCCCAGCGGAATGACGCGGCCGTCGCTGGAGGTGAGCTCGCTGCGCACCACAGCGTACGGGCCGGCGACGAGGGCCGTGATGTAGCTGGAGATGGTGTGGGTGGGGGCGAACGCCCAGGTCTTGTTGCCGTTGCCGGCGTCAGTGGGCTCGGGCGTGGCGGAGTTGGAGATGACTTCCCAGGCGCCGGGGGCGGTCACCGTGAAGGTGAAGGTGGCCTTGAGGTCGGGCTGCTCGAACACGGCGAAGACGCGGCGGGAGTCGGGCACCTCGAACTGGCTGTACAGGTAGACCTCGTTGTCGACGGGGTCGACGAAGCGGTGCAGGCCCTCGCCGGTGTTGGTGTACGCGGCGTCGGCGACGACGGTGAGCACGTTCTCGGCTGCCAGGCCGTCGAGCTGAATGCGGATGCCGTCGCTGACGACGGCCGGGTCGAGCTCGGCTCCGTTGAGGGTGACGCTGTGCACCGTCTCGGTGATCGCGTCGATGAAGGTCGAGCTGCCGGCCACGGCACCGAAGGCGACGGTGGTGGTGCTGGCGAAGGTCGTCGGACCCGTCGTCAGGTCAAGGGTGACGTCGTAGCTGGTCACCGTGACGAGCGCTGCGCGCTCCTGGGCTTCGATCCTGGTGAGGTTTTCTCCGGGCAACGGTATTCTCCATCTGGTCTTCGTGGGCGCTTCTGGCGCCTCCGCACGAAGATCAAGCCTAGCCAGTATTCGGCCGGCGCCGGCGGAGCGGCTGATCAGGCCGCGTCGGTCACCCGACGCCCATCGGGCCGGAGGCTAGACCGGGGGAGTGACCAGCACGGGCACCACGACGCGATCGGCGCCGGCGCGGATCGGCCAGGCGCCGTCGATCACGATCAGGTCGTCGCCCTTGGACTTGCGCAGGTACGACTGGAAGCTCTCCGCCTGCTCCAGCGCCCAGCCCACCTGCCGGTCGTGCAGGGCGTGCAGGTGGGTTTCGTCGGTCTTGGCCAGCAGGGCCCAGGCCACCCGGCCGGTGGCCACGGCATCCGCTTCGGCGTCATGGGCGCCCTCGAGCAGCACGCCGTAGTACTCGGCGGTCGCCACCAGGGTGCGCTTGCCCTTGCGGTACTTGTCGATGGCCTTGTCGATCACATACGGGTCGAGCACCGGGCCGAAGTCGGTGATCGGTTCGAGGCCGTACCGGCGGGCCTCGGCGTTGAGCATGGAGAGGTCGAAGCTGGCGTTGTAGGCCACGATCGGCCGGCCGCCGGCGATGCTGCGCCGCAGCACCGTGAGCATCTCGGCGATGGCGGTGGCCGGGTCGACGCCGTCACGCTGGGCGACCTCGTCGGTGATGCCGTGGATGGCGGACGCGCCCTCCGGGATGGGGATGCCCGGGTTGACGAGCCAGCTGTACGACCCGTTCACCTGGCCGTCGCGCATCACGCGGCCGATGAAGCAGGTGACGATGCGGTCCTCGTCGGTGTTCACGCCCGTCGTCTCCAGGTCGAAGACGCAGAGCGACGGAATGTCGGCGAGGGCGGTCGGCACGGTTGCGGTCTGCACGGTTGATGTCTGCACGCTCCACACGCTAGCGGTCACCCCCGACACTGCCCGCCAAGCACCCGGGAGTGCCGCAAACTATCTCGCGAGCCGTGAGTAAAGCCCCGAAAACCAACGATTTTTGGGGCTTTGCTCACGGCTCGCGGAGAGAGACGCGGGGTTACCAGGTGCCGGGCTTGTAGTCCTTGAGGAAGACGCCGTGGATGTCTTCGCCCTGCTCGCCTCGCACGATGGGGTCGTAGACGCGGGCGGCGCCGTCGACCAGGTCGAGCGGGGCGTGGAAGCCCTCCTCGGCCAGGCGGATCTTGGTGGGGTGCGGGCGTTCGTCGGTGATCCAACCGGTGTCGACGCTGGTCATCAGGATGCCGTCGCTGAGCATTTCCTTGGCGCTGGTGCGGGTGAGCATGTTCAGCGCGGCCTTGGCCATGTTGGTGTGCGGGTGGCCTGGGCCCTTGTAGCCGCGGCCGAAGACGCCCTCCATCGCCGACACGTTCACGATGTAGGTGCGGCGGGCGGCGGATGCGGCCATTGAGGCGCGCAGCCGGCTCACCAACAGGAACGGCGCGGTGGTGTTGCAGAGCTGCACCTCGAGCATCTCCAGCGGGTCGACGTCTTCGACGTTGGCCGTCCAGCTGTTCTCCTCGTGCAGGTCGGGCACCAGGCCGCCCGCGTCGATGGCGGTGCCGGCGGCCAGGCGGGCCAGCGACGAGGACCCGGGCGCGAGGGCCAGGGCGGTGAGGTCGTCGGCGGTGAGCGCGGCGCCGGTGGCCGCGGCGGCGAGGATCGGGTGGCTGGCCACCGATGCGGCCAACGCGGTGGGGTGGGCGTCGTTGGTGTGCCCGAACGAGACGATCTCGGGCAGGTCGCCGTCGGGCAGCGGGGAGGACTCGGCCTCCACCAGCGGGGAGTAGGAACCGGGGGAGCGGCGCACGGTCTGGGCGGCGTTGTTGATCAGGATGTCGAGCGGGCCCTGCGCGGCGACGGAGTCGGCGAGGCCGATCACCTGGGCCGGGTCGCGCAGGTCGATACCGACCACGCGCAGGCGGTGCAGCCAGTCCTTGGAGTCGGGCATGGCGATGAACCGGCGTACGGCGTCGCGCGGGAACCGGGTGGTGATGGTGGTGTGGGCGCCGTCGCGCAGCAACCGCAGCGCGATGTACATGCCGATCTTGGCGCGGCCGCCGGTGAGCAGGGCGCGCTTGCCGGTGAGGTCGGTGCGGGCGTCCCGCTTGGCGTGGCTCATCAGGGCGCAACTCGGGCAGAGCTGGTGGTAGAACGCGTCGACCAGGGTGTACTTCTGCTTGCAGATGTAGCAGGCCCGCGGCACCAGCAGCTCGCCGGCACTGGGCCGGTCGGTGCCGAGCCGCAACTGGGCGCCGATGGTCTCGTCGTCGATGCGGGTGGGAGCGCCGGTCGCGGTCGCCGCGATCACCTCGCGGTCGGCGTCGGCGATCAGCTGGCGCTTCTCGTGCCGGCGCACGGTCTTCACCGACTTGAACATCTTGGCGGTGGCCTGGCGCACGGTGACGAAGTCGGGGTCGTCCGGGTCGATGGTGGCCAGGGACGCGAGCACGCGCAGCGCGACTTCAAGATCCTGTGGGTCGATCGCGGGGGAGGTGACCCCGGCGGATGCGGCGTCGCCGGTCAACTCGGAGCCTGCGGGGGAGGCGGCATCGACGGGCGTGCTCTGCGGGTGTTGCTCGGTGGTCATCAGAGAATTCTACGACGGCGCATCCGCCCGTGTTCTCAGAAACAACCCACTCGTAGGTCGAGCCTGTCGAGACCCAGCGAATGCCTTTCGGCGTGCGGGGTCTCGACAGGCTCGACCAACGGTTCGGCTCGGGGCCGGGGAGGCTAGACCTTGGCCGGCTCTGCGTCGTCGGCGGCCTTCAGCTCGGTGAGGTCCATCGACGAGGTCGGCGGCTCGAAGGTCGCGTCGAACGGCATCTCGTCGTGGTCGAGCAGCGGGTTCTCGAACTGGCCGGCGACGAGCTCGTGGGCCTCTTCGACCGATTCCACGCTCGGCATGGAGCCGGGCAGCGGGCGGTTGGCGGATTCCTTGAGCCAGAAGATGCTGATACCACCGATGAACGAGGTGGCCATCAGGTAGTAGGCCGGCATCATGTCGTTGCCGGTGCCCGCGATCAGCGCCGCGATGATGAACGGCGTCGTGCCACCGAAGATGGCGACGGCGAAGTTGTACGCGATGCCCATGGCGCCGTAGCGGCTGGCCGTGGGGAACAGGGCCGGCAATGCCGAGGCGAGGTTGGCGACGTAGAAGGTGACCGGCAGGGCGATCAGGGCCAGACCGAACAGGGTGGTCCAGACGCTGCCGACTCCGATGAGCAGGAAGGCCGGGATGGCGAAGACGACGGCGCTGATCGAGCCCATCCAGAGCACCGGACGGCGGCCGATCCTGTCGCTCAAGCGACCGGTCAGCGGGATGCAGCAGGCCATGATGACGAGGATCGGGATCGTCAGCAGCGTGCCGTGCAACTCGTCATAGCCCATCGTGCTGGTGAGGTAGGTGGGCATATACGAGGTGAGGGCGTAACCGACGGTGTTCGCGGCGGCGACCAGGATCATCGCGAGGACGATTCCGCGCCAGTAGTTCTTGAAGATGGCGACAGGTCCCTTGGGGATGCTGTCGTCCTCGACGAAGTCGGGGTCCTTGGCGGCGGCCTCCTGGGCGTCCAGGCTGGCCTGGAAGGCGGGAGACTCTTCGATCTTCATCCGGAAGTAGATGGCGATCAGGCCCAGCGGACCGGCGAGCAGGAACGGCAGACGCCAGCCCCACTCTTCCATCGCGGCCTGGCCGAGGGTGACCTGCAGGATCGACACGAGTGCGGCACCCATGGCGAAGCCGAGGTAGCTGCCCATGTCGAGGAAGCTGGCGAGGAAGCCACGGTTCTTGTCCGGGGCGTGCTCGCTGACGAAGGTGGTGGCACCGGCGTACTCGCCACCGGTGGAGAAGCCCTGCACGAGCTTGGTCACCACGAGGAGCACGGCGGCCCAGATGCCCAGCTGTGCGTACCCGGGCAGGATGCCGACGACGAAGGTTGATGCGGCCATGAGCATCAGCGTCATGGCGAGCACCTTCTGGCGGCCGAGCTTGTCGCCGAGCCAGCCGAAGAACACGCCACCGAGCGGGCGGGCGATGAAGGTGGCCGCGAAGGTGCCGAGCAGGAACAGGGTCTGCACGGTCGGGTCGGCTTCGGGGAGGAAGACCGGACCCATGGTGGTGATCAGGTATCCGAAGACACCCACGTCATACCATTCCATGGTGTTTCCGACGATGGTGCCGCCGAGGGCCTTGCGAAGCATGGGGCGGTCAACGACGTTGACGTCGGAAACCTTCAGCCGCCGACGAAGCAACGGCTTCTTGATCTTCTTCACGGCGCGATCCGCACCGTTTATAGCGTTTGACATGAGTCACTTTCTGACAGTAGAGATGCCTCTTATGGAGGTCATGACATGACTCTTGCGCAGACACGTCAAGCCTCGGATGGAGGTCGTGAGATGCCTCAGATGGAGGTCATGTGCCCCGGATGCGGGGTCGCCCCTCAGCGGGCATAAGACTCAATTTTAGCGCAATTTGCCGCAGAATCAGGCATTTTGATTTCGATAGCGGGTCTGTCCAGGGTTTTAGCCGGGTTTCGCGGGGGCCAGATTGTGCACATTTTGGCACCTTCGACTCGCTTAGGCTGGTGCGATGAGCGACTCTGTGACCTTCTGGTTCGACCCCTCCTGCCCCTGGGCCTGGATGACTTCTCGTTGGGTGGACGAGGTGAGTGATCTGCGCGGCTTCGACGTGAACTGGCAGGTGATGAGCCTGGCCGTTCTGAACGAGAACACCGACGTGTCAGAGGAGTACCGCGCTTTCTTCCCGCGGGCCCTCAAATACACCCGCCTGGTGCAGGCCGCGCAGGAGCTGCACGGCCAGGAGACCGTGAAGGCGCTCTACGACGCCCTCGGTACCCGCATCCACCACGACGGCAACTCGGATGCCGACTCCGTCATCCCCGCGGCGCTGGCCGAGGTCGGCCTCCCGTCGGACTTCGCGCGCTACGCCACCAGCGAGGAATATGACCCGCAGATGCGTGCCAGCCACTTCGAAGGCATCAACCGGGTCGGCCAGGATGTCGGCACCCCGGTGATCGCGGTGAACGACGTGGCCTTCTTCGGACCGGTCATCTCCCCGGCGCCGACCGGCGACGCGGCCGTGGCCCTGTGGGACGGCGTGGTGGCCGTGGCCAGCTACGACGGCTTCTTCGAGATCAAGCGCAGCCGCACCCGCGGTCCGATCTTCGCGCCTGACCTGCTCGCCGAAGTCGCAGAGTAGCCGCATCCGGCCGGCGCCGGCCCGCCGGGCGGCTCCGGCCGGAGACCCGGCCCGTGCACGTTGCGCGACAAATAGACTGGTCGCCATGCGCATCCACATCGCCACCGACCACGCCGGCCTCGACTTCAGCCAGCACCTGATCAGCCACCTCGGCGCCGCCGGCCACGACGTCATCGACCACGGGCCCACCAGCTACGAGCCCCTCGACGACTACCCGGCCTTCTGCATCAGCGCCGCCGAGGCCGTCGTCGCCGACCAGGCCGCCGGCGTCGAGGCGCTCGGTGTGGTCTTCGGCGGGTCGGGCAACGGCGAGCAGATCGCCGCGAACAAGGTGAGCGGCGCCCGGGCCGCCCTGGTCTGGAACCTCAGCACCGCCGAACTCGCCCGCGAGCACAACAACGCCAATGTCATCTCGATCGGCGCGCGCCAGCACACCATCGACGAGGCCACGGCGTTCATCGACGCGTTCATTGCGACTCCGTTCACCGGCGAGGAACGCCACCAGCGCCGCATCGACCAGTTGGCCGAATACGAGGCCACCGGCACGATCGCCGGAACCGTCCTCAGCCGCTGACCCGCCAGCCAGCCGCCACGTCCCCGTCGAGCCGAGAGAGCAGCCGCCATGCCTGAGGGCCATTCCGTCCATCGCATCACCCGGCAGTTCGCCCGCAACTTCGTGGGCCGCGCCGTGCGGCTGTCGAGCCCACAGGGCCGGTTCGCGGCCGGTGCGGCGATGCTCGATGGCCACGTGATGACGGATGCCCGCGCTGTGGGCAAGCAGATGTTCCTGGAGTTCGACAACGGGCTCTGGCTGCGGGTGCACTTGGGCATGTACGGCGCCTGGGACTTCGCCGGCGACATCATCATGGATGCCACGATCGCGGCGAGCAACGGCCGGATGGGCCAGACCAACCAGCGCGGCACCGACCTCGACGCGGCCGGAGCACCCGTGCTGGACTCGGCCGGTGAGAACTCGATGCACAGCATCGGGGCTCCCCGCCGCACCCGGGTGCGCATGGCCGAGCAGGAGACCCTTCGACAGGCTCAGGGACCGGCTGAGGACACCTTCCCGCCCGAGCCCGTCGGACAGGTGCGGGTGCGCCTGCTCACCGACACGGTGTCGGCCGACCTGCGTGGCCCCACCGCCTGCGAGGTGCTCGACCCCGCGCAGGTGGAGACCGTGATGAACCGGCTGGGCCCCGACCCACAGCTCGATGACAGCCCCGAAGCCGAACAACGCTTCGTGGACGTCATCCGCAAGAAGCCCACGCGCATCGGCCTGCTCCTGATGGACCAGTCCGTGGTGAGCGGCATCGGCAACGTCTACCGCGCCGAACTCCTCTTCCGCGCCCGGATCAACCCGCACACACCAGGCAAGGCGCTCAGTGAGGAGAGCCTGCGGGCGCTCTGGCGGGACTGGGCGCACCTGCTGGACATCGGTGTGAACACCGGCCAGATGATGACCATGGACGACCTAGGCGAGGATGCCTATCGGCTGGCCATGAAGAACCGGGCCGACCGGCACTGGGTCTACAAACGTGAGGGCCTGCCCTGCCGGGTGTGCGGTACCCACATCACTCTCGAGGAGATGGGTGCGCGCAAGCTCTATTGGTGCCCGTTCTGCCAGGCTTGACCGACCTCGACCGCCCGTTCCCGCTGCTGCCCGACCCCGCCTTCCAGGAGCCGTTCCATGAGAGAAAACCCCCGTTTCGCCCTGTCGGAGGTGGCCGAGGTGCGCCGCCTGATCGAGGAGAACCCCTGGGTCAGCCTGATCAGTGCCACCAGCGCGGGTGAGCTGGTGGCTTCGCACTACCCGGTGATCCTGGACCGGGCGGCGGCCGACGACGAGATCGTGCTGCTGAGCCACGTGGGTCGACCCGACGAACAACTGCACGAGCTCGGCACCCACGAGCTGCTGGTGATCGTGCAGGGACCGCACGGCTACATCTCGCCGGGTTGGTACGACGCCGCACCGGCCGTGCCCACCTGGAACTTCGTCACCGCGCACCTGCACGGCACCCCGGAGATCCTCAGCGACGCCGAGAACTTGCGCGTGCTGGCCGACCTCGTCGACCACTTCGAAGACCGCATGCCCGAACCTCGGCGCATGAACGGCACGCTGGCGAATGCCGAGTACGCCGCGCGCATCGTCAGCGGCACCGTGGGCTTCCGCCTGCGGGTCACCCGGTTCACCGCCAAGAACAAGATGAGCCAGAACAAGCCCGCAGCCACGGTGGAGCGCATCATCGCCGAACTCGACGGTGACGGCCCGTACAGCAGCCCAGCCCTCGCCGCCGAGATGCGCCGCAGCCGCGAAGGCCGCACCGAATGACCGGCACTTCCCGGGACCTGGTGCTCCGCAACGCCCGCCTGCCCGGCAGCGACGATCTGGTCGACCTGCGCATCGTCGATGGTGTGATCGAGTCGATCGGCTATCTCGCCCCGCAGGACACGGCCGGCCGGGTGGTCGACCTCGGCGAGCGCTGGCTGATCCCGGGCCTCTGGGACAACCACGTGCACTTCAGCCAGTGGGCCCAGACCGCCCGCCGCCTCGACGTCTCCGCCGCCACCAGCGCCGCAGCGACCGCCGCCCTGGTCGCCGCACGCCTCGCGGCGCTGCCGGCCCTCGCCGACGGCGAACGGTTGGTCGGCTACGGTTTCCGCGACGGACTGTGGCCGGATACGCCCAGCAGTGCACTGCTGGATGCCGCGTCCGGGCCGGTACCGGTGGTCCTGGTCAGCGCTGACCTGCACAGTTGTTGGCTGAACTCCGCGGCGCTGGCCGCGTACGGCTTCACCGGCCACGTCACCGGGCTGCTGCGTGAAGACGACGCCTTCGCGGTGGAACGTGCCATCGACAACGTGCCCGACGCCGATCTGGACGCCTGGGCGGACGAAGCCGCCCGCACCGCCGCGACCCGCGGCGTGGTCGGAGTCGTCGACCTCGAAATGACCTGGAACCTCGACGTCTGGTTGCGGCGCATCGCGGCCGGCACCGACTCGATCCGGGTGGACTTCGGCCTGTACACCCACCACCTCGACCAGGCCATCACGCTCGGCCTCCGCAGTGGCCAGGTCATCGCCGAAAGCCGGGGGCTGCTCACGGTCGGGCCGTTCAAGGTGATCACCGACGGCTCGTTGAACACCCGCACCGCCTACTGCTTCGACGCGTACCCCGGGCTGACCGGCGAGCACTCGCACGGCATGCTCACGGTTGAGCCCAGCGAGTTGGTCGCCCAGATGCGCCGCGCGGTGGCCGCCGGCATCCGCCCGGCCGTGCACGCCATCGGCGACAACGCCAACAGCCTGGCCCTCGACGCCTTCGAGGTACTGGGCTGTGCGGGCAGCATCGAGCACGCCCAGTTGCTGACCGAGGCAGATGTCGCCAGATTCCGGCGGCTCGGAGTCACGGCCAGCGTTCAACCGGAGCATGCTCTCGATGACCGCGACGTCGCCGACAGGTACTGGGCGGGCCGCACTGACCGGGCCTTCCGGTTGCGTGACCTGCTCGACGCCGGTGTGCAGCTGGCGCTCGGCTCGGACGCCCCGGTCGCCCCACTGGACCCGTGGCTGGCGATCTCCGCCGCCGTGGGCCGCGGCCACGGTGACCGGGCGCCCTGGCACCCCGAGCAGGGCATCTCCCGTCAGGCCGCACTGGCCGCGTCCGCCCGCGGGCGCCATGCAGTGACCGCCGGCCAGGTCGCCGACCTCGCGGTGTGCGAGATCGACCCGTTCACGGCGTCGGTCGACGACCTTCGGCGGATGCCCGTGGCGGCGACCCTGCTCGGTGGCCGGTTCACCCACAGCACGCTCTAGCCACCGGCTGGCGGTGCAGGGGAGTGCTGGGGGATAACCCCCGGCCGAGTCCGGAGGCTGGGAGGATGGGCGGCTCGGCGTGCCGACGGCACGCTGGAACCATGACCAACAACACCCTCGACGAGGCCGCCTCCGCCCGCGGCCCGCACACCGACCCATCGACCCAGCCGACCGGCGAACCCGCCACCGGCAACACCGGGCAGCCGAACTCTGGCACGCTGGGCTTCGTGCAGTCAGCCGATCCCACCACCAGCCCGTCCGCCGGAAGCGGCGGCTACGACGCCCCGCGCGGCTACCGTGCGCTGTGGGCCGCCCTGCCGCGGGAACTCGGCTTCCTGCTGCCCACCCTGCTGGTGGTGACGGCCGCGTTCGTCGTGCTCGTCACCCTGTTCACCACGGGCCTGGGCCTGGTGGCCGTGTTCGTCGGGCTCTTCATCGTGGTCGCTGCGCTCTACACCGCCCGGGGCTTCGGCGTGGTCGAACTCACCCGGCTGCGCTGGGCCGGCCAGCCCGCCATCACCCCGCCCCGGTGGACGCCTCGGGGTGAGCCGGCCAGCGCGCTGCGCGCCATCCTCGGCCCGCTCGTCTCGGGGCACTACTGGCTGTACTTGCTGCACGGCATGGTCGTGAACTTCATCGTCGGCATCGTGACTTGGTCGCTCACCATCGTCTGGGTCTCCGGCGCGCTCGGCGGGCTCACGTTCTGGATGTGGAGCTGGTCGCTGCCGCAGGACAATGACTCCGTCGGCCTTTATGGCCTCATCACCGGGTCATTCCGCGCCGACAACCTGGCGGCGGACAACCTGGTCAACGTCGGGCTCGGCGTGGCCTTCCTGCTCACCCTGCCGTTCCTGACCCGGGGGCTCGTGCTCATCCACCAGTCCATCGCCCGGGTCATGCTCGGCGCCTGGGCGTCGGAGGCCCTGCAGCGTGAGGTCGCCGACCTCAGTGCGTCGCGCGGCGCGGCCGTGTCGGCCGAGGACCAGTCCCTGCGCCGCCTCGAGCGCGACATCCACGACGGCCCGCAGCAGCGCCTGGTGCGCCTGCAAATGGACCTCGCCAGCGCCGAACGCCGGCTCGACGACGACCCGGCTGCCGCCCGGCAGCTGCTCGCCGAAGCCCGCGACCAGGCCCGCGACACCCTCGAGGAGCTGCGGGCGCTCTCCCGCGGACTGGTGCCGCCCATCCTGCAGGACCGCGGCCTGATCGCGGCCCTGGAGTCCCTCGCCGCCCGCAGCACCGTGCCGGTACACCTCGAGCTCCTGGTCGACCGGGAGTTGCGACTGCCCAGCGAGATCGAGCGCAGCACCTATTTCACCGCCGCCGAGCTCGTCACCAATGTGGCCAAGCACGCCGGAGCCACCAGCCTGCGCCTGCACCTCGAGCTGCGCCGGGTGCCGCAGGACGATTCCACCTGGCTGGATCTCTGGGTGATCGACAACGGCCACGGCGGCGCCGTGCTCCGCGACGGCCACGGTCTGCAGGGCCTCGACGAGCGGCTTCGGGGATTGCGCGGCGTGCTGTCGGTGCGGAGCCCCTCCGGCGGGCCCACCGCCGTCGGCGCGCATATCCCGCTGGTGCGGGACTTCGGCAGCTCGGTCGCACCGGGCACCGCCGTCACGACACTGTGATCGGGACCTATCCTGAACGGGTGAACACACTCCACCGTCCAGACCCGCGGCACGACCCGGCCGTTCCGCTCCGACTGGTGCTGGCCGAAGACTCGGTGCTGCTGCGCGAGGGCCTGGTGCGCCTGTTCGCCGAGGCCGGTTTCGACACCGTGGCCGCCTACGGCGACGCCGACACGCTCCTGGCCGAGGTGGAGCAGCTGCGCCCCGACCTGGCGGTGCTCGACGTGCGGATGCCGCCCACCTTCCGCGACGAGGGTGTGCGCGCCGCCATCGAACTGCGCCGGCGGCTGCCCGGCATCGGCATCCTGCTGCTCAGTCAATACGTCGAGGGCACCTACGTACAGGAGCTGCTCGCCTCGGGGGAGGGCGGCCTGGGCTACCTGCTCAAGGACCGGGTCGCCTCCCTGGACGAGCTGCAGGATGCCGTGGCGCGGGTGAGCGCCGGCGGCACCGTGCTCGACCCGCAGGTGGTGAAGGAACTGCTCGGCCGGCGCACGAACCCGCTGGCCGCCCTCACCCCGCGGGAACGGGACGTGCTCGGGCTGATGGCCGAGGGCCGCACCAACGTCGGCATCTCTGAACGGCTCGTCATCGGGGTGGGTGCGGTGGAGAAGAACGTGACGTCGATCTTCGTCAAGCTCGGCCTGGACGACACCGGCTCGGACCACCGCCGGGTGCTGGCCGTTCTGGCCTTTTTGCAGGGGTGACGGTTCATCCGGTTGTGCCGCCGGGCCCGGCGTCCGAGGACGGCGACGGGAACCGGGCCGTGTGGTGCCGCCACAGATCGTAGTACCGCGTGTAGCCCAGCCGCATGGAACCCAGCAGGAAGCCAAGCCCGATGATCACGGCGATGCTGACGCACAGCCAGGCCGGCCAGCCGACGGCCAGGGTGATGCCGGCCAGGAGCAACCCCAGCAACGCCGAATTGACGGCCATGATGAAGACCATGCTGCTGCCGAGGACCTGGCTCCAGTTGCGTGCGCCCAGAAAGTAATACGTCGTCTGGGAGCCCGGCAGGTCGTCGTAGCGCGACGCCATGAAGTACTGCGCGACCCCCGGGTCGATCTCGGCGTACGCCCCACGCAGCCGGTTCATCGCCAGCACGTAGGCGAGGTCCTCCAGGCTCACGTTGATCACCCGCACTTCGGTGAGCACCCCCACCAGCAGGATGATGCCGAGCAGCGTCAGCGCGATCCCGGGGAAGCCCTCGTCGAAATCGGTGGCCTGCCCGGCCAACGCCAGGCTCACCAGCCCGGCCGACACCAGGGTGAGGAACATGCTGATGCGGGTGAGCACCTCGGCCTGGGTGGTGCTGCGGGAGGCGAGCAGACTCCAATGCTCGGTGGCGAGCAGCTGGGCACGCACCGCGGGCGGGACCTCGGGTTTCGGCTCGTTCAACGCCGGCTCCTCGTCGGGCATGCCCCCATAGTGGCCCGCATCCGCCCGGCCGCACAGGGCCGCCCGTGCGCGTGCAAGGGCGCGGCCCGCGATGGAGGACACTAGGACCATGAGCGTGATTGAAAACTCCAAAATGGCCATCGTCGGTGCCGGCGCCGTCGGCACCTCCCTCGCCTACGCCGCCCTGATCCGGGAATCCGCCCGCGAGGTGGCGCTGTACGACATCAACTCGGCCAAGGTCGCCGCCGAAGTGCTCGACCTCGCCCACGGCACCCAGTTCACCGGCGCCTCCCGGGTCACCGGCGGCGACGACCTCGACGTGGTCAGCGGCGCGAACGTGGTGGTGATCACCGCCGGCGCCCGCCAGCACCCCGGCCAGTCCCGGCTGGAGATGGCCGGCGTCAACGTCGAGATCCTGCGGGGCCTCATGCCCAAGCTCGTCGAACGCGCCCCCGACGCCATCTTCGTGCTGGTGACCAACCCCGTCGACGTGCTCGCCGTCGCCGCCCAGCAGTTCAGCGGCCTGCCGCCGGCCCGGGTGTTCGGCTCCGGCACCGTGCTCGACTCGTCCCGGCTGCGCTGGATACTCTCCGAGCGGGTCGGCGTCGCCATCTCCAATGTGCACGCCCTGATCGTCGGCGAACACGGTGACTCCGAGTTCCCGCTCTGGTCGCAGGCCCGCATCGGCCCGATCTCGCTGGCCGACTGGATGCTGTCCCGCAGCGCCGCCGGTGCCTCCGCCTCCGCCGGGTCGGTGCCGTTCACCGAGGCCGAGTTCGAATCGATCGCCGACGACGTCAAGAACGCCGCCTACCGGGTGATCGAGGGCAAGGGGGCCACCAACTACGCCATCGGGCTCTCCGGCGCCCGTATCGTCGAGGCGATCCTGCGCGACGAGGGCGCCGTTCTGCCGGTGAGCTCGGTGCTCACCGACTACCGCGGTGTCAGCCGGGTGGCGCTGTCCGTACCCAGCGTGGTCGACGCCGGCGGCATCGCCCGGGTGATCGATGTGCCCTTCTCCGCCAAGGAACAGGCTCTGTTCGAACACTCCGCCGCCACCCTGCGCGCCTCCCTCGACACCCTCGGGCTGGCGTAAGCCATGGAACCGAAGCTCGGGTACGGCTGGACCGAGGAGAAGATCCCCGACCTCACCGGCACCTCCGCCATCGTGACCGGCGCCAATTCCGGCCTCGGCTTCGTGACCGCGGCGCAACTCGCCGCCCACGGCGCTGCAGTCACCCTGGCGGTGCGGGATGCGGCCAGGGGAGCGGCGGCCGTTGAACGGATGCGCCCACGCCTGCCCGACGCCGAGCTGACCGTGCGGGTGCTCGACCTGGCCAGCCTCGCCTCGATCGCCGCCTTCGCCGAGGAGTTCAGCGCCGGCACCGGCCGGCTCGACCTGCTGGTGAACAACGCCGGCGTGATGAACCTGCCAGAGCGGCGCACCAGCGACGGTTTCGAAATGCAGTTCGGCACCAACCACCTCGGCCACTTCGCGCTCACCGGCCGACTGTTGCCGCTGCTCACCGCGAGCCCGGACGCCCGGGTGGTGACGCTGTCGTCGATCGTGCACCGCATCGGCCGGATGAACTTCGACGACCTGATGGGCAGCAGGCACTACCGGGCCTGGCCCGCCTACGGCCAGAGCAAGCTCGCCAACCTGCTGTTCACGAGCGAGCTGCAGCGCAGGGCGACGGCGGCGAAGGTGCCGCTGCGTGCCCTGGCCGCCCACCCCGGCTTCGCCCTGACCAACCTGCAGACCGCCGGGCCCGCCATGCGCGGCGCCGACAACACGACCAGGCGCAGCCGGCTCGTCGCCACCCTCACCCGTGAATTCGCCCAGCCGGCGGTGTGGGGCGCCCTGCCCACGCTGTATGCGGCAACCCTTCCGGGGCTGGCCGGCAATTCGTTCGTGGGGCCGGAGGGCCTCGGCCAGCAGCACGGGCACCCGGTGCCGGTGTCGCGCTCCAAGCGTGCGGAGAACGCCGACGACGCCCGCCGGCTGTGGGCGGAGAGCGAGCGCCTCACCGGCGTCACCTACGCCTTCGCCTGACTGTGGCTCGCGCTCGGACGCCCCGTCGTTGATCGAGCCTGCCGAGAACTCGTGACCTTGCCTCGGTGGTGAGGGCATGTCGCGAGGTCTCGACAAGCTCGACCAGCGGGGTGGTGGCGCCCCGCAGGCACGCCGGAGAACACGACGGAGCGGGTGATATGGAGGGGATGACGGGAATCGAACCCGCGCCATCAGTTTGGAAAACTGAGGCTCTACCATTGAGCTACATCCCCATGTGCCACGCGTGCTGGCACTCGAATATCGTAGTACAGGTTTCGGCGCGCGGATTCCCGCCCTGCCGAATGTCACCCCTGAACGCGCCCGGAATACCCTCAGGGATGCCCTGGGGTTGTGGGCGTGCACTAGACTGACGGAGGTCAATCCGCCTGTCGTGTGAGTCTGCGCGCCAAGTTGGTGGCCCCAACGGGTGAGATGAATCCCGGGGCGTAGCTCAGCTTGGTAGAGCGCTCGGTTTGGGACCGAGAGGTCGCAGGTTCGAATCCTGTCGCCCCGACCATCACCCCCCTGCACATCTGACGAACACAATCTGTCGAACACAGGAGATTTAAACGTGAAGTCCACGGTCGAAAAGCTGAGCCCCACGCGCGCCAAGGTCACCATCTCGGTGACCCCGGAAGAGCTGAAGCCCAGCATCACCCACGCCTACGGGCACATCGCTGAGGACATCAACATCCCCGGCTTCCGCAAGGGCAAGGTTCCGCCGCCCATCATCGACCAGCGCGTCGGTAAGTCGGCCGTGCTGGAGCACGCCGTCAACGAGAGCCTCGACGGTTTCTACCGCAAGGCCGTTGACGAGCACAAGCTTCGCCCGCTCGGCCGCCCCGAGGCCGACATCGTCGAATGGCCCAGCGACAAGGACTTCTCCGGAGACCTGCTGCTGGCCATCGAGGTCGACGTTCGCCCCGAGATCGACCTGCCCGCCTACGAGGGCCTCAAGCTCACCGTCGACGCCGTCGAGATCTCCGATGACGAGGTCACCGAGGAACTCAACACCCTCCGCAGCCGCTTCGGCACCCTGATCACGGTCGACCGCCCCGCCACCACCGGTGACTTCGCGCAGATCGACCTGGTCGCATCCGTCAACGGTGTCGAGGTCGACAACGCCAGCGGCATCTCCTACGAGGTCGGCTCCGGCGACCTCATCGACGGCATCGACGAGGCTCTCGAGTCCCTCACCGCCGGCGAGACCACCACCTTCAACTCGAAGCTGCTCGGCGGCGACCACGAGGGCGAGACCGCTGAGATCACCGTGACCGTCCTGGCCGTCAAGGAGCGCGAGCTTCCCACCGCCGACGACGACTTCGCGCAGATCGCCAGCGAGTTCGACACCATCGCGGAGCTCACCGACAGCCTCAAGGTGCAGGTCGGCCGCTCCAAGGTCTTCGGCCAGGGCAACCAGGCCCGCGAGCTGCTCATCGAGCAGCTGCTTTCCTCCGTCGAGGTGCCGATTCCCGAAGCGATCATCGCCGACGAGGTGCACCGTCACCTCGAGGGTGAGAACCGCCTCGAAGACGAGACCCACCGCGCCGAGGTCACCGAGGCCAGCGAGAAGACCTTCCGTCAGCAGATCCTGCTCGACACCATCGCAGAGGCCGAGAAGGTCAAGGTCAGCCAGGACGAGCTCACCCAGTACCTGATCCAGGGCGCCTCGCAGTACGGCATGGACCCGAGCGAGTTCGTTCAGGCACTGTCCGGCAACGGCCAGATCCCCTCCATGGTTGCCGAGGTCGCCCGTAACAAGGCCCTTGCGATCGCGCTGGGCAAGGCCGAGGTCACCGACTCCAACGGAGCCACCGTCGACCTGTCCGAGTTCACGGCCGTCGTCGACGATGAGCCCGCCGCGGACGAGGCCACCGACGAGGCTGCTTCCGACGACTCCGTCGAGGAGGCACCGGCCGCCGAGGCCAAGCCGAAGAAGAAGGCCGCAGCAAAGAAGTAACCTCGACGCCTGATGGCGTTGGCTGACGGGTCGTATGTCTCTGGACATCCGGCCCGTTTTGCGTGGCCGCGCACCGTGTGAATCTGCCGAGGGCGAACAGAGCCTTTTGTGCGCGTTGGACCCTATAGATTCATTCTGAAGCGACAAGCGAAACGGAGCGCGACATGGCCGAAATGGCACTTACACCCGGAGTTTTTGACCGACTGCTGAGCGACCGCATCATCTGGCTCGGCTCAGAGGTGCGGGACGACAACGCCAACGAGATCTGTGCCAAGATCCTGCTGTTGGCCGCAGAGGACTCGCAGCGGGACATCTTCCTCTACATCAACTCACCCGGTGGTTCGATCACCGCGGGTATGGCCATTTACGACACGATGAAGTTCGTGCCGAACGATGTCGTGACGGTGGGCATCGGCCTCGCCGCGTCGATGGGCCAGTTCCTGCTCTCCTCCGGAACCAAGGGCAAGCGTTACATCACCCCGAACGCGCGAGTGCTGCTGCACCAGCCGTCCGGCGGATTCGGTGGCACGGCAGCCGACATCCAGACCCAGGCCAAGGTCATCCTCGACATGAAGAAGCGCATGGCCGAACTCACAGCCGAGCAGACCGGCAAGTCGGTCGAGCAGATCCTCATCGACAACGACCGCGACAACTGGTTCACCGCCCAGGAGGCGCTGGCCTACGGATTCGTCGACCACCTGCGCGAATTCGCGTCGGATGTGGTCGGCGGCGGCGGCACCGACGACTCAGTCAACAAGAAGTAGGACGGGCAGAAACGACATGGAATTCACTAACTTTGGTCACCAGGCCGGCGGAATGGCTCCGCAGGCACCCCAGTCGCGGTACATCCTCCCCACCTTCGAGGAGCGCACCGCCTACGGCTACAAGCGCCAGGACCCGTACGCCAAGCTGTTCGAGGACCGCATCATCTTCCTCGGCGTGCAGGTTGACGACGCATCCGCCGACGACGTCATGGCCCAGCTCCTCGTGCTCGAGAGCCAGGACCCGGACCGCGACATCGTGATGTACATCAACTCGCCCGGTGGCTCGTTCACCGCCATGACGGCGATCTACGACACCATGCAGTACATCCGTCCGCACATCCAGACGGTCTGCCTCGGCCAAGCGGCCTCCGCCGCTGCCGTGCTGCTCGCCGGTGGTACCCCGGGCAAGCGTCTCGCCCTGCCGAACGCGCGCATCCTCATCCACCAGCCCTCGGCCGGTGGCCAGGGCGGCGGCCAGGCATCCGACATCGAGATCCAGGCGGCCGAGATCCAGCGGATGCGCGAGTGGCTCGAAGAGACCCTCGCCCACCACTCCAACCGCGACAAGGATCAGGTGCACAAGGACATCGACCGCGACAAGATCCTCGGCGCCCCCGAGGCTCTCGAGTACGGTCTGATCGACCAGATCCTGACCAGCCGCAAGAACATCCCCACCCTGGTCAAGTAGCACCAGAACACCGGGTTGGCCCTGTGGCCAGCCTGTTCGCCGAACGGCGCGCCACCCTCGAGGCGGCGCGCCGTTTCGCTTTGTGCCGAGGGTGCACGCATCTGTCACACGCACAAGCTAGGCTCGAATTTAGCGTCACTGATGGAGGAGGCTCACGGATGGCCCGAATAGGCGAGAGCGCCGACCTGTTGAAGTGTTCTTTCTGCGGAAAGAGCCAGAAGCAGGTACAGCAGCTCATTGCCGGACCCGGCGTGTACATCTGCGATGAATGCGTTGAGCTCTGCAACGAGATCATCGAAGAACGCCTGGCCGAGGCCGGAGCGGAAGAAGCGGGCAGCGAGTTCGAGTTGCCCAAGCCCAAGGAGATCTTCGGATTCCTCGAGGAGTACGTCATCGGGCAGGAAGCCGCCAAGCGCGCCCTGGCCGTCGCCGTCTACAACCACTACAAGCGGGTGCGCAGCCGTGCCACGCTCACCGCGGCCGAGGCCATCCACGACGACGTGGAGATCGCCAAGTCCAACATCCTGCTGATCGGCCCCACCGGCTGTGGCAAGACCTACCTCGCGCAGACGCTGGCGAAACGGCTGAACGTGCCGTTCGCGGTGGCGGATGCGACGGCGCTCACCGAAGCCGGCTACGTGGGTGAAGACGTGGAGAACATCCTCCTCAAGCTCATCCAGGCTGCCGACTACGACGTGAAGCGTGCCGAGACCGGCATCATCTACATCGACGAGATCGACAAGATCGCCCGCAAGGCCGAGAACCCGTCGATCACCCGTGACGTGTCGGGGGAGGGTGTGCAGCAGGCCCTGCTGAAGATCCTCGAGGGAACCGTCGCCTCGGTGCCGCCGCAGGGTGGGCGCAAGCATCCGCACCAGGAATTCATCCAGATCGACACCACGAACGTGCTGTTCATCGTGGCGGGCGCCTTCGCCGGTCTCGACGACATCATCTCCCAGCGCGCCGGCAAGAAGGGCATCGGCTTCGGTGCCCCGCTGCACAGCAAGGGTGACGACATCAACCTCTTCAGCGAGGTGCTGCCGGAGGACCTGCACAAGTTCGGGCTCATCCCCGAGTTCATCGGCCGACTGCCCGTGGTGACCACGGTCACCCAGCTCGACCAGGTGGCGCTGATGCAGATTCTCACCGTGCCCAAGAACGCGCTCGTGCGCCAGTACCAGCGCATGTTCGAACTCGACGGGGTGGAGCTCGACTTCGAGCAGCCCGCCCTCGAGGCCATCGCCGACCTCGCGGTGCTCCGCAAGACCGGTGCCCGCGGCCTCCGCGCCATCATGGAAGAGGTGCTCGGCCCGATCATGTTCGAGGTGCCCTCCTCCACGGATGTCGCCCGCGTCGTGGTCACCCGGGAGTCCGTGCTCGAGAACGCGGCCCCGACCATCGTGCTGCACAAGGCCCGCCGCGAGGACAAGTCGGCGTAACCAACGCCCTCGCGTTCCCGGAACCGCCCCCGACCCAACGGTCCGGGGCGGTTCCTCGTACCCGGCCCGCCTCGCGCGCCCCGCCCTGCGCCCGGCCAACTGTTCCCGGAGCGGACAAGTGCGGCCGGCGCGCCGGCAACAGTCGTCCGGAGTGGCAACAGGTGCGAGCCGCGGTGGCGGAAGTTGACAGGAGCCGCCAGACCGTATCTAATATATTGCATGCCGGTTCCTGCTCCCGATGCCCCCATCCGCCCCGCCTCGCTGCGGGACTATGCCTACGCGGCCCTCCGCGCCGCAATTGTGGACGGCACCCTTGCGCCGGGGGAGAAGCTGCGCGACGCGGAGCTCGAGTCCTGGCTCGGCGTGAGCCGAACGCCCATCCGCGAGGCCATCGCCCGGCTCGAAACGGCCGGACTGGTGCGCACGGAGCGCGCCCGGCAGACCATCGTGGCCCCGCTCGACGAACGCGCCGCCCTGCACGCCCAGGCCATCGCGGCCTCCCTGCACGAACTGGCCACGCGAGAGGCCGTCGCCCAACTCACCGACACCGACATCGAGGCCATGCGGGCGGCCAATGAGCGCTTCCGGGCGGCGCTGGCCGACAATGACGTGAGCGCAGCCATCACCGCGGATGACGACTTCCACGCCGTGGCCGTGCGGGCCAGCGCCAACGAGCTGCTGCCGGCACTGCTTGAACAGGTCACCCCCACGCTGCGCCGGCTGGAGCGGGCACGCTTCTCCTCCCTGGCCGGCCGGGGCTCCCTGGCCGATCACGAGCGCATCATCGCTCTCTGCGCAGCCGGCCAGGCCGCGGAGGCCGGTGCGGCCGTCCGCGAGAACTGGCTGACCCTGGGCCGGATGCTGGCCGCAACGGCCGGCACAGACGCTGGCACCGACGCTGGCACCGACGCCGGCTGAGTCGTTCCTGCCGGCCCGCTACACGCGAGACGCGTGCATGGGCGCATCGTCCCGCAGCAGGAGCGCACCAGTCGTCCCCTGAACCGCCGTGCTTCCGCCGTCTCCGCCCATCGCACCAACCGCACCAACCGACCCAAAGGACCCCATGGCACTGCGCGATTTTCCCCGTCACCCGCTCACCTTCGGCCCGAGCCCGATCCACCCGCTGGACCGGCTGTCCGCCCACCTGGGCGGCGCGCGCATCTGGGCCAAGCGCGAAGACGTCAACAGCGGCATCGCCTTCGGCGGCAACAAGACCCGCAAACTCGAGTACCTGATCCCCGAGGCCCTCGCCCAGGGCGCCGACACCCTGGTCTCCATCGGCGGCATCCAGTCCAACCACACCCGGCAGGTCGCCGCCGTCGCCGCCCACCTCGGGCTCAAGGCCGTTCTGGTGCAGGAGCAGTGGGTGGACTGGCCCGACAGTGTGAACGACCGGGTCGGCAACATTTTGCTGTCCCGGCTCACCGGCGCGGATGTACGCATCTCCTCCGAAGGGTTCGGGATCGGCTTCAAGGATTCCTGGACGCAGGCGATCGCCGACGTCGAGGCCGCCGGCGGCACGCCGTATCCGATCCCGGCCGGCGCCTCCGACCACCGCCTGGGCGGGCTGGGCTTCGCCAACTGGGCGCACGAGGTGGCGGCGCAGGAACGAGAGCTCGGGGTCTTCTTCGACACGATCGTGGTCTGCAGCGTCACCGGCTCCACCCACGCCGGCATGATCGCCGGATTCGCCGACCTGGAAGCGAACTTCGGCGGCGCCAAGCGCCGGGTGATCGGCATCGACGCGTCCGCCAAGATCGAGGCCACCCGCGAGCAGGTCGCCCGGATCGCCCGCAACACGGCAGAACTCATCGGCGTGGGCCGGCCGATCGCCGACGACGAGATCACCGTGCTCGAGGGCTGGGCCGGTGACTTCTACGGTATCCCGGTGCAGTCGACCAACGACGCCATCCGCCTCACGGCGAGCCTGGAGGGTGTGATCATCGACCCTGTCTACGAGGGCAAGTCCATGGCGGGCCTGATCGACCTGGTGAAAACGCGCGACATCGCGCCGTCGAGCAACGTGCTCTACGCCCACCTTGGCGGCCAGCCCGCCATCAACGCCTACAGCGCGCTGTACCACTGAATAGCGCCGCAACTGTTGCCAGAACTCCGCGCGGGGAACAGTTGCCGGGGTGGCGAGTGCGGGCGGCCGTGGTGCTAGTTGAGGCCCCGGCGGTCGAGAAGGGGCTGGATCTGGGCGTCGCGGCCACGGAAGTCGCGGTAGGCGGCCAGGGGGTCGGCGCTGCCGCCGACGCCGAGCAGGCGGTCCCTGAACCTGTCGCCGTTGGCGCGGGTGAGGCCGCCGTTCTCGGTGAACCAGGCCACTGTGTCGGCGTCGAGCACCTCACTCCAGATGTAGGAGTAGTAACCCGCGTCGTAGCCGCCGGAGAAGGTGTGGGCGAAGTAGGTGCTGGCGTAGCGGGTGGGTACCACCGGGTTGTCCAGGCCGACCGCGGCGAGTGCCGCCGCCTCGAATGCGGCCACATCGGTCACCTCGGCGTCGGCGTCGATCGAGTGCCAGGCCTGGTCGAGTAGCGCCGCAGCGAGATACTCACTGGTGCCGAAGCCCTCGTTGAAGGTCGACGACTCCCGGATGCGGTCGACCAGTTCCGGGGGAAGCGCCTCGCCGGTGCGATAGTGCCTGGCGTAGTTCTGCAGCACCTCCGGCCACAGCATCCACATCTCGTTCACCTGGCTGGGGAACTCGACGAAGTCGCGGTAGACGTTGGTGCCGGAGAACCGCGGGTAGGTGACCTGCGCGAACAGCCCGTGCAAGGCGTGGCCGAACTCGTGGAACAGGGTGGTGACTTCGTCGAAGCTCAGCAGGGTGGGGGAGCCGGCGGCCGGCTTGGCCAGGTTGAGGTTGTTCGTCACGATGGTCGGCGTGCCGAGCAGCGTCGACTGCGACACGAGGGAGTTCATCCAGGCGCCGCCGCGCTTGGAGTCCCGGGTGTAGAAATCAACGATGTAGAGCCCGAGCGGTGAGCCGTCTTCATTGCTGACCTCGAAGACCCGTGCCTCCGGGTTCCACGCGGTGAGGTCCCCGCGTTCGGCGAAGGTGATGCCGTAGAGCCGGGTGGCCGCGAAGAACACCCCGTCGCGCAAAACCCGCTCCAGTTCGAAGTACGGTCGCATCGCGGCCGCGTCGACCTCGTACCGGGCCTGACGCACCTTCTCGGTGTAGAACGCCCAGTCCCAGGCGGCCAGGTCGAAGTCAGCGCCGCTGTCCCGCACAGCAGCCTGCAGCGCCTGCTGCTCTGCGCGTGCATTGCGGGCGGCGGCGGGAGCCAGCCGGCCGAGCATGTCGGCGACCGCCTCGGGAGTCTTCGCGGTTTCGTCCGCCGTGACGTAGGCGGCATGGCTGCCGAAGCCGAGCAACCGGGCCCGCCGGGCGCGCAGCCGGGTGATGTCCAGCACCAGCTCCCTGTTGTCGTGCTCGCCGCCGCGGATGCCGCGTGCCCGGGATGCGGCGAGCAGGCGTTCCCGTACCGACCGGTTGGTGAGTGACGCGAGGTAGGGGTGGCTGGTCGGCAGCACCAGCGTGATCACGTATTTACCCGGTAGGTCGCGCTCCCGGGCCGCCTCAGCGGCGGCGGAGATCTCGCCGTCGCCCAGCCCGTCGAGATCGGCGACGTCGTCGAGCACCAGGGCCAGCGCGTTCGTGTCGGCCAGCAGATTCTTCTCGAAGCGGGTGGTGAGGGTGGACAGGCGCATGTTCAGCTCACGAAGGGTGACCTTGTCGTCGTCGGAGAGCCCCGCCCCGGCCAGGGTGAACTCGGTGTAATAGCGCTCGAGCAGATACCCGGTCTCCGGCTCCATCGCGAGGGAGTCCCGGCTCTCGTGCAGCGCGGCGATCCGGGCGTACAGGGCAGGATCGAGCCGGATGGCGTCGTGGTGGGCGGCGAGCAGCGGAGCGAGTTCTTCTTCGAGCGCGGTGCCGAACTCAGTGGAATCCGATGAGCTGAGTGAGAAGAAGACCGTCGCGACCCGCCGCAGGACCTGGCCGCTCCGCTCGAGGGCCACGAGGGTGTTCTCCACGGTGGGTTCGGCCGGGTCGGCGGTGATTGCTCTGATCTCGGCGAGCTGCTCGGCCATGCCGGCTTCGAACGCCGGCCGGTAGTGCTCGTCCCTGATCTCGGCGAAGGGCGGCAGCTGGTAGAGCAGCGTGCTGGGGGCGAGGAACGGATTCGAGGAGTCGGACATGGACCCAGCCTAGGACTCAGACCGGATTGCCCGGCCGGGCAGCACGCACGCGGCGGATGCGCACAGTGCGATCGAGTCGTATGGTGTGGGGATGAGCGACACCCCGGAGCGACAGGAGACGGCACCGCAGACGGTAGCGCAGCCGGGCCGACCGCTCGGCGGTCAGCACCTGCCGAGGGTCCTGACCTGGCGCACTGCGCAGAACTCCGCGGCTTACCTGTTGCCGCACCTCCGAGCCGGTCAGACCGTGCTCGATGTCGGGTCCGGCCCCGGCACGCTCACCCTCGACTTGGCCCGACGGGTGGCCCCTGGCATCGTGATCGGCGTGGATGCTGACTCCGAGCAGGTGGAGCAGGCCCGCGGGCTCGCCGACGACGAGGGGGTGACAACGGTGCAGTTCCTGCGCGGTGACGTGAGCGACCTGCCGGCACTGGATGCATCCGTGGATGTCGTGCACGCGCACCAGGTGCTGCAGCACGTGGCAGACCCCGTGGCATCGTTGCGGGAGATGCGGAGGGTGCTGCGGCCCGGAGGCATCCTCGCTGCGCGGGATGCGGACTACGTCGCCGCCGCCTGGTATCCGAAGTTACCGGGCCTGGCGGCGTGGCGGGAGGTCTACCGCGCCGTACAGGAGTTCACCGGCGGCGTGCCCGATGCCGGCCGCGCGCTCAAAGCGTGGGCCAGGCTGGCCGGTTTCGACGAAGTGAGGTGTAGCGCATCGATGTGGTGCTTCGCGTCCCCGGCCGAGCGGGAATGGTGGGGGCTGTCCTGGTCGGAGCGCATGCTCGACCCGGACTTCGCAGCCATCGCGATCGAGAGCGGGGCGGCGGGGCTGGCCGACCTGCGCGGAATGAGCGACGCCTGGGCCCACTGGGCAGCCGATCCAGACGGGTGGTTCGGCCTGCCGCACGGCGAGATCATCGCCGTGCGCACAGGCTGAGCCGGCGAAGAGCCGGCCCGGTCAGCGCCTAGATCCAGTCGTCCTCGTCATCCATCACCACAGCGGGCTGGGTGATGGTGGCGCTGTCTTCCTTCGGGTCGAACCGGATGACGGTGCCGTCGTCGAGCTCGATCACCGGGTTGCCCTCCAGCCAGGTCAGCGTCCAACGCCAGGCACTGGTGTCCTCTGCCAGGCCGGCCAGGTCCCCCTCGACAGCCTGCAGGGCGATCACCACGACCTCGGGCAGGCCGGCCGGCGGCTCGGCGCCGAGGGCCCAGCGGGTACCGAGCTGCATGTCTAGACCTCCGCTTCGTAGGTGACCCAGCTGGTGCGGGTGCCGACCTCGTCGTAGAGCTTCTGCGCGGTCTCGTTGTCGGCGGCGGTGATCCACTGCAGCTGACGGTAGCCGTGGGACTTGGCGTATTCCTTCGCGAAGTCCAGCAGGGCGCGGCCGACGCCGTCCTCGCGAGCGTCGGTCGCCACGAACAGGTCGTCGACGAACAGTCCGACGTCACCCGAGAGGGTGCGCGGGAACGCCCGGTAGAGCGTGAAGCCGACGAAGTCGCCGTTTTCATTGACCGCGACAGCACCGTCGAGATCGTGGTTCTTGTCGATGACCCAGCTCCAGACGCGCAGCGCCTTCTCGTCGGTCAGGTCGCTCTGGTAGAACTCGCTGTACCCCTCGAAGAGGCCGAGCCACGGAAAGAAGTCCTTGTCACCCAGCGGGCGGACGGTAACAGACATACGGTTCTCCTTTTAGATTTCCGACACCGTGGCGAGCACGATATCAGTCACAACCAGCTCATCGGCCTCGACAAACGTCAAGTCCGCGATACGGCCTACTGCTTTCAAATCGGCGGCGACCTGCGCGAGCAGGGCCACCTCTGCTGCCGAGCCGCCAATCGTGGCGGAGGTGACAGCAGACTTCTGTGATGCTTTCGCGTCGGTCTTGGCCCGACGGATGCCGGTGAGGGCCCGGCTGGCCAGGTCCAGCAACGCGATCTCCCCGGCGCCGTCGGCGGGGGTCTCCGCCGTGACGGGCCAGGAGGCACGGTGCACCGAGTCGTCGTTCGACCAGGACCAGGCTTCCTCGGTGGCGAAGGGCACGAACGGCGCGAACAGGCGCAGCAGGGTGGACAGTGCCCGGCGGAGCGCCGCCACAGCGGAGGCCTGCTCCGGCCCGACCTCGCCGTACGCGCGCTCCTTGACCAGCTCGAGGTAGTCGTCGCAGAACGTCCAGAAGAAGCTCTCGGTCAACTCGAGGGCACGGGCGTGATCGAACGCCTCGAACGCGGCGGTCGCCTGGGCGACCACGACGTCGAGACGGGCGAGCATGCTCTTGTCGACGGGCTCGGTCACGGGAGCCGCGTCATCGCCGGCGAAGCCGAGGATGAACTTGCTGGCGTTGAGGATCTTGATCGCGAGGCGTCGACCGATCTTGATCTGGGTGGGGTTCTTCGGGTCGAACGCCGCATCCGTGCCGAGCCGCGACGAGGCGGCCCAGTAGCGCACCGCATCGGAGCCGTGCTGCACGAGCACATCGGCGGGGGTGACCACGTTGCCCTTGGACTTGGACATCTTCTTGCGGTCGGGGTCCACGATGAAGCCCGACAGCGCGGCGTGCTTCCACGGCGACTCGCCATGCTCGAGCTCGGCGCGGAGCAGCGTGGAGAACAGCCAGGTGCGAATGATGTCCTGCCCCTGCGGGCGGAGGGAGTACGGGTAGACGAGATCGAAGAGTTCCGGGTCGCGCTCCCACCCGCCGGCGAGCTGCGGGGTGAGCGATGAGGTCGCCCAGGTGTCCATCACGTCGACCTCGCCGACGAAGCCGTTGGCCGCACCACGCTGGTCGGCCGAGTAACCGGGGGCGACGTCGGAGGACGGGTCGACCGGCAGCAGGTCGGCGGTCGCGATGATCGGCTGGTCGAAGACGGGGTTGGCGTCGGCATCGAGCGGGTACCAAACCGGCAGCGGAACGCCGAAGAAGCGCTGGCGGGAGACCAGCCAGTCACCGGTGAGGCCGTTGACCCAGTTCTCGTAGCGCACGCGCATGAACTCAGGATGCCACTGCAGTGCGGTTCCGTGTTCGATCAGGCGGGCACGCAGCTTCTCGTCGCGGGCGCCGTTGCGGATGTACCACTGGCGGGTGGAGACGATTTCGAGCGGCTTGTCGCCCTTTTCGAAGAACTTGACCGGGTGCACGATCGGCTTGGGATCGCCGATCAGGTCGCCGGAGGCGCGCAGCAGGTCGACCATGGCCTGTTTGGCCGAGAACACGGTCTTGCCGGCCAGCTGGGCGTAGGCGGCCTGGGCGGCCGGGGTGACGATGACGTCGGGCGCCTCGGCGATGATGCGGCCGTCGAAGCCCATGATCGCGCGGTTGGGCAGGTCGAGTTCGCGCCACCAGACCACGTCGGTCACGTCGCCGAAGGTGCAGATCATCGCGATTCCCGAGCCCTTGTCCTTCTGGGCGAGGTGGTGCGCCAGGATGGGCACCTCGACGTCGAAGACCGGGGTGCGCACGGTGCTGCCGAAGAACGGCTTGTACCTGTCGTCGTCGGGATGTGCCACCAGGGCCACGCACGCGGCGAGCAGCTCCGGGCGGGTCGTCTCGATCTCGATGGTGGAGCCATCCGGCTTGTGGAAGGAGACCCGGTGGTACGCGGCGGGCATCTCCTTGTCTTCCAGCTCGGCCTGGGCGACGGCGGTGCGGAAGGTGACGTCCCAGAGGGTGGGCGCCATGGCCTGGTAGGCCTCGCCGCGGGTGACGTTGCCGATGAAGGCGCGCTGGGAGGCGGTGATCGACTCCGGGGCGATGGTGCGGTAGCTCTGTGTCCAGTCGACGGAGAGTCCCAGGGTGCGCCAGAGTTCCTCGAACTGCTTCTCGTCCTCAACGGTGAGGCGTTCGCAGAGTTCGATGAAGTTGCGCCGGCTCACCGGCAGCTGGTCGGCGGCCTTGGTGCTCTTGCCGTCGCCGCCTTCGAAGGGCGGCACGAAGTCGGGCGTGTACGGCAGCGACGGGTCGCAGCGCACACCGTAGAAGTTCTGCACCCGGCGCTCGGTGGGCAGGCCGTTGTCGTCCCAACCCATCGGGTAGAAGACGCTCTTGCCGCGCATCCGCTGGAAACGGGCGACGACGTCGGTGTGGGTGTAGCTGAAGACGTGGCCGATGTGCAGCGAGCCCGAGGCGGTCGGCGGGGGAGTGTCGATGGAGAAGATCGACTGCTTCGTGGCGCCGGCGCGGTCGAAGCGGTAGGTGCCTTGAGCCTCCCAGCTGGTTTCCCATTTCGCTTCCAGCCCTTCGAGGGCGGGCTTTTCGGGAACGCGTTCAGCGCTGGTCATGACTCTCCGATTCAGTATTCGCGGCACCGTGTCGATGGTGAGGTGCCTTCAGTAGTGCTGATCCAATCTAGCCGATCCTGTGCCGTCACTGGCGCGGCGACCTTCCGAACGGGCTGATCCGGGCCTTGTTTGGGAGTCTTCTCAGACGCGTCACCGGCCGCTTGTGGCGGAACGGCGGATCCTTCGGGCGGCAGCCGGTGGATCTTCCGCTGTCCGTTTTGCCCAGAGCTACGGGCAGGAGGAGCCCGCTCGGTACTATGGCCCCATGACCCCCCATTCGAGTAGCGGCCACGTCAGGTGACGGCGACCTCGCCCAAGGAGCGCCGTTCCTGGCGCCAGGGTGTGCGGCACCTCTACGACCGCCTGCCGACCGCGTGGCTCCTCACCGGCATCTCCGGGGTCTTCCTGGCCGTCTCTGCGGTGTTCGGCGGGCTCGATGACGCCCCGGTGCAGGCCGCGCCGGTTCTCGAGACGGGTGACACCCACATCGGTGCCGAACTCACGATTGCCGTCAGCCAGGCGCTGCTGATCGACGCCTTTCCCGAGCAACTTCTCATTCCCGAGGACGGCTTTCGGCTGCTCGTCGTGCGGGCCGTCGTGGAGAACACCACTACCGGCCCCCTCCGACTGGGCAGTGTGCCGACGGGCCCCGTCGTGTTGAGCGGCATCCAGGCCGACACCATCCGGGTAGCCGGCGTCGACGGCCTGCCGGTGGCGACGCCGCCGGCCAGCATCCTGGTGATCAACGACGGCAGTGACGAGGCCGTCGTGCAACCCGGGGTGCCCGTCGAGCTCGCGTTCGTCTGGGAGGTCGCCGACACCGTCGCGGAGGGAGACCCGATCGAAGTGCAGCTGCTCGACCGGGTCAAGATCAGCGAGGGGGAGCTGACCTACGGCGGGTTGTACGACGACCCGGTGGTGCGAGCAACCCTCGACCTGACCCTCGACGACGTGGGTGCGGGGGTGTCGGAATGAGCCTGGGGACATCCCGCTGGCGCCATGCCGCGAACGGCGCCGTGCTCGTGGCCATCCTGTCCGTCGCGGCGCTCGTCCTGCACACCGCGCCGGATCGGGACCTGCAGCAGTCGCCGATCCCCGTGCCGGCCACCCTCGGTGAGCCCGCCACCGGCCGCAACATCCGGGCCACCGTGCACTCGGTCGCCGTGACCGAGTCCGTGACCGCCGGGAACGGCTGGGCCGGCGGCACCGCCGGGGTCTGGGTCGTCGTCGACCTCAGCGTGGAGGCGGTGGAGACCGATGAGGGTGCCGTGTTCGGCACGGCGGTCCTGCGAGTGGGCGACACGCGCTTCAGCGCCTCGACCCGACCGGGCAACGCCACCGTGGTCAGCGTCAGGCTCGCCACCGGGATCCCCCTGACCGGTCCGCTCTTTTTCGAACTTCCCGCAGACCTGGCAGCGAGCGACGCGGCCGCGACTGCCACCCTCGAACTCGCCCTCAACTCGGACCCACGGGTGGATTCCCTGCTCGTCATGCCGGTCGACCTCACCGACCTCCCCGTGCAGGAGAGCCTCGACGTCGACTTCCCGGAGTGGGGCGACCAGTGACCACCACGGAACAGCGCACCCTCAAGCCCGCAGGGTGGCTCAGACGAAACGCTTGGGCGCTTGTCGCGATTGCGGTGCTGTTGCCGGCGACGCTGGGCATCATGTTCGCGAACCAGTGGATCGGCTACTTCGAGGAATGGCCCAGCCGGCCGGTGGATGCCGCAGCCGGTGAAACGCTCGACTACGGCAACGCCCGCTGGAGCATCGTGGCCACCGAACGCGTGCCGGGCACGAGTTCTGCCGGGCGGGAACGCGACCTGCCCGACGGAACCGACCTCGTCGTCGTCACCGTGCGGGTCGATCCGACGGGCTTCGGACCGGATGGCGTGCCTGACCTGTGCACGGTGCGCCTGGAGGAGTCCGGCGGGACCACCCCGACGCGGAGCTGGGCCAATGGGGGAGCGATCTCCCTCGATGGTTCCGGACCGGACCTGGTCTCCTGCAGCTCAGAGCTGAAGACGCCGTACACCTTCGACGCGCAATTCATCGTTCCCACAGACGCGGGGGAGTCATCGGAGTTCACCGTCGGCATTTCCGTCGTCACCGAACTGCCCGAGTACGCCAGGTTCGCCCTGGAGTGAGCCGCGCGGCTCTTGTCAGACGGAAGCCGGAGCCTGAGCGGGTTCGGCGACTGCAGCGGCGTCCCGGCGCTCGCTCAGCCGACGCAGGCAGTAGTCGTAGCCGGCGGCGATGAGGCAGATGCGCAGCGGCTCGAGCAGAACGTCGATCCCGAAGATGAGGGCACCGTCCACGTTCATCCACCACGACTCCAGGTCGTGGGCGCCGATCAGTCGGATGGCACCGAAGCCCAACCACGAGCCGGCCGCTTCGATCGCGGTGTAGGCCAGCACGAAGATGCCCATCGGCACCACCCCGGCTCGCCAGACGAGGGTCAGGGCGTTTGCCAGCGGCTTCCACCGTCCGACGAAGCCGCCGCCGACATCCGCGAACCGGCGGGAGATCGCTTTGGGCACGCGGGAGTAGCGGGTGCGAACCCTGTCGGCGTAGCGATTCTGCGGAACTCGAATGAGGAAGGGCCCCGCGGTGAGCGCCCGCCCGTAGACGATGCCCGCCAGGGCGAGCCAGGCGACGGGGAGCAGCACCAGGGCACCGGCCTCGCCGATGGCCCAGGCAGAGACGTCCCAGGCGACACCGATCGGTGCGAACAGGTCGCCGAGCATGCCTCGAAGGTCAGCGATCCAATGCATCGCCGTACGATTCGCCACCCAGGAATCGAACTGGGAGAGGTACGTGCTGATCAGGAACACGGTGAGATATACCCAGACGGCTTCGAGGTACACGGTCAGTACCGCGGTCCAGCGCGGCAGCTTGTCGCGGTAGCGCCGAAGCAGGTACCGACCGGTGAACGCGATCACGATGGCCGCGCCGGACGCCCAGGTGAGTTGCAGGTTGAGCACGCCGGCCGAGGTGTCGGTGTCCGCGAACGGATTGATCTTCTCGAGCGCGGCCGCCGCGTACTGCAATGTGTCATCGCGCAGAAACTGCCAGGCCGCGTAGAACGCGAAGAACGGCAGGATGCTTGCCAGGAACAGCTCCTGCACGCTGGGCCCGGCGGGCGCGGGGGCCTCTTCGGTGCGATCGATAGAGTCTTCCCCACTGGCAGCGAGATCCGCGAACGCGGGCATGCCGGGGCGCAACACCAAGAACATCCCGATGAAGCTCGCCAGTCGCGCGAGGATGGCGACGGGCATGATGAGGAACGCTGAGAGCGCGTCCGTGGTGCCCACGAAGGCGGCGACCTCGATCACCAGGTACCGGGCAAGCCAGCCGGCGATGTAGAGCGCCAACAGAACCGGCCACTTGGATGCAGCCAGCCGAAGCGTCGAGGTCACAATAGAGAACACATGGCTCAGCGTAGGGTACCGGCCGCCCTCAGCGGGTGCCCGGATGGGGCGGACTTTCGGCCGGACCGGCCCTGGTTCAGATCAGGCGGGGCACAGCCGCCAGCAGGGCGCGGGTATACGGATGCGCCGGAGCGGTGAAGACCTCCGCGGCGGTGCCGGTCTCCACGATACGGCCGTCGTGCATCACGGCGACCTCATCGCTGACGTGCTGGATGACGCCCAGGTCGTGAGAGATGAACAGCAGGCTCAGGGACAGTTCGCGCTGCAGCTCGTCGAGCAAGTCGAGCACTTGTGCCTGCACGCTCACGTCCAGCGCCGAGACCGGTTCGTCACAGATGAGCACCTGTGGCCGGGAGGCCAGCGCCCTGGCGATGCCCACCCGCTGTCGCTGACCGCCGGACAGGTCGGCGGGCCGTCGTTCCAACAGGCCAGAGGCCAGGCCGACCTCGTCCAGTAAGGACCCGACCCGGGCGGCCTCGCCACGGCGGGCGGCGGAGGAGCGTCGGCCGCGCGCCCGACCTGCGGAGGCCGGGCCGGTCACGGCCTGCTGCAAGATCTCGCGCACATTCAATCGGGGGTCGAACGATGCGAGCACGTCCTGGTAGACGGCGCCCATCAACGGGCGCCGGGCCCGCCGGTCGCGCTCGGGCAGCGTGCTCCATGGTTCGTTGAGCAGGCGCACCTCTCCGGCGTCCGCCGCGGTGAGCGCCAAGGCCAGCCGCGCGGTCGTTGTCTTGCCCGAGCCTGATTCGCCGACGATGCCCAGCGTGCTGCCGCGCTGAAGCCGGAAGGAGACGTTGTCGACCGCCTGGTGGATGGTGCCGTGCGGGCCCCGGAAGGTCTTGGACAGGCCGACGGCCTCCAGTGCCAGACCGGCGCCGGGTGTGGCCGGAGGAGCTGCGGGAGCGACGAGCGGGACGGCCGGAGTAGCCCGGTTCCTCGGGTCGGCGGGTACCGCCGGCCTGTCGGCGACCAGTGCCGGACCGGCCGGCCGCGTTTCCGTGGCCGGCGCGAGCCGGGCCCCCCGCGGCTTGTCCACCGGGACGGCGGCCAGCATCCGCCGGGTTTCGGAGTGCCGGCCGTTGCCCAGCACCTCCGCGGTCGTTCCCGTCTCCACGATGCGACCGTCGTGCATGACCACGATCCGGTCAGCAATGCGGCTCACGACGGCGAGGTCGTGGCTGATCAGCACGATGGCAGTGCCCTCGGACCGCACCCGTTGGAGCAGCGTCAGCACCTGGGCCTGCACTGTCACGTCGAGGGCCGTCGTGGGTTCGTCGGCGACAAGTAGCGGGGGATCCAGGACGAGGGCCGCGGCGATCAGAGCACGCTGCCGCTGCCCACCGGACAGTTCACCGGAACGCCGGCCCGCATAGAGGTGCGGATCGGGCAGGCCGACGGCGTCAAGCACCTCGAGCACCCGGCGGCTGCGTTCGGTGGCGTCGAGTCGGGTGTGCAGGCGCAGCGAGTCGCCGATCTCCCGATGGATGGGGCGGAGCGGATCAAGGGACGCCAGTGCGTCCTGCAGCACCAGGCCCACATCCCGGCCGCGGCGGCGGCGCCAGGCCGGCTCGGTCAGGCCGAGCACCGATTCGCCGGCGAGGGTGAGCTCATCGGCTCGCACCCGGGCGCCGGCACCGGCCAGACCGAGGATGCTGCGGGCGGTGACGCTCTTGCCCGACCCGGACTCGCCCACAATGGCCAGGCATTCACCCGCGCGCACCTCGAACGAGACGCCGCGCACGGCGTCCTCGGCCGAGGGGGCGCCGAAACCCACCCGGAGGTTCTGCACCGTCAGGGCGACCTCTGGCCGCGGCCGGCCAGTGGTGAGCTGGTCTGCGGGGGTCATGCGTGCCTCATCCGTCGTTCGATCGAGCGGCCCAGGGCGGTGGCGCACACGGCCGTCAGCACGATGAAGAGGCCAGGGAAGAAGCTCATCCACCAGGCCGAGGTGATGTAGGTGCGCCCGGCCGAGAGCATCGCGCCCCACTCGGCGGCCGGGGGTTGCGCACCCAGGCCGAGGTAGCTCAGCGCGGCAGCCCAGACGATGGCCTGGCCCACCCCGAGGGTGCCCAGCACCAGCAGCGGCGCCAGGGTGTTCGGCAGGATGTGCCGGGTCAGGATGCGCCGGCGGGAGAGGCCTTGCACCGTGGCCGCCTCGACGAACGCCGATGAACGCACCCGGATCAGCTGGGCGCGGATGATGCGGGCATAGCCGGGCGCCGTGGAAAGCCCGACCGCGACGATGGCGCTGCCCGGACCGGGGCCGAAGACCAGAATGAAGAGGAGCGCGAGCAGCAACCCCGGGAACGCGAACAGCACCTCGAGGAACCGGTTGACGGTGAAATCGACCGCGGCGCCCAGCGTGCCGGCGATGACACCGAGGATCGCGCCGAGGCCCAGGCCGATCACGGTCGCCGTGAGTCCGATCAACAGCGAATCATGGGCGCCGTCGACCACCCGGGTGTAGATGTCCCGGCCGGACTCGTCGGTACCGAACCAGTGCGTCCAGGAGGGTGCACCGAACGCGGCACGGGGATCGATGGCCAGGGGGTCGCCCGGGGCCAGGAGCCTCGGTGCGATGGCGGCGATGATCAGCAGCGCGGCCAGCAGCCCGGCAATCACCTCGACGGCGGTGACCCGTCCCCGCCCGGCCGTCTTGGCACCGCCGGCGGTGTCGACGCCGGCCGCGACCTGGATCTCGAGTTCGCTCATGCGCCGGCTCCGGTTCCGCTGGTCGTGGGTCGGGGGTCGGCCAGGCGCGAAGCGAGGTCGGTCAGGACGGTCATCAGGATGTAGACCAGCGCGACGATCATCACGACGCCGATCACCACGGGCACGTCTCGCACGGTGACGGCGTTGAGGAGCGTGCGGCCGAGTCCCGGCCGGGCGAAGATGGTCTCCACCACCACTGCGCCGCTGATCAGCGAGCCGAACGCCCAGCCGGAGAGGCCGATCGCGGGCAGGGCGGCGTGACGCAGAGCGTGCCGCCAGAGCACACCGCGCTCGCTCTCGCCCCTGGCCCTGGCCGACAGCACGAACGGGGATTCCAGCGCCGCGGTCAGGCTTTCCCGCATGACCTGGCCGAGGAACCCGGCCAGGGGGATGGCGAGGGTGACGACCGGCAGAACAAGGCCCCGCGCATCCGCAGTGCTAATCGGGGGCAGCACACCCCACCAGATGCTGAACACCACGATGAGGGTGGTGGCCAGCCAGAAGTGCGGCAGGGCCGCGGCCACGATCTCCAGGCCCGACCCGATCTGCCGGGCCAGCCGGCCGCGCCCGGTGGACCAGGTGGCCAGCAGCAGCGCGATCAGCCAGGCCACCGTCAGCGACAGCAGGGCAAGGACCAGGGTGCCGCCGAGCTGGCTGACTACGAGAGGGCCGACATCCATGTTCAGGGCGTAGGACTGGCCGAGGTCACCGGTGGCGAGGCGGCCCAGCTGGTGCAGGTACTGCAGCAGCAGGGGCTGGTCGAGGCCGTATTCCGCCCGCACGGCGGCGAGTGCCTCCGGCGACGTCTGCGAGCCCGGCCCACCGAGGATCGCCTCGGCGGGGTCGCCGGGGATCATGCGCACCGCGAAGAAGGTGACGGTGGCCACGGCCCAGAGCACGAACACCGCGCCGGCCAGGCGGCGGCCGAGGCCGCCCAGTCGCGCCCGCGTCAGCTGGTCAGCCACGCGTCGTAGAACGCCGGCGTGGAGACCGTGGGCATGGCCCTGGCGCCCTCGACGGCCGAGCTGAGGAGGAAGTGGTTCTGCTGGTCGTAGAGGGGCAGGATGTAGAACCCTTCGAGCACGATGTCCTGCGCGTCGGCATAGAGGTCGGCGCGGGTGTCGGCGTCGTTCGTCGCGCTCGCCTGGGCGAGCAGCGAATCCAGCTCAGGGTCGCTCAGCTGGGCATGGTTCGCGAAGTAGCCACTGGGCGCGGGCGTGATGCCGGCGGAGTCGAACAGGATCCGCAGCACGTCGGGGCCGACCTTGGTGTACGGCGCACTAACGGCGTCGTAGGCGTTGCTGCCGAGGGCGGTGTACCAGCTGGAGAGGTCCAGCTTGGTCAGTTGGACGTCGAACCCGGTCTCCTTGGCCGTGGCCTGGATCTGCTCGAACAGGGACTGCTCGGCGGGAATGGACTGGTTGGTGCTCACCGGGAACACCACGGTGAGGCGCACGCCGTCCTTGACCCGGTAACCGTCTGAGTCCTTCTCCGACCAGCCGGCTTCGTCGAGTAGGGCGGCGGCGGCGTCGGGGTCGTAATCGAACAGGTCGGGGCGGGAGATTCCGAGCGGCTCAACGCTGGAGAGGGCGGAGTACGACCGTGCGGCGCTGCCCTGGAACAGGCTGGCGACGGCATCATCGACATTTGCCGAGCGGATGAACGCTTCGCGCACTGCTGCATCGTTGAACGGCGCCTTGCCGGAGTTCAGCTCGATCCGGTTGGAGGCACCGGGCCGGGGCGCATCCAGGTGCACGATGGTGTCGCTCGCTTCGGCCTGGGTGATGGTGTCCGGCTGGGCGTTGTCGATCACGTCCACCTCGCCGGCCTGCAGAGCCGCGTACCGGGAGGCGGAGTCCGGGATGAACCGCCAGACGATGCTGTCCAGGTAGGCGGGGCCGTCGTGGGCCGCGTCCGCGGGCGGCGAGGTGTAGTCGTCGTTGCGCACCAGGGTGATCGCGTTCTGCTTCACCCAGGAGTCGACGATGAACGGGCCGGTGCCCACCGGGGCGGCGCAGTTCTCGTCCTGGCTGCGCTCCAGGGCGGTAGGGGACTCGATGGCCAGCCACGGCTGGGAGAGCGATTCGAGCAGGGCACTGTCGGGCTGCGCGAGGGTGAGGCGCACCACGGAGTCGGAGACGGCCTCGGTGCCGGTGACCTTGGCCAGGGCCAGGTACCCGGTCGAGGACCCGGTCGCCGGGTCCTGCAGGTGGGCGATGTTGGCTTGCACGGCAGCGGCATCCAACGCGGTGCCGTCGGTGAACGTGACGCCATCCTTGAGGGTGAATTCCCAGGTCAATCCGTCGTCGCTCACGGTCCAGCTGTCAGCCAGCCAGGGGATGACCGTGCCGTCGCTGTCGAGCGAGACGAGCGACTCGAGGAACTGACCGCTGACCAGCGCCTGCGGGTAGTTCCCGCCGACGTGCGGGTCCAGGCAGGTGGGCTCGGCGTCACCGGAGGCATACGTCAGAGTGCCTCCCTCGACCGCCGTGGCGGTGTCACCCGTCGGCGCGGCGCTGGTGCATCCGGTCAGGGCGAGTCCGATGACAGCGGTTCCGGCCAGGACTGCGAGGGTCGCGGAGCGCGGAGCGGAACGAAGAATTCCCGGTCGGGGCATTCGGAGGTCTCTTTTCACAGGGAAAGTTGCGGTGGAAGGTGAGCTGCTGACGGCACGCCGTGCGGCGGCCGATGGGTGTGCCATCATGGAACGAGACTTTCTGGACTCGGTACAGAAACAGCACCTACCGTCTATCGTAGAACACCGGAGACCCATGTCGTTTTCCCGCACGACCGGCCGGCCCCGGCAATCTTCCCGAGCGATGCTCGAGGAAGCGGCGAGTGAGCTGTTCCTCGAGCAGACCTACGCCGGCACCACCATCGGCGACATCACGCGGCGTGCCGGGGTGAGCCGGACCACCTTCTTCAATTACTTCGCCACCAAGAGCGACCTGCTCTGGGTGGATGTCGACGCCGGGCTCGCTGCCCTGCCGGCGGCGCTCGCGCAGTGCGACCGCGCCGAACCCGTCACCGTGGCGGTCAGGCACGCCCTGCTCACGCTCGCCGCCGGGTTCGGCCCCGGCCGGGTGCCGTGGGCGGTCACGCAGTACGAGGTGATGGCCACGGAGGGTGAGCTGGAATCATCCGCCCTCGCCCGGTTTCTGGTCGTGACCGGCCGGGTGGCGGAGTTCGTCGCCGCCCGGCCGGGGTTCGCCGCCGACCGTGACCTGGCCGGGCGGGCGTTCTCCTCCGCCGTGGTGGCTGCCGCCGCCGCTGCCGCCGCGGAGTGGGCCGCCGCCGGTGTTCATCGCGGAGACCTGGCCCCCTACGTCGACCTGGCGATCAGCCCGGTCTGTTCGGGTTTTCGCCCGGTGCTCGACCCGCGATAGTCAGCCCTGCGACCTGCCCGGTGAACCGGTAGTATTGGGTGTCACTGTTTTTTGGTGATCAGAATCGCATGACAGTGATCCGGCCATCACCGGGGAGTCTTCGGAAGAACGCGTCGGACGGGCCAGCCCGTCCGCAGCCAGTAGAGCCGAACGGGTCGGGCCCGTCACAGCCTTAGTTTGAGCGGTCGTTCGCCTTGTTGGGAACGGCAAGCGAGGTGGTACCGCGCCACGTCCCCCGGGACGGGCGTCCTCGTGGAACAGGCCAGCAGCACTACATCCGCCTCGTCCAGGAGAACCATGACGTACCCGCAAACGCCCGAAGAGACCCCGGCCGGCCAGGCCCCCGATGCTGCCGGCGCCGTTGTACCGTCGCCGAACTTTCCGCAGATCGAGACCGATGTACTCGCCTTCTGGGAGAAGGACGGCACGTTCCAGGCCTCGATCGACAACCGCGAGGGTGCCCCGGAGTGGGTCTTCTACGACGGCCCCCCGTTCGCCAACGGCCTGCCGCACTACGGCCACCTGCTGACCGGCTATGCCAAGGACCTCTTTCCCCGGTTCCAGACCATGCGCGGCAAGCAGGTGCACCGCCGGTTCGGCTGGGACACCCACGGCCTGCCCGCCGAACTCGAGGCCGAACGCAAGCTCGGCATCACCGACAAGAGCCAGATCGAAGAAATGGGCCTGGCCGCGTTCAACGCCGTCGCCCGCGAATCGGTGCTCGAGTACACCAAGGACTGGGAGCAGTACGTCACCCGCCAGGCCCGCTGGGTCGACTTCGAGAACGACTACAAGACCCTCGACATCACCTTCATGGAATCGGTGATCTGGGCGTTCAAGGAGTTGCACACCAAGGGCCTCGCCTATGAGGGCTACCGGGTGCTGCCGTACTGCTGGCGCGACCAGACCCCGCTGTCCAACCACGAGCTGCGCATGGACGACGACGTCTACAAGATGCGTCAGGACCAGACCGTCACGGTGACGTTCCCGCTGGTCGGCGCCAAGGCCGAGACCCTCGGCCTCACCGCGGTGCGGGCCCTCGCGTGGACCACCACGCCGTGGACCCTGCCGACCAACCTGGCCCTCGCGGTCGGGCCCGACATCGTCTACGCGGTCGTCCCCGCCGGCCCCAAGGGCACGCCGGATGCCGAGGTGCTGCGGGAGCAGGCCGGCAGCACACCAGGAGCAGGCACAGAGGTGCTCGGAGCCGAGTACCTGCTCGCGATCGACCTCGTCGGCAGCTACGCCAAGGATCTCGGCTACGAGAGCGCCGCCGACGCGACGGCCGCGATCAGTCGCACCGTGACCGGCCGGGACCTCGAAGGGGTCTCGTACGACCGCCTGTTCGACTACTACGCCGACGAGAGCGAATGGGGCACCCAGAACGCCTGGCGCTTCGTGGTCGCCGACTACGTCACCACCAGTGACGGCACCGGCATCGTGCACCAGGCCCCCGCCTACGGCGAGGAGGACCAGACGGTCTGCCAGGCCTACGGGATCCCGGTCATCCTCTCCCTCGACGACGGCGGCAAGTTCCTGCCGGAGGTCGCCGAGGTGGCCGGCCAGCTCTGGAGCGACGCGAACAAGCCGCTCACCCAGCTGATCAAGGGCCAGGGCAGGCTGCTCCGCCAGGCCAGCTACGAGCACTCCTACCCGCACTGCTGGCGCTGCCGCAACCCGCTGATCTACAAGGCCGTGTCGAGCTGGTTCGTACGTGTCACCGACTTCCGCGATCGTATGGTCGACCTCAACCAGGAGGTCAACTGGGTGCCGGAGAACGTCAAGGACGGCCAGTTCGGCAAGTGGATCGGCAACGCCCGCGACTGGTCGATCAGCCGCAACCGGTACTGGGGATCCCCGATCCCGGTCTGGAAGAGCGACAACCCCGCCTACCCGCGCATCGACGTCTACGGGTCGCTCGACGAACTCGAAGCCGACTTCGGCGTGCGCCCCACCGATCTGCACCGCCCGTACATCGACGCCCTCACCCGGCCCAACCCCGACGACCCCACCGGCCAGTCGACCATGCGGCGCATCGAGGATGTGCTTGACGTCTGGTTCGACTCCGGCTCGATGCCGTTCGCCCAGGTGCACTACCCGTTCGAGAACCGGGAATGGTTCGACTCGCACAATCCCGCCGACTTCATCGTGGAGTACATCGGTCAGACCCGCGGCTGGTTCTACCTGCTGCACGTGCTCTCCACGGCGCTGTTCGACCGGCCCGCCTTCAAGAACGTGGTCAGCCACGGCATCGTGCTCGGCAGCGACGGCCAGAAGATGAGCAAGTCGCTGCGCAACTACCCCAACGTGAACGAGGTCTTCGACCGCGACGGCTCCGACGCCATGCGCTGGTTCCTGATGAGCTCCTCCGTGCTGCGCGGCGGCAACCTGATCGTGACCGAGGAAGGCATCCGCGAGGGCACCAGGCAGATGCTGCTGCCGCTCTGGAGCACGTGGTACTTCTTCTCGCTCTACGCCAACGCGTCGGAGTACACCGCCACCTGGCGCACCGACTCCACCGATGTGCTCGACCGGTACCTGCTGGCGAAGACCCGAGACCTGATCGAGGGTGTCACCGGCGACCTGGAACGCCTCGACAGCACCGTCGCCGCGTCGCGCCTGCGTGACTTCGCCGACGTGCTCACCAATTGGTACGTGCGGCGGTCGCGGGACCGGTTCTGGGGCGGGGTGGCCGCCGACGGCACCGGCTCCGAAGCGTTCGACACCCTGTACACCGTGCTCGAAACGCTCACCAGGGTGGCGGCGCCGCTGTTGCCGCTGGTCTCGGAGCGCATCTGGCAGGGCCTCACGGGCGGTCGCAGCGTGCACCTGACCGACTGGCCCGACGCGTCGGCCTTTCCCGCAGACCCGGGCCTGGTCACCGCGATGGACCAGGTGCGGCTGATCAGCTCTACCGTGCTGTCACTCCGCAAGAAGGCGGGCCTGCGGGTGCGCCTGCCGTTGTCGAACCTCACCGTGGTCACCACGAACACCGCCGCCCTGGCCGGCTTCGAGGGCATCCTGCGCGACGAGCTCAACGTGAAGGCGGTCAGCCTGGTCGAACTGACGGAGGGCAGCGCCGAGAGCTACGGCATCACCTCCAAGCTCACCGTGAACGCGCGGGCGGCCGGCCCGCGACTGGGCAAGCAGGTACAGCAGGTCATCAAGGCGGCCCGCACGGGCGACTGGTCCGAGACCGACGGCGTCGTCACCGCAGGCGGCATCGCGCTGGTGGCGGGGGAGTACGACCTGGAGCTGCAGGCCGCGTCAACGGCCGCAGACGCCGAATCGGTGTTGAACACCTCCGCCCTGGCGCTGCTTCCCGGCGGCGGCTTCGTGCTGCTGGAGACCACGACCACGCCGGAGCTCGAAGCCGAGGGCCTGGCCCGCGACCTCATCCGGGCCGTGCAGGACACCCGCAAGTCCGCCGGTTTCGAGGTCAGCGACCGCATCCGGCTCGACCTGGTCTTCTTCGACGAGGCGGATGCTGCGACCTTCGCCATCGGCGCAGCCGTCGATGTCGCCGCAGAAACCCTGGCCACCCGTTTCCATACGCACGCCTCCTCGTCGGTCGACGGGGCCGTGCTCGCCGCCGGCACGCCGGCCGAGTGGCTGCCCCGCCTGACCGGAACCCCCGTCGAGCACTATGTGCGCTTCGAGGCCAACCACTACGCGAACTCCGCCCCGGTGATCGTTGCCGTCGCCCGCGACAAAGGAACCATCAATGTCTGACGACTATTACCCCGACGAATTCCGCGATGCCGGTGACGCCGTTCTGGCCGCCCTGCTCGAACGGGTGGGCGAAAGCGCACCGCAACCGCGCTTGCAGCCCACCCGGCGCGCGGTCGAGCTGCTCGGCGACCCGCAGAATTCCTACCCGATCATCCATGTGACCGGCACGAACGGTAAGACCAGCACCAGCCGCATCATCGAGAGCATCCTCCGGGCGTACGGCCTGCGCACCGGCCTGCTGGTCAGCCCGCACCTGGTGCGGCTCAACGAGCGCATCGTGATCGACGGCCAGCCGATCAGCGACGAGGCCCTGGCGGCGAATTGGGCCGACATCCAGCCCTATCTCGACATGGTCGACACCGAGCTCACCGCGGCGAACGATGAACCGCTCACCTTCTTCGAGGCCCTGACGGTGCTCGCCTTCGCCTGCTTCGCGGATGCGCCGGTCGACGTGGTCGTGCTCGAAGTGGGCATGGGCGGAGAATGGGACTCCACCAATGTGGCCGACGGCCAGGTCGCGGTGTTCACCCCGATCGCCCTCGACCACACCAAGCGCCTCGGTAACACCATCGCCGAGATCGCGCGCACGAAGTCCGGGATCATCAAGCCGGCCGCGGCTGTCGTCACCGCCCTGCAGGTGCCGGAGGCCAGAGCCGAGCTCGATCGCGCCGCCGAGCTCACCGAATCGACCCTGGTGGGGGAGGGTGAACAGTTCGCCCTGCTCGCCAGCCAGGTGGCGGTGGGCGGCCAGCTCATTTCGGTGCGCGGCATCGCCGGCACCTATTCCGAACTGTTCCTGCCGCTCTACGGCACCCACCAGGCGCAGAACGCCGCCGTGGCGATAGCCGCCGTCGAATCGTTCCTCGGCGCGGGCAGCCAAGCCCTCGTCGACGACATCCTGGTGGAGGGCCTCGCCACCGCGACCTCGCCCGGACGCCTGCAGTTGGTCGGCATCGAGCCCACCGTGCTGGTCGACGCGGCGCACAACCCGCACGGTGCCCTCGCACTCACCGCCGCGCTGCAGAGCTACTTCGACTTCGATGAGATCGCCGTGGTCATCGGCATCCTCGCCGACAAGGACGCCGCCGGCATCATCGAAGCGCTCCGGCCCGTCGCCACCCGGTTCCACGTCACCCAGTCGCACTCAGAGCGCGCCATCCCGGTCGACGACCTCGCTGACCTCGTCGCCGAACACGTCGGCGACGCCGACACCTACCGCTTCGGCGACCTCGCCCAGGCCCTCGATGCCGCCCGCGGCTGGGCCCAGGACGAACCCAAGCGCGCCGTCCTGGTCGCCGGATCGATCACCCTCGTCGGCGACGCCGTTGCGTTGGCCGACGCGGGGGACTGGATGACACCGTGAGAAGCGGATCCGTCCGCCGCTCGCTCGCCTCGATCGTGCTCGGCTTCGAGCTGATCGTGGTGTTCCTGGCGACGCTGGTCATCTTCGGTCTCAGTGATCTGCCGGCCTGGGTGACCCTGGGCGGAGGAGCTCTGCTCTGCCTGATCATGGTCGCCACTCTCGGGTTGCTACGGTACAACTGGGCCTACGGCATCGGCTGGGCCATCCAGGTCATCATCGTCGCCACCGGGTTCCTCAACCCGGCGATGTTCGTTGTTGGGGCGTTATTCGCCGGCATGTGGGTGTACTGCATGATCAACGGCGCAAAAATAGACAGACAGCAGAAGGAGAACACATGACTCAGGTTCAGGAAACACTCGTATTGGTCAAGCCCGACGGCGTCGCCCGCAACCTCTCCGGCGAGATCCTCCGCCGGATCGAGGCCAAGGGATATTCCCTGGTCGACATCAAGCTCGTGCAGGCCGAGCGTTCGCTGCTCGCTGAGCACTACGCGGAGCACGCCGGCAAGCCGTTCTTCGAACCGCTCGTCGAATTCATGGAAAGCGGCCAGATCCTGGCCCTCCGAGTGGCCGGTGACCGCGTGATCGAGGGTTTCCGCGCCCTGGCCGGAACCACAGACCCCACCACCGCAGCACCCGGAACCATCCGCGGTGACCTGGGCCGGGACTGGGGCCTGAAGGTGCAGCAGAACCTGGTGCACGGCTCTGACTCGCCCGAGTCCGCCGCCCGTGAACTGGCACTCTGGTTCGCCTAAGCCTCCAGCTCCACCACGCGAGCCGTGAGAAAAGCCCCGAAAACGTTCCGTTTTCGGGGCTTTTCTCACGTTTCGCGGGTGTCAGAGGCGGTGGAGGAAGTCCATCTGGAGCTGGGCGATCACGGCCGCGATGAGGTAGCAGACGATGGTGATCACGAAGATCCAGGAATATGCGCCAGCCGCCGCGCGCCGGACACGTGCCGGAACGGGAATGTTGCCCGTCTTGAGGTTGTACAGGGTCACGGCCAAAAACGTCGGGATGGTGACAGTCCAGGTGACCATGCACCACGGGCAGAGAACGTCGAGCACGAAGAAGCTCTGGCCCATGAGCCAGATCACGAAGACCAGTGCGCCGGTGACGCCGAGGTTCAGCCCGAGCCAGAACCAGCGCTTGAAGGATGCGCCGGAGAGGATGGCGACCCCGATGGTGATCACGACGCTCCAGGCCGCCACCCCGATCAGCGGGTTCGGAAAGCCGAACACGGCGCCCTGCCAGGACCCCAGGTTGGTGCTGCACCCGACCAGCACGCTGAAGTTGCAGGACAGCTGAGCGGTGGGATCCGCCAGCATCGTGAACTTGTCCAGCGTGAGTGCGAAAGCGGCCGCGAAGCCGATCGCTCCGGCGATGATCAGGAAGATTGCAAGGCCGATGGGAGGCTTTTTTGACGCTGTCTGTGGCACTCGAGGATTATGTCATGTGTCGCGCACGCGTCCCTGGGAATGCGTGCGATAATCGAAGAAGTCGTTTGAGCCGCGCTCAAACCGATGCCATAAGGCTTAATGGGCGGCATTCGCCCAGATTCATTGGTCCTAGACCAAAGGTATTAGCAACCAGAGCCAAGAGCCGGTTGCGGAACGCAAAAAGGATTCGCGGGGTTTTCGCGCAAGCGAAAGCGTCGCACGAGAGAGTAGCCGGGTGGGTGGCGCGGTCACCCACAGCGGTCAAGGAGCGCACCAGTGATGGTGGAAGACAACGAAAACAAGAAGCGCAAGGGCCTGTTCGGCACTCGCAAAACAACCAGAAGGGCAGCACCGGCACGACAAGCTGAACCGATCAGTCCGGAACCGGTCATCGAGGAGCCCAGTGCTCCCACGCTGATCGACACCCAGGCGCTGGCCGCTGACGCCGTCGACCAGCCGGTCGCCTTCCCGGCGCTGCCGACCCCGTTCGATGAGTCCGTCGAGGTGGTCCGCCGCCCGACGACATCCCTGATTTTCCAGGCGCCGGCGATTCTGCCCGCACCGGTGCGATCCGGAGCACGTCAGCTCGACGACGAGGACGACGACTCAGAAGAGGCATCGACGGTCCGTCGCCGTGCTCGCCGCCGCACGGGTGAAGAGGGCCGCAGCGACGACCCGGCCAACACGGTCGTGCGGGTGCGCACCACCCGCGAACCCGAGCTCATCACCGAGCCGCAGCGCATCAAGGGGTCGACCCGCCTCGAAGCGAAGAAGCAGCGCCGCCGCGACGGCCGCGACGCCGGCCGCCGCCGGCCCGTCATCACCGAGGCCGAGTTCCTCGCCCGCCGCGAGTCGGTCGACCGCGCCATGGTCGTGCGGGCCAAGCACAACAAGATCCAGATCGGCGTTCTTGAAGACGGCGTGCTCGTTGAGCACTACGTCGCCAAGAACCAGGACGCGTCCCTCATCGGCAACGTTTACCTCGGCCGGGTGCAGAACGTGCTGCCCAGCATGGAAGCCGCGTTCGTCGACATCGGACGCGGCCGCAACGCCGTGCTGTACTCCGGTGAGGTGGACTGGGACGCCGCCGCGGTCAACTCCCCGGGCAATGCCCAGACCCGCCGTATCGAGCTGGCCCTCAAGCCGGGCGACAAGGTGCTCGTGCAGGTCACCAAGGACCCGATCGGTCACAAGGGTGCCCGCCTCACCAGCCAGGTCTCGCTGCCCGGCCGCTACCTCGTCTACGTGCCCAACGGCTCGATGAACGGGATCAGCCGCAAGCTCCCCGACACCGAGCGGGCCCGGCTGAAGAAGATCCTCAAAGAGGTGCTGCCCGACAACGTCGGCGTCATCGTGCGCACCGCCGCCGAAGGCGCCACCGACGAACAGCTCACCCTCGACGTCAACCGCCTGACCGCGCAGTGGGCATCCATCGCCAAGCAGGTCGAGACGGTCTCAGGACCGGCCCTGCTGCACAGCGAACCGGACCTGCTGATCAAGATCGTGCGCGACGTCTTCAACGAGGATTTCCACAAGATGGTCATCTCCGGTGACGACGCCCAGGAGGTCATCGAGTCCTACCTGCGCCAGGTCGCGCCCGACCTGGTCGAACGCGTGCAGCGCTACGACGGTGAACGCGACGCGTTCGACGAGTACCGCATCTCCGAACAGATCGAGAAGGCGTTGGACCGCAAGGTCTGGCTGCCGTCCGGCGGTTCGCTCGTGATCGACCGCACCGAGGCCATGACCGTGGTCGACGTCAACACCGGCAAGTTCGTCGGTTCAGGCGGCAACCTGGAAGAGACCGTCACCAAGAACAACCTCGAGGCGGCCGACGAGATCGTGCGTCAGCTGCGCCTGCGCGACATCGGCGGCATCATCGTGGTCGACTTCATCGACATGGTGCTCGAGTCCAACCGCGACCTGGTGCTCCGGCGCCTCGTCGAGTGCCTCAGCCGCGACCGCACCAAGCACCAGGTGGCCGAGGTGACCTCGCTCGGACTCGTGCAGATGACCCGGAAGAAGCTGGGCCTGGGGCTGCTCGAGTCCTTCAGCGAGAACTGCGAAGCATGCGCCGGGCGTGGAATCGTCATCCACCACGACCCCGTGGTGAAGCACCGTCAGACCGCGCAGCCGCCGCAGGAACGTCGCCCGCGCAGCAAGTCTGCCGGCAACGGCCCCGCGAACGGCCACGACGGCAGCCACAACGGCTCCCGCAACGGTTCGACCGGCCAGGGTTCGTCTCACGGATCGGCGGGCTCCGCCGCCGCGCAGTCCGACGCCGCCAAGACCGGCCACGGCACGCACGGCATCACCGAGGACGCCAAGCACGCCCTCGCGCTGATCGCTGCCCGCACCATCTCACGGTCGCTCACCGGCTCGATCCCCGTGATCACGCCGGCCGAGACGGATGCTCCGGCTGTCGACGCGACCGTCGATGCGCCGAGCACCGACCAGGCGAGCACAGACCAGGCGAACACCGTGCCGGCCGAGACCTCGCCGGCACACAGCGCGCCCGCGAACATCGACGCCACGAACACCGACGCGGCGCACAACCAGAGCGGGTCCGATTCGGGTTCGCGTTCTAGCTCACGAGGCGGCCGCGGCCGATCCGGTGTACGCGGCGGTCAGTCCGCAGCGGAGAGCTCGCCAGCCGCCGATGCCCAGGCGTCCGTCAGCCTGGACGACCTGCTGCCTCCGGTGCGCTCCGGGCGGGCGCAGTCCGACTCGGTGCAGGCCGAACCGGCGCCGCGTGACTCCGTCGAGGGCGGCTCTGTCGAGTCCGAAGGTGTCGCCATCCTGGACATCCCGGTGACGAAGTCGCCGCGTAACCGGCGCCCGGTCAGCAAGCAGGTCACCGACCAGCTGCTCGACTCCGTGCTGGACTCGCTGCCGGAGCCCAAGCAGCCCGGCCAGGGCCGCTCGCGCAGCCGTCGGGTCACCACAGCCGGTGGACCCACCGCCTCTGTGCAGCCGATCGTGATCCCCACGGAGGACGCCCGCTAACAGCGGTCCTGAGTCGTCCGGCGTCGGCCAACAGGCCGGTCACGGCAAAAGAAAGCGGTGCAGCCCGAGAGGGCGGCACCGCTTTCTTCGTGCCCGCGGCGATGCATGCCGCCGGCGGTATGGGTCTGGTCGCGGCGTACGGTGCGTTCGCCCGACTCGGTTAGGGTTGACGGATGCACAGGGATCGGGGGACGGTGCGGCGCGTGCCCACCGGCCTGATCCTCGGAGTGGTGCTTGTCGCGCTGGCCTTCCTGGTGCGGGCATTGAGCCCGGCCTTCGCCGGCTGGGGCTTGCCGGATCGCGCCCAGGACACCGTGACGCTCGCGCTCAGCGTGATCATCGAATCGGCACCGTTCGTCTTCCTCGGCATTCTGCTGTCCACGGTGGTGCAGGTCTGGCTGCCGCACGGGTTCCTGACCAGGTTCCTGCCGCGCCAACCGCTGCTCAGGCGCGCATCGATCTCGCTGCTGGGCATGTTCTTTCCCGTCTGCGAATGCGGCAACGTGCCCCTGGCCAGAGGATTCATGGTCGGCGGATTCACCGTGCCGGAGTCGATCACCTTCCTGTTGGCCGCGCCCATTCTCAACCCGATCACGATCATCACCACCCACCATGCCTTCGGGTTCGACGACGGCATCCTGGTCACCCGGATCGTGGCGGGCTTCGTGATCGCGAACGTGATCGGCTGGCTGTACAGTCGGCACCCCGATCCCGACAGTCTCCTCACCCCCGACTTCGCTGCATCCTGCGCCCGGCCAGAGCAGGACGGTCACGAGCATGACCACCCGCACCCGCCCGCAGCCGGACGGATGCAGAAATCGGTCGACCTCTTCGCCCGGGAGACCGCGGTCATCATGCCTGCGCTCTTCGTGGGATCGCTCCTGGCCGCACTCACCCAGGTCTTCGTGCCCAGGTCGGTGCTGCTCGCACTGGGCAGCAACCCGGTCTGGTCGGTGCTGGCGATGATGGCACTCGCTTTCATTGTCGCGGTCTGTTCCAACGTGGATGCCTTTTTCGTGCTGTCGTTCGGCAGCACCTTCATGCCCGGCGGCATCGCCGCCTTCCTCACCTTCGGAGCCATGATCGACGTCAAGATGTTGGCGCTGATGCGCACGACCTTCACCACGAGAACCCTCGTTCAGATCACAGCGCTTGTGGCGCTGATGAGCGCAGCGGCCGGATTGCTGGTGAACTATGTCGGCTGATGCCGGGACCGGCAGCCCGAAACAGCGCACCGACAACCGCACCCGGCGCCACGCGCCCGACTGGTCCGGCCGCCTGGCCGAACGCTGGCGCGGCATCGGGCTGAGCCTCGTGGTCGTGGTCGCGACGGTCTGGCTCGGCGTGACCGGCCAACTGGGCCTGTACATCCACCCCCGCTACTTCGGCTTCACTCTGGTGATGGCCGCCCTCGGCCTGGTCTTCGTGGTCGCATCCTTCGTGGTGCCCGCACCCGCCACCGGCCAGTCCCGGTCACCGCGCCGGAACACGCTCGCCCTCGTCGGCAGCGCCGTGTTGCTCACGGTCGCGGCGGTGGCCGTGCTGATGGTGCCTCCCGCCACTCTGACCAGCGCGACCGCGACGCAGCGCGAGGTCAACTCCGGTGGCCTCGACACCGCTGAAGCGGCCGACCAGGCCGCCACCCTGGTGGGCACCGGTGACTATGAGCGCCTCAGCGTCAAGGAATGGGTGTCGCTGCTGGCACAGTCAGATGACCCGGCGCTCTACACCGACAAGACCGCCAGGGTGACCGGCTTCGTGTTGCCCGATGCCAGCGACCCTGAGAACGTCTTCTACGTCGCGCGGTTCGTCGTCACCTGTTGCGCCGTCGACGCGCAACCCATCGGGCTTCCCGTGTATCAGCCGGGCTGGAGCAACAGCTACAACACCGACGACTGGGTCGAAGTGACGGGCTTCTTCGCGGCCAACCCGAGCGCCACCTCCACGAACACGCTTGCCGTGCAGCCCAGCACCATCGAATCCGTCGACCAGCCGAGCGATCCGTATGTCTACTGACTGGGGCTCTTCCACAGACCAGCGCTCCGGTGCGCCCGCCGGCCCGGAGACCACCGACCGGCGCTTCCGCCGCACCCTCGCCGCCCTGCTGGTCGGCCTGCTCCTGCTCTGCCTGGGCCTGGTGGCCGTCAACGTGCTGAACGGTCCCCGGCTCACCGGCTCCACCGTCGACACCACCGCCGTGGTCAGCCAGGCGAATCAGCGGCTGGTGCTGGAGACCAACCAGCAACTTGCGGAGGTCGACGCCGACCAGGTGCAGATCAATCCGCCCAGCCCGGTGCAGGTGCAGACCGTGAATGACACCATCGTGATCGTCTTCTCGCAGCCACTGGCGTACGACACCGCATACACCGTCGATGTGGCCGGGGTCACCGGCCCGTTCGACGACCGGGTGTCAGAGCTGTCGGCGTCCTTCCACACCGATGAAGCGCCCCTGTTCCTGCTCAACCGGTCGCCGGCCCTTCCGGGCGAGACCACCAAACAACCGGACCGGGTGATCCGAACCGCTATCGGCGACGCAGAGACCGATACCGTCTTCTCGGCGCCGTACATCCAGGCGTTCGTGCCGATCGGCGATGAACTCGTGGTCGTCACCCTCGCCGACGACCTCTCCAACCGGCTCAGCCTCGTCGGAGCGGACGGCGTCGCCGCCGAACTCACGCTGCCCGGTACCGGCACGGTGCGGGAGCTGCAGGCCTCCACGGTGTCTTCCACGATCGGGTTCCGGTTCAGCAGCCTGCCCGGCGCGACCGGGGAGGTCTACGACAACACCCTGTTCCTGCTCGACCTCACCCGCGGCACCGTCGATACGGTCGCCGGTCTCGACGGCCAACCGGTGCAGGCGATCAGCTGGGGCTTCATGGCTCGCCGGGCCGAGATCGTGGTGCAACTCTTCGACACCACCCTGCTGCTGATCGACCCGACCGGTCGCGCAGAGCCCATCCCGATCGGGCAGTTCCCCAACCTCACCGCCTTCGCCCCCGACGGGCTCCGGATCGCCGTCTCCGATCAGGCCAGCCAGTACGTGCTCGACCTGTCCCGCGGCACCGAAGAGGCCATCGTGCCGCAGACCGTAGCCGGGACGACGCCGTACACCGCCGAACTGCGCTTCCTCACCGGGGGAGAGGGCTACGTGCAGCGGGTGGCCGAATTCGATCAGTCGAGCGGGCGGGTGCGGCAATACCTGACCCTGGTGACCGGGGCTCCGGGAGCCGAGAGCAGCAGGTTGGTCTACGAGCCGGTGCTGGCGAACGAGACCATCGTCGGGTTCGGGATCTCGCCCAATGACCAGTACCTGGCCGTGCAGACGGTGCCGAACAGGAACACGCAGGTCTCGGACGGCTACCCGGTCGAACCGCAGGCGACAACCGCGACGACGGTCTTCGTCGATCTGGCCACGGGCGGCATCACCCGCAGCATCGTCGGCATCGACGCCACCTGGTGACGGTGGGAGCCGAAGAGTTAGTCGACGTCGTGGCGGCGGGAGCGGCGCTCCCTGGCGGTGATGCGCAGTCCGCTGGCGCGCAGCCGGGTCACCAGCCCGCGGAAGTCGACCGGCTCTGCACCGGCCGCGACCAGGTCGTCGTAGCGTGCCTGGGGTGCGTCGTAGTGGTCGAGGTCGAAGCTGCGGGGCGGAAGGCCCTGCGCGGCAGCGAAGGCGTGCAGCTCCTCGATCGACGAATCGCTGACAACGTGGGACCAGAGGGTGCCGTGGGCCGGCCAGGCCGGCTGGTCGATCAGAATGCCCATTCTGCGAGTGTAGAGACTTCAGGAACGCCTGGCAGTCTGGAGTGTCCTCCGGGAACTCCGGGGCGACGCGAGTACACTTATCGAGTGGTCGGTTCTGCCGTGTGCAGGCAGGTCGCGACACGCGGTACGAAGTTGGTTTGACCGGGGCAGCGGAACCAGCTAAAGTTCAGTGTTGGTGTGCGTAGGGCTATGTCCACGTAACGCCCAAGGTTTTCTGAAGTGAGATGGTCCGACTTGGCCCATTTGCACTCGGTAACTTTCCATCATAGGAATCGGAGCCCCCGGGGTTCCCCAGAGATAGGTACGTAAAGTGGTTTACGCAGTTGTGCGCGCCGGTGGGCGGCAGGAGAAGGTAGAGGTCGGGACCATCGTCACGATGGACCGAATCAAGGCTGACAAGGACGGCAACGTCGAGCTGGCCGCCGTGCTTCTCGTCGACGGCGACAAGATCACCTCCGACTCTTCGTCACTGGCCAAGGTCAAGGTCACTGCCGAGGTCCTCAACGACCTCCGCGGCCCGAAGATCGTCATCCAGAAGTTCAAGAACAAGACCGGTTACAAGAAGCGTCAGGGGCACCGTCAGGAGCTCACTCGCGTTCAGGTCACCGGCATCGCCTAGGCCCGAGGAGAATAACTAATGGCACACAAAAAAGGTGCGAGTTCCACTCGCAACGGTCGTGACTCCAACGCTCAGCGCCTCGGCGTGAAGCGCTTCGGCGGTCAGGTTGTCGGCGCGGGCGAGATCATCGTCCGTCAGCGCGGCACCCACTTCCACCCCGGCGTGAACGTCGGCCGTGGCGGCGACGACACCCTCTTCGCCCTCGAGGCCGGCTCGGTTGAGTTCGGTGCAAAGGGTGGCCGCAAGGTCGTCAACATCGTGGTAGCTGCCGCTTAGGCATCACCACAGCTTTTCAGCATGAGGGCGGGCTTCGGCTCGTCCTCATGTTTTTTTCTCGCCACCTGAAAGGGGCATTCCATGGCCACGTTCGTTGACCAAGTCACGCTGCATCTGCGAGCGGGCAACGGAGGAAACGGTTGTGTCTCGGTCAAGCGCGAGAAGTTCAAACCTCTCGCCGGACCCGATGGCGGAAACGGTGGAAACGGTGGCGACATCGTGCTCGTCGCCGACCCGCAGGTGACCACGCTGCTCGCGTACCACCGCTCTCCCCACCGCAGTTCCGCCAACGGCGGACCCGGTATGGGTGACCACCGCAACGGCTACGGCAGCGACGTCATCGAGCTGTCGGTCCCGCTCGGCACCGTCGTCAAGGACGCCGAAGGCAACGAGCTCGCCGACATGACTGAGCCCGGCTACCGCATCGTCGTGGCACCCGGCGGCCAGGGCGGACTCGGCAACGCAGCCCTCGCCTCGACCAAGCGCAAGGCCCCCGGCTTCGCCCTGCTCGGCACCTACGGCTACGAGGGTGACGTCTACCTCGAGCTGAAGACCGTGGCGGATGTCGCCCTGGTCGGGTACCCGTCGGCCGGAAAGTCCAGCCTGATCGCCGCCATTTCCGCGGCCAGGCCCAAGATCGCCGACTACCCCTTCACCACCCTGCAGCCCAACCTCGGTGTCGTCGACGCCGGAGAGGTGCGCTACACGGTCGCCGACGTTCCCGGCCTGATCGAAGGCGCCAGCGAGGGCAAGGGCCTCGGCCTCGAGTTCCTGCGTCACGTCGAACGCTGCACCGCCCTGCTGCACGTGCTCGACTGCGCCACCCTCGACCCTGGCCGTGATCCGCTCAGCGACCTCGACATCATCCTGGGCGAACTCGCTGCCTACCCGGTGCCGGAGGGTCAGACTCCGCTGCTCGAGCGCCCGCAGCTGATCGCCCTGAACAAGATCGACGTGCCGGAGGGTCGCGAGCTCGCCGCCTTCGTCAAGGCCGACCTCGAGGAACGCGGTTACCGGGTCTTCGAGATCTCCACGGTGAGCCACGAGGGCCTGCGCCAGCTGAACTTCGCTCTCGCCGAGACCGTCGAAGCCGGCCGGATCTCCAGTGCCGAGGCCGCTGCGCTCAAGCCGCGCATCGTCATCCGCCCCAAGCCCGTCGACGACAGCGGCTTCATCGTGCGCGTCGAGGGTGGCTCGTTCGGGAACATCTTCCGCATCCTCGGCGCCAAGCCCGAGCGTTGGGTGCAGCAGACCGACTTCAAGAACGACGAGGCCGTCGGCTTCCTCGCCGACCGGTTGGCGAAGCTCGGTACCGAAGACGAACTGTTCAAGGCCGGCGCTGTCGCCGGTTCGACAGTCGTGATCGGCCCGGGCGACGGCATGATCTTCGACTGGGAGCCCACCCTCACCTCCACGGCAGAGCTGATCACCGCCCCGCGTGGCACCGACAGCCGGATGGATGACTCCAAACGCCGCACCAGCAACGAGCGTCGCGAGGAATACCTCAAGCGCATGGACGCCAAGTCCGCCGCGCGGGCCGAGCTCATCCGCGAACGCGAGGCCGGCATGTGGTCGACCGGCGAAGAAGAGTACAACGCCGGTGAAGGCGAAGTCACGGAGAACAACGCCGCCCGTCGCCGGGCCAAGGAGGGCGACTCCGAGTGAGCGACGGGGGAAGGCGCCCGCTGGATCGCAGTGGCGTCGCCACGGCGGCCCGCATCGTGGTCAAGGTGGGGTCGTCGTCGATCAGCGGGGCGAACGTGGGCCAGATCGCTCCGCTCGTCGACGCGCTTGCCTCCGCACACGGTCGCGGTGCCGAGGTGGTGCTGGTGTCCTCCGGCGCCATCGCCACCGGCATGCCCTACCTGCAGCTCGACGAGCGCCCCACCGACCTGGCCACCCAGCAGGCTGCAGCCTCCGTCGGCCAGAACCTGTTGATCTTCCGCTACCAGGACAGCCTCGACCGGTACGACATCATCGCTGGCCAGGTGCTCCTGACCGCCGGTGACCTGGACAACGCGTCACCCCGCAGCAATGCGCAACGCGCCATGGAACGCCTGCTGGGGCTGCGCATCCTGCCGATCGTGAACGAGAACGACACCGTCGCCACGCACGAGATCCGATTCGGTGACAACGACAGGCTCGCCGCCCTGGTCGCCACCCTGGTCAAGGCCGACCTGCTGGTGCTGCTCAGCGACGTGGACGCCCTGTACACGAAGCCGCCGCACCTGCCGGGAGCAGAACCCATCGATCAGGTCAGCTTCGGTGACACCCTGCCCGGGGTCGAATTCGGCTCCTCCCTCTCGGGCGTGGGAACCGGGGGCGCCGGTACCAAGGTCTCGGCCGCTCGCATCGCCGCTGAGGCCGGAACGGCCGTGCTGGTGACCTCGACGGCCCTCGTCGCCGAAGCACTCAGGGGCGACCACGTCGGCACCTGGTTCGAGCCGGCCGCCCCGGCCCGAGCGGTCCGTTCTGCCCTAAACTAGGGAAATGTCAGAGACTCTTTCCGCCTCCACGCGTCCTGCAGCCCGGGTAGAGGGATCCGTTCCGGTCGCTCCGGTAGTGCGTGGCCTGAGCGTCGACGAGGCCTCTGCCTTCACCGACCTGTTGGTCGCGAGCCGAACCGCATCGCTGACGTTGGCGGCGGCTCCCACCCAGGTGAAGAACAGCGCCCTGCGCGGTATCGCCCAGGCGCTCCGTGACAATGTGACCGAGATCGTCGCCGCGAACACGCTCGACCTCGACGCCGGCCGCGCCGCCGGCCTGAGCGCCGGATTGCTCGACCGGCTGACCCTCGACGAGGCCCGCATCCGCTCGCTCGCCGACGCCGTGGAAGACATCGAGCAGCTCACCGACCCCGTCGGCCAGGTCGTGCGGGGGAGCAGCCTGCCCAACGGCGTCAAGATCAGCCAGGTGCGGGTGCCGTTCGGTGTGGTCGGCGTGATCTACGAAGCCCGGCCCAATGTGACCGTCGACATCGCAGCCCTTGCGCTCAAGAGCGGCAACGCCAGCGTTCTCCGCGGGGGCACAGCGGCAGAAAACTCCAACCGGGTGCTGGTCGGGCTGATCCAGGGGGCACTCGTCGCTGCCGGACTGCCGGCCGAGTCCGTGCAGACCATCGATCCGTTCGGCCGGGCGGGTGCGACCCAGTTGATGCAGGCCCGCGGACACGTCGATGTGCTGATCCCACGCGGCAGCGCCGGCCTGATCCAGGCCGTGGTCACGGAATCGAAGGTGCCGGTGATCGAGACCGGTGCCGGGGTGGTGCACATCTTCCTCGACGACTCCGCCAACGCATCCTGGGCCTCCGACATCGTGCACAACGCCAAGGTGCAGCGTCCGAGCGTGTGCAACGCCGTCGAGACCGTCCTCGTGCACGAGGCCGCTGCCGTCAGGCTTCTGCCCGGCGTGCTGGCCAAGCTTGCGGAATCCGGCGTGACCATTCACGGGGATGCCGCGGTGCGGGAGATCTACCCCGCGGCGGTTCCGGCCACCGAGGAGGACTGGGCCACCGAGTACATGAGCCTGGACCTGGCCGTGCGGGTGGTCACGGATCTCGACGACGCCATCGCGCACATCCGCCACTACTCCACCGGCCATACCGAAGCCATCATCACCAACGACATCGTCAACGCCGAACGATTCCTCAACGAGGTCGACTCGGCGGCGGTGATGGTGAACGCCTCCACCCGCTTCACCGACGGTGGCGAATTCGGCTTCGGCGCCGAGGTCGGCATCTCCACCCAGAAGTTGCACGCCAGGGGGCCGATGGGGCTGCCTGAGCTCACCAGCACCAAATGGATCGTGCGCGGAACCGGCCAGGTCCGGGCCTGATTCGTCAGCCGGCAGATTCGGTGACCGAGCGCCGCTGTTCTCCCCGGATCGTCAGAAGACCCCCGCTAGACTGGTCGCGGCACCGCGCGTACCGCAAGCGCCGTGTGTTGTGCCCCCTTTTCTGAACGGAGATTCCATGTTGTTCCTGACCGCTGTCCTTGCCGAGGTCGAGCACACCGAGCTGCCGATACCCACCTGGACCTATGGAATGATCGCCCTGATCGTCTTCGCCGCGCTGGGCTTCGTCGTCTGGAGCTTCCGGGATGTGGCCAACCGCCACAGCGCCAAGGCGAACGCCTACGCCGCAGCCCACGGTGGCGCGGCCAGCCACGGCGGCCACTGACACTCGGCTGACCGTGACTCGGCACCACCCCCGCATCGGCGTGATGGGCGGCACTTTCGACCCCATTCACCACGGGCACCTGGTTGCGGCAAGCGAAGTCGCGCAGAGTTTCGACCTCGACGAGGTCATCTTCGTGCCGACCGGCCAGCCCTGGCAGAAGGCCGGCGTGACCGTCGCAGAGCACCGCTATCTGATGACCGTGATCGCCACCGCCTCCAACCCGCGTTTCACCGTGAGCCGGGTCGACATCGACCGCACCGGACCCACCTTCACCATCGACACCCTGCGAGACCTCCACGCCGAGCGCCCGGATGCCGAGCTGTTCTTCATCACCGGTGCCGATGCCATCACCCAGATCCTCGGCTGGAAAGACGTGGCCGAGCTCTGGAAGCTGGCGCACTTCGTGGCTGTGAGTCGCCCGGGACACGACCTGAGCATTTCAGGATTGCCTAACCAGGACGTAAGCTTGTTGGAGGTTCCGGCTCTGGCCATTTCGTCCACCGACTGCCGGGCACGTGTGAACCGGGGTTTCCCGGTCTGGTACTTGGTTCCCGACGGGGTTGTCCAGTACATCTCAAAGCACCATCTGTATCGGAGTGTGGCATGACGTTGGGTAATAGCCCGCAGCCACTGACGCGACGACAGTTGCGCGAGTTGGCACGGGAACAGGAACCGGTCTCGGCCGATGCTGCTTCTGCCGCCGACGCCGCTCCCGCTCCGCTTGACGAGCAGCACCACCACTCCCGGCACACCTCGCCGGTCGCCGAGAGCCCCGCCGAGAGCACAGCCAAGCCCATCGTCGAGAGCACGGCGGAGCCTGTCCCCGTGCGCCCCGCCGAGCCGCAGCGCGCCGCGGAGACCCCTCGGGCGGCACAACCGCAGCGCGCGGCACCGCCCGCCCCGCTGCCGATTCCGGAGCCGCATCCCGACATCGACCTCGGTCGCACCCTCACCCGCCGGGAATTGCGCGCGCTGCAAGCCGCCGCTTCCGCCAGTGTGGGCGAGAACGAGACCAACGACGACACCGCCGGGCAGTCTGTTCCTGGGGTCGTGCCTGCCGCGCCGGCGCCTCGAGCCTCGAACACCGGCGAGGCGGCTGCAGCCGAACCCGCCCCCGTCGACACGGGCTCCACAGGTCTGAACCCGCCCCTCGGGCACTGGTCAGTGGACAACGACGACGATGGCCACATCCAGCAGATCGGTCGTCGTGACGACCAGACCTTCGATGACCTGGTCGGTCGAGGCGTCGGTGCCGGGGGAATTCCCACCACCACGAACGCACTGATCCTCCCCGCCATCCCGCGTCAGGGAACCGCGGGCCCGATCACCAGCACCGGCGAGATCATGATCACCGGTTCCATCGACCTTCCTCGCAGCCTCGGCGCGACCGGCCAGCTTCCGAACCTCTTCGATTCCTCGGAGATGGACCGAATGCTGGACCAACTCGACGAGGGCGGCCACCACAACGATGTGGCCCCGGTGAGCGCCAGCCGCGCCGTGAGCACCCATACCTCCACCCGGGGCGTGATGACGCCGCCGCGAAAGCGTGGCGCATCCCTGCCGACAGTGCTGGCCATCACGGCTGCTGTGCTGGCGATCGGCGTTCTGTCGCTGTTCGTCATCGGTTACGCCTTCAACATCTACTAATGCCATCCATTTCGCTTTTACTAACTCAGGGATTCAATCGATGACCGCTTCTGCCCACGCTCTCGAGCTCCTCAAGGTGGCTGCCGCCGCCGCCGACTCGAAAGCGGGGGAGGATCTCGTTGCCATCGACGTCTCCAACCCGTTGCCGTTGGCCGACATCTTCCTCATTGTCACGGGACGCTCCGAACGCAACGTCGTCGCCATCGCCGGCGAAATCGAAGACAAGCTGATCGAGGCCGGTCATAAGCCGCTGCGCCGCGAAGGCCGCGCCGAAGGCCGGTGGGTCCTGGTGGACTTCGGTGACCTCGTCGTGCACGTTTTCCATGAAGAAGAACGTGTCTACTACTCACTCGAACGCCTGTGGAAGGACTGCCCGGTGATCCCCATCGAGCTGGCCAGCGCGCGTGCCGCTGCCGAGCCCACCGGCGACGCCGGAATCGAATCTGCGGTGGAAATTGATGCCCAGGACTAGCGTTTGGTTCGCGAGCACTCAAAACATGTAGTAACCTAATGAAGTTGTTTCGGAGGAATTCGAAACAAAGTCTGGGTCCGTGGCGCAGCTGGTAGCGCACCTGCATGGCATGCAGGGGGTCAGGGGTTCGAATCCCCTCGGATCCACCGAAGTGAAGTAAAACCCCCGATGACAATCGTCATCGGGGGTTTTTTCTGTCCGCATCCGGAGCGTCGGCGAAATCATTTCCAGGAATTTTTCTGCGCACGTGAACGCTCCGCGGCGACCTGGCGATTGCACATCTGTGCGACTGAACAAAGGTAAGGCAACCCTAATCTCTCCTACGCTGAGGGAGGGTCGCCGACCGGCGGCCACAGAGACCAGAATCCTGGGGATGCCGATGACAACCGTGCACAGCAGCAACGAAAGTGCCGCCAGGCCAGGCTCCGCCGGTACCCTCACCCTGGACCAGTTGGAGGTCGGACGTCTCGGCCGTGTTCTGGCCGTCGGCGCCGAGGTCGGTGACCTCGGCCGGCGGCTCGCCGACCGGCTCGGAGCCCTCGGGGTGCTGCCGGGCACCTCCATCCGCCCGTTGCGCCGAGCGCCGCTCGGCGACCCGTCGGTGTACCGGGTCTGCGATTTCGACCTCTGCCTGCGCGACGCCCAGGCAGCCCTGGTCACGGTCGAACTCGACCCACCGGTGATGACCGAAGCAGGCGCAGCCTCGTGATGGAGTCCTGCCACAGCGGCGGCACAACGTCAGTTGCCTCCGACGCCGCCCGGATCGTGCTGGTCGGCAGCCCGAACGCCGGCAAGACGAGCATTTTCAACCGGCTCACCGGCCTGAACGCGAGGACCGGCAATTACCCCGGCGTGACGGTCGCACGATCCACCGGGCTCCTGACCGTCGATGCCCAGCGTTTCGCGGTGGAAGACCTGCCGGGAACGTACGGGCTCAGTCCGATCAGCCCGGACGAGCAGGTCGTCGTGAGCGCCCTGAGCGGTGACCTGCCCGGAATCGGCAGTCCCGACGCGCTTGTGCTGGTCGTCGATGCCACCGCCCTCAGGCGGTCTCTGCATCTGGTTGCCGAGGTTCTCGCGCTGCACCAGCCCACGCTGATCGCACTCACGCTCACCGATGAACTCGGCGCGCGCGGCGGCACGCTCGACAGCGCCGCGCTGGGGCGGGCACTGGGCGTGCCCGTCGTCGGAGTCATCGCGCACCGGGGCCTCGGCATAGCGGAGCTGCGCAGCGCCCTGACGAGCTGGCGCGAGTGGTCCCGGCCGGTGCTGGATGCTCCGGCCGACGCGGCCGAACTGGCTTCGTGGGTGGATTCGGTGCTCCTCACGGCCCGGTACCAGCCGGCCGGGCCCGACAGGCGCACCGCACGCATCGATGCCGTTCTGCTGCACCCGGTCTGGGGCACGCTGGTCTTCGCCGCAGTGATGGTGGCCTTCTTCGAGGTGATCTTCGCGTTCGCCGCCCCTCTGCAAAGCCTGGTCGAGGTGCTGTTCGCCGGCCTGGCAGATCTGGTCGAGCGGGTCGTCACCTGGCCGTGGCTCGCGGGGCTCCTCGGCGACGCCGTGCTCGGCGGAGTCGGCGGGGTCGTGATCTTCCTCCCGCAGATCCTGCTGATGTTCCTGCTGGTCTCCCTGCTGGAAGGCATCGGCTACATGTCCAGGGCGGCTTTCCTGATGGACCGGGTCATGGGTGCCGCCGGACTCGAGGGTCGCGCCTTCGTCGCACTGCTCTCGTCGTTCGCCTGCGCGGTGCCTGGAATCATGGCCACCCGCACCCTGCCCTCGGCGAAGGACCGCATCGCCACGATGATGGCCGCCCCGCTGATGACCTGCTCGGCCCGGTTGCCGGTCTACATTCTGCTGATCGGTCTGTTGGTGAGCCCGGAGGAGAGGTTCGGCCCGCTGCAGGTGCAGGGGCTGGTCATGTTCGGCCTGTACCTGCTCGGCGCCGTCTCGGCCATGGTCGCCGCCTGGATCGTCAAGGCTGTCCAGGACAGGGACGGCCTGCTGATGCCGTTCTACATGGAGATGCCGCCCTACCGGATTCCGACCCTACGGTCCATTGCCCTGTCGATGTGGGGGTCGGCCGCGGCGTTCCTGCGGAAGTGCGGCAGCATTATCCTGGTCACCACGATCCTGCTCTGGCTGTTGCTCAACCTGCCGCTCCACACCGATGCGGAACTCCGCGCCGCCGGACTCGATCCCGCCGACGACGGCGCCGTGTCGGCATACGTGCTCGACACGAATGCGGCGGGCGCGATCGGCCGGGCCGTAGAACCCGTCTTCGACCCGCTCGGTTTCGACTGGCGCGTCAACGTCGGGGTGCTCGCCTCGCTGTCGGCCCGGGAGGCCTTTGTGGCCACGCTCGGCCAGATCGCATCCGCCACCGACCCTGACAACCCCGCTGACGCGTTGGCGGCCATGACCTACACGGATGGCGCCCACGAGGGTGAACCCGTCTTCAGCGCTCCCACCGTGGCCGCGCTGCTGGTCTTCTTCGTCTATGCGTTGCAGTGCATGTCGACGGTCGGGGTGATGCGGCGCGAAACCGGCAGCTGGCGATGGCCGCTGATCGCATTCGGCTACATGTTCGCGCTGGCATGGCTCGGCGCCTGGCTGGCCCACGGCGCGGTGCTGCTCGCCTCGGCCGCCGGCGCCACACCGTGATCCCGACCCACCCGGAGGCGGTTGCCGGCGAACCGCACAGCCTGCGCTGGATCCTTCCCGCGGGAATCCTCCCGGAGGGAGACGTGCTCGCCGTTCCGGGCGCGCTCGGCGCGCTGCTGGCCGCGGGAACCGTGCAGTGGATGCGGGTCGACCACGCCGGCCTGGTCATCGCCCTGGGTCAGGGGGCGACCTGGCCAGGTCAGGGCGCCGCCGTCCGCGCGGCCCTGCACTCCGCCCTGAACCAGGCCGGGACATGGACTCTGGGTGAGGGGCCGGACCGGTCAACCGACGCCAGGCTGCTCGCTGCGACCGAGGCCGTGCTGGCCGGCAGGGCCGGAGATTTCATCCGCTCCCATGGCGGTTCGGTCGCAGTCGTCTCCGCTCGTGACGGAGTGGCCACGGTGCGGCTCCGCGGCGCTTGCGCGGGGTGCCCCGCGGTGAGCCTCACCCTGCAGGCCAGGGTGGAACGCGACCTGCGCGAGGCGTACCCGGAGTTACGGGCCGTGCGCGCCGCCTGAACGCCTCGCGGTGTTCCGGACTGCGGTGTCCCCGCTGAGCAGGGAGCGCGGCCCGCACGTCACTACTGCGCCGGCCCCCGCCCGATTCCCAGCCAGGCGTCCGGGTTGCGGCCCTGGCTGCGCCCACCACCGGCGGATGCGCCCGCATCCTTCATCGCCTGCAGCTTACGTTCGACATCCGCCGCGATCGCGCCCGACGAGAGTTGCCGTTCCAGGTCGGCGTCCGGCGCCGCGGTGAGGTCGTTGAGGGCGCCGGTGGCAAGCAGCTCGTCCGTGGCGGCGGCCCGCGCCTGCATCTGGGCCACCCGGTCCTTGGCCCGGTCCAGGTTGGCGCCGACGTCGTTCATCTGCGAGCCGATGCCGGCCGCAGCCTCGTTGGCCTTCACCTGTGCCTGGGAGGCGGCGTAACTCGCCTTGATGGTCTCCTTCTCGGTGCGGAACATGGCAACGCGTTCGGCGAGCCGCCTCTCGTTGTCCTGCAACCGGGCCTGCTGCTGCTGCAACACCGTGTACTGGTCACGAATCGAGGCGACCTGGTTCTCCAGCAGGGCGCGCCGCTCCAGCGCGGTCCGGGCCAGGTCCTCCCGGCCCTGCGCAAGAGCCTCCCCGGCCTGATCGGCCAGCCGCTGATGGCGGGCACCCATCTCCTGACCCTGCAATTCGATCCTCTTCTTGGCCGTGGCCACCTCGGCCAGCCCCTGCCGCACCTGTTGCAGCATCAGCACCAGCTGTTCGTAGCTGTCATCCAGTGCCTCCCGCGGGTCTTCGAGCCGATCGAGGGCGTGAGAAGTCTTGCTGCGAAAGATGACACGCAACCGCGATGCAAAGGTCATGATCGGTCCCCCCTGGTCAGTTTCTCCATCGACAGCGAACGCTGCGAGTTGTGGTCGCCGCGAAGGCGGGTGTCGTCGTGGCCGGGATGGTCAAGGCCGTTCAGGAGGTGCAGTTCCCGCACGCCGGCCGCGAGTGCGATGATTTCCCGGTCGGTGTCCGCGTACAACGCGGACAGGTTGTCGTCGGTGCGGTCGCCGAGCCCGGCCGCGACCGCGGCGCGCACGCGGCGCACGAGCCCCTCCACCTGGTCGACCCGACGGGTGGCCGCCGGAATCGCCTCGGCGAGGACCACCGCGTCCCGCTCGCTCTCGAGCAGGTGCAGTTGGGTTTCCAGGGCGACGCCCTCATCCACGATGCGGCGGAACAGCCGGCGCAACTCCCCGCGCAGGGTGTCCGCTCGGCCGGCGAGGTCGATCGCGGCCTGGCCGCTGTCGAGGGTCTCGCTCAGCCGTAATCGTTGCTTGAGCACCTCGCGTTGCGGACCGACCGTGACCCTGGCGCGGGCGCGCAGGGTGGCGGCGTTGACGGTCCGGCTGCGGCGCACCCGGCCGACGACCAGCCTGGTGATCACCACGACCGTGCCGATGGAGATGAGGGTGATGGCCCCCAGTGCGAGGAAGACCTCAATCAGCAGACTCACCGCGACCACCCGGCCCGGTCGGGGAGCAGCGCACAATTCGGGTGGAGATTCGGGTCCATGGGTCCGCCTTCGACAAGCAGCTTCGGTGGGTACGCCTCGTAGCCGACGCGCGGCAACGACACGATCTACCGGCCAAAGTACGCTTATTCGGCGGCTGTGGCGACGAAATTGACGGCATTCTCAGGTCTGGTCTGAGCCCGGCGACGGCCGAGCGTTTTCGGGCGGGCGCCCACGCCATACGATGGGGAGGTGAACGAGACCCTGCCAGCCTGCCCCGAATGCTCCAGCGACATGACCTATGAGATGGGGTCGCTGCTGGTCTGCCCGCTGTGCGGTCACGAATGGGCGCCTGTGGCCGCCGACTCCGATGAGCCTGCTGCCGCGGCCGTGATCACCGACGCGTTCGGCACCCCGCTGGCCGACGGTGATTCGATCACCATCGTCAAGGGACTCAAGGTCAAGGGCGGTTCCAACGTGATCAAGGTCGGCACCAAGGTGCGCGACATCCGGCTGCGCCAGGGTGTCGGCGACCACGATATCGAAGCCAGGATCGAGGGTGTCACCACCCAGCTGAAGTCCAGCGTGGTCAAAAAGGCCTGATTCCTCCAGTGAGCCGGGCCAGACCCTGCCACCGGCGACCGAAGGCCTGTCGGCATCCGGCACCGGGATTACACTCCAGGCATGACGCAGGAACACGGCTATACCGTCGTGCGGGCCTTTCCCGGTTTCGACGTGCGTCGCTACCCGCCGGCTGTGCTGCTTCAGGTACAGGTCAGCGGGGACTTCCGTCACGCCGCGCGGCGCGGCGCCGGGGCGTTGTTCCGGTATCTCGGCGGTGACAACCTGGCGGCCCGCACGCTCCTGCCGGCCAGCCCGGTGCTGCAGGAACAGGCCGGGGAATCCACCCACCTGGTCAGTATGATCCTGCCCGCCACAGACCCCGCTGAGGTGCCAGCGCCGACCGATGCGACGCTGATGCTGAAGCCGATGCCGGCCCACGAGGCCGCCGCCCTGCGTTTTCCCGGCGGATGGAGCACATCTCGGTTCACCGCGCACGGCCGGGAACTGCTGGCCGCCGTGAATTCGCACGGGTTGGAAGCACTCGGCGCCGTGTACTTCGCCCGGTTCGACCCGTTCTGGTCACCCCGCCTCCGGACTCTCAACGAGGCGCTGGTGCGGGTGACGTCAGCCTGAGGCGATCGGCCGCCGCCCACTGACCGATAATGGCTGGGTGCCAGATTCCGACGCCACAGACCCAGGTCCCGTCGAGCCCATCGCCGGCCGTGCTCCGCAGGGTCCTTCCGGGCTGGCCTGTCCGTGCCTGAGCGGCAACGGCTATGCCGACTGCTGCGGCCGGCTGCACCGAGGAGAGTCGCGGGCGGTGACCGCCGAGAAGCTCATGCGCTCTCGGTACGCCGCGTTCGCCGTCGGCGACGACGCCTATCTGCTGCGCACCTGGCATCCGGCGACCCGGCCGGACACTCTCGAGCTCGACCCGACAGTGCGGTGGTTGAGGCTGGACATCGAACGGACGGTGCGCGGTGGGATGCTCGACGACACCGGGCTCGTCGAATTCACGGCCTTCTACCGCCACGACGGTGTGCGTGGGTCGCAGCACGAGGCCAGCCGGTTCGAGAAGGTCGCGGGCTCCTGGCTGTACCTCGACGCGATGGACTGACCCCGCCCCGGCTGACCCGGCCGGCTGCTCCTAGGTGAGGAACAGGGCGGCCAGGAGAGCCAGGTAGACCACTACGAAGATGGCGGGCGTGACGATACGCACGACCCCGAGCCAAGGCGCGGACGCGATGATGCGCCGGCTCAGCGCTGTGGGCTCGTCGAGCTCGCGGAGATCGTCGATGATCGCGAGCCCCTCAGCGGCGCAGGCGATCTGGGCGATGGCGCCGAGGATGCCTGAGGCGAGCAGCACACCGGCGGCGGCCAGCCGCACGCTCAGCGGGGTGTCGCCCAGGCCGAGGGCGGTGAAACCGACCACGGCGGTCAGCAGGAATGTGGGTGCGAGCTGGGACACGATGATGTGCCAGCGCGCTGTTACCCAGAGGGTGATCAGTTCGGTCTCCGGCATGATGCCTCCATCCTGGGGCAGCAGGATGCCGCCCGGGTTCTGGATATTGTTGCTCGATTCGCCTCCTGCGGGGGAGTTGATCACGACAGGAGACGCGACGAACGCACGCTCCCGGGCAGCCTGCCCGCCACAGCGAACCGAGCATTCACGGAAGCTTCGTGCAAGCTGCGAAACTAGGGGGATGACCGCAACTCTCGTCGCCAAGGGCCTGGCCGGTGGCTACGCGCACCGTACGCTGTTCGATTCCCTCGACCTCACCGTCGCGCCCGGCGACGTCGTGGGCGTCGTCGGGGTGAACGGGGCCGGCAAGTCCACCCTGCTCACCCTGCTGGCCGGGCTAGCCGAACCCCAGGCCGGCACGGTCTCGATGTCACCGTCAGACGCCTTCGTCGGCTGGCTGCCCCAGGAACACGAACGGCTCCCCGGCGAGACCGTCACCGGCTACATCGCCCGGCGCACCGGCTGCGCTGAGGCGACACGTCAGATGGATGCGGCCGCTGCGGCGCTGGCGGAACCCGCCCAACCCGGAGCGGCAGACCCCAATGATGTGTACTCCGCCGCCCTGGACCGGTGGCTGGCCAGCGGCGCGGCCGACCTCGACGACCGGCTGCCCGGCGTCCTGTTCGACCTCGGCCTCACCCTGGAGACCGACGTGGCCGCCGATGCGCTGATGACGTCGCTCTCCGGCGGACAGGCCGCCCGGGTCGGGCTCGCCGCACTGCTGCTGTCGAGGTTCGACATCGTGCTGCTCGACGAACCCACCAACGATCTCGACCTCGACGGGCTCGACCGCCTCGAGGCCTTCGTCACCGGTCTCCGCGGTGGTGTCGTGCTCGTCAGCCACGACCGCGAATTCCTGGCCAGGTCGGTCACCCGGGTGCTCGAGCTCGACCTCGCCCAGGGAGCCAACCGGGTCTTCGGCGGCGGGTACGACTCCTACCTCGAGGAACGGGAGACGACCAGGCGGCACAAGCGCGCCGCGTACGACGAGTTCGCCGACAAGAAGGCCGACCTGGTCGGTCGGGCGCGCACCCAACGGGAGTGGTCGAGCCAGGGTGTGCGCAATGCCATGAAGAAGTCACCCGACAACGACAAGATCCGCCGCAAGGCTGCCGCCGAATCCAGTGAGAAGCAGGCGCAGAAGGTGCGCCAGATGGAGAGCCGGATCGCGCGGCTCGACGAGGTGGACGAGCCGCGCAAGGAGTGGCAACTCGAATTCACCATCGGATCAGCACCGCGGTCGAGCACCGTGGTGTCCACCCTGAACGAGGCCGTGCTGCGCCAGGGGGACTTTGTCCTGGGACCCGTCTCGCTACAGGTGAACGCTGGAGAACGCATCGGTATCACCGGGCCGAACGGTGCGGGCAAGACCACCCTGCTGCGGGCATTGCTGGGCAGGCAGGCGCCGGACTCCGGCACGGCGAGTATCGGCGCCAGCGTGCAGATCGGGGAGATCGACCAGGCCAGGGCCAGCGTCACCGGGGGAGCGACCCTGGTGGAGATCTTCGAGTCCAGGCTGCCCGACCTCGCAGCCGGCGAGATCCGCACCCTGCTGGCCAAGTTCTCGCTCGCCGCCGATCACGTCAACCGGCCGGCAGACGACCTCTCACCCGGTGAGCGCACCCGGGCGGGCCTCGCCCTGCTGCAGGCCACCGGCGTCAACCTGCTCGTGCTGGATGAACCCACCAACCACCTCGACCTGGCCGCCATCGAACAGCTCGAACACGCCCTCGAGTCCTACACCGGCACCCTGTTGCTGGTCACGCATGACCGGCGGATGCTCGCCACCGTGCGCCTCGACCGGCACTGGAGAGTGGCGGCGGGCCGGGTCACCGAGTCCCTGACGGGCGTTGCCATCGAACACTGATGGTGCTGTCATGGTCGCTGACGGCGCCGAGGCAGGAGGCAGGCCGGCGCCGGTAGCGAGACGCCGACCCGAGCGGAGGACACCCCGATGAATGCCAACCACGACACCCGCACCGGCATAGACGCCCACACCAGCACGGACGCCCACACCAGCACAATGCTCTCGCGCCTGCGCGCTGCCATTGCCGGCGAGGTGATCGATGCCACGGATGAGCGTTATGACGACGCCAGGCGGGTCTGGAACGGCATGATCGACCGACGGCCGATCGCCGTCGTGCGGGCCGGGTCGACCGCCGACATCGCGCCGACACTCGCGCTGGCGTCGCAGCAGAGCCTGCCCCTGGCCATCCGCGGCGGCGGCCACAACGTGGCCGGGAACGGCACCGTGGACGACGGCCTGGTGTTGGACCTATCGGGGCTCGTTGCCGTGGCGGTCGACCCCGGCGCCGGCCGGGTCAGGGTGCAGGCCGGCGCCACCCTCGCCCAGGTGGACAGGGCCACCGAACCGTTCAACCTGGCCGTGCCGGTCGGAGTCGTGTCGAACACCGGAATCGCCGGCCTCACCCTCGGCGGCGGCGTGGGTTGGTTGACGAGGGCGCACGGCCTCACCGTCGACAATCTGATCTCGGCCGAGGTCGTCACGGTGGGTGGTGAGACGGTGCGGGCCAGCGAGTCGGTCAACCCCGACCTGTTCTGGGGGCTGCGAGGCGGGGGAGGGAACTTCGGCGTCGTCACCGAGTTCACCTTCCGGGCGCATCCGCTGCCCAGCAGGCCGTTCACGGCGAACTTCATCTACCGGGCCCCACTGTGGGAGACGGCCCTGACCGCATACGAGCGCTGGACCAGGGACCTGCCCGACGCCATGACCTCTGTGCTCACCTTCACGGTGCCGCCGCCCAGCATGGGGCTCGGCTCTGATCCGCTCATCCTGCTCGGCTTCGCCTGGGCCGGCGACGACACCGACCGGGCAGAGCAGCTCGTCGACGACCTCCGGCGGGCCGCGCCGCCGTCCATGGAGGCCTCGGAACGGGTGAGCTGGTCGGCCTGGCAATCCGGGGTCGACGGCCTGTTCCCCAAAGGAGCGCGCGGGTACTGGCGCAACACCTCGTTCGACCGGCTGGATGCCCAAGTGATCGCCGCCCTGATGCGCCGGGGCGCCGAGCAAACCTGGATCGGCACCGGCTTCGACATCCATCACCTCGGCGGCGCCTTCGGGCGGGTACCGGAGGAGGACACCCCATTCCCCAGCCGCTCGGCCAGGTTCTGGCTGAACATCTACGGATTCTGGGCCGAACCGGCCGACGATCTCGCCCGGATGGCGTTCATCCGCGAGTTCGGCGCAGAGGTCGAACCCCTCGGCACCGGTGGCCGGTATGTGAACTTTCTGGGCGAGGAGCAGGGCGCAGATCCGGTGCGGCAGGCCGAGCAGGTGTACGGCGCGGCCAAGCTGGAACGACTGGCGCTGCTCAAGCGCGAGTACGACCCGCAGAATCTGCTGCGCCGCAACCACAACATCCTTCCCGCTGTCGCCACCGGCGACACCGACTGAGACCGCGGTCGGAATAGACGACGACCGACGCAGGTTGGGCCCTAGTATGCGTATGCATGCAAACTGAACTGAAGGGCGCACCACACATGGCACCGACACTGGAACTGGGTCTCGACACGTTCGGCGACGTCACCTACGCCGCGGATGGCAGCCTGCTCAGCCAGGCCCAAACCCTGCGCAACGTCGTCGCCGAAGGCATACTCGCCGACCAGGTGGGCTTGAGCTTCTTCGGCATCGGCGAGCACCACCGGGAGGACTTCGCCGTCTCGGCTCCCGAAGTCGTCCTGGCTGCGATCGCCGGCCAGACCAGCACCATCAAGCTCGGCTCCGCGGTCACGGTGCTCAGCTCCGACGACCCCGTGCGGGTGTTCCAAAGGTTCGCGACCCTCGACGCGGTCTCCAACGGCCGGGCGGAGGTCATCCTCGGTCGTGGCTCGTTCACCGAGTCCTTCCCGCTCTTCGGCCTGGAACTCAGCGATTACGAACAGCTCTTCGAGGAGAAGCTCGAATTGTTCACCGAACTGCTCAAGGAACAGCCGGTTACCTGGTCCGGCAGCACGCGCGGATCGTTGACCGACCAGCGGGTCTTCCCACCCACGGAGTCCGGCTCCATCCGGACCTGGATCGGCGTGGGCGGCAGCCCGCAGTCGGTGGTGCGCGCGGCGCACTACGGACTGCCGTTGATGCTGGCCATCATCGGCGGTGAGCCGCTGGCATTCGCCCAATTCGTGGACCTGTACCACCGGGCGCTCGACCAGTTCGGCCGCCAGGCGCTTCCGATCGGCGAGCACTCGCCCGGGTACATTGCGGCCACCGATGAGCAGGCTCGCGAGGAGATGTGGCCGCACTACCGGGCCATGCAGGACCGGATCGGCCGCGAGCGCGGCTGGGGCCCGGCGACCAAGGCCCGGTTCGAGCAGGATGCCGGTCCGGACGGCGCGCTGTTCGTGGGCTCTCCGCAGACCGTCGCGACAAAAATCGCGAAGATGGCGACGGGACTCGAACTCTCCCGGTTCGACCTCAAGTACAGCCTGGGCACCCTGTCGCACGAAAAGCTGATGACCAGCATCGAGCTCTACGGCACCGAAGTGGCGCCCCTCGTACACGAACTCATGGCCTGAGCGGCAAATCCGTCCTCCCGGACGGGGTAGCGTGAACGGGTGGGCCTGGCTCAGGCAACCGCCCACACTCAACCCGTTCGCTCTTTTTCTTCCTCGAGGAGTCTCCTTGGAAACCTGGCCCGGATCTGCCTACCCGCTCGGCGCGACCTATGACGGCAGCGGCACCAACTTCGCCCTCTTCAGTGAGGCCGCCGAACGGGTGGAGCTCTGCCTGTTCGACGAGAACGGAGCGGAGACGCCCGTCGAGGTCCGTGAGTCCAGCGCGTTCGTCTGGCACGTCTACCTGCCGGAGGTGCAGCCCGGCCAGCGCTACGGCTACCGCGTGCACGGCGAGTACAACCCCAGTGAGGGCAAACGGGCCAACCCGAACAAACTGCTACTCGACCCATACGCCAAGGCCACCTGCGGTGTCATGGATTGGGACCAGGCACTGTTCTCCTACAACTTTGGCGACCCCGATTCCCGCAACGACGAGGACTCCGCCCCGCACATGATGCTCGGTGTGGTCGTGAACCCCTTCTTCGACTGGACCGGCGACCGGTCACCGCGCACGCCATATAGCCAGTCGGTCATCTACGAGGCCCATGTGAAGGGCCTGACCGAGCTGCTTCCGGACGTGCCGGAATCCCAGCGGGGGACGTACGCGGCCGTCGCGCATCCCACCGTGATCGAGCACCTGCAGAAACTCGGCGTCACCGCGATCGAGCTGATGCCGGTGCACCAGTTCGTCAACGACTCGACCCTGCAGGACCAGGGCCTGAACAACTACTGGGGCTACAACACCATCGGCTTTTTCGCGCCGCACAACGCGTATTCCTCCAGCGGTGACCTCGGCCAGCAGGTGCAGGAGTTCAAGGGCATGGTGAAGAACCTGCACGCCGCCGGCATCGAGGTTATCCTCGACGTGGTCTACAACCACACCGCGGAGGGCAACCACCTGGGCCCGACCATTTCGTTCAAGGGCATCGACAACGCCGCGTATTACCGGTTGATGGATGACGACGGCCGCTACTACATGGACTACACCGGCACCGGAAACACCCTGAATGTCCGCCACCCGCACTCCCTCCAGCTCATCATGGACTCGCTGCGGTATTGGGCCATCGAGATGCACGTCGACGGCTTCCGCTTCGACCTGGCCAGCGCTCTCGCCCGCGACCTATACGACGTCGACAAGCTCTCCACGTTCTTCGAACTCGTGCAGCAGGACCCGATCGTCTCCCAGGTCAAGCTGATCGCCGAGCCGTGGGACGTGGGCCCCGGCGGGTACCAGGTCGGTAACTTCCCGCCGCAGTGGACGGAGTGGAACGGCAAGTACCGCGACACCGTGCGCGACTTCTGGCGCGGAGAGCCCTCGACGCTCGGCGAATTCGCCTCCCGCATCTCCGGCTCGGCCGACCTCTACGAGCACTCCGGTCGCCGCCCGGTCGCGTCGATCAACTTCGTCACCGCCCACGACGGCTTCACCCTCAACGACCTGGTCTCGTATAACGAGAAGCACAACGACGCCAACGGTGAGGACAACAACGACGGCGAGAGCCACAACCGGTCCTGGAACGGCGGCGTCGAGGGTCCCACCGACGACGACGCCATCCGCACCCTGCGCGGGCGTCAGCAGCGCAACTTCATCGCGACCATGCTGCTCTCCCAGGGCGTTCCGATGATCCTGCACGGCGACGAACTCGGTCGCACCCAGCAGGGCAACAACAACACCTACGCCCAGGACTCCGAGCTGAGCTGGATCCACTGGGACGAAGCCGACCAGCCCCTGATCGAGTTCACGGCCGCCGTAGTGCGGCTGCGCAAGGAACACCCCACCTTCCGGCGCAGCCGCTTCTTCGACGGCCACCCGGGTAATCGCGGCGAAGGCGACCCGCTGGCCGACATCGTCTGGCTGAACACCGACGGTGAAGAGATGCGGGCCGAGGAGTGGGACGAAAGCCGCTCCCGCACCGTCGCCATGTTCCTCAACGGCCAAGGCATCCGCGAACGCGACTCCCGCGGCCGGGATGTCACCGACGTCAACTTCATCCTGCTCTTCAACGCGGATGGCGAGGACGTCGAGTTCACGCTGCCCAGCGAGGAATACTCACCGGCCTGGGAGATCGTGATCGACACCGGGGGAGAGGGCGCGGACTCTCTGCCCCGCCCCGCCGGCGCGATTCACACCGTGAAGGGCCGCTCCCTCGTGGTGCTCCGGGAGTACCACGAGCCGGAAGTGGCGCCGGATCACTCCGTCGCGGCCTCCCTGGCCAGCCACCCGTCGCCGCCGACCGCTACGATCACTCTGCCCGTGGTGTCCGACCCCTACGCCGCCAAGGAGTAGCCCGGTGCGCATCCCCGCCTCGACCTATCGCCTGCAGATCACTTCCGCCTTCGACCTGGACGAGGCAGCCGCCGTGCTCGACTACGTCAGTGAGCTCGGCGCGGACTGGATCTATCTGTCACCGCTGCTCACCGCCGAAACCGGCTCGGATCACGGCTACGACGTCGTCGACCACGGCAGCGTCGATCCCGCCCGCGGCGGCCCCGATGCCCTCAAGCGTTTGTCGGAGCGGGTGGCCGCTGCCGGCCGCGGCATCCTGGTGGACATCGTGCCCAACCACATGGGCGTGAACACGCCACACACGAACGCCTGGTGGTGGGACCTGCTGCAGACCGGGCAGGGTTCCCGCTACGCCGAGGCGTTCGACGTGGACTGGCCGGCCGGCGACGGACGGCTGCTGCTGCCCGTGCTCGGCGACGGTGACACCGAACTCGACCAGCTCAGCGTGGTCGGCGACGAGCTGCGCTACTACGACAACCGGTTCCCCCTCGCCCCGGGCACCGCGAGCGACGGAGCCTCCGCTCGGGTCGTACACGACCGGCAGCACTACCAGCTGGTGAACTGGCGGCGAGCGGATGCCTCCCTCAACTACCGCCGCTTCTTCGCCGTGAACACCCTCGCCGGGGTGCGCGTGGAGGTGCCCTGGGTGTTCGACGAATCCCACCGCGAGATCCTGCGCTGGGTGCACACCGGACAGGTACAGGGCCTGCGGGTGGACCACCCCGACGGCCTGGCCGACCCGGGCGGATACCTCGACCGGCTCAGCGCCGCCATGGGCGGGGGATACCTCCTGGTCGAGAAGATCCTGGAGGGCCAGGAACAACTGCCCAGCAACTGGGCCACCGACGGCACCACCGGCTATGACGCCCTCAACGACTTCGACCGCGTGCTCGTCGACCCGGCCGGTCAGGACCGGTTGGACGCCCTGGAGGCGACCCTGCAGGCCGAGCGCCGCCCATCGGGCACCCCGGCAGAGCCGGTCTCCTGGACCGAGCTGGTCTACACCGGCAAACGCGCCATCGCCGACGGCATCCTGCAGAGCGAGGTGCGCCGGCTGGCACGCCTGCTGCCCGAGGTGGCTGACACGCCGGAGCGCACGGCCGTCGTGTGGGACGCCCTCGCCGAACTGATCGCCTGGTTCCCGGTCTACCGTTCCTACCTGCCGGTGGGCCGCCACGAACTCGACACCGCAGTGCGGCTGGCCCGGCAGCGCCGCCCCGACCTCGATGCCACCCTCACCGCGCTGCTGCCCTCCCTCAGCGACCCCGCGCATCCCGCCGCGGTGCGCTTCCAGCAGACCTCGGGAATGGTCATGGCCAAGGGGGTCGAGGACACCGCCTACTACCGGTACAGCCGGCTCACCTCCCTTAACGAGGTCGGCGCAGACCCGAGCGAATTCGCCGTGTCCGTCGACGAGTTCCACCATCGCCAGCAGACCCGGCTGGCGGTCGCTCCGGGCTCCCAGACGACCCTCTCCACCCACGACACCAAACGCGGCGAAGACGTGCGTGCCCGCATCTCGGTCCTCGCGGAGATTCCCGACGAGTGGGCGGCCGTGCTGCAGGAGTTGCGCGCCCTCGCCCCGCTCGGTGACGCCCCGTTCGAGAACCTGCTCTGGCAGGCCATCGTCGGCTCCTGGCCCGCCGCGACCGACCGCCTGATCGGCTACGCCGAGAAAGCCTCCCGCGAAGCCAACCTCTCCACCACCTGGACCGCGCCGAATGACGAGTTCGAGAACGCCATGCGCGCCCTCGTGCGGTCCCTGGCGGAACCGGGACCGCTGGCCGACACCGTGACGGGCATCGTCGACCGGGTGAAGCGGGCCGGCTGGAGCAACTCGCTCTCGCTCAAGCTCATTCAGCTCACCGCGCCCGGCGTTCCCGACGTCTACCAGGGCAGTGAACTCTGGGAGACCTCCCTCGTCGACCCCGACAACCGCCGCCCGGTGGACTACGGCGTGCGCCGCGACCTCCTGGCCCGGATCACCGGCGGTTGGCTACCGCCCATCGACGACACCGGCGCGGCCAAGCTCCTGGTCACCACCAGGGCCCTGCGCCTGCGCCGGGACCGGCCGGAGCTGTTCCGGCGGCACGCACCGGTCGAGGCCTTCGGCGCGGCCGCCGGGCACGTGGTCGCGTTCGACCGCGGCGGAGCGGTGACGCTGGCCAGCCGGCTGCCGGTCGGCCTCGCCCGCACCGGCTGGGCGGACACCACCGTGATGCTCGCCGGGCACCGTTGGCAGGATGTGCTCACCGGAGCCCGCTTCGACGGCGGCCAGGTGCTCGTCGCCGAGCTGTTGGCGACGTACCCGGTGGCCCTGCTCGTTCCGATCGACACCGACCCCACACTCGCCGAGGAGACCGCACCATGAGCACCGACGTCACGCCAGACGCCCCCGTCGCAGTCTGGGCACCGAACGCCGACACCGTCCTGCTGGCTACGGGGAACGACGAACTGGCCATGAGCCGCGATGAGGCCGGCTGGTGGCATGGCACCCTCCCCGCCGACGACGCCGGCGAGGGAACCGACTACGGCTTCCTCGTCGACGGGTCAGGCCCGTACCCCGACCCGCGCTCCCGTCGCCAGCCGCACGGCGTGCACGAGCTCTCCCGCACCTTCGACCCCGGCGCGCACACCTGGCGCGACGGCGACTGGACGGGACGCCAGCTGGCCGGGGGCAGCATCTACGAACTGCACATCGGCACGTTCACCCCGGAGGGCACCCTCGACGCCGCCGCCGGCCGCCTCGACCACCTGGTGGAGCTCGGGGTGGACTTCGTTGAAATCCTTCCGGTGAACGGGTTCAACGGCACCCACAATTGGGGCTACGACGGTGTGCTCTGGTACACCGTGCACGAAGGCTACGGCGGCCCCGCCGCGTATCAGCGCTTTGTCGATGCGTGCCACGCCGCGGGCATCGGCGTGATCCAGGACGTCGTGCACAACCACCTCGGGCCCAGCGGCAACTACCTGCCCGTCTACGGTCCGTACCTCAGCGACGCAGAGGGCAACACCTGGGGCGCCTCGGTCAACCTCGATGGGGCTGACTCCGGCGAGGTGCGTCGGTACATCATCGACAGCGCCCTGATGTGGCTGCGCGACTACCATGTCGACGGCCTGCGCCTGGACGCCGTGCACGCCCTCAAGGACTCCTCTGCCGTGCACCTGCTCGAGGAACTCGGCACCGAGGTCGCCGTGCTCAGCGCCCACGTCGGCCGGCCGTTGTCCCTGATCGCCGAATCCGACCTCAACGACCCCAAACTCATCACCCCGCGCGAGGCGAACGGGTACGGGCTCGACGCGCAGTGGAGTGACGACTTCCACCACGCCGTGCACGTGGCACTCACCGGCGAGACCGTCGGCTACTACGCCGACTTCGCCCCGTTGGGCGCGCTGGCCAAGGTGCTCACCCGGGGCTTCTTCCACGACGGCACCTTCTCCAGCTTTCGCGGCCGCCTCCACGGCCGTCCGATCGACACCGAGAAGATGCCTGCCTGGCGTCTCGTGGTGGCGTCGCAGAACCACGACCAGATCGGCAACCGGGCCATCGGTGACAGGCTCAGCGCGCACCTCGACACGGGGCAACTCGGCATCGCCGCCGCGTTGACGTTGCTCGGCCCGTTCACCCCGATGCTGTTCATGGGCGAGGAATGGGGCGCACGCACACCGTGGCAGTTCTTCACCTCCCACCCGGAACCCGAGCTCGGCCGGGCCACCGCGGAGGGCCGGATCGGGGAGTTCGCCCGGATGGGCTGGGACCCCTCCGTCGTGCCCGACCCGCAGGACCCCGCCACTTTCAGCCGGTCCACGCTCGACTGGTCCGAACTCCAGCGACCGGATGCTGGCCGGCTCCTGGCGCTCTACCGCGATCTGGCCGGGCTACGCCGGCGTTTCTCCGACCTCACCGACCCGCGGCTCGGCCGGGTGTCGGTGGACTTCGACGAAGCCGACGGCTGGCTCCGGTTCGGCCGGGGCGCGATCGACATCGTGATCAACCTGTCCACCAGCGGCCGCTGGGTGCCCACAGTGGACGGCTCTGTGCTGCTGGCCTTCGCGAACAACGCCGATGCCGCGCCGGAGCCGGGCGCCGGGCGGGTGTTGGTCGCGCCGCACTCGGTGACGGTGCTGGGCGCGGACAGCGTCTCAGACTGAGCACCACCGACTACCCAGGAGGAACGATGGGGTACTTCCTATCACCGGACAGCGCCGCGGCGCTGGCCCGGCTCACCGACGTGGACGGTGACGCGTCAGCCGCTCCCGTGGAGCGGTTGCGGGCCATCCGGGTGCTGCTGCGTGACCTCGACGCCGATCCGGCTGCCCTCGCGAGCGTGCGTGCCGCCCTCGCCGACGGCGTGAACTGGCCGGAGATCGCCGACGCGGCCGGCCTGAAACCCACCGCGGCCAAGTGGCGCTGGGCCGGTACCGACGCCGAGATCGCCGCCCGGCTGGACGCGGGACGCAAACGCAGCACCCGGCCGAGCAGCGTGCCCACCGACCTGCCCGGCCATTCCGTCACCGAGGCCGCCGCGCTGCTGGGCGTCACGGCGCAAGCGGTCTATCAACAGGTGACCCGGGGTAGGCTGATCAGTCGCACGGTCGAGCTGGCCGACGGCCGGAGCTACAAGCGCGTCTTCCTCCCCGGCGACGCGCTACCCTCACCGACAGAAACGACAGAGCCGCCAGCACCCTAACGACCGTGCCCGCGATTTCCTCGATTACGGAGTGACCATGACTGATCAGAGCTACGACCCGTTCGACCGCACCCGCCCGCTCGACACCGCCAACTCGACGGAACGCCTGGAGATGCCCAGGGCCGAGGCGACCGCGCCTGCCCCCGCCGACGACTCCGCACCGGTTCGCCCGGCGAAATCCGAGCGCCGCACCCTGATCAGCGACCTGCGCACCGGTCCGCCGCAGCGCGCCGCCCTGGTGGTGCTGGTCGGCATCGCCGTGCTCACCATCGCCTTCCTGATCATGATCTTCGTCAACGTCTCCAACGAGAGCGTCATCGCCCTGGCCGTCATCGCCACGCCGATCGCCTCGATGGTCGCCGCGTACTACGCGGTCACCCTGAGCATCCAGCAGGTCAAGACCGAACGAGGCGACAAGGAAGCGGCGATCCAGAAGCTCGAAGGCGTGCAGGCCGATGCGCGCGAAACCGAGGTCTGGGCGTCTCAGATGGAGTCGGGGCTGCGCGTGGCCATGGCCAAGCTCGACGGCGCCGGGATCTCCACCGCCGCGGTGACCCGCGCCGCCGGCACACCGGACGACTTCTTCTAACCACCGGGCGGCTGGGCCTCCCGGCCCAGCCGCAGGTAGTGCCTCATCGGCGCGTGACGCACCCAGCGGGGCAGGCGCGGGTAGACGACGCGCACGAGCCGGATCAACCGGTCGAACCGGCGCTGCCGGCCCGGTGACCAGGGCAGCGCGAAGAGGTCGCGCTCAGCAGGCTCCAGCAGCCCGGTCGTCAGAAGCCGAGCCAGCGGCATCACCAGGCGCAGCCCGATCGGACCCCGGGCCGGGTGCAGCAGCTGGTCCGCCACCGCCCGCGTCGTCCCATCCGTGGCCAGCGTGCCCACCTCGGCGCGCCAGTAGTCCTCGAAGGCCGCCCGGTCGGCCGGCCACAGGCCCGGCGGCACCTGAAGGGCAGTGCCCAGCACGCCGTAGTCCCGGTACACCGCCTCAGCGTCGATGTCGGCCAACGGCCCATAGACCAGATTATGCATGCGGGTGGCGGAGTCGTACAGGGTCGCGGCCACCCACAGCTGCAGGCGGGGATCGAAGGCGTTGTAGGCCGGCGCCGTCGGGTGCCCGACCGGGTCTGCCGAATCTGGCGCCGGACCGTGCACCGGCCGGTGGGCCAGCGCGACCCGTCGCACGGCCGCGGCCCGGTCGATCGGGGTGCCGCAGGTGACCGCATAGACATAGGCGAGCGTGCCGTGCAGCCGATTCAGGGGTCGGGTGGCGAAGTCGCTGTGCCGGGCGACACCGTGCCCGACGGCCGGGTTGGCGAGCTGCAGCAGGATGGCCCGGCCGCCGGCGAGAACCAGCACGCTCTCCGGGGCGATGTCGCGAATGCCCAGGGGAGCACGGCCCACCGCCGGTTCGGTGCCGGCGCTGCTCGCTGTGACCACGATCGTTCCCTTCGACAGGGCGAGCCTACGGCGTTAATCAGGCGTTCACATTTTTCTTCGGGATCCATGGAATAACCTGAGGTCGTATGCAATTGCATATACCTGAGGGCGACGAATCCACTTGCCCCACGTACTTGAGGAGCACCATGAGCGACATCGACACCACGAGCATCCCCGGCTACAAAGCGGGAACCTGGACCATCGACCCCACCCACAGCGCGGTCAGCTTCAGCATCCGCCACATCATGATCAGCAAGGTCAAGGGCTCGTTCGAGAAGTTCGACGCCACGTTCGTCACCACCGAGAACCCCCTCGAAGCCAGCGTCACCGCGTCCGCTCAGGTCGCGTCGATCAACACCAACGAGCCCAACCGCGACGGCCACCTGCGCACCGGCGACTTCTTCGACGCCGAGACCTACCCGACCATCGACTTCGTGTCGACCGGCGTGCGCGTCAACAAGGGCGACTACCTCGTCGACGGCAACCTCACCATCAAGGGCGTTACCAAGCCCGTCACCTTCGACTTCGAGTTCGGTGGCTTCGGCGGAGACCCCTACGGCAACTACAAGTTCGGCGCCACCGCCAAGGCCGAGATCAACCGCGAGGACTTCGGCCTCACCTACAACGCGGCCCTCGAGACCGGCGGCGTGCTCCTCGGCGACAAGGTGACCATCACCCTCGACCTGCAGGGCGCCCTCCAGGCCTAAATCTTCAGTCGGCGACAGCCTGACCGAACGGGGATCCCACCGAGTGGGGTCCCCGTTTTTGGTGTCAACCCACTCTGAGCGCGCGGCTCAGTCGACGACCACGCCGTCGGGTGTGGGTCTCACCACCCCCGTGCGCCGCAACACCCGATTGATGAGCGGGTCGAGAGCGAACAGGAAGAAGGCGGCGGAGCCGATCAGCGTGGCCAGCGGCACCACGCACACGGCCTGGGCGAGTGCGCTGACCGAGTTCACCCTGCCGTTGTGCACGGCCTCCGCCGACGCGCCCTGCACCAATTGCCGGCGCGGTGAACTCGCGTGGAACCACTGCCAGGTACTGAAGAACAGAATGAGCACGAAGTTCAGCGGCAGCAGCGTGCGCCCGAGCAGAAAACGGCTGAACTCGTCGTTGAGGCTGGTGGTGAACGGCACGAGCACCACCCCGAGCAGCCGGAAGTTGTTCAGCCAGACGATCGTAGTGTCGACCCTGGGGATGAATTCGAACTGGCGCACATGGATGAGCCAGAGAACGCTGAGCAGCAGGAAGCTGATCACCACGTTGAGGATGCTGGGGGCCACCGCGAAGACCTGGTGCACGAAACCGGCATCGGTGCGCACCGTGCCAAAACCGTCGATGGAGAGGTTGAGCACCAGCAGGGTTGCTGCGATGGCGAAGACACCGTCGGTGTACGACTCCAGGCGCCTGGTGGAGAGCACGGTGCGCCGGTCGGCGGCCGCTCCTGCCGGGCCCGCGGCCGGTGGCGTTGCGGGGCCGTGCGCGCCCTCTGGCTCTGGCTTCTCGGCGTCCGGGCTGCTCGGCATGCCGGAAGCCTACTCGCCGGTGATTTCCTCGCGCACGCGGCGCAGGTCCTCCATCAGCGCGCCGATCAGGATCCAGTGCTGAGGGTGCGGCGTCATGATTATCAGCGGTGCGGTCAGCGCCGGTGGTTCCACCACCGGATTGTCCGCCGCGGCCGCCGCCGGAGCAATGGTCAGGAGCCGGAGGTCGTGCGCCGCGCGTTCGAGTTCGATCGCGTACGCCTGCACCGTGGGTTCGAGGTGGAGCGAGTCGTCGTAGTGGTCCCGCAGTGCTCTCGTCATGCCCAGGGCACGGGTCACGAGCGGCACGAGGCGCCTGTAGAGGTCGGTGTCAGCATCCAGCACCTCGCGGTGCTTCGCCTGCCGGGGGTTGAGCGTGAGGCTCTCCTCCGCCTGGCTGATGGCCTTCTCCGCCTTCGCGAGCATGGGCCGAAGCAGGCGGGCCTGGATCATCAGTGTTTCCAGGTCGGCGTACTTCTGCGGGCTGAGCAGCGCTGTGGCCACCCGGTCGAAGGTCGCGGCGATCTCGAGCGTGAGTCGGGTGACGGCGTCGTGGGCCGGGGTGAGCAGCACCGGCGGAACGATCCAGGCGTTCACGACCACGGCGATCGCTGCGCCGAGAATGGTCTCGATGATGCGGTCCCTGGCGTAGGTGGGTGTGGCGGCGCCGAGGGTCAACACGAGCATCGCGCTGATCGGCAGCTGGTTCGCCGACCCCGGCGAGAGCTTCAACGCCCAGGCCAACAGGATGCACAGCACGATCGCCGAGAGCACGATCCAGCTGGATTGGCCGAAGACGAGCCCGATCGCGAGAGCCACGAGCACTCCGCCGACCACGCCGAGGCTGCGCTCGAGCGCGCGCCCGAGGGACTGGTTGACACTGGGCTGCACCACGAAGATGGCCGCCATCGCCGCGAAGATGGGCAGTTCCCCCGGCAGCAACCAGAGTGAAATGATCCAGGCCAAAGCCACGGCCACCGACGTTTTGAGGGTCTGCAAAAGCGGGATCCGTCTGGACACTCGCAGGTTGGCCGTTATTCGCACTGTCATAGGGTACAAGCCCGCTGAGGGGTCGAAAGGCTCTGCCCAGGCGGGTCAGCCGGCGGCCGGCGCTGCTGCCGGGAGAACGTGCACGGGGCGGCCGAGGAAGTCGCCGTATTCGTGCAGCGCCCGCTCGGCGGCCCGCACGTCGGCGGCAGGCAGTTCGTCGAAGGGTTCCGGCCGTACGGTGATCAGCCGCGGCTTCCACTCCCGCCGCCAGGTGCCGACCACGCGGCCGCCCTTGACCAGGATCGGCAGGAAGATGCCGTTCTTACCCGGCACCACCCGCTCGAAGCTGCCGGGATCCAGGGCGAAGCTGCGGTCGCGGTAGCCGAGCAGGTACTCGTCGAAGCCGGCGAGTGCCACCACGGCGGCCGGCCCTCGCCCGCGGACCGCCCGGGGGAGCGGGGCATCTTCGGCTGCGGGCAGCAGATACCCGGTGCCGTCGACTTCGAGCTCGACCAGCTGCGGCGCGGCGACGGCCTGCGCGATCTTGGCCTCGGCGACGGTGAGCTGCGACCACCAGGTGAAGTCGCTCAGGGTGGCGGGGCCGTGCCCGGTCAGGTACCGCAGCAGGTGCTCGCCAAGGGATTCATCGCGTTCGAGCCGCCGCATCCGCGGCACCCACTCGTCCAGGAGCACGAGCATCTGCTGCGAATCGAGCTGCCGACCCCAGCACAGCGTGCCGGACTGGGCGAGGTGCCAGATCAGGTGGTAGCCGCGCTGGCCGCCGGCGTCGATGCCGTTCCGCTCGAGCAGGGCCTGGAATTCCAACCGGCTCAGTTCGCGGCCGCCGGTGAGAGCCTCGACGGCCACGGCCCGCGCCTGTTCGATGGTCGCGTCGTCCAGGCCCAGGTCTCTTCGGCGGGTGGCGGAGCCCGTCCACAACCGCGGTGTGCTGAGTGCGAGCATCCAGCCGAGATCCGGACCGGGAACGAAATGCAGGGTTCCGCGCATCGGCCAGGAACGGACGATACGCCCGGAGTCGATCAGGCGGTCGACATCGGCTGAGGTGCTGCCCGGTGCGCGCACGGCGGCGGCCCACTTGGCCCAGCGCAGGTCCTGCGCCTGCAGGGCCAACATCCGGTCGACGACCAGCGCGGGACCGTCCGCGGGATCGACGCCGATCGAGCTCTGACCGATCGACCCGGTCAGCGCCTGGCTGGCCAGGCGACGTCGGGTGATATCGGAGCGGGAGGCGTGGGTCACGCCCCCAGAGTGTCAGCCGATCAGCATAAACACCAGCGGGGGGAGGGATCAGGCCAGGTCGTCGTCGGTGCGGGCGCCGAAGACGATCTCGTCCCAACTGGGCATCGACGCGCGGCCGCGGCGGCCGGTTTGCCCGGTGCGCGGCTGGCCGGTCGCGGCCTGGCTGGCCCAGACATTCCGGGCGGCATCCGGGCGTTCGGGTGCCGGGTCGGCTGCGGCGGGCGTCGGGGTGTCGGAAACCAGCCGGATGCCGGTCTCGGCCGAAGCACGTTCGTGCCTCGGTGCGTCGGCTGCGGCGTCCGATGCCTGAGCGGCGGCACCGGTCTCTCCGGCGGCGGCCTCCCGCTCGCCACGCCGACGGCGCAGTGACTCGAGCAGGTCGGCGGTTTCGCTCAGGCTCTGGGCCGGTTCGTCTGCGCGCTTGATCGCGGCCTTCGAGACGGCTTCGGTCGTGCCGGCCGGGCGCGCATACGGCACCGGGTCGTGCAGGGGAGCGGTGTCGTTGAGGATGTCGTCGGGGAGCGATTCCTTGAAGGTGAACGCGCCGCTGTCGAAACGACTGACGTCGGCGAGGCTGGTCTCGGCACCCACCGCGCGCAGGCGGGGGATCAGGGCGCCCTTGAGCTCACCCTGTTGCGACAGCGCGATGGCCTCACTGCCGATGGGCGAGAGCGAGTTCTTCTTGGGTTCGAAACCCCAGCGGGCGTCGTGGTCGATGTCGTCGGCCGTGAAGGCCAGTTTGACGATCCAGCCGGCGCCGGGTTCCTTCCAGCTCGCCCAGCGTTCGTTCGTGGCTCCGAGCGACGCCAGTCGTTCCCGGATGACACCGCCGAAGTTGGCCGGCTCGTCGGCCGGGTCCGGATCGATCGCCGTGTGCACGGGCACGCTCAACGCCGAGGAGACGATGTACTCGCGCTCGGCGACGACGGGACCCTCGAACCGGCGCACGAAGTCCAACGACGCCCCGGTCACCGCGGCGACGTCCTCCGCCGACATGCCGGCACGGATGTGCGCCTGCACCTCCCGGGGGGAGAGCTTGGCCCGAACAGACGAATCCGTTTGGGTTTGGCGAAGCCGGGACTGGAGAACTGCGTCGATGGGGATCCGAAAACGATCACCCTCCTCAGACGCTGCAAGCAGCGCGCCGTTCTCGACTCCGATAACTTTCAAATCCTGCATGGCGAAAGCCCTCTCGCGATCACTACTGATTGGCCAACCATGCCATGTGAACCCGCCATATTCGGGGAATACACCGGGCGTGCCGCAAGTTGACCACAGAGCCAACCTGAAAGGTTGGTGAAGGGTTTGCTATTCCGCACGGATTGTTGCAAACTATGGCCGCCGATTTCGTTAATCGGCGTAAATGAAATGGATGGGCATGGCAACCGACTACGACGCACCGCGAAAGACCGAAGACGACTCAGAGTCGATCGAGGCCCTCAAGGAGCGTGTACCCGACAAAATGTCTGGTGTCGTTGATGTTGACGACTCCGACAACCCCGGTGGTTTCGACCTCCCGGGCGCCGATCTGTCCGACCTCGACCTCGACGTCGTCGTTCTGCCCCCGCAGGCCGACGAGTTCACCTGCGTGGAGTGCTTCCTCGTGAAGCACCGTTCGCAGATGTCGCACGAGACCAAGCTCGGCCCGGTCTGCCTGGAGTGCGACGCCTAAAGCGCGCTTAGTTACTTGATGCTGGCCGTCGTGATCCATTGATCGCGGCGGCCATTTTCTGTGGGCGGCGACTGGAGACCAGCCAGTACGGTGCCGGGTCGGTGGGGTCCTCGAGCGGAATCCGCACCACCGGTGTGATCCAGCCGCGGATCAACAGCCAGGCCCGAGCATCCAGCCGGGTACCGCGCTCCGCCGTGGCCTCTGCTCCCTCGTAGTCGACAGCCTCGCCGAGCAGCCGGGTCTCGATGCGCGCGTGGCCGGCGATGAGCACCCCGCCTGAGACCTGCACCGTGGGCGAGGCCAGCAGCAGCAGGAGCACGCTGCCCAGGTACAGGCCGGCCGCGGTGAGCACGCCGACGAGCATGTTGATCGGGGCAAAGATCAGGATGCTCGCCGGGATGACGAGGGCGACGATAAGGAAGAGCCACGGGGATGGCCAGAGTTTTTCGCGATAATCGGGCATGGGTCTATTCGACCAGATAACTGCACTACCCTCGACACGTGGTTGAAAGCGTCGAAGTCCTGATTACAGCGTCCGTTCTCCCGACATACGCCCATCCGGGTGACGCCGGTGCCGATCTGCACGCCGCTGAAGCGCGCATCCTGGCCCCGGGCGAACGCGCCCTGATCGGCACGGGAGTGTCGATAGCGTTGCCGGATGGATACGCGGCCTTCGTCGTTCCCCGCAGTGGGCTCGCCGCCAAGCACGGCATCACCGTGGTGAACTCGCCGGGCACCGTCGACGCGGGCTACCGCGGCGAGATCAAGGTCTGCCTGCTCAACACCGACGCCACCGCACCCTTCGCGATCGAGGTCGGCGACCGGATCGCCCAGCTGATCGTCGTTCCGGTGTCCCGCGCCGTGTTCGTTCCCGTCGAACGCCTGCCCGGTAGCCACCGAGGAGAAGGCGGCTTCGGCTCGACGGGCGTCGCAGCCCGTGCCACGGTTGAGGCAGCGGCCGATTCGACCCCACCTACCATTGCGGCTCCGCACCCGGCGGATCCCCAGAGCGGAGAAACCCTGTGAGTGACAACGTGAACCCAGACACGCGCTCGAGCACCGAAACGGACGGCGCCGAACTCGCCGAAGCCGAACAGCTCTTCCCCGACATGAGCGCCAAGTCCGCTCCGGCCGACCGTGATGTCGACGGCCCCCTCGACGAATCAGAAGCCAACCCCGTGCGCCCCTACGTCGACCTCGGCGGCGTCAAGATCCTTCCCCGCGAAGGACTGCACCTCCGACTCGAAATCGAAGAGGGCAGCAAGCGGGTCGTCGCCATCGGCCTGGACTACGCCGGTTCCACCCTGCAGGTGCAGGCCTTCGCCGCGCCCCGTTCGAGTGGACTGTGGCACGAGATCCGCACCCAGATCGCCGACCAGATCGCCAAGCAGGGCGGCTCGACCACCCCGCGCGAAGGTCCGTTCGGTCCGGAGCTCGTCGCCGAGATCCCCGTGGCAGCCGGCCAGACCGGTGCCGGATCGACCCGTCTGGCCCGGTTCATCGGCGTCGACGGCCCGCGCTGGTTCCTGCGCGGGGTCATCGCCGGCGAGGGCGCCATCAAGCCCGAGGCCGCAGCGCAGATCGAAGACCTGTTCCGCAGCATCGTGGTGGTGCGCGGCTCTGCACCGATGCCCCCTCGCGACCTCATTCCCCTGCGGATGCCCGCCGCACCGGCCGGCAGCGCAGAACCCACCGGCGCCTAACCTCCGCCACACCCGCCGGGGTCGTCCCGCCCTGCCTCACCGAAAGAACCCTGATGACGGATTCCCAGTCTGAGCCCACCCGACGGACCCCGGGCGACGACGCCGGACCGGAGACCCCGGCCGCCGGCGCCCTCGGCGACAGCATGGCCGCCGCAGCACGACGGGCCGGCTTCAGTGCGGCCGCCGACGGCGAACCCATCAGCGGCCATGCCCTGCTCGCCGCGATGGGCGGCATCAGGGGAATCGTCGAAGCCGTGCTGCCCGGCCTGGTGTTCCTGGTCACGTACAGCCTGACCCTCGACCTCATTCCTGCGCTCATCGCACCGGTGCTCATCGGGGTGGTGTTCTTCGTGCTGCGGCTCGCGCTCAAGCAGACCGTCACCCAAGCCGTCGGCGGCCTCGTCGGCATCGCCATCAGCGCCGTTCTGGCCCTGCTCACCGGCCGGGCGGAGGACTTCTACCTGCCGGGTTTCTGGACCAACGCCATCTACGGCACCGTGCTGCTGGTCTCCGCTCTGGTCGGCTGGCCGCTGATCGGCGTCGCGGTCGGTTTCCTCAAGGGCGAGCAGCTCGCCTGGCGGGCGAACCCATCCAAACGACGGGTGCTCAGCATCCTCACCTTCCTCTGGGCTGGATTGTTCGCTCTCCGCCTGGCCGTGCAGCTTCCCCTGTACTACTCCGGCAACGTGGAGTGGCTCGGCGCGACCAAGCTGCTCATGGGCATTCCGCTCTTCGCACCACTGCTCGTGATCTCCTGGCTGATGGTGCGCTCGGTCTACGCCGCCACCGATCCGGCCGGGTCCCGCGACACTCCCACTGCCGAGGACAACACCCGCACGCAACCCTGACACCGGAACCGGTGGAGGCATCGGTGATATGATTATCTTGACGTCAAGATAGTTTGGTAAGGCTACCCTTGCTGGCCAAACTCGGCGTCCCATCGTCAGGATTGGGGAGTGCGGACGGTTTCCCGTCGGTTTCCACAAAGGAGAGGGCATCGTGTCTGCTGTAAATAGTTTTGGAGCTCGGGACACCCTGCGCGTCGGTTCGACAGACTATGAAGTCTTTCGCCTGGACGCCGTTGAGGGCTACCAGAAGCTGCCGTTCAGCCTCAAGGTGCTGTTGGAGAACCTCCTCCGCACCGAAGACGGCGCCAACATCACCGCGGACCACATCCGCGCCCTCGGCTCCTGGGTGCCCACGGCCGACCCCGACACCGAGATCCAGTTCACGCCCGCCCGCGTGATCATGCAGGACTTCACCGGCGTGCCCTGCATCGTCGACCTCGCCACCATGCGTGAGGCCGTTGCTGCCCTCGGCGGCGACCCTAACACCATCAACCCGCTCGCTCCGGCCGAGATGGTCATCGACCACTCCGTGATCGCGGACCTGTTCGGCAGCGACAACGCCCTCGAGCGCAACGTGGAGCTCGAGTACCAGCGCAACGGCGAGCGCTACCAGTTCCTCCGTTGGGGCCAGACCGCTTTCAACGACTTCAAGGTCGTGCCGCCGGGAACCGGCATCGTGCACCAGGTCAACATTGAGTATCTCGCCCGCGTCACTTTCACCCGTGAAGTCGGCGGCGTCCTCCGTGCCTACCCGGACACCTGTGTCGGCACCGACTCCCACACCACCATGGTCAACGGCATCGGCGTGCTCGGCTGGGGCGTCGGCGGCATCGAGGCCGAGGCGGCCATGCTGGGCCAGCCCGTGTCGATGCTCATCCCCAAGGTCGTCGGCTTCAAGCTCAAGGGCGCGATCCCCACCGGTGTCACGGCAACGGATGTCGTGCTCACCATCACCCAGATGCTGCGGAAGCACGGCGTTGTCGGTAAATTCGTCGAATTCTACGGCGAGGGCGTCGCCCAGGTGCCGCTGGCCAACCGCGCCACCATCGGCAACATGAGCCCGGAGTTCGGCTCCACCGCCGCGATGTTCCCCATCGACGACGTCACCCTCGACTACCTGCGCCTGACCGGCCGGAGTGAGGACCAGGTCGCCCTCGTCGAGGCATACTCCAAGCTGCAGGGCCTGTGGCACGACCCCGCCCAGGAGCCCGTCTTCAGCGAGTACCTCGAGCTCGACCTCGGCACCGTCGTGCCGTCGATCGCCGGACCGAAGCGTCCGCAGGACCGCGTCGAACTCAGCAACGCGAAGAGCCAGTTCGAAATCGATCTGCAGAACTACGCCACGCACGACCTGTCCATGGTGGACGCGGCCGTGGAGGCATCCTTCCCGGCCTCCGACCCGATCGGCTTCACGGCACAGGACGAGCAGAGCGCGCACCAGATCTCCCACCAGCACGTGAGCCATGCTCCCGTCTCGGTGTCGAGCCCGGTTCCGATCACGACCGCCGACGGAGCCAGCTACACCCTGGACCACGGCGCCGTCGCGGTCGCGGCCATCACCTCCTGCACCAACACGTCGAACCCGTCCGTCATGCTCGCCGCCGGACTCCTCGCCCGCAATGCCGTGAAGAAGGGCCTCAAGTCCAAGCCGTGGGTCAAGACCACCCTGGCGCCGGGCTCCAAGGTCGTCACGGACTACTACGCCAAGGCCGGCCTCACGGGCGACCTGGAGGCGCTCGGCTTCTACACCGTCGGCTACGGTTGCACGGTCTGCATCGGAAACACCGGTCCGCTCATCGACGAGGTTTCCGCCGCGATCAACGACAACGACCTCGCCGTGACCGCCGTGCTGTCCGGAAACCGTAACTTCGAGGGCCGGATCAGCCCCGACGTCAAGATGAACTACCTGGCGAGCCCGCCGCTGGTCATCGCCTACGCCCTGGCCGGCTCCATGAACTTCGACTTCGAGACGGACTCGCTTGGCATCGGCAGCGATGGCAACGAGGTCTACCTCAAGGACATCTGGCCCGACTCCGCCGAGGTGCAGTCCACGATCGACAGCTCGATCGACACCGAGATGTTCACGAAGGAGTACGGCGAGGTCTTCGAGGGCGACGAGCGCTGGCGTTCACTGCCGACGCCCGACAGCGAGGTCTTCGAGTGGGATCCCACCTCCACCTACGTGCGGAAGCCCCCGTATTTCGACGGCATGACGCTGGAGACCACCCCGGTCTCCGACATCGTCGGCGCCCGCGTGCTCGCCAAGCTGGGCGACTCGGTCACCACCGACCACATCAGCCCGGCCGGCAACATCAAGGCCGACAGCCCGGCCGGTGCGTACCTGGTGGAGCACGGCGTCGAACGTGCCGACTTCAACTCCTACGGCTCGCGCCGGGGCAACCACGAGATCATGATCCGCGGCACCTTCGCGAACATCCGACTGCGCAACCAGCTGCTCGACGGCGTCGAGGGTGGCTACACCCGCGACTTCACGAAGCCGGATGCGCCGCAGTCGTTCATCTACGACGCCAGCCAGAACTACCAGGCTGAGGGAACGCCGCTGGTGATCTTCGGCGGCAAGGAGTACGGCTCCGGTTCCTCGCGGGACTGGGCGGCCAAGGGCACCAGCCTCCTGGGCGTCAAGGCCGTCATCACCGAGAGCTTCGAGCGCATCCACCGCTCGAACCTGATCGGCATGGGTGTTGTTCCGCTGCAGTTCCCGGCGGGCGAGAGCTGGGCGTCGCTCGGCCTCGACGGCACGGAGAGCGTGTCGATCTCCGGCATCGAAGAGCTCAACGAGGGCCGCACGCCCAAGACCGTGCACGTGGTCGCGACGCCGACCGAGCATTCTGCGCCGGGCAAGGCCGTCGTCGAGTTCGACGCCGTCGTGCGCATCGACACGCCGGGTGAAGCGGACTACTACCGCAACGGCGGCATCCTGCAGTACGTGCTGCGCTCGCTCGTCTAACCGGTAATTCGCAGAATCGTCTCAGGCTGGCGCGTAGACTCGGGGAATCCGAACTGCGCGCCAGTTCTGCGTTCAGAAACGTGAGAGGTAGCACCTATGACCCTTTTGGAGACGATCCACGGTCCCCGGGACCTCGACGGTCTCTCGAAGGAACAGCTGGTCGATCTCGCCGCTGAGGTCCGTGCCTTCCTTGTCGCCGAGATCTCCAAGACCGGCGGTCACCTCGGACCGAACCTCGGTGTGGTCGAGATGACCATCGCCATCCACCGCATCTTCGACTCGCCCCGCGACGCCATCGTCTTCGACACCGGGCACCAGTCCTACGTGCACAAGATGCTCACCGGCCGGCAGGACTTCAGCCGCCTGCGCCAGACTGACGGCCTGGCCGGCTACCCGCAACGCCGCGAGTCCGAGCACGACATCGTGGAGTCGTCGCACGCTTCCAGTTCGCTGTCCTGGGCCGACGGCATCTCCCGGGCGTTCGAGATGACCGGGCAGAGCGACCGCAACGTGATCGCCGTGGTGGGCGACGGTGCCCTGACCGGCGGCATGACCTGGGAAGCGCTGAACAACATCAGCGACGACAACAACCGCCGCCTGATCATCGTCGTCAACGACAACGGGCGCTCGTACGCTCCCACCATCGGCGGCATGGCCAGGTTCCTCAACACCGTGCGGCTGCGACGCAGCTACAAGGCCGCGTACATCAGCAGCCGGGAGGCGTTCGACCACATGGGTGCGCCGGGCCGGGCGCTGTTCCGTGGTGTCCGCGGCGGCATGCACGGCTTCCTCAGCCGGTTCTCCAACAACGAGGCGCTGTACTCCAACCTCGACATCAAGTACATCGGCCCGGTCGACGGGCACGACATGGAAGCCATGCTCGAGGCGCTCAGTCAGGCGAAGGACTACGGCGCCCCGGTGATCGTGCACACCATCACCCAGAAGGGCAAGGGCTACGACCCCGCCGTGCAGGACGTGGCCGATCAGTTCCACGCCGTCGGCGTGATCGACCCGGAGACCGGCGAACCGACAGAGTCCGCCGGGGCTCCCTCCTGGACCTCGGTGTTCGCCGACGAGCTGCTGACCCTCGCCACCGGCAACCCCAAGCTGGTGGCGATCACCGCCGCCATGCTGCGGCCCACCGGGCTGCACAAAATGGCCGAACGCTTTCCCGAGCGCGTGCACGACGTCGGCATCGCCGAGCAGCACGCCGTCGCCAGCGCGGCGGGCCTGGCCTATGGCGGCCTGCATCCCGTTGTCGCGCTGTACGCCACGTTCATCAACCGGGCGTTCGATCAGGTGCTGATGGATGTGGCCCTGCACAAGGCCGGGGTGACCTTCGTACTCGACCGGGCCGGCGTCACCGGGCCCGACGGCCCCAGCCACCACGGCATGTGGGACCTCGCGATCCTGCAGGTGATTCCGAACATCCGCCTGGCCGCTCCGCGCGACTCCACCCGGTTGCGCGAGGAACTCGCCGAGGCCGTGCTCGTCGATGACGGCCCCACCGTGCTGCGTTTCCCCAAGGGGTCGACCGGCGTGGAGTTCGATGCCCTCGAGCGCCTCTCCGACGGCGTTGACGTGCTGTTGCGCAGCAAGCAGCAGGATGTTCTTATCGTCACTGTCGGCCCGATGGCCGGCATGGGCCTCGAGGTCGCGGAGCGGCTCGCCGCCCAGGGCATCGGCGCCACCGTCGTCGACCCGCGCTGGGTCGTGCCCGTGCCGCAGAGCATCATCGACCTGGCCGGCCAGCACCGCATCGTGGTGAGCCTGGAAGATGGCATCAGGGTCGGCGGAATCGGCACCCGCATCCGCCAGGACCTGCGCGAAGCCGGCGTCGACACCGCCGTGACCGAACTGGGGCTGCCGGACGAATTCCTCGACCACGGCACCCGGGCCGAGATCCTGGAACGGGTCGGCCTCACCCCGCAGCACATCGCCCGCGACGTGGTCGCGATGGTGCTCGGCAGCAAACTCCCGCACGCCCGCGCGCTGCCCGCCGACGCCGCCGCGGATCGCTCACAAACCGGCACCGTCCCCCTCCAGCGAGCCCCCCGCGACTAGTCCCGTCCCGTCCCGCAACTGTTCCCGAAGCGGACGTCTGCGGCCGGTGCGCCGGCCGCAGAAGTCCGCATGGGCAACAGTTGTGCGGGAAACATTGTGCGGGGAACCGGCGCACGTCCGCTCGTCCCGGCTTGACTTCGAGCGCGCTCGAAGTTCTAGGGTTGCTGCATGACCCCACACACTGAAGAGCTCGCCATTTCGGAGGTCGCCGAGCGCACGGGTCTTACCGTGCACACCCTGCGCTACTACGAACGAGCGGGGCTCATGCTCGCCCCGATCCAGCGGGCATCCTCCCGTCATCGCACCTACACGGCGGCGGACCTGACCTGGATCACCTTCCTCACCAAGCTGCGCTCGACCGGCCTGCCGATCAGCCAGGTGCGCGCATACGCCGACCTGGCGCGGCTCGGCGATGAGACCAGGGCGGACCGGCTCGAACTGCTGCAACGGCACCGCATCACCGTCGTGGCGCAGTTGGCAGAAATGCAGGCCAGCCTGGCCGCCATCGACTACAAGATCTCCCTCTACGCCCGAAAGGACACCCCCGCATGAAGCACATCACCCTCGGCACCTCCACCCCGCTCGACGTCGGCCGCCTCGGCCTGGGCTGCATGGGCATGTCCGCCTTCTACTCCGGGGCCGGCCAGGACGACGCCGAGTCGGTCCGCACCATCCACCGGGCCATCGACATCGGCGTCACCCTCTTCGACACCGCCGAGATGTACGGGCCGTACCTCAACGAAGAACTCCTGGGCAAGGCACTGGCCGGCCGCAGGGACCGGGTGGTGATCGCCACCAAGTTCGGCACCATCCTGCACCGCGGCGACGGGAGCCGGGGCCTGGACGGCAGCCCGGAAAACGTACGCCTCGCGGTGGAGGGTTCACTGGCGCGGCTCGGCACCGACCACATCGACCTCTACTACCAGCACCGGATGGACCCGGCCGTTCCGATCGAAGACACCGTCGGCGCCCTCGCCGAGCTCATCCAGGAGGGCCTGATCGTCCACTACGGGCTCTCGGAGGCCGCCCCGGCCACCATCCGCCGGGCGCACGCCGTTCACCCCGTCACGGCCCTGCAGACCGAGTACTCGCTCTGGAGCCGCGACCCGGAGCAGGAACTGTTGCCGCTGGTGACCGAACTCGGAATCGGCTTCGTGCCGTACTCACCGCTCGGCCGCGGCTTCCTCACCGGCACCATCCGCTCTCTCGACCAGCTGGATGCCGGCGACTTCCGCCGCGACAACCCCCGGTTCGCCGGCGAGAACCTGGCCGCGAACATCCGCATCGTGGAGCAGGTCGACGCCGTCGCCGCCGAGCTCGAGGCCACCCCGGCGCAGGTCGCGCTGGCCTGGCTGCTCGCGCAGGGCGAGCACATCGCACCGATCCCCGGCACCAAGCGGGTGAGCCGGCTCGAGGAGAACGTGGCCGCGGATGCGTTGCAGCTGAGCTCCGAGCAGCTCGCGACGCTCTCCGCCATCGGCGCTGCGGCCGGTGACCGTTACGCCGACATGACCCCGCTCAACCGCTGACGCCACTCTAACTGTTCCCTACGCGGACAATTGCGGCCGGCACGCCGGCCGCAATTGTCCGAACGGGGAACAGATGGCGGGTGGTCGCGACGCTTAGTCCAGGACCGACGAGGCGACGGGTACGCCGGCGCCGACTCCGCGGATGAGCGGGGTGTGGAAGGTGCCCCCGAACACGCGTTCGCTGGCGCCCACCCGGTCGAGGTACGGGGTGACGCCGCCCATCTGGAACGGCCAGCCGGCGCCGAGGATCATGCAGAGGTCGATGTCCTCCGGCGCGTGCACCACGTCGTCGTCGAGCATCCGCTTGATCTCGTCGGCCAGGCCGTCCTCCACGCGGCGCAGGATCTGCTCCGCGGTCATCGGTGTCGTGCCACCCGCCACGATCTTCACGGCGGTCTTGTCGAAGCCGGTGACCTTGCCCGCCGAGGTGCGCTCGAGGATCTTGCCGTGCTCCGCCAGCCGGTGCAGGTTCGTGCTCTCGAAGAACCGGTCGGGGAACGCGGCGTGGTGGGTGTCGAGCACATGCGCACCGACCTTGAGGCCCACCAGCTCGAGCAGTTCGAACGGCGTCATCGGCAGCCCGAACGGGGCGAGGGCGCCATTGACGACCTCGAACGGCGTACCGGTGTCGACGGCGTGCATGGCCTCGCCGAGCAGCTTGGCCAGCACCCGGTTGACCACGAACCCGGGGGTGTCGCGGGTGATCACGGCGTTCTTACGCAGCTTGGCCGCGATCACCATGGCGGTGGAGAGGGTCACCTCGTCGGTGGCCGGGGTGTTCACCACCTCGATCAGCGGCATCACGGCGACCGGGTTGAAGAAATGGAACCCGACCAGCCGTTCCGGGTGGGCGAGCTTGGCGCCGATCTGTTCCACCGAGAGCGACGAGGTGTTGGTGGCCAGGATGGCGGTGGGGGAGATGTGCTTCTCGATCTCCGCGAACACGTCCTGCTTGACCCCGAGTTCCTCGAACACCGCCTCGATCACCCAGTCGGCGTCGGCGAAGTCGGCCTTGTCGGTGGTGCCGGTGACCAGGGCACGCAGTCGGTTGGCTTCGTCAGGGCTGATCCGGCCCTTGCCCTGCAGGGCCTGGATTTCGTCGTGGATGTAAGCGACTCCCTTGTCGACCCTGGCCTGGTCGAGGTCGGTGATCACCACGGGAACCCGCAGCCGGCGCACGAAGAGCAGGGCGAACTGGCTGGCCATGAGTCCCGCGCCGATCACACCCACCTTGCCGATGGGGCGCGCGAGGGCCTTGTCCGGCGCCCCGGCCGGCCGTTTGGCCCGCTTCTGCACCAGGTTGAACGAGTAGATGCTGGCCTGGAGCTGATCCCCGGAGATGAGGTCGGCGAGCACGTCGTCTTCCCGGGCGAAGCCTTCGGCCTTGGTGCCGGTGCGGGCGGCCTTGAGCAGGTCGAGGGCGGCATAGGGCGAGGCGGCCACGGAGCCGATGCGGGACTGAAGCATCTTGCGGGCGATGCCGATCGCGGCATCCCATTTGACCAGGCGCTCGATCTTGCCGGGCGTGTTCGGCCGGGTCACGGTCGTGCTGCCGGCGATCACGCCGTCTGCCCAGCGGATCGAATCCTCGAGGAAGCTCACTGACCGAAACATCTTGTCGGCGATGCCCAGCTTGAGCGCATCCGCGCCGGTGAGGGTGCGGTTGTTCTTCAGCGGGTTCTCGACGACAACCTTGAGGGCGTTCTCGATGCCGATCAGGTTCGGCAGCAGGTAGGAGCCACCCCAGCCGGGGATCAGGCCGAGGAAGACCTCCGGCAGCGCGATCGCCGGCACGGTCTCGTCGACGGTGCGGTAGTCGGCGTTGAGCGCGATCTCGAGGCCGCCACCGAGGGCGAGCCCGTTGATGAAGACGAACGACGGCACACCCAGGGTGCTGAGCTTGCCGAGTGCGAAGTGGCCGAGCTGAGCGAGCATCTTGCCCACCGCGCGGGAGGGAATCTCGCTGACCTTGCTCAGGTCGGCGCCGGCGGCCAGGATGAACGGCTTGCCGGTGACGGCCACACCGTGGATCTCGCCCCGCCCGGCGCGGGCGGTGAGCTCATCCAGCACCCCGCTGAACTCCAGCAGGGTGACCGGGCCGAGCGTGTTCGGCCGGGTGTGGTCGCGCCCGTTGTCCAAGGTCACGAGCGCCAGCGTGCGGCCGCCGGAGATCGGCACGTCTCGCACGAGGGAATGGGTGACGACCTCGTCACCCGACACCACGACGAGCGGGGCGAAATCGATGGCGGCGTAGTCGGTCGTGGGTGAGATCTTGTCGGTCATCGCTTGGCTGCCTTCTTGTTGAAGTGCGGGTTCTCCCAAATCACAGTGCCGCCCTGGCCCAGGCCGACGCACATGGCCGTGAGGCCGTACCGCACCTCGGGGTGGTCGGCGAACTGGCTGGCCAGCTGGTTCATCAGGCGCACGCCGGACGAAGCCAACGGATGCCCGATGGCGATGGCACCGCCGTACTCGTTGACGCGAGGATCCTCGTCGTCGATGCCGAAGTGGTCCAGGAAGGAGATCACTTGCACGGCGAAGGCCTCGTTGAGTTCGAACAGGCCGATGTCGGTGATCGACAACCCGGCCTTGCGCAGCGCCTTCTCGGTGGAGGGCACGGGGCCCAGGCCCATCACCTCGGGTTCGACGCCGGCGAAGGCGAAGCTCACGAGTTTCATCTTCACGCTCAGGCCGAGTTCCTTCGCGGTGGCTCCGCTGGCCAGCAGGCAGGCGGTGGCGCCGTCGTTGAGCCCGGAGGCGTTACCGGCGGTGATGCGGCCGTGCGGGCGGAACGGCGTCTTCAGGGCGGCGAGTCCCTCAAGAGTGGTTTCGGGGCGAGGGGCTTCGTCCCGGGTGGCCAGGCCCCAACCCTGCTCGCTGCGCGTGGCGACGGAGACCAGGTCGGGCTGGATCTTGCCGGCCTCGTACGCGGCGGCGACCTTCTGCTGGCTGCGCAGGGCGTACCGGTCAGAACGATCCTTGGTGTAGGCGGGGAACCTGTCGTGGATGCGTTCCGCGGTCGAACCCATATTGAGGGCGTCCTCGCTGACCAGCCGTTCACTGAGGAACCGGGGGTTCGGGTCGACGCCGGAACCCATCGGGTGCCGGCCCATGTGCTCGACGCCGCCGGCGATAGCGAGATCGTAGGCGCCGAAACCGATCGCGGCACCCATCGTGGTCACCGATGTCATCGCGCCGGCGCACATCCGGTCGATCGCGAAGCCGGGCACCGAGACCGGCAGACCGGCCAGAAGCGCTGCCGTGCGGCCGAGGGTGAGCCCCTGGTCGCCGGACTGGGTGGTCGCGGCGATGGCGACATCGTCGATGCGCTCACCCGGCACAGTCGGGTTTCGTTCCATCAGTGCGGTTATGGCCTTCACGACCAGGTCATCGGCACGGGTATTCCAGTACATACCCTTCTCGCCGGCCCGGCCGAACGGGGTGCGAACCCCGTCCACGAAGACGACTTCAGTTCTCTCGGCCACTTTGCCTCCATCACTCAAAACAGGTATCGCACGATCCTAGGGTGACGGATTAACCGGAGGGAATCCTTTGACTGTTCCTACGAAACCGGGTCCGAGGGCACGCTGCTCGTTTGGTGGACATCCACAAAGGCATCCGCAATTAGTTGTGCAGTGGCCTCAATCTGCCAGGTGCGGGCACCGAGGAGGGCGAGGGCATCGCCGATAGTCTCGGGGTCGGCGGGCTCCGGCGGCTGCCAGGACACCCGGCGCAGGTGGTCGGGGGTGAGCAGGTTCTCCAGCGGCACCTGGCGCTCTTCCGAGATCGCGGTGAGGGCCGCCCTGGCGGCCTTGAACCGCAGGTCCGCCTCTGGGTTTCGGTCCGCCCAGGCTCGGGGCGGCGGCAGGGCGTCGCCATTCGCCTTCACCGACGGCAGGTCCGCGCTGGCCAAGCCCTGCTGGATGGCGCGCCACCAGCGGTCGAGTTCGGTGCGGCTGGCCCTGCCGTTGAATTCGCGCAGTTCGGCCAGTGCGGTGCGGGAGGTCGGCAACACCCGGGCGGCGCTCACCAGGGAGGCATCGGGAACCAGCCGGCCGGGAGAGACGTCCAGCTCCTGGGCCAGCGTGTCCCTGGCGACCCAGAGCTCACGGGCGACGGCGAGGTTGCGCTGGCCGCGCACGGAGTGCAGGCCCGACAGGCGGCGCCACGGCTCCGCGCGAGCGGGCTTGGCTTCCTTCGCGAGCACGGCGGCGAATTCCTGGTCGGCGATCTCGGTCTTGTCGGACTCGATGAGCAGGTCGACCATGCTGTCGCGCAGATCGGGCAGCAGCTCCACGTCGAGGGCCGCGTAGACCAGCCAGCTCTCCGGCAGCGGCCGGGTGGACCAGTTCGCCGCGGAGTGTTCCTTGGCCAGGTGAATGCCGAGCAGTTCCTCGACCACGGTTCCGAGCCCCACTCTGGGCAGGCCGAGCAGGCGGGCGGCGAGCTCGGTGTCGAAGATGCGGGTCGGGTCCAGTCCCACCTCGCGGAGGCAGGCGAGGTCCTGGCTTGCGGCGTGCAGGATCCACTCTTCACCGGCGATCACGTCGTTGAGTTCGGTGAAGTCGCCGATGCGGGGCGGATCGAAGAGGAACGTACCGGAGCCCCGGCGGTAGATCTGAATCAGGTACGCGCGCTGGGAGTAGGTGAAACCGGATGCACGTTCCGCGTCGATGCCGATCGGCCCGGTTCCCTGGGCAAGCTCGTCGATAGCCGCGAGGTACGCGTCCCTGGTATCGATGACCTCGTGCTCAGGCACGAGAGGCACGATGTGCTGACAAGTCTGCGACGCCGACGGTGCGGCCGCCCGGCGCGTTCATACCCGGCGCTCGCGTGATTCCCGCGCTGGTACCGCCATCGCTGGCGGCAGCCAGGTCCGGCTCGGCCGGTGCGGTGCTGAGTGTCGGGTTGAGCGCACTGGTGCCATCGATCGAGGAGCCGGCGCTGATGCCGGATTCGGTGATGTACTCAGCGACGGTGTTGGTGCCGGCGGTGTTCATTCCCACGGTCTCCCTGCCGGCACTGGGCGTGCCGAGCGTTGTGAGGCCGATACTGTCGATACCGACCGTTTCCGAACCACCGGAATCGAGGCCACCGGCGGCAACTCCCAGCGTATGCAGTCCGGGGCCTTTTCGCCGCATCGGGGCAGGGATTGGGCCGATCGGCGCGAGCGGACCGACCGGAATTCCGGCGGAGTCGGCGGGCATACCGTGTGCGGGATGGCCGTGGCCCTGCTGGCCGAGATCCGAACGACCGTGGTCCGAACGACCCTGCTCTGAACGACCGTGCGCATCGACTCCGGGTCCGCTGGAGCCGTGACCCATCCCGTGCTCAGGGCGGCCCCGGTCCGGCGCACCGGTGGGATGCCCCAGCCGCGGCGGCCTGGGCGCCTCACCGGCCGGCGGCAAGCCCGCGAGCATGCAGAGCAGCTCACCCCAGCCCTCCACATGGGCGGCGAGATTGCCGTCCAACGGGCTCCAGGACGCCCGGAGCTCGATCTGGGCGCCATCGCCCTGGTGGGCGAGTTCACCGAAGCCCGACGACAGGATCTTGGTGGCCGTGCCCGACGCGGCGGCGTAGTTCGCCCCGCCGGAATCGAGAGCGTCCACCAGCCAGGCCCACGCGACTTCGGCCAGGAACGGGTCGACGCCGATGTCGGTTTCGAGCGGGGCCTGCGCGAAGCAGACCACCCGGAACGGGCCGCCCCAGCTTTCGGGCTCGTCGGGGTCGTAGAGCAGGATGAACCGGCCGGTGCCGAAGTCGGAGTCGCTGCCGTGCCGCACGGGTGTGACATCGGCGGACAGTGCGACGGCGAACGGGGCGAGGTTTCCCGGCGCCGCAATCTCGGTGACAATCAACTCAGCACGGGGACTGGCATGACGGATAGCGTCGAGCGCCGCGGCGAACTGCGCGGGGCGGTGGGGCTGATCCTCTGAATCGGGCACGTCTGCAGACTAGAGTTTTTTCCGTGCGCTGGTGCGAGGCACGCCGAACAACCGGAGGTAGGCATGAAGGCGACCGATGCACGGCAGGCGCGAGCGAACGGCCTGGTCCTGGCCGCCCTGGTGCTCGCGGGCGGCGCCCTGGCCCTGGGTACGGCCGCGATCGTGTCGGCAGGGGTGCTGGCCGGCGTGATGGCCCGTCGGATCGTCACGCCGTCATCGAAGCGGGCAGACGACACCCGGGTGTTTGCTGTCGACCTGGCGGCCGGCACCATCACGTTGGAGGCGACCGTCGACGCGGTCCTCCCCGGCGACTACAGCTTCTGGTTCGCCGGCGATACCGGCCACGCCCGCCTGGGCGGCATCGAACGGCGCACCGAGAAGTCGGTGACCAGACGCGTCCTGAAGGTGGACTTCGGTGACCTCAGCACCGTCGTGTCCGGCCGGCTCGGCGGGTACTCCTTCCTCGGCCCCTGGGACCTGGGCGTGGAATTCAGCAACGTGACGGTGCCGACCGACCTCGGGGACGCTCCGGCCTGGCTCATCCCGGCCGCGCGGGATTCCGGTGACTGGGTGATCCAGGTACACGGGCGCGGGGTGCGCAGGCACGAGACGCTCCGGGCGGTTCCGGTGTTCCAGTCGGCCGGGTACACCTCGTTACTGGTGTCCTACCGCAACGACGGTGAGGCGCCGCCGAGCGCCGATGGCCGGTTCGGCCTCGGTGACACCGAATGGCGCGACGTCGAGGCCGCGATCGACTTCGCGGCAGCGAACGGTGCCACCCGCATTGTGCTGATGGGTTGGTCCATGGGCGGTGCGATCTCGCTGCAGGCCGCCACCCGCGCCAGGCACGACGGCCGGCTGGTCGGCATCGTGCTCGATTCACCCGTCATCGACTGGGCGGATGTCGTGGCCTACCAGGCGGTGCTGCTGCGGCTTCCCCGAATCGTGGTGCGAGGCGCCCTCGGCATCATGGCGCACCGCTGGGGCCGGGTGGTGACGGGTCTGCACCTGCCGATCGACCTGCCCAGGCTCGACTTCGTGGCGCGCGCGGCCGACCTGAGCCTGCCCATCCTGATCCTGCACAGCGACGACGACGGGTACGTTCCGTCCGCGCCGTCCCGGTTGCTGGCCGAGGCGCGCCCGGACATCGTCACCCTGGTGCCGTTCGCCGAGGCCACCCACACCAAGCTCTGGAACTACGACCCTGCGGCCTGGAACGCGGCGATCCTGGCCTGGCTGGGCACACTCGCATCCATGCACCCGGCCATCGCTGCGGCCGACGAGTCCGCCGGCCGCTGACCCGGTCGCGGCGTCGACTGCGGCCCGACGACGGTTCGCCGGCCGGCTGGACTACGCGGTGAGCGCTGCCGCGCGTTCGCGCAGCTGACGTTTGGTGCGGCCCAGCATGGCCGTCATGCCGCGCAGCCGGAGCGGCGACACCGCCTGGGTGAGACCGATCGTCTGCGGAAAGTCATCCGGAACGGCCAGCACCTCGTCGATGCTGAGTCCGTCCAGTCCCTGGGCCAGGATCGACGCGAAACCACGGGTGGTGGGGGACTCGGCGGGCGCGGTCGCGTACAGGTGCACGGCCCGGTCCTGGTCGACCTCCACGACGATGAACACCGGCGACTGGCACTCCACCACCCGCTCGAACAGATCGGGATGGTCCTGGTAACGCTCCGGCAGGGCGGGCAGCTCGTTGGAGAACTCCAGGAGTAGTTGCAAGCGGTCGCTCTGTTCGAGCGCCAGGAAGTCCTCGCGGATCTCCGCGAGTTGGGCAGGCAATTCCGTACTGGTCATCGGGTTAATTCTGCCATGCCCGCCGCGGCTGCTGGTGAACGCCTGCCCGACGCCGCCATCGTCCCGTCGTCACCGGGGAGCCGGGGCCGTGCCGGCTTCGGTTCCCTGCACGATCGGAACGCGCACGGCGCTGCCCCACTCGGTCCAGGAGCCGTCGTAGTTCTGCACATTCTCAATGCCGAGCAGGTGCTGGAGCACGAACCAGGTGTGGCTGGACCGTTCGCCGATGCGGCAGTACGCGATGACGGGTTCGTCGCCGGTCAGGCCCACTTCGTCGCGGTAGATGGCGTCGAGCTCCGCCCGGCTGCGGAAGGTGGCGTCGTCCGCGGCGGCCCGGGCCCAGGGCACCGAGACCGCAGAGGGAATGTGGCCGGCCCGCAGCGCACCCTCCTCAGGGTAGGCCGGCGCGGTCGTGCGCTGCCCGCTGTACTCCTCCGGCGAGCGCACATCGATCAGCGGGTGGCCGAAGTGCCCGAGCACGTCCTCTTTGAAGGCGCGAATCGGTGCATCGTTCCGCTCGACCACCGGATAGGCGGCCGGTTCGGCCGACTCGCGGTCGGTGGTGACCTCGCGCCCCTCTGCCAACCATTTCTGGCGACCTCCGTCGAGCAGCCGCACATCCGTGTGGCCGAAGAGCGTGAACACCCACAGGGCGTACGCGGCCCACCAGTTGCTCTTGTCGCCGTAGATCACGACAGTGCTGTCGCGACCGATTCCCTTGCGGCCCACCAGTGCGGCGAAGGCGGCGCCGTCGATATAGTCGCGCTGCACCGGGTCGTTGAGGTCGGTGTGCCAGTCGATCTTGACCGCACCGGGAATGTGACCGGTTTCGTAGAGGAGAACGTCCTCATCGGATTCGACGACGACAAGACCCGGTGCGCCGAGGTGCTCCTGAAGCCAGTCGGTCGAGACCAGGCGTTCCGGATGGGCGAACTCTGCGAACCGTGCGGATGGATCTGTTTCGACGGTCATGTTTCCTCCTGAGGAGCCGAGACCGTTTCTGCGGCCCGGCCCCGGTCTGTGTGCATTTAGGCTGGTGGACAACTCGCGAACCGAATCTACCTGCGCAGCCCGGCACACGCCGGGGCACGCTGGGAAGATGACGTTTCGAGGCGGGGCGTGGGCCTTCCATAAACCACAGCCCCCGAGTTCTACAAGGCAGAACCCCACACCGAAATTCCGTCAGGATGCCGGTTGCGACAGACAGGAACCGGATGTCAGAGCTGACCCAGACGACCCGCGAGACACCGTTGCGCCTGATCGACAGGTCGCCGTCGATCACCGGCGCCGAGATTGTGGCCGAACTCGTGCCGCCGCCGCAGTTCGAGCACGCGTCGTTCGAGTCGTACCGGCCCGACCTGGACTACCCCTCGCAGCTGGATGCGGTGGAGCGGCTGAACGCCTTTGCCGCCTGGCGGGCGCGGCCGGGCGGTTTCTTCTCCCGCACCCGCAAGGCCAGGAATGAACTTCCCGGCATCTACCTCGACGGCGGATTCGGGGTGGGCAAGACCCACCTGCTCGCGGCGCTCTGGCACGAGGCGCCCGGTCCCAAGTACTTCGGCACCTTCATCGAGTACACCGCCCTTGTCGGCGCGCTCGGCTATGCGCAGGCAGTGAAGCAGCTCACCGGCGCCAAACTCATCTGCATCGACGAATTCGAACTCGACGACCCCGGCGACACCATGCTCATGACCCGGCTGCTCGGCGAGCTGATCAGCACAGGAACCAGGGTCGCCGCCACCAGCAACACCCCGCCGAATTCGCTGGGGGAGGGGCGCTTCGCTGCCGCCGACTTCCTGCGCGAGATCCAGGCCATGTCGGCGAACTTCGAAACGGTACGTATCGATGGTCTCGACTATCGGCGGCGCGACACCGCCGGGCAGGCCGCCGCCGTGGTGCCGGAGGAGCTGGTCCGCCTAGCCGGGGCCTTGGTCGAACGCGGCTCGACGGTCAGCGTCGACGACTTCGGCGCACTGATCACCCACCTGAGCACCGTGCACCCGTCGAAGTACATCAAGATGATCGCCGGCCTCGATGTGATCGCGCTGCAGAACGTCTACCTGCTCACCGATCAGACGGATGCGTTGCGCCTGGTGGCGTTCATCGACCGGGTGTACGACGCGGAGATCCCGATCATCGCCACCGGCCTGCCGCTGCACGATGTCTTCGACGCGGAGATGCTGCAGGGCGGTTACCGCAAGAAGTACCAGCGCTCCCAATCCCGCATGGTCGCCCTGACGACGGGGGAGTTGCCGCCGCAAGCGGAGTAACCCCGGTCGAAACACGGTATTAACCTGCGCACCGGTTGCGTAACCTGCCGGAAACACGCCGGTGCACCTCTTGAAACGTCGTGGTCGGAGACTGAAGGGCGTACCCGAGACTGACATAGCAACCCGCACGATCGCTGCGGCCCTCGGTTACGCCCAGCAAATTCGAGAGGTGTGAGGACAAACTATGGACACGGGAAGCATTGCATGGGGGTTGACGGCCACCGCACTGGTGCTGTTCATGACTCCGGGAGTCGCGTTCTTCTACGGCGGCTTGGTCAAGGCCAAGAGCGTCGTCAGCATGATGATGATGAGCTTCGGAGCATTGGGACTGATCACCGTCCTGTGGATCCTGTATGGATTCAACATGAGCGCCGTGGACGCACCCACCCAGTTCGCCGGCAACCCGTTCTCCGACTTCGGGCTCGGCTCGCTCGCCACCGGTGAGACCGGCAGCACAGACCTCCTCGGCGCCACCTACGGTGCTACCTTCGCGATCATCACCGTCGCCCTGATCTCCGGCGCCGTCGCTGACCGCGCCAAGTTCGGGTCCTGGATGATCTTCGCCGGCATCTGGGCCACCCTGGTCTACTTCCCGGTCGCAGCCTGGGTCTGGGGCGGTGGCTGGATCATGAGCCTCGGCGACACCCTCGGCCTCCCCGGCGTGATCGACTACGCCGGTGGTACCGCAGTGCACATCAACGCCGGTGCAGCAGCCCTCGCTCTCGCTCTCGTCCTCGGCAAGCGCATCGGCTTCCAGAAGGGCATCACCAAGCCGCACAATGTGCCCCTGGTCCTGCTCGGCGCTTCCATTCTCTGGTTCGGCTGGTTCGGCTTCAACGCCGGTGCCGAATGGCTCAACGGCCTCGCCAACGTCGGCCTGATCATGGTCAACACCCTGGGCGCAACCGCCGCCGCGATCCTCGGCTGGCTGATCGTCGAGAAGGTCAAGGACGGCAAGGCCACCTCGGTCGGAGCCGCATCGGGAGCCGTCGCCGGCCTCGTCGCCATCACCCCGGCCTGCGCCAACCTCGAGCCCGGCTGGGCCCTGCTGCTCGGTGTCGTTGCCGGCGCCGTCTGCGCCATGGCCATCGAGATGAAGTTCAAGTTCGGCTTCGACGACTCGCTCGACGTCGTGGGCATCCACCTCGTCGGCGGTCTCATCGGCACCCTGTACCTGGGCTTCTTCGCCATCGACACCGGCCTCTTCGTCGGTGGAGACCTCGGCCAGCTGGCCGTACAGGCCATCGCCGCGTTCTCGGTCCTGATCTACTCGTTCGTCGTCGCCTACCTCCTGGGCCTGGCCATCGAGAAGACCATCGGCTTCCGCGTCAAGAACGAAGACGAAGTCGCCGGCATCGACACCTCGGTGCACGGTGAAGAGGGCTACGCGCTCGTCAACTAGGCGGTAGCCACCTCCGACAGGGTGGTGAGGTAGTGTTCGGGTGTGTCACGCACCCGACGCTTCCTCACCGCCCTTCGTTCTGCCCTCGTCGGCGCCCGCCCGCCGTCGGGCCGCAGCACACCACGGCCGGCTCCGAGGACGTCCGCCGGCCCCGGCGAGCCCGAGGTTGAGCCCAGCGCGGGCCAGTCCGGCCCTGCCGCCACGGTCGAACTCGACCCGGTCCAGGTGCGCCGGCCGGGGTGGGGCTACGCGCCCAGCCCGAACGGTGCTCTCGACCCTGGCGAGATCGTCTGGACCTGGGTTCCCTACGAAGAACGTGACGGCAGGGGTAAGGACCGCCCCGTTGTCGTCGTGGCGACGCTCACCGGCGGCGCCGTGCTCGCTGTGCAACTGACCAGCAAGGACCACACCGGTGACGCGGACTTCGTTCCACTCGGCGTGGGGGACTGGGACCGCGACCGTCGACCGAGTTGGGCCGCCGTCGACCGGGTGTTCAGAGTCTCACCGGACGTTGTGCGCCGTGAAGGCACCTTCATCGATTCCGCCCGGTACACCCTCATCGAACGTGCCCTGCGCACGCGGTACGGCTGGCGCTGAGCGGGCAGTCACCCGCCAGCGTGCCCGCCGGAACGCCTCGCCGATCCGGTAGGGCTACCCCCTTGACCAGGCCGGGCCACCGCGGCAGTATCACCTCACTGGCGGTGACCCGAACGCCGCGAGCAGCTCCGTCAAGGTCCCGGTGATCCGGGGCCTTGACGGAGTCCTATAGTGCGGCTCATGTCGTGCGGCTGGGGCCGGTACACACGCAGTGCGGCCAGGTCAGCCGGCGTCAGGCCCACCGGAAGCGATTCGAGGAACATGCCCGATGGCCCCTCCACTGAACCCCGCATCTTCACTGAACCCCGCATCTTCAGTGGACGCCGCATCTTCACTGCACCCCCCATCTTCAGTGAACCCCGCATCGTCCCCTCGTGGCGAAGCCGCAGCCACACCGCTCCCGCGCGACCTCCTCGACGAACCCTCCTGGTACCTGCATCGGCAACGGCTCGATGTGCTCCTCGAGCGCCTGCAGAGCCCGAATGCCCGAGTGCTCGCGCTCTGGGACGCGGCCGGATCGGGCAAGACGACCCTGATGGCGGCATGGGCACGGCGGATGCACGCGCTGAATCACCCCGTGCACTGGTTCAGCGGTCGTGACCTCGACGGGGGCAGGACAGTCCGCACCGCCTGGCCCGGGCTGGCTGTGGACCGGCAGGAGCCGGATACGGGCCTGCGCCGGTTCGTTTTCATCGATGACCTGCATCTGGCAGTGGCCACCGGACCGCGTGCGCCGAACCAGCCGTTCGGCCCGAAGCTCACCGACCTGCTCGACGGGCTCTCCGGCAGCGACAGCGACCTGCGGTTCGTGGTGTCGGGTCGGTACCGCCCCGTGTCCGGCACTGCTCCGCTGGAAGCCTCAGGCGCACTCATCGAGTGCCCGGACGACACCCTCGCCTTCACGCTCGACGAGACGTTCGCCCTCGCCCGTCACCAGGGGGTGCCGCTGAGCCAGGATGACGGTACCGCGCTCTGGCGGCACACCGGCGGGTGGGCGACGGCGCTGGCTCTGGCGATGACGCGCACGGCCGAGGGGGACGACCTGGACCTGCGCCGGTTCAATGGTGACAACCGCGCGGTGGCAGACTATCTCGGCGCGGAGATCGTGACAGGTCTCGACGACGCTGACCGGGAGGTGCTGCTCCGCTCGGCCGTGGGGGAGGTCGTGCCGCTCGATCTCGCCGTGGTGGTCACCGAGCGCGCGGACGCCGGCGACGTGCTCGAACGTCTGGCCCGGCGGAACACCCTGATCGGGCGGGAACCCGACGCCGACGGCAGCGAGGACTATCGCTATCACCCCATCCTGCTCGCCTATCTGCAGGCGGAGGGGCGCCGACGGGATTCCAGCGAGGCGGCCGCCCGGCATGCCCAGGCATCCCGCTGGTATTCAGACCGAGCCGACGGTGCCGCCGCGCTGACGCAGTCACTCCAGGCGAGCGATTCGGATGTCGTGGTCGAGATGCTCGAGCGATACGGCCTGGACCTGGCCCTCGCCGGGGAGACCGACCTGGTCGGGCGCGCCCTGGGCCGGGTTCAGCGCGCGCCGGCCGAGCCCGCCACCCTGGCCATGCGGTTGCTGCTGCTTGCACCGCACTTCCCGGCCAGGCGGCGGGTGCATCAGCTCTTCGACGCCGCAGACGGCGCGATCACGGCGACCCGGAAGGCCGGCCCGGTCGACCCCGGCCTCACCCGCTGGGCCGCGATCGTGGACATCCTGCATGCGCTGCACGCCACGGACCGCACCGATGTCGAGAGCCGGCTACACACCGTGCGCACCGGTTCCGCCTCGTTCGTTCGGGGCGACCCCGCCGTCGACCTGCTCGCGGCGACGGCAGAAGGACGGTGCCTGGACCGGCTCGGCCAGCCCCAACCGGCCGAGGACACACTGCGCGAGGTGGCGGAAACCGCGAGGGTGACCGGCTTCGAGTGGTTGTTCCTGGTGGCGAGCGACCTGGCGGCCACGGCAGCCGGACACGGCGGCAACTGGTTGCACGTGGCGATGCTGGAGAGCCAGATGGCTGCGTCCAGAGCCGCCGGTCGCGCGGCTGACGACATCTCCAGCCGCGCCATGCTGTACGCCATGATCGAGCGCTACGAACGCTGCCTGCCACTTGATCCCCTGATCCTCGACGAGCTCGCGGCCGTGGGCGAGACCCAATCGGATGCCGGGGTGAGCGTGCCGGCGCAGGTCCTGGCACTCCTGGCGCAGTTGAGCGCTACTCCGACGTCCAGGCAGGCTCTCGACCGGCTGACGCTCTTGATGCGCGAAGTGGGCGCCGAACATCCGCGTGCCCTGAGCCTGTGCTGCGTTCCCCTGATCGAGGTCAGCGGCGCGTTGGACGGACGCGCCGAAACCCAAGTGCTGGTGCGCCTGGTCGAACGGGTCCTCGGCGAGGACTCGCTGGAAGCCCTGTTGCTCAGGTTTCTGCTGGTGCCGCCGACCCGGGCGGGCCACCCCGCGGAGGCACGCTTGAGGACAGCAGCCGTCGACGAGCGCACCGCCTGGCGGGGGAGCAGTATCGTCAGCGCGTGGGTGGCCCTCGCGCACGTCGCCGACGTCTCCGGGCGTCACGTCGAATCCGACACCCGCCTCCTTCGCGCGTTGCGCCTGGCCAGCCAGTTCGGCGCGGAGCGCGCGTTCCTGCACCGCGGCGGGCAGGGGGTCGGCCTGGTCAAGGCGCGAGTGGGCCGCCTCGGCGACCTGGATGAGTTCGCCCGGCAGATTCTGCAGCGCGCTGCCGACGTGCGCGTCGACCAACGGCCGGCGACGGCCGATCGTGCGCTCAACTCGCCCGTGCTGACGCAGCGGGAGCGTGAGGTGCTGCGCGAACTGCCGTATCACCAGTCGGTTCTCGAGATCGCCCGCAAACGCAACGTCAGCCCGAACACGGTCAAGACCCACCTGCGCAACATCTACCAGAAGCTTGACGCCAAGAACCGGGCCGATGCCGTGGTCATCGCCCAGGACCGGGGACTGCTCTGACCAGATTCACCCGCTCTGGGTGAATCGACCTGGTGGGGTGCACGGCGACACTGCGAACACACGCGACGAAGGGACAGCCGATGGAGGAGTTCGAATACGGCCCGGTGGAGATACTGCTCATCTCCTTCGAGGGTGACAGGCCGGGCCCGGCGTTGAGCGAAGCCCTGCTCGACCTGGTGGAAGACAAGACCATCACCCTGCTCGACCTGGTCTTCGTCGCCCGTAGCGAAGCGGGAGACCTGCGCATCGTCGAGGTGGAGGAGCTGCCGGACAGGGCAGAACTGCCCGATCTCGAGTTGGGCGAACTGGGCCTTGCCGGACTCGAAGACGTGGAGGAGCTCGCGGGGCAGCTCCAGCCCGGCAGTTCGGCGGCCGTGCTGGTCATCGAGCTGACCTGGGCCCGGCGGTTCTCGTCGGTGTTGGCGGCATCCGGCGGTGCGGTTCTCCACCACGAGCGGATTCCGGCCCCGATCGTCAATGCGGTACTCGCCGTCGCCCGATAGAACAGCTCCCAGCTCGCACCCGACCAGATTGGATCGATCATGTCACCACGACGTTTCGGACGCCCCGGCCTCATCGGGATGGCGGCGCGCACGGCCGTCGTCGCCGGCACAGCCACGGCTGTGAGCGGCGGTGTCGCCCGGCACCAGGAAGCCAAGGCACAAGAAGCGCAACAGCAGGCCGACTACCAGGCGCAGCAGGCTCAGGCCCAGCAGGCCCAATACGCCGCGCAACAGCCGCCGCCGCCCGCCGCGCCGCCCCAGCAGAACGCCCTCCTCGACCAGCTCGGCCAGCTGGCGCAGATGCACAGCGCCGGTGCGCTCAGCGACGAAGAGTTCACTGCTGCGAAGGCGAAACTGCTGGCCTGACGACACAATCATCCCTTCCGACCCCCACACGGCCGACCGGGACCGCTAGCCTACTGGGAGGGAGCGGGGCCCCTCTGGCTGCGCGACGTCACGTTCGCCGAGTGCGGACCGGAAGGAACACATGTTTGAACTCCTCATTCCGATTCTCGGTATCGCATTCCTGGTACTGGTGGTCGGGCTCATCGTGCTGGTCTATGCCCGCTCGGTCTACAAGAACGCCGGACCAGACGAAGCGCTGGTCATCACCGGCAAGAAGTCCAAGAAGACCATCGTGGACGGTGCGACCCTCGAGGAGTCCGGCCAGCGAGTTGTGCACGGCCAGGGCGTGTTCATCACCCCGTTCTTCCAGAAGGCATTCAAGATCAGCCTGCGCAGCCGGGCGATCGAGATCACGGCCGTGGCCCAGGACCGCAACGGCATCACGCTGACCGTCGAGGCCGTCGCTATCGTGAAGGTCGGCGATGACCCCACGGCCATCCGGGCCGCCGCCCAGCGGTTCACCGGGCAGGACAAGAACATCGACAACTTCGCCCAGGAAGTGCTCAGCGGTTCGCTGCGTTCCTCGATCGGTGCGACCGATGTCATGACCATCATCCAGAAGCGCGATGAACTGGGCACGTCGGTGTTGGCGACCGCCCGGGAGTCGCTTGCCAACCAGGGCGTCGACGTCGACTCGTTCGAGATCAAGGGCATCACCGACGCCAACGACTACATCCGCGACCTCGGTCGCGCCGAGCAGGCCAAGGTGCGCCGTCAGGCCGAGGTGGCCGAGCACCAGGCGAATCGCGAGGCGCAGGAAGCGTCGATCATCGCTGAGCAGGCCGTAGCCGAGGCCCAGAACACGCTCGCTCTGCGCAAGGCCGCGCTGCAGTTGGACACCGACAAGGCGTCGGCGGAAGCCGCCGCCGCCAAGCCGCTCGCCGAGGCGAAGGCCCAGCAGAACATCGTGCAGGAACAGGAACTGACCGCACAGCGTCGCGCGAACCTGCGCAAGGCCGAGCTCGACTCCGAGGTCAACGCAGTGGCGGATGCCGATGCGTACCGGGTGCGGGTCTCCGCTGCCGCCGCAGCCGAAGCCCGCGTCGCGGCCGCCAACGCCGACAGGGACAGCCGGGTCGCGTCGGCGGAAGCCATCCGCGCTGAGGGCCAGGCCAACGCCGACGCCATCCTCGCCAGGGGTTCCGCCGAAGCCGAGGCGACACGCCTCAGCGCCCAGGCCGTCGCCGAGCAGTCCGAAGCCCTCATCCAGCTGCGACTGGTGGAGATGCTGCCCAAGATCGCCCACGAGCTGGCCGCCCCGATGGGAAACATCGACCAGCTCACCGTGATCTCGACCGACGGCGCGAGCCAGCTGAGCAAGAACGTGGCGTCGGGGTTCTCCGAGGTCGACGCCGTGCTCAGCTCCACCATGGGCGTCGGCATCAAGGATCTGCTCGGGGGCCTGATCGGCGGAACGGCCGCCGGCAGCGCGCTGGCCAAGGCCCAGGCGCGCGTCTCTGTGCACTCCGACGGCGTGAAGCCGGTGGCGAGCGACCCCGTGACGGCAGACGCCGTCTAACCACGCCCGATGTCTGACGCCTGGCCGATTTCGGCCGTCGCCCCGCCGCTGGTCGGCCGGGCGACGGCCAGCCAGCGCTGGACACACCTTGCTTTTCTGCACTGGCGGGTCGACCCCGACCAGGTGGCACCGCTGTTGCCGGCGGGCCTGCGTCCGGATGTGTTCGACGGTTCCAGCTGGGTCGGGTTGATCCCCTTCGTGCTGGACCGGGCGACCGTTTTCGGCAGCCCGCCGATCCCGTATTTCGGTGAATTCGTCGAGGTGAATGTGCGCCTCTACGCTGTCGATTCGAAAGGTCGGCGTGGCGTGGTTTTCGTCTCGTTGGAGGCGTCCAGGCTCGCCGCCGTGCTGGCGGCACGGGCCCTGTTCTCGCTTCCCTACGTGTGGTCGCGCACCACAATTCAGGTTCATGCGGGGGAGTACCGCTACAGCTCGACCCGCCATTTCCGGGCGGGAGCTCGCAGCCGCATCGTGCTGCGGCCGACCAACCGGCCCGTGTCGGGAGATGCCCTGGCCGACTTCCTCACCGCCAGGTGGGCACTGTTCACCCGGGTACGTGGCCGCACGCTCCGGCTGCGCAACCACCACGAGCCGTGGCGGCTCTACGCGGCCGAGCTGGTCGCCCTTGACGACACCCTGCTGGCCGCTGCCGGGTTTCCCGGCTTGGCCGGAGTGCGCCCACCTGACTCCGTGCTGTATTCGCCGGGCGTCACCACCTGGTTCGGCACTCGGGGTTAGAGCGTCGATCTGTCCACCGCACCGGCGCTACCCTGGCCACGTCAGCGCCGGCGGGCGCTCACCACGGCATCATGCACCATGACCCGGGTGCCGTCGGGCCTAGGCGCCACACGCGGCCGCGACTCGGCCAGGTCCACCTGCCAGTCGGCCGGATCGAGGGCCGCCGCGACCTCCTCCGCGGTGAAGAACAGGTCCGGGTCCGGGAACAGGGCGGGGCCGTGCCGGTGTGAGATGTCGTGCCCCACGATGAGCAGCGAGCCCCGAGCCGCCACGGCGGCGGCCAGCGCGGCGAAGAGGGGGCTTCTCTGCGTCGCCGGCAGGTGCATGAACTGTGCGCTCACCAGGTCGTAGGCAGCGGCAGGCGGAGACCACTCGGTGACGTCGTGTTGTTCCCAGGTGATCCGGCTCGCCGATGCCGATGCCGATGCCGACGGCGTGGCTGGGTCGCCGGCTCCCTGCCGGCTTCGAGTCGCGGCACGTTCGAGCGCCACCGCGGAGAAGTCGACAGCGGTGACCTGCCAGCCCCGGCCGGCCAGCCAGATCGTGTCAGCACCCTCGCCGCAGCCGATGTCCAGCGCCCGGCCGGGCTGAAGCGCCATAGTCTCGCTCACCAGCACCGGGTTCGGCCGGCCGCTCCAGACGTCGTCCTGGGCGCCGTAGCGGTCATTCCAGTAATCCGCGTCGAAGAGGTCGCTCACGAGCGTTCCTCCTGGCGGGCTGCGCCGACGCCGTGCCGCCTCTCACCGAGCACAGCGATCGTAGTGCGGGCCTCCGCTTCGGCGGAGAACGGGCGGCGGTAGCGCTCCACTGCCAGCGCCACCTCCTCCTGGACGAGATCCGCGTTGATGGCGGTGGCCACGCTGAGCCCGGCAGCGGCGGCACCGACGACCTGGGCCATCAGATTGCCGGCGTTACCGGCCGCCCACACCCCGGGAACCACAGCACCGGCGCTCAGCACCCGCCCGGTGTCATCGGTCTCGAGGTGCGTGCCGACCCCCATCGGATGCGGCGAGGAGCGCACCCCGAGCCCGGCCAGGAACTCGGTACGGGCGGTGAAAGTCGGTGCGACCACGAGCGCCTGCACCGGGATCACGCGCCCACTGGCGAGGCGAACGCCGGTCAGGGCGTCCTGCTGAACGACGAGGGACTCGACCGGGCCGATGATGACGCCGATCCCGCGGGCGGCGAGCTGCTCCCACTCGGTCTCGGTCGGGCCGTGCCGTTCGTCGAGGGTACCGCCGGTGTCCAGCATGCCGGAGTGCAGGAACAGGGTGACGTCGTCACTCCACTGCCGGAAGAGCAGCGCCTGGTGCACCGATGTGGGGCCGACTCCCAGGATGCCGATGGCCTGGCCGCGCACCTCCCAGCCGTGGCAATACGGGCAGTGCAGCACATCTCGACCCCACCGGTCGGCGAGGCCGGGCACCGGGGGAAGCTCATCGACCAGACCGGTTGCGACCACCAGGCGGCGGCCGACGACGGTGGCGCCGGTGCCGAGGGTGACCGTGAAGCCCTCAGCCGAGCGTTGGGTGTCCACGGCCTGGCCGGACACGACGGTGACTCCGTAGCCCCGCGCCTCGTCCTGCCCGAGGCGCACCAGTTCGGCTGGGCTCAGCCCGTCCCTGGTGAGGAAACTGTGTACGCCGCTGGCCGGCGCGTTTCGCGGCGCTCCTCCGTCGACGACGACAACGGAGCGTCGAGCTCGGCCGAGGACCACTGCGGCGCTGAGCCCGGCGGCACCACCGCCGACGATGACGACGTCGACGACGGATTCGGGTGTGGTCGGGAACACCCGATGCGATTGCGCTGTGCTGTGTGCGGGTCGGGAAAGCGGATGCGGGGCGCCGGGGGTAGTCATGGATCCATCGTGAAGCGGGCCGGCGAAATTGACAAACAGAGTTGCCAGACCGGCAAGTCGGGGCGCGGGGTGGTCGCCGGCGGGGCCGGGGAGGGTCACCTCACGTCGACGAAGTGCTGCACGTCGGGGAACGGGTCGTAGAACGGGTGCAGCAACGCTTTCCAAACCGCGTACTCAGGCGAGCCGCGGAACCCCTCGGTGTGGTCCTCCAGCCGGTCCCAGTCGACCAAGAGGAGAAAAGACGACGGCGCCTCCATCGACCGGGAGAGGCTGAGCCCACGGAAGCCCGGCATCGACTCGATCAGCGCACGGGCGGTGCGGAAAGCCACGAGGAAGTCGTCCTCCCGGCCGGGAACGACGGGCAGCAGGGCATGTTCTCTGATCACCCGACGACAGTATCGGGACTTGGCGTCGGCGCGCCGGTGCAACCGGGCGCGGCGAGTAGCATCGGCATGGTGCGCCCGGACACGGGTTGCCCGAGACCCGGCCCGCGCTCGTGGCCGGATCACACCATGACGGGAACACCATGACCAGCCCAGCCGCAACCGACGCCGTCGACCCTCTCGGCGTGCGCGCCGGGGGCACCACGCTCGACGCCCGCACCACCGTGATCGGGGCAGAACACTACGCCGCCGCCCTGGTCGCGGCCGTCGCCCACGCCACGGCCGCCGCCGCGCAGGCTGCCGGCGCCTGGTTCGGTCGTGGCGACAAAAACGCGGCGGATGCGGCGTCCGTCGCCGCGATGCGCGACGTGCTGTGGGCCGCGCCCTTCGCGGGATTCGTGGTGATCGGCGAGGGTGAGAAGGACGAAGCGCCCATGCTTGCCAACGGCGAGGAGCTCGGCAACGGCCGGGGTCCCGCCTGCGACATCGCCGTCGACCCGCTCGACGGCACCCGGCTGGTACAGGAAGGACTGCCCGGATCCGTCTGTGTGATCGCCCTGGCGCCTCGGGGAACCCTGTTCGACCCGACCGACGTGTTCTACATGGACAAGCTGATCTCGTCCACCCCGGCCAGAGGAGTGCTCGACCTGCGGGCGACCCCCATCGAGAATGTGCGCCGGCTCGCGCTGGCACTCGGCAAGCCGGTGACCGAGATCTCCGTTGCCGTGCTCGACAAGCCCCGGCACACCCACCTCGTGGCTGAGCTGCGGGCCGCGGGAGCACGGGTCGTGCTGGCGGGGGAGGGCGACGTCTCCTCCGCGATCCTCGCGGCCAGTCCCGGCGGGCCGATCGACCTGGCCATGGGTATCGGTGGCACCCCGGAGGGTGTGCTCACAGCGTGCGCGGTTCGGGCGTTGAACGGGTTCATGGAGGGCAGGCTCGCTCCTCAAACCGACGATCAGCTGCGCATGGCGCGCGCGGCCGGCCATGACCTCGACCGGGTGTTGAGCCTGGACGACCTGGTGTCCAGCGACCGGGTGCTGTTCGCGTCGACACCCGTGCAGTCCGCCTAGGCAGCCTGCACGGCGACCCGACCGGCATCAGCGATCGCCCCCGTCAGGGGGGCATTCCACCCGGTAAGCTCCGAGCACCCCTGACCATGCGCCATCAAGGAGTTCGATGCTTCGACCACTCTCATTCACCGTGCTAGCTGCCGCCACGATGCTCTGCCTCGCGGCGTGCAGCTCCGCCCCGGCGGATGACCCCACACCGGCATCCTCGCAGCCGGCCACGCCGGCGGCGACAGTGTCCACCCCGGCAGCGGAGGAATCAACGGCGCCCGCCCGTCCCACCGCCGATTTCGCGGGCGATTGGACAGGAACGGCCCAGCAGGGCAGCAGTTCACACGGCGTCGACATCAGTCTGATCGAGTCCGACGGCGGATACAGCGGCACCATCCGCCACGACGAGCTCGAGTGCTCCGGAACCCTCAGTGACGGGACGGTGTCCGACGGAGTGCTGACCATCCAGAAGCACATCGATGTCAACGGCACCTGCATCGTCGACCTCGAAGTGACCTTGACTCTCGTGGACGCGGACTCCATCGGGTACGACACCGAGGTGTCCACCGGGGTCTTGAGCAGGGTAGCCCAGCAGTAGGGCACCACTCGCCGCTGAGCACATGCCCCACGAAAAAACCCCCGCGTGAGCGGGGGTTTCCTGGTGGGCGATGCGGGACTCGAACCCACGACCTCTTCCGTGTGAAGGAAGCGCGCTACCAACTGCGCCAATCGCCCGAACTGCAGTCCTAAACCTCTCGACTGCGACATCTGATACTAGACCAGACCGGGTGCCGAGCGCACATCGAGAGGCCGCGACACGCGGTAATCGCTCGGTTTGAATATGCCCCGCAGTATCGGCTAGAGTCTTCAACGCACGCAGAAATGCGAGCAGTTGCGGATGTGGCGCAGTGGTAGCGCATCACCTTGCCAAGGTGAGGGTCGCGAGTTCGAATCTCGTCATCCGCTCGAATTGAATCGGCCGAAAGGCCGATTCTCTTTGGTGGTGAACCCAACACGGTTTCAAGCACGGTGGATTGGCCGAGAGGCGAGGCAGCGGCCTGCAAAGCCGTATACACGGGTTCGAATCCCGTATCCACCTCCAGCCTGAGAAGCACTGGTTTGTGACAGTTGTTTTGCAGGATCTGGGCGATTGGCGCAGCGGTAGCGCGCTTCCCTGACACGGAAGAGGTCACTGGTTCGATCCCAGTATCGCCCACGGAGCATCACAGGCAAGACAAGAAAACCCCCGGTAAACCCGGGGGTTTTTTTGTTTTCCCCGTGATTCCGCGGCGGAACGGGGCATTTAGGTGCCCGCAGGGACCCCGCGGGCGCGTCATGTGCACACGGTGTCCAAAAGATCGAGTAGAGTCTTCCAAGCACGCAGAAATGCGCGCAGTTGCGGATGTGGCGCAGTGGTAGCGCATCACCTTGCCAAGGTGAGGGTCGCGAGTTCGAATCTCGTCATCCGCTCGAAGGATATCGGCCGAGAGGCCGATTTTCTTTGGTGTACACGTATGACCGAACACGGTGGATTGGCCGAGAGGCGAGGCAACGGCCTGCAAAGCCGTCTACACGGGTTCGAATCCCGTATCCACCTCCAACCCGCGAGAACGTCGCGGTCTGGGCGATTGGCGCAGCGGTAGCGCGCTTCCCTGACACGGAAGAGGTCACTGGTTCGATCCCAGTATCGCCCACCAGGCATCACCCCAACGGGCGTTGCCGGCAGAGATCCCTCGTTTGCCGGCAGCGCCCGTTCCGGTTAACGCGTCACCGGCACGCCGGGTGGGAGCTCAGTGCACGCTCCAGGAACTGCCCTTGTCGTTCATGGCCCCCAGGCTGGCCGCGGAGCCTACATACCCGGTCGAGGCGCCCGAATAGCCCTCGTTCGCGAACAGGGCGCTCGTGCACCCGTTGAAGCTCCGGTACGACGATGCCCGGTCGTTCCAGCCCAGTGCCGCGAGGCTCGAATATCCCCAGCCGCATCCGCTGGCGATCGACAGGGCGTACGAGCCGCCGCCGTATGACGTGTTGTCGTAGATCACCGAGATCACGGTGGATGTCGTAGACCTCGCCCCCGCATCGCTGCCGAGGCGTGCCGACGGCGCGGTGGATCCCGGGATGTCGCCGTCCGGCACGACGAGGTTCACGCCGTACTCCTGGGCAACGGCGTCAACCAGGTCGACCCCCTCGTCCACGCACAGGCTGAGCCCAGAGCCGAGATCCGACCAACATGCGTAGTCACCCGTGGACCCGGTGTCGTCGGCACTGGCCGGTCCGGCTGCGCCTGCGACGACGACCAGTACGCCGACGACGGCGCCAACGGCCCACCCGCGCGGCCGCCACACCCGGTCGATGCCGTACCCCGGTTGATCTGGGCCGTGACGTGTCATGAGAATCCCCCTCGCCTGAGCCGCCCGCGATGAGCGACAGCTTGCTCACTCAATCCGCCTCTGGGCTCGGCGGTCAAGCCGTCGCTTACACCTGCACCCGAACTGGGGTGGCCAGAGACGACGACTTTCCCGGCGCACTGAGACGATTGGCACTGTGCCGAACACTTCACTAGTGAGACGGTTCGAACGCTGAGCGGGGGCGAGGCAGATTGGGGGAGTTCGTGCAGCCAGCCGCGCCTGTCCCCGATGCCGGAACGCCGACCGGAGACCTGGCGCTCTTCTCACTCGTCCGGCGGGGCGACCGGAATGCGTTCCGGGCGCTCTTCCGGGAACACCAGCGAACCGTGTATTGGGCGGCCTTCTCGGTGCTGGGATCCCGCCCTGACGCCGAGGAGGTGCTGCAGGACGCTTTCCTGACCCTGTGGAACAAACGCGCGTCCATCGAACTGGTGGGGGAGTCAACCGTGCCCTGGCTTGTGACGACGGCACGCTACCTGGCGCTCAACCGGCGGAGGAGCGAGGTTCGCCGCCCGCGGGACAGCCTCGATGACGCAGTCGAGGTCGCTGATGGCGCGCCGAGTCCCGAATCGCTCGCCATCGCCGACGAAGCGATGCGCTCCATCCACGCGATCATGGCGACTCAGCCCGCGGTCGACCAGCAGATCTTCGAACTGTGCCTGGTCGACGATCTGAGCTATGAACAGGCGGCGTCCCGCCTCGGAATCACCCACGCCACCGTGCGCAATCGGCTGTCTCGCCTGAAAGGCCGGCTGCGCGACGAACTGACGCTCTTGAAAGGAGGACCGAATCATGGTGCCCAGTAACCTGCTCACGCCGACAGACGACGACTTCGACCGGTTCGAAGAGCGCCTGCTGCACACCGTGGAAACCCAGCTCGTGCAGCGCCGTCGCCGTCATCGGGGGATCGTGGCCGCAGCGACCGCACTGCTCGTCGCCGGCGGCGGTGTCACCGCCTGGGTGACTCTGGCCACGCCAGAGCTCCGCAGCCTGTCGACCTACTGCTACTCGGAGGCGAGCACGGATTCGGCCTTCACCCAGGTCGGCAGCCCGACGGACAGGATCGCCGACGACGGAACAGCGACCTCGTTGCCGCCGGTGGCCGATCCCGCCGCCGCCGCAGTGTCGAATTGCCAGGCGGTTTGGGCGATCGACTTCTTCGGACCCGCCGCGCCCACTTCTCCGGCCCCGCCCGCGCCGACGGTGCCCGCCCTGCAGGCCTGCCTGCGCCCGGATGGCGTGTACGCCGTCTTCCCGGTTCTGCCCGGTGCCGAGACTGCCGACGACCCTGATGCGTTCTGCGCCGCGGTCGGCCTCCAACCGCCGTACGCTCCCTGACGGCACCGGCACCGGCACCGGCGCCACGCCCCGCCCCATCCACGTCGAAGGAGAACAGTATGAGTCCAGACAGCATGAGTCCAGACACGGGTCACCAGGACGAACCGATCGGCCTTCCCGGCATCGACCTCGCGCCCACCGTTCTCATCGACCTTGCGGCCTGGCTGGGCCGGACGCCCGCAGCATCGGCCGCCCGAACGTAACCCAACACTCCCGCCCGCTAAAGTTGGATGATTCGTTATTCAAGGGAGCAATACACGTGGTTGACGGTTTTGAGCTATTCACCGACCGATCCGTTGTCGCCATGCGCGTCAACGGCGAGCTCAGGGACCTGGCCACCACGGTGACCCCGACGGATGACGTGACCCCCGTCACCATCGACTCGACCGACGGCCTGAACATCCTCCGGCACTCGGCAGCGCATGTGCTGGCCCAGGCCGTGCAAACCGTGAACCCCGAGGCGCGCCTCGGCATCGGCCCGCCCGTCACCGACGGCTTCTACTACGACTTCGACGTCGCGGTGCCGTTTACCCCAGAAGACATCAAGGCGCTCGAGAAGGCGATGGATCGCATCATCCGCCAGGGCCAGCGTTTCGTGCGCCGGGTCGTGACCGACGATGAGGCTCGCGCCGAACTGGCCGCAGAGCCGTACAAGCTCGAGCTCATCGGCATCAAGGGGACTGTCTCGACAGGCTCGACCCAAGCGACAGACTCGACCACCGAGAACGGCGACAACGAGTCCGTCGAGGTCGGCGGCGCCGAGCTGACCATCTACGACAACGTCGACCCGAAGACGGGCGAGACCGTCTGGAAGGACCTCTGCCGCGGCCCGCACCTGCCCAACACCCGCATGATCGGCAACGGCTACTCGCTCACCCGCCTGGCTGCCGCCTACTGGCGCGGCTCGGAGAAGAACCCGCAGCTGCAGCGCATCTACGGCACCGCCTGGCCCACCAAGGACGAACTGCGCGCCTACAAGGCCCGCCTGGAGGAAGCGGCCAAGCGCGACCACCGCAAGCTCGGCCAGGAACTCGATCTGTTCTCGTTCCCCGAAGAGATCGGCTCCGGCCTTGCGGTCTTCCACCCCAAGGGCGGCATCATCCGTGCCGAGATCGAGAACTACATGCGCGAGCGCCTGCTCGCCAACGGCTACGACCTGGTCAACACCCCGCACATCACCAAGGGCCACCTGTTCGAAACCAGCCAGCACCTCAACTGGTACCGCGACGGCATGTTCCCGCCCATGCACCTCGACGAAGAGGTCGACGCGGAAGGCAACGTCACCCGTCAGGGCCAGGACTACTACCTCAAGCCCATGAACTGCCCGATGCACAACCTGATCTTCAAGGCGCGTGGCCGCAGCTACCGTGAACTCCCGTTGCGCCTGGCGGAGTTCGGCACCGTCTACCGCTACGAGAAGAGCGGCACCTTGCAGGGCCTCACCCGCGTGCGCGGCCTCACCCAGGACGACGCACACATCTACGTGACCCAGGACCAGGTACGGGCAGAGGTCGCCAGTCAGCTGGAGTTCGTCTTCGAGACCCTTCGTGGGTACGGCCTCACCGATTTCTACCTCGAACTGTCCACCCGCGACCCCAAGAAGTCCGTCGGCACGGACGAGCAGTGGGCCGCCGCGACCGACACCCTCCGCCAGGTGGGCGAGGACTCCGGACTCGAGCTCGTGGCCGACCCCGGCGGAGCGGCCTTCTACGGCCCGAAGATCTCCGTTCAGGCCCGCGATGCGATCGGCCGCACCTGGCAGCTCTCGACCGTGCAGCTCGACTTCAACCAGCCGGAGCTGTTCGACCTCGAGTACACGGCACCGGACGGCACCCGTCAGCAGCCCGTGATGATCCACCGCGCACTGCTCGGCTCGATCGAGCGATTCTTCGCGATCTTGCTCGAGCACTACGCCGGCGCGTTCCCGGTCTGGCTGTCGCCGGTGCAAGTCATCGGCATCCCCGTGTCCGAGCAGTACGAGGACTACCTGTGGGAGGTCCTGTCCACGCTCAAGAGCTCGGGCGTTCGGGTCGAACTCGACTCCTCCAGCGACCGGATGCAGAAGAAGATCCGCAACGCCACCCTGCAGAGGATCCCGTTCCAGCTCATCGTCGGCGAAGACGACCGCGCCAACGGCGCGGTCAGCTTCCGGTTCCGTGACGGCACCCAGGAGAACGGGGTGCCGGTCGCCGACGCCATCCGCCGGATCATCGCGTCGATCAGTACCCGCGCGCAGGTCCTCGGCGCCGCCGACTTCGCCGAGGCAGGCTCCCCGGTCGCCCTGGTCGGCGCCCCCGGAGCGGACGAGGCCTGAGGATGACCGAGACCACTCCGGCAGAGCCGACAGACACTCCGTGGGATCGCCTCTCCGGCAGCCCTCAAGATCTGGCCGGCGGGGTACAGGTGGAGAACTCCGGCGACTTCGCCGCGGTTCCGGATGCCTTCCAGCGACTGTGGACCCCGCACCGCATGGTTTACATTCAGGATGGCCAGCAGCCGCACAAGGACGACTGTCCGTTCTGCATCGCCCCGTCGATGGACGACGAGAAGGCCCTGATCGTGGCGCGGGGAAAGCACGCATACGTGCTGCTGAACCTTTTCCCGTACAACAGCGGCCACCTGCTGGTCTGCCCCTACCGCCATGTGGCCACGTACGACGAGGCCACCGTTGAAGAGGTCGCGGAGATCGCCAGCCTGACCCAGGTGGCCATGCGCGTGCTCAAGGCCACCTCGCGTTGCGACGGCTTCAACATCGGCATGAACCAGGGCCGGATCGCCGGAGCGGGGATCGCAGAGCACCTGCACCAGCACATCGTGCCTCGCTGGGCGCTGGACTCGAACTTCTTCCCGATCATCGCCGGAACCAAGGCGATTCCCCGGCTGCTCGGCGACGTACGACGCGAGGTCGCAGAAGGATGGCCCGCCGCCTCCTGACCCGCCCCGTCCTGCCCGTTCCGACCGCGAGGCCCATCGCCCCGCACCACCCCAGTCTCCATACCAGTTCTCATCACCCGTGCCGTTCAGCGCCACCAGGCGACACCAAACGCAAGGAATAGAATCGCAGCATGACTGACACCACGAATTCCGAGCAGTTCGGCTCCAGCCGCGTCAAGCGCGGACTCGCTGAGATGCTGAAGGGCGGCGTCATCATGGACGTCGTCAACGCCGAGCAGGCGCGGATCGCCGAGGACGCCGGCGCTGTCGCCGTGATGGCGCTCGAGCGAGTTCCCGCCGACATCCGCTCGCAGGGTGGTGTCGCCCGCATGAGCGACCCCGATCTGATCGACAGCATCATCGCCGAGGTCTCCATCCCGGTGATGGCCAAGGCCCGCATCGGCCACTTCGTCGAGGCGCAGGTGCTGCAGGCCCTCGACGTGGACTACATCGACGAGTCCGAAGTGCTCAGCCCGGCCGACTACGTCAACCACATCGACAAGTGGAACTTCACGGTTCCCTTCGTCTGCGGTGCGACGAACCTGGGTGAGGCGCTCCGTCGCATCACCGAGGGCGCCGCGATGATCCGCTCCAAGGGCGAGGCCGGCACCGGCGACGTCTCAGAGGCGACCAAGCACATCCGCACCATCAAGGGCGAGATCGCCCGGTTGTCGTCGCTCACCAAGGACGAGCTCTACGTGGCCGCGAAGGAACTGTCCGCCCCGTACGAGCTGGTCGCCGAGATCGCGGCGACCGGCAAGCTGCCCGTCGTGCTGTTCACCGCCGGCGGCGTGGCCACCCCCGCCGACGCGGCGATGATGATGCAGCTCGGCGCCGACGGCGTGTTCGTGGGTTCTGGCATCTTCAAGTCCGGAAACCCGCAGGAGCGCGCGAACGCCATCGTCAAGGCCGTCGCGTTCTACGACGACGCCAAGATCATCGCCGAGGTGTCCCGCGGCCTCGGCGAGGCCATGGTTGGCATCAACGTCTCCGACCTCGCCGCCCCGCACCGTTTGTCAGAGCGCGGCTGGTAGCTCGCGCTTCCATGACGGTTGGAGTACTCGCCCTGCAGGGCGATTTTCGCGAGCATGCCGACGTTCTGCGTGCGCTCGGCAGCGATGTTGTGCTCGTACGCCGCCCGGAGGAACTGGCCGGCGTCAACGGTCTGGTGATCCCGGGCGGCGAATCCAGCGTGATGGACAAGCTCACCCGCATGTTCGGCCTGGCCGAGCCCCTCCGGGCGGCAGTCACGGCCGGGTTGCCGGTGTACGGCACCTGCGCCGGGCTGATCATGCTGGCCGACACCGTGCTCGACGGGATCTCCGGGCAGCAGAGCATCGGCGGCCTCGACATCAGCGTGCGGCGAAACGCCTTCGGATCGCAGACGGCCTCGTTCGAGACCGACCTCGATATCCCCGCGCTCGGCAGCCCCGCAGTGCACGCCGTCTTCATCCGCGCACCCGTCGTGGACACCGTCGGGCCCCGTGCCACGGCCCTGGCTACCCTCGCAGACGGGCGCTGCGTCGCCGTGGAGCAGGGCAACCTGCTCGGCACCTCGTTTCACCCCGAGATCACGGGGGAGTACCGCTTCCACGAGTACTTCCTGAAGAAGGTGCACCGGGCCGGCTTCGGTTCCTGACCCGCACGGTGCGGGTTGCCGTTGCCGGTGCGCCAGAATGGGGCGCATGACCCGATACATCGCGCTGTTGCGCGGCATCAACGTTGGCGGCATCAACATCACGATGGCGGCGCTGGCCGAGACCGTACGTGCCCTGGGCCACACCGATGTGAAGACGGTGCTGGCCAGCGGCAACGTGGTCTTCACCAGCGACCAGACGGATGCCGCCGCGCTCAAGTCCGGCCTGGAACACGCCCTCACCGAGGCGTTCGGCTACGAGGCCTGGGTGGTGCTGCTCGACCGCACCGACCTTGCCGTCGCAGTCGACGACTACCCCTTCGACGAGCGCGACGGCTGGCACTCCTACGTCATGTTCGGCTCCGATCCGGATCGGCTCGATGAGCTGATGCGTGCGGCGCCGGACCTCGACCCGGCCGACGAGCAGGTTCGGCGCGGCGCCGGGGTGCTCTACTGGCAGGTTCGCCGGGAGGTGGGCATCAAGAGCCCGTTCAGCAGCCTGGCCGCCAAGGCCCGGTTCAAATCCAGCACCACCAACCGCAACCTGCGCACGCTGCGGAAGATCCTCGACCTGCCCGCCTGACGGTGAGGCGCAGGATGGCCGTGGGGCACCCGGGCTAGACTGGCAGGGCACCCAGCGCTCCACCGAACGCGGTGCGTGCACGCGTCAGCGAGCACCCCAGAAGCACGCCAGAACCCAGTAACACCAACCAGCGGTGCACCGATGCACCGCCATCAGAAGCCGACGCCGGATGCGCGTCGCACGAGTAAGCGACACACGGGAGATTCATGTCCGGGCATTCCAAGTGGGCCACCACCAAGCACCAGAAGGCCGTCACCGACTCACGTCGGGCCAAGGCGTTCGCCAAGCTGATCAAGAACATCGAGGTCGCGGCCCGCATGGGCGGCGCTGACCTGTCGGGTAACCCCACCCTGGTCGACGCGATCCAGAAGGCCAAGAAGACCTCCGTCCCCAACGACAACATCGACCGCGCAGTCAAGCGCGGCGCCGGCCTGTCCGGCGAGGTCGTCGACTACACGACGATCATGTATGAGGGCTACGCGGCCAACGGTGTCGCCATCATGATCGAGTGCCTCACCGACAACAAGAACCGCGCTGCCGCAGAGGTGCGCACCACCGTGAGCCGCAACGGCGGCAACATGGCCGACCCCGGCAGTGTCGCCTACAACTTCCACCGCAAGGGCATCGTCGTCGTCCCCAAGGGCAACGATGTCACCGAGGACGACGTGCTCGCCGCGGTGCTCGACGCGGGGGCGGAGGAAGTCGTCGATGACGGCGACAAGTTCGAGGTTTTCAGTGAGGCCCAGGACCTGGTCGCCACCCGCACCGCGCTGCAGACGGCCGGGATCGACTACGACTCCGCCGACATCGCCTTCGTGCCCCAGCTCAAGATCGAGGTGGACGCCGAGACCGCCCGCAAGGTGTTCCGGCTCATCGACGCCCTCGAGGAACTCGACGACGTGCAGAACATCTACAGCAACTACGATGTGTCGGCCGACGTGCAGGCCGAACTCGAAGCCGACAGCGAATAGCCAACCGATGACGGTCAGGGTGCTGGGCATCGACCCCGGCCTGACCCGCTGCGGCGTCGGCATCGTCGACGTCGCAGCCAACCGGTCGGCGACCCTGGTCGATGTGCAGGTTCTGCGCAGCGCCCCCGACCTGCCCCTCGAACGCCGCCTGCTCCTGATCAGCGAGGGGCTCGAAGAACTCCTCGACCGGCACCAGCCGCACTTCGTGGCGATCGAGCGCGTCTTCGCCCAGCAGAACGTCAGCACAGTGATGGGCACAGCGCAGATCAGCGGTGTCGCCCTCATGCTCGCCGCCAAGCGCGGCCTCACGGTCACCCTGCACACCCCCAGCGAGGTCAAGGCGGCCATCACCGGCTACGGTTCCGCGGACAAGAAGCAGGTGGGCACGATGGTCGCCCGGGTGCTCGGACTCGCCGAGATCCCCAAGCCGGCGGATGCCGCGGACGCCCTGGCCCTGGCCATCTGCCACGCCTGGCGCACCGGAGTGGGCGGCGGGGTGCTGCCCACCAGCGGCGCGGTCGCGGCTGGACGCCGGTCGACGCCGTCGCTCAGCCCCGGCGCTCTGACGCCGGCCCAAAAGGCCTGGCGCGACGCCGAACGCGGCAACGCGCCGGGACCGGCGGCAGGAACGTCGGCTGGTCCCCGTAGGCTGAATAGGTGATTTCTTCTGTGCGCGGCCCCGTCCTCTCCGCCCTGGGTTCAACGGTGGTCATCGAGGTCGGGGGAGTGGGCCTGGCCCTGCAGGTGACCCCGTCCACCGCCCTGACGGCCCGGATCGGCGCCGAGACGCGACTGTCCACCACCCTGATCGTGCGGGAGGACTCGCTGACCCTGTACGGCTTCCCCAGTGCAGAAGAACTCGCCGTCTTCGAACTGCTCGTCGGTGTCACCGGTGTTGGCCCCAAGTCCGCACTCGGGGTGCTCGCCGTGCTCAGCCCCAACCAAATCGCACAGGCCGTCAACACCGAGGACGACGCCGTCTTCCGCAAGGTCAGCGGAATCGGACCCAAGACCGCCAAGCTCATCGTGTTGTCCCTGGTCGGCAAGCTCGCGGTCACGGCCGCACCCGCCGGCCCGGGCCGGACCGCCGTCGCGTCGGCGACAGTGGGCGCCAGTGTGCAGACGGCCCTGATCGGCCTCGGCTGGTCCGAGCGGGTGGCCGCGCAAGCCGTCGACGAGATCCTGGCCGGCAGTGCCGACTTCGACGCAGAGGAGGCCGGAGTCGCGGCAGTGCTGCGACTCGCCCTGGCCCGGCTCGGGCCCGCCCAGCACGCCGGCACGGCCAACGCCGCGGAGCGCCGCTGATGTCCGACGACCCCGGAGTCGAGCTGACCAACCCGTCCCTCGAAGGCGACGCCGAGCTGGCCTTCGAGGGCGCCCTGCGACCCAAGAGCCTGACCGAGTTCGTCGGCCAACAGAAGGTCCGCGGCCAACTGCAACTGCTGCTCACGGCAGCATCCATGCAGCAGCGCACCCCCGACCACATCCTGCTGGCCGGGCCTCCCGGCCTGGGCAAGACCACCCTGGCCATGATCATCGCCTACGAGGGCAACCGTCCGCTACGGATGTCGAGTGGTCCGGCGATCCAGCACGCCGGCGACCTGGCCGCCGTGCTCTCCTCGCTCGTGCCCGGTGAGGTGCTCTTCATCGACGAGATCCACCGGATGGCCCGCTCGGCCGAGGAAATGCTCTACCTGGCGATGGAGGACTTCCGCATCGACATCATGGTGGGCAAGGGCGCCGGCGCCACCTCGGTACCGCTCGACCTGGCTCCCTTCACCCTGGTCGGCGCGACCACCCGGTCCGGCATGCTGCCCAACCCCCTTCGCGACAGGTTCGGCTTCACGGCCCACCTGGAGTTCTACGCCGACGCCGAACTCGAGCTGGTGCTGGTGCGGGCGGCCAGCCTGCTCGGGCTCGCCATCGACCGGGAGGCCATCGCCGAGATCGCCGGACGCTGCCGGGGCACCCCGCGGATCGCCAACCGGCTGTTGCGCCGGGTGCGCGACTACGCGCTGGTGCACGGCGGCGACGCCGACCTGGCCGCGGTGCACGCCGCGCTCGAACTGTACGATGTCGACGAAATCGGCCTTGACCGCCTCGACCGCGAGGTGATGAACATCGTGCTGACCCGTTTTGGGGGTGGGCCGGTTGGACTGAATACGCTGGCCGTGTCGGTGGGGGAGGAACCCGAAACCATCGAATCGGTCGTCGAGCCCTTCCTGGTACGGATAGGCTTCCTCACGCGCACCCCGCGAGGGCGGGTTGCCACTGCCGCAGCGTGGCGGCATTTCGGCCTGAACAATCCTCAGGCTGCGCTCACCTTGGATGTTCTATAATTCAAGCTGGTCAGGCACGCCGACCCGTACCCCCTCACTCCACGCTCATCAAAAACTCTGTCGCCACGCTATGTGCGCTACGGGAAGGTTTCACAGTTCTATGGATCCGTTGACTCTTGTCATGCTCGCCGTTCTGGCGCTGCTCGTATTCTTCATGTTTCGCAACGGCCGTAAGCGCCAGAAGGACACCCTGGCCCTGCAGTCGCAGATGGTGGCCGGCGCCGACGTCATGACCAACTTCGGTCTCTACGGCACCATTGTGTCGATCGACGAGGAAGCCAACAAGGTCGCCCTCGAGATCGCACCCGGCACGATCGTCCAGATCCACCGCCAGACCATCGCCCGCGTCGTTGAGCCCACCGTCGCCGACGACGACCTCGACGAGACCCCGGTCGAGGACGACACCACGGCAGCCATCACCGGCGAGCCGGAGTACGGCCAGCGCACCGCTGAGGAGCCTTCGACCGACCAGGTCCAGGCCGACACCAACACCGAACCCAAAAAGGGCGACGCGTAACACATCCCCTCTCCGTGCCCGAGTCAGCTGACTCGGGCACGAGCAAAGAAAGCTGAGTTCAATAGGTGGCTAAGTCGTCTCCGACCAAGAAGGCCTGGCGTTCCCTGTCCTGGCTTGGCGTGATCATCATCGGTCTGATCGCTCTCAACGGGGTCGGGGTGCTCACCGGCGGCGGCTCCTGGACCCCGAAGCTCGCGCTCGACCTCGAGGGCGGCACGCAGATCACCCTCGCGCCCCAGCTCGAGTCCGGCCAGACCGTGTCATCCGAACAGCTCAACCAGGCTGTGTCGATCATCCGGCAGCGCATCGACTCCTCCGGGGTCTCCGAAGCCGAGATCAACACCCAGGGCGGCCAGAACATCGTCGTGTCCATTCCGGGCACGCCGGATGACGCCACCCTGAACCGGATCGAATCCTCGGCCAAGCTCGAGTTCCGTCCGGTCCTGATCGCCTCAGCGCCCTCTGCCGACAGTGTCGGAACCGACGACTCCACCGCAACGCCCACGCCGGGCGCCACCGACGACGCCGCGGCGGAGGCAACGCCCGAAGCAACCGAGGCGGCCCCGGCCGCCACCCCGACCGTCGCGCCCACCGACGCGAGTGACCTGAACAACATCACTCCCGCGCTGCAGGCAGAGTTCGACAGCTTCCAGTGCAGCGACATTGACACCAGCAACGTCGCACCTGCCGACGAGCCGCTGATCACCTGCGAGACGGATGGCTCGGTCAAGTACATCCTCGGCCCGGTCGAGGTGAGCGGTGAGAACATCTCCGACGCCACCAACGGCCAGGTCACCACCCAGAGCGGCGCGACCACCGGCGAGTGGGCCGTGAACATCGTCTTCGACTCCACCGGCACCAAGGCCTTCGCCGACGTCACCACCCGCCTCAGCGGCCTCGAGGGCGCCCAGAACCAGTTCGCGATCGTTCTCGACGGCAAAGTCATCTCCGCCCCGCGCACCCTCGCCGTGATCACCGACGGCAAGCCGCAGATCACCGGCTCGTTCGACCAGGACACCTCAAAGGCCCTCGCCGACCAGCTCAAGTTCGGCGCCCTGCCGATCAGCTTCGCCGTGCAGAGCCAGGACACCATCTCGGCCACCCTCGGTTCCACCCAGTTGCAGAGCGGCCTCATCGCCGGCCTGATCGGCCTGATCCTCGTCGTGCTGTACTCCCTCGCGCAGTACCGCCTGCTGGGCCTGGTCACGGTCGCGTCGCTCGTGGTCGCCGGTGTCGTCACCTACTTCCTGATCACCCTGCTGTCTTGGCGAGAGGGCTACCGGCTCTCCCTCGCCGGTGTGGCCGGCCTGATCGTGGCCATCGGTATCACCGCCGACTCGTTCATCGTCTACTTCGAACGAGTCCGGGACGAACTCCGCGACGGCAGGGGGCTCGTCTCCGCCGTCGAGTCCGGCTGGCGCCGGGCGATCCGCACCATCCTCGCCTCCGACACCGTCAACTTCCTGGCCGCTGCCGTGCTGTTCATCCTGGCGGTGGGTAACGTTCGCGGTTTCGCCCTGACGCTCGGACTCACCACCCTCGTCGACCTGTTGGTGGTCGCCCTCTTCACCCACCCGGTGTTGCAGCTGCTGGCACGCACGAAGTTCTTCGGCGACGGGCACAAACTCAGCGGACTCGACCCACGCGCCCTCGGCGCCGTCTACCGCGGTCGGGCGCAGTTCCAGCCTTCCGCAGAGGTCGCCTCCCGCAGGGCGGCGTCCTCCAGCAAGGAGGCCGTGAAGCGCCAGACCATCGCCGAACGCAAGGCGGCTGAGCTCATCGGATCCGGCTCGAGTAGCTCGACCGACGGGAAGGATTCCTAATGGCCAGCTTCAACCAGTTCGGCAACGACCTGCACACCGGCAAGCTGTCGTACAACATCGTCGGGCGCCGCAAGGTCTGGTATACGGTCGCCGGAATCATGATCCTGATCGCGATCCTCGGTCCGATCCTCCGCGGTGGATTCACCTTCGGAATCGAGTTCACCGGCGGCAGCGAGTTCGTGCTGTCCGAGATCTCCACCCAAGACCAGGGTGCGGCCGCCGACGCCGTGACCGAGGTCGTGCCCAGCGCCGTGCCGAAGATCTCCGCGGTCGGCAGCGACGGCATCCGGGTGCAGACCGACCAACTCACCGACACCGAGAGCCGTGAGGTGCGCGCCTCCCTGGCCTCCGCCTACAACGTCGACCCGGCCCAGGTGACGAGCTCGTTCATCGGCCCGTCGTGGGGCCAGGACATCACGGCCTCCGCGATCCGCGCCCTGCTGACCTTCCTGGTGCTTGCCGGTGTCGTGATGGCGCTGTACTTCCGCACCTGGAAGATGGCCGTAGCGGCCATGGTGGCGCTGCTGCACGACCTCGTCATCACCGCCGGTTTCTACGGCATCACCGGCTTCGAGATCACCCCGGCCGCCGTGATCGGCTTCCTCACGATTCTCGGGTACTCGCTCTACGACACCGTGGTGGTGTTCGACAAGATCCGCGAGAACACCAGCCTCGACGGGCCGGAGTCCCGGCGCACCTTCGCCGATTCGGTCAACCTCGCGGTGAACCAGACGCTGGTGCGCTCGATCAACACCTCCATCGTGGCCGTGCTTCCCGTCGCCTCGATCCTGGTGATCGGCGCGTTCGTCCTGGGCGCCGGCACCCTGCGCGACATTTCCCTCGCGCTGCTGATCGGCATGCTCGTCGGCACCTATTCCACGATCTTCATCGCCGCACCGCTGTACGCCCAGATGCGCGAGGGTGAGCCGGAGATTCGCAAGCGCGATAAGAAGGCGCTGGCGCTGAAGGCCAAGGCCGCCGGCACCGCCGTCACCGGTACGGATGCGGCGCACGCGGACGTCTCCGCGTGAGCCGCACCGCCCGGGAATACCCGACCTCCTCCGCCGGTTTAGCGTTTATCCGTTAGTACAGGGATAATTGGCGCCAGGGAATGAGGTAACGAGATGACTGAGATTACGACGCCATCCGCTGCGTCCCTGCGTCGCCTCGTGCCGCGCATCTTCTCCAGGGCCCAACCGGCCGGAGCCGTCGACACGCTCTTGAAGACGGTGCGCACGCACCATCCCAAGGTCGACCTGTCGATCATCGAACGGGCCTATACCGCGGCCGAACGCGCCCACGAGGGCCAGAAACGGCGCAGCGGCGAGCCGTACATCACCCACCCGGTGGCTGTCGCCCAGATCCTCGCGGACCTGGGCATCGGACCCAAGACCGTGGCGGCGGCTCTGCTGCACGACACCGTCGAAGACACCGACTACACCCTCGAGCAGTTACGCGCCGACTTCGGCGACGAGATCACCATGCTCGTCGACGGCGTCACGAAGCTCGACAAGGTCAAGTACGGTGACTCGACCCAGGCCGAGACCGTGCGCAAGATGATCGTGGCCATGTCCAAGGACATCCGGGTCCTGATCATCAAGCTGGCCGACCGGCTGCACAACGCCCGCACCTGGGGTTTCGTGCCCGCAGAGTCCGCCAGCCGCAAGGCGACAGAGACCCTGGAGATCTACGCCCCGCTGGCGCACCGGCTGGGCATCCAGACCATCAAGTGGGAACTCGAAGACCTGTCCTTCGGCGTGCTCTACCCCAAGCTCTACGCCGAGATCGAGAGCCTGGTCAAACAGCGCACTCCGCAGCGCGAAGAATTCGTGCAGTACGTCATCGACGCGATCAACGACGACCTCAAGGCCGCCCGTATCCGCGGCAAGGTGGCCGGCCGGCCCAAGCAGTACTACTCGATCTACCAGAAGATGGTGGTGCGCGGCCGGGAGTTCGACGAGATCTACGACCTGGTCGGCATCCGGGTCCTGGTTAACTCGGTGCGGGACTGTTACGCCGTGCTCGGCGCGATCCACGCCCGCTGGACCCCGCTGCCCGGCCGGTTCAAGGACTACATCGCCACCCCCAAGTTCAATCTCTACCAGTCACTGCACACCACGGTGCTCGGCCCGAGCGGGCGCCCGGTCGAGATTCAGATCCGCACCCAGGAAATGCACGAGCGCGCCGAATTCGGTGTCGCCTCGCACTGGAAGTACAAAGAGCAGGTCAACGGCAAGAGCTCCGGCCCCGGCCCGCAGAGCGACACCGACATGGCCTGGCTCGCGCACATCTCCGACTGGCAGGCAGAAACCGCCGACCCGAACGAGTTCCTCGACTCGCTCCGGTACGAGATCGGCGCGAAGGAGGTCTACGTCTTCACGCCAAAGGGGCGGGTGATCGGCCTGCCCGCCGACGCCACCCCGGTGGACTTCGCCTACGCCGTGCACACCGAGGTGGGCCACCGCACCATGGGCGCCAAAGTCAACGGACGATTGGTGCCGCTGGAGAGTTCCCTCACCACCGGCGACGTCGTCGAGGTCTTCACCTCGAAGAACCCCGACTCCGGACCCAGCCAGGACTGGCTGAACTTCGTCAAGAGCCCCAGGGCCCGGAACAAGATCCGGCAGTGGTTCACCAAGGAACGACGCGACGAAGCCATCGAGCAGGGCCGCGACGCCATCGCCAGGGCCATGCGCAAGCAGAACCTGCCGCTGCAGAAGCTGATGAACCAGGACTCGTTCGCCGAGGTCGCCGCGGTGATGCGCTACGAAGACGTCTCCGCGCTGTACGCGGCCGTCGGCGAGGGGCATGTCTCCACCCAGTCGGTGCTGGAGAAGGTCGTGGCCACTCTGCAGAGCGTGGAGGAGAGCGACGCGACCGACCTGCCGTTCGCCCCGAACGGGCGCACGCAGACTCTGCGCAACAACGACTCCGGCATCCTCGTGCGCGGGGCGCCCGACATCCTGGTCAAGCTCGCCCGATGCTGTACCCCGGTTCCCGGCGACAAGATCGTCGGCTTCATCACCCGCGGTTCGGGTGTCTCCGTGCATCAGTTCGACTGCCACAACGTGCAGTCGCTGCTCAAGGAACCCGAGCGGATGATCGACGTCGATTGGGCGCCCACCTCGAAGAGCCTCTTCCTGGTGCAGATCCAGATCGAGGCGCTCGACCGTTCCGGGCTGCTGTCCGACGTCACTCGGGTGCTCTCCGAACACCACGTCAACATCCTCTCCGCGACGGTGAACACCTCAAGCGACCGCCTGGCGATCAGCCGGTTCGTCTTCGAGATGGGCGACACCACCCACCTGGACCGAGTGCTGAACGCCGTGCGCCGGATCGACGCGGTCTACGACGTCTACCGGGTCAGCGACGGCTGATGCGCCCGGCCGCACGGCCGAGACGGACAACAACCGTATGGCCTGGTGCAGCCGAACCGCCGCGACCCGGCTGAACGAGATGCCGCGCAACTGTTCCGCCACTGTTCTGCCGGCCCGGTCGGTGTCACCCGGGGCGGCACGGGCTAGGAGGCCGGCGAGCAGCGCGGCATCCACCGGTCGCCCGGCCGCCCCGCCCCACCGCGCGAGGTCCAGGGCGGTGCGGAGCGGACCGGTGACGGGCAGCCCACCGATCAGCACAGTGTCGGCGGGGGAGAGTTTCACCTCGCGCAGGTGGATGCTGCCATCGGTGGGCATCCGGGTTCGCCCAGCGATGTCGACACAGAACTGATGCTGGGCCGGCTCGGGGACCAGGCCGTAGATCCACGCCGCCGTCATCCGCTCGGCGACCGCCCGCGACGGCGCAGCCCACGCCACGGCGGCCGCGCGGGTCTCCGGGCCATCGAACGCATCGATCGGGCACCAGACACCGGCCAGGGTGAACACCTCCCCGTCCAGGCGGGCGGCGTTCAGCTCGGCCAGGGGAAGATCCGCCGGCGTGAGTTCACCGGGAAGCACAGCAGTCATGCTTCCAGGGTGCTGACCCCACGGTGGTACACGAAACGGGACCGGGAACCTGTGGACAGATTCCCGATCCCGTGTCGCCTGTGCACAGCCTGAGCCGCGCGGTTCTGTGCTGGTGGAGCGTTACTGCCCGATGGCCTTCAGCCAAGCCTTGCGGGTCTCGAGGGCCTCGGTGGCGTCCTTGATCTTGCGGGCGTCCTTGGTCTCCTGCGCTACCGCCAGCTCGGCTTCGAGCTTCGCGATCGCGTCGTGCAGCTGACCGGCGAGACCCTCAGTGCGAGCCTTGGTCTCGGGGTTGTTGCGCTTCCAGTGGTCGTCGTCGAGCTTGCGCACGGCGGCCTCCACCTTGCGCATGCGCTCTTCGACCGGCTTGACCTGGTCGCGGGGGACCTTGCCGGCGGCGTCCCAGCGACGCTGCACAGAGCTCAGCACCTCGCGAGCCTTGACCCGGTCGGTCTCGGTGAGGAGGGCTTCTGCTTCGGTGAGCAGCTCGAGCTTGACCACCAGGTTGCCGGCGAACTCCTCGTTGTCCTGCGCGTCGATCTCGCTCTTGACGGAGTAGAGCACGTCGCCGGCAGCCTTGAACTTCGCCCACATGGCGTCGTCCTGCTTCTTGCCCGAGCGCCCGGCGGCCTTCCAGTCCTCGAGCAGGTTGCGGTAGGCGGGAATGCCGTCGGCACCCTGAGGGGCCAGGGCCTCGGCCTTCTCGATCAGCTGCTGCTTGCGGTTGCGAACATCCTTGTGTGCGCTATCGAGCTCGGCGAAGAACGCCTTGCGGTTCTGCTCGATGGTCGTGCGTGCGGCGCGGAATCGCTTCCAGAGTTCGTTGGCCTCGCCCTTGGGGATGCGCGGGGCGTCGTGCTGGTGGGCCTGCCACTTGGCGAACAGGGCATCGAGGGCGGCGCTGGTCTGCTTCCACTGCGTCTTGGCTGGGTCTTCGGCCGCGAGGCGCTCGGCCTCTTCGACGATTGCAGCGCGTTCGGCCAGGGCGGCAGCGCCGGCGGCCTTGGCCTCGACGCCCTGCTGCTCGGTGAGCTCGGTGACGGTGCCGCCGAGGGCGCCCAGGCGCTCGGCGAGGGCGGCAAGGTTTCCCACCGCGTTGGCCGTGGCGACCGACTTGGACAGGTTCGCGACCGACTTGGCGATATCGGCGGCCGGAGCCCCTCCCTTCGCGCGCTGTTCGAGCAGGGTGACCTGCCCGTTCAGTTCCACATACTTACGTTCGAAGTAGGCGAGCGCCTCCTCGGGAGTCGCATCGGGATACTGGCCGACGGCACGTTCGCCGTCTGCCTCGCGCACGTAAACCGTGCCGGTTTCGTCTACGCGACCCCATGGTTGCTGATCTGTCGTAGTCAAGTGCCTCACCTTAATGATTTGGTTGGTAACCCGCGAAGGGCGAATACCTGGACGAGCCAATACGCGCACAAGCCTATTGCAAGGCTGCCCAACGTTCAGCGGAATCGACCGAACTGTTGCCGGCGAAAGGGTATTTGCCGATCTGTTCGGGTGTTATTGCACGGTCAGAGAGGTGATGGTGGTCGGAACCACCGGGGCACCATCGGTCGACCCGTCGGCGACGCCGGCGTCGACGACACCAGTGATCAGCTGGTCGAGACCGCTCGTCACCTTCCCGATGACCGTATAACCCGAGCCGTCGGCACCGGCCGGGATGGTCGTGTCGGCGTAGACGACGAAGAACTGGCTGCCCATGCTGAACGGGTCACTCGACCGGGCCATGGCCAGGGTGCCGGCCGGGTACACGGCATCAGCCGGAGCGTTCTCCACCGGACCGTAGTAGTAGTTCGGTCCGCCAGTGCCGTCGCTGTTCGGGTCGCCGCACTGCAGCACCGAGAAGCCGCCGTTGGTGAGACGGTGGCAGCTGAGGCCGTCGTAGAAACCAGACTCGGCCAGGCTGATGGTCGACGACACCGCCTGCGGTGCAAGGGAACCGTCCAACTCGATTCCGAGCGGAATGTCATTGAGAGTCAGAGTCCCGGTCCAGGTGCGGCCTTCGGCCAGGTCGCTGGACGGCACGTCGCCGGCATTGGCGCCCGGCGTGGGCGTCACGGTGTCGGTGGGCGAGTCGGTCGGCGTCGCCGTGGCCGAGGGCTCCGGCGTACCGGGTCCGCCGCCGAAATAGAACAGCTGAGCGCCCACCAGCACGACGAGCACGACCAGCAGGATGCCGCCGGCCAGGATGTTGTCGCGCACCCGGCGCTTGCCCTGGTGCGCGTGCACAGCTTGCCTGGCCTGGTAGGCGCGAACCCGGCCGCGGGTTTCACGTGCTTCGCGATCCTGTTTGTTGCTCGGTGCCACGGGAATCCTCCAGGTGCCGCCAGCGGGCGGGAAAAGTCAGCCTTCCGGGCTACACGGCCCGGTCACCCTGAACTCTACGCACCCGCGGGCGGCGGGAAAAATCAGCCGGACCGGCACCGATCCCGGGCGGAACCGGCTGTCAGCGGCACAAACTACGCTGGAGCCATGTCATCAGCACAACCGGGCCTGCGCACCGGTGCCACGCCGCTCGCGGTGCGCATGCGCCCCAAGAGCCTGGCCGAGGTCGCCGGGCAGCGTCACCTGCTGAACCCGGGGTCGCCCCTGGTGAGCCTGGCGAACGACAAGACGGGGGAGCAGGGTTCGGTGTCGGTCATCCTCTGGGGCCCGCCCGGAACCGGCAAGACCACCCTGGCGCAGACGATCGCACACAGCTCTGGACGGCGGTTCGTCGAACTCTCAGCGGTGTCCGCCGGCGTGCGGGACGTGCGCCAGGTGATGGAAGAGGCGCGCACCAGCCGCGACCTGTACGGCCTGTCGACGGTCTTGTTCCTCGACGAAATCCACCGGTTCAGCAAGGCACAGCAAGACGCCCTACTACCCGGGGTGGAGAACGGCATCATCATCCTCGTCGCGGCCACCACCGAGAACCCGTCGTTCGCGGTGATCTCGCCGCTGTTGTCGCGTTCGCTGCTGCTCACCCTGGAGACCCTGAGCGACGACGACCTCGGCCTGGTCGTCGACCGCGCGGTCACCGACCAGCGGGGACTGGCCGACAGGTTCGTCCTCGACCCCGAAGCGCGCGGCGCCATCATCCGGCTCGCCTCCGGCGACGCCCGCCGCGCCCTCACGGCACTCGAAGCGGCATCGGTGTCCGCCGCCACGACCGAGACAGAAGACGGCGAGAAGCCCGTCATCACCACCGAGATCGTCTCCCTCGCCGTCGACCGGGCGCTGCTGCGCTACGACCGCAACGGTGACGAGCACTACGACGTGATCAGCGCCTTCATCAAGTCGGTGCGCGGGTCGGACGTGGATGCGTCGCTGCACTACCTGGCCCGCATGATCGAAGCCGGGGAGGATCCCCGGTTCATCTGCCGGCGCATCATCGTGCTCGCTTCGGAGGACATCGGCATGGCCGACCCGCAGTCGCTCGTCATCGCGATCGCCGCCGCGGACGCCGTGCAATACATCGGCATGCCGGAAGGGCGCATCCCGCTCGCGCAGGCCGTGGTGCATCTGGCCTGCGCGCCGAAGTCCAACGCCGCATACATGGCGCTGGACGCGGCCATAGCGGACGTGCGGGCCGGGAACACCGGCCGGGTGCCCAAGCACCTGCGCGATGCGCACTATCCCGGTGCGAAGCGGCTGGGCCACGGCAAGGGCTACCAGTACCCGCACGACGACACGCTGGGCGTCCTGAAGCAGGATTACCTGCCCACCGAGTTGCGGCGCACTCAGTACTACCAGCCCACCGAGCACGGCAACGAGCGGGAAGTCTCCGCCCGGCTGGCCAAACTGCGCCGGATCATCCGCGGCGAGTAGGCCAGGACCCGCGTGAATCAAGGGGGAGGAGGGCTCCCGTGTGCTAGCCTTGACCTCGCCTACAACTGGTTTCGTCATGCGGCTGCGTCTCGATACCGATGTTGGAGTGGATTCGCCCTGTAGCCGGGCGGCCCGTGGCACCCACCCCTCTGATCTCCCATGACGTTCCGGCCTGCCGTAACACGCTCGCCTGACACGCCCTGGTATCCATTTTCCAGTTCCATCCGAAAGGACACTGTGTCTACCAAGTCACGTACCCGCAGTAAGACCCGCCTCTCGCGGGCCCTGGGCATCGCCCTCACCCCGAAGGCCGCCAAGTACCTCGAGAAGCGCCCCTATGCTCCGGGCGAGCACGGCCGCACCAAGCGCAAGACCGATTCGGACTACGCCGTGCGCCTGCGCGAAAAGCAGCGCTTACGCGCCCAGTACGGCATCCGCGAAGCCCAGCTCAAGATCGCCTTCGAAGAAGCGCGTCGCCGCCAGGGCCTGACCGGTGAGAACCTGGTCGAGATCCTCGAGACCCGTCTCGACGCCCTCCTGGTGCGTTCGGCTATCGCCCGCACCACCGCCCAGGCCCGTCAGATGGTTGTGCACCGTCACATCCTCGTCGACGGCCAGCTGGTTGACCGCCCGTCCTTCCGCGTGAAGCCGGGTCAGCTCATCCACGTCAAGGCACGCTCAGAGGGCACCGAGCCCTTCCAGGTTGCAGCCGCCGGCGGACACGTCGACCTGCTCCCGAAGCTGCCGCCGTACCTCGAGGTCGAACTCGACAAGCTGCAGGCCCGCCTCGTGCGCGCGCCGAAGCGGATCGAGATTCCCGTGACCTGTGAAGTTCAGCTCGTCGTCGAGTACTACGCAGCACGCTAGTCACCCCCGGCGGGTCTCCATCCGCTGGAACTGAACTACGCTGGAGGGCGGATCACCTAGGTGATCCGCCCTTTTGCGTTTGCTCGTGCATGCTCTGAACGTATTCACTGAACCGAATGGATGGTGTCGCATGACTGGTGGAGATATCGCCGGCCTGATTGCCGCGGGCGTTTTCGCAATCCTGGTGGGGTTCCTCGCCCTGCCGCTGATCAAGCTGGGGCGGGTCTTCGACGAGACCACCCTCGCCATCCGGGATCTCAGTTCCAACGTGACCCCGCTGCTCGAGGAGACCACGAGCACGATCGCGCAGACCAATCACCAGCTGGCCACGCTCGACACCATCACCACCAACGTCGCCGAGGTCACCGGCAACGTGTCTGCCCTCGTCGCGCTCGTCGCGGCCACCGTGGGCGGCCCGCTGATCAAGCTCGCCGGATTCTCGGCCGGCCTGCGCGCGGCGTTCACGGCATCGCGCCCCCGGCGGGGCAAGAACTAAGTCCACTACGCTTAGGAACCGAGAGCGTCGTGGCCGAATCGTGCTGCACCAGCCGGTTCGCATCCGCCAGTCACTCACCCACATCTCCACACACACAGGGAGCACATGCCATGAAGAACGTCATCTGGTTACTCGTCGGCGTCGGGATCGGCTTCGTTGCCGCTCACGAGGTGAACAAGACCCAGCAGGGCAAACGGTTCTTCACCGACCTTGACGCGAAGACCCGCGAGTTCGGCGAGGCCATCTCCGAGGGCTACCGCAAGCGCGAGGCCGAGCTGCACGCCGCCCTAGGCGAAGCCGAAGACACCATCGACGAGCTCTCCAAGCCGTAACCCACTTCCTCCCGCATTCCCCTGAGCAGGTCCGCCTGCTCCAGCAAACAGTACGGACACCATGCAGACTGCCGACATCCGCGGGCGCTGGCTCGACTTCTTCGCTGACCGTGGACACACCGTTGTCCCCTCGGCGTCACTCGTCAGCGACGACCCCTCCCTCCTCTTCACCGTCGCCGGTATGGTGCCGTTCGTGCCGTACCTCACCGGTCTGGTGCCCTCGCCGTACCCGCGCGCCACGAGCGTGCAGAAGTGCATCCGCACCAACGACATCGAAGAGGTCGGCAAGACCCCGCGGCACGGCACGTTCTTCCAGATGAACGGCAACTTCTCCTTCGGTGACTACTTCAAGGAGCAGGCGATCAGCTACGCCTGGGAGCTGCTCACCTCGAGTGAGGCCGACGGCGGCTACGGTTTCGCCGAGAAGGATCTCTGGGTCACGGTCTACGAGAACGACGACGAGGCCTTCGGGTACTGGCGTGCGCTGGGGCTGCCCGAACACCGCATCCAGCGACTGGGCATGGACACCAACTATTGGTCCACCGGCCAGCCGGGACCGGCCGGCCCCTGCAGCGAGATCTTCTTCGACCGCGGACCGGCGTACGGCATCGACGGTGGCCCGGCCACCGACGACGACAGGTACGTCGAAATCTGGAACCTCGTTTTCATGCAGTACCTGCGTGGCGAGGGCACCGGAAAGAACGATTTCCAGATCCTCGGCGACCTGCCCAAGAAGAACATCGACACCGGCATGGGCCTGGAACGGGTCGCGTTCCTCAAGCAGGGCGTCGAGAACATGTACGAGATCGACCAGGTGCGCCCGGTCCTCGACCGCGCCGCCGCCCTGTCCGGCCGCCGTTACGGCGCCGTACACGACGATGACGTGCGGATGCGCATCGTCGCCGACCACGTGCGCTCCTCCCTGATGCTGATGAGCGACGGCGTCATGCCGTCCAACGAGGGCCGCGGCTACATCCTGCGCCGCCTGATGCGCCGCAGTGTTCGCGCCATGCGGCTGCTCGGCGTCGACACCGCCTCATTCACCGAACTGTTCCCCGCCTCCCGCGACGCCATGAGCGCCGCGTACCCCGAGGTCGCCACCGACTTCGACCGCATCAGCCAGGCCGCGTATGCCGAAGAGGAGACCTTTCTGCGCACCCTGGCCAGCGGATCGAGTGTGCTCGACCTCGCCGTGGCGAAGACCAAGAGCGCCCAGAAGGCAGAGCTGCCCGGCGATACCGCCTTCCTGCTGCACGACACCTACGGTTTCCCCATCGAGATCACCCTCGAAATGGCCGAGGAAGCGGGCCTCAGCGTCAACCGTGAGGCGTTCGACACCCTGATGGCGAAGCAGCGCGCGATGGCGAAGGCCGACGCGAAGGCCAAGAAGACCCACCTGGCCGACCTGTCGGTCTACAGCGCCTTCCGCGCGCAGGGCGAAACCGTCTTCACCGGCTACGACATGCTGCAGACCGAGTCCACCATCCTGGGCCTGATCGTCGACGGCGCCTCGGTGAACCGCGCCGTGGCCGGCGACATCGCCGAGGTGATCCTGGCGGAGACCGCGCTGTACGCCGAATCCGGCGGCCAGGAAGCCGACGCCGGCCTGATCGTGGGCCCGGGCTACGAACTCGAAGTTCTCGACGTGCAGAAGCCCGTCAAGGGGCTGATCAGCCACAAGGTGCAGGTCTCCAGCGGAGAGGTCGGCGTCGGCGATCCCGCCACCAGCGTCGTGGACCCCGACTGGCGCCGCGGCGCACGGCAGGCGCACTCCGGCACCCACATCCTGCACGCGGCGCTCCGCCAGGTGCTGGGCCCGAACGCGCACCAGTCCGGCTCTTACAACAAGGCCGGCTTCTTCCGGCTCGACTTCTCCTGGAACCAGGCCCTCTCGCCCGCGACGCGCAGTGAGATCGAGGAGATCTCCAACAACGCCATCCGCGACAACCTCGAGGTGACCACCCGTGAGCTGCCGCTGGCCGAAGCCAAGGCGCTGGGCGCGATGGCCCTGTTCGGCGAGAAGTACGGCGACCGCGTGCGTGTTGTCGACATCGGCGGACCCTGGTCGCGTGAACTCTGCGCCGGTACCCATGTGGCCACCAGCTCGGAGATCGGCATGATCAACCTGGTCAGCGAGGCGTCGGTGGGCTCCACCAACCGCCGGGTCGAATCGCTCGTCGGCCTGGAAGCGTTCCGCGACCTCGCCGCAGAGCGCGCGATCGTGTCCCAGCTCACCAGCAACCTCAAGACGCCCCGCGAGCAGTTGCCGGCCAAGATCGCCGACCTCATGCAGAGCCTCAAGGCCGCCGAGAAGAAGATCGCCACGTTCGAAGCACGCGCCCTGGGCGACCGGGTGCCGGCGCTCGTCGCCACGGCCACCCGGCTCGGCGGCGTCAACGTGGTGGCCGAAGACCTCGGTGCGCTGAACTCGGCCGACGACGTGCGCATGCTGGTCACCAGCACCCGCGAACGCCTCGGCGGTGACGCCGCGGTCGTGGCCCTCGCCGCGACGGTGGGGGACAAGCCCGTCGTGATCGTGGCGACCAACGCCGCGGCCAGGGAAGCCGGCCACAAGGCCGGCGCGCTGGCCAAGCAGCTCTCCGGGATCCTCGGCGGCGGCGGCGGCGGCAAGGACGACCTGGCCCAGGGCGGTGGCACCAAGGTGGATGCGATCCCCGAGGCGCTGGGCACCCTGCGAACCCTGGTCGCCCGCTGATATGCGGTCGGGCGTGCGTGTGGGAATCGATGTCGGCACCGTGCGAATCGGCGTCGCGCGCAGCGACTTCCACGGCATGCTCGCCACTCCGGTGGAGACGGTGCCCAGGGAGCGCGGCGCGGCCGCGCCGGGCGACCTCGGCCGGATCACGGCGATCGTGGCCGAACTCGACGCCGTCGAGGTGATCGTCGGGCTGCCGCTGGCCCTCTCGGGCCGGCACACGGCATCCACTGATGACGCCGTCGAGTTCGCCGGAGCGCTGGCATCCGCCGTGGCGGTACCGGTGCGCCTGGTCGACGAGCGGCTCTCGACGGTGTCGGCCCAGGCCGCCCTGCGCACGGTCGGACGCAGCACTCGCACCCAACGTCCAGTGGTCGATCAGGTGGCCGCGACTATCATCTTGCAGCACGCCCTTGACACTGAACGGGCCACAGGCAAACCTGCCGGTACGCCCGTCGACCAGACCGGAAGGCCCTAATCGTGGCACCTCCTGCACCGGAATCTCCCGACGCGAATCCGTCGGGAGGCGCTGGTGGCACACCGTTGCCGTCGCGTCGGGCCAGACGTGAAGCCGAAGCAGCCCGGGAGGCCGAAGCCGGTCGCGCGGGCACAGGCGCGGCCCCGGCCCCGCTGGCGGTCGAGCCGCCCGCACCGCTGCCCGTCGAACAGCCCGCTCCGGTAGCGGCACCTGTCCGGCCGTCTGCCGCCGACCAAACCCTGCCGGAGGTCACCCCGCCCGTAGCTGCTGCGGTGACGGAGGAATCGGCCTCGGCGTGGGGCTCAGAGCACAACCCGTTCGCCGGGCTCGGCTTCGGCACGCCGCCGGAGACCACAGAACCCGCGACCCCGGTCAGCTCAGCACCTGCCGGGCCGGCCGCGCCGGTTCGCACCGGCCGCCCGAACTCCCGCGCCAACCGTCGCGCGCAGTTGATGGACCAGCCCCCGCGCGCGCCGAAGTCGCGCAGGGGCGGCTGGGGCTGCCTCATCGTCGTGCTGGTGCTCCTCGGCCTGATGGCGGCTGCGGCCTTCGCCCTGCAGGGACCGATCACCCAACTCATCGCGGCCACCCAGGGCCCAGAGGACTACGAGGGGTCTGGAGGCGATGAGGTGCTCGTGATGATCCACGACGGCGAGACCGGCTCCGACATCGCGAACACCCTCGTCGCGCAGGACGTGGTGAAGAGCTACGACGCGTTCTACTCGCTGCTCCTCGCCCAGGCCGAGGACCCGGTCTTCCAGCCCGGCGCCTATCTCCTGGCCTCCCAGATGAGCGCCGCGGCCGCCCTCGAAGCCCTGCAGGACCCGGAAACCCGACAGGAACTGACCGTGGTCATCCCCGAGGGAACCGCCGCGGTGGACGTGCTGGCCTCGCTCGCTGAAGGCACCGACATCCCGCTCGCCGACCTCCAGGCTGCGGCAGCCGACCTGTCCGGCTACGGCCTGCCCGCTGAGGCCACCAGCCTCGAGGGCTTCCTCTTCCCCGCCACCTACACGTTCCAGCCGGCCACAAGCGCGCATGACGCGATCAAGACCCTGGTCGACCGGCAATTCCAGGCCCTGGACGAGGCCGGAGTCGCACCGGAGGACCGCTGGAAGACCATCGTGATGGCCTCATTGATCCAGCGTGAGGCCGGCCTGAGGGACGACTACTACAAGGTGTCCAGAGTCTTCTACAACCGGCTCGACCCGGCCCAGTGGGACACGGGGCTGCTCCAGTCCGACGCCACCGTCGCCTACGGCACCGGCAACACCCATCTGGTGACTACCACCGACGATGAACGCGAAGACGCGGGCAACGTCTACAACACCTATGTGCACCCCGGCCTACCGGTCGGACCGATCAGCAACCCCGGTGACCTGGCCATCGACGCCGCCCTGCACCCCGCTGACGGCAGCTGGCTCTACTTCGTGACCTGGAACCTGGACACCGGCGAAACGATCTTCTCGACCACGTCAGAGGAGCACGAAGCCGGAGTCGACAAGTGGAACGACTGGATGTTGGAGCACCCCGAATATGGTTGATCCCACCCCCGAGAACCAGGCCCCGGAGGACCACACGCCTCGACGCCTGGCCGTGCTCGGTTCGCCGATCGCGCACTCGCTCTCCCCGGCGCTGCACGCCGCCGCCTACACGGCCCTCGGGCTGGGATGGCAGTACTCAGCGGTGCAGGTGGAAGCGGGGGAGCTGGACGGGTTCCTCGCCGAACTCGGTCCTGACTGGCTCGGCCTGTCGCTGACCATGCCGCTCAAGCACCAGGTGCAGGCCCGGCTGAGCGACATCGATCGGGTGGCCACACTCACCGGAGCGGTGAACACCGTGCGGTTCGGTGACGAGCCCGTCGACGGGACGGCCCGGCCGCTCACCGGCTACAACACGGATGTGCCCGGCCTGGTGCGCGCCCTGGCCGAGGCCGGCGTCGACCAGGCCGCGAGGGTGACCCTCCTCGGCGCGGGCGCGACAGCAGCATCCGCCCTGGTCGCCGCCGCGGAACTCGGCGCAGAGTTCGTGGACATCATCACGCGCACCCCGGCCCGCGCCGACGTTCTGGTGGACCTCGGGCGGCGGCTGGGCCTGGTCGTGACCGTCGCCGACCTCTCCGCCATTTCAGACCCCGGCCGCAGCAGCGATCTCGTGATCAGCACTATGCCGGGCGACGCCGCGCTGGCCACGGAGTTCCCCGCGGAGCTGCGGGCGAACACGCTGCTCTTCGACGTCGGGTATGCCCCGTGGCCGACCGCCCTGGCCTCGTCCTGGACCGCCGCCGGCGGCCGCGCCTGTTCCGGACTCACGATGCTCTTGCACCAGGCGCTCATCCAGGTGCGCATCTTCGTCGGCTCCGACCCGTTCCAGCCGCTGCCCGACGAGGCCGCTGTGCTCAACGCCATGCGTTCGGCCCTCACCGATGCCACCCTCGGGGCCGCGCTCGGTGCGTCCGCACGTGAGGCTGCCGACGGTGCCGCACCCGGGAGTGCCGCTTCGCCGGGCCACGCTGTGGAAGGATAGAACCTATGCTTCGTTGGCTTACCGCCGGAGAGTCCCACGGCCCCGAACTCCTCGCCATTGTCGAGGGTTTGCCCGCTGGGATCCCGGTCACCCTAGATGAGATCCGCCTCGACCTTGCGCGCCGCAAACTCGGCTACGGCCGGGGTGCCCGCATGAAATTCGAGCAGGATGAGTTGAACATCTCCGGCGGCGTTCGCCACGGACTGACCCTCGGCGGCCCTGTCGCCCTGCGGATCGGCAACACCGAATGGCCCAAGTGGTCTGAGGTGATGAGCCCGGAGCCGGTCGATCCCGCCCTGCTCACCCGCGGTCGCGGTGCGCCGCTGGTGCGTCCCCGTCCCGGCCACGCCGACCTCGTGGGCATGCAGAAGTACGATTTCGACGAGGCCCGCCCGGTGCTCGAACGTGCCAGCGCCCGCGAAACCGCCGCCCGCGTCGCCCTCGGCGCTGTCGCCAGGGCTTTCCTTGCCGGCCTCGGCATCGAACTGGTCAGCCACACTCTCTCGATCGGCCCGGTCCGCGTTCCAGAGGGTTCGCCGCTGCCGCACCCGAGCGACGTCGACACCCTCGACGCCGACCCGTTGCGCTGCTTCGACCCCGCCACCAGCGCGCTGATGGTGGCCGAAGTGGACGCCGCGCACAAGGACGGCGACACCCTCGGCGGCATCGTCGAGGTGCTCGCCTACAACCTCCCACCCGGTCTGGGCTCCTTCGTGCACTGGGACAAACGGCTCGACTCGCAGCTGGCTGCCGCGCTGATGGGCATCCAGGCGATCAAGGGCGTGGAGGTCGGCGACGGCTTCCTCACCACCACTCGCCGCGGATCGGCCGCTCACGACGAACTCGTGCAGGTCGACGACCGCATCGTGCGCGCCAGCGACAAGGCCGGCGGCACCGAGGGCGGCATGTCGACCGGAACCGTGTTGCGGGTGCGCGCTGGAATGAAGCCGATCGCCACGATTCCGCGGGCCCTGCGCACTGTGGACGTCACCACGAGCGAAGCAGCGCCTGCGCACCACCAGCGCTCAGACGTCTGTGCGGTCCCGGCCGCCGGAGTCGTGGCCGAGGCCATGGTCGCGCTCGTGCTGGCCAACTCGGTGCTGGAGAAGTTCGGTGGCGACTCGCTCACCGAGACCCGCCGCAACCTGGACTCCTACCTCGCCAACATCCCGGCGAACCTGCGCACCGGGGCGTCCAGCGACGCCACCGTGTAACGTGCTGTTCCTCAGCCCGGAGGCCTCCCGCCCCGCCGACGGCTGGCCGGCCGCTCCGGCAGCCCGGCGTGCGCCGGCTGCGGAGGGCGCCGAACCGGCCCGGGACACCGACACGCCGCTGTACCCGCTGGTCTTCATCGGCCCGATGGCATCCGGCAAGTCCAAGATCGGCCGCCGGGTCGCGCGCGCCCTCCGGGTGCCGTTCATCGACACCGACAAGGACATCGTCGCCGAGCACGGGCCGATCACCGAGATCTTCGCGGCGAACGGTGAGGACCACTTCCGGGCGCTCGAACGCGCGGCAGTGGCCGCTGCCCTGCAGCGCAGCAGGGCCGTCGTCTCCCTCGGCGGCGGAGCCGTGCTCGACCCGGCCAGCCGGGCAGACCTGCGCCGCGCCACGGTGATCTCACTCAGCACCACCGCAGAGGCCGTGCGCAACCGTACCAAGAACGCCAAACGCCCCTTGCTGGCTGCCGGCCCCGACGCCTGGCAGCGCATCTACGACGAACGCCGGCCGCTCTACGAGGCACTGGCCAGCGTCTCCTTCGACACCTCGACCAGACCGGTCGACGCCATCGCCGCCGACATCGTGAAATGGGTTAGAACACAATCGTGACCGACATGCAGCCCGAAGAGACCGGCACCACCACCATCACCGTGACCGGGGTCGACACCTACCCCGTGCTGATCGGCCGCGGCATCGTTGCCGACGTCGCCGCCCAGCTGGGCGACACCGTCAAGAAGGTGCTGATCGTGCACACCTCGCACCTCGGCGCCCGCGCTGTGGCGCTGCGGGAAAGCCTGCTCGACCGCTACGAGGTACTGATCGCCGAAGTCCCCGACGCCGAAGCCGCCAAGCGGGTCGAGGTGGCCGCATTCTGCTGGCAGGTGATGGGCCAGGCCGACTTCACCCGCACCGACGCCGTGATCGGCTTCGGCGGCGGAGCCGTGACCGACCTGGCCGGCTTCGTGGCGGCGACCTGGTTGCGCGGCGTGAAGCTCGTGCAGATCCCCACCAGCGTGCTCGGCATGGTCGACGCCGCCGTCGGCGGCAAGAACGGCATCAATACCGCTGAGGGAAAGAACCTCGTCGGTACCTTCTACGCCCCCGCTGCGGTGGTCTGCGACCTCGAGATCCTCGCCGATCTGCCCCGGAACGAAATCCTCGCCGGCTTCGCCGAGATCGTGAAGGCCGGGTTCATCCAGGTGCCAGAGATCCTCGATATCGTCGAGGCCGACGTGGACGCGGTCACCGACCCGACCACGCCGCAATTCCGCCGGGTGCTCGAACTGGCTATCGGCATGAAGGCCCGCGTCGTCGGTGTCGACTTCAAGGAGGCCGGACTGCGGGAGATCCTCAACTACGGTCACACCCTCGGCCACGCCGTCGAGCACGCCGAACGCTACGGCTGGCGGCACGGAGCCGCCGTGGCAGTGGGCATGATGTTCGCCGCCGAACTGGCCCGGCTCAGCGGCCGGCTCTCCGACGAGGCCGTCGACAGGCACCGCCGCATCCTGGAGTCACTCACCCTACCGATCACCTACCCGGTCGGTCGCTGGCCCACCCTGCTGGCGACGATGCAACGCGACAAGAAGACCCGCAGCGGCATGCTGCGCTTCATTGTGCTCGACGACATCGGCAAGCCCACCGTGCTCGAGGGCCCGGATGCGTCGCTGTTGTTCGCCGCCTACCAGGAGATCGGCTCCTAGCTCGACGCACGGTGCACCGAGGCCCTTCCCGATCGCGGCAAGGCGCATTACGGTGGTCAGTCCCGGCCCGCTCCCGCGCCAGCTTCGACACACGACGCCTCAGCGCAGGCCACGATTCTCCGTCACTCCCAACGAAGGGAATGTCCGTGCTGACAGCAATGAGGCTCACCACCGTTGCCCTGGCCGGGTTGGCGGTGTTCGCTGTAGCTGTTCCGGTGGCGCCGGCAACGGCAGCGTCCGGGACGGTTCCGGCCGGACCGGCGCCGGTCTCATCCGGAAACGGCGGGCCGCGCTACCCGGCCGGTGCGTCCGGAAGCGGTGATGCGTACTTCCCGTACGCCGGAAACGGCGGGTACGACGTGCAGAACTACGACCTCGCCCTGCGCTACGAACCGCCGGCTGATCCCGGAGTTCTCACCGGGCGCCTGAGCGGCGTCGCGACCATCACCCTGCGCGCCACCCAGGATCTGCAATCGCTCAACTTCGACCTTCGGGGCCTCGACGTCACGGGCGTGCGGGTGGACGGCAAGGCGGCGGCACACGGCACGTCGCACAACAAGGGCAACGCCGAGTGGTCCCAGACTCAGGACGACGCCAACCGGATCTGGGAGCTCACCGTCGGGCTGCGGCCGAAGCTCAAGGAGGGACGCACCACGACCATCGTCGTCAGCTACGGCGGGGCTACCGGCCGGCCCCTCGACACCACCGAGGCGCTCTACGGCTGGGTGACCACTGCCGATGGCGCGATGGTGGTCAACGAGCCCGAGGGGGCGTCGACCTGGTACCCGGTGAACGATGACCCGCAAGACAAGGCGACGTACACCTACCGGATCACGGTGCCTGAGGGCAAGACGGCGGTGGCGAACGGGCTGCCCGCCGGCAAGCCCAAGACCCGCGCCGGGTGGACGACCTGGACCTGGCAGGCGTCCGACCCGATGGCCAGCTACCTGTCGACGGCGAGTGTCGGCGACTACGCGGTCTCCCGGGATCGCGGTCCGCGCGGCCTGCCGATTCTCAACGCCGTCGACGATGGCGTCACCGGTGATGAGCTCACCGAGACCACGGCGGCTCTGGCGTTGCAGCCGCAGATGATCACGTTCCTGGAGAGCCAATTCGGGCGCTACCCGTTCGAGTCGTTCGGCGCGATCGTCGACGACGACACCGTCGAGTACGCGCTGGAGACCCAGACCCGTCCGATCTACTCCGAGGTCGCGGATGAATACACCGTGGTGCACGAACTCGGCCACCAGTGGTTCGGCAACTCGGTGTCCCCGGCCGATTGGCAGGACATCTGGTTGAACGAAGGCTGGGCGACCTACATCGAGTGGCTGTGGGCCGAGCACCAGGGCACGGCGACCATCGACGACCAGTTCACGGACACCGTGGCGATTCTCGACGAGAACGACGGCTGGGCGCTGAACATCGCAGACCCGGGACGCGACAGCCTGTTCGAAGCCCCGGTCTACCTGCGGGGAGCGGCCGCGATCCACGCTTTGCGCGCCGAGATCGGCGACGACGCATTCTTTGCCGGCGCCCGCCTGTGGCTGACCCGGTACAACGACTCGGCCGCCACGACCGAGGACTTCGAAGCCGTGATGGAAGAGACCGCTGGCGAACAACTCGGCGGCTTCTTCGACGACTGGTTGCGCGAGGGCGACCGGCCCAACATGCCACCGGTCTAGGGTTCCCTTCGGGACCTGCCACCGCCGTCGCGTGCCCGGCACCCTTCCACGCAGACTATGCCTACAATGAAGCACCCGACCGGCCAGTGAGCCCGGTCGCCGACGACCAGCGCTGATCGGAGGTAACCGTGAGCCGAGCCGTGAGCGACCGCGCCGGGTCCGGCAGGCCCAGCGATCCTGTTGCGGGCACCTCGATGACCAGCCCGTGGACGGTGACTGCCAGCGATTCGCCTCTCGCCTCCTTCGCCTGGCACGAGCGCCAGCACGAGGCTGTGATCGGCGACCGGATGGACCTACCGTCGACGAACGCCGGGCGTGGCGGTGTGCGACGCCTGGTGCGGGAATCCTGGCAGCGCTCCCTCTCGTTGCGCCTGGACCCTTTGACGGCGCAGGCCGCGCCCACCCTCAGCGCCGACGACCTCGACCGGCTCCGTGCGGCGCATCCACTGGCGGCCGTGTTGCCGGTGATCAACCGGCTGCTGGTTCGGCATGCCGCCGAGTTCGGGCTGATCGTGGCCGTGGCCGACGAATCCGGCCGGCTGCTGTGGATCGACGGCGACAGCGGTGTGCGCAGCCGGGCAGAGGATATGCACTTCGTGGTGGGTGCGGACTGGTCGGAGGCCCGCGTGGGCACGAGCGCGCCGGGCACGGCTCTCACCCTCGACCACGGCATCCAGATTCAGCGTGCCGAACACTTCAGCCAGCTGGCGCATTCGTTCAGCTGCACCGCTGTGCCCATCCACGACCCGGTCACGGGCGCCGTGCTCGGGGTGATCGACATCACCGGGGGAGACGGAGCCGTCGCGCCGCAGACGCTGCCGTTGGTGGAGGCCGCCGTGGCCGCACTCGAGGGTGAGCTGCGTATCCAGAGCCTGAGCGCGCCGAGACCGGCGCCCACCCGGCCGAGCGGTTTCACCGCCTCGAACCCGTTACTGACGGTGCTCGGTACGGAGCACGGCGCCCTGCGCGGCGGAGCCCCGGCCGGGCTGCCCGGGCCGTTCGGCGCGCCGGTGCCGGGCACGGGTGCCGCGGTGGACCTGAGCCCCCGGCACGCGGAGATCCTGCTCCTGCTGGCCTGGAACCGACAGGGGCTGTCGGCCGATCGGCTCGCCGCCTGCCTGAACGAGGACCAGGCGCACGCGGTCGAGAACCTGCGTGCCGAGATGGTGCGGTTGCGCCGGGTGCTGGCGCTCAGCCATCCGCAACTGCGCATCGGCTCCCGCCCCTACAGGCTGGAGACCAGCCTGGACACCGATGCCGGCGGACTCCTGGGGCTCCTCGGTCGCGGCGCCCACCGGATGGCCCTGGCTGCCTACCGGGGGCCCGTGCTGCCCGGCTCGGTCGCGCCCGGCATCGTCGAGATCCGCGGCGACGTCAGTACGCGGTTGCGGCAGACCCTGCTCAGCGACGCCGCGGTCGACGTGCTGCTCGACTACGCGCACACCGACGAGGCCAGATGGGACAGCGAGGTCTGGCGTGCCTGCCTGCAACTGCTGCCGCCCCGGTCGCCGCAACGCGCCGCCGTGGTGGCGAGCCTGGCGCGCATCGAGGCCGAACTCGGCGCGTAGACGCGGGACGGTCCGGGGACTCGGGTCAGTTCAGGATGAACACAATCACGCCGGTGTAGGCCAGGGCGCCTGCCAGCCACACGCATCCGACCAGGGAGATCGCCCGCAGAGTCAGGCCGGTGCGCAGTACCGCTGCCATCAGGAAGGCGACGGACAGCACGATCTCCAGGGACCAGTACACCGGGCTGGTGGTGTCCGCGATGGTGTTCAGCGCCCAGATGCCCTCACCCAGCAGCACAGCGCTGAGCGGAGTGACGCCGAGGGCTCGCCACACCGGGCTGCCGTGCCGTGCCAGGCCGGCCGACACGCCGAGCACCGGACCGGCGATCAGGCCGACGACGGTCCAGATGGAGGTGAACGGGTCGCCGTCGTCGAAACCGCGCCATTCCGACACCACGCTGTAGGACTCGGTGAGCAGCTGGAAGACCACGACGCCCAGGAAGGCGGCGAGGACCGGCTTGGCACGACCGAGCCAGACCAACAGGAAGCTGAGCATGGTCCACCCGCCGACCGAGTTGGCCAGCGAATTCAGCCAGGCCGGCAGGTACTGCTGGCCGAGGCTGGTCAGCCCACCGATCAGCATCGCGCCCAGTACGGCCACCAGCACGGCCCGACGGGTCGAGGCCGCGCTCTCCCGGTACCACCAGCCCTGCCGGGCGTGCGTCGGCGCGACGGAACGGGACGCTTCGAGGGTTTCCATGCTCTCCACGGTAGGCAGAGCGCCTGCCGGCGTCGTCAGTCCGGCGGATGAGTGTCCGGTGCCGGCAGAATGACATCCGCAACGTTTCGCAACCTTCGCCTTCGTAGGCTCGCCCCATGGTCCGCACTGACGCGGAAGCCATCGACAGAGTCGTCGAACAAGGAGTGAAATGACCGTTTACGCCGCGCCCGGCACGCCGGATGCCAAAGTCACCTTCAAGCCCCGCTACGAGAACTGGATCGGAGGCGAATGGGTGCCACCGGTGAAGGGCCAGTACTTCGAGGACATCTCCCCGGTCAACGGCAAGCCGTTCACCGAGGTCGCCCGCAGTACCCACGAAGACATCGACCTCGCCCTCGACGCCGCGCACAAGGCAGCGCCGGCGTGGGGCAAGACCACCGCCACCCAGCGCGCCGCCGTGCTGAACAAGATGGCGGATGTGATCGACGCCAACCGCGAACTGCTCGCCGTGGCCGAAACCTGGGACAACGGCAAGCCCATCCGGGAGCCGTTGAACGCCGACCTGCCGCTGGCCGCAGACCACTTCCGGTACTTCGCCTCGGCCATCCGCGCCCAGGACGGTGACCACGCCGAACTCGACAACGACACCATGTCGTACCAGTTCCACGAACCGCTCGGCGTGGTCGGCCAGATCATTCCGTGGAACTTCCCGATCCTGATGGCCGTGTGGAAGCTCGCACCGGCCCTGGCGGCCGGCAACGCGGTTGTGCTAAAGCCCGCCGAGCAGACCCCGGCGTCGATCCTGGTGCTCATCGAACTGATCGGCGACATCCTGCCGCCCGGGGTGCTGAACATCGTCAACGGCTTCGGCATCGAGGCCGGCAAGCCGCTCGCCTCGTCGAACCGGATCCGCAAGATCGCCTTCACCGGGGAAACCACCACCGGCCGGCTGATCCTGCAGTACGCCAGCGCGAACATCATCCCCTCCACGGTGGAGCTGGGCGGCAAGAGCGCCAACATCTTCTTCGAGGACGTGGCACAGAAGGACGACAGCTACTACGACAAGGCCCAGGAAGGCTTCGTGCTGTTCGCCTTCAACCAGGGTGAGGTGTGCACCTGCCCCAGCCGGGCGCTGCTCCACAAGCCGATCTACGACAGCTTCCTGGGTGGTGCGATCGAACGCACCAAGCTGGCCAAGCAGGGCAACCCGCTCGACACCGACACCCAGGTGGGCGCGCAGGCCAGCAACGACCAGCTGGAGAAGATCCTCTCCTACATCGACATCGGCAAGAAGGAGGGCGCCAAACTGCTGCTCGGCGGCGAGCAGGTGGACCTGGGCGGCGACCTCAGCGGCGGTTACTACGTGGAACCGACCATCTTCGAGGGCCAGAACAAGATGCGCATCTTCCAGGAGGAGATCTTCGGGCCCGTCGTTGCGGTGACCAGCTTCGACGACTACGACGACGCCATCTCGATCGCCAACGACACCCTGTACGGCCTCGGCGCCGGGGTCTGGTCGCGGAACGGCACTACCGCCTACCGGGCCGGGCGTGACCTGCACGCCGGCCGGGTCTGGGTGAACAATTACCACAACTACCCGGCTGGAGCGGCCTTCGGCGGCTACAAGAGCTCGGGCATCGGCCGGGAGAACAACAAGCTCGCCCTCGGCCACTACCAGCAGACGAAAAACCTGCTTGTCTCCTACTCGGAGGACGCGCTGGGCTTCTTCTAGGCACACGGGTTGCCGGGCGGTCCTTGCAGGCCGCCCGGCGACCACACATCCGTTCCCTCTCCCGGTCCTCTGGAGGACACCATGACAGACCTGAAAGACCCGCCCGCTGTCGCTGCGGTTGAAGCGAGCATCACCGTCCCGGGGGAGACCCGGTCCCGGGTGGCGCTGACCCAGACCACCGTCGAGCTGTTGCGGAGCCTCTGGGAGGAGCACGGGCCGCTGATGTTCCACCAGTCCGGCGGATGCTGCGACGGCAGTTCTCCGATGTGCTTTCCCGCGGGGGAGTTCATCACCTCCGACCAGGATGTTCTGCTCGGCCGGCTGGACGTCGCGCCGGCGGGGGAGCCCGAGCAGCTGATCGACTTCTGGATCTCCGCCGAGCAGTTCGAATACTGGAGCCACACGGCACTGCTCATCGATGTGGTGAAAGGCCGCGGCGGCGGGTTCTCCGCTGAGGCACCGAGAGGAGTGCGATTCCTCATCCGCTCGGAGTTGATGGACTCCTTCACCGTCTGAGACTCTCGCCGGTCGAGCGTGTCGAGACCCCGCGAGCCCACCTGGGCTCTCGCGCCGGTGCGCTCGGCCCTAGGCTGGGAGGATGCGCACAGTCCTCGTCCTCAACGGCCCGAACCTCGGACGCCTCGGCAGCCGGGAGCCGGATGTCTACGGATCCGCCAACCTCGACGACCTGCAGGCGCTCCTCACCGACGCGGCACCCGAGGACGTCACCGTGGACGTGCGCCAGACCGACGACGAAGCCGAACTCATCCACTGGCTCTACGAAGCCGTGGACACCGGCACCCCGGTGGTGCTGAACCCGGCCGCGTTCACGCACTACAGCTACGCCCTCCGCGACGCCGCCGCCCTGGTCACCAAGGCCGGCCTACCGCTGGTGGAAGTACACATCTCCAATCCGCACGCTCGCGAGACCTTCCGGCACACCAGCGTTGTCAGCGCTGTCGCCACCGGCGTGATCGCCGGATTCGGCTTCGATTCCTACCGCTTGGCCCTCGACCACATCGTGCGCCTGACCTGAAACCGAGGCCAGGAATCGATCACACGCGGCGTGTCGGCTACACTCGTCTGAGGCCTTTGGCCGCGCACCTTCCCAATTGAATCGAACGGAACACCTCTTCATGGCATCTACCGCCGACATTAGAAATGGCGTCGTCCTCAACATCGACAAGCAGCTGTGGGCCGTCATCGAATTCCAGCACGTCAAGCCCGGCAAGGGCGGCGCGTTCGTGCGCACCAAGCTGAAGAACGTCGTGACGGGCAAGACCGTCGACCGCACCTTCAACGCCGGCGCCAAGATCGAGACCGAGAACGTCGACCGTCGCGACTTCCAGTACCTCTACGCCGATGGCGATTCCTACGTCTTCATGGACGTCGCAGACTACGACCAGCTCACCGTTTCGGCCACCGTCGTCGGCGACGCCGCCAACTTCATGCTCGAGAACCAGGCCGTGACCGTTGCCCTGCACGACGGCAACCCGCTCTACGTCGAACTGCCGGCATCCGTGACGCTCGAGATCACCTACACCGAGCCCGGCCTCCAGGGCGACCGCTCCACCGGCGGCACCAAGCCCGCCACCGTAGAAACCGGCTACCAGATCCAGGTGCCGCTGTTCCTCGAGCAGGGCACCAAGGTCAAGGTCGACACCCGCAACGGTGACTACCTCGGCCGCGTCAACTAGTGAGCGCCCGCACCAAGGCGCGTAAGCGCGCCATCGACATCCTGTACGCCGCAGACGTGCGTCAGACGACCATTCCGCAGTCGCTGGCCATGGAAGCCGAGCGGGCCGCGAATGAGCCCGCCCGGATGGCCTCGTGGCTGTACGCGCGCGACATCGTTGACGGCGTCGTCGACCACCGCGACGAGATCGACGAACTCATCGAGACGTACTCGCAGGGATGGACGCTTTCCCGGATGCCCACGATCGACCGCGCCATCCTGCGGATCGGCATCTGGGAGATCCTCTACAACGACGCCGTGCCGCACGCCGTCGCGATCGACGAAGCGGTCGAGGCCGCCAAGGTGCTCTCGACGGATGACTCCGCCGGGTTCGTCAACGGACTCCTCGGCCGGATCGCCCAGACGGCTCCATCCGTCTAAGCGAAGCAGTGCCCGTCCCGGTTGCGCCCGCAGCCGGGACGGATCTATGAGGGGGAGAACCGTGACTGAGCAGGCCGACTACCCGGACCAGAATGCCCCCGGAGCAGTGCCGGCCGCAGGGCCGTATTACGGTCCGGTCGCTCCGCGCACGAACACGCTGTCGATCATTTCGCTGGTCACCGGGTTCTTCTGTTCCGTCGCGGCCGTGATCACCGGCCACATCGCGCTCAACCAGATCAAACGCACCGGTGAGGCTGGTCGGGGACTGGCCATCGCCGGGCTGGTGCTCGGATACGTGGGCGTCGGTGTCACCGCGCTCCTCATAGTGCTGGCAATAGTGTTCGCGACCACGTTCGGGCTCATCTTCAGCTCCATCGTGGGCAACACGTCGTCGGTGCCGTCACTCGACGCCTCCGGCCAGATCGGTGCGGCCTACCTCGACGACGGCTACCTGCAGGCGGGGTCAGGCGACACCATCGTCGACCTGTACATCGACCCGATGTGCCCGTATTGCGGCCAGTTCGAGCTGGCGAACGGCAGAGCGATCGCCACGCTCGTCGACGACGGCAGCATCACCGTGCGCGTGCACGCCCTCACCTTCCTCGACCCGGCCTCGCAGGGATCTGACTACTCCACCCGGGCCGCTAACGCGCTCACCTGTGAAGCGGCGATCAACCCCGATTCGATGCTCGACTACATGGCAGCGCTGTTCGCGAGCCAGCCGGCCGAAGGCACCACTGGCCTCAGCGACGACGAGCTCTCGGCTCTCTCCACCGGCGCCGGTTCGATCGATGACTGTGTCGCGACCGCACCGTATGCCGACTGGTCGCAGCAGAACACCGACGACGCCTTGACCGGTCCGATTCCCGGCGCCGAGATCGCGTCGATCCAGGGCACGCCCACCGTGCTGGTGAACGGTAGCCAGTACCAGGGACCGATCGACGACCCGCAGGCGTTCGTCGAGTTCGTCGTCGGCGCGGCCTCCTGACCCACCTGCCAGGGGCCCGCGAGCCGTGACCTAAGCCCCAGAATTCCGGGGTTTTCGGTGCTTTTCTCACGGGTCGCGGATGTTGTCCGTCATTGTCGGTGGTAGGTGAGACGATCTCATCATGAGTAGCCCATCCGTGGCACCACCGCCGGCTCCGGACGATGACGTTCCCTCTCCGAAGCCCACCCGGCACGACCGGGTCCTGGCCGAACTGGCCCGCAAAACCGAACTGGTCGCCGCCGAGGACCGCGCCATCGCGCGGGCCCAAGCCCGCAAGGTAGAACGCCTAGTGGAGCTGCAAGCCTGGAGCGAGAAAGCCGGGGTCGCCCAAGAACTGCACGGCACCAGCCCGGCCACCGTGCTCGCCGACCGGGATGCGCCGTTGACCGCCACGCAGGCCCGCGCCGCCGCTTTTGCCCGGTGGGACGACAAGGAGGTCGCCCGACGCACCATCATCAGCGAAACCGCCTGCCTGACGAACGTTGCCGAGCGCACCGTGGACCGGTTGATGGACGAAGCCCGGTTCCTCTACTACTACGCCCCAGCGACCTTCGACGCGTTGGCGGCCGGAGAGATCAGCTACCGGCACGCGAACACGATGGTCGACCAGGTGCGCACGCTGCCGGACGAGGACCAGGCGGCGTTCGAAGAACAGCTGCTGCCGGCAGCGAAGACCATGCCGGTCGGCCGGTTCCTGGAGAAAGCCCGCCGACTGCGGGAGAGGCTGCACCCGGAATCCATTGTCACCCGGGCCACGACTGCGGTCGCGGCCCGGCGCACCTACTGGGAAGCCGACTACGACGGCATGGCCTGGCTGCACTGGTACGGCACCGCCGAACAAACCAAAGCAGCGTTCGACCGGATCACCTCGATGGCCACCAGCCTGAAGAAACTCGGCGACCCCATCCCGCCCAGCGACACCCCGGCCAACGACACCCCGGCCAGCGACGGAACACGCGACGCATTCGGCCAGGCGACTGGGCAGACCGGGACCGGGCAGACTGAGCAGGCCGGGCACACCGGGAAGACCGGGAACAACGGACAGTCCGGGCAGCCCGGGGTGACCGCGGCCGAAGCGCTCGTGACCGAGAAGCGCGGTCTCGACCAGCTCCGCGCCGACGTCACCGCCGCCCTCCTCCTGGACGGCATCACCACCACCGGTCTCGGAACCGGAATCGCCGGCACCGTCATGCTCACCGTGACCGCGGAAACCCTGCTGGGCCGCAGCGACGAACCCGCGATCCTGGAGGGTTACGGGCCGATCTCACCCGAAGCCGCCCGCAAGATCGCCGGCGACGTGCCCGGCTTCACCCGGCTACTCACCCACCCCGAAACCGGTGTTGTGCTCTCCCTCGGCAAAGACCAGTACCGGAACACCCAGGCGATGAAGAAGTGGTTACGGATGCGAGATGAGACCTGCCGATTCCCCGGCTGCTCCCGCCCCGCGGTGCGGTGCGACATGGACCATACGAATGACTGGGCCGACGGCGGACCCACCGACCACGACAACCTCGCCTGCCTCTGCGAAGCCCACCACCGACTCAAACACCTCTCCCAATGGCAGGTCACCCAGCAGCCCGGCGGCATCCTGCTCCGGACCTCACCCGGCAAACGCAGCTACCGCACCGACCCCGCCAACCAAATGAGCCCACCACCACCGGCACCACCAGTCGCGCAGCCGAAAACCCGGAAGAAGCCCGCCGCCGACACCTGCCTGACTCCCAAACACCAACCGCCCCGACAGCCCTCACCACCCCTACCCGACACCCCACCGTTCTAGTCGCCGTGTCGACCACGAGGGAGCAGAGACCGGAGGGACTCGTGTGGATGCTAGGGTCGTAGGGTACAAAGACCTACTTTAAGAGCCGTCCTGTGAGACGGGAAAGGAGGTCGGTTTGACGGAGCGCACCGTGCTCACCCAGGCTGACATCACCCGAGCGTTGACTCGCATCTCCCACGAGATCCTTGAGTCCAATCGAGGAGCGGAGAACCTGGTCATCCTGGGCATCCCCACTCGCGGAGTGGCCCTCGCCCAGCGCATCGCCGAGATCATCCGGCGCATCGAACCCGCTTCAGCGGCCGTGCGCGTCGGTTCCCTCGACGTGACCATGTACCGGGACGATCTCGCCCACACCCGCACCCGCACGCCCGCGCCCACCCAGGTGCCCGGCAGCATCGACGGCGCCACCGTCGTGCTCGTCGACGACGTGCTGTATTCCGGCCGCACCATCCGCGCCGCCCTCGACGCCCTCGGCGACCACGGCCGCCCGCGGGTCGTGCGCCTCGCCGTGCTCGTGGACCGGGGCCACCGCGAACTGCCGATCCGCGCCGACTTCGTGGGCAAGAACCTGCCAACGGCCTCCCATGAACGCATCAACGTGCACGTCACAGAGGTGGACGGCGACGAATTCGTCAGCATTGAGGGAGGGGCAGAAGAATGAGGCACCTGCTCTCGACCAAATCGCTCACCCGCGACGAAGCCATCACCCTGCTCGACATCGCCGAAGACATGGCTGATGTCGCCAACCGCGAGGTCAAAAAGCTCCCGACCCTGCGCGGCAAGACCGTGGTGAACCTCTTCTTCGAGGACTCCACCCGCACCCGGATCTCGTTCGAAGCCGCCGCCAAGCGCCTGAGCGCCGACGTGATCAACTTCAGCGCCAAGGGCTCGAGCGTCTCCAAGGGCGAGAGCTTGAAGGACACCGCGCAGACCCTCGCCGCGATGGGCGCGGACGGCGTCGTCATCCGCCACCCCGCCTCCGGCGCCCCCCAGGTGCTGGCGGGAAGCGGCTGGATCGATGCCGGCATCATCAATGCCGGTGACGGCACGCACGAGCACCCCACCCAGGCGCTGCTCGACGCGTTCACCATCCGCCGCCGGCTGCACGGCACCGCCTCTCGCGGCCGCGGCCTCGACGGCGTCACCGTCACCATCGTCGGCGACATCCTGCACTCCCGGGTGGCACGCTCCAACCTCTGGCTGCTCGACACCCTGGGTGCCCAGGTCACCTTCATCGCCCCGCCCACACTCGTGCCCGCCGACACCTCGGCCTGGCCGGCCACGATCGGCTACGACCTGGATGCCGCCATCGACGCCGGCCCCGACGTCGTGATGATGCTGCGCATCCAGGCCGAACGGATGAACGCCGCGTTCTTCCCGAACAGCCGCGAATACTCCCGCCGCTGGGGGCTCGACGACGAGCGATTCGCCCGGCTGTCGTCGCATAGCATTGTCATGCACCCCGGACCGATGAACCGCGGCCTGGAGATCTCCTCCGCCGCGGCCGACTCTGAACGGTCCACCGTGCGCGAACAGGTCGCAAACGGGGTCTCCGTGCGCATGGCGGCGCTCTATCTGCTGTTATCGGGCGACCGAGAGGAACACTAAATGTCGAGCGAACGCTATCTCGTGCGCGGAGCCCAGCTCAGCGACGGCACCACCACCGACCTGCTCCTGGCCGGGGGAGTCATCACCGATGCCGGCACCAAACTGTCGGATGCCGGCGCCACCGTGATCGACGCCGACGGCCTGCTTGCGCTGCCCGGCCTGGTCGACCTGCACACGCACCTCCGCGAACCCGGCTACGAGCAGAGCGAAACCGTGCTCACCGGCAGCCAGGCCGCAGCGATCGGCGGATTCACCACTGTCTTCGCCATGGCCAACACCTCCCCGGTGCAGGACACGGCCGGCGTGGTGGAACAGGTTCTCGCCCTGGGGGAGCGCGCCGGCTACGTCACGGTGCAACCGATCGGCGCCGTGACCGTTGGCCTGGCCGGGGAACGGCTCGCCGAACTCGGCGCCATGGCCACCAGCCGAGCGAATGTCCGGGTCTTCTCCGACGACGGCTTCTGCGTCTCCGACCCGCTGCTGATGCGCCGGGCCCTGGAATACGTCAAGGCCTTCGACGGTGTTGTCGCCCAGCACTCCCAGGAGCCGCGCCTCACCGTAGGTGCCCAGATGAACGAGGGCGCGCTGTCCGGCGAACTCGGACTCACCGGCTGGCCGGCCGTGGCCGAGGAATCGATCATCGCCCGGGACGTGCTGCTGGCCGAACACGTCGGTTCCCGCCTGCACGTCTGCCACGTCTCCACCGCCGGCGCCGTCGACGTGGTCCGGTGGGCCAAGGCGCGCGGTATCAACGTGACCGCCGAGGTCACCCCGCACCACCTGCTGCTGACCGAAGAACTCGTCGCCGGTTATGACGCCCGGTACAAGGTCAACCCGCCGCTGCGCCGCCGCGAAGACGTCGAAGCCCTCCGCCAGGGCCTGGCCGACGGCACCATCGACATCATCGCCACCGACCACGCGCCGCACCCCACCGAGTCCAAGGACTGCGAGTGGGATGCCGCCGCCAACGGCATGGTCGGCCTTGAATCCGCCCTCTCGGTGGCGCACGCTGCCGTCGTGGCCACCGGCCACCTCGACTGGACCGACCTGGTGCGGGTGCTCTCCACCACGCCCGCCCGCATCGGGCGGATCAGCGGCCAGGGCCAGCAGCTCACCGTGGGAGCCCCCGCAGAGCTCACCCTCTACGACCCGAGCGCCAGCCGGGAATTCGGCCGGAACAACCTCGTCGGCAAGGGCGTGAACTCGCCGTACCTGGCGATGACCCTGCCCGGCCAGGTGATGGCCACCTTCCACGCCGGCTATGCCACGGTGCTCGACGGCGTGCTGCGCTCCGAGGCCCAGCTGAGCGAGGACCGCGGCCTCACCGGAGGGCGCTCATGAGCAGCCGCACCGTCGCCACGATCATCACCGTTCTGGTGCTGCTCGGCGTGCTCGCCCTCATGCTGCGCTCCTGGCGCCGCCGCAGCAAGCGGGATGCCGCGCTGCCGGCCGGTTACCCGCAGCCCACCACCCCGGGCCGTGAACTGGTCTCCGCCGCGGCGCTCTACGTGGCCACCACACCGCGAGACCAGCCGCTCGAGCGCCTCAACATCCCCGGCCTCGGCTTCCGCGCCAGGGGCGGCGTGTCCGTCACCGACCAGGGCGTTCTGCTCGAACTCGCGGGCTCACCCACGTTGTTCATCCCGGCGCATGCGGTCCAGCGCGTCACCGACGCCACCTGGGCGATCGACCGGGCCGTCGAGCCGGGCGGCTTGCTGCTGCTCGGCTGGGTGCTGAACGCACCCGCCGACCCGACGACAGCGACGGCGCCCACCAGCGTCGACAGCTACTTCCGCTTCAGCGACCCCGCCGATCGCCGCGCGATCAGCGAGGCACTCGCGACTCTCACCGGAAACGTCTCCAGCGCATCCGGCAGTACAGAATTCGGCACCGAAGAAAGTGAGGTGTAGCCCGTGAGCTACCCAACAACCACACCGGCTCCGGCCGTGCTCGTCCTCGAAGACGGCACCCGCTACGTGGGACGCGCCTACGGCAGCCAGGGGCAGACCCTCGGCGAGATCGTCTTCGCCACCGGTATGACCGGTTACCAGGAGACGCTCACCGACCCGTCCTACGCCGGCCAGATTGTGCTGATGACTGCCCCGCACATCGGCAACACCGGCGCCAACGACGAAGACATGGAATCCTCCCGCATCTGGGTCTCCGGCTTCGTCGTGCGGGAGCCCGCCCGGGCGCCCTCCAACTTCCGCTCGCAGCGCACCCTCGACGCCGACCTCGAATCCGGCGGCGTTGTGGGCATCAGCGGCATCGACACCAGGGCGATCACCCGCCACATCCGCTCGCTCGGCGCGATGCGCAGCGGCATCTTCAGCGGCGAGAGCTACGCCCTCTCCGAGGGCGAACAGCTTGAACTCGTGCGCGGTGGCGCCAGCATGCGCGGCCGCAACCTGTCCGACGAGGTGTCCACCGTCGAGCCGTACTCGCTGCCCGCCAAGGGCGAGCGAATCGGCTCGGTCGCGGTCCTCGACCTCGGCGTGAAGACCTCCACGCTCAACTACCTCGCCGAGCGCGGCTTCGAGGTCTTCGTGCTGCCCCAGTCCGTGACCGCGGAGCACGTGCTCTCGCTCAACCCGACCGCCCTGTTCTTCTCGAACGGACCGGGGGACCCTGCGGCATCCGACGCCCACGTCACCCTGTTGCAGGAGGTCATGCGCGCCGGAGTGCCGTACTTCGGCATCTGCTTCGGCAACCAGCTGCTCGGCCGAGCCCTCGGCTTCAGCACCTACAAGCTGCCGTTCGGCCACCGCGGCATCAACCAGCCCGTGCTCGACAAGGCCACCGGCCGGGTCGAGATCACCTCGCAGAACCACGGTTTCGCCGTCGACATGCCCATCGAGGGCATCAGCGAGTCCAAGACCGGGTTCGGCCGGGTCGAAGTCAGCCACTACAGCCTCAACGACCAGGTCGTCGAGGGCATCCGGTGCCTGGACATCCCCGCCTTCTCGGTGCAGTACCACCCGGAGTCGGCGGCCGGCCCGCACGACGCCAACTATCTTTTCGACAGGTTCAGGGATGTGGTGGTCGCGCACGCGGCCGCCGGAGCAGGAGACGCCAAGTAATGCCCAAGCGCGACGATATCAACAGCGTCCTCGTCATCGGCTCCGGCCCGATCGTGATCGGCCAGGCCTGCGAGTTCGACTACTCCGGCACCCAGGCCTGCCGGGTCCTCCGCGAGGAGGGCGTGCGGGTCATCCTGGTGAACTCCAATCCCGCCACCATCATGACCGACCCCGACTTCGCCGACGCGACGTACATCGAGCCGATCACCCCGGAGATCCTCGAGACCATCATCGCCAAGGAGCGCCCGGATGCGATCCTGCCGACGTTGGGCGGCCAGACCGCCCTCAACGCGGCCATCGCCCTGCACGAGCGCGGCATCCTGGAGAAGTACAACGTCGAGCTGATCGGCGCCAAGTTCGAAGCCATCCAGAAGGGTGAGGACCGCCAGATCTTCAAGCAGCTGGTGCTCGACGCCGGCGCGGATGTGGCCAAGTCCTACATCGCCCACACTGTGGAGGAAGCGGTGACCTTCGCCGAGGACCTCGGCTACCCGCTCGTGGTGCGTCCGTCGTTCACGATGGGCGGCCTCGGCTCCGGCTTCGCCTACACCGAGGCGGAACTGCGCCGCATCGTCGGCGACGGCCTGCACCAGAGCCCGACCACCGAGGTACTCCTGGAGGAGTCGATCCTGGGCTGGAAGGAATACGAGCTCGAGATGATGCGCGACACCGCCGACAACACGGTGGTCGTCTGCTCGATCGAGAACGTCGACCCCGTCGGCGTGCACACCGGCGACTCCATCACGGTCGCGCCCGCGCTCACCCTGACCGACCGCGAGTACCAGAAGCTGCGCGACATCGGTATCGACATCATCCGCGCCGTCGGCGTCGACACCGGTGGCTGCAACATCCAGTTCGCCATCGACCCGGCCAACGGCCGCATCATCGTGATCGAGATGAACCCGCGGGTATCGCGCTCGTCGGCACTGGCCAGCAAGGCCACCGGCTTCCCGATCGCGAAGATCGCCGCGAAGCTCGCCCTCGGCTACCGCCTCGACGAGATCCCCAACGACATCACCGGTGTCACCCCGGCCAGCTTCGAGCCCACGCTCGACTACGTGGTCGTCAAGGTGCCCCGGTTCGCGTTCGAGAAGTTCCCCAAGGCCGACCCGCGCCTGACCACCACCATGAAGTCGGTCGGCGAGGCCATGGCCATCGGCCGCAACTACGCCTCCGCCCTGCAGAAGGCGCTTCGCTCGCTCGAGAAGCGCGGTTCCTCCTTCCACTGGGGCACAGAGACCCGCTCGGTCGAGGAACTCCTCGAAATCGCCGAGGTGCCCACCGACGGCCGCATCGTCACCGTTCAGCAGGCGCTCCGCAAGGGCGCGACCATCGAGCAGCTCTTCGAAGCCACCAAGATCGACCCGTGGTTCCTCGACCAGATCGTGCTCATCAACGAGATCGCCGACGCGGTCGCCGCCTCCGACACCCTCGACACCGAGATCCTGCGCACCGCCAAGGACCACGGTTTCTCCGACGCCCAGATCGGCGAGCTCCGCGGCTTCGGCGAAGCGGATGTGCGCAAGGTCCGGCACATCCTCGGGGTGCGCCCGGTCTTCAAGACCGTCGACACCTGTGCCGGCGAATTCCCGGCCCTCACCCCGTACCACTACTCGAGCTACGACCAGGAGACCGAGGTCGTTCCCTCTGACCGCAAGAAGGTCGTCATCCTGGGCTCCGGGCCGAACCGCATCGGCCAGGGCGTCGAGTTCGACTACTCCTGCGTGCACGCCTCGTTCGCCCTCTCCGACGCCGGCTACGAGACCATCATGATCAACTGCAACCCGGAGACGGTCTCGACCGACTACGACACCAGCGACCGGCTCTACTTCGAGCCGCTCACCCTGGAAGACGTGCTAGAGATCATCCACGCCGAAAGCCAGAGCGGCGAACTCGTCGGTGTTGTCGTGCAGCTCGGCGGCCAGACCGCGCTCGGCCTGGCCAAGGGGCTGGAGGCCGAAGGCATCCCGATCCTCGGCACCTCGCCGTCCGCCATCGACCTGGCCGAGGAACGCGGCCTGTTCAGCGGCATCCTCGCCGAGGCCGGCCTGCTCGCCCCGCGGAACGGCGTGGCCACCGACTACACCGGAGCCGTCGCGGTCGCCGAGGAGATCGGTTACCCCGTGCTGGTGCGCCCGAGCTACGTGCTCGGCGGACGCGGCATGGAGATCATCTACGACAGCGCCAGCCTGGCCGACTACTTCACCCGCATGCAGGGCCAGGGCATCATCGGCCCGTCGCACCCGCTGCTGGTGGACCGGTTCCTCGACGACGCCATCGAGATCGACGTCGACGCCATCTACGACGGCCACGAGCTCTACATCGGCGGCGTGATGGAGCACATCGAAGAGGCCGGCGTGCACTCCGGTGACTCCAGCTGCACCCTGCCGCCCGTCACGCTCGGCCGCGCCGAGATCGACCGAGTGCGCGACGCGACCCTCGCCATCGCGAAGGGCATCGGTGTGCGCGGCCTGCTCAACGTGCAGTTCGCCATCGGAGCCGGTGTGCTCTACGTGCTCGAAGCAAACCCGCGCGCCTCCCGCACCGTGCCGTTCGTCGCCAAGGCGCTCGGCATTACCCTGGCCAAGGCCGCCTCGCTGATCATGGTGGGCACCACCATCGCCGAACTCAAGGCCAGCGGCCAGCTGCCGCTGATCGACGGCTCGCGTGTGCCGATGGACTCTCCGGTCGCCGTGAAGGAGGCCGTGCTGCCGTTCAACCGGTTCCGCACCCGCGAAGGACTGATCGTCGACTCCGTGCTCGGCCCGGAGATGCGTTCCACCGGCGAGGTCATGGGAATCGACCGTGACTTCCCGCGGGCGTTCGCCAAGAGCCAGCTGGCCGCGTACGGCGGAATCCCGCTCACCGGCACCGTGTTCGTCTCGGTCTCCGACCGCGACAAGCGCGCCGTGATCCTGCCGATGCTGCGCCTGCAGCAGCTGGGCTATTCCATCATCGCCACCGAGGGAACCGCCGAAGTTTTGCAGCGGAACGGAATCGGGGCCACAGTGGTGGCAAAGTTCAGTGAAAAGGCCGATGAGTCCACGGACACCGTCGTCGACCTGATCCGGCGCGAGGAGGTGCAGATCGTGATCAACACACCGAACGGTCGCACCGCTCGGGCGGATGGCTACGAGATCCGCGCCGCCGCCGTCGCCGCCGACCTGCCCCTGTTCACCACCATCGCCGAGCTGTCCGCCGCTGTCGGGTCGATCGACTCGATCCGCACCGGCTTCGAGGTCACCAGCCTGCAGGAGTACGCCACGAAACGGACGGCCGCCCTGTGACCCCAGCAGGCGCTGTGAGCCCCGCCGAACCGGTATCCACGACCGGCAGCTTCGGCGAACGCCTCCAGGGTGCGTTCGACCGGTTCGGCAGGCTCTGCGTCGGAATCGACCCGCACTCGTGGTTGCTCTCCGACTGGAACCTCCCAGACAGCGCCGCCGGCGCCGAGCGCTTCGGCCGCGCTGTGGTGGCCGCATCCGCCGGACAGGTGGGCATTGTGAAGCCCCAGGTGGCGTTCTACGAGCGATTCGGCTCCGCGGGCTACGTGGCCCTCGAACGGGTGCTCGCCGACGCGCGAGAAGCCGGATTGCTGGTGATCGCCGACGTCAAACGCGGCGATCTGGGTACCAGCGTCGAGGCTTACGGGCAGGCCTGGCTCACCCCGGGCTCCCCGCTCGAAGCCGACGCGATCACCCTGAACCCCTACATGGGCGTCGGGTCCCTCGCCAGCACGGTCACCTGGGCCGCCGCACACCGAAAGGGCCTGTTCCTGCTGTCGGCGACCTCCAACCCGGAGGCCGCCGAACTGCAGCAGGCCGTCGTGGCCGGGGGAGCGGATGCCGGCAAGACTGTGGCCGCCTCCGTGCTCGGCCAGGTCGCCGCGCTGAACGCCGACGCGATTCACGCCCAGAAGGCACCCGTCACGTTCGGGTCGGTCGGCGTGGTCCTCGGCGCAACGGTTTCCCTGTCCGACTTCGGCATCGACATCACCGCTCCCGCATCCGCAATCGTCACTCCGGTACTCGCCCCGGGCTTCGGCCACCAGGGTGCGAACCCCACCGATCTGACGAGTTTGTTTGGCGGATACGCTCAAGGCGTTATCGTGAGTGAATCGCGCAGCGTGTTGTCCGCCGGCCCAGACCGTGTGGCCGACGAAATAGCCCGCCGAGTAACCGAAAATGGAGCGACCCGTGGCTGACAATCGCCCTACACCACCCGACGTCGACCGTGTCGCGGCCTCCCGCGCCGCCGTAGCGGCCCGACGAGCCCGCGCCGCGGTCAAGGCCCAGGTCGCCGCCGGTGAGCGCACGTCGCTCGACGTGCTCGCCTCCGCGGTCAAGGATCCGAACGGAGTCGAGGGTCGCCTCCGCGTCACCGAACTCCTCGTGAGCATCCCGGCCATCGGGGTGACCAAGATGCAGCGCATCATGACCCGGCTGGAAATCTCGCCCTCCAAGCGACTGGGTGGACTCGGCAAGCACCAGCGCGACCGCCTGCGGGACTTCCTCGCCGCCCGGCCCACCGCTCGCCGGGGCGCCCCGGACTCTCGCCTGGTCGTGCTGGCCGGACCGACCGCCGTCGGCAAGGGCACCGTCGCCGCGCACATTCGCGAACATCACCCCGAGGTGCACCTCTCGGTCTCCGCCACCACCAGGGCGCCCCGCGCGGGCGAGGTCGAAGGGGTCAGCTACTTCTTCGTGGACGACGCCGAGTTCGACCGGATGATCGAGGCCGGCGAACTGCTGGAATACGCCACCGTGCACAACGCCTACCGATACGGCACTCCGCGCGGGCCCGTCGAGGCCGCGATCGCCGACGGCAACTCTGTGCTGCTCGAGATCGACATCCAGGGCGCGCGCTCGGTTCGGCGGGCCATGCCGGAGGCGCGACTGGTGTTCCTGCTGCCCCCCACCTGGGATGAACTCGTGCGCCGCCTGATCGGCCGGGGCACCGAAGATTCGGCCGAGCAGAGCCGCAGACTCGAGACCGCGAAGCTCGAATTGGCCGCTCAGGGCGAGTTCGATTACCGTGTCGTGAACACCGACGTGGCCGAAGCGGCCGAAGAAGTCGTAGACTTGATGCAGATTCGCAAGTCAGCGACGCCGTCGTAGCGCCTGCTGGACTTGAATTTCGGCGTCGAACCGACGCATCAGCGTGGCAAAGCCCAGGTTTCCGGCCACGGAAACCCCCGGCGTGACACCGCGTAGCCCGTACATTTTGCTTGAACTGCATGAAGGAGTGTGACAGCGTGCCCAACAAGCCCACTGGCATCATTGACCCGCCCATCGACGACCTGCTGACCAAGGTCGATTCCAAGTACGCCCTGGTGATCTTCGCGTCCAAGCGCGCCCGCCAGATCAACGACTACTACGCAGACCTGCACGAAGGCAGCCTGTTCGACAACGTCGGACCGCTCGTCGACTCCACCGTCGACGACAAGCCGCTCTCCGTCGCCCTCCGCGAGATCAACGAGGACAAGCTCACCTCGAAGCCCATCGTCGAGTAACCCTCGCACCTCACGTAAGCGCGCAGGATGTCGACTGGTCGCACGATCGTCGTCGGGATAACCGGCGGCATCGCTGCCTATAAGGCCGTCAACGTCGTGCGCGCTTTTGTGTTGCTCGGGGATGACGTGCACGTGGTCGCCACCGCGGCCGCGCTGCGGTTCGTGGGCAAGCCCACCCTCGAGGCGATTTCCCGTAATCCGGTGCACACCGACCTCTACGAGGGTGTCGCCGAGGTTCGGCACGTGGCGATCGGCCAGTCCGCCGACCTCATCGTGATCGCCCCGGCCACCGCCAACAGCATCGCGAAGATCGCGCTCGGCCTGGCCGACGACCTGCTCGGCAACACCATCCTCGCCAGCACCGCGCCGCTCGTTCTGGCGCCGGCCATGCACACCGAGATGTGGAACAACCCGGCCACGGTCGCCAACATCGCCATCCTGCAGAGCCGCGGCGTGACCATCGTGGGCCCCGGCATCGGCCGCCTCACCGGATCCGACTCCGGCCCAGGACGCATGGAAGAGCCGGAGACCATCGTCGACGCTGCGCTGGCCGCGCTTGCCGCGCGCCGCGGCGCATCCGGCCCAGACCAGGACTTGGCCGCCCGAAAGGTGCTGATCAGCGCCGGCGGCACCCGCGAACCGCTCGACCCCGTTCGTTTCCTCGGCAACCGCTCCAGCGGCCGGCAGGGCGTGGCCCTCGCCGAAGCCGCCCTGGCACGCGGAGCCGAGGTGACCCTGGTTGCCGCGCACCTCGAGGTCGCCGTTCCCGACGGTGTCACCGTGCGGACCGTCAGCAGCACCCTCGACCTGCAGGAGGCGATGCGAACCGCCGCCGCGGCCGCCGACATCGTGATCATGGCCGCCGCCGTCGCCGACTACCGGCCGGCAGACGTGCAGGCCGACAAGATCAAGAAAGACATCGCGGGCGACCGGTTGTCACTCGAGCTGGTGCGCAATCCCGACGTGCTGGCCGGTCTGGTCGACGGCCGCCGACCCGGCCAGGTGATCGTGGGGTTCGCGGCCGAAACCGAGCCGGACGACGCCCTGCGCCGGGAACTCGGCCGCACCAAGATCCAACGCAAGGGCTGTGACCTGCTGGTGCTCAACCGGGTCGGCTGGACCCAGGGTTTTGCCACCGAACGTAATGAAATCGAAGTGCTGGATCGTGCCGGAGATATAGTGATGGAGGCCTCCGGAACGAAGTTGTCGGTGGCCCACCGTATTCTCGACAGCATCCTCGACGGCGTCGCCCTGGATGTCGCATCGGACGCACCCGTCGCTTGAGCCGGCGTCGCCGAGGACCTCTGCGGTCATGCGGCTCGCGCGTGAAGACCAATCAACCGAAGAACATTTACCCACAGAATTGAGACGAGCCCGATGAGCGATCTGCGCCTCTTCACCTCGGAATCGGTCACCGAAGGCCACCCCGACAAGATCTGCGACCAGATCTCCGACACCATCCTCGACGCCCTCCTCACCGAAGACCCGCACAGCCGGGTCGCCGTGGAAACCCTCGTCACCACCGGGCTCGTGCACGTTGCCGGCGAGGTCACCACCGCCGGGTACGTCGAGATCCCCTCCATCGTGCGCAAGTGCATCACCGACATCGGCTACGATTCCTCCGACGTCTGGTTCGACGGACGCTCCTGCGGCGTCGAGATCTCCATCGGCGGCCAGTCGCCCGACATCGCCCAGGGCGTCGACGACGCCTACGAGAGCCGCGAGCAGGACAGCCACGACGACTACGACCGTCAGGGCGCCGGCGACCAGGGCATCATGTTCGGCTACGCCACCCGGGAAACCCCGGAGCTGATGCCGATCCCGATCTGGATCGCCCACCGCATGGCGGAGCGGCTCGCTGAAGTCCGCAAGTCCGGCGAGCTGAGCTACCTCCGGCCCGACGGCAAGACCCAGGTCACCATCGGCTATGACGGCATCGTGCCGCGCACCGTGGAGACCGTGGTGGTCTCCACCCAGCACTCGCCCTCCGTGCGCACAGAGCAGCTGCGCGCCGAGATCGCCGAACTCGTGATCAAGCCCGTGCTCGAACGCGTCGACCTCGACGCGTCGAGCCTGCGTACCCTGGTCAACCCCACCGGTCGCTTCGAGATCGGCGGCCCGCAGGGCGACGCCGGCCTGACCGGTCGCAAGATCATCATCGACACCTACGGCGGATCCAGCCGGCACGGCGGCGGCGCGTTCAGCGGCAAGGACCCGTCCAAGGTCGACCGCTCCGCCGCGTACGCCATGCGCTGGGTGGCCAAGAACGCCGTCGCGGCCGGACTGGCCGAACGGCTCGAGATCCAGGTGGCCTACGCCATCGGCACCGCGTCGCCCGTCGGCCTGTACGTGGAGACCTTCGGCACCGGTGTTCTGCCGGAGAAGGACATCACGGCCGCCATCCGCGAGGTGTTCGACCTGCGCCCGGCCGCGATCATCCACGACCTCGACCTGCTGCGCCCGATCTACGCCCAGACCGCCGCCTACGGACACTTCGGCCGCGAGCTGCCCGACTTCACCTGGGAGCGACTCGACCGGGTCGACGACCTCAGAAGCGCAGCCGGACTCTGAACCCGGACACTGGATCGAACAGGCCGCAGATGACTCGCACCGGCCTCATCGCACGGGTGCTGATCGACTCGCCCCTTCCGCAGCTCGACCATCTCTTCGACTACGCCATCCCCGACGAGCTCGCGCACCTCGCCCAGCCCGGAGTGCGGGTGCGCGTTCCGCTGCGGTCGGCGAACCGGGTGGCCGACGGCTACCTGATCGACATGATCGACCCGCAGCAGGCGGCGGCCGGTGCCTCCGCGGGGGGCGATGCGGCGACCCTGGACGGGGTCGGCGCCGACACCGGCTTCAGCGGCAAGCTCAGCCCGGTCGACTCGATAGTGTCCGCCGTTCCCGTGCTCACCGGCCCGGTCTGGCAACTCGCCCGGCGCCTGGCCGACCGGGCGGCCGGAAATGCCAGCGACATCGTGCGCCTGGCCGTGCCGCCGCGGGCCGTCCGGGTGGAGAAGGCCTGGCTGGCCAAGGCAGTGGCCGAACCGGCCGCACTCGCACCGGATGCCGCCGCCCTGGCCGAGCCCGGATTCGCTGAGTACCCGCCGGAGTCCCTCGGCACCATCGTTGCCGAACGGCTGCGGGTCGCCATCGCCGCGGTGCCCAGCCTGGTGCGCCTGCCCGCCCCCGGGGGCGACCCGGTGTCCGAGCCTCCAGCGGGCCCAGCAGCGGCCACCAACACAGCCACCAGCACAGCCACCAGCACACACCCGGGCCTCATCGAGGCTGCGCCCCAAGCGGCAGCAGCGGTCGTGACACCGCGGCGCACCGCACCAGACCTGGGCACCACCGTGGGCACCTGGGCCATCACCATGGCCGAACTCGCCGTCTCCGCGCTCCGACTGGGCAAGAGCAGCATCCTGCTGACCCCCGACTTCCGCGACCAGGACCAGCTGCAGGCCGCCCTGGCGATGCTCGCGCCGGCGGCCGACGTGGTGCGGGTCGACGCCCGGCAGAGCAACCCCGACCGCTACCGCGGCTTCCTCAGCCTGCTCGAGGGCCGCCCCCGGATCATCGTCGGCAACCGTTCTGCCGTGTATGCCCCCGCCCACGACCTCGGCTTGATCGCGCTCTGGGACGACGGCGACCCGCTCTACGGCGAACAGCTCAGCCCCTACGTGCACGCTCGCGACGCCGCGCTCATCCGCCGGGAAGCCGCCGACTGTGCCCTGGTCTTCCTCGGCCACTCGCGCAGCGTTGAGACCGAACGGCTGGTGGAGATCGGCTGGTTGCGCGCCGTGCACCCCACGAAAGACATCCACCCGCGGGTGATCCCCACCACCTTCCAGTCCGAACCCGATGCGCAGGCCAGGGCTGCGCGCATCCCGTCGGCGGCCTGGCTGGCGGCGAAGGAAGCCGTGCGCACCGGGCCCGTGCTCGTGCAGGTGGCCAGCCCCGGCTATGCGCCCATGCTGGCCTGCCGGTCCTGCGGCCAGTCCGCCCGCTGTACCCGCTGCCAGGGCCCCCTGGCGCAGGCGTTCGCCAATGCCACCCCGGCCTGCCGCTGGTGCGGCCACCTCGCCGCCGGCTGGCACTGCTCGCATTGCGAGGCCACCCAGTTGCGGGTGGTGACGGTCGGCACCGGCCGCACCGCGGAGGAACTCGGCCGGGCGTTCCCCGGCTCCCGTGTCATCGTGGCCGACGGCGAGCACACCGTGCAGTCGATCGGGCCGGAGCCCGCCCTGGTGATCGCCACCCGCGGCGCCGAACCGATCCCGCGCAACGGCTACAGCGCCATCCTGTTACTCGACGGGGAGCGGATGCTCGCCCGCGAATCCCTTCGAGTGGGGGAGGACTGCCTGCGCTGGTGGGCGAACGCCGCCGCCCTCGCCGCACCCGGCGCGTCAGTCATGCTCGCCGGGGTGGGCGGTGCCCTCGCCCACGCCCTCAACACCTGGCAGCCCGGCCCCTATGCCGCGGCCGAACTCGCCGACCGCCGGCAGTTGCGCTTCCCACCCGCGGTGCGGGTGGCCTCCGTCACCGGCAGCAGCGCAGAGGTGGAGACCGCGCTCGAATCGCTCGCGGAGCTGGCCGGACTCGATGTTCTCGGCCCGGTAGCCCACGATCCGGGCGGCAGCACCTCCGCCGGCCCGAAGCCGCCGGCCGCGCCGAGCGCCGGCCCGGCCGGCCCGACGCTCGTGCGCGCCATCGTGCGGTTCGGCTACCCGCTCGGCGACGAGGTCGCCCGTACACTCAAGGCCGCGATCGTGCGGAACGCCGCCACCAGGCGCAAGCCCAAGGGCGCCGCCTTCCGCCCTGCACCTACACTCAGAGTACGATTCGACGACCCGGAGCTGCTGTAAATGAAACTCGTCTTCGCCGGGACCCCACAGGTCGCCGTGCCCAGCCTGACCCTTCTGGCCTCCTCCGGCCACGAGATTGCCGCCGTCGTCACCCGAACGGATGCCGCACTCGGCCGCAAGCGCGTGCTCACTCCGTCCCCGGTCGCCGCCGCCGCCGATGCCCTCGGCCTGCCCGTGATCAAGGCCAACCGGCTCGATGCCACCGCCACGCAGGCGATCACCGACCTCGGCGCCGACCTCGGCGTGATCGTGGCCTACGGCGGCCTGGTTCGGGAGCCACTGTTGTCGGCGCCGCGCCTGGGCTGGATCAACCTGCACTTCTCCCTGCTGCCACGCTGGCGGGGAGCGGCACCCGTGCAGCGCGCCATCATGGCCGGCGACACCGAGACCGGCGCCGCCGTGTTCCAGCTCGTGGCTGAACTCGATGCCGGAGCCGTCTTCGCCCAGATCACCACCCCGATCGGCCGGCACGCCACGGCGGGAATCCTGCTGGAGAGCCTGAGCCGGAGTGGTGCGGAGCTCCTGGCCGGCGTGGTCGACCGCCTCGCGGCCGGAACCATCGCGGCCGTCGAACAGACCGGCGAGGTCACCCTCGCCCCCAAACTCAGCCTCGACGACGCCAGGATCGACTGGACGCTCCCCGCGGAGCGCATCCACGCGATCATCCGCGGCGTGACGCCGGAGCCCGGCGCGTTCACCGAGATCGGCGGCGCCCGACTCAAGCTGCACGACGTGGCCCCGGCACACGGCCAACCCCGGCTTGCGCCTGGACACCTCAATGAAATCGACAAGCGAGTCCTGATCGGCACCGGCACGGAGCCGCTGGAACTCATCGCTGTACAACCGGCAGGAAAAACCGCAATGAAAGCAATCGACTGGTGGCGTGGCGTGGCAGCAACCGAGGTGATCGCCTCATGAGCGGCGCCGGCGAACGCGGCCCGCACGGCGACCGCGACCGCGCGGCACGGTCGGGCGGCCCCCGCCAGGACCGCCCCACCCGCACCTCTGGCCCGGGCGGGCGGGCGAGCGCCGCCCCGACGAACCACATCGTGCAGCCCGCCCGCCGGGTCGCCTATGAAGTGATCGCCGCGGTGCGCGAAGACGACGCCTACGCCAACCTGCTGCTGCCGACCCGTATTCAGCGCGCCGCGTTGAGCACGGCGGATGCCGCCCTGGCCACCGAGCTCACCTACGGCACCCTGCGCATGCAGGGCTTCTACGACCGGGTGATCGCCGAGGCGGCCGGCCGGCCGGTCACCGCCATCGACCCGGCCATCCTCGACGTGCTGCGGCTCGGCGCGCACCAGCTGCTCGCCACCCGGGTCGCCACGCACGCCGCGGTCAACGAGTCCGTCGAACTGGCCCGACAGGTGGGCTCCCGCTCGGCGACGGGCTTCACCAACGGCGTGCTGCGCGCCATCGCCCGGGTGAGCGCCGACGAGTGGCGCGAACGCATCCTCGCCGACGCCGGATCGCCCGATGAGTCCCTCGCCACGCTGTACTCCCACCCGGTCTGGGTTGTGCGCGCGTTCCGCCAGGCACTCAGGCAGGAAGGCCGGGAGAACGAGCTCGAAGAACTCCTCGCCGCCGACAACGCCGCCCCGCGGGTGAACATGGTCGCCCTGCCCGGCCTCGCCGAGGCCACCGCCGAACTCGGCGACGCCGACCTCTACTCGCCCACCGGCTTCGTGCTCGCCGGGGGAGACCCGCACCACCTGATGAAGCAGAGCGAGGGGCGCCTGCGCGTGCAGGACGAAGGGTCCCAGCTGGCCGCCCTCGCACTCAGCCGCGCCCGGCCGATCGTGGAGGGGGAGCGCTGGCTCGACCTCTGCGCCGGCCCCGGCGGCAAGGCCGCCCTGCTCGCAGCCGAAGCGCTGAACGGCGGGGCTAGCCTGGTCGCCAACGAGGTCGTGCCCGCACGGGCGCAGCTGGTTCGTGCCGCGCTGGCCGCGGTGCCCGCCGACGTTCCGGTCTGGGAGATGGACGGCACCTGGGTGGGCGAGGACCAGCCCGAGGTGTTCGACCGGATCCTGCTCGACGCCCCCTGCACCGGACTCGGTGCGCTGCGCCGACGTCCTGAGGCCCGCTGGCGGAAGCTCCCCAAAGACGTCGCCGAGCTCTCCGACCTGCAGTCTGCGCTCATCCACGCCGCCCTCGGCGCGCTCAAGCCCGGCGGAATCCTCGCCTACGTCACCTGTTCGCCGCACATCGCCGAAACCCGCGGCATCGTCGCCACCGCCCGCAAGGCCTGGGGCGACAAGATCGAGCCGTTGGACACAGCAGCCGTGCTGCAGTCCCTGTCGGTGGAGCCGCTCGACCTGGCCGGCGACCCCGGCAGCGTGCAGCTCTGGCCGCACCGGCACGGCACCGACGCCATGTTCATCACCCTGCTGCAGCGCCGGGTGGACTAGTCGCGGTGCCGGCGGTCGCACCCGGTTCGGTAGGGTGAAATCATGGTTACCCGGATCAACCCGAGCATTCTGGCCGCAGACTTCGCCAACCTGGAGCGGGAGTTCGGCCGCATCGGCACAGCTGACCTGGCCCATGTCGACGTGATGGACAACCACTTCGTGCCCAACCTCACCCTGGGGCTGCCGATCGTCGAACGACTGCTCCAGGTCTCGCCGATCCCGTTGGACCTGCACCTGATGATCGACGACCCCGACCGGTGGGCGCCCGCCTACGCCGAGGCCGGCGCCTTTTCCGTCACCTTCCACGCCGAAGCGGCCGCGGATGCCGTCGGCCTGGCCCGCCGGCTCCGTTCCATCGGCGCCAGGGCCGGCCTGGCGCTGAAGCCCGGCACTCCCGTCGAGCCGTACCTCGACCTGCTCGTCGAATTCGATCAGGTGCTGGTGATGACCGTCGAACCCGGCTTCGGCGGCCAGAGCTTCATGCCCGCCACGATGCCCAAGCTCACCCTGCTCGCCGAGCGCGTGCGCGCATCCGGGCTCGACGTCTGGCTGCAGGTGGACGGCGGCATCACCGAAGACACCATCGTGCAGGCCGCCCAGGCCGGGGCGAATACTTTCGTCGCCGGCTCCAGCGTCTTCAACGGCGACCCGGCGGAGCGCATCAACGCCCTGCGCGCGGCCGCCGAGGCGCACTCCCACACCCACTAGCCAGGCCTGCGGGCACCCGGAGCGAGCTTCCGCGCGCTCACCGGGGCTGCCGGACCGGTAGCCTGTACGAGTGAAAACTTTCGACGACCTGTTCGCTGAGCTGAGCCGGAAGGCCGTAGACCGGCCGGAAGGCTCCGGCACCGTCCGCGAACTCGACGCCGGCATCCACGCGATCGGCAAGAAGATCGTCGAGGAAGCCGCCGAGGTCTGGATGGCAGCCGAGTACCAGAGCGACACCGAAACCGCGGAAGAGATTTCGCAGCTGATCTACCACCTGCAAGTCATGATGGTGGCGAAGGGGCTTTCTCCCGAGGACGTGTACCGACATCTCTGATGTCGCGTCCCCACTGAAATCCACCCTCGACCTTCGGAAAGATTGACATGTTAAGAATTGCCGTGCCCAACAAGGGTTCGCTCGCCGAGACCGCCGCCCAGATGCTGAGCGAGGCCGGCTACAACGGCCGCCGCGACCCGCGCGACCTGGTCGTGGCCGACCCGCACAACGACGTGGAGTTCTTCTACCTGCGTCCCCGCGACATCGCCACCTACGTCGGCAGCGGCGCCCTCGACGTGGGCATCACCGGCCGTGACCTGCTACTGGACTCCGGCTCAACCGCCGCCGAGATCGCCAGCCTCGACTTCGGCGACTCGACCTTCCGCTTCGCCGGTCCCGCCGGCCGGTTCGACCAGCTCAGCGACCTCGAGGGCCTCCGCGTGGCCACCAGCTACCCGGGCCTGGTCGGCACCTTCCTCGCCGGACACGGCGTGACCGTGCACCTGGTCACCCTCGACGGCGCCGTCGAGTCCGCCGTGCAGCTGGGTGTGGCGGATGCCGTCGCCGACGTGGTTTCCACCGGCTCCACCCTGCGCAAGGCAGGCCTGCAGATCTTCGGCCCGGTCATCCTCGAATCCACCGCTGTGCTGATCACCTCCGAGAACGAGAACCCGGGCATCAACACGCTCCTTCGTCGCCTGCAGGGCGTTCTCGTCGCCCGCCAGTACGTGCTCGTCGACTACGACGTGCACGTCGACAACCTCGACGCCGCCTGCCAGGCCGCGTCCGGCATCGAATCCCCGACGATCTCGTCACTGCGCGACCCCAACTGGGTGGCCGTGCGGGTCATGATCCCGCGGCTGGACACCAACCGGGTGATGGACCAGCTCTACGAGCTCGGCGCCCGCGCCATCCTCGTCACCTCCATCCACAACGCCCGACTGTAGCCCGCCGCACCCCACCGTGCGGCCCACCCAGGCATAATCGACGAAGAACCACCAGGCTGAACCCAGAGAGCAGACCCGCACCCATGAGCCTCGCCGTCCGAGTGATCCCGTGCCTCGACGTGGCCAACGGCCGCGTCGTCAAAGGGGTCAACTTCCAGAACCTGCGCGACGCGGGTGACCCCGTCGAGCTCGCCAAGCGATACTACGAACAGGGCGCGGACGAACTGACCTTTTTGGATGTCACGGCCACCGTCGACGACAGGTCCACCACCTACGACGTGGTGCGCGCCACCGCCGAGCAGGTCTTCATCCCGCTCACCGTCGGCGGCGGCATCCGTAGTGTCGACGACGTCTCGCGGCTGCAGGCCAGCGGGGCCGACAAGGTCGGCGTGAACAGCGCCGCGATCCTGCGTCCCGCCCTGATCTCCGAGATCGCCGATCGGTACGGCGCTCAGGTGCTCGTGCTCTCGCTGGACGTCAAGCGCAGCGACCGCACGGCATCGGGCTTCGTGGTCACGACCCACGGCGGACGCACCGAAACCGACCTGGACGCCCTCGCCTGGGCGCGCCAGGCGATCGAGCTGGGCGCCGGCGAGCTGCTGGTGAACAGCATCGACGCCGACGGCACCAAGGCCGGCTTCGACCTTGAACTGATCACCATCATGCGCGAGCTCAGCAGCGTGCCGGTGATCGCGTCCGGCGGCGCCGGCCGCCTGGAACACTTCCCGCCGGCGATCACGGCTGGTGCCGACGCCGTGCTGGCCGCCTCCGTCTTCCACAGTGGAGACCTGACGATTGGCGACGTCAAGCGTGAGCTTGCCGACGCCGGAATGGTGGTGCGCCGATGAACGTCGACGCCGCTCTGGACTCCGCCCTCTTCTCGCCCGAGGGCCTGCTGCCCGCCGTGATCCAGCAGTGGGACACGCACGAGGTGCTCATGCTGGGCTGGATGGACCGTGAGGCCCTCCGCCGCACCCTCACCGAGGGCCGGGTGACCTTCTGGTCGCGCAGCCGGCAGGAATACTGGCGCAAGGGCGACACCTCAGGGCACGCCCAGTTCGTGCGCTCCGCCGCCCTCGACTGCGACGCCGACACCCTCGTCGTGCAGGTCGAGCAGATCGGTGCGGCCTGCCACACCGGCACGCACACCTGCTTCGACGGTCGCGGCATCGACGTGACCGGGCTGATCGACGACACCGAGACCAGGGAGGCCGCCCGATGAGCGCCGGATCGACCACCGAGGAGGCCTTCACCGCGCTGCTCGCCGAACACCGGGTGATCCCGGTGATCCGGGAACTCTTCGCCGACGGCGAGACCCCGGTGGGCATCTACCGCAAGCTCGCGCACGGTACCGCCGGCAGCTTCCTGCTCGAGTCCGCCGAACAGGGCGGCATCTGGTCCCGGTTCTCGTTCGTCGGTGTGTCCTCCTTCGGCGTGCTCACCCAGACCGGCGACGCCACCGCCTGGCTCGACTACGGCATCTCCGCCGAACGAGCGTTCGGCGGCGGCACCGACCTCGCCCCGCTGAACGCGCTGGCCTACCTCTACGAACGCTGGCAGACGCCCCGCCTGGCTGAGCACCCGCCGCTGACCGGCGGGCTCGTCGGGTTCATCGGCTGGGAAGCCATCCGCCAGATCGAGCGTCTGCCCAACCGGCCGCCGGCCGACTACGACGTTCCCGGCCAGGCCTTCAGCTTTGTGGCCGACCTCGTCGTGATCGACCACAAGTTCGGCACGGTTCAGCTGATCGCCAACGTGCTCAACGACGGCGTCGAACCCACGGATGCCCTCTGGCCGGCCGCGCAGGCGCGTCTGGACGCCCTGCAGTCCCGGCTCACCCAGCCGGCGGAGGCGTTCGTCTCCGAGGTCGACCTGTCCACGCCGGCCAACCCGGCCTACCGCACCGAGCGGGCAGATTTCCTCGCCGCCGTCGGCACCTCCAAACAGCACATCGTCGACGGCGACATCTTCCAGGTCGTCATCTCGCAGCGCTTCGACCAGGAGTGTACGGCCGACCCGATCGACGTCTACCGGGTGCTGCGCAGCCTCAACCCGAGCCCGTACATGTACCTGCTCAGCCTCGAATCCACCACCGGGGAACCGTACTCGATCGTCGGTTCGTCGCCGGAGGCCCTGGTCAAGGTCGCGAACACCCGCGTGTTCACCCACCCCATCGCCGGCTCCAAGCCCCGCGGGGCGACCCCGGAGGCCGATGCGGACTTCGAAACCGAACTGGGTGGCGATCCCAAGGAACGAGCGGAGCACCTCATGCTCGTCGACCTGGCCCGCAACGACCTGCTGAAGGTCTGCCGAGCCGGCTCTGTCGAGGTCACCGAGTTCATGCGCATCGAGCGGTTCAGCCACATCATGCACCTGGTCTCCTCGGTCGAGGGTGACCTGCTGCCGGAGATGACCGCGATCGACGTCTTCCGGGCCACCTTCCCGGCGGGCACGCTGTCCGGTGCGCCCAAGCCGCGGGCGCTGGAGATCATCGACGCCCTCGAACCCACCCAACGCGGTGTGTACGGGGGAGTGGTCGGCTACTTCGGCTTCGCCGGCGACGCCGACCTGGCCATCGCCATCCGCACCGCTACCATCATGAACGGCGTCGCCCACGTGCAGGCCGGTGGCGGCCTCGTCGCCGACTCCGACCCCGCGTCGGAGTACCAGGAAAGCCAGAACAAGGCGGCCGCCCCCTTGCGCGCCGTCGCCGTCGCGAACTCGATGACCCGGGTGTACTGAATGACGTCCGAGCCCAGCACTCCAGCCAATACTCCGCTGCCCAGCACACCATCGGTCACGCCGAAGCCGGCCAGGCGGCGGTTCAAGCCCATGCTGGTGCTCGCCGTGATCGCGGCCAGCGCCCTGGCGCTGCTGGCCTGGACCCAGGTCTGGGTGATCGTGCGACTGGCCGAAGACGGCATCACCCAGCCGGCCATCGAGGTGTCCGGTTCCATCGCCTCTCCCGGACTGACCGCGCTCGCCCTGGCCGGGCTGGCGCTGGCCGGTGCCCTCACCATCGCCGGCCCCGTGATTCGCATCATTCTCGGCCTGCTCGAGATGCTTCTCGGTGTGAGCGTAGTGCTGTCGGCCGGTCTGGCCATCGGCGACCCGGTCGGGGCCAGCTCGGCAGCGGTCACGACGACGACGGGAGTGGCCGGCGCGGACTCCACCCGGGCCCTCGTGAGCTCGGCCACACTCACCGGCTGGCCGTTCCTGGCCCTGGCCGCCGGCATCCTGATGCTCCTGATCGGCCTGTTCGTGTGCATCACCGCCCGGTTCTGGCCCGGCCCGACCAAACGCTACGAAGCCACGACCTTCGAACCCGTCACGGATGCCGCGACCGGCCAGGTGCGACCCCGCGACGCCGTCGACGACTGGGACGGCTTGACGCGGGGCGACGACCCCACGGCTCGATAACCGGCCCTGACGGCGCGACCTGATTTACCGCCCGATCACCCGATTCGGCCCGTTCGTGCGGCCGCGCCGTCTGCTCGGCACCCTGACCCAAGCTAGAATTGACCCGCACGCCCACTGACCAAGGGAGAACCATGAGCTTCGAGTCGGCAGACCCCGGCCACGGCCATTCGACGGCGGCCTGGACCGCAGTCACCATCATGTTGATCGCGTTCGCCATCGGCACCGTCGCGTTCTTCTTCGACGTCGTCTGGCTCGTCTGGGCCTCCGCCGTCCTGCTCCTGGTCGGCCTCGCCGCCGGCTGGATCATGGCGAAGGCCGGCTACGGCGCAGCCTCGGTCGACGGAAGCCACTAACCCGGTGCCCGCCGACTTACTCACAGAGCTCTTGGCCGGCTCCCTGGCCGACGCCGAGACGCGTCGGCGGGGGCTCCCGTTGGCCACCCTCGAGACGGCGGCGTTGGCCCAGACGCCCGCCCTCGATGCGCTGCACGCACTCGCGCCGGCCGACCAGGTCAAGATCATCGCCGAGGTCAAGCGCGCCAGCCCGTCCCGCGGCCCCCTGGCCGAGATCAGCGACCCGGCCGCCCTGGCCGTCTCGTACGAATTCGGCGGCGCCAGCGCCATCAGCGTGCTCACCGAGCAGCGCCGTTTCCTCGGTTCGCTGGACGACCTCGAGCAGGTTCGCGCTGCGGTGTCCATCCCGGTGCTGCGCAAGGACTTCATCGGCAACGCGTATCAGGTGCTCGAGGCCCGTGCATCCGGTGCCGACCTCGTGCTGCTCATCGTCGCGGCCCTCGACCAGGACACCCTGGGCAGCCTGCACCGGCTGGTCCTGGAACTCGGCATGACGCCACTGGTCGAAACCCACAGCGCTGACGAGGTCGATCGTGCCCTGGATGTGGGCGCGAACCTGGTGGGCGTCAACGCCAGGAACCTGAGCACCTTCGAACTCGACCAGAACCTCTTCGCGAGCCTGGCCGACCGCATTCCCTCCGGCGTCATCCGCGTCGCCGAATCCGCGGTCAAGACGGCCGCAGACGTTGCGCACTACCGTGCCGCCGGCGCCGACGTCGTGCTGGTCGGCGAAGCACTCGTCACCAGCGATCCCATCCTCACTCTCTCTGAATTCTTGGCGGTATAGATGTCCATCGAACCAGATTCCCTCCGCGCCCAGGTCGGGCCGTACTTCGGTGACTTCGGCGGCCGGTTCGTGCCGGAGTCGCTCGTGGCCGCGCTCGACGAGCTGTCGGCCGAGTACGAACTGGCCAAGGTCGACCCGGCCTTCGCCGCTGAACTGACCGAGCTGCACCGCAGCTACACCGGCCGCCCCTCCCTGATCACCGAGGTGCCCAGGTTCGCCGCCCATGGCGGCGGCGCGCGCATCATCCTCAAGCGCGAGGACCTCAACCACACCGGCTCGCACAAGATCAACAACGTGCTCGGCCAGGTGCTGCTCACCAAGCGGATCGGCAAGAAGCGCGTCATCGCCGAGACCGGCGCCGGGCAGCACGGTGTCGCCACCGCCACCGCCGCGGCCCTGTTCGGCCTGGACTGCGTCATCTACATGGGCGAGGTCGACACCGAACGCCAGGCGCTCAACGTCGCCAGGATGCGCCTGCTCGGCGCCGAGGTCGTCTCCGTCACGACCGGCTCCCGCACCCTCAAGGACGCCATCAACGACGCCATGCGCGACTGGGTGACCAACGTCGAGACCACCAACTACGTGTTCGGCACCGTCGCCGGGCCGCACCCGTTCCCCGCCATGGTGCGCGACTTCCAGAAGATCATCGGTGAAGAAGCCCGGCAGCAGGTGCTCGACCTCACCGGCCGGCTGCCCGATGCCGTCACCGCCTGCGTCGGCGGCGGATCCAACGCGATGGGAATCTTCCACGCTTTCCTCGACGACCCCGGGGTCGGCCTGTACGGCTTCGAAGCCGGCGGCGAAGGCATCGAGGGCCTCCGCCACGCCGCGACCCTCACCAAGGGACGCCCCGGAGTGCTGCACGGCGCCCGCAGCATGATGCTGCAGGACGAAGACGGCCAGACCGTCGAATCGCACTCCATCTCGGCCGGCCTGGACTACCCGGGCGTCGGTCCGGAGCACGCCTGGCTCGCCAGCATCGGCCGGGCCACCTACCTGCCCGTCACCGACGCGGAGGCGATGGACGCGCTCCGGCTGCTCAGCCGCACGGAGGGAATCATCCCGGCGATCGAATCGGCGCACGCCCTGGCGGGCACCCTCGAACTCGGCAAGCGACTAGGCCCCGACTCGATCATCCTCGTCAACCTCTCCGGCCGCGGCGACAAGGACATGGAAACCGCCGGCCGATACTTCGACCTTCTCGACGCTGGAGCGCAACAGCTGTGACGAACACCGACATCCGCCCCGCCTTCACCAGTACCGTCGAGGCGCGCATCAACGCCCGGCGTGCCGCGGGCGGCGGCGCCCTGATCGGCTACCTGCCGCTCGGGTTCCCGACCCTGACCGAGAGCATCGACACCGCGGTGGCCATCGCCAACAACGGCGTCGACATTCTCGAACTCGGCCTGCCGTACTCCGACCCCGTCATGGACGGCCCGGTCATCCAGGCCGCGACCGTTCAGGCCCTGGCCAACGGCTTCCGGCTCAAGCACGGCTTCGAGGCCGTTGCCGCGATCACGGCGCAGGTCGACACTCCCGTGCTGGTGATGACGTACTGGAACCCGGTGCTGCAGTACGGCGTCGACAGGTTCGCCGATGACCTCGCCGCCGCCGGGGGAGCCGGGCTGATCACGCCTGACCTCATCCCTGACGACGCACAGAGCTGGCTGGACGCTAGCGAGCGGGCCGGGCTCGACCGGGTCTTCCTCGCCGCACCATCCTCGTCTGACGAGCGCCTGGTGCAGGCCGTGACTCAGAGCCGCGGCTTCGTCTACGCCGTATCCACCATGGGCATCACCGGTGCCCGCTCCGACGTCGACTCCGCCGCCCGCGTGCTCGTCACCCGGCTGCGCGCGGCGGGGTCCACCAGCGCCTGCGTCGGCCTGGGCATTTCCACCCCCGCCCAGGTACGCGAGGTGCTGGAGTACGCCGACGGCGCCATCGTGGGCTCTGCCCTGGTCAAGGCACTCGCCGACGGCGGCGTCGCCGCGGTGGCCCGCCTCGCGGCGGAACTCGCCTCCGGTGCCAGGGACATCCGCGCCGCCGTCTAGCCCCGCAGCCCGGTGAATATCGCACCAGGCGTTCTAAGGTAAATTATCCGAGGCGGTCGATCGACCGGCTCCCAGTGGCCATCCGGCCACGATGAAAGGTTGTTGTCGTGCACTTGAGCATCCCGAGCCCCGAGTGGAGCTACTTCGACCTGGGCATCTTCCGCATCCACGCGTATGCGATCTGCATCCTGGTCGGCATCTTCGCCGCAACCGCCCTGACCAGCCGCCGGCTGACCAAGCGCGGCGGCGAGCCGGGAGTGGTGCTCGACATCATCCTCTGGGCGGTGCCGCTGGGCATCGTCGGAGCGCGGATCTTCCACGTTCTCACCCACCCCAATGACTACTTCGGCGAGGGCAAGAACCTCTGGGAGGTCTTCGCGGTCTGGAACGGCGGCATCGCCATCTTCGGCGCCCTGCTGGGCGGCGCGGTCGGTGCATACATCGGCTGCCGGCTGTCCGGCATCCGCTTCTGGTCGTTCGCCGACGCGCTGGCCCCCGGCCTGCTGCTCGCCCAGGCCTTCGGGCGGCTCGGCAACTGGTTCAACAGCGAGCTGTTCGGCTTGCCCACCACCCTGCCGTGGGGCCTGGAAATCTCGCCCGACAATCCCGCGTACCCCGTCGGCCTGCCGGAGGGCACCCTGTTCCACCCGACGTTCCTCTATGAGATCATCTGGAACCTCGTCGGTGTCGCCGTGATCCTGCTGCTCGAACGCCAGTTCCGGCTGCGCTGGGGCTCCGCCTTCGGCGTGTACCTGATCTGGTACGGCGCCGGCCGCACCGTCTTCGAATCGATCCGGGTCGACCCCAGTGAGATCTTCTTCGGCCTGCGCACCAATGTCTGGGCGGCGCTGTTCGCCATCGTGCTCGGTCTGGTCATCATTCTTGTGCAGAGCCGACGCCACACCGGACTCGAGTTGAGCCCGTACCGGCCAGGTCGCGAGTGGAAGCCGCTCGACCCTGAGGTAGAATCTGGTGAAACCGATTCCGAGCTCGAGGATCACGGCGACGATGCTGCTGAACCCGTTGAATCACGCGACGTCGACGCCACAAGCACAACCGACTCCCGCCCCTAGCCGAGGTCATCCCACCCGGTCCACGGTTTCCGCCCGATATTGACGGGCGGTGCGGCTTCTCCTCTTCCAGCGGGCCAACGTCGTCCCCACCTGCCAGTCATTTTGTGAGGACGGTCTAATGACGCAGCAACCACTCTTCTCGCGGTTCAGTAGTGTTCCCGAAAGTCAGGGTCTCTACAACCCGCACGACGAGCGTGACGCCTGTGGCCTCGCCATGGTCGCGACCCTGCGGGGCACGGCCGGACACGACATCATCACGCGGGCGCTCGACGCCCTGCGCAACCTGGAACACCGCGGCGCCGTCGGCTCCGACGCCGGCACCGGCGACGGTGCGGGTATCGTCACGCAGATCCCGGACGAGTTCTTCCGGGCGGTGTCGACGTTCGCGCTGCCGGAGGCCGGCCGCTACGCCGTCGGCAACGTCTTCCTGCCCACCGAACCCACCGCGCGCAGCACCGTCAAGGGTGCCATCGAAGCGATCGCGCGCGAGGAGAACCTGGTCGTGCTGGGGTGGCGCGAGGTACCCGTGCGCCCCGACGAAGTCGGCAACCTGGCCCGCGCAGCCATGCCCGCCATCCAGCAGCTCTACGTGGCCAGCAACCGCACCACCGAAGACGGCCTGCTGCTGGGCGGAATCGACCTGGACCGCCAGGCCGTCCGGCTCCGCAAGCGCAGCGAACGTGAGCTGGAAACCTACTTCGCGTCGCTGTCGTGCCGCACCATCGTCTACAAGGGCATGGTCACGACCCTGCAGCTCGAACCGTTCTACCCGGACCTGTCCGACGAACGCTTCACCTCGAAGCTCGCACTGGTGCACTCGCGCTACTCCACCAACACCTTCCCGTCCTGGCCGCTCGCCCAGCCGTTCCGCATGATCGCGCACAACGGCGAGATCAACACCGTGCAGGGCAACCGCAACTGGATGCGCGCCCGCCAGTCCCAGCTCGAATCCGAGCTGCTCGGCGACCTGAACCCGTTGTTCCCGATCGTCACCCCGGGTGCCAGCGACTCCGCCTCGTTCGACGAGGTGGTTGAGCTGCTCAGCCTGTCCGGTCGCTCGCTGCCGCACGCCGTGATGATGATGGTGCCGGAGGCCTGGGAGAACCAGCCCGGGCTCGACCGTGACCGCCGAGCCTTCTACGAGTACCACTCCATGCTGATGGAGCCGTGGGACGGCCCGGCTGCGATCGTCTTCACCGACGGCACCCTCGTCGGCGCCACCCTCGACCGCAACGGCCTGCGCCCCGGGCGCTACGTCATCACCGACGAGGGTCTCGTCGTGCTCGCCAGCGAGATCGGCGTCATCGACGTCGACCCCGCCCACGTGGTGCGAAAGGGCCGGCTGCAGCCGGGCAAGATGTTCCTGGTCGACACCGAGGCCGGGCGCATCATCGAGGACGAAGAGGTCAAGGGCGAACTCGCCGCCAGCGAACCCTGGGGTTCCTGGCTCGACGCCGGCCGGATCAACCTCAAGGACCTGCCGGAGCGGGAGCACATCGTGCACCCGCCGGCATCCGTCGTGCGCCGCCAGCGCACCTTCGGCTACACCGAAGAAGAGGTGCGCATCCTGCTCGCGCCGATGGCCCGCAACGGCGCAGAGCCGCTCGGCGCCATGGGCTCAGACACGCCGATCGCCGTGCTCAGCGAACGCCCCCGGTTGCTCTTCGACTACTTCACCCAGCAGTTCGCTCAGGTGACGAACCCGCCGCTGGACTCGATCCGCGAAGAGGTCGTCACCAGCCTCAAACTGGGCCTCGGCCCCGAGCTCAACCTGCTCTCCGCCGGGCCGGAGCACGCCCGCCAGGTCGTGCTCGACTTCCCGGTGATCGACAACGACGAGCTGGCCAAGATCCAGCACATCGACACGTCGCCCGGCAGCCGCACCACCACCACCATCCGCGGCCTGTACCGCTTCGACGACGGCCCCGGCGCGCTCTCGGCCCGCATCGAGGAGATGTGCCACGAGGTCGACGCGGCGATCGAAGCGGGCGCGCTGTTCATCGTGCTCTCCGACCGGGACAGCTCGAAGGACCTCGCTCCGATCCCGTCGCTGCTCATGATCGCCGCCGTGCACCACCACCTGATCCGCACCGAGAACCGCCTCAAGGTGGGCATCGTGGTGGAAGCCGGTGACGTGCGCGAGGTGCACCACGTGGCCCTGCTGATCGGCTACGGCGCCAGCGCCGTCAACCCGTACCTGGCCATGGAAACGTGTGAGGACCTCGTCCGCAGCGGCTTCATCACCAACGTCACGCCCGAGAAGGCCGTGAAGAACGTGATCAAGGCGCTCGGCAAGGGCGTGCTCAAGATCATGTCGAAGATGGGCATCTCCACGGTGTCCTCCTACGCCGGCGCGCAGACCTTCGAGGCCGTCGGACTCAGCCAGGAGTTCATCGACCAGTACTTCACCGGCACCACGAGCAAGCTCGGCGGTGTGGGCATCGACGTGATCGCGGCGGAGAACCTCGAACGCTACGCCGGTGCCTACCCGCAGGATGCCGCCGTCACCGTGCACGAACGCCTCGCCACCGGTGGCGAGTACCAGTGGCGCCGCGACGGTTCCCCGCACCTGTTCAACCCGGAGACCATCTTCAGATTGCAGCACTCCACCCGCACCCGCCGGTACGACATCTTCAAGGAGTACACCAAGCTCGTTGACGACCAGTCGGAGAGCCTGATGACCCTGCGCGGCATGTTCGCCTTCAACGTGGGCGCCCGCAAGCCGGTGCCGATCGACGAGGTCGAGTCGGTCGCATCGATCGTGAAGAAGTTCTCCACCGGCGCGATGAGCTACGGCTCCATCTCGCAGGAGGCACACGAGACCCTGGCCATCGCCATGAACCGGCTGGGCGGCAAGTCCAACACCGGTGAGGGCGGCGAGGACCTCGACCGGCTGCTCGACCCGACCAGGCGCAGCGCCGTCAAACAGGTCGCGTCCGGCCGGTTCGGCGTCACGAGCATGTACCTCACCCACGCCGACGACATCCAGATCAAGCTCGCCCAGGGCGCCAAGCCGGGGGAGGGCGGCCAGTTGCCGCCCACCAAGGTCTACCCGTGGGTGGCCCGCACCCGGCACGCCACCGCCGGGGTCGGCCTGATCTCCCCGCCCCCGCACCACGACATCTACTCGATCGAAGACCTCAAGCAGCTGATCTTCGACCTCAAACGGGCCAACCCGAGCGCCCGCATCCACACCAAGCTGGTCAGCCAGTCCGGTATCGGTGCGGTCGCGGCCGGCGTCGCCAAGGCGCTCTCCGATGTGATCCTGGTGTCAGGGCACGACGGCGGCACCGGCGCCAGCCCGCTCAACTCGCTCAAGCACGCGGGCACGCCCTGGGAACTCGGCCTGGCCGAGACCCAGCAGACCCTCATGCTCAACGGGATGCGCGACCGCGTCGTTCTGCAGGTCGACGGCCAGCTGAAGACCGGCCGTGACGTCGTCATCGGCGCCCTCCTGGGCGCGGAGGAATTCGGTTTCGCGACCGCCCCGCTGATCGTCGAGGGCTGCATCATGATGCGGGTCTGCCACCTGGACACCTGCCCGGTCGGCGTCGCGACGCAGAACCCCGAACTGCGCAAGCGTTTCTCCGGCAAGGCGGACTACGTGGTGAACTTCTTCGAGTTCATCGCCCAGGAGGTGCGCGAGTACCTCGCCGAGCTCGGGTTCCGCAGCCTCGAAGAGGCCACAGGGCGCAAGGAACTGTTGAACGTGAACGGCGCACTGAACCACTGGAAGGCATCGGGTCTGGACCTCCGGCCGATCCTGGTCGGGCCGGACTTCTCCGATTCAGAGCCCCGCCAGTCCGGCCGTGAGCAGGAGCACGAACTCGACAAGCACTTCGACGTCGAACTCATCCGGCAGAGCGCCAGCGTTCTCGAACACGGCGGCAATATCACGATCGCGCTGCCCATCCGCAACACCGAGCGCGCCGTCGGCACCATGCTCGGCCACGAGGTGACCCTACGGCACGGCGAGAACGGCCTGCCGGCCGGGTCGATCGACGTCACCCTCACCGGTTCCGCCGGGCAGAGCTTCGGCGCCTTCCTGCCCAGCGGCATCACCCTGCGCCTCGAGGGAGACTCCAACGACTACGTCGGCAAGGGTCTCTCCGGCGGCCAGATCGTGGTGCGGCCGGACCGCGGCAGCGTGTTCGCCGCCGAGGACAATGTCATCGCCGGCAACGTGATCGGCTACGGTGCGACGCTGGGCAGCATGTTCATCCGCGGCATCGTCGGCGAACGGTTCCTGGTGCGCAACTCCGGCGCCACCGCCGTCGTCGAAGGCGTGGGCGACCACGCCCTCGAGTACATGACCGGTGGACTCGCCGTGATCCTCGGGGAGACCGGCCGGAACCTCGGCGCCGGGATGTCGGGCGGAACCGCCTACATCTACAACCTGCGCTCAGAGCTCGTCAACCGCGACTCGCTCGACTCGGGCGAGCTCACCCTGCTGCCGCTGGGCAGCGCCGACATCGAGATCGTCGGCGACCTGCTCGAACAACATCTGGAACAGACCGATTCTGTTCTGGCCGCGCGGTTGCTCGCCGACCGCGACACGACAATGAAGAATTTCGTCAAGGTATTGCCGCGCGACTACGCGGCCGTCCTGGCGACCAGGCAGAGCGCGGTGGCCGAGGGGCTCGACCCCGACGGCGACGTCGTCTGGAACCGCATCTTGGAGGTAACCAATGGCTGACCCGAAGGGATTCCTGAAGACCACGGACCGGGAGCTTCCCACCCGCCGTCCGGTCTCCATCCGCTTGATGGACTGGAAAGAGGTCTATGAGGCCGGCGACTCCGCCGTGCTCAAGCGCCAGGCCGGCCGCTGCATGGACTGTGGTGTGCCGTTCTGCCACCAAGGTTGCCCGCTGGGCAACCTGATCCCCGAGTGGAACGACCTCACCTGGCGGGACGAGGGCCGTCAGGCCATCGAACGCCTGCACGCCACCAATAACTTCCCCGAGTTCACCGGCCGGCTCTGCCCGGCTCCGTGTGAATCCGCCTGCGTGCTCGGCATCAACCAGCCAGCCGTGACGATCAAGCAGGTGGAGGTCTCGATCATCGACCAGGCCTTCGCCGAAGGCTGGGTCACCCCGCAGCCTCCCGGCCGGCTCACCGGCAAAACCATTGCCGTGGTCGGGTCAGGACCGGCCGGCCTCGCTGCTGCCCAGCAGCTCACCCGCGCCGGCCACACCGTCGCGGTGTTCGAGCGGGACGACCGGATCGGGGGCCTGCTGCGCTACGGCATCCCGGACTTCAAGATGGAGAAGAAGCACCTCGACGGCCGGCTGGCCCAGATGACCGCTGAGGGCACCCGGTTCCGCGCCGGCGTGACCATCGGTGTCGACATCACCTGGACCGACCTGCGCGCCCGGTACGACGCAGTGATCGTCGCCACCGGCGCCATGGTGCCGCGCGACCTGCCGATCCCCGGCCGTGACCTGCCCGGCGTGCACTTCGCCATGGAATACCTGGTTCAGCAGAACAAGGTGGGCGCCGGTGACACCGTCGACAACCAGATCCTCGCCGAGGGCAAGCACGTCGTGGTCCTCGGCGGCGGTGATACCGGAGCCGACTGCATCGGCACCGCACACCGTCAGCTCGCCGCATCCGTGACCAACCTCGCGATCGGCAAGCAGCCCGGCGACAGCCGGCCGGAGCACCAGCCCTGGCCGATGTCCCCGACCCTGTTCGAGGTCTCCAGCGCCCATGAAGAAGGCGGCTCGCGCCAGTACCTGGCGTCGACAATTGAATTCCTGGCTAACGATGCGGGTGAGGTTCGGGCGATTCGCGTCGCCGAGACCGAATATCTCGATGGTCGCCGTGTCCCCAAAGCGGGGACAGAACGAGAGATTCCCGCTGATCTGGTGTTGCTAGCACTGGGATTCACCGGTCCGGACAGCGCTGAGCTCACCCAGGAGCTGCACGTGCCGCTCGACGCACGGAGTAATGTCGTTCGTGATGGGGATTACCAGACCAGCCACGAGGGTGTTTTTGTTGCCGGAGATGCAGGCCGCGGTCAGTCGCTCATCGTTTGGGCGATCGCCGAAGGACGCGCTGCTGCGGCAGCGGTCGATCGGTATCTCGAAGGCGAGACTCAACTGCCCGCCCCGGTGAAGCCAACGGATCATTCGTTTGCCATCTAGGCGAACGAACTGACAACCCGCTGCCCAAATCTCCACACACAATTCAACGCACCAATGCGCCTACCCGGCGCGGAAACCGGAGATCCACCAGTATGAGACGCGCGAAAATCGTCGCAACCCTCGGGCCGGCAGCATCCAGCTACGAGCAGATCAGGGCCATCATCGACGCAGGCGTTGACGTCTGCCGCATGAACCTGAGCCACGGCGACTACACCGTGCACGAGGGTGTCTACGCCAACGTGCGCAAGGCGGCGAACGACTCCGGCCGTGCCATCGCAGTGATGGTCGACCTGCAGGGCCCGAAGATCCGCCTCGGCAAGTTCGAGGGCGGCCCCTACGACCTGGCCGTCGATGACATCTTCAAGATCACCACCGAAGACATCCTCGGCACCAAGGAACTTTCCGGCACCACCTACAAGGGTCTGCCGAACGACGTCAAGCCCGGCGACTTCCTGCTCATCGACGACGGCAAGGTCAAGGTCGAGGTTGTCGAAACCGACGGCACCGTCGTGACCACCAAGGTCATCGTCGCCGGCCCGGTGTCGAACAACAAGGGCATCAACCTGCCCGGCGTTGCCGTCAACGTGCCCGCCCTGAGCGAAAAGGACGAGGCCGACCTGCGCTGGGGCCTCCGCCTCGGCACCGACCTCATCGCGCTCTCCTTCGTGCGCAACGCGGCCGACATCGACCGCGTGCACGAGATCATGGCAGAGGAGGGCCGCAAGGTTCCCGTCATCGCCAAGATCGAGAAGCCGCAGGCCGTCGAGGCCCTCGAGGGCATCGTCGATGCCTTCGACGCGATCATGGTCGCCCGTGGCGACCTCGGCGTCGAGCTCCCGCTCGAAGCCGTGCCGATCGTGCAGAAGCACGCCGTCGAACTGGCCCGCCGCATGGCGAAGCCCGTCATCGTCGCCACGCAGATGCTCGAATCGATGATCCACAGCCCCGTCCCGACTCGCGCCGAGACGTCCGACGTCGCCAACGCCGTTCTCGACGGTGCTGACGCGGTCATGCTCAGCGGCGAGACCAGTGTCGGCGAATACCCCGTCGTCACCGTTCAGACCATGGCACGCATCGTGTCCTCGACCGAAGAGCACGGCCTGGAGCGCATCGCACCGCTCACGAACAAGCCGCGCACCCAGGGCGGTGCCATCACGCTGGCCGCCATCGAGGTCGCCGAGTTCGTCGACGCGAAGTTCCTCTGCATCTTCACCGAATCCGGAGACTCCGCTCGTCGCATGTCGCGCCTGCGCTCCAAGATTCCGATGCTGGCCTTCACGCCCGACGCCGGCATCCGCCGTCGCCTCGCCCTCACCTGGGGCGTCCAGACCTACCTCGTCGAGCCGGTTACCCACACCGACTCGATGTTCGGCCAGGTCGACGACATCCTGCTCGGCCAGGGCCTGGCCGAAATCGGCGACAAGGTCGTTGTGATCTCCGGTTCCCCTCCCGGAATCGCGGGTTCCACGAACGACATCCGGGTCCACCGCATCGGTGACGCCCACAACGGTGTCGCTCCGGCGTACGCCCAGCAGTAACCGATCACGACAGACGACACACCGTGTCGTCAGGCAGCCCCGCGGCGCAATCCGCGGGGCTGCTGTCGTTTACCGTGCCCCCACCCACTGCTGACGTGTTGAGCGGCCGTGCACGGCCGATGAGCGCCTGTGCACACCCAGCGTGACGCGGGGGACGCCGGCGGTGAATACTCGCTGAGAGAGGCGTGTGCGGCCGCTGTGCGTACGGTGCCGGCGGTGTGCCGGGTTAAACACCGCATGCCCGCGACCCCGGTCGAACCAGGGGACGGGCATGCGGTGAAGTGGTACCGGTGGTGGGACTCGAACCCACACGTCCTTTCGAACAAAGCATTTTGAGTGCTCCGCGTCTGCCATTCCGCCACACCGGCTCACAACACCTGCACCAGAATACCGTAGGCTTTTGCCTGTGACCGACCAAGAGACAACACCAGCACCCCCCCGCCGCGTCGTCGTAGCGGAGGATGAATCCCTCATCAGGCTCGACATCGTCGAGATCCTCCGTGACAACGGCTTTGAGGTAGTCGGCGAAGCCGGCGACGGCGAGACCGCTGTGGCCCTGGCCACCGAGCTTCGCCCCGACCTGGTGATCATGGACGTGAAGATGCCCCACCTCGACGGCATCTCCGCCGCCGAGCGCATCACCAAGGCGCACATCGCCCCGGTCGTGCTGCTCACCGCGTTCAGCCAGAAGGAGCTCGTCGAGCGCGCCAGCGAAGCCGGCGCCCTCGCCTACGTGGTCAAGCCGTTCACGCCGAACGACCTGCTGCCGGCCATCGAGATCGCCCTCTCGCGGTACAGCCAGATCATCACCCTCGAGGCCGAGGTCGCCGACCTGGTCGAGCGGTTCGAGACCCGCAAGCTCGTCGACCGGGCCAAGGGCCTGCTCAACGAGAAGATGGGCCTGACCGAGCCGGAGGCGTTCCGCTGGATCCAGAAGGCGTCGATGGACCGCCGCCTGACCATGCACGATGTCGCGCAGGCGATCATCGAACAGCTCTCCGCGAAGAAGTAACGTACAGCCACGCACCACCCGCCCCCGTCACGAAATAAGCGGGTCCCTCCAGGAGGGGCCCGCTTTTTCGCGTCTGCACGCCGGCTCAGGCCGAAGCGGGCCGGTCCATGATCAGGTTCGTGATGCGGATGGTGGAGCAGCGCCGGCCTCGGTCGTCGGTGACCACGATCTCGTGGGTGGTCAGGGTGCGTCCCAGGTGGATGGGCGTGCACACCGCCGTGACGTAGCCGGAGGTGGCCGATCCGGTATGGCTGGCGTTGATCTCGATGCCCACCGCGATCTTGCCTGGGCCGGCGTGCAGATTCGCCGACATCGACCCGAGCGACTCGCCCATGACCACATAGGCCCCGCCGTGCAGGAGCATGGCCGGCTGGGTGTTGCCCTCAACGGGCATCCGTGCCACCGCCCTGTCGAGCGAGAATTCGGTGAACTCGATGCCCATCTTGTCGGCCAGGTCGCCGGCGCCGCGCGCCTTCGTCCAGGCGAGGAAGTCGGCATCGTGCGCGGGCCTGTCGTACTCGGTCATGGTCACCTCGGGTTCGGCCGAGCCCCCATCCGAAAGCGGCTTGTAGGCTGGGACTGTGTCGGAATCCAAAAAGCCTACCCTGATGATCATCGATGGCCACTCGCTGGCCTACCGGGCATTTCATGCCCTCCCCATTGACAGTTTCCAGACCAGGGACGGCCAGCACACCAACGCCATCCACGGTTTCCTGTCGATGCTGCTGAGCCTGCTCCGCAACGAGAAGCCGACCCACATCGCCGTGGCGTTCGACATCTCCCGGTACTCGTTCCGAACCAGGGACTACCCGGAGTACAAGGGCACCAGGGCGATCACGCCCTCGGAGTTCAAGGGCCAGATTCCCCTGCTGCAGGAGGCCCTCAAGGCCATGAACATCACCACCCTGACCAAGGACGACTACGAGGCCGACGACATTCTCGCCACCCTCTCGGTGCGCGGCACCAACGAGGGCTTCGAGGTCTTCGTCGTCTCCGGCGACCGGGACACCATCCAGCTGGTCAACGAGACCGTCACCCTGCTCTACCCGGCCAGCCAGGGCGTCTCGGCGCTGACCCGGTACGACCCGGCCAAGGTACGGGAGAAATACGGCATCGCACCGGAGCAGTATCCCGACATCGCCGCCCTGGTCGGCGAGACCAGCGACAACCTGATCGGCATCAGCAAGGTGGGCGAGAAGACCGCCGTGAAGTGGCTCGACCGGTTCGGCAGCCTGGACGCGATCCTCGAACACGCGGATGAGATCACCGGTGTCGTCGGTGCCAACCTGCGCGAGCAAAAAGAGAACGCCATCCGCAACCGCCGGCTCAACCGGCTCGTCACCGACCTGGACCTGCCCGTCGAACTCGACAACCTGGTGCGCGGCCCGATCGACGAGGAAGCCGTGCGCGACGTCTTCGGCCGGCTGGAATTCCGCACCCTGCTCGACCGGGTGATCAAGCTCGAGGAGAACGGCAACGGCGACGGGAGCGGCTCCTCCGCAGTTCCGGCGCCGCTGCCCGATGCCCCGGCTGCCGTGCAGGCGCCGGTGCAGCGCGAACTGCTCGACGAGGAGCTCGCCACCTGGCTGGACCGGGTGTCGGCTGCCGGCACCCCGATCTCCGTCACCGTCGAGGTGATGGCCGGCCTGCCGATCGGCTTCGGGCTGGCCACCGGCACCGAGACCGCAACCGTGGCCTGGCAGCCGGGGCGCGCCGACTACCGGCCGCTCGAAGACTGGCTCGCCGGCCCTAGCCCCAAGATCATGCACGACGCCAAACCCCAGGTCAAGGCGCTCACCCGCGCCGGACTGTCGCTGGCCGGTCTTGCCGTCGACACCCTCGTCGCCGGCTGGCTGCTGCGCCCGGGCGGACCGGACAAGACCCTCGCCGACCTCGTCAAGCGCTACCTGGACGAGACAGTTCCGGTCGTCGACCCCAACCAGCTGGTGCCGGACGAGACCCAGGCCGGCGGCGTCGCCGTCGACTCCTGGTACACGGTGCGGCTCGCGGCGACGCTGATCGGCCTCCTCGACGCCGGCTCACTGAACGTGCTCTCCGACCTCGAGATGCCCACCCTGATGACCCTGGCCGACATGGAACTGGCCGGAGTGGCCGTGTCCCACGACGAACTCGCCGCCCTGTCGACACAGCTGGGCGACACCGCGGCCGAACTGGCCGCCAGTGCCTACGCCGAGATCGGTCGGGAAGTGAACCTCGGTTCACCCAAACAGCTGCAGGAGGTTCTCTTCGACCAGCTGGGCATGCCCCGCACCCGCGCCAACAAGACCGGCTTCACCACGGATGCCGGAGCGTTGGCCGACCTGCAGGCCAGCAACCCGCATCCGTTCCTCAACCTGCTGCTCAAGCACCGCGACGCCACGAAGCTGCGACAGATCGTGGAGACCCTCGACAAGGCCATCGACGAGACCGGCCGCATCCACACCACCTACGTGCAGATCGGCACGGCGACCGGCCGGATCTCCTCGAACGACCCGAACCTGCAGAACATCCCGGTGCGCACCGAGGAAGGCCGGCGAATCCGCGCCGCGTTCCACGCCGGAGCCGATGCCGAGAGCCTGCTCACCGCCGACTACTCGCAGATCGAGATGCGCATCATGGCGCACCTGTCCGAAGACGCCGGCCTGATCGAGGCGTTCAACGCGGGGGAGGACCTGCACCGTTTCGTCGGCGCCAGGGTCTTCGGTGTGGCACCTGAGGATGTCACCGGTGAGATGCGCAACAAGGTCAAGGCGATGTCCTACGGCCTCGCCTACGGGCTCAGCGCGTTCGGGCTGTCCCGGCAGCTGCGGATCGAGTCCCGCGAAGCCAAGCAGCTCATCACCGACTACTTCGCCAGGTTCGGCGCCGTGCGGGACTACCTGCGCCGCGTCGTCGAGCAGGCGAAGGTGGACGGCTACACCACCACCATCTTCGGGCGTCGCCGGCCGTTCCCCGAACTGAACAGCCCCAACCGGGTGCTGCGCGACAACGCCGAACGCGCCGCGCTGAACGCTCCGATCCAGGGCTCGGCCGCCGACCTGATGAAGATCGCCATGAACAACATCGCCGGCGACCTGCGCGCTCAGGAACTGAAGAGCCGCATGATGCTGCAGGTGCACGACGAACTGATCTTCGACGTGGCGCCGGGCGAATGGGACGCCCTGAAGACCGTGGTCACCTCCCGGATGGAATCGGCCGCCCAATTGCTGGTGCCGCTGGACGTGCAGGTGGGCCGCGGCGCGAACTGGGACGACGCCGCCCACTGACCGGCGTCCGCGGCGACGGCCACCGTCGCCGCGGGCGCGTCACCTCAGGGAGGCGTCACAGCAGGGAATAGGGCTGGCCCGTGCGGAAAACGAGACCGTGTCCTAGGCTCTGTGCATGACTCTGAACGAACAGCGGACGCCAACTCCCGTCGACCAGATCGCCGAACAGTGGGTCGACACCCTCGTCGAGCTCGACCCGACCGTCGGCACCTACATCGGCCGGAACAGGGACGGCGCCGGCTTCGCGGATTACTCGCCCGACGGCCACGCCCGGTACATCCAGGCCGCCACCGAGGTCATCACCGCGCTGGATGCGACCCCGGCCGTCGACGCCGTCGACGAGGTCACCACGGCAGACCTGCGCAGCACCCTGGCGCTCGACCTGGAAAGCTCCGCGGCACGGCTCCAGCTGCGCGACCTCAACGTGATCGCCTCACCCGCCCAGGAGATCCGCGAGGTGTTCGACCTCATGCCCACCAGCACTGTCGCAGACTGGAGCAACATCTCTGCCCGCCTGCAGGCCGTGCCCGCCGCAGTGACCGGCTACATCGAGACGCTCCGGCTCGGTATCGAGCAGGGTGTCACGCCCGCCAGGCGCCAGGTGATCGAAGTACTCGGCCAGGCTCGGCGGAACGCCGCGAACGACGGGTTCTTCAACCACTTCGTGGCCGAGGCCGGGCTCGAAACCGGATCGCTGCCGGCCTCACTGGCCAACGACCTGACCGCCGGCGCGCACAAAGCCGCCGCCGCCTACGACACCCTCGCCGGCTTCCTCAGTGACGAGCTCGCACCCCGCGCCACCGAAGAGGACGCGATCGGACGCGACCTCTACGCGCTGAGTTCCCGCCGGTTCCTGGGCGCCAGTATCGACCTCGACGAGACCTACGAGTGGGGCATCCAGGAACTCGCCCGCATGGTGGAGGAGCAGGAGAGCATCGCCCGGCAGATCAAGCCCGGTGCGACCGTGCTCGAAGCGATCGAGTTCCTCGACACCGACCCCACCCGCAAGCTGCACGGCACCGACGCCCTGCAGCGCTGGATGCAGGACACCAGTGACCGGGCCGTTGCCGAGCTGGGGGAGACCCAGTTCGACATCCCCGAGGAGATCCGCCGGCTCGAGTGCATGATCGCCCCCACCCAGGAGGGCGGCATCTACTACACCGGCCCCACCGACGATTTCTCCCGGCCCGGCCGGATGTGGTGGTCGGTTCCCGTCGGCGTGACCGAGTTCGATACCTGGCGGGAACTCACCACCGTCTACCACGAGGGCGTGCCTGGCCATCACCTGCAGATCGGCCAGGCGGTCTACAACCGGGACAAGCTCAACACCTGGCGCCGCCAGCTGGCCGGCACCTCCGGGCACGCGGAGGGCTGGGCGCTCTACGCCGAACGCCTGATGGAGCAGCTCGGCTACCTGGACGATCCCGCCGACAGGCTCGGCATGCTCGACGGCCAGCGGATGCGGGCGGCCCGCGTTGTGCTGGACATCGGCGTGCACCTGGGCAAGCCGGTGCCGGATGGCTCGCAGAAGTGGACCGCTGACTACGCCTTCGACTTCCTGGCGAAGAACGTCAACATGAACGAGGGCTTCGTGAAGTTCGAGGTCAACCGGTATCTCGGCTGGCCCGGCCAGGCGCCGTCCTACAAGGTCGGCCAGCGCATCTGGGAGCAGCTGCGCGACGAGGCCGAGGCGCGCGAGGGCACGGCCTTCAACATCAGGGAGTTCCACCGCAAGGCCCTCGACCTCGGCGGTGTCGGCCTCGACACCCTCCGCTCGGCCCTGCAACCCTGAGGGTTCGCGAGCCATGACCTAAGCCCCAGGATCTCGAGCATTCTGGTGCTTTGCTCACGGCTCGCGGATGGGTGCGGGCGAATGCGGGGGCGGGTTGCCTGGTGCGCCCGGAAACAGCTAAGCTTTACTGTCACGCTTGTGACGAATTAGCCGCTGCCAGTCGCGGAATCTTAGAACGCATCACCGTAATTTGCACGTCCCTCCCTTCTGGCCCGAATATGTCCATCCTGGAGCAACTACTACATGACAATCGCAACGACCGAACGGGCACCTAAGCAGGTCGCCATCAACGACATCGGATCTGCTGAAGACTTCCTTGCCGCGGTCGAAAAGACTCTGAAATTCTTCAACGACGGAGACCTCATCGAGGGCACCGTAGTGAAGATCGACCGCGACGAGGTTCTCCTCGACGTCGGCTACAAGACCGAGGGTGTCATCCCCTCCCGCGAACTTTCCATCAAGCACGACGTTGACCCTTCCGAGGTTGTCAAGGTCGGCGACCTGGTCGAGGCCCTCGTTCTTCAGAAGGAAGACAAAGAAGGCCGTCTCATCCTGTCGAAGAAGCGCGCTCAGTACGAGCGTGCATGGGGCGACGTTGAGAAGATCAAGGAATCCGACGGCGTTGTCACCGGTTCGGTCATCGAGGTCGTCAAGGGCGGGCTCATCGTCGACATCGGCCTGCGCGGCTTCCTGCCGGCATCGCTCATCGAGCTCCGCCGTGTTCGCGACCTGACCCCGTACCTGGGCCAGGAGATCGAGGCCAAGATCCTCGAACTCGACAAGAACCGCAACAACGTTGTTCTGTCGCGTCGCGCGCTGCTCGAGCAGACCCAGTCTGAGAGCCGCACCACCTTCCTCAACAACCTCCAGAAGGGACAGGTCCGCAAGGGCGTCGTCTCGTCGATCGTCAACTTCGGTGCGTTCGTCGACCTGGGTGGCGTTGACGGTCTGGTTCACGTCTCCGAGCTCAGCTGGAAGCACATCGAGCACGCCAGCGAGGTCGTCGAGGTCGGTCAGGAAGTCACCGTCGAGATCCTCGAGGTCGACCTGGACCGCGAGCGCGTCTCCCTGTCGCTCAAGGCAACGCAGGAAGACCCGTGGCAGGTCTTCGCCCGCACCCACGCCATCGGCCAGGTTGCACCGGGTAAGGTCACCAAGCTCGTTCCCTTCGGTGCGTTCGTTCGCGTCGCAGAGGGCATCGAGGGCCTGGTGCACATCTCCGAGCTCTCCGGCAAGCACGTTGAGCTCGCCGAGCAGGTTGTGTCGGTCGGCGACGAGGTCTTCGTCAAGGTCATCGACATCGACCTCGAGCGTCGCCGCATTTCGCTGAGCCTCAAGCAGGCCAACGATGGCGTCGACCCCGACGGCACCGAGTTCGACCCGGCACTCTACGGAATGCTCACCGAGTACGACGACCAGGGCAACTACAAGTACCCCGAGGGCTTCGACCCGGAGACCAACGAGTGGCGCGAAGGCTTCGAAACCCAGCGCGAGAAGTGGGAGCAGGACTACGCTGCAGCCCAGGCTCGCTGGGAAGCTCACAAGAAGCAGGTTGCATCCGCGAACGACGAGATCATCGCTCCCGGCGATGTCGCGTCCGCCGCTGGCAACTCGTTCTCCAGCGAGACCGCCGGAGCCGGCACCCTCGCCGACGACGAGGCACTTGCCGCGCTGCGCGAGAAGCTCAGCAGCAACAACTAGCATCACCCGCCCGGCTTGCGCCGGCGCCAGATCAAGCCGGACCCTACGGGGTCCGGCTTGTTCCGGTTAAGCCGGTCTCCCGACGAACTGCACATCCGCCCACGACGGCGGGCCGCTCCCGGGGCACTCCAGCAGGTTGGCTAGCATGGGGCCGTGTACTTGATTGGATTGACCGGCGGGATCGCATCGGGCAAGAGCACTGTGGCGAGACGGTTCGCCGAACACGGGGCCGTGGTGATCGACGCCGACCAGCTCGCCCGCGCCGCGGTCGAGCCCGGCACGGATGCGCTCGCGCACGTGATCGAGGTCTTCGGCGACGAGGTCCGCAACGCTGACGGCAGCCTCAACCGGGCTGCTCTGGGCGCGATCGTGTTCGGAAACCCGGCCGCGCTCAACCTGCTCAACCAGATCGTGCACCCTGCGGTGCGCGCCCTCTCCGCCCGGGCCATCGACGCCGCGGAGAAGGCGAACCCGCACGTGGTCGTCGTCTACGACGTCCCCCTGCTCGTTGAGGCGTCCGTCGGGCACCCCTTCGACCTGATCGTCGTCGTGCACGCCGATGCCGAAACCCGGGTGCGGCGCATGGTCGAGTTGCGCGGCATGAACGAGGCCGACGCCCTCAGCCGAATCGCCGCCCAGGCCGGCGACGACGAACGCCTCGCCGTCGCCGATGCCGTGATCGACTCCACCGGATCGCTCGATGCGACACTGAACCAGGTGGACAGGCTCTGGAAACGGAAGCTCCGCTCCCACCACGACGCGCTCCCGGAAGCGACCGACGCGGCCGCTGACTCGAGTGTCGGTGGTGCTCCTTAGACTGGAAGCATGGAACCTACCCGCGCCGTACATCCCTTCGAGGTCGTGAGCGAGTACACGCCCAGCGGCGACCAGCCGACCGCGATCAAGGAACTCGCCGGCCGCATCAACGCCGGTGAAACGGACATCGTGCTGCTCGGCGCCACCGGTACCGGCAAGTCCGCGACGACAGCGTGGCTGATCGAACAGGTGCAGCGGCCCACCCTGGTGCTCGCGCACAACAAGACCCTGGCCGCGCAGCTCGTGAACGAGTTCCGCGAGCTGATGCCCAACAACGCCGTCGAGTACTTCGTCTCCTACTACGACTACTACCAGCCGGAAGCCTACGTTCCCCAGACCGACACCTTCATCGAGAAGGACTCCTCGATCAACGAGGAAGTCGAACGCCTCCGGCACTCCACCACGAACTCGCTGCTCAGCCGCCGCGACGTCATCGTGGTCTCCACGGTGTCCTGCATCTACGGCCTCGGCACCCCGGAGGGGTACCTCGAGGCGATGGTGGCGTTGCAGGTGGGTCAGCAGGTCAATCGGGACTGGCTGATCCGCAGGTTCGTGGCCATGCAGTACCAGCGCAACGACGTCGACTTCTCCCGCGGCAACTTCAGGGTGCGCGGCGACACCATCGAGATCATCCCGATGTACGAAGAACACGCCATCCGGATCGAGATGTTCGGCGACGAGATCGAAGCGCTCTACAGCCTGCACCCGCTCACCGGCGACATCCTGCAGAAGCTCGACGCGGTCTCCGTCTTCCCCGGCTCGCACTACGTCGCCAGCACCGACGTGATGCAGCGGGCGATGGTCACCATCAAGGAAGAACTGGCCGAACGGCTGGAACAGCTCGAGCGCGAGGGCAAGCTTCTCGAAGCGCAACGGCTGCGGATGCGCACCACCTTCGACCTGGAGATGATGGAGCAGATCGGCTTCTGCTCCGGCATCGAGAACTATTCCCGGCACATCGACGGGAGAAACGCGGGGGAGCCGGGGCACTGCCTGCTCGACTACTTCCCCGACGACTTCCTGGTGGTCATCGACGAATCGCACGTCACCGTGCCGCAGATCGGCGCCATGTACGAGGGCGACTCCTCGCGTAAGCGCACCCTGGTGGAGCACGGCTTCCGGCTGCCGAGTGCCCTCGACAACCGGCCGCTGCGGTGGAACGAGTTCAAGGACCGGGTCGGCCAGACCGTGTATCTCTCGGCCACGCCCGGCAAGTACGAGATGGGCATCGCCGACGGCATCGTCGAGCAGATCATCCGCCCGACCGGCCTGGTCGACCCGCAAATCATCGTCAAGCCCTCCGCCGGCCAGATCGACGACCTGCTCGAACAGATCCGGCTGCGCGTCGAACTCAACGAGCGGGTGCTGGTCACCACCCTCACCAAGAAGATGGCGGAGGAGCTCACCGACTTCCTCACCGAGGCCGGCGTGCGGGTGCGCTATCTGCACTCCGACGTCGACACCCTCCGCCGGGTGGAGCTACTCACCGAGCTGCGCCAGGGCCTGTACGACGTGCTCGTGGGCATCAACCTGCTCCGGGAAGGCCTCGACCTGCCCGAGGTGTCCCTGGTGGCCATCCTCGACGCCGACAAGGAGGGTTTCCTCCGGTCGTCGACCTCGCTCATCCAGACGATCGGGCGTGCCGCCCGCAACGTGTCCGGTGAGGTGCACATGTACGCGGACCGGATCACCGACTCGATGGCCAGGGCCATCGACGAGACCGACCGGCGCCGGGAGAAGCAGGTCGAGTACAACACCCTCCACGGCATCGACCCGACCCCGTTGCGGAAGCGCATCGCCGACATCACCGATGTCCTCGCCCGCGAGGAGGCCGATACCGCTGAGCTGCTCGCCGGACGGGACGCCCGCCGCCGCAGCCCCACCCCGTCGATGCGGAAGGGTCTGGCCGCCAACGGCGCCAACGACCTCGAGTCGATCATCGCCGACCTCAACGCCCAGATGCTCGAGGCCGCCGGCGAACTCAAGTTCGAGCTCGCCGGGCGGCTGCGCGACGAAGTCTCCGAGCTCAAACGCGAACTCCGCCAGATGGAGAAGGCCGGGCACCTCGGCTAGCCGGCACCCGACCCGGCCGAGGCCCTGATCCGCTCGGATTCAGGGCCCGGCGTCGGCTGCGTTCGCTGTCAGCAAGTGTCAGCGGGATGCCCGTGGCACAGGAGTGTCGGTGGCACTGCATAGACTCGAATGGTGTCAATTTCAGAGGTAGAGCACGGCTCTCAACTCAGCGTCCGTGGTGCTCGCGTGCATAACCTGCACAACGTCAACCTGGACATCCCGCGCGATTCGCTCGTGGTGTTCACCGGGTTATCCGGGTCAGGCAAGTCATCGCTCGCCTTCGATACCATCTTCGCGGAGGGTCAACGCCGCTACGTGGAGTCACTGTCGGCGTATGCCCGACAGTTCCTCGGCCAGGTGGACCGGCCCGACGTCGACTTCATCGAGGGGCTCAGCCCTGCGGTGTCGATCGACCAGAAGTCCACCAACCGCAACCCGCGGTCCACCGTGGGCACGATCACTGAGATCTACGACTACATGCGCCTGCTCTGGGCGCGCATCGGTGTGCCGCACTGTGCCATCTGCGGCGAGGTCATCCAGTCCCAGACCGTGCAGCAGATCGCCGATCAGCTGATGGAACTGGAGACCGGGGTGCGATACCAGATCCTCAGCCCCATCGTCTCGCAGAAGAAGGGCGAGTTCGTCGACCTGTTCAAGGAGCTCGCCGCCGGCGGGTACTCCCGGGCGATGGTCGACGGCACCCAGATCCAGCTCAACGAACCACCCATCCTCAAGAAGCAGATCAAGCACGACATCTCCGTCGTCGTCGACCGGCTCGTAGCCGGCCCCGACCTGCTCAGCCGGCTCACCGACTCGCTCGAGACCGCGCTCAAGCTCACCGACGGCCTGGTGCAGGTCAACTTCGTCGACCTCACCGGTGACGAGGCCTGGCAGAGCTACTCCGAGAAGCTGTCCTGCCCGAACAACCACCCCGTGCAGCTGACCGAGATCGAACCGCGCACCTTCTCGTTCAACGCCCCGTTCGGCGCCTGCCCGGAGTGCTCCGGCCTCGGCACCCGCATGTCCGTCGACGAGGACCTGCTGCTCGGCGACCCGGACCTCAGCATCGCCGAGGGCGTCGTGCTGCCCTGGACCACCCAGGGCAAGGGGCTGTTCCAGTACTACGAGAAGCTGCTCGACGGCCTCGCCCGCGACCTCAAGTTCAAGCTCACCACCCCGTGGAAGAAGCTCAGCGAAGAGGTGCGCACCGCCGTCATGCGCGGCGACAACTTCGAGGTCAAGGTCAAATGGAAGAACCGGTACGGCCGGGAGATGAGCTACACCTCCGGCTTCGAGGGTGTCGTGCCGTACATCGAGCGTCAGTTCCTGCAGGCCGACACCGATACCCAGCGGCAGCGCTGGGGCGAATACCTGCGTGAGGTGCCCTGCCCGGTCTGCAACGGCACCCGGCTGAAGCCCGAGGTGCTCGCCGTGCTCGTGCACGACATGAGCATCGCCGACATCTGCCAGCTCAGCCTCACGGAGGCGCGTGAGTTCATGGACAAACTCGAACTCACCGACCGCGAGAAGACCATCGCCGCCCAGGTGCTCCGCGAGATCAAGGTTCGCCTGGACTTCCTGCTCCGGGTGGGCCTGAACTACCTCAGCCTGGCCCGCGCCGCCGCCACCCTCTCCGGCGGTGAGGCACAGCGCATCCGGCTGGCGACCCAGATCGGATCGGGCCTGACCGGGGTACTCTATGTGCTCGACGAGCCCAGCATCGGCCTGCACCAGCGCGACAACCGCCGCCTGATCGAGACCCTTGTGGCCCTCCGCGACCTCGGTAACACCCTGATCGTGGTCGAACACGACGAAGACACCATCAAGACAGCCGACTGGGTGGTCGACATCGGCCCCGGTGCCGGCGTCAACGGCGGGCACGTGGTGCACTCCGGCTCGTATGCCGACCTGCTGACGAACACGAAGTCGCTCACCAGCGATTATCTGTCCGGCCGCAAGTCGATCGCCACCCCCGCCACCCGGCGTCCGCTCGACCCCGAGCGCGAGATCACCGTCGTGGGCGCGGAGGCGAACAACCTGCACAAGGTCACCGTCAAGTTCCCCCTGGGTGTGTTCACCGCCGTCACCGGCGTGAGCGGCTCCGGCAAGTCGTCGCTGGTGAACGACGTGCTCTACCGGGTGCTCGCCAACCGGCTCAACGGTGCCCGCAAGCTGCCCGGCCGGCACACCAAGGTCACGGGGCTCGACCAGCTCGACAAGGTCATCCACGTCGACCAGGCCCCGATCGGCCGCACGCCGCGCTCGAACCCGGCCACCTACACCGGTGTGTTCGACAAGATCCGCAACCTGTTCGCCGAGACGATGGAGGCCAAGGCGCGCGGTTACCTGCCCGGCCGCTTCAGCTTCAACGTGAAGGGTGGCCGCTGCGAGGCCTGCTCCGGCGACGGCACGATCAAAATCGAGATGAACTTCCTGCCCGACGTGTACGTGGCCTGTGAGGTCTGCGGGGGAGCGCGGTACAACCGCGACACCCTCACCGTGCATTACAAGGGCAAGAGCATCGCCGAGGTGCTGGACATGCCGATCAGCGAGGCGGCCGAGTTCTTCGAGCCCATCTCCGCCATCCACCGGTTCCTCAAGACCCTGGTCGAGGTGGGACTGGGCTACGTGCGGCTCGGCCAGAGCGCCACGACCCTGTCCGGCGGCGAGGCCCAGCGGGTGAAGCTCGCCACCGAACTGCAGCGCCGCTCCAACGGGCGCAGCGTCTACGTGCTCGACGAGCCCACCACCGGCCTGCACTTCGAAGACGTGCGGAAACTCCTGCTCGTGCTCAACAGTCTCGTCGACAAGGGCAACACCGTTATCGTGATCGAGCACAACCTCGACGTGATCAAGTCGGCGGACTGGGTCATCGACCTGGGCCCTGAGGGCGGTTCCGGCGGCGGGAAGATCCTGGCCACCGGAACGCCGGAGCACATCGCCACCGTGAAGAAGAGCCACACCGGAACGTTCCTGAAGGAGGTCCTCGCCGCAAAGTAGGCGGAGGAAGAAGATGTCTGACGCTCTGAGCTATCGCCCCAAGCCGGGGGAGATCCCGACCGAACCCGGTGTCTACAGGTTCCGGGATGCCTCCCGCCGGGTGCTGTATGTCGGCAAGGCGAAGAACCTGCGCGCCCGGCTGAGCAATTACTTCGCGCCGCTGAGCAGCCTGCACGACCGTACCCGGCGCATGGTCACGACCGCCACGAGCGTGGAATGGACCACCGTCGGCACCGAGATCGAGGCGCTGCAGCTGGAGTGGACCTGGATCAACGAGTTCGATCCTCCGTTCAACGTGCAGTTCAAAGACGACAAGTCCTACCCGTACCTCGCGGTGACTCTCGCCGATGAGGCGCCCCGGGCACTCGTCACGCGTACCACCGGCATCAAAGGCGCGCGCTACTTCGGCCCGTACCCCAAGGTCTGGGCGGTGCACGAAACCATCGACCTGATGCTCAAGGCCTTCCCGATCCGTACCTGCAACAACGCCAATTACAAACGCGCCATGCAGTCGGGCAAGCCGTGCTTCGCCGGTCAGATCGGCCGCTGTTTCGGCCCCTGCTCCGGCAAAGTCGGGATCGAGGAGCACCGGGCGATCGTCAACGAGTTCGTGAACTTCATGGGCAGCCAGGACCGCAAGCTGATCAACAGCCTCACAAACCAGATGAAGGAAGCGGCCCTGGCGCAGGACTACGAGACCGCCGCCCGGCGCCGCGACCAGGTGAAGGCGCTCAACGCCGTGTTGGAGAAAAGCGCTGTGGTGCTGCGCGACAACGTGGACATCGACCTGTTCGCGATCGAACAGGACGAGCTTGCGGCGGCCGTGCAGTTGTTCCTGGTGCGCGGCGGCCGCATCCGCGGCGTGCGCGGGTGGGTCGTCGACAAGGAGCTCGACCTCAGCACCAGTGAGTTGATCGACTCGATCATGCAGACCGTCTACACCGGCGATGCCGTGCCGCCGCGGGAGATCGTACTGCCGGAGCTTCCCGACGACGCCGAGGCGCTCGAAGGCTGGCTGGGCGGGATCGCCAACCGCAAGGTGCGCCTGGTCGCCGCTCAGCGCGGCGAGAAGGCCGCCCTGCTGGCCACAGCGGCCCAGAACGCCAAGCAGGCGCTGATGCTTTACAAGACTCGGCGCAGCTCCGACTTCGTCGCCAGGTCCAAAGCCCTCGAAGACATCCAGGAGGCGCTCGGCATGTCCACTGCACCGCTGCGGATGGAGTGTTACGACGTATCCCACCTCGGCGGCACCAACATCGTGGCCTCGATGGTGGTCTTCGAAGACGGCCTGCCCCGCAAAGACGAGTACCGCCGGTTCAGCATCCCCGAGTCCACCGACGACACCGACTCGCTGTATCGGGTGCTGACCCGCCGCCTGGCCTACCTGGTACCGGACGACGCGACCCCGGAGGCGCTGCCCTCCGGCGGCGTGATCGCGGTGAAGGACGAGCCGGAGAACGGCCTGGACAGTGCCGAGCACGCCCCGCCCGCCGACGCGTCAGGAACCGATGACGAGGCTGAGACGGATGACGCGGACGTCCCCGAGGTCGCCGCAAAACGGAAGAAGTTCCGCTACCAGCCCAACCTGCTCATCGTCGACGGCGGCCAACCGCAGGTCGCCGCCGCCGCTCGGGCGCTGCGGGAGTCCGGTGTCGAGGGCATCGCCCTGTGCGGCATCGCGAAGCGGTTGGAAGAGATCTGGCTGCCGGACTCCGACTATCCCGTGATCCTGCCCCGCAACAGCGACGCTCTCTTCCTGTTCCAACGGATCCGGGATGAAGCTCACCGCTTCGCGATCACGCACCAACGTGCACGCCGTAAACGCGACATCAACACCATCCTCGGAGAAATCCCCGGCCTCGGCCCCGCGCGGATCAAGGTCCTGCTGGCGCACTTCGGGTCGGTCAGCCGTCTCAAGGAGGCGTCGGTGGACTCCATCGGCGAGATCCGCGGCATCGGACCGGCCCTCGCGGAGGGCATCCACCGGCACCTGCGCGCCTGAACCGTGCCCCCGGTCGATAAGCTGGACATTCACTCACTTCGACCGAAGGCATAATCCAGCATGAGCACGGAGACCGAGAAGCAGGAGATGCTCATCGTGACGGGCATGTCCGGCGCCGGACGATCCACCGTGGCGAACGCTCTGGAGGACCTCGGCTGGTACGTCGTCGACAACCTGCCGCCGCAAATGCTGCGCCCCCTCGTGGAGCTGGTCGGCCGAGCGGGAACGAACCTGCCCAAGATCGCCGCTGTCGTCGACATCCGCGGTCGGGACTTCTTCGGTGACTTCCAGGAGCTGGTGCAGGCACTCCGTACCGGCACCCAGGTGCGGGTGATCTTCCTTGAGGCTCGCGACGACGTGCTCGTACGCCGGTTCGAAGCCGTGCGCCGGCCGCACCCGCTGCAGGGCGAAGGCACCATCCTGGACGGCATCTCCGCCGAGCGCACCCGGCTCGCCGTGGTGCGTGAATCCTGCGACATCGTGATCGACACGTCAGACCTCAACATCCACCAGCTCGCCACCACGATCACGGAACGGTTCGCCGCCGAGAACGCGGCCGGCCTGCACCTGACCGTGATGAGCTTCGGCTTCAAGTACGGCCTGCCCACCGACGTCGACATGGTCGCCGACGCCAGGTTCCTGCCGAACCCGTTCTGGATCCCCGAGCTTCGACCGCACACCGGCCTCGACCCCGAAGTCGCCGAATACGTTCTCGGCCAGGAGGGAGCCCGCGAGTTCATCGACGCATACGCGGCAGCCGTCCGCCCCGTCCTGGCGGGATATCAGCGGGAGAACAAGCGTCATGCCACCATTGCCATCGGATGCACCGGCGGCAAGCACCGCTCGGTCGCGATGGCACGTGAGCTGGCCGGCCTGCTCCAAGAATTTCCCGGCGTCGCGGTGAGCCTCAAGCACCGCGACCTCGGACGAGAATAACGACAGCCGCCGCCATCTATGGCGGCAGTCCCGAACAACAGAATGGAAATGACGATTGGCACTCACCATCGACGTCAAAGATGAACTAGCACGCGTCGAGGTTTCGAAGACCACGGTTCGCGCGGCCGAACTGGCCACAATCCTGCGATTCTCCGGCGGTCTGCACATGATCTCCGGCCGCATCGCAATCGAATCCGAACTCGACACCGCCTTGCTGGCCCGTCGGGTGCGCAAGGACCTCGCCGAACTCTACGGAGTCCGCAGCGACGTTTCCGTGATCACGGCCTCCGGCCTCCGGCGCACCAACCACTACCTCGTGCGCGTACTCGACGGCGGCGAGACCCTCGCTCGGCAGACCGGTCTGCTCGACGCCCGCCGCCGTCCGATCCGTGGCCTGCCGAACCGGCTCACCACCGGCTCCAAGGACGAGATCGCGGCAGTCTGGCGCGGTGCGTTCCTCGCCACCGGCTCGCTGACCGACCCCGGTCGTTCCGCCGCCCTCGAAGTAGTCTGCCCCGGCAACGAAGCGGCCATGGCCATCGTGGGCGCCGCCGGCCGCCTGGGCATCGTCGCGAAGGCACGTGAGGTGCGCGGTGTGCACCGCGTCGTCATCCGCGACGGCGACGCCATCGGCGCGATGCTGGTGCAGATGGGCGCCCAGGAGACCGTGTTGAACTGGGAGGCCCTCCGCCAGCGCCGTGAGGTGCGCGCGACAGCCAACCGGCTGGTGAACTTCGACGACGCCAACCTGCGCCGCTCGGCGCAAGCCGCCGTGGCCGCCTGCGCGCGCGTGGATCGGGCCATGGAGATCCTCGGCGACGACATCCCAGAGCACCTCCGCTACGCGGGGGAGCTGCGGCTGTCGTTCCGTGACTCCAGCCTCGACGAGCTCGGCCATCACGCCGACCCGCCCATGACCAAGGACGCTGTCGCCGGCCGCATCCGCCGCCTGCTGGCCATGGCCGACAAGAAAGCCGTCGATCTGGGCATCCCCGGCACCGACGCGAACCTGCCCGCGGACCTCGACGACGTCTGACCTGCAACCTGAGGCCTGGACCCCCCGCAAGGGGGAAGAGGGGACTAACGTCCCCTGTCCACCTGAGTAGACTAAAAAGGTCACTTACAGTGCAGATGACGAGAGAAATCTCGGCTCTGCTGCATAAATGAGGAGATACGAGTTATGGCCGAATACACCCTGCCTGAACTGGCCTACGATTACTCGGCGCTCGCGCCGAGCATCAGCGGCACCATCATGGAACTCCACCACAGCAAGCACCACCAGGCCTATGTCACCGGTGCGAACACCGCTCTGGCGCAGTTGGCGGAGGCCCGTGATTCCGGCAGCCTCGTGTACGTGAACAAGCTCGAAAAAGACCTGGCCTTCAACCTCGGCGGCCACGTCAACCACTCCATCTTCTGGACGAACCTCTCCCCGAACGGCGGCGACAAGCCCGTCGCCGAACTGGCCAGTGCCATTGACGACTTCTTCGGCTCGTTCGAGAAGTTCCAGGCGCACTTCACCGCCGTCGCACTGGGCGTGCAAGGTTCCGGCTGGTCTGTGCTGGCCTGGGATTCCATCGGGCAGCGCCTGATCATCCAGCAGTTCTTCGACCAGCAGGCGAACTTCGCCGCCGGCACCGTGCCGATCCTGATGCTCGACGTCTGGGAGCACGCGTACTACCTGGACTACCAGAACGTGCGCGCGGATTACGTCAAGGCATTCTGGAACATCGTCAACTGGGAGAACGTGCAGGCCCGCTTCGCTGCAGCCCAGGAGAAGACCAACGGGCTGCTGCTACTGTCGTAGCGCTTGTTTCGGCGAACCGCACGCACCGTACCCACACTTTCGTTTTCTTTCATCCCCACCACCGGCGCCACACGCGCCATCAATAACAGGAGTCATTCGTGTCTGTAAAGATTGGTATTAACGGATTTGGCCGCATCGGCCGCAACTACCTGCGCGCCGCGCTGGCCCAGGGCAGCGACATCGAGATCGTTGCCGTCAACGACCTCACCGACACCAAGACGCTGGCCCACCTGCTCAAATACGACTCCATCACGGGTCGTCTGGACGCCACCGTCTCCGTCGAGGGAGATTCCATCCTCGTCAACGGCAAGCCGATCAAGGTTCTCGCCGAGCGCGACCCGGCCAACCTCCCCTGGGGTGCCCTGGGCGTCGACATCGTGATCGAGTCGACCGGCCGCTTCACCAAGGCTGACGATGCGCGCAAGCACATCACCGCCGGTGCCAAGAAGGTCATCGTCTCCGCTCCCGCCACCGGCGACGTTGCGACCATCGTCATGGGCGTCAACGAGGAGACGTACGACTCCGCGAAGTTCGACATCATCTCGAACGCTTCCTGCACCACGAACTGCCTCGCACCGCTGGCCAAGGTCTTCAACGACAACTTCGGCATCAAGAGTGGCCTCATGACCACCATCCACGCCTACACCGCAGACCAGAACCTGCAGGATGGCCCGCACAGCGACCTGCGTCGCGCCCGCGCCGCCGCCGTCAACATCATCCCGACCTCGACCGGTGCCGCCAAGGCCCTGGGCATCGTCCTCCCCGAGCTCGCCGGCAAGCTTGACGGCTTCGCACTGCGCGTACCGGTGCCCACCGGTTCCATCACCGACCTCACCGTCGTCGCCGAGAAGCCCGTCACGGTCGAGGCCATCAAGGCCGCCTACAAGGCAGCAGCAGAGGGCCCCCTCAAGGGCATCCTGATGTACACCGAAGACGAGATCGTCTCCAGCGACATCGTCACCGACCCGCACTCCTCGATCTTCGACGCCGGCCTGCTGCGCGTCCTGGGCGACCAGGTCAAGCTGTCCTCCTGGTACGACAACGAGTGGGGCTACTCCAACCGCATGGTTGACCTCACCGAGTTCGTCGCCGAGCGTCTCTAACTAGGGCCGCGCAGTGACGCTTCGCACTATCGAATCGCTGGGATCGCTCCACGGCAAGCGCGTCATCGTTCGGTGTGATCTGAACGTACCGTTGAAAGACGGCCAGATCACCGACGATGGCCGCGTGCGGGCGTCCCTGCCCACCCTCAAGGCTCTGGTCGAGCAGGGTGCCCGTCTGGTGATCGTTTCTCACCTCGGGCGCCCTGACGGCCAGGTCAACCTGAAGTACAGCCTGGCGCCGGTAGCGGCCCGCCTGGCTGAACTGATCGGTTCCCCGGTTGCCTTCGCCGCCGACACCGTCGGCGAATCCGCCCAGGCTGCAGTCGCAGCGCTGACGGATGGCGACATCGTCGTTCTGGAGAACCTCCGTTTCAACGCGGGGGAGACCAGCAAGGTAGAAGCAGAACGCGTGGCCTTCGCCACCGAACTGTCCGCCCTGGGCGACGTCCTCGTCTCCGACGGCTTCGGCGTCGTGCACCGCAAGCAGGCCAGCGTCTTCGACCTGGCCCAGATCCTGCCGAGCGCTGCCGGCCTGCTCATCGCAGCAGAGCTCGACGTGCTCGACCGCCTCACCGAGAAGCCGGAGGCACCGTACTCGGTGATCCTCGGCGGCTCGAAGGTGTCGGACAAGCTCGGCGTGATCGGTCACCTGCTTCCGCGGGTGAACTCACTGCTCATCGGCGGCGGCATGCTGTTCACCTTCCTCGCGGCCCAGGGCCACAAGGTCGGCGCCAGCCTGCTCGAGGTCGACCAGATCGAAACCGTGCGCGGTTACCTCGCTGAGGCCGAGCGCCTCGGCGTGAAGATCGTGCTGCCGACGGATGTCGTCGTCGCTTCGAAGTTCGGAGCGGACGCCGAGTACGTCACCACGGCAGCCGACCAGATCGAGAACACCCCGTTCGGCGCTGCCGGCCTGGGCCTCGACATCGGACCGGACACGGCCGCTGCCTTCGCAGCGATCATCCGCGACTCGAAGACTGTCTTCTGGAACGGGCCCATGGGCGTGTTCGAGCTGGCACCGTTCGCCGACGGCACCCGCACGGTTGCCGCCGCTCTCACCGAGGTCAACGGACTCAGCGTTGTCGGCGGAGGAGACTCCGCCGCCGCCGTCCGCATCCTCGGCTTCACCGATGACCAGTTCGGTCATATTTCTACCGGCGGTGGCGCCAGCCTCGAGTTCCTCGAGGGTAAGCGACTGCCAGGACTGGAGGTCCTCGGATGGCAGTAAACACGCGTGTTCCACTGATCGCAGGCAACTGGAAGATGAACCTGGACCACCTCCAGGCGATCGCTTTCGTGCAGAAGCTGGCGTGGAGCCTCAAGGACTCCGGCCACGACTTCTCCGCCACCGAGGTTGCCGTGTTCCCCCCGTTCACCGACCTGCGCAGCGTGCAGACGCTCGTGGCAGCCGACAAGCTGCCGCTCGCGTACGGCGGACAGGACGTCTCCACTCAGGAGTCCGGCGCGTACACCGGCGAGATCTCGGCTGCCTTCCTGGCCGCGCTCGAGTGCCAGTACGTGCTCATCGGTCACTCCGAGCGACGCACCCTGCACAACGAGACCGACGAGGTCGTCGCCGCCAAGGTGACGGCAGCGTTGAAGCACAACCTGGTTCCCATCATCTGCGTCGGCGAGACCGCCGCTGACCTGGAACTGCACGGCCCGAGCGCGGTTCCCGTCGCGCAGTTGAAGGCGGCCCTCGCGGGCGTCGACAACGCGGCGGACATCGTCGTGGCGTACGAGCCGGTCTGGGCCATCGGCTCCGGCCAGGCCGCAACGCCCGAGCAGGCCGAACAGGTCGCGGCCGCGCTGCGCTCGACACTGGCAGAGGTACTCGGCCAGGATGTCGCCGACAAGACCCGCGTTCTCTACGGCGGTTCGGTCAAGGGCGTCAACATCGCCGGTTTCATGAAGGAACCGAACGTTGACGGTGCCCTCGTCGGCGGCGCGAGCCTAGACATCACGGAATTCTCCAGCATCGTCCGCTTCCAGAAGCACGTCGGACTGTAGAACCCGCCCGTCGCACCCCCTCCGGGGGGCGCGACGGGTTTTGTCTGCCGTCAGGCTATAATTGCCAGTGGTCTTGGTGGAGCTGAAAGGCGTCCATCGTTTTTGTGAAAGGTTTCCGTGGACATTCTCCAAGTTGTGTTGCAGGTTCTGCTCGGTATCACGAGCCTCCTGCTCACCATGCTCATTTTGCTCCACAAGGGCCGCGGTGGCGGGTTGTCCGACATGTTCGGCGGCGGTGTCACCTCGAACCTCGGCGCCTCAGGCGTCGCTGAACGTAACCTCAATCGCATCACGATCATCCTCGCCGTACTCTGGATCTCCTGCATTGTCGTGCTGGGCCTGATCACCAAATTCGACACCGGCGCCTAACTCGCACCAAGATCGGGCGCCTGCCGCAAGCAGGGGCCCGGGACATCGCAAGCCGCGTCACATCCGGTCACCACGGCACGACCGGACTGTGGGTAGTACAACCCGAACAAGCCGAACAGTTTTTTTAGCGGAGGATCACAATGGCATCTGGTGGAAGCGCAATTCGCGGCTCGCGAGTCGGAGCCGGCCCCATGGGCGAGCAGGACCGTGGTTTCCATGCTGACCGGATCCGCGTGTCGTACTGGGACGCCCTCGGCAACGAGACCGTCCGTTACTTCGCGGCGAACCTGCCCGACGAAGAAATCCCCGACACGATCGACTGCCCGTCGTCCGGCCTGCCCGCCGGTCGCGACAAGGAGAACCCGCCGTCGGTCGTCAAGCTCGAGCCCTACAAGACTCACCTGGCCTACGTGAAGGAACGCCGCACCGAAGAGGAAGCGGAGTCCCTCCTCGAGGAGGCCCTGCAGCAGCTGCGGGTTCGCCGCGGCAAGCTCACCGCGACCAACTAGGCGCGACTGCGCAGCACAACAAGAAGCGCATCGGCTCCGAGGAGCCGATGCGCTTTTGTGTTGCTACCGTGCGGTTCAGTTGGGCTGCGCGATCAGGTTCTCCGGAACCTCAGCGGCTGCCTCACCGTCGACGAAGAAATCGGTGTAGTGCCGTCCTCGGATGCCCGCGACGGGCACCTCGTCACGACTGGCTCCGGCCAGGGCCAGACCGAGGGCCGACGCCTTGTCGGTGCCGGAGACAACGAGCCAGATCCGCTCAGACGAATTGAGCACCCAGCGCGTGAGGCTCAGACGCTCTGCCGGCGGCTTCGGCGAGTTCAGCACAGCGATGACGGTGAGGTCGTTCTCCCTGATGCCCTGCAGATGCGGGAACAGCGAAGCGATGTGCCCGTCAGGGCCGACGCCGAGGAAGGTCACGTCGAACTGCGGAACCGGGGAATCCGGACCGGCCAGGGCCTTCAGCTCGGCAGCGTACCGGTCTGCAGCCGCGTCGATGTCGAGGCCTTCATCTGACGCCGGGAACGCGTGGATGTTCGCCGCCGGGATATCGATGTGGTCCAGCAGCGCAGCGCGCGCCTGCACCTCGTTCCGGTCGGCATGGCCGCGCGGCACCCACCGCTCGTCGCCCCACCAGATGTCGATCTTCGACCAGTTCAGGCTGTCCCGGTCGGGGGAGGCGTTGATGGCCTCCAGCACGCTGGTGGCAACGGACCCCCCGGTCAGCACCACGTTGGCGTGGCCCTGGTCGTGCAGGGTGTCCGTGATCTTGCTGAGGAAGCGGGTGGCGACCGAGGTGATCAGGGCCGCCTTGTCCGCATGCACAAGCACGCGCCTGTCGTGCGTCATGAGTGGTCTCCAGTCGTCTCGGTGGGACCCGTCAGCTGCGGCAGGCCCTTGGTGATGACTTCACCGTACAGCTCATCAGGATCGAGTCGGCGCAGCTCGTCGCTCAGGCAGTCCCGCAGGCTGCGGCGCTTGAGGGTGAGGTCCTGCACCGGCTGGCCGGGCTGGGTGAGGGTCGCGATGCCGGGGACCTCACGCTCGAGCGAGATGACACCGGAAGCGCGGGTGAGGTGGACGCCGTGGATACCGTTGGCGTTTTCACCGGAGGTGAGCTCGTAGACAACCGGCACCTGCAGCTGCAACTGCAGCCAGGCCGCCAGCAGCGTGGTCGACGGCGAGTCCAGGGCGCCGGAGACCGACACCGCCGTGATGGATTCGTACGGCGGCTGGTCCAGCACAGCAGCCAGCTGGGCCCGCCAGAGGGTCAGCCGGGTCCAGGCGAAGTCAGTGTCGCCCGGGCGGTAGGACGAGCAGATCTGGGTCAGCGCGGCCTGCGGGTCGGCCTGGGCCGACGCGTCGGTGATGCGGCGGTAGGCGATCCTGCCCAGCGGCGACTCTGCGGGCACCGCAGGGGCCTCACCGGGCCACCAGGCCACCACCGGAGCATCGGGGAGCAGCAGTCCGGTGACGAGGCTCTCCGGGTCGCTGGCGGCGTCGCCGTAGGCGCGCAGCACGATGACCTCACTCGCCCCGGCGTCTCCGCCGACCCGGATCTCGGCGTCGACGCGCGGTGCGCAGTCTGCCGCCGCTGCGGCCTCGGTCGAGAGCACGATGACCCGCATCGGGTGCTCCCGCGAGGCATCGTTCGCGGCTTCGATGGCTTCCTCTTCGTGGCCGAGCTCGGCCGCGATGATGAGGGTGAGCACCCGGCCGAGGGCGACAGCGCCGCCCTCTTCACGGATGCGCACGAGCGCCTTGGAGATCTTGGCGGTGGTGGTGTCCGGCAGATCGACGATCATGGGCGTCTCCAGTTCCGGCCGTCGCGTGACAGCAGTTCATCGGCTGAGGCGGGTCCCCAGGTGCCGGGCCGGTACTGTTCCGGCTGGCCCTGGGTGGCCCAGAATTCCTCGATCGGGTCGAGGATCTTCCACGAGAGTTCGACCTCTTCGTGGCGGGGGAAGAGCGGGGGGTCGCCCAGGAGCACGTCGAGGATCAACCGCTCGTATGCTTCGGGGCTGGCCTCGGTGAAGGCGTGGCCGTAACCGAAGTCCATGGTCACGTCGCGCACCTGCATGCCGACACCCGGAACCTTGGAACCGAACCGGATGGTGACGCCCTCGTCGGGCTGCACGCGGATCACCAGGGCGTTCTCACCGAGTGCGGCGGTCTGGCTCTTTTCGAACAGGTACTGCGGGGCGCGCTTGAAGACGACGGCGATTTCCGTCACCCGGCGGCCGAGGCGCTTGCCGGCACGCAGGTAGAACGGCACACCCGACCAGCGGCGAGTGTCGATCTCCAGGCGCAGGGCAGCGTACGTCTCCGTCAGAGACTCCGGGTTCATGCCGTCTTCCTCGAGGAAACCGAGGATCTTCTCCCCGCCCTGCCAGCCGCCGGCGTACTGTCCACGGGCGGTGCCGGTGGCCAGGTCTTCGGGCAGGCGCACAGAGGCGAGCACCTTCTCCTTCTCGGTGCGGAGGTCGGCAGCGTCGAACGAGATCGGCTCCTCCATGGCCGTGAGGGCGAGTAGCTGGAGCAGGTGGTTCTGGATGACGTCGCGGGCAGCACCGATACCGTCGTAGTACCCGGCGCGTCCGCCGACGCCGATGTCCTCGGCCATCGTGATCTGCACGTGGTCGACATAGTTGGCGTTCCAGATCGGTTCGTACAGCTGGTTCGCGAAGCGCAGCGCCAGGATGTTCTGGACCGTCTCCTTACCCAGGTAATGGTCGATGCGGAACACCGAGTCGGCCGGGAAGACAGACTCGACGACACTATTGAGCTCGCGTGCGGTCTTCAGGTCGCTGCCGAAAGGCTTCTCGATGACGACACGTCGCCACTGGCCGTTCTTCTGCTCGGCCAGGCCGGAGCGGCGTAGTTGCTCGGTGACCTGCGGGAACGCCTTGGGCGGGATCGACAGGTAGAACGCGTGGTTGCCCATGGTTCCCCGTTCGCGGTCGAGTTCCTCGATCGTCTCCTTGAGGAGCTCGAACGCGGCATCGTCGTCGAAGGTGCCGGGGACGAAGCGGATGCCCTCGGCCAGCTGCGCCCAGACATCCTCATGGAATTCGGTGCGTGCGTACTCCTTGACGGAGTCGTGCACGACCTGCATGAAGTCCTGGTTGTCCCAGTCCCGTCGGGCGAACCCGACAAGGGCGAAGCCGGGTGGCAGCAGCCCCCGGTTAGCCAGGTCGTAGACGGCAGGCATGAGTTTCTTCCGCGAGAGGTCTCCGGTGACGCCGAAGATCACGAGGCTCGAGGGCCCCGCGATCCGATTCAGGCGATAGTCGGAAGGCGAACGCAACGGATTGAACTCCGGGGTGATTTCCACCGGGGACATGCGGCTCCTTTGAGGAATTAATGCGCGATGATGCGAGAACGCGGGTTTAGCGCAGTGCGGCGAACAACGTATCGAGGTCCGCCGCCGGGTTGGTCAGCGTGAGGGTGAGCACCGGGCGGCCGTGGTCTGCGAGCACGCTCGCATCGCCAGCGGCCTGGGCCTGGATGAGCTCGCCGAACGTGAACGGACGCTCGGGAATGGTGAGGTCCTCCGCCGGTGAGCTGAGGATCTGCAGGAACACGCCGGTTGGCGTGCCGCCTTTGTGGAACTGTCCGGTGGAGTGCAGGAACCGTGGGCCCCAACCGAACGTGACCGGGCGCTTGGACAGCGTCGCGAGCAGGTCGCGCACCTCGGCGAGCCGAGGGAGTGCGAGCCTGTCGACGTAGGCCTGCACGGCCACGTAACCGTCCGGGCCGAGCTCCTCGAGCAGCGCATCGATGGCGCTGGCCAGGTCGCTGGCGGCACCGATCACGTGCGGCGTGCCACGCACCTCGATGCCGTCGGCGATGAACGCGGCCGGTTCGGGTTCGGGGCGAGCGTCCAACAGACCGCGGGTCGCGATCTTCGCGGACTCCACATCCGGCTGGTCGAACGGGTTGATCCCGAGCAGTCGGCCGGCCACCACTGTCGCGTACTCCCAAACCAGGAATTGCGCGCCGAGGGTCCCGCTGACGCGGATCTCGTCTGCGCCGTCAGGCGTGGCAAAAACCTCGTCGCCGGCGTCATCGACCAGCCGCACGATCTGTACGTCGGCCAGGGCCGCCGTCAGCTCTGGAGCACCAAGGTCGAGAACGACGGGCAGGATGCCGGTGCCGATCTTGCCTGTCGACTCCGCGATCAGCTGCTCCGCCCAGTCGGCAAATCCCACGATGTGGGTACCGTCTGCAACGAGCGCAAGCTTGGCCCGGCGCGGGCTGGTCGCGGCGATGGCCGCTCCCAAGATGAGGCCGGGGTTGTCCGCCGAGTCGACGGCCAGCGCCAGCGAGACCGATTCGGCCTCGTCGAGCAGCTGGCCGATGTCGATGCCCGCCAGGCCTGACGGCACCAACCCGAATGCGGTGAGCGCCGAGAAGCGCCCGCCCACGGTCGGGTCGGCGGTGAACACCCGGTACCCGGCCGCCGAGGCGGATGCCTCGAGCGGCGAACCGGGATCGGTGACCACGATGATGCGCTCGGCGGGGTCGATGCCGAGGTCCCGGAAGGCGCGTTCGAAGACCCGCCGCTGGCTGTCGGTCTCGACGGTGCCGCCGGACTTCGACGACACCACCAGGGCGGTCGTCTCGAGGCGGTCGGCCAGGGCGGACAGGACCTGACCGGGTTCGGTGGCGTCGAGAACCGTGAGGTCGACGCCGCTGGTGCGGGTGATGACCTCCGGAGCGAGCGAGGATCCACCCATGCCGGCCAGGACGATGTGGTTGACACCCAGGGCCACCAGGTCGTCACGCAGAGCTAAGATCTCGGCCACGAGCGGGCGCGATGTAGCGACCGACTCGGTCCAGCCCAGTCGATTGCCGGCTTCAGCCTCGGCCTCTGACCCCCACAGTGCGGGGTCGAGGGAGGTGATGCCCGACGCGACGAGGTCGTCGACGAGGGTTGGCAGGGCGGCGCGGACGGCCTCGGCCGCCGCGCCGCTCACCGAGATCTTAAAACTCACTTGGCGGCTTCGAGCGCTGCGGTCACAGTGTCGAGGAGTTCATTCCAGGAGATGATGAACTTCGACACGCCTTCCTCTTCGAGGACCCGGGTCACGTCGTCGTAGGAGATTCCCTGCGCGGCGATGGCGTCGAGTACGGCGTTCGCCTCGTCGTAGGAGCCGGTCACGGCGCCTTCGACGATGACTCCGTGGTCGAAGGTGGCCTCGAGGGTCTTCTCCGGCATGGTGTTGACAACCTCGGGTGCGACCAGCTCGGTCACGTAGAGGGTGTCGGGCAGCTCGGCGGACTTGACGCCGGTGGATGCCCAGAGCGGACGCTGCTTGTTGGCTCCGGCCGCGAGCAGGCCCGCAGCGCGCTCGGAGGTGAACGCCTGCTCGAAGACCTGGTAGGCGAGCTGGGCGTTGGCGACGCCGGCCTTGCTCTGCAGGGCGAGGGCCTCGTCGGTGCCGACGGCAGCGAGACGCTTGTCGATCTCGGTGTCGACGCGCGACACGAAGAACGAGGCGACCGAGTGGATGGTCGACAGGTCGATGCCCGCCGCCTTGGCCTTCTCCAGGCCGCTGAGGTACGCGTTGATGACAGCGCGGTACCGCTCGAGGCTGAAGATCAAGGTGACGTTGACGCTGATGCCCAGCGCGATGGTCTCGGTGATTGCTTCGAGGCCTTCGATGGTGGCGGGGATCTTGATCATCGCGTTGGGGCGGTTGACCTTCGCCCAGAGCTGCTGAGCCTCGGCAAGGGTCTTCTCGGCGTCGTGGGCAGCGGCCGGTTCGACCTCGATCGAGACGCGGCCGTCGAAACCGTTGGAGGCGTCGTAGATGGGGCGGAAGATGTCGCAGGCTGCGGCGACGTCGTCGGTGGTGATTTCGAACACCGCGTCGGTGACGCTGGTGCCGGCGGCGGCCAGGGTGGCCACCTGGTCGGCGTACGCTTCGCCCTTGCTGAGGGCACCGGCGAAGATCGTCGGGTTGGTGGTGACGCCGACGACGTTCTTCTCTTCGATGAGGGTCGTCAGTCCGCCGGACTGGATGCGCTGGCGCGACAGGTCGTCGAGCCAGATGCTGACGCCTGCGGCCGACAAGGCGGCGGTGGGGGTGGTTTCAGTCATGAAAATCAAATCTCCTTGAATGCTGCGCTGGTAGGTGTCGCGCTTAGTGCGCGGCGAGGGATTCTTTGGCGGCGGCGACAACGGCCTCCGTGGTGATGCCGAATTCGCGGAACAGGGTCTTGTAGTCAGCCGAGGCACCGAAGTGCTCGATCGACACGCTGCGGCCGCGGTCGCCGACGTACTTGTTCCAGGTCAACGCGATTCCGGCCTCAACCGATACCCGGGCGGTGATCGCCTTGGGCAGAACGGATTCGCGGTACTCGGCGGACTGCTCTTCGAACCACTCGAGGCTCGGCACCGACACGACGCGGGCGTTGACGCCATCCGCCTTGAGCGCTTCGCGGGCGTTGACGGCCAGCTGTACCTCGGAGCCGGTGGCGAGCAGGATCACGTCGGGCGTGCCGTTCGGGGCCTCGGCGAGCACATAGGCGCCCTTGGCGACGTTCTTGGCCGAGGCGAAGGTCTCGCCGCTGGCGTCGCCGTCGCCGCGTTGGAAGACGGGGATGTTCTGGCGGGTGAGCACGATGCCGGCCGGGCCGTTGCGGCGCTCGAGGATGGTCTTCCAGGCCCAGGAGACCTCGTTGGCGTCGCCGGGGCGCACAACGTCGAGTCCGGGAATCGCACGGAGCGAGGCGAGCTGCTCGATCGGCTGGTGGGTGGGTCCGTCTTCGCCGAGTGCGACGGAGTCGTGGGTCCAGACGAAGATCGACGGCGCCTTCATCAGCGCTGCGAGCCGAACGGCAGGGCGCATGTAGTCGCTGAAGATCAGGAACGTGCCACCGAACGGGCGGGTGTTGCCGTGCAGGACGATGCCGTTGAGGATCGCGGCCATCGCGTGCTCACGGATACCGAAGTGCAGGACCCGGCCGTAGGGGTTACCGGTCCACTCACCGGTGGAGTGCTCGCTCGGGATGAACGATGCGGCGTTGCTGATGGTGGTGTTGTTCGACTCGGCGAGGTCGGCGGAGCCACCCCAGAGCTCGGGGATGACCGGGCCGAGGGCGTTGAGCACCTTGCCGGACGAGGCCCGGGTGGAGACCTCGGTGCCGGCCGGGAAGACCGGCAGGGCCTCGTCGACGCCGTCGGGCAGGTCGCCGGAGAGGATCCGGTCGAGCAGCACCTTGCGCTCGGGGTTGGCCTCGGCCCAGGCGTCGAAGCGCACGGTCCATTCGGCGTGCTGCTCGGCTCCTCGGTCGAGAGCCTTACGGGTGTGGGCGATGACGTCGTCGGCGACATCGAAGGTCTTCTCGGGGTCGAAACCGAGGATCTCCTTCACGCCGGCGAGTTCCTCGGCGCCGAGGGCGGAACCGTGGATCTTTCCGGTGTTCTGCTTCTTCGGGCTCGGCCAGCCGATGATGGTCTTGAGGATGATCAGCGACGGCTTGTCGGTGACCTTCTGGGCGGCTTCGATGGCGTCGTTGAGAGCGGCGATGTCCTCGACGTACTCGCCGGTCTTCTTCCAGTCCACGGTCTGCACGTGCCAGTGGTACGCGTCGTACCGGGCGGCGACATCCTCGGTGAAGGCGATGTTGGTGTCGTCTTCGATCGAGATCTGGTTGGAGTCGTAGATCGCGATCAGGTTGCCGAGCTGCTGGTGACCGGCGAGGGAGGACGCCTCGGAGGTGATGCCCTCCTGCAGGTCGCCGTCGCCGGCGATGACGTAGACGAACTGGTCGAACGGGCTGGTGCCCGCTTCGGCCTCGGGGTCGAACAGGCCGCGCTCGAAGCGGGAGGCGTAGGCGAAGCCGACGGCGGAGGCGAGGCCCTGGCCGAGCGGACCGGTGGTGATTTCCACACCGTCGGTGTGACCGTATTCGGGGTGGCCGGGCGTCTTGGAGCCCCAGGTGCGCAGCGCCTTGAGGTCCTCGAGCTCGAGGCCGTAGCCGCCCAGGTAGAGCTGTACGTACTGGGTCAGTGAGCTGTGGCCCACCGAGAGGATGAACCGGTCGCGACCGATCCATTCGTTGTCAGCAGGATCGCGACGCATCACCTTCTGGAAGAGGAGGTAGGCAGCGGGAGCGAGGCTCATGGCTGTACCGGGGTGACCGTTTCCCACCTTTTCCACGGCATCGGCCGCAAGGATGCGGGCGGTGTCAACCGCCCGATTGTCGATGGAATCCCACTGCAATGCTGCCACGTGAACTGACCCTTCTGAATCCGAAAAGGCGGCACGCTTTACCCGCGCCGCTGGAGAGTGATTGCCCGCCGACATCGTTATCGGCACCAGGTGCGCAGCGGTGCGCCGTATCAGGCGCTCACGGATGCATGCACCTTGATTGGCGAGCAATTCCATTATACGGAACGAGGCTTGGTGACGTTGTTTCGCGGATATTGCGCCACTGTCGCACGGGCGATCCGGGCCTGAGAGGTGCCGGAATGATCTAGAATCGAGGCAATATGCGAAGCGCACGAGAAGCCATCGACACTGCTGAGGAGCCCCGCTCTCAGGGGGCAGACGACCGTGGAGACAAGTTCCGTCGCACATTCAAGGCGTATCTGTCGCTGACGAAGCCCCGGGTCGTCGAATTGTTACTCGTCGTTACCGCGCCGACGATGATCCTCGCCACCGGCGGCATCCCCGACCTGTGGTTGGTACTCGCCACGCTCATCGGCGGTGCGTTCAGCGCCGGCTCGGCCGGAGCGTTCAACTGCTACCTCGACCGCGACATCGACCGGTTGATGAACCGTACCCAGGGGCGCCCGCTCGTGACCGGCGAACTCAGCGACCGGCAGGCCCTGGTCTTCGCCTGGGTGCTCGGCGCCGTGTCCATTGCCTGGCTCTGGGCCTTCACCAACTGGGTTGCCGCGCTGCTCTCGCTCGGCGCGATCCTGCTCTATGTCGTGTTCTACACGATGGTGCTCAAGCGCCGCACCGCGCAGAACATCGTCTGGGGCGGCATCGCCGGCTGCATGCCGGTGCTGATCGGCTGGGCCGCCGTGACCGGAGACCTGTCCTGGCCGCCGTTCATCCTGTTCCTGATCATCTTCCTCTGGACCCCGCCGCACTATTGGCCGCTCTCAATGAAGTACCGCGACGACTACCAGGCCGCGGGCGTACCCATGCTGGCCGTCGTGCGCGGCCGCGCGCAGGTGGGCCTGCAGGTCATCCTGTACGCCTGGGCCACCGTGGCCTGCTCCCTGTTGCTCGTGCCCATCGCGGACATGGGTCTCGTGTACACGATCGTCGCGGTCGGCTCCGGAGCGTGGTTCATCTACGAGACCCACCGGCTGTACAACCTCACCATCCGGCACGAGCACGTCTCGCCGATGCGGGTCTTCCACGGTTCGATCGCGTACCTCACCCTGGTCTTCGTTGCTGTGGGCGTCGACCCGCTGCTGCCCTTCTAGCCCGTCACGCCTCTGTCGCGAAAGCGGTGGCGTGGCTGCTTCGCGAACGCTGAAGTGACCGTTTCCCCGCTCTCGCGAGAGAGTTCTTACGCGAGAGCGGGGATGTGGCTGCTTCGCGGATGTGGAGGCAACCGTTTCCCCGCCCTCGCGAGAGACGCCATCCGCGAGAGCGGTGGTGTGGTCAACTCGGCTCGCCCAGGTGACCATTGACCCGCTCTCGCGGCAGTGGTCGTCTGCGACAGGCCTCGCTCGCGTGGCATTAGCTCGCGGGGCCGTCGCTCGCGCGGCCACCGCTCGCGTGGCCTTTCGCGAGAGGTGATTCGCGAGAGCGGTGATGTGGCTGCTTCGCGGCTGCTGAGGTAGCCATGTCCCCGCCTTCGCGAGATACGCCAGCCGCGAAAGCGGCAGCGTGGCTGCTTCGCGGGTACTGAGGCGACCGGTTCGCCGCACTCGCGGGCGTGCGCAGGATCATGAGCGGGTCAACCGGGAGCGGGTCAAGCAGGCGCGGGTCAAGCAGGCGCAGGTCAGCGGGCGAGGGTCTCGGAAGTGCTGCGGGTCGTCGGGGGAGTGAGCGCACTGGCCGGCTGCTTGAGGTTCAGCACGACGGCGGTCATGACTGAGGCGAGGATGCATGCCAGCACCATGTGGATGCCCACCAGAACGGCGGGCAACCCCAGGTTGGCCTGGATGAGGCCGACCGCGGTCTGCGCCAGTTCGACGGCGAGGAGGAGCAGCACCCAGCGGCGCACCGGCAGCCGGAGCGACACCGCCCCGATCACGAGCACAAGAGTGAGGGCCACCGTCAGGTAGGCCGGCCAGCTGTGCACGTGCTGCAGGAACTCGGAGTCCAGGCCGTTACGCGGCGCATCAGCATCGCCGGCGTGCGGGCCTGAGCCGGTGGTGAGGATGCCGACAGCGATGGTGATCGCCACGACGACGGTGGTGAGGTGGGTCACGATGAGGAACCACAGCGGCACCACCCGCTCCCGCGGGCCCTGAGCCGTGTAGAGCCGATAGACGAACGCGGTGCAGAGGCCCACGAGTCCGACCGAGATGACGAAGTGCAGGCCGACGACGTAGGGGTTGAGCTGGGTGAGCACGCTGATGCCGCCGATGACGGCCTGGGCGGGGATGCCGAGCCCGGCGAGCAGAGTCAGCCGGAAGAGGTCGGGACGGCTGCGACGCATCCGCAGCACCGCGACGAACGCGGCGATGGCGACCAGGCCCAGCACCACGCCGAGCAACCGGTTGCCGAATTCGATGACGCCGTGGATGCCCATCTCCGGCGTGTTCACCAGCGAATCGGCGGTGCACTTGGGCCACGTGGGGCAGCCGAGGCCCGAACTGGTCAGGCGCACGAGCCCGCCGGTGCCGACGAGAAAGATCTGAGCGGCGAGGTATACCCAGGCCAACACCTTGAGGCGTCGGTCGACGCTCACGGGCAACCACTCGATAATCCGTTTCACCGGTTCTGCTCCCTGCACGTGCGGGCGAATGTGAATACGCCGGGTCGCACTACTAATAACATCTCTAGCCTGTAGAATTAGGTGTTTCATGGGGCACGTGCGCGCGAAGTTCTTTTCGCAACGCGGCACGACCAGCCCTTGTTCATCTTAGGTACGCAACGTAGCCACCCATACATCTCAAGCTCGCCAGGTGTTGCACGTTCGACCACCAGGTCGCTCGAAGCGCCGAATCGGGAATGACCGGACTGATATCCGGGTTGTTGTGGGTAGGAGAAGAGGTAAAGATGTCTGACGTTCTACTTGACCGACCCGAGCTCGCAGGCCTGGGGGTGTACGAATTCGGCTGGTCCGATTCCGACGCCGCCGGCGCATCCGCACGCCGCGGTATTTCGCCCGAGGTTGTCACCGACATCTCGAACCTGAAAAAAGAACCGGCGTGGATGCTCGAGCGCCGCCTGAAGGCGCTGCAGCTCTTCGAGCGCAAGCCCATGCCCACCTGGGGTGCAGACCTGTCGGAGATCGACTTCGACAACATCAAGTACTTCGTCCGCTCCACCGAGAAGCAGGCCCAAACCTGGGAAGACCTGCCGGACGACATCAAGAACACCTACGAGAAGCTCGGCATCCCCGAAGCCGAGCGTCAGCGCCTGGTCTCCGGCGTCGCCGCGCAGTACGAGTCCGAAGTGGTCTACCACCAGATCAACGAGGAACTCGAAGCCCAGGGCGTCATCTTCATGGACACCGACACTGCGCTCAAGGAACACCCGGAATTCTTCGAGGAGTACTTCGGCAGCGTCATCCCGTCCGGCGACAACAAGTTTGCCGCGCTGAACACCTCGGTCTGGTCGGGCGGCTCGTTCGTCTACGTCCCCCCGGGCGTGCACGTCGAGATCCCGCTGCAGGCCTACTTCCGGATCAACACCGAGAACATGGGTCAGTTCGAGCGCACCCTGATCATCGCCGATGAGGGCAGCTACGTGCACTACATCGAGGGTTGCACCGCGCCGATCTACAAGTCGGACTCGCTGCACTCCGCCGTGGTCGAGATCATCGTGAAGAAGAACGCCCGCGTTCGCTACACGACCATCCAGAACTGGTCGAACAACGTCTACAACCTCGTCACCAAGCGCGCCACGGCCGCCGAGGGCGCCACCATGGAGTGGATCGACGGCAACATCGGTTCCAAGGTCACCATGAAGTACCCGTCGATCTACCTGATGGGGGAGCACGCCAAGGGCGAGACCCTCTCCGTCGCGTTCGCCGGCCCCGGCCAGCACCAGGATGCCGGCGCCAAGATGATCCACATGGCCCCGTACACGCAGTCCTCGATCGTGTCCAAGTCGATCGCCCGCGGCGGCGGCCGCGCCGGCTACCGCGGTGAGGTGCGAGTGGATGCCACCGCGCACCACTCCGCCAACACCGTGCGCTGTGACGCCCTGCTCGTTGACACCCAGTCGCGCTCCGACACCTACCCGGCCATCGACATCCGCGTCGACGACGTGCAGCTCGGTCACGAGGCCACGGTCTCCCGGGTCAGCGAAGAACAGCTGTTCTACCTGATGAGCCGCGGCATGCCCGAAGACGAAGCCATGGCCATGATCGTGCGTGGCTTCATCGAACCCATCGCCAGGGAGCTCCCGATGGAGTACGCCCTCGAACTCAACAAGCTCATTGAAATGGGCATGGAAGGATCCGTCGGCTAAATGTCCGCCGCCTCAACTTCAACCGCCCCCACATCATCCTCGTCGGAGGCTTTGCCCACCGCAGAACAGCACGGTATCAAGGAGCACTCCGACGGCCGGTTCGGCTTCGTGCCGGTGCAGACCCGCTCTGCGCGGTTCAAGAGCTTCGAGCCCGCCGACTTCGCCGCCGTCACCGGCCGGGAAGCCGTCTGGAAGCTCTCGCCCGTCGGCAAGTTCACCGACCTCACCGCCGGAGAACTCGACGGCTCCAACTACGACTTCGACACGACCCCGCACGCGGATGTCGACGTCTCCTGGGTTGACCGCACCGACGCTCGTGTCGGCACGGCCGGCGCCCCGGAGGAGCGCGCCGCTGCTAACGCCTGGAGCAGTTTCGGACAGGCGCTGGCGATCACCGTCAGCGGCGAGGAGGCCAAGGAGATCACGCTCACCCGTGCCACCCTGGGCTCCGTTCCGCGCGCCGCGCACACGATCATCGAAGCCAAGCCGTTCAGCCAGGCCGTCGTGATCCTGCAGAACATCGGCGACGCCCGCATCTCCGAGAACGTCGAGATCATCGTCGGCGAGTCCGCCAACCTCACTGTCGTGACGCTTCAGGAGTGGAACGCCGACGCCGTGCAGCTGGCCAACCACTTCGCCACGATAGGCCGCGACGCGCGCCTCAAGCACGTCGTCGTCTCCCTCGGCGGCAGCATCGTCCGGGTCAACCCGTCGGTGATCCTGGCCGGTCCCGGCAGTGACACCGAGCTGTTCGGCCTCTACTTCGCCGACGCCGGCCAGCACCTCGAGCAGCAGGTCTACGTCAACCATGACGCACCCAACACCCGCAGCCGGGTCAACTACAAGGGCGCCCTCCAGGGCGCAGGTGCGCGCACGGTGTGGATCGGTGACGTGCTCATCGGCAACACCGCACCCGGAACCGACAGCTACGAGCAGAACCGCAACCTGGTCCTGACCGAAGGCACTCGCGCGGATTCCATCCCGAACCTGGAAATCGAGACCGGTGACATCCTCGGTGCCGGCCACGCCAGCGCCACGGGACGATTCGACGACGAGCAGCTCTTCTACCTGCAGTCCAGGGGTATCGGCGAGATCGAAGCGCGACGTCTCGTCGTGCGCGGCTTCCTCAGCGAGATCGTGCAGCACATCGGCTCGGCGCCGCTGGAAGAGCGACTGCAGGGCGCCATCGAAAACGAACTCCGCGGAACAGAAGGCAACTGAACATGGCGTCAACCAAGATTTGTGCGCTCGACGACCTCGAACCCAACGAGGCCATCAAGGTCGAGATCGACGGTGTGAACATCGCCGTCGTGCGGGACTCGCACGACACCGTCTTCGCGATCGGCGACACCTGCACCCACGGCGACATCTCGCTGTCAGAGGGCTTCGTCGAGGACGACACCCTGGAATGCTGGGCGCACGGCTCCAAGTTCTCGCTCAAGACCGGGCGCCCACTGACCCTCCCGGCCTATGAGCCTGTACCCGTCTACCAGGTCGACCTGATCGACGGTGACGTGTTCATCGACCCGCTGGTCACCATCGCCGTCTAAGCACCCGCCGGCCACCCGGCCGCCCACATCCGAACGCCCGCACCACCTGCGGACTACGAAAGAGATACCGAATAATGTCTGTTCTTGAGATCAAAGACCTGCACGTCAGTGTCGAGACCGACCAGGGCACCAAGCAGATCCTGCGCGGTGTCGACCTCATCATCAACGAGGGCGAAATCCACGCGATCATGGGGCCGAACGGCTCCGGCAAGTCCACCCTGGCCTACACGATCGCCGGCCACCCCAAGTATCACGTCGACAGTGGATCGATCCTCCTCGACGGCGCAGAGGTGCTCACCATGACTGTCGACGAGCGCGCCCGGGCGGGCCTCTTCCTCGCCATGCAGTACCCGGTCGAGATCCCCGGCGTCACCGTCACGAACTTCCTGCGCACGGCCAAGACCGCCATCGACGGTGAGGCACCCGCGATCCGCACCTGGATCAAGGATGTGCGCGAGTCCATGGTCAAGCTGCGGATGGACAAGAGCTTCGCCGAGCGCAACGTCAACGAGGGCTTCTCCGGCGGCGAGAAGAAGCGCAACGAGATCCTCCAGCTCGAACTGCTCAAGCCGAAGTTCGCCGTTCTCGACGAGACCGACTCCGGCCTCGACGTGGACGCCCTGAAGATCGTCTCCGAGGGCGTCAACCGCGCCAAGGAGAACACCGGCCTGGGCCTGCTCCTGATCACGCACTACACCCGCATCCTGCGCTACATCAAGCCCGACTTCGTGCACGTCTTCGTCGACGGCCGCATCGCTGAGCAGGGCGGCCCCGAGCTGGCCGACCGTCTGGAAGACGAAGGATACGATCGCTTCCTGACCGAGACGCCCGTAGGCTAGAACCATGGTCTCGACACTCACCCCTGCGCGCTTCGACGAGATCGAAGAGGCCCTGAAAGACGTCATGGATCCGGAGCTCGGCATCAACGTCGTCGACCTCGGCCTGATCTACGACCTCGGCTGGGACGACGAGAACGACGCGCTCATCATCCACATGACGCTCACCTCGGCCGGCTGCCCGCTCACCGACGTACTCGAGGAACAAACCGCAGAGGCCCTGGACGGCGTCGTCGAACAGTTCCGCATCAACTGGGTGTGGATGCCGCCGTGGGGTCCGGAAAAGATTACCGACGACGGTCGCGACATGATGCGCGCCCTCGGTTTCTCCATCTGAATCCGAGTCGTTTCACCGCCCGCGCCGGGTGCCGATGCCCTCAGCATCCGCACCCGGCGCGGTTCTTTTTAACGCTCGTCATCCCGGGAGCGCCCGAAAACAGACGAGTGTAATGCTGCACCAATCACTGGAGGGGTATTCTAAACAGATGGATACCAGCCCATCCCGCAGCCAAGCCCGGCGAGACGCCCAGACCGCGGGCACACGCGCGGACATCGTCGACGCCGCCACGATTCTGATGCGGGACCGGGGCTACGTCGGCACGTCGATTGCCGCGATCGCCGACGGCGCCGGCGTCGCCGTGCAGACGATCTACAACTCGGTCGGGTCCAAGGCCGACGTCCTCGCATCCGTGCTCGCCGGGGCCACCGACCGAGCCGGCGCCGGCGGCAGGTCTGGGCCGGATCTGGCAGCCCGGCTCGCCGCTGCCGAAACCGCTGGAGTCGCCCTCGGTGTCCTCGCCGACTGGATCGTGGACGGCAACCAACGGGCGGCACCGATCCAGCGGGTGCTGAACGAGGCGGCTGGTATCGACCCGGAGATCCGCGAGCTGGAGCTCTCCAGCGCCGCCCGCAGCCTGGTGGCGTACGGCGATGCGGTCGCGGTGCTCCGCTCGCGGCTGGGTCTTCGCGCCGGATTGAGCGATCATGAGGCCGCGGCGTCGATCTGGGCGCTCGGTCATCCCCAGGTCTTCCAGACCCTCGTTCTCGACCTCGGCTGGTCGACCGAGACCTACACTGCCTGGCTGCGGTCGGCCCTGCCCGCGCTGCTGCCCGCCGGCCGGATTCCCGCTCACTAGGGCCGCCGAGCGAGACCCAATACCGCCCGGCGGGACCGAAACCCCGCGCGAGCAAATATACTGGTGGACTGGCCGTGTTTGGCCGGCCCTCCCACGACTCCTCTGAATGGACTATTGCTGTGCTCAGTGTGCAAGATCTCGAAATCCGAGTTGGGGCGCGCGTGCTCATGGAGGATGTCAGCTTCCGCGTATCCGCCGGCGACAAGATCGGCCTGGTCGGGCGCAACGGTGCCGGTAAGACCACGCTGACCAAGACCCTGGCCCGGGAGACCCTGCCCACCAAGGGCAAGATCGAGAGCTCCGGCGAGATCGGCTACCTGCCGCAGGACCCCCGCTCCGGCGACCCGGACATGCTCGCCCGCACCCGCATCCTCGATGCCCGCGGCCTCGGCACCATCTCGCTCGGCCTCACCCAGGCCGGCATCGAGATGGGATCGCCCGACAGCAAGATCAGCGAACGAGCGATGAAACGCTACGGCGTCCTCACGGATGAGTTCAACGCGCTCGGCGGTTATGCGGCCGAAGCCGAAGCGGCGTCCATCGCCAGCAACCTGAACCTGCCCGACCGCATTCTCGACCAGCCGCTGCGCACTCTCTCCGGTGGCCAGCGTCGCCGGATCGAGCTGGCCCGCATCCTGTTCTCCGCCGCCGAGACGATGATTCTCGACGAGCCCACCAACCACCTCGACGCCGACTCCGTGGTGTGGCTGCGGGAGTTCGTGAAGAACTATCGCGGCGGCTGCATCATCATCAGCCACGACATCGAACTCGTCGGCGACACCGTCAACCGCGTGTTCTACCTCGATGCCAACCGCATGGTCATCGACATCTACAACATGAACTGGAAGAACTACCAGCGGCAGCGCGTCGCCGACGCCGACCGTCGTAAGAAAGAACGCGCCAACGCCGAGAAGAAGGCCTCGACCCTGCAGCTGCAGGCCGCCAAGTTCGGTGCCAAGGCCAGCAAGGCCGCCGCCGCGCACCAGATGGTCGCCCGCGCCGAGAAGCTCCTCTCCGGCCTGGACGCTGTTCGCGCTGTCGACCGGGTCGCGAAACTGCGCTTCCCCGAGCCCGCTCCGTGCGGCCGCACCCCGCTGATGGCCAACGACCTGTCGAAGAGCTACGGGTCGCTGGAGATCTTCGCGGCCGTCGACCTCGCCATCGACCGCGGGTCCAAGGTCGTCATCCTCGGCCTCAACGGTGCCGGCAAGACCACCCTGCTGCGGATGCTCGCCGGAGTGGACAAGCCCGACACTGGAGAGATCGTGGCCGGCCACGGCCTGCGGATCGGCTACTTCGCCCAGGAACACGAGACCATCGACGTGAAACGCAGCGTGCTGCAGAACATGATCTCCTCCTCGCCGAACATCACCGAGATGGAAGCGCGGCGAGTGCTCGGTTCGTTCCTGTTCACCGGTGACGACTCCCACAAGCCGGCCGGCGTGCTCTCCGGTGGTGAGAAGACCCGGCTGGCCCTGGCGATGATCGTGGTGTCCGGCGCCAACGTGCTGCTGCTGGACGAACCGACCAACAACCTCGACCCGGCCAGCCGTGAAGAGATCCTCGACGCCCTGGCGCACTTCACCGGCGCCGTGGTCCTGGTCAGCCACGACGAGGGCGCCGTCGAGGCGCTCAACCCGGAACGCGTGCTCATCATGCCCGACGGCACAGAGGACCACTGGAACAAGGACTACCTCGATCTGATCACGCTCGCCTAACGACGACAAGCAGACAAAGAAGAACCCGCCGCCCCGTGAGGGCCGGCGGGTTTTCTGCTGCAACCGTGCCTTCCGGCAGCACACGTCAGCTGTGCTGGTCCATCAGTTCGTCTTCGATCTCGGCGTCGCTGCGCGGCTTCGCGGCCTGTCGCTTGGCCCGCTCCGCCGCCCGGAGCTGCTCTTCGGGAACCTCGGAGTTGATGTTGCGGAACTCCTGCCTGGCCGCCCAGCCCAGGCCGATGAATCCCATCAGGGCGAAGACAAACCACTGGAAGGCGTAGGACAGGTGCGGACCCTCGTCGCGCACCGGGCGGGCGACGGCCGTCGGCCGGTCGGCGGGGGCGGGATCCTCGGTCTTCATCAGGCCGTATGCCCCGGTGTAGGTGTCGGCGCCGAGCCGGTCGGCGATGGCGGGCAGGTTGATCGTCGCAACCTGGTTGCCGGTCGCGCTGCGGCCGGCCAGAACGGGTTCGCCCTGCTTGAGCCTGGCTACCACGGTGACCTCGCCGGTCGGCGCCGCGGGCACGGAGTCCGGCGCATCCTGATTCTCACCGGTGGGAATCCAGCCGCGGTCGACGATGAAGATGTCGCCGTTGGCCAGAAGCAGGGGAGTGAGGACTTCGAAGCCCGGGTTGATGTTGAAGGTGCGGTTGCGCACCAGCAGTTCCTGGTCGAGCAGGTAGGTGCCGGTCATCTCGACCGGCAGCCATTTCTGGGACTCCTCGAAGGAATCCAGCGTCGGCAGCGCGTCGGTGAGGTTCACGGCGTCGGCGTCGAAGTTCGCGTCGACCCGGCTGATCTCGGCCTGCGCTTCCGCCCGCCGGGCCAGCTGCCACATGCCCAGCCCCGAGCAGACCACGGCGAACACGATGGTGAGCGCCAGGTAGCCGGCCCATTGTTTCGACAGCAGGAAGCGCCAGCCACTCATGCGTGCTCCGATTCGGAGCTGTCGACGTTGGTGGGGGTGAGTGGGCTCACCCGGAGCGGGAAATCCCGGGTGGAGAGGAAGTCGCGCAGGAAGTCGACGTGTTCGGCGCAGGCCAGCCAGGTCTTCACCCGCTCCTCGGTGTGGATGCGAGGGTTGCGCCAGTCCAGCCGCCAGAGCGCGGATTCGCGGCAGCCGGCGCGCGAGCAGCTCGTCGTCTCCGGCGCGGCGCCGAAACCGATCACAGCGTCTCTCCAGGCGCACGGCCCTGTCCGTCGGGCTGGTTCTCGTCCCGGTCCCGATCGGAGGCCGTCGAATCCGTGCCCATCGACTCCGCGTTCGTCGGGGCCGACCGGCCCTGGAGGGGAACAGACGGCAGCACCGCGACAGCGCCCGGACGAAGGACGGTGGGGGAGCGCTGCTCGCCGTGCACATTGGCCGCGACGACGGCGAAATAGGGAAGCAGGATGGCGCCGAGGGCGCACACCAGCAGCCACCAACCCTGCACGAACAGCATCAGCACGATGCAGACCATGCGGATGCCCATCGTGACGGCATACCGGATCATGCGGCGACGGCGCTCGTCCTCCGGAGACGGAGGGAGCGTCGTGATCGATTGCTGCTTCATCGTGCCCATCGCCTCACCCGGTGATCACACTCGGTACGCCTGTCCATGTAGTGCATCCAGCCTACGTCCCCTGCCGGCATCCGGGGTGACATCCGAGAACGCTCTAAGCTGAATGGATCTGTGCCCGCACACCCCGCGGGCATTCCCACTGAAAGGACCGCGCCATGGCGACCGCTCGAACAGTTCTGGTAACCGGAGGCAACCGCGGTATCGGCTACGCCATCGCCGAGGAATTCCTGGCCCAGGGTCACCGCGTGGCCATCACCGCCCGCTCCGGCGAGGGTCCCGCCGGCAGCCTCACCGTGCGCGCCGATGTCACCGACTACGCCTCGATCGATGCCGCCTTCACCGAGATCGAGGCCGCATACGGCCCGGTCGAGGTCGTCGTCGCCAACGCCGGCATCACCAAGGACACCCTGCTGATGCGCATGTCGGAGGACGACTTCACCTCGGTGATCGACACCAACCTCAGCGGCGCCTTCCGCGTGGTCAAACGGGCCTCGAAGGGCATGCTGAAGGCCCGGTTCGGCCGGATCGTGCTCATCTCCAGCGTCGTCGGCCTGTACGGCTCGGCCGGCCAGGTGAACTACTCCTCGTCGAAGAGCGGCCTGGTCGGCCTGGCCCGCTCGGTCACCCGCGAACTCGGCGCCCGCGGCATCACCGCCAACGTCGTGGCTCCCGGCTTCATCGAGACCGACATGACCGCCGCCCTGCCCGAGGCGCAGCAGGCCGAGTACAAGCGCAACATCCCGGCCGGACGATTCGCCTCACCGGCCGAGGTCGCCCGGGTCGTCACCTGGGTCGCCGGCGATGACGCCGCCTACATCTCCGGCGCGGTCATCCCCGTCGACGGCGGTCTGGGCATGGGCCACTGACCCGCACGATCGATGGATGCCGTCGAGCCCGGTCGGACCATTGGTCCGGCCGGGCTCGTTCGTGTCAGTACGGCCGATGAGGCCGACGGTCCGTCAGCCGCGCAGCCCAAGGAGGGGCAGGATCTGACTGAGGTTGGTCGTGCCGATCGACAGGTCAGCCGAGCGGCGCACGATCGGCTTGGCGTTGAACGCGACCCCGAGACCGGCGATGCGCATCATGGTGAGGTCGTTGGCCCCGTCACCCACCGCAACCGTCGAGCACAGGTCCACACCGTCCAGCGCTGCCCATTCGGCCAGGGCCGTGGCCTTCGCGGTCGCGTCGATGATCGGCCCGACCAGACGGCCGGTGAGGTGACCGTCGGCCACCTCGAGCCGATTGGCCCGCCAGTGGTCCAGGCCCAGGGTTGCAGCGAGTGGATCGAGGATCTCGTGGAAGCCGCCGGAGACCACACCGATGGTGCTTCCCGCAGCGTGCAGACCGGCGATCAGGTCGTGCACACCGGCGGTGGGCCGCACGAGGGCTCCCACCTCGGCGAACACCCCGGCGGGCAACCCGGCCAAGGTCGCCACCCGCTCCCGCAGGCTCGCGGCGAAGTCGAGCTCGCCCCGCATGGCGCGGTCGGTCACCTCGGCCACTTGGGCGAGGGAACCGGCCGCGTCAGCGAGAAGCTCGATGACCTCGTTCTCGATGAGGGTGGAGTCGGCATCCAGGACAACGAGGAATCGTGCTGCGGGAATCACGGGTGTACGTGCACACCCTTCCCGACAACGGTGATTCCGGACTCGGTGACGCTGAACCCACGGGCCAGGTCGCGGTCGCGGTCGACGCCGATGCTGGCGCCGTCCTCGACGACGACGTCCTTGTCGAGGATCGCGCGGTGCACGACGGCGCCCGGACGGATCTGCACCCGGTCGAACACGATCGAGTCCACCACGTGCGCGCCGGAGTCGATGACGGCCCAGGGCCCCACCACGCTGCGCTCGAGGTGCGCGCCCGAGATGACGCAGCCCAGCGACACGATCGAGTCGATCACGGTGCCGAGGGAACCCTTGGCATCGCGCACGAACTTCGCCGGCGGCGAGTTCAGCTGCTGGCTGAAGATCGGCCAGCTCTGGTTGTAGAGGTTGAACACCGGCAGCGCGCTGATCAGGTCCTGGTGGGCCTCGAAGAACGAATCGATGGTTCCCACATCGCGCCAGTAGTACCGGTCGCGATCCGTTGACCCCGGCACCTCGTTGCGCTGCAGGTCGTACACACCGGCTTCCCCGCGAGAGACGAAGTCGGGAACGATGTCACCACCCATGTCGTGGCTGGAGTCTGTACGTTCGCCATCGCGGCGCACGGCCTCGATCAGGGCGTCGGCGTTGAAGACGTAGTTGCCCATCGAGGCGAACACCTCGTGCGGCGCATCGGCCAGTCCGACAGCGTCCTTGGGCTTCTCCAGGAAGTCCTTGATCCGGTCGGGGGTCGCGGCATCCACATCGATGACGCCGAACTGGTCGGCCAGACCGATGGGCTGGCGGATGGCGGCGACGGTAGCCTGGGCGCCCGACGCGATGTGTGCATCGATCATCTGGCTGAAGTCCATGCGGTAGACGTGGTCGGCACCGACCACGACGACGATGTCGGGCTTCTCGTCATGGATCAGGTTGAGGCTCTGCAGGATCGCATCCGCAGAACCGCTGAACCAGCGCTTACCGAGCCGCTGCTGTGCGGGGACGGAGGCGATGTAGGAGTTGAACAGTCCACCGGAAACATGCCAGGTCTGCGACACGTGCCGGTCGAGGCTGTGGGACTTGTACTGGGTCAGGACGACGATCTGGGTGACACCGGAGTTGATCAGGTTCGACAGAGCGAAGTCGATCAACCGGTAATGCCCTCCAAACGGCACCGCTGGTTTGGCGCGGTCTTCGGTCAACGGCATCAGCCGTTTTCCCTCGCCGCCTGCGAGAACGATTCCAAAGATCTTCTGGGCCTTCATAACTTCAGAGTAGGGCCATCCGGGAGGAACGACCAGCGTGTGGGGGTGTGTCCGCCCTTCACCCTGCGCTAGTTTTACTGCATGCGCGTCGATCTGCTCACCAAGGAATATCCGCCCGAGATTTACGGAGGCGCCGGTGTCCACGTCGCGGAACTGGTCAAGGCCCTCCGAACCGACATCGATGTCACCGTGCGCTGCTTCGGGGCGCCCCGCACCGAGGCCGACACCTTCGCGTATGGCGTGCCGGCAGAACTCGCTGACGCCAACGCCACCCTGACCACGTTGGGCGTCGACCTGCAGATGGCCCAGGACGTCGCCGGAGCCGACATCGTGCACTCGCACACCTGGTATGCCAACGGCGCCGGGCATATCGCCAAGCTGCTGCACGGTGTTCCGCACGTCGTCACGGCGCACAGCCTCGAGCCGTTGCGGCCGTGGAAGGCCGAACAGCTCGGCGGCGGCTACCGGGTGTCGAGCTGGATCGAGAAGACCGCGTTCGAGGCCGCCGACGCCGTCATCGCCGTCAGCGGCGGGATGCGCGCCGACATCCTGCGCAGCTACCCGGCGCTGGATGAGTCCCGCGTGCACGTCGTCTACAACGGCATCGACCTGGACCGCTGGAAGCCCACAGAGGACGACGCCACCGTGCGTGCCCTGGGCATCGATCCCGACCGTCCGTCTGTGGTGTTCGTCGGCCGGATCACCCGGCAGAAGGGCCTGCCCTACCTCTTGCGCGCTGCCGCCCTGCTGCCGCCGGAGGTCCAGCTGGTGCTCTGCGCCGGAGCGCCCGACACCGCCGGCATTCTCGCCGAGGTCACCGCGGGTGTCGAAGCGTTGCAGAAGGAACGCTCCGGTGTGGTCTGGATCGACCGGCTGCTGCCGCAGCACGAGCTGTCTGCGGTGCTCACCGCCGGAACCGTCTTCGTCTGCCCATCGGTCTACGAACCGCTCGGCATCGTCAACCTCGAGGCGATGGCCTGCGGCCTCCCCGTCGTCGGCACCGCCACCGGCGGCATCCCCGAGGTGGTCGCGGATGGCGAGACCGGCCGGCTGGTGCCCATCGACCAGCTCAGCGACGGAACCGGCACCCCGACCGACCCCGAGGTCTTCGTGGCCGATCTCGCCCGCATCCTCACCGAGGTGGTCGCCGATCCCGCTCGCGCCGCCGAAATGGGCCGCGCCGGCCGGGTCCGCGCCGAGAAGATCTTCAGTTGGGGCCAGATCGCCGCGAGCACCAGGGAGATTTACGCCGGCCTGCTCTGAGCGACCGGGAGAGGCGTGACCTGACCGCTCGCGCCGCCCGATAACATGGGCTTATGGTCATGGTCAACGTTCTTCACTTCACCGAGGTTTCCGTCGTCCGGGGTGGCACCACCATCCTCGACTCAGTGGATTGGAGCGTGGACAGCGATCAGCGTTGGGTGATCCTCGGCCCGAACGGCGCCGGCAAGACCACCACGCTGCAGATCGCCGCCGCGCTCATCCACCCGTCCAAGGGAACCGCAGAGGTACTCGAAGAACCCCTCGGCGGCAGCGATCTGTTCGAACTCCGCCCCCGCATCGGCTTTGCCTCCACCGCGATGGCCCGCCGGGTGCCGGCCGGCGAAACCGTGCTCAACGTCGTGATGACGGCGGCGTACTCGGTCACGGGTCGCTGGAACGAGGAATACGAGGAGATCGACGAGCGCCGCGCCCAACGCGTGCTCACCGAGTGGAAGCTCGACCACCTCGCCGACCGCAAGTTCGGCACCCTGAGCGACGGTGAACAGAAGCGGGTGCAGATCGCCAGGTCGATCATGACCGACCCCGAGATCCTGCTGCTCGACGAACCCGCCGCCAGCCTCGACCTCGGCGCCCGCGAAGAGCTGCTGCGCCTGCTCAGCGGGTACGCCAGCGAGCCGAACTCCCCGGCGATCATCATGGTCACCCACCACGTGGAAGAGATCCCGCGTGGATTCACCCACGTGCTGCTGCTCTCCGGCGGCAAGGTCGTCAGCGCCGGACCGCTCGCGGAAGCCCTCACCGCTGCTACTCTCAGCGAGGCGTTCGGGCTCGAGATCGAGCTCACCGAGACCGACGGACGGTACTCGGCACGCGCAATCTGACCGTTCCCGTGTCCTGGGCACCTCAGGGCCCAAGATTCTGCTAAACTCCATAGCTGGTCCTCGTGACCGGAATACTTTTCTGCCGCAACCGGCGAGCCAGAACCCACCCACCGAAACGCACCAAGGAAGTCTCCATGAAGTCTGACATTCACCCCACATACGCTCCCGTGGTCTTCCGCGACCTCGCGTCGGGTGCGACGTTCCTTACCCGTTCGACGGTCTCCAGCTCGAAGACCATCGAGTGGGAAGACGGCACCACGTACCCGGTCATCGACGTGGAAATCTCCTCCGAGTCGCACCCGTTCTACACGGGCAAGCAGCGCATCATGGACTCCGCCGGACGCGTGGAGAAGTTCAACTCGCGCTACAAGGGCTTCGGCAAGTAGTCCGACCCCAGCTGCACGACAGGGCGACCAGCTTCGGCTGGTCGCCCTTTCGGTTTAAGCCGCGCGAGATCAGCCGGAGCGCGACGCGTGCGCGATCTAGCCGCAGTGCAACCAGTAGAAACTCTGTGCACCCAGCGTCAGGGTCAGCCCGCCCGCATCGTCGAAGGGCGGGAACACCGCCCCGCCGAAGATGTCGTAGAGCCGGGTGCCGGCCAGGTCGGGTTCCTCAATCCTGAATCCCACCGGGTTGTGGGCGAAGCTGAACACGCAGAGCACCGTCTCCGGCTGATCGCCGAAGCTCGAGCCCGACCCCGGATACTCCCGCACGAAGGCCAGGATGGATTCGTGGTCAGTGGTCAGCACCCGGATTGACCCCAGGCCGAACGTCGGGTGTGCCTTCCGCACGTGGATCACGTTCCGGATCCAGTGCAGCAGCGAACCGGACTGGGCCAGGTGGGACTCCACGTTGGTCTGGGCGAAGTTGTACACCAGCGACTGCACGACCGGCAGGTAGAGCTTGCCCGGGTCCGCGGCCGAGAACCCGCCGTTGCGGTCCGGCGTCCACTGCATGGGCGTGCGTGAGCTGTCCCGGTCCGGCAGCCAGATGTTGTCGCCCATGCCGATCTCGTCGCCGTAGTACAGGAACGGACTGCCGGCGAGCGAGAACAACAACGCGTGCGCGAGCTCGAGCTCCGACCGGGAGTTGTCGAGCAGGGGCGCCAGCCGGCGGCGGATGCCGATGTTCGCGCGCATCCGCGGGTCGTACGCGTACCAGCCGTACATGGCCTGCCGGTACTCCTCGCTCACCATCTCCAGCGTGAGTTCGTCGTGATTGCGCAGGAAAACCGCCCAGCCGGCGCCCTCGGGAATGTCCGTCGTCTCGGAGAGCACCCGCACCAGTTCGCCGGCGCGTTGGGAGCGCAGCGAATAGAACACCCGCGGCATCACTGGGAAGTCGAAGGCCATGTGGCACTCCGGTTCGTCTTCAGTGCCGAAGAACGCCGCCACCTCCCGCGGCCACTGGTTCGCCTCGGCGATCATCACCCGGCCCGGATAGTCTCGGTCGACCATCGCCCGCAACCGCCTGATGAACTCGTGGGTGGGCGGTTCACCCTCACCGTTGCCTTCCTCTGACTCGTAGAGGTAGGGGATCGCATCCAACCTGAACCCGTCGACGCCCATGTCCAGCCAGTAGCGCACCACCTCGATGATGGCGCTGTGCACCGCCGGGTTCTCGAAGTTGAGGTCCGGTTGGTGGGAGAAGAACCGGTGGAAGTAGAACTGGCGGCGAACGGAATCGAACGCCCAGTTCGACTCCTCGGTATCGGTGAAGATGATGCGGATGTCGGGGTACCTGTCGTCGGTATCGTTCCAGACGTAGAACTCGCCGTACGGGCCGTCGGGGTCGCGTCGAGACTGCTGGAACCAGGGGTGCTGGTCGGAGGTGTGATTGAGCGGCAGGTCGATCACGATGCGCATATTCCGTTCGTGCGCCTTCGTCACCAGCTCCTTGAATTCCTCGAGGGTGCCGAACTCCGGCAGGATCGTGCGGTAGTCGGCCACGTCGTACCCACCGTCCCGCAACGGCGAGGTGAAGAACGGCGGGATCCAGAGGGCGTCGATGCCCAGCCACTGCAGGTAGTCCAGCTTGGAGATCAGGCCGGACAGGTCGCCGGCGCCATCGGCGTTGCTGTCGACGAACGATCGGACCATCACCTCGTAGAACACGGCCCTGCGATACCACCGCGGGTCGAGCGTGAGCCCGGGAAGTTGTATCGGTGCGGTAAAGCTCACGGCGTTCCTCCCGGCCCGGTCGCGGCGGTGGCTGGTGCTGATGCAGTGAGTCTAGGTCGATCGGCGCAGGTTCTGTCGAGCCGCGATGCTGCGGCCAGCCTAAACTGGGAACGATGATCGTTCCCTCGCCTTACGCCGACCTGCTCACCCTCATGGACGCACGCGCCCACACCCTGTCTGTGCTCGGCAGCGACACCAGGTACTGGGAATACGGCGACCCTGAATCCCCGGTCACCATCGTGATGGTGCATGGTTTCCGGGGGGATCATCATGGGCTCGAGGCCGTCGTGGCGCAGCTGCACGGCCTTCGCGTGATCTCGCCCGATCTGCCCGGGTTCGGCGAATCCGCGGCCTTCGCGACCCTGCCGCACACCATCGAGTCCTACGCCGCCTGGCTGGCCGAATTCCTCCGCCTCGCGGCGATCCCCGGTCGCCTCGTCGTGCTCGGGCATTCGTTCGGGTCCATCATCGTCTCCGCCGCGGCAGCCGCCCCCGCCGGGCTTCCCGCGCACGACCTGGTGCTGGTGAACCCGATCGCGGCGCCCGCCCTCTCGGGCCCGCGCGGCATCCTGACCCGCCTTGCCGTCTTCTACTACTGGTTGGCCGCCAAGCTGCCGGAGCGAGCCGGATTCGCGCTGCTGCGCAACCGGGTGATCGTGCGAGTGATGAGCATCACCATGGCCAAGACGCCCAGCCCGCAGCGTCGCCGGTGGATCCACAACCAGCACGACAGGTATTTCTCCGCCTTCGCCGACCGCACCGTGGTGCTCGAGGCCTTCACCGCGTCGGTCAGCAACGATGTCAGCGAGTACGCCGCCTCCATCGCGAGCCGCACCCTGCTGATCGCCGCCGAGAAGGATGACATCACCCCGGTGGCCGCGCAGGTGCGATTGCGCGCGTCCTTCCCCGACGCGCGGCTCGTGGTGCTGCCCGGGGTCGGCCACCTCATCCACTACGAGGTCCCCGAGGACGCCGCCCGTGAACTGCGCGCCTTCCTCGCCGGTGACGCCTCGTGACCGCCGCGCCCCAGGGTTCGCTGCGCATCGTCTTCGACTGCCGGTACACCCGCACCGACAGGCACGACGGCATCAGCCGGTACACGGCGGGCCTGGTCACCGAACTCGGCCGGCTGCATCCGGTGACGATGCTGATCAGTGACCACCGGCAGCTGGACATGCTGCCGGCGCTGCCGTGGCAGTTGGTGCGCTCACCCACGAGTGTGCTCGAACCTCTCGTGGCCCTGACGGTGAACAAGCTCTCGCCCGACATCGTCTTCAGTCCCATGCAGACGATGGGGTCGTGGGGTCGCCGTTACCGGCTCGTGCTGACGGTGCACGATCTGATCTACTACCGCAACCGCACCCCGCCGCGAGAATTCTCGGCCGGCATCCGGCTGCTCTGGCGGTTGTATCACCTCTCCTGGTGGCCACAACGGATGCTGCTGAACCGGTCGGACGGCGTCGTGACGGTGTCAGAGACCACCGCCGGACTGATCCAGCGCCACCGGCTCACCCGGCGGCCCGTCTCTGTCGTGCCCAACGCGGCCGACGCCGTCGCCGCAACGGGAGAGCCGACCGACCGGTCGGCCCCGGCGACGAAGCGCCTGATCTACATGGGCTCGTTCATGCCGTACAAGAACGTCGACACCCTGGTGCGCGCAACTGCGGCCCTGCCCGGCTACGAACTGCACCTGCTCAGCCGGATCGGCGACGCCGAGCGCGCCCGACTGTCCGCGCTCGCCCCGCAGGCCCGGCTGGTCTTCCACAACGGGGTCAGCGATGCCGAGTACGTGGCCCTGCTGGACAGTGCGACCGCGCTGGTCACCACCTCCCTCGACGAGGGCTTCGGAATTCCGCTGGTGGAGGCGATGAGCCTGGGCATCCCGGTGGTCGTCAGTGACATCCCCATCTTCCGGGAGATCGGCGGCGACGCGGCCAGCTATGTCACCCCGCGCGACCCCGACGCCGTCGCGGCCGCCGTGCGCAACCTCGACGTGCCGGGGGAGTGGGCCAGCCGGTCACAACGCTCGCTGGTGCAGGCCGCCCGGTTCACCTGGGCGACCTCCGCCGCCCGCCTCCTGGCCGTGTTGACCGGCACCGCTGCCACCGACAGGCAGCGCTGAGGCCGACTCGCTCAGGGCACCGAGAGGAAACTCTCCAACTCGAGCCGGCCGTCCTGCCACCGGAAGTCGTGCACCGAGCCGTTCGGGATGAGCTCGCCGGCGGCGGGGCGCGCCCCGTCGGTTGCGTAGCGCACCAGGGTGCCGATCACTCCGCCGTGGCAGACCACGATCACCTGCCCGCCCTGATGGTCGGCCGCGACCCGCTCGAGGGCGGGCAGAACCCGGTCGAGCACCGCCTGGCGGCTCTCCAGCCCCGGAACGCGCGACCCGTCCGGGAAGCGCAGCTGGCGTTCGGTGAAGGTGAGTCCCTCGATCTCGCCGTGATGACGCTCGGTCAGTTCCGGAATCACCAGGGGTGCAGGCAGATCCAATTCGCCGGCGATGATGCGGGCCGTCTCGTGGGCACGAACGAGCGGGCTGCTCACGATCGCGGCCCACGGCACACCGGCCAGGTTCAACCCGGTTTCGGCCGCCTGGGCGCGACCGAGGCTGTTCAGGGGGATGTCGGTGCTGCCCTGGATACGCTTCTCCAGGTTCCAGTCGGTCTGGCCGTGCCGAACAATCGCGAGCCTGGTTGTCTGCACAGCGCCTTCTCCTGAACGAGTCCTAGTCGGTGAGTCGGGTCACCAGCCCGGCAAACGTCTCGGACGTGCCTGCCTCCAGCTTAACCAGGGCCCGGCCGTCACCCTTGGTCGCCCCGCGGTTGATCACCACGATCGGCAGCTTGCGGCGCCTGGCCAGTTCGAGCAACCGGATGCCCGAATTGACCGCGAGCGAGGATCCCGCGATGACCAGGGCATCCGCTGCCCGCACCAGTGCGGCTGCCGCGGTGAACTTGCCGGTGGGAACCAGCTCGCCGAAGAAGACCACGTTGGGCTTCAGCAGCCCGCCGCAGACCGAGCAGTCCGGTACGACGAAGCCGTCGATGTCGACGACGATGGCGTCACCGTCCGGCGCGATCTCCACCTGTTCCGGATGCGCGAGCACCGGGTTGTTCGCTTCGAGGCGCGCCGCGATGCTGTCACGGCCGAACGCCTGCCCGCACGACAGGCACACCACCAGGTCCATAGAGCCGTGCAGGTCGACCACATGGCGGGATCCGGCGCGGGTGTGCAGGCCGTCGACGTTCTGCGTGATGATGCCGCTGACCAGACCGGCGGCCTCCAGGGTCACCAGCGAGCGATGGCCGAGATTCGGTTCGGCCGCCCGGAACCGGTGCCAACCGAGGTGGCTGCCCGCCCAGTAGCGTTTGCGGGCGCGTTCGTCGGCGAGGAAGTTCTGGAAGGTCATCGGAACCCGTACCGGCGCACCGGCACCGCGGTAGTCCGGGATGCCGGAATCGGTACTCACGCCGGCGCCGGTCAGAACGGCGGTCCGGCGGCCGCGCAGGATATCCGCGACAGCGTCCAGGTCTGCTGCGGCTCCCGCCGACGTCGTCAGGACAGTCTCGGCCGTCATGGTGCTCCATCCTCGTCACGTCCCCGCCGGGCCGGTCGCACGGGTGCGTGGCCGACAGTGATGTCCTCTGAGTCTAAACTGGTCAGTTTTCGACTGTGTTACGTCATTCCGTGTGGCTGAGACGCAGCTGTGAGCCACACTCCTCCCAGAAAGGCGGCGACCTCCGTGCAGATCGTCCCGATTACCGACCTCGATGCTCCCGGCCTCGCCGACTACTCCCGGCTGACCGATGTGGCGTTGCGCCGGGTGTCAGAGCCGGCCAACGGCCTGTACATCGCCGAGTCGGCCAAGGTCATCGGCCGGGCGATATCCGCCGGACACCGGCCGCGGTCGGTGCTGGTGCAGGAGCAGTGGCTGCCGGATGCGCTCCGGCTGCTCGCCGACTGGCCGGAGGTGCCGATCTATGTCGGCTCGGCCACGCTGCTCGAGAAGCTCACCGGCTACAACCTGCACCGGGGTGCGTTGGCCGCGATGCACCGGCCCGACCTGCAGTCGGTGGCCGACATCATCCGGGATGCCCGCCGCATCGTGATTCTGGAGGACATTGTCGACCACACCAACGTCGGGGCGATTTTCCGCAGTGTCGCGGGCCTGGGCGCCGACGCCGTGCTGATCACCCCGCGCTGCGCGGACCCGCTCTACCGGCGGAGTGTGCGGGTCAGCATGGGCACGGTGCTGCAGGTGCCGTGGACCCGGCTGCCGGAATGGTCCGAGGCGGCCCCGGTGCTGCACGAGCACGGCTTCCACCTGGCCGCCCTCGCGCTGTCCGACACCGCCGTCTCCCTCGATGCCTTCGCCGTCGACCCGCCGGAACGGGTGGCCCTGATCCTCGGCACCGAGGGCGACGGGCTCAGCCACACCGCACTGGCCGTGGCCGATACCGTCGTGACCATCCCGATGCTGCACGGGGTGGACTCCCTGAACGTGGCCTCCGCCAGCGCCGTGGCGCTCTACGCATTGCGCGCCTGACCGCTCCGGCCCGGTTCCCGGGCGCGCGGCCCGTTCTGCGCGGTCGGTCAGGCACCTTTCGTTAGAATCATCGAATGTCTCTCACCCGACGTCAGGTCTATCACCGTCGGCGTATCGCTTTCTTCGGCGGCCTCGCCGTGGTTCTCGCGGCCATCGCCTACCTCACCAGCACGGGCCTCGCACCCGTCTCCGCCACGGCTGCCGCCCTCAGCGAGCCGGTCGCCCTGACCCAGGCCGCGGCGCAGCCGGTCTGGCCGGCGCAGGGTGCCGGCGCGATCGGCGCCGTCGGTTACGACGGTGTGCTCGGCAGTACCGGCGACCAGAGTTCGGTGCCGATCGCCAGCATCACCAAGATGATCACCTCCCTGGTCATCCTCGAGGCCAAACCGCTCAGCGGCGACGACGCCGGCCCCGACATCACGTTCACCGACGAGGATGTCGACATCTACTACGACGCGATCGCCGAGAACGGCTCCGTCGCCCCCGTGGTGTCCGGCATGGTGCTGTCACAGCGGGAGGCCTTCGAGACCATGCTGATCCCGTCGGCGAACAACTACAGCGTGTCCCTGGCCGTGTGGGCGTTCGGTTCCGTCGATGCCTACCTGGACGCCGCGACCGCATACCTCGCCGCGCACTCCCTGACCGGAACCACCGTCGCCGACACCAGCGGCATCTCCGCGGAGAGCGTGAGCAGCCCGGCCGACCTCGTGGAGATCGGCAAGCTCGTGATGGCGAACCCGGTGCTGGCGCAGATCGTGGCCATGCCCTCCGCCGAGATCCCCACCGTTGGCACCGTCACCAACACCAACAAGCTGCTGGGCATCGACGGGGTGGACGGGATCAAGACCGGCACCACCGACGAGGCCGGCGCGTGCCTGCTGTTCGCCGTCGACGTTCCCGTCGGCGACACCAGCGTCACCATGGTGGGCGTGGTACTCGGCGGCGACACCCACCCGGAACTGAACGAGACCGTGCTCTCGCTCATCGACAGTGTGGAGCCCGGATTCCGTCAGATCACCCTGGTGGAGGCCGGCACCCCGTTCGGCTCGTACACGACCCCGTGGGGCCAGTCAGGGCAGGCTGTGGCCGAGACCACCGAGAGCGCCGTGGTGTGGTCGGACACTCCGATCACCACCACCGCCGACGTCGAGCCCGTCACCGTGGGCGAGGAAGGCGACTCCGTCGGCAGCGTCGACGTCACCGTCGGCAGCCAGACCATGACCGTGCCGTTGGTACTCGACGAGACCCTCACCGACCCCGGGCCTTTCTGGCGCTGGACCCACCCGGGCGAGGTCTAAACGCGAGCTCTCGCCGGAGCGGCTAACCCAGCCGTTCGAGCGGCTCGTCCGGCTCGTCGAGCCGCGTGACCGGGTCCGCGGCCGGCCGTTTGGGCAGCACGTGGTCACCGGAGGACTGGTGCCGCACCCGCCGCAAGACCCACGGCACGAGGTACTCCCGTGCCCAAGCGAGGTCCTCGGTGCGCGCCTGGCGCCAGGTCGTGCCCGGCATCGGCTCCGGCACCATCGCCTCGAGGGTGTTCGGCACGTTGAGGGTGTCCAGCACCATCCTGGCCACGGTGTGGTGGCCGAGCGGGTTGAAGTGCAGCCGGTCTGGCGCCCACATCCGGGCATCCTGGATCTCGGTGAGCGACCACAGATCGGCCACGATGCAGTCGTGCGCCGCGGCCACGGCGCGGATGTTCTCGTTGTAGATCGCGACCTTGCCGCGCAGGCCCCTGAGCACCGGGGAGAAGCGCACGTCGGTGCCGGTGAACACCACCACCGTCGCACCCTCAGAGCCCAGCAGGGTGACGGCCTCGTCGAGCCGGGACGCGATCGCGTCGGGGTCGCTGCCGGGTCGCAGCACGTCGTTCCCGCCCGCGGAGATCGTGATCAGGTCCGGGTGCAGCTCGAGGGCCGGGCGCACCTGTTCCGCCAGGATCTGGTTCATCAGCTTGCCGCGCACCGCGAGGTTGCCGTAGGCGAAATCGTCGGATCCCTGACTGAGAACCTCAGCCACCCGGTCGGACCAACCGCGGTTCCCGCCCGGGCTGGCGGGTTCCGGATCGCCCACGCCTTCCGTGAAGGAGTCGCCTACAGCGACGTAGCGGGACCAGGGATGCAGCTGCTTCGTCATACTTTCATTCTCCCTCGTCGGGCAGATGTCGGCGCGAGTTGGTAAGTTCTTATGAAGTGACTACTCCACCTGACTTCGGATCCGCTTTCCGGGAACCCTCGCATCGGGAGACCACTGAACCCGGATTGTTCCCGCCGGCCTCCGGCCCCGGGCAGCCCGATTACGCCCCGACCGGCGGCTTTCTGGCCGACACCGTCGACACGCCGCCCGTGTTCGGCCCGGCCCGCGGCCCCGCCGGCACCAGCGCCGCCGAGCACCTCTCGCCGTCGTTCCCCGAGCGCGCCGCCTGGGGCACCGCCAGCAAGCTGCGGGCCTGGCAGGCGGAGGCGCTCGAGGCGTACTTCCAGCACCAACCGCGCGACTTCCTCGCCGCGGCGACACCGGGTGCAGGCAAGACCACCTTCGCCCTGCGCCTGGCCGCCGAACTCCGCGCCCGCCGGGTGATCGACCGCATCACCGTGGTCGCGCCCACCGAGCACCTCAAGCGCCAGTGGGCGGATGCGGCGGCCCGCGCGGGTATCCGGCTCGACCCCGGCTTCAAGAACGCACACGGCCGCTACGGCAGCCACTTCCACGGCATCGCCGTCACCTACGCCCAGGTGGCCACCAGGGCCGCCCTGCACCGCGAACTCACCCAGGCCAGCCGCACCCTGGTGATCCTGGACGAGGTGCACCACGGCGGCGACGCCCTGAGCTGGGGCGACGCCATCCGCGAGGCCTTCGACCCGGCCACCCGGCGGCTCTCCCTCACCGGTACCCCGTTCCGCTCCGACACCTCGCCGATCCCGTTCGTGACCTACCTGCCCGACAAGCACGGCATCCGGCTGTCGCAGAGCGACTACAACTACGGCTACGGCCGCGCCCTCGAAGACGGCGTGGTGCGGCCGGTCATGTTCATGGTCTACGCCGGGCACATGAAGTGGCGCACCCGGGCCGGCGACGAGATGGAAGCCAAGCTCGGCGAGGGCAACACCAAGGACATCACCTCGCAGGCCTGGCGCACCGCCCTCGAGCCCAGCGGCCAGTGGATCCCCGCCGTCTTGCGCGCCGCCGACGCCCGCCTCACCGAGGTGCGGCACGGCATCCCGGATGCCGGCGGACTGGTCATCGCAACCGACCAGACCACGGCTCGGGCGTACGCGGCCATCCTCGAGGAGATCTCGGGCGAGCCGGCTACCGTCGTGCTCTCCGACGAGAAGGAATCCAGCGACCGGATCGACGAATTCTCGCACAACACCCGGCGCTGGATGGTGGCCGTGCGGATGGTGTCGGAAGGCGTCGACGTGCCGCGACTCGCCGTCGGCGTCTACGCCACCAGCGCCTCCACCCCGCTGTTCTTCGCGCAGGCGATCGGCCGTTTCGTTCGCGCCCGCCGCCGTGGTGAGACGGCGTCGATCTTCCTGCCCAACGTTCCCGGGCTGCTCAGCTTGGCCAACGCCATGGAGCTCGAACGCGACCACGCTCTCGATCGCAGCAACCGCGACGACGGCGACGACGGCATGTACAACCCCGAGGACGCCATGGTGGCGGCCGCGAACAAGACCGAGAAGGCGTCTGACGACCTCGGCGAGGAATTCACCTGGCAGGCCCTGGACTCCCAGGCCACCTTCGACATGGTGATGTTCAACGGTGACGAATACGGCGAACTGGCCGAGCCCGGCACCGACGAGGAATTCGACTTCATCGGCATCCCGGGCCTGCTGGAACCCGAGCAGGTCTCTGAGCTGCTGCGCCAGCGCCAGCAACGCCAGTCCAAGCGCGGCGCCGACCGTCGCACCGCGGCCGCCGCCGTGCCGGGGGCGCCGCCGGAGCCGATCCCGCTCTACCGCACGCTCAAGGAGCAGCGCACCCTGCTGGGCAGCCTGGTGGGGATGTGGTCGAAGCTGTCGGGGGAGCCGCACGCCATGGTGCACGCTGAGCTCCGCCGCCTGTGCGGGGGACCGGCGGTGGCGCAGGCCAGTGTCACTCAGATCCAGAAGCGCATCGACCTGCTCCGCCAAAGGCTCGGCCGCAGCTGAGCCGTACCGGACGGTCGCGGTCCGAAGCATCCCATGGGGGTCGCAGATCAGGTGGCGCAATGCCTGCGAAACCAAGCTGTGACGCAGTTGATGCACGGGCGGCTGCCAGGGTCGCAGAACGGTCGATAAACTGGGCTGCAACGAAAGAGAGCCTGCATGGATTCCAAGAAAGCCGATCTTGACCGCGTCGACCGGGCCCTGCTTCGTGCGCTCTCGGTCAACGCGCGGGCGTCGGGCGCTGCCCTGGCCGCTGAAATCGGCGTCGCCGAGTCCACGGTCTCGCTGCGGTTGCGCCGTCTGCAGCAGCTGGGCCACATCCGTGGCTACCGGGCCAACATCGACCTGGCCGCGCTCGGTGCCTCCCTGCAGGCCCTGATCTCGGTGCGCCTGGCCAAGCATGCGCGGGAACAGATCGACGACTTCCGCAGTGCCGCCCCGCACTGGCCCGGCGTGATCGGCCTGTTCCACACCGCCGGCGCAGACGACTACCTTCTGCACGTTGCGGCGGCGGATGCTTCGGACCTGCGAGACTTCGTGCTCGAGCACTTGGCGGAGCACCCGGCCGTGGCTCACACCGAGACGAACCTCATCTTCGAGTACGTCGACGGCGACGGCTGGCAGGACCTGGTCAAGTAGCTAGCCCCGCCGTCAGCTCCACTCGTACGAACTGTTCCCCGAACGGACGTCTGCGCCCGGCGTACCGGCCGCAGATGTCCGGACGGGGAACATTTGTGTGCCTGGGACTCGCGGAGCCGGGTTAACAAAACAACGCCCCCGCCGAAGCGGGGGCGTTGCTGACAGCTGTGTGTAGCTGACGCGACTCTATTTAGAGGGCGCGGATGTTCTCAGCCTGGGGACCCTTGGGGCCCTGGGTGACCTCGAATTCGACCTTCTGGTTCTCGTCGAGCGACTTGTAGCCGTTCGAAGCGATCGCAGAGTAGTGAGCGAAAACGTCGGCGCTTCCGTCGTCGGGAGCAATGAAGCCGAAGCCCTTTTCAGCGTTGAACCATTTCACGGTACCTGTTGCCATTATGAAACTCCTCCAGGAGTGTTAGAAAGGCCCCGACTTTCGAGGCCGTTCGTCGCGGTATTCGTCGTCCGCTTCCGAAAGGAATAAGCCCGTACCGACCGAAGTCAATACGTTTTTTAGACGTGCAAGCACTACAACTACTTCGACAACACTAGCCCACATCGCTCGGTCTCCGTGGAGATCTGTGCGAAAAAAGGATCAAAGTGTTACGAAATTTGACTGAAATGCCCAAAGTTGCTGCCGCGTGGCATCAGTCGACGGTGACGAAGTCGATGAGCTGTTCCACCCGGCCCAGCAGCGCCGGTTCGAGGTCGGCGTAACTGCGCACCTGGCCGAGGATCCGCTGCCACGCCCTGGCGATGTCGGCCTGGTCCTCGTGGGGCCAACCGAGCGCCGCGCAGATGCCGTGCTTCCACTCGATCGAACGAGGGATTTGCGGCCAGACCTGCAGATTCAGTCGGGCGGGCTTCACTGACTGCCAGACGTCGATGTAGGGATGCCCGACCACGAGAACGTGCCGACCGTGCGGCCCACGAGCCACAGCGTCCGCGATCCGGCTCTCCTTCGACCCGGGCACAAGGTGGTCCACGAGAACCCCGACCCGGCGGGTGGGACCGGGCTTGAATTCGGCCAGCAGTTCGGCGAGGTTGTCGACACCCTCGATGTATTCCACGACGACGCCTTCGATCCGCAGGTCGGCGCCCCAGACTTTTTCCACCAGTTCGGCGTCGTGGCGACCTTCGACGAAGATCCGGCTGGCTCTGGCGACCCGGGCGGGCGCGTCGGCCACGGCCAGAGACCCCGAGGCGGTGCGTGCCCGTGCGGCCGGCGCGGCCGTGGTCGGCGGCACCAGCACGACCGGCTCGCCGTCCAGCAGGAACCCGGCACCGAGGGGAAAGAGGCGGAGCTTGCCGTGCCGGTCTTCGAGGGTGACGACCTTCTTCTCGACCCGGATCACGGCACCACAGAACCCGGTGGCGACCTCCTCCACCACCAGGTCGCGCACCGCCTCGTGTTTCGGGACCACGCGGCGCCCGGCATCCTTCCAGCCGGCGAAAAGCACGTCTTCGGAGTATCTGTCTTCGTTCACTGGATCGACGCTAGCGGAAGTCCCGCGACGACGTGTGGGCCGCCACGGTCAACGGTTCGAACCTGTCCGCGATCAGATTGACCACCCCCTCCGGGGAGCGCTCGAGGATGCCGCGGATCATCAGGGCGGGGGATTCCCGGGCGATCCTGCGGAAGTGTGTCCAGACGCCGACGCTGACCACGACGTTCACGTTGCCGGTCTCATCTTCGAGGTTGATGAAGGTGACGCCGTTGGCGGTGGCGGGCCGTTGGCGGTGCGTCACCACTCCGCCGACTTCGACCCGCCGGCCGCTCTCACTGGTGGCGAGCTGGTCGGCCCTGAGTGCGCCCCGCGCGGCCAGGCCCGCCCGGGCATACCGGATCGGGTGGTCGTCGGTGGAGACCCCGGTGGCCCAGAGATCGTAGGCGACCTGTTCCACCGGGGTCATCAGGGCAAGCAGGGGTGGCTGAACGGTCTCGAAGGAACCGCGCAGGTGGTCGTCGGTGTCCTGGGCAGCCTCCCCGGCCGACCACAGTGCCTGCCGGCGCTCCAGGCCCAGCCCGTCGAAGGCGCCAGCGGTGGCCAGGGACTCCAGCTGTTCGGTGTTCAACCGGGCCCGCCGAGCCAGGTCGTTCATCGACCGGAACGGGCCGAAGGCCGTACGGTCCGCCACAATCCGTTCCGCCACTGCGGCGCCGATCGACCGTACCTCGGCCAAGCCGAGGCGCACCGCCAGTCCCGCGTCCCTGCGGTGGCCACGGTCGTCCACCGGCAGACTGCGGTCATAGTCCGGCACCGCCGGCTGGTCATGGTCGAGGCAGCCCGGCCGGCCGGCCGGTTCCGTGCCTCCCGACGGCAGCGACTCCATCCCGGCATCGACCCCGGAGAGCTGCACGTCGGGCCGGAGCACCGTGACACCGTGCCGGCGGGCATCGGCCACCAACGATTGCGGAGAGTAGAAACCCATCGGCTGAGCGCGGAGCAGGGCGGCGAGGAACACGCCGGGATAGTGCAGCTTCAACCAGGCGCTGGCATAGACCAACAGGGCGAAGCTGATCGAGTGGCTCTCGGCGAAACCGAAATTGGCGAAGGCCTCGATCTTCTCGTAAATCTGGTCGGCGAGGTCGCCGGTGATGCCGTTCTCGGCCATCCCGGCGTAGAGGGTCTGGCGCAAGGAAGAGATCTTCTCCACGCCCCGCTTGGACCCCATCGCCCGGCGCAGGAGGTCGGCGTCCTCTCCGGTGCAGCCGCCCACCGCCATGGCCATCTGCATGAGCTGCTCCTGGAAGAGCGGTACGCCGAGGGTGCGCTCGAGCACGGGTTCGAGTTTCGGGTGCAGGTAGGTCACCGGTTCCTGGCCGAGCTTGCGGCGGATGTACGGATGCACGGCTCCGCCCTGGATGGGGCCGGGCCGGATGAGGGCGATCTCTACCACGAGGTCGTAGAACCGGCGCGGCTGCAGGCGCGGCAGGGTACCCATCTGCGCCCGGCTCTCCACCTGGAACACGCCGATGGAGTCGGCCCGGCAGAGCATGTCGTACACCCCGGCCTCTTCACGCGGCAGGGTCTCGAGGCCCCAGGTTTCGCCGAGAGACTCTGCCACCAGGTCGAAGGTGTACTGCAACGCGGCGAGCATCCCGAGTCCGAGCAGGTCGAACTTGACCAGGCCCATCCAGGCGCAGTCGTCCTTGTCCCACTGCAGCACCGTGCGGTTCTCTTTGCGGGCGTGTTCGATCGGGCAGACTTCGCCGACGGGCCGGTCGGTGAGCACCATCCCGCCGGAGTGCACACCGAGGTGGCGGGGAAATCCGAGCACCTCGGCGGCGAGACCTGCGACCTGGTCGGGGATGTCGTGGTCGGGGCTGGAGACGGAGGCGCCCCACCGTTCCACCTGTTTGGACCAGGCATCCTGTTGGCCCGTGCTGTAGCCGAGCGCCTTGGCCATGTCACGCACGGCGAACTTCGGGCGGTAGGTGATCACATTGGCCACCTGGGCGGCATTGAGTCGACCGTACCTCTCGTAGACGTACTGGATGACCTCCTCCCGCCGGTCGGAGTCGAAGTCCACGTCGATGTCGGGTTCTTCCTCACGCAGGCTGGAGAGAAACCTCTCGAACGGCAGCCGGTAGTAGATCGAATCGACCGCGGTGATGCCGATCACGAAACAGACCGCGGAGTTCGCCGCAGACCCGCGCCCCTGGCAGAGGATTCCGCGCCCCTTGGCGAACTGCACGATGTCGTGCACGATCAGGAAGTAGCCGGGGAAATCCTTGGCCTCGATCACGGCCAGTTCCTTTTCCAGACGATCCCGCACATTGGCGTTGTACCCCGGGTACGCCCGTTCGGCGCCCTCCCAGACCAGGTGGCGGAGCCAGCTCATCGGCGTGTGCCCCTCCGGCACGTTCTGCCGGGGGAGCCGGGGCCTGGCGCGGCGCAGGGAGAAGGCGAGCTCGTCGGCGAGGGTCACGGTGCGGGCGACGGCGTTTGGATACCGGCCGAACCTGGCCTGCATCTCGGCACCACTGCGAAGGTGGCGCGTGGGCGCTCCGGGCAACCAGCCGTCCATGTCGTCGAGGCTGCGTTGGGCGCGCACGGCGGAGAGGGCGGTGAACAGCTTGAAGTCAGCAGGCTGGGCGTAGTGCACATTGTTGGTGGCCACCACGGGCAGCCCGGCTCGCGCTGCCAGGCCGGCCAGGACATCGTTGGAGGTGCTGTCCTGCGGCTGGCCGTGGTCGAAGAGTTCCACATTGACCGCGTCGTGCCCGAACAGGTCGATGAGTCGGTCCAGCTCCGTCGCGCAGGCGCGTTCGCCGTCCTGGCGCAGTGCCTGGCGCACTGCCCCCGAGTTCGAGCCGGTCAGGATGCTCCAGTGCCCGTCCGCGCGCTCGGCCAGTTCCTCGAGTTCGTAGACCGGCCGCCCCTTCTCGCCGCCGGCGAGCTGGCCGTGGGTGAGGGCGCCGGCCAGACGGTGGTAGCCCTCCTGGCCCCTGGCCAGCACCACCAGGTGGGTTCCTTCCGGCTCCGGGACACCGTTCTGACGCCGGGTGAGGCCCAACGAGAGCTCCGCGCCGAACACGGTGCGAATGCCCGGGTGACTCTCCGCTGTCTCGGCCAGCCGCACCGCCCCGTACAACCCGTCGTGGTCGGTCAGCGCCAGCGCGTGCAGGCCGAGCAGGGAGGCTTCCTCCAGGAGTCGCTCCGGCGAACTCGCGCCATCGAGGAAACTGAAGTTGGAGTGCGCGTGCAATTCCGCGTACGGAACCGTCGGCTCCATGACGGCAGACGTTTCCGCCGGGGGAGCGTAGGGCTGCCGGTGCCGCGACCAGGCCGGGCTGTCGCCACCGTCGGCCTCAGGGGGCGGGCCGCCCGGCCTCCGGTCGGAGAGCCGACGTTCCAATTCCGACCAGGGGATCGGCGGATTATTGAATCCCATCTGAATCCTCCGTTTCCTTCTCACTGTGCGGGCCGCGTTCAGTCATAGCGGGCCTCCGCCTGCCAGCCGTTGTCACCGAGGGCGAGCAACCAGGCGTTGCCGGTGTCATCCACGAGCTGCAGCCGGTGCACGGCGCGCAGGTTGGCGGAATCCCACCAGCGTTCAAGCACGGGCCACGGCCCGGCCCAGGACGACACCCCCAGCAGCGACTGTCCCGTGCGGCTGGAGAATCCGGCTGGTTGCCCGGATAGCCTGCCGCGGTCGTCGACACCGACCACCGCACCATCCGACCCGACCAGGGTGACCGGAATCGGAGCCCGGTAGACCGTGGCGGGGAGCAGGCCACCCAGGCTGCCGGCCCAGGGGCGCTCAGCCTCGGCGGCGCGCACGTCGGCGGCACCGTCATCGCCCCACGGCACCCAGCGCTGCCGGTCGGCGAGCATCCGGCCGCCACCGATGACGGCTGTGACCACCCCGTCGTGCCCGACGAGTCCCTGCACCCGGGTCAGGGCGTGGTGGATGCGTTCGTCCGGCCCCGTTCCCCAGAGGCCGTCTTCGTGGTTGGCGACGGCATCCACCCGGTCGGGCGTGAAGGCGACCCGCACGACTGCGGCGGCGAGGCCGGAGTCTGCCCTGCCTTCGCCCTGCAGCTGCCAGCGCACCCGGTCGATCAGGTCGGTGGCGCTGAACCAGCGGGGGTGGCGCCAGGTGCGTTCCGTGAGCAGGCCGTCTTCGGTGCCGACGAGGATGGTGACGATGGTGCAGACCAGGGCGTGTTCCCGCAGGGTGCGCACGAAGAGTTCGGCGGTGCCGCGCAGAGCGAACGCGAGCTGGTCGATCCGGTCGAGGGCCGGTTCGAATTCACGGAACTGGTCGAACACCGGAGTGGGTGTGCGGGGCACGATCTCGTCGTGCTCACGGCCGGCCGCCCGGGCGTGGGCCTGCGCTGCCGCGGCCCCGAACCGGTGCCGCACGTCTTGTGCCGGCAGCGCGGCGAACTGGCCCAGGGTATGCACGCCGAGCCGGGCGAGCAGGGTGCCCAGAGCCGGGTCGGCCACCGTCGACACCGGCAACGGCGCCAGGAAGGCGGCAGACCCGCCGGCCGGCAGGATGCTGATGCGGTCCTCCGGCTGTGCGGGGTCGGTCGGCGCCGCCGGTGCCGATTGCGATGCCGGTCCGCGCCTCGCGGCTTGCTCGGCAGCGAAGGGGCCGTCCGCGATGCCCGCCCTGGCTTGGGGGAGCCCGGCGCCGTGCAGGTAGCCGAGGAGGGCCGTGGCGGCTTCGGTCTCGCCGCCGTAGTAGCGCACCGGGCCGCGGGCGCGGATCGCGCAGGTGCCCGGCCGCAGCACGGCCACACCGGGGGTGAGGGCTTCGATCCCGTCGAGCACGGGGTCGAAGGCGCGGCGGTCGAGCACAGGGTCATAGGGCAGCACGAGCAGGTCGGTGCAGCGGAACTGCGCCTCCCGGAGCGTGAGCCCGCGCCGCACGCCGCGCGCACGGGCCTGAATCGACGCGGCAAAGACGAGGCCGCGGTCGATCAGAGCCAGGGGAGCATCCGACTGTATGTCCGTGGCCGATCGGGCAGCCAGCACCGGCCAGTCGGGGCACCAGAGCACGATGGTTCGCTGCCGATTCACCGGGGTCACCCCGCCACGGGATGCCGGCTCGTGGCGCCCACGGGGAGTTCGGACCGGTCGCGCCCGGAGGTGCCGTCGGCGCGGTCGCGGCTGCTCTCGGGCAGGTGCAGTCGGACCGGGCGCCCCCGGGCACCGCCCGGCGCGCTCCCGTTGCGGCCGACGACGGCAACGTCGAGGTCGCGGCCGGACAGATAGCCGTGCCCGGCCGCCAATCCCTCCCACCGGGTCGCGGTGACCCGCAGGCTAGCCTCGTTCTGCGCCCAGGCGCCGGCCACGATCAGGGTGCACCCGGTCTGGCGAAGCCGAGCGCCGAGCCTGGACGCCTCGGCATCGCCGACCCCCCGCTGGGGACGCACGACCACCAGGGGCAGTACGTCTACCAGCGCCGCCGTCACGGCCAGCCACTGATCGCCGGGGTCGGGTACCAGCACCAGCCTGCCGAGGTCGATCCCGAAGCCGGTGGCAGCCTCTGCGCCGAAATCGGGCAGTCCCACCACCGCGCTCCAGGCACCCTCGACGGCGGCGGAGCCGAGCAGGGCCATGATCAGCGAGGTGGAATTGTCGACCGTGTAAACGGTGCCGGTGCGCAACACTCCACCGGGCAGAAGCGCAGCCAACCCCGCGGAGACCGGTCGGCCCGGCGCCTCCCAACGGTCACGCTGCATGCCCTGGATGCGCGCCTGCAGCGCGCTGACCGCGGCGGGGTCGGCCGACCTGACCGCTGGCGGCGGTCCGGCGGCTGACGACGGTAGAGGAAGGGACATTCTTCAATTTTCGAACAGAGATTCGAATTAGTCAACCGGTGTGGATAACCGGGAGTGGCTGCGGGCGCCCTGTACCCTGAGGCTATGTGTGGGCGATTCATCATTACCGATTCGGCGCCTGACCTCGCCGCCATGTTCGACGTCGAGCACGAGGGCGAGAACCTGCCGGAGCCGTCCTGGAACGTGAAGCCGACCGAGCAGATCCCGATCGTGCTCGAATCGATGAAGAGCGATCCGGCGGTGCGGCGACTGGAGTCCGCGCGCTGGTCACTGGTGCCCACCTTCTCGCCCGAGCTGAACGCGGCCTTCGCCACCTTCAACGCCCGAGCAGAGACCGTGGCCGACAAACCCACCTTCCGCACCGCCTTGGCCAAAACGCGGGCGATCATCCCGGCCACCGGCTACTACGAGTGGCACACCGAGGGCACAACGAAGACGCCGTATTTCGTGCACTCCGACGACGGCCTGCCGCTGGCCCTGGCCGGGCTCTACTCGTGGTGGCGCAATCCGGCCCTCGGCAACGAAGACCCGGCGCGATGGGTGCTCACCGCCACCATCCTCACCGGACCCGCCCAGGGCGCGCTGGCCGGCATCCATGACCGGATGCCCGTCGTGCTGCCCGAAGAGTGGTGGGACCAGTGGTTGAACCCACACATCCCCGGCGACCAGGAGCTGGTGGACGGCGCGCTGGAGGCCTCAACGGAAGCCGCGGCGGGGCTGGCGTTCTACCGGGTGGCACCGATCACCGGGAACGCGCCGGAGCTCCTCGAGCCGGTCGGCCCCGAGGTGGAGGTCGGCTACACCGCGTAGCCCGCCCGCTCCCCGCATCGGCCCCGACCTAGTACTCTCGAACCCAGCCCGGAACGCTTTCGCGGCACCGTTGAGAGGACCCAGACCATGCACATTCTTTCCTTCGTCATCGCGATGGCCGCTTTCGTTCTCGGGATCTGGCTCTTCGGCCTGGCTTTCTCCGTCGACGCCTGGCAGGGTGCGATCTTCTTCTCCGGCATCCTGGCCGTGAGCGCCGCCATCGCGATCCCCGCCCACGTCCTGCGCGACTGAGCACTCGTCAGCTCGGTCCACTGATTTTCGGCTCCACAGACAAGGGCACCCATGCGCGCTGAGCAATTGACCGACCCGATCACCTTCCACGGCGAGGGTCCGGTGTGGTCACCGGCCTGGGGTGGGTTGCGCCTGGTTGACCTGTTCGCGGGCGACGTGCTCACTCTCACCGACGACGGTGAGCCGGTGCGCACGCACCTGGACGCGATCGCGGCCGCACTTCGGCCCCGCAGCGCCGGCGGCGCCGTTGTCGCGATCGAACGCGGCTTCGCCCTGGAAGACCTGGACGGCACTCTCACCCGGCTGCCGGAGCTGTGGGCGGACCCCGGCGTACGCATGAACGACGGTGGCGCGGCTCCTGACGGCTCCTTCTACTGCGGCTCGATGGGTTATGACCAGGCCACCGGCGCAGGATCGCTCTACCGGCTCGCACCGGATGGCACCGTCACCGTGGAGCTGACCGGCGTCACCATCTCCAACGGGTTGGAGTGGAGCCCCGACGGCACACTGGCCTACTACAACGACACTCCGACCGGGCGCGTCGATGTCTTCGACTGGGCGCCGGGCACCGGCCTGACCGGGCGACGCACGTTCGCGGAGATTGCCGAGGCGGATGGCTATCCCGACGGCCTCACCGTCGACAGTGACGGCGGAGTCTGGGTGGCGCTCTACGCCGGTGGCGCGGTGCGCCGCTACTCGCCGGAGGGCGTTCTCGACGAGGTCATCGAGGTGGCTGCCGGTCGGGTCACAGCCTGTACCTTCGGCGGCGCCGATCTGCGTCAACTCTTCATCACGACCTCCCGCGAAGACCTCGCTGCCGGCGAGGACCCGCTGGCCGGCTCGATCTTCATCGCCACGCCCGGCGTGACGGGGCTGCCGGCACGCACTTTCGCCGGCTGACCCCAGCCGCTCGTCGCTCACGGACGTTCAGAGGCCGGCCACCAGGTTGATCAGGGTCGCCAGGATGATCGACCCGAACAGGAACGACATCAGCGCGTGCCGCAGCACGGCGGAGCGCATGGCCGACGAGGTCAGGGACGTGTCGGAGACCTGGAAGGTCATCCCGATGGTGAACGCCAGGTAGGCGAAGTCGGCGTAGCGCGGCGCATCCGGCTGGTTGAAATCAACGCCGCCGTCGTCGCCGGCATAGTAGATGGACGCGTAGCGCAGGGTGAACAGGGTGTGCACGAGCACCCAGGACAGGGCGACGCCGACCACGGCCAGGGCGGCGAGGAAGGCCTGGCCGGATCCGGACGCGCTCCGGGCCTGCAGCAGAACGATGAGGATGCTGCCCAGGCTGGCCAGGCTGGCCACGATCAGGAGCAGGTCGGTGATCGGCCGAGAGGGATCCTCCCGGGTGGCGTGGGTCGCCGTGTTCGCCGGATCCAGCGGTGCCACGGTCACCCAGACGCTCACGATGTAGAGCACAGCGGCAGCCGCCCAGCCGAGCGCGGGAGCCAACAGCCAGTCGCCGAACAACCCCGCGGCGAGTCCGACAAGAATACCCACGGCGGCCATGACGAGAAGCCGGGTGCTGGAACGGCGTGCGCGGGGGACCGGAACTGTTGTCTTCACCCGCTGATCGTCGCACGAAACCGTGCCGGAGCGTGCCGGCCCGCGGTGTCGGCGAGATTCCAGAAAGGCTGGTTAAGCTGGCATCCGAACGAATTTCCCGTTCCAGGCCGAAAGAGACCCGCGAGAATGTCAGACAGTCCGGCCGCGACCAGCCCCTATGAGGTGCTGGGCGTGAGCCCATCGGCGACCGACGAGGAGCTTCGACGCGCCTACCGGCGCAAGCTCCGTCAGTCGCACCCGGATGTCGGCGGATCTGCCGCTTCCTTCCACGCTGTGCAACTGGCCTGGGAGCGCATCGGCAGCCCGGAGAGCCGCGCCGCCTACGACGGCGCCCGGTACCCGGAGACCTCATACGCCGGCACCGCCGGCGGCACCGCCAGTGCACGGCCCTCATCGTCGGGCATGAAGGCCAGGATGCACGGCCACCCCGGGGGTCATTCCCGGCAGCGCTATCTGGCGCTGCTCCGCGAATGGGCCGGACGGGGTACCACCATCGATGACCCCTATGCCCCTGACCTGATCCGGTCGGCGCCGCGGGAGATCCGGCACCGCCTCGCCAAGGCCCTCGCCGAAGAGAGCACCGCCCAACTGATCTCCGGCCTCGGCATCGGATACACCGCGTGGCATGACGTGGCGACCCGCGAGGACACCGAGAAGATCGATCACGTTGTGCTCGGCCCCGCCGGCCTGTTCGCGATCCTCTCCGAGGACTGGGGCTCGCCCGTGCAGCTCAAGCGCACCGAGATCGTCGGGGACGCGTTGGAACCCGGCGAAGAACCACTGGACGAATTCGCCACCGCCGCGCGCATCCTGGCCAAGTCGTTGCGGGTGCGCTTCACCGCCCTGATCGTGGTCGCCCCGGACGAAGCCGTGCCTGAGTCGATGTCTCTGCCCAGCCGCGGCCGGCGCCCCATGGTGGTGGTCATCCCCAGGTCACGCCTGGTCGGGGTGCTGCGTGATGGCATCGCCGGCATGGAGCGCGGCAGCTTCGAGAAGGTCTTCGAGCTGCGCAGTGTGTTGCAGAACGGCATCCGCTTCGTCGAAGACTGAACGGACACCCGAAACCGACCCGGGCTAGGCGGGCACAACCTCGCCGAGGCCGAGCTTCTGCACCCAGAAGGCGAGGAACGCAGCTCCCGCCTCGTCGTGGATGAGGTCGCCCTCCACGATCACGGGGTACGGCCGGTCGAGGATGCCGTCGGCCGGGCGCACATCCACGTGCGCCACGTCGAAGCCGGCCGCGAACAGGTGATCGGCCATCTTGTAGTCGCTGCGCGAGTCGCCGACCGAGCGCCAGACCCGGGGGAGGGTGCCGCCCTCGGCGAAGAACGCCAGGGCGCGCTCGGCGGCGTGGTCCTTGTCGAGGTCCACCGATTCGATGTCGGTGGAGATGATGGTGGTGTCGATCCGGAACGGCACCGCTCCGTCTGCATCGGGGGAGACCAGCTCACCGAAGCGCACACCGAGCCCGTGTTCGACCATGATCGCGTACGCGGCAGCTTCGAACGAGGCCTGCGCGAGATGGTAGGCGGCTCGGCTGACATCCGTGCGCTGCTCGACGGACACCATGGCGAGCTTGGTCTCGTCGAAGAACATGGTGTCGGCGTAGTCGGTGGCCACCAGGTCGCGGATGCGGCCGGCCACGGCCTCGGGGAGCGCGACGCTGGAATCGACGACAACCTCTCCCATGCCGGCGGCGGTGATCGGGAACCAGACGGCGCCTTTTTCGCATACCCCGTACATGCGCATCTCCTGCGGTAGTCCGGCGGCCACCAGCGGCGTCACGACCTGCTCGCTGATGAACTCGGCCGACCGGCCGGTGATGAAGCCGATCGGCACGTTCGCGCCGGCCAGGGTGATCAGGTCGGTGATGATGCTCGGCGTGCTGATCGTGCGCGTGTCGGGGCTGGCGATCGGACCGTCGACATCGAGGAGAAGGCCGAGGGGAGAGAAGGTTTCAGGCATGATCCATTGAACCAGTTCGACTTCGGGACCGGTGACCGGCCGCCACCGCCTATCGTTGAACCTGATGATTACCAGACGAGAGGCAGCGCTCCGCCTCGACATACCGCTCGAGATGGCGCAGCGCCACGACCTGCCCAGCCGCATGACCGAAGCAGAGCTCGCCGAGATCGAGTCGAACCCGCCGGCGTGGCTGGTGCAGTCGCGGGCCAACCGCACCGGCAAGAAGCCCGTCTGGATCGAGCTCACCTGCAGCGTCTGCGGATTCACCGAGGCGGCCCGGCCGAAGAAGTGGTGGCCCACCTTCACCTACCTCAGCTGTGACCACCACGGCTACGACGAGCTGCCCGCTGTGGCGCCCGGCCTCAGCCGCCGCGAGGTCGACGGCATCGGCAACCGCTTCATCGGCATCGTCGACGCCGCCGAGCACAGCGACTGACCCCCGCAGACCCTACAGAACTTCACCCCGCGTGCGAACGCGAGAGAGCAGCACCCATGAGCCTGATCCGGCTGAACGATGTCAGTGTGCGTTTTGAGAACACCCAGGTGTTGCGCGAGACCTTCTTCCGGCTGGAGCCCGGCGACCGGGTCGGCATGATCGGCCGGAACGGTTCGGGCAAGACCACCCTGATCAAGCTGATCCTCGGCCAGGTGACCCCGGATGCCGGCACCGTCACCATCGACGACGGCGTGAAGATCGGCTACTTCTCCCAGTTCTCCGAGCTGAACGGCGAGGCCACGATCACCGAGGTGCTCGACGCCCTGTTCGTGGAGATCAAGGCCGTCGAGGCCGAGCTGGCCTCGATCGACGCGGCCATCGGCGCCGATTCCTCCGCCAGCGCCGAACTCGACCGGTTGATCCACCGGCAGTCCGAGCTCTTCGGGGAGATGGACCGGTTGGACGGCTGGGACTACCCGCGCCGGATCGACGCCGCCCTCACCATCCTGGGCTTCGACGAGGCCCACCGCACGTGCCCGATCGACGACCTCTCCGGTGGTTGGCGCAACCGCGCCGCCCTGGCGAAGATCCTGCTCGAGGCTCCCGATGTTCTGCTGCTCGACGAGCCCACCAACTACCTCGACGTCGCCGGCGTCGAATGGCTGGAGACCTGGTTCCGCGGTTTCCAGGGCGCCGCGGTGATCGTGTCGCACGACCGCACCTTCCTCGACGCCGTCGTGACCCGCATCATCGAGCTGGAGAACTTCCACCTGCACGAATACCCGGGCAACTTCGGCGAGTACGTGGTGCAGAAGCAGTTCCGGCTGAAGACCCTCGAGGCTCAGTTCGTGCACGAGTCCGAGCTGCTCGCATTCGAGTCCGAGGGCATCGCCGACCGGCGCGAGGCCCAGAAGGCCGCCAGCCGCAAGCTCGGCACCCAGCTGGCGACCATCAAGAAGTCCCGGACGCCGCGCCCGGTCGACAAGATCATCACCGAGATCTACGGCAACCTGCACGTGAAGGATGTGCTCTGCCGGGTGGAGATGCTCAGCAAGGCCTATGGCGACAAGGTGCTCTTCGACGACCTGAGCTTCGAGATCCGCCGCGGCAACCGGATCGTGGTGCTCGGCGCCAACGGCAGCGGCAAGACCACCCTGCTGCGGGTGCTCACCGGCGAGGAATCGGCGGATTTCGGCGAGGTGGACTGGGCCAAGGGCGCCGGCATGGTGTCGTACAACCAGGTGCTGGCCGAGCTCGACGACACCGACACGGTCAGCCACGCCGTCAACGCACTCGAGGGCAGCCTGGCGTTCACGGCCACCCGCAAGTCGGTGAACCGGTTCCTCACGATGTTCCAGTTCTCCGAGGCGGACCTCAAGCAGAAGATCGGCAACCTTTCCGGCGGGCAGAAGGCCAGGGTGGCCATGGCTCAGTGCCTGCTCTCCGGCGCCTCTGTGCTGCTGCTCGACGAGCCCACCAACCACCTGGACATGTCCAGCACTCAGGTGATGGAGCGGGCGCTTCTGCACTTCCCCGGCGCTGTGGTCGTGGTCAGCCACGACAGGTTCTTCACTGACAAGATCGCCAACCGCCGCTTGGTCTTCGGCCAGCCCGGTGCAGCACCCGGCGAGGTCGAGGTGGCCGTAGCCTGACCGGCCGCCGGGCGCGCCCGCGCGTGCGGGTCTGCTCCTGCGGTGCGCGGGCAACGCGCCGGTTCGCGGGTGGCGTGCCACCCGCGAACCGGCGCACTACCCGCGAATCGGGGTTCGGGCCGGCGGAGCCGCCTACAGGGTTGCTCGAACCTGCACCGTGGTGCCGGCGGGGGCGTACGGCACCGTCCGGCCCTCGATGGCCACGCCGTCCACCTCGAGGCTCGCGCGGGAACCCTCCCGACCGGAGTTGGCGACCGTGATCACGTAGGTCGCCCCACGGGCCTGCCGGGTCACGGTGAACTCCGTGACGTCCGGTCCGATCTGCGGGTCGACGACCAGGCCGTCGTGGTCGGTGCGCACTCCGAGGAGGTACTGCGACACCGTCACGAAGTTCCACGCCGCCGTACCGGTGAGCCAGGAGTTCTTGGCCTCGCCGTGCCGGGAGGCCTCCTTGCCGGCGATCATCTGCGCGTAGACATACGGCTCGGTGCGGTGCACCTCGGAGATGTCCTCCCGGTAGGCCGGGGTGATCTTGCGGTAGTGATCGAACGCCTTGGCGCCGCGGCCCAGCACCGTCTCACCGATGATCACCCAGGGGTTGTTGTGGCAGAAGATGCCGCCGTTCTCCTTGTATCCCGGGGGATATGTCGACACCTCGCCGAGCTCGATGCGGTAGCTCTTGTACGCCGGGTATTGCAGCACCAGGCCGTGCTCCGAACCGAGCAACCGGTCCACGGAGTCCAGGGCCTTGAAGGCCGGGCTGCTCTTCGACGGCGTGCCGTCGGCGTTGTGCTCGACGCCCACTCCGGCGAGAACGGCGAAGCCCTGCGGCTCGATCCAGATCTGGCCCTCGGTGTCTTCGTTGGTGCCGATCTTGTTGCCGTAAAAGTCGTAGGCGCGCAGGAACCAGTCCCCGTCCCACCCGTCGGTCAGCAGCGCCTGGCTCATCGCCGCGGCCGCGGTGCGGGCGCGGCCGGCTTCCACCGGGTCGCCCCGGCGCTCGGCGATGGTGGCGTACTGTCCGGCTGCGAGCACGAACTGGGCCGCGATGAAGGTGGACTCCGCCACCCCGCCGGCCTGGTTCTCGGTGGTCTGGAAGGACTCGCCCGGCGTGGTGGAGAAGCAGTTCAGGTTCAGGCAGTCGTTCCAGTCGGCCCGCCCGATCAGCGGGAGGCCGTGCGGGCCGAGGTTGTTCAGGGTGAACTCGAACGACCGGGTGAGGTGCGTGTAGAGCGTCTCAGCGAGGGCGTCGTTGTTGTCGAACGGAACGACCTCGTCGAGGATGCTGACGTCGCCGGTCTCCTTGAGGTAGGCATCCACCCCGATGATCAACCAGGCGGGGTCGTCGTTGAAGCCGGAGCCGAGTTCGTTGTTGCCGCGCTTGGTGAGCGGCTGGTACTGGTGATAGGCCGAGCCATCCGGCAGCTGGGTGGCCGCGATGTCCAGGATGCGTTCGCGCGCGCGATCCGGGATCAGGTGGACGAAGCCCAGCAGGTCCTGGGTGGAGTCCCGGAATCCCATGCCGCGTCCGATACCGGTCTCGAAGTACGAGGCCGAGCGGCTCATGTTGAAGGTCACCATGCACTGGTACTGGTTCCAGATGTTGACCATGCGGTTGAGCTTGTCGTCGGGGGAGGTGACCGTATAGGCCGACAGCAGGTCGGTCCAGTAGACGCCCAGGGCGTCGAAGGCCGCATCCGCGGCCTCGGTGGTCGCCAGTCGGGCCAGCAGCGCCTGCGCACGGGTCTTGTTGATGACCTGCTTGGCGTCGTCGGCCCACTTCTCCTCACCGTTCTCCGGCGTGTTCTCCACGTAGCCGAGCACGAAGACCAGGTCGCGGCTCTCGCCCGGCTGCAGGGTGGTGTCGACCTGGTGGGACGCAATGGGGTACCAGCCGGAGGCCATCGAGTTCTGGGCCGTGCCCGCGTGCGGCACCTTGGCCTCGGCCAGGGTTTCGTAGAGTCCCACGAAGGTTTCCCGGTCGGTGTCGAATCCGGCGATCTCGGCGTTCACACCGTAGACGGCGTAGTGGTCACGACGTTCGCGGTATTCGGTCTTGTGGTAGATCGCGCTGCCGTCGACCTCGACCTCGCCGATGGAGAGGTTGCGCTGGTAGTTGGTCTGGTCGTCCTGGGCGTTCCAGAGGCAGAACTCCAGGTAGGAGAAGAGGGAGAACGTCTTCACCTGGTCTGACGTGTTGGTGATCGTGACCTTCTGCACCTCCGCGGTCTCGCCGAGCGGCACGAAGTAGAGGGTGGAGACCTTGAGGCCGCCGCGCTCACCGGTGATGCGCGTGTAGCCCATGCCGTGCCGGGTCTCGAAGAAGTCGAGATCCTTCTTCATCGGCAACCAGCTGGAGGTCCAGACGTCGTCGCCGTCCTTGATGAAGAAGTAGCGTCCGCCGGAGTCGGTGGGGATGTCGTTGTAGCGGTACCGGGTCAGGCGCCGCATCTTGGCGTCTTTGTAGAAGGTGTACCCGCCCGCGGTATGCGAGACCAGCGAGAAGAAGTCCTCGCTGCCGAGGTAGTTGATCCACGGGTAGGGGGTCACCGGGGTCTCGATGACATATTCCCTGGCTTCGTCGTCGAAGTGGCCGAACTTCATGCTGCACCTTTTCGGTATCCACGGACCGGATGTTGCGGCGATTCAACATCCTGAATCCGCCGTCGCAGCCGGGCCTCGTCTAAATGAGAGCGCTCTCACGGCGCTTGCGTCGACTCTAGCAGCAGGAACGGGCGAGCCACCAGAGCGCCGCGAGCCGCACCCGGTGTGCGGACAACGCCACGCCCGGGCCTAACGGCCCTGCAGAAGTTCGGCGCGAACCGTGTAACTTTCAAGAGGTGTGTGTGATTTAACAGTGTTTTCTCAGTCGACCAACCCGGTGCAGGCTGAGCTGTTGCAAGCGGAACCACGCGGTTGCAATCCACACCATAAGGAGATCCAGGTGGCGACTTCACCCGCTAAAGACATTATTCAAAGCATTGGAGGGGCCGAAAACGTCGTCGCGCTCACCCACTGTGCCACGCGTCTGCGCTTCACGCTCAAGGACGCATCCGGCATCGACCAGTCGGTCGTTGAGGCGATTCCCGCCGTCCTCGGTGCCGTTCCCCAGAGCGGGGACCGTTTCCAGGTCGTCATCGGCGGCGCTGTCGAGACCGTGTACAACGAGATTCTCGCGCTCCCGTCGATGAAGAACATCGGTTCCGGCGAGTCCGCAGACGACATCAAGGCCAAGGAACGTGCCAAGGGCCCCCGCGGCAAGTTCGCCGCCCTGGACACCTTCTTCGAGGTCCTCTCCGACTCGTTCCGCCCGATCCTGGGCGCACTGCTGGGTGCTTCGCTCTTCATCACCTTCATGGCCCTGATGGCCACCCTCGGCGTCATTCCCGCGTGGAACGCTCCGGGTGTCACCCTGGAACCGGGTTGGGCCTTCATCAACCTGATGTGGCAGGGCGTCTTCGTCTTCCTGCCGCTCATGGTGGCCTACAACGCGTCCAAGCGTCTCGGCGCCGACCCGTGGGTCGGCTTCGGCATCATGGCCGTCGTCATGCTGCCGGGCTTCTCCGCCCTGGCCGCCACCGACGGCGCCCAGACCGTCTTCGACGGCAAGGCCGCCATCGTCTCGATCTTCGGCCTGCCGCTCACCGTCACCGACTACAGCTCGCAGGTCTTCCCGCCGCTGCTCATGGCGGCCGCTCTCGGCCTCCTGACCAAGGGCCTGAAGAAGATCATCCCGGCCAGCGTGCAGCTGATCTTCGTGCCGTTCCTCAGCATGCTCGTCATGATCCCCGTCACGGCCTTCCTCATCGGCCCGATCGGCGTCTTCGGCGGAGCGGCCATCGGCGAGTTCCTCAAGTCCATCAACGACTTCTCACCGCTGATCTTCGCGATCGTCATCCCGTTGGCCTACCCGTTCATGGTTCCGCTGGGCCTGCACTGGCCGCTGAACGCCGTGATGCTGCTCAACATCCAGTCCCTCGGCTATGACTTCATCCAGGGCCCGATGGGCGCCTGGAACTTCGCGTGCTTCGGTGCGACCGCCGGGGTGCTCTTCCTCGCGATCCGCGCCAAGAACAGCCAGATGAAGCAGACCGCAACCGGTGCACTCGCGGCCGGACTCCTCGGTGGTATCTCCGAGCCGTCGCTGTACGGCATCCACCTGCGGTTCAAGCGCATCTACCCGCGCATGCTGGTCGGTTGCCTCGTCGGTGGTGTCATCATCGGCCTCGGCGGTGGCGTCACGACCAACGCGTTCGTGTTCACGTCGCTGCTCACCATCCCCGCGTTCAACAACATCCCGCTGTACGCGGTCGCCGTCACGGCGTCGTTCTTGACCGCGATGATCCTCGTGATCCTCTCCGGCTACCTGTCGCCCGAGCAGAAGGCCGAAGCGGCCGCTCAGCTCGCCGCTGACACCGCGATGGAAGAAGCCAAGCACGCTCCCGTGGCAGCTCCCGTTGCCGTCGCGACCAGCACGGCCACCGCTGCGGCACCCGCCGCCGGCGGTACGGCGACCCTGGTCGCCACCGTCCTGGCCACGATCGGTTCTCCGGTCGCCGGCATCGTGGTTCCCCTCGATGAGGTGCCGGACCCCGTGTTCAGCAAGGGCATCGTCGGTCTCGGCGTCGGAGTCGACCCGACCGAGGACACCGTGTACGCACCCGCTGCGGGCAAGGTGCTCGTCGCCCAGCCCACCGGCCACGCGTTCGGCCTGATGCTGGACGGCGGCATCGAAATGCTCATCCACGTGGGCATCGACACCGTGAACCTGGCCGGCAATGGCTTTGACGTCAAGGTCAAGGCCGGCGACCGGGTCGAGGCGGGCACCCCGCTGGTGACCTTCGACCGCGCCATCATCGAAGCGGCCGGCTACTCGCTGGTCACCCCGGTGCTCGTGACCAACCCGAAGAAGTTCGGTTCGATCGACCAGGCCGCCACCGGCCACGTCACGGTCGGCAGCCCGCTGCTCACGGTCACCGCGAAGTAGGAACGACCAAGCACGACGCGTCACACCAGACGCACCGGAAGGTGGACAGGAGATCTCCTGCCCACCTTTCGGCGTCTTTCGTGCCCGGCTCTCGGGTTCAGGGGGTACCAGCGGTCGCGATGATGACCACACCCTGCGGGTGCAGCCGCATCCCGGATGTCGGCGCACCCGTGATCACGTCGGTGCCGTCGACGAGAATTTCGGCGGGTTCCTCGCCGTGATTGATCACGAACACGTGCTCCCCGCGCCGCACGGACTCGACCTGGCCACCCCTGGTCACCGGCGCGGGCAACTCGAGACCGGCGTCCAGCGCGATGCTGGCGGCGAGCCGGCGCAGGGCGTCCGGCTCCGGCAGCGTGGCCACGTACCAGCCGGCTCCACTCCCGGTCGTGCGCCGGGTGACCGCCGGCCAGCCGGCCAGCGCCCCCTCGGTGAATGTCGCGACGGTCTCAGCATCCTCCACCCGCACGAACTCTGCCCAGACCTGGCCGGCCGCGGCACCGCCGAAGATATCGCCGCGAATCGGAACGTCCGGGGGAATGCCCGACCCGAGGTTCTGCAGGTCAGGTGCGGCCGGTGGCGCGAACTCCTCGATCCACAGCCCGAGCGCCCGGCGCAGAGGTTCGCCGAGGTATCCGCCCAGGCGCACATGCAGGTTCTCGTCGGTGATCGCCGTACCGAAGCCCACGACGAGGGTGCCCGTTTCGGCGAAGGCGGCAAGGTTCGCCACCTGCGCATCGCTCGCGGCGACGTGCGCCGGGGCGACGACGATGCGGTAGGCCGACAGGTCGGCGTCTGACCGAACGAAGTCGACGGTGAGACCCAACGAAGTCAGTGCCCGATGCCAGGCGAAGAGGGTCTGCACGTAGGACACGTCGGTGGGGGAGGCCGGTTGCTCCAGTGCCCACCAGCTGTCCCAGTCGAGCGTGATGGCGACATGCGACAGCACCCGACTGCCCGCGATCGCCTCGTTCCCCGTGCGGGCGGAGAGGAGCGCCAGCTCCTGGCCCAACTGCTCGACCTCGCGCCACAGCCGGGTGTCGGTGCCGGAGTGCGGCACGAGCCCGGAGTGGAATTTCTCCGACCCGGCCGCGGATTGCCGCCACTGGAAGAACAGGATGCCGTCGGCGCCCCTGGCCACGGACTGATACGACCAGGCTCGCATCTGCCCGGGCGCTTTCGCGGCGTTTCGCCGCCGCCAGTTGACCGCGCTCGGGGACTGCTCCATCAACAACCAGGGTTTCCCGCCACCGAGAGAACGCATGAGGTCGCGCACCATTGCCGCATAGGCCGGCGAGTCGGGGTCGGCGGGATCCGGGTAGGTGTCGTCGCTGACGACGTCCACCTCGCGCGCCCACGCCCAATAGTCGACGGCCTTGAAGAAGCCCATGAAGTTCGTGGTGATGGGCACCTCTGACCGCTCCCGGATGATCGCCACCTCCGCCCGGTAACAGGCCAACAGCTCGTCGCTGGAAAACCTGTCGAAGTCGAGCAGCTGGGTCGGGTTGCGGAAGGTCGGAGCGGCCCGTGGGGGCGAGACCTCGTCGAAGGAGTCGTAGTGCTGCGACCAGAACGCCGTTCCCCACACCCGGTTGAGCTCGTCGATCTGGCCGTACTTCGCGCGCAGCCAGCTCCGGAACGCCTCCGCGGACACCTCGCAGTAGCAGTGGCTGACATGACAGCCATACTCATTGTTGACGTGCCACAGCTCGAGCGCGGGGTGGTCGGCGTAGCGCTCGACCAGACGCCGCACGAGCTCCGCCGCCCGCTCCCGGTACACGGGCGAGCTCGGACAGTACTGCTGACGGCTGCCGACCGAGAGCCGCACACCGTTCTCGGTCACCGGCAGGGTCTCCGGATGCCGCAGCGCCAGCCAGGGCGGCGGCGATGCCGTCGCGGTGGCCAGGTCGACACGCACGCCGCCTGCGTGCAGCAGGTCGAGCACCTCGTCGAGCCAGCCGAAGTCGTACTCGCCGGGCCGCGGTTCCAGGCGTGCCCAGGAGAACACCCCCACAGTGGCGAGCGACACCCCCGCTTGGTTCATCAGCCGTACATCGTCGTCCCAGATCTCCCTGGGCCACTGCTCGGGGTTGTAGTCCCCGCCGTACCAGATCGTCATCATCAGCCCTTCACCCCGCCGCTGGCGAGACCGGATTGCCAGTACCGCTGCAGGAATAGGAACGCAATCACCAGCGGGAGGATCGACACGAACGATCCGGTGATCACGGTGGAGAACAGGGCTTGGGCGCCGCCGCCCTGTGAGGCCGCGGACTGCAACTGGGCCAGGCCAACGGTGATCGGGTACAGCTCGGAGCTGTTGAGCATGACGAGCGGCAGGAAGTAGTTGTTCCAGGTCGCCACGAGGGAGAACAGGAACACCGTCACCAGACCAGGACCCAGCAGCCGCAGCCCCACCTGCCAGAAGATCCGGAATTCGCCGGCGCCGTCCACCCGACCGGCCTCGATCAGGCCGTCGGGGATAGCATCGGCCGCGTAGACGCGCATGAGGTAGACGCCGAACGGGCTGACCAGCGACGGGATGATGATCGCCCACGGGGTGTCCGTGAGACCGGCCTGCGAGAACAGGAGGTAGGTCGGCAGGGCCAGAGCGGTCAGTGGGATCATCACGGCGCCGAGGGTCGCGCTGAAGAGGATCTTCTTGCCCGGGAAGTCGTATTTCGCGAACGCGTACCCGGCCATGGTGGCCAGCAGCGTCGCACCGAGGGCGGCGGTGACCGAGTAGACCAAGGTGTTGAGCATCCAACGCAGGAAGATCCCATCACGCACGGTGAAGAGGGTCTGCAGGTTCTCCCAGAGCGAGAAATCCCCACCGAACCACATCCCGAACGTCGAGAAGAGCGCCGAATTGCTTTTCGTCGAGGAGACGAACAGCCACCACAGCGGCAACACGAAGTACAGAACCAGGAGCCAGAGCAGCACCGTGAGCAGGAGGCTGCGGCGCCCCTCGGGCGTGTACCGACGACGGTTCCGTCGGGGTGTCGCCGTGCCGTCGCCGGCGGTCACCAGCAAACGTGTATCCGTGGTCGTCATGGCTGGGTCTCCCTGTCTGCGGCGCCGACCCGTTCTCGGCGTTCCCCGGCAAGCTGCACGAAGTACGACACGATCGCGATCACGAGTCCGAGCAGGAAGGCGATGGCGGCGGCGTAATTGAGCTCTTGGTTGATGAACGCGATGTTGTAGCCGTAGTAATTCGGGGTGAATGAATTCGAGATCGCCGCGGGAGCGATCGCATTCAGCAGGCTGGGTTCGGCGAACAGTTGGAAGGAGCCGATGATGGAGAAGATCACCGTGAGCATGATCGCCGGCCGGATCGCGGGGATCTTGATGCTCCACGCCAGCCGGAACTGGCCCGCACCGTCGATCTCGGCCGCCTCGTAGAGCTCGGCGGGAATCGACCGGAGTGCCGCGTACATGATGATCATGTTGTAGCCGACGAATTCCCAGGTCACGATGTTCATCATCGAGCCGAGGATGTTCTGGGCCGACAGGAACTCCGGGGTGCCCAACCCGACCGCCCTCGCGACCTGCGCGATCGGTCCGAAGTCCTCGCCGTACAGGTAGCCCCACATCAGTGTGGCAACAACTGCCGGAACAGCGTACGGCGTGAAGATCAGCAGCCGAACGGCCTTGGACCCCCGGGCGCGGGTGCTGTCGAGCGCGAGAGCCAGGAAGAGGGCCAGGCCGAGCATGATGGGCACCTGGATGATGAAGAACAGGCCGACCCTGCCGAGGCTGCCCAGGAAGGCGGAGTCGGTGAGGGCGCGGGCGTAGTTGGCCAGGCCCGCGAAGACCTCGCCGCCGATCAGCTTGCTCTCGAACAGGCTGAGGTAGAGGGAGTAGACCAGGGGCACCACCAGCATCGTGAGGAACACGACGAAGAACGGCAGCAGGAAGAGGTAGGCCGCGAGACGCTGTTTGCGTTTTGCTGGACTTGTTCGACGTTTCGGCAGCTGGATGCTGGCGGGGCGCTCGTCGGTGAGCGCCGGGGAGTGCGACATTGCAACTCCTTCTGTGTGAAGGGAATGGATCGGCATTCAGACCCAGGCGGTCCGGGGGAGCCGGGGGAACCGGGCGCCCGCCGACCGGCGGCGGACGCCCGACGGGCTCACTCGACGGTGAAGCCCTGGTCTTCTGCGTAGGAGACGAGCTGGTCCTGCCACGTGTCGAGGGCGGCGGCGATGTCACCCTTGTCGGTGATCACCGTGCCGATGGTGTCCTCGTAGGTGGAGTACACGTAGTCCATATACGGCAGCCACTGGAAGTCGGTGTCCACGGTTTGCGAGATGTCCGCGAACAGCGAGTTCACCTTCTGGCCGCCGTAGAACGCCGACTCCTGGTCGACGAAAGCCGGATCTTCCAGAACCGAAACCTGCGGCGGGAAGAGGAACTGCTCGGTTGCGAGCCTCATCGCGGACTCTTCGTCGTTGTTGATGAACTTGGCCAGTTCGTACGCGGCGATCTTGTTCTCGCTGGAGGCGAGGACGGCATCAGACGAACCGCCCCAGTTTCCCGAGACATTGTCTCCCGCGTTCCACTGCGGCAGCGGCGCGGCACGCCACAGGCCTGTGGTGCCCTCCGCGGTGCCCTGCAGGAAGATCGGCCCCCACGCCGCGGTGAGCCAGCCGGCGTACTTGCCGCTGGCCAGGCCCTGGTACCACTGGTCGGCGAAGTCCACATCGGTGGAGATGAGGTCCTGCTGGATCAGTTCGGTCCAGTAGGTCGCGACCTTCTTGGCCTCGTCGCTGTTCACGTTGACCGACACGGTCTCCTTGCCGTCGTAGGCGAAGGGCTTCACACCCGCTTGCCAGAAGAATCCGATCATCTGGCCCGCCTGGGTGGCTCCGAGGTTGGAAATGTAGGAGCCGGTGGAGTCCTTGACGGTCTTCGCGGCAGCCGCATAGTCGTCCCAGGTGGCCGGAGCTTCCGTGATTCCGGCTGAGGCCAGGATGTCCTCACGGTAGAGGTTGCCCATTGGACCCACGTCCTGCGGGATGGCCCACACCGGGTCGTCCGGCGAGACCTGGTTCCAGGCCCAGTCGACGTAGTCGCCCGAGAGGTCATCGGCACCGTATGGTGTCAGATCGAGCAACGAATCGTTCAACACGAACGACGGAATGTACTGGTATTCGATCTGCGTCACATCCGGAGCACCCTCGCCGGCCTCGATGGCGCTGCGCAACTTCTGGTAGTGGGGGAGACCCTGGCCGACGTTCTCGACCGTCACATCGATGTCGGGGTACTTCTCCTCGAACAGTTTCACCTCGTTCTCGATATCGGGGACCCACGTCCAGAACGTGAGCTTGGTGGGGGTGGTCATCGCGGTATCGATGTCGTCCTGGGTCACCGCCTCTTGCGAGGCGTTGTCGCCGGAACTCGGTGTGCACCCGGTCAGGAGCACCCCGATCGACACGGCGCCGGTCACCAGCGCCACTGCTGTTCTCCGTGCCTTCTTGTTCATGATCACTCTTTCTGTGGTTGGGAAGGATCGCAGGATCCTGGGGGCGCTCACTGGCTGAGAAAGGTCCGCGTCGACCATGCGGCCAGTGAGACATCTGTGCCCGTCGCCAGGATGGTCCCGGTGACGGTGTCGGAGACGGTGCGCGCCAGCGTGATTGCCTGCGGCTCCCATCCCCAGTTGAAAACGAACCAGGCCCGACGCCCGTCGGGGAGCGACCCCGAGGCAACCGTGACGGGAAGCGCGGTGTCGCCCGCGAGCTCCCGGCCGTGCCCGGCCGGGACCGCCCAGCGGATGATGTCGGCGGCGAATGGCGGAGCGGGCACACAGCCGACAACGGTCACCCGGCCGCCCTCGGCTGCGTGGCTGGTGACGGCCGGGAAATCCTGGAATCTCGGGTGGTCGTAGCGGGCGAGCACCTCGGCATCGTCGGCGATAAGGCCGTCGATCCACAGCCGGGCCGCCGCCCCATCGCTGACGCTGAGTCCGCCGGGAGTCGCCAGCACGGGAACGTCGTGTTCGAGGTTCGAATACTCCTCGTACCGTGCCCCGGCGAGGTCCGCCAGGCCGGGCGGGGCCACTTCAACCCTGGCCCGAGCTTCCTCATCGGCGTAGCCCGTGCGCGGACCGAGGATCAGATGGCCGCCGGCCGCCACGTAGTCGCGGAGCAGTTGACGGTCCACCTCCGTCGTGACGTAGACCCCGGCCGCGACGAGCACGGGGTACCGGTCGGCGAGCACGTCGGCGCCCAGGGCTGCCGCCTGGTCGAGGTGGAGCAGCCGGGTCTGGCGGCCGGCGTCAATCGCACCACGGTGGAACGCGTCGACGATCTTCTCGTAGGACTCCGGGTCGGGCTCGCCGTTCACGCGCAACGGGGGCTCGAATTGCAGGGCATATCTGCTGGGGTTCGACCAGAGAATCCCGACATCCGCATCGGGCTCGAACCCGTCGAGTGCCGTGCCGATCGCCGAGAGTTCCTGGCCGATGTCGGCGACCTCTGAATACACCCGGCCCGGAACCAGGCTGTGCGGCAGGACCCCGCCCCAGTAGGTTTCGATGCCGTATGGCAGGGTGTGCCAGTGCCAATACTCGATCATCGCGGCGCCACGCGAGATGAAGGTATACGCCGCCTGCTTGAGCTGGCCCGGGTAGGGCGGGAAATTCGTGTCTGAGTGCCCGATCGACTGGGCGTTCGTTTCGGTCACGAGATAGCGACCCTGTTTCGACGCGTACATTCGGTCGGCCTGGCGGAAGAGGGCAGGAACACCCGTCGTCGTCCATTGGCTCAGCTGGGACAGCTCGAGGGCCGCGTCCAGGCGGTCCTGCATGCCGTAGTACGGATTGCCGGCCGTGACATCCAACGCACGGTTCACCCGTTCGTCGTCCAACGCGGGGCGGCCGTACTGCAGACAGGTGGTCACGAACTGCCCCGGCCGGCTGTACTCCCGCACCAGTTCGGCCTGCCAGGCGATGAACTCGGTCGTCAGGTCGGTTTGGAAGCGGCGCCAGGCCAACTCGTACTGCGGAAAGGAATTGCCGTCGGGCCGCCACAACTCCGACCAGTCCGCCAGCCGGTGCGACCAGTAGGTGAGGCCCCACTCCCGGTTGAGGGTCTCGACATCGCCGTACTGCGCTCGCAACCTGGTCACGAACTCCGCGAAAACATGCTCGTTGTGGAACAGCTCCATGCCCGGCTCATTGTCGACCTGGAAGCCGACGACGGCGGGATGCTCGGCGTAGCGGCCGACGACCGCTCGGATGATGCGTTCGGCGTACCGGAGGAACACCGGGTGGGAGAAGTCGACTTCCTGACGCGCACCCCAGGGAATGGGCTCACCGGTTCGTCGCTCTGCGGCGATGTCGGGGTGGGCAACCTGTAGCCACGGCGGCACCGCGTAGGTCGGCGTGCCGAGGATGACCCTGATGCCGCGATGATGGGCACTGTCGAGTATCGGGCCGAGCCACTCCAGGTCGAACTCGCCGTCCCGCGGCTCCCAGGTCGACCAGACCGATTCGCCCACGCGGATCACGTTGATTCCGGCGGCCCGCATGAGGTCGAGGTCGGTTTCCACCCGGTCGCTCTGGTGGTATTCCGGATAGTAGGCGACTCCGAAGAGGAATCCGCTGGGGGAATGCACGGGCAGCGTGGGTGTCATATCGAGGCTCACTTCGTTGTGGGACGCCAGCTGAGGATTGCTGATGTTTTCGATCACATTTGGCTGGAACTAGGATGTTGTCGATAACATCCAGTTGTCAAGGGTTTTTTTCAACACGAATTGATCACGGGCTCGCGACGCCGCCAGAATGGGACCCCGGACCGAAGAGAGGATCGCATGAGCACCAGCGCAGATCCGACCGGCCCGAGCCGGGCTCCCGCCAAGGTGAAGGCCGCCACGATCTACGATGTCGCCCAGGCTGCCGGTGTGTCGCATCAAACAGTGAGCCGGTTCCTCACCGGCTTCGAAGGAATCCGCCCGGCGACCAGGGAGCGAGTGGTGCAGGCCCTCGACGACCTCGGTTACCGCCCCAACCTCACCGCGCGCAGCCTCAAATCCGGGCAATCGCACCGCATCGGCGCGTTGACGCACGAGATCTCCCAGGTTGGGCCCGCCCGAATTGTGGAAGGCGCCAGCATCGCCGCCCGCGAAGCCGGCTATGTTCTCGACATCGTGTCGCTGGATACCCGCAATCCTCTCGCCATCGAAGAGTCCCTCGCCCTCATCACGCAACACGACCTGGCCGGAGTGCTGGCGTTGGCGGTCACAGACGAGATGACCAGGGCGTTCGAAGCCACGTCGTTCCGTGTGCCGGCGTATGTGGCGTCGGAGACCGACGGAGCGGAGGACGACCCCAGGGGCATGCTCTCCAGGGTCGGCATTCCCGCTCTCGTCGCCCACCTGGCCGGTCTGGGGCATCGCCGCCTCGTGCACATCGCCGGCCCTACCATCTGGTCGGCCGCGCGCAATCGAATCCGCGCCTACGACGCTGCGATCGACGCCCAGGGGCTGGTCTCCGCCGGCATCCTGCACGGTGACTGGTCGGCGGCGTCCGGGTATCGGGCCATCGCTGAGCTCACCGACCTTCCCGACGCCACGGCGTACGTCGTCGCGAATGACCAGATGGCGCTCGGAGCGATGCTCGCCCTGAAGGAGCGAGGCCTGCGGATCCCCGACGACATCAGCATCGTTGGTGTCGACGATATTCCCGAGGCCGCATACTTCGACCCGCCGCTGACAACTCTGCGCAACGATTTCGAGGGCCAGGGTCGCGCCGCGGTGTCCAGGCTCCTGGCCCGGATTGAGCGCTCGGAGGCAGTTCCTGTGCTGGTCCCGCCGCCACTGCTGGTGGCTCGGCGCTCGTCCGGCCCTGCGCCGCAGCGTTAGCCGGGACCGTCAGGGCGAACACCGCGCTCGGGCCGGCAGACTGCCCGGCCCGGCCCGGCCCGTTAAACGAGACAGGGCCGGATCAAAAGATCCGGCCCGTGAACTGTCTCAACCAGTTCTCGTTGATCGTTGTCTTACCAACAATCTCCGTGTCCGAGGGGGGACTTGAACCCCCACGCCCTATACGGGCACTAGCACCTCAAGCTAGCGCGTCTGCCATTTCCGCCACCCGGACTGGATGTTTTGGCCGCAGTTATGTTTTGCTGCCGGGGAATAACTTAGCACGGATCCAAACCCCTTCCTGACACCGGGAGGCTCCACGACGCCTCCCGGGCGTGTCCGTTACCCCCGATGAACCGGCCTGCAGGCGCCCCGCCCCTCCGGGCCGGTAGCGTCAACTGCATGACAGCTTTCGCCAGCATCCCTCCCGCGGCCGACGCCCTCGACCTGACGGCCGAAATAGCCCGCGACCTGATCCGGTTCGACACCACGAACTACGGTGAGGGCCGCTCGAACGGCGAAACGGATGCCGCGGAATACGTCGCCGACAAGCTGCGGACGCTGGGCCTGACCCCCGAGCTGATCGACTCGGAGCCCGGGCGCACCAGCGTCATGGCCCGGGTGCCCGGCCGGGACCGCAGCAAGGGCGCCCTGGTGGTGCACGGACACCTCGATGTGGTGCCGGCCGAACCCGCGAACTGGTCGGTGGACCCGTTCGGCGGCGAGATCAAGGACGGCATGCTGTGGGGGCGCGGCGCCGTCGACATGAAGAACATGGACGCCATGATCCTGGCCTCCCTCACCGACGTCCTCGCGTCCGGCGGCCAGCCCGAACGGGATCTCGTGATCGCCTTCTTCGCCGACGAGGAGGCCGGGGGAGTCCTCGGCTCGCACTACCTGGTCGACACCCGGCCCGACCTCTTCGCCGGCGCGACCGAAGCGATCAGCGAGGTGGGCGGGTACTCGATCAGCATCGGCGGGGAACGCGCCTACCTGCTGCAGACGGGAGAGAAGGCTCTCATCTGGCTCAAGCTCGTCGCGCACGGGCCGGCCGGGCACGGCTCCCGCCTGGTCACCGACAATGCGATCACCCGGTTGGCGGAAGCCGTCGCCAAGGTCGGCCGCCGCCAGTGGCCCATCCGCCTGACGAACACCACCCGGCAGTTGCTCGCCGAAATCGCGCGCATCCTCGGTGTTGAGCCGCAATCGATGGGCCCGGACGAGCTGGCCCTGGCCACCGGCACCGCCTCCGGATTCATCCAGGCGAGCCTCCGCACCACGATGAACCCGACGGTGCTGCAGGCCGGTTACAAGCACAACGTCATTCCCGACCGCGCCGAAGCGCTCATCGACCTCCGTGCCCTGCCCGGAGAAGAAGACGCCGTGCTCGCCGAACTTGCCGAGCTGGTCGGGCCCGATATCGAGATCGTGATCATGCATCGGGACGTGGGCCTGGAAACCGAGTTCGCCGGCCCCCTGATCGACAAGATCGTGCAGACTCTCGGCACCCACGACCCCGGCGCTCCCGTGCTGCCGTACCTGATGCCCGCCGGCACCGACAACAAGGCGCTGAGCAAACTGGACATCAAGGGCTACGGATTCGCGCCGCTCAAGCTGCCCGCCGACCTGGATTTCCCGGCGTTGTTCCATGGCGTTGATGAGCGGGTGCCCCTGGACGCATTAGTGTTTGGCAGGACGGTTTTGACCGATTTGCTGTCGACGTACTAGCCCACTGTCGCGCTACCGCCCGCACACAGCACTAGCGAAACGAGTATTCACGTGGACTTCATCAACGCGGTCATCCTGGGCCTGGTCCAGGGGTTGACCGAATTCCTGCCGGTGTCCTCCAGCGCCCACATCAGCATCGTGGGGCAGTTCCTCGGTACCGGCGAAGACCCGGGCGCCCGCTTCACCGCCATCACCCAGATCGGCACCGAGGCTGCCGTGGTGATCTTCTTCTGGCGCGACATCGTTCGCATCATCGGCCAGTGGGCCAAGTCGCTCGTCGGCAAAGTCCCGCGCAGCGACGCGGATGCCCGCATGGGCTGGCTGATCATCCTCGGCACCCTGCCCATCGTTGTTCTCGGCCTGCTCTTCCAGGATCAGATCGAAACCAGCCTGCGCAACCTCTGGGTCACGGCGATCATGCTCATCGGTTTCGGCGTGCTGCTCGGCATCGCCGACTACGTGGGCGCGAAGCGTCGCAAGCTCGGCGACCTCACCGTGGGTCACGGCATCATCTTCGGCTTCGCCCAGGCACTCGCCCTCATCCCCGGCGTCTCCCGGTCCGGCGGCACCATCACGGCCGGCCTGTTCCTCGGCTACGAGCGCGCCGCGGCGGCCCGCTACGCCTTCCTGCTGGCCATCCCCGCCGTTCTCGGCAGTGGGTTCTACCAGGTGTACAAGTCGATCAAGGAGCCCTGCGTCGCCGCGGCCGCGACCTGCACCCCCGAGATCTTCGGCCCGTGGGAGACCCTCGTCGCCACGGTGGTGGCCTTCGTGGTGGCCCTGTTCGTCATCGGGTTCTTCATGAGCTACATCTCCAAGCGCAGCTTCATGCCGTTCGTGGTCTACCGCATCGTCCTCGGCATCGTCGTCATGGTTCTGCTCGGCACCAACGTCATCACCGCCTAGTTAGGCTGGAAGCATGCGCGCCTGGTCACATCCCGTCATCCCGTCGATCCCCGGAACGTCGGACGCTCCCCGCCTGCACGACACCGCGACCGCGACCATCGTGGAGGCCAAGCCCACCGACGTGGCCCGGTTGTACGTCTGCGGCATCACCCCGTACGACGCCACCCACCTCGGCCATGCGGCGACCTACCTGGCCTTCGACACCCTGCAGCGGGTGTGGCTCGATGGCGGCTACCGCGTGCACTATGCCCAGAACGTGACCGACGTCGACGACCCTCTGCTCGAACGGGCCACGGCAACCGGTGTGGACTGGCGGGAACTCGCCGCGGAACAGACCGATCTGTTCCGCGCCGACATGGAAGCCCTGGGCATCATCCCGCCCAACGACTACGTGGCCGTCACCGACGTCATCGACGACATCTCCGCCGCCGTGCAGAAACTCCGCGACTCGGCACTGGCCTACCGGGTGCCGACCCCGGATGCCCTGCCCACGCCCGACGGGCCGGGTGCCGATCTCTACTTCGACATCCGCGCCGCCGAACGCCAGGCCCCCTGGGCGCTCGGGGAGGAGAGCAATCTCGACCTCGACTCCATGCTCACCCTGTTCGCCCAGCGCGGGGGAGACCCCGACCGGGCCGGCAAGCGCGACCGACTCGACCCGCTGCTGTGGCGTGCGGCCCGGGAGGGCGAACCGTCCTGGGAGTCGCCGGTCGGCGCCGGCCGCCCCGGCTGGCACATCGAGTGTTCCGTGATCGCGCTGGCCGAGCTCGGCACCGATTTCACGGTGCAGGGCGGCGGCAGCGACCTGATCTTCCCGCACCACGACATGAGCGCCGGGCACGCTGCCGCGCTGTCCGGGCATCCGCTCGCTCAGGTCTACAGCCACACCGGCATGGTCGCCTATCAGGGCGAGAAGATGAGCAAGTCGCTGGGCAACCTGGTTCTGGTCTCCAAGCTCCGCGCCGGTGGCAGCGACCCCCGGGCGATTCGCCTGGCCCTCCTGGCGCAGCACTACCGCACCGACTGGGAGTGGACCGCGGAGCAGCTGGTGGCCGCAGAGGCGCGCCTGGCCGCGTGGACGCTCGCCTTCGGACCGATCGCCGTACCCGCCGCCGTGGCCGCCGAATCGGCCTCGGAGAGCGCAGCAGCGGTCGTCGAACGGATGCGTGCCGCCCTGGTGGACGACCTCGACACCCGCACCGCCCTGGAAGCCGTGGATGCGGCCGTGGCAGCCGGCGTCGACGACCCCGCCCTGGTGGGCAGCGCCATCGACGCACTGCTCGGCGTCAAGCTCTAGCCTCAGCTGCTCCGCCGAGTTGCCCACCCGCGGACGAGTTGCCCCGTTCTACTGGGGCAACTCGTCCGCACCGGGGCAAGTGGGAGAGGACTACGGCTGGCGCGGCTCCGGGCCGGGTCCCTGGCGGCCGTCGGCCCAGCCGCCCGGACCCTCGCCGCGCTTCCGCAGGTACTTCTCGAACTCCTGCGCGATCGCCTCACCACTGGCCTCCGGCGAGTCGACGGTGTCCCTGGCCTGCTCGAGCTGGCCGATGTACGCGGCCATCTCCTCGTCTTCGGCGGCCAGAGCGTCGATGCCCGTCTCCCACTCCGAGGCGTCGGTGACCAGGTCGCCGCGCGGAATCACCACATCGATGACCTCTTCGAGCTTGTCGATCAGCGCGAGCAGGGCCTTGGGCGACGGCGCGTTGTGCACGTAGTGCGGCACGGATGCCCAGATCGAGAGACTCGGGATACCCACGGTTTCCGCCGCGGCGGCGAGCACGCTCAGAATGCCCACGGGGCCCTCGTAGCTGCTGCGTTCGATCTGCAGCTCTGCCCGCACCTCTGGGTTGTCGCTGGACACGAAGATCGAGATGGGACGGGTGTGGGGAACATCCGCCAGCATCGCACCCAGGAACACGATGCCGCTCACATCGGCGGCGAGCACCGAATCGAGAATCTCAGCGGCGAAACTCTTCCAGCTCCGGGACGGCTCTGTGCCGATCAACAGGTAGATGTTGCCGGCGTTGGTGCCGCTCACCCGCAGCTGGGCGTCCTCGGCCAACGGCACCCCGCTACTGCCCGGCACGGCCGGGCCGTACATGATCGCGCTCGGCCACTCGATGATCCGGTGGCCGTCTTCGTCGGTGGAGATCGTGGGCCGGTTGAACTGGTAGTCGAAGTAGATCTCGGGGTCGATGCTCGTGATCTCCTCGACGTCGAGGAGCTCTTTCAACGTGCGCACGGCACCCGTTGCGGCTTCGCCCGCATCGTTCCAGCCTTCGAAGGCAACGACCAGAAGCCGCCCACTGAGGAACCCATTGCCGTCTGTCACGTTCGTAAAACCTCATGTATTCCGGCCGCCGCGACCGGGCTGCCTCATTCAAGGATAGGCCGTGCCCCCTAAACTTGAACCCCGTGACTGTGAACCCCGCTACCTCCGCCCCGCCCGCAGCCGTGCTCTGGGACATGGACGGCACCCTGGTCGACACCGAACCGTACTGGATGCGAGCCGAACACGAGCTCGTGGAATCCTTCGGCGGAGTGTGGACACACGCCGACGCCATGCTGCTGGTCGGTTCCGGGCTGCTCGGATCCGCCGCGATCCTGCAGAACCGCGGGGTCGAGCTGTCGGCAGAGGAGATCGTTGACACCCTCACCAATCGGGTGCAGGAGCAACTCGCCTCCGCGGGTATTCCGTGGCGACCGGGTGCGCACGAACTGCTCAGCGAGCTGCACGCCGCCGGCATGCCGATGGCATTGGTCACGATGTCAGAGCAACGGATGGCCCGCCAGATCGCCTCGATCGTGGGCTTCGACGCCTTCACCACGATCATCTCCGGAGACATGGTGCAGCAGAGCAAGCCGCATCCGGAGGCCTACCTGACGGCGGCAGACACCCTCCGGGTAGACCCCGTGCACTGCGTCGCGATCGAGGACTCGTTGCCCGGGGTCGCCGCAGCCGTCGCCTCCGGCGCCGTCGTCGTGGCCGTTCCGCACATGGTGCCGATCGAGCAGAGCGAGCACTACACCCGCCTCGACACCCTGACCGGCAGCACGCTGGCCTCACTCACCGAGCTCTACCGGTCCCGGCGACCAGCCCTTCTTTCCCACCCCACCACACCCAAGGACGCGACACGCGCATGAGCGACAACCAGGTCATCCAGAACAGCGGTCCGTTCCGCGCCGGCGACAGAGTGCAGCTCACCGGGCCCAAGGGCAAGCTGAACACCATCACGCTCGAACCGGGCAAGAACTTCCACACCCACCGGGGCATCCTCGAACACGACGAAATCATCGGCCTGCCCGACGCGTCCGTCGTCACCAACAACGTCGGCGTCGAGCACCTCGCCCTGCGTCCGCTGCTGATCGACTTCGTCATGAGCATGCCTCGCGGTGCGGCCATCATCTACCCCAAGGATGCCGCCCAGATCCTGGCCCAGGCCGACATCTTCCCCGGTGCGACGGTCGTCGAAGCCGGCGTCGGCTCCGGTGCGCTGTCGCTCTGGCTGCTGCGCGCGATCGGCCCGGCCGGCACCCTGGCGTCGTTCGAACGCCGCGAGGAGTTCTCGGACGTGGCCCGCGCCAACGTCGCCACCTTCCTCGGCGCCGACCCGCTGAACTGGACCATCACGCTCGGCGACCTGGCCGACACCCTGCCGGAGACCATGCCGGCCCAGTCGGTCGACAGGGTCGTGCTGGACATGCTGGCCCCGTGGGAGTGCATCGACGTGGTCTCCGACGCCCTCAAGCCCGGGGGAGTGCTGCTCTGCTACGTCGCCACCGTCACCCAGCTGTCGCGGGTGGCCGAAGCCATCCGCGCGACCGGCAACTACACCAACCCGGACTCGCACGAGACCATGGTGCGCGGCTGGCACGTCGAGGGCCTCGCGGTGCGCCCCGACCACCGCATGATCGGCCACACCGGCTTCCTGATCACGGCCCGTCGCCTCGCCCCCGACACGATCCTGCCCGAGTTGAAGCGTCGCCCGTCGAAGACCGATTTCAGCGACGCCGACGTCGAACTCTGGACCCCCGGCGCCCTCGGCGAACGCTCCGTCAGCGCCAAGGTCATGCGCAAGCGCAACCGCACCGCCGAGAACGGCGCAGCGCTCTCCAAGGCTCGCGACCTCGACGCCGGTTAGGATGGGTTTCGGCCCGCCGCCTCCATCCGGTGCGCGCCGGCATCTTCCCCACAGTTCACTCATCAGCGTCACGCTGTCTGAGCCCCCGTATCGAAATGAGGACACGTGCGTAGAGTTCCCGCACTTATCGCCACCGCCGGCCTGGTGCTCGCGACCCTGACCGCGTGCAGCCCCGGCTCCGCCGCGGCAGACTGCACCGCACCGGTGTCAGCCGGCGACGCCTCCAAGCTGGTTTCGGTGACGGGTGACTTCGGTTCGGCGCCCACCATCGATTTCCCCACCCCGCTGAAGACCGACACCACCCAGCGCAGCGAGATCATCGCCGGCGAGGGCCCCGGGCTGGTCGAAGGCCAGAAGACCCAGGTGGACATGAGCATCTTCAACGCCACCACGGGGGAGTCCATCCAGGAGGCCGCCTACGACGGTGAGTCCCTGTCCAGCTTCGTGCTGAACGACCAGACCCTGGCCGGTATCACCGACGGGCTGCTCTGCGCCCAGGTCGGCTCCCGGGTCGCCGTGGTCGCCTCGCCCGACGACACCTTCGGTCCTGCCGGCGGCAACGCCGACCTCAAGGTCGCCGAAGACGACTCGCTCGTCTTCGTCTTCGACGTGGTCAAGGCGTACCTCACCCGCGCCGACGGCGCCGACCAGCTCCCCGTAGCCGGACTGCCCGCTGTGGTCCTCGCCGAAGACGGTACCCCCGGCATCACGATTCCGCCGTCCACCGACCCGCCCACCGACCTCGAGGTTGGCGTGCTCAAGAAGGGCGACGGCGAGAAGGTGACCGCGGGGTCCACCGTCACGGTCAACTACACCGGCGTGCTGTGGGACACCAAGGAGGTCTTCGACTCCAGCTGGGCCAACGGCGCACCCGTGGCGTTCCCCATCCCCGACGGTTCGACCGAGGGCGGATTGATCCCCGGATTTGCCGAGGCCCTCACCGGGCAGACCGTCGGCTCCCAGATCGTCGCCGTCATCCCGCCCGACCAGGCCTACGGTGACCAGGCCAACGGCGCCATCCCGGCGAACTCCACCCTGGTCTTCGTCGTCGACATCCTCGGCGTCGACTGACCCCGTCCGTCTGTCCGGCCCATCCGCGCCCCCGCGGGGCGGGCCGGACGGACACGGCACCACCGATAGAATCGCGGATGTGTCGCCCACTCCAGACCAGCCGCATCCAGTCACTGTCGAAGAACGCCTCTTCAGCCTGGTCCTTGCGCTCATCGCCACCCAGATCGGCCTGACCAAGGCCGAGATCCTGTCGACCGTGCAGGGCTACCGCCAACGGTTCCAGGTCGGCGGCGACAACGCCAGCCTCGAGCGGCAGTTCGAACGCGACAAAGACGATATCCGCGAACTCGGTATCCCCCTGGAGACCATCGAGTCGCCCGATGACCCCGGCAGCAATCACCACCTGCGCTACCGCATCCCCAAGGGACTGTACGACCTGCCCGCGGACATCACCTTCTCCTCCGACGAGATCATGTTGCTCAAACTGGCCGCAACCGTCTGGCGGGAAGGCTCGCTGTCGGCGGAATCCCGGCGTGCGCTCACCAAACTCAATTCCCTCGGCATCGAATCCACCGATCCGATCATCGGCTACGCACCGTCGCTCCGCGCCCGCGAGGCGTCATTCGAGCCGCTGAGCAAGGCCATGGACCGCGGCCAGATCGTCGCCTTCCTCTATCTCAAGCCCGGCGAGAGCGCGCCCCGGCGGCGCGTCGTCGCACCGCTGGCCGTGGTGCTGCACGAGGGCCGCTGGCATCTGTACGGCACCGACCAGGATGCCGACGCACCACGCACCTTCCTGCTGTCCCGGATCGTCGGCGCCGTCGTCACCGTGCCCGGCTCCACTCCCGCCCCGGCCGACGACGGCCTCGGGCAACGCGCCCTGGCCGAGCTCGACGCCCTGTGGCGCGCCCAGGTCGCCCTGATCACGGCCCAGCCCGGGTCGGATGCCGCGGTGCGGCTCAGCAAGCGAGGAACACCGGGAGCCGGGAGCGACAGTGTCGAATTGCACTACACCGATCTCAACATCCTCGCTGACGAATTGGCCGGCTACGGGCCGGAGGTCCTCGTGCGCTCTCCCGCCGCCCTGCGAGACGCCGTCCTGACCCGCCTGCGCCAGGTACGCGACGACCATGCCCCGCACCCCACCAGCTCCGACGCTCCGACCGGGGGAGACCGATGAACGCCAAGCCGGTAGCCTTCGGCGCCTCAGACAAGCTCACCTTCCTGCTCTCCCTGGTGCCGTTCCTGATGGACCACGACAGCGTGAGCGTGTCTGCCGTCGCCGCACACTTCGGCGTCAGCGAAGAACGAGTGCGCGACGCCGTGAACCTGATCGCCCTGTCCGGGGTGCCGGGGGAGACCCGGCAGTACCTGCACGGTGACCTGTTCGACATTCAGTGGGATGAGTTCGAGAACAACGACACCATCGTGCTCACCCACCTGGTGGCGATCGACGATTCTCCCCGATTCTCCGCCAGAGAGGCCGCGGCCCTGATCGCCGGCCTGCAATACCTCTCGGCACTGCCGGAGAACGGCGACCGCGACGCCATCGCCTCGCTGATGGCCAAACTCACCCGCAGCTCCACCGGAGCCCCCAGCCAGCTCGCCGTGTCCCGCACCGATTCGGATGTGGCCATCTCGGTGATCCAGGGCGCGGTCCGCGCCGGCACCCAGGTCGAATTCGACTACCTGAACGCCCGCGGTACCGCGGAACACCGGTGCGTCGACCCGTTGCGGATCGAGTCCGTCGACAACGACTGGTACCTGCGGGGCTGGTGCCACCTGCGCGAAGCCATGCGCACCTTCAGACTCGACCGCATGAGTGCGTTGCGGTCAACGGATGCCCCGGCCGACGACCACGACGACGCCGTGGTCTTACCCGACAGCCTGTTCCAGGGGTCCGCCGATGATCTCACCGTCACGATCAAACTGCCCGGCTCGGCACTCGGGCTCCTCGCCGACTACGCTCCGGTACCCACCGGCCCGGCCGCCGCCGACGGGCTCATCCGGGCAGAGGTGAGGGTGTCCCACTTCCACGGCCTCAAACGGCTCGTCGCCGGCTTGGCCGGCGTCGTCACGGTGGTCGAGCCCGGAGCGGCCCGGCACACCGTGGCCGACTGGGCCGCCGCCGGCGTCGCCCGGTACGAATCCGCGTCCGGCGACTCCGTCGGAACCCTCACGCCGGGAGCGCCATGATGCCGTGGTGGTCGTGGATCCTGATCTGGACCGTGCTGGTGGCCGGCCTGCTCGGGATGCTGGCCTGGTTCGCCGTGCGCCTGTTCCGCAAGCTGATGGGCACGCTCGGCGCCCTGGAAGAGCTCGGTGACCAGATCAGTGAACTCGACCTCGACCTGGAACCCGAACGCACCCCGTTCCGTGCCGCCGTGTTCGCGGACCGGCACTCCCTGGCTGCCGCGATCGATCAGGCCAGGATCGAACGGGCCCATCGTCGGGCTCTCCGGCGGGATCTCGCAATCAGCCGGGGTAAACTACTGCAACACACTCCCTACAAGCCAGAGGATCGACCCCAATGTTGAGCAATCTGACCGGATGGCACTTCCTGATCATCCTCGTCGTCATCCTGCTGTTGTTCGGTGCACCCAAGCTGCCGCTCCTGGCCCGCAGCCTCGGCCAGTCCATGAAGATCTTCAAGAGCGAGATCAAGAGCGATTCTGCCGATGAGCCGGCCGACAGCACGGCCACGCCGACACGCACCGAGTCGGCTGACGGCACTACACGGCCCGTCGGCCCGGGCGACCAGACGAAGCCCTAAACCCGTGGCCGTACGCAGCAACAAGCGTGCGAACCGCGCGGGCACGATGTCACTCGGGCAACACCTGCTCGAACTGCGCAAGCGTCTCTTCCTGGCAGCCGCCGGCATAGCCGTCGGCGCGATCGTCGGCTGGTTCCTGTCCGACTTCGTCTGGGATGCTCTGCGTGAGCCGATCTACGCCATCATCGAAGCGCAGCACCGTAAGGCGCAGATCAACTACCCCGACATCACCTCGGCGTTCGACCTCAAGCTGAAGATCTCGTTCTATGTCGGTATCGTGGTCTCCAGCCCGGTCTGGCTTTACCAGATCTTCGCCTTCCTCATGCCCGGGCTCACCCGCACCGAGAAGAAGTACATCTTCGGCTTCTTCCTCACCGCCGTGCCGCTCTTCCTCGCCGGGTGCGCCGCGGGCTGGTACGTGCTGCCGCATGTCGTCGAACTGATGACGAGCTTCGCACCCCCCGAGGACGCGGCGTTCGTGAACGCCCAGAACTACTTCGATTTTGTGCTCAAGCTCATGCTGGCCGTCGGGATCGCCTTCGTGCTGCCGGTCTTCGTCGTCCTGCTCAACTTCGCCGGAGTGATCAGCGCCGCCTCGATCCTCAAGTCCTGGCGGGTCGCCATCCTGGTGATCATCCTCTTCACCGCGATCGCCACCCCGGCAGCCGACGTCATCTCGATGTTCATGCTCGCCATCCCGATGATAGTGCTGTACTTCGCGGCCTATGGCATCGCCTACCTGCACGACAGGCGCGCCGCCCGGCGCGCACTCGCCCTCGAACGGGAGTTGGCGCTCTAGCGCACCAGATGACAGACCTTCAGTCGCCGGCAGACCGGTACACCGCAGCGAGGCTCCGCGCGCAGAATCCGAAGCTGGAGGCCTTCCGCCGGGGCCTGCGGTTCGACCTGGACTCGTTCCAGATCGCCGCCGGCGCATCACTCGAGGCCGGCAACAGCGTGCTCGTCGCCGCGCCAACCGGCGCCGGCAAGACCGTCGTGGCCGAATTCGCCATCTACCTGGCTATGCAGCAGCCCACCGCGAAGGTGTTCTACACCGCGCCGATGAAAGCGCTCAGCAACCAGAAGTTCCAGGAACTCGTCGCCGAGTACGGCGCGGACCAGGTCGGCCTGCTCACCGGCGACACCAACGTCAACGCCGGCGCCCGCATCGTGGTCATGACCACCGAAGTCCTACGGAACATGCTCTACGCCGACTCCGACCTGCTGACCAACCTCGCGTTCGTGATCATGGACGAGGTGCACTACCTGGCCGACCGCTTCCGTGGCGCGGTCTGGGAGGAAGTCATCATCCACCTGCCCCAGGCTGTGCGGATGGTGTCGCTGAGCGCCACGGTCTCCAATGCCGAGGAATTCGGCGATTGGCTGCAGGCGGTGCGCGGTGACACCGACGTGATCGTCTCCGAGGAACGCCCGGTCCCGCTCGACCAACACGTGCTGGTCAAGAGCAAGATGCTCGACCTGTTCGATTCCTCCGGCCTGGCCGCCACCCACCGGGTCAACCCGGAACTGGTGCGCCTGGCCCAATCCGGCGGACGCCCCGTTCTCGACCGGTCCGGCGGCGGTCGCCGCGGTTCCAACCAGGGCCGCTACCACCAGCAACGCACCCAGTCTGATTCCGGCCGGATGGACCGGGCCGAGATCGTGCGCATGCTCGAAGGCAAGCACTTGCTGCCGGCGATCTTCTTCATCTTCAGCCGCGTGGGCTGCGACCAGGCCGTGCGACAGGTGTTGCGCGCCGGGGTACGACTGACCGACACCGCCGAGCGCGACGAGATCCGCCAGATCGTGGACGAGCGCTGCCGCACCCTGCTCGACGAGGACCTCGCCGTGCTCGGGTACTGGGAATGGCTCGACGGCCTCGAACGCGGCGTCGCCGCCCACCACGCCGGCATGCTGCCGGCATTCAAGGAAGTCGTCGAAGAACTCTTCCAGAAGAAGTTGGTCAAGGCCGTGTTCGCCACCGAGACGCTCGCGCTGGGCATCAACATGCCCGCGCGCACCGTGGTGTTGGACAAGCTGGAGAAGTTCAACGGCGAAGCCAGGGTTCCGATCACGCCGGGGGAGTACACCCAGCTCACCGGCCGGGCCGGACGCCGCGGCATCGACGTGGAGGGGCATGCGGTCATCCAGTGGCAGCAGGGCCTCGACCCGCAGGCCGTCGCCTCCCTGGCGTCCCGGCGCACCTATCCGCTCAACTCCAGTTTCAAGCCGACCTACAACATGGCCGTGAACCTGATCGACCAATTCGGGCGGGAGCGCACCCGCGAGGTGCTCGAATCCTCCTTCGCCCAGTTCCAGGCCGACCGGGCCGTCGTCGACCTGGCGCGGCGGGTGCGCCAACAGCAGGCGTCCCTGGACGGCTACGCCACCTCGATGACCTGCCACCTCGGCGACTTCACCGAGTACTCCGGCATCCGCCGTCGATTGTCCGACCTCGAACGCGAAAACGCGGCCGCGGACTCGAACGCGCGTGGACGCGACCGACGGCTGAAGGAACTCGCCGCGCTCCGCAAGCGCATGCGCGCGCACCCCTGCCACAGCTGCCCCGACCGGGAAGCGCACGCCCGCTGGGCGCAGCGCTGGTGGAAGCTGACCCGGGAAACCGAGGCCCTGACCAGCCAGATCACCGCCCGCACCGGGGCCGTGGCCCGGATCTTCGACCGGGTCACCGACGTGCTGCTCGGCTTCGGCTACCTCGTGCCCGGAGAGGGCCGGGCCGTCACCCTCAGCGAGAGCGGCCTGATCCTGCGCCGGATCTACGCCGACCGCGACCTGCTCGTCGCCGAATCCCTGCGCCGGGGCCTGTGGAACTCGCTCGACGCCCCGAGCCTGGCCGCGATGGCCTGCGCCCTGGTCTTCGAACCCCGGCGTGACGAAGGGCTGACCGACGAACGCTACCTGCCCAAGGGACCGTTCCGTCCGGCCCTGGACGCGACCCAGACCCTCTGGAGCCAGCTGGACGACCTCGAACGCGACCACAAGCTGCCCGGCAGCAACCCGCTAGCCGGCGGGCTCAGCCTTGCCATGTGGAAGTGGGCGCGGGGTGACTCGCTCGGCCTGGTGTTGGAGGAAGCCGAGATGGCTGCGGGTGACTTCGTGCGCTGGACCAAGCAGACCATCGACCTTCTCGACCAGCTCTCCCTGGTGGCTGACGGCCCCGTGGGCCGCACCGCGCGGGTGGCGATGGACTCCATCCGCCGCGGCATCGTCGCGTATTCCTCGGTCGCGTAGGCTGTTGAAGTGAAGACGGCACACCAGCAGAGCACAGGCCTGCCCCTCTGGGCGGCGATGCTCCTCGCCGCCGGCGCCGGCGCTATCCTCGACGCCGGCTTCCCCGACCGCTCCTGGTGGATCCTCGCACCGGTCGGCGTCGCCCTGATGCTGCTGGCCCTGCTCGGCCGCGGCCCGTGGACCGGCCTGCTGATCGGCGCCATTTCCGGACTCTCCTTCTGGCTCATCCACATCAGCTGGCTCACCCTGTACCTCGGCCCGGTGCCGTGGCTGGCCCTGGCCGGGCTCGAAGCCATCTTCTTCGCCGTCGGAATGATGCTCATCGGCATCGTGCTGAATGCCGGACCGCGGGTCTGGCCGAGCGCGGTCGGACGCCTCGGCATGATCCCGGTGGTCGTCGCCGGCCTGTGGACCGCAAGGGAAGCGATCTCCGCCGTCTGGCCGTACGGCGGCTTCGCCTGGGGCCGGGTGGCCATCTCCCAGGCGGAGAGCCCGTTCGCCCCGCTCGTGGCCTGGGTGGGCATGTCCGGGCTGAGCTTTGTGATCGTCTGGCTGTCCGCTCTCGTCGTGCAGCTGTGCCGGGAGCCCGCGGTGCGGATCCCGGTGCGCACGATGATCGCCGTGGCCGCCGTTGCCCTGCTGCTGGCCTTCCCGGCGTGGCCGACGTTGCAGAGCGGTACCGCGCGCATCGCCGCCGTGCAGGGCGCGTCGGATGCCGGCCTGTTCGCGCAGAACGCGCCGGGGCAGATCCTGTCCGACCACGTGTCGGCGACCCTTCCGCTGGTGGGCGAACCGGTCGACTTCGTCGTCTGGCCGGAGAACGGAATCGATGTCGACCCGTTGCGCTCGGCGGATTCCGCCCGGGTGGCCGACTACGTGAGCCGGGCGATGGACGCACCGCTGATCGCCGGTACGATCACGCTCCGCGATGGCAAGTACTACAACACGTCGCTGCTCTGGAAGGCCGGTGAGGGCGCAGTGGACATGTACGACAAGGTGCATCCGGTGCCGTTCGCCGAGTACATGCCCGACCGGGCCTTCTGGCGGCCGTTCGCCCCCGAGCTGATCGACCTGGTCTCGCGGGACTATGAGATCGGCACCCGCGACAACGTGTTCGACATCGAGGGCATCATCGCCGGGATCGCGATCTGTTTCGATATCGCCGACGACCAATTGGTGCACGAGATGATCGACGACGACGCCGAGATCATCCTGGCCCAGACCAACAATGCCGACTTCGGCACTACCGATGAGTCCGTGCAACAGCTCGCGATCGCGCGGCTGCGCGCTATCGAGGCCGGGCGCACCGTGGTGAACATCTCCACCGTCGGCACCAGTGCGATCATCGCCCCGGACGGCACGAACCTCGACAGCCTGCCTACCTGGGTGCCAGGCGCCATGGTGCAGACGGTACCACTCAGCGTCACGGACACACCCGCGATGGCGGCCGGGCGGCCGCTGGAGTGGTTCGTCTCCGGCCTGGGCCTGGCCGGTCTGCTCTTCTGCCTCGTCACCGGCCGCGCGCTGGCCCGGTCAGGCGGAGCCCGGTTGGCTCCGGCGCGTCCGCTCCCGGACCGGGCCAGGATCCGTACCCGCTGACAGCGTCCGGGTACACAAACGGCGCCGGGGTGAACCGGCGCCGAATGGTGTGTGGGGTGTCGGCTAAGCGCCAACCTTCTGTCCTCGTCGTTGCCGCAGGACCGTCAGGCGTTCCTCCAGCAGCTCTTCGAGCTCGGCCCGCGTACGACGTTCCAGGAGCATGTCCCAGTGCGTACGGGCAATCTTTTCGTCGGAGTGGTCAACGACCACGGGCTTCGAATCGACCAGCCGGGTTGCGGTCTGGGAGCAGAACCTGCACTCCCATTCGTCGGGGGCTTCTGCCTCGGCGGAGAAAATCATCACCGTCACACGTCCGCACGTCGCACACAGGTACGTGTGACTCACGCGTGGGGAAAAGGTCACACCCTCTTCGCTCTGCAGGCTCTGCGAACCCAACCTCATGCCACGCAAACTACGATCTGCCATCGTGTGGTCTCCTCTCGCGATGCTGTCCTAGTTGTAAACCATAAAGCTGGACGTTATCTTTCCGTTATCGCCGATCTGACGGGGATCTCTCAGAAACCAGCATCGTGCGCGCCGTCCCGGCCGCGGCTTCCGACCACTCTCGCGGCCAGGTCGTAGCGGTCGGTGACCAGCCCGTCTACGCCCAGTCCCAGCAACCGCCTCATCCGCGCCGGTTCATTAACCGTCCAGACGTGCACCTCGACGCCGATCCGATGCATCCGGGTGATCACCGCCGGCGTCACCACCCGCAGCCGCCCGGCCCGCTCCGGAACCTGAATCGCGCTCACCCCGCGCAGAATGCGGGGGAGTGCCCAGTGCTGCCGCAGTGCCACCGCCGCCAGCATGAGTGCGATGCCCTGGGCCGACGCCGAGGTCGCCGCACCCGGAACCGCCCGGAGCACCCGGCGGCGCCGGGTCTCGGAGAACGAGGTCAGGAGCACCCGCCGGCCGGCGCCGACGGCACGGATCGCGCGCGCTGTCGGCACCACGGCATCGGCGGACTTCACATCGATGTTGAATCTGGCCTCGGGGAACGCGTCGAGTGCCTCGGCCAGCGAACAGTAGGTCTGGCCCTGGCCCAGGTCGATCCGAGCCAGCTGCGCCATGGTGAGCCGGTTCACCGCCGCCCCGCCCGCGGCCAGGGTGGGATCGTGGCTGATCACGGCGACACCGTCGCTCGTGGCGTGCACATCGGTCTCGAGATGGGTGGCCCCGTTGGCCAGGGCGTGCAGGAAGGCCAGCAGAGTGTTCTCGGGCGCGGCTGTGCTCAGCCCGCGGTGCGCGAGGATCCGTGGTCCTGCCGGCGCCAGAAATGACGCCTGGTCAGCCGTCACGTCCAGGCACCTGGGGTTCGGCAGGCACTGTCGGGGGCATGGCGGCGGCGGGGTGCGCGCCGGGTACCGGGTTCGGACCGAACGCGCGGCCGATGCCCTTCATCGCCTCGGTCAGTTCGCTGGGCACGATCCAGAGCTTGTTCGAGGTGCCGTCGGCGAGTTTGGGCAGGGTCTGCAGGTATTGGTAGGCCAACAGCTTCGGGTCGGGGTCACCGTCGTGGATGGCTTTGAACACCGTGGTGATGGCCTCGGCTTCACCCTGGGCACGGAGCACGGCCGCCTTGGCCTGGCCCTCTGCCTGCAGGATCGCAGCCTGACGGGCACCTTCCGCGGTAAGGATGGCCGACTGCTTGGTGCCCTCCGCGGTGAGGATCAGCGCCCGGCGATCGCGCTCGGCGCGCATCTGCTTCTCCATCGAATCCTGGATGGAGTGCGGCGGGTCGATCGCCTTCAGTTCCACCCGGCCCACCCGGATACCCCATTTTCCGGTGGCCTCGTCCAGCACGATCCGCAACTGGCCGTTGATGTTGTCCCGGCTGGTGAGGGCTTCCTCCAGGTTGAGCCCGCCGACCACATTGCGGAGGGTGGTCGTGGTGAGCTGCTCGACCGCGCCGAGATAGTTCGCGATCTCGTAGGTCGCCGCCCGCGCATCCGTCACCTGGAAGTAGACGACGGTGTCGATCGACACCACCAGGTTGTCCTCGGTGATCACCGGTTGCGGCGGGAACGACACGACCTGCTCGCGCATGTCGATCAGCGGGCGCACCCGGTCGATGAACGGCACCAGGATGTTGAGCCCCGGCATCAGGGTCTTGTGATACTTGCCCAGGCGCTCGACCACTCCGGCGCTGGCCTGCGGAATGATGCGGATGGTGCGCACGAGTACCACCACCACGAACACCAGGATGACAACGATCAGAAGCAGCACAAAGAGTTGGACGATGATCTGGTCGGGACTGGGCAAGGTTAGGTCCTTTCAGCGGGGACGACGACGGCCGTTGAGCCGTCGATGGCGAAGACGAGCACCCGGTCGCCCGGGTCCACGGTGTGCCGGGCGTAGTCCGGGGCCAGGCGCGCGGTCCAGGTTTCACCGTTGTCCAGCTTCACCAGCCCACCCAACTCGGCCACCGTGGAGGCGACCCGGCCACCCATCCCGATCAGTGCGGCCACGTTACTCGGCGGCACATCGGCACTATCCCTGGCGATCAGACGCAGCAGGACGGGCCTGATCAGCAGCAAGAGCAAGACCGAGACCGCGGCGGCGAACAGGATCTGCACCCACCAGGGCCAGCCCAGCAGATTCGCGCCGAGGCCGGCGACACTGCCGACGGCGATCATGAGGAAGGTGAAATCGAGGGTGAGCAACTCGATGATGACGCAGACCAGGATGAAGACCAGCCATGCAATCCACAGGTAATCCGTCAAATCCACCATGTCGCTGCCCCTCTGAGCGTCGGTTTGCCTCCGACGCTAGCACTTGGAGGTGTGAGGCATGTTGATAGTCTTTATCCCCGTGAGCACACCATCGATGAATCCCCTCCAGCCCGGCAGCCTGACCGGAAAACGTATCCTCGTCACGGGCTCGTCCCGCGGGATCGGAGCCGACACCGTCGCCTACTTCGCCGAAGCCGGCGCCAAGGTCGTCATCAACTACCGCAATAAGGAAGCGCGGGCCAACAAGCTCGCCACCGCCATCCGCGACGCCGGCGGCACCGCCATCACTGTGGCCGCCGACCTCACCGACGCCGAGTCGGTGGCCGCGATGTTCGAGACTATTCGCGCCGAGTACGGCGGACTCGACATCCTGGTGATGAACGCGTCGGGCGGTATGGAGAGCGGCATGGCCGAGGACTACGCCATGCAGTTGAACCGGGACGCCCAGGTCAACCTGCTCAACGCCGCCGTTCCGCTGCTCAGCGACGGGTCGCGGGTGGTCTTCATCACCAGCCACCAGGCCCACTTCGTGGACACCGCGTCCAACGTGGCCGTCTACGAACCCGTCGCCCGCAGCAAGCGCGCCGGCGAAGACGCACTCCGCGCCGTGATTCCCGAACTGGCCGAAGCCGGCATCGGATTCGTCGTCGTCTCCGGAGATATGATCCAGGGCACCATCACGGCTGTGTTACTCGAGCGCGCCAACCCGGGAGCGATCAGCGCCCGCCAGGACTCGGCCGGCAAACTCTACAACGTCAGCGAATTCGCCGCCGAGATCGTTCTGGCCGCCGTCGAGCCCGTTCCCGCGAACAACACCCGCTACGTCGGCGACACCTCGGACTTCACCAACTGACCTACCACGGTCGACAACGACTGCACCGAACAACGGCGATCCGCACTCCGCGGGTCGCCGTTGTCTCGTTGTCAGGCGATGTTCTCCGCCGCACGGTTGCCGCGGCCGAAGGTGAAGGCACGCACGAGTTGCACCAGCCCGGAGATGATCAGCATGATGCCGCCGATCGTCACGAGCACGCCGAGAGTCTCGACTGGGGCGAACAACACGATCACACCGGCGATGATCGCCACCACGCCGAAGAGGATGCCGAACCACCGGCTGGAGTCCACGCTGTATTCGACCAGCGCCGCGATGCCCTCCACGATCCAGGAAATGCCGATCACCAGGCCGAGCACGGCGAGGGATCCGTCGGGGTTGCGCATCGCGATGATCCCCACGATGACCATGATCAGTCCGAAAACGATGTTCAACACCCTCCCACCGGCCGCGGAGCCGGTGCTGCCGATGCCGCGCACGATGCGCAAGGCACCGCTGACCAGAAAGTACAGCCCGAAGAGCACCGCGATCACGCTCAACGTCGCCGTCGTCCAGACGAGCAAGATGGTGCCGAGCCCGATGGCGATCAGCGCGCTGACCGCGAATGCCACCCGCACCCCGGTGATCTCCCTACTGCTCATCCGGCGAGGATCTACCGATAGTGCGAACACCACGCTCGTGGACATAGTTCTCCTTCCGGCAAACGGGCAGAATCCCACATCACCGTAGACCTGTTTCGTGGGGGCCGCTATCCCCTCACCGGAGTTATTTTCGAATGCCCGGATGCGTACTTAAGGACGGGATTTTTGCCCGTTCGTCACGGCACCCACCCAAGATTGGCGGTTCTCTCAGAGTGCTTGAAATCGTCGGCGGCACCGGTCAATGATTGTTCGATTCGGGCAGCGCCGCCGCGGCTGACCGGCTCACGCGGACGCTGAGCCCACCACAATTCCAAGGAGAGCCATGTCGAACACAGATCCAGCATTCGCCCCCGACTACCCCGTCGTGGACACCGGAGCAGACCTCGCCGCCGCGGGTCCCGACTCCCAGGACCGAACAGGGGATTACAGCACCGCCGACCCTGCACCGTCGCAGGCTGACGGCGCATCGGCCGGCCAACGAGCAGCCGACCTCGCCGGAACCTCCGCCGCCGCCGGCCAGCACGTCGCCGGTGTCGCCGCCGACGAGGCTCACCGGGTCGGCTCCGAGACCAAGCAGCAGGCCAAAGACCTGTACCGCCAGACCCAGTCCGAGCTGTCGGACCAGGCCGCGGCCCAGCAGAAGCGGGTCGCCTCCGGCCTCCGCTCGCTCGGCGACGAATTCGGCTCGATGGCCGAGTCCTCCCAGTCACAGGGCGTGGCCAGTGATCTCGCCCACCAGGCCGCGACCAGGGCGGCCGGCATCGCGGACTGGCTCGACCAGCGCGACCCCGGCGCCCTGCTCGACGAGCTGAAGGGCTACGCACGCCGTCGCCCCGGGACCTTCATCGCCATCGCCGCCGTGGCCGGCATCGTCGCTGGCCGGTTGACCCGCGGGGTGATCGCCGACACGAAGGACACCGCGGACACCACTCCTGACCTGACCGGGACCCCGCGATGACCGATCTGCCCACTCCGTCCGAACGCAAAGCCGCCGACACGTCCCTCGGCGATCTGCTCGGCGAGGTGACCCGCGACGTCTCGACGCTGATGCGCCAGGAGGTGGAGCTGGCCAAGGCAGAGGTTCGCCAGTCGGCTACCCGCGCCGGCAAGGGTGCGGGCCTCGTCGGCGGGGCCGGCTATGCCGGGCACCTCACCGTGCTCTTCCTGTCCCTGGCCGCCTGGTGGGGACTCGGGCACGTGGTCGACATCGCCTGGGCGGCCGTCATCGTCGCCGTCATCTGGGCCATCGTCGCTGCCGTTCTCGCCGTCCTCGGCCGTCAGGAACTGCGGAAGATCCAAGGCGCGCCGAACACCGTCGATTCGCTGAAAAGAATTCCCGACGCACTGAAACGAAATGAGGAAAACCTATGAGCACCGAAAGCACTACAGGCACCGACCCCGATGTCCTCCGCGCCCGGATCGAAGACACCCGCAGGGAGCTCGGCAGTGACGTCGATGCCCTGGCCGACAAGGTCACACCCGGCAAGATCATGCACCGCCAGACCGACAAGGTGAAGAGCGCGGTCGGTTCGGTCAAGGACAGGATGATGGGATCGGCCGAGGACGCGGGCCGATCGGTGAACGAAGCCACGGGGGAGGCCTCCGACCTGGCCCACCACGCTGTCGCCCGCGCCAAGGGAAACCCGCTGGCCGTGGGTCTGATCGCCTTCGGCGTCGGCTGGCTCGCCTCGTCGCTGATCCCGGCGAGCACGGCGGAGAAGCGCGTCGCGTCACAGGTGAAAGACGCTGCCCAGCCGCTGGCCCACGAGGCTGCGGAGGCCGCCAAGCAGGTCGGCGAGAACCTGAAGCAGCCCCTCGCCGACGCCGCCGACGCCGTCAAGGGCACCGCGACCGACGCCGCGGAGACCGTCAAGACCGAGGCCTCGTCCTCGGCCGGTGAGGTGCGCGACGAAGCCACGCACACCGGCGGCAGCGCCCAGGGCTGACCGACCCCGAATTCGACGAGGAGGAAACCGTGACCGGCAACGACACCCGCCAGAAGGCAAACCGAGCTCCCTCACCCGACGATCCGCGCAAACCGGACACGCCGACTGAGGTCGCCAAGCCCTCCTGGAAGTACGCGTTGCGCAAGACCATGCGCGAGTTCACCGCGGACCAATGCACCGATCTCGCCGCGGCGCTGACCTACTACGCCGTCTTGTCACTCTTTCCAGCGCTGATCGCCCTGATCTCGCTCCTGGGCGTCTTCGGCCAGGGAGAGCGGTCGACGGACACCATCCTCACCCTCGTCAACGACGTGGCCCCCGGCGGCACGGCAGACGTGCTGCGCGATCCGCTCGAGCAGTTCAGCTCGTCACCGGCCGCCGGGTTCGCCCTCGTCTTCGGCATCGTGCTGGCCATCTGGTCCGCATCCGGCTATGTCGGCGCGTTCAGCCGGGCGATGAACCGGATCTATGAGATCGAGGAGGGGCGGCCGTTCTGGAAGCTGCGCCCCGTGCAGCTGGGCGTGACCGTCGTGAGCATTCTGCTCATCCTGGTCATGGTGATCATCCTCATCGTCTCCGGTCCGGTCACAGCGGCAGTGGGCAGTGCGCTCGGCCTCGGGGAGACCGTGCAGATCGTCTGGTCCATCGTCAAATGGCCGATTCTCGCCCTGGCCGCGGTGTTGATCATCGCGATCCTCTACTACGCCACCCCGAACGCCAAGCAGCCCAAGTTCCGCTGGATCAGTATGGGGGCAGCCCTGGCCCTGATCACCCTGGTGGTCGCTTCGTTCCTCTTCGGGCTGTACGTGACCAATTTCTCCAATTACGACCGAACCTACGGTTCCCTCGCCGGGGTGGTGATCTTCCTGCTCTGGCTCTGGATCGCCAATCTCGCGCTGCTCTTCGGCGCCAAGTTCGATGCCGAGCTGGAGCGCGGCCGGCAACTCCAAGCCGGCATCAAGGCCGAGGAAGAGATCCAGCTGCCTCCCCGCGACACCCGCAAGAGCGACAAGGTGGCCGCTAAGGAGCGCGAGGACGTGCTCGAAGGACGGCGGCTGCGCGAGCAGGGCGCCGGCCGGGCCAAGAAATAGGGCCCGGTTACCGTTCCACCACCGGCCGGACCGGCCGGTGACCGTATCACCCAGCGTGTTCCCGAAAGGACCTCCATGTATTTCCACGTGCAGTCCCTCATTCATGACATCGCGCAGGACGAGCCGGACCCCGCAGCGGCCAACGCATTGCAGGAAGGCCTCGGCGGGCAGTTCGGCGAGATGCGCACGATGATGCAGTACCTCTTCCAGGCGATGAACTTCCGCGGACCTGCGGCCAAGCCCTATCGTGACCTCATCCAGGGGATCGGCACCGAGGAGATCAGCCACGTCGAGCTGATCGGTACCACGATCTCCCGGCTCTTGGACGGATCGCCGCGCTACCAGGGCAAGGTCACCGACCCCGTGGACAAGCCCGGTGCCGGGGGAGCGATACCGCTGGAGCTCGCCCTCAGCAAGGGCAATATCCACCATTACCTCGTCGGCGCCCAAGGCGCCCTGCCGGTGGACGCGGTCGGCAACCCCTGGAGCGGCAGTTACGTCTACAACTCCGGCAACCTCGTGCTCGACCTGCTCTACAACCTCATGCTTGAGTCCACCGGCCGGCTGCAGAAGTGCCGCATCTACGAGATGACCGAGAACAAGACCGCGAGGTCCACCATCTCGTACCTGATCGTGCGCGACCAGGCTCACGAGAACGGGTACGCCAAGGCCCTCGAAACCCTCGGCGTGAATTGGAAGACGCTGCTCCCGATCCCGAAGACCAACGCCGAGAAGTTCCCCGAGGTGAAGAAGCTCCTCGACCTCGGCCTGCACAGCAAGCAGTACACCTTCGACCTCGCCACGCAGTCAGAGGCCGGAAAGATCTACCAGGGCCTGTCGCCGTCCAACGACGGTTCGACGCTGCTGGCCGACGAGCAGGCACCGGTCGGTGTGCCGTCGGTCATCGCGCCCGAACGCCTGGAGGAATTCTCGCCCGGGCTCGACCCCGAGCTGATGGAACTGATCCAAGCCACCGCCGACCTGGAAATGGCCGAGGTGGATGCCTCCTACGGTCCGGTGACCGGCAAGTGAGGGCTCTCACCTGGCAGGGCAAGCGAAACGTCACCATCTCCGAGGTGCCGGACCCGGTGATCGAGAAGCCCACCGACATCGTGATCCGGGTCACGTCGACCGCCATCTGCGGTTCGGATCTGCACCTGTACGAGGTCTTCGGCCCCTTCTTGAAGCCCGGCGACATCCTCGGCCATGAATCCATGGGTGTGGTCGAGGAGGTGGGCGCCGCTGTACGCACGCTCAAGCCCGGCGACCGGGTGGTCATCCCGTTCGTGATCGCCTGCGGCGAGTGCTTCATGTGTCTGCGCGGCCTGACCACCCAGTGCGAGACCACCCAGAACCATGCCCACGACAGCGGCGCCTCCCTGTACGGGTACACCGAACTGTACGGCTCGGTGCCCGGCGAGCAGGCCGAACGGCTCCGGGTGCCGTTGGCGGACGCCAACGCTCTCAAGGTCGGCCACGACCTCGCCGATGAACGCTACCTCTTCCTCAGTGACATCCTGCCGACGGCCTGGCAGGGTGTGCAGTACGCCGACCTGCCGGAGGACGGGGTCCTGGGCGTGCTCGGGCTCGGCCCGGTCGGCCAGTTCGTCGGCCGGATCGCCCGCCATCTCGGGCACCGGGTGATCGCGGTCGATCCGGTCCCGGAGCGACGACTGCTGGCCGAACGGTACGGCATCGAAACCCTGGACCTCACCGACGACGTGCTCGAGCGCCTACGCGACAGCACTGCGGGCCGGGGACCGGACTCGATGGTGGACGCTGTCGGACTCGAGGCCCATGGTGCGCCCGGTGCCAGTCTGGCCCAAGCCGCAGTGGGTTTGCTGCCAGACGCCGTCGCGCAGAAACTGATGAACACCGGGGGAGTGGACCGCTTGAGTGCCATGCATCTCGCCTTCGACGCGGTGCGGCGCGGCGGAACCGTGTCGCTCAGCGGTGTGTACGCCGGCGAGGCCGACCCCACGCCGATGAAGAGCCTCTTCGACAAGCAGGTCAGCATCCGGATGGGACAGTGCAATGTGCACCGCTGGCTGGACGACCTCGTGCCGTTGGTCGAGGACCCGGCCGACCCGCTGGGGGTGGAAGACCTGGTCACCCACCGGGTCACGCTGGACCGCGCCCCGGACATGTATGAGATCTTCCAGAAGAAGGAGAAGGGCTGTATCAAGGTCGTCCTGACCCCGTGACCGCAGGTTTCGGTGCCGGGTGACTCCACAGGCGCGGATCGACAACGACCCGCGCCTGTGGCACGATCGTGCACGTGAGCAGCACACCCATTCCCTCCGACCGCCTCGCCGACCTCGCCAGGCTGCGGCGGGTGCGCGACCGGATCGACCGTGAATCGGCCAGGCCCCTGGACGTCGAGGCTCTCGCCCGCGGTGTTAGCATGTCGGCCGGGCATCTCAGCCGGCAGTTCAAGCTCGCGTATGGGGAATCGCCGTACTCGTACCTGATGACACGCCGCATCGAACGGGCGATGGCGCTGCTGCGCCGGGGCGACCTCAGCGTCACCGAGGTGTGCTTCGAGGTCGGATGTTCGTCGCTGGGCACCTTCAGCACCCGCTTCACCGAACTGGTCGGCGTTCCTCCGAGCACCTACCGGCGCCAGCCGTTCGACGCTCAGGGGATACCGTCGTGTACCGCCGGACAGGTCACCAGACCGATCAGGAATCGAGAAGCGCGCGCGTTGGCCGGCTCATTAGATTGACTGTCATGGACATCACGATTCACTCAAGTTTCCTTCCGCACGCCGACCCGGACGCATCCCTGGTCTTCTACCGGGACGCCCTCGGTTTCGAGGTGCGCAATGACGTCGGCTACGGAGGCATGCGGTGGATCACGGTCGGCCCGGTCGGTCAGCCGGGAACCGCCATCGTGCTGGAGCCTCCCGTGGCCGATCCCGGAGTCACCGACGAGGAACGCCGGACCATCGCCGAGATGATGGCCAAGGGCACCTACGCCGGCATCAACCTCGCCACCGCCGACCTGGACGCGACCTTCGCGCGGCTGGACGCCAGCGGAGCTGAAATCGTGCAGGAGCCGACCGAGCAGCCCTACGGGGTGCGCGACTGCGCCGTGCGCGACCCTGCCGGAAACCTGATCCGGATCCAGGAGCTGCGCTGACCGGAGGGTGTCACCCGAGGCCCCTCACCGACGCTGGCCGCTCAGCGGCTAGCGTCACCCCGGGCACCCCGGATACCCTGACGTATGCTCGAAGCCGGTCAGGCCTGGGCAGGCAATGTCGACGCTTCCGTAGTCGGCTCCGCCAGAGAGATGGAGACACCATGTGCGCCAGCACAGCGACCGAAACGCCCGCACCCGCGACACATCGTGCCGACAGCCACGACATGATCCGGGTGGAGGGTGCACGGGAGAACAATCTCAAGAACATCAGCGTCGAAATCCCCAAGCGCCGGCTGACCGTGTTCACCGGTGTCTCCGGCTCGGGCAAGAGCTCGCTGGTCTTCGGCACCATCGCCGCGGATTCACAGCGCATGATCAACGAGACCTACAGCGCCTTCCTGCAGGGTTTCATGCCGACGCTGGCACGACCCGACGTCGACGCGATGAGCGGGCTCACCACGGCGATCATCGTCGACCAGGAGCGGATGGGCGCGAACGCCCGTTCGACCGTGGGAACGGCCACCGACGCCAACGCGATGTTGCGCATCCTGTTCAGCCGGGTGGGCCTGCCGTACATCGGGTCGCCGCAGGCGTTCTCCTTCAATGTCGCCTCCATCTCCGGAGCGGGCGCTGTCACGCTGGAGCGCGGCGGCGTCACCACCAAGGAACGCCGCAGCTTCACCATCACCGGCGGAATGTGCCCGCGGTGCGAGGGAATGGGCACGATCAACGACATCGACCTCAGCCAGCTGTACGACGACTCCAAGGCCTTGGACGAGGGAGCGCTGACGATCCCGGGGTACACGGCCGACGGCTGGGGTGTGAAGATCTTCACCGGCTCCGGGTTCCTCGACCCGAAGAAGCCGATCCGGGACTACACCAAGAAGGAACTGCACGACTTCCTCTACAAGGAGCCGGTCAAGGTGAAGGTCGGCGACATCAACATGACCTATGAGGGACTCATCCCCAAGGTGCAGAAGTCGTTCCTCGCCAAGGACCGGGAGGCCATGCAGCCGCATATCCGCGCGTTCGTCGACCGGGCCGTCACCTTCGCGACCTGCCCCGAGTGCGGTGGCACCCGGCTGAGCGAAGCCGCCAGGTCATCGCGGATCGACGGCGTCAATATTGCCGAGGCCTGCGCGATGCAGATCAGCGACCTGGCCGGCTGGGTGAACGGGCTCAACGAGCCGTCGGCGGCACCCTTGCTGGCCACGCTGCGGCACACCCTGGATTCCTTCGTCGAGATCGGTTTGGGCTACCTCTCGCTCGACCGGCCGTCCGGCACGCTCTCCGGCGGCGAGGCCCAGCGCACCAAGATCATCCGTCACTTGGGGTCGTCGCTGACCGACGTCACCTACGTCTTCGACGAACCGAGCATCGGCCTGCATCCCCATGACATCCAGCGGATGAACGAGTTGCTGCTGCGGCTGCGAGACAAGGGCAACACCGTTCTTGTGGTCGAGCACAAGCCCGAGATGATCGCCATCGCCGACCACGTCGTCGACCTCGGGCCGGGCGCCGGCACCGCGGGCGGCACCGTCTGTTACGAAGGCTCCCTGGAGGGGCTGCGGGCCAGCGACACCCTCACCGGTCGGCACCTGGACGACCGGGCACAGCTCAAGAAGACGGTGCGCACGCCAACCGGCAGCCTCGAGATCCGCGGCGCCACAGCCCACAACCTGCGGGATGTCGACGTCGACATTCCGCTCGGCGTTCTCGTGGTCGTCACCGGCGTCGCCGGCTCGGGCAAGAGCTCGCTGGTGCACGGGTCGATTCCCGCCGGCGCGGGCGTGGTCTCGATCGACCAGGGCGCGATCAAGGGTTCCCGACGAAGCAACCCGGCGACCTACACCGGCATGCTCGAACCGATCCGCAAGGCGTTCGCGAAGGCCAACGGCGTCAAGCCCGCCCTGTTCAGTTCGAACTCCGAGGGCGCCTGCCCCAACTGCAACGGTGCCGGAGTGATCTACACCGACCTCGGTATCGTCGCCGGCGTTGCGACGACCTGTGAAGTCTGCGAGGGAAAGCGCTTCCAAGCATCCGTACTGGAATACCACCTGGGCGGACGGGACATCAGCGAGGTCCTGGCGATGTCGGTGACCGAGGCCCGGGAGTTCTTCGGCGCGGGGGAGGCCCGCACCCCGGTTGCGCACACGATCCTCAACGGCCTGGCCGATGTCGGGCTCGGTTACCTCAGCCTCGGCCAGCCGCTGACCACGCTGTCGGGCGGTGAGCGGCAGCGGATCAAGCTGGCGATGCACCTGGGGGAGAAGGGCGGTGTCTACGTGCTCGACGAGCCGACCACCGGCCTGCACCTCGCCGATGTCGAGCAACTGCTCGGCTTGCTCGACCGGCTCGTCGACGCGGGCAAGTCGGTGATCGTGGTCGAGCACCACCAGGCCGTGATGGCCCACGCCGACTGGATCATCGACATCGGACCCGGCGCCGGCCACGACGGCGGCCGGATCGTGTTCGAGGGCACCCCGGCGGACCTGGTGGCGGATGGCTCCACACTGACCGGTCAACATCTCGCGAGCTACATCGGCGCCTGATCTCTGATCCGGTCGAATTCACCGATTACTTGACATAAGGTGAATCCGGCCCGCTGACCGCCGACCAGGTCGTTGTCGGCGTCACGCTCCTGCACCGGCATTCATCCCGAGCTTCGGGATGCGTCAGGCCATCCGCGCCCGTGCGGGCGACGAGTGATTCGGACGTCGCAGTGAACTCGGTCGGCGCGGCCAGGCGTGCCACGAATCACGTCGCACCCACACAAACCCGCACTTACGGCCACTAGCGATATGTGACCGATAATGCACATTATGTCAACAAACAGGGAGCAACGCCGCTGGTGGGCCTCAGCCGACGCCTCCTTCCCTCGCCGCCTGCCAGAAACCGGTGAGCCGCTCGCCAAGGTTCCTGCCCTGTTCGTAGCCAGCTCGGGCCGCGGGCGGACGCAGCGACGGATCCATCGCGTTCACGCCGAACAGATGCTCGGCGGCGCCATCCGGAAAGATCGTCTCCACGCGACTTCCGCCCGCTCGAAGCTCTGCGACCTGCACGGCAAGGTGCATGCCCCACTCGAGCGGATACCGGGATCGACCGCCGAAGGGCGACAGCACCACCACCCGGTCGAATCCGGCGGCGAGGTCCGCATTTTCGTTGCGCCGGTAGCCGCCATCAAGATACCTGTCGTCGCCGACGCGGTACGGAACGCCGGAGGACGTGCTGGCGGCGACGGCGTCGACCAGCGCGACCCCACTGTGGCGGTCGAAGACGACCGCTGCCCCGGTCCGGGCATCAAGCGCCGTGATGAGCATCGTGCGTTCCGGCCAGCGCGGGTTCGGCAGTCGGGCGGCCACCATGACCCGCCACCGAGCCGACCACTCCCCGTCGGATGCCGCATCGAGATCGAGCGCCGCCGCACTCAATCTGCGACGCAGGTCGGGTGCATCCGCCGCGTCGGCGATGATCCGGCCCGTCCTCGCCATCTGGTCGACCACAGTCCCGGTGGCGGGCCGGCCCCCGGTCGGTCCGCTTGACGCCGGTCGGTGCTGCGAGGCATCGGACAGGATTGTGGCGAGCAATTCCGCCGGAGAAGTGCCGGTGATCTGTGCCGCAGCGGTGGATCCGGCCGACGTGCCGATGATCACATCGGAGCGGGTCACATCCACCCCGACATCGGCCAGACCGGCGATGACGCCGATCAACCAGGCATTGCCGGTTGAGCCACCGCCGCCAAGGACCAACGCCGTGCGGGTGCGAGGCGCCGAGGCGTCATCGGTGGGCGCCGTTGATGAGAACTGAGAAGAATCGGGCTGACGTGGAGAAGTCATGGAGGTCGCTTCCTGAGTAGGTGCGGCGCTCCCCCGCGGCTACGTCAGTCGCGCGATCGTGATCTCGATGGGAGCGCCCAGTGTGGGCAGAAGCCCAGTATGGACAGAGTGCGCATCAGGCTCACCTCCTCGGATCGGGTCACGTTCTGGAGCGATTCTACCCGGGTGGGCCCGGGGCCATCCTCACTCCGCAGGTTCCTCGCCACGTGGCCGCCGAATCACCATGCCGAATTCATTGACCGGCTCGAAGGCGTCCCGATCCCACGCGCCGGGGTGCGGCACCGGACAGTTCAGCACGGTGTCATGAGCGGAGTGTTCGATCGTGTGCTCGGTCATCGGCCGCCCGCAGACCGGGCAGAGCGTCAGCCCCGTGGTCTCCGCGGCGTCATAGTTGCCGACGGGAGGTGAGTCGAACGCGGGCCTGAGCCGGTCCTCCACCCAATCGAAGAGGTGGCCGACGCGATGCCCCTTGGCCGAGGATTTCTCATGCTGGACCATGCGGACAGCGTACGCCCGTCGGGCGGGGATGATCCAGTCTTTCCGGTCCGGCCGGAGTCATTCCTCGCCGAAACCGGTCTCGATCAGATCGGCCAGGGCGTCCACGGCCGCGCGGGAGCGTTCGTCCGGACCTGAGATCTCCACGCTCATCCCCCGGGTGAGCCCGAGCGACATGATCCCCAGCAGGCTGTGGGCGTCGCGGCCGTTGACGCTAACCGGGGCATCAAAAGTGCTGGCCAGCTTGACGAAATCCGCGGCTGGCCTGGCGTGCAGACCGTCACGGTTGCGCAGGATGACCGTACGGCTCACCTCACTGCGTTCCGGCTCCGCGGCGCCAGACGCGTCGTCGGCCGAGGGTGGCGTGCTCCGCGCGGATTCGGCCGCAGCGACCACAGCAGCGAGGTCTCCCCCGATCTCTGCGGCAACCGCGGCCGCCACCCCACCCTCCACCAGTGGGGCGTCGGCGATCTGCACCCGGGGGCGCACCGCGTCGTCGAGGAAGTCGAGTGCCGTCTCCGCGGTCAGGATCGCCGAGCCGAGATCGCACAGCACAACCGCGCCGGCGCCACGATCGGCTTCGGCGATGCCCGCGACGATGAGATCGAAACTCGTCCCGATCCCGCCGTCATCCCTGCCGCCGGCCGCGACCAGGGTCACCGTCGGCGCCATCTGCCGAGCGAGTTCCACCAGGCCAGCCGCGATCAGCGCGCTGTGGGAGACGAACACGAGGCCGACCTGGTCGGTCGGGTTGCCCTGGGCGCCGGCCATGATCAGGACGAGGCGGCAGCGTCGGCGCCACTGCGCAGGATGAGCGCCGTCGACTGCGCCCCTGGGTCCCGATGCCCGATGGCACGCTCGCCCAGGTAGCTGGCGCGACCCTTGCGGGCGACGAGCGGTTCGGTGCTCACGGCGCCGGCTTCCGCGGCATCCGCCGCTGCAGCCAGCACCAGCGCGGGGTCGGCCCCGGCAGCGTGGGCCTGCTCGGCCGCGTCGACGGCCGGGGTCCAGGCGTCGATCATGGTCTTGTCGCCGGACTCGGCCTTGCCGCGCAGCACGATGCCGTCGCGCGCGGCGGTCAGCAGGGCCACCACGGCGGCGCCGTCAAGCTCGGCGACCCCGGTCACCGCTGTGGCGGCCTTGAGGTAGGCAGTGCCGTAGAGCGGGCCGGCAGCGCCGCCGACGGTGGAGATCAGGGTGGAGGCGAGAGTCTTGAAGGCGTCGCCGGGCGTGGCACCGTCGGCGAGCCCGTCGAGCTTGGGCAGAACGGCCTGGAAACCGCGGTCCATGTTCTCGCCGTGATCTCCGTCGCCGATCTCCCGGTCGAGCGTGTTCAGCTCGGCCCGGTGTTCAGCGAGCACCTGCGCGCTGCTCCTGATCCAGGCCTGCGCCCATGCGACATCTAGACTCATTACGGTCTTCCCTACTTTCCCCACCGCAGTGCGGCCGTGTGCACCGGAGCATCCCACAGGGCGGTCAACTCTTCATCGAGTTTGAGTACCGTGATTGACATACCCTGCATCTCCAGTGATGTTGTGAAATTTCCGACGAGCGTACGCGTGACCTCGATACCGCGACCGGCGAGAACTTCAGCGGCCCGTCGGAATACAATGTACAGCTCAACCTGCGGCGTCCCGCCCATTCCGTTGATGAACAGCAAAACCTTGTCACCGGATGTGTATGGCAGGTCATCGAGGATCGGCCCCAGGAGCCGGTCGACGATAGCGTCGGCGGGTTCGAGCTTGATCCGTTCCCGCCCCGGTTCGCCGTGGATGCCGATACCGATCTCGATTTCGTCGTCGGCGAGGGTGAAGCTGGGTTCGCCGGCGTGCGGAACCACACACGGGGTCAGCGCAACGCCCATCGACCGTACCTGGCCGATGACCTTCTCGGCGACGGTCGCGACCGCCGTCAGGTCGTCGCCACGCTCGGCGGCGGCACCGGCGATCTTCTCCACCAACACTGTGCCCGCCACTCCCCTGCGCCCGGCGGTGTAGAGCGAGTCCTTCACGGCGACGTCGTCGTTGACGATCACGGTGCGCACTTCGATCTCATCGGCCGCAGCCAGGTCCGCGGCCGTTTCGAAGTTCAACACATCCCCGGTGTAGTTCTTCACGATATGCAGCACGCCCGCTCCGCCGTCGACGGCTTTGGTCGCCGCGAGTATCGGGTCGGGGGTCGGGGAGGTGAACACGGCTCCCGGCACCGCCGCATCCAGCATGCCGAATCCGACGAAGCCGCCGTGCAGCGGCTCGTGTCCGCTTCCGCCCCCGCTCACGATGCCGACCTTGCCGGCCTGGGGCGCGTCGGAACGAACGATATAGACCGGATCAAGGGACACACGCACGATATCGGGGTGGGCCGCACCGAAACCGGCGACGGCCTCGTCGACGACGTTCTTCGGATCGTTGACAAGCTTCTTCATGACCATTCCTTCGTTCATCGGAATCGGGCGGCGCGTCGGGGGCGTGCGCGCCGGTCGCACTCTGGTTCTCTCACAACCTACGCGCTGCCGACACTTCGGGTAAGAGGCAGGTGATCCGCGCAATCTGCTCGGTTTCGCTCTGGGGCTGGCCGCGCTATGGTGACTGCAAATTCGCTGAGAGCGACGGGATTGCTCCGGTCCAACCGGCATCTCACTCCTTACGAGAAAGGTCATCGTGGACAATATCGGACTTGTGTTTTTGTCGGAGGTCCTGGGCACAGGGATGCTGGTCCTCCTCGGTTGTGGCGTCGTGGCCAACGTGGCCCTGACGAAGAACAAGGGCTTCGGCGGTGGCTTCCTGATGGTGACCATCGGCTGGGGCTTCGCTGTCTTCGCCGGTGTGATCGTCGCCTACAACTCTGGTGCGCACCTCAACCCGGCTGTCACCCTCGGCCTCGTCGCCTCCGGTGCCACCGAATTCGGCTTGGGTGTGCCGGTGAACTTCCTCTCGGTACTGGTGTACCTGGCCGGCGAGTTCCTCGGCGCGTTCCTCGGCGCCGTGGTGGTCTGGCTGGCGTACAAGCAGCACTACGACGAGGAACCGGAACCGGCCAACAAGCTGGGCACCTTCTCCACCGGCCCGGCCATCCGTTCGTACGGCTGGAACCTGGTCACCGAGATCATCGGCACCTTCGTGCTGGTGTTCGTGGTGATCGCCTTCGGTGGCGGCCGCCAGGGCATCAACGGCGGTCTGGGTGCGCTCGGCGCCCTGCCCGTCGCCCTGCTCGTTCTGGTCATCGGCGTCTCGCTCGGTGGTCCGACCGGATACGCCATCAACCCGGCTCGTGACCTGAGCCCTCGGATCGCGCACTTCATCCTGCCGATCAAGGGCAAGGGCTCCTCCGACTGGGCCTACTCGTGGGTGCCCGTCGTCGGCCCCGTCATCGGCGGGCTGCTCGCCGGTTGGGCGTCGCTCATCTGGCTCCCCATCGTCGCGTGACCCGGCAGGCCGGTTCCGACCCGGGACCGGCCTGCTTTGCTGTGTCTACGACAACGGGAGGCCCGGCGGTCCGGCGACCGTGACCGGGAACCCCCGGTGAGCCGGACCGGATTCGCTCCGTCGGTTTTATAGTTCTCTTCAAGCCATCAATTCACGTACAAGGAGGTACACCATGGCTCAGTATGTACTCGCCATCGATCAGGGCACCACGAGTTCGCGTGCCATTATTTTCGACCACGCCGGCTCCATCGTCTCAACCGGACAACTCGAGCACGAACAGATCTTCCCGCGGGCCGGATGGGTCGAACACGATCCCGTCGAGATCTGGGACAACACCCGTGAGGTGATCGGCCAGGCGTTGTCCAAGGCCAACCTCACCCGGCACGACATCGCGGCCGTGGGCATCACCAACCAGCGCGAGACCGCGGTGGTCTGGGACCGCACCACCGGCAAGCCGGTCTACAACGCCATCGTCTGGCAGGACACCCGCACCCAGCCGATCGTCGACCGGCTCGCCGCCGACGGGGGCGTGGAACGGTTCAAGCAGAAGGTCGGCCTCCCCCTGGCCACGTACTTCTCCGGCACCAAGATCGTCTGGATCCTCGAGAACGTCGAGGGTGCCAGGGAGAAAGCCGAGCGCGGCGACCTGATGTTCGGCACCACCGACTCCTGGGTGCTCTGGAACCTCACCGGCGGCCTGGAGGGCGGGGTGCACGCCACCGACGTCACCAACGCCAGCCGCACCCTGTTCATGGATCTGGAAACCCTGCAGTGGGACGACGAGATCCTGGGCATCTTCAACGTGCCCAAGTCGATGCTGCCGGAGATCAAGTCCTCGTCGGAGGTGTACGGCACCGTGAACGAGCACAGCCTGCTGCGCGAGGTGCCGATCGCGGGCATCCTCGGCGACCAGCAGGCGGCCACCTTCGGCCAGGCCGCCTTCGACCAGGGCGAGGCGAAGAACACCTACGGCACCGGTAACTTCCTGATCTTCAACACCGGCACCGAGATCATCCACTCGAAGAACGGCCTGCTCACCACGCTGGGCTACAAGCTCGGCGACGCCGAACCGCACTACGCGCTGGAAGGCTCGATCGCGGTCACCGGCGCCCTCGTGCAGTGGCTGCGCGACAACCTCGGCATGATCACCTCGTCGGAGGAGATCGAAACCCTGGCCCGCTCGGTGGACGACAACGGTGGCGCCTACTTCGTGCCGGCGTTCAGCGGACTGTTCGCACCGTACTGGCGCTCGGATGCCCGCGGCGCGCTGGTGGGACTCACCCGCTTCGTCAACAAGGGCCACATCGCCCGGGCGGCGCTGGAGGCCACGGCGTTCCAGACCCGCGAGGTCCTGGACGCGGTCAACGCCGACTCCGGTGTTCCGCTGACCGAGCTCAAGGTCGACGGCGGCATGATCAAGAACAACCTGCTGATGCAGTTCCAGGCGGACATCATCGGCGTGCCCGTCGTGCGCCCGGTTGTTGCCGAGACCACGGCTCTCGGTGCGGCGTACGCCGCCGGCCTCGCGGTGGGGTTCTGGAGCACCCTGGACGAACTGCGCTCCAACTGGCAGGAAGACAGCCGCTGGACGCCGGAGCTGAGCGAGGAAGAGAGCGCGCGTCAGCTGCGGAACTGGAAGAAAGCCGTCACGAAGACCTTCGGCTGGGTCGACGAGGACGTGCTCTGACACCAGGGCGCCCACGCGCCGCCCTGCTCGAGCGCCCCGGAACGGTGCAGGTCAGCTTCGGCTGGCCTGCACCCACTGGGCAAGCTTGGCGGTGCCGGCACCGGAGTCGATGGCCTCGGCGGCGACAGCGATCTTGGCCCTGAACCGGTCGAGGATACTCACCTGGGACTGGGCCGGGTCGTGCGCGAGGTCGAACGCCACCAGGCCCGCCGCAGCGTTCAGCAGCACGATGTCACGCACCGGTCCGGTTTCGCCGCCGAGTACGGCGTGCACGACCGCAGCGTTGTGCGCCGGGGATCCGCCGACCAGCTGGCTCATTTTCGCCCGGGGAATACCGAGATCGCGCGGGTCGATGTCGTGCTCGGTCACCAGACCGCGGGACACCTCCCAGACGTGGCTGTGCCCGGTGGTGGTCAGCTCGTCGAGGCCGTCATCACCGCGGAATACCAGCGCGGACGCGCCCCTGGTCTGGAACACGCCGACGAAGAGCGGAACCCGATCGAGGTTGGCGACGCCGACGGCGCTCGCTTCCGGCCGCGCCGGGTTGACGAGCGGTCCGAGGAAGTTGAAGACGGTGGGGATGCCGAGTTCGGAGCGCACCGTGGCCGCGTGCCGGAAACCAGGGTGGAAGGCTGCGGCGTAAGCGAAGGTGATGCCGGTGGAGGCCAGGGTCGCCGCGACGACATCCGCCGACAGGGTCAGGTCGATACCGAGCTCGGCGAGGACGTCGGAGGAGCCAGATGCCGAACTCGCCGCCCGGTTGCCGTGCTTGATCACGGGCACGCCCGCCGCCGCGCAGACGATGGACGCCATGGTGGACACGTTGACGGTGCCGAACCTGTCGCCGCCCGTGCCGACGATGTCCAGGCCCATCGAGTCGACCGTCAACGGCACCGCGTGATCGAGGATCGCGTCCCGGAAACCGACGATCTCATCCACGGTTTCGCCCTTCGCCCGCAGCGCCACCAGGAATCCAGCCAGTTGAGCCGGAGTCGCCTCCCCCAGCATGATTCGTTCCATGCTCCAGGCCGCGTCGGCGACACTCAGGTCCTCCCCGCGGAGGAGAGCATCGAGAACGTTCGGCCAGGACTGGGATTCGAGCATGCCTCGATCTTAACAGCAGCGCTCCGACCCGGCATTTTGCCCCCCATCAGCAACAAGTAAGGCTTACCTAATTTCAAAATAGGGCCGAATGGCACTTCACCTTGAGAAAAACCTGTGCGGTAATCGGCCATAATGGAATAGTGACGACGACCTCAATTACTCCTCGGGCGACCCTCCCCGTAGTGAACAGGCCCAACAGCGTGGCAGTGGGCACCATTGTCTGGCTGGGCAGCGAAGTCATGTTCTTCGCCGGCCTGTTCGCCATTTACTTCACCCTGCGCTCGACCTCCCCCGGTCTGTGGGAGTTCGAAACCGAGAAGCACAACTTCACCTTCGCCCTGGTGAACACGCTGATCCTGGTGTCGTCCTCCGTGACCTGCCAGTTCGGTGTCTTCGCCGCCGAGCGCCTGCAGGCCAGGTCGACGGGGTGGAAGCCCAGCCAGTGGGGCATGGTCGAGTGGTTCTTCCTCACCTACGCCCTCGGTGCGATCTTCGTCTCCGGTCAGGTCCTGGAATACGCGACCCTGGTCTCCGAGGGTGTCACCCTCGCCTCCAACGCCTACGGTTCCGCGTTCTACCTCACCACCGGTTTCCACGGCATCCACGTGACCGGCGGACTCATCGCGTTCCTTCTGGTCATCGGCCGAGGATTCGCGGTCAAGAACTTCGGTCACAAGGAAGCCACCAGCGCCATCGTGGTCTCGTACTACTGGCACTTCGTCGACGTCGTCTGGATCGGGCTCTTCCTGGTCATCTACGTTCTTAAATAACAAGCAGGAGCGGACACACTCAGTATGCCCAGGACTCAGAAACCTACCAGCGGCCGTCAGCGCCGCTCCGGCCGGCGCAGCCCGCTCGCGAGCGTTGCCCTCATTGCGATCGGCCTGCTGTTCACCGGCGGCGCTTACGCCATGTTCAGCACGAGCACCGCGACCGCGGCCACGGACAGCGCATCGGCACAGACGGTCAGCGAGGGCGAGAAACTCTTCGCCGCGAACTGCGCGACGTGCCACGGCCTCAGCGCCGAGGGAACCGGCACCGGACCGAGCCTGATCGGCGTCGGAGCAGCTTCCGTCGACTTCCAGGTCGGCACGGGACGCATGCCCATGCAGGCCAGCGGCCCGCAGGCCATCGTCAAGCCCGTGCAGTTCACCGAGGAGCAGACTGCGGCCCTGGTCGCATACGTCGCCTCGCTGGCACCCGGCCCCGCCATTCCCGACGAAGAACTCCTGGACGCCCAGGGCGACGCCGCTGCCGGCGCAGAGCTCTTCCGGATCAACTGCGCTATGTGCCACAACGTCGCTGGAGCCGGTGGCGCCCTGACTGAGGGCAAGTACGCCCCGGCCCTGGAAGGTGTCTCCCCGCAGCACATCTACGAGGCCATGGTCACCGGCCCGCAGAACATGCCCGTCTTCAATGACATGAACATCTCGCCCGAAGACAAGCGCGACATCATCACCTACCTCAAGTACGTCGAGAACAACCCCTCACCGGGTGGACTGGCCCTGGGTTCCCTCGGACCGGTATCTGAAGGCCTCTTCCTCTGGATCTTCGGACTGGGCGCCATCGTCGCCCTGACCGTGTGGATCACGGCGAAATCGAACTGATCGGCATTCGGATATGACACAGCGAACACAGACAGCGCCCTCGAAGGAGAACCATGGCCAGCGATGAGACCAGCGGGAAGGATCTGACCCCTGCCGACTCCTCGAGCGTCGAGCACGTCACCGCGGCAGCGGGCACCGCCGTCGTCGCACGCGACGCCGTGGCCAACCCCGGCTTCCCGCCGCACCGTCCCCGGGTCACCGACCTCGATCCCCGCGCGGAGAAGCGCGCCGAGCGCACGGTCTACACCCTGTTCTACCTGTCCATCGTCGGTAGCGTCTTCGCCATCGCCGCATACATGATCTTCCCCATCGTTCCGGAAGACCCGGGATCGGTACGCCTGAACAACCTGTTCATCGGTATCGGCCTGGCGCTGGCACTGTTGGCGCTCGGAATCGGCGCCGTGCACTGGGGCAAGGCCCTGATGCACGACGAAGAAGGCATCGACGAGCGTCACCCGGTCCGCGGCAGCGACGAGACCCGCGCCCGCGCGGTCGAGATTTTCCAAGAGGCCAACACTGAATCCGGCTTCGGCCGTCGCACCCTGATTCGCAACAGCCTGATCGGCGCCCTGGTGGTATTCCCGCTGCCGGCCGTTGTGCTGTTCCGTGGCCTCGCACCGCAGGACCAGGACCCTGTCGCCCTCCTCAAGCAGACCATGTGGGAAAAGGGCACCAGACTCGCCCTCGACCCCTCCGGTTCGCCCATCAAGGCGTCGGATGTCACCCTCGGCTCCTCCTTCGCGGTGATTCCCGAAGGTTTGCAGGACCTGGAGCACGGCCGCCTCGAAGAGAAGGCCAAGTCCGCCGTGATCCTGGTGCGGATGAAGCCGGAAGATCTCATCCAGTCCCCGGAGCGCGAATCCTGGTCGTACGACGGCATCGTCGCGTACTCCAAGATCTGCACTCACGTCGGTTGCCCCGTCGGTTTGTACGAACAGCAGACACACCACTTGCTCTGCCCGTGCCACCAGTCGCAGTTCGACGTGGCCGACCACGCGAAGGTCATCTTCGGCCCGGCCAAGCGTCCTCTCCCCCAGCTCCCCATTGCTGTCGATGAAGAGGGATACTTGATTGCACAGAGCGATTTCCTTGAACCCGTCGGACCGAGCTTTTGGGAGCGACAGTGAGTACAACAACTGACATGAAACCCGCCGAAACGAAGAAGTCCGGCGGCTTCACCGGCGCCGCGGCGAACTACCTCGACGAGCGCACGAGCATTTCCACCGCGGTCAAGGAGCTGGGTCGCAAGATCTTTCCCGACCACTGGTCGTTTCTGCTCGGCGAGGTGGCGCTGTACAGCTTCGTCATCATCCTGCTGTCAGGCTCCTTCCTGACCTTCTTCTTCCAGGCCTCGATGGCGGAAGTGCACTACGACGGCTCGTACGTACCCCTCAAGGGCGTGGAGATGTCGGTCGCGATGGCCTCCTCGCTGGACATCTCCTTCGATGTGCGCGGCGGCCTGCTGATGCGTCAGGTGCACCACTGGGCGGCACTGCTGTTCGTGGCCTCCATCGGCCTGCACATGCTGCGCATCTACTTCACCGGCGCGTTCCGCAAGCCGCGCGAGCTCAACTGGGTGATTGGTTTCGTGCTGTTCATCCTGGCCATGGCCGAGGGCTTCACCGGCTACTCGCTCCCCGACGACCTGCTCTCCGGTAACGGCCTGCGGATCATCGACGGCATGGTCAAGGGCATCCCGGTCGTCGGCACCTGGATCTCGTTCCTCCTCTTCGGCGGCGAGTTCCCCGGCACCGACATCGTCGGCAGGCTCTATTCACTGCACATCCTGTTGCTCCCGGCAATCATCGTCGCGTTGATCGCGCTGCACCTGCTCTTCGTGGTCGTGCACAAGCACACCCAGTACCCCGGAGCCGGCCGCACGAACAACAACGTCGTCGGTTACCCGGTGCTGCCGGTCTACGCTGCGAAGGCCGGTGGATTCTTCTTCATCGTCTTCGGTGTCGTCATGCTGCTGGCGTCGTTCTTCACGATCAACCCGATCTGGAACTACGGCCCGTACGACCCCTCACCGGTCTCGGCCGGCACCCAGCCCGACTGGTACATCGGCTTCGCCGACGGTGCCCTGCGGTTGATTCCGCCGGGACTCGAGTGGGTCTGGCTCGGCCACACCTGGTCGTTCAACATCCTGATCCCCCTCGTCGGACTCGGACTCTTCATCGGCGTTGTGTTGCTGTACCCGTTCCTCGAAGCGTGGGTGACCGGCGACAAGCGCGAGCACCACATCTTGGACCGACCGCGCAACGCTCCGACCCGCACCGCGATCGGCGCTGCCGGTGTCACGTTCTACGCGGGCCTCTGGGCTGCGGCGTCGTCTGACATCATCGCCACGCACTTCAAGCTCACCATGGAGGGTGTCATCCACACCCTGCAGGCCGTGGTGATCCTGGGCCCGTTCATCGCCTTCTACATCACCAAGCGCGTCTGCCTGGCATTGCAGAAGAAGGACCGTGAGATCGTGCTCCACGGCTACGAGTCCGGACGCATCGTGCGCCTGCCCGGTGGCGAGTACATCGAGGTGCACCAGCCCGTTGATGAGTACGAGCGCTGGAAGCTGGTCAGCTACGCCGACTACAAGCCGCTCGAGCTCACCCCGAACGCGCAGGGCAAGGTGTCACCCATCCAACGGGTGCGCGCCGGCCTGTCCCGTTGGTTCTTCGAAGACCGGATCGCCCCGGTCGGCACCAAGGAACTTGAAGAGAGCCACGGCGATCACCACTAACACCCTTGGTGGGCCAGTTCGGGCACCGCAGCCACTCCAGACCCTGTCGGAGTGGCTCCGGTGCCCGAACTGTTTGACCGCCCTCTCCCCCGCCGACACGACAGTTCTCGCCTGTGCCAACGGTCACCGCTTCGACGTCAACCGGCGCGGCTTCGCCTCTCTGATCGTGGGTTCTCGGAAGCTCATCGGCGACTCCGCGGCCATGCTCGACGCCAGGGAGGCGTTTCTGGCGCGGGGCTGGTACGACGGGCTGCGTGCTGCGCTCGGCCGCCTCGTCGCCGCCGAGGCGGCAACCAGCGTCATCGACATCGGATGCGGCACCGGCTATTACCTCCGCGGTGTGCTCCGAACGCTCGCGGAGACGCAGGCGGCACCGACATCCCAACCCGACGAACCCGGCCTCAGGGCCTTGGCCGTCGACCTGTCCTCCGCAGCCGTTGCCCGAACCGTACGGGCCGGAGCGTCACTCTCAGCCGCGTCGACCGTGGGCCTGGTTGCGGATGTGTGGTCGCCCCTGCCAATTCGCGACGGTGCCGCCGGCATCGTCATCAATGTCTTCGCTCCGCGCAACCCGGCCGAGTTCCACCGCATCCTCAACCCCGACGGCTTCCTCGCCGTCGTGGTGCCGCACCCGACCCACCTGCAGGAACTGCGCGCGGCCGGTCTCGCGCTGGATGTCCACGGCAACAAGACGGCCGACCTGGTGTCGAGCCTCGATGGATTATTCGTGCTCGAGAGCTCCGAGGACCTGAGCTCTGTGCTGCCGCTGACCCCCGTAGATGTGGCTGCCTTGATCGGCATGGGTCCCTCGTCCCATCACCATGCCGCCGACGCAGCAGAGGATCACGACGAGCAGCGCACTGACGTCACGGTTGCCTTCAGACTGCTGGGCTTCCGTCGCATCACGGCCTAGTGCCGCTTGCGGGTCTCTGCGGAGCTCAGGGCCGGCCTGAAACGACGGAAGGCGCCATCCGACCTCGGGGTCGATGGCGCCTTCCGATGCTGCTGACGGGCCGTTAGCGGGCGAACAGGCCCCGGTAGTACTCGTACACCCAGCCGACGAGGCTGATCACGCCGATGCCCACGGCGATGAAGGAGATCCAGAAGCCCACGGCCAGGCCGAGGAACAGCAGGGCGGCGCTGGCGGCGAGCATGATCGGCCACCAGCTCCACGGGCTGAAGAAGCCGAGTTCGGGGTCACCGTCGTCGATGTTGGCATCCAGCAGGTCCTCGGGAAGTTCCCCGCCCTGAGCCTTGTAGACCCGGGACAGGTAGAAGCCGATGAACGCGACCAGCAGCGCGCAGAGCGCGATGGCGAAGGTGCCCACCCACTCGATGTGGCCCTGTAGCGGGTCAACCAGACCCCAGATCACGTACGCGACGGTGACCAGTGCGAGGAAGACCGTGAGGATCCAGTAGAGCTTGATATTGGCGTTCATCTACTTGACCTCTTCCGATGCCGCGTCGTACGTCGGGGCGTCCGGGGCATCCTTCGCCGGACCGACCCCCACCGGAATGCCCGCCTCGGGGTGGTTCAGGTCGAACGCGGGGCGCTCAGACCGGATCCTGGGGATCGAGGTGAAGTTGTGCCGCGGCGGCGGGCACGAGGTGGCCCACTCGAGCGAAGCGCCGTACCCCCAGGGGTCGTTCACGGTGACCTGGGGAGCCGTGCGCGCCGTGATGTACACGTTCAGGAAGAACGGGATCATCGACACGGCCAGGATCATCGACCCGACGGTGGACAGCTGGTTCATCCAGGTGAAACCGTCTTCGGGCAGGTAGGACGCGTACCGGCGGGGCATGCCGACGACGCCGAGCCAGTGCTGCACCAGGAAGGTGGTGTGGAACCCGATGAACAGCAGCCAGAAGTGCCACTTGCCGAGGCGCTCGTTGAGCATCTTGCCCGTCCACTTGGGCCACCAGAAGTAGAACCCGCTGAACATGGCGAACACGACCGTGCCGAACACCACGTAGTGGAAGTGGGCGACGACGAAGTAGGTGTCGGACACGTGGAAGTCCAGCGGCGGCGAGGCGAGGATGACGCCGGTCAGTCCACCGAAGGTGAAGGTGATCAGGAAGCCGATGGCCCAGAGCATGGGCGTCTCGAAGGTGATCGAGCCCCGCCACATCGTGCCGATCCAGTTGAAAATCTTCACGCCCGTTGGCACGGCAATGAGCATCGTCATGAGGGAGAAGAACGGCAGCAGGACCGAGCCGGTGACGTACATGTGGTGCGCCCATACGGTGACCGACAGGGCGGCAATCGAGATGGTGGCGTAGATGAGCGTCTTGTAGCCGAAGATCGGTTTGCGGCTGAAGACCGGGAAGACCTCTGACACGATGCCGAAGAACGGCAGCGCGATGATGTACACCTCGGGGTGGCCGAAGAACCAGAACAGGTGCTGCCAGAGGATGGCACCACCGTTGGCCGGGTCGTAGATGTGCGAGAGGAAGATCCGGTCGCTGGCAGCGGCGAGCATGGCGGCGGCGAGGACCGGGAAGGCCATCAGCACGAGGAGCGATGTGACCAGGATGTTCCAGGTGAAGATCGGCATCCGGAACATGGTCATGCCGGGAGCGCGCATGGTGATGATCGTGGTGATGAAGTTCACGCCACCGAGGATGGTGCCGAAGCCGGAGAGGCCCAGGCCGACCATCCAGAGATTACCGCCGATGCCGGGTGAGAACGTCGTGCTGGCCAGCGGTTGATAGGCGAACCAGCCGAACGAGGCGGCTCCCTGCGGGGTGAGGAATCCACCGACGGCGATCAGGCTGCCGAAGAAGAAGAGCCAGAAGGAGAAGGCGTTCAGCCGGGGGAAGGCCACGTCCGGCGCGCCGATCTGCAACGGCATGAGAGCGTTGGCGAAGCCGAAGAACAGCGGCGTCGCGAACATCAGCAGCATGATCGTGCCGTGCATGGTGAAGAGCTGGTTGTACTGCTCCTTCGTCTGCACGATTTCGAGGCCGGGCTCGAACAGCTGGGCGCGCATCACGAGCGCCATCACACCGCCGAGGCAGAAGTACACGAACGATGTGATCAGGTACATGTACCCGATGACCTTGTGGTCGGTGGAAGTGATCCAGCGGACGACGATGTTGCCCTTGCGGTCGACGCCGGTGGGACGCGAGACCGGGGACGCGGCCTGTGCGCCGGCCGGAGCGGTTGCTGTGCTCATGGTCTAGTTGCCTTCCTCAGCCGTCGGGGCTTCGGTGCCCGGGAGATTGGAGTTGCGGTCGTATTCGTTGGAGACCTGACCGTCGTTGCCGGCGGCCCGCAGCGACTCGACGTACGCCTCGTAGTCGGCCTCTGACACCACCTCGACGTTGAAGAGCATCAACGAGTGGTACTCGCCGCACAGCTCGGCGCACTTGCCGGCGTAGGTGCCGATGCGCTCGGGGATGACCGACATGTAGTTGGTCTTTCCGGGGATCATGTCCTTCTTGTAGAGGAAGTCGATGACCCAGAAGGAGTGGATGACGTCGCGGGATTCGAGCGCGATCTCGATCTTCTTGCCCACCGGCAGAACGAGGGTGGGGATCTCGGATTCGACCAGGGCGCCTGCTTCGCCGTCGGCGTCGGGCTGGCCCTGGATGCCCTGGGTGAACACGTCGTCGGTGACGTAGTTGAAGTCCCAGGCCCACTGCTTGCCGAGAACTTCGATCTTGACCTCAGGCTCGTCGAAGCGGGCTTCGATGGCGTTCTGGTCGCGCGCGGTGAAGGCGAAGAAGCCCAGCACGAGGATCAGCGGCACGATCGTGTAGAAGATCTCGATCGGCATGTTGTAGCGCAACTGCACCGGGAGGCCGGTCTGGCCCTTGCGGCGGCGGTACACCACGACTGCCCAGATCGTCAGTCCCCAGGTGATGAGGCCGACGATGAGCAGGACGATCCAGGAGGTGGTCCAGAGGCCGGCAACACGCTCGGTGTTGTTCGTGACCGGGGCCTCACCCTCCACAAAACCGGGCAGGTACCCGTGGAGTTGAGCCTGGGTGCATCCAGCCAGGACTATGGCGAGCGTTGCTGCGACCGGAATGACGGCCCATCGGAGACGGCGGTTTTTGAGCACCGGTGACCTTTCGGAAAGACGTGAGGGCACTACACAGGAAGTGCGTTTATCATCTTCAGCCTACTCCGCGCCGATCCCCCAGGAGTGCAGTTGGGCCCGTGCCGGGAAAGAAAACGCCCGATTTCGTCTCCGGCCAACAGGGTCGAAGGGCCTGACTCGGGCTGTTTTCCCGGCCCATCCGGCCCGAAAACTCCTCCAGCCGAATATGCGTGCGGGAGGCCATCCGCTGGATGGTCTCCCGGGTCACACACCTGATTTGGCTTAGTGGAAAGAATCTCCACACGCGCAGCTGCCGCCGGCGTTCGGGTTGTCGATGGTGAAGCCCTGCTTCTGGATGGTGTCCTCGAAGTCGATCGAGGCGCCTTCGAGGTACGGCACGCTCATCTTGTCGACGACGACCTCGACACCCTCGTAGTCCACGACGGCATCGCCGTCGAGGGTGCGCTCGTCGAAGTAGAGCTGGTAGATCAGGCCGGAGCATCCGCCGGGCTGCACGGCTACGCGCAGACGGAGGTCTTCGCGACCCTCCTGCGTGAGCAGGCTGCGCACCTTCTGGGCGGCAACATCGGTCAGGCCGACGCCGTGGGCGGATGAGCGGGTTTCGAGCGTGTCGGTCATGGTACTCCTCGGTATTATCCGGTTTCGCATTCGGTGATGGTCCCACGCCCGTGGGGTTCGACCGGCGAATCTGGTTGTATTCTACCCATCCGTCCCGGGAATCTGCTGGACCAGTGGGGTGGATTCTGTTCGGGCTTCATACGGTGAAGCGTCCACCGTGGCCCAGTATTCCCCGGCACGGCATTCCCGGCCCCGGCTTTGAACCGGCTCAGTGCCCGGTGCGGGAGTTCAATCGCCCGAGGAGGAACGCCTCGCTCAGGACGGCGCGGGTGAACACGCCCAGGTGCAGGGACTCGTTGGGGCTGTGCGCCCTCGAGTCCGGGTCCTCCACGCCGGTCACCAGGATCTGGGCAGCGGGGAACTCGCGCACGAGGTCGGCGATAAACGGGATCGACCCGCCGATGCCGACGTCGACGGGGTCGACGCCCCACGCCGACGCCATGGCCAGGCGGGTTTCGGCCACGGCCCAACCGTCGGTGTCCACTAGGAACGGGTCTCCGGTGTCGAGATCGTCGATGCTGATCTGAGCGCCGAACGGCGCGTTGGCGCGGAGGTGCTCTTCGATGACCGTGGCGGCCTCAGAGGCCGACTGACCGGGTGCGATCCGCACGCTGACCTGCACACTCACCGACGGGGTGAGGGTGTTGGATGCGTTCGCCACCGTCGGTGCGTCGATTCCGGTGACCGTCACGGCAGGCTGCGACCAGAGCCGGCTCAGGATGGTGCCGTGTCCGATGGGTTGCACGCCGTCCAGCAGCCCGGTTTCGGCCCGCAGGGCTGCTTCGTCGTAGGGCGGGGTGGGCGCGTCGTGGCTGGTGAGGCCGGCGATCGCGACGGAACCGTCGGCGTTGTAGAGGGTGCCGAGGAGTTTGATGGTGGCCATCATGGCGTCGGGCACCGCGCCGCCGAACATGCCGGAGTGCGATGCGTGCGCCAACGTGCTCACCGTGAGGCGGAACGTGACATTGCCGCGCAGGGCGATCGTGATCGCCGGCGTGTTGATGTCCCAGTTGTTGGAGTCCGCCACGACGATGGCGTCGGCGGCCAGGGCAGCCCGGTTCTCGGTCAGGAAGGTGGCGAAGGAGCGGCTGCCGAACTCTTCCTCCCCCTCGATGAAGAGGGCCAGGCCGAGGTCGATGTCCCCCGCCGTGACGGCGAGGAACGCGCGCAGGGCGGCGATGTGCGCCATCACCCCGGCCTTGTCGTCGGCGGCGCCACGGCCGTACAGCCGGTCTCCGCGCACGGTCGGCTCGAACGGCGGCGACTCCCACTGCTCGTCTTGTCCGGGGGGCTGCACATCGTGGTGGGCGTAGAGGAGAACGGTCGGACGGCCGTTCTTCGCCGCCCTGGTCGCCAGGATGGCGGGCTGGCCCAGCTCGTCGGTGCCGGGGATGCCCGCCTGAGTGACGCTCACCGACTCGAAGATCCCGATCTCCCGCACGAGTTCGGCCACGGCTTCGGCGCTCGCGCGCACGTGCTCCCGGTCGAATGCGGCCCAGGACACCGAGGGGATCCGCACCAGGGCAGAGAGGTCGGCGATGGTGCGCGGCAACTCCCGGGTGACCGCGGAGCGCAGGGCCGGATCGAGCGGCGCCTCCACGTCTTGCTGGGGGGTTCCTGCGGCTGTATCCACGGTATGCGTCATGCGAGTAATCTTAAGGCAACTCAAATGCAAGGAACTGATGTGGCTAAGCAACCTGTAAATCCCGGCGCCGAGTCGTCGATCGAGACCGTCGACGAGACGAAGGCCAGGCTTGCCGGCACCTCGACCGGCAAGGGCCAGCCGACGCCGAGCCGGCGCGTGCAGGAAGCCGCGAACAAGCGTCCCCTCGTTCCGGACGACCGCAAGCTCGCCGCGAAGCAGCAGCGCGCCAAGTCCGCTGAGGCCCGCGAGAAGGCCCGCCTCGGCATGGCTGCCGGCGAGGACAAGTACCTTCCGGTGCGCGAACGCGGACCGCAGAAGAAGTTCGCCCGTGACTACATCGACGCCCGCTTCAATGTGGGTGAGTTCATGATCCCGGTGATGTTCGCCGTCATCCTGCTCACCTTCTTCCCGGACCCGTCGGTGCAGACGTACGGCATCCTCGCCCTCTGGGCGTTCTTCCTGGTGGCGATCGTGGACTGTGTCGTCCTCGGCTTCATCCTGACCAAGAAGGTCGAGGCGAAGTTCCCCGGCAAGGCCGAGAAGGTGCGCTGGTACGCGGCCATGCGCGCCCTGCAGTTGCGGGTGATGCGCCTGCCGAAGCCCCAGGTGAAGCGCGGCCAGTACCCCGCCTGATCTGCTGCAGCCGTCAGATACGACGAACCCCCGTGAGCCTGCTCACGGGGGTTCGTCGTTTCTGTCGACCGGTGTTCACCGCCGGTAAGCGCCCAGGCGGACCACCGGCACCCGGAGTTCCTCGTCGGTGAGCGAGCCGTGCTGGCCGACCATGCTGCGTGCCGACTGGTTCGGCTCTCTGGAGTCGTAGTAGGCGATGAGCTTGCGCGCGGCGACGATCACATCACCGATCCGCGGAAGCGCCTCGGCCCGCACCTGCCCGAACAACCCGGCCTGCACGGCCTCCGCCCGGGTGAAGATCCAGGCCCGCTCCCCCTCGACGCTGCGCCAGGCATCCGCGAGCTGATCGGCGTCGACGCCGGGGTCGGTGTACAGCTGCAGGCAGCGGGGGTCTCCACCGATGTGGCGTACCCCGGCAACGAGGGCGGGCACGGTGTCGAAGAGCACCTGCTTGGCGGCGGGCACGTCGACCACCCCGTGGTCTGCGGTGAGGATCATGCCCTCGTCGGAGCGGAGGCCCGCGGCGAACTTCGCCGTTTCGGCGTCGAGGCTCTCCAACTGGGCGAGCCAGCGGTCGGACTCCCAGCCGTGCGCGTGCGCATTGATGTCGAGCTCGGGAACATAAAGGTAGATCAACGCGCGCGGTTCGCTGTCGAAGAGTGTGCGCGCCGCCTCGAATCTCGCGGCGATGGTCTCGGCAGGCACGTAGCCGGCGCCGCGGAGCACGGCCTGGCTGAAACCGGAGTCCGCGAATCTCTTAGGTCCGACGGCGAAGCTCGGGATGCCCAGAGCGGTGGCGTGTTCGAAGACCGTCGGCTGGTTCTGCCAACTGAGCGGTTGCATCTGCGCGTCCCAGCCGGTGAGCTGGTTGACCACCCTGTCGTTGTCGGCGTCGAGCACCTTGTACCCGACCAGACCGTGGCTGCCCGGGGCGACTCCGGTGGTGAGCGACGCGATGCCCGCCGCCGTCGTGGCCGGGAAGACCCCGTCGACGACGTCGGTCTTGGCCAGGTTCGCGGTGAGGAACCGGGCGTGCCCGGCCCTGGCCCGGAGACTGCTGACCCCGAGGCCGTCCGCGAGGACGACGACGGCCCGCGCCGCCTGCGGCAGTCCGAGCGGGTTAGGGCTGCCCTGCAGGGACGCCAGGGAACTTGTCAGAACGTCGGCAAGGCGAACGGCGCCAAAGGGCCGGACCGGTAGCATAGGGGGCATCTGGCCCAGTCTGTCATAGACGAAAGCCGCGAGTTTCCTGGCGCAGATCAGTGCGCATCAGCCCGTGCTCAGCCGGTCGTGCCGGCGGGGCCCCACTCAGCAGAATCTACGAATGAGCCGCTCAGAGAACACCGTGCCCGCCGCATCCACCGAACGTATCGAAGACGTCGATGTGTCGACGGAAATGCAGGGATCGTTCCTCGAGTACGCCTACTCGGTGATCTATTCGCGTGCCCTTCCCGATGCCAGGGACGGGCTCAAGCCCGTGCAGCGACGCATCCTGTACCAGATGAGCGAGATGGGCCTGCGCCCGGACCGTGGCCACGTCAAGTCGGCCCGCGTCGTCGGAGAGGTCATGGGCAAGCTGCACCCGCACGGTGACACGGCGATCTACGACGCCATGGTGCGCATGGCACAGGCGTTCACTCTCCGGGTGCCGTTGATCGACGGTCACGGCAACTTCGGCTCCCTCGACGACGGCCCGGCCGCACCGCGCTACACCGAGGCCCGCCTGGCCGCTCCGGCCCTGGCGATGACCGAACACCTCGACGAAGACGTCGTGGATTTCGTGCCCAACTACGACAACCAGCTCACCCAGCCCGACGTGCTGCCCGCCGCCTACCCGAACCTGCTCGTGAACGGCGCCAGCGGCATCGCGGTGGGTATGGCCACCAATATGGCCCCGCACAACCTGATCGAGGTCATCGGTGCGGCCCGGCACCTGCTCGCCCATCCGCGGGCGACCCTGGACGAGCTGATGGAGTTCGTGCCGGGACCCGACCTGCCCACCGGCGGCACGATCGTGGGCCTGGCCGGGATCAAGGACGCCTATCTCACCGGGCGGGGCAGCTTCAAGACCCGCGCCAAGGTCTCGGTCGAGGCGATCACCGCCCGCAAGTCCGGGCTCGTCGTCACCGAGTTGCCCTACCTGGTCGGACCGGAGCGGGTCATCGAGAAGATCAAGGACGGCGTCAACTCCAAGAAGCTCAGCGGCATCTCGGATGTCACCGACCTCACCGACCGCACCAAGGGGCTGCGGCTGGTGATCGGCATCAAGACCGGGTTCAGCCCCGAGGCCGTGCTCGAGCAGCTGTACCGGGTGACTCCGCTCGAAGACTCCTTCAACATCAATGCCGTCGCCCTGGTCAACGGCGGCCCGCAAACGCTCGGACTGGTCGAACTGCTGCAGGTCTACGTCGACCACCGCATCGAGGTCGTCACCCGACGCTCGGCCTACCGACTCGCCCGGCGCAAGGAACGCCTGCACCTGGTTGAGGGACTGTTGATCGCGATCCTCGACATCGACGAGGTGATCCAGGTCATCCGGGCCAGCGACGACACCGAGCAGGCCCGCGCCCGCCTCATCGACGTGTTCGACCTCAGCCAGATCCAGGCCGAATACATCCTCGAACTGCGACTGCGCCGGCTCACCAAGTTCTCCCGGATCGAGCTCGAAACCGAACGCGACCAGTTACTCGCCGAAATCCGCGCGCTGGAGATCCTGCTGAGCAACAAGCAGGCCATCCGCACCCTGGTGTCCGACGAACTCGCCCTCGTCTCCGACCGGTTCGGCACCCCGCGGCGCACCCTGCTGACGGAGGCCCGGCCGAGCATCGCCGGCGCCTCGGCCAAGCGCACGGCCGCCGTGCTCGAGGTCTCCGACTCCCCCACCCGGGTGTACCTGAGCACCACCGGCCGCATCGCCCGGGTCGACCTGCCCCAGAGCATCGACGACCAGGTTGAGCGCATCACTCCCGCGCAGCGGCGCAGCAAGCACGACGCCGTGCTCTCCGCCCTCGACACGACCACCCGCGCCGAGATCGGCGCCGTGACCAACCGGGGCCGGCTCATCCGCTTCTCCCCCGTCGACCTGCCCGCCCTGCCCCCCACCTCGATCCAGCTCGCCGCCGGCGTGCGGGTGCGGGACTACCTCTCGCTGTCCGGCACCGAGGTCGTGCTGGCGATCGTGTCGCTCACGAGCGACCGGGCGATCGCGCTGGGTACCAAGCAGGGTGTGGTCAAGCGGGTCACCCCGAACGACTGGGCGAACAAGCCCGACTTCGAGATCATCTCGCTCAAGCCCGGTGACGAGGTCATCGGCGCCGTGCAAGGCGCGGAAGACGACGAACTGGTCTTCGTCGCCTCGGACGCCCAGCTCCTGCGCTTCCCGGCCGGCACGGTGCGTCCGCAGGGCCGCACCGCCGGCGGCATGGCCGGTATCAAGCTGGGCGCCGACGTTCAGGTGGTGTACTTCACCAGCCTGTCGACCGCCGACGCCGACGAGGCCGTCGTGGCGACGATAGCCTCCGGCAGCCAGACCCTCGCCGGTACCGACCCGGGCAGCGCCAAGGTCTCGGCCTTCACCGAGTTCCCCGCCAAGGGCCGGGCAACGGGCGGTGTGCGCTCGCACAGGTTCCTCAAGGGCGAAGACGTGCTCAGCCTGGCTTGGGTGGGGTCTGTGCCCGCGCGTGCCGTCGGCATCGATGGTGCGCCCCGCGTCCTCCCGGACTCCGGCGCCAGGCGGGATGCCTCTGGCACCATGCTCGACGCCGTGGTCGGCTCCATCGGTTCCGGCATCGGCTGACCCGCCTCGATCGCGAGTGCGCAACTGTTGCCCGTGCGGACTTCTGCGTCCGGCGCACCGGGCGCAGTAGTCCGGAGCGGCATCAGTTGAGCCGCCGCTCCGCGGTTGCCGCTGCGGCAGTAAGGTGAGGCCATGGCTGAGCTGAACGGGTCCACCATCCTCGTCGTCGGGGCGACCGGCGGACTCGGTCGGGAGATCGCCCTGGCGCTCTCGGCCGCCGGGGCAACCCTCGTGCTCAGCGCCAGGGATCCGGCGGACCTCGCCGCTCTCGGTGTGCCGGGGGCGATCGTTCCCGCCGATCTGACCGATCCGGCCGGCATCAGCCGCCTCGTGGAGGAAGCAACGAGCGTCACCGGCGGACTCGACGGCGTGGTGGTGGCTGCTGGAGTGGTCGCCTTCGGGCCGGTCACGGCGCTCTCCCCCGCCACGATCGACCGTCTCTTCGCGGTCAACAGCGTCGCCCCGATGCTGTTGCTGCAGGCCGCCCACCCTGCTCTGGCGGCGTCGGCGGCCGCCGGTCGCTCGCCGTTCCTGCTCACCCTCAGCGGAGTCGTGAGCGAGTCCCCGACCGCGAACCTCGCCGCCTATTCGGCGTCGAAGGCCGCGATCGCCGCGTTCGGGGCAGCCGCCGGCCGGGAGTTGCGACGCGCCGGGATCAGGATCATCGATGCCAGGCCGGGTCACACCGAGACCGCGCTGTCCACGCATCCGATCGCGGGCGAGACGCCCCGCCTGCCCCGTGGCCTCGACCCCGCCGCCGTCGCGGCACGGATCGTGCGCGCCATCCTGACCGACGAACGCGACCTGCCGAGCACGGCCTTCTCTCCCGGCGCCTGACCGCGGGTATCCCCGCACCCGCGCCACCGCAGCCGCGCACCCGCGCCACGCCGACACAACTGTTGCCCGTGCGGACTTCTGCGCCCGGCGCACCGGCCGCAAATGTCCGCTTCGGGAACAGTTTCGTCGGGGGCAGGGGCGGGAAGCGGGCGGCTATACGTCGATGCGGTCGCGGCTGAGCTTGTCGGAGCTGTCGATGATGAACTCCTTGCGCGGGGCGACGTCGTTGCCCATCAGGAGCTCGAAGACCTTGCCCGCCATCTCGGCGTCGGCCACGCGCACCCGGCGCAGGGTGCGGTGGGAGCGTTCCATCGTGGTGGTCGCCAGCTGGTCGGCGTCCATCTCGCCCAGGCCCTTGTAGCGCTGGATCGGGTCCTGGTAGCGCTTGCCACTCTTCTTCAACGCCGCGAGCACACCCTGCAGCTCCGGTTCGGAGTAGGTGTAGATCGTCTCGTTGGGTTTGCTGCCCGGGTTCATCACGATTACCCGGTGCAGCGGCGGCACGGCGGCGAAGATGCGGCCGGCCTCGATCATCGGGCGCATATAGCGGAAGAACAGGGTGAGCAGCAGGGTGCGGATGTGAGCGCCGTCGACGTCGGCGTCGCTCATGATGATCACCTTGCCGTACCGGGCAGCGGAGAGGTCGAAGCTGCGGCCGGACCCGGCGCCGATCACCTGGATGATCGAGGCGCACTCGGTGTTGGAGAGCATGTCGGAGACCGAGGCCTTCTGCACGTTCAGGATCTTGCCGCGAATCGGCAGCAGTGCCTGGTGCTCGCTGTCGCGGGCCAGTTTGGCGGTGCCCAGCGCCGAGTCGCCCTCGACGATGAACAACTCGCTGAGTTCGACGTCGTTGCTGCGGCAGTCCACCAGCTTGGCCGGAAGCGAAGAGCTCTCCAGGGCGTTCTTGCGCCGCTGGGTCTCCTTGTGGGCGCGGGCGGAGATGCGCGACTTCATCTCGGCCACGATCTTGTCGAGCACAACCGCGGACTGGGTCTTGTCGTCGCGCTTGGCCGAGGTGAACCGCTCGGTCATGGTCTTGTTGATCACCGCGGCCACGATGGCGCGCACGGCGGGTGTGCCCAGCACCTCCTTGGTCTGGCCCTCGAACTGCGGTTCGGGCAGCCGGACCGTGAGCACGGCGGTCAAACCGGCGAGGATGTCATCCTTCTCCAGCTTGTCCGAACCGACCTTCAGCCGCCGGGCGTTCTGTTCCACCTGGGCACGCAGGAATTTGAGCATGCCGGCATCGAAACCGGCCTGGTGGGTGCCGCCCTTGGGCGTGGCGATGATGTTGACGAAACTCTTGATCACGGTGTCATACCCGGTGCCCCAGCGCAGGGCGATGTCCACCTGGCAATCGCGCACCAGTTCCGTCGGGATCATGGCTCCGCTGTCGGTGAGCACGGGCACGGTCTCGCTGAAGCTGCCGGCGCCGGTGAGCCGCCAGGTGTCGGTGATCGGGGTGTCGACCGCGAGGTGGTCCACGAATTCGGAGATACCGCCCGCGAAGGTGAACGACTCGGCCACCGGCTCGGCGCTCCGCCGGTCGTCGATGTTGATGGTGAGGCCCGGAATCAGGAACGCCGTCTGGCGGGCCCGGCCCATCAGGTCCTCGGTCTGGAAGGTCGCTCCCTTGGTGAAGATCTGCCGGTCGGCCCAGTAGCGGATGCGCGTTCCGGTGACGCCCTTGCGCACCTTGCCGACGATGCGCAGTTCGCTCTTGTTCTCGAACGGGGTGAACGGCGCATCCGGGCTCTTCTCGCCGGTGTCGGCGAAGATACCGGGCTCGCCCCGGTGGAAGGACATGGCGTAGGTCTTGCCGTCCCGGTCGACCTCGACGTCGAGGCGCTCCGACAGCGCATTGACCACCGAAGCGCCGACGCCGTGCAGTCCGCCCGACGCCGCGTACGAGCCGCTGCCGAACTTCCCGCCGGCGTGCAGCTTGGTGAAGACCACTTCGACACCGGTCAGGCCGGTCTTGGGTTCGATGTCGACCGGGATGCCGCGCGCGGTGTCACTGACTTCGACGCTCTCATCGGCGTGCAGCACGATGCCGATGGCCGTGCCGTGTCCACTGAGCGCCTCGTCGACCGAATTGTCGATGATCTCCCACAGGCAGTGCATCAACCCGCGCGAGTCGGTGGAACCGATATACATGCCGGGGCGTTTGCGCACCGCGTCCAGGCCTTCGAGGACCGAAAGATGGCGGGCGGAATAGTCAGAACTCACAACGGTTAAGAATAGTGACCCTGACGCCTCCGGCCCCGATCGACACCCGCGGACGCCTGATGTTGCGGGGTTCACCGGGAGATTGCTACGCGGTGAGCGAAATGTCGCCGAACTGTGGCCCAAATGGGGCCCGACCGTGTTTACATGGTCACTAACGATTCAATTGGTATCACCTGGTATCAGCTTGGAGGAGGAGAATATGTCCCAGATCGCCACCGAAAATGGTGCCGTCGACCAACAGGGCGCCCCCCACCAGCTCACCGCGGCCGACCGCTGCGACGCTTGTGGCGCTCAGGCCTACATTCGTGTAGTCGTCAATAACAGCGAGTTGCTCTTCTGCGCCCACCACGGACGCAAGCACCAAGAGAAGCTCGCCGCCATCGCCGAGAGCTGGCACGACGAGTCGAGCCGTCTGTTCGAAGACCAGAAGTCCTAGGCCCTTCGGGCACCGCACGCCGGTTTCGCCGGCGCTGCGGTGCCACGGGTTCCATCCTTGGCCACGGCCGGGTGGGTCCTACTCCGAGGTAAGGCTGAGCCGCACTGCAACCACGTTGCGTGCGGCTCTTGCTATGTCGTCAACGGATGCGGTCATGGCCGAAGGCACGAGCGTGAGGCCCCGGGCCGCACACGCCGTGGCGAGCATCCGGTCGGCCAGCTGCGGGTTGCGGGCGAGCACCGGACCGTGCAGATGGGTGCCGATGAAGCTGCCCTCGACAGTTCCCTCGGTGCCGTCGCCGTTTCCGGTGCCGGACCGCACCGTACCGAGCGCCACCGGCGAACCGGCGTATCCCCTGGCATGGTTCTCGAAGCCGAGCAGCCGACCGGCTTCGGCGTCGACGACGAGGTCGTCGGCAATTCTCGCCGCCAGTGGCCTGGCCCGACCGCTCACCAGGCCGAGGCCCTCGACCGAGCTGTCACCCGTGACGTCGATGCCCGCGCTGAGCAGCTCCCAGCCGGTGCCGACGGCGAGCACCGGCACGTCGTCGTCCAGCCAGCGCCGGAGTGCGCTTTGAAGGGGGCGCAGGGCGTCTCGGGCCGCGACGAGGTCGGTGTCGGTTCCGGAGCCGAGCACGACCAGGTCGGCGCTCTCCGGCAGATCGGCGACAGTATTCACGGCAACGACCGTGGCCTCGAGCCCAGCCCATCGGGCGCGTTGCGCGAGAACGCGGGCGTTGGCCGCGTCGCCGTTGGTGTCCAGCAGTCGCGGGAGCACGCTGACGATGGTGAGCTGGGCAGGTGTCATGACGGGTCCGATTCGTTGGTCGCCAGGCCGAGGTGGGCGCGGGTGCGCCTCATCGAATCGGCCGAGAAGATGATCGTCTTCACCCCGGTACTGGGCTCGGGCAACGCCAGGAAATCGTCGAGCGCACGGCCGAGGTCGGGTTCAATCCGCTCGACCACCACACCGTCATAGGCCAGTTGCAGGGCGATGTCCTGGGCCTTGGACCCCGAGGCGATGAGCACCCGGCCGAGGCTGGAGGTGTCTGCCGGCCAGAGGTAGGAGGGATCGCGCACGTCGGACCCGACGGCCACGAGGATCTGTTCCGTCGTGGGGTCCAGGCTGTCCACATTCAGCTGCATGCTGGCGGGGTTCTGCACCAGGACGAATTCCACCGTGGTGCCGCGCACCGAGACGACCTCGCCGCGGCCGAACACCGGCGGGATCGCCGAGATCGCGGTAACGGCGACGGCTGCGTCGAACCTGTCGAGGAGCGTGGAGCGGGCGGCGGCCAGAGCGGTCAGCGCATCCACCGCGTAGTGGGTACCGCGGGCGGGCAACCCTACCTCGTGCACCCTGCCGTCGACCAGAACGGTAGCGTCGCGTCCGCTGACCTGCGTGAGCACCATGCCGTCCGCGGCGTCGAGGCGGGCGGGCGACGTGAGCGTGTAGCCCAGTCCCCGGGGATTCTGGGCCAGGACGTCCTCGGTCACGCCGTACCGCGCAATGGTGACGCCGGGAGCGATGCCCTCAGCCAGCCGGGACAGGTACAGGTCGTCGGCGTTCAGCACGACGGAGCCTGTGGCCCGCGCCGCGATCTTCGCCAGCATGGCCGCGACCATGTCGGAGTCGTGGAAGCGGTCGATCTGGTCGACCATGACGTTGGTGAGCACCACCACCCGGGGGGTGAGGGTCGGCGAGATGAGAGCGCCGTGGCCCTCGTCCATCTCGAGCACCGCGATGTCACCGGCGATACGCCCGGTCAGGCTGACCTCCTCCAGCAGTGCGGAGGTGAGTCCTTGACTGATGTTGGCCGTTGACTGATTGGTGAACACCGACACGCCGTGGGCGCGGAGCGCCGCGACGAGCATCTTCGTGGTCGTCGACTTACCGGCCGAACCGGTCACGATGACCAGTCCGCCGGGGAAGCTGTTCAGGGTACGGGGCAGGAACCCCGGCGCGATGGTGTTGACCACCAGGCCGGGGACGGCAGACCCGCCACCGGGTTTGCGCCAGCGCGCGAGGGTGCGCGCGACCCTGCCGAGCAGGATCGCCGGCGCATACCGCACAGGCCGCTCCTACTCGAGGTAGTCGCGTAGGGACTGCGACCTGGACGGGTGCCGCAGCTTCGCCATCGTCTTCGACTCGATCTGACGGATGCGCTCGCGCGTCACGCCGAAAGTGTCGCCGATCTGGTCCAGGGTCTTGGGCATGCCGTCACCGAGGCCGAAGCGCATGCGGATGACGCCGGCCTCACGCTCGGAGAGCGAGTCGAGCAGGCTCTCCAGCTGCTTCTGCAGCATGGTGAAGCCCACCGCATCCGCCGGGACGACGGCTTCGGTGTCTTCGATCAGGTCGCCGAACTCGCTGTCGCCGTCCTCGCCGAGCGGGGTGTGCAGCGAGATGGGCTCGCGGCCGTACTTCTGCACCTCGACGACCTTCTCCGGCGTCATGTCGAGCTCGCGGCTCAGTTCCTCGGGCGTCGGTTCGCGACCGAGGTCCTGCAGCATCTGCCGCTGCACGCGGGCGAGCTTGTTGATGACCTCGACCATGTGCACCGGGATGCGGATGGTGCGGGCCTGGTCGGCCATGGCGCGCGTGATGGCCTGGCGGATCCACCAGGTGGCGTAGGTGGAGAACTTGAAGCCCTTGGTGTAGTCGAACTTCTCGACCGCACGGATGAGGCCGAGGTTGCCCTCCTGGATCAGGTCCAGGAACTGCATGCCGCGTCCGGTATAGCGCTTGGCCAGCGAGACGACGAGGCGCAGGTTGGCACCGAGGAGGTGACTCTTGGCCCTGGCGCCATCCTTGGCGACCCACTGCAGTTCGCGACCGAGGGCGCTCTTCTTCTCCGCGTCCGTCATCTGGGACAGCTTGTCCTCGGCGAACAGGCCGGCCTCGATGCGCATCGCCAGCTCGACCTCTTCGGCCGCGTTCAGCAGGGCGACCTTACCGATCTGCTTGAGGTAGTCCTTGACCGGGTCGGCCGTGGCGCCGGTGATGGCGCTGGAGTAGACGGGGACCTCGTCCTCGTCGTCGACCATCGACAGCACCAGGGCGCCGCTGGGCAGCGGTTCCACCGCGGCGAGGCGCTTGGCCGTCCCGTCGCTGTTCTCATCGTCGTCGGTGTCGTGCTCGTCTCCGGGTACCACGACCTCGTCGTCGCCGGCGTCGGAATCGCCGTCCTTCTTCTTACCGGCGGCGGGCGCCTTGGTCTTGGTGCTGGCGGCACGCTTGCGCGGTGCGGCCTTCTCGGGCGCCTCGGCGCCGTCTGCTGCTGCCGCGGCATTGGCCGCGCGGGTGGCGGCGGCCTTCTGGGCAGGGGTCTTCGCTGCGACAGCGACCAGGGTGGCCTCGTCGACAGCGGTGGTCTCGGTGGTTGTGCGTGCGGGCTCTGTCTTCGTTGGGGTTGCCATTCGAACACCTCTCATGCCGTAGTTCGTGCGCCTGCGGCGCTGCGCCGGGCATCTCGGCCGATCGGCGTGCGCCGTGACCTAAAAACCGGAGATTTTGGGCAGTACTAGGACCCATGTCAAGTCCCCGGGAAGGCATCGGCGCGAAGCCAATACACCCAGGAACCAGAACGGGTCCTATTGACAATTATTGCACGGATTGTGTATAGACGATGCCACGCTGCGCCTATTCTCCCCGTGCGCGCCGTCGCAGCCTTCGAGAAAGTTCAACCCATAAGGGGGCCACTTCTATTCCCTCGTCCCTGGACAGCATCCGCCGGGTGCGCCGGCGCGTCGCGACGAGCATGGCGACGCCGGAGCCGATGACCAGGAACTGCACGGCGAACGCGATCCGGAAGGAATCCAGCGCGTACAGGTCACTCGCACCGCCGGCTTCCCGGCGCCAGCCGTCCTGGAGGTCCAGGAGCACGCCGATCAGGAACATCATCACGAAGCTCGCCAGGAAGCCGCCCACGTTGACCACGCCGTTGGCCGAGCCGAGGCTGCGCTGCGGGTTGAAGGTGCGGGCGAAGTCGAAGCCGATCAACGACCCGGGGCCACCGGCACCGAGCACGACCAGGAGGAGCACGATGAGCCAGAAGGGTGGGGTGACCGGCCAGAGCAGCACCAGCGCCCAGGCGGCGCCCATGCTGATCACGATTCCCAGCACGATGTTGCTGCGGCGCAGGGGGTGCCGGGCGGTGAGCACTCCGAGTATCGGGCCGCAGACGAGGCCGGCGGCGACCGGGATGGTGAGCATCGCGGCAGCCATGCTGGATTCGTAGCCGAGGCCATAGACCATGAACGGAAATCCCCAGAGCAGGGTGAAGAGAGTTCCGGAGGACTGGGTGACGAAATGGGACCAGAACCCCAGCTGGGTACCCGGTCGGGCGAAACTGTGCTTGAGCTGGGTGAGCGCACTCCCCCACGTCGTCGGCCTGGCCTGATCGAGCGAGCCGGCCGGTCGGTCGCTGATGGCGACGATCACCACGATGAACGCAATGAATGCGACCAGAGTGGCGACGAGGAATGCGGGGGTCCATCCCCACTCGTGCAGGATCCAGGCCAACGGCACCGCGGAGAGCACCTGGCCGAGTTGGCCGATGTTGCCCAGCCACTGGGAGAGTTGCGGCACGATGCGGCCGCTGAACCAGGACGTGATCAGCCTGATCATCGAGATGAAGATGGTGGCGTCGCCCGCACCGACCAGCATCCGGCCGATCACGGCGATGGTGATGGATGGTGCGAAGGCCAGCGTCAATTGACCGGCGACCATCAAGGCCGTTCCTGCCAGCATGAGCACGCGCGGCCCGAACCTGTCGATCAGCACGCCGACCGGGATCTGGGCGGCCGCGTACACGATCAACTGCACCACCGCGAGGCTGGAGAGCACGGCCGCAGAGCCGCCGAACCGTTCGGTGGCCGAGACTCCGGCGATGCCGAGCGAGGTGCGCTGCATGACGGCGGAGAGGTACACGAACGAGCCGAGGGAGAAGATCAACCAGGACCGACGAGTATTCACTCAGCTAAATCTATCTGCGAGGCCGGCCACTCGCGCACCATCCGGCCGCGGGATTCTCGAACAGAGCCGCGGAATCCCGCCGGACGTCAGGGCTGTTGGCCGTCGTCCCGGCCCCGGCGTGTGGCCAGGAACTTCTCCAGTTCGGCCGCGATCTCGTCGGCGGACGGCAGTTCGCCGTCTTCGTCGGTCAACGGCGACCGCAGCGTGTTCCCCTCCATATAAGCGTCGTACCGCTCTTCCAGGGTGCCGACGAGCTTGGCCAACTCGCCGTTGTCCCCGACCTGCTCGTCGATTCGGCTGAGGAACTCACGGTTCTTCTCTCGCAGCTTGTCGGTGGGGAAGATCAGGCCCGTCGACGCGCTCGTGCTCTCCAACGCCGACAGGGCTGCAGAGGGAAACTCGGTGTCGGCCAGGTAGTGCGGGATCAACAGCACATAGCCGATGACCCAGGCGCCGATCTCCTGCAGCCGGTACTCGACCAGATGCAGGGCGTTGGCGGGAACCTGGGTGTGCGGCCGCCAGACCGACATGCTCTCGATCAAGTCGGTGCGGTTGCCGCTGACGGTCACGCCGATGGGTCGCGTGTGCGGGACGGGCATGGGAATGGCGTGCACCCAGGTGGTGGACGACACCGTGAACCGGCTCACGATGGCGAGGACGGCGGCGGTGAACTGTTCCCACCGGAAATCCGGTTCGAAGCCGGCCAGGAGCAGGAACGGCTGGCCGATCTCGTCGCGGGCCAGGTACAGCCTCAGCCGGGGCGGCTGATAGTCGGTCAGGTGGTCCTGGTCGAAATAGATGATGGGACGCCTGGCGCGGTAGTCCAGAAGCAGGTCGGCGTCGAACTCGGCGACCACCTCGTGCTCGAGGGTGGCGAGCAGGTACTCGGTGAATTGAGCGACGGCGCCACCGGCATCCGCGAAACCGGTCAGGCCCGCGACGAGATGCAGCCCTTCGGGGACGCCGGCGGCATCCGCAGTGAGCTCGTAGATTTCATCAGGATCGCGCATGAGATTAACTCTAAGCGGAGGTTTTGCCCCACGTCCCAAGAATCGGCAGGCGCGAGTGGTGCCCAGAGCGAACACCTGGACCCGTAGCATCGAAGCATGACCGTTCCCCGCGTTTCCGTGACCGCACAGCCCGCACTCGAATCCACCGCAGACGTCCTCGTGATTGGCGCCGTGCAGGGCAAGGACGGCCCGACGCTGTTCGCCGCGCCCGGGTTCGAGCAGATCGCCGCCCAGCTCGAGGCCGTCGGGGTGTCCGGTGCCAAGGACCAGGTTGTGCGCTTCGCACCTGTCGTCGGCACTGCCGCCGGCATCGCAGTCGTCGGGCTCGGCAGCGTCGTCACCACCGATTCCCTCCGCTACGCGGCCGGTTCGGCAGTGCGCCAGCTCACCGGCGCCAGCACTCTCGCGATCGCCTTCCCGCTCACCGATGCCGACCAGGCTGCGGCCGTGCTCGAAGGCGCCGCCCTGGGCGGGTACGCGTTCACGACCTATCGCAAGGCGTCGCTGGCGACCACCAAGCTGTCCGCCGGCGTGATCACCGTGCACACCGACCAGGCCGACGAGGACGACGTCGATCGCGCCGACATCGTCGCCGGAGCAGTGAGCCTGGTGAAGGACCTCGTCAACACGCCGCCGCTCGACCTGTACCCGGAGTCCCTCGCCGCGCTCGCCGCCGCCGCCGCCGAGGGCCTGCCCGTCACGCTGACGGTCTGGGACGAGGAGCAGTTGGCCGCAGACGGCTTCGGCGGCATCGCCGGGGTCGGCCAGGGTTCGACCCGGCCGCCGCGACTGGTCAAGGTCAGCTACGACCCGGTCGAGGCGATGAAGCACCTGGCCCTGGTCGGCAAGGGCATCACCTTCGACACCGGCGGACTTTCGCTCAAGCCGCCGGCATCCATGGTCGGCATGAAGTACGACATGACCGGCGCGGCGACGGTGCTGGCGGTCACGCTCGCGGCGGCGCGGCTCAGACTGCCGGTGCGACTCACCGCGTGGCTCTGCATCGCGGAGAACATGCCGTCCGGCTCGGCCATCCGGCCCAACGACGTGCTCAGCATCCGTGGCGGGCGCACCGTCGAGGTGCTCAACACGGATGCGGAAGGCCGCTTGGTGCTCGCCGACGGCCTCGTCGCCGCGGGTGAGGAGAACCCCGACGCCATCGTGGACGTGGCCACCCTGACCGGCGCCGCTGTGGTCGCCCTCGGCACCCGCTACTCCGCGGTGCTCGGCGATGACGACCTGGTCGCCCACGTGCTCGCGGCCAGCAAGGCCGAAGGCGAACTGGCCTGGCCCATGCCGATGCCGGAAGAACTGCGTGCCCTGCTGAACTCCGACGTCGCCGACATCGCCAACGCCAAGATCGGCAACACCGGCGGCGGTGCACTGCTGGCCGCCGTGTTCCTGCGCGAATTCATCGGCACCGTCGGTGAGGGCGCAGAAGAACGCGCCATCCCCTGGGCCCACCTGGACATCGCCGGTAGCGCCCAACTGGTCGGCGGCGGCCTCGGTTTCACCGCTCCCGGCCCCACCGGCGTAACGGTCAGAACGCTGCTGCGCCTGGCCGAGGACTTTTCGCGCCCGTAGTACAGTCGTATAGGCAGGGAAATCCTTGCCATTCAACGTCTGCCCGCGCAATTGCGCTGGGCAGGCCGTGAAAGTGTATGTGATGCACGAGGGAGTATCTGGGTGTCTGAACAGAATTTTGACCTTGTAGTTCTCGGCGGCGGAAGCGGCGGATACGCGGCAGCGCTGCGCGCTGTGCAGCTCGGCCTGACCGTTGGCCTGATTGAGAAAGACAAGCTCGGCGGTACCTGCCTCCACGTCGGTTGCATCCCGACCAAGGCCCTGCTGCACTCGGCCGAGGTCGCCGATGTCAGTCGCGAATCGGCCAAGTACGGCGTCACAACGTCGTTCCAGGGCATCGACATGGCCGCCGTCACCGCGTTCCGCGAGGGCATCGTTGCCAGCAAGTTCCGTGGACTGCAGGGCCTGATCAAGGCTCGCGGCATCACGGTCATCGCCGGAGAGGGCAAGCTCATCTCCCCCACGACCGTTCAGGTCGGCGAGGACACCATCGTCGGCAAGAACGTCGTGCTGGCGACCGGTTCCTACTCCCGTTCGCTGCCCGGCCTGGCCATCGGTGGCCGCGTCATCACGAGCGAGCAGGCCCTCGAGCTCAACTACGTACCCAAGAAGGTCGCCGTGCTCGGTGGCGGCGTCATCGGCGTCGAGTTCGCCAGCGTGTGGAAGTCCTTCGGCGCTGACGTCACGATCATCGAAGCGTTGCCGCACCTCGCACCGAACGAGGAAGAGTCCGTCTCGAAGCAGCTCGAGCGGGCCTTCCGCAAGCGCGGCATCGAGTTCTCCCTCGGCGTGCGGTTCCAGTCCGTCACCCAGGACGACTCCGGCGTCGTCGTCACCCTGGAGAACGGCGTCACGATCGAGGCCGAGCTTCTGCTCGTCGCCGTCGGTCGCGGCCCGTCCACCGCAGGGCTCGGCTTCGAAGAGGTCGGCATCACCATGGACCGCGGCTTCGTCATCACCGATGAGCGCCTCGCCACCAACATCCCCGGCGTCTACGCGGTCGGCGACATCGTTCCCGGCCTGCAGCTCGCGCACCGTGGCTTCCAGCAGGGCATTTTCGTCGCCGAAGAGATCGCGGGCCTGGCCCCGATCGTCGTCGACGACCTCAACATCCCGAAGGTCACCTACTGCGACCCCGAGATCGCTTCCGTCGGTTACACCGAGGCCAAGGCCGTCGCCAAGTTCGGCGCCGACAAGGTCACCAGCTACGAGTACAGCCTCGGCGGCAACGGCAAGAGCTCGATCCTCGGCACCACCGGGTCGATCAAGGTCGTGCGCGAGGCCGACGGCCCCATCATCGGCATCCACATGATCGGCGCCCGCGTTGGCGAACTGATCGGCGAAGGCCAGCTCATCGTGAACTGGGAAGCGTACCCGGAGGACCTCGCTCCGCTCGTGCACGCACACCCCACCCAGAACGAAGCTCTCGGCGAAGCCTTCCTGGCCTTGGCCGGCAAGCCGCTGCACGCGATGTAACCCAGTTTCGACACACAAGCTCTCACTAACATTGGTCAGATATTTAATGGTTTCAAAGGAGACAAACGCATGAGCGAATCCGTCAACCTCCCGGCTCTCGGTGAGAGTGTCACAGAAGGGACGGTTACCCGTTGGCTCAAGAACGTGGGCGACCGCGTTGAAGTCGACGAACCGCTGCTCGAAGTATCGACGGACAAGGTCGACACGGAGATTCCTTCTCCGATCGCCGGTGTCATCGAAGCCATCCTCGTGCAGGAAGACGAGACCGTCGAGGTCGGCACCCCCCTGGTGACCATCGGAGACGGTTCGGCTCCCGCCGCCGCACCCGAGGCCGCCCCTGAGGCTGCAGCACCGGTCGCCGAGGTTCCCTCGACTGAGGCCCCGGCCCCCGCCGAGGCACCCGCCGCCGTGGCACCGCCCGCACCGGCCGCCGTCGAGCCGCCGCCCGCCGCAGCACCTGCACCGGCTGCCGCGCCGGCACCCGTCGCTGCAGCACCCGCACCAGCTGCCCCCGCAGCGCCGGCACCCGTCGTCGCAGCACCCGCACCGGCGGCACCCGCAGCGCCGGCACCCGCAGCGCCAGCGCCCGCTGCACCGGCAGCGCCCGCAGCGGCAGAGCCGACCCGCGGTGCCCACGCCGGCACCAGCGGTTACGTCACCCCGATCGTGCGCAAGCTCGCCAACGAGGCCGGCGTCGATCTGTCCACCATCACCGGTACCGGTGTCGGCGGACGCATCCGCAAGCAGGACATCATCTCCGCCGCCTCACCGGCCGAGGCGTCGGCCTCCGCTGCCGCCCCGGTCGAGGTCTCGCCGCTGCGCGGAACCACCGTTCCGATGTCGCGTCTGCGCAAGGTCGTGGCCGAGCGCGCTGTTGCTTCCATGCAGCAGACCGCTCAGCTGACCACCGTCGTCGAGGTGGACGTGACCCGCGTCGCCATGCTTCGCGACAAGGTCAAGGTCTCGTTCCACGAGAAGACCGGCAACAAGCTGTCCTTCCTGCCGTTCTTCGCCCTGGCCGCGGCCGAGGCCCTGAAGTCGAACCCGATCATCAACGCGACCGTCGACGGCACGTCGATCGTGTACCCGCCGCAGGAGAACATGAGCATCGCGGTCGACACCGAGCGCGGACTGCTCACTCCCGTCATCCGTGACGCCGGAGAACTCGACCTGGCCGGATTCGCCGCCCAGATCGCCGACCTGGCTGCTCGCACCCGCGACAACAAGCTCAAGCCCGACGAACTCTCCGGTGGCACGTTCACGCTGACCAACACTGGTTCGCGCGGCGCGCTGTTCGACACCCCGGTCGTCTTCCTGCCGCAGAGCGCGATCCTGGGCACCGGCGTCGTGTACAAGAAGCCCATCGTCGTCACCGACAAGGGTCTGGACTCGATCGCCATCCGCTCCACCGTATTCCTCGCGCTCTCCTACGACCACCGCATCATCGACGGTGCGGACGCCTCGCGCTTCCTCACCACGATGAAGGCGCGTCTGGAAGCAGGAGCATTCGAGTCGAACCTCGGTATCTGATACCCGCAGCACAGCACCACAGCTCAAGGCCACGGAATCGGTCGTCCGATTCAGTAGTCGAAGAGTTCGCGTAACCGCCAGCCGGCCTCGCCCCTGATCACCAGGGCCGAGGCCGGCTGTGTGTTCCCTCCCTCATCTCCGATTCGGCTGAGAACCACCAGAGCCGCGTTTCCCGAACGTTCCTGCACCGTCGCGGTCAGCTGTTCCGCCCGGCCCACCTCCGTTGACGAGGCCGTGTCGCCGGCCGCCTGCCGTTGCCGCACGGCGTAACTGTCCGCCTCCAAGGCCACCGAGCCGGCCTGGTCCACACCGTCCAGGCACAGCACCGACGCCTCGGCCAGGCAGTGCTCTCGGCGTCGCAGCAGGTCGAGGACCGCCGCCGCCGGGTCGTCTGTTTCCGGAGGCTCCGCTTCCGCACCGTCTCCCCCGACGCTGGCGCTCCCCGTCGGCGTTCCGGTAGCCCCGTCGGAGTCATCCGTCCCTTCGGCGCCAGGCTGCCCACGTTCCGGCACCGCCGACTGGTGTGTGCCCTGCACCGAACCGGGGCCCGGCGCGGCCGGGGATCGAGCCGGTTCCAGCAGGGTCAGCGCCGCGACCACCACCACTCCGGCCACACCGAGACCGGCCAACGCCGGCTTCCGCGGCATCCGCCTGAGCGCTGCTGATACCCGGCCACGGCCGGGCACGATGGCCAGTGCGGCTCGCACCCGGTTGCGGATAATCTGCCGCAAGCCGGACACCAGGCGCTCTAGCCGGGGCCGCATGGTCACCCGCACCTCCGTCCCTCCCGGACGCGCCAACGCCGCTAACCGTGTTTCCGTGCCGACCTGCACCAGCGGGCGGGCGGTGACGCGCCCGACGGACATGCCGGCGCCGTCGACAGTGCCGATTGCGCCCGCCTCGATTGCCCCCGCGTCGATTGCCCCCGCAGAGATGCCGCGGACGGCCGTGGCCGGTGCCCAGGTGAACAAAGCGGCCTCCGGCCCGGTCAGGTCGACCGGGAACGGCCGCCGGGTTGCCGCGGCCTCGAATTCGGCCAGAACCGCGGCCGCGCCCTCGTCGCGCCCGGCCCGGTCGTCCACGTGGTCGATCACGGCCCGGGCGAATCCGGCGAGCCTGACCAGATCGTCGCGTTTCCTGGCCACCCCGGCCGGCCCCGGCGGAATCTCCTGCAACCCGCCCAGGCCCAGCAGAACCGGCCGCCCGGTGCCGTCGAACCGCACAGCGGCGGGCTGAACCTGCGGATGGCTGAAGCCCGCTCTGTGCAGCGCGTGCAGGGCGGTGCACACCGTGGCCAGAATCGTGACCACCTCGCCAGGACCTATCCGGCCACGTTCGTGCAGCAGGGTGGCCAGCGACGGCCCTGACAACCGGTCGAGAACGAGGCACGGCCGACCATCCGGCGCCGTGGCCACGTCGGCCAGGCGCACCAGGGTCATCGGCGGAACGGCCAGCATTGCACGCACCTGCCGGTCGATGGCGCGTCCGTCGGCATCGGGCCGAAAGATCTTGAGCACCGCGGTGACCGGCCGGGTGGGTGTCAACGACCCTCCTGACGGTGCCGGCGACCGGGCGAGATACACCTCTGACTGGGTCCCGTGCGCCAATCTGCGCACCAGTCGGTAGCCCGCCACCACGTCTCCGGCATCGTGCCTTCCGCGCTCGTCCATGGGCCCATTTTCGGCCGGCGCCGCGCCGACCGGCCGGTCACGGTGCGTACCTGGCAGAAACCCGATCGGGAACCGGCTGGGGAGGAGCGCCCAGCCCGGAGCGAACCCGGGCCGTTCGGCCCTGAATCGGTCACCCGCAGATCGGCCGACTGGGTAGTCTTAGAACCATGGCACGCAGCAAGGACAAGACTCCCCGCACCCCGAAAGAACCTGGCCGCCTGAAGCAAATGTGGCAGGTTTTCCAGATGACCAGGCGCTACGACTCGAACATCGTTCTGTTCATGATCCTGGGCTTCCTGATCCCCGTCGCACTCGGCCTGGTACTGGCCCTGCTGCTGACGCCGGACAGCGGATTCACCATCGCGCTCTGGATCATCGCCGGAGTTCTCGGTGGTGTGCTGGCCATGCTGATCATCCTCGGCCGCCGCGCCGAGAAGGCCGCGTACTCCCAGATCGAGGGACAGCCCGGCGCCGTCGGTGCCGTGCTGCGCAGCTCGCTCAAGCGCGGCTGGGTAGGCAGTGAGATGCCCGTCGCCGTGAACGGTAAGACCCAGGATGCCGTGTACCGGGCCGTCGGTCGCGGCGGAGTGGTCCTGATCAGCGAGGGCCCGCGTACCCGAACCGCGCGGATGGTGGACGAGGAACGTCGAACCGTCGCCAAGGTCGGCGGCAACGTCGCCGTCACCGTGATCGCCGTCGGTCCCGACGCCGATGCCGTGCCGCTGCACAAGCTGGCTCGGCGCCTGACCAAGATCAAGGCGTCGCTGACCAAGGCCGAAGTCCTCGCCGTGAACAACCGCCTCAACTCCATCACCAAGAAGCTGCCGATCCCCAAGGGCGTCGACCCGACCAAGGCACGGCCGCAGCGCGGCAACTGATCACACCGGCCTCGGCCGACAGCAGGACAGACGAGAGAAGGGCACGGGAGAGATCCCGTGCCCTTCTTTTTCGTCTGCGGCGTCGACTAGCGCCGGATGAGCACCGTGCCAGCGATCTTGTCGTGGAAGCCACGCTGGTCCGAATCCCAGACCAGGGCGGGCACGGCCAGGCCGAGGAGCAGCGACCGGACGACGGGACGCCACAGGCCGACCCTGCCGCCGGTGATGGTGATCAGGCGAAGACCCACCAGGCGGTGGCCGGCGCTCCAGCCGAACACCGCCAGCTGCAGCGCCTGCAGGAGAACGAAGATCGCCAACACGACGAAGCCGTCGTAGTTGAGCAGCGTGTAGCCGAACAATACGCAGGTCAGTGCGACCGCGATCGCCCAGTCGATGACCAGTGCGCCGATCCGGCGGCCCACCCGGCCCACGGAATGTGAGCCGGTGCGGGGCAGGCCGAGGCGCTCCCCCGGCCAGGAACTGGGCGGCAGCTGCCCGAAAGTGGTGGGTCCAGGAGGCGTCGAATTCACCCGATCAGTGTACCGGGAGCGGCTCGCTGTAACATTGCGGAAACATAAGCGTCATTCTTGAGTAACGCCCCCGTAATAGTCTCGGGGGAGCCGCAGTGTGCGACACATAGTCACCCACGCCTACGTCGTTTGGAGTAAAACCGCATGTTCCGCGATTCGTCCGAAGTGCTCGCCTTCATCAAGGACACCGATGTCAAGTTCCTTGATCTCCGATTTACCGACCTGCCGGGGGTGCAGCAGCACTTCAACATTCCCGCGTCGACGGTCGACGAGGACTTCTTCACGGTCGGCCAGATGTTCGACGGTTCGTCGATCCGTGGCTTCGCCTCCATCCACGAATCCGACATGCAGCTCATCCCGGATGTCACCAGCGCCTACATCGACGCCTTCCGCGCCGAGCGCACCCTGATCATGCTGTTCGACATCTACAACCCGCGCAACGGCGAGATCTACTCCAAGGACCCGCGCCAGGTCGCCAAGAAGGCCGAGAAGTACCTCGCGTCCACCGGCATCGGCGACACCGCGTTCTTCGGCTCCGAGGCAGAGTTCTACATCTTCGATGACGTGCGCTACGAGGTCAACCAGCACACCAGCTTCTATTCGGTGGACTCCAGCGAGGGTGCCTGGAACTCGGGCCGCAAGGAAGAGGGCGGCAACCTCGCCAACAAGACGCCGTTCAAAGGCGGCTACTTCCCGGTCAGCCCGGTCGACCAGCACGCCGACCTGCGCGACGACATCTGCCTCAAGCTGATCGACGCGGGCCTCGTGCTCGAGCGCAGCCACCACGAGGTGGGCACCGGCGGCCAGGGCGAGATCAACTACAAGTTCGACACCATGGTGCACGCTGCCGACGACCTGCTCAAGTTCAAGTACATCGTCAAGAACACCGCACACGAGTGGGGCAAGACCGCCACCTTCATGCCCAAGCCGCTCTTCGGTGACAACGGCTCCGGTATGCACACCCACCAGTCCCTCTGGGCAGACGGCAAGCCGCTCTTCTACGACGAGGCCGGCTACGGCGGACTCTCCGACATCGCCCGCTGGTACATCGGTGGCCTGCTCAAGCACGCCCCGGCTGTGCTCGCGTTCACCAACCCGAGCGTCAACTCCTACCACCGCCTGGTCCCCGGCTTCGAAGCACCGGTCAACCTGGTCTACTCGGCCGGTAACCGCTCCGCCTCGATCCGCATCCCGATCACCGGCACGAACCCGAAGGCCAAGCGCCTCGAGTTCCGCGCTCCCGACGCATCCGGAAACCCGTACCTGGCGTTCGCCGCGCAGCTGATGGCCGGCCTGGACGGCATCAAGAACCGCATCGAGCCGCACGAACCCGTCGACAAGGACCTCTACGAGCTGCCGCCCGAAGAGGCCAAGAACATCCCGCAGGTTCCCGCGTCGCTCGAGGAGGCGCTCAAGGCGCTGGAGGCCGACCACGACTTCCTGCTCGCCGGCAACGTCTTCACGCCCGAACTGATCGAGACCTGGATCGACTACAAGCGCGAGAAGGAAATCAAGCCCCTCGCCCAGCGCCCGCACCCGTTCGAGTTCGAACTGTACTACGGCGTCTAATCCACACCCGGGCAACCGGAACCCCGACGGGGCCGCAACCAACTGGTTGCGGCCCCGTCGCTGTTAAGCCGAACGCACGTGAATCGCGGTGGCGCGCGGCGGCGACGCCTAACCAGAGAAGGCGCCGGGGCGATCGACCGGGCCGTAGAACCGGCGCTCGAAGACCGCGCGGGCGCGACGAGTGACCGACAGGTAGTCCTCCTCGAGCCGGTTCGCGGAACCCGGCGGGTATTCCATCATGCGCGCCACCCCGTCGAGCTGCATCCGGTCGCTGGGCAACACGTCTGCGGTCTTGTTCGTCCACAGGGTGATCGCCGAGCGGCATCTGGAGGCGAACAGCCACGCCGCCCGCAACGTCGCCGCCTCGGTTTCGGCGACGAGCCCGTTCTTGGTGGCTTCGGCGAGGGCGTCGAGGGTCGAGGTCGTGCGGAGGGCCGGAATCGTGGCCGCGTACTGCAGTTGCAGCAGCTGCACGAACCACTCGACATCGGAAAGGGACCCGCGGCCCAGTTTCAGGTGCCGGTTGGGGTCTGCACCCTGGGGCAGGCGTTCGTTCTCCACCCTCGCCTTGATGCGCTTGATCTCCCGCACGTCCTGGTCGCTGATTGCCACCGGGTAGCGCACGGTGTCCATCACGGCGTGAAAGCTCTCCAGCAGCGCCGGCTCCCCCGCGACCCCGTGGGCCCGGAGCAGCGCCTGGGCTTCCCAGGTCAGCGACCACCGCCGGTAGTAGGCCTGGTAGGAGTCGAGGGAGCGCACGACGGCACCGTTCTTGCCCTCGGGCCGCAACCCGATGTCGAGGTCGAACGGCAGTCGGTTGTCCTCGGTGAGCCGGTTCAGCTCGCGCACCAGGAAGGTCGCCCTGTCGTGTGCGGCGCCGCCATCCAACGTGGCGGGCCTGAAGACGAACATGACGTCGGCGTCTGACCCGAAGCCCAGCTCCGCTCCCCCGTACCGGCCCATCGCGATCACCGCGAACTCGATGCCGTCCGGAGCGAGCGGTCCGTCGTCGCCGGTGAGACCGGTGCCACGGATGGCGCCGAGCACACCCTGGATGATCACGGTCGTGATGTCGGTGAGGCCGGACGCGAGCTCATCGATGGTGGTCCGGCCGAGGATCGCGGAGAGGGCCAGGCGCAGCATCTCCCGACGCCGGCTGGCACGCAGGATGGACGCGGCCGCATCGGGGCTGCCGTGTCTGGCCAGCACCGCACGGGCTTCGTCCTGCAGCACAGCGAGCGGCCGTGGCCGTAGTTCGTCGTCGTGCTCGAGCCAGGCCACCGCCTCCGGGATGGTCTCGAACAGTTCACCGACGAATCGGGACGCGGAAAGCACCCTGGTCAGCCGTTCGGCGGCTCCCGAGGAATCCCGCAACATGCGCAGGAACCAGTAGGTCGACCCGAGGCTGTCACTCAACCGCCGGAACGCGAGCAGGCCGTAGTCGGGGTCGGCGCCGTCGGAGAGCCACTGCAGCAGGACGGGCAGCAGGTGCTGTTGAATGGTCGCGCGCCTGGACACACCGCTGGTGAGGGCAGCGATGTGCGCCAGCGCGCCCTTGGTGTTGCGGAAGCCGATCGCCGCCAACCGCGCCTCGGCCTGCGCACTGGTCAGGTTCAGTCCTTCTGCGGGCAGGGCGGCCACCGCCGACAACAGCGGACGGTAAAACAGGCGCTCGTGCAGCCCACGCACCCGGTGCTTGGTCTCTTCCCACCGGGCGGACAGCGCCGCGGCGCTGGTAGCGAGCCCGGTGGCGCGCGCGAGCACCCGCAGCCCGGCCTCGTCGCGGGGAAGGAGATGGGTGCGGCGCAGCCGGTCCAGCTGCAGCCGGTGCTCCATCAGGCGCAGCATCCGGTAGTCCTCGGCGAACTCCGCCGCCTCGGCCCGGCCGACGTAGCCGGAGTCGGCCAGGGCGGCGAGAGCGGGGAGGGTACCGGGCTGCCGCACGTCGGGGTCGGCCTGGCCGTGCACCAACTGCAGCAGTTGCACGGTGAATTCGATGTCCCTGAGCCCCCCGGGGCCGAGCTTGAGCTGCACGGCCACTTCGTCGGCCGGGATGTTGCTGGTTACGCGTTCGCGCATCCGCTGCACAGACTCGACGAAGTTCTCCCGGCTGGCGCTCGTCCACACCTTCGGTGCGACGGCGGAAACATACCTGGCGCCGAGTTCGAGATCGCCGGCCAGCGGCCGAGCCTTCAGCAGCGCCTGGAATTCCCAGCTCTTGGCCCACCGGTCGTAATAGGCGATGTGGGATTCGAGGGAGCGCACCAGCGCCCCTGACTTGCCCTCAGGCCGGAGGTTGGGGTCGACCTCCCACAGTTCGGGCTCGAGACTGGGTTGGTTCAGCCCGCGCATGGTCAGGATCGCAAGCCGGGTGGCGATGTCGACCGCGCGGCCGGTTTCCAGCCCGGCGGCCTCGTCGCCCTCGGCGACGAAGATCACGTCGACGTCGCTGACATAGTTGAGTTCGCCGGCGCCGGCCTTGCCCATGCCGATGATCGCCAGCTTGGTCAGCCGAACCTGCTCGGTGGCGAAGATCCCGTGGGCCGCGACATCGCTGCTGATCATTCCCCTGGCGACGGCGAGGGATGCCTCGAGCGCGGCCGCCGCGAGATGGGCCAGCTGCCGGGCGATCCGGTCGAGCCCGCCGAGCGGGTCGGCCAGCTCAAGGTCATACGCGGCCAGTTCGGCGAGGCGGCGGCGGTACCGCACCCGCAGCGCCACCCAGCCGGCATCCTCGACGACCCGGGCGAATCCCCCGGTCGCCGACACTGACTCGAGCAGATCGGCGGTGAGGTCGGCGAGCCCGGGCAGGGCCGTGGTCTTCTCGTGCAACACCGCCAGCTCGGCCGGGTGGCGCAGGAAGAACTCGGTCAGCCCGGTGGACGCCCCCGTCACCAGCACCAGGCGCTGCAGCGCGCCCGGATGACGGCGCAGGCCGGCGAACTCCGCCGGCGCCTGCCGCACCAGCGACAGCACGGCGAAGAGCGCCGCATCGGGGTTCGCCGCGCGGCTCAGAAGCGGGAACAGATCGGCCTGGTCCGGCCCACCGAGCTCACTGACTTCGTCGAGCCGTGCCCTGGCCTCCCCGAGGTCGGCGAAGCCGACCCGGGCGAGGTCGGTCAGGGTCAGCTGTTCTCTCGCCATTTTCGCGCCCGTTCCGAAAGTCGGCCCCTAGAGCATCTCGAGGTTCTTGTTGAGCTCGAACGGGGTGACCTGCGAACGGTACTCACGCCATTCCTGGCGCTTGTTCAGGAGCACGTAGTTGAAGACGTGTTCACCCAGGGTCTCGGCGACCAGTTCGGACTCTTCCATGTACTGGATCGCGTGGTCGAGGCTGGCCGGCAACTGGTGGTAACCCAGCGCGCGCCGTTCGGTGTCGCTGAGCCCCCAGACGTTGTCTTCAGCTTCGGGCGGAAGCTCGTAGCCCTCCTCGATGCCCTTCAGCCCGGCGGCCAGCATGAGCGAGTACGCGAGATACGGGTTCGCTGCGGAGTCGATGGCCCGGTACTCGATCCGTGAGCTCTGGCCCTTGTTGGGTTTGTAGAGCGGAACCCGGATGAGCGCTGACCGGTTGTTGTGGCCCCAGCAGACGAAACTGGGCGCCTCGTCGCCGCCCCAGAGGCGCTTGTAGGAGTTCACGAACTGGTTGGTCACGGCGGTGATCTCCGGCGCGTGCCGGAGCAGCCCGGCGATGAACTGCCGGCCGGTGGTGGAGAGCTGGTACTGCGCACCGGCCTCGTAGAAGGCGTTGGTGTCGCCTTCGAACAGGGAGAGGTGGGTGTGCATGCCGGATCCGGGCTGGTCGGAGAGCGGCTTGGGCATGAAGGTCGCGTAGACGCCCTGCTCGATGGCCACCTCCTTGATCACCGTGCGGAAGGTCATGATGTTGTCCGCGGTGGTAAGCGCGTCTGCGTAACGCAGGTCGATCTCGTTCTGGCCGGGACCGGCCTCGTGGTGGCTGAACTCCACCGAGATGCCGAGGTCCTCGAGCATGCGCACCGACCGACGGCGGAAGTCGTGGGCGGTGCCGCCCGGAACGTTGTCGAAGTACCCGGCCGAGTCGACGGGAACGGGCCCGTTCTTGCCGAACTTCGACGACTTGAGCAGGTAGAACTCGATCTCAGGGTGGGTGTAGAAGGTGAACCCGCGCTCGGCGGCCTTCGCCAGCGTGCGCTTGAGCACGTTGCGCGGGTCGGCGACGGCGGGCTGGCCATCCGGCGTGGTGATGTCGCAGAACATGCGGGCGGTCGGGTCGATCTCGCCGCGCCAGGGCAGGATCTGGAACGTGGTGGGGTCCGGATGCGCCAATACGTCGGCCTCGAACGACCGGGTCAATCCCTCGATCGCCGAACCATCGAAGCCCAGGCCCTCCGCGAATGCACCCTCAACCTCTGCGGGCGCGATGGCGACCGACTTCAGGGTGCCAACCACGTCGGTGAACCATAGTCGAATGAACTTGATGCCCCGTTCCTCGATAGTCCGAAGAACGAAGTCGCGCTGCTTGTCCATCCACGCCCTTTCTTGTTACCCCTAGGCTACCGGCTGCCACGAGCTCGCGGGCGAAAACGGGCTGATCGCGGCGACGAATGACTGCGGAATCCGGCGCTGGGTACACTGAGCACATGCCTGAGTCAGCCACACCCGACGCCGCGAACGCCCACGAAGTGCAGAACCCGTACACCAGCGTGCCAGCCGGACCCAAACGGGTGCGCACCAGGCATTTCCAGAACGCGAAGCAGCAAGGCATCCCGATAACCGGCCTGACCAGCTACGACATGTTGACCGCGCAGATCTTCGACCAGGCCGGGATCGACTTCCTGCTCGTGGGTGATTCGGCCGGAAACAACGTCTTCGGTTACGAAACCACCCTGCCTGTCACCGTCGACGAACTGATTCCCCTGACCCGTGCCGTCGCCCGCGCCGTCACGCGGGCTCTCGTCGTGGCCGATATGCCGTTCGGCACCTACGAGACCGGCCCGTCAGAGGCACTGCACACCGCCGTGCGCTTCATGAAGGAAGCCCAGGCCCACGCGGTGAAGCTCGAGGGTGGTGTGCGCAGCCGCAAGCAGATCTCCCGCATCGTGTCGGCCGGGATTCCGGTGATGGCACACATCGGTTTCACGCCGCAGAGCGAGCACGGCCTCGGCGGGCACATCATCCAGGGCCGCGGCGCCGGCGCAGAGCAGCTGCTCAAGGACGCCCTGGCCGTGCAGGACGCCGGCGCATTCGCGGTCGTCCTGGAGATGGTGCCGGCGTCCGTGGCCGCCATGGTCACCGAGAAGCTCGAGATTCCCACCATCGGAGTCGGCGCCGGCCCGGATGTGGACGGCCAGCTGATGGTGTGGACTGACTTCGCCGGCCTGACCGGCGGGAGGGTGCCACGGTTCGTGCGCCAGTACGCCAACCTGCGTTCGGTTCTCACCGACGCCGTCCAAGCGTTCAAGGCAGACGTCGACTCCGGTTCCTACCCCGGAGCCGAGCACAGCTACGAGTAGCCGCTCTCGGTCACGCGGCGGCCTCAGCGGTCGTCGGCAGCGTCATCCTCAGCCCATTTGGCACTATTGGCTCGGAGTTTGTCGAGGGCATGGGTCGCCTCGTCGAACGTCGAGAACGGTCCGACCCGGTCGATCGAGGGCGACAGCAGACCCTTCTCCACCGCGCCCGTGCGCATGTTGTACCAGAACTGGTGTTCAGTATCTTCGGCCATAAGCTTGATCCTATGCCTAAGGATTCCGTCGGTCACCTCATTCCGGGAGCCGTGTCCAGTCACCGCTCCGTTCCCTCGTCCATCGTTCGACCGGAGTACGTGGGTCGCACCGCGCCGGCGCCGTTCACCGGTTCAGACGTGTACTCCCCCGACCAGATCCAGTTAATCCGGGAGTCCGGGCGGATCGCAGCGGCGGCCATCCAGGAGGTCGGCCGGGCGGTCACGCCTGGCGTCACGACCGAGGAACTCGACCGGATCGGACACGAGGCGGTGTTGCGCGAGGGCGCCTACCCGTCCACGCTCGGCTACCGTGGCTATCCCAAGTCGATCTGCTCGTCGGTGAACGAAGTGATCTGCCACGGTATCCCCGATGACACCGTGCTCGAGAACGGCGACATCGTCAACATCGACATCACCGCCTACAAGAACGGTGTGCACGGCGACTCGAACATGACCTTCATCGTGGGCGAGGCCTCCGAAGAGGTCACCCTGCTCGTTGAGCGCACCCGGGAGGCCCTGGCCCGCGGTATCAAGGCCGTCGCCCCCGGTCGACAGGTCAATGTGATCGGCCGCACCATCGAGTCCTACGCGAAGCGGTTCGGTTATGGCGTGGTTCGGGACTTCACCGGGCACGGTGTCGGCGCTGCCTTCCACTCCGGCCTCATCATTCCGCACTACGACTCCGCGCCCCAGTACGACACCGTGATGGAGGTGGGCATGGTCTTCACCATCGAACCGATGCTCACCCTCGGCACCAGCGAGTGGGACATGTGGGCCGACGACTGGACGGTGCTCACCAGGGATCGCAGCATTACCGCCCAGTTCGAACACACCCTGGTCGTGACCGAGCGTGGCGCCGAGATCCTGACGTTGCCGTAGCCGGTAGATTGGCAGCATGATTTCAACCACTGCCATCGGCATCGATATCGGCGGAACCGGCATCAAGGGAGCCGTGGTCGATGTGGCCACCGGCGCGCTGCTCTCCGACCGCGTCAAACTGCCCACCCCCAAGGGCGGTCGCCCGCAGGACATCATCGAGACCACGCGCAAGCTCCTCGCGACGGTGTCCGCCGGCACCACCGACCTTCCGATCGGCGTGTGCTTCCCGGCCGTCGTCAAGAACGGCCACACCATGTCGGCGGCCAATGTGTCCGACAAGTGGATCGGGCTCGCGGCGGAGAAACTGTTCGAGAAGGGCCTGGGCATGCCCATCCACTTCGTCAACGACGCCGACGCAGCCGGATACGCCGAATCGCAGTTCGGTGCCGCTCAGGGCGTCTCCGGCGTGGTGCTGCTCACCACCCTGGGCACCGGAATCGGCACGGCATTGATCAACGACGGCGAGCTGGTGCCGAACACCGAACTCGGCCATCTGGAGATCGACGGCGTCGACTACGAGACCCGTGCGGCGTTCTCGGCCAAGGAGCGCGACAACCTCAGCTGGGAGAAGTGGGCGGCCCGCCTGCAGAATTACTACAGCCGGCTGGAGATGCTCTTCACTCCCGACCTGTTCATCGTCGGCGGCGGCGTCTCGAAGCACCACGAGGATTTCCTGCCGTTGCTGAACCTGAACACCCGGATCATCCCGGCCGTGCACCGCAACAACGCCGGCATCCTCGGAGCCGCCGCGCTGGCCGTCACGCACGCCCCGGTCGCCATCTAGACCAGCCGTACGGCTGCCCTGGCGGAGGTCAGGCGGCCGTGCGCGTTGGGTTCGTCTGAGCGGCCCGGCGCTCACGTCGGGCACGCCACCACAGCCGCACGCGGTGCGCCAGACGACGCACGGCCTGGGTGAGCCGGTGCGCGGCGGGGAACTCTGTACCCAGAACCGCGACGCCGACGAACACGATGAGCCAGCCCGGTCCGGGCAGCGGCACGAGGACCAGTCCGATCGCGATGATCGTGAGGCCGACAACGGCAACGAGCACCCGGTAGGGCGCCCGCAACCGCGGATGCCGGTGAATCCACGCCCGGGACCGGCCGAGGAATCCCTGCAGCCGCAACCACGGCCCACCGGCGGTTCGCCGGGCGGACTGACGGACGACGACGTCGTTCTGGGACACGGATGTGCTCATGGCCCCAGCGTAGATTCCCCGGCTGGGAATGCGCCAGAGCCGCCGCCAGCCCGGACTGAATTCACAGTTTGAGTGGAATGGGCCGGCTGGTACGCCGGGTTCTGTCCTGGCTTGCGCCATGGACGGCCATCTATCTCGGGACTACGTTGCCGCAGCCCTCTAGCGGTCTACCCGGAAACTCGGCGAGCCGCCTTAGCGTTTCCTGTTCGACCTTGCTCCGGACGAGGTTTACCTAGCCGGCCAGGTCACCCTGGCCGCTGGTGGTCTCTTACACCACCGTTTCACCCTTACCGCCGGCGTGAAGCCGGAGGCGGTTTACTTTCTGTGGCACTGTCTCGCGGGTTACCCCGGGTGGGTGTTACCCACCGCCCTGCCCTGTGGAGCCCGGACGTTCCTCGGCATCCCAGGCCCGAAGGACCAGGGATGACGCGACCGTCTTGCCGACCCATTCCATCGTCGAGCCTACCGGCCCGCGCCGCACCGAAGGTACCAGAGCGGCGTCGGCTAGATCCCGGATTCCTCCGTGCGCACCAGGATGGCGCCGCAATCGGGGCAGAACACGATCTCGTCGGCCGGCTTGGCCCGAACCTCTTCGAGGTCGTTGCCGGTGAGGGTCATCGTGCATCCGCTGCAGGTGCGGGCGCGCAGCAGCGCAGCCGCGTTGCCACGGCCGGCGACGCGTCGCTTCTCGTACAGCGCGGCCAGGTCGTCGCCGATCGCCGAGACGATGGCCGTACGGTCCCGGGCGAGCTCGCCGAGCTGACGGTTGAGGTCGACCAGCAGCGCATCGCGGTCGGCTTCGATCTCAGCGACCCGGCCGACGACGACGGCCCGCTCCGCCTCGGTCTCGGCGACGGCGCTCTCCTTCTCCTCGAGGCGCTCCATCACGGCGAGCTCGATTTCCTCGAGCGCCGACAGGCGGGACGCGAGGGCGGTGAGTTCGGTTTCGAGGGCGTGCACGTCTTTGATCGACGAGGTGTGCTGGGCACGGTCGGTATCGCGGCTGATGCGCTTCTCGACCACGTCCACGTCGGATTCGATCCGGCGCAACTCGATCTTCGCGTCCTCCACCTCGCCGGTACGGCCGGTCAGCACGGTCTTGGACAGATCCAGGGTCTTGGCCAACTCGGCCAGTTCAGCGTGCTGGGGCAGCGCCTTGGCCTGGTGCTCGAGCTGCTGCAGCCGGATGTCGAGGGCCTGGAGCCGCAGGAGCTCTTTCTGCTCTGTGGGAGATGCCTTCACAATGTCCTGACCTTCATGATTATGGAGTTTGAAATAAGTACGGGGCGAGCGCTCACTGCGTGACGACGAAGTCCCACGGATCGGTGCGGAGGTCGCTGACCTCGATGCGAATGCCGGGAAGCGCGCGTCGCAACTGTGCGGCGGCGACATCCAGCCAGAGCCATTCGCTGGCCCAGTGTGACACGTCGATGAGTGCCGGGCCAACCCCGGCCGCGAGGGTCTGTTCACGCGACTCCGAGACCGGGTGATGCCGGAGGTCTGAGGTGATGTAGACATCCGCCGCCTGCACAGCCGGCTCCCGCAACAGCGAGTCGCCGGCTCCGCCGCACAGGGCGACGGTCTCGACCACGTCGGAGTACCCGCCGGATGCCCGGATGCCCGTGGCCGTCGGCGGGACGAACTCGGCCAGGCGACGGGCGAGCGCGCCCAGCGTGGTGGGTTCGCTCAGACGTCCGACCCGGCCGAGGCCGATTCCCGGCGCGGTCCCGGCGGTGATCGGCCGCACGTCGACCAAGCCGAGACGCTGGGCGAACACGTCAGACACCCCGTCGACCACGACGTCGGCGTTGGTGTGCGCGGCGAGCAGGCCGCAGTTCGCCCGGATCAACCGGGCCAGGAGCGCACCTTTGTAGCGATCTTCGGCCACGCTGGTCACCCCGCGCAGGAGCAGCGGATGGTGCGCCAGGATCAGATCGGCGCCGGTGTCGACAGCCTCGGCCACGGTCTCGGCGACGACATCGACCACCAGGAGGATCGAGTCCACCCGGCTGGACGGGTCACCGCTGACCAGGCCGGGCGCGTCCCAGTCCTCGGCCCCGGAAAGCGGCCACAGGTCATGGGAAACCCGGGCTACATCAGCTAGCGAGAATGACACGCCATCAGCCTACTAGCCGTGGCCCGGCCGGTTCGTCGGTGCAGGACGTCACCAGCCGAGGGTTCCCGGCGAGCCCTTGAACGGTCCGACGATGCGGTCGGTGATCCAGCCGCCGTAGAAATCCCCCGGCTGGGCACGCACGACCTCACCGTCCACGGTGCACTCATCCAACCGTCCGGGGTAGACGGCGACCCGCCCGGCCAGGAGTTCGAACCCCGGCTGGGGGTTGGGGTAGTACCAGGCCACGGCCTCAGCGGCACGAGCACCCGACCAGACGCTGAGGTAGGACGCGAGCCCCTTGTACTCGCAGACACTGTGCCCATTCACCGGCTGCAGCACTCCGGGCGCGAATGCGTCCCGCGGCAGGTAATAGGTGGGCGGATGGCTCGTCTCCAGCACTCGGACCGCGTCCCTGGTGTCGGCTATCACCACGCCGTTGAAGCGCAGCACGAGGTGCTCCCCCGTCGTCTCCACCCGCGGTGGCCGCGGGTAGTCCCAGACCGATTCCTGCCCCGGTCCGGGTTCGATCCGCCTACGCAGGTCAGTCATGCTCGCGCGCCCGGATTACCGCGGTCGCAGTCCGGCGCCGTACACGGCCGCCTGAGTTCGCCTGGCCATGCCGAGTTTGGCGAGCAGGCCCGAGACGTAGTTCTTCACGGTCTTCTCCGCCAGGTCGAGCTGGTCACCGATCTGGCGGTTGGTCAGGCCCTCTGCAATGAGTTCGAGCACCTGGCGTTCCCGGGTGGTGAGGTTGGAGGCAGGTGAGTCTGAGGCGGTTCCGGTCAGTTCGGTGACCACCTTGCGGGTGACGGCCTTCTGTACCAGTGACTCTCCCCTGGCGACCCGGCGGATCGACTCGACCAGGTGCTGGCCGCGGATGTCCTTGAGGACGTAGCCGGCTGCGCCGGCGAGCACGGCGGAGTAGCTGGCCTCGTCGTCGTCGTACGCGGTCAGCATCAGGCACTGCACCACGGGGTTGGCCGAGCGGATGGTGCGGCACACGTCGATGCCGCTGCCGTCGGGCAAGCGCACGTCGAGCACGGCGACATCGGGCACTGTCGCGGCGACGCGGGCGACGGCCTGTCGCGCTGTGGACGCTTCGCCGACGACCTCCAGGTCGGGCTCGGCGTTGATCATGTCCGCGATCCCGCGGCGCACGACCTCATGGTCATCCACCAGGAAGACTCGGATCATTACAGTTCCTTTCGTACGGGTTCAGGATCGATCTGGGCGGTCCAGCGTAATCGGCTGCCGCCCCGTGCGCGGTTTTCCAGCACGACGTCGCCGCCCCACTGTTCGGCTCGCGCCTCGAGGTTGGCCAGGCCACTACGACGGTCGGACTCGACCACGCCAGTGCCATTGTCGACGACCTCGATCACAACAAGGTCGTCACCCACGCTCAGGTTGACGACGGTTTCGGTGGCTTCGGCATGCCGCACCACGTTCATCAGGCCTTCCCTGATCACCGCGGCGATGTCGTCGGACATCTCCGGCGGGGTGAGCAGGTCGATCGGGCCGGTGAAGACGAGGCGCGGCGTCTGCGGGAACAGGGCCGCCAACTCGCTGAGCAGGTCGATCACACGGTGGCGGATGGAGCCTCGGTCGCGGCTGGTTTGTGCGGTCAGGGCGAAGATCGCGGTGCGGATCTCCACGATGGCCACGTCGAGGGCGACGACTTCCTCGATGATGCGCTCCCGCACCTCGGGGTCGTCGACCTGTCCGCTGATGGCCTGCAGCCCGATGCCGGCGGCGAACACTCGCTGGATGACGTTGTCGTGCAGGTCCCTGGCAATCCGGCTGCGGTCTTCCAACAGCGCCAGCTTCTGACCGGCGCTGCGGCCCCGGGCCAGCTCAAGGGCAACGCTGGCCTGTCCGGCGAAGTCGGCGGCCATTTCCAGGTCGCTCGTCGTGAACCGCGGCCGGCCGGTGGATCTGGACACCGTCATCACACCGTGGGTGCGGCCGGAGGCCAGCAACGGGATCACCATGGTCGGTCCGAGCACCAACTGCGCGTCGGGCTGGTCCAGGCTGGCTCCTCCGTCGGCGGTGAGAATGGGCTGACCGCTGTCGAAGGCCCGACCCACCGTCGTTCCGGCGGCCGGAATGACCAGGCCCTTGACCTGGTTGGCCTGCTTGCCCTTCGCGGTGTCCACGATCAGGGTGCCGACCCCGGCGGCCAGGACCACGCAAACCAGGTCGGCGTCGGCGAGCGACGCGAACCTGTCGGCGAGGAGTTCCAGGGAGGCATCCGCCCGGTCGGACAGGAGGGCGGCGCTGATCTCGGCAGAGGCGGCCGACCAGCGCTGACGCCGGCGGGTCTCGTCGAACAGTCTGGCGTTGTCGATCGCGATCCCCGCCGTGGCGGCCAGGGCGGTCAGGAGCTCCTCGTCCTCTTCACTGAAGGCGCCGGAGATCTGGTTGGACAGGTACAGGTTGCCGTACACTTCGCCGCGCACGCGCACCGGGACCCCGAGGAAGCTGTCCATCGGCGGGTGGTGAGCGGGAAAACCGGAGGACCGGGGATCCTGGCCGAGGTGGGTGAGGCGGATGGCGTGCGGATCGTCGATCAGCGCGCCGAGCAGACCGTGGCCGGCCGGCAGATGGCCAATGGCGGTTGCCAGCTCGTCGGGGATGCCGACGTGGATGAACTGCTCGAGATTCCCGTTGGGCGCGATGACCCCGAGTGCTCCATATCGGGCTCCGACGAGGTCGACGGCGACGTCGACGATGCGACGCAGCACGGCGGCGAGGTCGAGTTCTTCCACCACGGCCTGGCTGGCCTGGAGCAGGCTGCGGAGGCGTCCCTGGGTCGCGAGCACCTTCTGCGCGTTGAGGACGAGTTCGGACAGGGCCTGGTCGAGCGCTGAGCGCGGCCCGTCGGGAAAGGAGAGCCTGGTCTCAGGAACGGTCACAGATTCGTCCCCTTTCGGTTGGAGCTAGCCCAAAGTGTACCTGACTGGGACCTTCGGCCCTTTCGCAGTTTAGGCGTCCTCGCCATTCTGGAGACGTGGCATCTCCCGAGGAACACCGGGAAGAACTGGAGATCAACTCATGGTTGAAAGAGTGATCGTAGCCGTCGACGGGGGGCCCGCCAGTCAGGCGGCATTGAACTGGGCGTTGACCAGGGCCAAGACTGTGCCTCTCCGCCTGGAATTGACCACGATCGTCGAACTCGGTTGGTCGCCGGTGTCAGGTCAGGACGACGACTTCCAGCCGGTCTACGAGCGCACCCTGGCCGCGGCCAGCCGCTATGTGGAACAGGAGTTCCCCGAACTCAAGACCATCAGCGTCGTCCGGCGCGGCGTGCCGGTGGACGAGCTGGTGCGGGCATCGGCCGATGCCGACCTCGTCGTGATCGGCACGAACAAGACCGGTGTCCTCGTCGGCGCCGTCCACGGCACCCTGCCGCTCCGTCTGGCTGCTCATGCCCGCTCGGCCGTCGCCGTGATTCCGGCCGGCTGGGTCGACGGCGGTGACCGCGTCATCGTGGGCGTCGAAGACGACGGCACCATGGATGCACCCCTGCGGTTCGCCGCTGCCGAAGCCGAAGTGCGCGGCGTGCCCCTCCAGCTCGTGCACGCCTGGTCGATCCCGGCGACCCTCGGCGTGGACTTCGGCGCGTCACTGCCGTTCGATGCCCTCGTCGAGGCGCACACCGACATCGTCACCCGTGCGCTGGACCAGGTTCGTTCCAGCCACCCGCTGCTCGAGGTATCCAGTGTGCTGATGCAGGGCGCTGCCGCGCCGGCGTTGGTGGAGGCCGCCAGAACGGCCGGACTCGTCGTTGTCGGCACTCACGGTCGCGGCGCCGTCGCCGGTCTCATCCTCGGCTCGGTCAGCCACGACCTGTTACTGAACATGCCCTGCCCGGTCATTGTCGTACCGCGCGGCCCCCGGACCGCCGAATCGACCGAAGGACGTGCATCTCAGTGAGCGCCACCTATTACATCGGCGTCGACGGCTCAGGACCCAGCCGCGCCGCCCTCCGCTGGGGCGTGCGTCGCGCGGCCGAGCGCAACGCCGCCGTCGTGCTCGTGAACACCGTCGACGACGAATGGGGCCTGGTCGGACGGGATGCCGCCGCCGACGCGGAGCGCCAGGCACGGGAACTCCTCGCCGAGGAATCCGAACGTGTCGCGGCCCTGCACACCGGAATCAGCCTCACCACCCGTATCGTGCACGGCGGAACGGCCTGGGCCCTGGCGAAGCTGCCCAGCCCGGAGGACCTGCTCATCGTCGGCACGCACAAGACCGGCTTTCTGCGCGGGCGGGTGTTGGGCTCCCGCAGCGTGCAGATCGCTTCAGCCGCCCGATGCTCAGTGGCCATCGTTCCAGACACCACCCTGGAATCCCGCCACGACGTGGTCGTCGGCATCGATGGTACCGACGGTTCCCTACCCGCCGTGCGGATGGGCGCTCAGGAGGCCGATCGCCTCGACCAGGACCTGCTTCTCGTCTACGCTCCCCCGTCGCCGCTCCGCGCTGACGCTTCCCGGTCCGAACTGTCCCGGGCCGAGCCGACCGATGAGCGCGGCCCGCAAACCGCCCGGCTCATGCTCGACGCCGCAGCGGTTGCCGCATCGACATCGTCGCGCATCACGGTGCGCCGCCGGGTCGCCCACCGCGACCCCGCCGAAGCACTGCTCGACGCCAGCTTCGACGCCGCCCTGCTGATTCTCGGAGTCTCGGCGCGGCACGGCGAGAGCACACTGATCGGCTCGGTCACCCACGACGTGCTGATGAACATCAATGTGCCGGTGCTCATCGCCCGCGGCACGAGCGCGACCGCCCAGCCGGCGACACGCGCGGTCCGCGCGTCCACGTCGCTGGCGTCGGCCGGCACCGCCTGAGGCTGCGTCCGGAAACGAACGCATCCGCCAGCCGGTTGCCGGTCAGTAGTCGAACTCGTCGAACTGCGGCGCCCCGTGCGGGGCTCCCGCCCACGCCAACGATGCCGGAGCCGAACCGGTTCTGGCCTTGTCGTGGATGGCGTCGGTTGTCGCGGCCTCGACCAGTTCGGCCAGGCCGGCTGCGCTCGTCACGCTGACCAACTGGCTGGACGCGCCGATCAGGAACTGAGCCCGGCCGGGACTGCCGTCGTCGGTGATGACGGGAATGTCGACGACGTCTGTCGACCGACGATTACTGAGGGCCTCGGCGTAGAGCATGATCGCGTCGGCTAAGTCGCTGCCGGTGACGATCGATCCCCCCGGATGGTAAATGCGTTTCATGATGCACCCCTGATGCTCACGGAAAGTAGGCACGTGCAGCCAGGGTCTAGGGCTCTACCGTCATCATAGATCGGCGGGCGTCAAACCGCGAGGTCCCCCGCGACGATCCGGGCCGCGACATCGGCCAGCGGCAGTCCGTTCGACCTTGCGTACTGCCGGATCAGGGTGAAGGCTTCGTCCATGCTCGCCTTACGGGTGTAGGCGACCACGCCCTTGGCCTGTTCGATCACCACCCGGCTGCTCAGCGCGAACTGCAGTTGCTGGCGGGCGACGTCGCTCTCCCTGAGCGCGCGCTCCTGCAGGATGCCGATCGTGGCGACGTCGGCGAGAGCCTGCACCGTTGGCGCGTCGGCCTCCGGCAGTCCGCCGGTGCGATCCCAGAACAGGTTGAGGGACCCGATGGTGGTCGCGCGCAGGCGCATCGGCACCGAGAACATCGATGCGAAACCCTGCTCGAGCGCACCGGCCCGAAACCGGGGCCACTTGGGTCCAGACGCGTCGATATCGGGCACGGCCACGGCGTGCCCGGTGACGACGCTTTCCACGCAGGGGCCGCTGCCACTGCGCAGCTGCAGGATCTCGACCAGCCGGCTGCGTTCGTTCGTCGAAGCGACAACCTCGAACTCTTCGTCGTCGGTGAGGATGATTCCGGCCGCCGAGGCGTCGAAAAGTGGCACACACTGCGACACCAGGGTGTGCAGAAGATCAACGAGGTCGTAGCCGACCACGAGAGTGTCGGCGAGCGTCACGAAGGCCTCAACGAGTTGGCCCTCACGTGTCTTTGTCGCCATTACTCCATCATAATGACTCGGGCGGGTCAGACCATTCGTCGGCGAAGTCTATTCTGCGAGCGACGATATCCGCCGCGACCTCACGCACGCTGCGCCCTCTGGCGAATGCGTAGCCGTTGATGACAAGCAACGCGTCCGCGGCGCTGACACCCAGTTGGGCGAGCACCATTCCGGTGGCCTGGTGCACCTCGCGGCGGGAAAAGCCGTCGTTGTTCGCGTCGTCTGTGTCGACGGGCGGCGGCTGGTCGGCGAGTGTTCTGCGAAGCACCTGGCGGGCACAGATGCTCGACAGCGCCGTCGCGTCCCCGATCTGGGCCGCCGTGAGAGCGCCGGCCTCCCGGCTGTAGAGATCGACCGCTCCGATGTTGAGCGATCCGAGCGCCAGCGGGAAGGCGAAGAGCGACCCGACGTCGGTGTCACCCAGAGCTTCGGTGAAGAGCGGCCAGCGCGGATGTTCTGCGCGGAGGTCGGCGGCGAGCACCGGCTGCCGGCTCGTGAGCGCATCCCAGCACGGGCCCTCACCCAGGTCGAACTGGAGCTCGTCGAGACGCGCCGCGGTGGCGTCGCTGGCGCTCACGGTCTCAGACCCGAAGGGCGGCCCGAGGGTGGAGATCGCGGCCCCGGTGACCGGGAGCACGGCGAGGAAGGGACGGCACAGGCTCGTCCGGCGTTCCAACGCCAGAGAGAGCTCCTCGACTGCGGCCCCGAAGGCCAGGCGCTCAGACATGCTCAGGCGCGTCGTGCGCGCTCATGTCCTGCTGTGCTGCCATGGTGACCTCGCAACTACCCGGCCCGTCGGGCCTTCGTCTGGGATTTCAGCCGTGAACCGACTGCTCACAGCTTACCTTCGCGGGTGCAGCGTCAGGCCGGCCAACGAGAGGCTATCGAGCCTGAACGACGATGGGCGGTGCAGTCCCCGAGGAGAATGTTCAGAGTGTGGGCCCTACCGGGCTCGAACCGATGACATCCACGGTGTAAACGTGGCGCTCTACCAACTGAGCTAAAGGCCCCGACCGGGTGACCGGAACAGGATGGCTAAAAGCTTACCGATAATTCCGACGTCGCGGTCACACCGGCGACGAGGCCGGCTGCAATTCGTCGAGCGCAGCCCGGTAGGCCTCCAGCGAGCGGGCCTCACCCGGTGCGGTGATGAAGCTGGCCCTGATGATGCCGTTCGGGTCGATCAGGAAGGTGGCCCGATTCGCGAAGCCCTTTTCTTCGAGGAAGACGCCGTACTCCTTGGCGACGGCGCCGTGCGGCCAGAAATCGCTCAGCAGGGTAAAGCCGTAGCCTTCCTGGTCTCCCCAGGCGCGCAGCGTGTGACGGGAGTCCACCGAGATCCCGATCAGTTCGACACTGCTGTCAGCGAACATAGACAGGTTGTCCCGCAGCGCACAGAGCTCGCCGCTGCAGATGCCGGAGAAGGCCAACGGGAAGAACACCAACGCGACCGACTTCTCACCCCGGTAGCGGCTGAGCTGGATGCGCTCACCGAATTGGCTGACGAGCTCGAAATCTGGTGCCTGGGTGTCGTTCTCCAGTGCCATGGTGCGTGTCCTCTCGGGCCATCGGGGAACGATGGCGCAATACGGGGGGACAGCCTAGCCGCCCGGCGTCGCTCCACCAACCTGGCTGCCGCGACGGCCGACCGGCATCGATCCGGGCCGGCGCAGGGACACACCCGTGCCCGTGCGCGCTTCCCAGCAAGAATCACTAGGCTGACGGGGTGCCTTTCGGTCGCGACCCGACCAGAGCTGAATCCGGCACGCCTAACCAGGCATGATCTTCCCCCGCACGATCTGCCCTACAGAAAGAGGTCGAGTGTGACTGTCAACGACCAGGACCCCTACTCCACGGATAACTCGGACGCCGATCCGGACGAAACCAACGAATGGTCGCAATCCCTCGATGCCCTCGTGGCGGCCAACGGCCCCGGCCGGGCCCGCGAGATCATGCTGAGCCTGCTCAAGCGCTCCAAGGAACTGCACCTCAACGTTCCGATGGTGCCGACCACGGACTACATCAACACCATCGCCTCGGCCAACGAGCCTGACTTCCCCGGCGATGAAGACATCGAACGCCGCTACCGCGCCTGGATCCGCTGGAATGCCGCCGTGCTCGTGCACCGCGCCCAGCGTCCCGGAATCGCCGTCGGCGGCCACATCTCCACCTACGCATCCTCCGCCGCGCTCTACGAGACCGGCTTCAACCACTTCTTCCGCGGCCAGGACCACCCGGGTGGCGGCGACCAGATCTTCATCCAGGGCCATGCCTCCCCCGGTACCTACGCCCGCGCCTTCCTCGAGGGCCGCCTGAGCGCCAACCAGCTCGACGGTTTCCGCCAGGAGAAGTCGCACGCCCCCGACGGCATCTCGTCCTACCCGCACCCGCGCCTGATGCCGGAATTCTGGCAGTTCCCGACGGTCTCGATGGGCTTGGGCCCGATCAACGCGATCTACCAGGCCCAGCTCAACCGCTACCTGACCAACCGCGGGATCAAGGACGCCAGCGACCAGCAGGTCTGGGCGTTCCTCGGCGACGGCGAGATGGACGAGGTCGAAAGCCGCGGCCAGCTGCAGGTCGCCGCGAACGAGGGACTCGACAACCTCAACTTCATCGTCAACTGCAACCTCCAGCGCCTCGACGGCCCGGTGCGCGGTAACGGCAAGATCATCCAGGAACTGGAGAGCTTCTTCCGCGGAGCCGGCTGGAACGTCATCAAGGTGGTCTGGGGCCGCGAGTGGGATGACCTGCTCTCCCGCGACACCGACGGCGCGCTGCTCAACCTGATGAACGTCACCACCGACGGCGACTACCAGACCTACAAGGCCGAGAGCGGCGCCTACGTGCGCGAGAACTTCTTCGGTCGCGACCCCCGCGCGCTCAAGCTCGTCGAGGGCTACACCGACGACCAGGTCTGGAACCTCAAGCGGGGCGGCCACGACTACCGCAAGGTCTACGCGGCCTTCAAGGCGGCATCCGAGCACAAGGGCCAGCCGACGGTCATCCTGGCGAAGACCGTCAAGGGCTACGGCCTCGGCCCGAGCTTCGAGGGCCGCAACGCGACCCACCAGATGAAGAAGATGACGCTGGACAACCTCAAGACGTTCCGCGACAGCATGCACGTGCCGATCACGGATGCGCAGCTCGAGGCCAACCCGTACCAGCCGCCGTACTACACCCCCGGCGACAACGACGAGGCGATCCAGTACATGCACGAGCGCCGCCGCGCGCTCGGCGGGTACCTGCCGGAACGCCGGAGCAAGTACACCCAGATCAACCTGCCCGACGACGCCACCTATGCCGTCACCAAGAAGGGTTCAGGCACCCAGGAGATCGCCACCACCATGGCGTTCGTCCGGTTGCTCAAGGAACTGCTGCGCTCGAAGGACTTCGGCCACCGCATCGTGCCGATCATCCCCGACGAAGCCCGCACCTTCGGCATCGACGCGTTCTTCCCGAACGCGAAGATCTACAACCCCAACGGCCAGCACTACACCTCGGTGGACCACGCCCAGCTGCTCGCCTACAAGGAGAGCCCGCAGGGCCAGATCATCCACGTCGGCATCAACGAGGCCGGCGCCCTCGCCGCATTCACGAACGTCGGAACGTCGTACGCCACCCAGGGCGAACCCCTGATCCCGGTGTACGTGTTCTACTCGATGTTCGGCTTCCAGCGCACCGGCGACGCCATGTGGGCAGCCGGCGACCAGATGACCCGCGGCTTCATGATCGGCGCCACCGCCGGCCGCACCACCCTCACGGGTGAGGGCCTGCAGCACGCTGACGGCCACTCGCCGCTGCTGGCATCCACCAACCCGGCCGTCGTGTCCTACGACCCGGCCTTCGGCTACGAGATCGGCCACATCGTGCGCTCCGGCCTCGAGCGGATGTACGGCGGAGAGCACACCGACCCGAACGTCATGTACTACATCACCGTGTACAACGAGCCGCAGGTCCAGCCCGTCGAACCGGCCGATGTCGACGTCGACGGCATCATCCGCGGCATCCACCGGGTGTCAGAGTCCACCGTGGCCGGCCCGAAGGCGCAGTTGCTGGCCTCCGGTGTCGCCGTGCCGTGGGCACTCGAGGCGCAGGCATTGCTCGCCGACGACTGGGGGGTGTCCGCCGATGTCTGGTCGGTGACCTCATGGTCTGAGCTGCGCCGGGACGGTCTCGCGGCAGAGGAACACAACTTCCTCTACCCGAACGAGGAGCCGCGCACGGCCTACGTGACCGACAAGCTCGCGGGCACCGCCGGTCCGTTCGTGGCGGTCTCCGACTTCATGCACGCCGTGCCCGACCAGATCCGCCAGTTCATCCCCGGCGACTTCGCGACGCTGGGAGCGGACGACTTCGGTTTCTCCGACACCCGCCCCGCTGCCCGCCGGTTCTTCAAGATCGACGGCCCGTCGATGGTGGTGCGCACGCTGCAGCAGCTCGCCAACAGCGGAGAGCTGGACCACAGCGTCATCCAGCAGGCCATCGACAAGTACAGCCTGCACGACGTGTCTGCCGGCACCACCGGCTCGGCCGGTGGCGAGAGCTAACCGACAACGTGGCACCGGCGCCGAAGACAAAGGAACAAACCCTCACCTGGTTACGCACGATTTCCGGTGAGTTGTCCACGGCGACGCTGAAACGACTCGAGGACACGCTGCCCTGGTATGGCGATATGCCACCAGGGCGGCGGTCCGCCGTCGGCCTGGTCGCCCAGGCCGGCATCACCTCGTTCATCTCCTGGTACGACGATCCCCGGTCGACCCCGTGGATCGCCGCTGACGTCTTCGGTGCAGCGCCCAGGGAGCTGCTGCGCTCGGTGAGCCTGCAGCAGACGCTGCAACTCATCCGGGTGACCGTCGAAGTGGTCGAGGAACGGGTCAAGGACGGTTCGGAGACCCTCCGCGAGGCCATCCTGCTGTACTCCCGCGAGATCGCCTTCGGCGCGGCGGATGTCTACGCCAGGGCCGCGGAAGCCCGGGGCCTCTGGGATGCGCGGCTCGAAGCCCTCGTCGTCGACTCCATTCTCAGCGGGGAATACGACGACGAACTGCCCAGCCGCATCGCGGCGCTCGGCTGGCACGGGCACGGCGAGGTCTGCGTGCTCGTCGGAACGACGCCGAAAATGCTCGACGTCGACCAACTGCGCCGGTCCGCGCGGCACATGACGGCCGACGTGCTCATCGGCGTGCAGGGCAACCGGCTGGTGCTGGTCATCGGCCGCGCCCACCCCACCAACCCAGACTCTGACGAGGCCGCCGGCACCACCCCGGCGCTCACCTTCATGGAGATCGCACTGCAGCTGGAGCCGAGCTTCGGCCCCGGGCACCTGGTGCTCGGCCACGAGGTGCCCAACCTCGTCGAAGCGTCCAAGAGCGCCAAGGCGGCACTGGCCGGATTCGCGGTCGCCCGCTCCTGGCGGAACGCCCCGCGGCCGGTGCAGGCCGATGATCTCCTCCCCGAGCGTGCGCTGGCCGGCGATCCGCTCGCCCGCGCGACCCTGATCCATCGCATCTACCGCCCCCTGCAGGCACATTCCACCGAGCTCCTCAGCACGCTGTGGTGCTACCTGGACAACGGCAGGTCACTCGAAGCCACCGCCCGTGAGCTCTTCGTGCACCCCAACACCGTGCGGTACCGCCTCAAGCGCGTCTCGGAGGTCATCGGGTACGACGCGACCGGCGCCCGGGAGGCCCTGATCCTGCAGGCCGCACTGATCATCGGCTCGATCAGCGACCACGACGGATCGACCCGACGGCGCTGACCGAACCGGCCTTTGCGTATTCTGCCAAACGTTTCGCGGATACTCGGTAGATTAGCCACACCCCCCGCCCGTACCGACTTGGGAGACTAAGGAAATGATTGTTGTCGTCTGCCCCGGTCAGGGCTCACAAACGCCCGGATTCCTCGAACCGTGGTTGCAGAACCCGGCGTACGCCGAACAGCTCGAGCAGATGAGCGAGCAGTCCGCCACCGACCTGATCTCGGCCGGGACGGTCGCCGACGCCGACACCATCCGCGACACCGCGATCGCCCAGCCGCTCATCGTGGCCGCCGGCCTGATCGCCCTCTCCGCCCTGTTCGCCGACGGCCGACGCGACCGGATCGCAGGCATCGCCGGACACTCGGTCGGTGAGATCACCGCCGCAGCCGGAGCCGGCGTGCTCACACGCAACGATGCCCTCACCCTGGTCGGTGAACGCGGCCGCGCGATGAAGGCGGCTGCCGAGCTCTCCCCCACCGGCATGAGCGCCGTGCTCGGCGGCGATGAAGCCGAACTGCTCGCGCGCCTGGAGGAACTCGGCCTCGAACCGGCCAACTTCAACGGCGGCGGTCAGATCGTCGTCGCCGGCGCACTGGACGCCCTCGCGAGCCTGGCCGCGAACCCGCCCGCCAAGGCACGGGTCATCCCGCTGCAGGTCGCCGGCGCCTTCCACACCCGCCACATGCTTCCCGCCGTGCAGCACCTCACCGAGGTCGCCGGCCGCCTCACCCCCACGGATGCCAGCCTCCCGCTCTGGACCAACCGAGACGGCAGCCGGGTCCAGGCCGGGGCGAGATTCGTCGACCTGCTCGTCGGCCAGGTCTCGTCGCCGGTACGGTGGGACCTGTGCATGCAGGCGTTCACGGAAGCCGGAGTCACCGGAATCATCGAAGTCGCCCCGGCCGGCGCCCTCGTCGGACTGGCCAAGCGCGCACTCCGGGGCATTCCGACGGTGGCCATCAAGACCCCGGACGACCTGCCCGCTGCATATGAACTGATCGACCAACAGGCCTGAATCAGCCCGAGTCAAGCCGGAAGAGACGAATGACCCAGCCACAACTCCTGCAGTCGCAGGGCGCCCAGTACACCCGCATCCTCGCGGTCGGCGCCGCACGCGGCGACCTCGTCGTGCCCAACGATGACCTTGTCGGGCCGATCGACTCATCAGACGAGTGGATCCAGCAGCGCACCGGGATCATCACCCGCACCCGCGCCAGCCAGGATGTGCTCGCCGTCGACCTGGCCACCACCGCTGCGCTCGAAGCCATCGGCAAGAGCGGCATCAACGCCGACCAGATCGATGCCATCATCATTGCCACCATCAGCAACGGTCGCCAGACGCCGTCCATGGCCGCCGTCGTCGCCGACCGGATCGGCGCAGTTCCCGCCGCCGCGTTCGACCTCAACGCCGCCTGCGCCGGGTACGCCTACGGCGTCGCCCAGGCAGATGCCCTCATCCGCTCCGGCGCAGCGCACTATGCGCTCGTGATCGGCGCCGAGAAGCTCTCCGACATGGTCGACGGCACCGACAGGAGCATCTCGTTCCTGCTCGGCGACGGCGCCGGCGCCGTCGTCATCGGCCCGAGCGACTACCCGGGCATCTCCGCCTCGGTCTGGGGTTCTGACGGGCGCGCGGATGCCGTCGGCATGAACGGCACCCTGCAGGAGTACCGCCGCGGCGAGAAGGAATGGCCGACCCTGCGCCAGGAAGGCCAGACGGTCTTCCGTTGGGCCGTCTGGGACATGGCCAAGATCGCCAAGCAGACCCTGGCCGCCGCGGGAATCACCGCGGACCAGCTGGCCGCGTTCATCCCGCACCAGGCCAACATGCGCATCATCGATGAATTCGCCAAGCAGCTCAAGCTGCCCGAGTCCGTCGTCATCGCGCGCGACATCGCCACGACCGGGAACACCTCGGCCGCGTCGATCCCCCTAGCCACCCACCGCTTGCTCGAAGAACACCCTGAGCTCAGCGGCGGTCTTGCCCTCCAGATCGGCTTTGGCGCCGGTCTGGTTTACGGCGCGCAGGTAGTTGTGCTGCCGTAGCCTCGCTCCACCCCTCTAAACTGAATCTCGGTCAAACGAGACACCCCCAAGGAGAAAACAACATGGCATTGTCCACCGAAGAAGTTCTTGCCGGCCTGGCCGAGCTCATCAACGACGAGACGGGCATCGCAACCGACCAGGTTGAGCTGGACAAGTCGTTCACCGACGACCTGGACATCGATTCCATCTCGATGATGACCATCGTGGTCAACGCCGAGGAAAAGTTCGACGTCAAGATCCCCGACGAAGAGGTCAAGAACCTCAAGACCGTCGGCGACGCCGTCGAGTTCATCGTCAAGGCCCAGGACTAGGTCCACGCCCGAACGGGTCGACTGGCTTTCGCCGGCCGACCCGTTCTTCCGGGACGCTCGATCCGCAGTTTCCTCCCTCGCTTCGCGCACGTTCTCACGGAGAGTCGTTGTTATGACCAAAAAAATCGTTGTCACCGGGCTTGGTGCCACCTCCCCGCTCGGCGGCACGGCCGCCGAGAGCTGGAGCGCCCTCCTCGCCGGCGAGTCCGGAGCCACCACACTCGACTACGAATGGGTCGAGCGCACCCAGCTCCCCATCACCTTCGCAGCGCAGGCCAGGGTCCGTCCTATCGAGGTCCTCGCCCGCCACGAAACCAAGCGCCTCGACCCCTCCAGCCAGTTCGCCCTCATCGCCGGGCGCGAAGCCTGGGCTGATGCCGGCGAGCCCCAGGTCGAACCCGAACGCCTCGCGGTGGACTGGGCAACCGGCATCGGCGGCGTCTGGACGCTCCTCGACGCGTGGGACACCCTGCGCGAGCGTGGCCCGCGCCGCGTCCTGCCCATGACGGTTCCCATGCTCATGCCCAACGGCCCCGGAGCGGCCATCGGCATGGACCTGCACGCCCGGGCCGGTATCACCACCGTCGTCTCCGCCTGCGCGTCCAGCACGGAGTCCCTCGTCAACGCCTACAACCGGCTCCAGGCCGGGCTCGCTGACGTCGTCATCGCCGGTGGCTCTGAGGCCGCGATCCACCCGCTGCCGATCGCATCCTTCGCAGCCATGCAGGCACTGTCCAAGCGCAACGACGACCCGGCCACCGCGTCGCGTCCCTACGACATCTCCCGCGACGGTTTCGTGCTCGGTGAGGGCGCTGCCGCACTGGTCCTCGAAACCGAGGAGCACGCCCTGGCCCGTGGCGCACACATCTACGCCGAACTGCTCGGCGGTTCGGTGACCAGCGACGCGTACCACATCACGGCTCCAGACCCCGAAGGTTCTGCCGCCGCCCGCGCGATGATCGAGACCATCCGCAACGCCGGCGCCGACCTGGCCGACGTCATGCACATCAACGCGCATGCCACCAGCACCCCGGTGGGCGACATCGCTGAGTACAACGCCCTCCGGCGCGTCTTCGGCGACTTGCTCGAGGGCATTCCGGTGTCGGCCACGAAGGCATCCACCGGGCACCTGCTCGGCGGTGCCGGTGCGATTGAAGCGCTGTTCACGGTGAAGGCACTCTCCGAGCGGATCCTGCCGCCGACGATCAACCTCACCGAGCAGGACCCGGCGATTCCGCTTGACGTCGTCGCCGCGCCGCGCCCCCTCGGTGCCGGCAACGTCCTGGCGATCAGCAACTCGTTCGGCTTCGGCGGCCACAACGCCGTCGTCGCGTTCCGTTCCGTCTGATCCCACCCCGCCCGGGCCGAGCACTGCTCGGTGCCGGGCGGTGCTGTGTCCGCGGGGAGGATTCTCAGCCGACGCGGTGCAGCCAGACCACGCTGTTGAGATCGCTGGCGTGGCGAAAAACCTCGAGTTCGTCGTCCCAGGGCTGGCCGAGGGCGCGGTGCAGCTCACGGTGCAGGTGTGCGGTGTCGGCTCCCGCTGCGACCATCGCGGCGCGCAGGCGGTCCTCCGGCAGCACCACGTTGCCGGCACTGTCCGTCTGGGCGAAGTGGATGCCGAGAGCCGGCGTGTGCAGCCAACGGCCGCCGTCCCGGCCGGGACCCGGATCCTCGGTGACCTCGAAGCGCAGGTGGTCCCACCCCAACAGAGCGGACGCCATGGTCGCCCCGGTTCCGGCCGGACCCTCCCAGAAGAACTCCGCCCGCTGCGAGCCGGACAGCACCGGCTGCTCGGCCCAGTCGAAGCTCACGGCCTCGCCGAGGGCGCGACCGGCGGCCCACTCGACGTGCGGGCAAAGTGCACGCGGCGACGAGTGCACATACAAAACGCCCCGTGCGGCCGCTGGCAGACGAGTGTGGGGTGCAGTCATCGTGTTCTCCGTTCCTGGTTGATATTCGAGGTGCGTCTTCCCCAACGGTCTCGAACTGGACCAACCCTGAACCTGCGAACACGAGCCGCAGACGGTATTAGGTCAAATTATGCACCACCCACCCGGGAATCTCCAACGATTCCACGGCTTGCCCGGCGCGCCCCGAGCGCCCTGACCGGATTTCGGCCCCGACTTATGTATATTCGGTATATCTTTACTGGTCGACCGGAACCGCCGGACTGCGCTCCCCAGCGGCTGCCGGCTTGTCACTCGGAGGTTCCATGTCGGTGCGCAGCGCCCTCCTCGCGATCCTGACGATCGGACCGGCATACGGTTTCCAACTGCACGGCGAACTGCAAGCCCGCACGGCCGGAAGACGGTCGGTCAACGTCGGCCAGATCTACAGCACCCTCGACCGTCTGGTCGACCAGGGTGCCGTGGCCTCCGCCGGCAGCACCTCGGACGGACTGCCGCTGTACGGACTCACTCCGGCAGGACGAGCAGAAGCCGAGGACTGGTTGCGCTCCACCGACAGCGGCGCCGGAGCCGAGTGGAACGACATGCTGGACCGGGTGCTGATCGCCTCGTCGCTCGCGCATGTCGACCTCGCCGCTGTCCTCGACGGGTACCGCACGAGCTGGCAGCTGCGCGCAGCGCGTCCGCACGACACCGCTCCCGCAGGCCAACCGGCCTTGAGCGCCGCAGCCGACCAGGCGCTGGCGCAGGCGGCGCTGGGTTGGCTGGACACGGCGGCAACCCTGCTTCGAGGCGACGCCGGCAGGGCCTTCCACCGCGAGCTGAGTCTGGTGCGGCCCCGACGTGGGCGCAGACCCGTTTCCGACCAGGGACTCGCCGCCGCCCGCTGACGGCAATCCGCGACTACGGCGCGCCGCGACTACTTCGCGTCGGCGTAGCTGTCGACGACGACACAGGTCAGCGGAAAGTCCACCGGGAAGTTCCCGAACAACAACCGGCCGGCTGTGGTCGCCGCGTCGGTCACGATCCGCGCCACGTCCTCGGCCACAGCCGCCGGCGTGTGCACGATGACCTCGTCGTGCAGAAAGAAGACCAGGTGCGGGACCACCCGGAACGGCCCGTCGGCCGCGCGTCCGGCCTGTCCATCGGCTGTGACGGCGAGGTCCCAGAGTCCCTTACGGATCTCGGCCATCCAGCAGAGCGCCCATTCCGCGGCGCTGCCCTGCACGATGAAGTTACGGGTGAACCGGCCCCAGTCCCTGGACTGGCTGCGCGCGCGGCGTTCGTCGCCCGCGGTCGCCCCGGCCTCCGAGGCACGCGCCTGGTCATCCTGCCAGCCGGCGCCCGGCCGCGGGGACGATCGCCCGAGCCTGGTACTGACAACGTCGCCGCGCTCACCGGTGCGCGCCGCGGTTTCGGTGAGGGCGAGCGCGCGCGGGTACGCCCGGGCCAGGCGGGGCAGCAGCCTGCCACTCTCCCCCGAGGTCGCGCCGTACATTGCGCCCAGCATGGCCACCTTGGCGTGGGCCCTGGTCTCCACAACCCCACTGGCCACGATTCCGGCATAGAGGTCGGTGCCGCGCCCCGCTGCGGCCATTGCCGTGTCCTGGGACAGGGCCGCCAGGATGCGGGGTTCCAATTGGGCGGCGTCGGCCACCACGAATTTCCAGCCCGGATCCGCCACGACGGCACCGCGGATCTGGCGTGGCAGTTGCAGCGCTCCGCCGCCCCGTGTCGCCCAGCGACCCGTCACCACGCCGCCGGGCAGGTACTCCGGATGGAACCTGTCGTCGATGATCCAGCTTTCCATCCAGAACCAGCCGTTGGCGCTGAGCAGCCTGGCCAGCTTCTTGTACCGCAGCAGAGGCTCGATCACGGGGTGGTTGAGCTTCTCCAGTTCCCAGGCCCTGGTCGACAGCACGCGCAGATCAGCCTTGTGCAGCGCACGGAGGAGCTCTGGGGGCGAATCCGGGTTGAGCGAAGGGTCGTCCAGTTCGACACGGATGCGAACCGCCAGTTCCTCGAGGCGCAGCGGCCTGAGGCCGGCGGGGGCCCGCGGACCGAGTTCTGCCGTCAGCAGGCTGTCGTGGATGGCGCTCCGCCACGGCAAGCCGGCGAATTGCATCTCGGCGGCGATCAGCCCGCCGACCGACTCTGCGGCCAGGAGCAGCCGCATCCGACCGGGCTCCCGGCAGGCCTGCAGGGCATCGAGCTGCGCCCGGAACTCGTCGAGTTCATCGTCGTGTCCCGGGTCCTCATCGCCCGCCGCACCGAGGTCCAGATCGAAGAGCGTCGCTCCGGCCATCGGTGCGGCGGCGACGGCCACGGGGCGGTCCCAGCGACCGGCCGGTCCGTTGGCCAGAATGCTCGCCGCCGTGGCTTCCGACGACCGCAGGATTGCGTGGCAGAGCCGCAGATCGTGGGCACGCCGCACCCTGATCCCAGCCTGCAGGAGCAGCGGGTAGACCCTGGAGGTCTCGGCCCAGACCCAGCGGACGGCCTCCCGCTCGCGTTCCAGAGCGAAGCGGGGGAAGTCCTCCGCCGACAGCACCCGATCGACTCCGGCCGGGGCGCCGAGGGCGTCGAGTTCCCTGACCCTGACGCTCTCAGAGCGCGTCGGGGTCACCAGAATGTACACAGTCCATTGTGCCTCGCGTGGCGCCGGTGCCGGGACCGGTTACCGGGCGGATCAGGTGCGCGGGAAGATCGCCACGGGAACCGGAACGTGCACGACCTGGGTGCCGTAGGTGCCCGTGCCGGCGGTCGTTTCGCTGGAGATCGTCATTGCGAAGTCCAGTGTCACCCCGTAGGTGTCATCGCTGACCTCGCCGATCTCGTTCGACTCGAGCTGAAAACCACCCTTCGGGGAGGTGATCAGCAGGCCTTTGTCTGAACGCAGGGCCTCAGGGTCGAGCGTGACGAGCAGCGGGTCGGCGTTGAGGACGAACGGGGACACCGTCGAGCCGCTCGTCGTCGACGTTGTCGCCATCACGCTGATGTTGGACATGTACACGTGGCGCTTGGATTCAAACGGGGCGTCAGCGTCGACGGACCGGTCGTACACGCTGATGACGAACGAAAACAGCTTGTCGCTGTCGGTGTACCACTCGTGGGTCTTCTGCTCCGTCCACATGTCCAGCTCGAGTTCCAGCTCTGGGCCGATCATGAGGGTCGGGTGAACGGAACCCATGTCGGTGAACACCGAGTCGAAGACCAGCTCGGGAGTCGGGGTGGGAGTGGGTGTGATCACGGCCACGTTCTGCTGGATGGGCTGGGTGCCCATCAGCGGCGCCAGCGCGCTGCAGCCGGTCAGGCCGAGGGCGAGAAGGCTCAGGCCGCCGGCGAGGACGGAGCGGGACAGACGGGGACTGGGGGTAAACCATCCGGGCATGGCGGTACTTTCGACAAGAGGGGGTGGGAAGGCGCTCGCGTCATCGGGTTGACGAGAATCTTCATATATTGGCACAAATTCCCGCCGCTTCCGGCCATCCGGGGGGATCCTGGCCGGTGCGGCGCAAAATCAGGCCCGAGTGGGCCGGGCCGAGGGGTGCGAGTGGCCGGCCGGGCCGGCTCAGGCGCCTGGCCGGCGGCTGTAATGAGTAGGGTGGACGGGACTTGAACCCGTGACCGTGCGGTTATGAGCCGCGTGCTCTAACCAGCTGAGCTACCACCCCGTGCGTGAACCATAGTATCGGCCCAGGCAGGTTCGTCGGTCTCGGTCAGTCGCGCGACTGGGCCGCAGTATCCGTCACCAGCGGGTCGGTGACCGGCTCACCGCGGTAGAGCATCTCGAAGGTGTTGAGAGTGCGCTTGATGTCGTGCGCCTCGATGAGCTTGAGCGACTCACGCTTGAGGGCATCCAGCTCCTCAGGGGAACTCGTCAAGACCACGGTCAGCTTGTCGGCGAGGTCCTGGGCGTTCCCGGGCTCGAACAGGTAGCCGTTCTGACCGTCGTGCACGAGGTGCGGCAGCGCCATCGCGTTTGCGGCCACCACCGGCAGACCCGATGCCATCGCCTCCATCGTGACGATGCTCTGCAGTTCAGCAATCGACGGCATCGCCAACACCGTCGCGCGGGAGTACGCGCTGCGCAATTCCTCGTCGGTGACATAACCGGTGAACGTGAACCGGTCGGCCAGGCCGAGCGACTCGACCAGCAGCTCCAGGTTGCGGCGCTGGTCGCCGCCTCCGACGATCTCCACTTGCACGTTCAGACTGGGGTCGAGCAGGGCGATCGCCTGCACGAGCACGTCGATCTGCTTTTCGCCGGTCACCCGGCCGACGAACAAAACCCGGTTCTCGGTGCGGGGCTCGAAGTTGGGTGAATAGTTGTCGGCGTCGATGCCGCAGGAGATGGATCGCACGCCGCTGAGGCCCGTGTACTTCTCCAGGAATTCCGCCGCCCGCCGGGTCGGCGTGGTCACGGCCTCCGCGCGTTTGAGGGTGTGCTCTGCGGCCTTCCACAGGGCCTTGACCACGTGGTCCTGGAAGCCCTTGGGAACCAGGGAGAACTGCAGCAGGTTCTCCGGCATGAAGTGGTTGGTGCCGATGATGCGGATGCCCCGCTTTTGGGCTTCGATCGCCACACCGCGGCCGATCACGATATGAGACTGGAAGTGCACGACATCAGGCTGGAAACTGTCCAGGATCATCCGGCTCTGCCGGCGCACGATCCAGGGCAGGGCGAAGCGCAGCCAGTCGTGCGGGCGCCAGCGCCAGCTGTGCAGCCGGTGCACCGTCATGGACTGGCCCTCGTGCACCTCGGTCCAGGTTCCGTGCTTGCGCGTTGCGGCCGGCGCCATGATCTGAACCACGTGGCCACGGGCGACCAGGCCGGCGGCCAGGCGTTCCGCGAACCGGGCCGCACCGTTCACATCGGGCGCGAAGGTGTCTGCGGCGATGAGAACGCGGATGGGCCTCGTTGCCACCGGGGTGACCCGGTGGTCCGTTTGGCCCGGTAAATCAGATGAAGCGCACAAGTGGCGTAGTCCCTACGTAGGTGGGCCGGGGATGGTCATCCGGCACGAAGTCTGGGTCTCGACGAAACACGCCGTCGAGGTGTGTTAGCACCCTATTCTAAACCGACTGTCCTACGGCAGCCCCCCAGACGCGGCGCGTCGAAGAAAATCACCGGTCAGCTCTGTGATTGCGGGTGATACTTGGCGAGCCGGAAGACTCCCCAGATGGCGACGGCACCGGCGACGGCGAACAGGACGGCTGCCCAGACCGGGGCCTGGGACGCCTCCCCGAGCACGACGATGCCGATGCCGACGGCGATCATCGGATCGATCACCGTCAGGCCGGCGATAACGAGGTCGGGCGGCCCGGATGAATAGGCGTTCTGCACGAAGTAGGCCCCGCCGGCCGCGGCCAGGAGCAGGCCGGCAACGCAGACCAGGGTGAGCCACTCGAAGTTGCCGTTCTGGATCCGATTGATGATCACCTTGGCGAGCGTGGCGACGAAGCCGTAGAGCACGCCGGCGCCGATGATGTAGAAGATCGCCTTGAACTTGGTGCGCAGCATCACGAAGGCCACAGCGAAGGCGCAGAGCACCACCCCGAGCACGATCAGGATGGTGATGAGGTTCTGGTCGGTGACGGGCTTGTCGACCGCTGTGAAGGCAGCGACGGTCACGAACAGGCCGACGCCGCCGACGCACATCGCGATCGCGATGATGGATGCCCGGTTGAGCTTGACCCGGCTGACCCTGGCGTTGAGCACTGCGGTGATCACCAGCGCGACGGCGCCCAGCGGTTGCACCACGATCAGGGGTGCGAAGGCGAGGCTGGTGAGCTGGAAGGCGATGGCCAGGCCCAGCATCAGGGTGCCGAAGACCCAGGACGGCCGGGACAACAGCAGCACGAGCTGGCGGGTGTTCATTCCGCCGGTGATCTCGACCGTGTGCGCTTCGACCTTGGTGACGCCGCGATGCTGGAACTGCGCGCCGAGGGAGAGGAAGACCGCACCGATCAACGCGAGCGGAATACCAATCGCCTGGCGTGGATCGATCGCGATCTCCCCTGCCAGGTCTGTCAAGTCGGGGTTCACTCAACGAGACTATCGAGATCCATGCCGATATCCTTGCTGAATGGCCGTGCGACCGATAGTAATTTCAGGCGATCCCGTCCTGCACACCCCCGCTCAACCCGTCGTCGAGTTCGACGACGATTTGCGCGCGCTGGTGCAGGACATGTACGAGACGATGGATGCCGCGCCCGGCGTCGGTCTCGCCGGCCCCCAGGTGGGTGTGGGCTTGCGATTGTTCACCTTCAGCTACCTGGACGACGACGAGGTCCTGACCAGAGGTGTCGCCATCAACCCCGAGCTCTGGATCACCCCGGTTCCGGCCGGAGAGGCCGACGAGGACGAGGACGTCGAGGGGTGCCTGTCCTTTCCCGGCGAACGCTTCCCGTTGCTGCGATCCGGGTCGGCGATCCTGCGTGCATTCGACCTCGACCAGAAGCCGTTCGAGATCCGGGCGGATGGCTGGTTGGCGCGAATCTTCCAGCACGAGTTCGACCACCTCGACGGTACCCTCTACGTGGACCGGCTCGAGCACTTCTACGCCAAGATCGCCACGAAGGTCGCCCGCAAGCGCGGCTGGGGCGGCCCCGGCCTGAGCTGGCTGCCCGGCGTCGACGACCTGGAAGGCTGACCCCGCGGCCCGACCCGGTCGGGTCAGCGGGACAGATCGACGCCGTGCACGCCGTTGTGGAAGCGCAACGAGGGGAACACCGCTGAGACCGAGAACCCCACCCCAGGCACTGTTCCTGCGTTGAAGATCCCGCCGAAGAGTTGAGCCCGTTCCCGCATCTGGGTGATGCCGGCGCCGGAGATGCTCTCGCTGAGCGCCCGGAGGTCGTCGTCGATCGTGTACGCGGTCCTGGCGGCGAAGTCGGATGCCGTCGCACTTTCGCGCCGGGCCGCAGCCCGGATACCGTCGTCGTCGATGAGCAGCTGCAGGCCGTCTTGCGTCCAGGTGAACGACACCCGGGCCTCCGTGCCGACACCGCCGTGCTTGAGGGCGTTGGCAAGTGCACTCTGCAGGATGCGATAGATGGCGAGTTCGGCGCCGGGCTTGAGCGGGAACCTGTCGCCGGATTCGGTGAAGCCGACGGCCAGGCCCGCGTCGCGCATGACCCCGAACAGGTTGCGTGCCGACTGCAGGCCGGGTTGCATGGCCTGGATCGACTCGCCCTCCCTGGCGATCGTCAGCACTCGGCGCAGGTCGGCCAGCGTGACCCTGCCGTCCTCGACGAGGGCCGTGGCTGCGCGCACGGCGGTGCTGGGGTCGCTCTCGGCGGCGTATCGGGCACCCTCTGCGCGGGTGATCAACCGGGCCAGGGAGAGTACGGCGACGTCCTGAAGCTCACGGATGATCGCCAGCCGGCCCTGCTGTTCCGCGAGGGAGAGCTCCAGGTCGATGCGAACGCGTTCGGCGGCGGAGCGGTCGAACCGGCTACGCCGATTGCGACGCAGGCCCATCAGCCACAGCACGGCGAGGATCACGCACACGGCCGCCAGCACGACGCACAGAATCTGCCAGGGGAACACCCACGCCACCTTTCGCTACATTCGGGTTCAGACTAGCCGCAGGGGCCGTCCAGGGCACAAAAAAGGCCACCGGGGGTGGAGCCCCTAGTGGCCTTTTCGCTCCCCGACTTGGACTCGAACCAAGAACCTGCGCATTAACAGTGCGCTGCTCTGCCAATTGAGCTATCGAGGAATGCGTGCTCGGCGAGAGTTTCCTTCGCTTGAACAGCGTAGCTACTTTACCAAAACTTCGCCGTGCACCAAATCGACGGTGGGTCCTAGTAGCCGACAGCGGGGTCGACGACCCCGACGAAGCGCCCATTTCCAAGGAACGCGGCCACATTCAGGCGAATTCTCTCGGCCAGCAGTGGTGCCGTCATCTCGGGCGTGTCGGCCATATGCGGGGTGATCAGGCAGCGCGGTTCGCTCCACAACGGATGCCCGTCCGGCAGTGGCTCAGGCTCGGTGACGTCGAGGGCGGCGCCGGCGATGCCGCCGGACGCCAGCGTCGCCACGAGGGCATCGGTGTCGATGAGGGGTCCCCTGGCGATGTTGATCAGGTGCGCGTCCGGTTTCATGGCGTCGAGTTCGCGGGCCCCCACCAGGTGGTGGGAATCACTCGTCAGGGCGGCCGCCAGCACGACGACGTCGGCCTGGGGCAGTTCCGACATCAGGACGTCGATGCTCACGGTACGCTCGGCGCCCGGCACAGCGGTGGAACTGCGGCGCACGATCACGATGCGGGTGCCGAACGGTTCGAGCAATCTGATCAGCTCCCGGGCGATACCACCGGCACCGACGATCAGTACCGTTCGGCCATAGAGGGACGTCCCGGCAGGCTCCGCATTCCACGACCGCGCCCGCGCCCGCTGCGGCAGCAGCCTCAGTGACGCCAGGATCAGCGCCAGGGCGTGTTCAGCCACCGGCTGGGCATACGCTCCTTTGGCACTGGTGACGAGCAGGTCGTCGCGCTGGTGACGGGCGAGCACAGCGCTGAAGGCATCCACTCCGGCCCAGGGCAACTGCACCCAGCCGATCTGCGGGTTCTGCGCCAGCACCTCGCCGAGTTCGGCCGCACGGGCGTACGAGAGCCAGATCAGGCCGCGCGTCCCGGCCGAGAGCACGTCGACGGTTCCGCCGGCCTGTTCGACGGCGGCCGCGAACTGCGGCAGAGGCTCCGGCAGGATGGCGATGGGCCCCGGCGTCGGGTGCGTAGCGGAGATGCCGAGTTGCGCATCATCGGAGAGAACAGCCCGGTGCTGCCCCTGTGGCTGGTGCTGGTTCATGACATCGGCCTCACTGTTCGTGCCGGACGGTGCTCGCGGCAGCCGGAGCAGCCGAGGCATCCGGGACAGCGTCGACGGCCCCGGCGGCGGGCTCCGGCTCACCGGTTCCGAGCGCCAGCGCGGCGGCGAGTTCGATGACGTACGGGTGCCACGGATTGTCGAAGACCTCGTCGATGGGCCCGAGGCCCACCAGCACACCCTGGTGCATGACGCCGATCCGGTTCGCCACCCGCCGCAGCACTCCGAGGTCGTTGCTGATCAGAACCGCCGAGAACGCTCGTTCGTGCTGCAGCTCGCCGATCAGGTCGATGACGTCATCGCGAACGAGCGCGTCGACCCCGGCCGTCGGCTCGTCGGCGATCAGCAGCGCCGGTTCGAAGACCAGTGCCCTGGCCAACGCGACCCGCTGGCGCTGTCCGCTGCTGAGCTCATAGGGATACTTGCCGAGCACTGACAGCGGCAGCCGCACAGCGTCGACCATGGTCGCCACCATCGTCGCCAGCGCCGCACGGTTGTAGCGGTGATCACGCTCCAGCACGGGCTCTGCCACGATGTCGGCCACGGTCAGGCTGGCCGGCAGGGTTGTGGCCGCGTCCTGCGCGAGCATTCCCACTCCGAAGGTGACCCTGGCGAGTTGTCTGCGGCCGATGCGCCGCAGCGGGTAGCCGAGAACGGTCGCCTCTCCCCCGGTGATCTGCGGCTGCACGTCGCCCCGGCCCGCACCGTGCGTGGCGCCGGACAGGACTCGGGCCAGAGTGCTCTTGCCTGAACCGCTTTCGCCCAGGAGGCCGAGCACTTCTCCGCGCCCCAGGGTCAGCGAGAATCCCCGCACAGCCACGAATGCGCTGCTGGCCCCGTGGGGCGGATATTCGACGGTGAGGTCGCTGGCAACGATCGGATACGGATCTGCTTCGACGCGTCTCATACCTCTATCCTGCCGCACGCAGCTTCGCGAGGTCCTCCCGACGCAATGCCTGGGCCGCGGGATCCGGCACGGGAAGGGACGCGAGCAGGCGCTGGGTGTACGGGTCCTGCGGCGCGCCGAGCACCTGGGCTCCGGTGCCCTCCTCGACCAGGCTGCCGTGGTAGAGCACGGCGATCCGGTCGGCGAGGATGTCGACGACGGCGAGGTCGTGGCTGATGAACAACGCCGCGAAACCGAGCTCACGCTGCAGGTCGGCGAACAGCTCGAGGACCCTGGCCTGCACCGAGACGTCCAGGGCGCTGGTCGGCTCGTCGGCGATCAGCAGCTTGGGCTCGAGCGCGAGCGCCCTGGCCAGGCTGGCACGTTGGCGCTGCCCACCGCTGAGCTCATGCGGGAAACGGTCGCCGAACGCCCGCGGCAGCTGCACGGCCTCGAGCAGTTCGTCGACCCGCGCCCTCGCCGCCCGCGGGCTGGATGCCCGACCGTGCACGATGAGGGGTTCGGCGACACAGTCGGCGATGGTCAGCAGCGGATTGAAGCTGGAGGCCGGGTCCTGGAAGACGAAGCCGATATCGCTGCGCAGATGCTTGAACTTGCGCTCGCGGAATCCGTTCATCTCGTGCCCGAGAACACGCAGCGACCCGTCGGTGACCCGGGTGAGTCCGGCGATGGCCCGGCCGATGGTGGTCTTTCCCGATCCGCTCTCCCCCACCAGTCCGAGGACCTCGCCGGGACGGATGGAGAAGCTCACACCGTCGACGGCGATGAAGCCTGGGCGGCCGAGCCGCCCTGGGTACTGGATGCGCAGCTTGTCGGCGACGACGACGGGCGCCTGCGCGCTCCACTCCGGGGTGCGGGCCTCCGCCCGGGCGGCGGCCCGGACGACACCCTGACCCACGTAGGGCACTGCTGCGAGGAGCCGCTGGGTGTAGGGGTTCTGGGGTGAGTTGAACAGGGTGCTGGCGTCGGCTTCTTCGACCACCTTGCCCTGATACATCACGGCTACCCGGTCGGCCAGGTCGGCCACGACACCCATGTTGTGGGTGATCAGCACGATCGCCGTGCCGAACTCGTCGCGGCAGCGGCGCAGCAGGTCGAGGATCTCGGCCTGCACGGTGACGTCGAGCGCCGTGGTGGGCTCGTCGGCGACGATCAGGCCCGGCTCGAGCACCAGGGCCATGGCGATGACCACGCGCTGCTTCTGACCGCCGGAGAACTGGTGCGGGTAGTAATTGATGCGCACCTCAGGGTCGGGGATGCCGACCCGGCCGAGGATCTCGATGGCCTTGGCCCTGGCGTCGGCCCGGTTGACCGTGCCGTGTGCCCGGATGCCCTCCATGATCTGCCAGCCGACGGTGTACACCGGGTTGAGGGCGGTGCCCGGCTCCTGGAACACCATCGAGACATCGGTGCCGCGCACCTGGCGCAGGCGCTGCTTGCTCAGGGCGATGACGTTGTTGGAGCTCTGGCCGTCGCGACTGCTGAGGATCACGGCGCCCTGGGCCATGGCCGTTTCGGGCAGGAGGCCGAGGATGGTCTTGGCGGTGACGGTCTTGCCGCTGCCGCTCTCGCCGACGATCGCCAGCACCTCGCCACGGCGCACGCTCAGGCTGACGCCGTCGACGGCGCGCACGGCGCCGGCATCCGTGGAGAAGGACACACCGAGGTCGTCGATCCGCAGCACGGTCTGCTGCTCTGCCGGGGAGTCGTGGGTCTCGGTCATCGGGGCGCCTCACTGTCGTCGAGGGGAAGGGTGGGCAGGTTCTCGAGTCCGGCCAGGCCGCCGGGTCCGGCGTCCAGGGTGCCGCCGGGAACCACGGAGGTCTCGGCGACAAGTCCGGAGGAGGCGCCGACGGCGCGACGGCCGCGCAGGCGCGGGTCCGCCAGGTCGTTGAGGCTCTCCCCCACCAGGGTGATACCCATCACCACCAGCACGATCGCGAGCCCGGGGAACAGCGATGTCCACCAGATACCGCTGGTGACGTCGGAGAGGGACTTGTTGAGGTCGTAGCCCCATTCGGCTGCCGCGGTCGGCTCGATGCCGAAGCCGAGGAACCCGAGTCCGGCGAGGGTGAGGATGGCCTCAGAGGAGTTGAGCGTGAAGATCAACGGCAGGGTGCGGGTGGCATTGCGCAGCACATGCCTGGACATGATGCGGAAGTTGCTCGCGCCCAGGACCCGGGCGGATTCGACATAGGCCTCGGCCTTGATCCGCACGGTCTCGGCCCGGATCACCCGGAAATACTGCGGGATGAACACCACGGTGATCGAGATGGCCGCGGCCAGCACACCGCCGACGAGGTTCGACTTTCCGCCGGAGATGACGATCGACATGACGATGGCCAGCAGCAGCGACGGGAACGCGTAGACGGCGTCGCAGACGACGACGAGCACCCGGTCGAGCCAGCCGCCGAAATAGCCGGAGACGAGTCCGAGGAACACCCCGGCGAAGATCGACAACAGCACGGCGACGACAATTACGAAGAGCGCCGTCTGGGAGCCCCAGATGACCCGGGAGAGCACGTCGTATCCGCCGACGGTGGTGCCGAGCAGATGGGAGCCGCCCGGCGCCTGCTGGGCGCCGAAGACCCCGTCGTCGCCCCGCAGCTGGCTGTAACCGTACGGCGCGATGACCGGGGCGAAGATCGCCGTGAGGATGAAGAGCGCCGTGATGACCAGGCCGGCAACGAGCATGCCGCGCTGCAGGCCGACGCTCTGGCGCAGCTGGTGCACGATCGGCAGCCGGGAGAGCAGGCTGGGCTTCCGGGCACCTCCAGCGGTGCCGACATCGGGTTCGAGCGAATCGATGCGAGTCATGATCAGTACCGCACTCTCGGGTCGATCAGCGCGGCGATGACGTCCACGATGAAGTTGGACAGGGCCACGATCACGGCGAGGAGGGCGACGATGCCCTGCACGGCGACGAAGTCGCGGGCCTTGAGGAATTCAGAGAGCATGAAGCCCAGCCCCTTCCACTCGAAGGTGGTTTCGGTCAGGACGGCTCCACCCAGGAGCAGGGCGATCTGCAATCCGATGACCGTGATGATCGGGATCAGCGCCGGTCGGTAGGCGTGCTTGCGCACCAGCCTGAATTCGCTGACGCCGCGGGAGCGGGCGGCGTCGACATAGTCGGTGCCCAGAGTTCCGATCACGTTGGTGCGCACCAGGCGGAGGAACACTCCGGCAGTCAGGAGGCCCAGCGCCAGGGCGGGCAACACGGCGTGAGAGAGCACATCGACCAGCACAGCGGAGTTTCCGGTCTGGAGGGCGTCGATGGTGTAGAAACCGGTCTTGTTGGGCAGCACCTGCATTTGCAGTTCCGACCCGGTCGAGGCGCGACCGGCGACCGGTAGGACCTTGAGCCAGACCGCGAAGACGAGCTTGAAGAGCAGACCGGCGAAGAACACCGGGGTGGCGTAGCAGAGGATCGCGAAGATGCGCAGGAACGCATCCGGCGACTTGTCCCGCCAGTAGGCGGCGACCATGCCCAGCGGGATGCCCACGATGAACGCGACCAGGAGGGAGTAGAAGGCCAGCTCGGCCGTAGCCGCGCCGTAGGTGAGGAGGACCTCGGAGACCGGCCGGTTGGTGCTGAGGGTGGTGCCGAAGTTGCCGGTGAAGATCTGTCCGAGGTACTCGACGTACTGGATCAGGATCGGCCGGTCGTAGCCGGCGGCGTGGATGCGCTCCGCCAGCTGATCGGGACCGAGCCGACCGCCCAGGGCGGCCGTGATCGGGTCGCCGGTTGTGCGCATCAACCAGAACACCATGGAGACGAGGATGAAGATGGTGGGAAAGATGAGCAGGAAGCGCACCAGCAGGTATCTGCCGATCCCGCCTCCCCCCGAAGGTTTCTTCTTGGTGGCCGATATGGCCCCCGGGGTTGTCGGTGTCGAAATTACAGTCGTCATTCCTACCTCACTCGTGCACACAAAGACGGGGGTACTCAGCCGGAACAGCGCTGAATACCCCCGTCGTCTAGCCTCGGATCAACCTAATGCCGTGCCCTAGCCCTTGGCGAGGGCTGCGTAACGGAACTTGAACGACGCATCCAGCGTGTCTTCGGCTCCGGTCACGGTCGTACCGGTCACGGCAACCTGGGCGCCCTGCAGCAGCGGCACGGTCGACAGCTGGGCAGCGACCTTGTCCTGGATCTCTTCGATCAGGGCGGTGCGGGCGTCGGTATCGACGGTCACGGCCTGTTCGAGGATCAGGTCGTTGACTTCCTGGTCGGCGTAGTGGTTCTTCAGGAAGTTCTCCGTGAGGAAGAACGGCGTCAGGTAGTTGTCGGCGTCGGAGTAGTCCGGGAACCAGCCGAGCTGGTAGGCCGGGTAGACGTCGCTGGAACGGTCCTTGGAGTACTGCACCCACTCCGTGGTCTGCAGGTTCACGGTGAACAGGCCAGACGACTCCAGCTGGTCCTTGATCAAGGCGTACTCGTCGCCTGAGGAGGGACCGTAGTGGTCGTTGCTGTACTGCAGGTTGAGAACCACCTTGTCGGTGACGCCGGCTGCGGTGAGGGTCGCCTTGGCCTTGTCGGCATCCGGTGCGCCGTTGCCGTCGCCGTAGAGGCCCAAGAGGGCTTCGTTGGCGCCGGTCAGACCGGCCGGGACGTAGGAGTACAGCGGGGTGTATGTGCCCTTGTACACCTGGTCGGCGATCTCGTCACGGTCGACGAGGTCGGCGACGGCCTGGCGAACGGCGAGTGCCTTGGTGGCGTCGGCCTCCGCGGTGGTCGCACCGAACGGCTGGGTGTCGAAGTTGAAGGTGATGTAGCGGATTTCGCCGCCGGGTCCGTCGATGACCTTGACACCGTCGTTGCCGCGCAGGTCGTCGATGTCGGTGGCGGACAGGCTGCGGAAGGCGACGTCGATCTCGCCCTCCTGCACGTCGAGCTTGAGGTTGGACGAGTCGGCGTAGTACTTGACGTTCACGACGTCGGTCTTGGCCGGTCCGAGCAGGCCCGCGTAGTCCGGGTTGGCCTTGTAGCCGATCAGGGTGTTGAAGTTGTAGCTCGTGATGACGTACTGGCCCGCGAAGGCCTCGGCCTTGACGATGTCGTCGTCGCTAGTGAGCGCATCGGCCGAGAAGGACTCCTCGTCGACGATCGGACCGGCCGGGCTCGACAGGATCTGCGGGAAGATCTGGTCGTCGGGAGCCAGCAGGTTGAACACGACTGTGGTGTCGTCGGGGGTTTCGACGCTGTCGAGGTTGTAGAGCAGCGAGGACGGGCCGTTGTCGGCCGCGATGGACTTCTGGCGGTCGAAGCTGAACTTGACGTCAGACGAGGTGAGGTCGTTGCCGTTGGCCCAGACCAGGTCGGGCTTGAGGGTGACGGTGTACTGGGTCGGCGAGGTGAACTCGGCGGACACCGCGATGTCGGGCTCCACGTCGGGGCTGCCGTACGGGGTGTTCATCAGGAACGGGAAAACCTGGTTCTGCACGGCGAAGGAACCGTTGTCGTACGAACCGGCGGGGTCGAGCGTGGTGACCTTGTCGGTCGTGCCGATGGTGATCGGTGCGGAGCCCGTCTCTGCAGCCGGGCTGCCAGAGCAGCCGGCCAGTACGAGTGCCGCCGCGGCGAATCCGGCGGTGACGCCGATGGCGCGGCCGCGCCTGGTGGATTCAAAAGCCATAGTCGAATGCCTCTTCCTCAAGGTGTGGGTACTAGGTGATTCCGCAGATCCGCAGTCAGGCGCAGAAATGCGTTGCTGTAAACCAAGAATTAGCACACAATGCCCATTTGGCGGCTATTAAACGGAGCATCTTAATAGTCCCGCAATATAACGACGGGCGGTCAGCGGTGCCGGAAGCGCGCACCACCGGCGTCATTCGGCCCGGAGATTACGCCGTTCGGCTTCGACCCGCACGAGCTCGCGCTGGATGGCGACGTACACCTCGCGGTTGGTCGCGTCTGCCCGTTGCAGCCGGCCTAGCAGCTCGGCCTTCTGGCGCAGCAGGTCCTTTTCGACGAGCACGATGGTGATGTCCCGCACGTACCTGGTCACCTCGCGTTCGGTGCGTTCGGGCAGGGGGGCCATGGCGAGTTCGGTGACCAGGTTGGCCAACGGCGCCGGAGTCTCCCCCACAACCCGGACGAGCCAGTCCGGCGCTGCGGCGTGCGGCAGGGCGGCGGCGAGAGCGTCCCGCACCACGGCCAGGGTGGTGTTGGTCATGCCGGTCGACACCGCCCGCTGCACCAGGTCGACGCCCACGAGGGTGGGGTGTTGCAGCATGGCCATCAGCGCGTCGCGTTCGATCCGGGTGACCGGGTCTGCGGGCAGGTCGGCGAGCGAGAAGAGCCGTTCGGCCGGGGCTGCTTCGACTTCTCCCGGCCGGCGAGTGTCGGCGGTCGGCGCCGTGCGCGCCCTGGCCTGCGCCTGACTGACCGCGCGGGACACCTCGCCCAGCTCCATGCCGAGCATGCGGGAGAGTTCGTGGGTGTAGCCGGGCTTGAGCGACGGGTCGCGGATGTCGCTGACCACGGGAGCGGCCGCGCGCAGGGCGGAGACCCGGCCCTCGACGGTGTCGAGGTTGTACTGCGCCAAGAGCTGCCGGATCATGAATTCGAACATGGGCTTCTTCGAGTCGACCAGGCGGCGCACGGCATCGTCGCCGCGGTGCAGCCGCAGGTCGCACGGGTCGAGTCCCTCCGGGGCGACGGCGACGAAGGTCTGCGCGCTGAAGCGTGCCTCCTCGGCGAAGGCGCGCACGGCCGCCTTCTGGCCGGCGGCGTCCGGGTCGAAGGTGAAGACCACCTCACCCACGCCGCTGTCGTCGCCGAGCACCCGGCGAAGCACCTTGATGTGATCGACGCCGAAGGACGTGCCGCAGGTGGCGACCGCTGTGGTGACCCCGGCGAGGTGGCAGGCCATCACGTCGGTGTAGCCCTCGACGACCACGACCTGGTGGTTGCGGGAGATGTCGCGTTTGGCCAGGTCGAGCCCGTAGAGCACCTGGGCCTTGTGGTACACCGGCGTCTCCGGGGTGTTGAGGTACTTCGGGCCCTTGTCGTCGTCGAGCAGCTTTCGAGCGCCGAAGCCGATGGTCTGCCCGGTGATGTCGCGGATGGGCCAGACCAGCCGGCCACGGAAACGGTCGTAGATGCCGCGGTCGCCCGCGGAAACCAGGCCGGAGAGAGTGAGTTCCTCTGTGCTGAAGCCGCGGCCGCGCAGATGCTTGGTCAGCTCGTCCCAGCTCTTGGGGGCGAAGCCGACTCCGAACCTCTCGGCTGCTTGGGCGTCGAAGCCACGCTCGCCCAGGAAGTTCCGGCCGACCTGCGCGCCGGGGCTGCCGAGCTGTTCGACGAAGAACTCGGCGGCGGCCTGGTTGGCCGCGTACAGCCTGGCCCGGTTGGTGTGATCGGGCGCGGCCCCGTCGTTGCCCTCGTAGTGCAGTTCGATGCCGGCCCGGCCGGCCAGCCGCTCGACGGCTTCGCTGAAACTGACGTGGTCCATCTTCTGCAGGAACGAGTACACGTCGCCGCTCTCGCCGCAGCCGAAGCAGTGGTAGAAACCGACCTGCGGACGCACGTGGAAGCTCGGGCTGCGCTCGTCGTGGAACGGGCACAGTCCCTTCATCGAACCGACGCCGGCGGACTTCAGGCTGACGTAGTCGCTGACGATGTCGGCGATGTTGGTGCGGGCCTTGACCTCTTCGATGTCGCCCTGCCGAATCAGTCCTGCCATGCGTCAACCCTAGTTACGTCGTATTCGTCTGTGTCGTATTCATCTGTGTGGTGTTGCCGTGTTGCCCGTGCTGTCGGTCCGCGCACGGTCAGTCCGCTGCCGGCCGTGCCGCGGCGGGCGTGAACGACCCCCGGCCGGGTTCCCGGGTCAGGTGGAGCCGGCGCTGCAGCGCGATGGCGCTCTGGTCGGTGAGACTGGCGACCTGATCGACGACGACACGTTTGCGTGCGGCGTCGTCCGTGGCCATCGCCCAGTCCTCGCGGAAGCCGGGGTCGAGGTGCTCCTCGCCGGTCTCGAGCAGGGTGTCGGCCAGGTAGGTCAGGGTTGCGCGCTGTTCGACGTAGATCGGCTGGCGCACGTGGGTGGACATGACGACAGCGGCGACGATGCCCTTGAGCACCCCGATCTCGGCCTGCACCTCGCGGGGGACAATCACATTCGCGCTGAAGCGGATGAGGTGCCTGCCGGGGTATGCGGCCTTGGTCGCGGCGACCGCGGCGCCGCTGAACCGCCCGATCAGCTGGCTGGTCAGGTTCTTCAGCCGGCCCTGGTCGTGCCGGCCTGCCGTCCAGCTGTGCAGCCAGACGTCGAGGGCGTCCAGGCGGTCGAAGGCGGCGAGGAGCTCGTCGTGGCTGAATTGACCACCGGTCCACTCGTACATCGAGGCGACCAGGGCGGGGTGGTCGCTGCGGCTGGAGAGCAGCTCCACGTCGAGGTAGCCGCCGACGACGGCATCCTCGAAGTCATGCACGGAGTAGGCGATGTCGTCGGAGAGGTCCATCACCTGGGCCTCGACACAGAGTTGACGGTCCGGCGCCCCCTCGCGCAGCCACTCGAAGGCTCTGCGGTCGTCGGCGTAGTAGCCGAACTTGGCCCGGCCGCTCGGATCGGCTACCGAGGCGTCGGCCGCCCAGGGGTACTTGCAACTGGCGTCGAGGCTGGACCTGGTGAGGTTCAGCCCGAAGCTCTCGCCGTTGTCGCCGAACACCTTGGGTTCGAGCCGGCTGAGCAGGCGGAGCGTCTGGGCGTTGCCCTCGAACCCGCCGACGTCCTCCGCCCAGGTGTTCAGGGCCTTCTCACCGTTGTGGCCGAACGGAGGATGCCCGATGTCGTGCGCGAGGCAGGCGGTGTCGACGATGTCGGGATCGAGCGCCAGGCGGAGGGCCAGTTCCCGGCCGATCTGCGCGACCTCGAGGGAGTGGGTGAGCCGGTTGCGGGCGAAGTCGAGCCCGGCGGCAGGGCTCAGCACCTGGGTCTTCGCGGCGAGCCGGCGCAGCGCGCTGGAATGCAGCAGCCGCGCCCGGTCCCTGGCGAAGTCACTGCGGCTGGAGTCGTGCTCCTCGGGGCGGAATCTGGCTTCGTCGTGGGTGCTGTATCCGGTTTGATTAACCACCGCTGGTGTCCCCTTCGCCCTCGGTGAGGTTGCTGCGCTCCGACCCGGCGATCTCCCGGGAGTCGAGCCAGCGTTCGGGCAACGAGGTCTTCTTGGGGCTGCCGGCGCGGCCGCGCTGGCCCTCTGCACCGATGCCCGGGTAGGGCTGGTCGGGGTCGAGGGTGGCCAGCAGCTCGTCGAGCTGCTCCAGCGAGACCACGGAGGCGAGGCTGGCGCGGAGGTCGCCGCCGACCGGGTAGCCCTTGAAGTACCAGGCCACGTGCTTGCGCACGTCGCGGCAGGCGCGTTCCTCGCTGTCGAAGAACTCGGTGAGCAGTTCGGCGTGCCGGCGGAAGGCATTCGCCACCTGGCCCAGGTTCGGTTCGATCTGTGCCGTGGTCGGCCCCGTGCTGAACGCGGCGGCGAGGTCGCCGAACAGCCAGGGCCGACCGAGGCAGCCGCGCCCGACGACCACGCCGTCGCAGCCGGTCTCCGCGACCATGCGCAGGGCGTCGGCGGCAGACCAGATGTCGCCGTTGCCGAGCACGGGCACGCTGGTGATGGTGTTCTTGAGCGTCTCGATGGCCGACCAGTCGGCGTGGCCGGAGTAGTAGTCGGCGGCGGTGCGGGCGTGCAGCGCGATCGCGGCGACGCCGGCGCCTTCGGCCACGCGGCCGGCCTCGAGGTAGGTGAGGTGGTCGGAGTCGATGCCCTTGCGCATCTTGATCGTCAACGGGATGGGCCCTGCGGCGGTCACTGCGGCCTCGACGATCTCCCGGAACAGGGTGATCTTCCACGGCAGCGCCGCTCCCCCGCCCTTGCGGGTGACCTTGGGCACCGGGCAGCCGAAGTTCAGGTCGATGTGGTCTGCCCGGTCCTCGGCGACGAGCATGGTGACGGCCTCTGAGACGGTCTTCGGGTCGACGCCGTAGAGCTGGATTGAGCGGGTCTTCTCGCTCTCGTGGTGACGGATCAGCCGCATCGACTCCGGGGTGCGCTCGACGAGCGCCCGGGAGGTGATCATCTCGCTGACGTACAGGCCGGCGCCGTATTCGCGGCAGAGCCGGCGGAATGCGGTGTTCGTGATGCCGGCCATGGGGGCGAGCACCACGGGCACGTCGAGTTCGATGTCGCCGATCGTGAGCGGGGACACCGGGTTGAGCGTGGGAGTGGAAGTGTTCATCTCATCCAATTCTCCCAGACCTCGCCGTGCCCGGTCGCCACACCGGGCCCTGGCCGCGAAATCCGGGCGTGAGGGGCCTGTGGAGGACCGGCGGGGCCGAGATTGCCGGGTCGGCTAGATGCCGCAGGACCCGCCGCCGCAGCATCCGCCGGCCTCCGGCTGCTCGAGCAGCTGGATGATCGGGCGCAGAGCCTCGGTCGTTTCGGCAACTGTGTTGGTGGTGTTCTCGCTCATGCGGAGGTCTCCTCGACGACGGTGGGTGTGGTGCCGGTCTTTTCGCTCTGCACCTGGCGCAGGGCTTGCGCAAAGATATCAGGGTCCTGGGCGCCGGAGATGCCGTACTTGCCGTCGATCACGAAGAACGGCACCCCCTGGATGCCGTACTCGTTCGCCTGGGCGACGTCGGCCTTCACCGCGGCAAGGTATTCGTTCTCGGTCAGGGACCGCACGACGTCGGCGCGGTCGAGGCCGATGCCGGCGGCGAGGTCGGCGAGATCGTCGATCCGGCCGACGTGCCCGCCATCGACGAAGTAGGCCTTGAGCAGGCTCTCCTTCATCTCCAGCTGTTGGCCGTGCGCCTTGGCGTAGTGCAGCAGCTCGTGCGCCTTGACGGTGTTCGTCTGGTGCACGGCGTCATAGTCGTAGTGCAGGCCAACGCTCTCGGCGATGCCGGTGACCCGCTCGAGCATTTCCAGCACCTGCGGCACCGGGATGCCCTTGCGTTCGCTGAGATAGTCGACGGGGCTGCCGGCGAAGTCGACGGGTGTGTCCGGGGCGAGTTCGAAGGAGTGGTACTCCACGTCGACGTCGGCGCCAAAGGCGGCAACGCCGGCCTCGAACTTGCGCTTGCCGATGTAGCACCAGGGGCACTGCACGTCTGACCAGATGTCTACTTTGATGGTTTCGCTCACAGGAGGGCTAACCCGAGCGACCCCTCCAGTTATTCCCGGTTCATTCGGAGCCTGCCGGCGCGGACCGAGGGAGCGGGCTATGGTGCCGCTGTGACGTCCTTGATTCTGCAGCGCATGGCACTGGACCGGCAACGCCATGCTGCGGTGTTCTGGCTCGTGATCGCGGGTGTCTGGCTGGTCATCGCCGTCTTCGGCGGGTTCTCGTCGGTGTGGTGGCTGCGATGGTTTTACGTGGCGCTGGCCATTGCCACCGGGGTGGACGGCGTCAGACGACTGCTGCTGGCGCTCCGTGCCCGCCGCGCCTTCGAAGCCGAACACGGCAGGGACGCTGGAGTGCAGAAGCCCGTCTAGCCGGCGCGGCTCCGTCAGGCCGTGGGGGTGTCGACGGCGCCGCCGTAGCGGCGGTTGCGTGCGGCGTAGAGCTCGATGGCGTGCCAGAGGTCGACCCGGGAGAAGTCCGGCCAGAGGGTGTCGAGGAATACCATCTCGGCGTATGCGCTCTGCCAGAGCAGGAAGTTGCTGGTGCGCTGCTCGCCTGAACTCCGCACGAAGAGGTCCACGTCGGGCAGGGCGGCCGTGTACAGGTGCCGCTGGATGGACTTCTCGGTGATGCCGGAGGGCTTGAGCCGTCCGGCGGCCACGTCTTCGGCCAGCGCACGCACGGCATCCGCGATCTCGGTGCGGCCGCCGTAGTTGACGCACATGGTGAGGGTGAGCACGTCGTTGCCCGCCGTGAGCTTCTCGGCGAACTGCAGTTCGTTGATCACGGAGGCCCACAGCCGGGGTTTCCGGCCGGCCCAGCGCACCCGGACGCCCCAGTCGTTGAGCTGGTCGCGGCGGCGGTGCAGCACATCCCGGTTGAAGCCCATCAGGAAGCGCACCTCGTCTGGGGAGCGCTTCCAGTTCTCGGTGGAGAACGCGTATACGCTCAGGTGTTTGACGCCGATCTGGATGGCCCCGGCGACCACGTCGAGCAGGGCCGCCTCTCCGGCTTTGTGGCCCTCGACCCGGGAGAGGCCGCGGGCGTTGGCCCACCGGCCGTTGCCGTCCATGACCACGGCGACGTGCTCCGGCACCACCCGGGCGGGCAGCTCCGGCGGGTACAGCCCGGTCCAGTCCACCGGTTTGAAGGGAACGGCGTCTTTGTGCGTGATCGGTGCGGGGCTGGACGAGCGGAAGGGGTTCGGCGTCATGGGCGCACGTGCTCCAGAGATCGAAGGCCACGGCCGAGGTGCCACTGCGTGTACGCGGCGACGACCCCGGTGGCCTGGGCGTGGGTGGTGGGGTCCGCGGCGGCGGAATAGGCCCAGTCGCCGGTGAGCAGGGCGCCGAGCAGGGCGATGGTGTCGGGGTCCAGGCGGGGGGAACCGGGTGCCGCGCAGTTGTCACAGACGATGCCGCCGACCTGCGCCACAAAAGCGGAGTGCGGTCCGGGCGCGCCGCACCGGGCGCAGTCCTGGAAACTCGGCGCCCAGCCGGCCATCGACAGGGACCGCAGCAGGTAGGAGTTCAGGGTCTCGCCCGAGCCGTGCTCGTGCCGGGACAGGGAGCGCAGCGCGCCGACCAGAAGCAGGTACTGCTGCAGGGAGCCCTCGGATTCGGTGAGCTTGTCCGCCGTCTCGACCATCGCGCTCGCGGCGGTGTAGCTGCCGTAGTCGGCCGTGATCACGGCCCCGTAGGATCCGATCGATTCGGCCTGGTTGACGATGTCGAGGCTGCGGCCGATGTAGAGCTGCACGTCGACCACCATGAACGGTTCGAGCCTCGCGCCGAACTTGGACGCCGTGCGGCGCACGCCCTTGGCCACCGCGCGCACCTTGCCGTGCTGCCGGGTGAGCAGGGTGATGATGCGGTCGGCTTCGCCCAGCTTGTGGGTTCGCAGCACAACGGCTTCATCACGGTAAACGGGCACGGTCAATTCTCCCACCTGCGCGGGCGGATGTGGACGGCCGCGCCGGGCGGGCGCGGCCGCGTGGTAGATGTTGAGGGTGCACACCCCTCTTTTCGCCATTCCGCTCTGGATCGACCTCGTCGCCGTCGCCATCGGCGCCATTCAGGGCGCCATGTTCGCCGGCCGGTTCACCGACCGCCGGATGGACCTGCTCGGTATCTCGATCATCGGCATAACGGTGGGCCTGGGCGGCGGTCTGCTGCGCGATATCCTGCTCGGCGGGGTGCCTGCGGCGCTCTTGAGCAACTGGTACCTGCCCGTTGCCGCGGTGTTCGCCCTACTCGGCATGGCCCTGCAGAGCCTGTTCAACCGGCTCGGCCCACTGATCATCACCCTGGACGCCGTGACCATCGGCCTGTTCGGCGTGATCGGCACGACCAAGGCGCTCGCCGCGGGGCTGCCGGAGATTCCTGCCCTGTTCGTCGGAGTGGTGTCGGCGGTGGGCGGCTCGGTGCTGAGGGACATGATGCTGAACGTGCCGATCGCCGTCATGCACGTCGGGTCGCTCTACGCCGTGGCCGCACTGGTGGGCTGCGGGCTGCTCGTGGTGCTGGTGATCTTCGAGGTGCAGATCACCGTCGCGGCGTTGATCTGCGTCGTCGCGACGACCGTCATCCGGGTGCTCGCCGCCCGTTTCGGCTGGAGCCTGCCGCAGCAACGCGCGCTGGGCAGTTGGCCGCACTGGCGCCGGCGTGGCCCGATCCCGCCGCTGCGCGCGTGGAAGCGCCGCCGCCGCGTGACCGTGGCCGCCGACCCCGCCGCTGACGGCGGAGCCTGAGCGCGATCCCACCCTTTCCTGAGGTTTTTTCACTCTGCGGGTTTTTGCTCTCGCCTTTCCCCTCATCTGGGGTCAGTATTGAGGTACAAACCACGTCGCAGGGAGGTACTCCATGAAACGATTCGAGGGCACTGCGCCCGACCTGTTGCCCGTCCTTTCCCGGGGCAAACACAAGTCCCCCCGCAGCGGAGCGTGCTTCATGGAGTTCGCGTCGCATCTGTCCGGCGAAACGTGGAGTGACCACCCGGCTTGCACCCACCCGGTCCTGGCGTCCCTCGCCCGGATGGTGAACGACTGCACCTCGGACGAGGCCAGGTCACGTTTGATGATGTTGATCCCGTCGGTCATCGGACTGCGCGGCGACGACCCCCGGGTGCGCCTGGTCGTGGCCCTGCGGGCCGCGACGGCAGGACTGCCGGTCGTCAGCGCCGACCACCAGCGCGCCCTGGCCGTCGGTATCCTCAACTGTCAACGCCACCTGGGCCGCGTCTCGACCGAGGGAGCGATTGACGTGTCCGACCAGGTGCGGGACGCCTTCGACCGCGCGCCGCAGACCGAACGCTGGGCCCGGGAATTCATGGGCTCGGTGGGATCCTGGTCCCGCACCCGGTTCACTGACCGCACGGCGGAGTCGATCATCCGAATCACGGTGCAGGGCATCGCCGAAGCGTGCATCCCCGACACCGACGAGAGGCTCTACCGCCTGCTCTCCGACGCGATCGACGATTGCACGCAGGTGCTCGGCAAGCCGGTCGGCGAGCCCGTGGTGGTGCCACAGCCGCTCAGCCCCAGTGAAGCCCGGCGGGCCCTGCGGGTCTGAGTTGCACACGCTCTGACCGCGCACCGACCACACGCGCACGCAGGATGTCCCCGGTACCGACAATCAGTCGGCACCGGGGACATCGTGCTGCCCGGGCGTCCCTCACAGCTAGAGAGTTGCGCATTTAGGAAACCGCGCAGGCAGGAAGCCGCGCAGTCAGGAAACTCAGACGGCGGCCAGTTCCCGGTCACCGGCTTCGGCGCGGATGCCCCGGTTGACAGCCGAGACCACAGCCTTCAGCGACGCAGTGGAGATATCGGGATCGATGCCAACGCCCCAGAACCGCTTGCCGTTCACGTCGAGTTCGACGTACGAGGCCGCCGTGGCGTCTCCGCCGGCCGACATGGCGTGTTCGACGTAGTCGTAGAGCGTGATCGAGATCCCGCGTTCGGCCATGATGCCCAGGAAGGCCGCGATGGGACCGTTGCCCGATGAAGTGGCACCGGCGACGGTGTCAGAGTCGCGCAGATCGACGGAGAGGTTGACCACCCCGCCGAGGTCGCTGGACGTCCGGGTGGAGAAGAGCTCGAACCGTCCCCACTTCGCATCCGGGTTGTCATGCGTGGCCGGCAGGTATTCGTCGGTGAAGACGTCCCAGATCTGCTCGCTGGTGACCTCGCCGCCGTCGGCATCGGTCTTGGCCTGCACGACCCCGGAGAATTCGATCTGCAGCTTGCGCGGCAGGTCGAGGTGGTGGTCGGTCTTCAGCAGGTAGGCGACGCCGCCCTTGCCGGACTGGGAGTTGACCCGGATGACGGCCTCGTAGCTGCGGCCGAGGTCCTTCGGGTCGATGGGCAGGTACGGTACGGCCCAGAGCAGGTCGTCGACGCTTCTGCCCTTCTCGGCGGCTTCGACAGCCATGGCCTCGAAGCCCTTCTTGATGGCGTCCTGGTGCGATCCGCTGAACGCGGTGAAGACCAGGTCGCCGGCCCAGGGGCTGCGCTCGGGCACCGGCAGCTGGTTGCAGTACTCCGCGGTGCGCTTGACCTCGTCGATGTTGCCGAAGTCGATCTGGGGGTCGATGCCCTGGGTGAACAGGTTGATGCCCAGTGCGACGAGGTCGACGTTGCCGGTGCGCTCACCGTTGCCGAACAGGCAGCCCTCGATACGGTCGGCGCCGGCCAGGTAGCCCAGCTCAGCGGCCGCGATCGCGGTGCCCCGGTCATTGTGCGGGTGCAGGGAGAGAATCACGTTCTCGCGGTGAGCCAGGTGCCGGCTCATCCACTCGATCGAGTCGGCGTACGCGTTCGGGGTGGCCATCTCGACCGTGGCGGGCAGGTTGATGATGACCTTGCGCTCCGGGGTGGGTTCGAAGATCTCGATCACTTGGTTGGAGATGTCGACAGCGAATTCGAGTTCGGTGCCGGTGAAGCTCTCCGGGGAGTACTCGTAGTAGACGGTGGTGCCGGGCACGGTGGCCTCGAGGGCGCGGCAGGTGCGGGCGCCGAACAGGGCCAGGTCGATGATGCCCTGCTTGCCTTCGCGGAAGACGACATCGCGCTGCAGCACGCTCGTGGAGTTGTAGAGGTGCACGATGGCCTGCTTGGCACCCTGGATGGACTCGTAGGTGCGGCGGATCAGGTGTTCGCGAGCCTGGGTGAGCACCTGGATGGTGACGTCGTCAGGGATCGCGCCGTCCTCGATGAGGCTGCGGACGAAGTCGAAATCGGTCTGGCTGGCCGACGGGAAGCCGACCTCGATCTCCTTGTAGCCCATCCGCACGAGCAGGTCGAACATGATCCGCTTGCGCTCGGGGCTCATCGGGTCGATGAGTGCCTGGTTGCCGTCCCGCAGGTCGACGGCGCACCAACGGGGTGCGACGGTGATGCGGTTCGCCGGCCAGGTGCGGTCCGGCAGGTCGACGCTGAACTGGTCCTGGTACGGACGGTACTTGTGCACGGGCATCGTGGATGCGGCCTGATTGTTCTTCATGGTCTGTTGTCTCCTCGCGAGTGGTGGTCAGCCGACGACGAACTCCGCGACGAGTGAGGCCTCAGATTAGGACTCGTCGCGGCAGCTAAGGAGGAGCAGACCGAACAGCACAACAAAGAGGGTAACACCGATTCCGCCTGGAGTCCCGTGCGAGTTCGCGCGGAACCCGGCCCGGATGCCGAGCGAGCGTGAGCGGCATCCGGGCGGGGCGACATCGTTAGGCGGCGGCCAGGGCGGTCACTGGAGACACCGACACCGCCCGGCGGGCGGGCACGAGGGTGGCACCGACGGCCAGGACGAGGGTGCCGGCCAGGCAGAGCACAACCAGGAGCCAGGGCACCGCTGGGGCGACGAGTCCGCCGCCGGCAACCGAGCCGAACAGGGATTGCGCCGCCGCCCAGCCGTACAAGATTCCGAGGGCCAACCCCAGGCCCACCGCGGCGACGCTCATCTGCAGGCTCTCGGCCATGATCATGGCCCGCACCTGCCGACCGGTGAAGCCGAGCGCACGGAGCAGCCCGATCTCGCGGGAGCGCTGCAGCACGCTCAGCGCCAGGTTGTTGACCATGCCGACCGCGGCGATCAGGGCGCTGAATCCCACCAGCACCGAGATCACCGCCAGGCTGATGCCAACCATCTCGCTGATCGCCGCGCGCACCGACGGGTCTTCCATGGCGAGTTCCATCATCTTCTCGAAGGTGGCCCCGGCGACTGCGAACATGGTGATCAGCGTCACACCGATAACCAGGCCGATCGTGGCCCTGGAGCTTCGCTCCGGATGTTGCTGGGAATTGGCGGCCGCGAGCATGACCGGCGTGTTCGTGCCCAGGCCCCTGCCCACCAGGCGCAAGATAGGCGGCATGATCAGGTGCGAACCGAGCACGAGCCCGCTGAAGGACAGCAGCCCGCCGACCAGACCGAGCAGCACCCCGTATTCGCTGACCTGGCCGACGATCACACCACCGGCCAGGAACAGGACTCCGGCGATGATCAGGACCACGGCGATCACGTTACGGGCCGGCCGCCGGATAGCTTCCTCGAGCGAGAGCTCCTGGGCGGCGCCGACGGCCTGCATCGGGCTCACCGTGAGCACCCGGCGCGATCCCGTCCAGGCGGCGCCCCAGGTGGAGATCACCACGATCGCCACGGGCAGCACCAGGAGTGGTTCGAGCAGGCTGTAGCGAAGGTCGGGGATCACCCCGGTGGCGACGGCGATCTGCAGTCCCCCGGCCATCAGCAACGTGCCGGCCACGGCTCCGAGGACGGCCCCGACGGCCCCGACGGCCAGACCTTCCTTGGCCACCGCTCGGCGCTGGTCCCTGGCGCTCGATCCGATCAGGCGCATCAGGGCGATGGTGCGGGTGCGGCCCGCGATGATCGTGGCGACGGTGTTGGTGGTCACGATCGAACTGACGTAGACGGCGATGGTGATGAACAGGACCGCGACCATCGTCAACGCCGACTTGACCGCACCGATGCCGGCCACGTCGTCGCCGCTGATCACCGTGGCGAGCACGCTGGTGACCTGCAGCAGTACCACACCGAACGCGGAGGCCAGCGCCGCCACGAGCAGGCTCGCACCGCGGCCTGCATGTCCGGCCGGAACCATCTGGGTTTTCGGTTGGCCGCTCATGCGCGCTGCTCCATGCCGAGCATGATGCGGGAGATCTCTTCGGCTGACGACCGTTCCCGATCTTCGACGAGGCGGCCGTCGGCGAGGAAGAGGATGCGATCGGCGTAGCTGGCCGCGATGGGATCGTGGGTGACCATGGCGATGCTCTGCCCGTAGCCGGTGCTGGCCGCCTTGAGGAGTGCCAGCACCTCCCGACCGCTGCGGGAGTCGAGGTTGCCGGTGGGTTCGTCGGCGAAGACCAGTTCGGGCCGCGTGGCGAGGGCCCGGGCGATGGCCACCCGCTGTTGCTGGCCGCCGGAGAGCTCGTGCGGCCGGTGGGTGAGGCGATCGACCAGGCCGAGGGAATCGATCAGCTGCTCGATCCAGCCGGTCTCGGTGCTGCTCGGCCGGCGGCCATCCAGCGCGAACGGCAGCAGGATGTTGCCGCGGATGTCGAGGGTGGGTACCAGGTTGAAGGCCTGGAAGATGAAGCCGACCCGGCGCCGACGGAGCACCGTGAGGTCGGCGTCGCCCAGGCCGCTGATCTCGGTGTCGCCGAGCCAGGCCTGGCCCGAGCTGGCGGTGTCGAGCCCGGCCATGATGTGCATCAGGGTGGACTTGCCCGATCCGCTCGGCCCCATGATCGCGGTGAACTGGCCGCGGCGGATGCCGATCGACACGTCGTCGAGGGCTGTCACCGCGGTCGTGGCGGATCCGTAGGTCTTTGTGAGGGCGGTGACCCTGGCTGCGAGGCCGGGTGTGGCGGGTGTGGTTTCCATGCTTCTACGCTAGGAATTCGCCGCCTGCCGCCGCGTCCGGCTGGGGATGTAGCCGCGCGTTCCAGAGGATGATCCGGATGCCGCGCCGTGTCATCCGGACGGCTACTGGGTGAGCCGGTGTTGGAAGGCGAAGACCACGAGTTGCACCCGGTCGCGCAGCGACAGCTTCGAGAGGATGCGGCTGATGTGGGTCTTGACCGTGGCCTCGCTGAGGAACTCACCGGCGGCGATCTCGGCGTTGCTGAGCCCCAGAGCGGCCAGGGCGAAGATGTCTCGCTCCCGGCTGGTCAGGGTGCGGAATGCCTCAGGTTCTTCCTGCGCGGGTTCCGGCGCGTCGAAGTGGGCGAAGAGTTCGCGGGTGGCGGAGGCGGCGATGACGGCGCTGCCGGCGTGCACGGTGCGGATGGCGGCGAGCAGGAACTCGGGGTCGGCATCCTTCAGCAGGAACCCGCTGGCTCCTCCCCGGATGGCACGGCTGGCACTCTCGTCGAGTTCGAAGGTGGTGAGCACCACGATGCGGGGTGGCGTGCCGCCGGCCTCTTCGGCGGCGGCGAGAATGGCGACCGTCGCGTCGATGCCGTCCATCACGGGCATGCGGATGTCCATCAGGATCACGTCGGGGTGCACGGCCGCGGCCATGCTGACGCCGGCCGCGCCGTTGCCGGCCTCGCCGACGAACTCGAGGTCGGGCTGGGAGGAGACCAGCATGCGGATCCCGGCCCGGAACAGGGCCTGGTCGTCGACCAGGGCGACCCGGATGCGCGGGGCATCCGCCTGGTGCACGTCGCTCATGCGCCGGCCCCGGTGCCGGGCACGACCACGGTGGGCTGAGGCACGGGTGGGTAGAGCACGGTGCCGGCGGCGGGCCGCACGAGAGCGTTGGTGGTGATCGCCGGCAGGCGCGCCGCCACGATGAACCGGCCCCCGATCGACTCCGCGGCGAGCGATCCGCCGGCCAGCAGGGCCCGTTCCCGCATTCCGGGCAGGCCGTGGCCGAGTTCGCCGGAGGCGTCGGCGACCGGGTTGGTGCGTACAGCGTTGTCTATCGTCACGGCGACCCATCCGTCGGTCCAGGCGAGGCTCAAATATACCGCCCGACCGGCGTCGCCATGCCGGAGGGCGTTGGTGAGGGCCTCCTGCACGATGCGGTAGACCGCGAGCTGGGCGCCGGAGCCGAGGGTGGTGGGCGTACCGCTTGTGGTCCACTCGATGTCGAGCCCGGTGCTCTGCATCTGAGCCACGAGGCGGTCGAGGTCGGCGAGCACCGGTTGCGGGCCGTCGGCAACGTCCTGGCGCAGGCGGGCCAGAAGGATGCGCACGTCGCCGAGCGCATCCCGGGCCGTGGTGGAGATCGTCGTCAGGGCCTCGTCGACGGCCTCTGGATTCTGGGCCCTGGCGTATCGGGCACCGTCGGCTTGGGCGATGACGACGGCCAGGGAGTGCGCCACGACGTCGTGCATGTCGCGGGCGATGCGGTTGCGTTCCTGTTCGACCACGACGTTGCGCTGGGCCAGTCTTTGTTCCTCGACGGCCCTGTACTGCGTGAGCCGGCCATCCCTCGCGGTCTTCCAGGTGCGCATCAACAGGCCGAGGGTCCAGGACAGGCCGAGGACGGCGAGACTGGAGACGAAGGTGGCCACGAACGACCAGACCAGGCCGGCGACGGCGCCCTGCGCGACCGCGTCGCCGAGGGAGGCGGCCCCGCGTTGCGCGATGGCGAGGTACCCGGCAGAGAGCAGGGCGCCGACACCGACAGAGACCAGTCCGGCCCAGCGCACGATCCGGTCGGCGTAGGCCGCGGTGACGTACAGCACGGCGAGGACCGCGAGGTCGCTGCCGAGCACCGACAGACCCGCCAGCATCTGGGACAGGGCGGTGATCCAGGCGATCGTGAGGGCCAGGCCGGGCGAGAGCCTGCGCACCGCCAGCGCCGCGGTGAACCCGAGCAACACCAGGAGGGTCGCGATGCTGCTGCGCGCATCGAGCAGCAGTCCGACGAGGAAGAACGCGCCGGCGATGCCGGCGTCGATGCTGATGATGCGCCGCGACACCGGCCGGAATCCCGGACGGCCACTGAACGACACGGGCCCGGTCGAGGTTGTGCCCGGCGCACTCATCAACCAGGCCTCTGCGACCAGGGGCGTGGAGAGCGCCCGACCGGCATCGGGGTTCCCCCCGGCGGCGCGGCGGTCCGCGCGACCGCGCAACACCATGGCGCCCACCCAGCCGGCGACCAGCACGCCGGTGGCCAGGAGCGCCGCGGCGAGCCTGGCTCCCAGGTCGATGAAGAAGCGGAGTACGGCGTCAATACCGGGTGCGGAGGTCCCGAGGACGGGGAGTACCAGCAGGAACGTCAACAGCAGTCCGACGATCAGGCCGACGGCCAGCGCGAGGTACCGCGCGACGGGCCGACCGTACAGGCTTGCGCCCCAGGTGACCAGGCATCCGCTGGTGAACAACAGCGTCATCGTGGCCGGCTGGCCGAAGAGCAGGTCGGCGCTCGCGACGCTGGCGACGGCGCCGACAGCCAGGGCGGACAGCGGGGACAGCCGGCACAGCGCAACGGCGATGGCGAACAACCAGACCACCAGGAGCGAGCCGTACGACGCCGTCGTCATGGCGATGCTCCCCCAGACCACGGCGACCAGGAGGCCGAGCGCGGGTTCGAAGGCCCAGCGGTAGCGCGCTGTGCGCGTGAAGAAGTCCTGAACCGCCATCCGTCCAGCGTACGGCTCCGTTTGCGCCGGGACGGGGATCCGAAAAGCGGATCATCCCTGGGGCACCCGAAATCATCCGAGCGATGTACCCGGCCGGCCGGGAGGGCTGCCGGCCGGTGACCGTCTACCGCTCAGCGAGCTGCGTGACCAGGCGCTGCACGGTCTCGGTGCTCACGCCGAGTGAGCCTCCCCGGCGTACGAGAGCGCCGCCGATGGCGTCGAGCTCGCTGGGCACTCCGGCATCCAGGTCGTTCTGCAACGAGGAACGCATGCCGGGCGGGAGCTTGGCCAGGGCGCGCGCCAGTTGCTCCGCATCCGTGGGAACGCCGTCGCCGCTCGCGATGGCGGCGACGTCGGCCAGCAGAGCCGCCGTGAGAGCCGGCTCGTGCTCGAGAGCCGGCCCGAGCGGCAGCCGCCAGAACGAGGTGAGCAGCGCCATCGGGGCCAGGAAACGCAGTTTGGCCCAGAGCACCTCCTGCTCGGTGCCGCCCACCGTGACGTCGAGACCCGCGGCGGTCCAGGCCCTGACGATGCCGGACTCCGCCGCCGTGCCAGGCACGGTGAGGCGGAAGAACGGGCTCTTGTGTTCGATCACGGTGGGGCTGAGCCGAGTCGATTCGACGGCGACAGAGGCGCCGGCCACCAGGGCCGTGGGCGCGTTCGCGCGGATCGGCGCCATGTGCTCGATGCCGTTGAGCAGGGTGACCACCTCGGTGGGCCCGGCCGCGCCGAGAGCAGCGAGCACGCCGTGCAGAGCGGTGGCCTTGGTAGCCACGATCACCCGGGCTCCGGCCGGAACGCTGGTGACCACCGGCAGTCGGCAGACGGTGTCACCGAAGTGGTGGCTGCGAATCGTGAGGCCCTGGGTGCGGATCAGCTCGGCCGTATCCGGCCGGGCGACGGCGACCACGTCGATGCCGGCTCGGTGCAACTGCGCGGCGAGCACCGCGCCCACCGCTCCGACGCCCAGAACGGCGATGACCGGGTCAGACATTCGGTACCTGAGACATGGAGTTCCTCCTTCGGGCGAGAGCTCGCCGGGTTCTATTGTCGCGTGCTCGCTCGCCGCCTAAGGTGTTGCAATGCCCACATCCCCCGCCTCCGCCGCCGCGCCCGACGCCACGGCCGCGCTCCTCAGCCTCGCCGACGAGAGATTCGTCTCGCTCACCACCTACCGCAAGAGCGGCGAGCCGGTGTCGACGCCGGTCTGGATCGCCCGGGACGGGAACGATCTGATCGTCACGACGCCGAAAGAGTCCGGCAAGGTGAAGCGGTTGCGGAACAACGCCCGAGTGGCCCTGCAGCCCTGTTCCAGGATGGGTGCGGTCTCCCCCGGCACCGTCGCCGTCGCAGGCAGTGCGGTGATCGCCGACGACGACCAGAGTCGCGACCGGCTCACCGAGGTGTTCGGAGCCAAGTACAAGCTGGAGTACCGGGTGTTCCTGTTCATCGAACGCCTCGGCAAGGCAGGCGCGAAGCAGCGGGTGCTGCTGAGGATCAGCGCCCCGCCGGCCTAGAAGCCCAGGCGGCCCAGCTGCTTCGGGTCGCGCTGCCATTCCTTGGCGACCTTGACCCGGAGCGACAGGAAGACCCGCTTGCCGACGAGCGGCTCGATCTGCTTGCGCGCCCGCATGCCGACGTCCTTGAGCCGGCTGCCGGACTTGCCGATGATGATGCCCTTCTGGCTGTCACGTTCGACGAACAGGTTGGCGTAGATCTCCACCAGCTCCTGGTCGTCGCGCTCGATGATGTCGTCGATGGTGACGGCGATCGAGTGCGGCAGTTCGTCGGTGACGCCCTCGAGAGCGGCCTCGCGGATGTACTCGGAAATGCGCGATTCCAGGCTCTCGTCGGTGACGGCATCCGCGGGGTAGAGCGGGGCGTCGCTGAGCGGCAGCAGGCGCAGCAGCTCGTTGCTGAGGATGTCGAGCTGGATGTGGCTGGTCGCCGAGATCGGCACGATCGCCTCCCAGTCGCGCAGCTGCGACACTGCGAGGAGCTGGTTGGCGACGCTGGTCTTGGAGGACAGGTCGATCTTGGTGACGATGGCCACCTTCTTGGCGCGGGGGAAGTTGTCGAGCTGTTCGTTGATGAACTTGTCGCCGGGGCCGATCGGCTCGTTGGCCGGGATGCACAGGCCCACCACGTCGACACCGCTGAGGGTGGACTGCACCAGGCTGTTCAGGCGCTCGCCGAGCAGCGTGCGGGGCCGGTGGATGCCGGGGGTGTCCACCAGGATCAGCTGGCCGTTCTTCTGGTGCACGATGCCTCGGATCGCGCGGCGGGTGGTCTGCGGCTTCGACGACGTGATCGCGACCTTCTCTCCCACCAGGGCATTCGTCAGCGTCGACTTGCCCACGTTAGGGCGCCCGACGAAGGAGACGAACCCCGCTCGGAAATCAGGTTCTGTTGTCATGTCCGTGTGCTCCTTCGGCGTCCGGCATCCCGAGGAATGCGGACTGTGCGTCTTTCAACGCCTTGTCTGGTTCAACCAGCACTGTGCTGATTCGTTTGCGGCGGCCCTCTGTGCGTTCGGCGGTGAGGATGAGGCCGCTGGTGCGGGCTTCCGACCCGGCGACGGGCAGTCGGCCCAGCGCCTTGGCGAGGAGTCCGCCGACCGAGTCGACCTCGTCGTCGTCGAGGTCGAGGTCGAAGAGTTCGCCGAGTTCGTCGACCGGGAGACGGGCGCTCACCCGGAACCGGCCGTTGCCCAGGTCTTCGATTTCGACGACGTCGCGGTCGTACTCGTCGGAGATGTCGCCGACGAGTTCCTCGATCAGGTCCTCGAGCGTGACCAGTCCGGCGATACCACCGTACTCGTCGACGACCATGGCGAGGTGGTTGGATTCGAGCTGCATGTGACGCAGCAGCGCATCCGCCTTCTTGGATTCGGGCACGAACTGGGCGGCCTTGGCGAGGTCACGCACCGTGAGCGTCTCGAGGTTCTTCGGCCGTTCGTAGACCAGCCGGGCGACGTCGCGCAGGTAGAGCACGCCGATGACGTCGTCGACCTCGCCGTCGACCACCGGCACCCGGGAGAAGCCCTTGCTGAGGAACAGGCCCATGGCGGCGCCGACGCTCGAGTCGGCGTCGACGGTGACCATGTCGGTGCGCGGGATCATCACCTCACGCACGACGGTTTCGCTGAACTCGAAGATCGAGTGGATGAGTTCCCGGTCGTCTTCCTCGATCACATCGAGTTCGGTGGCCTCGTCGACCATGCTCAGCAGCTGGTCCTCCGAGGTGAAGGTGGCCAGGCGGCTGCGGCCGGGGGTGACCCGGTTGCCGAGGGCCACGAGCGCGTTCGCGACCGGGCCGAGCAGTACCCGCAGGAAGTGCACCAGGACGGCCGTGAGCAACAGCAGGTTCTTCGGGTGCGCCCGGCCGACGCTGCGCGGGCTCGCCCCGACCAGCACGAACGACACTGCGGTCATCAGCAGGGCGGACAGCAGCAGCGCCAACCAGATCTGGTCGATCGTGGTGGCGAAGACCAGGGTGACCAGAACGGCTGCAGTCGTCTCCGCGATGATGCGCACGAAGTTGATCGCGTTCAGGTGCGCGCCGGTGTCGGCCGCGATGGCGCGCAAGGACCGCTTGGACCGTGCGGTGACTGCGAGCTCGGAGATGTCAGCCCGGGATTGCGATGTGATCGCGGCGTCGACGGCGGCCATCAGCCCGCCGAATGCGACGAGCAGGATGGCGGCCGTGAGGAACCACCCGACGATCATCGGGGGCGGCGTCGTTCCTGCATGGCGAAGCCGATCAGGATGTCGCGCTGGATGCCGAACATCTCCTTCTCTTCTTCGGGCTCCGCGTGGTCGAAGCCCAGTAGGTGCAGGATTCCGTGCGCGGTGAGCAGGAACAGTTCGTCGAGGGTGCTGTGGCCGGCGGTCTCCGCCTGGCCCTGCGCCACCTGGGGGCAGAGCACGATGTCGCCGAGCAGGCCCGGTGGGGTCTGGGCGTCCTCGGTGCCGGGGCGCAGTTCATCCATCGGGAAGCTGAGCACATCGGTGGGGCCCGGCTCGTCCATCCACTGCACGTGCAGCTGTTCCATGGCGCCCTCGTCGACGAGCACGATCGCGAGTTCGGCGTCGGCGTGCACGTGCATGGTGTCCAAGGCGAAGGCCGCCAGCCGTTGGATGGCGGCCTCGTCGACCGGGATGGCCGACTCGTTGTTGATTTCGATGCTCAACTGGATCTCCGTTTCGGGGTGCGATCGCGCGGATTCCCCTGGTGCGGAGCGCGGGCGGCGAAGTCGCGGGCCTGTTCGCTTTCGTAGCGTTGGGCCTGCTTCTGCGCGTCGTATTCGGTGTACGCATCGACGATGCGACCGACAAGGCTGTGGCGCACGACGTCTGCGCTGGTCAATCGTACGAAGGCGATGTCGTCGATGCCGTCGAGCACGCGGGTCACCAGACGCAATCCGCTCGCTCCGGCCGGCAGGTCTACCTGGGTGATGTCGCCGGTGACGACCATCTGTGAGCCGAAGCCGAGCCGGGTGAGGAACATCTTCATCTGCTCCGGCGTGGTGTTCTGCGCCTCGTCGAGCACGATGAACGCCGAGTTGAGGGTGCGGCCGCGCATGTAGGCCAACGGCGCCACCTCGATCGTGCCGGCGGCGAGGAGCTTGGGAACCAGCTCGGGGTCCATCATCTCGAACAGGGCGTCGTAGAGCGGGCGCAGGTACGGGTCGATCTTGTCAGTGAGGCTGCCGGGCAGGAAGCCGAGGCGTTCGCCGGCTTCGACGGCCGGCCGGGTGAGGATGATGCGGTCGACCTCCTTGCGCTGCAGGGCCTGCACGGCCTTGGCCATGGCGAGGTAGGTCTTGCCGGTTCCGGCCGGGCCGATGCCGAAGACGATCGCGTTCTCATCGATCGCGTTGACGTAGTCGCTCTGTCCGAGCGTCTTGGGCCGCACGGTGAGACCACGGGAGGTGAGGATCGCCTGGCCGAGCACCGTCGATGGGCTCGACGAGCTGTCGGCGTCGAGCATCCGCGCCGAGGTGCTCACTTCGGCCTCGCCGAGGTTCGCGCCGGTGCGGAGCAGCAGCTGCAGTTCTTCGACCAGCCGCACCACGGCATCGACGCCGGCGGCCGGGCCGGTCAGGGTGACCTCGTTGCCGCGCACGTGCACCGTGACGGCCGGGTATTCCTTCTCGATCGTGCTGAGGAAGCGATCCTGCGGTCCGAGCAGCCGAACCATCGCGACACCGTCGACGAGGAGTTTGCGTACGGCGGGCAGCGACGCGGCCCCGGTGGTCTCAGGGTCAGTGGGCTGCAAGCGTACCCTCCTCGAGAACGCCGCCGAGCACGTGGGCGTGCACATGGAAAACGGTCTGGCCGGCGGACGCGCCGGTGTTGAAGATCAGGCGGTATTCGCCGTCGCAGTGCTCAAGGGCCACCCGTTCGGCGACCGCCACGAGTTCGGCCAGGAGCGCCGGATCCGCCGCAGCGAGTTGGCCGACGTTCTGGTACTGCTCGGTCTTGGTGGTCACGACCACGTGCACCGGCGCCTGGGGCGCGATGTCGTTGAAGGCGATGATGTGGTCGGTTTCCGCCACGATAGTCGCCGGAATCTCGCGCGCGGCGATGCGGCTGAAGATGGAGGGTTCTGCACCGGGGGAAGCCATATCTCTATCTTAAGCGAACTACCAGCGATCGAGGGCTGCGTTGAGGATGGCCACCGCCGCGGGACCGGCAGTGGAGGTGCGCAGCACGGTGTCACCCAGCTTCACCCGGGTGGCGCCGGCCTGCTCGAGGATGTCGAGTTCCGATGGCGCGATCCCGCCCTCCGGCCCGACGACGAGCACGATGTCCCTGTCGTCGTTCGGCGCGCCGATAGCGGTGAGCCGGGCGGATGCGGTGGGCTCGAGCAGCAGCATCCGGCTGGTGGCCGCGAGCTGGGCGAGTTGCTTGGTGCTGGTCAGCGGCAGTACCTCCGGCAGCCAGGGCCGGATGGACTGCTTGCTGGCTTCCCGCACGATCGCGGCCCAGCGCGCCTGGCCCTTGGCGATCTTGACGCCGTCCCAGCGGGCCACCGACCTGGCGGCGGCCCACGGAATGACGGCGTCGATACCGAGTTCGGTGCCGGCCTGCACCGCGAGTTCGTCGCGGTCCCCCTTGGCCAGCGCCTGCACCAGCACGATCCGGGGCGTGGACGCCGGGGTGCGGGTGACCGAGTCGACGCGCACGACCAGCTCGGCCGGTGCGGCCGAGACCACGGTGACGCCGAGCACCAGGCCTGCACCGTTGCCGAGCAGCAGGGTCTCGCCCGGGCGCACGCGGCTGACGGTGACGGCGTGCTTGGCTTCGGCGCCGGTCACCGACACCGTCGCCCCCACGACCACCGGCGTGCTGCCGGTGTCGAGGGTCTCCGAGAGGAAGAAATGCGCCACTGGGTCTCTTAGCCGAGGAACCGGTCGCGGAGCTTCGCGAACAGGCCCTGCTGGAACTGGCTGAGCGCGGGAGCGGGAACCTTGTGCCTGGCGGCGAAGGCTTCGATCAATTCGCGTTCCTTGTGATCGAGCTTGGTGGGGGTGAGCACCTGTACACCGACCCGGAGGTCGCCTCTGCCGTTGCCGCGGAGGCGCGTGACACCGCGGTCCTTGACGGTGAGGATCTCGCCGGCCTGCACGCCGGGGCGCAGTTCCAGCTCGATGTCACCGTCGAGCGCCTTGATGGTGGCGGCGGAGCCGAGGATGGCATCCGTCATGGGCACTTCGAGCGTGCAGAGCAGGTCATCACCGTCGCGGCTGAAGACGTCGTGATGGCGCACCTTCATCTCGAGGTACAGGTCGCCATTCGGGCCGCCGGCGGGGCCGGCCTCTCCCGAGCCGGGCATCTGCAGGCGCAGGCCCGTGTCGACGCCGGCGGGGATGTCGACGGGCACGCTGCGGCGGGCGCGAACCCGGCCCTGGCCCTGGCAGGTGACGCAGGGCGTGGCGATGATGGTGCCGTAGCCGCGGCAGGAGCCGCAGGGGCTCGAGGTCATGACGTTGCCGAGCAGGGAGCGCACGGCGCGCTGGATGCTGCCGGTGCCGTGGCAGATGTCGCAGGTGACCGGGGAGGTGCCGGGTTGGCAGCAGGAGCCGTTGCAGGTGGCGCAGACCACGGCGGTGTCCACCTCGATGTCGCGGTGCGTGCCGAAGATGACCTCGTCGAGGTCGAGTTCGACCCGGATGAGCGCATCCTGGCCACGTTCGCGGCGGGACCGCGGACCACGACTGCCGCCGCCTCCCCCGCCGAAGAAGGTCTCGAAGATGTCGCCGAAGTTGCCGGCGTCGAAGCCGCCACCCTGACTGGAGCCCGAGCCGCCGCGGTCGTAGTTCTGGCGCTGCTTCGGGTCGCTGAGCACGTCGTAGGCGTGCGTGATGGTCTTGAACCGCTCGGAGGCTTCCGCACCCGGGTTCACATCGGGGTGCAGCTGGCGGGCGAGCTTGCGGTACGCCTTCTTGATCTCATCGGTGGTGGCATCGCGGGCGACGCCGAGTGCTTCGTAATGGTCAGCCAAAGCTGGCTCTCCTCGGGTTCTTGGGTGTGGAAGTCGTGTCGGAAAGGTGAAGGGGCCGACTAGTTCTCGCCGAGCAGGCGCGAAAGGTAGCGGGCGACGGCACGCACGGCCGCCATGTTGTTGGAGTAGTCCATCCGGGTCGGGCCGAGCACGCCCAGGCGGGCCGCGTCACCGTGCGAGGTGTACCCGCTGGTGAGCACCGACGTTTCGCCGAGCCCGAACGGGGCGTTCTCCCGGCCGATGCTCACCGAGACGCCGTGCTGGTCTGTGGCCATCTCACCGAACAGGCGCAACAGCACCACCTGCTCTTCGATGGCCTCGAGCACCGGGTAGATGCTGCCGGTGAAGTCGTCTTCGGTACGCACCAGGTTCGCGGCACCGGCCATCACGAGGCGGTCCTGCCGGTTGGCGCCGACCTGGTCGCGCAGGGTCGAGGTGATCAGGTCGATCAGGTCCTGCAACTCGGGCGGGCCGAGTCCGGTCGGGCCGGTGAGGGCGGTGGCGGCCTCGCTCATGCTGAGGCCTCCGACCACTGAATTGAGCCGGGAGCGGAGGGCAGCGAGGGCGTCGACGTCGAGCGCACGTGGCAGCTCGATCACCCTCTGTTCGACCCGGCCCGAGTCCGTGATCAGGACCGACAACACCCGGGTGTCACTGAGCGGCACGAGCTCGATGTGGCGCACCGTGGCGCGGGACAGCGAGGGGTACTGCACCAGGGCGACCTGGTGGGTGAGCTGGGACAGGAGACGCACGCTGCGGGCGAGCACCTCGTCCAGGTCGGCGGACTGGCCGAGGAAGACCTCGATGGCCTGACGCTGCGCACCCGTGAGGGGTCGCAGGTCGGCAAGGTGGTCGACGAAGAGCCGGTAGCCCTTATCGGTGGGAATGCGCCCCGACGACGTGTGCGGGGCGATGATGAGCTCTTCCTCCTCGAGGAGGGCCATATCGTTCCGGATGGTCGCCGCCGACACCCCGAAGGCGTGCCTGTCGACAATGGATTTGGAGCCGACGGGCTCGCGGGATGCCACATAGTCCTGCACGATGACCCGGAGCACCTCGAGACTGCGATCAGACACCATGATCGATCGCCTCCCTCTTGCCCGGTGGTGCCCCAAATTGCTGGCACTCTCATTGTTTGACTGCTAATCATATCGCGGGTGACGGCGATACCCATTGCTGCCGGACGATTTCGCGCAGTAGCGTGGGGGCAAGACTGACTCCGAGCGTTCACCGAAGGGCATTGTCATGAGTTATCCCACCGGCCAGGAACCGTCGAACGGGCCCACCGCCGGCCCACCGCTGACGGGAGAACAGGACCGCCAGTGGGCGTCACTGGCCCATCTGGGCGGCATCCTCTCCTTCCCTCCGTCCCTGATCATCTGGCTGATCTTCAAGGACCGTGGGGCGTTCACCAACGAGCAGGGCAAGGAAGCGCTGAACTTCCAGATCACTCTGCTGATCGGCTACGTCGCGATCAACGTGCTGTCCACGGTTTTGAGCCTGGTCACCTTCGGGCTGCTGTCCGGCCTGTTCTCACTGGGCTGGGTGCTCTGGCTGATCGGCTCGATCTTCTCGGTTCTCGGCTTCCTCAGCGCCCGGGAGGGCCGGCCGTACCGGTACCCCTTCGCTCTCCGCCTGATCAGCTAGTTTGTCCCTGCCGGAAGGGGCGCGCCAGCGCTACGCTGGGAACAGCGACACCCGACACCACCCGGCCCCGCCGGGAGTCCACGAAGGAGATTCCATGTCAGAGGCAACGCCTCCCCCCGCCACCCCATATCAGCAACCGAGCCAGCTCAGCCCTGCTGACGAGAAGCTGTGGGCCACACTGATCCACATCGGCGGCATCCTCTTCAGCTTCCTGCCTGCGTTGATCGGCTACATCGTGCTCAAGGACCGCGGTCCGTTCATCCGCGCTCACAGCGCCACCGCGCTGAACTTCCAGATCACGCTGGCCATCGCCGGGTTCGTCGGTGGAATCCTCACCATCATCGGAATCGGCTTCCTGATCCTGGCTGCCGTCTGGATCCTGAACATCATCTTCAGCATCATGGCCGCCATCGCTGCCAACAAGGGCGAGTGGTACAGCTACCCGCTGACGATCAAGTTCCTCAACTAGGCGTTTTCCCTGCGCCTGGGGCGCGCGGAGCCACTGGCTCTGCGCGCCCCTTTTTTTGCCCGCACGCGGCGAGCCCCCTGAGGGTGTCCCCGGTTCGCTCCCGTGGCGCTGGTCGAGCTCGTCGAGACCCCGCGCACCAGCCTGCGAGGCGCTCCCACCTCGTTGGTCGAGCTCGTCGAGACCCCGCGCAGCCGGCATCTAGTCCTCCCGCGGCTCTGAACGGGAACGACGCCCCATGCTGGCCGACAACGCGCTTCCGCTTCGCTCGTTTCCGGTTTTCGCGTAGTCATTCGGCGGCAAAACTCTGCGAAGTCCCGAATCGACGCGACGGTCAGCGGATGCCCGGGCTGAGCTCTTGTGAGCGAGCCAGCAGGGGAAGAAACTTCTGAATTTGCCCTGTGGATAAGGTGACATATTCTCACACAAAGAGACGATTCGTGGGAGAATGGGGGTATGGACGAAGAACTCCAGAAAGGCTCCACCCCACCGATGGGAGACACTCCCACCGGGCCGAACTCGCGTGGCCCGAGCGCTAGCGGTCGGAGCTCCGACGGCCGAATCTCCGATGACCAGAGCGCGCTGGACTGGAACACCGGCCTCGCCGGCCCGGCACCCGAGATAACGGCGCCGCTCACCTCGACCGTTGCCGCCACCTCTGGCACCACCGCCGGCAGCACCGACGCATCACCCAGCACAGCGGATGCGGCGCCCGACGGGAGCTGGCCCGGGGTCGGCGATGCCGGTGCCCGGCGCGGCAAGCCGCAGCCGGTATGGCAGGAGCCCACCGAGTTGCCCGCCGTGCAACGCGTGCTCGCCGGGCCGTTCGGGGAAAAAGTGAAGGTCTTGGCGGATGCGGCCCGCACGATTCAGGCGGTGATGGCGTCCATCGACGTGGACACGGTCAACGATGCCGAACTGGTCGCGTTGACGCAGGTGGTGGAGAACGTGGGCCGGCCGGTGGACGCCGCCCGGGTGACCACTGCGACCGTGGTGGCGTACCGGGCTCGCCGGTTGCTGGGCCGGGAGTCGCTGGCGTGGCGGTTGGGTGCCACCCGGGACCTGGACTTACTGACCCGGTTGACGCGTTGCTCGGATGCGGAGATGAAACGCCGCATCACCCTGGGCGAGAAGGTGTGCCCGCGGATGAGCACGATGGGCGCGCAGGAACCGGTGTTCCCGATCGTGGCCGCCGCCCTCACTGCCGGGGAACTCGGGGTCGAATCTGCCGCAGTCATCGTCAAAGCCCTGGCGGATTACACCGTGCACGGCCGACGGTACGCCGATCAAGCGCAGGTGCACATCGCGGAAGCGACCCTGGTCGAAAACGCCACCGGATCCCGCTACGGACGCCCCATCACCGACGCCGACGGCGGAGCAGACGTGACCGCAACCGGGCCTGGGAGCGGGGCTGGGGCCGGCCCGGTGTGCCGGTTGGGCGACTCCGACCTGTTCGTCCTCGGCGCCGACCACATCCAGGCGATGACGCCGGCCTGGCAGGCGTTCCTGAACCCCGACGGGGTCGCGCCGAACGCGCCGCTGCTCGAAGCGAAGTCGTCGTTCTCCTTCGGCAAACTCCGCGACGGCCTCTACCCGCTCCGCGGCGGCGTCACCCCGGACCTCAAAGGGGTGATGCAGAACCTGTTCAACACTTACCAGTCAGCCCGCACCGCCGTGAAGTTCCCCTCCGCGGAGGACCAGCAGCGCATCGAAGCCGGCGAACTGATCCCCGGGGAAATCCTGGACGAACGCACCGGCGGGGAGAAACGAGCCGACATTCTGCGGGGCATTCTCACCCAGGTCGCCCAAGATCCCCGCACCCCGACCATGGGCGGCATGCCCCCGACCGTGATGGTGCACGTCAACGCGACCGACCTGCTCAAGAACTCCGGCGTGGGCTGGATCGACGGGGTGGACGGGCCGATCTCGATGAAGGGCATCAATCAGATGATCGACAACGGCGGCATGCAACCCATCTTCTTCGGCGGCAACGGCGCCGTCCTCGGCCTCGGTAGCAAAGCCCGCTGCTTCTCCCCGCTGCAACGCAAAGCGATCACCGCCCGGGACGGCGGCTGCATCATCCCGGGCTGCACCTGCCCACCGCAATGGTGCGAAGTGCACCACGTCGAACCCTGGCAGTACGGCGGTAGAACGCACGTGGACAACGGGGTGTTGCTGTGTTGGTACCACCACCACACCATCACCAGCAGCACCGGCTGGAAAATCCGGATGGTCCAGGGCATGCCACAGGTGAAAGCACCCTACTGGGTCGACCCCACCGGGAAGTGGCGCACCCCCGAGAAGCACCGGGCGCACGACCCACGCACCCGAAGACCACCCGAATAGCCGCTGCCGCAGGTCGAGCTTGTCTAGACCCGGCGACCAGTCTCGATACCTGGGTTCGCTCGCGAGGTTTGCGTCGACAGACGCAGCACGACGTCGACCAGATCGCCAGACGCGGGAACTACTGACGGATTACTCACGAGGTCTCGACAAGCTCGACCGACGGAGGGGACGAACCGCAAACTGACCCACCAGGTCTCGACAAGCTCGACCGGCGACGGGGTACGTGCTGCCGACATCGACAGGTTGGGGCGCGCGCCCTAGTCGGTGAGGAGGCGGCGGACGACGGCATCCGCGAGGAGCCGGCCCGTGAGGGTCAGTTCGATGTTGCCGCCGATGGCGGCCCTCGCGTCGATGAGCTTGTCGGCGATCAGACCGGCGACCTCCCGGCGGCCCAGCTTCGACAGGGTTGCCACCGGGATGCCTTCGCGGATGCGGGTCAGCAGCAGCACCCGCTCGGTCTCCCGGGTAGCCGCGTCCAGGGTCTCGCGACCTGCCGCCGGGGAATGCCCGGCCAGGATCCGGTCGGCGTACGCCGCCGGGTGCTTGACGTTCCACCAGCGCACCCCGCCGACGTGGCTGTGCGCGCCGGGGCCGACGCCCCACCAGTCGGTGCTGCGCCAGTACGACAGGTTGTGCCGGGAGCGGTGCGCCTCGTCCGTGGACCAGTTGCTCACCTCGTACCAGCTGTAACCGGCCTCTTCCAGGCGTTTGTCGGCGAGTTCGTAGAAGTCGGCCTGCAGGTCTTCGTCGGGCTGCACGAGCTCGCCGCGGCGGATCTGCCTGGCCAGCTTGGTACCGTCCTCCACGATGAGGGAGTAGGCGCTGATGTGGTCGGGCTTCTGGCTGATCGCCTGCGAAAGACTGGCCTGCCAGTCCTCGATGGTCTCCCCCGGTGTGCCATAGATCAGGTCCAGACTCACGTCCAGCCCCGCCTCACGCGCCCACTGCACCACCAGCGGAACCCGCTCGGGATCGTGGGTGCGCTCGAGAGTGGCCAGCACGCGGGGAACCGCGGACTGCATGCCGAAGGACACCCGGGTGAACCCGGCCTCAGCCAGCTGGCGCAGGTAGGCCGCATCCACGGAGTCGGGGTTGGCCTCCGTGGTGATCTCGGCACCGGGCACGATGCCGAAGGTGTCTCGCACGGAGTGGAGCATCCGCACCAGGTGGTCAGCCGGCAGCAGCGTGGGGGTACCACCGCCGAAGAAGACCGTGGCGGCCGGCCGGACGGGCACTCCGGATTCGGCGAGGATGCGCGCGGCGGCCTCGACCTCGAGAATCGCCTGGCTGGCATAGTCGCTCTGCTTCACGCCACGCAACTCCGTGGCGGTGTAGGTGTTGAAGTCGCAGTATCCGCAGCGCACCTTGCAGAACGGCACGTGCAGGTAGACGCCGAAGTCACGTTCCGTGGCGCCGATTGCGGCGGAGGCCGGGATCAGTCCGTCCAGCGGGGCGGGATCGCCGACCGGATGCGGTCCGGCCATCAGCCCATTCCGACGGGGTGCAGGGCGAGCAGGTAACGGCGGGTGTAGCGCTCCTGCTGAAAACGCAGGAACGGCCAAGCCAGCCGGTAGTACCAGGTGCTGGGGCGGGAGAACGACCGGATGGTGAGCCAGACCGAGTCGTCGGGGCGACGGTCGACGATGAAGCACTCCTCGCCGTTCTGCGGGTGGCCGCGCATGGTGCCGTAGGCGAAACCGATCTTGTCTGCCTCGTCGATCACGTAGACGACCCGCACCGGGGCTTCAACGGTGAACGGGCCGTTCGGGATCTTGAGTACGGCGGTCATGCCGTTGCTGATGAACGGGGTGCCGTCGTCGGCGAAGGTGGCCTCGTTCACCGGGTGCTCCTGGTTGGCCGCCGGGGTGCCCTCCTCGGTGAAGACGATGCCGGTGTACTGCACGCCGGTGCCGGCATCGAGATCGGTGACGTCGATGCCGCTACCGCGCTGGATACCCCAGGTCATCAGCGCCGTCGTCGCCACCCGGAACCGCTCCTCGCCGCTGCCGAGGCGAACGGTGCGCTCGAGCGGACGGTGGCCCTTGGGCGGGTACCGCATCAGGTCAGGCGCGAGGGTGCCGCCGATGGCGGCGTAGGTGACGGCTGCGTCGGTGAAGGTCGAACGGCGCATCCGGCTACTTCTTTTCCTTCTTGGGCGGCTCGTCGCCCGAGAGCGCGGCGATGAACGCTTCCTGCGGAACCTCGACCCGGCCGACCATCTTCATGCGCTTCTTGCCTTCCTTCTGCTTTTCGAGCAGCTTGCGCTTACGGGAGATGTCACCGCCGTAGCACTTGGCGAGCACGTCCTTGCGGATGGCGCTGATCGATTCGCGGGCGATGATGCGGGCGCCGATGGCGGCCTGGATGGGCACGTCGAACTGCTGGCGCGGGATGAGCTTGCGGAGCCTGCCGGTCATCAGCACGCCGTATTCGTAAGCCTTGTCGCGGTGCACGATGGCACTGAACGCGTCGACCTGCTCGCCCTGCAGCAGAATGTCGACCTTGACCAGGTCGGCCTCCTGCGAGCCGATCGGCTCGTAGTCCAGCGACGCGTAACCGGCGGTCTTGCTCTTGAGCTGGTCGAAGAAGTCGAACACGATCTCGCCCAGCGGCATGGTGTAGCGGATCTCGACCCGGTCCTCACCGAGGTACTCCATGCCGAGCAGGGTGCCGCGACGCCCCTGGCAGAGTTCCATGATCACGCCGACGTAGTCCTTGGGGGCGAGGATCGCGGCCTTGACGATGGGCTCCTCCACGACGGCGATCTTGCCGTTCGGGAACTCGCTCGGGTTGGTGACCGTGACGGTCTTCTTGTCGTCGGTGGTGACCTCGTAGATCACGCTCGGAGCGGTGGTGATCAGGTCGAGGTTGAACTCCCGGTCGATGCGCTCGGTGATGATCTCCAGGTGCAGGAGACCCAGGAAGCCGCAGCGGAAGCCGAAGCCGAGGGCGACGGAGGTTTCGGGTTCGTAGACCAGCGACGCATCCGAGAGCTTGAGCTTGTCGAGGGCTTCGCGGAGGGCCGGGTAGTCGCTGCCGTCGATCGGGTAGAGACCGGAGAAGACCATGGGCTTGGGCTCGGTGTAGCCGGGCAGCGCAACGGTGGCCGGCTTCGCGGCCGTGGTGACGGTATCGCCGACCTTGGACTGGCGCACGTCTTTCACGCCGGTGATCAGGTAGCCCACCTCGCCGACGCCCAGGCCCTTGCTGGGCGTGGGCTCCGGGCTGGTGACGCCGATCTCGAGGATGTCGTGCGTGGCCCGCGTCGACATCATCTGGATCTTCTCGCGGGGGCTCAGCTGCCCGTCGATCATGCGCACGTAGGTGACGACGCCGCGGTAGCTGTCGTAGACCGAGTCGAAGATCATGGCGCGGGCCGGAGCGTTGGGGTCGCCGACCGGCGCGGGAATGAGGCTGGTAGCGCGGTCGAGCAGCTCGGAGACGCCGACGCCGGTCTTGCCGGAAACCCGCAGCACGTCGTCGGGGCTGCCGCCGATCAGGCTGGCCAGCTCCTTGGCGTACTTGTCGGGGTCCGCGGCCGGCAGGTCGATCTTGTTGAGCACCGGGATGATGGTGAGGTCGTTCTCCAGCGCCAGGTACAGGTTCGCCAGCGTCTGGGCTTCAATGCCCTGGGCGGCGTCGACGAGCAGGATGGCGCCCTCGCACGCGGCCAGGCTACGGGAGACCTCGTAGGTGAAGTCGACGTGGCCCGGGGTGTCGATCATGTTCAGCGCGTAGGTCTGGCCGTCCATCTCCCAGGGCATGCGCACGGCCTGGCTCTTGATGGTGATACCGCGTTCGCGTTCGATGTCCATGCGGTCCAGGTACTGGGCGCGCATGGAACGGTCGTCGACGACGCCGGTGATCTGCAGCATCCGGTCGGCCAGCGTGGACTTGCCGTGGTCGATGTGCGCGATGATGCAGAAGTTACGGATGAACGCGGGGGCGGTGGCGGCCGGTTCCAGCGCCTGGAGTGCTCTCGGTGACATGATGGGCCCAATTCTCCCATGCCCTCGAGCGCCGGTGTGACCCGCACGGCCGGTCGAACGGTCAACCATTCGACGGATGCCCCCTGCAGCGGGCCGAATTAGGCTGGGCGCATCATGTCCACCGTCGCCGTTCGCCCCGCCCCCGTCCCCCGGGATCCCATGCCGCCGGCCAGCATCGGCGAGGGTCTCCCGCACTCCGCCCTGACGCCGGTGTTCTCCGGTTTGCGCATCGGCCTGCACGTGCTGATCGCCGCACTCACGGCCCTCGTGGTGGTGCGGGCGCTGTTGGACCCGGCGGCCGACACCCCGGTGGTGGTGGGCCTGGCCCTGCTGTTCCTACTCAGCTACGCCGGCGGGTCCAGGCTGGCCAGGCTGCGGCCCTGGCGGTGGGTCGTGCCGGCCTGGATGACGGTGCTGGTGCTGGAGTGGCTGGTACTCACCCTGCTGGCACCGGATGCCGCGTTCATCGTCTTCCCGCTGTTCTTCCTGCAGTTGCACGTGCTGCCCCTCCGGGCTGGGATCCCGCTGGTTCTGGTGAGCGTGCTGCTCACGATCTGGGCGATGAGTTTCCATGTGGGTCTCAGCCTGGGCGCCACACTGGGCCCGATCGTGGGCGCCGGTGTTGCCGTGGCGGTGGGCCTGGGCTACCGGGCCCTGCTGCGGGAAGCCGCCGAGCGGCAGAACCTGATCGACGACCTGCTCGCCACCCGCGCACAGCTGGCCGCCACCGCCCGGGATGCCGGCACCCTCGCCGAACGGGAGCGGCTCGCCCGCGAGATCCACGACACCGTCGCGCAGGGACTCTCCAGTATTCAGCTGCTGTTGCACGCCGCCGAGAACCGGGTCACCGACCCGGATGCCCTGGACCACCTGCGTCTGGCCCGGGACACGGCGGCGGCCAATCTGCAGGAGACGCGCCGCTTCATCCGGGAACTCACGCCGCCCGCCCTGGACACCCAGACCCTGCCCGGCGCGCTCAGCCGGCTCGCCGCCGGGATGGAACGCACCCTGGCCGGCAGCGGGCAGCCGGGTGTGGCGCACTCCACGCGGGTGAGCGTGCACGTGACCGGTGACCCGGTTCCGCTGCCGATGGCCCTGGAGACGACTCTGCTGCGCATCGCGCAGGGCTCGCTCGCGAACGTGGTCCAGCACGCCGGGGCCGGACGCGCTGAGGTGACACTGAGCTATATGACCGATGAGGTGGCCTTGGACATCGTCGACGACGGCAGCGGCTTCGTCGTGACGGATGCCGCGAGCCAGAGCCCTGACTCCTTCGGCCTGGTCGCCATCCGGCAACGGGTGGAACAACTCGGCGGCAGCTTCGTGCTGGAGTCTGCTCCCGGCCAGGGCACCGCCTTGGCCGTGACGTTCCCGACCGGCGGGACGGCATCGTGATCCGGTTGCTGCTGGCCGACGACCACCCGGTGGTACGCGCCGGGCTGCGCGCATTGCTGGGCGCAGAGCCCGACCTCCGGGTCGTGCTCGAGGCCGGTACCGCGGAGGACGCCGTGTCACTGGCGGCCGCCGGCGAGGTGGACGTGGTCCTGATGGACCTCCAGTTCGGCGGCGCCATGCAGGGCGCCGAAGCCACCCGGCGCGTGCGCGCGGTGGCCGGGGCCCCGCGGGTGCTGATCCTGACCAACTACGACACCGACGCCGACATCCTCGGTGCCATCGAAGCCGGCGCCAGCGGCTACCTGCTCAAAGACGCCCCGCCCGCCGAATTGATCGCGGCCGTGCGCGCGGCGGCGGCAGGCCAGAGCGCCCTGGCGCCGGCGATCGTGACCCGGTTGGCCGACAGGTCCCGGGTGCCGGAGGGCCGGTTGTCTCCGCGCGAGGTGGAGGTACTCGGACTCGTGGCGGCCGGCCGGTCCAACCGGCAGATCGGCCAGGACCTCTTCCTCAGCGAGGCGACGGTGAAATCGCACCTCGTGCACATCTTCGGCAAGCTCGGGGTGAGCTCACGCACCTCGGCGGTCGCCAGCGCCAGGGCCTCCGGCACGATCCGGGGATCATGATGCCCGTCCCGGTACTGCTGGTGCACGGCATCCGCACCTCGGCCAGCATGTGGCGGCATCAGCAGGAGATGCTCACCGCCGCGGGCCACCCGGTGCTGGCCGTCGACCTGCCCGGGCACGGTTCCCGCCTGCACGAGGCATTCACCGTGGAGGGCGCCCTGGCCGCGATCGACGCGGGGGTCGACAGCCTGGGCGGCCCGGTGCTGCTGGTCGGCCTCTCCCTCGGCGGCTACTACGCCATCGCTTACGCCGCCAGGCGGCCCGACCGCGTGCTCGGTCTCGTCGCCGCCAGTTCGTCATTCGTGCCGTCCGGCCCCGGCCTGACCGGCTACCGAGCCCTGGCCGGGCTCATCCACCGGCTGCCCGACCGCGGCCTGGGCCTGCACACCTTCCTGGTGCGGCGCACCCTGCCGCCGGCCGGGGTGACGGATGTGCTGGCCGGCGGGGTGGCCCTGGACGTGATGGCAGCGGGTCTGGCCGAGACCGGCCGGTTGACGCCGCTGGCAGACCTGCGGGCGTATCCCGGCCGGGTCTGGCTGGTCAACGGCGCCTTCGACCACTTCAGACTGCACCAGAACCGGTTCCTGAAGGCGGCCAGGCACGGCACGCTGGTCATAGTCCCCCGTGCCAGCCATCTGGTCAGCCTGCACCGGCCGGACAGGTTCGATAGGGTTCTCAGGCGGATCATCACCCTGGTTGAAGGCGATCCGGCCTTCCCGGCCGTGAAGTCGGTCAACGGAGAGCCCCGATAGCTGGTATCGTTGCCTGTTGGCTTGCGTGTTGGGTCCCACCCCACACGATTTTCGCCGCACGGTGCCCTCTATCACCGAGCGGCCCATCCGAACAAGAACCTAACGAAAGCGTAAAAACGTGGCAAACATCAAGTCGCAGATCAAGCGGATCCTCACGAACAAGAAGTCGCAGGAGCGCAACAAGGCGGTCAAGAGCGAGTTCAAGACCGCTATCCGGGCCACCCGCCTGGCCGTCACCGCTGGTGACAAGGACAAGGCTGTCGCCAGCCTCGCCGTTGCTTCCAAGAAGCTCGACAAGGCCGTCAGCAAGGGCGTCATCCACCAGAACCAGGCCGCGAACAAGAAGTCCGCGATCGCCAAGGCTGTCAACGCCCTGTAATCCAGCTGCAGCACAGCTGCACAGCACCACAGACTCACCCCCGCCCTTGCAGGCGGGGGTTTTCTGCGTCTGGGGCGCCGCCGTCGGCCGGCCGGGCAAGACCTTTCCGACCTGCCGGGCCGAGGCTATGGTGGCGGCGTGACGAGCGAACAGGCATCCCCCGACTCCCCGACGGCCGAGCGGGCTCCGGACTGGCGTCGCCAGGCCGGTTTCCTGGGCGCCGTGCTGGCGATCGCGGCCGCGGTCATCGCCGCGGGGCTGCGCTTCGCCCCGCAGGCGTCGGCATACTCCGGGCTGAGCCCGTGGGTGTTCGCCGGCCTGCTCGGTTTTGTGCTGGTCCTCGCCGGTGCGTGCGTATTGCTCGCGGTCACCCTGTCCGGCCCGGCCGGTCCGGTCCGTGAGAGCGGAACCGCAACTGCCGGCGACCAACCGCAGCCGCCCCCGCCGCCGTGGAATCCGGACAATCCGGGCGTCCTGGACGCCGGACCGGCTCCGGCCGAAGCGCCGCAGCGGCAGCGCAACGGAGCTGCGGGGCGCGGGCTGACAATCGTCGGCGGAGTGCTCGGCCTCGTCGGGCTGGCCCTCGCCGCTCTCGCCGTGCTGCTCGCCGTCGTGCTGCCCACCCCGACCGAATCGATCATGGTGCAGTTCACCGACCTCTATGGCCGGGTGCAGCTGGAGTATTGTCCCTCGCTGCCCGGGTCGTTCGCCGCGACGGCCGCCCACGACGACCTGGTCGGATCGGCGACCATCCTGCCGGTCAAGGTCACCGCCGACGTCTGCGGCAATCCCGACTACACCGACGGCGTCTGGATCTATCTGAACCGGAACGCGGTCACGGTTTCCGACCTGCCCTGACGCGCAATTGCCGGTTCTACTCGCCCCGCCGGGCGATCACGGTCACCAGTCGTTCGAGCGCGAACACGGGATCGCGCCCGGCACCCTTCACCGCCGCATCCGTCTCGGCGAGCATCACGATGCACCGGGCCAGGCCGTCGTCGGTCCAGCCGCGCAGGTCGCGCTGCGCCCGCTCGACCTGCCAGGGCGCCAGGCTGAAGGTGGACGCCAGTTGGGCCGACCCGCCACGCGCACCGAAGAGTTTCGCCATGGTGCGGATCTTGCTGGCGAAGGCGGCCACGATCGGCACCGGGTCCGCGCCGGACGCCAGGGCGTGGCGCAGGGTGACCAGCGCCTCACCGAGCCGGCCCGCGATGGCGGAGTCGGCCACCTTGAACGCGTTCGTCTCCACCCGGCCGCCGTAGTACCTGTCGACCGTGGTCTCGGTGACCTCCGCGCCGGTATCGGCGATGAGCTGCTGGCACGCGGCGGAGAGCTCGGCCAGGTCGTCCGAGAACGCGGCCACCAGAGAGCGGAGCGCGCTCGGCGTGACCCGCTTGCCGGCCGAGCGGAACTCCGCCGTGGCGAAGTCATGCTTGTCGGAGTCTTTCTTCAGTTCGGCGCAGACCACCTCGACGGCTCCGCCGACCCCGCTGCGGATGGTGTCCAGCAGCTTCTTGCCGCGCACTCCCCCGCCGTGGCGGAGCACGACGTAGGTGTCGTCAGCGGGGTTCTGCAGGTAGTCGATCGCTTCGGTGAGGAAGGTGTCGCTGCACTTCTCCACCGAGCTGACCCGGATCAGCCGGGGCTCACCGAACAGCGACGGGCTGGCCAGGGTGAGCAGCTCACCGGGGGCATAGCTGTCGGCCTGGATGTCGCTGACCTCGAGGCTGGGGTCTTCCAGCTTGAGAAAGTCGCGCAGCGAGCGGATGGCCCGGTCGGCGAGGAAAGTTTCGGTTCCGGAGACGAGGACCACCGGCGCCGGCCGCACCTGATGCCAGGCCAGCTGGGGGATCTTCGCAGCCGCGGCCTTCGTGGTTCCCGCCTTCGCCGCCGGCTTGCCGGTTCGGCCTGATGCGGTTGTTCGTGCGGCCACGCGGCTCCCTTCGCTACCCGTCCAGCCTAACCGGCGCCCCCGACCTTCTCGGTCCAGACCACGAGGTCCTGGCCCGTCGCCCGGCCCTGGTTCGGCGGGGCTCCGCCGACAGGGGCGACCACCGCGAGGCCGTCCTGGTCGGTCCTGACCGCCCGGGTACCGGCGGAGCCGAGGAGCTGCAACAGGGTCGAGGTGGGATGCCCGTAACCGTTGTCAGCACCCACCGAGATCAGGCCGACGCTGGCATCGAGTTCGGCGTAGAGGGCGGCGCTCTGGTCGCGTGAGCCGTGGTGGGCGACCTTGACCACGTCGACGCGGCCGATGGGGCCAGCCTCCAGGAGCGCGGTCTGCGACTCCTCGCCGAGGTCGCCGAGGAACACCGAACGGATGCCGTCGCCGGCGAACAATACGGTGACGCTGCCCGGATTCCCGGTCTGCATCGAGCTGCCGCCCCTGACCGGCCAGAGCACCTGCCAGGCCAGGGTGCCGAGGGTGCCGCTGTCGCCCCTGGCCGCCTCCCGCACGACCGCGCCGCCGGCGGCCAGTTCGGTGTGCAGCGCGGCATCCTGGCTGTTCTCCGGCACCCCGACCAGGGCCACGCCGACGCGCCCCACGACGGCGTCCAGGCCTCCGATGTGGTCGAGGTCGTAGTGGCTGAGCACGAGCAGGTCGATGTGGTCGATGGCCAGGGTGTCGAGGCACTCGGCGAGGAGAGCCGCATCGGGTCCGACGTCCACCAGCGCCACCCGGCCGCCGCCGCGCACGAGCACGGCGTCACCCTGGCCGATGTCGCAGGCCGCGATCTGCCACGTCGACGGGAACACCGCTGCTCGGCCGAGCCCGGTGCCCACGACGATGCCCAGCACCGACCCGACGGTGACGCAGAGCAGCGCCGTGCTCGCCACCCGCAGCACCAGCGTTGATCGTCCCGGTCGCCGGGCCAAGAGCACGGCGAGCACCGCCACCGTGCAGGCCAGGGTGAGGACCACTCCGCCGGGACCGCCCAGCCAGGGCAGGCTGCTGCCCGGCAGGCTCGCGGTCACCGTGGCGACCGCGGCGATCCAGGTCGCCGGGAGCCAGGCGAGCCAGACCAGCGGAATGGCCAGGCCCGGCAACACGGGCAGCAACAGGCAGGCGACCAGGCCCACGATGGTGGCCACCGGCGCCGCCGGGGCGGCCAGCAGGTTCGCCGGCACCCCGAACGCCGGCAGCGTGGGGCTGAGCAGCACCAGCACGGGCTGACAGGCCAGCTGCGCGGCGAACGGGATCGCAAGCACCGGGGCGAGCGGAGCGGGCAACCAGCGCCGCAGCCGACGGCTCAGCGGCCCGGCGAGCAGCAGCAGGCCGAGGGTGGCGAGCACCGATAACGCGAAACCGTAGTTGCGCGCCAGCCAGGGGTCGCCGATGAGCAGGCAGAGTCCGGCGAGAGACAGCGCGGCGAGCCCGCGACCAGGTCTACCGAGGACGCCAGAGAGCAGCACGATGGTCGCCATCCCCGCCGCCCGCACCACGCTGGGCTCCGGCGTGACGAGCACCACGAATCCGGCCAGCACCACGAAACCCGCCGCCAGTCGCCACACCCTCCCCAGCCCGAGCGCCGCGGTGGCGGCCAGCACGAGCGCGAGCACCACGGCGCAGTTCGCTCCCGACACAGCCGTGAGATGGCTGAGCGACCTGAGATGCACCAATGTACAGTGTTTGTATGGTCTCAGCTATTTACACAAGACAGTCCCTCGACAAGACGGGCGATGCGGTCGCGGTTGACCGACAACTAGCCGAGACACGTGCACTGGCAGAGGTTAATGGTCTGAGCGTGACTGACGACTTTGTGTTCACCGACAACGACATGTCCGCCACCTCCGGGAAACCGCGCCCCGCCTTCAACAGACTTCTAAAACTTGTTGAGGACGGAACTGTAGAAACAATCGTCGTTTGGCACGCCGACAGGCTTTACAGAAAACTGAGTGATCTGGTTGAGATCACCAAGGTCGCGCAAGTTAGTGGGCTAAAAATTCTCACCGTCCAGGCCGGTGAACTCGATCTCAGCACGCCTACCGGTCGGCTGGTTGCCGGACTTTTGGGCTCAGTTGCCACCTACGAAGGAGAGCACCGAACGGAGCGGCAGAAGTCCGCCTTCAAAGCAGCTGCAACCAACGGCATTTGGCATTTCTCGCATCGGCCATTCGGATACCGCCGGGATCCCGGGACAAAGATCCCCGTCGTCGTGCCCTCCGAAGCAGAAGAACTCAGGTCCCTATTTGAGCGCTACAGCACCGGTGAGTCCCGCCATGCCCTAGTCCTGGACCTGAATAAGAGAGGCATCCGTCCGGGTGGCGGAAGGCCGTGGCACGTCACCGTGGAGGACATCCAAAATGATGCGGAGTTGGACGAGGATCAACGGGCTAAGGCATTGCTTGCAATGACCACAAAGACATGGACAATCACACAACTTCGCTCAGTTCTGGCCAATGAACGCTACACAGCGGTTTCAAGATACAAGGGCGAAATTGTCGGGACCGGCAATTGGGACGCCATCTTGACCCCAGAGCAGTGGGAGAAGTACACGGGCGCTGCGTCGCTCCGCAAAACGGTCAAGAGTTCGTTTTCACGAACCGCAACTAGTCTCTTGTCCGGCATCCTTCGCTGTTCCGTCTGCAACGGAAAGATGTACCAGCGCCAACGAAACGACCCTGCCAAGACCAAGGAATACTCCTGCTGGGAGAACCATTGCGTGTCTATCAAGGCGAGTGTGGTGGACGTACTAGCGGCCAGAGCGGTGGTTTCTTCGCTCTTCCTTGCACCGACGAGCCTCGTCTCGGGGACGGGGCACGACACAACGTCGCTCACAGAAGCCCTCAGCCACATCGACACCCAACGCAAGGAGCAGCACGGACTCACCAGGGACAATCTCGCCACCGCGTCTGACATACGTCCCACCCTTGTCCGCCTCCAAGCTGAGGAGGTAGAACTCCTAGCCCGGCTTGAGAAGATCAAGCTGGAATCAGTGGGCGCTGAGGTACTCATGGGCATGAAGTCCGACTTGTTGTCACCTGGCTTGGTGCCGTGGGACGACGGAGCCGCAGTCAAGAGCCAGCTCAAGCAGCGATTTGAGAAGCTGTCACTCCCCCGGCAACGAACACTGACGCGGTTACTGATCGACGTGACCGTTGGCAAGGGGCGGGACCTCAGTCGGGTGATCATCTGGCACAAGGTCGTCACGACCCTCAACGGTCCACAGGATGAACACGACGCGTAGCGGGGGCGGAAGACGCCAGGTGCGCCCTATTGCCGATCCACGCGTGTGGCGGATCCTCTGGAAACACCCGCAATGGCTTGTCTCAGTTGGTCCAACTCGTCGTCACCAAGTTTGCTCGACTTCGAATCTGCCCTATGCAGAACAATTCGTTCGCGAAGTCGGGCAGCAGACTCCTTTCCGCTTTGAAACTTGCGGCTGTTCACCCGCCGTGCGGTTCGAATGTCGTCAAAGTTAAGCTGGGCAGCGACCTCGGTAATGAGACCTGCCCTGAGGTCCGCATCCACCGATAGCTCTTGCTCGTCCGTACCCGCACTAAAGTCTTGCCAGGCCTGAAAGAGATGTTCTTCCGCAACGTTGAGATCCTTTTCGATGGAATTCACCTCACGACGACGAGCGAAACTGAGTTTTCTTCGCAACCACCGTGACACTAGATAGTCAGTGTCAGCAATTCCCCGATTGAACAACGCAACCGCAGGTGCCAGGACTGTGAGCATGAACGCAAAGAGGAGGGCGAGCACGTAGATCGTTAGGTCCTCGTTCGCCGATGGTGGACGGCTCATCCGGGAAAGGGCCACGCTCTCTACTATGACGAGCAGGAAGGCCGCACTGAACCATGCAAGTGCCTGAATGGTCCGTGTCCAACGCTTCTCCAGCGTCCATGACGCTGCACCAAAGCGGGCTTCCAAGATGAGACCGATTGCGATGGTTGGAACTATCCCAGCAACGGGGATCCAAAAGTTCGTCACGTCGGTCAATTCCACTGCAAGGGTCATGGCCTGAAGGCTACCGCCATCCCAAGAGCGCCCTCGCCCGGTCAACGCTTAGATCTCGTCTGCCGCTCAGAGCCTCCTAAGCCCGCACTGAGGGCACTGCCACCACGTGGCGACTCCTCGACTGACGGGCACCAGCGCCAGGAGACACCTAGGGCAGTTCGGGGTGCCGACGTCCTCTAAGTCGTCCATAACCGCACCTTAGGCCCGCTTCCCTGAACTGGGGTGGATTCTGAGGCGCGAGAAGCACGTTGCAGGTGATCATGCAGTGCTGCTCGGTGCCAAGATTGAGACAACTTGGAAGAGGTTGCCGTGGAAGAGAACGAACTTGATCCAGAACCAGTCGTAATTCCCTACGCCCCGTTCCCGGTATTCCTTAGGTGGGTCCCTGACAATTTCGAGCATCTGACGTTCGACAGGTATGCCGAACAGCTTGCCTCAGCGAAGACCGAATCCGGGCCGGACGTTCTCCGTTCCGCCGTGAGCATCGCTACAAAGTGGGCAGCGGTCAACACCGGGGCGATAGAGAACTTGTACGACGTTGACCGCGGATTCACTTACTCAGTCGCAGTAAGCGGAGCCGCTTGGTCCAATATCCACAAGCTGAAAGGTGACTCGGCTGCGCACGCCATGGCCGATGCCATCAACGCTTATGACTACGTGTTGGACGCAACGACTAAGGATCGCCCTGTCACGGAGCATTGGATAAAAGAGCTTCACGCGATCGTGTGTGCATCGCAGGAGTCCTTCACTGTGCTCACAGCCGTTGGGACTCAAGAACGTTCGTTACCTCTGGGCACCTACAAGACCGACCCAAACAGCCCATTGAACTTGGCAACTAACGAAGTCCATAGTTATGCGCCCCCAATGGACACAGGGCCAGAAATGGCCCGGCTCATAGAGCAACTGCGGAGTGACGAATTCATCGCTGCTCACCCCATCCTGCAAGCTGCCTACGCTCACTATGCATTCGTCTGCATCCATCCCTTCGCCGATGGAAACGGTCGAGTTTCCAGAGCACTTGCGTCTACCTATTTGTATAGAAATCCTGGAGTGCCGCTCGTTATCTTCGCGGACCAGAAAGGCGAATATCTGGATGCCTTAGAAGCGGCGGACGCGGGTAACTCCTCCGCGTTCGTCCACTTCGTTTCTGAACGTGCAATCGACACGGTCGGCATGGTCAAGGCTCAAATGACCAAGATCGAAGCCCCCGAAATAAACGATCAGATGTCGGCCATGGCCCCTGTGCTTACAGGCATGGGGGGGCTCCAGCATCTAGAGATAGATGCAATTGCGGAACGACTTGTCGGAGTGTTCCACGATGCTGTCAACGCCCAGATCGCGCGGTATCCGTTGACAGCGCCCTTCCACTCTCAGGCCCATCGAGTGGGTGGAGGTGGAGGAAAAACACCAGCCGGCTATCGAAATGTCCCCACTAACAAGACCTCGGTTTCGTTGATGGTGTCGAGTTCGGCCCCGGCAACTGCCATGGAAAATCGTCACTACGGCTGCGTCATAGCTCGGCCCGGTACGGAGGGCGCAGACTTCCTGATACGCGGACTTGGTAGAACCCTCGTTGAGGTGGCCATCAGAGAGATGCACCCTACTGTCGGCGCGGCGCTGGTCTACCGATGCGAAATGGCTGCTCTGGGCGAGTTGCGGGAGTCCGTAGAGATGGTGGGCCAGAAGGCGACCAAAGCGCTACGAGACCAGGGCTACCTGGCGTAGCCGCAGGGCTGTTGTCTTCCTGTCCGTGCATAGCCACCTCGTCACTAGCGGGACTTTGCTATCGCGAGATACCGGTAGACAGTTGGCACTGAGACCTTCAATGATTTCGCGATGTCGGCCACCTTCTCGCCCTTGTCGTACTCGCTTTGTGCGATGCGGGCCTGATTGCTGTCCATTGCCCGTGCACGGCCTCCAGTGCGCCCCTGGGCTTTCGCTGCGGCCAATCCAGCGCGTGTGCGCTCCTTGATGAAGGCGAGTTCCATCTGAGCGAAAATGGCGAGCATCGAGATCATGGCCTCACCGGCAGCGGTGCTGCTGTCAATGCCCTCCGTCAAGATCTTGACGTGGATCCCTTTGTTAACCAGAGCTTGCATGGTGGAAATGGTGTGACCGCTTGAGCGCCCAAGACGGTCCATCTTCCACACAGCGATCTTGTCGCCAGGGAGGATCTTGCCTGACTCCACATCTGCAAGCATCTGATCGAAGGCTGGTCTCGATGTCTTGGATCCGGAAACGCCGTGATCCACGTAACGGTCTGCGGGATGGATCCCGGCCTTGTCCATGGCTTCGATCTGCGAGGCCTCGTCCTGATCGCGTGTCGAGACTCTGATGTAACCGTACGTGCGTGAAGGGTGGGCGGGGAGAGGGAGCACCGTGTCTGTCATGGATCCAAATTATCAGTACTCGTCTATCCATTGCAAGGAATTCGCTGAGGTAACGTAGTCGAGTTCTAAGAATGGTTCTGCTGACTTTCAGCCCCGCCCAGCGGTGGGTTAGGAGTTCTCATCAATCGATCGTTTTTGATAGCTCCCGGACAACCACTGGACCCTTAGGGTGAGGGGTGTGGTGCCACCCAGACTTCACCGATAAGGAACTCATGACTGACCTTGCTCGCGCAGTTCTGAAGTACGTGTCTGCTGCAATCGCGTTGGGTGCCGTGTTGTGGATCTTCATCACGCTGCCCACCTCCGTGAGAGCGCCACTCGCGGGTGGGATGGCCCTCTTGTTGGTCCCTGTGGTCACCTACTTCACAACCCGAGCACTGGAGCTAGGGCGCTCGCGGGAGAATGCAATCCGCCTTAAGAAGAATCAGATCTATGACGATCTCATGGCGGGGATGCTCGACATGCTGGGCATGGGGCCGAGCGGAAAGAAGTTCAATGCCGAGCAAATTCGCGTTCTTTACGCAGATGCAACCCCACGGCTAATGACCTACGGGTCGCGGTCAGTGATCATGGCGTGGAACGCGTTCCGTCAGGAGACAGCTAGGGACGGAAACACACACAAGTCGATCCTGTTTGCGTTCGAGGACCTGCTTGTTGCTCTCCGAAGCGATCTCGGTCACACGGGACCAGCAAACAAACGTGGTGAGATCCTTGGGATGTTCATAACGGACCTGTCATCGATCCTCCCAGTCGCAAAGTCTGCCGAGACCCGCTGGTGGCAGATTCCTCGATCACGTTGACGACGAGGCGTTGCGTGCCGACTGCGGCACTCCAGCTGCACGCTCCAACTCCCTGAAAAATTCCAAGGCAATGACCTTCGCTTGAGCCGTGGTCGGGATCTGCGGATTCTCGCTCATTGCGCCACCCCAAAGTAGGCCAGTTTCAAAGTGGGCAGCACCCAGTCCGGAATCTCGACCTCCGCAACCTTGTCGTTGAAAACGATGAAGGCGTGGACTCGACCCCATGGCGTGAGGACGTACGTGAAGCGAACCCCATGCTCGTTCTTAGTGCTCCTCTTGAAGTTCGAAAGAAACGGGACGCCGATTTCGAGGTGGCCCACCGGCACGATGAGAGAGCCCGTTGTCGTCGGATGGATGATCCGAACTGGTGGAACATCTCGCATCTTGATCCACCCCAGCGTGGGTGACTGAGGAGCCGCTGGAGCCTCCTGTGCAGGGTGGGACAGGCTCAGCGTGCCCGTGGGGGTCGTGGTGGGGCTCGTCGCTCCAGTGGCCTTAGGCAGCGGCGCTACGTGCTTGCGGGGGCGGGGTGGCTTGTAGGGCTTCATGATCTGTCCTCACGCTCCTGTTCTTCCTGGAGCACCTGGAGAAACGTGTCAAAAGACATGATCACGTAAGCCTTAGAAGCTTCATGTCCCCGCCGGTACCAGACCAGCGCACTCTTTTTGTTGCCGTCTAGCTCGGCAACACGAGCAGCACGGTCAGAACCGCCACTGAGGTCGATCTTGACCTCCTTCCGCGTGAGAATGCTCCAATTCTTGATTCCGAGGATGTCTCCGTTGGGGCGGTCCTGTGCCACGGCTTCCGACAGCTTCGTGTAGACGGGCTTGGCCTGAGCGGAGATCCCCGACACGCGCATCAAGAGCACGAGCAGAGCGCGGAAGGCAATCGAACCGTTGTAGTTGTTCGCATAGCCGGTCATCGGGTCTCTCCAATGGTCTGAGAGGTGACCTTTCTGCCGAATACGCGGATGACCTCCAAGTGGGCTGCTGCCCGCTGGTCGTGGGGCAGGGTGTCTGCCTGTGCTCTTGCCTTGTCGCGGGCGATGCTCTCTTCTACTGAACCGCTCGTGTAAGCAGGCATCCCTTCAGGGGCTGGACCGCGACGGAACATCTCCCTGCCATAGCGCTTGATCTGAGCATCTGCGTCAAGGTCTAGCCAGCACTCCCCAAATCGGTTCTTATTCGCATCAAGCAAAGCCTGGCTGATGGTCACTGTTTGGCCCCGGTGTGTACTGATGGCGTGGGGAACGCTCCTTTGGCCCTCTACGATCAGGGTCAATCCGGACTCAACGAAGTGGATCTGGTCCGCAGGTTTTAGCGCTGCTTTGGTGGTCATAGTGTTTCTCCTAGTGCATTGGTTGTTTCTCGAATTAGCCGGTCGGCTAGTTCTTCAAGAACGTCGGCATCCTGGCCTTCCCCGGACGCTCTGAGGCGGTGGGCGATCGCCTTCCCAACCGTGGGGTTGTCTCTGGTGGCCTGTCCCACTGAGCGTGCAAGAGTCTCACCAGCGCGAAGGAGGGACAGGACGCTGAGGTCGTCTACCTGAAGTCGCTCTAGTAGCACCATCAGCGCCCTTGTCTCGGCCTCTCCAGCCCGAATGGCTAGGAGCGTGGCTCCGCGTTCCAGCGCTCTCTTGCGTGCCGTGTTCGCGTCCTCAGCGATGTCTGCCAACCGCTGGAGGATGTCTGTGGTCCGGGCGATGCTGGATGACTGCATTGCAGCCTTGATCTCCCCACTTAGGTGATTCCTCACGTGACGTCCCAGGCTGTCCTCAGAAACTTGAAAACGCTTCGATAGGCTGCGATAGGACCTAGAGGCAAGGATCAACGACTCAATGACCATGCGCTCCTCGTGGGAGCAAATACTGCAAGTCCGTCCGGGTCTGATGTCTGCGGTCATGGCTCCCTCCTTACTGGGTCGAGGATTACTATCGGCGGCGTGGTCGCTGACTTTGGCAATTCGGGAAAGTAATTCTTGAATCGGTGAATTTCTTTTCACCCGGAGGTGGGAGAGAGGCTTCCGTAGCGCCAAATGAGCGGTTTCTTGAAACAAGTCCGGGCTTAGTGAACCTGAGAAGGTTGGCCTCAAGCGGGTCCCACTCCTCACCCAGATCAGTAGACCGGTGAGCCTTCGTTGGTGGTGCTCTTGGCCCCTCCGTACCCACGAATCAACGCCCTGCCCTTGGCTGCTTCCGCGTAGGCAAGGAACTCCTTAAGGGCGTCCTCGTCACCCTCGTAGGCCAGCCTGAGTAGGCCCCCTGGAGTAGTGCTCCCCTTCTCGTCGTTTACCTTCAGGAGGGTCTGCTTGGTCACGTAGTGAGCGGTCTTATTGCGCTCACCCCGTGGGATCATCCTGACCGTCTGACGGAGCGGAGAGGCGTCGGAACCGGTGTGGGCAGCCGCCTTGATCCAGCGCGCTACAAAGTCGGCCCGAAGGCGGCTCACGGCCTCTGCGGGCACCTTCTCGTGGAAGGTGAGGAGGAAGTGAACGTGGGGGTGCCAGCCCCTATCGCTGTAGGTGTGCTCCACCGTGACCGAGTAGCCGGAGATGCCGCGTCGTTTCTTGAAGCCGTCAAACCCGCCTGAGTCTGAGAAGCGATAGATGGTGGCAAGCAGAGCATCCCACTCCGGTCCAATCTCACCTGATGTGTGGGCTTGGGTGAATGTCACCATGGCCACGTCACCGGCAGCACGGAGCGAGTTCCTAAGAACTTTCTTACGCTCCGCAAGTCGGTTGACCGAACAGTTCACACAGCGATACGCGTTGTCGCAAACCCTTAGCTTCGACCGACCAACCACCCGGCTGCTGCCGCAACGGGTCACGGTGTCATGAGCAAGAAGGTTCTTTAGATACAGGTCTAGGGAGTACTGAGATGATGCTTCCCTCCCACTGTTCTTGATAAGGACTGGCTCCGGCAGGAACTGATCGAAGGAAACCCTGCGGGATGGTACAAAGCTTGATACAATAGATGTCATGGTCCCGACGCGGGGGAGGTAGAGGAACCCCGCAAGAAGGAACCATCGGTTTATCGCCTGTTGGGTGAAAAGGTCCCCGTCGTTTGAAGCGGGGACCTTTTCATCTATCCGCTAGTTCCTGCTTGTAAGTACGGCGCTGAGACCGTGGATCCAAAAGGAACAGTCGTTGGCTAGATTGCTCGTATGATCGACGACTCTCGCCCATGGCGCGAAGAACTCTCCCGCACGGCACGGCGTCTTCGCGCACGCAAGGACCAGACGCGTTGGACCGAGCGCTCTCACTACCTCGTGGAGAGAGACATCATGGTGGGTGCCTACGCCGTTCGGAAGCTGATCGACTCGGAGAAGACATCTTCACTCTTGTCAAAGAGACAAGTTCAGGTCGTTTCGTATCCCTTGGTGGGTCGTCGCCTCTACGCGATGACGAATGATCAAGTCGACAGGGCCTTTGACTTTGCGAGCCCGACCAACCGCACGCTGACGGTGGACGTTCTGTGCAACCAATTCGTTCATAGCCTCGTGTTCATGCTGGTGAAGGACGAGGAGACTAATGGCCTCGTTGGCATACTCGTCACGTCGGACAGGGCAAGCAAGACTTGGCTGCACAACGTGCCCTTAGATGCCGTTGCTGACCTTTTTGACTATGTAGCTCGGGAAGACGTGGTCAGGTCCAGGGGCTCCATGATCGATGGGGTCATCGTGACCATCCGCACTTCCCAACACGATGCCGTGGAGGCCCAGGAGGCAGAGTACTTGGACGAATCAAGAAGTGAGGTTCGTCCCTTCTACCCAGTACTGAATCTGCGTGATCTATCCCACTAAAGGCAAAGAAACGAAGAGGATCCACACCGTCAATAGGTGTTGGTCAGAGAGCTCGCTTTCATGGCGGCATCGAGATCGCCGCCCACGGCGGTCGTGTCTCCGATCGCGAGGCCCGGCAGGAGGCCGGCGCCGTTCCCCGGGAGCTGCCCGGAGGCCGCGGCGAAGTCGTGCCGGAGCCGGTTGGCCCAGTCCAGCCACCAGGGCGCCGTCCGGACCGGCTCCGGGCTGCCGCGCCCGAAGAGCAGGGCACTGGCCGCATCACCGGGGTCGGTGGCGGCCAGGGTGCCGGTGAGGCGGATCTCGTCACCGATGTCGAGGTCGGCCGGCTCGGCTAGCTCGGCTGGCTCGGTGCCGGCGGCATCATCCTCCGTACCCGTTGCGTCGACGAAGACCACGACCGGCACGGAGAGCCCGGTGATCGCGGTCGGCCCGGACTCCGTGCCGGCCGGTGCGTCACCATCCCGGGCGTCGAACCCGGTGAGGGTGGCCCGAAACCTCAACTGGGCTCCCCCGCCGAGAGCCGTGGTGCTGCTCGGCACCGGTGCGGACGAAACCGTGAGCTGCGCCTGCACCCGGCCCTGGTCGGCCGCGAGGGCGCGGATCGCGTCGGGCAACCGGTCCGGCGCCTGCACGGCCACGGCCAACCCGGCGAGGGCTGCCGCCGCGCAGCACACCGCGATGGTGCTTGCGAGCCCGGCCGGTGGGAACCGGTTCGCGCGGCGGAGGCGCGGGAGACCGGATGGCGCTCGGCGCCGGCCGGACCCGGCGGCCGGGCCGGCGGAGGCCACGGCAGCGGCGGCCAGAACTGTCACGGCGACGGCAGCGAGCCCGGCTGCGGCGACGGCCGCGTATTCGGGCATCGCCACCAACACGCCGGCAGCGGCCCAGCAGGCCGCAGCCGGCCAGACCAGGCGCAGGTCGATGGCGGAGCCACCCAGCCGGGAGCCGCCCAGCTGGATGCCGCTCACCCTGGTTCCGCTCATACCGTGACCAGGTCCTTGAGCGCGGCGAAGGTCTTGTCGCCGATTCCGGTGACATTGCGGAGGTCGTCGATGCTCGCGAAACGGCCCTGGGCGGCCCGGTAGTCGAGGATGCGTTGGGCCATCGCCGGCCCGATCCGCGGCAAGGTGTCGAGGTCGGCCACGGTCGCGGTGTTGAGGTTGACCTTCGCTGCGACCACGCTCCCGGTGCCGGCCGCTCCACCGGTGCCGGTGTCCGTCTGGCCGGCGACGGGTGCGCCCGGCGGAACTTCACCCTGCGCGGGCACGTAGAGCTGTTCGCCGTCGGCCACGAGCCTGGCCAGATTGAGGCCGGCTTCGTCTGCGGTCGGCAGCAACCCGCCGGCGGCGGCCACGACGTCAACCACCCTGGCGCCCTGGTGCAGTTCGAACAGACCGGGGTGGGCCACGGCGCCGAGCACGTGCACGAAGACACCGGGAACCTCCGCACCGGGCATCGCTGCGCCGGAGGACGGTGTGGCCGGCTGCCCGGTGGAGCCGGCCGAGGGAGCGATGAGTGCGTCGGGCTCGGCGGAGCTTTGGTTCGCCGGCACCTCGATGCTGTGGCCCACCTGGCCGATCGCCGTCACGGCGACGGTCACGCCCAACGCCACCAGCAGCAGGACTATCGCCGCCCCGATGCCGATGCGCATCCGGCTGCGGGTGGGCGCGCGAGCGGATGGCGCCAGGCTGCTGAACGGGTCGATGGCCATGCCGGCAGGCTAAAACCGGCCGCCCCGCTCACCGGCTCCCGGTGGGGAACCTGTGGCGGGGCGGCGTGCGGCCGGGCCTGTGGAGGCGGGCCTGCGTGCGGGTGGGGCCGCTAGGGCTTCGTGACGATGCTCACCAGGCGCGGTGCCCGCACGATCACCTTCACGATGCTGCGGTCGCCGATCGACCGCACCACGGCGGCCGAGGAGCGGGCGAGGGCCTCGAGGTCGTCGGTCGAGATCTTCGGCGGCACCTCCAGGCGGTCGCGCACCTTGCCGTCGACCTGCACGACGGCGGTCACCGATTCAGCGACCAGCAGGCTGCGATCGGCCTTGCGCCACTGCGCCAGCGCGACGCAGGGCTCGTAGCCGAGGCGTTCCCACATGTCTTCAGCGGTGTACGGGGCGAACAGGTTCAGGGCCATGGCCGTGACCTCTGCGGCCTCACGCACGGCGGCGTCACCGGCGCCCGCGCCGGTGTCGATCACCTTGCGGGTGGCGTTGACGAGTTCCATCATGCGCGCCACGACGACATTGAACTTGAACGATTCGATCAGCGACGGCGCGTCGGCCAGGAACCGGTGGGTGACCCGGCGGAGGGCGGCGTCGCCGGTCTTCCACTCCACATCCGGAGCGCTGGTGACGTCACGGGCGACACGCCAGGCGCGGGCCAGGAACTTTGCCGAGCCGACCGGGGACACGTCTGACCAGTCGATGTCGTCCTCCGGCGGGCCGGCGAACGCCATCGTTAGGCGCACGGCGTCGACGCCGAACTTGTCGACCTCCTCGGTGAAGTACACCAGGTTGCCCTTGCTCTTGCTCATCTTGGCGCCGTCGAGGATGACCATGCCCTGGTTGAGCAGCGCCGTGAACGGCTCGGTGAAGGTGACGTAGCCGAGGTCGAAGAGCACCTTGGTGATGAACCGGGCGTAGAGCAGGTGCAGGATGGCGTGTTCCACGCCGCCCACATACTGGTCGACGGGCGCCCACTTGTCGGCTTCCTTCGGGTCGAACGCCTTGGTGTCGTCGGTCGGGTTCAAGAACCGCAGGAAGTACCAGGAGCTGTCCACGAAGGTGTCCATGGTGTCGGCGTCGCGCTTGGCCGGGGTGCCGTCGATCGGGTTGGCCACATTCACCCAGTCGGCCGCACCGCCGAGCGGCGACGTTCCCTTGGGCTTGAGGTCGAGGCCGTCGGTGGGCGGCAGCAGCACGGGCAGCTGGTCCTCCGGCACCGGGATCTCGGTGCCGTCGGCGCCGTGGATGATCGGGATCGGGGTGCCCCAGTATCGCTGGCGGGAGATCAGCCAGTCGCGCAGCCGGTAGTTCTTGGTGGCACGCCCGGTGCCGTCGGCCACGAGCTGGTCGATCATCCGCTTGATGGCGTTGCTCTTGGTGAGCCCGTTCAGCGCGCCGGAGTTGACCAGGCGGCCTTCGCCGGTGAGCGCTGTGCCGGTCTTGGCCGGGTCGAGCGCGTCGGAGTCCAGGGCGGGCAGCTCTTCGGAGCCGTCCAGCATGCCCGGTGTGATGACCGGGATGATGCCGGTGACCGGCGCGGTGGTGTCCACGACGACCCGCACCGGCAGGTCGAAACGCAGCGCGAAGTCGAGGTCGCGCTGGTCGTGGGCGGGCACGGCCATGACGGCGCCGTGGCCGTAGTCGGCCAGCACATAGTCCGCGGCCCAGATCGGCAGGCGTTCGCCGTTGGCGGGGTTGATCGCGTAGCGCTCGAGGAAGACTCCGGTCTTCTCCCGGTCGGTGGCCTGGCGTTCGATCTCGGTGCTGTTCTGCACCTGCACCAGGTACGCGGCGAAGCGCTCGCGCACCTCGGGGGACGCGTCGGCGACGAGTTCGGCCGCCAGGTCGGCGTCGGGGGCGACGACCATGAAGGTGGCGCCGAAGAGGGTGTCCGGCCGGGTGGTGAAGACGCTGACCGGGGCCTCACGATCCTCGATGACGAAGTCGACGTCGGCGCCGATGGAGCGGCCGATCCAGTTGCGCTGCATGTTCAGCACCTTGGCCGGCCAGGTGCCCTCGAGCTGGTTGAGGTCGTCCAGCAGGCGGTCAGCGTAGTCGGTGATCTTGAAGTACCACTGGGTGAGCTTCTTCTTCACCACGACGGCGCCACTGCGGTCGCTGGTGCCGTCGGGCAGCACCTGCTCGTTCGCGAGCACGGTCTGGTCTACCGGGTCCCAGTTGACCCAGCTGTCCTTACGGTAGGCCAGGCCCTTCTTGTACAGCTGCAGGAACAGCCACTGGTTCCACTTGTAGTACTCGGGGTCGCTGGTGTGCAGTTCGCGGGACCAGTCGAATGACGCCGCGTAGAGCTTCATGCTCTTCTTCTGCTGGGCGATGTTGTCGTAGGTCCAGCCGCGCGGGTCGATGCCGCGCTTGATGGCGGCGTTCTCGGCGGGCAGCCCGAAGGAGTCCCAGCCGATCGGGTGCAGCACGTTGAAGCCCTGCTGGCGCCAGTACCGGGCGACGACGTCGCCGAGCGCGTAGACCTCGGCGTGGCCCATGTGCAGGTCTCCGGACGGGTACGGGAACATGTCGAGCACGTACTTGCGCGGGCGCTTGTCGTCGGGGTCACTCGTGCGGAACGGCTCGAGCTCTTCCCAGATCGGCGCCCACTTGGCCTGGATGGCGGCGAAGTCGTAGCCGTCTTCGTCGTCGGGGCCGTGCGACGGCGCGCTGTCGGCGACCTGGTCGGCGCCGCTGGACATGGTGTCGTGCTCGTGTGCCACGTGACTCTCATTCATTGTGGTGAGGCGGAGGCAGCGCAACGGAGAAACCCCGGTGGCGACGCCCAAGCTCCTAGGTTACTAAACCCGGGCCGTCTACCGGGCCGGTACGGCCGATGAGGCCAGCACGGCATCGATCAGGGCCCTGGCCTTGATCCGGGTTTCCTCGATTTCCTCGGCGGCGACCGACAGCGCGGTGATGCCGCCGCCGGTGCCGATCGACGCGCCGTTGGGGCCGAGCACGATGCTGCGGATGACCATGGCCAGGTCGACGGCGCCGTCCAGACCGAGGTACCCGAACGCGCCGGCGTAGACGCCGCGGTTGCCGGCTTCGAGGGTGCGGAGGATCGTCATCGCGCTCACCTTGGGCGCTCCGGTCATCGATCCGGCCGGGAAGCAGGCCTCGATGGCGTCGACGGCGCCGAGGCCGGGAGCCAGGTCGGCCTCGACGGTGCTGACCAGCTGATGCACGTGCGGGTAGCTCTCGACCTGCAGCAGCGCGGTCACGGCCACGGAGCCGAGCGCGGCGACCCGGCCGAGGTCGTTGCGCATCAGGTCGACGATCATCAGGTTCTCGGCGCGTTCCTTGTCGCTGGCGAGCAACTCTGCGCTGAGCATCCGGTCGCCGGCCGGGTCGGTGGAGCGCGGCCTGGTGCCCTTGATCGGCCGGGTGCGCAGGCGCCCGGCGGTGCTGACCGAGAGGAACTCCTCCGGTGACGCGCTCAACAGGGCGTGCTCACCGAACCGGAGCAGTCCGCCGTGGTGGCTGGGGCTGCCCGCCCGCAGCCGGCGGTAGACCTCGGTCGGCAGGAAGCGGCCCGCGATGGTGACCTCGTTGGTGAGGCAGAGCTGATAGGCGTCACCGGCCGCGATGCGCTCCTGGCAGGCGGCGATCAGGCGGGCGTATCCATCGGTGTCGTGCCGCCAGTGCACGGCGGACGGGGAGACCGTGGCTGCCGAATGGGTCGCCGCCGACGTGGGCGCGACCGGAGCGAGCGGGGCGGCGGCCAGGAGCCGGCTGGTGCGGAGCGCCCACGTGTCGAGGTCGGCGTCCGGGTCACCCGGCAATCCCCCGCCGGGTGCGTCGACCATGAGTAGGGTCACGGTGCGGGCGGCGTGGTCGAAGGCGATGGCGCGGTCCACGAGCAGGAACGCGGCGTCGGGGGCGGCGCCAGGCGCGGCATCGGGGGCGGCACCGGTAGCCGTCGGCTCCCCCGTTGCCGGGGTGGCGGCGTTGTAGCCCAGCCAGCCCACCCAGCCCAGCCTGAAGCCGGCATCGGAATCGGGATCGATGCTGCCGGCCGGGGTCTCCGGTAGCTCCGCCCGGAGGAGGTCGAATACTGTGCCGGGAGTCGTGACCGGAACGTCGCCGTCGGCTAGCGGACGCGACCGGGTCACGGTGCCCGTCCGGGCCGAAGCGCTGACGAACTCGGAACCGCTGTGCGCGGCGGCGAGGTAACTCACCCCCGTGGTCGCGCCCTCACCCGCGTCCAGCCAGACCGCATAGCCCGCCGTGGCATAGAGCAGGTCGAAGGCGACGGCAGGCTCGATCCAGCCGGGTACGGGCAGGGAACGCACCGGGAGACCCTGGGTCGGTGAACGGGGAGGGAACGGCACGCGTCCAGCCTAGGGCGGCGGCCGGGATGGTTCCGCGGGATTCGCTTCAGCGGCCTAGGCTGGGCGGGATGAACGACGTACTCAACGCCATCCTGGGCGCCGTCGCGTCCGTCGACCCGGTACTGCGCACCCTGCTGGCCGGGTTCGGCATGCTCCTGGAGACGTCGATCCTGATCGGCCTCGTTGTTCCGGGCGACACCATCGTGATCGTGGCCAGCACCGCCGTGTCCGGGCCGGTCGAATACCTCGGCCTGGTGCTCGCCGTGATCCTCGGCGCACTTGCCGGCGAGAGCATCGGGTTCTACCTCGGCCGTCGGTTCGGGCCCTGGATCCGGCGCAGCTGGCTGGGCCGGCGGATCGGTGAGAAGAACTGGGTGGGCGCGGAGCGTTACCTCGCCCGCCGTGGCGGCATCGCGGTGTTCCTCTCCCGTTTCCTGCCGGTGCTGCACTCGGTGATCCCGCTGACGGTGGGCATGAGCCGGATGCGGTACCGCACCTTTCTGGCCTGGACGGTGCCGGCCTGTGTGGTCTGGACCCTGGCCTACGTCAGCGTGGGCGCCGCGGCGGCCGGGGGCTACCGCACCCTGTCCGACCAGTTGCACTTCGCGGGCTATCTGTTCGTGGGGGTGATCGCGGCGTTCGCGCTCGCCGTCGTGCTGGTCAAGCGTTGGCTGAAGCGCCGGGAGGCCCGGTTTCTGGAGCACGAGGCACCGCCGGAGTAGCCCGGCCGACCGACCGGGTGTCCTGGCGTCAGGCAGTCGGGGCGGTGAGGGTGAGAGTGTGCGTGAGCAGCTCGGCCGGCACCGGGGTGTGCGAGATGAGCAGCACGGCACGACCGGCGTCGCCGGCGGCAGAGAGGATGTCCCGCACGAGGGTATCGCCGAGACCGGCATCCACGTTGGCGGTCGGTTCGTCGACGATGAGCACCGGGAAGTCGGCGAGCAGCGCCCTGGCCAGGGCGATGCGTTGCGCCTGGCCGCCGGAGACCAGCGCGCCGCGCTCCCCCACCCGTTCGTCGAGGCCGCCGCGGCTCTGCACCCAGTGGGCCAGGCCGACCCGGTCGAGCACGTCGAGCAGGTCGGCGTCGGTGGCGGTCTCCCTGGCGAAGAGCAGGTTCTGGCGAATGGTGTCGTCGAACAGCCAGGGCCGTTGCTCGCACAGTCCGACGACGCGGCGCACCTGGGCCGGGGCCAGGTCACGCGCTTCGACGCCGTCGATGCGGTACGAGCCGGTGTAGTCGAGGAAGCGCACCAGGGTCTGCGCCAGGGTGGTCTTACCGGCCCCGCTGGCGCCGGCCAGGTGCACCCGGTCCCCGGCGGCCAGGCGGAGGCTCACCCCGGCAACGGCAGGATGCGTCGCGCCGGGCCAGCTGGCACCGAGACCGTCGAGTTCGATCACGATGGTGCCGGAGGACAGGGCGGGTGCCGCCACGACCGCGGTGTCGTGCCGGCAGTCGGCGTCGAGGGCGGGCTCTGCCGGAATCTCGGCGGGCACGCCCTCTGGCACGGCCGTCGCGACCCGTTCGGCGCTCGAGCGCACCTGGCGCCAGGCCGACAGGGCCGGCGGGATCATCGCGAAAACCTCGAAAACCGCCATGGGCACCAGCACGACCACGGCGAGGGCCGGTCCGCTGAATCCATCGGTGCCCAGTGCCGGAATCGCGGCGATCAGCGCGAGCACCGTCGCGGAGCCGGCGCAGAGCGAGATCACGGCGGCCTGCACTCCGGCCCCGGTGGAACGCCTCAGGCTCGCCCGGCGGAGGCGGTCTTCCACCAGCCGGAGCCTGCGTAACCGGTCGTCGAGCGCGCCGAACGCTGTGAGCACGTCGAGGTTCTCCACCACTTCGAGCACGTCGTCGGCGAGGGCGCCGCGGAGGGGGGCCAGGGCGCGTTCCGAACGCGCCGACAGCGCGGTGGCGACCAGGGTGCCGACGACACCGGCGACGACGAGGCTGAGCAGCAGTGTCAGGCCGGCAGCGGGAAGCACCAACCAGACGCCCACGACGCTGAGCGCGGCGACCAGGCCGGAGGTGGCCAGCGGCTGCACCACCCGCAGCGGCAGGTCCTGCAGGTCGTCGACGTCTCGCACCAGCCGGGTGAGGAGGTCACCGCGCCGGGTCTCCGACAAGCCGGCGGGGGCGAGCGGCAGCAGCCGGGCGAAGATGCCCAGCCGCAGGGCGCCGAGTTGACGGAAAGCCGCGTCGTGGCTGAGCAGCCGTTCGAGGTATCTGAAGGCGGAGCGGGACAGGGCGAAGGCGCGCACGCCCACAACGGCGACGCCGAGGAACATGATCGGCGGCATCTCGGCGGCCCGGGTGATGAGCCAGGCCGAGCAGGCCAGCAGCGCGACGGCGCTGGCCACGCTGGCGACGCCGGCGGCGAGGCCGGGCAGGCTTCGCCGAGCGGGCGGCTGGGCCAGCCGGAGTACGGCCCGGCCGGCCGGCGAGGGCAGCCAGGCGGCGCGGCTGGTCGCGTGCCGTACCGTGGTGGGTTCAGACATGCGCGACCTCCTTCAGCTGCACGACCCGGTCGGCTGCGGTGAGGAAAGCCGGGCGGTGGCTGACCACGATCACGATGCGGCCCTGGGCGGCCAGTGTCGCGAGCCCCCGGATGAGGGCGTCCTCGGCGTCGGTGTCGAGGGCGGAGCTGGGTTCGTCCAGCACCAGCACCGGGGTGTCCAGGGCCAGGCAGCGGTAGATGGCCCTGGCCGCGGCGACCCGCTGCGCCTGCCCTCCGGAGAGGCCGGCGCCGTTCACGCCGAGGTGCAGCGTGGGATCGAGGTCGCCGGCGCCCGCCCAGGTGAGGGCGGTGGCCACGAGGTCGTCGTCGACGGTGGCGGATCCCAGGGTCACGTTCGTGGTGACACTGCCGGAGAACAGGCCGGGGCATTGCCCGGCCCACGCCAGCCAGGTGCGCGAATCTCCCGGCGCAATGAGGCCGCCGTCCAGCCAGAGGGCGCCGTCGAAGGGCACGAAGCCCTGCAGGGCACCGATCAGGGTCGACTTGCCCACACCGCTCGGTCCGCTGATCACGCTCAGCTGCCCGGCAGAGAACTCCTGGCTGAAGCCGTCGATCGGCGTCGCCTCGCCGCGGTGCACCGTGACACCGTCGAAGCGGAGCACGCCGGCACGGGTGGGCAGGGTGGGCAGCCCGGCGGGAGCTGTCGCGACGGGCCGGACATCGTCATCCTCGAGGATCGCGAAGACCTCCTCCGCGGCGGCGAGACCGTCGGCCGCGGCGTGGAACTGCGCGCCCACCTGGCGCAGCGGCAAAAAGGCCTCCGGCGCCAGGAGCAGCACGAACAGGCCGACACCGAGCAGCAGCGAGCCGTCGACGAGGCGGATGCCGATGGACACGGCGATCAGGGCGACGGAGAGGCTGCCGGCCAGTTCGAGCACGAATCCGCTGAGGAAGGACACCCGCAGCACCTTCATGGTGCGGCCGCGGTACTGGTCGGTGAGGTCGGTCAGCCGGGCGGCCTGGCGGCGGTCCCTGCCGAAGATCTTGAGGGTGGCCAGACCGCCGACCACATCGAGGAATCCGGTGGACAACCGTTGCAGGGCATCCCACTGCTGGCGCTGCACGACCTGGGTGGCCTGGCCGATCAGGATCATGAAGACCGGGATGATCGGCAGCACGATGATCACGGTGATGCCGCTGGCCGGATCTTGCCAGAGCATGAGCAGCACCAGGATCGGGGTCGCGATTGCGGTGAGCAGCAATTGGGGCAGGTAGCGCGCGAAGTAGTTGTCGAGGGCGTCGAGGCCGCTGGTGATGACGGTGGCCACCCGGGCGTCCTGCTGGCCGGCCAGCCAGTCCGGTCCGCGCTCGGCCAGGCGGTCGAGCACGGCGCTGCGCAGCTGGCTCTTCACCGCGGCAGCGCCGCGGTTGGCGGCGACCTCGAGCAACCATACGATCACCGCGCGAACGACGACCACCCCGGCCAGGGCCGCGATCGTTCCGCGGAGCCGAGCGAAGGACTCGCCGTTCACCGCGAGGGTGATGCTCTGGCTCAGCAGCCAGGCGAAAGCGATGATGGCGAGGGTCTGGGCCAAGCCCAGTACCGCGCCGACAAGGAGGAACCAGCGCGCGGCGGAGGCGTGCTTGAGGAGCCGTGGATCGAGGGGACGCATCCCGTTCAGTGTACGGCGGCTTCGATGTGCGCCCGGCCGATCCGTTTGCGGAATACCCAGTAGGTCCAGCCCTGGTAGAGCAGGATCACCGGTGCCGCGATCAGCGCGGTCCAGCTCATCACCTGCAGGGTGTACGGGGTGGAGGAGGCGTTCTGGATGGTGAGGCTGTTGGCCACATCGTTGCTGGCCGGCATCACGTCGGGGAACAGCGAGGCGAACAGCGTCAGCACGGCGAAGCCGATGGTGACGGCCATCAGGCCGAACGCGGTGCGTTCGTTGCCGCGCAGGTTCGCCAGGTAGGCGGCAATGAGGGCAACGGCCGCGACGGCGGCGAGGATGCCGGAGGCGAGAGTGCCGTACGCCAACGTGGTCCAGACCAGGAAGCTGGCCGCGACGACGATGGTGACGATGCCCGACCGGATGGCCAGCGCCCGCGCACGCACCCGGATCTCGCCCTCGGTCTTGGTGGAGACGAAGATCACGCCGTGGGTGAAGAACAACAGCAGGGTGGTGAGACCGGCCAGCAACGCATACGGGTTGAGCAGGTCGAAGAACGTGCCGATGTAGTTGAAGTTCGAATCCAGCGGAACACCGCGAACGACGTTGCCGAAGGCGACACCCCAGAGCAGGGCGGGCACGGCGGAGCCGACGACGATCATGGCGTCGAAGGACTTCTTCCACTTCAGTTCCGGTCGCTGGTGCCGGTATTCGAACGACACCCCGCGGGCGATGAGCGCCAGCAGGATGAGCAGCAGCGCCAGGTAGAAGCCGCTGAACATGGTCGCGTACCACTCGGGGAAGGCCGCGAACAGGCTGGCGCCGGCCACGATCACCCAGGTCTCGTTGAGGTCCCAGACCGGGCCGATGGTGTTGATGAGCACACGGCGGTCGGTGTCGTCCTTGCCGAGGAAGGGCAGGGACATGCCCACGCCGAAGTCGAAGCCGTCGAGTACGAAGTACCCGATGAACATCGCTGCGATGATCCAGAACCACAGAACATTGAGATCCATCGTGCGCTCCTAGTAGACCGTGGTCGTTTGCTTGATTTCGCCTGACACGGGGTCAGGCACCGGGGCGTCGTCCGGACCCTTCTGCACGGCCTTGAGGATGAGGCGGAATTCCACCACAGCGAGGGCTCCGTACAGCAGGGTGAAGGCGATCAGGGAGATCAGGATCTCCAGCCCGCTCACATTCGGCGAGACGCCATCCGCTGTCTTCAGCAGGCCGAAGACCAGCCAGGGTTGCCGGCCCATCTCGGTGAACACCCAGCCGACGCTCATCGCCAGCAGCGACAGCGGGAACGACCAGATCGCGATCTTCCAGATCCAGGTCTTGGGGCTCTTGCCCTTGCGGGTCACCCACAGGCCGCCGACGGCGACGAGGATGTGGGCGATGCCGAGCCCGATCATCCAGCGGAACGACCAGTAGGTGACCCAGATGATCGGGGCGTAGTCGCCGGGGCCGTAGAGCTGGGTGTACTGCTCCTGCAGGTTGTTGATGCCCTCGACGGTGCCGTCGAAGGTGTGCGTCGACAGGAACGACAGCAGGTACGGGATGCGGATGGAGAACAGCTCGCTGACGCCGTCCGGGGTGCCGAGGGTGAAGATCGAGAATGACGCGTTCGCGCCGGTGGCGGTGTGGTACATCGCCTCGGCTGCCGCCATCTTCATCGGCTGGGCCTCAACCATGGCCAGGCTGAGCTGGTCGCCCATCAGGGTGGTGAGGGCGCCGGCGATGACCATCATCCAGAGGCCGAACTTGAGGGCCGGGCGCATGGTCTCGAGGTGCTGGTTGCGCGAGAGGTGCCACGCCGCGACCGAGATGATCAGGCCGGCGGAGACCATGAAGCAGGCGAAGATTGTGTGCGGGAAGGCAGCCAGGGCGATCGGGTTGGTCAGCAGCTCGCCGATGCTCGTGAGCTCGGCGCGGCCCTTGACCTCATTGATCTGGTACGCGACGGGGTTCTGCATGAACGCGTTGGCCGTGATGATGAAGTAGGCCGACGCGATGCTGCCCACCGTGGTGAGCCAGATCGTGGCCAGGTGCAGGCCCTTGGGGAGCTTGTCCCAGCCGAAGATCCACAAGCCGATGAAGGTCGCCTCGAGGAAGAACGCGGTGATTCCCTCGAAGGCCAAGGGAGCGCCGAAGACGTCGCCGACGAAGCGCGAGTAGTCCGACCAGTTCATGCCGAACTGGAATTCCTGCACGATGCCGGTCACCACGCCCATGGCGAAGTTGATCAGGAAGATCTTGCCGAAGAAGTGGGTGAGCTGGAGGTACTTGGCTTTGTTCGTGCGATACCAGGCGGTCTGGAAGATCGCCACTGTCGTGACCAGCCCGATCGTGAGCGGCACGAAGAGGAAGTGGTAGACCGTCGTCAAACCGAACTGCCAGCGTGACAGGAGTAACGGATCAAGCCACTCGTTCATGTGCCCTCCAGGAGCTGAGTTTTTCTACGTGTCGTAGAAGACTACTATTCTACGTTCGGTAGAAAAACACTTTTCGCGAGATAAACTTGGCCCATGGGAAGTTTGGGTGTGCTCGAGAGACTGTTGATGGACATTCTCTGGTCGAGCGAGCGACCGCTCACCGCCAACGAATTGCGGGATGCGCTGCTCGACCCGGCGGCGACCGGTGCGAAGCCGCTGGCCACGACCACCGTGCTCACGGTGTTGTCGAGGCTGGAACAGAAGGGTTTCGTGAGTCGGGACCGGGAGATCCGTCCGCACGGCTACAGCGCTGTGAGCTCCAGGGCCCAGCACACCGCGGAGCTCATGCACGAGGTGCTGGGCACCACGAGCGACCGCACCGCGACGCTGGCCCGGTTCATCGGGAACGTCAGCCCGCAGGAGGCCCAGACCCTGCGCGCCCTGCTCGAGGGTGTCGATTCGGCGGCCGAATGACGCTCCCCCGCACGGCGCGGACCCAGCCGCTCTGCCCGCAGCCCGGCCCGGGCCGGTAGCACGCGTGCTCGCAACAGCGCTTGCCCTGATGGTGCTGGCGGTCCTCCTGGCCTGGCCGGTGCCCATCCTGCTGGCCGGGGCCGGCTGGCCGTCGACCGCGCCCGGCCTAGCCCTCGCGTTGTGGCAGTCGATCGCCCTGGCGGGCGGGGTCTCGATGATCGGCTCGCTGCTGGTCTTCGGGCTGATCCCGTTCGGGACAACGCCGGTTGCCGCCCTCGCCGGCCTGGCCGGGCACGTGATCGCCGGCACGCTGCCCGTCGGCGCCACCCTGCCCGGCGTGATGGCGCTCTGCCTGGCCCTGATCCTCGGCGCCCACCTGCTGCTCAACCTCGGCATGACCTTCCTGCGGGCGGAACGCCAGCGCCGGCGCCACCACACCCTGATCGGCCTGCTCAGCGATCCGCTGCCGTTCGACAGTGAGGGCACCAGGGTCATCGATCACGCCGCCCCGATCGCCTACTGCCTGCCGGGCGGCACTCGCTCGGCGACGGTGTTGTCACGCGGACTGTTGCGGCTGCTGGATGCCGACCAGCTGCGCGGCGTCGTCGCCCACGAACGCGCGCACCTGCGCCAGCAGCATCACCTGGTGCTGCTGGCGTTCAAGAGCTGGCACAGCGCCCTGCCCTGGTTTCCCATCGCCAACCGGGCCGAGAATGCGGTGGCGCTGCTGGTGGAGATGATGGCAGACGACCAGGCCAGGCTGGAGGTCGATGACCGCACCCTGGCGCGCGCGATCGCCCTGGTCGGCACAGCACATCTGGCGGAAGTCTCCGGTACCCAGTCGCCGCGCGCCGTGGCCGGTGCGCTCGACGAAACCTCGTCGGCCGACCTGGTCGGGCCTCGGGTGAGCCGCCTGATGGGCGACACGCCAGCCCTCGGGACGGTCGGTCGCGGCGCGGTTCTCGCCGCCACGGCCGGGCTGTTGGTGTTGCCTCCGGTGCTGCTGCTCACCAGCTGAATTTCGCGCCGGAACACACACGAACGGCCCCGTCGGAGGACGGGGCCGTTCGGCGTTTCTGTGCTGCGGTGCGGGTGCTGCCTAGATCAGGCCCTGCTCGGTGAGCCAGTCCGTCGCGATGGTGTCAGCGGCGGCCTGGTCGTTCACGCTCTGCGCGTTGAGAGCGACGAGGGTGTCGGCATCCAGCGCGGCGCTGACGGCGTTGAGGATGTCGGCTGCGTCAGCGTCGACCTTCTCCGACACGACGGGAACGACGTTGTCGGGGAAGAACAGTCCGTCGGGGTCGTCGAGGGCGACCAGGTCGTTCGACGCGATGTTCGGGTCGGCGGTGTAGATGTTGGCGAGCTGGATCTTGTTGTCGACCAGGGCCTTGACGGTCAGCGGTCCGCCGCTGTCCTCGACCGGGGTGAAGCCGGCGATCTCGATGCCGTACTTCTCCTTCAGCGCGGTCGGGCCGTAGGGGCGGGTCTCCAGCTCTGAGTTTCCGCCGACGGTGATCGGCTCGGTCACCGCGGTGAGCGAGGCGATGTCGGTGAGGCCATAGGTGTCGGCGAAGGCCTGGGTGACGGTCCAGGAGTTCTGGTCGCTGGCGTCGGCCCGGTCGAGCACACTGACTCCGTCGGGAAGTGCCGCCTCGAGTGCCGTGTAGACCTCGTCTGCGGTGCCGCCGGGCGCGTCGGCCTCGAGTGCCTGCAGGAGGCTGCCGGTGTACTCGGGGAACACGTCGATGGAGCCGGACTCGATCTCGGGCAGGTACGCTTCCCGCTGGCCGATGCGGAACTGGCGGTCGACGGTGAAGCCGCCGTCTTCCAGCGCCTGCGCGTAGATCTCGGCGATGATCTCGTTCGAGTAGTAGTCCTGCGATCCGACGACCAGGGTCTCGGATCCTTCTGAACTGCTATTTCCCTCGTCCAGCGGATCGCCGGACGCACACCCTGCAAGGGCTACGACAGCCCCAACCGCGACCGCGCTGACAAGCGCGAGCCGGCCTCGTGTGATTGTGAACATGCTGTTGTCCTTCCTCAGGTACCGATTTGTCGGTAGACGTGTCACCGAGCCGCTGTTGGGCGCCCGGTGCGAAGCGAATGCGAATCAGGTTCTGTGCTGGTGCTGCCCGCGGTGCTGCCGGACTGACGTGTCTTGAGGCGTCCGGAGACACCCCTCGGTACGACAAACCGTTGGATCAGCGCAAAGATTCCCTCCAGCACCAATGCCAGCAGAATCACGAGTATCGACCCGCCCAGCATCTCCGCATAGTCCCGGGTCTTCAACCCCGCGAAGAGGTACCGGCCCAGCCCCAGGTCGGCGACGTAGGCCGCGAGGGTCGCGGTGGCGATGACCTGCAGGGTGGCGGAGCGCAGGCCCCCGATCAGCAGCGGCAGGCCGAGCGGGATCTCCACCTTGCGCACGATCTGCAGCTCGCTCATGCCCACTGCACGGGCAGCGTCGATGGTGCGCCGGTCGATGGCCTCGAAGCCGGTGTACGCCCCTGCCAGGATGGGCGGGATCGCCAGCACGGTGAGGGCGACATACGGCGCCACAACGCCGATGCCCACCCAGAGGGCGACCAGGGTGAGCAGGCCGAGGGTGGGGATGGCGCGCAATCCACCGGAGGTGGTGACAGCCAGTCCCCTGCCCCGGCCGGTGTGGCCGATCAGGAACCCGAGCGGGATCGCGATCGCGGAGGCGATCAGCAGGGTGACCAGGGTGAAGACCAGGTGCTGGCTGAGCCGCAGCGGAATGGCGTTGATCCCGACCCAGTTGGCGGGGTCGAGGATCCAGTTGACGGCGTCGGAGAAGAGGTTCATGCCGCACTCACCTCGATCGGCGCGGTGCGCCTGGCGGGGCCGGCCTTGCGGGTCCACGGCATCAGCAGCCGGCCGGCGAGCACCAGGGCGCCGTCGAACAGCAGGGCGAGGCCCACGGTGGCGACGAGGCCGGCGATGATCTCGGCCTGGATGCCGCGCTGGAATCCGTCGGTGAAGAGGCTGCCGAGGCTCTGCACGCCGATCACAGCGCCGACGGTGACCAGGCTGACGGTGCTGACCGCGACCACCCGCATCCCGGCCAGGAGAACGGGCCCGGACAGGGGCAGTTCGACCTGCCAGAACCGGGACCAGGCCGAGTACCCCACCGCGGATGCCGACTGGCGCACATCCGCGTCGACCGAATCGAGGCCGTCGGAGACCACCCGCACCATCAGGGCCACGCCGTACAGGGTGAGGGCGATGATGACGTTCAACGGGGAGCGGAGACCGGTGCCGATCACGGCGGGCAGTACGAAGAACAGCGGCAGGGAGGGCACGGCGTAGAGCAGGCCGGCTCCGGTGAGGATGATGCCGCGGCTGACCCGGTACCGACGGGCGAGCCAGCCCAACGGCAGGGCGATCACGAAGCAGAGCACGATCGGCGGCAGGCTGAGCACCACGTGGTCGAGGATGCGCGCCCAGATGAGGCCGAGGTTGGACAGCACCCAGGTCATCGCGAGCCTTCGGCGCCGAGGACCGCATCCGGTGCCGGGCGGCTGGTCAGCACGCCGGCGAGCCGGCCGTCGCTGTCGACGACGGCGTCCCTGTCGCCGTGCCGTTCCAGGTGCAGGGCGCGGCGGCCGCGATCGGCGCCCACGAAGCTGGACACGAACTCGTCGGCGGGATTGGCCAGGATGTCGGCGGGCGAGCCGACCTGGGCGACATGCCCGCCCTCGCGCAGGATCACGATCTGGTCACCGAGCAGGAAGGCCTCCTCGATGTCGTGGGTGACGAAGACGACTGTCTTGTCCAGTTCCTTCTGCAGTCTGAGCAGTTCCTCCTGCAGCTCGGCACGCACGATCGGGTCGACGGCGCCGAAGGGTTCGTCCATCAGCAGGATGTTCGGGTCGACAGCCAGTCCCCTGGCCACGCCGACGCGTTGCTGTTGGCCGCCGGACAGCTGGCTGGGGTACCGGTCGGCCAGCGACCGGTCCAGGCCGACGGTGTCGAGCAGGGTCAGTGCATCCGCCCGGGCCTGGCGCTTGGGGGTGCCGCGCAGGAGCGGCACCGTTGCGACGTTGTCGATCACGGTGCGGTGCGGCAGCAACCCCGAGTTCTGCATCACGTAGCCGATGCCGCGCCGCAGCTTGACCGGTGCCAGCGAATTGATGTTCTCGCCGTCGATCTCGATCGAACCGCTGGTCGGGTCGACCATGCGGTTGATCATGCGCAGCAGGGTGGTCTTGCCCGATCCGGACGAGCCCACCAGCACGGTGGTCTGATGCGAGGGCAGGACCAGGCTGAAGTCGTCGACGGCCAGGGTGCCATCGGGGAATCGCTTGCTGACGGAACGGAACTCGATCATGGCTGGGCTCAATCCTCGAAGCGGCTTGACGCCCGTCGCTCACGGAAGACGAAGCGACGGAATCGGGCAAGTACGAAAGACTAGCCAACCATTGTTCGGTGCCCACGCCAAAGCGGATTGCGCCGTGGCGTCATAAAAGCCGAGTTTTCCGACCAGAGCCGAAGGTCCCGGTATTCGGCGAAGAGGCTAAGCGGCTAAGCGTCAGTGCCGTAGAAGCCTGCGAGATAGTCGTGCATGATGCGGCGGCACTCGGCGATGAAGCGTTCATCGCCCTGGGCGTTCCAGGTGAACGCCCGGCTGAGGAGGGAATCGGCCATCTCGACGGCGACTTCGAGCCGGAAGATCAGGTCGTCCCCGGCAGCGAGGCCGAACTCTTCGGTGAGCACCCCGGCGATCTGGTGGGCGAAGAATCCCGTGGCCAGCTCGTCGGGCACGCTGGACTGGGCGCGCTCCCGGTCGGCGAAGTGCAGGATGCGGAAGCCGGGCTCGGCGCGGTACAGCTCGACGAACGCCGTGACGCCGCAGTCCACGGCTTCCCACCAGGTCTTCGGCTGGGTCTCCTTGAGGGACTCGGCCACCCGCTGGCGGAAACGCAGCACGGCCCGTTCGCGCAGCCCCTCGAGGACGGCAACCCGGTCGGGGTAGTAACGGTAGACGGTACCGATCGAGGCACCGGCACGTTCGGCGACCATGGCCGTGGTGATGCGGTCGAAGCCGACCTCGTCGACGACCTCGGCTGCGGCGTCGAGCAGCGCGGTCAATCGGGCGGCACTCCGCTGTTGGATGGGCTCGGTTCGCACCTGCCGACCCTGTACGACAGAATCCTCACCGAAGAGATCGATCAGCGCCACAAGTCCTCCTTGAATATACGTCACAATCCTAGGGGGCCGGGCCGACCTGGGCGCACGAAACATACCCCCCGAACTGGAGCGGAGACTTGAACGGGGCAGGTCGAAAGACCCTGTCGGCGTGCGCGGATCGGGCGCCGTCCCGGCACCGGTCGCCGAGCGCAGGGTGGCGCATGAGAGACTTGACTCGTGTCAAAGTCCCCCGCCACGGCCTCAGCTTCGCTGGACCCTGCTCGCATGATGCACCGTGCCGCGCGGATCGAGGACTGGCTGCACGAAAAACGGGAGAAGTTCGCCCGTCGCCGTGGGCACAACCCGATCGTGATCCCGTACACCGGGTACGGCAGCACCGAGCGCGTGCGCATTCTCTGCCGGGTTCTGCTGGCCAAGCCGGTGAAGCCGGGCAAGCTGTCCCGCAAACGCCGGCGCAACGACGGCCGCGACGCCAGCATCAGAGGCTGGCGGAGTTTCACCAGTGTGCCGGTCAACGACGTGACCGTGACCATCGACATCGGCGGAACGGCTCACCGGGTGCAGGCCGACCGCGGCGGTGTTGTCGACACCGTCGTCACCGTGACCCTGGCACCGGGTTGGCACACCGCCCACCTGCACACCGAGGCCTCAGACCCTGTCGAGGCTCCGGTCTTCGTGGTCGCCCCCGACGTGCAGAGCGGCATCATCTCCGACGTGGACGACACCGTGATGGTCACCACGCTCCCCCGCCCGTTGCTGGCCGCATGGAACACCTTCGTGCTCGACGAACATGCCCGCGTGCCGACGCCGGGCATGGCGGTGCTGCTGGACCGCCTGGCCGATGCGACGCCGGGCGCGCCCGTCATCTATCTCTCTACCGGAGCCTGGAACGTGGCACCGACGCTGAGCCGGTTCCTGTCCCGCAATCTCTATCCGGCCGGGGCTTTGCTGCTCACCGACTGGGGACCCACTCACGACAGGCTCTTCCGCAGCGGCCGGGAGCACAAGCACGACAACCTGCGCCGGCTCGCCCAGGAATTCCCCGAGATGAAGTGGATCCTGGTCGGGGACGACGGCCAGCATGACGAGGCCATCTACAGCGAGTTCCAGAAGGAGTTCCCGGCTTCCGTCGCAGCCGTGGCCATCCGCCGGTTGTCGCCGAGCCAGGCCGTTCTGGCCGGGCGACGGGCCAAGGACGCCGCCGAAGACAAGCCGGATCCGCTCTGGGTGTATGGGCCGGATGGCGCGAGCCTGGCCGCGCAGCTGGCCGACCTCGGCTTGCTGACCGACCCGGGACTGCCCGGCCCCGTCGACTGACTCGCTAGCGGCGGATCGGGTTCCGGCTGTCCGTCGGGCGGCCGGCGAGCAGGGTGTCGAGGCCGCGATTGATCTGCCTCGCCCACAGCGGACCGCGATAGAGGAACCCGGTGTAGCCCTGCACCAGGGTGGCTCCGGCGGCAAGCCGTTCGGCGACCTGGGCGGCGGTTTCGACTCCGCCGACCGAGATCACACACAGGTCGGCCGGCACAGCGGCCCGGATCAGGCGCAGTACGGCCAGCGAGCGGTCGTACAGCGGCGCTCCGGAGAGTCCGCCGGCACCGGCGGCGGCCACGATGGTCGGGTCGGTGCTGAGGTCGGCGCGGCTGAGGGTGGTGTTGGTGGCGATGATGCCGTCCAGGCCCAGTTGAACCGTGAGGCCGGCGATCTTGCTGACCTCCTCGTCGGTGAGGTCTGGCGCGATCTTCACCAGCAGCGGGGTGCCACCGGCCGCCTCGCGGACCGCGGTGAGCAGCGGGGCGAGCTGGTCGAGCTCCTGCAGGCCGCGCAGGCCCGGAGTGTTGGGGGACGACACGTTGACCACGAGGTAGTCGGCGATGGGCGCCAGCGCCCGCGTGCTCACCAGGTAGTCGGCGGTGGCGTCCTCGACGGCCGTGACCCGGCTCTTGCCGATGTTGATCCCCAGGACCGGGCGGTGCCGGCTGGCCCGCACCCGGGTGAGCCGGTCGACGGCAGCAGCGGCGCCGTTGTTGTTGAAGCCCATCCGGTTGATCACGGCCCGGTCGCGCACCAGGCGGAACAGGCGTGGTGTGGGATTGCCCGGCTGCGCGATCGCGGTCAGCGTGCCCACTTCGACGTGCCCGAATCCGAGCCGGCCGAGGCCGAGGACGGCGTGGCCGTCTTTGTCGAACCCGGCCGCGACGCCGAACGGCGAGTCGAAGTGCAGGCCGAGGGTGTCCACCCCGATGTCGGTGCGCGGCCGGGTGAACCGGTGCGCGATCCCGCCGAGCCCCAGCCGGGGCAGGGCGCGGATGACCTCGAAAGCCAGGTGGTGGGCCCGCTCCGGATCGATGCGGGTGAGCACGTGCGTGAAGAGGAAGGGGTACACGATCACAGTTCCGGGTCGGTCTCCGGCGCCGCGGCGGCTGCCGCGTGCTCGGTGCGCAATTGGCCGATGGCGCTCTCGAAGTCTTCGAGGGAGTCGAACGCCTGGTAGACGCTGGCAAAACGCAGGTACGCCACCTCGTCGAGGTCCCGCAGCGGGGCGAGGATGGCCAGGCCGATGTCGTTGGCCTCGATCTGCGACGCTCCGGTCTGCCGGATCGTCTCCTCGACCTTCTGGGCGAGCATGGCCAGGTCTGAGTCGGTCACGGGACGACCCTGGCAGGCCTTGCGTACGCCCGAGACGATCTTCTCCCGGCTGAACGGCTCGACGACACCGCTGCGCTTGATGATGTTCAAGCTCGCGGTCTCGGTGGTGCTGAACCGGCGGCCGCATTCCGGGCACTGCCGGCGACGGCGGATCGACAGCCCGTCGTCGCTGGTGCGCGAGTCGATGACACGGGAATCGGGGTGGCGACAGAACGGGCAATACATGGTGGGGAAAGCCTACCGTTCCGCAGGATTGGCGAAGCGCGCCGTGACCGCGTCGCCGTGTGCCGGCAGGGCCTCGGCGGCGGACAGGGCCAGGATGTGGTCGGCGACGCCGGCCAGTCCGTCGCGGCTGTAACGCACCACCTGCTGCGGCCGGAGGAAGGTGTACGCGCCCAGGGCCGCGGAGAAGCGCGCCTGTCCCCCGGTGGGCAGCACGTGGTTGGAGCCGGCGGCGTAGTCACCGAGGCTGACCGGGGCGTACGGGCCGACGAAGATAGCGCCGGCGTTGTCGATCTGCCGCAGCACGGCATCCGGGTCGTCGGTCTGGATCTCGAGGTGCTCTGGACCGAAGGCATTGCTGAACAGCGCCGCCTGCTCGAGGTCGTCGACGAGCACGATGGCGGACTGGGTGCCGCCGAGCGAGGCCGTCACGCGTTCGGCGTGGGTCGTCGTCGTGGCCAGCTCGTTCAGGCGGGCCTCGACGTCTGCGGCGAGGTCGGCGGAGTCCGTGACCAGCACGGCGGCGGCGAGCTCGTCGTGCTCGGCCTGGCTGACCAGGTCCGCCGCCACGAAGGCCGGGTTCGCGGTCTTGTCGGCGATCACCAGGATGTCGGTGGGACCGGCTTCGGAGTCGATGCCCGTGACCCCGCGCACGAGGCGCTTGGCGGCGGCCACGTAGACGTTGCCGGGTCCGGTGACCAGCTGCACGGGGTCGAGGCCGAGGCCCGGCACACCGTACGCGAACGCGCCGACCGCGCCGGCGCCGCCCATGGCGTAGATCTCATCGATTCCGAGGAGACCGGCCACGGCCAGGATGGTGGGGTGCACCCGGCCATCGAAGGCGCTCTGCGGCGGGGAGGCGAGCGCGATCGAGCTGACGCCGGCGACCTGGGCGGGAACGACGTTCATCACGACGCTGGACGGGTAGACGGCCTTGCCTCCCGGAACGTAGAGGCCCACGCGCTGCACGGGGCGCCAGCGCTGCACGATCTCGGCGCCGTCGGCGATGACGGTGGTCACCTCTGGCGGCACCTGCGCGGTGCTGGCCAGGCGCACCCGGCGGATGGTTTCCTCGATCGCCGTGCGCACGGCAGGGTCGAGGGCGGCGAGGGCCTCCTCGACGTGGGCGGCGGGCACGCGCACATGCTCCGGACGCACCCGGTCGAGCCGTTCGGCCTGGTCGCGCAGCGCGTCCTCTCCCCTGGCGCGCACGTCGTCGATCAGTCCGGCGGCAGCGTCGCTGGCGACGGTGACGCTGGTGAGCGCACGGGGCACCGAGGCCAAAAGTTCGGCCGGAGCAGGCCGCGTTCCTCGAAGGTCAATCGTCTGGATCATGTCGCTTCAGCTTATCCAAGAACCGCCGCCGCCCGGGAATAGGCTGGTAGCCGAGACGATTGGCACCACTATGACCGAAGGAAAGACAGCGCCGGCGGACCTTCCCCGCGCACCAGCGCTGGACACCGACCCGAACGCCCCCGATGACCTGGCCGCGTTCAAGAACGCGTTCCGCCGGCATGCCGCCGGTGTGGCCGTCGTGACGGCGCTGGATGCGCACGGCGTTCCGGTGGGGTTCACCGCGACCTCGCTCGCGTCGATGTCGGCGGTGCCGCCCCTGGCCACGTTCAACATGGCCAGGTCGGCCAGCTCCTGGCCGGCCATCAACGAAACCGAGCGGGTGGTCATCCACCTGCTCGGCCTGCGCAACCGGGCGCTGGCCGAGCGTCTCGCCGGGCCCAACACCGAGCGCTTCGTCGGCGACCATTGGCGGGTGGGACCGTACGGCCTGCCCGTGCTCAACAACGTCACCTCGTGGATGGTCGGCCGGATCGTGGAACGCGTCTCGGTGCACAACGCCGCCGTCGTGGTGGTGCAGATCGAGGGCGGCGGACTCGGCGACGACGACGAGGCGCTGATCTACCACGAGCGCCGCTACCGGGCGCTCGGCGAGACGCTCTAACCGGCGCGGAACTATTCCCTGCCCCACTGGTCCGGCCGCCGATTCGGATGGCCGTCGCTGAGCCAGAGCTGCCCTACGTATTGACAATCGATAAAGATATATCGATAATCGATACTATGAGTACATTGGCGCAGACTCACCGCGTGACCGTCATCGTGACTCGGACCACCCTCGGTGTGCTCGCCGCTGCGGTTGCCGTTGGCGAAGTCATTGTCGTCATCTGGTCCACAGCACTCGCGGTGCTGTACCCGGAGTTCGGAGACTTGCAGGTTCCCTTCGTCGTTGCGGCGATCGCTTGTGGTGCGTGTGTAGAGGTCGCTCTCATCATCACGGCCGTTCTGGTCGGGTATACCCGCGATCATCGCCTCTTCGAGCCGGCCGCGATCAGGCTCGTGACCGCCCTGATCTCGACCATCGCTGCTGCAACCGTCATCGTCACGGCCGTCCTCACGGCGATTCCGGGTCCCCCGGTGCTCGCCCTCCTCCTTTTCGGAGGCGCTGCGGCCGGGGCAGCCTGTGTACTCGGTCTGGTGGTGCTTCGATCTCGGCTCCGCGGAGCCGCATCCGGTCGGGTGGAACCCGATGAGGCGTCAGAGGTGGGAATCACCGCGGGAAACGTCGCGATGCTCACGAACGGGCGCACTCATGCCGCGAGGCCCTGCTGGGGAATCTCGTGGAGTGGCGACACCTGGCTGGGAGTCGCCTTCGCGCTGTGGATTCTCTCGTTGATGTCCGGGTTCATTGCTCTGATCTCCGGGTTCAACTTTGACCCGGATGACTATTCGAGTGAGTACTATGCCGCGAAGATTCCCCAGGTGGTCACGGTGATGGTCGTTTCGGTGCTGATTCCGGCAGCGTCAGCGGTGGCTTCCATATTGTCGATTCTGGCCACACCACGCCGTCCTGGGCGCACGACTTACGGGGCGATCGTGTTGCTTCTGGCGGTGTCGGGTGTCAACGTCTGCTGGGTGATCGGAATCGAGGCGATCCAGCAGACAATTCAGTTCGCCGAACACTCTCCGATGTAAGACCGTCCGTGCGCTGTATGCCGACCGGTTATCCCGCAGCCGCGCGGGCCGCGGCCTTGCGTCGTTGCCGTTCGGCCTCGGTGGCTGCTGCTGCCGCCGGAGTCGGAGCAGTGCCGCCCAAGTGCGCCGGCTGCCACCAGCGCCCCGCGCCCGGCTCCGGATATCGGGCCTGCGCACGGTCGACGAGTTCCTGCAGGGTGGCGTGCAACCGCTCGGTGACCTGCTGCGGATCGTCGTCGGCACCGACCTGGATGGGTGCGCCGATGACGAACAAGATCGGGGTGCGGAAGGCCTCCCGGAAGGAGGGTTTGTGGTTCTTGGTGAGCAAGCGATGACCTCCCCAGACGGCGATGGGCACGATCGGCACCCGGGCTTCCTTGGCCATCCGCACGGCACCGGTTTTCAGATCACGCACCGTGAACGAGGCGTTCACGCCGCCCTCGGGAAAGACGCCGACGAGCTCCCCGGTGCCCAGCGCCCGCACGGCCTCGCCGTACGCCTGCGCGCCGGCGCTCATGTCGACGCTGATGTGCCGCATACCCCGCAGCAGCCACCCGACGACAGGCTTGTCGAACGCGCCCTTCTTGGCCATGAACCGGATGTGCCGGCGGTTCTTCTGCCAGGTCATCCACTCCACCAGGGCGAAATCGGCGTAGCCGAAGTGGGTGATCGCCAGCACGGCACCGCCGGCATCCGGCAGGTTGGCCAGGCCCGTCACCGTCGGTCGCAACCTGAAGGACCCGAACACCGCGCGACCGGCCGTGATCGCCGTGCTGTAGATCGGTTCCCTGGTGCGCGTTCTCATGACCCCAGCGTAGGACCAGCGGCTGTCAAAGCGCTGGTGCAATCGGGGGTACTTCGTCCTATTCCGCGCGGGGGCGGCGTGCCTGTCTGCTCCGGGCTATCGTGTGCGCATGACGGAGTCGGTCACGGCGGGGTGGTCTGAATTCGCGGCGGCCGCAGCGGGCGCGGCCGCCGCCTTGGCGGGCCTGGTGATGGTGGCGATCTCGGTCAACATCCGCGAGATCCTCACGCTGCCGGGGCTGCCGGCGCGGGCAGCCGCCGCTGTCGGGTCCCTGGTCCTGGTGGTGGTCACTGGCCTGCTGCTGCTCATCCCGACCCAGACGAACGGGGCGCTCGGAATCGAGCTGCTCGCCGCCACCCTGGGCGCGGTGTGGCTGCACCTGGTGTCGCTGAACCAGATCAGCCGGCAGGCCGACCGGCCGAGGTCGGCCAGGGCGCTCTCGTTCCCCCTCGCCGCGCTGCAGCTCATCCCCATCATCGTCGGAGCGCTACTGGTGCTGGCCGGTACGGATGGCGCCCTCTACTGGGTGGCAGTCGGGCTGGTGTTGACCGTGATCGGCTCGATGCTCGACGCCTGGGTGCTGATGGTCGAGATCCTGCGCTGATCCCACCCGCGAGCCGTGAGGAAAGCCCCAGAAACTTGGGGTTTTCGGGGCTTTGGTCACAGCTCGCGGACTAGGTGAGGCAGTAGGGGCCGAGCAGGCTCTTCAGCTCGCCGAACAGGTCGGCCGTCACCGTTACCCGGGCGGGCAGTTCGAACACCCGGGCGACGTCGCCCTTGATCAGCTTCAGCCGCACCTCTGAGGTGCCGCCGTGGCGTTTGAGCACCTCGCCGAGTTGGGTCACCGTGTCGGTGGTGGCCCTGGACTCGAACAGGGTGATCGACAGCGTGCCGTGGTCGGAGGCCTGTCCCAGCTCCGGGGCGAAGATGCTGTAGGCGTGCAGATTCATGCCGTCGTCGCGCAGGCTCACCCGGCCGCGCACCACGACGACGGAGTCGCTCACGAGGTCGAGGGAGAACTCCTGGTAGGCCTTGCCCATGAACATCACGTCGATCTCGCCGCCGAAGTCCTCGACCGAGATGATGCCGTACTGGTTGCCGGACTTCTTGGCGATGCGGTGCTGCACGTTGGTGATCAAGCCCGCGACCGTCACGGTGTCGGCATCCTGGGTGTGATCCGAGCTGATCAGGTCGGTGATGGTGGTGCTGGCGTGCTTGGCCAGCGGGATCTCCAGGCCGGCCAGTGGATGGTCGGAGACATAGAGGCCGAGCATGTCGCGCTCGAGCGCCAGCTTCTCCTTCTTGCTCCACTCCGGCCGGTCGGGAACCTGCTCGGTCTCCTGCGGGTCGTCGAAGAGGCTGTCGAAGTCGAAGCCGACCATGCCGTGCGATTCGTCGCGTTTGATCTTGACGGCCGAGTCGACCGCGCCCTCGTGGATCTCGAACATCGCCCGGCGGGTGGCGCCGAGGGAGTCGAAGGCGCCGGACTTGATCAGCGATTCAACGGTGCGCTTGTTGGTCACCTGCAGCGGCACCTTGCGCAGGAAGTCGTGGAAGGACTCGAACTCACCCTTTTCGGTGCGCGCGGCCCGGATGGCCTCGACCACGTTGAAGCCGACGTTCCGCACGGCTCCGAGGCCGAAGCGGATGTCGGTGCCGACGGCGGCGAAGAAGCCAATGGATTCGTTGACGTCCGGCGGCAGCACCTGGATGCCCATCCGCCGGCACTCGTTGAGGTAGAGCGCGAGCTTGTCGCGGGCGTCGCCGACGCTGGTGAGCAGGGCGGCCATGTACTCGGCCGGGTAGTGCGCCTTGAGGTAGGCGGTCCAGTAGGAGAGCACGCCGTAGGCGGCGGAGTGCGCCTTGTTGAAGGCGTAGTCGGAGAACGGTAGAAGGATGTTCCACACGGTGGTAACGGCTTCCATCGAGTAGCCGTTGGCCATCATTCCGCCGGAGAAGCCCTCGAACTGCTTGTCCAGCTCCGACTTCTTCTTCTTACCCATCGCGCGTCGCAGCAGGTCGGCCTGGCCGAGCGAGAAGCCGGCCAGCTTCTGCGCGATCGACATCACCTGCTCCTGGTAAACGATGAGTCCGTAGGTTCCGCCGATGATGTCCTTGAGGGGCTCCTCGAGCTCCTTGTGGATCGGGATGATCTCCTGCTGGCCGGTCTTGCGCAGCGCGTAGTTGGTGTGCGAGTTCGCACCCATGGGGCCCGGCCGGTAGAGCGCGATGACGGCCGAGATGTCTTCGAAGTTGTCGGGCTTCATGCTGCGCAGGAGCGCTCGCATCGGTCCGCCGTCCAGCTGGAACACCCCGAGGGTGTCACCGCGGGCGAGCAGTTCGTAGGCCAGCGGGTCATCCAGGCCGAGGTCTTCGAGCACCGGGCGGTGGCCACGGTTGGCCTCGATGTTGTCGAGGGTGTCGTCGATGATGGTGAGGTTGCGCAGCCCCAGGAAGTCCATCTTGATCAGCCCGAGGCTCTCGCAGGCCGGGTAGTCGAACTGGGTGACGATCTGGCCGTCGGCCTCACGGCGCATGATCGGGATGATGTCGATCAGGGGGTCTGAGGACATGATCACGCCGGCGGCGTGCACGCCCCACTGGCGCTTGAGGTTCTCGATGCCGAGCGCCGTGTCGAAGACGGTACGGGCCTCCGCATCGGTCTCGATCACAGCCCGGAAGTCGCCGGCCTCGCGGTAGCGGGGGTGGTCCTTGTCGAACATGCCGGTCAGCGGCATGTCCTTGCCCATGATCGGCTGGGGCATGGCCTTGGTGAGCTTGTCGCCCATGCCGAACGGGAAGCCGAGCACCCGGCTGGAGTCCTTGAGCGCCTGCTTGGCCTTGATGGTGCCGTAGGTGACGATCTGGGCGACGCGCTCGGCGCCGTACTTCTCGGTGACGTAGTGGATGACCTCGCCGCGGCGCCGGTCGTCGAAGTCGACGTCGAAGTCGGGCATGGAGACGCGGTCGGGGTTGAGGAAGCGCTCGAAGATCAGGCCGTGCACGAGCGGGTCGAGGTCGGTGATGCCCATGGCGTATGCCACCATGGAGCCGGCTCCAGAGCCACGGCCGGGGCCGACCCGGATGCCGTTGTCCTTGGACCAGTTGATGAAGTCGGCGACGACGAGGAAGTAGCCGGGGAAGCCCATCTGGGTGATGACGCCGACCTCGTAGTCGGCCTGCTTGCGAACGGCTGCGGAGATGCCGTTCGGGTAGCGGCGGATGAGGCCGAGCTCGGTCTCCTTGATGAACCAGCTCTCCTCGTTCTCCCCCTCCGGCGTGGGGAAGCGGGGCATGTAGTTGGCCGAGGTGTTGAACTTGACCTCGCACCGCTCGGCGATGAGCAGGGTGTTGTCGCAGGCCTCCGGGTTGTCCCGGAACAGGTGGCGCATCTCGGCGGCGGTCTTGAGGTAGAACTCGTTGGAGTCGAACTTGAACCGGTTGGGGTCGTCGAGGGTGGAGGCCGACTGTACGCAGAGCAGGGCGGCGTGCGCGGTGGCGTCGTGGGCGTGGGTGTAGTGCAGGTCGTTGGTGGCTACCAGCGGCAGGTCGAGTTCCTTGGCGAGCTTGAGCAGGTCGGTCATGGTGCGGCGCTCGATGTCGATGCCGTGGTCCATGATCTCGCAGAAGAAGTTGTCCTTGCCGAAGATGTCCCGCAGCTCCCCCGCGGCCTGCCTGGCCTCGTCGTACTGGCCGAGCCGCAGCCGGGTCTGCACCTCGCCACCGACGCATCCGGTGGTGCCGATCAGGCCCTTGGAGTAGGTGCTGAGCAATTCCCGGTCCATGCGGGGCTTGAAGTAGTAGCCCTCGAGTGAGGCGAGCGACGACAACCGGAAGAGGTTGTGCATGCCCTCGGTGTTCTCCGAGAGCAGCGTCATGTGCGTGTAGGCGCCGCTGCCGCCGACGTCGTCGCGGTTCTGGGCGTTGGTGCCCCACTTGACCCGAGTCTTGTCCCTGCGGTCGGTGCCGGGCGTGATGTACGCCTCGGTGCCGATGATGGGCTTGATGCCGGCGTCGGTGGCGGTCTTCCAGAAGTCGAACGCTCCGAAGACGTTGCCGTGGTCGGTCACCGCGATCGCGGGCATCTTCTGCTCGGCGGCGGCCGCGATCAGCGGCTTCACCCGCGCGGCACCGTCGAGCATGGAGTACTCGCTGTGCACGTGGAGGTGGACGAACGAATCATTCTGGGTCGACACGACTGCTCCAGCTGCTCTGGGTGTTTTCACTGCACGGGTGGATCTGATGATGAAAAGTGGAAATGCCGGGCTTCCAGCCTAAGCGCCCGGCGGCGCCATTGCTCTGATGAAAGCTGGTTAGTCGCCGCGCAGGATGCGCAGGGCGTTGGCCAGGTCGTCGGGGTACTCGGCGTCGAAGGTGACCCACTCCCGGCTCGACGGGTGCTCGAAGGAGAGCTGCTTGGCCACCAGCCACTGCCGGGTGAGGCCGAGCCTGGCGGAGATCTTGGCGTCGGCGCCGTACATCGCGTCGCCAACGCAGGGGTGCCGCTGGGCGGCCATGTGCACCCGGATCTGGTGGGTGCGCCCGGTCTCGAGGTGAACCTCGAGCAGCGATGCCGAGGGAAAAGCCTCGAGGGTCTCGTAGTGGGTGACGGAGTCCTTGCCGCCGGCGATCACGGCGAACTTCCAGTCCGAGCGGGGGTGGCGGCCGATCGGCGCGTCGATGGTGCCGCTGGACGGGTCGGGGTGGCCCTGCACGACGGCGTGATAGATCTTGTCGACCTCGCGGTCGTGGAATGCCTTCTTGAGGTGGGTGTACGCGGCCTCGGACTTCGCCACGACCATGAGGCCGCTGGTGCCGACGTCGAGCCTGTGCACGATACCGGCGCGTTCGGATGCGCCCGAGGTGGCGATCCGGTAGCCGGCGGCCGCCAGGGCGCCGAGCACCGTCGGACCCGTCCAGCCCACGCTGGGGTGGGCGGCGACGCCGGACGGCTTATTGATCACGACGATGTCGTCGTCGTCGTACACCACGGTGAGGTCGGGCACCTCGATCGGCACGATGACCAGGTCGAGTTTGGGCTGCCAGCTCACGTCGAGCCAGCCGCCGGCGCGCAGCTTGTCTGACTTGCCGACCACCACCCCATCGAGGGTGACCCCATCGGCTTCGGCGATCTCGGCCGCGAAGCTGCGGGAGAAGCCGAACAGCTTGGCGATGCCCGCGTCCACGCGCACACCGTCCAGGCCGTCGGGAAGGGGAAGGGCTCGGTTTTCCATGGTGCCGTTCAGTTGGGGGGCGGGTCAGTCGGGGGGGTCAGTGCGGGGTGGGGAGCGCTGCGGGCACGTCGGCAGGCGCGGCGGCCGGCACGGACGGCGCGGCGGCAGGCGTGCGGGTGCCGTCCAGGCCGATGCCGCGCAGGGTGAGCAGCATGAACAAGACCATGCTCACCACGATGCAGCAGTCGGCGACATTGTAGATCGCGGGCATCATCCACGGGGTGTAGATGAAGTCGATCACGTGGCCCATGCCGAAGGTGGGTTCGCGGAACAGGCGGTCGGTCAGATTGCCGAGCACACCACCGAGCAGGAGTCCGAAGACCAGTGCCCACCGTGTCGAGCGGATGCGCCGCGCGAACAACACGATGAACACGACGACACCGGCCGCAATGAGTGAGAACACCCAAGTGAGGCCGGTGGCGAAGGAGAATGCGGCGCCCGGGTTCCTGACGAAGTGCCACTGCAGCACATCACCAAGAACCCGGACGTTCTCACCCTCTGTCATCACGCGGACGACGAGGGCCTTACTGATCTGGTCGAGCGCATACCCGCCCACGGCCACGAGGGCCAGGACGAGGAGGGCGCGGAAACTGACCTTCGTCGAGCTGTTACGCGCCAAAGCCCTGGAAGCTCGCCTTCGGCGAGTTGCCCGAGTCCTTGCCTGCTCCGGCGCCGACAGGCGTGGAGTCCAGGTCGCGCAGCTGACCCTCGATGTAGCTCTTCAGCTTCTCGCGGTATTCGCGCTCGAAGTTGCGCAGGCCCTCGATCTTGTTCTCGAGAACCGAACGCTCCTGGTCGAGCACGTTGATCTGCGCACGCTGCTTGGCTTCGGACTCCGCGATGACGCGGGCTGCCGTGGCGTGGCCCTCGGCGATCAGGGCGTCGCGCTTCTCGGCGCCTTCCTTGACGTGCTCCTCGTGCAGGCGGCGGGCCAGCTGCAGAAGGTTGGTCGTGCCGGCGGTCTCGTCGACCTCGGTGACCGGGGCGACGGCGACGGGCGCGGGAACAACAGCGGCGACGGGCTCTGCCACGGGCTCCGGGGTGTTGACCGGCTCGGCGACCTGGGCCGGGGCGGCCGCGACCGGAGCTGCAGTTTCGCCACCAGACAGGCGGGACTTGAGGTCCTCGTTCTCCTGGGTAAGGCGTCGCAGTTCGACAACGACCTCGTCGAGGAAGTCGTCAACCTCGTCCTGGTCATATCCCTCACGGAACTTGGTTGACTGGAACCGCTTGTTGACTACATCTTCCGGAGTTAGCGCCATGGCTTTCCACCTCAAAACTTATTTGCGAACAGTTGTGCGAACACGTGCTGACGACCAACTGGCGCGCGGTTGAACCCGGACTGGTTGGCCGTTATCGATCCAGAATACATGCCGTGACCCCGGCGGAGCTGCGCGTCAGAACAGAATCGCCGTAATCCACATGCCGATGATGCAGCAGAGCATGGTCAGGCTCCAGCCGAAATCGAAGGCGATGGGACCGACCCGCAGGGGCGGGAAGATCCGGCGAAAGAAATTGATCGGCGGGTCGGTGACGGTGTAAACGAGCTCGATGAGCACGAGAACGAACCCTCTGGGCCGCCACGACCGGTTGACGCCGCGCACGAGGTCGACGATGAACCGGCCCCACATCACGAAGAAGTACAGCAGCAGGGCGTAGTAGAGCACCGCGCCGATCAGGGAAACTACGAACACGTTGCGCTATGACTGCGCGAAGAAGGAGGAATCGGCGTCCCCCTCCTCTGCAGCGTTGTCGCCGGAGATGACGACGTGTGACGGCGACAGCAGGAAGACCTTGGCGGTGACGCGCTCGATCTTGCCGTAGAGGCCCTGCGAGAGGCCGCTGGCGAAGTCGATCAGACGGCGGGCGTCGGCGTCGCTCATCTGGGAGAGATTGATGATCACAGGGATGCCCTCACGGAAGGACTCTGCAATGACCTGCGCGTCGCGGTACTGGCGCGGGTGGACTGTGAGGATCTCGTTCATTTCAGACACGACAACATTCTTGGGGGTCGAGGTCTTGTGCAGCGGCGTCACCGGGGCACGGCCGGACGAGTGCGAGGCATTCGCCGGGGACGCGTGCGAGGACGCAGCGTGCGAGGACTGGGTGGGGAGAGTGGAGACGGGAGCCGCGGCGGGCGCCTCATATTCCAGCTCTTCGTCTGCCAGACCCAGGTAGACCATGGTTTTCTTGAGCGGGTTGGACATCTCGACCTCCGTGTTGGTATTACGACGTTTTCAGATTAACCGGTGCCGGACGATTACCGGTGATTGCGGTGCCAATTCGCAGGTGTGTCGCGCCTTCCGCGATGGCGGCCGCGTAGTCCTGGGACATTCCCATCGACAGGCATTTGGCGGCGGGAGCAATCCCGCGCATCTGGGCACCGAGCTCGGCGACGAGGGCGAAGGATCGTTTCGGGTCGGCCCCGAGCGGGGCAACCGCCATCAGTCCGAGCAGGGTGAGCCCGTCAGTGGCGAGCACGCGTTCCACCAGCGGAGCGAGGTCGGGAATCGACACGCCACCCCTGGCCGGATCCTCGGTGAGGTTCACCTGCACGAAGCACTCAACGGTGCGCAGTGCGTCGGAACCGGCCGGGGCTGTGGAATCGAGCGGAGTGCCCAGAGCGGTGACCAGGGAGTCCCTGTCCACCGAGTGGATCACCGACGCATAGGCACGCACCTGGCGCGCCTTCTTGCCCTGCACCTGGCCGACGAAGTGCCAACGGATGTCGGCACCGGCCAGGTCGGCGGCCTTGGCCTGCGCTTCCTGGTGACGACTCTCCCCGAAGTCCCGGATGCCGAGCTCGACCAGGTCCCGCACCAGCGACACCGGTTGGAACTTGGTCACCACGATGGTGGTCACCTCGTCCGCCGGGCGGCCGGCGAGTCGCACAGCGTCGGCGATGCCGCCCTGCACGTTCGCCAGCCGTTCGGCGAGCTTCGGATCGACCATTACTTCAGGAAGTCGGGAATGTCCAGGTCGTCTGAATCGTCCTCGAAGGCCGGGTCGGAGACCGGGGTGCTCGCAGCGGAGTCCGCGGACCAGACCGAGCCGGCGGGCTCGTCGACCGGGGCGCTGTCGGCGCTGATGGCGGCGCCGGACACACCGGCGGCGACACCGGCAGCCACGAGGTCGGAGCGACGCACCTCGGCGACCTTGGCACCGGGCTCTCCGCCGTCGAACCCGGCGGCGATGACGGTGACGCGCACCTCGTCGCCGAGGGTGTCATCGATGACGGCACCGAAGATGATGTTGGCCTCGGGGTGCACGGCTTCCTGCACCAGACGGGCAGCGTCGTTGATCTCGAAGATACCGAGGTTGGAGCCACCCTGGATGGAGAGCAGTACGCCGTGGGCGCCGTCGATCGAGGCCTCGAGCAGTGGCGATGCGACGGCGAGTTCCGCCGCCTTGATCGCGCGGTCGGCACCGCGGGAGGAACCGATGCCCATCAGGGCGGAACCGGCGCCCTGCATGACCGACTTGACGTCGGCGAAGTCGAGGTTGATCAGGCCGGGGGTGGTGATCAGGTCGGTGATGCCCTGCACACCGGCCAGGAGGACCTGGTCCGCGGTGGCGAAGGCCTCGAGCATGCTGATGCCGCGGTCGCTGATTTCCAGCAGGCGGTCGTTCGGCACGACGATGAGGGTGTCGACCTCGTTCTTGAGCGAGGCGACGCCGGTCTCGGCCTGCGCCTGACGGCGCTTGCCCTCGAAGCCGAACGGCTTGGTGACGACACCGATGGTGAGCGCGCCGATGGACTTGGCGATGCGGGCGACGACGGGTGCGCCACCGGTACCGGTGCCACCACCCTCGCCGGCGGTGACGAAGACCATGTCGGCTCCGGCCAGCGCCTCTTCGATTTCCTCGGCGTGATCCTCGGCGGCACGACGGCCGACCTCCGGGTCCGCTCCGGCGCCGAGACCCCGGGTGAGGTCGCGGCCGACGTCGAGCTTGACGTCGGCATCGCTCATCAGGAGTGCCTGGGCATCCGTATTGATGGCGATGAATTCGACCCCGCGGAGGCCGAGCTCGATCATGCGGTTGACGGCGTTGACGCCGCCTCCGCCAATTCCAACAACCTTGATGACTGCTAGGTAGTTCTGATTAGTTGACACGTCCGGCCTCCGGTGGAACCCTAAACCTCTAGTCGAAGCTTAAAGTTATGCTGAGTATGCAATTCCTAAATTCGAAGTTAGGTGCCACCGGGTACGCCATGGGGAGGCGCGCCCGCGTGTCGGAAATACTCGGCTGGATATCAGCGGACGACGGCGCTGTCCGGTGAGGACACGTCGTATTCGGTGACGCTGCCCACCGGGTGGCTGACGATCAGCGCGGCGAGGACGACGGCCTTGTACTCCGAGCGTTCGGCGTTGCCCCAGACCACCCGTGCTCCCCCGGCCAGGGTGAGGGTGACGTCGTCCTTGGTGGCGGCCGTGACGCTGTCCAGCTGCGCGCGGATGCCGTCGGGCAGGGCGCCGACGACGGCGACGGCGGCCTGGAAGCCGGCCCCGCTGGCTCCCCCGGGTGCCGTGATGATGGGGTAGCCGGCCGGGCGTTCGGCCCCGCTGGTGATGACGACGCCGGCGGCGTCGACGAGGTCGAATCCGGCCGCGGAGGTGATGGCGCCGATGGGCTCGCGTTCGACGATCCGCACGACGAGGGTGTCTGGCGGCCGGCTCTCGGTCACGAAGCTGCGGATGAGGCTGAACTCGCTCAGCTCCCGCTTCACCTCGCTGAGGTCGACCAGGGGCAGCGGGGTGCCGAGCTGGCCGTCGAGGGCGGCGACCACATCGGCGGCCGGAATTCGGCTGGTGCCGGTCACCTCGATGGTGCGCAGGGCCATCAGCGGGGAGAAGACGCCGACGAGCACGAAGGCCACGAGGGCGGCAACGGTGGCGGCGGCGGCGATCCAGAGGTTGCGGCGGCGGCGGGAGCGGGAGGTGAACCGGCGCACCTCACTGCGTTCGTACTGCTTGCGGGCGCGCCGGGCGGCCCGGAGGCGGGCCCGGGCGGTGCGGGCCGTCAGCGGAGGCTCGGCGGCGCCGGAAGCGTCGGCTGCGGTACCGCCCGGGCTGCCGGTCGAGTCGCCGCGGCTCGCGGTGCGCGTGAAGCGCGGTTTCTTCCCCGCGGCCGGCTGTGGAGTCGTGCGCGGGGTGGCCTGGGCGTCTGCGGCCGCAGTGGCGGCCGGCAGGGTGATCGGCTCGGTCGCCGCGTCAGAGCCTGCTCCAGCGCGTGGCGGGGCGGTTGACCGCGTCGGTGCAGACGCCGCCGGAGGCTGCGCCGGCTCCGGCGCGCGTTTCGGCGGGGTAGGCCGGGTCGCCGGCCGGGCGGCTGGGTCGAACCCGGGGGGACGCTTCATGCGCGCTGGCCTAGTCCAGGCCTCATCCGCGCGCTCCGGCGACGGGCTGGCTGCCGAGGGAGTCGAGGAGCTGCGGCACGATGCGGTAGACGTCGCCGCAGCCGAGGGTCACAACGAAGTCGCCCTCCCTGGCGATGGTGCCGAGGTAGTCTGCGGCATCCTGCCATTCGGGGATGTAGGCCACGTGGGCGGGGTCGCTGAAGCGTTCGGAGACCAGCGCGCCGGTCACGCCCGGCTCGGGGTCTTCTCGGGCGCCGTAGACCGCGAGCACGATGGTCTCGTCGGCATATTTCTCCAGCGTGTCGGCGAATTCCTGGGCGAACAGCCGGGTGCGGCTGTACAGGTGCGGCTGGTGCACGGCGATGATCCGACCGCTGCCCACGACGGTGCGGGCGGCGGCCAGGGCCGCGGCGACCTCGGTGGGGTGGTGTGCGTAGTCGTCGTAGACGCTCACGCCGCGCACGGTGCCGTGCAGTTCGAAGCGGCGCTGAGTGCCGCCGAACTGCGCGATCGCCGCCAGGGAGTCCGCCGGGTCGAATCCGAGGCCCACGAGCACGGCGAACGCACCGGCCGCGTTGATGGCGTTGTGCATGCCAGGGATGCGCAGGGTGGCGGAGTAGTCCGCCCCCTGCCAGCGCACGCTGAAGCTGACCGGGCCGTCGGTGACGACGGAGTGCACCCGTACGGTGGCGTCGTCGGCCTCGCCGAAGGTGATGACCTGCTTGTCGACCAGTCGGCCGGTCACGCGCACGGCGCCGGGGTCGTCGGAGGAGACGACGACGAGTTCGCCGGCGTTCTGGGCGAACTCGACGAATGCCGCCTCGAAGGCCTCGAGCGAGCCGTAGTGGTCGAGGTGGTCGGGGTCGACGTTGGTGATCAGCGCGATGCTGGTGTCGTAGAGCAGGAATGAGCCGTCGGATTCGTCGGCTTCGACCACGAACAGGTCGTCCGCACCGCTGCCCGCGCTCACGCCGAGGGATTCGATCACGCCGCCGTTGACGAAGTTCGGGTCCTGGGCGAGGCCGAGCAGGCCCGTGACGACCATGCCGGTGGAGGTGGTCTTGCCGTGGGCGCCGGCGACCGAGACCAGGCGGTGCGAGCGGATCAGCCAGGCCAGCGCCTGCGAACGGTGCAGCACCGGGAGGCCGCGTTCGGTGGCGAGCACGTATTCGGGGTTGTCCTGCCACAGCGCACCGGTGACGACCAGGCTGTCGGCGTCGCCCACGTTGGCGGCGTCGTGCCCGATAGCGATGCGTGCGCCGAGGTCGCGGAGCGCATGGATGTTGTCGGAGTCGCGCACGTCGGACCCGGTGACGGTGTGCCCGGCCGCCAGGAACAGGCGGGCGATGCCGCTCATCCCCGAGCCGCCGATGCCCACGAAGTGCACCGTGCCGAGGTCTTCGGGAACGATGAGGGTCAGGTCTGGCTTGATCACGTGACGGTCTTTCTGTGCGGGCGGAGCGTGGATGTTCAGATGGTGACGCGAGTCTGGTTCAACGTTACGCGGCGGGACTGCCTTCGGCGAACGCGGCGCGGGCGCCGCCGGCCTGGTCGATCAGCGCGATCGTGCGCCGGGTGCCATCGAGCACGCCCACCGACCCGGCCGCTGCACCCATGTCGTGGATGCGGCGCGGTTCCGCGAGCACCGGCAGCAGCGTGGACGTGACCCAACCGGGCAGGAAAGCGGCGTCGTCGACCAGGATGCCGCCGCCGGCCGCCACGACGTCGGCCGCGTTGAACCGCTGCTCGCCATTTCCGACGGGGTACGGGACCAGCACGGCAGGGATGCCCAGTGCACTCAACTCGCTGACGGTGGCCGCGCCGGCGCGGGAGACCGCGAAGTCGGCCGCAGACAGGGCCAGGTCCATCCGGTCGCAGTACTCCACCATGGTGTACCCGGGCACACCGGGATCGACGACCTCCGACCGGCTGCCGGTGATGTGCAGCACTTGCCAGCCGGCGCCGATGAGTGCGCCGGCGGAATCGACGACGGTGCGGTTGATGCGCCGGGCACCGAGCGAACCGCCGGTGACGAGCAGGGTCGGCCGTTCGGGATCGAGGCCGAAGAACTCGAGCGCCTCGGCGCGGGTTCCCACCCGGTCGAGGGTCTCGATCTCCCGCCGCAACGGCATCCCCACCACGGTGGCGTGCCTGAGCCTGGTGCCGGCGAAGGCCACACCGACGGACCGGGTCAGCGTGGAGCCGAGCCGGTTGGCCAGGCCGGGCTTGGCGTTGGCCTCGTGGATGGCGATCGGCACTCCGGCGCGCCGGGCGGCGAGGTAGGCCGGGGTGGAGACATACCCGCCGAAGCCGACGACGACGTCGACCCTGCGTTCGCGGAGGACCGTGACGACATCGGTGATGGCGCGGTTGAAGCGGGGCAGGAAGGTGATGGCCGCTTTCCCGGGCCGACGCGGGAACGGCAGTCGGGGCACGATAATCAGTTCGTAGCCGCGGGCCGGCACCAGCCGTGCCTCGAGCCCCTCGGCCGTGCCCAGCACGAGCACCGTCGCCTCCGGGTCCCGCAGGCGCAGCGCGTCGGCCACGGCGAGCAGCGGATTGACGTGACCGGCGGTTCCGCCGCCGGCCAGCAGGTAGGTCGTCATCGGGTGGTTCCTCGTTTCGGGGCCGACCCTGCACCGACGGGTGCGGCCGGTGCCGAGGCGCGTGAGCGGGCCTTGGCGTTCTCCTGCAGGTCATGGTCGCTGCGTGCGAACGACAGCACGACGCCGATCGCCGCCAGGGTGGTGAGCAGGGCGGTGCCGCCGGCGGAGATCAACGGGAGCGGCACGCCGAGCACCGGGAGTACGCCGAGGACGACCCCGATGTTCACGAGCGCCTGGCCGATGATCCAGACCATGACGGCAGAGGTGGTCACCTTGATCTGCATGTTCGAGGTGCCGCGCAGGATGCGGATGAACGCGAAGGCCAGCAGGATGAACATCAGCAGCACCACGATGGCACCGATCAGACCCAGCTCCTCACCGATGATGGCGAAGATGTAGTCGTTGTCGGCTGCGGGCAACCAGGACCACTTGGCCTTGGAATTGCCCAGGCCCACGCCGAACACTCCCCCGTTGGCCAGGGCCCAGGTGCCGTGCAGAGGCTGCCAGCAGGCCGCGGAGATGGTGCCGGTGAGCTCGTCGCAGCCGTCGACGGCAAAACTCATGATGCGTGTCATCCGGTTTTCGCTGGTGATCGCGAGCAGGCCACCGCCGGCCACGCCGATGACCAGCGGAATCGCGAGCAGCCGCAGCCGCACGCCGGCGAAGAACAACGCCCCGAAGAGGATGCCGGCCATGATGATCACGGTTCCGAGGTCACCACCGATCATGACGAGCAGCACCGACCCGCCGCCGACACCGAACACGGGGATGTACACGTGCCGCCAGTCGTCGAGCTTGTCTTTCTTCTGCGCGAGGATCACGCCGAGCCAGACCACCAGGGCGACCTTGATCGCCTCTGACGGCTGGAACTGCACTCCGGCGAAGTCCAGCCAGTTGGTGTTGCCGGCCACGGTGACGCCGAGCGGGGTGAAGACCACGAGGCACTGGAAGAAGCAGGCGATCAGCAGGGCCGGCCAGGCGATGCGCTTCCAGAACGTCACGGGCAGGCGGCTGATCACGAGCATCAGCGGCACGCCGATCACCGCGAAGATGCCCTGGCGGAAGAGACCGCCGAAGAAGCCGGCGTCTTCGAGGTACGAGTCCACCGACGAGGAGGACAGCACCATGACCAGGCCGAAGACCACCAGGAAAAGGGTGGTGCCCAAGAGCAGCAGGTAGTTCGTCGACTCGGCGCGGAAGACCTTGCCGAGGTTGATTCGCGTCAGGGGGCTGCGCGAACCGGTGGTCGTTGCCGGCCCAGCCGGTTCAGACACCGGCACCCGGGGACGAGGACGAGTCTTCATGCGACCCACCTCCCAAATAGTCGTGAACGGCCTGGGCGAACTGTGCGCCACGTTCCGCATAGCTCGCGAACTGGTCCATGGATGCCGCGGCCGGCGCCAGGAGGACGACGTCCCCGGCCTCGGCCAGCGACGCGGCCAGGCCGACTGCGTTCGGCATGACCTCACCAGTGTCATCCGAGTCGATCTCGAACACGCGCAGGGTGGGGGCGTGTCGCCGGAATGCCGCCAGGACTTCGGCGCGTTCGACGCCGATCACCACGGCACCGCGCAGCCTGTCGGCGTGCTTGGCGACGAGCTCACCGATGTCGACGCCCTTGAGCAGCCCGCCGACCAACCAGACGACGGAGTCGTAGGCGGCGAGGGAGGCATCCGCGGCGTGCGGGTTGGTCGCCTTGGAATCGTCGATCCAGCTGATGCCCTCACTCACGGCCACGACCTCGATGCGGTGGGCGTCGAGCCTGAAGTCGGCGAGGGCGTCGCGAATCGCCTCCGGCGGAACGTCGAAGGAGCGTGCCAGCGCTGCGGCGGCGAGGATATTGGCGACCACGTGCGGGGCGGAGAGCCCGACGGCGGCGAGATCCGCGACGGTGCTGAGCTCGATGGCGGTGTCGAACCGTTCCTCGAGGAAGGCGCGGTCGCAGAGGATGCCCTCCACGATTCCGAGGTCGCTGGGTCCTGGTACGCCCAGGCCGAAGCCGATGGCTCGAGCTCCCTCGCTCACCTCGGCGTCCTCGACCATGCGCATGGTGGCGACGTCTGCCTTGTTGTAGACACAGGCGACGCGGGTGTTGGCGTAGACCTTGGCCTTGGCGTCGCGGTAGGCCGCCGCGGAGCCATGCCAGTCCAGGTGGTCGTCGGCCACGTTCAGGCAGGTGGTCGACCACGGCACGAGAGCTCCGGGACCGGACAGGGGCAGGTGGTGCAACTGGTAGCTGGAGAGTTCGACGACCAACACATCCCAGCCCTGCGGGTCGCGGATGGCGTCGAGGACGGGCACACCGATGTTGCCGCACGGCGCGACCCGGTGGCCGGCGGCCGCGAGCATGGTCGCCGTGAGCTGCACGGTGGTGGTCTTGCCGTTGGTGCCGGTGACCAGGATCCACGGCGCGGCCGGGCCCACCTTGTCGCGCAGCCGCCAGGCCAGTTCGATGTCGCCCCAGACCGGGATCCGGTGCTCGGCCGCCCAGAGCAGGAGGGCGTGGTCGGGGTGGAAACCGGGCGACACGATGAGCACCTCGGCGTCGTGGGCGACGAGCTCGTCCGGCGCGGAATCGAGGTCCGCGGTGACCAATGGGATGCCGAGCACCTCGAGCAGGCGGGCACGGTCGTCCGGGGCGCGCCCGGCGACGACCAGCACGTCTGCGCCGAGCTCGGCCAGGGTGTCCGCGGCGGCGAAGCCGGTCACCCCGAGGCCCAGCACGGCCACCCTGAGGCCGGTCCAGTCGGAGTGCCAGCTGGTCAGCCGGTCGAGCCGGCTGGTGTCGGGGCCGGTGGTGCCGTCGGCATGGCCGTCCCCGTAGGAGTGGGCGCCCATCAGACGGCCAGCCATTCGAGGTAGAAGGTGCCGACGCCGGCGGCCACCAGGAGCCCGCCGATGATCCAGAAGCGCACCACGACGGTGACCTCTGCCCAGCCCTTGAGTTCGAAGTGGTGGTGGATGGGGCTCATCAGGAAGATCCGTTTGCCGCGGGTGACCTTGAAGTAGCCGCGCTGCACGATCACGGACCCGGCTTCGATCACGAAGAGGCCGCCGATGAGCACGAGGAGGAGTTCGGTGCGGCTGAGGATGGCCAGGGCGGCCAGCGCGCCGCCGAGGCCGAGCGAACCGGTGTCGCCGAGGAAGATCTTCGCGGGCGAGGTGTTCCACCAGAGGAAGCCGATCAGGCCGCCGACGATCGCCGCGGCCACGATGGCCAGGTCGAAGGAATCCGGGCCGGCGTAACACTTGTACATGTCGGCCATGTCCGAGCCGCCCGGGTTGCAGGACTGGTTCGACTGCCAGAACCCGATGATGATGTACGACCCGATCGCGAAGACCAGCGATCCGGTGGCGAGCCCGTCGAGACCGTCGGTGACGTTGACACCGTTCGAGGTCGCCGCCACGATCAGGCAGATCCAGACGAGGAACGCGGCGATGCCGATGAAGGTGCCGAGCTTCATGAAGTCCAGCGGCAGGTCCCGGATGAACGAGATGTGGGTGGATGCCGGTGTCTCACCGTTCTTGTCGGGGAACTGCAGCGCCATCCAGCCGAACGCTCCCGCGACGACGACCTGGCCGGCGATCTTCTGCCAGCCGCCCAGGCCGAGGCTGCGCTGGTTGCGGGTCTTGAGGAAGTCGTCGAGGAAGCCGACCAGCCCGAGGCCGACCATCATGAACAACACGAGCAGCGGGGACGCCGTCAGCGGCCGCTGTTCAATCCACATGGCGAGGAAATAGCTGACCAGGACGCCGACGATGATGATGATGCCGCCCATGGTGGCGGTACCGCGCTTGGCGTGGTGGCTCTTCGGCCCGTCATCGCGGATGAACTGGCCCCAGCCGAGCTTGTGGAAGAGCCGGATGAACAGCGGGGTCAGGAGCAGCGTGAAGACGAGGGACATCGCTCCGGCCAGCAGGAGGGCTACCACGAGTACAACTTTCCCAGTCGGTCGCCGAGGAAACGGAGTCCGGCTGAATTCGATGATTTGACGAGCACGGTGTCGCCTGGCTTGACCGTGTCGCTCAGCAAGGCGAAGGCGTCGTCGGCGGTCTCGACATACGCCGATTCGCCGTCCCAGGAGCCTTCGTTGATGGTGCTGATGTGCATTCGCCTGGCGGCAGGGCCGACCACGACGAGTTGGGAGATGTTGAGCCGAACGGCCAGGAGGCCGATGCGATCGTGTTCGTCGCCGGAGAGTTCGCCGAGCTCGCTCATCTCGCCGAGCACGGCGATGCTGCGGCCGGTGGGCTTGCGGATCTGGGCGAGGGTCTTCAGGGCAGCTGACATCGAGTCCGGGCTGGCGTTGTAGGCGTCGTTGATCACGGTGATGTCGTCCCGGCCGCCCAGGACCTCCATGCGCCAGCGCTCGGCGACGGTGACCGATTCGAGGGCGGCGACGATGTCGTCGATGGCCACGCCGAGTTGGCTGGCAGCCGCCGACGCTGCCAGGGCGTTCATGACGTGGTGTTCGCCGAGCACCCGGAACGACACCGGCCGGCTCTGGCCGCCCGGGAGGTGCAGCGTGAAGGTGGTTCCGGTGCGGCTGCCGGAGATATCAGACGCGCGCACATCTGCGCGGTCGCCCTCCCCGAACCAGACCACCCGCGCCGGGGTGATGGCCGCCATGCCGGCGACCCTGTCGTCGTCGGCGTTCAGCACGGCGATGTCGGTCGGGAGCAGGTCGGTGACCATCTCGCTCTTGGCGCGCACTGTCGCTTCGATACCGCCGAAGCCGCCGGCGTGGGCGAGCCCGACGGTCAGCACGATGCCGATGTCGGGTCTGGCCATCCGCACCAGGCGCGCGATCTCGCCGATGTCGCTCGCGCCCATCTCGGCGACCAGGAATTCGGTCTCCTCGGTGACTTCGAGCATGGTCAGCGGGGCGCCGACCTCGTTGTTGAACGAGGCCCGGGCCGCGACGGTGGGGCCGACCCGTTCCAGGATCGCGCGCAGCAGGTTCTTGGTGGTGGTCTTGCCGTTGGATCCGGTGACGCCGACGATCTTCAGCCGGCCGAGAGCGCGCACCCGGGCGATGACGAAGGTGGCCAGGTCGCCGAGCGCGGTGACGGCGTCTGGCACCAGAACCTGCGCCACCGGCAGGTCGAGCAGTCGCTCGACGATGATCACGGCGGCACCGCCGGCTACGGCGGCGGGGGCGAAGAGGTGACCGTCGGTCTCCTCCCCCGGCTTGGCGACGAACACGTCGCCGGCGCCGACCTCGCGCGAGTCGGTGTGCACGGCACCGGAGACGAGTGACTCCGCCGTGAGCGCGGCGGGGCCTTCGGCGAGGTGGAGTTCGCCGTTCGCGGCTGCGGCGATGTCAGTGAGGCTCAGGGCGATCATCACAGCCACCCGGCTTCCTGCAGTGCGACGCGGGCGTCATCCCTGGCTGAATACGGGATCTTCACGCCCTTGACCTCCTGGTAATTTTCGTGGCCCGGTCCCGCGTAGAGCACAACGTCGCCCTCGCCGGCCAGGGAAAGCGCGCGCCGGAACGCGGTCGCGGGGTCCGGCACCTCGTACAGTTCGCCGTCGGGCGCGGCGGCCCGGGCGGCGGTGAGAAGGGTGCTCCGGATGCTGGCCGCATCCTCCCACCGCGGGTGGAAATCTGTGATCACGACGGCGTCGGCGCCGCGGGCCGCGATGGCGCCCATGTCGCCGCGCTTGGTCTTGTCCCGGTCACCGTCGGCGCCGAACACCATCACGACACGGCCGGTGGTGGAGGCGCGGATGGCGGCGAGCGTGTTGAGGAACGCGTCGGGGCTGTGCCCGTAGTCGATGTAGACCAGGGGTCCACGGTCGCCGGAGATCAACTCCGCCCGGCCGGGGATGTAGACGTCGATGCCGCCGTCGCGGGTGAGGGCCTGCTCGATCGCGGAGAGGTCGAAGCCGCTCTCGACCAGCAGCACGATGGCCAGCGCGGCGTTGGCGGCCATGTACCAGCCGAGCAACGGTACCCGGGTCTGCAGGCGCCGGCCCTCTGGGCCGACGAGTTCGAACTCGGTGTGGCGCGCGCCGGTCTCCAGCACGCTCATGTGCCAGTCGGCGTCGACGAGCGGCTGGGCCGGGTCGTGGCCGAGCGGGGTGTTGGCCAGGGTGGTGACCGGGATGCGGCATTCCGCCGCGATCCGGCGGCCCCAGTCGGAGTCGACCGTGATCACGCCGCGGCGGGAACGGTCGGGCTGGAACAGCTCGAGCTTGGCCTGGAAGTACTCCTCCATCGACTCGTAGTCGTCGAGGTGGTCGTGCGAGAGGTTGGTGAATCCGGCGACGTCGAAGACCAGGCCGTCGACCCGGTGCCGGCTGATCGCCTGGGCGGAGATCTCGACGCCGACGGCGCGCACCTCGGCTTCGCGCATGCGGGCGAGGAGGGCGTGTAGTTCGCTGGCCTCCGGGGTGGTCAGATTGCTCGTCACGGCGATCTCGCCGATCCGGCGTTCGGCGGTGGAGGTGAGGCCGGCGACGACTCCGAGCTGGCTGAGGATGGCGAACAGCAGGTAGACGACGCTGGTCTTGCCGTTGGTGCCGGTGACGCCGAACAGGGTCGCCGGGTTCTCGTCGGTGCGGTACAGCCAGGCGGCGACGGCGCCGAGCGCCACCCGCACGTCCGGCGTGACCAGCACGGGCAAGCCGCTGTCGGCGGCCAGCAGCGCGCCGGCTTCGTCGGTCAGGATCGCAACGGCACCGGCTTCCCTCGCCGCGACGGCAAAAGCGGCGCCGTGGCTGACCCGCCCGGGTACGCCGACGTAGAGGTCGCCGGGCTGCACTGTGCGCGAGCTCAGGCTCACACCGGTCAGTTCACGGGTTCCGGTGTCACCACGGAGGTCAAGTTCAAATTCATCGACTAGTCCCGACAACGACCGCGGGACCGGGTGCTGAGGACGGAGAGCCGAGGGTGCCAAATCGGTCACGAGGCTCACTTTCTTACCAGGTACCGGAGAGATCAGGCGCGGCGGCGCCCGAGGGAACTGCCCGGTACTTTTTCAGCACCTGACTCATGACCTCTTGGAAGATCGGAGCGGACGCTGCTGACGAATTCATGTTAACAGGGTCGGCCAGACTCACCGAAACGACGTACTGCGGATCGTCGGCCGGGGCGAAGCCCGACACCGACACCAGGTACCCCTTGGTGTAGCCGCCGTTGCCGTCTGGCATCTGGGCTGTACCGGTCTTGGCGGCGACGCGGTAACCGGGAATATCCCAGACATTGGCGAGCCAGCCCTTCTGGTAGACCATCTCGAGCATGTCGGCCGTGTCGCGCGCTGCGGAGGCCGACACCACCTGGGTGCCGTCGGCGGCCGGAACCTCGGTGAGGGTGCCGTCAGCGGCGCGGCAGCCCGACACCAGCTGCACGGGCATGCGCACACCACCGTTGGCGATGGTCTGGTAGACGCTGGACATCTGCAGCGCCGTCGTGGTCAGGCCCTGGCCGAACATGGTGGCGTATTCGGTCTGGTTGTCCCACTCGTCGGCGGGGTGCAGGATGCCGGTGTCCTCGCCAGGGAACGCGGTCTCGGTTTCGGTGCCGATGCCGAACTTGGTCATGTAGTCGTAGCGCTGCTGATCGCTGAGCAGTTCGCCGAACTTCGACATGCCGGTGTTGGATGACTCGATCAGCACACCGGTGAGGGTGAGCCGCAGGTCACCGTGACCGGAGCTGTCGTTGATGTTGGCGCCGTTCTCCGGCAGGTAGCGGAACGGGGCCACGATCTGGGAGTTCGGGGTGGCCAGGCCGGCGTCGAGAACGGAGGCGGCGGTGAGGGCCTTGAAGGTCGAGCCCGGTTCGTAGGAGGCGCTGAATGCGCGTGATCCACGGTCGTCGGGGTCGGTGGTGGCGCTCACGTTGTTGGGGTCGACGCTGGGGTAGTCGGCCACGGCGACGAGCTTGCCGGTCTTGACCTCCTGCACGATGACGTTGCCCCAGGCCGCGCCGGTGGCCTGCGCCTGCTCGGCGAGAACCTGCTGCACGAACCACTGCAGGTCGGAATCGATGGTGGTGACGACGTCACTGCCGTCGACGGCGGCCTTGGTGGTCACCGTGCTCTCCGGCAGCCGCACCCCGTCCGCGCCGCGTTCATAGGTCTCGATACCGTTGTTGCTGGCCAGGCAGGAATCCTCGCCGAGCTCCAGGCCGGCCTGGGCCTCGCCCTCGCCGGAGACGAAACCGACGATGTTGCCGGCGACGGCCCCGTTGGGATAGACCCGGCTGGGGTTCTGGTAGAGGTACAACCAGGGGATGTCGAGGGCTTCGAGGGCGCGGAAGGCGTCGACGTCGACCTGCCGGGTGATGTACGCGAAGTCGGAGTCAGGGTTGTCGGCCAGGGAATCGGTCACGATGGTCTGCACGGCGTCGCCGGTCTGGCCGGTGATGGCGCCGATCTCGGCGGCCGCGTCGGCCACGGAGATCGAGACATCCTTCGAATCCACCGTTCGGGTGAAGGTGCTGGTGTTCTTGGGCGACACGACGACGTCGTATCGCATCACGGTGCCCGCCAGCACGACCCCGTTGGCGTCGACGATTTCGCCGCGGGAACCGTACACGGTCTTCTCCACCGAGCGGTTGCCGAGCGAGTCGGCGCTCAGGCTGTCGGCGCGCACCACCTGGATATCGACGAGGCGCACCACGAAAAGCCCGATGATCGCGAAAAGCACGACAACGGTCGCTGCGATCCGGCGCTTGCTGGACATATTTGTTCTCGCCACGTGAGACCTCCTGTTATCGGACAGTACCGATAATTAGCGCGTTGTCGGCGACGGCAGGCCGTCTGTCACGGCAACCGCAGCCGGCGCGGAGGTTCCGGTGGGAACCGTTGATGCGACGCTGGCGCCCTGTCCCCCGGCGGGAACCTGGGTGACGAGCGGCACGCCGGCGAGCAGGGAGTTCGGTACCAGGCTGGCTGCGCCGGCCTGGCTGCCGCTGGCGGAGCTGGGAGCGCCGAGGACCGCGCCGTCGGAGAGCCGGAGGTAGGCGGAGTTCGAGTTGGTGATCATGCCCAGCGCTTCGGCGTTGGCGGCCAGGCTCTGCGGAGAGGAGACCCTGATCAGGTCCTCGCTGACGCTGTCCGCGGTGCGGCCGAGTTCGACCTGGCTGGCGCGCAGTGCCGAGATCTCGTAGGCACCCTGGGAGATGCCGACGCTGAGCAGCAGCTGCGCCACGATGATCGCACCGACGCAGGCGACGGCGGACAGCGCGTAGACCACCCGGGGGCGCTTGTGCGCGCTCGGGCTGACGATCTCGATGTGGCGACGTTCGTCGGCGCCGGGCAGGCGCGGGTTGAGTTCGTTCGGACCGAGCGGTGCCGATTCGAATACGCGGGCCAGGTTGTCGCTCATTCGGCTCTCCTCAGTCGTTGCGCGGCACGCAGGCGAACCGACGTTGCACGGGGGTTGATCGCCCGCTCATCTTCGGATGCCAGCTCGGCACCACGGATGAGCAGGGTGAACAGTGGTTTGTGTTCCGGAAGTTCCACCGGGAGACCGGCGGGAGCACTCGAGGTCGACGCGGCGGCGAACATCCGCTTCACGATGCGATCTTCGAGCGACTGGTAGGCCATCGAGACGATGCGACCGTCGACGGCGACAGCCTCCATCGCGGCGGGGATGGCACGTTCGAGAACGGCCAGTTCCTGGTTGACCTCGATACGGAGTGCCTGGAAGACCCGCTTGGCGGGGTGCCCCATCCGCTGCACGGCGACGGGGGTGACCTTGGTGATGACCTCGACCAGGTGGGCAGAGCGCACGAACGGGGTGGTGGAGCGGGCTTCGACGATCGCCTTGGCGTACCGGCCGGCGAGCTTCTCTTCGCCGTACTCCTGGAAAATGCGGCGGAGGTCGGCTTCGCTGTACTCGGCGAGGATGCGTTCGGCCGTGAGCGGCGAGGTGCTGTCCATGCGCATGTCCAGCGGTGCGTCCTTGGAGTAGGAGAAGCCGCGCTCCACCTGGTCGAGCTGCATGCTCGACACTCCGAGGTCGAAGAGGACTCCCTGAACCTCGTCGATGCCGAGGCCGGCGAGGGCGTCGAGGATGCCGTCGTAGACGGTGTGCACCAGGTGGATACGGCCCTGGAACGGCTTGAGCCGCTCTTCGGCGACGGCCAGCGCGTCGAGGTCACGGTCCAGGCCCACCAGGGTGAGGCCGGGAAAGCGGGTCAGCATGGCTTCGGCGTGGCCGCCCATGCCGAGGGTGGCGTCGACGAGGACCGCACCGGGCTTCTCGATGGCCGGGCCGAGCAGTTCGATGCTGCGCTCGAGTAGCACCGGCACGTGGATCTCGTTCAGCTGCGGCCGGTCGGCCGGGCTGGCGGGGGTGTTGTTGGTCATCTCGTCGTTCGGGTTGTTGTTCGTGTCGTTGTTCATAGCTACCGGGGCGGATCCTGCTGCCTGATCCCCATCCGTTCTGCCTGGCACCGGGGAAGTGTGTCAGGAGGCAAACGGCTGGGAGTCGGGCACCAGGAGCTAGAAGAGTCCCGGAATCACCTCCTCCGTGATGTTGGCGAACGAGGATTCCTGCTCGGCGAGGTACGCCTCCCAGACCTCGGTGTCCCAGATCTCGACGCGCGTGCCGACACCGATGACGGTGAGGTCGCGGCCGAGGCCGGCGTAGGCCCGCAGGTTGGCGGGGATGGTGACCCGGTTCTGCTTGTCGGGGGTTTCGGCGCTGGCACCGGACAGGAAGACGCGGAAGAAGTCGCGCCCCTCCTTGCTGGTGATCGGCGCCTGGCGGATCTTCTCGTGGACCTCGTCGAAATCACGGTTGGTGAAGACGTAGAGGCACCGCTCCTGACCGCGGGTCATGACGATCCCGGTAGAGAGCTCCTCGCGGAACTTGGCCGGCAGGATGACGCGTCCTTTTTCGTCGAGCTTGGGGGCATAGGTCCCGAGGAACATTCATCACCCCTCTCTTCCGGCCAAGGTCAGGTGTTGCTCCACTTTACTCCACTATCAACCACCGCGTCTGGAAAATGCGGGATATTGCTGCGAAGTTGCCTAATTATTCCCTGGAAACACGCGGAACGACGCGGTGGAGGAGAATCCCATGTTTTGGCGCAGTCTGGCGAGATTTCGGGCATAAAAAAAGGACCGGCCTGCTGGCCGGCCCGCGTGCGCGTTCGGGTGGGGGAAAAGGGAGGCGGGTGGGGCCGCGTGCGGCCCAGCATCAACACCGAGCATCAAGACCGAGCGTTAACAAGAAAACGCCCGCCATCCCGATGAGGGGGGCGGGCGCTTCTGCGGAGAACTCCGGTTACTGCTGGCCGTCCTGGCGGCGGTCCCAACGGTCATTGAGCTTGTCCATGAAGCCCTGCTGGCTGCGTGCCTGCGTCGGCCGACTGGACGAGCCGGCCGAGGGCCGCGTCGCCCTCGCCGTGCGACCGGGTGTGATCGCGAGCAGCACGCCACCGAACATGATGATGAATCCGACGATGCCCAGCCAGAGCTGCTGCATCGCAACCCCGGCCACAAGAGTCGCGATTCCCACGACACCGGCGAGCACCCCGAGAACTATGGAGCGGTAGTTGGGGCGAAGACGGGTGCCCCCGACACTCGCCACGAATTCGGCATCGTTGTGATAGAGACTGCGCTCCATCTCTTCGAGGAGTCGCTGCTCTTGTTCTGAAAGCGGCATCTCATTCCTCCAATTGGGGATCGAGCGGATTAGACCCTAATTCTAGTCCCGCCGAGATGGCTAGGCTAGGCAGGTGGCTGAAAGCACTCGACTGGTCGATCTGGTTCATTCTCGTATCGACGAATTCATCAATACGCGTGAATCAATTGTGACGACCATCAGCCCGGACGTGACCGTGCTGGTTGAGTTCTCACGGCAGTTTCTCAGCGGCGGAAAGCGCTTCAGAGCGCAGTTCGCCCACCTCGGCTGGCAGAGCGTACCGGTGCCGGCTGTTGGGCTGCAGACGCCCGCCGGGGCGGGGCTCTCCCCCACGCTTCCCGACGGCCTGGCCGGCCTGGTTTCGGCCGCCGCCGCGCTGGAGATCTTCCATGCCGCAGCGCTCGTGCACGACGACATCATCGACAACTCCGACACCCGCAGGGGGGCACCGTCGGCCCATCGTCGTTTCGAGGCCCTGCACGGCGCCGAGGGCTGGGCGGGAAGCCCGGCCGACTTCGGCCGCGCCTCGGCGATCCTGCTCGGCGACCTGCTGCTGGGCTGGAGCGACGAGCTGCTCGACGAGGGCCTCGACGATGCTCCGGACCGCACCAGTGCCCGCCGCGCCAGGGCCCAGTTCAACCTGATGCGCACTGAAGTCACGGCCGGCCAGTATCTCGACATCCTGGAGGAACGCGCCTGGCTCACCCAGCCCGAAGCCGAGCTGCTGGACCGCGCCATCCGGGTCATCGTCTTCAAGTCGGCCAAGTACAGCGTGCAGGCGCCACTCGTGATCGGTGCGGCTCTGGCCGGAGCCGATGACGACCACCTGGATGTGCTGCGCGCGTTCGGCCTGCCGCTCGGCATCGCATACCAGCTGCGCGACGACCTGCTCGGGGTGTTCGGTGACGCGGTTGTCACCGGTAAGCCCAGCGGTGACGACCTGCGCGAGGGAAAGCGCACTGTGCTGATCGCGCTGGCCAGGGAGCGCCTGGACGCCGCGGCGCTCGGCACCGTCGATCGCCTGCTCGGACGGGACGACCTCACCCCGGAGCAGATCGTGACCCTTCAGCAGATCATCGTCGACAGCGGCGCGGTTGACCGTGTGGAGACGCTCATCCAGCAGAACGTGGCCCAGGCCCTGGCGGCCTTGGCCGGCTCCTCCGTGGCACCCGGCGTGGTCACGGCGCTGACCGATTTCGCCGGAACGGTGACCCGCCGAGCGTTCTAGGCAGCCGGGCCCGCCAGAACCGGCTGGCCAGTCCGGCCAGTCAGCTCAGTCACCTCGTCAGCTCAGGCGAGTTCGTCAGATCAGGCGAGCGCCTGCGCCACACGGCGCACTTCGGCCTTTCGACCGGCCAGGAGCGCGTCGATGGGCGGCACGCCGAGGCTGTCGTCGACCTCGAGCAGCCACTCCATGGCCTGCTCGTCGGTGAACCCGTCGTCGGAGAGCACGATCAGGGTGCCGCGCAGCTCACCCAGCGGCGCACCGTCACGGATGAAGGAGGCGGGCACGCTGATCTTGCCCTCACGGCGCACGGCGAGGAGGTGCTTGTCCTCGATGAGCTGGCGCACCCGGCTGGTGCTGAGGCCCAGAATCTCGACGAGGTCGGGGATGGCGAGCCACGCGGGGCCGGCATCAGCCGAGTCGGAGGAAGGAACTGAATGCGGTTGAACGGAATGCGAATCGGTCACCCGTCAAGCTTCCCACGATTCGGGATCGCCGACAAACCCCCTGTCGGGCCCGATTGACGGGCCTGAGCGGCCATTTTCAGTATTTCGGCAACCATCCGGCAGGCCACCCGCGTGGTTAATTGACTCGGCTTGCCTTCTGTGTCAGCGTTGAGGACGAGTCAACTATCGATTGGGTGTGAAATGTCGGCCAGAGCCAGCAAGTTCGAAGCGGGAAAGGTCCACCAGGACTCCCCCGTCGAGACGACCAGCTCAACCCCTGCCCGGCACCGGCCGAGCCCGACCGGGGTGCGCCGCTCGCTGGGCACCATCGCGAGCATCCCGCTCGTCGTGGTCAGCACCATCGCCATCGTGCTCAACCTGGCCTCGCCTGCGCAGGCCGCCACCGCCGTGAAAAAGCCGCTGAAGAGCCGCACCACCCTGCCGCAGACGGCGATCAAGCCGGTGCAGGCCGTGCAACCGGCCAGTGTCGCCGCGGCCCCCAGCCAGTACACGGTCGTCGACGGCGACACCATCAGCGCCATCGCCGGCCGGTTCGGCCTGTCGACGGCATCCGTACTCGCCCTGAACGGCCTCGGCTGGTCCGCCGTGATCTTCCCCGGCCAGGTGCTCACCCTCTCCACCACCGCACTGAACGTTGCAGCTGCACCCACCCCGGTGTCGACCGAGATCACCCGGTACACCATCCAGTCCGGCGACACGCTCAGCGGCGTCGCCGCCGCCCACGGCGTGCCCACCGACGCCGTGTTCAGCGCGAACGGCCTGGGACCGGGCAGCATCATCTTCCCCGGCCAGGTCATCGTGCTCCCTGCCGCCGGTTCGTCCGCCGCCCCGGCGGCCAGCTCGGCCGTCGCCGTTTCGGCCGTCACCCCGATCACCCCTGGCAGCCACACCGTGGTCGCCGGGGACACCGTCGACAAGATCGCCAGCTCAGCCGGCGTCACCGTGCAGGCCGTCCTCGAGGCCAACGGGCTGGGCTACTCCAGCATCATCTACCCCGGCCAGTCGCTGACCATCCCCGGCGGGGCGCCGGTGCTCGACGCCGCCCCGGCCGTTGTCATCACTCCGACACCGACCCCGATCCAGGCTCCGGCACGCGACACCGTCTACGAACTCACCGCAGAGATGGCCGAGAACGCCCGGCTGATCATCGCCGTCGGCCGCCAGGCCGGCGCCACCGATGCCGCACTGGTCGTCGCACTCGCCGCCGCAGCGCAAGAGTCTGGCCTGCGCAATCTCGACTACGGCGACCGCGACTCGCTCGGCCTGTTCCAGCAGCGTCCGAGCTCCGGCTGGGGCACGGAGGCCGAGGTAATGGACGCCGAGCGCGCCAGCCGCGCGTTCTTCGGCGGGCCGGTCAACCCCAACCCCGGCGTCACCCGTGGCTTGCTCGACATTCCGGGCTGGGAAGCCATGTCGGTGACCCAGGCCGCCCAGGCCGTGCAGATCTCCGGCTACCCGGACCTGTACGCCAACTGGGAGGCATCCGCTCGGAGCTGGCTGGCCCAGCTCGGCTGAGCCGGCACGGACCCGGTCGGTTGCCGAGCGGAGCACTCTGCACGCCCGCTGACCGTAAGACCGGCCTGAATCGGGCAGATCGACCAACGGTGACCGAATCGTGTCCGCCGCGCAGGCGTTTAGATCCCGAGGATCCCCCGACTATTCCGTAGACTCGACGGGTGACCGAAAGCCCCACAGACCCCATGATCGGCCGTCTCATCGACGGCAGATATCAGGTGCGCTCCCGGATCGCCCGCGGCGGCATGGCCACCGTGTATCTCGCCACCGACCTGCGCCTCGAGCGCCGGGTGGCGATCAAGATCATGCACGGCCACCTCGCCGACGACAACGCCTTCCGCAGCCGCTTCATCCAGGAGGCCCGCTCGGCGGCCCGCCTGGCGCATCCCAACGTGGTGAACGTCTTCGACCAGGGCCAGGATGCCGACATCGCCTACCTGGTGATGGAGCACCTGCCCGGCATCACGCTGCGCGACCTGCTCAAGGACTACGGGCGGCTGACGCCAGAGCAGACCATGGACATTCTCGAGGCCGTGCTGTCGGGTCTCGCCGCCGCGCACAAGGCCGGCATCGTGCACCGCGACGTCAAGCCGGAGAACGTGCTGCTGGCCGACGACGGCCGGATCAAGATCGGCGACTTCGGGCTGGCCCGCGCCGTGAACAACAACACCGCGACCGGGCAGGCGCTGCTGGGTACGGTCGCGTACCTCTCCCCCGAACTCGTCACCCGCGGCATCGCCGATGCCCGCAGTGACATCTATGCCCTCGGCATCATGACCTATGAGATGCTGACCGGCGAGCAGCCCTACGTGGGCGAGGCGCCCATGCAGGTGGCCTACCAGCACGCCAACGACACCGTGCCGATGCCCAGCCTGGTGGCGCCGGGCGTGCCCCTCGAGCTCGACGAACTGGTGCTCTGGGCCACCGCCCGCGACCCGGAGGAACGCCCGCGCGACGCCCGGGTGATGCTCGACCAACTGCTCGAGGTGGAGAAGCTCGTGCGGCCCAGCGACACCGCCATGCAGGCCACGATGGTGCTGCCCCGTGGAGCCGCCGCGGCATCCGCCGACGCTGAGACCCAAATCCTGGGGCGGGCGCCCCTGGCGACCGCCACCCTCGCCCCGCCGGTGGCTGAGGACGAGGAGCCCGACAACGTCACCAAGCTCGCCGAGACCGCTCGCAAGCGGCGCGGGCGCGGCTACTGGTGGTTCGCCCTGGTGATCTTCCTGGCCGCTGCCGCCGGCGGTGCCGGCTGGTACTTCGGTGTCGGACCCGGATCGGAGATCCAGGTGCCGTCGCTCACATCGGCCTCGCCGGAGGATGCCTCCGCCCAGCTCGAAGCGCTCGGGCTGGTCACCGCGCCGGGAACGGCATACAGCACCGAGATCGAGGCCGGCCTCGTTGTCGGCACGGATCCGGGTGACGGCGCCAGGGTGCCCAAGGGCAGCACTGTGACGATCAACGTGTCCCAGGGGCCACAGCCCATCACCCTGCCCGCGCTGGCCGGGCTCACGCCGGATGCCGCGGCGTCGGCGATCACCGACGCCCTGGCGGTTCCCGGCACCGTTGACGAGGTCTTCTCCAACTCCGTCGAGGAAGGTCTCGTGATCTCCGCCAGCCGGGACAGCGACGGCGGCGACGTCTCGCAGGGCGGCGACGCGTTCGAGGGCTCCACCATCAATTACGCGGTCTCGCTCGGCGATGTCACCGATGTGACCGGGCTGTCGCTCGACGACGCGGTCGACACCCTCGCCGACCAGGGCCTGGAGGGCCAGGCGGGTGAGGAGACCTACAGCGAGACTGTTCCGGAGGGCGACGTCATCTCGGCCGCTCCCGCCGGCAGCGGCCCCATCCGCGAGGGCTCCGTCATCACGCTGACGGTCTCCCGCGGGCCTGAGCCTGTCGAGGTGCCCGATGTCATCGGCCAGGCCTGGTCCGAGGCCAAGGGCGTGCTCGAGGCTGCCGGCTTCCGCCTGGACTACAACGTCACGGCTGACCTGCTGCCCGGGCTGTTCACCGTCACCAAGGTGAGCCCGGACGTCGGCACCTCAGCGCCGCGCGGGTCCACCGTCAAGGTCAACTTCTCCGCCTAGAGCGCTCCGGCCGATCACCGCGACACTCGGGCCCCTCACAAGGTCTCGACAAGCTCGACCAACGCGGGGCGCGCGAACCGAACGCACGTCCCGAACGCGAACTGCCCCGGTCCGGACGAGTTGCCCCGGTGTAGCGGGGCAGCTCGTCCGGACCGGGGCAGCTGGGTGATGCAGGCGGTGCGAGGCTAGCGTGCGGCTAGTTCCTCCGCCACCAGGAACGCGAGTTCCAGCGACTGCATGTGGTTCAGGCGCGGGTCGCACAGCGACTCGTACCGGGTCGCCAGGGCGGCCTCATCGATGTGCTCCGAACCGCCGAGGCACTCGGTGACGTCGTCGCCGGTGAGCTCGACGTGGATGCCGCCCGGGTGCGTGCCGACGGACCGGTGCGCCTCGAAGAAGCCCTTGACCTCGTCGACGACGTCGTCGAACCGACGGGTCTTGTAACCGGTGGGCGTGGTGACGCCGTTGCCGTGCATCGGGTCGGTGACCCAGAGCGGCATGGCGTCGCTGGCCTTGATCGCCTCGAGCAGCGGCGGCAGGGCGTCGCGGATCTTGCCCGCACCCATCCGCGTGATGAAGGTGAGCCGGCCGGGTTCGCGGTTCGGGTCGAGCTTGTCGATCAGGCGCAGCATGTCGTCGATCGACGTGCTCGGGCCGAGCTTGACGCCGATGGGGTTCCGCACGCGCGACAGGAAGTCCACATGGGCGCCGTCGATCTCCCTGGTGCGTTCGCCGATCCAGACGAAGTGCGCCGAGGTGTTGTACGGCGTGCCGGTGCGGGAGTCGATGCGCGTCATGGGGCGCTCGTAGTCCATCAGGAGGCCCTCGTGGCTGGTGTAGAACTCGGTGCGGCGCATGGCCTCGAAGTCGGCGCCGCAGGCGATCATGAACTTGATCGCGCGGTCGATGTCCTTGGCCAGGCCCTCGTAGCGCTGGTTGGCGGGGTTCTTGGCGAAGCCCTGGTTCCAGCTGTGCACCTGGCGCAGGTCGGCGAAGCCGCCCTGGGTGAAGGCGCGAATGAGATTGAGGGTGGATGCGCTCGTGTGGTACGCCTTGACCAGCCGGTCGGGGTCCGCTTCGCGGGACTCCGGGGTGAAGTCGTAGCCGTTCACGATGTCGCCGCGGTAGGCGGGCAGGGTGACGTCGCCGCGGGTCTCGAAGTCGCTGGAGCGGGGCTTCGCGAACTGCCCGGCCATGCGGCCCATCTTGACCACGGGCATGGAGGCGCCGTAGGTGAGCACGACGGCCATCTGCAGCACTGTCTTCACCCGGTTGCGGATCTGCTCCGCGGTGGCGCCGCTGAAGGTCTCGGCGCAGTCACCGCCCTGCAGCAGGAACGCCTCACCGCGGGCGGCCTGGGCCAGCCGGTCGCGCAGGATGTCGACCTCGCCGGCGAAGACCAGCGGCGGCTGGGTGGCCAACTCGGCTGAGGCCGCCGCGACGGCGTCGGCATCCGGCCAGGCGGGCTGCTGCTTGATGGGAAGCGTGCGCCAATAGTCCAGGCCGGCAATCACAGATTTGTCTGCCATTACTACCGGTTCGGTGGGGTCTACCACGGGACTGAGCCTGTTTTTCTCTTCTGCGGCCTGCGTGAGCAGGCCGGGGGATGCTGCATGGAAACGGACTGGATCAAGGGACCCAGCACGGATTATGGGGATCATTCGAGCCTAGCGTGAAAGGCTGGCGCGCTTCTCCTTGACGCTGGTGGCATACACGTCCACGTATTCCTGGTCGCTCAGGTGGCGCAGTTCGTACATCAGCTCATCCGTCACGGAGCGCAACACGAAGCGGTCGCCCTCCATTCCCTGGAACCGGCTGAAGTCCAGCGGCTTGCCGATCACGATGCCGATCCGGCGCACCTTGGGGATGCGGGTGCCGGTGGGCATGGCCTTCTCGGTGTCGATCATGGCGACGGGGACGACGGGCACGCCGGCCTCGAGCACCATCCGGGCCACGCCGGTGCGACCGCGGTACATGCGGGCGTCCGGGCTGCGGGTGCCCTCCGGGTAGATGCCGAGGGCTCCCCCGCCGTTCAGCACCGCCAGGCCGGTGTTGAGGGAGTCTTCTGAGGCCTTGCCGCCGGAGCGGTCGATGGGCAGCTGGCCGGTGGCCTTGAAGAACTGGCGGGTCGCCCAGCCTTTGAGCCCGGTGCCGGTGAAGTACTCGCTCTTGGCGAGGAACACGACCCGGCGGGAGACCACGAGGGGCAGGAACACCGAGTCGATGAACGACAAATGGTTGCTCGCGAGCACCACTCCGCCCTGCTTGGGGATGTTCTCGAGGCCGATCACCCACGGCCGGAAGAGGCTGAGCAGGATGGGGCCGGCGACGACGTTCTTCATGAACCAGTAGAACATCGGTGTCCTTACTCGAGCGGGTGCCGGCCGGCGATTGCCACCAACCGACACTCTACTCACCGGTGACGTGTCGGCGGGCGAGGTCGGCGGCGCCGACGACGCCGGCGTCGTTGACCAGTTCCGCGGTGGCGAACTCGGCTTCGGGGTGGTAGCCGCGGGCGGGCAGGTTGGCCAGGTATGCGGCCCGGATGGGCTCGAGCAGCAGTTCACCGGCCGAGGCAACGCCGCCGCCGAAGACGAACACCTGTGGGTCGAGCACCGCGGCGAGGCTGGCGCAGGCCTGGCCGAGCGAGGTGCCGAGCTGGCGCAGTGCGGCGAGGGCGCCGGGGTCCCCGGCCTGGATGAACTCGCCGACATCGGCGCCGGTGAGTTCGCCCTTCGTGCTGCGCGCCTCGGCGAGGCCGAGTCCGATGCCGCCGGCATCCGCGAACTCGTTGGCGATGCGCAGCAGTGCGCGGCCAGACCCGTACTGCTCGATGCAGCCGTGCGCACCGCAACCGCAGGGCAGGCCGTCCGGCACGACGCGCAGGTGGCCGAGTTCGGCGCCGACGCCGAAACCGCCGCGGAAGAGTCGGTCCCGGGACACGATGGCCCCGCCGACGCCGGTGCCGATGGTGAGGGTGACCATGTCGCTGTACAGCCGGCCGGCGCCGAAGCAGAACTCGGCCCAGCCGGCGGCGTTGGCGTCGTTCTCCACGATGATGGGCAGCGGCAGCCGGGCCTCGAGCTTCTCGCGCAACGGCTCGTTGCGCCAGTTGATGTTGGGGGCGTAGTAGACGGTCGACTGTGCGGCGTCGATGAACCCGGCAGCGGCGACACCGGCGGCGATTACGTCTTCGCCGACGGACAGGCTCTCGATCATCGCAACGACGGCGTCTTCGATCCCGCGGGGGTCGGTGGCGGTGGTCGGTCGACGGTCCGACTTGAGAATGGTCCCGAATTCGTCGACGAGGGCACCGGCGATTTTGGTCCCGCCGATGTCAATCCCAATGGCGTGCACGACTGACACCTTTCGTTGGTGGAGCTTCAGTGGGGTTCTCGGACCGTCGATGCGGCCCTGGGCGCGAGAGCGACCTGAACGACCGAGGAGGCACCCCCTAGAGTGTAGTAAAAGAGTATGCCGCCGGGAGAATCGCATACTCACGCTGTAGCACCGGCTAGAGTGGTCGCACTTACCCGTCCGGTGCCAAAGGAGTTACCGTGAAACAGTTCGATGAGCCCGCCGTCGTTACCGCCGACCCGAACGCGAACGTCACCGACCTGTTGGTCGACCGTCTCGCCCTGACCCCCGATCTGGTGTTGTTCTCCCGCCCGGACGGCCGCAACGGCTGGTTGCCGGTGACCACCAGGGAGTTCCACGCCGACGTCCTGGCCCTGGCCAAGGGATTCGTCGCCGCCGGTATCCAACCGGGCGACAAGATCGGGTTGATCTGCAAGACCCGCTACGAGTGGACCTTGATCGACTTCGCCGTCTGGTTCGCCGGTGCCGTGCTCGTTCCGGTGTACGAAACCAGCTCTCCCAGCCAGATCCAGTGGATTCTCAGTGACTCCGGAGCAACGTCGCTCCTGGTCGAGACCGCTGAGCACTTCGCCCGCTTCGACGAGGTGCACCCTGACCTGCCCAGCGTCGAGACGGTCTGGCAGATCGACCTCGGCGACCTCGACAAGCTCGCCGCCCGCGGTGTCGATGTGGCGGATGCCGAGATCGAGCGCCGACGCCGTCTGGCCGTGGCCTCCGACATGGCGACGCTGATCTACACCTCGGGGTCGACCGGCCGGCCGAAGGGTTGTGTGCTCAGCCACGCCAACTTCGTCGAGACCAGCCGCAACGCCGGGATCGCGCTCAAGCCCGTCTTGACCGACGAGAAGGGCGCATCCACCCTGCTGTTCATCACCACCGCGCACGTCTTCGCCCGGTTCATCGCCGTGCTCTGCGTGCACGGCGGGGTGCGGGTCGGCCACCAGCCGGACACCAAGCAGCTGCTGCCGTCGCTGGGCAGCTTCAAGCCCACCTTCCTGCTGGCCGTGCCCCGGGTTTTCGAGAAGGTCTACAACTCCGCCGAGCAGAAGGCGGAGACCGGTGGCAAGGGCAAGATCTTCCAGGCCGCCTCCGAGGTCGCCGTCGCGCACTCCAAGCTGGTCGAAGCCGGTGAGAAGATCCCGCTGGGCATGAAGGTCAAGTTCGCCCTGTTCGACCGGCTGGTCTACAGCAAGCTGCGCACGGCGATGGGCGGCAACGTGAAGTTCGCCGTGTCCGGCTCCGCTCCGCTCGGCGCGCATCTCGGCCACTTCTTCCACAGCCTGGGCATCGTGATCCTCGAGGGTTACGGCCTCACCGAGACCACCGCGCCGGCGACAGTGAACCTGGCCACCAAGTCGAAGATCGGCAGTGTCGGTCCGGCACTGCCGGGCGTCTCTGTGCGGGTCATGGATGACGGCGAAGTCGAGGTGAAGGGTGTGAACGTCTTCACCGAGTACTGGAAGAACCCCGAGGCCACAGCGGCCGCGTTCGACGACGGCTGGTTGAAGACCGGGGATATCGGCGACCTCGACGCCGAGGGCTTCCTGACCATCACCGGCCGCAAGAAGGAGATCATCGTCACCGCTGCCGGCAAGAACGTCGCCCCGGCCGGCCTCGAGGATCCCATCCGCTCGAACCCGCTGATCGGCCAGGTCGTCGTTGTGGGCGACCAGAAGCCGTTCATCGCGGCCCTGGTCACCCTCGACCCGGAGATGTTGCCGGTCTGGTTGCACAACAACCATGAGGATGCCGACCTGTCGCTGACCGATGCGTCGGTGAACCCGAAGGTGCTGGCCGAGGTGCAACGCGCGATCGACCACGCCAACGAATCGGTGTCGCGGGCGGAGTCGATCCGCAAGTTCGTCATCCTGCCGATCGAATTCACCGAGGCCGGCGGGCACCTCACCCCGAAGATGAGCATCAAGCGCGACGTGATCATGCGTGACTTCGCCGCCGAGGTGCAGAACCTCTACGGCGCCAACCCGATGACAGCCGCTGTGCCGGTGCGGGAGTCAGTGCAGGACTGAGACTCCCCCGCCGGGCGGCGAGCCTAGAACCAGTCCGACTCGCGGACTTCCTTCATCGCCGCCCGGCGGTTCTCCTTGTCGAGCCGGTCGAGGTAGAGCAGCCCGTCCAGGTGGTCGGTTTCGTGTTGCAGCGCCTGCGCCATCAGACCGGAACCCGCGACCTCGATCGGCTCCCCGTCGAGGTCGGTGCCGGTGACGCGGGCGAACGGATACCGCTTGGTCGGGTACCAGAGACCTGGCACGGACAGGCAGCCCTCGTCGACGAGTTCGGGTTCACCGGAGAGCTCGACGATGACGGGGTTGAGGATGTAGCCGATATCGCCGTCGATGTTGTAGCTGAACGCACGCAGGTTCACGCCGATCTGGGACGCCGCGACGCCGGCCCTGCCCGGCAGTTTCACGCTGTCGACCAGATCGTCCACGAGTCCACGCACCCTGGCGTCGATCTCGCCGATGGGTTCTGACCGGGTCTTCAGGACGGGATCGCCCAGGAGGCGAATGGGGCGTTCGGGCACGATGAAGCTTTCTTCCTAGGGGCGGGACAGGACGGGGCGGGACAGGACGGTGCTGGCCGGTCAGACGCGTCGTTCGGCCGGCAGGCCTTCGACGACCAGGGCGGCGAGGGTACGCGCGGCCAGGCGGGTGATCGGCTTGAGGTTCTTATACGACACCACACTGCCGGCGGCCAGCTGCGGGTCGTACGGGATGCGCACGATCTCGCGCACCCGGGAGCGGAAATGCGACTCGATCTCTTCGAGCTTGACCAGGTTGGTGCCCTGGGTCGCGGTGTTCAGCGCCACGATGGCGTTCCGCACCAGGTCGCCGTAACCGTTGGCTTCGAGCCAGGTGAGGGTCTCCGACGCCAGCCGGGCCTCGTCCACACTGCCGCCGGAGACGATGACGATCGAATCGGCGCGCTGCAGGGTGGCCCGCATGACCGAGTGCACGATGCCGGTGCCGCAGTCGGTGAGCACGATCGAGTAGAACCGGGCGGCGAGGTCGGCGACGACGTTGTAGTCGTTCTCGTCGAACGCCTCGCTCAAGAGTGGGTCGGTGTCACTGGCCAGGATGTCCAGCCGGGTTTCGTCCCGGGAGACCAATGCGGAGAAATCGGTGAAGCCGCCGATAGACGCGGCCTTGGTGACGACATCCCGCACGGTGGACCGGGTCTGCTTGGCGACCCGCTCGCTCAGGGTGCCGCGGTCGGGGTTGGCGTCGACGGCGATGATCCGGTCTTCCCTGGCATCGGCCAGCGCCATGCCGAGCAGCGCTGTGACGGTGGTCTTACCCACTCCGCCCTTGCGGGTGAGGATCGGCACGAATCGGGCGCCGCCCTCGAACTGCTTGCGGATGCGTTCGTCCATGGCCTGGTGGGCCTTCACGGCGGCGGAGTCGCCGAGGTTGATCAGGTGGAAGGAGGCGTTGTAGACGAACCGGTTCCAACCGCCCTGGGGCGCCCGGCGGGTGCGCCGGTTCACCTCGAGCAACCGGTCCGAGGTGAGCATCGATGCCGACTCCGGCGCGACGGCGTCGGAGCGGGACCGGTCCCTGCGGCTGGCGGTGGGCGCGCCGGTCGGGCCGGTACTCAGCGACAGCGCGGCAGCGGCGGCCCCTACCGGGACGGCCGTCTCGCTCGCGCGCTGGGGGGTGAGGATCTCGATGGTGTGGGTACCGGGATGGGCGGCGTTCGCCGCCGTCGGGGTGGACCGAACCGGAACCGACCGGGCCGGGTTCGGGCGTGTCACGCCGGAGCCGGGGTCTGAGCTGCGGGCAACAGCGGACCGCGGACCGCCGCTGAGCGGTACGGAGAGGCTGTCCGGCAGCGCGGCTGCGAGGTTGTCGTAGGTGTGCGGCGGCAGTTCGCTGTGATACTCGTCGCCCGCGCGCACGCCGGAGTCGGCGCCGCCCGCCCCGGCCGTAGCCGGGGCGAGTTCGCCGTCACCCTCGTCGTGCGGGTAGGCATCGTCGGTCCGTTTGTCTGTCACAACAGACTCCTCGTCACTCAGCGGGCCGCCAACCGGCCCCAAATCAGGCCTCAGCCTAGCGCGGACGCACCACCACGAGGAGGTCACCCGCATCGACCTGCTGCGTCTTCGGGATCGCCACCCGCTCCACGACCCCCGCGATCGGCGAAGTGATCGCCGCTTCCATCTTCATGGCTTCGATCGAGGCGACGCTCTGACCGGCCACGATGTGGTCGCCCTCCGCCACCTGCAGGGTGACCACACCGGAGAACGGTGCGGCGACCTGGCCGGGCTGGTTGGCGTCGGCCTTCTCGGCGACCTTGGCCTCCACCGCGATGCCGCGGTCACGCACGAAGACCGGCCGCAACTGACCGTTGAGGATGGTCATGACAGTGCGCATGCCCTTGTCGTCGGCCTCACCGATGGCTTCGAGGCCGACGTAGAGCACCACGCCCTTGTCGATCTCGATGACGTGCTCCGTGCCCTGGCGCAGGCCGTAGAGGTAGTCGACGGTGTTGACCACAGACAGGTCACCGAACAGTTCGCGGATCTGCTGGTAGTGCCGGGTGGGCGCGGGGAAGAGCAGCTGGTTAAGCATCTCCCGGCGGGTGAGGCTGTCGCCGTCCAGCGCGGTGCGCTCCTCTGCGGTGAGGTCGGTGGTGCTGACCCGCACGTTCCGGCCCTCGAGCACCTTCGAGCGGAAGGGCTCTGGCCAGCCGCCGGGCAGATCGCCGAGCTCGCCGGCCATGAAACCGACAACCGACTCCGGCACGTCGTACTTGGCCGGGTTGGCTTCGAAGTCGGCCGGATCGGCGTTCACCGCGGCCAGGTAGAGCGCCAGGTCACCGACGACCTTCGACGACGGGGTCACCTTGGGCACGCGGCCCAGGATGGTGTTGGCAGCCGCGTACATGTCTTCGATCAGCTCGAAGTCGTCGGCCAGGCCCAGCGCCACCGCCTGCGTGCGCAGGTTGGAGAGCTGTCCCCCGGGGATCTCGTGGTTATAGACCCGGCCGGTCGGCGCGCGGAGGCCCGATTCGAAGGGGTGGTACACCCGGCGCACGTCTTCCCAGTAGGGTTCGAGGTCGCAGACGTTCTTCAGCGAGATGCCGGTGTCGCGGTCGGTGTGCGCGAGCGCGGCGACCAACGAGGATGCCGACGGCTGGCTGGTGGTGCCGCCCATCGGGGCGCTGGCCACGTCGACGGCGTCGGCGCCGGCGCGGGAGGCCGCGAGCAGGGTCGCCAGCTGGCCGCCGGGGGTGTCGTGCGTGTGCACGTGCACCGGCAGGTCGAAGCGTTCGCGGAACGCCGCGACGAGCTTCTCGGCGGCGGCGGGCCGGAGGAGACCGGCCATGTCTTTGATCGCGAGGATGTGCGCGCCGGACTCCACGATCTGGTCGGCGAGCCGCAGGTAGTAGTCCAGCGTGTACAGGTTCTCGGCGGGGTCGAGCAGGTCGCCGGTGTAGCAGACGGCCACCTCGGCCACGCTCGTGCCGGTGTTGAGCACGGCGTCGATGGCGGGGCGCATCTGGTTGACGTCGTTGAGGGCGTCGAAGATGCGGAAGATGTCAACACCGCTGTCGCTGGCCTCGCGCACGAACGCATCCGTCACCTCGGTGGGGTACGGGGTGTAGCCCACGGTGTTGCGACCGCGCAGCAGCATCTGGATGTTGATGTTGGGCAGCGCCTCACGCAGGGCGCCGAGACGCTCCCACGGGTCCTCGCCGAGGAAGCGCAGGGCGACGTCGTAGGTGGCGCCACCCCAGGCTTCGACCGAGAGCAGCTCGGGGGTGAGCCTGGCGACGTACGGGGCTACGGCGACCAGGTCCTTGGTGCGCACCCGGGTGGCCAACAGTGACTGGTGGGCGTCGCGGAAGGTGGTGTCGGTGACGGCCAGGGCGGTCTGGTTGCGCAGGGCGCTCGCGAAGCCCACCGGGCCGAGCAGTTGCAGCTTCTGCCGGGAGCCCTCAGGCGCCGGCACCGAGAGGTCGAGCTTGGGCAGCTTCTCCGCCGGGTTCAACAGGGTCAAGGGCACACCGTTGGGCTGGTTGACGGTGACGTCGGCCAGCCAGTTGAGGATCTTGGTGCCACGGTCCTTCGAGGCGCGGCCACGCAGCAGTTGCGGGCGTTCGTCGATGAAGGAGGTGCTCAGGTCGCCGGCAGCGAAGTCGGGGTCTTCGAGCACGGCCTGCAGGAACGCAATGTTGGTGGAGACGCCGCGGATACGGAACTCGGCCAGGGCGCGCTTGGAGCGGGTGACGGCCGAGGTGTAGTCGCGGCCTCGGCAGGTGAGCTTGGCGAGCATCGAGTCGAAGTGCGGGCTGATCTGCGCACCCGGGTTGATGGTGCCGCCGTCGAGGCGGATGCCGGCGCCGCCCGGTGAGCGGTAGGTGGTGATCCGGCCGGTGTCGGGGCGGAAACCCGCGGTCGGGTCCTCGGTGGTGATCCGGCACTGCAGGGCGAAGCCGCGCAGCTTGATCGAGTCCTGGGACAGGCCGAGGTCGGCAAGGGTCTCCCCCGCAGCGATGCGGATCTGGGACTGCACGAGGTCGACGTCTGTGACCTCTTCGGTGACGGTGTGCTCCACCTGGATGCGCGGGTTCATCTCGATGAACACGTGCTGGCCGGCGCGCTCGCCCACGGTGTCGAGCAGGAACTCGACGGTGCCGGCGTTGACGTAGCCGATCGACCGGGCGAAGGCCACGGCGTCCTTGTGCAGGCGCTGGCGGATCTCTTCGGGCAGGTTCGGGGCCGGTGCGATCTCGATGACCTTCTGGTGGCGGCGCTGCACGGAGCAGTCCCGCTCGAACAGGTGCACGGTCTCGCCCGTGGCATCCGCCAGGATCTGCACCTCGATGTGACGCGGGCGGAGCACGGCCTGCTCGAGGAACATGGTCGGGTCACCGAAGGCACTGTTGGCCTCGCGCATGGCCTCTTCGAGGGAGCCGCGCAGGTCGGCCATGGTGGCGACCCGGCGCATGCCGCGCCCGCCGCCGCCGGCGACGGCCTTCGCGAAGATCGGGAAGCCGATCTCCTCGGCCGCGGCAATGAGCTCTTCAACGTCACGCGAGGGCGCGCTGGACTTGAGCACGGGAACACCGGCCGCGATGGCGTGCTCCTTGGCGGTGACCTTGTTGCCGGCCATCTCGAGCACGTGCGAGCCGGGGCCGATGAAGGTGATGCCGGCGGCCTTGGCCGCTTCGGCGAGCTCCGGGTTCTCGGAGAGGAAGCCGTAGCCGGGGTAGATGGCGTCTGCGCCACTCTCCTGGGCGACCCGGATGATCTCGGAGACATCGAGGTAGGCGCGCACCGGGTGACCCGGTTCGCCGATCTCGTATGCTTCGTCGGCCTTCAGCCGATGCAGTGAATTGCGGTCCTCGAATGGGAAAACCGCGACTGTTTTCGCTCCCAGTTCATAGGCGGCGCGAAAAGCGCGGATTGCTATCTCTCCACGGTTGGCGACGAGGATTTTGGTGAACATAGAGACCTTTCGATCCGGGAGCGGCACACAGCTGACGGTTAGGTTCTCTAAGACTAGTGAAGGTAACGTATCTACTTGTGCACGTACTTAGCGTTAGCTCCCTCAAGGGAGGGGTAGGCAAGACCACGGTAACCCTTGGTCTGGCTTCTGCTGCCTTCGCCCGCGGTGTTCGGACCCTCGTGGTCGACCTCGATCCGCAATCAGATGTCTCAACCGGGCTCGACATCCAGCTCGCCGGCCACCTCAACGTCGCCGATGTGCTGGCTTCGCCGAAGGAGAAAGTCGTGCGCGCCGCGATTGCGCCCAGCGGCTGGACCCGCGGCCGGCCCGGCACCATCGACGTCATGATCGGCAGCCCGTCTGCCATCAATTTCGACGGCCCGCACCCCAGCATCCGCGACATCTGGAAGCTCGAGGAGGCCCTCTCCACCGTGGAGAAGGACTACGACCTCGTGCTGATCGACTGTGCGCCGTCGCTGAACGCCCTCACCCGCACCGCCTGGGCCGCCAGCGACCGGGTCGCCGTGGTCACCGAACCCGGCCTGTTCTCCGTGGCCGCCGCCGACCGTGCGCTGCGCGCGATCGAGGAGATCCGCCGTGGGCTGAGCCCCCGCCTGCAGCCGTTGGGCATCATCGTGAACCGCGCCCGCACGGCGTCGCTGGAGCACCAGTTCCGGATCAAGGAACTCCGGGACATGTTCGGACCGCTCGTGCTCAGCCCGCAGCTGCCGGAGCGCACCAGCCTGCAGCAGGCCCAGGGCGCCGCGAAGCCGCTGCACACCTGGCCCGGCGACAGCGCCCAGGAGATGGCGCACTACTTCGACCAGCTGCTCGACCGGGTTCTTCGCACCGCCCGCATCGGCGAATACGCCGAAACGAGCACCCGCTAGGCACGCGAGCTGTGAGAAAAGCCCCGAAACGCTCGCGTTTTCGGGGCTTTTCTCACAGCTCGCGAGATTTCGGTGATCGAGCTTGTCGAGATCCTAAGAGACCTTGCGGGAGACCCGGCGGGCGGCGAGCTCGTCTGAGGGGTCGTTGGTCTGGGTGTCGAGTTCCACCAGGGTGGTCTCCACCTCGCGCAGGACCTTGCCGACGGCGATGCCGAAGACGCCCTGGCCGCGGCTGACCAGGTCGATGACCTCGTCGTTGGAGGTGCAGAGGTAGACGCTGGCGCCGTCACTCATCAGGGTGGTCTGGGCGAGGTCGTTCACGCCGGATTCGCGCAGCTGGTTCACCGCGGTGCGGATCTGCTGCAGGGAGATGCCGGTGTCGAGCAGGCGTTTGACGAGCTTGAGCACCAGGATGTCGCGGAAGCCGTACAGGCGCTGCGATCCGGACCCTGCCGCACCGCGCACGGTGGGTTCCACGAGTTCGGTGCGGGCCCAGTAGTCGAGCTGGCGGTAGCTGATACCCGCGGCTCTGGCTGCGACGGCACCGCGGTAGCCGGAGTTCTCGTCGAGTTTGGGCATGCCGTCGGTGAACAGCAGGCCCTCACCATACCGAGAAGAGTCGTCTCGGGGATTGAGCTCACTCATACGATGCCTCTCGGGGTGGATGCGACGCCGGCGGCTCGCACTTCAACGTTAGCGAGGCGAACGGCCCCAGCCCATCACATCCGTCGTTTGGACCCCGGCGTGTCGAGAGAACGATGGGACTTCGCCACGCAGAACAAGTCGAACACGATGAACACGCGTTGAACTCTCAGTCTACGACCTATTTGGTGAGGCGGCCCAGGGCAGAACGGATCAGGCTGCCGCGGATGACTTCGAGCTGGCCGGCAATCTCCACGGCCATCTCAGCGGCTTTGGCCCGGCTCGACGAGTCCTTGCGGCGGGACAGCGGCACGAGGGCGCTCTCGATCAGGCCGAGTTCGCGTTCGGCGGCTCCGCGGAAGCCGCGCAGGTGCCGAGGTTCGATGCCGCTCTTCTGCAGGTCGACCAGAGCGCGGAGCACCCTGAGGGCGTCGTCGCCGTAGTGCTCGGCCGGCAGGATGATGGATGATGACACGGCCTCATTCAGGAGCGCCGCGGATGCGCCGGACTCCCGCAGCAGGTCATCACGGCTGAACGTGCGATGGTTCACCAGCATGCTCGGTCCGGGGGCGCCGCCGCCGGGCAGCACCGGGGACAGGCCGGAGTCGAGGTCGTCGAGGTAGGCCCTGATCACCTTCAGCGGCAGGTAGTGGTCGCGCTGCATCGACAGGATCAGGCGCAGCCGGTCGAGGTCGCCGCCGTTGAACTTGCGGTAGCCGGACTCCGTGCGCGCCGGGGAGACCAAGCCCTGTTCCTCCAGAAACCGCAGCTTGGAGGGGGTGAGGTCGGGAAACTCCGGCGTCAGCCGGGCCAGGACCTGGCCGATACTCAGAAGTGACGTCGCGCCCGGCAGTCTGGCCTGGGCGGAGGACGCCGGCACTAGTCGCTCGCCAGTTTTACGAGGTCGAGCCGCGAGGCGTAGAACGTCAGGCGGAACTTGCCGACCTGAACTTCGGAACCGTCGGTGAGGACAGCCAGGTCGATGCGTTCACCGTCGAAATACGTGCCGTTGAGCGACCCGAGGTCTTTGACCTGGAAGGTACGGCCGTTGCGGAGGAACTCGGCGTGCCGCCGGGAGACCGTGACGTCATCGAGGAAGATGTCCGCCTCGGGGTGCCGGCCCACTGTCGTGAGGTCGGCGTCCAGCAGGAAGCGCGCACCGGAATTGGGGCCGCGGCGCACCACCAGAAGGGCAGAGCCTGACGGCAGGGCCGCAATGGCGTCCTGCTCCTCAACCGTGACGTTCGAGTCGAGTGCAGCCAACGATGCCGCGAATTCCTGGCTGAACGTCATCGTGGTATCGACGCTCCCCGTGGCATTCTCGGGCGCTACCCTGCGCTCGGGTTCTTTCTTCTCGTCGGAATCGACCACCGTGCACCTCCTACGGGTAAATCGTATCGGATGGAGAGGGCCTTCAGACGCGCTCGAGCCGAATCACGCGAACCGTTTCAATCGCATAGATGACGCCGGCCCACCAGTACAGGTAGGCGCCCCACAATCCGAACGCCCATCCGACCGGCTGCGACCACCAGGACAACTCGGGGAAGGCCTGCCCGAGCATGATCATCGGCAGGGCGTAGAACAGGCAGAAGGTGGCCACCTTGCCCAGCTGATGCACGGGCAGCGGACCGAAACCGTAGTTGGCCAGCACAACTCCCAGTCCGAGCAGGAAGACATCGCGGCCGACGACGATCACCACGAGCCACCACGGCACCAGCTCGCGCCAGGCCAGACCGATCAGCGCTGCGAAGATGTAGAGCCGGTCCGCCGCCGGGTCGAGCAGCTGGCCGAGCCGGGTGATCTGGTTGAACCGTCGAGCGATCCAGCCGTCGAGGAAGTCGGTCAGGCTGGACACCGCGAGCACCAGGAGCGCCCACGCGTCGGCGCCGGTGACGAGCAGCGACAGGAAGACCGGAACGAGGGCCAGGCGGAGGAAACTGAGCAGATTCGGCACCGTCAGCACCCTGGAGCTGAGTGGGGGTGAAGCGGGCCCGGTCACGGGTCGAGTCTAGCCAGAGCTGCTCCCCGGCTCAGGCGCCGCGGCGCACGGCTTCTTCCGGCTCGGCATCGGCGTCCTTCTTCTTCCTCTTCTTCGCCGGCGCCGCGGACCTCGTCGTCGAGTCACCATCCGCTGCGCCGGCGGTGGATGTGGCGGACTTGGCCGTCTTGGCGGTCTTCGTGGTCTTGGTCGTCTTGGTCGTCTTGGCAGCCGCGGCTGTTTTCTTCTCCCCTGACTCGCCGCCGGAGCCCGACCGGCTGCGGTCGACACTGCGGCGCAGGGCCTCCATCAGGTCGAGCACCTCTCCCCCGCCCTCCTCCTCGTCGGTGGCGCCGAAGGTGGCATCGGTGTCGATCGCGTCGCCCTTGTCCAGCTTCTCCTCGATCAGCCGGCGCAGCTGCGCCTGGTATTCATCGGTGTAGTCGCCCGGGGTGAAGTCCGCGGCGAAGGAGTCGACGAGCGCCGACGACAGGTCGAGTTCCCGGTCGGAGATCTTCACGTTGGTCTCCAGGGCCGGGAAGTCGGCCACCCGCACCTCGTCGTCCCAGAGCAGGGTCTGCAGCATCAGCACGTCGCCCTTCACCCGGAGCGCGGCGAGCCGGGTCTTCTGGCGCAGCGCGAAGTGCACGATCGCGGTGCGGTCGGTCTGCTCGAGGGTGCGACGGAGCAGCACGTACGCCTTGGGTGAGGAGCCGTCGGGTTCGAGGTAGTAGCTGCGATCGAACATGATCGGGTCGAGCTGGTCGCTCGGCACGAATTCGACCACGTCGATCTCCCGGCTGCGCTCCTCCGGCAGGGACTTGAGGTCGGCATCCGTGATCACCACGGTCTTGTCGCCGTCGGTGAAGGCCTTGTCGATGTGCGCGTAGTCCACGATCTGGCCGCAGACCTCGCACCGGCGCTGGTACCGGATGCGTCCGCCATCCGCGTCGTGCACCTGGTGCAGTTCGACGTCGTGGTCTTCGGTGGCGCTGTAGACCTTGACCGGCACGTTGACCAGCCCAAAGGTGATGGCACCTTTCCAGATGGATCTCATCGGTTTCGCCTCCTACTGTCCTGCATCTGCACTCCAGTACACACCAGAGGGGTGTGGTGACACTAGCGCCATCGAGCCCGAACATGCTGGTGCTGGACCATCCGGCCCCGGCGGAGCAAGCTGGGGGCATGGCAGCCGGCAGAGGGGCAGACGGGCACGCCGCGCGAAACGGGCGCGCGCCGGAGGCATCCGCCGCGCGCCGCGAGGTCGTCACCGTGGGCGGCCGCCGGGTGACCCTGACCCATCTGGAGAAGGTGATGTACCCGGAGACCGGCACCACCAAGGCCGACATCCTGGGTTACTACGCGGCAGTGGCGGATGCGCTCATCCGGCACGCCCAGGATCGGCCGGCCACCCGCAAGCGCTGGGTGCACGGGGTCGGCACCGCCGACGAGCCCGGGCAGGTGTTCTTCCAGAAGAATCTGGGCGACGGCACCCCGGCCTGGGTGGAGCGCCGGGAGGTGGCGCACAAGGCGCACAGCACGGTCTACCCGCTGGTGAACGACCTGGCCACCCTCACCTGGCTGGCCCAGATCGGCACCCTCGAGGTGCACGTGCCGCAGTGGCGGTTCGACGCCGCCGGTGCACCAGCCTCCCCCGACCGGCTCGTGCTCGACCTCGACCCGGGCGAGGGTGTGGGCCTGGCCGAATGCGCGGAGGTGGCCAGATGGGCCAGGGCGCTGCTGCTGGACATGGGGCTGGACACTATGCCGGTCACCAGCGGCAGCAAGGGCATCCACCTGTACGCGGCGTTGGACGGCAGCCACAGCTCCGAGCAGGTGAGCCAAGTGGCGCACGAGCTGGCCAGGGCGCTGGAAGCCGACCACCCCGGCGAAGTGCTCAGCGCGATGACCCGGTCGCTGCGACCGGGCAAGGTGTTCGTGGACTGGAGCCAGAACAGCGCCAACAAGACCACGATTGCGCCGTACAGCCTGCGCGGCCTGATGCGGCCGTTCGTGGCGGCACCGCGAACCTGGCGCGAACTCGAGGCGCCGGGGTTGGAGCAGCTCGACTATCGGCAGGTGTTGAAACGTCTGGAGCGCGGGCGCGACCCGCTGGCGGTGGTGGCCGATGCCATCGACGAGAAGGCGCCCCGGGCCCGGTCGGCCGGCGCTGGTTCCTCTACCGGACAGACAGAGGACCGGCTCCACACGTACCGCAGCAAGCGCGACGCCGGCCGCACGCCGGAGCCGGTGCCGGACGCCGCGCCGACGGGTGGGCCGGGAGTCGGCGGTGCCGCGTTCGTGATCCAGGAGCACCACGCCCGCGCCCTGCACTTCGACCTCAGGCTCGAGCATGACGGTGTGCTGGCCTCGTGGGCGCTGCCGAAGGGTGTGCCGACCGATCCCACCCATAACCACCTCGCCGTGCACACCGAAGACCACCCGCTCGAGTACCTCGAGTTCTCCGGCGACATTCCGGCCGGGGAATACGGGGCAGGCAGCATGACGATCTGGGACTCCGGCACCTACTCGGTCGAGAAATGGCGGGACGACGAGGTGATCGTGACCCTGCACGGCCGGCCGGACGGTGGTCTGGCCGGGGCCGAACGCGAATACGCGCTGATCCGCACCGGCGGCGCGGACTCCCGTAACTGGTTGATCCATCTGATGAAGCCCAAGCCCGGCTCTGCGGCCGGCGCGGTGAGCGCTCCGGCCGAGGTGGCCGCCCCCGCCACGGTGGCCGCCCGCACCGCGTACTCCCCCATGCTCGCCCGGTCGGGCAGCCCGGCGGATCTCTCGCCGGACTCCGGCTGGGCGTACGAGATGAAGTGGGACGGCATCCGTATGCTCGCCTACCTCGACGGCGGGCCGGATGGCGCGGTGCGGTTCCTGACCCGCAACGGCAACGATGTGACCGCCTCGTTCCCCGAACTGGTCGACGACCTGCGGAACGCCCTCGGCCAGCACAGCGCCGTGCTCGACGGTGAGGTGGTGGCGCTGGACCGCCGCAATCGCCCCGACTTCTCCCGGCTGCAGACCCGGCTCGGACTCACCGACGAACGCGATGTGCGGCGGGCCCGGCAGGGTGCTCCCGTGCATTATTTCGTCTTCGACCTGCTCGAGCACGACGGTGTGGCGGCGGTTGACCAGCCCTATTCGGTGCGTCGCCGGGCGCTGGAGGAGCACGTCACGGCCACGGGTACCGTGCAGGTGCCGCCGGCGTTCGACGGCGCCGCGGCCGACGCGCTCGCCACCAGTGCCAGGCTCGGCCTCGAGGGGGTGATCGCCAAGCAGAACGGAAGCAGCTACCAGAGCGGGCGCCGCACCGACCGGTGGGTGAAGATCAAGCACGTGAAGGCGCAGGAGGTGGTGATCGGCGGCTGGCGGCCCGGCAACGGCCACCGCGGCAGCACGCTGGGTTCACTGCTGGTGGGGATCCCCGCCGAACGGGCGGCCGGCGAGACCGGGCCGGCGCCGCTGCGCTACGCCGGCCGGATCGGCACCGGTTTTCGCGACCGCGACCTCACGGCCCTGCGCCGCCGGCTCGACGAGCTGGCCCGCACCGACAGCCCCTTCGACGATGTGCCGGCGGCCGATGCCGCTGACGCGGTGTGGGTGGAGCCCGTGCTGGTGGGTGAGGCCGAGTTCAGCGAGTGGACGCCGTCTGGTCGGCTGCGGCACCCGAGCTGGCGGGGTCTCCGGCCGGACAAGGCGCCGGCCGACGTGGTGCGTGAGGAACAGAGCCGCCACGGCGCCGACGGTTGAATCGGGAGAGGAAGGACGACTGATGGCTGACACCGGTGCATCCGCTGCGCTGTTGATCTGCTCGGCCGTGTTCGCGGCCGCCAGCCTCGGCACCAGGCTGCTGGCGGTGCTGACCCGGGAGTACTCCTGGGTCGACCGGGCCTGGTCGTTGCTGCCGCCGGTGTACCTCTGGGTGTTCGCTGCGGTCGGCGGCCTGGCCGACGCCCGGCTGGTGGTGCTGGCCGTGCTGGGCACGCTCTGGGGCGTGCGGCTCACCCTGAACTTCGCTCGCAAGGGCGGCTACCGGCCCGGCGGAGAGGACTACCGGTGGGCGGCGATTCGCCGGCGGCTGAGCCGGCGTCAGTTCGCCGCCTTCAACCTGTTCTTCATCTCGATTTACCAGAACCTGTTGTTGCTGCTGATCACCCTGCCGGCCTGGGTCGCCCTGCAGAACCCCGGCACACCGTTCGGCGCCGGCGACCTCGTTCTGACGGTGCTGTTCCTGGCCTGCCTGGCCGGGGAGACCATCGCCGACCAGCAGCAGTGGAAGTTCCAGCGCGACCGCCTGCAGCGGCGCGCCCGCGGCGACGCCGACCCCGGCTTCCTGCGCGGCGGGTTGTTCCGGTATTCCCGGCACCCGAACTACTTCTTCGAGATCGCACAGTGGTGGCTCGTGGCCGGGTTCGGCGCCATCGCCGCCGGCAGCATCCTGCAGGCGGGCACGCTGGGTGCGGTGCTGCTGACGCTGCTGTTCGCCGGGTCGATCGCCTTCACCGAGAATATCTCGATGGAACGGCATCCGGGCTATGCGGCCTACCGCCGCGAGGTGTGGCCGCTCGTGCCGTTGGCACCCAAACGCCGGGTCCCGGTGGCCGAGAACGCGCCGCCGTCCGGCGAGCGGCTCTAGCCAAGCGGTGAGGCCCGGGGCTGGTCGTTGACCAGCGCGACCTTGCCCCAGCGCGGCCGTACCTCCGCGGCGGCGTGCGCGGCGGCGGCCTCTCCGAACGGAAAGCTACCGCGCAGCAGCACACGCACGCCGGTGCGTTCAGCGAGAGCCGCCAGGGAACGCAGACCGTGGTTGCCGGTGGATTCGCCCGCGAGCACACCGCGGGTCAGGCGAACGCCGTGTTCCGCTGCCGTCGGGTCGGCGATCGTGACTACGGTGTGCGCGCTGCCGGTGGCCTCGACCAGGGCGCCCAGAACGCCGGCTCCGCTCGCGTCCAGGGCGGCATCGGCGCGGTGGATACCGAGAGGACCGAAGGTATCGCTCCAGTCGTCGCCCGCGCGCACCGGCGTGATACCCGGCAGCGACGCCACGATGTGCAGCGACTCCTGCCGTGCGGTCCCGAACACCCGGGCACCCCGTGCGGCGGCGAGCTGCGCCGCCATCGAGCCGACCCCGCCGGCTGCGCCTTCGACGATCACGACTGCGCCGGGAACGATGTCGAGCAGGTCCAGTGCACGAGTCGCGGTCTCGACGGCAGAACCGGCGGCTCCCGCCTCCGCCCAGGACCACGCGGCGGGCTTCGCTCCCCACAGGGCGAGAACAGCGTACTCAGCCGCAGCACCACCGAACTCGGTCAGCAGGACAGTGCCGAAGACCTCGTCGCCCAGCGTCACATCGCTCAGGCCGGCACCGATCCCCACGACCACGCCGGCCGCGTCGATGCCGGTGATGTGCGGCAGGTGCAGCGACGCGGCCACCGGTGTTCCGCCGGCGCGCAGGGCGACGTCGACCGGTGAGACACCGGCCGCGCGCACGTGTACCAGCACGCAGCCCGCCGGCACAGCGGGCATCTCCCGTTCGGCGAGGGAAAGAACAGAAGCAGGGCCGTGCCGGTCGAACTGGACTGCGAACATGATGATGCCTTTCGTGAGAGCTGATCGGGCTACAGTAGGCACGTTCCGGAACACCCGATCCGGATCGACGAGAAGTGAGACGGACCGTGGCTGAGATGACTCGCGCACCCCGCCTCGACCGGGAACACAATCGCCTCCGCCTCACCACGGCCGCCGCACGCGCCCTCCGCCAGGACGGTCTGGGGGTCTCCATGCGGGCGATTGCTCGCGAGGCCGGGCTGGGCATCGCCACCGCCTACCGGCATTTCCCGACGAAAAACGATCTCATCGAAGCCGTCCTGGCGGAGCAGGTCGCCGCCTGCACCCGGGCCATGCAGCTGGCGGTGGCTGAACCCGATCCGTGGACCGGTTTGACGAAAGTGCTGGCCTGGTTCGCGGAGGTGCAGATCGAGCATCCCGGGCTTCTCCGCGTGCTGCTCGACAGTCCGGCCGGGGACGTACCCTTCGCCCAGGCCCGCCAGGCGCACGGCGAGGCTCTGCACCGACTCGTCGCCACGGCGCGTGCGGCCGGCCGGCTGAGACCGGATGTGACGACGGACGACGTGCGTGTCGGCATGATGGCGATGACAGCGTTCAGTGGCAGACCCGACGCCCAAGCGGAAGCCGCGGTTCGCGCGCTCCACCGGATCCTCGTCCGCGGGATCGCTGCCGATCCGTCCTGAGGCCGAAGCGCGGTCAGAGCCCGGTCAGACCAGGCGGTCGCGCAGGGCCGGCCAGCTGGCGGCGAAGCCCGGGTGCAACGGCAACAGTTCGACCTCCTGCGGCGGAACCCAGCGCAGGGCGATGCTCTCGGTGTCGCTGATCACCGGCTCGAAGAACTCCAGCGCCTCGACCACAACGGTGGTGTACGACCAGAACCCGAGGTCGATCGCCGAGGTGAAGCTCACCCGAAGGAGGTGCGCCGGCACACCGGCCTCCTCACCGGCCTCGCGCAGGGCGGCCTCCAGGGCGCTCTCGTTCTCGTGCCGCGCGCCGCCCGGAACTCCCCAGGTATCACCGTGGTGGCTCCACACGGCGCGGTGCTGCAGGAGGACACCGCGCTCGCGATGATGCACGAGCAGGCCGGCGGCCCCGTACAGGCCCCAGAACCTGGCACCATCCGGGCCGTAGACCCACGCATCACCACTGCCGCTCATTGCTTAAGCATGCCGTATGCGGGGGCGGACCTCGCCCGGCAGCCCGGAGCGCACGGCGGTAAGATCGAGCCCGGCGGATACCCCACCGCCCCACCCAAAGGACAGCGAGCATGACCTCTTCCACCTCCGCCTCATCCGGCGCCGCCCTCGACGCCGCCGCCCTGGCCCGGTACATCGACCACACCCTGCTCAAGCCCGAAGCCACCCAGGCCGATGTCGCCGCCCTCATCGCCGAGGCCGTTGAACTCGGTGTGTACTCGGTCTGCGTATCACCGTCGATGCTGCCCCTGACCATCCCCGTCGACGCCGACCTCAAGGTCGCCGTGGTCTGCGGTTTCCCGAGCGGCAAGCACGCCAGCGCGATCAAGGCAGCTGAGGCCGCCCTGTCGGTGGCGCAGGGCACCGACGAGGTCGACATGGTGATCGACGTCGGAGCGGCCAAGGCCGGCCGGTTCGACCTGGTCGAGGCAGACATCAGCGCCGTGCGCGCCGAGATCCCCGCACCGCTGTTGCTCAAGGTGATCATCGAGTCGGCCGCGCTCACCGACGATGAGATCGTGGGCGTGTGCCGTGCCGCGGTGAACGCCGGCGCCGACTTCGTCAAGACCTCCACCGGATTCCACCCCACCGGCGGCGCCACGGTGCACGCCGTGCGCCTGATGCGCGAAACCGTGGGCGACGCCCTCGGCGTCAAGGCCTCGGGCGGCGTGCGCAGCCACGCCGACGCCCTCGCCATGATCGAGGCCGGCGCCAGCCGCCTCGGCGTCTCCGGTACGAAAGCCGTGCTCTCCGGCGCCGTGGTCGAGGCGCCGGCGAACCCCGCCGCCTACTGAGCCGACCCGGCGGCGCTCCCCCGCCGCCGGCATCCGCCCGCCTGCCGCCTCACTCGAGGAGGCAGGCGGGCTTTCTGTTGCCAGAGCGGACACATGCTCCCGGCGCACCGGCCGCAATCGTCCGCACCGGCAACAGAAGACGGAGGCGGAAAACGGGAGGCGGGACGCGGGACGCGGTCAGGCCGGTCAGACCGCGACGATGGTGTGCACCGGCACAGCGCCGACCCGACTGCGGCCGTCGAGGTCGGCCAGTTCGAGCACCACGCCCACGCCGACGGTGACGTAGCCGGCGCGCTCCACGAGGCGGGCCGTTGCCGCGACGGTGCCACCGGTGGCCAGCACATCGTCGACGATCAGCACCCGGGAGCCGGCGGGCAGCTGGCCCACCTCGAGTTCGAGCCGGGCCGAGCCGTATTCGAGGTCGTATTCCTCGGTGAGCACCGTGCCGGGCAGCTTGCCGCCCTTGCGCACGGCCAGGACTGCACACTGGGCGGCGTAGCCGATGCCGGCCGCCAGGAGGAAGCCGCGCGCCTCGATGCCCGCGACGGCGTCGAACTGCCCGCGGTGCTTCTCGGCCAGCTCGTCGATGATGGCCCGGAATGCCACCGCGTCGGCGAAGACGGGGTTGAGGTCACGGAACAGGATTCCGGGAAGCGGGAAGTCGGGGTACGAGGCGAGCAGGGTGTTCACGTGCTGGGCAGCTGTTTGGGTCACCGACCAACTTTACTGCCGCGGGGTATCCCGCCTGCACGGGCAATGGTCCTACGTTAGTGCTGCGCGGGGCTGCCGGCATCCGGCTGGTCGACGGGGGTGTCGTCGGCAGGTTCCCCCGACTCGTCAGCCTCGTCCGGTTCGGCCATGGCTCCGCTGAGCTCATCGAGGAACCGCACGACGGCCAGCTGTTCGGCGGCGGTGAGTTTCTCTGCGGCGTCGAGCATCCGCCGGTGCGCCGAACCCAGCACCTGGCGCACCTCCTCGTAGGCACTGACCGTGGCATGCAGCACCTGCGCCCGACGATCGCTCGGATGCGGCTCCCGGCGCAACCGGCCGGCGCCCTCGAGCCGGCTCAGCAGCTTGGCGGTCGCGGCGGACGTGATGCCCAGGTGCACGCTGAGGTCCTTGGGACCGATCGTTTCGTGCCGCTCCCCCGCAGCGATCAGGTGCCGCAGGGCCACCAGGTCGCTGTCGTTCATGTCCATGTCGGTGCGGGCCTTGTTGCGCATGGCCAGATCGGCGACCCGGAACCGGCGCACCGCCCGCAGCACCTCGATGGCGCTGCCGGTACCCGCTTCCTCGACCGGGTACCAGAAGCTGCCGGGTCGTGTGCGGCGGGGTTCCGTGGCTGCGGGGTCGTCTCGGGGCATGATGTACATGCTAGCCTCGAATATCGCTAACTCGGTTAGGTACTTTTTCCGGTATCTTGGCTGCACGAGAAGGAGTCCCGTGATGCACGCAGGTGAACGCACCATCGAACTTGTTGACACCGACCTCGTCGAGCATGAGTTGATGGACGATCTCGTCGTACTGCTCGACGATGACGGCAACGAAATCGGCACCGCACCCAAGAACAGTGTGCACGGCGCCGATACCTCCCTTCATCTGGCCTTCTCCTGCTACGTCTTCAATGAGCGCGGCGAAGTCCTGATCACCCGCCGCGCCCTGACCAAGAAGACCTGGCCCGGCGTGTGGACGAACTCGTTCTGCGGCCACCCGGCTCCGGCCGAGACGCTGACCGACGCCGTGCACCGCCGCGCGGAATTCGAACTCGGTCTCGACCTGTCGAGCATCGACCTCGCCCTGCCCCTGTTTCGCTACCGGGCCACCGACAGCAGCGGCATCGTGGAGAACGAGGTCTGCCCGGTCTACCTGGCCCGGGCCGTCGGCGACCCGCTGCCCAACCCCGACGAGGTGATGGAATACACCTGGACCGACCCCGAGGCCCTGCGCCAGTCGGTTCTGACCAGCCCCTTCGCGTTCAGCCCGTGGATGGTGCTGCAGATGCGGCAGCTGGAGACCTTCCGTGCATGAGATCAAGACGCTGGGCGTCGAGACCGAGCTGCACCGCTTCTTCGCTGCCGCGCGGCTACGCGCCAGCGACTACGGTGACCACTACGTCGCCCTCTGGGATGCGCTCGACCAAGCCAGCCGCGGCGGTAAACGCGTGCGCCCGGCCCTGGTACTGGCGGCCTACGACGGCTTCGGCGGCACCGACCACGCCCTGTCCACCCCGGTGGCGGTGAGCTTCGAGCTGCTGCACACTGCCTTCCTGATCCACGACGATGTGATCGACGGCGACCTGTCCCGCCGCGGCATGGCCAACATCTCCGGCCGGTTCACCGCCAGGGCTCTCGAGTACGGCGCGCGCACCCTACAGGCCGAGGCCTGGGCATCCACTGCGGCAATCCTGGCCGGCGACCTGGCGTTGAGCGAGGCGCACCGAGCCCTGGCCCTGCTGCCGGTGGACACCGAGATGCGCGGCCGGCTGCTCGGGCTGCTCGACCGGGCCGTGTTCGTGTCGGCAGCCGGGGAACTGGCCGATGTGACCAACACCGTCAGCCGGGTACCGCTCACCATCGACCAGGTCATCACCACCCTGGAGCACAAGACGGCCATCTACTCGTTCGAGGCCCCCCTGCAGGCCGGTGCCGTGCTGGCGGGAGCCCCGGAGGAGGCGATCGACGCCCTCGGCCTGTTCGGTCGCCTGATCGGCATCGCCTTCCAGCTCACCGACGACCTGCTCGGTGTGTTCGGCGACCCGGAGACCACCGGAAAGAGCGTGCTCGCGGATCTCCGCGAAGGCAAGCAGACCGCCCTGATCGCGCACGCCAGCGCCACCGACCGGTGGCCGCTGATCGCGCCGTTCCTCGGCAAGCACGACCTCACCGAGGCCGAAGCCGACCAGGTGCGCAACCACCTGCGCGACTGCGGCGCCCCCGAGACCGCGGATGCCCTCGCCCGGGAATACGCCAGCCGCGCCGTCGACGCCCTCGAAACCCCGGTGATGCCGGATGTGCTGCGGGTCACCCTGACCCAGCTGGCCCTGAGCGCCGTGACGCGCCGCAAATGAGCCAGGACACCAGAAGAGCCAGGTCAGCCGGAGCACCAGCCCCGGCAATCAGCGCCACCACGCTGTCCACTTACAACGCGGCCGCCCTGGCCAGTGCCACCACCGTGATCGGCCACTACTCCACCTCGTTCGGCCTGGCCGCCCGCCTGCTCGCGCCCGGGGTGCGCGAGGAAGTGCGCACGATCTACGCGCTCGTGCGTATCGCCGATGAAATCGTCGACGGCGCCGCTGCCGAGGCCGGCATCGACCTGGCCGGTCAGCGTGAACTGCTCGACGACCTCGAACACGAGACCGAGCGGGCCATGGACCGGGGTTTCAGCACCAATCTGGTGGTGCACGCCTTCGCGATCACCGCCCGCCGGGTGGGAATCGAACCAGCCCTGACCCGCCCGTTCTTCGCCTCCATGCGCCGCGACCTCGACCCGACGCCGTTCACCCCGGTGAGCGTCGCCGAGTACATCTACGGGTCGGCCGAGGTGGTGGGCCTGATGTGCCTACGGAGCTTCCTGCACGGCACGTCCAGGGACCCGCAAGAACTCGCGGTGCTCGAAGAGGGCGCCCGCAGTCTCGGCGCGGCCTTCCAGAAGGTGAACTTCCTGCGCGACCTGGCCGCAGACCGGGACGCGCTCGGCCGCAACTACTTTCCCGGCGTCGACCTCCGCCGACTCACCGAACCGGACAAGAACCTGCTCCTGGACGACATGGATGCCGACCTCCTGGTCGCCGAACGGGTGCTGCCGATGCTGCCGCCCGGCAGCCGGCGTGCCGTCACGGCTGCGCACCGGCTGTTCGCCCGCCTGTCGGCGAAGCTGCGGGAGACTCCCGCGACAGAATTGATGAGCACCCGGATCCGGGTGCCGGATCCGGAGAAACTCATGATCGCACTGTCCTCGTCGCTCGGCCCGAACGCGTGGCGCAAGTGAGCCCCTCCGCACGCCCGCGCACCATCGTCATCGGCGGCGGCATCGCCGGACTGGCCAGCGCGGCCCTGCTGGCCAGGGACGGGCACGAGGTCACACTGCTGGAGGCGCACGACACCCTCGGCGGCCGGGCCGGTTTCTGGGAGGCCGACGGGTTCCGGTTCGAAACCGGACCGTCCTGGTACCTCATGCCGGAGGTGTTCGAGCACTTCTACCGCCTGCTCGGCACCAGCGCGGCCGAGCAACTCGATCTCACCCTGCTCGATCCCGGCTACCGGGTGTTCTTCGAATCCGATCCGGACCCGGTGGACGTGCGCGCCGAACGGGCCGCCAACATCAGCCTGTTCGAGAGCCTCGAACCCGGTGCGGGCGCGCAGCTCGACAGGTACCTGACCAGCGCCAAGGAAACCTACGACATGGCCGTCGACAGGTTCCTCTACACCAGCTTCGAATCGTTCCGCCCGCTGCTGGTACGCGACGTGCTCACCCGGATGGGACGGCTCGCCCGCCTGCTGCTGCAGCCGCTCGACAGATTCGCGGCCGGCTATTTCCGCGACCCGCGCATCCGTCAGATCCTGGGTTACCCGGCCGTCTTCCTGGGCTCCTCGCCCGACCGGGCGCCGTCGATGTACCACCTGATGAGTCACCTCGACATGAACGACGGCGTGCTCTACCCGCAGGGCGGCTTCACCCGGCTGATCGAGAGCATCGTCGACCTCGCCCGGGCGGAGGGGGTCACGATCGAGACCGGCGCCCGCGTGCAGGCCATCCGTTCGGGTCGTGCACCCGCCCGGCGCGGCGGCAAGGCGGCCGTCGAGGGCGTCACCTACACGAACGCGGCCGGCGCCGTGGTGCAGCTCGATGCGGACAACGTGGTGTCTGCCGCCGACCTGCACCACACCGAGACCCAGCTGGTGGAACCGGGCAAGCAGACCTACCCGGAGCAGTGGTGGCAGAAACGCACCTCCGGCCCCGGCGCAGTGCTCGTGCTGCTCGGCGTGAGCGGAGAACTGCCGGCCCTGGCCCACCACACCCTGTTCTTCACCGCCGACTGGGCCGACAACTTCGACCGGATCTTCGGCAAGACCACCTCGGTGCCGAACCCGGCGTCGTTCTATGCCTGCCTGCCCAGCGCCACCGATCCCGGCGTGGCCCCGGCCGGCAGCAGCAATATGTTCCTGCTGATCCCGGTTCCGGCCGACACCGGCATCGGCCACGGCGGCATCAATGGTGCCGGCTCGGCCACGGTCGAGGGCATCGCCGATGCCGCAATCGGCCAGCTCGCCGAGTGGGCCGGGATCCCCGACCTGGCCGAGCGCATCCTGGTGCGTCGCACGATCGGGCCGGCCGACTTCGCCGACGACCTGAATTCCTGGAAGGGCGGGGCGCTCGGCCCCGCGCACACGCTCAGGCAGAGCGCGTTCTTCCGCGGCGCCAATGTGTCGAGTCACATCGAGGGCCTCTTCTACGCCGGCGGCAGCACCATCCCCGGAATCGGCCTGCCGATGTGCCTGATCAGCGCTGAGATCCTGCTGAAGCGGATGCGTTCTGACGTGAGCACAGGACCCCTGCCGGAGCCGATGCCGGCCCGGCCCCGGTCTCCGCAGCCGCGGTGAGCGTGGTGGTCCTGAGTTTCGCCTACCTGCTCGCCCTGCTGATCTCCCTGACCGGAATGGTGGTGCTCGACCGCAGGTTCGGCCTGTTCTTCTGGCGTGCGCCGCGCGCCGCGGCCGTGGTGCTGGCGGTCGGGGTGGTTTTCTTCCTGGCGTGGGACCTGATCGGCATCACCACCGGCATCTTCTATCGGGGCGTGACCTCGTTCATGACCGGGCTGCTCCTGGCCCCGGAGTTGCCGGTCGAGGAAGTCTTCTTTCTCACCTTCCTCTGCTACCTCTTCATGAACGCCCTGCAGGGCGCCCGGATGCTGCTGGAGCGGAGACGAACACCGTGACCTACACCTGGCTCAACCTGGTCTTCCTCGGCCTCGCCGTCGCGGTGGCCGTGGTTGCCTGGCTGCGGCGGCCGGCCTACCGGCGACTGTTCCCGGCATCCGGACTCGCCCTCGCCGCTGTGCTCGTGCTCACGGCCGTGTTCGATAACATCATGATCGGAGTGGGCTTGGTCGATTACGACCCGGCCTTGATCTCCGGACTGTTCGTGGGGATCGCTCCCGTGGAAGACTTCGCCTATCCCGTGGCGGCGGCCCTGTTGTTGCCGGCGTTGTGGGTCTTGCTCGGTGCCGACCAGCGGGCGCGCCCGTCCCTCCCGGCAGCCGGGCGGGAACCCGCCACGTCACCCGCACCCGAGGAAGGCAACGACGCATGACCGAGCCGGTCCACCCCCAGAGCGACGCGGTCACCACCGGGCTCGGCCACACCGTGCGCCAGGTGCTGCTCTCCTCCCGTCCGCTCAGCTGGATCAACACAGCATTCCCGTTCGCGGCCGCGTACATCGTGACCACCGGGCGGGTGGATGCGCTGCTCCTGGTGGGCACGCTGTTCTTCCTGATCCCGTACAACCTGCTGATGTACGGCATCAACGATGTCTTCGACTACGAATCCGACCTGCGCAACCCGCGGAAGGGCGGGGTGGAGGGCGCGATGCTCGACCCCGGCCTGCACCGGATCGTGCTGGTCTCCGGCGTCGTCACCGCACTGCCGGTGCTGCTGGGGATGCTCGTGCTCGCCGGCGCGAACCCCGGCTCGTGGCTGGTGCTCGCGATCAGCCTCTTCGCCGTCGTCGCCTACTCGGCACCGAAGCTGCGGTTCAAGGAACGCCCGGTGCTGGACTCGGTGACCTCGAGCATCCACTTCGTGAGCCCGGCCGTCTACGGGCTCGCCGTGGCCGGCGCCGCCGTCACCCCCGACCTCGTGGCCCTGCTCGCGGCGTTCTTCTTCTGGGGCGTCGCCAGCCACGCCTTCGGCGCCGTGCAGGATGTCGAACCCGACCGGCAGGGCGGCATCTCCTCGATCGCCACCGCGTTCGGCGCCGCGAAGACCGTGCGCCTGGCTCTCGCCTTCTGGGCGCTGGCGGGCCTGCTGATGCTCACCACCGACTGGCCCGGACCGCTCGCGGCGCTGCTGGTGGTGCCGTACATCCTCGCCGCCCTGCCCTACCGGTCGATCAGCGACGAAGACACCGAACGAGCCAACAACGGGTGGAAGAGGTTTCTGCGCCTGAACTTCTTCACCGGATTCCTCGTGACCATGCTGCTCATCCTCTGGGTTGCGCTGCGCTGAGACTCTCACCGCCGCCCGCGTAGAGTCGAGGCATGGAACTCGCAAGCGCACGCGTGGACAGCTGGGCCTGGGCGGTGCGGATGTACAAGACCCGCTCGCAGGCCACCACAGCCTGCCGCGCCGGCCACGTACGGGTGAACGGCGAACGGGCCAAGTCCGCGCAGGCCGTGAAGCCGGGCGACGAGGTGCGGATCCGCGCGAACGGCTTCGACCGGGTGCTGATCGTGTCGAGGATCATCGTGAAGCGGGTGGGGCCGAGCGTGGCCGCCGAGTGCTTCGTCGACCAGACCCCGCCGCCCCCGCCACGGGAAGAGGTGGCCCTGGTGCCGATGCGCGACCGCGGCGCCGGGCGGCCGACCAAGCGCGAACGGCGCGAGATCGAGGACCTGCGCGGCTACTGAGCCCTGCACACAAGTCGCAGCAGCTGCCGGGTCAGCCATCACCCTGCGGGGGAAGGCTCACCGGGGGAACGAGCACGCCGACCTCGGTGCGGACCCACCAGTCGCGGCTCGACCGGCGCTCGGCGCGCGTGCTGAACCGGTAGAGGAACACCCGGGCGCGCACGGAGGTCGGCGGATGCTCGGGGAACGGATTTCCGGCCAGCAATCTCAGCGTGGCCCGGTCGCCCTGCAGCAGCCGCACCAGGAAGACCTCGAACCAGTGGGTGTCGCGGGAGCCGAGGGCGAGGAACCACATCAGCCAGTCCAGCCGCAGGTGGTAGGGCGCGAACTGGCCGGGCAGCCGCGCCGGGTCCCCCGGTTTGCCACGAAACCGGTACTCCCGCCAGTCCGTCGACCCACGCGGGCTGGGCGAGTCGGTGCCCTCGACGACCACCTCATAACGCTCCTTGGTTACGGTACCGAAGGCACCGTACGCGTTCACCAGGTGATACGGATTGAAGCTCGCATTCATCAGCTGGCGGCGGCTCAGCAGGTTGCGGGCCGGCCAGTAGCTCAGCACCAGGAGGCCGAGTGTGACGGCGAGCACCAGGATCACGAACCAGGGCGGCGTCTCCCCCGGGCCCGCGGCAGCCGGCTCCGCTAAACCGGGCAGAACCAGGCCGGCAACCCAGTGCAGGCTGGCGTCATCGATCGCGGCGAAGGCCAGCACGATCGTGATCCAGTTCAGCCAGGCGAAGTTGCCCGTGATCACCAGCCAGAGTTGGCTGAGCACGATGACACCCGCGGCGGCCGACGCCACCGGCTGCGGAGCGAACAGCAGGAACGGCATCCCCAGTTGCACGACGTGGTTGCCGAGCACCTCGCCGCGGTGAACCCACCGGGGCAGGTGGTGCGCGAACCAACTGACCGGATTGGGCATCGGTTGGGTCTCGTGGTGGTAATACAACGCGGTGAGGTCGCGCCACTCCCGGCCGCCACGGATCTTGATCATGCCCGCGCCGAACTCCAGCCGGAACACCAACCAGCGTAGGAACAGCAGCACGGGCACCGGGGTGGGCACGTCATCCGAGCCGAGGAAGGCGACGATGAAGCCGGCCTCGACCAGCAGGCTCTCCCAGCCGAACGAGTAGAAGGTCTGGCCGACGTTCACGATCGACAGGTACCCGGCGAACAGGAGCAGGAAGGCCAGCATCGGCAGCCAGGCCGGGCCGGCCTGGGGCAGGCCGAGCACGATCGCGGCGGAGATCAGGATGCCCGCCCAGGCGACCAGGCGCAGCATCCGGTCGGAATAGCGCCAGTGGAACAGGCTGGGCGCCCGGCGGAACGGGACCACAGCGGTGAACCGGCGCACCGGCAGCAGCCCGGTGTCGCCCAGCAACGCGGGGAACTGCGCGAGCGCGGACGCGAACGCGACCAGGAAAATCGCGGCGACTCCCCGCTGCAGCACCGCTCGCGCGATGTCGTAGTCGCCCGTGCCGAACCACTCCATGGTGCAGCCCACCCTAGGCGCCCCCCGGCGGCCGTCAAGGCGACAACGGATGTGTGCCCGCGACCCCGGGGCAGGTCTGCGGCGGGTCTTGACGGCGGCGACTAAACCGGTATAGGTTGGCTAAACCGGTTCAGCCTGAGTGTCGGGCAGCACCGGACGCCATCAACGAGGAGGCCACAGTGGAATCCACCAGGGACGCACCCAGGGTGACGATTGCCGACGTGGCCCGGGAGGCCGGCGTCAGCAAGGGCCTGGTCTCGTTCGCCCTCAACGACCGTCCAGGGGTATCCGCCGAAACCCGGGCGCGGATACTGCAGGTGGCCGGCACTCTCGGCTGGACGCCGTCGCTTCGGGCCAGATCGCTCTCGTCCAAGCGCTCCTTCGCGCTCGGCCTGGTCATCGCCCGCGACCCGGAGGTTCTCGGCTCGGACCCGTTCTTCACGTCGTTCATCGCCGGCGTCGAAACCATCCTCGCCCCGGAGGGCCTCGCCCTGGTGCTCAGCGTCGTGCCCGACGAGCCCACCGAACTGCAGACCTACCGCACCTTGGTCACGGACGGCCGGGTCGACGGTGTCTTCCTCAGCGACCTCCGCCGCGACGACGCCCGCATCCCGTGCCTGGCCGAACTCGGCCTGCCTGCCGTGACGCTCGGCCGCCCCGACCAGCCCAGCCCGTTCCCGTCGGTGTCGATCGACGACACCGATGGCGTGGCCGAATCCGTGCGCCACCTCGTGGAACTGGGCCACCGGCGGATTGCTCACGTGGCCGGCAGCCCGGCCATGCTGCACGGCGGCCGGCGCCGGGACGCGTTCAGCGCAGCGATGAGTGCCGCGGGCCTCGGGAACGGGCAGATCGTCGAGACTGACTTCTCGATCGCCGCCGGCGCCGATGCCACCCGTGTCCTGCTCAGCCAGCCTGAGCGGCCTACCGCCATCGTCTTCGCCAGCGACCCGATGGCCATCGCCGGCATCGGCGTCGCCCAGGAATTGGGCGTCTCGGTGCCTGACCAGCTTTCGATCACCGGGTTCGATGACATCGAATTCGCCCGGTATGTCTACCCGGCGCTCACCACGGTGGGCGCCACCCCGATGGTCTGGGGCCGCACGGCCGCGACCACCCTCCTCGGACTCATCCGCACCGGAAGCGCAGCAGATGTCGAGCTGCCCGCGGCGCGCCTGATCATCCGAGGCTCGGCGTCCTCACCGACGTCGCACTGAAACATGCCGCAGCAGAGCCGCTGCGGATTCATGAATGGAGAGAGACATGCACAGCAGCACTCGCATCCCAGGCAGTTCTCGGCACACCGGTTCCCGACGGACCAGACGCCTTCTCGCCGCCGCCGCTACATCCGCCGCCATGGTCGTCGCCCTCGGCGCCTGCTCGAGCGGCGGCAACTCCGGTGGAGCCGAATCCCGCGGCGACATCAACATCTGGTACTCCAACAACGAGAACGAGGTCGCCTGGGGCAAGCAGATGGTCGAGGCCTGGAACGCCGACCACCCCGACGAGCAGATCAAGGCCCAGGAGATCCCTGCCGGCAAGAGCAGCGAAGAGGTCATCGGCGCCGCCATCACCGCAGGCAACGCCCCCTGCCTGGTCTTCAACACCGCCCCCGTTGCGGTGCCGCAGTTCCAGAAGCAGGGCGGCTTGGTCGACCTGAGCAGCTTCGAAGACGGCGACGCCTACATCGAGGAACGCACCGGAGACCTGGCCGACCAGTACCAGAGCGACGACGGCAAGTTCTACCAGATGCCCTGGAAGTCCAACCCGGTGATGCTGTTCTACAACAAGGACATCTTCGCCGCGGCCGGGCTCGACCCGGAGAACCCCGAGCTGGCCACCTACGACGAGTTCACCGCCACTGCCCGCACCCTGGTCTCCAGTGGCGCGGCGGAGTACGCCATCTACCCGTCTCCCACCAGCCAGTTCTTCCAGAGCTGGTTCGACTTCTACCCGACCTACGCTGCTGAAACGGGTGGCAGCCTCTTCATCGAAGACGGCGAAGCCACCTTCAACTCGCCCGAGGGCGTCGCTGTCGGCGAGTTCTGGAAGACCCTGTACGCGGAGGGCCTGGCCGGCAAGGAGCAGTACCAGGGTGACTCGTTCGCCGATGGCAAGGCCGCCATGTCGAGCGCAGGGCCGTGGGCCGTTTCGGTCTACAAGGATGCGGTGAACTGGGGTGCGGTGACCTTCCCCACCACCGACGGCACAGCCGCGGACGAGGCGTACACCTTCAGCGACGCGAAGAACGTGGGCCTGTTCTCGGCTTGCGAGAACCAGGCCACCGCCTGGGATGTGCTCAAGTTCGCCACCAGCAAGGAACAGGACGGCCAGCTGCTCGAGCTGACCGGCCAGATGCCGCTGCGCGAAGACCTCACCGAGGCTTACCCCGACTACTTCGCGGCCAACCCGGCCTACGAGCAGTTCGGTGACCAGGCCTCCCGCACGGTCGAGGTTCCCCAGGTGAACAACTCCGTCGCCGCCTGGCAGGCCTTCCGGGACTCCTGGACGAAGAACGTCATCACCGGTGAGGGCGAAGTCGCCGACGCGTTCGATGCCGCGGCCGACAAGGTCAACGAGCTGATTGCGCAGCCGTAAGTCCCATGGCCACGACAGTCTCGCCCGAGAGCGTGACCCCGAGCCCCGCCGCCAGACCCGCCGGGTCTGGCGGCCGGGCCCCCAGGGGCCGTCGCCGCCAGTGGCTGGGCCGGAACCCGCTCGGCCTCGTGCTGAGCGCGCCCTACCTGGTCTTCGTGATCCTGGTCTTCGCCTACCCGCTGGTCTTCGCCTTCTACATGTCGTTCCACGACTACTTCTTCGCCGCCCCCGGCGCCGTGGTCGACCGGCCCTTCGTGGGGCTGGCGAACTTCCAGGAGGTGCTCTCCGACCCCGCGGTCATCCGGTCGTTCGGCAACGTCGGCATCTTCCTGCTGATCAACGTGCCCCTCACCGTGGTGCTCTCGCTCGTGCTCGCCACGGCGCTGAACAAGGTCGTGCATGCCCGCACCTTCTTGCGGGTGGCCTTCTACGTGCCGTACGTCACGGCCAGCGTCGCCGTCGTGGGCGTGTGGATCTTCCTGTTCAGCGGCAACGGCCTGGTCAACCAGATCCTGGGGCCGCTGGCGCCCGACCCGGCCTGGCTGATCAACGAGCAGTGGGCGATGCCCACCATCGCCATCTTCGTCACCTGGAAGGGCCTGGGATTCTTCATCCTGCTCTACCTGGCCGCGCTGCAGAACGTCTCTGAAGAGCTGTACGAGGCCGCGGCGACGGATGGGGCGGGGAAGATCCGCATGTTCTTCTCGATCACCGTGCCCGGTGTGCGGTCGGCGACAGTGCTGGTGCTGCTGCTGGCCACCGTGACCGGGGCGAACCTGTTCACCGAGCCGTACCTGCTCACCGGCGGCGGTGGCCCGAACGGCGCCTCTTCCTCGCCCGTGCTGCTGATGTACCAGCGCGGCATCGAACAGGGCGCACCCGACATCGCGGCCGCGATCGGGGTCATCCTCGTGATCGGCGTGCTGATCCTCGCATTCATCCAACGCAAGCTGGCCGGAGGGGACGAATCATGAGCCACGCAGACAATCCGGCGTCCGCCGCGGTCGCCGCGGAGGTCACCAGCACCGACCCCGCGGCGACCACGACGATGCGGCCCCGGGTGCACAAGGTCGACGGCATGAGCCGGGGACAGAACATCCTGCGTTACGTCGTGCTGTTCATCGGCGCGCTGTTGTTCCTGTTCCCGTTCTATTACATGGTGATCGGCTCCCTGCAGACGGAGCCGGACTCGACCGTGGCCGGGGCCTTCCCCAACCCGGGCAACCTCACCCTGGAGAACTACGCGGCCATCAACGGCCGGATCAACCTGCTGCAGGGCCTGGCCAACTCCGGCATCTTCGCCGGTGGCGTGATCCTCTGCACCGTGGTGTTCGGTGTGCTGGTGGGCTACGCCCTGGCCCAACTGGAGTGGCGCGGGCGCGGGGTCACCTTCGCGCTGGTGCTGCTCGTGCAGGTGGTGCCCTTCCAGCTGCTGATGATCCCGCTCTACGTGATGATCGCCAGGGACTACGGGCTCGCCGACAACTACCTGGGCATGATCCTTCCGTTCGCGATCAACTCGACGGCCGTGCTCATCTTCCGGCAGTACTTCCTGCAGGTTCCCAAGGCCCTGTTCGACGCCGCTCGCATCGACGGCGCCGGCGAGCTGAAGATCCTCTGGAGCATCGCGATACCGCTCGTGCGGCCCGCGCTTCTCACGGTGGTGCTGCTCACCTTCATCGGCCCGTGGAACGAGTTCCTCTGGCCGTTCCTGATCACCAAGGAGGCCTCGCTGCAACCGCTCGCGGTCTCGCTGGCGAACTACCTCAGCAACGTCGCGGCCACCGCGGCGAACCCGTTCGGCGCCATCCTGGCCGGCGCCTGCGTACTGGCCGCCCCAGCGGTCGTGCTCTTCATCCTGTTCCAACGGCACTTCGTCTCGAGCGATATCGGCTCCGGCGTGAAAGGTTAGTCATGAGCTCCACCACCACAGCATTCCCGTACACCCTCACCAGGATGGGCGTCATCATGACGCCGGAGGCCGGCAACGACCTCGAAGTCGAGGGTGTGCTCAATCCGGCGACCGGGCACACGCCCGACGGCACCCTGTACCTGCTCCCCCGGCTCGTTGCCGCCGGCAACGTCTCCCGGGTGGGGCTGGCCCGGGTCATCATCGAGGACGGCGTGCCCACCGGCGTGGAACGGGAGGGCGTCGTGCTCGCTCCCGACCGGGGTTGGGAGCGCGGGGCGAACAACGCCGGCGTGGAGGACCCCCGGGTGACCTTCATTCCGCGACTCGGCCTGCACGTGATGACCTATGTCGCCTACGGGCCGCTCGGCCCGCGCACCGCGATCGCGGTCTCGGACGACCTGCGCGAGTGGCGGCGGCTGGGACCGGCCCTGTTCGCCTACGACGAGGCGCTCGACATGGACCTCAACCTGTTCCACAACAAGGACACCGTGTTCTTTCCCGAGCCGGTCACCGGGCCGGACGGTGTGGAGAGCTTCGCGGTGCTGCACCGGCCGATGTGGGACCTGGACGAGACCAAGCCGGGTGAGGGCATCCGGGTGCCGGCCGGGGTCACCGACCAGCGGCAGAGCATCTGGATCAGCTACGTACCGGTGGCCGACGCGCTGGCGGATGTCTCGGCGCTCACCTACTGGCGCGGGCACCGGTTCCTGGCCGGCCCGGAGTTTCCCTTCGAGGAGCTCAAGATCGGCGGTGGACCCGCCCCGTTGCGGGTGCCGGAGGGCTGGCTGCTGCTGCACCACGGCGTGACGGGTGTGCTCGCCCGCGCGTTCGACCAACAGCAGAAGGTGAACTACGCCGCCGGCGCCATGATCTTGGACGCCGACGATCCCACGATCGTGCTGGACCGCACGACCGAACCGTTGCTCAAGGCCGAGACCGCCGACGAGACCAGCGGCATCGTGCCCAACGTGGTGTTCCCGACCGCGATCGAGGAGATCGACGGTCAGCTCTACGTGTTCTACGGCATGGCCGACTCCAAGATCGGCGTGGCGCGGCTCGACCGGCGCCCGGAAGCCTAGCCGCCCCGGCGCCCCCGCGGCCGCCCAACTGTCGCGGGGCCGGCTACACCGAGGCGGCGGGAGCGGCCGGCGCTGCGGGGGCGGCGGGCAACGTCGGCGGCGCGGGCAGCAGGCCGAGGCTCGACTTGAGCTGGGCTGCCACTGCGGCGTCGGAGCGGTCGGCGGCGACGTTCGCCTCCAAGTTGGCGTCGCTGACGGCCTTGAGGATCTCGGCACGTTGGATGGAGATGCCCCGCGGGGCGTCCACGCCCAGGCGGATGCTGTCGCCGCGAACGTCGAGCACCGTGATGACGATATCGTCACCGATGAGGATCTTTTCCCCCTGTTTGCGCGTGAGAACCAGCATCCGCTCAGCCTATCGCGATCGGGTTCTGCGGCCCGGCGGATGCGGCCACCAGCCAGCCGATCGGCAGGCCCAGGTCGAGCACGGTGCCGGGTGTTGCGGTGGACTCGACGCCGACCACGGCAATCGCGTCGAGAGGGGTCAGCGCCGCCGCTCCGCTGACCCAGCGGGCGGTGTCGGCGGGCTTCCGCCCGGCATGAACGACCGCCCAGACCTGGTCGGCGCCCAACTGGGCCACCATGGCGGACCGCTCACTGGTGCCGGAGCCTGCGGGCAGGCCGCAGGTCACGAGGATGCTCCGGGACTGTTCCACCCCGCCGGCGCGAGCGGCGAGGGCCGCCCGACGGTCACCGACGGCGTCGATGGCGTAGCTGATCGGGGCGCCGGGCTGTGCGGCGAGGGACCGCGCGGCGGCGTGCACGTCGTCCGGCAGGCCGAGCAGGAGCACGAGGTCGCCCGCGCCGGAGAGCAGCTGCGGAGCCCCGTCGGTTACTGCGAGCGGCGCATCCGGTGAAGCGGGCGTTTCGGCCGCGGCGGCCACCGCCGGCGGGGCCGCGGTGACGGTCGCCGGGGCCGACCTGACCGGCGCGGTGGCGAAGGTCAGCTCGTCCATCAGCCGGGCGAAGTCAGGGGTGGCCGTCGACACGGCGTCGGTGGTGCGGGCGGCGGCAACGGCAGTGCCGTCACGGCCGTCGAAGGCCACGTTCGGGGCGGCCCGCTCGGAGCCGTGCGGCACGGTGCCGCGCCCATGCGTGCTGGGTAAGCCGGTACCGGGGTCCGTGGTGGGAGCGGACACTCCCCGAGGTTCGCCGCCCGGCACAGCATCCATTCCGCCGTGCAGCAGCGCCTCGGCTTCGTCGGCCTCGTCGAGCAACGCGGCGATGCCGAGTCTGGTGCTGAGTTCATCGCGCCGATGCGCGGCACGGCGCCGCTCCCCCGGCGCCTGCCGCAGTTCGGTCACCGGCACCTCGACGGTCACTTCCACGTGTCGCTTGGCGAAGAACCCGCGGATGCCGCCCACGGTGACCTGCTCGGCGGCCACGATCCTGGCAGCGTCACCGTGCTCGGCCAGCACCCTGGCCTGCAACTCCGGCAGCGTTGCGCCCTCAAGCCGCAATCGTCTCGTTTCCACGGACCACCCCCACGGTTTCGATCGCGACCCGCGCCGAGGTCACCTCTTCGTACGACAGCACCGGCAGGCCGCCGGACTGGGATGACACCAGACGGCGGATGGCGGGCCGCAAGGCCGGCGCGCAGACCAGCACGGCGGTGAGGCCGCTGGCCTCGACCGTGGCGAGAGCGGCGCGCAGCGAGCCGAGGATCACGTCGATGCGCGCCGGGTCGAGCAGGATCTGGCTGCCCTGATCGGTGGGCCGCATGCCCTCGAGCATCGACTGCTCGAGGCCGGGTTCGATCATGATCACCCGGAGCACGGCGCCGTCGACGTACAGCGCCGTGAGCGCAGGGCCGAGCGCCTGCCGGGCCGCTTCTACCAGGCCCTCCGGGTCGACGGAGGCCTTGGCCCGCACCGAAAGGGCCTCATAGATGCGCGGCAGGTCGTTGATCGGGATCTGCTCCGCGAGCAGGCCCTGCAGGACCCGCTGCACCTCGGCCAGCGAGAGCAGGCCGGGGATGAGGTCGTCGACGGCCGACGGGCTCACCTGGCGCACGCCATCCGTGAGCACCCGCACGTCTTCACGGCTGAGCAGCCGGGCGGCGTTGCCCGTGATGACGGACGAGAGGTGGGTGACCAGCACCGAGACCCGGTCGATCACGGTGGCGCCGGCCATCTCGGCGCGGGGCCGCATCTCGCCCGGCACCCACTTGCCGGCCAGGCCGAATACGGGTTCGACGGTGGCCGTGCCCGGCAGCGAGTCGAGGTAGTCGCCGAGGGCCAGCACCTTGCCGGCCGGTGCGACGCCCCGGCCGGCCTCGACGCCGGCGATGCGGATGGAGTAGGTGGACGGCGGCAGGTCGACGTTGTCCCGGGTTCGCACCGGCGGCACCACCACGCCCAGGTCGAGGGCGATCTTGCGGCGCAGCGCCCGCACCCGCGCGAGCAGGTCGTCGGAGGCGCCGGAGACGAGGTCGACGAGGTCGGGGGCGAGCTGGATCTCGAGGGCGTGCACCCGCATCTGCTCGATCAGCTCCTCGGCGGTGTCGGAGCGGGGCGCGCGCCCCTCGACGGCCGCGGCCCGCACGACACTGGCCGCGGCCCGGGTCTCCCGGCCCTTGATGCGCTGCGCCACGATGATCAGGGTTGCGCCGATCAGCACGAACTGGATGATGGGCATGCCCGGGATCAGCGACATCAGGATCGCGGCGGCACCGGCGATCATCAGGGCGTTTCGGGACTGGGTGAGCTGGGCGGCGGCCGTGGCGCCGATGTCGGACTCGGCGTTGGACCGGGTGACGATCATGCCGGTGGAGACGGCCATCAGCAGCGCGGGGATCTGGGTGACCAGGCCGTCGCCGATGGTGAGCAGGGCGTAGGTGTTGAGCGCATCCCCGATCTCCAGGCCGCGCTGCAGCATGCCGATGGCGATGCCGCCGATCAGGTTGATGATGATGATGATGATTCCGGCGATGGCGTCACCCTTGACGAACTTCGAGGCGCCGTCCATGGCGCCGTAGAAGTCGGCCTCGGCCGATACCTCTGCCCGGCGGTCCTTGGCCTGCACGTCGGTGATCAGGCCGGCGTTGAGGTCGGCGTCGATGGCCATCTGCTTGCCGGGCATGGCGTCAAGGGTGAACCTGGCGCCCACCTCGGCGACCCGCTCGGCGCCCTTGGTGACCACGACGAACTGGATGACGACCAGGATCAGGAAGATCACGGCACCGATGATGATCGAGCCGCCGACCGCGACGTGCCCGAACGACGCGATCACCTGGCCGGCGTAACCCTCGCCGAGCACCAGCCGGGTGGAGGCGACGTTGAGGCCGAGCCGGAACAGGGTGGCCACGAGCAGCAGCGATGGGAAGACCGAGAAGTCGAGCGGCTTCTTGACGAACATCGTCGTGAGCAGGGTCACCAGGGCCAGCAGGATGTTGACGATGATGAGCACGTCGAGCAAGGCGGCGGGCACCGGCACCACCAGGAGCATGATGATGCCCACCACCCCGATCGGCACGGCGAGTTTCGCGAGCATGCTGTTCATCTAGGTGGCCTCCGAGGTGCGGATTCGTGGTGTCGATGCGGCCATCGGGCCGTGGGCGTGCCGGCGAGCCGACTGAGGGGGTGCCATCGGCGGCGTCGACATGGTGTGCACGCCCGCCCTGGCGCCGCGGGTCTTGAGCGCGAGCACGAACGCCAGCACTCGGGCGACGGCGTTGTAGAGCTCGAGCGGGATCTCCTGGCCCAGCTCGCACGCGCTGTGCAGGGCTCGGGTGAGCGGGATGTCCTTGACGATCGGCACGCTGTCGGTCTCGGCCTGTTCGCGGATGCGGGCGGCGATCACTCCGGCGCCCTTCGCGACCACCCGGGGGGCCGATTTGCCCGGTTCGTAGCGCAGCGCCACGGCGAACGAGGTGGGGTTCACCAGCACCACGTCGGCGGTGGCGACCGCGGCGATCATGCGGTTGCGGCTCATCGCCAACTGCCGGGCGCGGCGCTGCGACCTGATCATCGGGTCGCCCTCCGAGCTCTTGTGCTCGTCGGTGACCTCTTTCTTGGTCATCCGGGTGCGCTTGCGGTTGCGCCGCATCACCACGAATACGTCGGCGGCCGCGAGCACCAGGCCGGCGATGACCGCAGACTGCACCAGCGCCGCGGTGCCGTCGTGGGCGGCGCCCATCAGCACCGCCACCGGCAGCCCGCCCGCGGTCATCAACACGGGGGTCATGCCCTGGATCACCGCGGTGAGCACCACCCCGACCACGATGGTCTTCAGCAGTGCCTTCACGCCCTGCCAGAGCGCCTGGGTGCCGAAGGTGCGGGCGAGCCCGGAGATCGGGTTGAACTGGTCGTACTTGCCGGCGAGCTTCTTGACGTGGATGCCGCCCTGCGCGATCGATCCGGCCAGAACCGCGATGCAGACCACGGCGAGCATCGGGGTGAGGATGCCGCCCATGGCCCCGAGGCCTTCGGTGAGCATGTCCAGCGCCCGTTGTGGGTCGGGGTTCTCCGTGATCGCGGTGATGTCGAACAGTTGGGTGCGACCGGCGGAGGCGCCGGCCTCGATGGTCATCGGCATCATCACCGCGGCCGCGCCGATGCCGACCCAGGCAGTGAGGTCCTGCGACCGGGCGAGCTGGCCCTTGGACCGCACCTCGCGCATCCGCTTGTCTGTGGCTTGTTCTGTACGTTCTCCGGAGTCCGACATCTAGCGCACCCCCCACATGCTCGACACGGCATCGTCGGTGAGCGAGGCCACGATGCCGGGCAGCGCCAGGAACCCGGCCGCTCCCAGGGTGAGGGTGATCAGGATCTTGAGCGGAAAGCCGAGCGCGAACGCGTTCAGCGCCGGGGCCACCCGGGTGAGCAGGCCGAGGCCGGCGTCGGCGAGGAAGAGCACCACGATCAGCGGGCCGGCGATCTGCACGGCGGCCAGCAGCATCTGGCCGACGGCGGCGGTGACCGCCACCATCGGCACGGCGAGGTCGATGCCGCCGCCGACAGGCAGGGCCGCGAACGAGCGGGTGAGGCCGCCGAGGATGAGTTGGTAGCCGCCGGAGGCGAACAGGAGCGCCAGCGCGGTCATCTGGTAGAGCCGGGTGAACTGGGCACCGTTCACCATCGACTGCGGGTCGAAGCCCTGGGCGAGTTGGAAACCGCCGAACAGGTCGATCAGGTTGCCGGCGGACTGGATGGCGGAGAAGACGACGAGAACCAGGAAGCCGAGCACGCCGCCGACGACGATCTCGAGGACGAGGGCGAGGATGAAGCCGCCGGTATCCGGCGAGGCGTAACCGGGCACCACCCGTGGCGCCACCGCCAGGGCGAGGCCGATCGCGAGCATGCCCTTGACCCGCAGCGGGAACGCGTTGAACGAGAACGGCGGGGCCACGACGAGGAACGCGATCATGCGCACCCCGGCCAGGGCGACGGCCTCCAGCCAGGTGAAATCGAGGGTGAGGTTCACCTAGCCGCCGCCGATCAGGCCGGGGATCTTGTCGAACAGGTTGGTGGTGAACGAGACGATCTCGGAGATCATCCAGTGCCCGCAGATGAGCATGGCGATGCAGACCGCGATGGCCTTGGGCACGAACGAGAGCGTGACCTCCTGGATCTGCGTGATCGACTGCACGAGCGAGATCGCGAAACCGACCACCAGGGCGGTGATCAGGATGGGTGCGGAGAGCTTGGCGGCCACCACGATGGCCTGCAGCCCGATATCCAGTACGGCATTGGAGTCCATCAGCCACCCCGGTAACTGTTGACCAGGGTGGTGATGATCAGGCCCCAGCCGTCGACGAGGATGAACAGGAGGATCTTGAACGGCAGCGAGATCATCACCGGCGGCAGCATCATCATGCCCATCGACATCAGCGCCGCCGACACCACCAGGTCGATGACCAGGAAGGGGATGAAGATCACAAAGCCGATGATGAACGCTGCGCGCAGCTCCGAGATCATGAACGCCGGAATGAGAGTGACGAGCGACACCGCGGCGGTGTTGGCCGGGTTGGGCTGGTCGGAAGCGCGCACCATCAGGGCCAGGTCTTCCTCCCGGGTGTGCGCGAGCATGAAGGTTCGCAGCGGCCCCGATCCGGCCGTGACGGCGTCGTCGAAGGTCATCGATCCGTTGAGGTAGGGCTTAAGGGCGTCGTTGTTGATGTCGGTGAGGATGGGCGCCATGATGAACAGCGACAGGAACAGGGCGAGGCCCGCGAGCACCTGGTTCGGCGGGATCGACGGCAACGCCAGGGCGTTCCGGGTCATGGCGAGCACCACGAAGATCTTGGTGAACGACGTCATCATCAGCAGCAGCGCCGGCGCCACCGACAGCAGGGTGATGCCGATCAGGGTCACGATGGCCGAGGACGGAGCGCCATCCGGGCCGTTGATCTCCACGGTCAGCCCGGTGCCCGGGGTGGGGACGGGGGTGGGCGTGGCCGGGTCGGTGGGCGCGACGGGTTCCAGCGGGGCCGCGTGGCTCGCCGAGGCGACGAGGAGCACGAGCGCGGCCACGATGATGAGCACGAGGGCCGCCATCAGGGCGACGCGGGCCAGCCGGCGCCGTCGTTCGCTGATCGCGGCGATGCTGCGGGGCCGGCGCGGGCCGACCCGCCCGGACCCGACGCGTGCGAGGACGTGGAGTGCGGCGTTCACCGGCCGTGCCGGAGCAGGGCTGCGGTTTGCTGCCAGGTCGCCGGCGACAGGATCGAGCCGCCGAGCTTGCCGGTGTGGCCGCGGTCCCGGCGGGGCCGGAAGGTGAGCGGCGGGTCGGCTGCGTCGCCGGTGGCGCCGGAAATCGCGGCGGCGCCGAGATCGTCGGCCGGGGAGACGGCTACCGGCGGCACCAGACGGGGCCCGGTGGCGGCGTGCAGGGAGCGCGCGAAGGCCGCGGCCGAGCCGGTGCTCCCCGCGCCCGCATCGGCATCCTGGGTCGCCGTTGCCTCGGTGGATCCACCGTGCAGCACGCTGACCGAGTGTTCGGTGACGCCGAGCACGAACCGGCGACCCTCGACCTCCACCACCACGACGGATGCCTTCTGGCCGAGACCCTGCCGGCCCACGATGGTCACGACATTCGCCGCGCGCGACCCGGCGCCCCGGCTGAGGCGTCGTTGCAGCACCCAGAGCAGCCCGAGCACAACGGCCAGGGACAGCACCACTCGCAGGGCGACGACGACGGTATCCACCTAGGTCAGGCTCTCGGCCACGTCGAGGATTTGGGTGATGCGCACGGCGTAGTCCTGGTCGACGACCACGATCTCACCGTGCGCGATCAGGCGGCCGTTGAGCAGGATGTCGGCGGGTGAGCCCACCGACCGGTCGAGTTCGACGACCGCGCCGGATTCGAGGCCGAGCACGTCGCGAACCGTCATGCGGGTGCGGCCGATCTCCACGGTGAGGGCCATCTCGACACTGTTGATGCGGCCGAGGTTGCCCACCACGGCGTGGTCGCTCTGCTTGCCCGGGTTGCTGTTACGGCGCAGCCGGATGGCGAACCAGCCCAGGGTGTCGCCGTGCGAGACGAGGTCGAAGACCCGGGTCTCCGGGTCGAGGAACACCGCGGTCGCGTCGTCGATCCTGGCGTCACCCAGCACGCCGAGGCCCAGCACGCCGGCGGCGCACTCCAGGGCAGGCCGCACGATGTCGTCCCGCGAGACGAGGCCGGAGTCGGAGCCTGCCGCGGCATCGAGAGAGCCCGGATCGACCAGCACAACCGCCAGGTCGGCGGAGATGGCGCCGACGAACGACGCGACGACGGCATCCGCCACCACCCCATCGAACCGGCCGATCACGGCGGCGCCGGATCCGGGTGCCGCGGTGAGCAGGGTCGGTGTGGGCAGCACGGTGAGCAGGGCGTCGACGGCGGCGCGGGTGACCTCGTCGGTGGAACCGGCGGCGGCAGTCAGCGAAGACGCGGGGCTTCGAAGGGTCATGGTGTCGTGTCCTCGGTGTCGATGATGATGCAGGCCAGGCGGGACCCGGTGGAGCCGACAGCGGCGCGGGCGAGGGTTCGGCCGTCTACCACTACGTCGAGCGGGCGGTGGGTGGGGTGCGGGATCGGGAGTACGTCGCCGACCGCGAGGGCGAGGACGGCGTTCGGCAGCACCTGCGCGTTCGAGAGACGCAGCGACACGTCCACGGGCACCCAGCCCAGCTGGGCGCGCAGCAGTTCGACGGCCGGGGTGGGTGGCACAACGGGTCCGGGCTCGCCGAGCTGGGGCAGCAGCGCCTCGGCCGGCAGGGCCAGGGTGGCCGCCGTTGTGGTCTCGCCGACCTTGATCACGAAGCTCGCCACGATCATAAGGTCGGAGGTAGCCGCAGCCTGGGCGAACTGGGAGTTGTACTGGATGGCGCCGAGCGCGATCGGCAGAATGAGCAGCGAACCCAGCGAGTAGCGCAGGTCTTCCAGCGCGTCCTCCATCAGACGGCGCACGAGCGCCTGTTCGATCTGGGTGAATGGCCGCTCTGAGGGGGCGGGGATCCCGGTTCCGCCCAGCATGTGGGTGACCCAGGAGAGGGCAGCGGCGGAGGGGAACTGGATGACAGCCTGGGCATCCATGCCCTGCACGCTGCAGAGCACCATCGTGGTGGTGGCCGGCAGGGAGGCGGCGTATTCGTCGTAGCCACGCATGAGCACCTGCTCGCAGGTGACCTGCGAGATCACCCGCACCTGGGCGGTCAGCTGGGTGCCCCACTGCCGGGCGAAGGTCTCGAAGGCCAGTTCGAGCACCCTGGCGTGGTCGCGGGCCAGCGTGGTGGGACGGCTGAAGTCATAGACCTCGACCGTGCGCGCCGGCTTTCCGGGCACGCCGGTGCTGATTTGTTCCTGGACCGTCACGTCTGGCACTATCGGCCGGACCTGAGCATCCGTTAGCGGCTGCGCCGACAATCCGGCAGCAGAATAATGACGACGACACCGCCCGGTCTCAGTGGCCGGTGTTGGCCGCCGAATCATCGTGGGCGGGGGCCGGATCGGCCGGCACGGGATCATCGGGCACAGCCGTGCCATCGAGCACCGACGGGATCAAAGCGCGCACACTGTCGGGCTGATTCGACAGCAGCACAACGTCGACCCTGCGGTTGCGGGCCATCGCCGCGAGGTCCTCGCCCATGTCGACCGGGCGCGCCGACCCGTAGCCGATCGCGCCGATGCGATCGGCAGCCACCCCGCTCTTCTCCACCAGGTGCCGCAGCACCTGCGTCGCCCGAGCGCTGGAAAGCTCCCAGTCGGTGGGATAGTTCGTGGTCACACCGTGCCGGTCGGCGTGACCTTCGACCGAGACTTCGCGCAGGCTTCCGGCCAGAGCCGGACCGATGGCGTCGAGAACCCCGACGGCCTGGCCGCTGAGCGTTGCGACATTGGGTTCGAAAAAGGTCTCCGACCCCACCAGCCCCACCGACAAGCCCCGTTCGTCGATGGTGTACTCCACCAGCGTGTCGAGTCCGACCGCGGCGAGGGCCGCCTGCATCGCGGCCTGCACAGCGGTGAGGTCATCCACCTCGGCAATGGCGAGTTCCAGATCGGTGGTGCCCGCGTCGTCGACGGCTGGGGTGTCGACCAGGTCCGCCGGAACCACGATGCCCTCGGCGGTGTCGACCTTGCCCACGTCGACCGCACCGAATCCGGTGGCGAGTGAGTTCTTGAGTTGCACGAACTTGGCCTGGTCGACCGTCGACATGGCGAACAGCACGATGAACATGCACATCAACACCGTGACCATGTCCATATAGGAGGCCATCCAGCGTTCGTCGACGTGCTCCTCGTGCTCCTCTTCGAGCCCCCGGCGTCGGCCCCTGGCGCTCACGCCGCCTTCTTGAGCGGTTTGGTCGACGCGGCGGACTTGCCGGATTTGCCGCTCTTGCCCTTGACGGATGCGGTGGGCACCATCGCCTGCAACCGTTCGCCGAGCAGACGGGGCTGACTGCCGGCCTGCACGGCCAGGGCACCCTCCATCAGCAGGGTCATCCGTTCTGCCTCGATGTCGGAGAGCCGCTTGAGCCGGTTGCCGATCGGCAGCCACAAAAAGTTCGCCGAAAGCAGGCCCCAGAGGGTGGCGACGAAGGCGGCGGCGATCATCGGTCCGAGGGTGGAGGGCGTGTCGAGGTTTTCCAGCACGTGGGTGAGCGAGATCACGGTGCCGATGATGCCGACGGTAGGCGCGTAGCCGCCCAGGCTGGTGAAGAACTTGGCCGCATTGCGACTGGCCTTGGTGCGGGTGGCGATCTCGTCTTCGAGCAGGATGCGCAGCTCGTCACCGTCGGTGCCGTCTGCGATGTTCTGCAGGGCACCGCGCAGGAACGGGTCGGCGATCTTGTCGGCCTCCTGCTCGAGGGCGAGCAGCCCTGAGCTGCGCGCCTTCTCCGCGAGACCGACGACCTGGTCGATGAGTTTCTGCGGCGAGGTGGTCTTGCCCCTGAACGCGCCGGGCAGCGCCTTGATCGCGTTCACGGTGTCGCGCAGGGTTCCGCCGGCGATACCGACGGCGATGGTGGCGCCGAAGACCAGCACCATGGGCGCCGGCAGCAGAATCGCGGTGACGTGCGAACCCTCGATGGTGATCATGGCGAAGAGGGCCCCGAATGCCAGCAGGATGCCGATCAGGGTGGCGGGATCCATTTACATTCTCCGGGGGCGCAGTGGGACAACGGCGTCCGGACGGGTGGGGTCAGTGGCCGTGCTGTTGCCGGAGTTGTAGGCCAGGTTGATCACGTGGGCGCGGTAGACGGCGATCTTCTCGATCACTTCTGCCAGGCTCTCGGTCACGATGAACTTGGCGCCGTCCACCATCACGAGCGTGGTGTCGGGGTTCACATGGATGCGTTCGATGAGGTCAGGATTAATCGCGAACTGACTATCGTTCAGCCTGGTTACTACGATCATGGACCCGTCCCTGGTTCCCGGACGGCTCCAGCAGCCGTCAGCAACCACTGTCGGCTGGAGCCCGCGTTCCGTTAGCTAGAGACCGATGACGTACTCGTTCTCGCCACCCTCGACGACGGTGACGACGAAGGGCCGAGCCACTGACGGAATACCGACGGCGGACAGCGCCGCCTGCCGCGCGACCTCGTCGTCACCGGTGATGGTGACCACGATCACGTCCGGCGCTTTGGTGATATCCGAGTTCACCGAAAACGAGGCGGCCGGGCTCAGCTCCTCCGCGTCCAGGGCCTGGGACACCTGCCTGCTGACGTTATTCGACGCCGCCTGATAGTCGGCCTCGGTGAATCCCAGGCCCTCGAGGGTGGAATAGGGCAGTCCTGTGGCATCGAGGGTCGCGAGAGCGCCGGCTGGCGCGTCGCCGGAGAAGGCGATGGTGAACGTGCGGTTCGGGCCGAAGTAGGCCAACGAGTAGTCATCGGGGAATTCGGTCGTGACGAGAGCCGCGGCCTCGGCCAACGGGTTCTGGTAGGTCGCCCACTCGATCTCCTCGGCAGAGTAGTTCAGCTGCTCGAGGGTGACTCCGGGGTAGACCTCGCGCGCCATGATTGACGCTCGGTCCGTCGGGAGCCCGGCGCCGGGGTGCTCGGTGGCCCGCCAGACGCTCGCGGCCGATTCGGGGGCGCTCGGCTGTGGGAACGGCGCAACCGACCCGCCTAAACAGAGCGCCGCCACGACCACGGCAGCGCTCACAGCTATGACCATTCGTGACGCTCGCGCCATATCTCCCCCGAGTTTGCTTGATTCACTGCAGACACTGGAGAAGCTATCGCTGATCCAGCGGCACAGCAAGAAAAAAAGGCCGGTCAATGGGTTAATTTCCAGCTTGGAATCAGTTATCCACAACCTGACCTTTCCTCACACAAAGCTTCGCAATCGGGCTATATTCAAAGCATGATCACCCAGCCGAGCATCGAAGACACGTTCGTCGGGCAAACAGACCCCGTTGCGAATGTGTCCGATGTCGCGGCCGGTAGCGAGTTGGTGGCTGCCGCGGGCCAGGTGGCCCGGCTCGGCCGGTGCAGCACGGATTACGACCGCCTGTCAGACGCGGACGCCTTGGCCGGGCAGAGGACGCTCGCCCGGTTGCAGCACGAGCTCGACACCCGCAAGGCATGGATGGCGAAGACCCTCGCGCAGCGTTCCCGCTGGGAGCTGGGCCAGGAAGGCCTAGCCAAGAAGCACGGCTACCTCTCCCCCGAAGACCTGATCCAGAACCTCACCGGTGCCACCAAGGCCGACACCCGCAAACTCGTCGACGTAGGCCGAATGCTCGCCGAAACCGAAGCGGCCGACGCCCAACAGGCCGCAGCCGACGCCGAAGCAGAGGCCGAGGCAGCCCGCAGGTTGCTCGACCAGGCTGACCCGGGAAGCGACGGACGGCACGGCCCCGACCTGGACGGTTCCGACCCGGACGGCTTCGACCCGAGCGGGACTGACCCGAGCGGCACTGGCACCGACAGGTTCAGCACTCTGACGCTTCCACCGGTGCCGGCGCCCTGGCACGCACCGATCGCCCGCGCCCTGAGCGACGGCACCCTCTCCATCGACGCGGCCCATGCCCTGAGGAAGGGGCTGGGCGACATCGACACCGTCGTCACCGGCCCGGTCCTCACCGAGGCCCTGGACCGGTTGCTCGCCGACGCCCCGACGATGAACGCGGACCAACTCCTCAAGGCCGCCCGGCAGACCCGCGACAGCCTCGACGAAGCCGGCATCCGGGTGCGCGAACAGAAAGCCTGGGACGACCGCTACCTGCGCATCTGGACCCTCGACACCGGCCAGGTGCGAGTGGACGGCCTCTTTCCGCCCGAGCAGGGCGAGTTCATCAAGGCCACCTTCGACAGCCTCACCAGCCCCCGCCGCGGCGGCGTGCGCTTCGTCGACACCGACCGCGCCGCCTGGGCACGCCGCGTGCAGAACGACCCCCGCACCACCGGCCAGATCACCTGCGACGGCTTCATCGACCTCCTCCGCGCCGGCACCACCATCAACCCGAACGAGATGCTCGGCGGCCGCCGCCCCGCCGTGCAGATCCTCACCACCGTCACCCCCGCGACCCCCGACCGGCCCGTCACCGCCGCTGACATCCTGATCAACCCACCCGGGCTGGCCGGCCAGGTCGGCCACGGCTCCATCGAAGGCAACACCGCCCCGGTCTCCGCCGAAACCATCGAACGCCTGATCTGCGACTCCGGAACCGTCGACATCCGCTTCGACGACCACAACCGGCCCCTCGACGTCGGACACGAACAACGCCTCTTCACCCGCGCCCAACGCCGAGCCCTCGCCGCCCGCGACGGCGGCTGCACCTGGCCCGGCTGCGACCGGCCACCCTCCTTCACCGAAGCGCACCACATCGACCACTGGCAACGAGACCACGGCCGAACCGACATCAACCACGGCATCCTGCTCTGCCGCACCCACCACCTACTGCTGCACAACCAACGCTGGCAGATCTTCGAAAACCACGGCCGCTACTGGCTGCGCCCACCCGCCACGATCGACCCCGGCCAAACCCTCATCGAGATGACCGGCCGGGCGCAGGGTCTGCTGCCCAAGCCCGCAGCAGCATGGCATGCCTCGGCACCACCCCGCACCTGATCGAGCGCCGTCTCCGCACCGCGAGGTCTCGAACGCGCGAAAGCGGGCATCGGGTCGGATACCGGCACGATGCCCGCTTCGGCAGATCTGGGACTAGCGCTTCAGGTTGGTGAGCTCCTGCAGCACCTCGTCTGAGGTGGTGATGATGCGGGCGTTTGCCTGGAAGCCGCGCTGGGCGACGATGAGGTTGGTGAACTCTTGCGAGAGGTCGACGTTCGACATTTCCAGGGCGCCGCCGGTCAGCGACCCCAAGCCGGTGGAACCGGGTGCGCCGATCTCGGCGGTGCCGGAGTTGAAGGTGGCCTGGTAGCCGTTCGAACCGGTCTTCTCGAGGCCGCCCGGGTTGGTGAACGTGGCCAGGGCGATGCGCCCGAGGGCCTTCTGTTCACCGTTGCTGAACAGTCCGATGAGGGTGCCGTCCTTCGCGAACGAGTACGACTCGAGCGAGCCCGGCGCGCTGCCGTCCTGTGACGCCACCTTGACCGTGCTGATTCCTGCCAGACCGGTCAGAGTGCTGAGATCGATCGTGATACCGGAGCCGATGTTGAGGGCGCCGCCGGAGGTCACGTCATTACCCGTGAAGCCCAACGTGGTCGAGCCCGTAGTGGTTCCGTCCTTGCTGCTGACGACCCAGTTGCTTCCGGTTGCCGCCTTCGTGAAGGTGAGTGAAACCGTACGGGCGGCACCCGATGCGTCGTAGACCTTGACGTCGCGGAGCAGTTGGGTGCCCCCCACAGCGTCGGAGGGAAGAGTTCCGCTCATTGCGATCTCGCTCGTGGGTTTGCCGGGGATCGCCGTGTTCTGCGGCAGCGCGATGTTGCCGAGGGCACCACCCTCGTTGATCACTCCGTCTACCGCCGCCCAGCCCTGCACGATTGCACCGGACGGGGTGACCAGGCGTCCGGCGGAGTCGAAGTCGAAGGATCCGGCTCGGCTGTAGACGGTCTGGCCGCCTTCCTGGGTGACGAAGAAGCCGTCGCCGGAGATGAGCATGTCGCCCGCCTTACCGGTCGACTGCGAGGAGCCCTGGGCGAAGTTGGTGGAGATGCCCGCGACCTGCACGCCGAGGCCCACCTGGGCCGGGTTGGTGCCGCCGGTCTCGGCGCTAGCACCGCTGGCGCCCTGGGTGAGCTGCGAGAGGGTGTCCTGGAACTGGGTGGCGGACGCCTTGAACGCCGTGGTGTTGACGTTGGCGATGTTGTTGCCGGTGACGTCGAGCATGGTCTGGTGGGCGCGAAGGCCGGAGATGCCGGAGTAGAGGGAGCGAAGCATGGGGGCTTCCTTTCGAAGAAGTCGGATGTGGTGAGTGCAGGAGTTCGGGTGGGTGCGACCGAATGGGAACGGGTGGCTGGCGACGAGCGGGGTCGCGGGTGAATCACGCGATGCGCGCTCACCCCGTCGGGGCGGTCACCCCCGAGATCGCATCGAGCGCCACGCTGGCCTTCCCCACGGTGACCTGGGGCACGGACCCCGCATAGGAGACCGCAGACACGATGCCGGACACACTCGCGCCGGTCGCATCCGTGTAGGTGACGTTCTGACCCACCAGCGCAGCCGCTGCGGTACGCATCTGCAGGGAAAAGTTCTCGTCGGAGGTGGTGGACAGCGCGGTGAGCTTTTCCATCATGGCCAGCTGCGTGGTCTGGGCGATCATCTGGTTGGTGTCCATGGGCGAGCTCGGGTCCTGGTTGCGCAGCTGGGTGACCAGCAGCGACATGAACGTTTCGGAGTCCAGGGTCTGCTTGGGTGTGCGCACCGGGGTCGTGGAGTACATGCTGGCCACGGTGGCGGCGTCAGTGGTGCTGGCGGTGGAGACCGTGCCAACGGCGTCGATGGTCATGAGTTCTCTTTTCTGGTGGGCTGCGGTTCAGGCGAGAAGAATGCGGCGACCGGCGGATGGTCGGGGTGACGAGGATCAGGCCAGTACATCGACCCGCCCTCTCGGTGAACCCGCCCCGGCAGAATCGTTCGTGTCGTGGCTGGCCGGGTCCGCGGAGTCCGGACCGATCGGGGATGCCCGCAGCCACGGATCCGGGGACGGATCCCGCGACGCGCCTTCGCGCGCGTCGCCACCGAACGATGAGTCGGCTTGCGCGGAGAAGTCCGGGGCGGGCCGGTCGTACCGGCCGTTCGATCCAGCGTCACCGGGCTGGCTGCGCGTGGAGAGGTCGAGGCTGGCCGGCAGCCCGCCGCCGGCCAGGTCACGCCGCAGATCGGGCAGGATCTGGCGCAGGGCATCGCGGGCCAGTTCGGTGGGCGCAAACAATTCGAGCCGTACCCCGCTGGCGCTGATCTGCGCCCGCACCAGCACCGGGCCGAGGTTGTCGGGGGTCACGCTGATCGAGAGAGTGTGCTCACCCGGCCCGGCGGCCGCCAGGGAAAACAACGGTCGCGCGACCTGGCTGGCCAGTGGCGCGGATGGCGTGGAGGGTGTCGCCGCGGTGGATACGGATGCTACGGATGCGCCGGTGAGCGTGCCCGGAGAGGGAACGGGTGCGATCGGTCCCGGCAGAGTACCCGGGGCCGTCTCCCCCGGTGCCGTCGAGCCCGCTGCGGCGCTGGCGGGTGCCGTGCTGCCAGCGCCATCGGGCTCCACCGCTGCTGAGGTCCCCGCCAGCTCTAGCGTCGCCGGGCTCACTGCAGTTGGCGTGGCAGGCGTTGATCCGTCGCCGCCTGTTGCGACGGCCGTGGTGGCTGGCGGGGTTCCGGCTTCGCCGGCCGGCGATGCGGCCGAGGCCGCCGCGGGAACGGAGCCTGGCGCTGCGATCGAGAGTTCGGTCGCCGCCGACGCCGGAGCGCCGGAGACCACGGGTGCCGAGGCTGCCGCGGACTCCGACAGCGATGCCTGTGCCGCGATGAGTGCGGCACCGGACACCGAACCGGCTGTGATCGCGGCGGTCCCCCACTGGCCGGGCTGCGCGGCCGCGGTTGCCACGGCGGGACTGTCGGTGGGGGCTGCGGCCGAGGTGGCGGACCCGGCGACCGACCCGGCGGTGGACGGTATCGTTCCGAGATGGCCGTCGCCCGCCGGCACAGCGCCGGTCGCGGCACCTGTAGCCGGGACGATACCGCCCGAGCCGGACGGACGCGTGCCGGTGCCACCCGAGGCAGCGCTGCCCGGGACAGTGCCACTCGGGACAGCGCTGACCGGGACAGTACTGCCCGGAACAATGCTTCCCGGAACAATGCTTCCCGGAACAGTGCTGACGGGCACAGAGCTGCCCGGGACAGTGCCGCTCGGGACAAAACCGACCGGAACAGTGCCGCCCATGCCGGTGCCGCCCCAGGCAGCGCTGCCGGGGGGTGTGCCGCCAGAGGTTGTGCTCGGGCTCGTGCCCGTGAGACCGGCGCCTCCCCAGACCGAGCCCAGGTCGGCGATGCCGCGGCTGGCGCCGCTCACATCGGTACCGCTGGCACCCCCGCTTTCGCTCCCTGTGCCGGCGTCTGCCGCGTCACCGTGCAGTGCGCCGGCGCTTGCACCTGGCGCCGAGTCCGGGTCGGAAGACGATATCGTGCCGGTCGTCGACTGGCCTTCCATGATGGCGCCGACGGATGCGATGGTCGACCCGAAGTTCCTGGCGGAGGGCACGAGGTCGGAGACCGAGGATAGACCGGACCGAGTGTTCGAACGGGTGTCAGTACCCGGAGTGACCTGCCCGGGCTGGCCACCCAGCCCAGCCGCGTGATTCTCGGCAGCATCGGTGGCTACTCGGTCAGCAGTCGTTCGGTCCGCAGTCGCTCGGTCGGCAGTCGCTTGGTCGGTAGCTGCACGCTCCGCGGCGGAACGGTCGCTGGCTGTTCGGACGCTGGCCCCACGGTCGCCGGCTGCGGCGGCGCGGGCGCGGGCCGTGCCGGTTGTGCCGCTGGTCGCGCTGCTCGACCGGGACCGGTCCCGGTCCACGGCGGCATTGTTGCGGTCATACGCTCGCTGGCCGGCGCGATCGCCGGGTTCGGCGCCCGGCGCGGTCTGCCGGCTGGTCGGTGCGGTGACGGCGCTCTGCAGCGCCCCCGCGAAGGCGGAGGCACCCGCACCGGCAGACTGTGAGCGTTGGCCGGACGCGGCCGAGGCCGTCAGGCCGGCGTTCGGGCGGGACGGAAGGGCAGCAGCAGTGGTCATGAGTAGAGTCCAGACGCAGTCAGGGCAGATGTGGACAACGCCGAAGAGGAGAGCGCCGAAGAGGAGAGCGCCGAAGAGGAGAGCGCCGAAGTGGAGAGCGCCGATGTAGACAAGGCCGAAGACGACAGCGCCGAGTTTGAGGAGCTGGTGTTGAAGAGCGACGCGAACGCTGCGGAAAGCAGATCGGTCGATCCTGTCGACGCCGTCGCCGCCGCGGTGGAAGCCGTGCTCGCGGTCGCCGTGTCTGGGATCACCCGGCGGATCGTGTCGATCTCGGAGTCATCCATGTAGGCATCCACCTTGCAGACCGTGCGGCCCTCGTACGGCGCGTGGATCACCTGGTTGTTCCCGGCATAGATAAGGATGTGTTCGCCGCCGCCGGTCACGATGAGGTCGCCGGGTTTGGCGTCCGCAAGCGACGCCACCTCGGTGCCGATGGTCATCTGTCCGGACACCAGCCGCGGAACGTCTATGCCCATATCGGCATAGACGGTTTGAACGAGTCCGGAGCAGTCCATGCCTGAGCTGTCCTCCCCGCCGAAGACATAGGGCACGCCCAGGTACTTCTCGGCGGCCGTGACGATGTCGCTGCCAGTGGCCCCACCGGTGCCGACAGCGGCACCGACGGCAGCGTCGGCCGCGGTCGTCGCAGCCGTTCCGGTGGCGGCGGCCAAGGCATCCGCAAACGTCGTCGCGGTGGTGGTGTCGGTCGCCGCCGTCGCCGCGGTGGTGCTCGTGACGCCGGTGCCGCCGGCGACGAGGTCGTTCAGCTGCACCAGCCTGGCCTGGATCTCGCCCACTCGGCCGAGCGCGTGCACCATCGTCACAGTTCTTCTCCCGTCGTCTGTGCCTGCGCTGCCTCACCGGCGGCGCCCGCGCGGCGATGCCAGCCGGTGGAGGCGATCTCGTCGATGACCGCCTGCTCGGCGTGCAGGTCCGCCTCCGCCTCGGCCAGGCCGTGGCGTCCCTCGAGCTTTTCCAAGCTCGCGGATGCCGACTTACGGGCCTCGAACTCGCGTTGCGCGTCGCCGACGGCCTGGGAGGCCACCGCGTCGAGGGCCGCGAGCTCGGCCAGCATGCTGCGGGAGGACGCCCGGGCGGCAGCGATCGCGTACAGGGTGTCAGCCCCCGTCGGGGTGATCGGCAGGTGTTCGAGTGCGGCCCTGGTCTCATCGATGCGGGTCGCAGTGGCCCGCAGCCGGGCGTTGGCCACGGCCAGGTCGCCGGCGGCCTGGTCCTGCTGCAGGTGTCGCAGCCGCAGCAAGCCGGCGAGGGTAAAGGGGCGGCTCATGACGCACCGCCCAGCAGCCCGGCCAGGGCGGTGAGCCTCTGCCAGGCCTGCGCGGCCGGGGTATGGTCGTCCATGCTCTGCCGCAGGAACGCGGCGATGTCGGCCTCATAGTCGACCGCGGCGTCGACCAGCGGGTTGGTGCCGCGGCGGTACGCGCCCACGTCGATGAGGTCTTGCGCGGCCCGGCGCGCGGCGAGCACGGCGCGTAGCCGGCCGGCCACTGCGGCCTGCTCGGGCGAGGTGACCCGCGACGCCACTCGAGAGATGGAGGCCAGGGCATCGACGGCGGGAAAGTGGCCGAGCACGGCCAGCTTGCGGTCGAGCACCACGTGGCCGTCGAGGATCGAGCGGGCCGCATCGGCAATCGGTTCGTTGTGGTCGTCACCATCGACGAGCACCGTGTAGATGCCGGTGATCGAGCCGACCTGGTCGGTTCCGGCGCGTTCGAGCAGCCGGGCGAGCACCGAGAACGTCGAGGGCGGGTAGCCGCGGGTGGCGGGCGGTTCGCCCGCCGACAGGCCGATTTCCCGCTGCGCCATGGCGACGCGGGTGAGCGAGTCCATCATGAGCATCACGTCGGCGCCGCGGTCGCGGAACGATTCGGCGATGCGGGTGGCGACGAATGCGGCGCGCAGCCGCATCATGGCCGGTTCGTCGGAGGTGGAGACCACCACGATCGACTTGGCGAGGCCCTCCTCGCCGAGGTCGTCTTCGAGGAACTCACGCACCTCGCGGCCGCGCTCCCCCACCAGCGCGATCACCGACACCTCGGCATCCGTGCCCCGCGCCACCATCGACAGCAACGACGACTTGCCCACGCCTGAACCGGCGAACAGGCCCATCCGCTGGCCCTTGCCCACGGTGGTGAGCGTGTCGAGCACGCGCACGCCCAGCTGCAACGGCGACTGGATGCGTGACCTGGCCATGGCCGACGGGCTGTCGTGGTCGAGCGGCACGCGCTGGTCGACCATCAGGGGGCCCTTGCCGTCGATGGGCCGGCCGAGGCCGTCGATCACCCGACCGAGGAGGCCCCGACCGGTGGGCACGAGGTAGCCGGTTCGGCTGCCACGAACGGGGTCGCCCACCCGGATTCCGGTGAGCCGGGCCAGGGGCATGCAGCGCATGCCCTGCCCCGTCGTGGCCACGACCTCCGCGTCCACCACTGGGCGGTCCGCGTCGCCGCCGATCGTCACCAGGTCGCCGATGGCGCCGTTGAGGCCGCGCACATCGACGCTCAGGCCCACAATCGATGACACGATGCCCACCCGCTCCGGGCGGGCCGCCGCGAGGGCGCGCGCCAGGCGGTCGGTGGTATCCGGTCGGGTCAGTGTCATGAGGCCCGCGCCCCGAGTGCGGCCTTGGCGCGGTCGAGGGCGCTGCCGATCCGGGCATCGAGGAACCCGTGCGGAAACTCGCTCACCGCGTCGCCGCGGGCCAGTCCGGCGTCGGCGACGAAGTCGACGCCCGCCCTGGCGCGATCCGCCGGATCGATCAGGGCCAGGTCGAGCGGGTTCAGCCGCACGGTGTGGGTGCCGGGGCTGTACGAATCGGGGCCCTGGGTAACGGGGCTTGAACCCGCAACTCCGTCCCCGGCGCCGGCCCGCCCGAGCGCGAACCTGGCGGCGGCGGCTTCGTCGGCCAGCGCATGGCCGACGACGGCCTCGGCCAGGTCCATCGCGGCGGTCAGCACGGAGTCTTCGGCGTCGCACACGACGGGCACGATCCGGGCGTCGAGGGCGCGCACGGCGGCGTGCAGCACGGCCAGGGAACTGTCGAGCTGCTGCCGGGCAGAGAGCATAAGGGCTGCGTGTTCGGCGTTCTGTCTCGCGTTCTGCGCCTCGACGGCAGCTGCGGCGGCGCGCAGTCCCTCGGTGTAGCCGGCAGCGTGCCCGCGGGCCTGCCATTGGCGTTCGATCCTGGCGCTGTCGTCTTCCCGGCTGCGGCGCGTGCCGGTCTCGCCCAGCAGCGGGAACACGTGGGCGGAGAAATCGTTCTCGGGCGGCGCAGACGAGGCCGGGCCTGCCGACGTCGGGCTCGACCATGCCGGGTCAGAGAACGCCGGGCTAGACAATGAAGTCGTCTTCGTCGGCACGTTGCACCGTGATGGCGCCCTGGGCGGCAAGGTCACGAATGGACCGCACGATAGTGGCGCGGGCCTCCTCTACCTGTGATACCCGCACCGGGCCGAGCCCGGTGACCTCGTCGTTGAGGATGTCGCGGTTCCGCTCCGACAGGTTGCGCTGGATGATGTCGACGACCAGTTCGGTGGACCCCTTCATGGCCACGGCCAGCACGGCCGCGTCGATGCCGCGCAGCACCAGCTGCACATCGCGGTTCTCGAGCTTGACGATGTCGGCGAAGGTCAGCATCCGCGATCGCACTTCTTCGGCCAACGCCGGGTCGCGTTCGTCGAGGGCTTCCAGCAGGGCGCGCTCGGTGTTGACGTCGGCGCGGTTGATGATCTCCACCAGCGGCTGCACGCCGCCGACGACGGCGGCGGAATCCCGCGACGCGGCGACGGCGCCGATGCGCTTCTTCAGGATGTCGGTGACCACCCGCACGGCCTCCGGCGTGGCCGTTCCCGTGGAGGCGATGCACTGGGCGACGTCGGTGCGGATCGGGCCTTCCAGCCCAGACAGGATCACGGAGGCCTGTTCGGGGCGCAGGTGCGCCAGTACCAGGGCGATCGTCTGCGGCAGTTCACCGTCGAGCAGGGCGAGCACCTGGGTGGCGTCGACGGTGTCGAGGAACTCGAACGCCTTGCCCGCCATCGAGGTGGCAACCCGGCTCATCACTCCGGCGGCACGTTCGGCGCCGAATGACTTCTCGAGCAGGCCGATGGCCACGGCGTGGCCGCCGCGCGGGTTGCGACCGCCGACCGTGGTGAGGTCGTGGAACTCGGCCACGGCGCTGTCCATCACGGCGGCGTCCACCCGGCGCAGTTGCACGATCTCGGCGATGATGTCGGCGGCCTCGGCTTCGGAGAACTGCTTCATCACCTCGGAGGCGCGCTGCTGGTCCATGGTCATCAGCACGACGGCCACTTTCTGGGTGCCGGTCAATGCTGTCTTCGAGTCGATCATGCCGGCTGCCGATCGTCCATCAGGCCGCGCAACAGCTCAGCCGCGCCCTGCGGGTCGCGCAACGCCAGGGCGTCGATGTCGGCCACCCGCTGGTCGCCGCCCGGTGCCGCATAGGCCACGGTGGGGGTGGGATCGATCACGAGCGGCAGCATCTGCTGCGGCAGGGCGAACGGAACCGTCGGGGCGTCCAGGGACGACTGCGCCTGCACGAGCTCGTTCAGCTCGATCGACTGCCGGCTCTGCCGGCGGGACCGGCGCGCGTAGAGGATCAGGCCGAGCACGAAGGCGATCACGGTGCCGCCCACGATCAGGCCCACCCGCAGGATGCCGGCGTTCCGCTCGGCCGCCTCGGCCGCCGCGGCCTCGGCCAGTGCGGCCTTGGCGGACTCGGCACCGGAGTCGTTGAAGTTAACCACTTCCACCGTCACCGCGTCGCCCCTGGCCACGTCGATGCCCGCGGCGGACGACACCAGCGAGGTGACGTCGGCCACGTTGAGGTCCTCGGCCACGGCGGAGTTGACCGCCACCGAGACGGTCTGGCGGGTGATCGCGCCGGCCGGGATGGTGCGGGTCTCAGTCACCTTGTTCACCGCGTTGTTGCGGGTGGTGTCCTCAGAGGTGAAGGTGCCGTCGGTAGAGGTGTCGCTCGGCACGGCGATGTTGTCCGGGCCGAGCACGCCGGCCGCGGTTCCGCCGGAGCCGGAGTACGACTCCGTCTTCACGGCCTCGTTCAGTGCCGGGGTGTCGGTGGGCGAGGTGAAGGTTTCCTCCACCCGCTGGGCGGCCTCCGTGCTCATGTCGGCGGCCACGACCACGGTGGCGTTGCCGGCGCCGACGACGGTGTCGAGCATGGCCTGCACCGAGCCGCGCACCCGTTCCTCGTAGTCGCTGGCCTGCTGGTCGCCCGTTCCGGTCGCGCCGACTCCCACGGCGGAGAGCACGACTCCGGACGCGTCGATGACCGCGACATCCGTCGGTTGCATGCCGTCGATGGAGGCGCTGGTGAGGTGAACGATCGCCTGCACCTGGTCGGCGTTGAGGGTGACGCCGTTCTGGGTGCCGACGAACACGGATGCAGTCGGGTCGTTCTTCTCCTCGGTGAAGACGGTGTCTTCGGGGATCGCCAGGCGCACCGAGGCGGTCTGAACGCCTTTCATCGCCTCGATCGTGCTGGCCAGTTCGCCTTCCAACGCGCGCTTGTAGGTGACGGACTGCTGGAACTCCGACGCGGTGACGCCCATGGTGTCGAGCAGCGAGTAACCGCCCGTGCTCGAGGAGGGAAGCCCGGCCGCGGCGGATTTGAGCCGTTCTTCGTAGACGTCGGCCTCGGGCACCAGGATCGTGGCGCCGCCGTCGCTGAGCTGGTAGCTGACGCCGTCGGTGCGCAGCTGCTCGACGATGGTGTTGGCGTCGGACCCGCTGAGGCCGGAGTACAACGGCGTGTAGGCCGGCTGGGTGGCCCACATCGTGAGCGCGGCGATGCCGAGCGCGAGGACCGCGACGCCAATGATCGCCACGGTGCGCTGGGCCACGGTGAATTCACGGATGGCGCCGCCCAGGCGCCGGAAGACCGAGGTGAGCTGGGCGGGCATCAGGCCTGCATTCTCATCATGTCGTTGAACGCCTCGACACCCTTGTTGCGCACGGCGGCGACGAGTTCGAGGGTCACCTGGGCGCGGGACGCGGCGAGGGTGGCGGTGTGGATGTCGTCGAGGTCTCCGGTGACGGCCTGGATGGCGTAGGTGTCCGACGTGGACTGCAGCTGCTGCAGGTTGTCCACGGCACCGCTGAGCGCGGTGGCGAAGCCGGTGTCGGTGGAGTCGACCGCTGTCGTCGCCGTGCTGGCGGGCAGATAGGACGTGGCGGTGACGGCCGGGGTGGCGCCGATCGCGGGAATGGTCATCAGGAGCGTCCGATCTGCAGAGCGGCTTCGTAGGAGGTCTTGGCCCGGTCGATGACGGCGGCGTTCGCCTGGTAGCCGCGCTGGGCCATGATCAGCTCGCCCATCTGCTCGGCCAGGTCGATGTCGGGGCGACGCACGTAGCCGTCGGCATCCGCGATGGGGTTGTCGGGGTCGTAGGTGAGGATGCCCTCTGCGTCGCCGAGGGCGGTGCCGGACACGTAGGCGCCGGTGGTGCCTTCGCCCTCCTGGGCCACGATGTAGCGGGCCTGGAAGGCGTCGCCGGAGGTGGCCGTGACGGTGTTCGCGTTGGCGATGTTGTCGGCGACCGCGTCGAGCCACTTGCGGTGCAGGGTGAGCCCGGTGCCGGCGATGCCGAGTGCGTCGAGGCTCATCAGCTGGTCCGCAGCGCGGCGCGCATCCGGGTGTCGGCTCCGGCGGCGGCCTGGGCCGCGAACTGGTAGCGCAGCACGGTATCGACGTTGGAGACGGTCTCGGTGTCGAGGTTGACGTTGTTGCCGTCCAGTCGAGTCGGCTCGAGCGAGCGGGCCGTGGAGGCGGCCGCATGGCCGTCGCCATCCTGCACCGATTTGGCCAGGGCATCCTCGAACGAGACCCGCTGAGCCTGGTAGCCGGGGGTGTTCACGTTCGCGATGTTGTTGGCGATGGTGCGCTGGCGCAGGGCCAGTCCGTCCAGGGCGCTGGACAGCGCCGCGGAGGTCACGGATTCGATCACGGGTGCCCGTTTCGTCGACAAATAACCAAACGGCCGATCCGTGGCCTCGAGTGAGCAATCCGTGCTCATCCTTAGCTATCGGCAGGCCCGGGCGCCGCGTTAGGACTTTCGCTGTCGATCTGCCGGTGATTTCGGCCGCACCTGCCGTGAGCCCAGGCGGGCTGGTCACGGCGGCCGAAACGGCTCAGCCGGCGATGTCCAGGTAGACGGGCTGGTCCGACAGGTGGGTCGAGAGGATGGTGCGAACCGCGGCGAGGTGGGCGCCGGCCGACCGTCGGGCATCCTCGATCTCGCGGATCAGTTCGAGCTGCCCGGCGAGCAGTTGGCGCGCCCTCTCCTCGAGCTCGCGCGGCAGCTGGCCGAGGTGCTCCGGCGCGCGCCACTGCACGCCGGTCACGAGTTGCCCGCCCTGGGCGGAGAGCACAGCGTCCCTGGCCCCACTGCCCAGGCTCGCCTCGAGTTCGTCAAGCACCCGGAGCCACTCGGAGTCGCTGGTACGCGGCCTGCCCTGCAGGTCGAGGGCCGGCGACGCGATGTGGGGGCGCGCACTGCTGGAGTGGACTCTAGGCGACTCCACGGTAACCCTCACTGCTCGGTGCGGACTGGGGTGCGGTCAGTGCGCCGGCGGCCTCATGCCAGGCCTGACGCAACGGTTCGAGCAGGATGATGCTTTCCCGCGTGCGAGCAGGGTCGCGGTGGATGTTGGCACCGATCAACGCGTTGGAGACGTACGTGTACACGGCCAGCAGGCCGTCGGCGCCGTCCCACGCGGTGACGTCGAGCGAGGTGGTGAGCTCGTCGACGATGGCCTGCGCGTGCAGCAGGTTCTCGGATGCGGTCGGCCAGTTCTCCCCCACCTGGGCCGCTTCGGCGCGCGCGAGGTCGAGCATCAACCGGTCGTAGAGCATGGTGAGCAGCCGCACCGGCGTGGCCGAGAGCACGGCATCGCGGTTCAGCTGGGCGCGTTTGGCCTGGGCTGCGGCCAGCTGCGGTCCGGCAGGATTCACCTGCGGCATGCTCAGCTGGGGGAACAGTTCTGTGGTCATCACGAGCTTGAACTCCCTGTGTAGACGTCGGGCAGTGAGGCGACTTGCGAGGTGAGCCATTCGGCCTGGGACTTGAGTGTTCCCAGCTGAGACTCCATGGCGGTGTAGACACGTTCGAGCGAGGTGCGCTTGGCGGTGAGGCGCAGGTCCCAGTCGCTGATCTCCAGGCCCATGGTGCGCACCTGGGATTCCTGGCTGGTGATGGTGTTGGTGAGCGTGCCGTCGTACTTGTCGGATGCCGTGGCGGCCGCGGTGGCGACCCGGCCCGAGATCTCCTGCACGGTCTTCATCACGCCGGCCGGGTCCTTCGCCAGGGCGGCGGCGAACTTGGTGGCGTCGAACTCCAGGGTGCCGGTCTTGGTGATGCTGATGCCGATCTCCGACGGCGAGTGCCCGTCGACGGGCATGGATGCCGCGCTGAGCAGATTCTGGTTGACCGCGCGCACAGTGCTGTCGCCGGCGAAGAGCCCGGCCGTGGTCACGGTCTTGCCGGCCGAGTCGGTGCTGGTGGACACCGCGGACTTGGTGGAGATCAGGGCGAAGATGTCGTTCAGTCCGGTGACCAAGCCGGAGGCGATGGCTGTGATGGCGGTGTCGTCCCGGGTCACCGTGAGGGTGACCGGGCTGGTCGAGACGGCGGTGACCGTCACGTCGAGACCGGGCAGGAGGTCGGCAAAGGTATTGGTGGCCGAGGTGATGGTCTGGGCGGCGCTCGTTCCGGCCCAGAGCGTGACCTGCGCATCCTGCGCCGGCTTCACCGCGACTGTGGAGACCGTGCTGCCAGTGAGGCTGAATCCGGCCGCTGCGCCGGAGGCGTTGCTGCTGAACTGCAGCCGGAAGCCGTCGGCCCCCACGGCTACCTTGGTGGCGGTGATGCCGAGGCCGGCCGTGTTGACCGCAGAGACGACATCGTCGAGCGAGCCGGAGGCCGGTGTGATCACGGTGGCGGTGCCGGCAGCGTTGGTAAGGGTGAGGGTGGCGTCTGGCCAGGTGGTGAGCGGGCCGGTGACGGTGACCTGGTTCTGGGCGAGTCGACCGACGGTGACGTCGATCACGCCAGCGGCGATGCCGGTGCTCGTGGTCGCGGTGACCTGGCTGGAGCTGCTGGTGGCGGTGTAGAGGTCGTAACTGGCCGGTTTGGCCGCGTTGGTGGCCGTGTCGGCGAGGGCGGCGACCTTGGTGTTGAGGCCCTGCACGGCGGTGGTGTAGTTCTGGGCGGCGGTGACCTTGCCCTTGAGCAGAGTCTGTGGAATCGCCTCGACCGCGATCAGGTTGTTGATCAGGGTGGTGGTGTCCTGGCCACTGATCAGGCCATCGATGGAGAGTCCCATGGGCGCCGTCCGTTCCGTCGGTGTGCGGGAGTGCGAGTGGCCGGCGGCCCGCGGAAACTGAGGTCCAGGTCAGTTCGTGCGTGCCGCCGGCCGATTCTCGGTCAGTCGGAAGCCGGGCTCCTCAGCCCGGCTACCGGTCGTCCGTGATCTAGCGCAGAAGCGTCAGAACGCCCTGGTTGGACTGGTTCGCCTGCGCGAGCATGGCGGTACCGGCCTGCGACAGGATGCTGGAGCGGGTGTACTTGACCATTTCCTCGGCCATGTCGGTGTCGCGGATACGCGAACCGGCAGCGGTGAGGTTCTCCTTCGAGACGGCCAGGTTACGGATGACGCTCTCGAACCGGTTCTGGCTGGCACCGAGCTCGGCGCGGGAGGTGGAAACGCCAGTGATCAGCGTGTCAAGGTCGCCAATTGTTGTGAGCGCGGCAGCCGCATCCACGAAGCCGGCACCAGGGTCAGCAGTAGTGGCACCGGTAGCAAGAGCGGTGATATCCAATCCGATCTGAGTGATGTTGCTGAGGTTCACCGTGATCTGATCGGAATCTTCGCTACCGGCGCCAACCTGGAAAGACATAACGCCGTCGGCACCAGCTCCGGCCGACCCGTCAAGCAGCTTGGTTCCGTTGAAGTTGGTCGATTCCCCGATGCGTGTGAGTTCCGCACCAAGTGCGGCGACCTCGGTGGAGATCGCCTTCCGGGAGTCGGCGTTGTTCGAGTCGTTACCGGCCTGCACGGCAAGGTCACGAACGCGCTGCAGAATGGTCTGCACCTCGTTCAAAGAACCTTCAGCGGTCTGGACGACCGAGATTGCGTCCTGGGCGTTGCGGCTGGCGACCGTGAGGCCACCGACCTGTGACTTCAGTCCCTCGGAGATGGCCAGGCCGGCCGCGTCATCGCCTGCGCGGTTGATGCGGAGGCCGCTGGACAGGCGCTCGAGCGACTTGGCCATGTCGGTCTGGGTCGAAGCCAGGTTGCGGTAGGTGTTGTTTGCCGCGAGGTTGGTGTTGATCTGCATACCCATGATGTGTTCCTCCGTGATTGGGTCGTGTTCGCCTGCCCATCCATGGGCCGACACTGAGACCTATCGGCGGCGGAGCGGCTGGCGTTAGCCGTTGCTGGAGAAAAGTTCCCGGGGTTCGATCGCGATGCCCAGCGGGAGGTTCACGCCCGGAAGTCCGTCGGCAGGCACGCTCGTCGAAAGGCTGGGCTGCGCTGGCACCACGCTGTCGTGCGCGAGGTGCGCCATGCCCAGCATCGCCTGGTCGGCGAGGCGGGAGAGATAGGCGCTGCGGCGGGCAGGGGCAATGGTGGACTCGGGCACGTGCTCCACCTCGGGGTCATCGGCGTAGTGCGTGCCCAAGCCGTCGCGCAGCAGGCGGATGGCCTCGGAGCGCTGCTGGGAGACGGCGGAGTGGGTGATGCCCAGGTCGGCGGCGATCTCCTTCACCGAGCGGTCCTCAAAGTAGACCTGCTCCACGATCAGTCGCATGCGTTCGGGCAGTGCAAGCACGGCGGCTCGGAGATAAGCGAGCCGCTCGGTAGAGAGCAGGGACTCCTCCGGCAGCACGGTGTCGGCCACCAGAAACTCGGCGGTGTTGTCGTCCAGGGTGGTGAGGGTGCGGTCGGCATCGGCCAGGCCGGCCAGAGCCGTCTCGCGATCCACGCCGAGAGCGGAGGCGACCTCGTCGACCGTGGCGCTGCGGCCGAGGGCGGCGGCGAGGGTCTCCTGCACCTGACGGGTCTCCTTGATGCGGCGCCGGGCCATCCGGGTGGCCCAGTCGTTGGAGCGCATCTCGTCGGCGAAGGCGCCGATGATGCGGCGCCGGGCGAAAGCGCCGAACGGCACGCCGAGGTCGGGGTCGAACGCATCCGCCGAGGTGATCAGGGCCAGCGAACCGGCTGAGGCCAGGTCGTCGCGGGAGAGATGGCGGGCCTTGGCCCACACCTCTGAAACCAGGTAACCGACGAGGGGCAGGTTCTCGACAACGAGCCGATTGCGCTCAGTACGGTTCAACGAGTGCCCTCCTGGCTGGTGCCGGCTGCGCCGGACGGTTGACGAGCAGACGAGAAATCTGCCGTTCACTGCCGGGTAAGCAACTCGTGAGGGTGACGTCGTTCGCGACGCGGAAATAGCGCCGGAACAGGGATTCGGGTCCTGATCAGCACTGCTTTCGCGTAGTTCTTACGGTAACCGTCAAGGGCCCCGGACTCGGGCAATTAGCTGCCCCCAGTACGGGGCAAACGGTGTCCTCTCTTTAGAGGACACGTGTTCCCCTGAACCGGGCGGGCCCGCGAGATCACCGCGTGCGCGCGGGCGCGCTCCCGCGTGAGGTCCTGCAGTGGAGCATTCCCGCCGCGCTGCTAACCACCGGGGAATAACTGCCGATAGTGCCCCCGAACGAGCATGGAATCGTACGATGGACCGAGGGGCCTGCAGGGGCGGAAAGGCAGTGAAGACATGGGCGCTAACGAGTTGTCTGCACTGCTGTGGCGAGAGCGCGAACTGCTCGAGCTCCTGGTCTTCAAACTCGACGAGGAACAGCTGCTCCTCAGCGCCGGTCGCACTCGCTGGGTGCAGCACGCTACCCGCGAGGTCGAGCAGGTTCTGGAACTCGTTCGCGAAGCCGGACTCGGCCGTTCCGTGGAGGTAGCCGCCGTTGCCGCTGAGTGGGGAACATCCCAGGACGCCACTCTCAGCGAACTCGTCGAGCAGGCGCCGGCCGGACCGTGGGCAGACATCCTCACCGCCCACCTCACCGCTATGACCGAACTCATCGCCCAGATCCGCAGCCTGCGTGACGTGAACGAACAGTTCCTGCGCGCCGCCGCCCGCTACACCCAGGAATCCCTGGCCGGCGTCGACAACCAGGCCACGACCTACGACTCCCGCGGTGCCTCCGGCGCCGCGGCCACCGGTGCCCGACTCTTCGACCAGAGCCTGTGAGACTTTTCCTATGAGCACATTCGGCGGCCTGAACACCGCGTACTCCGGCCTGATGGCCGCCAGAGCGGGCATGGATGTGGTGGGGCAGAACATCGCCAACGTCAACACCGACGGCTACACCCGCCAGCGCGTCACCACGTCGGCGGCGAACGCCGCGGCCCGCGCCGGCCTGGTCGCCTGGGGTGCGACCCCCGGCTCCGGGGTGTCGGTCGACGGTATTGCGCGCCTGGGCAGTGCGACCCTCGACGCCAAGGTGCGCGCTACCGCCTCGATGGCCGGTTACACCGCGGTGCGGGCCAACGCGCTCGGCTCGGTGGAGAATTCGCTGAACGAGCCCGGTAAGAACGGCATCTCCACCCAGCTGCAGGAGTTCTGGGCAGCCTGGCAGGAGCTGTCCAACGGCACAGATCCCGCCGCATCCGCCCAGCTGTTGCTCGGTGAGGCCGGGCAGCTCACGAGCCAGATCTCCGCGGGCTACCGCGCGGTCACCGACGAGTGGTCTGCGGTGCGCTCCAATGCGGATGCGCTGGTCACCGAGGTCAACGGCGCCGCCGCCCAGGTGGGTGAGCTCAACGGCATCATCCGCCAGACCCTCGCCGCCGGCGGATCCGCCAACGAGATGATCGACAAGCGCGACGCCCTCATCACCACGATCGCCGCCATCACCGGCGCCGGCGTGCGCGCCCAGGCGGACGGCACGGTTGATGTGCTCGTCGGCGGCAACGCGCTGGTCTCCGGCACCGATGTGCAGAAGCTCGCCGTCTCCGGACCGACGACCATGCCCACCGGCGCCGACGCCGGCTCGGCCGCGAACGCTGTCACGGTGGTCTGGACGCACCGCCCCGAAGCCGTCGCCGTCGATGGCGGCGAACTCGCCGGCGCACTCTCACTGCTCGGCGCGGCGGATACCGCTGGCACAGGCGGCGCTCTCGCCGAGGCCGCGGCCGACTACAACGAGTTCGCCACTTACCTGGTGACGACGGTCAACACCATCCACCAGACCGGTGCCACGAGCGACTACCCAGACAAGGCAGCCGGTCTGAACTTCTTCTCCTGCGACCCGGATCATTCCGCCGCGAGCATCGCTGTCATCCCCAAAGATTCCTCCGGTATCGCCGCGGGCACGCCGGGGGCGGGGGCTGCCAATGGGGCGATCGCCGACAAGATCGCCCAGCTCGGTGCAGGACGCGCCGTCGACGGTGCGGGAACAGCCATCGGCTCCCCCGACGCCATGTGGTCCGCCTTCGTGACCAAGCTCGGTGTGGCCACCGGCGTCGAACTCAACCAGGCCACGGCCGCGAACCTGTCCGCGAGCTCCGCGGTCACCCTGCAGCTGTCGAACTCCTCCGTCGATATCGACGAGGAGAACGTCAACCTGCTCACCTTTCAACACGCCTACCAGGGTGCCGCCCGGGTCATGACAGCCGTGGACGAAATGCTTGACACCCTGATCAACCGCACCGGACTGGTGGGAAGGTAACCGATGATCTCCCGAGTCACCAGCACGACGCAGATGCGCGCGGCCCAAGCCAACCTGCAGGCCAGCGCCCAGCGCCTCGCCCAGCTGCAGGAGCAGTCCTCGTCGCTGAAGACCATGAACCGGGCATCCGACGACCCCGCTCGGGCCGCGAACGCGATGGCCGTGCGCGCCGAGCAGCGGGCCACCGCGCAGTACACGCGTAATGCCGACAACGCCGACGGCTGGTTGACCACCCTCGACAACGCGCTGGGCTCCAGCACCAACATCCTCACCAAGGTGCGCGACCTCACCGTGCAGGGTGCGAACGCCGGCACCATGAGCGTGGCGGCGAAGGAAGCCCTCGCCGTGCAAATCGATGGCCTGCGGCAAGACCTGCTCAAGGAGGCCAACGCCAGCTACCTCGGTCGCACCGTTTTCGCCGGAAACTCCGACGCGGGCAGCGTGTATAACGCCGCCGGAATCTACGTGGCCGGTGTCGCCACCGGCGCGACCGCGGTGTCGGTGGAACGCCGGGTGGGCGCCGGCAGCACGGTGCGCGTGGATGTCGACGGCGGGGCCCTCTTCGGCACCGGTACCGACTCCGTTTTCAGCCTGCTCACCAACATCTCCACGGCACTCCGCGCCGATCCCGCTGTGAGCGTCTCCCCCTATCTGGCTGATCTCGACACCAGCATCACCTCGGTGATCGGCGCCCGCGCCGACGTGGGCGCCCGCCAGGCGCGCGTCGAGTCCGCCACATCCGCTCTCGTGACGCAGAAGGGCACCCTCGAAGCCCAGCGCGTTCAACTCGAGGATGTCGACCTGGCCACCGTGGTGCTCGACCTCAAGCTGCAGGAAGTCGCTTACCAGTCCGCCCTTGCCGTGACCGCCCGCGTGATCCAACCGACCCTGATGGACTTCCTCTCATGAGCGCCACACTGACCTTCGTCTCTCCGCCGCCCGGCCTGGCGCCGATGACCGATTTCAACCTGAATGAGATCGCCGGCGCCGCCGGGCTCTTCGCCCTGCAGTCCGCCGACGACGTGCACACCCGTCTGTTCGTGCTCGACGCGAGCGTGTACCTGCCGCAGTACTCCCCCGTGATCTCCGACGAGCATGCCATCGCGCTGGAACTGGACGGCCCGGAGCAGGCCATGGTGCTGGTGGTGACCAACCCTGGCGAGACCGGGACCACGGTGAACCTGATGGCGCCCATCGTGGTCAATGCCAGCACCGGCCGCTGCGCCCAGATCATCCTCGACGGCCAGGACTGGCCGCTGCGTGCTGAGCTCACCCCGCGCACCGAATCGCTCAGCGCCGCCGGATAGCCCGCTGGGCGGTAGGCTCAGCAACGGTTCAATAGCTGGGGGACGCGTGTCATCACGGAACGGGGATACACCCGACTTCGGCCTGCCCGCAGCTTCCACCGCATCCGGCCAGGAACCGCCCGCGGGCTCACAGCCCGGCGACTCGCCAGGTGAACCGTTTCTGCCCCCGGTTGCACGGCCCGCGGCCACCCGGCCGGGATTGTCGCGACCGGGAGCCTCCCGCCCCGGTGCCGCCAGAATTGTGACGACCCGCACCACGGCGGCCCCCGTGACTCCCGCCGCAACGGCGCCGAAGCCGGCCAAGTCGGGCAAACCAGCGGTTCCGCGAACGGCTCGATCACGCCCGCCGTCGGTCCGCCGACGCGACATCCAGGGGCTGCGCGCCCTCGCCGTGATCGCGGTGATCTGCGACCACGTGATCGGCTGGCCCACCGGCGGCTTCGCCGGCGTCGACATCTTCTTCGTCATCTCCGGCTTCCTGATCACCGGCATCCTGCTGCGGGAGCACGAGGCCACCGGCCGAATCTCGCTACGCACGTTCTACGGCAACCGGATGCGCCGTATCCTGCCCGCCGCCGCTCTCGTGCTCGCCGTCACGGTTGCCGTCGGGTACTTCCTGTTCAACCAGACCCGGGCGTTGACCACGGCCTGGGACGCCCTCTCCTCGCTTCTGTTCGTGGCCAACTGGCGTTTCACCGCCGTCGGTACCGACTATTTCCACGCCACCGCCAGCCCGTCGGTGCTGCAGCACTACTGGTCGCTGTCGGTGGAGGAACAGTTCTACCTGGTCTGGCCGTGGCTGCTGCTCCTGGTGCTGTTCCTGGCGACCCGGCGCTCGCGCACCCCCGGCCGCGGCCGGCGGGCGGTGGTGATCCTGGCGGCGGTGGTCGTGGTGGGCTCGTTCGGCTACGCCGTCTGGGAGACCGCCACCAACCCCACGGTTGCGTATTTCTCCACCTTCTCCCGCATCTGGGAACTCGGCGTCGGCGCCATCCTGGCCGCCGCCCTTCCGCTGCTGGCCCGGATGCCCGCCGGCGCCCGGGTGATCCTCGGCTGGGTCGGACTGGCCGGCATTGTCGGCTCGTTCTTCGTGGTCAGCGGATCGCTGCCGTTCCCCGGCCCGTGGGCCGTGCTCCCGGTCGCGGCAACCGCCCTGGTGATCGCGGCCGGTGCGGGCGGACCCCAGCGCCACCTGGTGGTGCTCACCAACCCGGTCAGCGTCTATCTCGGCAACATCTCCTACTCGCTCTACCTCTGGCACTTCCCGGTGTTCATCTTCCTCACCCTGTTGCTGCCCGACCAGACCGTGCAGACCACCTTGCTCATCGTCGGCACCACCGCGGCCGTGGCGGTGGTCTCGTACCACCTGGTCGAGCAGCCGCTGCACAGCTCCCCCTGGCTGCGCGGTGTCGCGCGCGCCGGGGGCGAGCGCCGGTCGGCGTGGCGAAGCTGGCGGGAGAACTTCGGCACCCAGTTCATCCTCTCGTCGATGGGCGCGTTCGTCATCGTCGTGGTGGTGGCGGTCTCATTCCAGGTGCACGACCGGCCGTTGACGCCGATGGCGGCGCCGGTGGCATCCGCAGCATCAGACGTGAACCCCTCGGTGCAACTGCAGGCCGACCTCGCCGCGGCAGCCGCGGCGACGGCGTGGCCCGACAACCTCTCGCCGTCGCTCGACCGGGCGATGGCCCTGACATCGAACGACAACCCGGCCCGCGCCTGCTTCGACACCGGCAACACCCCCGACTTCGGCCGCTGCACCTGGGGCGACGGCAACGCGCCCAACCACATGTACCTGGTCGGCGACTCCGAGGCGCTCTCGTATGCCCCCGCCTTCAAGGAGATCGCCGAGGCCAGCGACGGCCAGTGGAAGATCACCACCATCGGGCTGTACGGCTGCCGGTTCACGGCGGTGGATGTGGCCAACGACGGCGCCGGCGTGATGGATGCCTGCCCGCAACGCAAGCTCGACATCAAGAACGCCATCGCCGACGACGATCCCCAGCTTGTGGTGGTCGCGAACGCGTTCGCCCTGGGCCAGGACACGAACCGCACTCCGCTCTCGGTCGCCGACATGGTGGCGTCGACGGCCGCGGAGACCGCGGGCTACGACGCCGCCGGCAAGATCGTGTACCTGGCGCCGCCGCCCCTCGGAGCCGAGCTGGGCCAGTGCTATTCCCAGGTGTCCAGCCCGCAGAACTGCAATACCGGCATCGGCCAGGCGTGGCAGGCGTTCGCCACGGCGACGGCCGCCGCCGCCACGGCCTCCGGCGACTTCTACGTCAGCTCGCTGGGCTTCAGCTGCGCCGACAGCATCTGCCCCGCCTTCTCGGGCACCATCCCCACCAAGTACGACACCGTGCACATGACCCCGGCATATGCCGAACACGTGGCCCCGGCCATCCGCTTCGAGCTGGGCGCCCTCGGCCTGATGTAGCCACCGGCCCGGCCGGCCTCGCCTGGCGGATGTCGCGGCACGGGGTCAGCCCGGCGGCACGCGGTCGAACGCGTGCCGCCGCACGTAACGCGTGCCACGACGGTGGCGGCGTGTCCGGGCACGGTTGGCGCGCCGCTAGAGTCGGTGGTGGCTCCAGTGCTGGCGCCGTGACCTCATCCGCGAAAGGCAACCCGTGCCCCGCTTAGACCTGACCCTGGCCGACCTGCAGCAGTATCGTCCGGAGGTCGCCGAGCCGGCCGACTTCGATGAATTCTGGCGCCGCACCCTCGCCGCGGCCCGGCAGCACAGTTCGACGCCCACCCTCACCCGGGTCGAGTCCCCCCTCACCGAGGTGGAGGTCTACGACGTCACCTTCAACGGCTTCGCCGGCGACCCGGTCAAGGCCTGGTTCCTGCTGCCCGTCGACCGCGCTGGCCTACTGCCCGCCCGGCTTCCCACCGTCGTCGAGTACAACGGTTACGGCGGCGGCCGCGGCTTCCCGCACGAGCGCCTGGGCTGGGCGGCCAGCGGTTACGCCTACCTGTTCATGGACACGCGCGGCCAGGGCAGCGGCTGGGGCTCTGGCGGCGATACCGCAGACCCGCACGGCAGCGGTCCGTCCGGGTCGGGGTTCATGACCCGCGGCATCCACTCGCCCGACGACTACTACTACCGCCGGGTGTTCACCGACGCCGTGCGCGCCATCGACGCCGTGCGCACGCTCGACAGGGTCGACCCGGAGCGGATCGCCGTGTGCGGCGGCAGCCAGGGCGGCGGCATCGCACTCGCGGCGGCGGGCCTGAGCATCGGTCTGGTCGGCGCCATGCCCGAGGTGCCGTTCCTCTGCCACTTCGAACGCGCTGTCGGCATGACCGATCGGGACCCGTACAACGAGGTCGTGAGCTACCTCGCCGTGCATCGCGACCTGGTCGAGCAGACCTTCGCCACCCTGTCCTACTTCGACGGCGTCAACTTCGCCAAGCGGGCCACCGCTCCCGCCCTCTTCTCGGTGGGTCTGCTCGACCCGATCTGCCCACCGTCCACGGTCTTCGCCGCCCACAACCACTGGGCAGCGGATGCCGACATCGAGGTCTACCCGTTCAACGAGCACGAGGGCGGCCAGGGCCACCACTTCCTGCGCCAGGCCGCCTGGCTGGCCCGCCGGCTCGCTCCGTAGGCCTCCTACGGTCCCCCTGACCTGTTGGACGGGAGGTGAGTACGGGCCGCGCGGCGGGGTCAGGCGGGTGGCGACCGGTCAGGCGGGCGGCGGGATCTCGCCGGAGCCGCGCTGGATCAGCCGGGTGGGGATCTCCACCTGGGTGGTGAACGAGTCGGGGTCGGCCAAGTGGCCGAGCGCGAGCCGGGCGGCGGTGCGGCCGAGTTCGATCGGGTCGTAGGCCACCACGCTGATGCCCAGAGCATCCGCCAGCTCGAAGTCGTCGAAACCGATGAACGCCACCGGCGGGTCGAGGTCGCGCAGCACCCGCACGGCGCCGGCGCTGCCGCGGTTGTTGCCCGCCACGATGGCGGTCGGCGGGTCGGCCAGGGCGAGCAGGCTCCGCACCGAGTACTCGGCCGACACCGACGGGTCGTCGTCGAGACGTTCCCAGTGCGCGGTCTCGGTCACTCCCACCTCACGCAGGGCGTCCCGGTAGCCGGCCAGGCGTTCCCGCTGGGTGTAGATGCCCGCCGGGTTACTGAGGAAGCCGATCTTGCGGTGCCCGATGGCGGTGAGCGAGCGCACGGCCTCGGCCACGCCCACCCGGTTCTGCAGCACCACGGAATCGGCGATGAGGTTGCGGGCCGGCCGGTCGACGCTCACCACCGGGGTGCCCAATTGACGTTCGCCGTCGAGATAGGACTGGTCGTCGGCGATGGGTATCAGCACCAGCGCCCGCACCCGCTGAGCGAGCAGGGCATCGACCACCCGTTCCTCGCTGTCGGGCGAATCGTCGGTGGAGGCGAGCACCATAGTGAGCCCGTGCAACGCCAGTTCACGCTCGATGCCGGCCGCCACGGTGAAGTAGAACGGGTTGGTGAGGTCACCGATCACGAAGGCGACCGTGTTCGTGACGCCGCCCCTACGGAGGTTCCTGGCCAGGTTGTTCGGGCGAAAACGCAGCCGCTTGGCCGACCCGAGCACCCGCTCCCTGGTCTCCGCCGACACGTTACCGGCATCCGCGAACACCCGCGAAACCGTCTTGGAGCTCACCCCGGCCAGCCGGGCGACATCGGCAAGGGTGGCTCGCGATTGCGTGGTCATGACTTTCTCCTAGCCGGACGATCAAGTGTGAGGTAACAATGTCAACGTAAGACATTTTTGAGACATCTACAACCGGTACACCGGATTGTTCGGCATTCAATAGCTGGTCGTGGGTATATTTAGTGACTGAACAAGGATGGGACAATCTGGGACATCGTTGACATCGTGCGATTGCGAAGCACCGAAAGGCAGGCCTAGCATGAGTGGATCACCGCAACCTGCCTAGCGTTCGTAGGCCCTCATTTCATCAGCAACACCGGAAAGCCGCCGTGCGAGACGTTGCCGTCTCGACGCCGGCCCGATGGTGCACACAACGTCTGGACCCACCGTGACTGAAACTCGCTCCCTGGAAACCGCACTCCTCACCCCATCCGTGCGCGTGCTCGCCGATTGGAGTGTCACCGCGCTGGCCGGCCCCGTGCCGGCCAATGTGCAACGCATCACGGTGCCGGCCACCGTTCCCGGCTCGGTTCACACCGACCTGCTCAGCGCCGAGCTCATCCCCGACCCGTACCTCGACGGTAACGAGAACCTGCTCTCCTGGATCGGCCTGACCGACTGGCGCTACAGCACCACCTTCGTCTGGAATCCGGCCGGCGCCGACCGCGTGGAGCTCAACTTCGGCGGCCTCGACACGGTCGCCGAAATCGACCTGAACGGCGTGCGCATCGGCGCCACCCGCAACATGCACCGCAGCTACACCTTCGACGTGACCGCCCGGCTCAAGGCCGGCCTCAACGAGCTGGTCGTGGTGTTCCGCTCCCCCGTGCGCGAAGCGGATGCCGCGAGCCTGAGCCTCGGCTACCGCCCGCACGTCAACCACCACCCGTTCAACGCCCTCCGCAAGATGGCCTGCAGCTTCGGTTGGGACTGGGGCATCGACACCGCCACCTCCGGCCTGTGGAAGCCGGTCACCCTGGTGAGCTGGTCGACCGCGCGCCTGGGCACGGTGCGCCCGGTAGCCACGGTTTCCGGCACCGACGGCCTGGTCGCGGTGCACGTCGATGTGGCCAGGGCCACGGATGCGCCGCTGGCCGTCACCGCATCCTGCGCCGGCGTCAGCGCCACCGTCGACCTGCCCGCCGGGGCCACGAGCGCCACCGTGCACCTCACCGTGCCCGACGTGGACCTGTGGTGGCCGATCGGCTACGGCGAGCACCCGCTCTACGACCTCGGCGTGAGCCTGCACGACGGCTCAGCCGACGGTAGCGGCGACGAGGTCGACAGCAGCACCACCCGCATCGGCTTCCGCACCGTGGAGCTGGACACCACCCCGGACGCCGCCGGCACCCCGTTCACCATCGTCGTCAACGGCACCCCGGTCTTCGTGCGCGGCGCCAACTGGATCCCCGACGACGCCTTCCTGCACCGTGTCACCAAGGAGCGCTACCTGCAGCGGCTCGAACAGGCCGAGTTCGCCAACATCAACCTGATCCGGGTCTGGGGCGGCGGCATCTTCGAAACCGAGGACTTCTACGACCTCTGCGACGAGCGCGGCCTGCTCACCTGGCAGGACTTCCTACTCGCCTGCGCCGCCTACGCCGAGGAAGACCCGCTGGCCGGCGAGATCGTGGCCGAGGCGCGGGAGAACGTCGCCCGGCTCGCTGCGCATCCGTCGTTGGTGGTGCTCAACGGCAACAACGAGAACATCTGGGGCCACGAGGAGTGGAACTGGAAGCTGCGCCTGGACGGCAAGACCTGGGGCGCCGGCTACTACTACGAGACCTTCCCAGCGATCGTGGCCGAACTCGCCCCGCACATCGGCTACACCCCGGGCAGCCCGTTCTCGCCCGGCGAGAACGGCGCCCTGCAGACCGACCGGTACCCGAACGACTCCGAGCACGGCACCATGCACATCTGGGACCTCTGGAACCAGCGCGACTACCCGGCCTACCGCGAGTACGAGCCGCGTTTCGTCGCCGAGTTCGGTTGGCAGGGGCCGCCGACCTGGTCCACGCTGACCGAGTCGATTCACGATGCCCCGCTGACCCCGGAGTCCCCCGGCATGCTCGTGCACCAGAAGGCTGCAGAGGGCAACGTCAAACTCACCGACGGCCTCATCCCGCACCTGCCGCTGCCCGACGACATCGACGACTGGCACTGGGCGATGTCGCTCAACCAGGCCAACGCCATCAGCACCGCGGTCGAGCACTTCCGCTCGCTCAGCCCGCACTGCATGGGCAGCATCGTCTGGCAGCTGAACGATTGTTGGCCGGTCACCTCCTGGGCCGCCGTGGACGGCTATGGCCGGCCGAAGCCGCTGCTCTACGCCATCAAGCACGCCTACGCCGATCGCCTGGTCACCGTGCAGCCCCGCGGCAACGGCCTGGCCGTCGCCCTGGTGAATGACTCCGCCGAGCCCTGGGCCGGCGAGCTGACCGTGCGGCGCCACGCCGCCACCGGCGAGGCGCTGGCCGAACACGTCGAGCAGGTCAGCCTGCCCGCCCGCGGCACGGTGACGGTGCTGCTGCCGGCCGCCGTGGCCGAGCCGACGGATGCCGCCGGCGAACTCCTGCGCGCCGACCTGGGCGGGGTGCAGGGCCACTGGTTCTTCACCGAGGCGCGCGACAGCGAGCTGACCCCCGGCACCCCGCTGGTTGAGGCCGAGCGCACCGCGTCCGGCTACAGCGTGCGCGTGAGAGTCGACACCCTCACCCGCGACCTGGCCCTGCTGGTGGACAAAGTCGACCCCGACGCGCTCGTCGACGACATGCTCGTCACCCTGCTGCCCGGGGAGAGTACAGTTTTCACCGTCACTTCCGCGCGCGATGTAGATCCGGCCGCGTTCGCAGCGCCGAACGTGCTGCGCAGCACCAATCAACTCGTGCGGGCGTGACCCACTCGCCCCAGAGCCCCTCCGCGGCATCCGTCCAGAACCGAACGGCTACCGCTCCCACCACGGCTCGCGCCCCACACTGGCGCGAGCCCGCAGATTGGACACCCCATGAGCGCTGAGCCCCGCTCGCTCACCATCGACGCCGGCCAGACCGGCATCCGCGCGCTCCTGCACACCGGCGACGGCACGCCCGTCTCGTTCGAGTTCGCCGGCATCCGCACCGACGGCGCTCTCGTGCCGCAGCTCGGCGAGGTGGTGGCACGGGTCGCGGCGTCGGCCGAGGGGCCCATCCGTTCGGTCAGTGCCGGAATATCCGGGTTCTCCCAGGCCGAGACCGACCCGAACGAGCTTCGTGCCCTGGGCGCGACGCACGGCGTGACCGAGGTTTTCCTCGCGCACGACTCGGTGACCAGCTACCTGGGCGCGCTGGGCGACGAACTCGGCGTGGTCGTGGCCGCCGGCACCGGCGTGGTCACCCTCGCGGTGGGTGCGACCGCCGTGGCCCGCATCGACGGCTGGGGCAACCTGATCGGTGACGCCGGCAGTGCCTACTGGATCGGCCGGGCTGCCCTCGATGCGGGAATGCGCGCCTACGACGGCCGCGGACCTGCGACGGCACTCAGCGCGTTCATGCTCGAGGAGTTCGCCGACCTCGAACTGGCCTACCTCGACCTGCAGGCCGACCCGCTGCGGGTGAGCCGCATCGCGGCCTACTCCCGCCGGGTCACTGAGCTGGCCGGCACGGATGCCGTCGCCGCCGCCATCTGCGACGGTGCGGCCGCCGAACTGGTGCTCTCTGCCGCCACCGGGCTGCGCCGGGTGGGCGAGGCCGACCAGGCCTCCCCCGTGGTCTGCGGCATCGGTGGGGTGCTGCGCGCCCCGGAAATCGCCGTGCGGTTCGAAAAGGGCCTGCGGGCCCTGTGGCCGGAGGTGGACATCCGCCCCGCCATCGCCAACGCCCTCGACGGCGCCGGACACCTGCCCCGGGTGGCGGCCACCAGCGCCCTGCGCGACCGGATCGCGGTTTCGCTGGCCTGAGGGGCCGGGGCGCCGGGCGGGTCAGCGCAGCTGCAGCAGGGCCGCTTCGAACGCCACCCAGGGCAGCATCGCGCACTTGACCCGGGCCGGGTACTTCGAGACCCCGGCGAACGCGGCGGCGTCGCCCAGCACCTCTTCGTCGGGTTCGATGGTGCCGCGGGAGCGCAGCATCTCACGGAAGAGGTTGAGCATGGCCTCGGACTCGGCCACGCTGGTGCCGCGCACGGTGTCGTTGAGCACGGATGCGGACGCCATCGAGATCGAGCAGCCGGCGCCGCGCCAGGCGAACTCGTCGATCTCGGCGTCCGTGCCGGCACCGGTCAGGCCGACGCGCACGGTGACCTCGTCGCCGCAGGTGGTGTTCACCTGGTGGGACTGCGCCTGGCGAAGACCCGCTGCGGAGACCGAGCCGGCGTCGAGAGTGGGCAGCTCGGGGACGGCGCCGTGGGCGGACTTGGCGTGGTCGAGGATGATCTGCTGGTAGAGCTGCTGCATGGCGGACGAGGTCATCGTGACACTCCGAAGAACGGGGCGACCTCGGCGAGCACGGCCAGGAACTGGTCGACCTCGTCGTCGGTCGTGTACAGGTAGGTGCTGGCGCGGGTGGACGCGGTGACGCCCAGCCGGCGGTGCAGCGGTTGGGCGCAGTGATGCCCGACGCGCACGGCGATGCCGGCCTCGTCGAGGAACTGGCCCACGTCGTGCGCGTGCACGCCCGCGACATCCACCGCGGCCAGGCCGATGCGTTCGACGCCGACACCGGGGCCGAGCAGGCGCACGCCGGGGATGGAGGTGACGCCCTCGACGAGCCGGCGGCCGAGCTCGGCCTCGCGGGCGCGGATGCGACCCATACCGGTGTGGTCGAGGTAGTCGACCGCGGAGGCCAGGGCGAGCGCCTGGGAGATGCGCTGGGTGCCGGCCTCGAACCGCTGCGGCGGGGCGAGGAACTCGGCGGTCTGCATATCGACGGTGGTGATCATCGAGCCGCCGGTGAGGAACGGCGGCATGTCGGCCAGCAACTCGGCCTTGCCGTAGAGCACGCCGATGCCGGTGGGGCCGAGCATCTTGTGCCCGGAAAAGACGGCGAAGTCCACGTCGAGCGCGGTCAGGTCGATGGCCAGGTGCGGCACCGACTGGCAGGCATCGAGGAAGACCAGGGCGTCGACGGCGTGAGCGAGCTGCACGAGCTCGGCGATCGGGTTGATGGTGCCCACCACGTTGGAGGCGTGGGTGACGGCCAGCAGCCGGGTGCGCGGGTTCACAATCTGCGCCGCCGCGGCCAGGTCGAGGGTGCCGTCGTCGAGCACCGGAATGAACCGCAGGGTCGCCCCGGTGCGGAGCGCCAGCTGCTGCCACGGAATCAGGTTGGAGTGGTGCTCCATCTCGGTGACGACGATCTCGTCGCCCGCACCCAGTCTGAACCGGGCGGATGCCGGGGCGCCGAGCCCGAGGGACGCGTTGCTGAACGAGTACGACACCAGGTTCACACCCTCGGTGGCGTTGGAGGTCCAGACGATCGAATTCTCCGGGGCACCGACGAATGTCGCGACCGTGGCTCGCGCGGCCTCGAACACTTCGGTGGCGGCGAACGCCAGGGTGTGCGCGCCGCGATGCACGGCGGCATTGCGTTGCTCGTAGTACTCCTGCTCGGCTTCCATCACGCTGATCGGGTTCTGCGAGGTGGCGCCGGAGTCGAGGTAGTTGAGTGGATGCCCGTTCACCAGCTGGTGCAGCACCGGGAAGTCGTTGCGGATGCGCAGCACCTCGTCGGCGCTCAACGTTTGATCAGCACGCGGTTTCTGGTCACGCGGTGTCTGATCAGATGCGAGAGCGGAGGGTGGTGCAACGAACGTCATACTTCAGGATACCGCCCCGTTCCGGCGGAACCGAGGTTCGCAACCGATGATGACGACGGCTGCGCTCGGCACAGGCTTAGGCTGGAAGCACCGCAGAAAGGCCCGTCATGCCGCACGTTCCGCTCGTCTCGCCCGGGCCGCCGCTGAGCGCCGGCCACCGCCAACGCTATGCCCGCCAGATCGCCCTCGACCAGATCGGCGACACCGGCCAGCGCCGGCTGGCCGCCGCCCGGGTACTGATGATCGGTGCCGGCGGGCTGGGCTCCCCGGTACTCACCGCCCTGGCCGCGGCGGGGGTCGGCACTATCGGCATCGTCGATTCCGACAGCGTCGAGTTGTCCAACCTGCAGCGCCAGACGATCTACGACATGGACGACCTGGCCCAGCCCAAAGCCGAAGCCGCCGCGGCCGCCCTGCGCGCCCGCAACCCGCTGATCGAGGTCGTTGCCCATCAGACCCGTCTCACCGCCGCCAACGTGCTCACCCTGCTGGCCGACTACGACATCGTGGTCGACGGCACCGACAACTTCGCCACCCGCCACCTCGCCCACGACGCGGCCGCCCTGCTGCACAAGCCCTACGTCTGGGGATCCGTGCTGCGTTTCGACGGCCTGGTCACGGTGTTCTGGGTCGACGGCCCCGCCGGCGGCACCCGGCTCGAGGACCTCTTTCCCACCACCCCCGGCGCCGACGAGGCCGAGACCTGCGCGATCGCCGGCGTGCTCGGTTCGGTCTGCGCCGGCATCGGCGCGGCCATGGCCACCGAGACCCTCAAACTCATCGTGGGCTTCGGCGAGCCCCTGTTCGGCCGGCTGCTCGTGCACGACGGCCTCGACGGCTCCTGGCGGGAGGTGCCGTACGGTGCCGCCCCGACCGGGGGCACCGTGCCGCCGACGGATGACGCCGCCTCCTCCGCCGAGTCAGCCGCGCCCGAGTCAGCCGCGCCCGAGTCAGCCGTGCCCGAGTCTGCCGTGCCCGAGTCTGTGACCGGTCCACCCCGCGACACCAGCCACAACCAGGTGCACCCCCACCCGACGCCGGTCACGGCGACCGCAGCGGCGCCCGCGGAGAACGCCGAGCCGGCCGAGGAGGTCTCCTCGGCCGAGCTGGCCTCCCTGCTGGCCGCGCGGCGGGCGGGCGCCGCCGACTTCGTTCTCGTCGACATCCGGGAACCGTGGGAGCGCGAGATCGTCGCCATCGACGGCTCCGCGCTGGTGCCGATGGCCCAGCTGCTCACCGATCAGGCCCGCGCCGTGATGGCCCCCGACGACCGGGTCATCCTGTACTGCCACCACGGCACCCGCTCCGAGTACGCCCGCGGAGTGCTGCGCGACAACGGCTGGTCGAATGTGACCCACCTGGCCGGCGGCATCGACGACTGGGTACGCCAGGTCGAACCGGCGCTCCCCCGGTACTGACCGGACGGCAGCACCAGCACCACAAACCGCGTGCCGGTTATATGGTGTGCGCAACGGGCCTCCTTCCCGGCCTGCCAGACAGGGTGATCATCATGGTTGAGGACGACTCCGACGAGCAGAACTCCGACCGGGGCTTTCTCGGCACCATTGATCCGATGGTGATCCATGCCGCCGACGGCCGGATCGTCTGGGACATGGATGCCCTCGCGTTCCTGGCCGGTGACGGTTCGGAGAGCGTCGACGATCATCTCTGGCGGCAGAGCTCCCTGACCGCCAGACACGGCCTCTACGAGGTCACGACCGGGATCTACCAGGTGCGCGGCTTCGACCTCTCCAACGTGACCTTCGTGGAGGGCGACCGCGGCGTGATCGTGATCGACCCGTTGATCTCCGCCGAGACCGCGGAAGCCGCGCTGGCCCTCTACCGCCGGCACCGCGGCGACCGTCCGGTCACCGCGATCGTCTACACCCACGCGCACGCCGACCACTTCGGCGGGGTGCTCGGCGTGGTGGAGGCCGACGCCGACATCCCCGTCGTCGCACCCGAGCACTTTCTCGACAACGCGGTGTCGGAGAACGTGTATGCCGGAACCGCGATGTTCCGGCGCGGCTACTATTACGACGGCCATCCGCTGGCCCGCACCGCCGTCGGCCGGGTCGGCATCGGCCTCGGTGCCGGGGCGTCCACCGGCAGCATCGGCCTGATCCCTCCCACCCTGGAGATCACCCGCACCGGCCAGGAGGAAGTGCTCGACGGAGTGCGCATCGTCTTCCAGCTCACTCCGGGCACCGAATGCCCGTCGGAGATGAACCTGTACTTTCCCGCGCATCGCGCGCTCTGCATGGCCGAGAACGCCACCCACACCCTGCACAACCTGCTCACCCTGCGCGGCGCCCAGGTGCGCGATGCGCGGATGTGGTCACGCTACCTGGCCGAGGCGATCGAGCTGTTTGCGCACGATGCCGAGGTGGAATTCGCCTCGCACCACTGGCCCACCTGGGGAACCGAGGACATCGTCACCTTCCTCACCGAGCAGCGCGACCTCTACGCCTACCTGCACGACCAGACCGTGCGGCTGATGAACCAGGGCCTCACCGGCAGCGAGATCGCGGAGGACTTCGAGCTGCCGCCGGAGCTGGCGGCACGCGACCATGCCCGCGGGTACTACGGCTCGGTGAGCCACAACGTCAAGGCGATTTACCAGCGCTACCTGGGCTGGTACGACGGCAACCCGGCGCACCTGTGGCAGCATCCGCCGACCGCCGCCGCCACCCGGTACGTGGAGGTGTTCGGCGGCGTCGGCGCCACCCTCGAACACGCCAGGCGATACCTCGACAACGGCGACCTGCGCTTCGCCGTAGAGCTGGCCAGCCACGCTGTGTTCGCCGCCCCCGGCGACGACGCCGCACGGGAGCTCCTGGCCACCGGGCTGGAACGGCTGGGACACGGGGCCGAGAACGCCACCTGGCGGAACGCCTACCTGACCGGCGCGAACGAGCTGCGCTACGGCGTGAGCCGCACCGACCTGGCTGCCGGCGGGCTGCTCGCCGCCCTCACCGTCACCCAGCTGTTCGACACCCTGGCCATCCGGGTGGTGGGGCCGCGGGCGTGGGCCGAGAGCTTCGTGATCACCTGGATGATCACCGACAGCAGGGAGTTGTACACCATGGAACTCAGCCACGGCGCCCTGGTGCACCAACCGGTGGCGAAACCGAAGCCCGCGGACCTCACGGTGCGGATCAGCCGCGCCAGGCTGGCCGAGGCTCTGGCCCACGGCTCGTTCGCCGGCGCCGACACCACCGGGGACCACGCGGTGCTCGACCGGCTGTTGAGCCTGCTCGACAGCCCGGATCCGGCCTTCGCCGTGGTGACCCCCTAGCCGGGCGCGGACCGGATCAACGGGGCGTACCGGCGTGGCTGATGCGCGGGTCAGCCGCCGGCGAACGGCGGCAGAACGTCGAGGCTGTCACCGTCGGTGAGCACCCGGGCCCGGTCGGTCGTCGCAGTGCCGTTCACGATGAACGAGCACCGCGCGAACATCGCTGGTGACGTGCTGCCGAGGTCGTCGAGGAAAGCGCCGATGGTCGCCCCGGCCGGCAGTACCCTGGTCTCTTCTGCCACACCCGTCGCGGCCTTCGCCGCGGCGAAGTAACGCACCTGCACCTGCATCCTGATTGCACTCCTCGTCTGGCGCGGCCGGTGTCAACCAGCCGCCGCGTCCAGCCTACGACGGCTCACCACTCCGGCGGAGGCCGCACGGCGTAGCGCAGTTCGACGAGGCCGTCGTCGTAGGTCGCCGCCCCGAGCAGGTCGAGCACCACTGGGTCGGTGCCGGGCGGGAAGGCACCGAGGCCGGCCCCGATCACGACCGGCATCACCACCAGGCGCACCTCGTCCACCTCGTGGGCGGCGAAGAACGCCCGGCTCAGGGTGAGACTGCCCCAGAGCACCACGATGCCCGCGGTCTCGTCCTTGATCCGGCGGATGGCTTCGACGGCATCGCCGGATTCCAGCGCGGCCGCCGGCAGGTCGCCCCACGGGGCATGGCTGAGGGTGGTGGAGAAGACGTGCCGGCGCAGGGCGTTCAGCGGAGCGGCGATGATCTCATTCGCGGCTTCGGCGGTGGGCCAGTAGCCGGCGAACATCCGGTAGGTCGTGGCGCCGAGCACCATGGCATCCACTCCGGTCAGCCACTCCGCCTGGCTCTTGTCGAATTCGGTGGTGCCGCCATCGAGCAGTTCGTAGGCGGTGAATTCCCCATCCAGGTTGGCGGCGAAACCGTCGGCGGTGACGAATTGTTGCACCACGAGTCGTCCCATGATCGGCCCTTCCGGTTTCGCGCTGGCGTCAGTCGTTCGAGGCACGATACGCCCGGGCGCCGCGGCCTTCAAGAGCCATGCTCGGGGCGACACGGTCAGGCCCGTGCGGCAAGATGGTGCCATGAGCGCGCGCACAATTCAGCAGTACCGGCAGGATGTGGCGACGCTTCTCGCGCCGCTGTTCCCCGCCCGGGTCACCGAGACCCTCGCCGTCTCCAGCGCCCGGCTCAATGCGGATCCCGACACCTACCGCGGCCGCACCCTGGCGACCGCGGTGGTCTCCCCGGTGGCTCTGCCCCCGTTCGACAACTCCCAAATGGACGGCTACGCGGTGCGCTCCGCCGACCTCGCCACGGCGTCGGCCGGCACCCCGGTGCCCTTGACGGTCGCCGATCGCATCGCCGCCGGCGACCCCGGTGCGCCGCTCGCGCCGGGCAGCGCGGCGCCGATCATGACCGGCGCTCCGATTCCCGCCGGTGCGGATGCCGTCGTGCCGATCGAGCAGGCCGATCCGCCGCGCTTCCTGCCGGTCGACCATGTCGTGGCGGCCGAGCCGGACGGCACGGTGTCGTTCGGCACGGTGTCATTCGGCACGGTGTCGTTCGCGGCGGCCGTCGCTCCCGGCACTTTCGTGCGCCCCACCGGCAGCGACGTGCGTGTCGGCGAGGTGCTCCTTGCTGCCGGAGCCGCTCTCGGACCGGCGCAACTCGGAGTGCTCGCGGGCGCCGGCGTCACCGAGATCGAGGTGTACCGGCGCATCCGGGTGCTGCTCATCGCGACCGGCCACGAGATCCGCGAGCCCGGCAGCGACCTGGCCGCCGGGCAGATCTACGACTCCAACAGCGTCATCCTCAGCCAGGCACTGCGCGAGGCCGGGTGCACGGTGTTCGCCCGGCCGTGCCGTTCCGACGACGCCGCCGACCTGCTCGAGTTGCTGGCCGATGCCGCCGTGGTGGACCTCGTCGTCACCGTCGGCGGCGTCAGCGCCGGCGCTCGGGAGGTGGTGCGGGATGCGCTCGGACCGCTCGGCGTGGTCTTCCTGCACGTGGCCATGCAGCCCGGCGGCCCGCAGGGGCTCGGCGAGATCACCCTGCCCGGTGCCGGCGCCCGCGCGACCGTTCCCGTGCTGACCTTCCCCGGCAACCCGGTCAGTGCGCTCATCTCGTTCGAGGTGTTCCTGCGTCCGGTGCTGCGCCGCCTGGCCGGGCTGCCCCGGCCCGACCGCACCATCGGCCGGGCACCACTGGCGCACGACGTGCACTCGCCGGCCGGCAAGCACCAGCTGCGCCGCGGCATCCTGCTCGCCGACGGCACCCTTGACCTGGTTGGTGGTGCGAGTTCGCACCTCCTGCATTCCTATGCGGCCGCGACGGTGCTGGTGCACCTGCCCGTCGGTGTCGACAGCATGACCGCGGGCGAGACCGCCGAGTATTGGAGTATCGATGACTGACCAGAGCCACCCCGACACCGCGCACGGCGCCGGCCTGAGCCACGTGCGTGCGGACGGCGCCGCCGTGATGGTGGACGTCACCGACAAACCGGTCACCAAGCGGCGGGCCACGGCCACGGCCACGCTTCTCACCCGGCCAGACGTGATCGACCTGATCGTGGCCGGCCGGCTGCCCAAGGGCGAGGCCCTCGCGGTGGCCAGGGTGGCCGGCATCCTGGGTGCCAAGCAGACCTCGGCGCTGATCCCGCTCTGCCACCCGCTGCCGATCAGCGGTGCCACCGTCGACTTCGAACCGGGCACGGACCGGGTGCTGATCACCGCGACGGTGAAGACCACCGGAGTGACCGGGGTGGAGATGGAGGCGCTCACCGCGGTGTCGGTGGCGGCGCTCACCCTCTACGACATGATCAAGGCGGTGGACAAGCACGCCGTGCTCACCGACATCAGGGTGCTGGCGAAGTCCGGCGGCAAGAGCGGCGACTGGAGCGTGGAATGACCCCCGCCGGCAAGGCCGCAGCGCCGCCCGAGCGACCGGTCGGCCGCGGCCGGGGCCGCACCGCCCAGGTCATCGTCGCGTCGACCCGTGCGGCCCAAGGCGTGTACCGCGACCGCACCGGTCCCGTCATCGACGCCTGGCTCGGTGAGCGGGGCTGGATCGTGCTCGACCGGGCCGTCGTTGCCGACGGCGTTCCCGTGGGTGACGCCCTGGCGGCCGCCATCGAGGCCGGCCTCGACCTGGTGATCACCACCGGCGGAACCGGTGTGAGCCCCACCGACCAGACCCCGGAGCAGACCTTGCCGCAGCTGGATCGGGAACTGCCCGGCATCATGGAGGAACTGCGCCGTCGCGGTACCGCCTCCACCCCGCTCGCGGTGCTCTCCCGCGGGCATGCGGGCATCGCCCGCGGTCGCACGGTCGTGATCAACCTGCCCGGATCCACCGGCGGCGTGCGCGACGGCCTCGGAGTGCTGGCCGAAGTGCTCGACCACCTGCTTGACCAGGTGCACGGCGTCGACCACGCCGCCCCGTCCGCGTCGGCTCGCCAGACGAACACCACCGCTTCGGCGGTCAAGGAGACCCCGCATGACCACTGAGCCCGCATCGACGAGCACCGGTGCGACGCACCCCGGTTCGACACCGGGCGCCGTGCTGTTCGCCCGTGTCGACGAGACCGCCATCACCGTCGACGAGTGCACGGATGCCGTCGGCGACGCGACCGCCGGCGCCGTGGTGTCGTTTGCCGGTGTGGTGCGCAATCACGATGAGGACCGCGGCGTGACCTGGTTGCGCTACAGCGCGCATCCGAGCGCTCAGGCTGTGTTGGCCGAGGTGGCGGCGGACATCGCGCTCGCCCACCCCGGCTGCCGGATCGCGGCCGCCCACCGGGTGGGCGACCTGGGCATCGGCGACATTGCGCTGGCCTGCGCCGTCGCCTCGGCGCACCGCGCTGAAGCGTTCGCCGCCTGTGCGGCCCTCGTCGACGAGATCAAGTCGCGGGTGCCGATCTGGAAGGAACAGGGTTTCATCGACGGCACCACCGAGTGGGTCGCCGCCCTCGGCTGACCGCACCGGCCCAAGGCACGGCCCGAACGGCTCCCCCGCCGGAAACTGTTACCGAAGCGGACTTCTGCGGCCGGTGCGCCGGGCGCAGAAGTCCGCACGGGCAACACTTACACCGCGCGGGTGGCTCGCAGAGGCGCCGGCCGGGCGCCGGCACGCCACCCCAAAACTGGGCATCTGCTGGGGTCTGCTCGCGTGGTTTACATCCGCGACACAATGCTGCGCTTGACTAGGGTGCTGGCACCCGAACGGATGCCCAACGGCGCCGCCCGAAGGCGGCGCCGGCACCCCCGGCTGCCCTGGCAGCCTCGACGAAGGAGGCATCGATGGATCTGACCACCGTTGCGACCATCACGCCGGCCCATACCCGGGCTGACCTCGCCGCGCTCGGCCCAGCGATTGTTCCGCTCGCCGGCGGCTCCGAGCTCTTCGCCGACCCCCGCATCCACCTCACCGGCCTGGTCGACCTGCAGACAATGCTCTGGCCGCCCCTCACCGTCTCCGCCGACGGCCTCGAGATCGCCGCCACCTGCACCCTCGCCGACCTCGCCGCCCTGCCCACCCAGCCCGGCTGGGCCGCCCACCCGGTGTTTCACCAGGCCTGCACCGCCCTGTTCGGCTCGTTCAAGGTCTGGAACGTCGCCACCGTCGGCGGCAACCTGTGCACCTCCCTGCCCGCCGGTCCGATGATCTGCCTCACCGCCGCACTCGACGCCCAGCTGCTCATCTGGCGCGCCGACGGTAGCGACCATTGGATGCCCGCCGTCGACTTCGTGACCGGCAACACCACCAATGTGCTCGCCCCCGGCGACGTGCTCAGGTCGATCCACGTGCCGGCCTCGACGCTGGAGGCCCGCACCGCGTACCGCAAGATCGCACTCTCGCCCCTCGGCCGCTCCGGCGCCGTGCTGATCGGCCGGCTCGACGTCGACGGAGTCTTCGTTCTCACTGTGACCGGTGGCACCGTGCGCCCGGTGCAGCTGCGGTACCCGGCCGTGCCCGACGCCGTCGACCTGGCCGCCGACATCGCCGCCATCGACGCCTGGTTCAGCGATGCGCACGGCGCCGCCGACTGGCGCCGCGCGGTGAGCGGGCTTCTCGGCGAGGAGATCCGGCAGGAGCTGGCCGGACCCAGGAACGAAGCCGGCAACGACCAGGGCGGGAGCCGCGCATGAAGCTGAGCGTGAACGGACAACCGCTGGACGCCCCGGCCGCTGCCGGCCAGGTGCTGCGCACCTACCTGCGCGCCAACGAGCACTTCGAGGTCAAGAAGGGCTGTGACACCGGCGACTGCGGCGCGTGCTCCGTGCTCGTCGACGGCACCCCGGTGCACTCCTGCATCTACCCTGCCTACCGCGCCGAGAACCGAAAGGTCACCACGGCGACCGGTATCGGCAGCCCGGAGAACCTCGCCCCGATCCAGCAGCGCTTCATCGATGCCGCCGGATTCCAGTGCGGATTCTGCACGCCGGGCATGATCGTGACGGCGTCCACCCTCCAGGAGCACCAGTTGCACGACCTGCCCCGGCTGCTCAAGGGCAACCTCTGCCGCTGCACCGGCTACCGGGCCATCGACGACGCCATCCGCGACCGGCACACCCCGGCCGACGGCGGCTGTGGGAACGAACACGAACACCCCGAACCCGGCGACGACGGGCATGACCACGGGCATGGCAACGCCCATGACCATGCGGCCCACCAGCACACGCCGGCTGCCGCACCCGTCACCGGCCTCGGCCCGCTCCGGTCCACCAAGCCCCGCACCGCCCGCACCTCCGCCACCGACGGTCAGGTCGGCGGCTCCTTGCGCGCGCCCGCCGCCGCCCGGGTGGTGAGCGGTCAGGAACCGTACACGCTCGACGTGGCCGTGCCTGGGCTGCTGCACCTCGCCGTGCTGCGGAGCCCGCACGCCCACGCCCGGGTGCTCTCCATCGATGCCACCGCTGCCCGCGCCCTGCCCGGGGTGCACGCTGTGCTCAGCTCAGCCGACTCCCCCGGCACGCTGTACTCCTCGGCCCGGCACGAGAGCCGCCTCGACGACCCCGACGACAGCCTGGTCTTCGACACCGTGATGCGCCATCGCGGACAGCGGGTCGCCGCCGTCGTGGCCGATTCAGTCGGCATCGCCGAGCACGCCTGCCGCCTGCTCGACGTGCAGTACGAGGAACTACCGGCGGTCTTCGATCCCGACGAAGCCCGCCAGCCCGGCGCCCCGCTCGTGCACGGCGACAAGGACGCCACCACCAGCCGGCTCGCCGACCCCTCCCGCAACCTGGTCGCCGAGCTGCACGGCGAATACGGCGACCTCGCCGCGGGTCTCGCCGCCGCCGACACCGTGGTCACCGGCACCTGGCAGACCCAGCGCATCGCGCACACCCAGCTTGAAACCCACGCCACCATCGGCTGGCTGGAGAACGAGCGGCTCGTCCTGCGCACCAGCTCACAGGTGCCGTTCCTGGTGCAGAAGGAGATCAGCCGCATCTTCGACCTGCCCCTCGACACCGTGCGCGTGTTCACCACGCGGGTCGGCGGCGGCTTCGGCGGCAAGCAGGAGATCCTGACCGAGGACGTGGTCACCCTGGCCGTGCTCGCCACCGGGCGTCCGGTGCAGTACGAATTCACCCGAACCGACGAACTCGCCGCCTCTCCCGCCCGGCACCCCATGCGAGTCGGCGTCACCCTCGGCGCCACCAGCGACGGCCGCCTCACCGCCCTGGCCGTCGATGTGCTCTCCGACACCGGTTCCTATGGCAACCACGGGCCCGGCGTCATGTTCCACGGCACCAGCGAATCCGTGGCGCTGTACAACGTGCCCAACAAGCGGGTGGATGCGCAGGCCGTGTACACGAACAACCCGCCGTCCGGCGCCTTCCGCGGCTACGGCCTCGGGCAGGTGATCTACGGCATCGAGAGCGCCCTCGACGAACTCGCCGTGAAGCTCGGCATGAACCCGTTCGACCTGCGCCGGCTGAACTCGGTGCGGCCCGGCGACCCGATCGTGGTCACCCACGAGGAGGGCGACGATATCGGTTTCGCCAGCTACGGCCTCGACCAGTGCCTCGACCTCGCCCAGGCGGCCCTGGCCCGCGGCAACGGTGTCACCGCCCCCGCCGGCCCCGAATGGCGGGTCGGCGAGGGCATGGCGTCGTCGATGATCGCCACCATCCCGCCCCGCGGCCACTACTCCGAGGCGTCGATCACCCTCACGCCCGACCACCGCTACACCGTGCGGGTGGGCACGGCCGAGTTCGGCAACGGCACCACCACCGTGCACACCCAGATCGCGGCGACGGCGTTGAACACCGGCCCCGACCGCATCACGATCCTGCAGTCCGACACTGACGCCAGCCAGTACGACACCGGCGCGTTCGGTTCGGCCGGCGTGGTCGTGGCCGGCAAGGCCGTGCACGGCGCCGCGCTCAGCCTGGCCGAGCAGCTGCGCGGCAGAGCCGCGATCCGCTCCGGCCTGGCTGCGGACTCATTCAGCCTCGAAGCAGAGGGTCTCCGCTCCGGCGACCTGTTCCTGCCCCTGGCCGACCTGGTCGATCCCGCCGACGGCGATCCCGCCGGTGGTACGGCCGGCCTCACTGCCGTGGGCCGCGAGAACGGCGGTCAGCGTTCACTGGCCTTCAACGTGCACGCCTTCCGGGTCGCGGTGAACACGGCCACCGGTGAGGTGCGGATGCTGCAGTCGATCCAGAGCGCGGACGCCGGCTTCGTGATGAACCCCGAGCAGTGCCGCGGCCAGATCGAGGGCGGCACGGCGCAAGCCATCGGCACCGCGCTGTACGAGGAACTCATTCTCGACGGCGCCGGAACCGTTGAGACCCGGGTGCTGCGCAACTACCACGTGCCGCAGCTGGCCGACCTGCCGGTGACCGAGGTGTACTTCGCAAACACCGCCGACCACCTGGGGCCATACGGCGCCAAGTCCATGAGCGAGTCGCCGTACAACCCGGTGGCACCCGCGCTGGCCAACGCCGTGCGCGACGCCATCGGCATCCGCTCCTACGAACTGCCGATGTCGCGCGACCGGCTGTGGCGCCTGATGAATGTGGTGAACGCGGTCAGGGGCTAACCCTCGAGGCCGAGCCGCACCCGCTTCGGCAGGGACGCCACCACGATGGCGTGCGATTCGGCGATCAGTTCTTGCACATGGCCACCAGGCACGGTGCCGTTCAGGCGCACGGTCACCCAGTGCTTCTTGGCCATGTGGTACCCGGGGTCGATGCCGGCAACGCTCCGGATGAGCCGGGGCACGTTTTCGGGCAGGGCCTTCACGGTGATGGAGACCGTCGGTTCGGACAGGCCCCGATGAACCGGGGTGTTGTCGATGGCGAAGACCTTGCCGTGCACCTTGAACACCCGGGCCTCGGGGCCGAAGGGATAGGTCTCTTCGGCCCCGTTGAGGCCCAGGAGGAACTCGGTCAGAGCGACCGCCGTCAGCGGTTCTGTCAGCGATTCCGCAGCGCCAACGTCGGGAAGCCGGTCAGTCATTCCTCGACACTACTGGCCCGACCCTGACTCGCCGTCATCGGCTTCATCTCCTTGCCGTGCATGGTCACCGCGTAGATCACCAGAACGTCGATGGCGATCATGGTGATAGACCAGAGCGGGTAGGCGCCGAGGAATGCGATGTTCACCAGGGCACTGCCGAAGGCCAGGATGATCGCAACGACGCGGGCCCACATCTGCCCGGCGAGCAGGGCGATGCCCGCGAGAATCACCACGGCGCCCAGGATCGTGTGCACCCAGCCCCAGGTCGTGTAGTCGACCTGCACCACCAGTCCCTCCTGGCCGACGAGGTAGTAGGTGTCCTGGAAGAGCGCGACCAGGCCCTGGATGACGTGGAACGCGCCCATCATCAGCATCATGACGCCGGCGAAGACGATCCAGCCGGTCCAGCCGGAGGTGCCGTAGTTGTCCATATTTTCGGCACCGGTCGCGGTGCCCGTTGCCTGCCGTGTGGTGGTCATTGTGGTTCCTCCCATTCAGTGGACTCGACGAGCACGCTAATGCGGCGGCTCGCCTGTTTCGTCCCCCGAAGAGGGTGAGGGCGAGAGGAAAATCCCGGTCAGCCCCGAGCAGGCCTGCCTCGGTTACGGCGAGGGGTGGATCGGGCCCGGCTTGCTGCGAAGCGGCGACCCGGACGCGCCGGAGCGGGCCACGAGCACCTCGGCGAGGATCGACACCGCGGTCTCCTCCGGGCTGCTCGCGCCGAGGTCCAGGCCGATCGGCGAGTGCAACCTGTCCAGTGCGTCGGCGGAGACACCCGCCTCGCGCAGCCGTGACATCCGTCGCTCGTGCGTGCGCCTGGACCCCATCGCGCCCACATAGGCGACGTCGAGGTTCAGGGCCGTGGTCAGCAGCGGCAGGTCGAACTTCTCGTCGTGGGTGAGCACGCACACGATAGTGCGGGCATCGGTCTCGGTGCGGGCGAGATAGTCGCTCGGCCACTCGACCACGACCTCCGCCGCGGTCGGGAACCGTTCGGCGGTGGCGAACACTGCTCGAGCATCGCAAACGGTCACCCGGTAGCCGAGCAGCGACGCCGCGGCCGAGAGCGCGCTGGCGAAGTCCACCGCGCCGAAGATCAGGCAGCGCGGCGGGGTCGAGGCCACCAGGTAGAGCACCCGACTGGTCGCCCCGTCGCAGTCGACGGTGCCCACCACACTTCGGCCGCTGGTGATGCCGGCGCGCAACGCGGCCCGGATGCGTCGCACGGCGTCGGCGTCCAGGCCGGCCGTTGTCTCCGGGTCGGCGCCGTTCTCGGAGCCGTCGGCGTCCCCGGGGCCGTCCTCCGGCACCACCATGAGTCCCGCCCCGGTGCCGGCGACCACCAGCGCGATCCCGGCGGCCTCGCCGGCGGCGGCTCGCTCCAACTGGGCACGCACCGCGGCCGGCAGGGTGTTACGCTCCCCCGCCGGCGCGAACTCGGCCAGGAACACCTCGACCGTGCCACCACAGCTCAGTCCTACCGCGAAGGCGTCGTCGTCGCTGACTCCGAATTCGGTCAGTTGAGGGCGCCCGGTCTCGAGCACCTCCTGGGCGCTCTCGTAGATCGCGCCCTCCACACAACCGCCGGAAATGCTGCCGATCACGGCACCGGCATCCGTCACGGCCATCGCCGTGCCGAGGGTGCGCGGCGCGCTGCCGAGCACCCGGGTGACCGTTGCGATCGCGACCCGGTGCCCGTGCGCGAGGGCGTCGAGCACCGGACCGGCGATCTCGAGCACGGTTAGCTGCCTGCGCTCTGGTCCATGCCCATACGGCGCAGCACCAGGTTCTCGGCGAACTGCGCCAGACCGTAGAGCACCATCGACACGATCGTGATGACGACCACCGACGACCAGACCTCGAAGTTCTTCACCTGCGACACGGCAACGACGATGCCGTAGCCCAGGCCCTGGCCGGTGGCCAGCCATTCGGCCAGCAGGGCGCCGGTGATGGCGCCGGGAATGGAGATCTTGATCGCCGCGAAGAACGACGGCAGCGAGCTGGGCAACGCCACCTTGCGAAGCGCGGTGAACGGGGTGCCGCCGTACACGGCGATGACATCGCTCACCTGCGGAGATGCGGAGCGCAGGCCGAAGGCGATGTTCACCAGGGCGGGGAAGAGCACCACGATGGCGCCGGTGACCACGGCGATCGACGGGCCGCGACCGGTGATCAGGATGAGCACCGGCACGAACGCCACCAGCGGCACGCTGCGCAGCAACAGGGCGATGGGCATCAGGGCGTGCTCGATGCCCTTGGACAGGGTGAACAGGGTGGCCAGCACCAGGGCGAGCACCATGCCGGCGACGAAGCCGAGGAACGCGTCGGTGAGCGTGACACCCAGGTTGGTGAGGATCAAGGCCCGGTTCTCGGCCGCTTCCGGCACCGTGAACAGCCAGTTGAAGACATCCAGCGGGCCCTTGGCGATGAACGGTGACACACCCAGGAGCAGGATCAGGCCCTGCCAGGCGGCGAGCACGATCACCAGGGTGAGCACGCCTGTGCCCAGCGCCCGGCCGATGTAGGCGCCGACGCCCCGAGCCTGCGCACCGGTGCTCTTGGTGACCACGGTCGGCCGGTTGCCGGAGAGGGTGGGCTTGTCCGAGACCGTCTGCGTGCTCATGAGCTGCTCCGTCCGGTGGTCCAAGGGGTGGCGAAGCGTGAGATCACGGCGAACAACAGGTAGCCGATGCCGGCCAGCAGGCCCGCGACCAGGGCGAGGCTCCACACCCGTTCCACGTTCGCGGCGTTGCCGGCGGCGAGCATGGCCAGGCCGAGCCCGCGTTCGGCACCACCGAGGTACTCGCCGAGGATAGCGCCGAGCAGCGCCGCCGGGGCGGCGATCTGCAGGGCGTTCAGCACGCTGGGCAGGCCGGCGATGAGCCGAACCTTGCGCAGCTGGGTGAACTTGGTGCCGCCGTAGACGGTGACCAGGTCGAGGCTGGCCTTGTCGGCCGCCTTCAAGCCCACCAGGGATCCGACCACGGTGGTGAAGAACACCGACAGGGCGGCGAGGAACACCGCGGTGCCGGACGGGTCGCCGCGGGGCGGGCCGATCACGATGTAGGCGATCGGGCCGATGGCCACGATCGGCACGCAGTAAGTGATCACGGCGACTTGCAGCGCGATCTTCTCGATGCGCGGCACGATCAGCACCAGGCCGGCGAGCAGCAGCGCCAGGCCGTTGCCCCAGAGGAAGCCGATGGCGGCTTCGCTGAGGGTCATGGTGATGTGCGGCCAATAGAAGCCGAAGCCGTCATTGATGAACTGGGAGACCACTTCGGCCGGGGTGGGGATGGCGCCGCCGGGCACCGACCCGGAGTTTTGGAAGATCGTGAGCGCGCTGATCCACCAGAGCGCCACGACGACGGCAACGCCGAGCAGGCCGGTCGCCCAGCCGGGCAGGCCACGGGTGACGGGCATCAGTGTGCTCCGCTGGTGGCCGGGGTGTCGGCGCCGAAGAGCAGTTCGGAGGCGCGGTCGTGCAGCGCGTGGAATTCGGGGGTGCGCATCATCTCGGGCAGCCGCGGACGCGGCAGGTCGATTTCGATGACCTCCTTGACCCGGCCGGGCCGGGGGCTCATCACGGCCACCTGGTCGGAGAGGAAGATCGCCTCGGAGATGCCGTGCGTGACCATCAGGGTGGTGGCGGGCTTCTCGGTCCAGATGCGCAGCAGTTCCACGTTGAGTCGCTGGCGGGTCATGTCGTCGAGGGCGCCGAAGGGTTCGTCGAGCAGCAGCACAGAGGGCTTGAGCACGAGCGACCGGGCGATCGACACACGCTGGCGCATGCCGCCGGAGAGCTGGGCGGGCTTGGCCTTCTCGAAGCCCGTGAGGCCGACGAGCTGGATCAATTCGGTGACATAGTCTTCGTCGACGGGCATCCGGGCGACCTCGAAGGGAAGCTTGATGTTACTGCGCACGCTGCGCCAGGGCAGCAGGGCGGAGTCCTGGAAGGCGATGCCGAGTTCGTGGCCGCTGCGGAGCTCCGCGGGGCTCTTGCCGTCGACCCTGGTCGTGCCGCTGGTCGGGTTCTCCAGGCCGGCGAGGATGCGCAGGATGGTGGACTTGCCACAACCGGAGGGGCCGAGCAGGGAGAGGAAGCTGCCCTTGTCGGTGTGCAGGTTCGCGTTGTCGAGGGCTACCACCTCCTTGCGGCCGACCGAGAAGGTCTTGTGCAGCCCTGAGATGTGCAGACCGGTTCCCGGGGCGGTTTCGGTGGCGGGAAGACCGGTGTCGATCGTGCTCACGTCGTACATTCCTTACTGGGCGTCGTCGGGTGCCGATACATCAGTATCGCCGACGGCACCCGCCTCGAGTGAGACGGGTGCCGCCGGCGTACCGCATGCTGGAGCGACTTGCGGGTGGAGCTGGATTACTTGCTGTAGGCGACGAGGTCGGGGTTCTCCTCGTAGACCTCGTCGAGCAGCGTGGTGTCGAACAGCGTGTCGGCGTCGATGTCGATGCCGGCGGCCTCCAGGGTGGCGATGGACTCCGCCTTGAGGTCGTCGCTGATCGTGAAGAGGCCGTTGGCCTCGGTGTCAGCACTCACGACGAGGTCGGTGGCCTGGATCTCCGCCTGGCGGGTTTCCTTCTCCATGGTCAGGCCCAGGTCCTTGCCGTAGGTGTCCACCGTGAGGGTGGCGGCAGCGGTGGGGTCGTTGATCGCGTCGGACCAGCCCTTGATCTCGGCGACCAGCAGGGCCTTGAGCATTTCGCGGTCGTTGGCGATCGCGTCGTCGGAGGCGGTGAAGGTCTCGGCGACGAACGGCAGGCCGTTGTCGGCCAGCGGCAGGTTGACCGGGTCGAGACCGGCCAGCTCGGCGTCGATCGACTCGTTGGTCAGGTAGGCGAACCAGCCGTCGACCTCACCGTTGAAGAGGGGGGTCGGGTCGTATTCGACCGGAACGACGGTGATCGTGGACGGGTCGATGTCGTTGATCTTGAGGAACGCATCCCAGAGGCTCTGGTTGCTGGCCTGCACACCGATGGTCTTGCCCGCGAGGTCGTCGAGGGTGGCGATGTTGCCGACGCCGGCCAGCGAGAGGATGGTGAACGGGTTCTTCTGGTACGTCGCGCCGATGATCTTCAGCGGTGCGCCCTCTTCGGCGATGACGGTGCCGGTGGAGATGGCGTTGCCGATGCCGAGGTCGACGTTGCCGGAGATGACGCCGGCTTCAGCCGATGCCGGACCGGGGATGAGGTCGACGGAGTCGAAGCCCGCGTCGGTGAAGTAACCGGCGTCGTCGGCGACGAACTCGCCCATGAACTCGGTGTTCTTGATCCAGGACAGCTGGATGCTGGCGTCACCGAACGAGGCGGCCTCAGCCGAGTCGTCCGAGGAGGAGCCGGCATCGCTGGCGCAGGAGGAGAGGACAAGGGTCAGGGCTGCGGCGGCGGCGATGCCGGTGCCGATGCGCTTCACTGATCGACGATTGAACGGGGAAAGTGGGGCTTGCGTCATGACGCGGTCCTCTCGGTGGTGCTCGGGGGTTGCCGTGGAACTCAACGGCGTGCTGGGGCGGATTGCCTGTTTGTGAATGTGATGTCGTGCTGTGGTGATGCTGGTGTGATTGCGGTGTTTCACGACGCCACATCCGCTGCAACAAACGTTCGGATGACTCGAACACTAATTGCTGTGTGTGACGCGGCGAAGACCGAAACATTTCCGGTTCATTACGGCCGAAAAGCCGTGCTGAAACGCGAGATTCTCCCCGGATGATCCGAAAACCCTGGCGTGATAGCGTCACGGGGTCCACCCTGAAAGGAACCCCAATGTCTTCAGCTATCGTACCGACCCCGGCGTTCGTCTCCGGCCTGCCCAAGGCGGAACTGCACTTGCACCTCGAGGGGACGCTGGAGCCGGAGCTCAAGCTGGCGCTCGCTCGCCGCAATGGGGTGGACATCGGCCAGACCACCGTGGAGCAGGTCAAGGCCACTTACGAGTTCGATTCGCTGGCGAGCTTTCTCGGGGTCTACTACCCGGCGGTGAATGTCCTGGTGGAGGAAGAGGACTTCTATGACCTCGCCACGGCGTACTTCGTTCGGGCAGCAGCCGACGGGGTGCGCCGGGTGGAGGCGTTCTTCGACCCGCAGGCGCACACCTCCAGGGGGGTGCCGATCGAGAAGGTGATCGTGGGCTACCACCGGGCCGCCGTCGACGCCGGAGCGTTGGGCGTCTCCGCCGAACTAATCCTCTGCTTCCTGCGCGACTTCTCGGCCGAGAGCGCCCTGGCCACCCTCACGGAGGCGCTGCCGTACGCCGACAGGTTCATCGGTGTGGGCCTGGACTCCGACGAACGGGACAACCCGCCGACGAAGTTCGCCGACGTCTTCGCGCTGGCGCGGGCGAACGGCCTCAAGCTCACCATGCACTGCGACATCGACCAGGTCGGCAGTATCGAGAACATCCGCCAGGTACTCGAAGACATCCAGGTTGACCGCATCGACCACGGCACGAACATCGTGGAGAACCCGGAGCTGGTGGCCCTGGTGCGCGAGCGCCGCCTGGGACTCACCTGCTGCCCGGTCTCGAACAGCTTCGTCACCGCGGACATGAAGGCCGCCGAGATGGTGGCGCTGCTGAAGTTCGGGGTGCTCGTGACGGTCAACTCGGACGACCCGGCGTACTTCGGCGCCTACGTCGCCGACAATTACTCGGCGTTGGCCGAGAAGGCGGGCCTCGACACCGACGAACTGGTGCTGTTGGCCAAGAACTCGTTCGAAGCGAGCTGGCTGCCCACGAACGAGAAGCAGGCCTTCCTCCACGCGATCGACGAGTACGTCGCGGGTTATTCAGCCGAGTAGCCTCCAGCGGCGAATGGTGTTTCATCCGCCTCGATCGTGTGTGTCCGACAGATTTCCGAACCCCGGAACGAGCCAGGAACGACTTCACTAGGGTGACAGGAAGGCAGTCAGAACCCGCTGCGATTAGCCACAGAATCCGACAGGAGAACCCGATGCACGACCTGGTTATCCGCTCGGCCCGAGTGCTCACCGCGCGAGGGTTCGGCGCCGCCGCGATCGCGATCTCCGACGGTGTGATAACGACGATCGAACCGGTGGATGCTGTGTTGCCGGCCCGCACTGACATCACCCTGCCCGCCGGCCAGGTGCTGCAGCCCGGCGTGGTCGACACCCACGTGCACGTGAACGAGCCCGGCCGCACCGACTGGGAGGGCTTCGCGAGTGCGACCCTCGCGGCCGCGGCGGGCGGTGTCACCACGATCATCGACATGCCACTGAACAGCATCCCGCCCACCACGACGGTGGCGGCGCTCGACCTCAAACGCCAGGCCGCCGCGCCCCAGGCCACGGTCAACGTGGGTTTCTGGGGCGGGGCGATCCCCGCTAACCTCGGTGCCCTGCAGCCGCTGCACGAGGCCGGCGTGTTCGGTTTCAAGGCGTTCCTCTCTCCCTCCGGCGTCGACGAGTTCCCGCACCTCTCCCCCGCCGAGCTCGAGACGGCCGCGGTCGAGATCGCCGGGTTCGGTGGCCTGCTCGTGGTGCACGCCGAAGACCCGGCTGTGCTGGATCGTTCCGAGAACGCCGGCGGCACGGCCTACGCCGACTTCGTGGCCAGCCGGCCCGATGAGGCCGAGGATGCCGCCATCGCCCGGGTGATCGACGTGGTGCGTCGCACCGGCGTGCGCGCGCACATCCTGCACCTCTCGTCCGCCACGGTGCTGCCGCGGCTGGCCGCCGCCCGGGCGGAGGGGCTGCCGATCACGGTGGAGACCTGCCCGCACTACCTGAGCTTCGCCGCCGAAGCCATCGCCGACGGCGCCACGGCGTTCAAATGCTGCCCGCCGATCCGGGATGAGGGCAACCGGGAGCTGCTCTGGCAGGGACTGGAGAACGGCGTGATCGATTTCATCGCCTCCGACCACTCACCGGCCACTCGCGAGCTCAAGCTCGGCCACGGCGGCGACTTCGGCCTGGCCTGGGGCGGCATCTCCGGGTTGCAGCTGAGCCTGCCGGCGGTGTGGACCGCTGCCAGGGATCGTGGCCTGCCGCTGGACCGGGTGCTGGCCTGGATGACCACGGCTACAGCCCGGTTCGCCGGCCTGGACTCCGGCGCGATCACGGTCGGCGCCGCGGCCGACCTGGTGGCCTTCGCGCCCGATGAGACCTTCACCGTGAGCGTGGACGCCCTGCGGCACAAGAACCGGGTGAGCGCCTTCGACGGCGCCACCCTGTTCGGCCGGGTGCACACCACCTGGTTGGCCGGAGCCGTGATTTTTGCGGCCGACGCGACCGGCGCATCCGCCCGGCCGCCGGCGGGCCAACTGCTGCGCGCCCGCTGACTTTCTCGTACGACCCGAACTGCGCACGACCCGAAGCACGCACCACCCGGACCATAAGGAGCACCCATGTCGATAGTTCTCGGACCCAACCGCTACGGCAAGGCGGAGAACCGCATCGTGCGCATCTACCGCGACACTCCTCGCCACGAGATCCACGACATCAGCGTCTCCACCGCCCTGCACGGCGACTTCGCCGACGCCCACCTGGTCGGCGACCAGCTGCAGGTGCTGCCCACCGACACCCAGAAGCAGACCGCGTACTCCTTCGCCAAGGAGAAGGGCCTGCTCTCGATCGAGAGTTACGGCCTCGACCTCGCCACCCACTTCGTCGACCACATCGACTCGGTCGCCGGCTCCCGGGTCGAGATCGAGGAATTCGCCTGGGAACGGGTGGTGGTCGACGGCACCGAGCACGACCACACCTGGGTGCGCCGCGGCCAGGAGGTGCGCACCGCAGCCATCTCGGTCGAGGGCACCGGAGACACCCAGCAGATCTGGGTGGTCGGCGGCCTCAAAGACCTGATCCTGCTCAAGTCCACCGGTTCGGAGTTCGCAGGCTTCATGCAGGACCCGTACACGCTGCTGCAGCCCACCAACGATCGCGTGATGGCCACCTCGCTCACCGCCGGCTGGCGCTTCACCGATCACACCGATGTCGACTGGGAGGCTGCCTACGCCGGCATCGCGGCGATCCTCAAGACCCAGTTCGCCGTGGTGCACTCCCTCGCGCTGCAGCAGACGCTCTACAAGATGGGTGAGGCGGTGCTCGAGGCCTACCCCAACATCGCGGAGATCCGGCTGTCCGCCCCCAACAAGCACCACTTCCTCTACGACCTCTCGCCGTTCGGCGTGGAGAACAACAACGAGGTCTACCACGCCGCTGACCGGCCCTACGGGCTCATCCAGGCCACTGTCATGCACGACGACGCATCGGATGCCGGCCCAGCGTGGGACTCCTACACCGGGCTGGTCTGAGAGTGACCAACGATCCCGGCCGGGCGGGATCACCCGGCGCCGGTTCGCTCGGCTCCGGGTCCCTGGGCCACGTCTACCTCGGTCACGTGTTCCACGTCGCCGGCTCGCCCACCCTGGCCGAAGCCCCTGCGCACCTGGTGTCGCTGCCGCAGGGTGCCCTGGTCACCGCCGGCGACGGCACCATCGCCTGGGTCGGCCGCGCCGCCGACCTGCCCGCCGGCTTCGCCTCCCTGACCGTCACCGACACCCGCGGCGGGTTCATCCTGCCCGGCTTCGTCGACACCCACGTGCACTTTCCGCAGACGTACTCCACCGATGCCTACGGCGGTGGCCAGTTGCTCGAGTGGCTGGACAACTGTGTGTTCCCGGCCGAGTCCCGGCTGAAGGACGACGGCTTCGCCGCCGCGATCGCCCGCGACTTCACCCGCCGCCGCACCGCTGCCGGTACCACCAGCGCCCTGGTGTTCGGCTCGGCGTTCCCGCACGCCCAGGACGCACTGTTCGCCGAGTCGGAGCGGGCCGGGCTGCGCCTGGTCAGCGGGCGCGGCATCCAGACCGTCGGCCCGGAATCGGCCAGCGCGCTGATCACCTCGGAAGGACAGGCCCTCGACCTGGTCAGCGACGAGATCTCCCGGTGGCACGCCCGCGACACCGGCGACGCCCGCACGGCGCTGCTGCAGGTGGCCGTTGTGCCCCGGTTCAGTCTCTCGGTGACCCCGCACACCCTCGCGGCGCTCGGCGAGCTCTACGACGGGGTACGCGGCGACGGGGTCTACTTCCACAGCCACCTGAACGAGAACAACCGGCCCGAGACGGGCGAGATCGACGTGGTGAAGGCGATCTACCAGGTCGACCATTACCTCGATACCTATGACGGCAAGTTCCTACCGGGCTCAGCGGTGGGCGGATCGAGCCTGCTCGGCCGGCGCAGCATCCTGGCGCACGCCGTGCACTGCGAAGACGACGAGCTGGCCCGGCTGGCCGAGACCGGGTCGTCGATCGCGCACTGCCCCACCTCGCAGCAGTTCCTGGGCTCCGGCACGATGCCGTGGACCCGCACCACCGGCTTCGGCGTGAACGTGGCGCTGGGCTCCGACATCGGCGCGGGTGACGAATGGCTGATGAGCCGGGTGCTCAACGACTGCTTCAAGGTGCACCTGTCCGAACCCGGTGACGCCGGCCTGTCGATCAGCCCGGCCGAGCTGCTGTTCACCGCCACCCTGGCCGGTGCCAGAGCGCTGGACATGGAGGAGCGTTACGGCAACCTCGATGTGGGTAAGGACGCCGACTTCCTGCTCATCGAACCCGACAAGTGGGAGCCGCTCGCGGCGGTACTGGCCAACGGCATCCGTGCCGACGACGACGCCATGGCCACCGACCAGACCCTGTTCGCCCTGCTGATGGCCCTCCGCCAGCCGGCGATCACGGGCGTCTTCGTGCGCGGCCGCCGCGTCACGGCCCCCTAGCTCCTCCGCACCTGTTGCCGAAACGGACTACAGCTACTCGCCGCCAGCTACTCGCCGACGGTTACTCGCCGGTGGTGCCGTCGATGGCCTCGCGGATCAGGTCGGCGTGGCCGCAGTGCCGGGCGGTCTCCTCGATCAGGTGCAGCAGCAGCCAGCGCAGGTTCCAGCGTTCGCCGTCCCGTCCCGGCGTCACCACCAGGTCGTCGAGGCTGCGCCCGGCCGTGGCACGGCGGGTGCGCTCGCAGGCCGCCTGGTACAACTCACGCAGCTCTTCGGGGTCGTCCAGTGCGGCGCTGCTGAACTCCCAGTCGCGATCCTCGTGCCACGGCGCGCTCCCCCACGGCTCGAGCTCGTCGTCGGAGCGACCGAGGAACCGGGACTGGATCCAGCGGTCCTCCACGTAGGCGAGGTGTTTGAGCAGCCCGGCCAGGGTGAGGGTCGACGGCGGCAGCGCGGTGTTGAAGCCGGTGTGGTCGAGGCCTTCGGTCTTTCGCAGCAGGGTGGCCCGCTGATAATCCAGGAACTGGTTCAGCGCGGTGTGCTCATCGGTGGCGGGCTCGGGGTCGAGACGGGTCATGGGTTCAGCCTGTCACACCGCATCCCGGCGGTCGCGAGATCAGGATTCCGGCATCGCCTGCAACAAGCGGTCGGACGAGGCGAAACCCGCTCGCGTGTAGGCGGTGATGGCACCTGGGGTCGAGTGCACTGTCACCCGTTCCAGGCCCAGACCGAAGGCTCGACGGAGAACAGCGTCGAGCATCCGCCCACCGACGCCTGAGCCGCGCTCAGTCGGCGTCACGTAGACGCTCTGCACGTCTCCGGATGCGCGAACCAGCGCCCGCGCACTCGGCACCCTGGGCACCACGGCCAGCCAGGCCATGCCGATCACGGTCGCACCACGTCGGGCAACAGTGCAGGAGTGCGACCCGGCGTGCTGTGCCGCCCAGTCGGTGAGGATCTCGACGAACTCGTCGTACGGAACGACCGGTGTGCCCTCGTTCTCCAGCACCCACCGCCACCGAAGTTCAGCGACGGCGGCCAGGTCGCTCGCAGTAGCGGTGTCGATAGTGATCGGGCCCGTGGCCGCGTCGCTCGTGGTTCCATTGCTCGTGGTCGCATCGCTCATGGCCCTAGTGTGGGGCAAAGTGCCCCCGCCGAGCCAGGGCGATGAGGCCATCCGCCGGCATCTCCCCGAATCCTCCCCCGCCACGCGCCGCCATACTGGGAGGCATGACAGCATCGGGCGACGCCACCACTCCGCAGCCCGATTCGGTGTTCTTTCCCGACCTGGTGCCGGAGCTCCTGGTCACCGACCTGGCCGCGAGCCTCGACTTCTGGGTCGGGCTCTGCGGCTTCACGGTGCTCTACGACCGGCCGAACGAGGGCTTCGCCTACCTGCATGCCGGCACCGCGCACCTCATGCTCGAGCAGGTCGGGATCGGCCGCAACTGGGTGCCGGCCCAGCTGGAGCGGCCGCTGGGTCGCGGCATCAATTTCCAGGTAGCCGTGCCCGACATCGCGCCCCTGCTCGAGCGTCTGGAGACCGCGGAGTGGCCGCTCTTCATGGCCGCCGAAACCAAGTCGTACGAGACCGGGAAGACCCGTGCCGGTGTCGCCCAGTTTCTGGTGCAGGATCCGGATGGCTACCTGGTGCGCTTCTCCAGCCGGCTCGGCGCCACCGCCGCCCGCCTGCGGGATCCGGGTGACTCTCGTGCGGTGACGGAGTAATCTCGGCCACATGTGCGGCAGATTTGCAATGAACGAAGACGTTGACGACCTCATTCAGGAGTTCGTGGCGGCGGGCGGTCGAGCCAACGATTGGCGGCCGAGTTACAGCGTCGCGCCGACCGACTCGGCCCCCATCGTGCGGGAGTACCAACCCACCGACGCGGACGAGCCCACGCGTGAGGTGACCCTGGCGAAGTGGGACTGGCCCCAGCCCACCGGGCAGCCCCGGCGCGGGCCGATCATCAACGCCCGCATCGAGAAGCTCGACCAGCGGTTCTGGGTGGGCGCGTTCTCCAACGCCCGCTGCATCGTGCCGATGCTCGGCTACTACGAATGGACCGGCGAGAAGGGCGCCAAACAGCCGCACTTCATCCACGGTGACGGCCTGCTGGCCGCGGCGGGAGTGAGCTGGGCGTCGAAGGATGCCGACGGCGAGTGGTCGCGGGTCTTCGCGGTCATCACCCGGGAGGCTCGGGACGCATCCGGTGAGGTGCACGACCGGATGCCGGCCTTCCTCGAGCCCGACACCTGGTCGACCTGGTTGAACCCGCAGTCGATCACCACAGAGAATCCTGCCGAGTCGGCGGCCAAGCGCACCGCCTTGATGGAGCTGCTCGACCGCACGTCGACAGCGGTCGCGGGCACGATGCGCACCCGGCTGGTGGACCGGCGGGTGAACAGTGTGCGGGCGATCGACCCGCAGGATGCGACGCTGATCAACCCTCTCGCCGGCTAGGACATTGCCGCAGGGTCACTCTCCCTCCCCTCCACAAGTGGCCACATCCAGAACCTTTCCACACCCCTTTTTCCAGGGGGCTGGAGTGTCGGTGGTGGGTGCGATTATGAACGCATGAGCAGCCCCGCAGAGCAGTTCCCGCCCGACCCGGATGATCCGGGTCACGACGCCCGCGCGCAGCCTCACGATCGCACGGGCGGACCCACACCCCGCCCGAATTCCAGCCAGGATGCCGGCGCGCACGCGCAGACCCGCCGACGCCGCCGCACCCTTCAGGAACAGGCCCGGGCGACCTTGGCTGCAAAGGTCGCGAAGGCCCAGAAAGCCCACCGGAGCATCGCGAAAGCGAATGCGAAGCGGGCTCGCGCTCTCGCTGATCTGCAAGAGTGGAGCAGCGACCCGGTGAACGCGAAACTGCTCAACCGTGACTACGCACTCCACGAGGCTCGGGGCCCTGTTCTCACCGACGCGCAGTCGAGCCCGCGAAAGGTAGCGGCCTGGGAAGACCAAGAGATCGCCCGCCGCACTGTGACCAGCGAGGTCGCCTGCGCCCTGCACCTGGCCGATCGGACCGCGGAGGGACTGGTCGGGGAATCGTCGATGTTCGCCGGTCCGATGAAAGCGACCCTCACGGCGATGAGTCAGGGTGAGATCAGTTACCGGCACGGGCAGGTGATGATGGAGCAGCTCAGCTTCATCTCACTCGACGAAGCGGCCGAGCTGGAAGCAGAGTTGTTGCCCGCGGCGAAGGACCTCACCGTGGGCAAGCTGAAGGCAAAGGCCCGGCGGCTGCGAGAGCATCGGCACCCGGAAACCCTCACTACCCGCGCCACCGCCGCCGTGGCCGAGCGGGGAGTGTGGTGGGAGGGCCGGCCCGATGGCATGGGCACTCTCACCTGGTACGGCACTGCCACACAAACCCAAGCCGCGCACGACAGGCTCACCCGCATTGCCCAAGCCACCCAGGACGCCGAGCGCCAGGACGACAGCATCTCGGAGGAACAGCGCCGCACGATCAACCAGATCTGCGCCGACGCGATGGCCGACCTGATTCTGGACGGAGTCACTCCGTCCGGCACCGGCGGCGGTATCCGCGGGCAGGTGATGGTCACCGTCCCGGTACTCACCGCGATGGGCATCAGTGAGGAACCTGGCTTGCTCGAAGGCTATGGGCCGATCCCCGCCGATATGGCCCGGGAGATCACCGGCGGAGCACCCAGCCTCACCCGCCTGCTCACCCACCCGGAAACCGGTGCGGTGCTGTCCGTCGGGAAGGAGCACTACACCGTCCCCGCCGACCTACGCCGCTGGTTACGGCTGAGAGACGGCACCTGCCGATTTCCCGGCTGCACCCGGCCCGCCTCCCGCAGCGAGATTGACCACACCACAGCCTGGGAGCACGGCGGGCCGACCGACTATGACAACCTCGCGCATTTGTGCGGCCCGCACCACCGGCTTAAACACCAAACCCTGTGGTCGGTCGTGCAGGAACCGGGCGGGGTGATGGTCTGGACCTCCCCGTCCGGCGCCATCCACCGAACCTGTCCCGAAACCATTCTCGGACCACCAGCCACGCGGCCGCCCAAGCCCACACCACGCGCACCAGTTGCGGTGGATGACGGTTCCAAGGACCCGCCCCCGTTCTAGAAACCGGCAGGGCTCGACGCCAATGGAGGCCGGACGCTAGGTTGGCACTACGTGTTGGCAGCACCTTTCCGCGAGGGATCAACTTTTTCCGTCACGGATCACGGCACTCCTGCCGCTGAGTCAGCTCGTGTCTCTGCTTGCTTATTCGCGCCGCTCGATAGATCGGACACCATGCCTGCACAGCTCACCGCCCGCACGATGCTCTGGATCGGCGTCATCCTCACAGCCGTCAGCGTGCTCTGTCAGGCGGCACTTGATTTCGTCTTCCGGTCGGCTGGCATGGACGTCATGACTGCGATGCTGGACAGCTGGTGGTATTCGCTGTATCCGTTCGTCCCCACAGTGCTTCTCCCGCTGGGAACACTGCTCATCGCTGCCTTTTTCGTCGCGAATGCCGTTGAACGGAACGTGACTCTCGTGACGACGCCACTGCGCCGCCGCGCGATCCCGGCGGCGGGGCTGTTCTGGTCGGGTGTGGTTCTCATCGTTTTGGGCATCCTGGTGCAGTCGTCCTATCAGGACTGGTTGACCGACCTGACTGCGCAAGGGCGCACCAGCATCGCCTTGGATGGGTTGAACCTGGTGGTGGTTCCGCTGCGGATGGTGCTCATTCCGCTGGGCATTGCGTTGCTGCCGGCGTCCGTCCTGGTGAAAAAAGTCCAGTCCGTCCGGTCCCCTCAACTACCGGCCGTTCCCGTCGCAGACTGACGACGACGGCAGCGAGACGAACGGCTCAGCTACCGCGGTAGGTGGAGTAGGCGAACGGGCTGAGCAGCAGTGGCACGTGATAGTGCGCGGCCTCGTCATCCAACTCAAAGACGATGGTCACGTGCGGGTAGAAGGTCGCTTGGTCGCGCGCGGCGAAATAGCTGCCGGTGTCGAAGGTCACACGGTAGCGTCCGGCGGGCAGGGCCTCGGGGCCGAGGTCGGAGATCCGGCCGTCGGCATCCGTGTCGCCCGCGGCCAGTTCACGCCAGCCGCCGGTCACGCGCTGCTCCAGAACGACGGCGACTTTCACCGCAGGACGCCCGGTGACACTGTCGAGGACGTGGGTGGTGATGTGGCTGCGGGTACTCATCGGGGGTCTTCCTGGGCGGGCTGTTCGGGAGGAGCGGCTGCAACATCATCGTCGTGCCACTGGGTTGCGAGCACGCCCAGACGGAGCAGGGCGATATCGCGCAGTTCCGATCCTACGATGTCCGCCTCGGTCTCGTCGTCTAGCTCGAGCCGGCGGGTGAGCTCGCCCAGAATCTCCCGACGGCTGCGACCGGCGGCCCGGATCAGGAAAACCCGGTCGAATCGCTCCTCGTAGCGACGATTTCCGTCGGCGATCGCTGCCGCCAACTCGGCATCATTCGCGTCAACAGAGTTCTGCTCCGTACGTGAAAAGCCGGCCGCCTGCGAGCTGCCCTGCGGCTTCTCACCGATTCGCGGATGCTCCGCCATCGCCTGGTCGATCTCGGCCCTTCTCAGCGGCGTGGCGGACTGCCGGGCGGCGTCGAGCAGCTCCGTCGCCGACCCGAACGGAGCGCGCCCGGCCACATCGTCGACCCAGCGCGGAACGGCCAGGCAGGCGGCTAGAGCGGCGCGCAGCTCGTTCCCGACGGGAATCGTGGTCATGGGTTCCTCCTGGTGGGTTGGGCTGAGAAAAGCGGCGCGCAGTCGAACTTAACAGCACCCCGTACGATGTCTGGCATGACGAGCGACGACAGCACCCGGGTGGCTGGCCTTGTCCTGGCCGCGGGCGCCGGCAGTCGGTACGGCACACCGAAAGCGCTGGTCGTCGACGATGCCGGCGAGTCGTGGCTGGTACGCGCCGCACTCGCTCTCGAGGATGCGGGCTGCGACCCGGTGCTGGTGGTGCTGGGAGCCGCGGGTGACGAGGCCGAACGCCTGTTGCGTGCCTCCGCCGCCCGGTTCGCCCGGCCGCACCGGCAGCTGACCGTGCACGCCGAACGGTGGGCAGACGGGCTGTCGGCGTCACTCGAAGCCGGCCTGCACCGCCTGAGCGAGATGGACGCGGTCGTCGCGGTCGCCCTGGTGCCGGTAGACGTGCCCGATCTCACCGCCGCGACCGTGACCCGCGTGCTCGGCAGCACGGCCGCCGATGCCGCGGTGGGTCCGGTCGATGCGGACTCGCTCCGCCAGGCGCACTTCGGCAGCCGGCCCGGGCATCCGGTGGTCATCGGCCGCTCGCACTGGGCGCCGCTGACGGCGAGCCTGGGCGGCGACACGGGCGCGAGGCCGTACCTGCTGGCGCACAACGTGACCGCCGTGGCCTGCGACGACCTCGGCACGGGACTCGACGTCGATCTGCCCCCGGCATAACCCGCGCCGTCTTCGTTCCACAATCCACTCACCAGGGCGCTTCGAGTTCCTCGAGATCCTCGTAAACGCTGGTGATCGCCGCGATCCGGGTGCGGCTCTCCCGCACCTGCGCGCCCATCGCCCCGGTGGCCAGCAGGTTCACCAGGCTCATCGCCGTGGCGTAACTGTCGAACGCCGAGACCGAATCCACCGGGCACTCCAGCCAGTGCGTTGCCTGGTCGGAGTACTTGCGGGCCGAGGAATCCGCGATCAGCACCAGCGGGATGTCCCGGCGGCGGATGGCAGCCACGAGGTCACCGAAACCCTCCATCCGGCGGCGAAACCCCATCAGGACCACCACATCCCGCGGGCCGAGGCCGGCGAGTTCCTCCCCCAGCGACTGGCCGGGCAGCGGAGCGAGGCGCACGTGGCCGCGGGCCTGCACCAGTTGTTGGCGCAGGTGCAGCGCCAACGGGTAGCTGTTGCGCAGCCCCACGATCACCACGTTCTGGGCGGACTGCACCAACCGGGCGGCGGCATCGAGCCGGCCGTCTTCCAGCGTGAGCAACAGCCGCCGCAGGTTGTCGTGTTCGGCCTCGGCGTGCGCGGCCAGACGTGACGGCGTACCGGCGGATGCGCCCGGACCGCCGAGCGGGGCGCCCAGGCTGCGGAGGGCCCGGGCATGCTCACGCACCTCCGCCGAGTCCTGGAAGCCGAGCCGGCGGAACAGCCGGGAGACCGTGGCCTTGGACACCCCGCTGAGCCGGGCCAGCTCCGAGGCGTTGTACACGGCGAGGTCGCTCATGTGGTCGAGGATGAAGTCCGCGGCGCGCTGTTCCTGGGGAGAGAGCTCGCCATAGCGTCCGTCGATGCGCTGGCCGATGTTCATCGTCATGCGGCACCGTCGTGGTCGGCCAGGGTCAGAACGGCCGCCTCGAATGCATCCAGCGCCCGGGCCACGTCGGCCTCTATGACGGATTCGTCGGGGTGGTGGCTCACCCCGCCGGCGCAGCGCACGAAGAGCATGCCGATCTCGGTGAGATGGCCCACGGCCATCGCGTCGTGGCCCGCCATCGACAACAGTTCCAGCGGCGCACGCGACGCATCCGCGGTGCCGTCGCCTGCAGCACGGATGCCCGCACCGATCACCGCACGCAACCGGTCGCTGCAGTGCGCGGCCGGCGCCGCGTGGGTCTGCTCGACCGCCACGTGCAGGCCGCGCGCGGCGCAGATCTCCTCGAGCAGATCCTCGATCCGTTGCCAGGCGGCGTCACGGTCGGCGTCGAAGCGTCCGCGCAGGTCGAGGCTGAACTCCGCCCGGCCGGCGATCACGTTGACGGCATCGGGGAACACCTCGAGGTGCCCGACCGTGGCGATCAGGTCGGCGTCGCGGGCGAGCCGTTCGATGGCGACGATGGCTTCGCTGGCTCCGGCGAGGGCATCCCGGCGGTGCGCCCACGGGGTGCCGGAGTGACCGGCCTTGCCGGTGATGGTGATCTGGAACCGGCGGGCACCGGCGATCGACGACACGATGCCCAACGGCCGGTCCTGCTCCTCGAGTACCGGGCCCTGCTCGATGTGGGTCTCGAGGTAGCCGACGAAGTCATTGGAGCTGCGCGCGGCCCGGCCCACGGCGGCCGGGTCGAGGCCGAAGGCCACGAACGCTTCGTGCAGGGTGGTGCCGGCTTCGTCGGTCAGCTCCCACCAGGCATCCAGCCAGGTGCCGGCCAGAGCCCGACTGCCGAGCAACGCCGTGCCGAAGCGGGTGCCCTCCTCGTCGCCGAAGGCCACGACCTCCAGGGCGAACGGCAAGGTGCGACCGCTGGAGCGGATCCGATCCACCACGGCGATGGCGGTGAGCACACCGAGGATTCCGTCGTACCGGCCGGCCGAGGGCACGGTGTCCAGGTGCGACCCGAGCAGCAGCGCGGGCAGCCCCGGCGTTGCGCCCTCGAGGCGGCCGCACTGGTTGCCCGCGGCGTCCTGCCAGGTGGTCAGCCCGGCCTCGCGCATCCAGCCCGCCGCGAGGGCGTTCACGGCGGCATGCTCCGGCGAGAGGTAGACCCGTTCGATCAGGCCGTCGGGCAGGCTGGAGTGGGTGGCGAGTTCGTCGCAGCGTTCCAGCACGGCGGCAGCACTGGTGCGCAGAGCCGCATCCCGGGGGGTCATGAGCCCGCGGCATCCTGGTAGACCTCGTAGGCGGCACCGACGCCGCCGCCACCGGTCACGGCCACGCCGGCCCGGCGCAGCACCTGCTCGAGCGCGGCCAGGGTGGTGAGCACGGAGTCCTTGCGGGCGTTGTACCCCATCGTGCCGATCCGCCACACCTTGCCGTGCAGCGGGCCGAACGAGGTGCCGATCTCGATGCCGAAGTCGTTCAGCAGCTCACCGCGCACGGCGTCACCGGTCACGCCCTCGGGGATGTGCACCGCCACCACGTTGTTCATCCGGTGGTCCAGGTCGCCGAAGACGCCCAGACCCAGGCCCTGCACCCCGGCGAGCATCGCGGCGCCGTGCAGCCGGTGCCGTTCGACGGCTGCGTCGATGCCCTCGTCCACCAGCAGCCGGGCGCATTCGCGGGCGCCGTAGAGCATGGTGGTGGCCTCGGTGTGGTGGTTGAGCCGTTTGGGCCCCCAGTAGTCGAAGATCATCGACAGGTCGAAGTAGTTGGAGCGGATCGGGTGGGCGCTCACGGCGTCCCCGGCCTCGCGGATGCCGGCTTCGATGCTCTTGCGGGCATTGATGGCCTCGACCGCGCGGGGCGAGAACGTGGCCGGTGCCGAACCGGATGGGCCGCCCAGGCATTTCTGCAGGCCGGCCGTGACGGCATCCAGCCCCCAGGCATCCGCCTCGAAGGCGTTGCCCGCCAGAGATGCGGTGACGTCGGTGTAGAAGAGCACGCCGTACCGCTCGCAGATCTCGCCGAGTTCGTCGAGCGGCTGGGCCACGGTGGTGGAGGTGTCGCCGTGCACGATGGCGAGCAGAGCTGGCTTGGTCTCGCGGATGGCCTGCTCGATCTGGGCGGGCGTGAACACCGTGCCCCACTCGATCTCCCGCACGTGCACCTCGGCGCCGGCGCGTTCGGCGATCTCGCGCAGCAGGTGGCCGAACCGGCCGAAGATGGGCACCAGCACCCGGTCGCCGGGGCTGATCAGTGACACGAGTGCCGCCTCGATGCCGGCCCGGGAGGTGCCGTCGATGAGCAGGGTCTGCTCGTTCTCGGTCTTGAAGACGCCGCGGTACAGCTCCATGGTCTCGTTCATGTACGCCGTCATCGACGGGTCGTACTGGCCCACGAGCTGGGCGGACATGGCGCGCAGAATCCGCGGGTCGGCGTTGACCGGGCCGGGGCCCATCAGGAGGCGGGGCGGCGGATTGATCGGAAGACTGGAAATGGCTGTTTCACCCCTCGGCAATTCTGAATCATGTGTTTCAGGTGCTCAGTTTACGCAACAGGTGTTTCAGCCATGTTTCCAGTGGTTCTCGTCCCCGATCCGTCGACCGAGTCCCCCGGCCGGCCGGCTCAGCTGGCCCGCTCAGCCGGCCAGGGCGGCCCCGATGTCGATCAGCGCCAGGTCGCTGTATCGCGGACCCACCAGGCAGAGCCCGAACGGTGCGCCGTCGATCTCGAACAGCGGTACCGACAACGCGGGGTACCCGCCGATGCCGGCCAGGCTGGTCATCGAGAGGGTCGCGGTGCGGGTGGCTTCGATCTCGGCCGGGCCGGCGTTTCGTGCCGGCGCGGTCGACGACGCCGACGGCAGCAACAGGATGCGCCCGTCGAGCACCGCGTCCAGCCGTGCCCTGGCCGCGGCCAGCTCGGTGCGGGCCTCGGCCTCCGCGGTGGCACCCACTCGGGCCGCAGCGGCGAACCGGCCGGCAATCGCCGCGCCCAGCGCTCCCGGGTGCGCGGTGACCCAATCGCCGTTGGCTAGCCAGGCTTCGGCGGCCTGCACGGCCCGGAAGATGCCCAGCGCCTCGGCGAGGTCGCCGACGTCGACGAGATCCGGTGCGTCGATCCGCCCCGCGCGGGTGAGCCGGTCGAGGCCGTCGACGAATGCGGCCTGAACGCTCTCGTCAGCGGCGAAGACCAGCGCGGCCGAAACAGCGAACCGGGGGGGCACCGGCACCTGGAGCGACGCGTCGAGTGAGGCGGCCGCTGCCGCACGCAAGACGCCGGGGCGGCGGGTGAGCCAGCCCACGGTGTCGAACGAGGGCGCAAGCGGCAGCAGCCCGGCCCGGTCGACGGCGCCGTGGGTGCTGCGCAGCCCCCAGAGTCCCTGGTACGACGCGGGCACCCGGATCGAGCCGGCGGTGTCGGTGGCCAGCCCGATGCTCGCCTGGCCGAGGGCCACTGCGGCGGCCGGTCCGCTCGACGACCCGCCGGGCAGGCCGCCGGGCACCCGCACGTTCGGCGGGGTGCCGTAGTGCTCGTTGTCACCGGCGATGCTGTACGCGAACTCGTCGGTCTGGGCGATGCCGCGCACGCTCGCGCCGGCACCGAGCAGGACCGCGACCGCCGGGGCGGTTTCGGTGGCCGGCCGGGCTTCGCGCAGGTAGGCCGGGTTGCCGGCGCCCACGGTGAAACCGACGATGTCGTAGAGGTCCTTCACGGCGATGGTCTCGCCGGCCAGGGCACCCGGTGTGGCGCCGTCGGCCGGGGCGTCGGCGGCCACGAGCGGGTTGCCCACCAGGCGCCACACGGTGGGGTTGATCGCGGCCGGCGGGGCGGCCACCTGAGCGGCCTCCACCTGCCAGGCGCCCGTGTCACTCACGGTCCAGAGCTGGGTCACCAGGCCGGCGCCGCCGGCATCCGGGGCGTTCACCGAAACGATCAGGGCATGCCCGGCGTCGATCACGCGCACGTGCAGGCTCCGGATGCTCCGGGCCACGGTTCCGCTGCGGGCCCCACGAAAACCGCTGATCGCGTCGTGGCCCACCAGCAGGCCGCTCGCATCGCCGCGCAGGGTATGCTCGCCCGGCGCGAAGTAGGCGTCGAGCGCGGCGAGGTCGTTCGCGGCCAGGGCGTTTTCGTAGCCCGCGAAGGCGGCCAGGAGGCCGTCGGGCAACTCGCCGGTCACGCTGGTCGGAGTCGGCAACGCCGGTGCGGCCGGCTCAGGCAGTGCCGGCTCAGGCAGCAGCGGCTCAGACATCGAAGTCCGCCACTCGGATGCGAGCGTGCACGCCGGTGACCAGGTCGACCACCTGCGAGATGTTGAAGTCTGTGGCGGCGCTGAGGTAGGCGTAGGCCAGGGTGCGGTCCATGCCGTACCGCGCGGCGAGCAGGTCGATCGCCGCGCGCACGCATTTGCGCACGGCCTCGTCGAGGTCGGCGTCCATGCCGGTCGGCACCAGGAACTCGGTCGTCTCGGCGAGCGGCCCGGCCAGTTCGCCGAACGCGGCGATCGCGTCGGCCTGGGTCACCACGTCGAAGCGGAGCGTCACCCGCAGCGACGCTTCCATGGCCGTGAGCGCCACCTCGCCGTCGCCCTGGGCGAAGTGCGGGTCGCCCACGTAGGCCAGCGCGCCCGGCACCTGCACCGGCAGGTACAGCGCGCTGCCCACCGTGAGCAGGTTAATGTCGATGTTGCCGCCGTGCGCGCCGGGCGGCACCGAATGCGGGCGCACGTCGCCGGCGACGGCGACACCCATGATGCCCAGGAACGGCCGGAGCGGGAAGTGCACGCTCCGCGGCCCGCCCGGCACCAGCGGGAGAGTGCCGACCTGGCCGGCCCCGGTGTCGTCGAGGGCGGCGAAGACGCTCACGTTGGCCGCGCCGAGCGGGTACTCCCCCGGCAGCGCGCCGCGGCCGTGCCGGTTGGAGATCACTCCGTACGGCACCCGTGGTGTGGCCTCGAGCACCGTGATCTTGAGCAGGTCGCCCGGCCGGGCGCCCCGCACGTGGATCGGCCCGGTGACCAGGTGCGGCCCGTCCACGGCGGCCTCACGGGCGCTGACGGAGGCCAGCAGCACGGCGTCGTCGAGCACAGCCGTGCGCTCGACGCCGTGGCCGGCGAAGAAGGCCACCGGGTCGCTGCCCTGGTCTTCGAGCACGCCCTCGTGGCTGATGGTGTCGATGGTGACCTCGGTGCCGGCGTCGATCGTGAGCACGGCCGCATCCGTTGCGCAGGGCAGCCGGCCCCAGAGCACGGTGTCCGGCGTGGCGGGCAGGTACTGCGCGGCACGGATGGGCCCGGTGCCGGGCTGCAGGATGTCGAATGGCTGGACGTCGACTGGCATGAATGCGCCTTCTCGGATCGTGGATGAGCAACCGGCTCGGTGATGGCCACGTGGTCGGCACATCTTCCGTTGGTCGAGAGTAGCGCCAGTTTTGCGCCCAGCCCGACAGCCGCTACCGTGACAATTCCCGAGCCGATAGGACCGCCGTGCCCTCCACTCCCGTCATCCACCGTCTGCGCAGCAAGCCCGATCACCTGCACCTCGGCCTGATGCTGGCCCTCACCTTCTCCACCGGTGTGGCGGATGCGGTGGGTTACCTCGGCCTCGACAAGGTGTTCACCGGCAACATGACCGGCAACGTCGTCATCCTAGGCATGGCCATCGCCGGCGCCGACGACCTGCCGGTGGTGGGCCCGCTCATCGCCCTGTTCACCTTCATGGTCGGCGCCGCGGTCGGCGGCCGGGTGCTGCGGCACGTGAAGGTCGGCTGGACCACGGAGTCGACGGTGCTGTTCGGCGCGGTCGGCGTGATCATGGCCGTTCTGGCGGTGTTCTTGTTCGTGGTCGGCGGCACCCCTCCGGCACCGTTCGACCTGATCGTGACCGGTTTCCTGGCCGCCGTGATGGGCCTTCAGGCTGCCGTGGCCCGGCACATCGCGGTGAAGGACGTCACCACCGTGGTCGTCACCTCCACCATCACCGGCTTCGCCGCGGACTCCCGTTTCGGCGGCGCCAAAAACCAGCCCTGGTTCCGCCGACTGGCCGCGATCGTGCTGATCCTGGCCGGCGCCGGTGTGGGCGCCCTGCTGCTGATGGTGCACATCGGCTGGGGCATCGCCCTCACCGCGCTGATCACCCTGGTCGTCACCGCCATCGGCCACGTCGCCGGCCGCCCGCACCACGCCCCGGCCCCGGTTGCATAACTCCTGCTGGATTCCCCGATCGGTCTCAAACCGGCCGCTGGGGGCCGTTCGGCGGAGAATTGCAGGAGTTGTGCACCGGCCAACGGGGTAGCGCTCAGCCGAACGGCATCACGGCCATTGCGGCCGTCATGACCGACATGCTCAGCAGGTTGCCGCGCTCCGACCGGCTGCGCCGGCCGACCAACACCATGGCGGCGGCGGCGAGCACGAACAGCGCCCCGGCCACGCACACCACGGCCACGAAGATCGATACCGAGTGCGGATGCGTCAGGCCGGCCATCGCACCCGACCCGCCCGCTCCCTGGCCACCGGTTGCCGACCCGCCGGTCATGGCCGAGCAGAGCGCGATCTGCCCGGCCACCACCACCAGCCCGAGTTGGTGCAGCAGGTGCAGGTGCCGACGGTCCGCGACCGCGGCGGCGTCCGCGGGAATACCTCCCGGGCTGGCACTGGCCGATGAGACCACATGCGCCTCCGTCCGGCGCTCCCGCCACCGGGCGGCACCGGCGGCCACCATCGCCCAGCCGAGCAGGATGCCGGTCCACCCGAGTGGCGGCAGGCCGACCAGCCCGAAGGCCAGGTCGGCCATGGCCGCGACCATCAGCACGGTGCCGCCCACGGCCGTGACCGACCGGGTGCGCCGGCTGCCGAGCACGCAGCAGAGGCTCGTCGCCGCCGCCACGATCATGATCAGGTGCAGCGCTGAGATCACGGTGTGCTCCTCCGGCCGCTCGGTTACTCGTCGTGGGCCGCGTGGCCGGCGCAGGCGCAGCCGCCCGCTGCCGGAGCCGCCGAAGCAGCCGCAGCCGAATCGGCCGGAACACCGGCAGCGGCACCATGCGCCGCGTGCACCTCTGGGTCGCCGCCGTGCGAGCAGTGCGCCACCGGTTCGTTGGCCGGCACGTTCAGGGTCGGGTTCTTGCCGAAGAAGCCATAGGGCTTGAGGGTGAATTTGGCATAGTCCACCGGCATCACCGGCCAGTCCTCCACCCGCGGAAAGTGGGTCGGTCCGAAGGTGTGCCAGAGCACGATGTCCTCACCGTCGATCGGAGCGTCGTCAGCGATGTACTTCGTGATGCCGTCGCCGCCCGGGTTCTGGTGCACGAAGTCGCCGGCGGCGTACTGCTCCGCCGGGTCGTAGCGGGTCACGAAGAGGTGTTTGGTGGAGAACTCCGCCCGCTTGGCGATCGACGACTGCGGGTCGGCCATCAGGGTCGGGTTGGCCTCGGGCAGCAGGGCGTAGCCGGTGGGCCGGCCCATCCGGTTGGTCTTCTCGGTGTTCACGATGTGCCAGGAGCGGGCCACGGATGCGTCGGCGACGCGGCCGGAGCCGGCCTCACCGGTGAGCCGGGTGCTCTTCATGGTGAAGGCGTTGCCGTGTTCGTTGCCGGGGCCCATCGGCAGGCGCACCGCTTCGATCTCATCGACGGCGTTGGCCAGTCCGTCGACGGTCATGTCGAGCCGGGCACTGAACAGGTGCTGGTGGTACGGGGCACCGAGCCCCGGAGCGACCTCGCTGGCATACGGGTAGTCTGCTCCCGCCTCGACTGTGGCACCAGGGGCGGCCACACCCGGGTAGGCGCTGGTGAACAGCACCCCGGTGAGCTTGGCCTCGCATTCGATGGTGCCGTCCAGCGACAGGTACCAGTAGAAGCCGTAGTCGTAGTTGCCCACGGTGGTGAAGAAGCTGATCACCAGGCGGCGCTGGCGGCGCACCTCGTTCGCGCCGGTGAACAGGTCGCCATGCTTCCACAGCGTTCCCACGTCTTCCTCGTGCATGCAGATGCCGTTCGGGATGGTGAACGGGTTGCCGAGCTCATCGGCCAGCACCGCATCGAAGTACTTGATCTCGCCCACGCAGTCGCAGCCCAGGGCGAGCGAGTTGGTGTACCGGCCGAAGAGGTACTCGCCGGTGTCGAAGTAGTTCTGCCAGAACCGCACCGGCGACGGGTCGCCGTAGGGCACCAGCATCTCGTTGATCGACGCCCGGTAGACGATCGGACGTTCCTCGCCGGCATCCGTGAACGAGAGTTGGCGCAACACCAGGCCCTCGCGGGTGTCGAAGCCCACCTGGAATTTCCAGTTCGCCCAGGTGACCCATTCACCGTCGACGGTGAAGCTCGGCCCCTCCGGCTGGGTGATCACGATGGGCTTGAGGGTGGTGAGCGGTTCGCCCTGCACGGCCGGGTCGTCGAAGTTGCCGCCCTCGGCGGGGATGGCCAGGGTGGCCGCGTCGATCAGCCGGGTGATGGTGCCGGCCGCGGTGTCCACATAGGCGCAGAGGCCGTCGACGGGGTGCGCCCACGGGTGGTCCGTCGGGTAGTCCTGGCGGAAGGCGAGCACCCGCACGATGCGCCGGCCGATCTCCTCCGGGTAGTCGTAGAAGCCCGCCGACAGCGGCACCACCACGACCTCGTCGATGCTGGTGCCGCGCTCGGCGAGGGCGGCGACCCAGCGCGGGTCGGCGTTGACGATGCCGGCAATCGCCTCGAACTCGGTGTCGAGAATCGGCAGCTGCCCAGCCGAGCCGTCCAGCACGTGGGTGCTCTCAATGACACCGCATCCCAGCGACACCACGTTGTCGGTGGAGCGTCCGGTGGCCATGTCGAGCAGCATGACCCGTGCCTTCCGGTCGGGCAGCGCCCCGGTGCCGGCCTGCCAGGCGAGCACGTCGCGTTTGTGCGGTTCGGACAGGCCCACGTAGGCGAACCGGGTGGTGTCGGTGAAGTCGGGTGCGGCCACGATGATGTCGCGGATGGCGGTGAACTCCGCGGTGCTGAGGCTGCCGAGCGGATGCGGCGTTGCCGGGGCAGCCGCGCCGGTGAGGGTGAGATCGGTGATGGTCATGTGTGATACTCCTGTCGAAACGGGGGTGTGCGGGTGCGAGGAAAGTGGTGGTGGCGGGTCAGGCGCCGATGGCATCCGTGATCTGCTCGTACACGGCCGGGTTGTTGCGCTTCAGCCAGAGCGCCTGCACCAGGCCGACCAACGGGAAGAGCACGATCAGGCCGAGCAGCACGGCGGTGAGGGCGCCGAAGGTGGGCTCGCCGTTGGCGTCAACGTCGCCGACCAGGAACGGGAAGTTCACGCCGATCATGACGGCCGAGATCAGCAGGCCCACGAAACCGAGTGTCGGGGCGATCACGGTGTTCCAGAGCCGGCGGTCGCTCCGGGTGCGGGCGAAGTAGACCACGACGGCGATGCTGGTCACGGCCATCAGCAGGGCCACAGACAGGGTGGCGACACCGGAGAACCAGGTGAACACCTGCAGCACGGGGTCGAGGCCGAGAACCGCGAACAGGACCACGAGCAGGCCGGCCGTGATGGTCTGGACCACCGATGACACGTGCGGGGCGGAATGCTTGGAGTGCACGGCGGAGAGCGAGTGCGGCAGCACCTTGGCGGTGGACATGGAGTGCTGGTACCGGGTGATCACGTTGTGGAAGGAGAGCACGCAGGCGAGCATGCTGGTGATCAGCAGCACGTTCATGACCAGTTCACCGACCGAGCCGAGGTAGGTGAGCGTGGTGATCAGGATCATCGCGCCGGGGTCCTGCGCCGCCTGCGCGACCACCCCGTCCGGACCCCAGGCCATCACGAGAGCCCAGGAGGCGAGGGTGTAGAAGATGCCGATGCCGATGACCGCGACATAGGTGGCGCGCGGAATCGTGCGCGCCGGGTCCTTGGCCTCGTCGCGGAAGATGGCGGTCGATTCGAAGCCGATGAACGCGGCGATGGCGAACATCAGGCCGACGGAGGGCGAACCGCTGAGCACGTTGTTCGGTTCGAACGGGGCCAACGACAGTCCGTCGGCGCCGCCGGAGATCACCACGGCGGCCACGAGCACCAGCACGATGCCGACCTCGCCGATCAGCAGCACGCCCAGCACCTTGGAGCTCAGGTCGATGTGACGGAAGCCGAGCACCCCGACCAGGGCCACCACGACCAGGGAGTACAGATACCAGGGCAGGTCGGGGCCGCCCAGGCCGGTGACGGTGACCGAGAGGATGTACCCCACGTAGCCGTGCACCGAGACCTGGATGGTCGTGTAGGTGAGCAGCGCGAGGAACGCGGTGGCCAGGCCGGCGGGCTTGCCCAGGCCGTAGTTGACGAAGGTGAAGAAGGCGCCGGGCTTGGGAACATGCCTGGTCATCGCGGCCAGACCCACGGCGAAGAACAGCAGCACGATCGCGGCGATGGCGAACATGGCCGGAAAGCCCACCCCGTTGCCGAGCAGGATGCCCAGCGGAGCCGCGCCGCCGATCACGGTGAGGGGTGCGGCGGCCGCCACGACCATCAGCACGATGGCGGTGACCCCGAGCGAGCCGGTGAGCTTTCTCGGCGGCGCGGCCCCGACGGCGGTCGATTCTGTCGTTACGGTCATGGCGACTCCAAACTGGGCGGATGCGGGTGAGCGAATTCCTTCAGCCTGCCGAGGCCCTGTTGCGCCCCGGTCTCCCGCAGGTAAAAGCCAGTTCGCCCGCGAATGGGACCGTTCGGGCGGGTTGTCTCATTTGGCGGACACATCCCCGAAACATCGACGTCTCCGCGCGGCAATCGTGGCTGGCTACCGTGGGCACCTGCCCGATCGGCAGGGAAGCGAGGGGCCATGAGCGCCACCGGGATGTCCGCCCTGGAGCGGGCCATCGTCGACCCGCAACCGGTGGCCGGGATCGAAGCGCGGTCGCCGGTCGACGGGCTGAACCGCCGCAGCGTCGGCTTTCTCGACGTTCTCGCCCAGTCGGTGTCGGCGGTGGCCCCGTCGGCCGCTGCCACGACCATGCCGCTGCTGGTGGCGATGGTCGCCGGCGGCGCCACGGTCTGGGCGCTGCTGGCAGCGATGCTCCTCGCCCTGCTGGTGGCGACCACGGTGAACCAGTTCACCCGGCGCATCGCCGCCACCGGGTCGCTGTACACCTTCGTCGCGCACGGCCTGGGCACCACGGCGTCCTTCGTCACCGGGGTTGCGTTGTTGGTCGGCTACGGCTTCGTGGCGATGTTCGCTCTGGGAGGCGCGGGCTACTACTTGGCGATCGTGGCCTCGAGATTCTGGCCGGCGCTGGCCGGCACCGTGCTCGTACCGGTGCTGCTGATCGTGCTGATGGCCGCCGGCTGCCTGTATCTGCTGGTGCGAGGCATCCGCGTGTCGACCAGGGCCACGCTGCTGGTGGAATGTGCCTCGGTGGTGATCATTCTCGGGCTCGTCGTGGCGCTTCTGGTGATGCAGGGCCCCAGCCTGGACTGGTCGGTGTTGAACCTCGCCGGCGCGGAGCCGGCCGACTTCGCCGTAGGCGCGGCCATCGCCCTCACTGCGTTCGTCGGGTTCGAGAGCTCGGCCACCCTGGGTGTGGAAGCCAGGCGGCCGTACGCGACGATCCCGCGCGCGGTGACCTGGACCGTGATCGGCTCCGGGCTGCTCTACCTGCTGGCCGCGTTCAGCCAGCTGGTAGGTTTCGCCTCGGTGGGCGGCAGCATCACCGGCAGTTCCTCCCCGGTCAATGACCTGTCCGCGGCATACGGCGTCGACGCGCTGGGCCTGCTCCTGGACGGCGGCATTGCCGCGTCCTTCCTGGCCTGCGCGATCGCGTCGATCACGGCTCTCGTGCGGGTGCTGTTCTCGATGGGCCGGGAGGGCCTGGTGACCAGCGCCTTCGGTCGCAGCCACCCGCGGCACCGCACCCCGTACTTCGCGATTCTGGTGACCGTGCCTGTCCTCACGGCCGCACTGATCGGCACCATCCTGCTGGCCGGCGGGGTGTGGCCGGCGATGCAGATTCTCATCGTCGGCGCGGCCGGCGGGTACATCACCGCCTACATCCTCACCTGTGTCGCGGCTCCGGTCTTCCTCTGGCGGATCGGCGAGCTCACCCTCTGGCCGCTCGTGCGGGCGGCGGCCGCCACTGTGCTGCTGAGCGCCGTGCTGGTGGTCTACATCGGCGTTGAGGCCACATCGACCCGGTCGGCGGGCGTGTGGGTGTTCCTGGCGGTGCTGGCCGCTGGCACGGCCTACGCCGCGGTACGGCACCGGCGCCGGCCGTGGCTGCGGAATGTCGTGGGCATCTACGACGTACCGGTGACCGGCGACGTGCTCGGCACCATGGGGCTTGAGGACCGGGCCGCTCCGTGACCGCCGAGGCCGGCGACCTGCGCGCACGCCAGCCCAAGGCCATCCACAGCGCGTTGACCGTGCTCGAGGAGGTGGCTCGGTGCGGTGCCGGCGTGACCGCCAGGCAGGTCTCCGACAATCTCGGCCTGCCACGTGCCACCGCTTACCGGCTGCTCAACCTGCTGGTGCAAGACGAATACCTGGTGCGGATGCCCGACCTCCGCGGCTTCGCCCTCGGCCGCAAGGTCGTCGAACTGGCCCAGCTCGTTGCGCCTGCCCGGCCCCCGGAGGCGGTGCGGACGGTCCTGACCGACCTCCGCGCCCGGATCCGCGGCGGCGTGCACCTGGTGCGCTACGACCGCGAGGGGCCGCGCATCATCGACCCCGACCCCGACTTCCCGCCGACCGGCGCCTCGGGCGGTGCTCCGCTTCGCACGTCGGCGATGGGACGGCTCCTGCTGGCGGAACGCACCCTCCCCGACGGCCGGCACACCGGAGACCCGGCCTACACCGACCCGCTCACGGCCACCGCGGCTGCCGAGGCCGGCGCCGAGCTGCGCTCCCTCGGCTTCGCCCGCCAGTTCGACGCGTTCAGCGCCGGCAGCGGATGCCTCGCGGTGCCGATCCGGGACCGGGACGGCACCCTCGTGGCGGGCCTCTGCCTGGCCGCGCCCACGGCCCGGATCGAGCAGCCCGGCGACCACCTGCTTCTCCTGCAGCAGGCCGCCCTCACCCTGGCCCCTCTCCTCGCTTAAGTTCAGGCGTCGCAGGTGGCGAGCACGGCGGTCATCGCGGCGCGGTCTTCGGGGGTGACGCCGAGCTCGTAGGCGACGAACACCGGCACCAGTTTGTCGATATACCAGCACTGCAGGCTGGTGTCCGCGGGCAGGTCGTCCCAGGCCACCCGCTGGCCCAGGTCGTGCCGGTCGGACACGTCGGGGTAGAAACCGGGCAGCCAGTCGCTGGGCAGGGAATCCGACTTCGAGGAGTTCTCCGAACCCTTCACCGCGAGCAGGTTGACCGGGTCGTTCGCCAGTGCCTCGCGCTTCTCGGCCGGCCAGGCCTCTCCCCCGGTGGCGTACACGGCTTTCAAGGGCAGCAGGTGGTCGATCTGCACCTCAGCCGAGGTGTCCTGGCCGCGTTCGAAGTCGATGGTCTCGCCGGTGTACGGGTCGGTGAGGATGCCGGAGAAGACCCGGCAGCTGCCCGGGTCGATGTCGGCGGAGGTGAGATCTCTGGTGAGGATGTCGTTGCGGGTGTCGCAGCCGTTCTGGTCGAAGTCGAACGCCCAGGCGTCACCGAACAGCTCCTCCCGATTGCCGGCGTAACTGCCGTCGTCGGTGTACACCGCATCGGGCAGGGCGGCAAGGAGCGCGAGCGCCTCGGCGCTGGAGAGCGTGGATGCCGGCACGGCGGGAGGAACGGCAGTGCCGCCGTCGACCGAGGAGTCCTGGCCGGTGCCGCTGGAATCAGTGTCGCCCCATTCGCCGGAGAGGTAGCCCACCCCCGACACCAGGGCGATGGCCACCACCACGAGTAACAGGAGCGGGCGGGTCCGCCGGGTGCGAGTGGTGCTGCGGGGGCGAGCGGTCGGGCGGCGGCTCATAGCTGGTGTCTCACGGTGTCCCCATCTTGTCATGTGGTGGTGGAACTATCCGCCCGCGCGTGTGAGGCTTAAGCGTGCCCAAAACCGACGAACGAGTGCACCTCGACGAGGCCGTGTCCCTCGACCGGCCGTGGGTCACCGTGGTCTGGGACGACCCGGTCAACCTGATGTCGTATGTGTCCTACGTTTTCCGCAGCTACTTCGGCGTGCCCGCCGAGGAGGCCGAACGGCTCATGCTGCAGGTGCACAACAACGGTCGGGCCATCGTGGCCACCGGCAATCGCGAATCGATGGAGCGCCACGTCGAAGCCATGCACGGGTACGGCCTCTGGGCCACCCTCGACCAAGCGGAAGAGTGAGCGCACAGTGATGGAATTCAGCCGGGACGAGTCCGGAACGGTCTCGGCGATGTTCGAACCCATCGAGGTCGACCTGCTTCGCCAGGTCTCTGGCCAACTCATCCGCATGCTGCAGAGCATTGACACCGAGAACCCCGAGACCTTCACGCTCTCGAATGTGAGCCGACTGCTGCCGGCCGCCTACCCGGACGACGCCGAGGCCAGCGCCGAATTCCGCCGGTTCACCGCCGACGGCCTGCTCGAGGGCAAGATCGCCAATGCCGGCACAGTTCTCGCCGGGCTCGGTGACGAACCTGTGCCGGATGCCACGCTGCACGACCCCCTGCCGGTTCCGGTCGTGCTGCATCCCGCCCAGGTGCAGTCGTGGCTGCGCACCCTCACCGACCTGCGCCTCGTGGTGGCCGACCGGCTGCAGGTCGACCCGAACGGGGTCCCCCAGTTGCACGATGAGGAGTCCCAGGTTCTGGGCGACGTCTACGACTGGCTGGGCATGGTGCAGGAGTCGCTGGTCTACGCGATCGACGCGTAACCGTCGTCGTCGTCCTCGGCCGGTTCGCTCTCGGGCAGCTCAGCCAGCTGCGTGAGCGCCGCGTAGGCGCGTCTTGGCCCGGCACCGTCGGCAAGTGAGGCGCTGAGCGCCCGCAGCCGCTGTCGCGGTTCCCCGGTCAGCGCGAGCAGTGTCGCGGCGGCCTCGCGCAACTCGGACGGGCTCGCCGTGTTGGGATCGAGGGAGAGCGCGAAGCCGGCGTCGTCGAGGGCCGCGGCCCCGGCGAACTGGTCGGTCGAGAAGGGCAGCACCAGCAGCGGAACGCCGGCCGTCATGGCCTCTGTCACCGAGTTGTTCCCGCCGTGGGTCACGGCCAGGGCTGCGTGGCTGAGCACCGCCACCTGGGGTAGGAAGGATCGCACCAGCCAGGTCGCCGGCAGGGGGCCGAGGGTGGCGGCATCCGTGGATCCCACCGCGATCGCCACCCGCAGGTCGTGCCCGTCGTACTGCAGGCTGCGCAGCGCCTCGGTCACCCGGGCGAGCACATCATCGCGCACCGACAGGAAGCTGCCGAAGCTCACGTAGACGATCGGGGTGTCGCCGGCCTCGTCGAGCCACCGGGTCACCTCGGGGTCGTCGGCCTCCGTGCGCACCGCGGAGCCGAGGAAGGCGTGCTCCGGCAGCAGCGCCGTGCGGGCCGGAGAGTGCAGTTCGGCCGGGTAGTTGAGCAGCAGCACGTCACCGGACTCGGTGAACGCGTCCCCGCTGGGCGGAGCAGCCGGGTCCAGCTGCAGAAGAGCGTCGTTCCACTGCAGGGTGAAATCATCGCGCACCCGTTCGCAGAGTTCCCGCAGCCGCACCAGCTCGAGCGGGTCAGGGGTGAAGGCGGCCGGCCACTGGGACGGGTAGCCGTAGACCTCGTCCCCCACCGGCAGGGCGGTCGGATGCCCGAGCACGACATCGGCATGCCGCACGCCGGCGCTGATCAGGGCCAGCCTGGCGCTGAAGGCGAGGTGGTCGACGATCACGTGGTCCGGCCGCACCTCCGCCACGATGCGCTGCACTTCGCGTGCCACCGCGACCGGGTTCCAGAGCAGGTCGCTGCTGCGTGCTTCGGCCTGGAACCGCAGGGTTTCGACAAGACCGACCCTGGTGGCAGCGAAGAAGCCGCGCAGGGCGTCATCCTCTCCGGTGGGCTGGTCCTCGGCACGGATGGTGCCGGGGTTCGACCCGCGGCCGAGCTGCAGGTTCACCCGCTCGAAGCCGAACTCGGCCACGATCCCGGCCGTGGCCGGCCCGCTGGCCACCACGACGCGTTCCCCCTTGGCCTGCCAGGCGGTGCCGAGGGTGGCGAGCGGAAAGAGGTGCGAGGCGTAGTCGGGGCTGATGATCAGGAGGGTCATGAGGCGCTCAGCGCCAGGTCGAGCGCGTGCGCTTCGGCGACCGAACTGTAGACGTCGGCGAGCGTTGAGGCCATGGCCTGGATCGCGAAGGTGCCCGCGACCATGTCCGCGGCCTTCTCGGCGAATTCCTCGCCGAAGGGGCCGGCGGCCAGGTCGAGTGCCTCACGGATGCCGCCGGCCAGGGCGGTGGTGCTGCTGGTGTTGACCAGGAAGCCGGTGGTGCCGGCTTCCACGTAGGTGGCCGGTCCGCCCTTGTCCGGGGCGACGACGGTGAGCCCGGTCGCCATGGCTTCCAGCAGGGCGATACCGAATTCTTCCTTCATGCTCGCGCAGACATACACGCCGTTCGGAGCGGCCAGGCCGGGTCGGCCGTGCCTGGTGGCGGCCAGCCACCGGGCCACAGAGTCGTTGGCGCGGTGCCCGGCGAGCAGCAGGCCGTTATCGGACGCGGCGGCTCGCGGTACGACGGCATCGATGAGGTCGAGTTGGCCGCGCTCGTCGACCGATGGGGTGACCAGGTCGCCGCCCACGATCAGCAGATTGCAGCGCTCCCGCAGGGCGGCATCCGCTGCCCAGGCCTGCACCAGCGTCGCCATGCCCTTCACCCGGTGCAGCCGTCCGACGGTGACGGCCAAGGGCAGGTGGCGGCGGTGCGGCGGCAGGGTTTCGAGCAGGGCGTCGAGGTCGGCGAAGTCGGCCGGGTCGGCGGTGAGCGCGGCGGCCACGGAGCGTTCGATCACGGTGAGGTCGATGCCCTCGGCGACGACGGAGTGGCGTTCGGGATGCGCCGTGATGTCGATCCCGACCAGCTCGCGCATGTCCCGTTCCAGCTCCGGCCTGGGGAACAGCACCGTGCGGGCGGCATCGGCGGCCAGTCGTTGCACCAGGCGGGCCCTGAACCAGAAGTGCTCGACCTCGTCGACGGCGCCGAAGTTGGCGCGGGTGAGCGAGCCTGCTCCCTCCATCGCGCTGATCACGCTGTGCGGGTCGGGGGCAACGGTGAAGACCACGGGGATCTCGAGTTCCCGGGCGACGGTTGACGCGGCGAGGGTGCCGACGTCGGCCATCCGCAGGTGCATCACATCCACGGTGCCGGCTGCGCGCAGGATGCGCCGGATGCCGCGTTGCACGGCCACCCGGCGCGGCCAGGAGTCGGCGGAGGAGATGGGGGCGCCGAGGAACGGCACGGTCGCGAAGGCATGCCCGGGCAGGGTGGAGCTCACCTCGGGCAGGCAGGCCAGTGCATCCGCTGGGCCGCCGCGGGACAGGGTCAGCACCCGGTCGACGCCGGCGTCGGCCACGAGGGAATCGCCCAGGCGCACGAGCAGCGTGGCGATGCCGCCGTTGTCACCGGCGCCGACCTGGCTGAGCTCACGGTCGATGTCGGCGTGCAGGAAGAGCTGGGCCACGGTCTGGCCGCGGCTCCACGGCGCCCGCGGGTAGGCGGGAACGGTGAGGTCGAGCAGGGCGAGCCTGGCCACATCGGCCAGTTCGTCGTCTCCCCGGGCGAGGTCGCTGACGAGGGTGATGACGGCATCGGATGCGGGCCGGTCGCCGAGCGCGGCGACCGCGGCGGCACGCGGTTCAAGGGCCTCGGCGGCGTCGCCGGCAATGCGGCGGAGCAGGCGCTGCGGAATGCGGCCGGCGATCAGGCCGATGGTCTCGACGAGGCGGGCGCGGGCGCCCGGGTCGGCGACGCCGAGCATGCCGCCCTCTACGGCCAGGGCCACGTGCTCGGGGGCGGATGCCGCCCACTGCTCGAGGGTGCGCTGGGCGATCATTCCGGAGAACCCGCCGCCGACGACCATTCGCACGAGCCCGCCGACGGCGTCGAACCGGGGCAGCCGGGTGCCGAAGGCCCAGGCGGCGTGCTCACGAAGGAACGCGGCGTCGTGCTCGAGCAGTGCGACCAGGACCTCGTCCGCCGCCTCGTCGAACACCTGGGCCAGCGAGTGCACGGCCGCGATGGCGGTGAGCTGATCGGTGGGGTCGAGCGCGGCCTGCGCGAGCAGCCGCACGGCCCTGCTGCCGCCATCGCGGCTCGCCTCGATGGTGAGATCGTCGGCCGAGCGGATGCCGGCCAGAATGCTCTCGGCCTGTCGCATCGAGTCCAACGCAGTGTGGGTTCCCACAGTGTCTCCCTCTTGGCGGATTCCCCGCGCATCGTCCGGGGCCATCGCCCGGGTGGTACGTATCAACTTCGGAGCCAGGCACCGAACGGTTTGCCCCGGAGCGACAGTCTGTCACCGTGCACAACCGTTGCCGTGGGTCTCCGAGTCTTGGTCAGCAGATTAGCAGGTAGGTAACCTGGTTAGCGATTAGAAGACCAGTCCAGCCGAGGCGGTCAGGCCGCCGTCGACCGCCAGCGTGGTGCCGGTCACATACGACGCGGCCGGAGAGATCAGGAAGGCGATGACCTGGGCGATCTCCGGCGGTTCCGCCAGCCGGCAGAGCGGGATCCGGCGGGAGAAATCCCGGCCGAACACGTGGTTGTCGGCTGTGTCGGCCTCGGTGTCGGTACGCACCAGCCCTGAGGCGACGTTGTTCACCCGGATGCCGCGGGCCGCATAGGTCAGCGCGGAGGACCGCACCAAGTCGATCATGGCGACTTTCGACGCGTGGTACGCCCAGTTGCCGGGGTCGGAGAGCAGGCCGGCAACGGAGGCCGAGGCGACGATGCTGCGGTGGCCGTCGAGGGAGAGTCCCTCCACCGCGGCCTGGATGCCCAGCGCGATGCTGTTCAGGTTGCGGGCCAGGAGGTGTTCGCCTTCCGCGACGCTGGCCGGCGCGTGCAGGGCTCGGGACCCGCCGATGTCGGCGAGCAGCACGGCGGAGTCGAGACGCCCGAAGGTGTCGAGGGTGTGCGTCACCGCCAGGCGGGAGTCGCGCTCCGTGCCCACGTCCGCCACCAGGGACACATGGTTCTTACCCAGCACCGCGGTGCTGCGTCCGTCGATGCCGGCGACGGCGTATCCGTCGGCGAGAAGGCGGGCCACGACGGCCCGGCCGATGATCGATCCTGCCTCGGTGACCAGGGCAACCGGCGTTCGTGGCTCGCTCTCCGGGGCCTCAACGAGCTGAGGCTCGGCTTTCTCGGCCTCAAAGAGCTGGGACTTTGCTTTCTGACTCTCAATATCGAGTGTCATACGCACCTTCTCACGGGATCGCAGCTGGCGATTGCGCACCCATCAAAATGCTACGCTCGGCCGGCCCCGATTGGGTAATCTTTCGCGCCAGCCCGCGTGCGGCTCGCTTAACAGGTCAATGGGCGAATCCAGAGTGATGCTTTTCAGCCGGCATCGGGGCTTCCAACCGGTCGAGGTAGTCGGTTTCTTCGGTGATCGCGGTCAACAGGCGGGAGGCGAGGTCCAGGCTCAGTCCGTTCCGCACCACGATGCGCTGCACGGTGCGGTCGGCCAGGTTGTCGGGCATCGGGTACGCCGGCACCAGCCAGCCCCGAGCCCGAAGCCGGTCGGAGAGGTGGTGCAGGTTCCACTTGTCGGTGTGCCCGGCGGTGAGCTGCCAGGCGAAGACCGGGATATCCGACCCGTCGCTGACCAGGGTGAAGGCGTCGTTGGCCCCGATCCCCTTGGAGAGGTACATCGCCACATCCTGCGACGCCTGCTGCACCTTGCGAAAGCCGTCGAAGCCCAGCCGCAGGAACAGGTAGTACTGCAGCAACACCTGCGCGCCCGGCCGGGAGAAATTGAGGGCGAGGGTCGGCATGTTGCCGCCGAGGTAACTCACCTCGAAGACCATGTCCTCCGGAAGCAGGTCCCGGCTGCGCCAGACCACCCAGCCCAGGCCCGGGTAGACCAGGCCGTACTTGTGCGCGGAGGTGCTGATCGAGTGCACCCGCTCCAGCCTGAAGTCCCAGACCAGGTCGGGCTGCAGGAACGGCGCGACCATGCCGCCGGAGGCGCCGTCCACGTGGATCGGCACATCCAGGCCGGTCCGCGCCTGGATCTCGTCGAGTGCAGCGGCGATCTCCTGCACCGGCTCGTAGATGCCGGTGTACGTCACCCCCATGATGGCGACCACGCCGATGGTGTTCTCGTCGACGTAGTCGGCCAGGTCGTGTCCGTCCAGGCACGGATGCTCGTCGGTCACCGGCACCAGGCGCGCCTCGACGTCCCAGTAGTTGCAGAACTTCTCCCAGCACACCTGCACGGCGCTGCTCATCACCAGGTTGGGCTTCTCGGTGGACAGCCCGGCGGCGCGCCGGGCGTGCTGCCACCGACGCTTGAACGCGAGCCCGCCAAGCATGCAGGCCTCCGATGAACCGATGGTGGAGGTGCCGATGGTGGAGCGCGGCTCCGGGGCGTGCCAGAGATCGGCCACGATGTGCCAGCAATAGTCCTCGATGGCGGCGGTCTGCGGGTACTCGTCCTTGTCGATCATGTTCTTGTCGAAGGACTCCGCGTAGAGCCGGCGGGCATGGTCGTCCATCCAGGTGCCCACGAACGTCGCCAGATTGAGTCGGGAATTGCCGTCCAGCTTGATCTCGTCGTGCACGATTTGATACGCCGTATCCGGCGCCATCTGATCCTCACCGAGCTGGTACCGGGGGGCGAGGGTGACCTCGCCCGGCCGGGCAAAGAGCGGATTGACCTGGATGAATTCTGGGTTCGTCGCCATGGAACACCAGAGTGCCCCCGCGCGGGCCCGTGGTCTACCCCGTGGCGCGGGGCGGAGCGGCCCGTTGGCGTGTGTCGGAGGAGTGACGTACACTTCCGAATATCGAACATTTGTTCGAAGTGCGATTCGGAAGGCGGCCCCCATGCCCCAGATCATCGACGCCGAGGTGCAGGTTGAGCTCTCCGAAGACGGAGACCCGCAGGCCTTCGTCTGGGACAGGTTCGAACACACCATCATCGGCCAGCCACAGGCTGTTTTCACCCGCACCAGGTGGTGGGAGAACGAGGGCACCCCCACCCGGATCGACACCGAGCTGTGGCGGGTGGATGCCGCTCGCGGCACGGAAGACCAGCATCGTTACGACCTGCGTCACGACGCCGACGGCACCTGGGTGCTGTCGGTCGACTGGGGCTGAGCCGGCATCGTGTCTTTTCCGCACCTGCACGTCGCCAGCGCGTATTCGACGCATTTCGGCGCCACCCTGCCGGAGGCGCTGGCCGAGCAGGCCGCCGCCGACGGGGCGAGCTTCCTGGCCGTCACCGACCGCGACGGGCTGTACGGCGCGGTCAAGCACGTGCGGGCGTGTGTCGCCGCCGGCATCCGCCCCGGACTCGGCGCCGACCTCGAGGTGCACGATGATGACACTCTCGCCCCGCTCGGCCGGGTGGTGGTGCTCGCCCACGGTGACACCGCCGGGCGCGGCTACGCGGCGCTCTGCCGGGCCGTCTCCAGCGCCCACGAGACCACAGTGCGGGTGCAGGGTCACACCCCGAGCGTCCCGCGTGGCCGGCTGGCCCAGCTGGCCGGGCTCAGTTCGCTGACCGTTCTGCTCGGCCCGGCCAGTGACGTGGGCCAGGCCGTGGAGCGCCGGGACACGGCCGCCGCCAGGGCGGGCCTGGCCGACTGGCTGCGCCTGCTGCCGCCTGGCGCCCTCGCCCTGGAGGTGGTGTGCCACCTCACCGAACCCGGCACTCCCGGCAGCGTCGCTCCGGCCACCCGCATGCTCGCGCTGGCCGAATACGCCCAGCTGCCGGCCGTGCTGACCAACGCGGTGCGCTACGGCACGCCAGACGAGGCCGTGACGGCCGACCTGGCCGATGCCGCCAGGCACCTCACCCCGCTAGCGCAGCTCGACCAGATCCAGCTGAACGGGCAGGCCTGGCTGAAACCGGCCGCCGCGATGCGGCAGGTCGCTCGCATGGTCGTTGACGCCGGAACGCACAACGACGGCGCGCTGGCCCGGCTGCTGCGCGACACCATCGAACTCGCCGAGCGGTGCGCGCTCGATCCCGTCGGCGACATCGGGCTCGGCCGACCGCGGATGCCAGAGGCGAGCGTGATCGGCATCACCGGCGACCCGCTCACCGAGCTCTGGGCCAGGGCGCGACACGGCATCGACGAGAGATACGGCGACGCGGGGCGAGGGGCGCTGACCGCCGCGCACGACAGGCTCGCCCACGAGATGGCGACGGTGCGCTCCCTCGGTTTCGCCAGCTACTTCCTCACCGTGGCGAAGGTGGCCGACCTCGTGCGCGGCATGGGCATCCGTATTCAGGCCCGCGGCTCCGGCGTCGGCTCGGTGCTCAACTATGCCCTGCACACCTCTTCGGTCGAGCCGATCGGCAATGGCCTGCTCTGGGAACGCTTCCTCTCCCCCGAACGCCAGACCCTGCCCGATATCGACCTCGATGTCGAGTCGGCCAGGCGGCACGACATCTACCGCGCGGTGTTCGAGACGTTCGGCGGCGACAGGGTCTCGCTGATGTCGATGACGAATGCCTATCGCGGTCGCGGTGCGGTACGCGACGCCGGCCTCGCCCTCGGCATGCCCGACACCGAGGTGGCCGCGATCGCCAAGCAGATGTGGCGGTTCAATGCCCGCGACTTCCGGGCCGCGCTGGCTGAGAAGCCCGAACTCGAGGACCTCGCCGCCGAGGTGCGCGAGTCGTCCCAACTCGACCTGCTGGTGGATCTCACCGCCAGGCTCGACCGCCTGCCCCGGCACATCTCGGTGCACCCGTGCGGGGTGATCCTCTCCGACGCCTCGCTGCTGGACCGCACCCCGGTGCAGGTGTCGGGGATGGGCCTGCCGATGTCGCAGTTCGACAAGCACGACATGGACCCGATGGGGCTGATCAAGCTCGACATCCTCGGGGTCCGCATGCAGTCGGCGATGGCCCATGCCGTGGAGGAGCACCGCCGGCTCACCGGTGAGCACATTGACCTGGACCGGGTGCCGCTGGACGACCCGGCCACGTTCGAGCTGATCCGGTCCACCCGCACCCTGGGGATCTTCCAGATCGAATCGCCCGGCCAGATGGAGCTGGTGGGCAAGCTGCAACCCGAAGAGTTCAACGACCTCACCGTGGAGATCTCGCTGTTCCGGCCCGGGCCGATGAAGAACAACATGCCGCTGCGCTACCTCGAGGCCAGGCACGGCGAGGTCGCTCCGGACTACATCCATCCCCGCTTCGAGCCGATCCTGCGCGAGACCAAGGGCGTGGTGATCTTCCACGAGCAGGTTATGCGACTGTTCGACGAGCTCACCGGCTGCGGCCTCGGCCACGCCGACGTGCTGCGCCGGCACCTCGGCCGGCCGGACCAGCTGCCGCAGATCGAGGCTTACGTGCGCGAGAACGCCCTCGCCCGCGGGTTCGACGACGCCACCATCAGCCGGGTCTGGACCGTGCTGGCCGGGTTCGGCAGTTTCGGTTTCGCCAAGGCGCACGGTGCGGCGTTCGCGCTGCCCACCTACCAGTCCGCCTGGCTCAAGACCCACCACCCGGCCGCGTTCCTGGCCGGCCTGCTCACCCACGACCCGGGCATGTGGCCCAAGGACCTGCTCGTGGCCGAGGCCAGGGTGCTCGGTGTTCCCGTGCTCGGCCTCGATGTGCAACGCAGCGCCCTGGACTACCGGGTGGAGTCGCACGGCGAGGGCCAGGGCATCCGGATGCCCCTGCCGGAGCTCTCGGGCTCGAGCGACGCCGAGCGCGCCCGTATCGTGCGCCACCAGCCGTTCACGTCGCTGCAGGATTTTCGCGACCGGGTGCGCCCCCGCCGGCGCACCTTCGAGGCCCTCGCCCGCATCGGGGCGCTCGACAGCTTCATCGACCACGACCGCACCAGGCGGCACGAGCTGCTCGCGCACATCCAGTCGTTGCGCGGCACCGCCATCTCGATCACCGACGACCAGCTGGCATTCGAGGTGCCACTGCCGGTACTGGATTACGAGGGCGCCCGGTTTGATACCGTCACTTCGCTGCAGCTGCGCGGGCGCACCCAGTCGGACCTCGAACTTCTCGACACCGGGCTGGCCGTGTCCGGGCACCGGATGCGCAAGTACTATCCGCTGTTCGCCGAGCTCGGGGTCACCCCGGCGTCGCAGTTGGCAACCCTGCCGGGCGGCACCGAGGTGCTGCTGGCCGGGGTGCGCCGGGCCACGAACACCCCGCCGATGCGGGGCGGGCGCCGGGTGGTGTTCGTGAGCCTGGACGACGGCACCGGGCCGGTCGCGAACGTGGTGTTCTTCCATGACGCGCAGGAGAGCATCGGCAGCGGAGTGTTCCAGACCGAACTCATGCTGGTGCGCGGCCGCACCCGGCGCTCCGGCGCCCGCGGCGTCTCGGTGACCGGCGACGGCATGTGGGACCTGGTGACCGTGGCCAAGAACCGTGCCAGGGCTCTCGCAGCGGCGGCGAAGGCCGAGCTGGCCGGCACCGTGACCGGCACCGGTCCCGGCACTGCGCCCGGATCAGCGGCAGTGCAACGTCAGGCCGAGCGTCGCCCCGGCGCCGGCACGGCCGAATTCGACCTCTGGTCTACCCGTACCGGCTAGAAGTTGCCGTCGTCGGTGTCGTCATTCTGATCGGGGCCCTGGTCGTCGTCGTTGTTGCCGTCATTGTTGTCGTTCTCGTCGTCGTTGTCGTTGTCGTTCTCGTCGTCGTCCGACGGGTCGGGGGCCACCGGCCCCACAAACGGTTCTCCGCCGTACTTCGCGTTGGCCACCGACATCACATCGGGCCACATCCGGTGTCTCGCGGTGGCGACAGGACCGCTGTCGAATCGCATCGCGCGTTGGTTGGCGTCGCCGGTCACGCTGACCACCCCGACCACGGTCGCGACCCGGCTGCTCGCCCCGCTCATCCAGGTGTCCTTGGCGCCGTCTGTCGTTCCGGTCTTGCCGATCATCTGCACCTTGGGGCTGGTTGCAGAGTTCGACTGCGTCGCCGTGCCCCCGGTCATCACTTGGCCGAGGGCGGCAACCATCTGCCGGTCGGTCTCCGGCGACACCGATTGAGTGCACTGGCTGGCGGGAACCAGCACCTCGGCGCCGGCGGAGTCGAGCATCCGGTCGATCACGATGGGACTGCAGGTGACGCCGTTGTTGGCGATGCCCGCGAAGGCCACGGCCAGGCTCAGCGGCGCCACCTCGTTCGTGCCGATCACGGCGGCAGCGCTCTGGCTCAGAGGGTCGCCATCCGCTCTGTGCATGCCGAACGCTTCGGCCCTCGTGCGGATATCGCAGAGGTCGAGCCGTTTGGCCATGCCGATGTAACCGGTGTTGATCGACCGAACGGTTGATTCGAGTGCGCTGTAGTTGCGGCCGGACTCGTTGGCGTCGTTCTTCGGGCTCCAGCCTTCAGCGTCGTAATTCTGCGGCCCGAGACACCGGTCCTGGAATGTTCCCCAGCGGGACTTGGGGGCGGAATCGACCCGTTCCCGCAACGAGTGGCCGCTCTCCAGCCATTGCGCCAGGGTGAACACCTTGTAGGTCGACCCAGGCTGGAATCCCCGCGAACCGCCGTAGGCGAAGTCGGTGTTGTAGTTCACGCTCGTCCAGTTGTTGCCGGTGGCCTGCACCGCCGGATCCTGGCTGTAGTCCTTGTTCTGTGCCATCGCGAGCACGCGGCCGCTGCCCACCTGCACGCTGCTGACCACGGCGCCCACATCCCAACCGGCCACCGACTTGGGCACATTCTCGTTCAGGGTGGTCACCGCCGCGTGCTGCAGGTCGAGGTCGAGGGTCGTATACACCTCGAATCCGCCGCGGCGGATGTTCTTGATCCTGGTCTCCTCGTCGGCGCCGAAGACCGGGTCGCTGGCCAGCACGTGCACGACATAGTCGCAGAAGAAGGCATCCGCCAGGGCGGTCTGACAGCCCGTGCTGGGCTCGTGGATACTCGGCTGCACGGGGGAAGCCACCGCCTCGTCGTACTCGGCGGGAGTGATCTTCTGGTACGTGAGCATGGCGCCCAGGATGTAGTCGCGACGCTGCTTGTTGTCCAGATAGCCGTTGGCCACCCCGTTCGTCTCACTCTCGGGCCGGTCGAGCCGGAATTTGTCGGGGTTGTTGACCACTGCGACGAGACTGGCTGCCTGGGCGGCCGTGAGGGCCGACGCCGAGGTGTTGAAGTAGTAGTTCGCGGCGGCCTCGATGCCGTACACCCGGCCGCCGAAGCCGGTGATGTTGAGGTATTGGCGCAGGATCTCGTTCTTCGAGTACGACTTCTCCACCCCGATCGCCAGGCGCATCTCCTTGAGCTTGCGGGATGCGGTGGTGACCGTGGCCTGGTCGTAACAGTCCGCGATCTCGGCTTCGGTCGGCAGCAGCTCGCACTTCTGCACCAGCACGTTCTTCACGTATTGCTGGGTGATCGACGATCCGCCCTGCACGGTGCCGTTCAGCACCGTGGTGAGGGCGCCGCGCACCGTGCCCTGGATATCGACGCCGCCGTGTTCGTAGAAGCGGGGATCCTCGCCCGCGATCGCGGCATCCTTCACGTTCTGTCCGATGTCGTCCCAGCCCACCTCGATGCGATTCTGGTCGTACAGAGTGGCCAGCAACACCGGCGTGCCGTCCGAGGCCGTGGCGTAGATGCTGCTGCGCTGGGACAGCGGTTCGATGGCGAGGTAGTCCGGCAGGGTCTCGAACGCATTGATGGTGTTGGTGGCGGTGAGGCCGCTGAGGGCGAGCACGGGGGTGAGGCCGACGGTCACGAGCAACCCCGCGACCGCACTCGCCGCGACCAGGCCGAGGACCCCGCCGAGCACGCCACCGAACGACCGCTGTTCGGTCACTCCGGTCCCGTTCATTCCATTTGTGCCGTTACCCGCCATCACGTTTTCGACTTCCGACGATTCCCGCCAACGAACCACCACTCAATTCCGGCAGGCCGCGTCGCGCAAGGGGCTTGCGCGATCGAGCCTCAGATGTTCGCGGATAGAGTTGGAGGATGGCCGGTCCCGCAATCCCCAATGTGCCCACCAGACGCAACGTCAAGGTGCTGACCGATGCGATCGCTTCGCTGAAGTCCGGCACCAACGTCAGTGCGATGTTCCTCACTAAGCGCTACGGCGCCTTCACCATCGACGGCACGGCGTTCATCTCGGCGTCCGTGAAGACCCTCACGGTGGGCGGACGTTCCATCGAGCAGAACCTCAAGCCGCACAAGTCGCTGCAGGCGTTGCAACCGGAACCCGAGCTTGTGCTCGGTGAGACCGACGAAGCCACCGCCGAGACCGAACCCGCGCCCGTCGTACCCCTCCTCGCCGAATCCGGGCAGACAGCCCCGGAGGTGCAGCACGGCGACCTGATCTCGGTGCGCTTCATCGATCCGGCCTACGGCCCGTTCACTGTCACCGGAGTGAGTGTCGCCTCCACCGTCAGCGACGTGGTGCTGGTCGGCGGATGGTTCGTCAGCCAGGCCGGCGCCACCGCTCCTCGCGTGGCGAGCATCGAGATCCTGGCTGCGAACGGTACCCACGAGTATCCGCTGCCCCCGCGCATCGTGAGCTGGGGCGAAGACACCGAAGGCGCAACAGAGTACTGACCGGCAGAACGACAGGACTGGAGCTCCGCATGGGCATCGAACCGAACTTCACCATCGTCACCCTCGGTGTGGCCGACCTGGGCCGCTCCATGGCCTTCTACTCCGGGCTCGGCTGGGAGCAGCGCGGCGATCCGTCGGCCGGCATCACCTGGTTTCGCACCTCCGGTACCTGGATCGGCCTGTTCGGATACGACGAGCTCGCGGCAGACATCGGACTGGCGCCCTCCGCCCCCGCCGAGTACCGGGGAATCACGCTGGCCCTCAACTTCGGTACAGAGGATGAAGTGGATGCGGCGCTCGCTCACGCTGTCGCCACCGGGGCCCGGCTGGTGAAACCGGCTGAGCGCGCCGTGTGGGGCGGCTACTCGGGCTACTTCGCCGACCCCGACGGGCATCTGTGGGAGGCGGCCTTCGCGCCGGGCTTCCCGGTCTCGGCCGACGGCACTATCACCATCACCGACTAGGCCCGACTACTTGGTCGTGCCCCACTACTTGGTGGTGAGAGTCAACTTCGGAGTGGTCGGAGCGCCACTCGCGGCGACCTGGAGGCCAACGCGCACGGTCTGGCCGGGCGCAACCGGTCCGGCCCAGTCGGCGCCGGTGCAGGTGATCGAGATCTTCGCCTTGACGGTGCAGCTCATTCCCCAGGCGTTCACGATGCTCGTGGCCTTGGTGTCGGGCCAGGTCACAGTCCAGCCTTTCACCCCGGTGGTGCCGGCGATGAGAACGTCGGCGACGTAGCCCTCGCCCCAGGAGTTCTGCAACTTCCAGCTGGCTGTGGCGCCTGCCCCGGTGGGCCGAGGAGTCGCGGTCGGGGTAGGTGTCGCGGTCGGCTTGGGCGTGGCGGTGGGCTTCGGCGTCGCTGTCGGCTTCGGCGTGGCCGTTGCTGTCGGCTTGGGCGTTGCTGTCGGCTTAGGCGTCGCTGTCGCGGTCGGCTTCGGGGTCGGTGACACCGGCGGCACCGTGCCAGCCAGCAGCGGCTTGATGGCGGCGAGTTTGGCGGCCTGCGGGGTAACCCAGTCGTCGGCGACGATTCCACCGGTGTCGCCGCTGTTGGGGTTGAACGACCAGTAGGCGAAGCTCGTCTTGTTCGTGCCGAGATAGCTCACGAGCGCGCTCATCCATTGCTTGTCAGACGTTGTCTCCAACTTGCTGCCGAACTCCCCCACCAGCACGGGAGCGATGCCCTTCTTGCTGATGTAGCCCCAGTTGGCGTCCCACACCGCGGTCAGGTTGGCCGGGTAGTTCGAGGCACTGAACCATTTCTGGTAGTAGACGGAGGCCGGGTAGTCATGCGGCGAGTAGACCACCTGGTGGGCGACCTTGAGGGTGACGGGCTTTGCGGCCACTCCGCTGAGTCCCCCACCCCACCAGGTGGAGGTGCCGCCGGACTGGTTCTCGATGCCCTCCACCAGGATGAGGAGTTTGGGGTTGACCGCGAGCACCGCGTTGCCGCCGCGGGTGGCCGCGGCCTGCCAGTCGGTGGCCGGGTTGCCGCAGCCCCAGCAGGCCTGGCCGTGCGGCTCGTTGTGCAGGTCGACACCGATCACGGTGGAGTTGGTCTTGTACCGGGTGGCCAGGGCCCTCCAGTCGGCGATCCAGCGGGCCTCGCTGTACTGCGAGGTGTACCAGAGTTCGGACTGCGAACCGGAGTCGGGGCGATGCCGGTCCAGGATCACGTTGAGCCCGGCTGCGGCGGCCTTGGTGATCACGACGTCGAGCACCTGCTGCGGCGTCTTGCCTGCCAGGTCGGGATTCACCGAGTAGTTGATCGAGCTGGTGGCGCCGGCAGCCAGGCATTCGTTGGAGAAAGGCACCCGCACGGTGGTGAAGCCCATCGACCTGATCTGGGCCAGGCCGGCGGCCAGGGAGATGGTCCAGAGTCCGTGCGGGGCGCAGTTCGACGTCTCCATCCCGAACCAGGAGATGCCCTTGATCACATAGGGGGCGCCGGACGCCGTCACGATGCGGCCACCGGAGGTGTGCAGCCAGCCGGGCGCCGCTGTCGTGGCGGCGGGCACGGCAGCACTCGCGGGCGTCGCGACGGCGCCGCCGACCAGAACCGCGGTCAGGGCCAGGGCCGTCAGTGCACGCCGCAAGCGTGACGACAGATGCGCGCTCATTGTTCCCCCAGGCAGATCTACGGCCACGATTTCGGGGCCGTGAAACGGCCGCCTTCGATCACACTAGGGCCAGTTGAGCACGTCGTCGTCGAACTTGCGCAAATCGTCACGGACCGAAAAACGTAGCTCGCGTCACTCGCCCCTGTCCTGGCACACAGAAACGACCCGGCGGCGGGTGCTGCCGGGTCGTTTCGGATGGTGCAGGTAGTGCGAGAACGCAGGTTACGCGACGGTACCCGTTGCGGTGATCTTCTTGGGCCAGGCCGGAGCGAGGGTCAGGAGAGCCCAGCCGAAGAGGCCGGACAGAACGCCCATGCCGATGGCGAAGGCCGAGACACCGAACGACACCACTGAGGTGAAGAGCGAGGTGCGCAGGAACGAGGCGTTCATGACGGTCGCGCGCAGCGGGTCATCCTGCTCGAGCTCGGCGTAGGTCTTGTTGTCGGCCATCTCGAGGGCGTGGTGGTTGATGATGGTCGCCTGCGCGTAAGCGGAGAACGGACCGACCACCGGAGCGCCGGCGAGGAACTCGGCGTCTTCGGACACGGTGATGTTCTCGGCAGCGAGCTGCGAGCTCACGATGCCCCAGACGACGCCGCCGCCGATGATCATGACGATTGCACCGAGGATTCCAGCCCAGCCGATGAGCTTGACTACCTTGATTTTGGTGGCGCTCAGGGCCGTGGCCGGAACGGTTGCTGTTGACACGATGTTGCCTTTCGTTGTGATTCTGAAGATAACCACAGTCTGGCAGCATCCGGTTTTCCCAGTCAGGGTATAAAGTCCCGGTGCTTTGAACTCGAAACATTAAAAATACTGATCAAGCCGTAAAACCACGCGCGAAAATTTATATGCGTAAGGCTTGTATCGGGATTCCGCGTTCACGCACTGTTCAGCGCGCCGCCCCCGGCCGGTACCCGGTCCGAGGCCGAGAAGCGCGGCTTAGAAGACCGTGAGGCCGCGGGCCTCGAACTGGCCGCGCACGCGGGCCAGCAGGTCGTTCTCCGGCGGGTGCACGCCGTGCAGCGGGTAGGGGATGCTCAGGCGATCCCACTTGTCTTCGCCCATCTGGTGGAAGGGCAGCACTTCGACGCGCTGCACATTCGGCCAGGACGTGACGATGTCCACGACGGCTTCGACGTTCTCGACGGCGTCGGTGAGCCCGGGTACCAGCACGAAGCGCACCCAGACCGGGATGTTGCGTTCGGCGAGCCGGTCGCCGAAGGCGATGGTCGGGGCGAGTTCGCGGCCGGTGACCTTCTTGTAGGTCTCGGGAAGCCCGGACTTCACGTCGAGAAGTACGAGGTCGACGTTGTCGAGGAGTTCGTCTGAGGCGCTCTTGCCGAGGTAGCCGGAGGTGTCCAGGGTGGTGTGCACGCCGAGGGCGTGGGCTTCGGCGAACATCCGCTTCACGAACGCGGGCTGCATCAGCGGTTCGCCGCCGGAAATGGTCAGGCCGCCGTTGGTGGCCTTGAAGACGCCCAGGTACCGCTTCATGCGGGCGGTGAGCTCGTCGATCGGGGTGACCAGCCCGTCGCGCATCTTCCAGGTATCGGGGTTGTGGCAGTACTGGCAGCGCAACAGGCAGCCGGAAAGAAAGAGGGTCATGCGGGTGCCGGGGCCGTCGACTGCGGTGACGAGCTCCCAGGAGTGCACACTGGCGACGGTGCCTTCGCGGATCGCCTTCATCTCGAGCGTGTGCAGCTCGGCCTTGCGGTCAGCGTCGTTGAGGGCGCTGACCCCGTCGGCCACGTCGACCGAGAGGTCGACGTGGGCGTCGAGTTCGACAACGGGACAGGCAACGCTAGGGAAGCCGAGGTTGATTGCGGTCATGGTCTCGTCCTACCTAGCGTTGCCGGTCATGTGTTGCGGATTTTCTTTAGTGCGAGTGGAACGTGCGGCTGATGACATCCATCTGCTGCTCGCGGGTGAGGCGAACGAAGTTCACCGCGTAGCCGGAGACGCGAATCGTCAGCTGCGGGTAGTTCTCCGGGTGAAGCATGGCGTCTTCAAGGGTTTCCTTGTTGAGCACGTTGACGTTCAGGTGGTAACCCGTCGCCGACGTGAACGCGTCGAGCAGGCCGACCAGACTGGTGATCTGCTCGTCCTTGGTGTGACCCAGGCCGCTCGGAACGACCGTGTTGGTCAGCGAGATGCCGTCCTGCGCTTCACTGTACGGGAGCTTCGCGACGCTGAGTGCCGACGCGAGCATGCCGTGCGTGTCGCGGCCGTTCATCGGGTTGGCACCCGGTGCGAACGGCTCACCCTTGCGGCGACCATCGGGCGTGTTGCCGGTGGCCTTGCCGTAGACCACGTTGGACGTGATCGTCAGGATCGACTGGGTGTGGATCGCGTCGCGGTAGGTCGGGTGCTTGCGGATCATGGTCATGAAGCGTTCCATGACGTCGACCGCAATGACGTCGACGCGGTCGTCGTCGTTGCCGAAGGTGGGGAATTCGCCCTCGACGGTGTAGTCGACAACCAGGCCGGTCTCGTCGCGCACCGGACGGACCGTGGCGTACTTGATGGCGGACAGCGAGTCGGCAACCACGCTCAGGCCGGCGATGCCGCAGGCCAGGGTGCGGATGATTTCCTTGTCATGCAGTGCCATTTCGAGGCGCTCGTACGCGTACTTGTCGTGCATGTAGTGGATGCAGTTGAGCGCGGTGACGTAGGTCTCAGCAAGCCATTCGAGGGTCTCGAGGTAGGCCGGGAACACGGTCTCGTAGTCGAGGATCTCGTCGGTGTTCGGCGCGGTGGCCGGGGCGATCTGCTTGCCGGACACCTCGTCCTTGCCACCGTTGATGGAGTACAAGAGCGCCTTGACGGCGTTGACGCGAGCTCCGAAGAACTGCATCTGCTTGCCGACCCGCATCGGGGAGACGCAACATGCGATCGCGGCGTCGTCACCCATCTCGTTGCGGATCAGGTCGTCGGACTCGTACTGGATGGCCGACGTGTCGATCGAGACCTGGGCGCAGAAGCGCTTGAAGCCCTCGGGCAGCTTGTCGCTCCACAGCACGGTCAGGTTCGGCTCGGGTGCGGGGCCCACGTTGTAGAGGGTCTGCAGGAAGCGGAACGCGGTCTTGGTGACCAGCGGGCGGCCGTCTTCACCGATGCCGGCGAGCGACTCGGTGACCCAGGTGGGGTCGCCGGCGAAGATCTCGTCGTACTCCGGGGTGCGGAGGAAGCGTACGATGCGCAGCTTGATGACCAGGTCATCGATGAGCTCCTGCGCACCGGACTCGGTCAGCGTGCCGGCCTTGAGGTCGCGCTCGATGAAGGCGTCGAGGAAGGCCGCGTTGCGGCCGAACGACATTGCTGCACCGTTCTGCTCCTTGACGGCACCGAGGTAGGCGAAGTACAGCCACTGCACGGCTTCGCGGGCGGTGGTGGCCGGCTTGGTGATGTCGGAGCCGTAGCTGGCTGCCATCTGGGCGAGTTCCTTGAGGGCCCGGATCTGCTCCGAGTTCTCCTCGCGGGCACGGATGATGTCCTCGGTCGAGGGCTCCATGTCCAGCTCGGCGCGGTCGTTCTTCTTGCCGGCGACGAGTGCATCGATGCCGTACAGGGCCACGCGACGGTAGTCGCCGATGATACGGCCGCGGCCGTAGGCATCCGGCAGACCCGTGATCAGGTGGCTGCTGCGTGCGCGGCGGACCCCGGGAGGGTAGACGTCGAACACGGCCGTGTTGTGGGTCTTGCGGTAGTCGGTGAAGATCGTCTCCAGCTCGGGCGAGACCGGGTAACCGTAGGTCTCGAGCGAGGTGGCGACCATACGCCAGCCACCGAAGGGCATGATCGCGCGCTTCAGGGGCGCGTCGGTCTGGAGGCCGACGATGACCTCGTTGTCCTTGTCGATGTAGCCGGGCTTGTGCGCGGTGATGGACGAGGGCGTCGTGGCGTCGATGTCATAGACGCCCTTCTCGCGCTCGACCGGGAACATCGCGGACAGCTTGGCCCAAATGCCTGTGGTGCGCTCGGTGGCGCCTTCGAGGAAGCTTGCGTCGCCGGTGTACGGCGTGTAGTTGCGCTGGATGAAGTCGCGCAGGTTGATCGAGTCTTGCCACGGGCCGGCAACGAATTCTGCCTGGCCGGGTTCTGCGAGACCGCGCTGGTCGCTTCGGATGCCATCTGTTACGGTCATATGGATTTGCTCTCCTTGTAGGATCGAGGCTTTCCCGCTGACTGAGTGTTGATCCCAACAGCAGGCCACAAGAGCAGACCACGAGGTACCAGCTACTACGTCGGCGCCGGTGGTTCGCCCTCTGTTTTGAACACTACTCTTTTGCATACTCCCGGAACCGGGACCTAAGTCCCTGATTCACCTCCAGTTGGGGGTGCTGTCCGCAGGTCTACCTCACGTCGATGGCGAGCAATTCGAACTCCCGCACCGGGCGTGCGGTGACGGCCGCGCAGGTGCTCAGCAGCGGAGCCGAGAGGGTCTCACCCAGCCGTACGGTGAGGTGCTCGCCGTCGTGGTTGAAGTCCACCTCGTGCACTCCCCCGTCCTCGGTCCAGGCCAGATATTCGAATGCGGTGATCCGGTTGTCGCCGCGGTCCGCGCGCGCGAATGCCGCGGCGGCCTGCACCACATTCGGCAGTGAGCTGCGGCCGCGGAACCAGCGCGGTTCGAGCCGGCCGTTCCGGTACGCGTCCACGATGCCCGGGGCATCCGCGCCCGTCGCCCGCCCGTAGTAGAGGCCGTGCGGAAAGAGGATGAAGGTGGCCGCGAACCTGTCACCGCCCAGGTGCGAGCACTCCCAGGTCGCGCGCGGGTAGGCCTTGGCCAGTGCCGTGACCACGGGACGGCCCTTGACGGCGCAGCACTGGTCGTGCCGGGCGTGCGTGCACACGCAGATCACGGGATCAGTCGACAGCACTCCGGTCGAGCCGTCCAGGGGCACGGTAAGCAGGTCGGCCGGATCGTCGACAGATCCCCAGTGCACCGACTCGTGACCGACCCTGGAGTCGACAGCCGCCCAACGCCACGTCGTCTGGTCGCGGCGCTGGTCCGCCTTCCGGCCGGTGCGGCGGATGGCGAGTGGGCGGATGCCGGCGCCTTCTATTCGGGTGACCAAGGCACGGCCCAAGGCGGGGTCGAGCTGCGATTGCAGAAAGGCGTGCGCTCCCCAGGCCCCGTCGATCTCGACCAGGAACCAGCGTTCGCCGTACCCGGCGGTGCCGGCCAGCGGATCGTCGCGCTCCACCGACCGGTCACTGCACGGCAACCAGCCGGGCGCTGGCGTGGTCACCGAACGACCAGGACGCCCTCGCGCACGAGGCGCCGGGCGACCACGAGCGAGGAGGCGGAGTCGAGTCCGGGCAGGTCGCCGGCCCGGATGGTGTCGCCGACGATCACGGCGTCGAGCGCGGCCGCTGCCTCGGCGGGCAGGGTCACCGTCTTCCCCGGCAGGACCAGGGCCACCTGGCCGTCGGCGGCGTCTCCGATCCGGGCGTCGAGGCCGTGCCGCAGGCTCACCGTGGTGGCTTCGTGCAGGGCCGCGGCGCCTTCCATCGTGGCCAGCGGCGCGATCGGCTCCGGCCGGGTCGAGGTGCGCACCCGGCGGGCCAGCCGTCTGGCCACCTGCCCGGCCTGGTCGGGATCGTCCCGGCTGAATCGGGCCAGGTCGTCGACGGCATCTGCCACGAGGGCGGCCACCACGGCCGGGTCGGTGAAGTCGACGCCCAGGGGCAGGGCGGCGCGCAGGCCTTCGTGCTGGGCGGCCGTGGCCAGGACCTCTTTCAGCACATCGTGCCGGGTGAGGGCGGCGACGCCGATGGTGAGGTGGATGGAGGTGCCGCCGAGCGCCGTGGCCGAATGGATCCAGCCCCGCGGCAGGTAGAGCACATCGCCGGGCCTGAAGGTCTCCTCGATCTCCGGCGTGTTCTCGGCCTGCCGGGCGACGGCGGCGCGGTGCTCGTCCCAGGGCTGGTCGCGGAGCGGGCTGGGGTGCACCGGGGCGTGGATGCGCCAGCGCTTCTCCCCCGCGATCTGGATCACGAAGACATCGTGCACGTCATAGTGCGGGTCGAAGCCACGGGCCGATGCCGGCGTGATGTAGGCGTTGACCTGCGCGGGATGGCCGAGGTCGGCCACGAGTTGGCGGGTGTATTCGGCCAGCGGAGTCCAGGTGCGATGTAGCCCCTGCAGCACCAGGGTCGCCCCGGCGGCGAACTCGTCGAGCACCTTGTCGGCGCTGACCTGGTCAGCGATCTCGGCGCCGAATCCGCCGGGCGCGGTGAACCGGGCGGCGTTCAGCACCGCGCCCTCTGTGGCCATCCGCACGAACGGCGTGCGCAGGGCCCGGCGGGTGACGAGTTCATCGACCGCTCCGGCGGAGAAGAGATCACCGAAGGTGTGGGGCAACTCGCTCGCCCGGGTGAACAGGGGCCGTTCGGCCCAGTATTCGGCCGCAAAGGTATGCGGCGATATGGCGAGTAGGCGCGCGAGCGCGGGTCGCTCGCCCGACCCGCGCTCGTCGCCCCGCATCAGGCGGATCCGTCGGCGCCGCCGTCGTGCCCTTCGCGGTTCGCGCCGCCGTCGGCGACGCCTTCTTCCGCAGCCGAGCCGTCGGCTCCGCCGTCGTGCCCCTTGGGGTTGGCGCCGCCGTCTGCGGTGCCCTCGCCGGCATCGGCCGTACCGTCTGCGCCGCCGTCGTGCCCCTCGGGGTTGGCACCGCCGTCGGCCGTGCCCTCGTTCGGGTCCAGACCGGATGTGGTGATGTCGTCATCGTTGATGCTCACTGCGAACCTCCGTAGCCGTTGTCTGGCGTCGGCTGACGCCCACTGGCGATAGTACGACGCCCGGTTCGCGAATGGGAGTCTAACCACGCAATTCATCGCATCCGCCACACGGGCGAGCTCGTCGACTCGTGCTGAGCCCGTCGAAGGAGACCCGGCGAGCGAATCCGCGGGACGAGCCACTCGCTGGTCGAGCTCGTCGAGACCCAGTGACGGGCGTGGGGGACGTTGAGCAGACCGACTCACGAGATCTCGACAGGCTCGACCAGCGCATGGGAGCTCGCCGAGACCCGGTGAGCGAATCCATGGGACGCGCCACCTCGCTGGTCGAGCTTGTCGAGACCCAGTGACGGACGTGGGGGACGTTGAGCAGACCGACTCACGAGGTCTCGACAAGCTCGACCAGCGGATGGGTCGGGACCGGCGGGACCCGTGAACGGGAGTTAGAGCTTCTTTCCGGGGTTCAGGAGCGAGTGCGGGTCGAACGCCGCCTTGACCCTGCGCTGCAGGTCGCGCAGCACCGGGCCGAGTTCGTCGTCGAGGTGGTCGCGCTTGAGCACGCCGATGCCGTGCTCCCCCGAGGCCGAACCGCCCAGGGCGATGGCCAGGGCGATCACGCGGGCGAAGGCGGCGTGGGCCGCGTCGATCTCGGCCGGCACGTCCGGGTTGTAGCCGATCACCGGGTGCAGATTTCCGTCGCCGATGTGACCGCCGGTGCTGATCGGCACGTCGAGTTCCCGGGAGATCTCCGCCAGGCCGTCGAGCAGGGCACCGAGCTGGGAGCGCGGCACCGTGACGTCTTCGTTGAGCGCGCCGCCGCGGGCGGAGTGCACCGCGGGGTGCAGCAGACGCCGGGCGCTCATTAACCGTTCGAGGGATTCGGCATCGTGGGCGATGGCGACATCGGTGGCGCCGTTCGCGCGCAGCACCTCGGCGTAGGCCTCGGCGTCTTCCCTGGACTGGCCGAGCTGGTCCGACTGCACGAGCAGCAGGGCGCCGGCACCGGCGGGCAGGGTGGAGGCGGGGTCGTAGGCGTTGATGGCGGCGATGCAGGCGCCATCGAGGAATTCGAGCACGCTCGGCCGGCGGGCGCCGGCGATGATGCTGTTGGCGGCGGCGAGGGCATCCGCTGGATGGGTGAAGGTCGCCGAGACGCCGGATGGGCTGGCAGGCTTGGGCAGCAGGCCCACGGTGATCTCGGTGATGATGCCGAGGGTGCCCTCAGAGCCCACCAACAGGGCGGTGAGGTTGTAACCGGCGACGCCCTTGATGGTGCGCTGGCCGGTGTGCACGATCGATCCGTCGGCGAGCACCACGGTCAGCTGCCGCACGAAGTTGCCGGTGACGCCGTACTTCACGCACAGCATGCCGCCGGCGTTGGTGGCCACATTGCCGCCGATGGTCGAGGCACGCCAGGAGCCGGGGTCCGGCGGGTAGAACAGGTCGACGGCCTCTGCGGCGCGGGCCAGGGCGATGGTGCGCACGCCGGCCTGCACGGTGGCGGTCTGGTTGGCGACATCCACCGACAGGATCTTCTTCAGCTTGGTGGTGCTGAGCACAAGCGCGCCCTCGATGGCGTTGCCGCCGCCGGCCAGGCCGGTGCGGGCGCCCTGCGGCACGATCGGGATGCGGTGAGCGGCGGCGATGGTGACCACGGCGGCGACTTCTTCGGTGCTGGCCGGGAAGAGTACAGCCAGCGGCTCGCCGCTCGGGGTGCCCTCTGACTGGTCACGACGGTTACTCTCGGTGCGCGCTCCGGTGACGATCTGCGCGCTGGAGAGCACGGCGGAGAGTTCGTCGATAACACTGGACGCGATGTCGGTCAGGGTGTTGGACATGGATACCTCTGTCGGGAAACGCACCACCTGCGGGTGCCTCATCGACGCGCCGATCTCGTCAGAACGCGTCCGGGGCCACAAGTCTATGCACGGGATTTCATCGTGATCGGGCTTTGTGTAAGGTTGCCCCGCCCGGTTGCCGCGACGGGGGCGGTTTCCATATCTCACCATCCGCCCCGGCGCTAGGGGCCTTGTGAGTGCTTTCGTCACACCCCGAGCTCGCGGCGCAGGGTCCAGGCGTTCCGCACGGCATTGCCGCCGCCATCGTTGTTGAAATAGGCGAACACCTCCAGGCCGTCCGCCTGCCACTGGCGGATGCGGTCGGCCCACCAGCGCAGATCGTCGTCGGAATACGATCCGCCGTAGAGGAATTCCTGGTCGGGCCCGTGCAGCCGCAGGTACACGAACGGGGCCGTTGCCCGCAGCACGCAGGGCAGCCCGGCGCCGCTCATCACGCAGTACGCCGCCCCGTGCCGTTCCAGGATCGCGAAGACCGCGTCGTCGTTCCAACTCTCGTGCCGCAGCTCGACAGCCACCCGCATCCACCACGGCAGCGCACCGAGAAAGTAGTCCAGCCGGGCGTCGTCCCTGGTCTGGCCGGGCGCCAGCGGCACCAGCAGAACAGCCCTGCGATCGCCGAGCTCGTGCCAGCCCTCCTGGATGCGTCCGGACCAGACCTCCGGGTCGTAGAGCTTCTTGGCGTGGGTGAGCCCTCGGGGAGCCTTGACCGACATCTGGAAGCCGGGCGGCAGGCGCTGGTGCCAGCTCGCGAAGGTGGTGGACCGCGGCCAGCGGTAGAAGCTGGCGTTGAGTTCGACGGTGTCGAAATTGCCTACGTAGTAGGCCAGCCGCTTGGCCGGCGGCAGCCCGGCGGGATAGAGCACGTTCTCCCAGTGGTCGTAGCTCCAGCCCGAGGTGCCGATGTGAAGTCCGGGTGCCGTCATGGAGGTACATAGTGGCCTGCAGTGCGGGCGTCCGTCCAGAACCACTCCGGCGATCCGCATCCGCCCGCAAATTGTTGCCCGCCCGAAACACCCGATCGGTAAACTGTGCCTCACACAGGGGACACGAGTACAACGGGGGTGGCGGGAATTTCTGGCGAGAGAAGGCGGCTACGGCCCGAGCGCGCGCGGTGGACGGCGAACCCTCGGGCCCGGCTGATCGCCCTCGCCGGCCTGCTCGTGGTGGCCCTGGCCGTGGTCCTGGTCGTTCGCGCGGTGTCGCTGTCGGCCGCGCAGGCAGCCTACGATCTTGCCGCCGCCGCCTTCCGCAACGACCAGGCCGCCGCGGCCCAGCTGGTCACCGACGGCGAGGTCGCTCTCGACGACGCCATCGCCGTATTCGACGCCAGCGCCGGCAAGGTGCTCACCGATCAGCCGCGCCTCGACCTGGCCACGGCGATCGACGCGGCCACCGACCGGCTCTCCGGCGCAGCCCAGGAACTGACGGCAGCCGAGACCGCCGCGGACGCGTCAACCGTCAGCACCGCCCTGTTCGATCTGGGCGGCCGCGCCAGGACGAGCGCGAGCACACTCTCGGCCTTCGACTTCAGTGCCGCCGCCGGGGTGGACGGTATTGCCGGCGAGCTGGCCGCCCCGGTGGCCGCCGTCACCCAGGCCATGGCGGACTGGCAGGCCGAACAGGATCGCATTCTGCGGGAGCGGTACACCAACAACGTGCACGCCACCGGCTGGACGCCCGAACTCGACGAGTGCATCGGCTCCGTCGACGTGACCGCGCACTACCAGAACGTGCCCACCATCGCCGAGCACTGGTCCTGCGGCGGCAAGAACTTCCCCGACGACGCCGGCACCATGATCACGCTCACCGGCGAACATGCCGGCACCTACCGGGTCGACGGCATCGTGGCGATGCTCAACGCCGACCGGGACAGCACGGCCGACCTGCCGCGTGGCTTCGACCTGCTCTACCAGACCTGCCAGAACGGCTACTCGGGCACGATGTCGTTCACGGCGCTGACCAAGGTCAGCTGACCCGCGCTCCCGGCTAGGAGGCGCTCCCCTGCGGGAGGAGGTCGGACGCCACCATGTCGACGCTGCGCTCCCACAGCGCGGTGGCGAGCCCGGCATCGGAAGCCTGGCTGTTGGCGGATCGCACCCGGCGCTTCTCGTAGTACTCGCCGGACTGCCAGTCGACGCCGGCGGCGGTGCCGGCCAGCCAGACCAGGGTGTCCGCGCCCTTCTCCGGGCTGATCAGCAAGCGCTTGAGCGCGGTCTGATAGACCAGCCGCATCACGCTCGTCGAATCGGTGGAGAAACTGGTGGCTACCACGCCGGGGTGGAAGGCGGCGGTCACGAGGCCCCGCCCGCTGTAGCGCCGGTGCAGCTCTCGGGTGAAGAGGATGTTGGCCAGCTTCGCATCGCCGTAGGCCTTGTTCGGCGAGTACTTGCGGTCGTTCTCGAGGTCGTCGAGGTTGATCCGGCCGAAGCGGTTGGCGGCGCTCGAGGTGTTGATCACCGTCGCATGGCTCGCGACCAGGCGGTCCAGCAGCAGGGTGGTGAGCAGGAACGGCGCCAGGTGGTTCACCTGCAGGGTCTTTTCGTGGCCGTCGACGGTCAGCTGCCGGTCACCCATGATGCCGCCGGCGTTGTTGGCCAGCACGTCGATGCGCGGGTAGCGCCGCAGAAGTTCGGCGGCCAGGGTGCGCACGTCGTCCAGTCGGGTGAAATCCGCAAGGTGGTGATCGACCCCGAGTTCGGCGGCCAGGGCTTCGGTCTTCTGCGGCGAGCGCCCGACCAGAACCACCCGTTCACCGGCCTGGCTCAGTGCCCGTGCGGCGGCAGCGCCGATCCCGTCGCTGGCGCCGGTGATCACAATGGTTCGTTCGCTCATCACACGTTCTTTCACTCGGGTTCACAGGCAGGGCTTGTCGACCCCTGAACTCTACTCGGGCAGACTGTTGTAGCCATTGATGCATTTATCAGCGCCATTTCTCGGTACGATGGGGTCATGCTCCCTCCGAATCAGGCCCGCACCCCGGTGCTCTCGGCGGTCGACCGCGCCTACACCTTCGTGGCCGACGCCATCATCTCCGGCGCCCTGGCCGCGAGCAGCCTGATCACAGAGGGCGACATCGCCCAGACGCTCGGTCTGAGCCGCACTCCGGTGCGGGAAGCATTCCTCGCGCTCGAATCCGCCGGCCTGCTCCGCCTCTTCCCCAAGAAGGGCGCCGTCGTGACGGCCATCGACGACGACGAGACCGCAGAGCTGCTGCAGGTGCGCATCCTGCTCGAGACCAAGGCCGTGCAACTCCTCGGCGAGCGCCCGCAACACATCGACGCAGTGGCCACCGAACTGCGCGAACTCATCCAGGCCCAATCGGATGCTGCCGCAGCGGGCGACCTACTCGCCTACGCCCGCGCCGACCATCGCTTCCACTCCCGCATCGTCGACGAGACCCGCAACCGGGTCATCGACGACATCTACGCCAGGCTCGGCCCCCGGCTGGAGCGTTTGGTCCACCGGGTGGCCGCCCGCGACCCCGCCAGCATCGGTCGGCTCATCGACGAGCACCGACTCCTGGCCGAGCACCTGCACGTGGGCGACACCGCCGCCTACGACCGTGAGCTGCGCTCCCACGTCGAGTCCGGGCACCGCATCGCGCGCGCACTCTGAGCGCCCGCACCGTCTCCGTTCTCCCGCTGCACCTCCTCGCGTCACCCTCCACCGGAAAGCACCATGACCAGCCGTAGCCCCCGCCCACTCCCAGCCTGGCAACTCGCCGCGCCCGCTCTCTTCGTGATGGCCTGGGGCGGCAACCACTTCACTCCCCTGCTGCACATGTACGAGACCCTCGGTCATTACTCCACGGTCACGGCCGACCTGTTCCTCGGCTTTTACGTCGTCGGACTGGTGCCCGGTCTCCTGCTGGCCGGTGCCCTCTCCGACCGTTACGGACGCAAGCCCCTCGTGCTCGTCGGCGTGATCGCCGGCATCGTGGCCAGCATCCTGCTCGGCCTGGGCTTCTCCAGCGAGGTTGTCATCTGCTTCGGCCGGTTCCTGGCCGGCCTGAGTGTCGGCGTGGCCATGTCCGTCGGCACGGCCTGGCTCAAGGAGCTCTCCAGCGCCCCATTCGACCGGGTCGCCCGGCCGACCGCTGGGGCCAGGCGACCGGCGCTGACCCTCACCGTCGGCTTCGGCCTGGGGGCCGGTGTCTCGGGGGTGCTGGCCCAGTGGGGGCCGCTTCCCACCCTGCTGCCCTACCTGGTGCACATCCTGCTCAGCCTGCTCGTGCTGCCCTTCCTGCTGAAGGCACCCGAAACCGTGCCGCGGAGCCGCGTGCACGGGTCGCTCTGGCTCGACCTGCAGGTGCCACTGGCCGGACACCGGCGCTTCCTGCGGGTGGTGCTGCCCACCGCCCCCTGGGTGTTCGGCGCCGCCGGCATCGCCTACGCCATGATGCCCAAGCTGGTGGAGACGCAGCTCGGCGAACTCAACCTCGCCTTCGCCACCCTCCTGACCGTCGTCACCCTCGGTACCGGCGCGCTCGTGCAGCCACAGGTGTCCAGGCTCAACTCCCTCACCCGGGGCAAAGCGCTCCTGGTGGGCATGGGCCTGATGACCGTCGGTGTGCTCAGCGCCCTGGCGACAGCGATCACGGTCTCCCCCGTGCTCGCCCTGGTCACCGGCATCCTGCTCGGAGCCGCCTACGGCATCACCGTGGTGGCTGGGCTCGTAGAGATCCAGCGGATCTCCACTCCGACCGACCTCGCCGGCATCACCGGCGTGTACTACAGCCTCACCTATGTGGGGTTCCTGTTGCCGGTGGCTTTCGCCAGCCTGAGCGACTTCGTCAGTTACCCGCTGATGCTCTCGCTCCTGGCCGCGGCGTGCGCCGCCTGCCTGGCCGCGACCGCCCTCGGACTGCGTCGCAGCTGAGCCGCAGCGCCCGGAGCACCTAGCCCCCTGCCCCTCCTCGCGGCATGGTGCCCCCGCCGGCCCGACCGGGCTTCGAGTCACCCCGCAGGAACACCAACGGGAGCAGCAGGGATGCCACCGTGGTGAGCAGCCACACCACCAGGGCGGCAAGGATCCAGGTCTGCCAACCCCGGATGGTGATACCCCCGGGCAACAGCGAGGCGAGCCAGAGCGCACCGAAGGTGGACACCAGCCCGATGCCGCCGAGGAAGGCCGGGGCACCACGGGCCACGATCTTGGTGAGCACCGGGGTGAGCAGGCTCTGCGCGACGGCGAAGACGACAACCGCCGTGACGAACCCGGTCGGGGTGACGGTGAGCTCCGGCAGCACCAGCGATGCCACCCACAGCCCGAGTGCGGCCGAGAGTAGAAAGACCAGTGCGCGCAGCAACAGGCGGACCATGCCGCGATGGTAGCGCCGCCGCCGCCGTCCGTCAGCACCGCCCCGGCACACGAAACGGCCGGCCCTGAAGGGCCGGCCGTTCTGTTCGGGTCTCTAGCTTGTGTGCTGAGCCGGTTAGCGGGGTCCGCCACCACCGGCGCCGCCCCCACCGCCGCCCATCGTTCCGGTCGCCGCCACCCCGGCGGTGACTGTGCTGGAGTTCGAGGCTGCGGAGTAGTCGCCGTCGGCGTACACCCCGGCGGCCACCTCGGTGGACGCCGTTCCACCGACATAGACGCTGTAACTCTCGCCGTCGACGAGCTCGTCGCTGGAGAACACCACCGACTGGAACTCCTTGGTGGATTCGAAGGCCATCACTACGTCTCCGGCGCTGTCGACCAGCTGCACGGTGGTGCCGGCGTCCTGCACGGAGTCCAGGGCGATGGCCACGAAGCTCTGCGCAGATCCGGCCTCGGGTGACACGGCCATTCCGGCGCTCCCGGCGGCCAGCAGGGTGCCTCCCGTGACGGTGAAGGTGCCGTTCACGTCGAGGGCGCCGTTTCCGCTGTCGGTCGGTCCGTTCACCACCAGGGTTCCGCCCGACATGGTCGCGGAGCCGTTGGAGTCGAATCCGTCGCCGCCGGCGTCGATCACGGTGGTACCGCCGGTGATGGTGATGGTCTCTCCCCCATCCGAGTCCATTCCGCCGCCGCCGCCACCCTGGGTCGTGGTGGTGCTGCTGCCGCTGGAGGCGTTCAGGCCGTCATCGCTGGAGGTGACCGAGACGGTGCCGCCACCGATGCTGATGGCCATGCTCTCCAGGCCTTCATTCGAGGTCGTGACGGTGGTCGAGCCGCCGATGATGTCCAGGGCAGTGTCGGCGTGCACGCCGTCGTCACCGGAAGCGAGGGTGACCTCGCCCGACGCGATCCGCACGGTGCCGTCGGAGTGCAGCGCGTCATCCGCCGCGTCGACGCTGAGGGTGCCGCCGTCGACGACGGTCACCACCCCGCTCTTCACGCCCTTGGCCGACACGTCGTCGGAGACCGTCGCCGTGTTGCCGCCGCCGACGAGCACGGTCACATCGGCACCGGAGAAGACCACGTCGGTGAATGCCTGCATGCCGTCGCCATCCGCGGTCACGTCGACGGTGCCACCGGTCAGCGAGATGTAGCCACGGGTGGCGTCTTCCTCGTTGTCCGACTTCAGACCGTCGCCGCCCGCCGTCACCGTCACGGTGCCGCCGTCGATCACCAGGTAGTCCTTGCCACGGATGCCGTCGTCCGCCGCCGTCACCGTGATGGTGCCGGAGTTGATGATCAGGCCGTCCTTGCCGGTGATGCCGTCTGCGCCGTTGCCGGTCACGTCGAGGGATCCGGTGCCGGTGATGGTGAGGTCCGCCGCACTGTAGAGCGCCGCGTTCGCCTCGTCATCCTCTGCGTAGCTGTCGGTGTCGGCCAGAGTGTTGGTCGACCCGTCGGCGAGCACGATCATGGCTTCGTCGGCTTCGGTCACGACGAGAGCGGACCCGGTGGAGTTGGTGACCTCGACCCCGTTGAGGATCAGTCGCACGGTGCCCTCGCCGGTGGAGGCGACGACGATCTGGCCGTCGTCGAGGGTGCCGCTGAGTTCGTAGGTGCCGGCCGCAGTGATGGTGACAGTGCTGCCGGAGATCGTGACCGCGTCGCTGCCCGCCGCCGAGGAATCGACCGTCGCGCTGTCACCGTCGAGGGTGACCGGCACCACGTCGGCGTCCTCCCATTCGTAGTCGGCGTCGTCGTCGTGGGTCTCCTGGTTGGCGGCGAGGACCTCTGCGGCGGTTGTGGACTCGTCGATGGCGACGACGGCGGTGCTGTCGCTGGACGTCGAGGTCGATGTTCCGGTGGAGCCGGTCGACGCGACGGCGGTGCAGCCGGTCAGCAGGGCGGCGGTCACCAGGAACGGCAACACCCGGTAGGTGCAGGCCTTCACGCCGAAGCGGCGGCTGCCGGCGGCTCTGGGGGATGAATTCTTCATGGGGTACTCACAATCGGGGTCGGTCAGGGTCAAGAAACGAGAGGGGGCGAGCGCACGACAGGCGTGGGCGTCAGTGGAAGTACCGGCGCAGCACGGGAGCCCATTTGTTGGAGGGCAACTCGCCGTGCAGGGCGGCCATGCCGGTGGCGTACTTCGAGATGGTGGCGGGGCGGTGGCCGTGTGCCCAGAGAATTCGGTCGACGGCGGATGCCCGTGCCCCGGACTTGGTCTCGACGATCGCCACCCGGGGCAGGTCCAGCCGTTCTTCCGGGGTGTCCCCCGGCGACAGGGTCGACCAGGACAAGCCCGTGTCGATCGTGGCCCGGCTGCAGGACTGCGGCAGGAACATGGTCGTGCGCAGGTAGCGGGTCATCAGCGTCGGAGCCAGCTCCTGCCCTTCCGCTCCGGTGATGTCGGCCGCGTCGAGCACGTAATCGGCGTACTGGCGGCCCTCGGGAGTGAGCGTTGCCCGGTCGTCGACCGCGTAGGGCAGGCGGTCCTTGACCGTCACGCCGCGGCCTCCCCTGGTCTTCACCTCGAGGTAGCTCTCGGCCGAATCGACGTAGGTGCGGGTGCGGATCTTGAACCGGCGCCGGCGGGGATGCGCGGCCATCAGGAAGCTGGTGAGCTCCGGGGTGTCGAAGTACACCGATTCGTAGGCGCTGGAGCGCACCCCGTCGATGTCGAGCACCCGCACTCCTGGATCGAGGTCGCCCAGCACCGCCTCGAGCTCGGTGCGCGGCAACACGTATTTGCGGTCGATCCGGGTGAGCAGGCTGGCCCGTTCGGTGAGTTCGGCCAGGCCGATGGGCGCGAGGCCGGCGAGGGCGACATCGAGCGACGGGTCGAGCACCGCGGCGCCTGCCGGGCTCATCGGCCCGTCTCCTGCAGAACGGCGGTTCCGCCGGCGGCGGTGGCGCCGGTGCGCGCCACCAGGGGTTCGGCGCGACTGGAGCGCGGTGCTCCCACCTGGTAGCGCACGTCGACGAGGGTGGTGTCGTTGACCAGGTCGAGAGTGCGCACGTGCACACCGTGCACCCGGGCGCCGAGGAGCCCCTCGAGGTGGGCGATGAGTGCGGATTCGTCCGCGAACGCGGCGTCCAGCACCACGGTCTGCTGCCGGTAGCGGCGGAACAGCCGGGGGTTGTCGCCGAAGTACACCACGGCCACGATGAGGGCCATCAGCACCACGGTGAGCACGGTGGGTTCGGCGCTCAGGCCGGCCAGGAGCCCCATCGCGAGGGCGGCGAAGTAGTACGCCACCTCGTGCTGCTCGATCTCGCTCGAGCGCAACCGGATGATCGACAGCACCCCGAACAGGCCGAGGCCGAGGCCGACGCCGACGGTGCTCGAGGCCAGAACCTGGGCCACGGCGAGCACGCCGACGTTCACGATGAGGTACGCGACGACGAGGTCACGACGACGGTGACGCGGAAAATACAGCCCGAACGTGAGCAGACTGATGAAGAGCAGATCGATCAGGATGATCGCGGCCTGCAGCATGGTGTCCTCCAAATGAACAATCGGTAACGCAACGATGTCCATCTAGCCGGACGTTCCTATGAGGCGGCTATGGCGATGTTATGAGCCGCACACGAGTCCGCTCCGGTGGCAGTTCGGCCTCGCACTGTCGGAGGGTCTGAGGTAAACTTCGAACATATGTTCTATCGTTCGAGGGAATCTCCCATGAGTCTGATCAATGAATCCATCACCGTGTGGATGTCGCCCGCCGGGGCGCCCGTGCGCCTGGTCTGGCGCTCCCGCCGGTTCCGGGTGACCGACACCCCCACTCCGCTGACCAAGGCGTTGTCCCTGCCCGACGAGCTGCTGCAGTTCCTCACCCACCCGCCCAAACCCGTTGCCGCATGGCGCTGCCAGGGCACGGCCGATGACGGCACGTCGCTCGTCTTCGATATCCAGCACGATGACGGCCGGGGCAGCTGGCAACTCCTGCGCGCCTACGACTAGCCGCGCAGGTACAGCGCCGCGTCGGCAGCACGGCAGCGGGCTTCGCGCGGCCGATAGTGTCGAGGCATGACACCAGAGCTTGCCGACCGGCCGATGTCCCTGCGCCGGGTGCGCGACACCGATACGCACCAACTGCTGGCTCTCAATTCCGCCGCGGTACCGGCCGTGAACGACCTCGATGTCGCCGAACTCACCGCGATCCTCGGCAGCAGCCACAACGCCCTGGCTGTCGTGGCCGACACCGAGCCCGAGACCGTGCTCGGCTTCGCGATCCTGTTCGCCGCCGGTGCCGACTACGCCAGCGAGAACTACACCTGGTTCTCCGCCCGGGCGGCGCAGTTCCTCTACGTGGACCGCATCGTCGTGGCCGCCGGCCAGCGCGGGCAGGGCCTCGGCGCCCTGATCTACTCGGGGATCTTCGATGCGGCCAGGGCGCTCGGCACCGAGACCGTGTTCTGCGAGGTGAACCTGCGACCGGCCAACCCGGAATCGCTGGCCTTCCACAAGCGTTTGGGCTTCACCGAGGTCGGCCGGCAATCGACCAAGAACGACACCGTGGTGGTGTCGTTGCTGAGTGCATCCGTGTCGGATACCCGTTCGGCGCCCCCGGAATAGCAGGTCGAGCTACGCTGAGCGCATGAAGCATGCCAGCGCGGGCACCGGTATCGACCTCCCCGCCGAACTCGACGACTGGGCAGGTCACCAACGGTGGTTCGCCGGCAAGGCGCACAGCCCGGTACTGCGCAGCATCGGCCAGTGGTCGTTGCCCACGGATGCGGCCGACGTGCGCATCGCCAGCCACCTCGTCATCGACACGGCCAGCAGGTTTTCCACCCTCTACCAGGTGCCGCTCACCGCGCGGCGGTACCCGCTGGAGTCCGCCACCGGCGGCTTGATCGGGCAGAGCACCGACCTGGACGGCACTCTGTGGTTCGTCTACGACGCCACTCACGACCCCGCGTACGCGTCTGCTCTGCTGACGTTCATGGTCACCGGCGGCGCCGTGCGGGGCGAGGCCCGGCCGGAGAGGCACGTGGCCACCGAGGACGCACCATCTGGAGTACTCGCAAGCGGCGACGTGGTGCACGCGCTCACCCTCGATGGCGCTCCGACCGACCCCGGCGCTCTGGCGGGCATGTCGGTCACCGCCAGCCGGGTGATCAGCGGTGAGCAGTCGAACACCTCGATCATCATCGACCTCACCGACCGCTTCGGCCGGCCGGCCCGGCCCGTGATCGTCAAGATCTTCAGGGTGGTGGCCAATGGTCAAAATCCCGACGTCTCCGTGCAGTCCGCGCTCGCGCGGGCCGGTTCGCGGTTTGTGCCGGAACCGATCGGCGCGGTCTCTGGCGAGTGGTCTGACCCGCTCTCGTCCGAACGGCACAGCGGACACCTGGCCTTCGCCCAGGAGTTCCTGCCCGGTGTCGAGGATGCCTGGCGGGTCGCGCTTCAGGCCGCCGCGGCCGGTCATGACTTCGAGGCCCAGGCCCACGCGCTCGGCGTCGCGACCGCCGCCGTGCACCGCGACCTGGCCCTGGCCTTCCCCACCGTGGATGCCACCGCCGACGTGGTCAACCAGCTCTGCTTCAGCATGCGCGAACGCTACCGGCTGGCGGCCAGGGAAGTGCCGGAACTGGCGGCGCACCGCGATGCGATCCTCGCCGTGTTCAATCGTGCCCAAGCGGCGACCTGGCCGAGGCTGCAGCGCATCCACGGCGACTATCACCTCGGTCAGGTGCTGGACGCACCGGGGCGCGGCTGGGTACTGATCGACTTCGAGGGCGAACCGCTCCGGCCGCTGGCCGAGCGCACGCTTCCCGACATTCCACTGCGGGATGTGGCCGGCATGCTGCGCTCGTTCTCCTACGTCGGCGCGACCATCCTGATGCGCGATCCGGCGGTCGTGGAGGGCCGCGCCGTCGACTGGACGATGGCTGCGCGGGCCGCATTCCTGTCTGGATACCTCGGCTCGGGCGGCACCCTGGCCGGCCAGGAGCCGCTACTGGCCGCGTTCGAGCTCGACAAGGCCGTCTACGAGAGCGTCTACGAGACCCGCAACCGGCCGACCTGGGTGCAGATTCCGCTGCGCGCTGTGCGGAGACTGCTCGACCAGGCGGCCAGCCAGCACAGCACCACGCGCTGACTGGCGGCTAGGAGCGCTTCTTCAGCTCGGGGAACTGATCGTCGCGCCATTCGTCGGCCAGGCGCTCGTTGGCCGCGGCGGCCTCGTTCTCCCTGGCACGCAGCTCGACCCGGCGGATCTTGCCCGAGTTGGTCTTGGGCAGCTCGAAGAACTCGACCCGGCGCACCCGCATGTACGGCGGCAAGCCGTTGCGGGCGTGCCGCAGCACCGCGAGGGCGGTCTCGGCGTTGGGTTCCCACCCGGCCGCCAGGGCCACATAGGCCTTGGCGATGTTGAGCCGGGTGTCATCCGGTGCGGGCACGACGGCGGCCTCCATCACTGCGGGGTGCTCGATCAGCACGCTCTCCACCTCGAACGGGGAGACCTTGTAGTCGGAGGACTTGAAGATGTCGTCGGTGCGACCGATGAAGGTGAGGTAGCCGTTGTCGTCGCGGTTGGCGACGTCGCCGGTGTGGAAGTAGCCGTCACGCAGCACCTCGGCGCTCCGCCGGGTGTCACCGTGGTACCCGCTCATCAGGTTCACCGCGATCGAGGTGAGGTCCAGGCAGATCTCGCCCTCCTCGGCCAGGGCGCCGGTGATCGGATCGACCAACACCACGGCCACGCCGGGCAGCGGCAGGCCCATCGAGCCGGCCTTGAGTACCGAGCCGGGAACGTTGCCCACGATCGCGGTGGTCTCGGTCTGGCCGTAACCGTCGCGGATGGTCAAACCCCAGGCGCGCTGGATCTGGCTGATCACCTCGGGGTTGAGCGGCTCTCCGGCCGAGAGGATCTCGCGCAGGCTCGCCGGCTTGGCGCCGACATCCGCCTGGATCAGCATGCGCCAGACGGTGGGCGGCGCACAGAAAGTGGTGACGCCCGCCCGGTGCAGCTGGTCGGCGAGGGCGGCGGGGTCGAACTTCGAGTAGTTGTAGATGAAGACCGTTGCCTCGGCGATCCACGGTGAGAAGAAGCAGCTCCAGGCGTGCTTTCCCCAGCCGGGCGAGCTGATGGCCAGGTGCACGTCGCCGGGGCGGAGGCCCAGCCAGTACATCGTGCTGAGGTGTCCCACCGGGTAGGAGACCTGGCTGTGCACGACCATCTTGGGCTTGCTCGTGGTGCCGGAGGTGAAATAGATCAGGGACGGGTCGGTGGAGGCCACGGCGACGCCGACCTTGGTCGGCTCGGCGGAGGTGGAGTCGGCATAGCTGGTCCAGCCCTCGGCGGGCGTTCCGACGCAGATACGGGAGAAGGCGCCGTCGACGCCGTCGAACTTGGCCGTGTCGACGTCGTTGGCGATCACGTGCTGCACGCCGGCGCGCAGCACCCGGTCGGCTAGGTCGTGTGTGCCGAGCACCGTCGAGGTGGGCAGGATGACCGCGCCCACCTTCATGATCGCGAGCATGGTCTCCCACAACTCGACCTGGTTGCCGAGCATGAGCATGACGTGGTCGCCCTTGGCCACGCCGTGCTGCACGAGCCAGGTGGCGACCTGGTCGGAGCGGGTGGCCATCTCGTCGAAGCTGACCTTGAGCTCACGGCCGTCCTCCTCGACGATCCACAGCGCGGTCTTGTCGTTACCGGTGGCGATCACGTCGAACCAGTCGACGGCCCAGTTGAACGAGGCGCCCACATCGGGCCAGACGAAAGCGGCGGATGCGCCGGCGTGATCGCTGCGCAGCGCGAGGAGCTGGTCGCGGGCGCTGCGGAAGTTGGTCGTACTCGTGCCGGGATTCATGCAGTCCATCATCCTCACATTTAGATGCCTCCAACGGCATAAAGAGCCGTTTTGCCGCGCGCACTGTCGGATCCGGCGCAACAGGGTCAAAATCGGGACATGTCTGTCGCAGCCCCGGTCTCCCCCATGCTCGCTCGAGCCGTCGACGCCGTGCCCGAGCCGGATAGCGTGGAGGGCGGCCTCAGCTACGAACCCAAGTGGGACGGGTTCCGCAGTATCGTCTCCTTCGACGGCACCACCAGCGCCATCGGCAGCCGCGGCTCCAAGATGCTCACCCGGTACTTCCCTGAGCTCACCTTCGCGTTCGAGAGTCAACTGCCCGAACCGTGCGTGCTCGACGGCGAGATCGTTCTGCGCGCGGGCGAACCGGGCAACGAACGTCTCTCCTGGGAGCAGCTGTCGCAGCGCATCCACCCCGCCGCCACCCGCATCCGCCGACTGGCCGACGAGACTCCGGCCACCTTCGTGGCGTTCGACCTGCTCTCCCGCGATGGTGTGAGCCTGCTCGACACGCCGTTCGCCGAGCGCCGGGCCGCCCTCGAAGACCTGGTCGGCCGGCTGGGCGACCCGATCCACCTCACCCGCACTACCCGGGACGTGGCCCTGGCCCGCCGCTGGCTGGTCGAGTTCGAGGGCGCCGGCCTCGACGGCGTCGTCGCCAAGCCGCTCGCCGCGCCGTATGCGCCGGGCAAGCGGGCGATGTTCAAAGTGAAGCACCACCGGTCCGCGGATGTTGTGCTGCTCGGTTACCGTCGGCATGTGAGCGGCCACGGTGTGGGCTCGTTGCTGCTCGGCCTCTACGACGACGACGGCGAGCTGCGGAACGTGGGCGGCGCATCCGCGTTCAGCGACGCCCGCAGGCAGGAACTGGTGCAGGAGCTGGAACCCCTGGTGATGCGGGACGATGCCGGTGACGTTGTGACCGGAGAGACCGAGCAGAGCAGGTTCTCAGCCGGCAAGGACACATCGTTCGTGCGGCTCGAGCCCACTCGGGTACTCGAGGTGCGGTACGACCACATGGAGGGCGCCAGGTTCCGGCACACCGTGCAGTTCGACCGCTGGCGGCCGGACCGCGAAGCCCGCTCCTGTACCTTCGACCAGCTCGAGACGCCGATCGCCTACGACCTCGGTGACGTGCTCGACTAACGCGTACCCCGGCAGCTGGTCAGTTCTTGCGACCGGCGAGGAAGTACGCGATCGGTCCGGCGAAGTTGATCGAGATGACCGCCGCCCAGACCCCCTTGGGACCGTTCACCTTCTTAGCCGGCCGGTGGGCCAGGTCGCTCCACGCGAGTCCGGCGAGCACGAGTTGCACGATTCCCCCCGCCACCGTGCCGAACTTCTGCCCACCGTTCATGTCGCTCCACTTTCGCGATGCCATCTCATGCTCCCGTCGTCGTCGCGCAGCTGCCTCGACTGGCGGCACGCGTCAGACGCATCATGCCACCGAACCGGGTCAAAGCAGCAACAGCCGGCGCAACTCTGACTCGGCGGAGGCAGCGCGAGCCGGATCGATCGTCTCACCGGCGGTGAAGGCGTCGACCACCCGCGGGTCGACGTAGCTCGTGCGTGCGATGGTGGGCGTGTTGCCGAGCACTTCTGCCGCGGCCTGCATGGCCGCCGTGAGCGCCCGGGCCCTGGCCCGCTTGGACTCCTCCGGCCCGTTCTTCGCCAGGCTGATCGCCGCCGCGATGGTGCCGCGCAGGGTGCGGAAGTCCTTGGCCGTGAAGTCCCCTCCCGTGTGCAGCTTGATGAACTCGTTCACGTCGGCGGCCGACACCGTGCGCGGTTCGCCGTCGTCGTCCCAGGCGAGGAACGGCGCATCCGGGGAGTCATCCGGCGCGTCCCGCACGAAGGCGGCCACGTCGGGATCGATCAGGCTGCTCTGCCAGGACTGCCCGCTCTTGGCGGGAAAGGCGAAGTGCACTGTGTCGCCCTCGACGCTCACATGCGAGCGCTGCAGGGTGGTGAGGCCGTGACTGCCGTTCTCCTCCGCGTACCGGTCGCTGCCGATGCGCAGGGCACCGGAATCGAGGATCCTGAAGGCGGCAGCCAGGGCGCGCTCCCGGGTGGCTCCCGATTGGCGCAGGCACCGGGTCACGTAGCCGCGGGCCCTGGGTAGCGACTCGGCCAGTTCGAGGGCGCGGGCGAACTTCACCCGGTCCTGCTTCAGGCGCCAGTCCGGGTGGTACAGGTACTGGCGCCGGCCGGCGGCATCCACCCCGGTCGCCTGGATGTGGCCGTTGGCATACGGCGCGATCCACACCTCCTTCCAGGCCGGCGGGATTGCCAGGGCGGCGAACCTGGCGCGTAGTTCGGGGTCGGCGATGACCAGCCCGGCGGCATCGAGGTAGCTGAAACCGCGGCCGGAGCGCCGGCGGGCGTACCCGGCGCCCGAGGTATTGCTGCGGCGCAGCCGCACGGCGCGAGGGCGAGGTGCGGAGGTGCTGACCGGCTTCTGGGGCACGGCCTTCGTGGGCACGGCCTTCGTGAGCACGGCCTCCGTGGCCACAGCTATCTTCACCACCACGGTCTTGGTGGTTCGTGTTCGAGTCATCGTCGCCATAACGTCCTCCGGAGACTGTGGGTTTTTCAGCGTAAGCGTGCGCAGCATTCCGGGCAAGCGCCCCGTGGCTCCCGCAGCCGGAAACACCGGCTCGGCAGTGGCGTGGCGCGCTGCGTGCGCTCTCTATACTTTTCTCACGACCCGCGCGAGCACTCGCGGGCGACGCGAGAGAAAGTCACCATGCTTGCCGATATCGACACCCTTCCCCCGCTCGTGTTCGGTGAACCCGGCGAATTCCGCGAGCTGATGGTTGCGCTGGTGATGAGCGGCGACAAGACCGGCTCGTCCAACCTGCGCGTGGCCTACGAGCTGACGGCTGACCCGCTTCCCGAGGTGGGCACCGAATACGCCCTCGTCGATTCCGCGAACACCCGGGTCGCCGTCGTCGAGGTGCTCGAGGTGCACGAGCACACCGTTGCGGAAGCCACCCTGGAACTGGCACAGCGCGAGTCTCCCTCGCTTGAGAACTGGCATGCCATGCACCACGACTACTGGCAGACGCTCGTTCCGGCCATCCGCAAACACCTCGAGGACCCCGACTGGGTACTGACGGATGCCGAACCGGTGATCAGCAAGGTCTTCCGCGTCGTGCACGCACCCGTCATCTAGAACGGCTCGGCCGCATCCGCGCGAACCGTCTGACCGGCGGCACTACCGGGGCCGGTCAGGCGGGTTTGGCCAGTGCGGCGAGCAGCCCGGCCGGTTCATCCGGCTCTTTGAGGCTGAGGGCGAACTGGCTTCCGCTGGTGAGGCTCACGATGAGTCCGGGGCCTGAGCGCAGGATCACCGCAGAGCGTCCCGGCATCACCCGGTACCCCCAGCCTCCCCAGCGCAGGGCCTCGAGGTAGTCGGCGTGCACGGCGTCGATCGCGGCGAGCGGAATGGTGCGCAAAGGGATGCCGAGTGTGCCGGAGGAGACCAGCAGACCGCGGGCGTCGATTCCGACCTGGATCCGGGCGAAGGCCGCGCTGACCAGGGCGATGACGGCCAGGGTGGCCGCACCGATCAGTTTGGCCGGGGTGGTGCCGCCGGCCAGCAGCGGGCCGAACAGCAAGCCGACGGCCCCCAGGCCGAGAGCCGCCGCAAGCCACGCGAATAGCGGGGAGACCTCGGTGCTCGACCAGGCTTCCTCGGTGTCGGCGTACAGGTCCGCGGCGCCGTCGGTGGCGGCGCCGTCGGTGGCGGCGCCGTCGGTGGCGGCGTCGTCGTGCAGGGCCGCGGTGCGGGGCGGGGCCGACCACGGCGAGGCCAGCAGGGCGGCGATGCCGCCGTAGCCGCAACTCAGGATGGCCAGTAGCGGCCAGGCGCCCACCTCGGGTTCCGCGGATCCCGCGAGGATGGTCGATCCCGCACAGACTAGCCAGACGCTGGCGGCCAGGCCGGCGACGAAGCCGCTGGCCAGGAAGATCGTGCGGCGGTTGGGGGCGGCGCCGGCCGGCAGGGCGAGCAGGGAGCCGACGGCCGCGGCCAGGCTGAGCACGACGGCGATGAGCAACAGCAGCCAGGTGGGAGCCGTCGAGGTCACGCCATCCGGGCCCCACTGCTTGGGCAGGTCTGCCGGCAGCCGGTCGAGCCAGCTGGTCGCGGTGACGCCGACCACCAGCACCGGCAGCCATAGGGTCGCCACCGCGGCGATGTCGCGGGCGCGGGCCCGGCCGACAACCTCAGGTTGGTTCTGTTCTGCTGCCTGCCCCATGTGCGACCCCCCGATCGGTGTTGTACCAACCCTAGGTGCAGGGCTGTGCGCCACCGAAACGACGGCCGGTCAGCCGGCCCGGCGGGATGCGGCAGCGATACCGGCGACGACCAGCAACAGCCCGATGCCCACGACGGCCGTGAGCAACCAGGTGACCAGGTCGAAGCCGCCCGGAACCAGCTCTCGGGCCGCGACGAAGGCCGCGAGGGCGAGCATCAGGGCGCCCCACAGGATGGTGGCGAACAGGGGGCGGCGTTTGGGCAGCGGCGCCGGTACGGCTGCCGCCGGGGCGGGCGGAGTTTGAGTCGGCGGAGTCGGGTCCTGCGGCGGAATCGGAGTGGTGGCCGCCGTGGGATGTGAATCGGCGGCGCTCTCCCCGGTGGTGTTGTCCGGGTAGGGCTGGGTGACGGGGTCCGTGCTGCCACTCGTGTTGGCGTTGGCGTTTGCGCCGGTGTTGTCGGTCATGGTGTGTGCTCCTAGCGCAGGGCCGGCTCGGCCGGCTGGTTGATGGTGACCTCGCCGAAGCCGTTCCACACCCGCACGGTGGTGACGCCGGTGCCGGTGCCCTCCGTCACAACTCGGGAGTCGTGGACCAGCACGCCGCGGCGGTCGACGTCCGGTGCTTCGGTCGTGTCGTAGTCGATGCTGCCGGCCAGGTTGCTGGCTTCGACCAGGACGGTGCGGTTGTCGGGCAGCACCAGCTCGACGTCACCGAACGCCAACCAGATGTCGACGGTTCGGTCGGTGGCGGAGGGGGTGCTGTCGATCGCGGTGAGGTCGATGACGGGCGCTCCGGCAATCATGGCGAATCCGGTGGGATCGCTGGTGTCGTACTCCCAGGTGGGGTCTCCGAAGGTCACAAAATCGGTGCCGGCCGGGATGAACGCGGTCCACACCAGGGTCGAGGCCAGCACGATGCTGAAGAAGTTCAGCCAGCCGCCCTCCTTGCCACGGATGCCGGCGACGATGATGCCCACGGCGATCACGGCGAGCGCGGCGGCCGCACCCACCAGGTAGGCGGTGTTCGACCAGGCTCCGTCGGCGACGAAGGATGCGGCGACAGCGCCGGTGCTGAGGGCGAGCCCGGCGACCACCGAGATGAAGCCGGCACCCAGGTGCTTGCGGCGGTGCAGCTCGCGGTAGATCTGCGGGTCGAAGGTGCTGGCACTGGCCGACTTGGGCGTCGATGCGTACGGGTTCGATCCGTATGGGGTGGAGTCGAAGCGGCTGGAAGCGTACGGGGCGCTGCCGGAGGGGGCTGCGCCGTAGGGGGCTGCGCCGTAGGGGGCTGTGCCGTACGGGGCGGTACCGTATGGTGCTGAACCGGACTGGCCGTTCGACCGTGTCTGCCAGTTTGCTCCGCGGGTGGTCAGATCGTCCCACAGCGAGGGCTGCGGAGGTGTGGCAGCAAAGCCTGCTGCCCCAGCGGGCGACGAGGGTGCCGGCGGCTCCGGCACCGGCGGGATGGGCGGCACAAAGGTGCTGGTCGGCGTACTGCCCTCGGCTGGCATCGGCGCCGAGTCGGTGGCGGCCGGTGTGGCATCGTGCGGAGCGCTGCCGGAGGGAGCATTGCCGGAGGGTGCACTGCCGTATGGAGCGCCGCCGTTCGGGTACCCGCCGTTGGGGTAGCCGTTGGGGTATCCGCCGCCGGGCTGCCCAGGGCGAGTGCGCGGAGAGGGAACCCGCTTGGCGATGTAAACCACCAGCAGAACGATGCCCACGGTGAGGCCGATGGCCCAGCTCGTGCGCAGCAGCACCTCGAGCCAACCCGGCATACCCCACACCTCCGGCGGTCCCTGCCACCAGATGCCCTGCATCCACGGAATGAAGGTGAAGAACAGCAGAACACCGACGGCGATCATGGCGGGCTCGAAGACCTGGTGCACGGCCTGTTCGACCAGGCTGCGTCCTCGCTCGTCTGGGATCAGCGCCCAGCCCACCGCGTAGAGGAAGAAGATCGGGCCGCCGAGGATGGCGATCACGACGGCGATGCCGCGCACGATCAGCGGGTCGAGGCCGGTGCGGGCCGCGAGGGCGCCGCAGACGCCGGCCAGCCATCGGTCCTGGCCGCGCACGAAGCCGAGGCCGCGCACCCAGTCGAAGAACTGGGCGCCGCCGGCGGGCTTGGGCTGCCCGGTCGAACCGTAGGGGGTGCCGGGCGAAGAGGTGGACGGTGCATCTGTCATGGCTCCATCTTGCTGCTCCCCTGCCGTGGTCGGCCATGGGGGAAGTCCCTGATTGCACCCTGAGGATGCGCTTCGGGGTGCACCCGGCAAGACCGTAGGTGATTGGATGAACAGGTGACCGAAACGCGCGCCACCGAAGCCCGCATTACCGGGCGACTCACTCGGCCACGCCTGCGCATAGTGGCTGGCGTGTGCGCGGGTTTCGCCCGGCACACCGGCCTGCCGGTGACGTTCGTGCGCACGGTGACATTCGTGTTGGCACTCTGCGGCGGCGCCGGTGCGCTGCTCTACGGCTGGTTGTGGGCGACCACCCCCGACGAAGCGGCGGATGCGCGGCTCGGCTTCGACGGCCGACCGGAGCAACTGCCCAAGGCTGTGTTACTGGGCTCCGGCCGCACCGCGACCGGAGGCCCCACCCTCACCGGCTCCATTCCCACGGTGGCAGCCCCGTTCACTCCGGGCAGTGCCGGCCCCACCTCCGGCCTCACGGCCCATGCCGCGACCAGCCCGGAGCCGGCAGACGAGACCGCCGCCGCCCTCGAGACCGAGGAGTTCCACCGAGCGCCCGTCACCGAGATCTTCCTGGGCCTCGCCCTGGTGGCCACGGCCGGCGCGCTGATCGCCAACCGGCTCGGCGCCGACCTTCCGCTGGACGCGATCATCCCCGCGATCGTGGCCCTGGCCGGCACCGGTCTGGCCTGGCGGCAGTTCGCCGAACTGCGCAGCGGCGCCGGCCCGCGCAGTTCCGGCATGCTGGTGCGTGCCCTCGGCGCGCTCGTTCTGGTGGCGCTGGGCATCCTGCTCTTCTTCGTCACCAGCGAGAACCCCAACGTCTGGACCGTCGTAGTTGCGGCGGTGTCGGTGCTGATCGGGGTGGCTGTGGTGGTGGCGCCGTGGGCCGTGCGGCTCACCCGTGACCTCTCCGACGAGCGAGCGGCACGGGAACGAGCGGGCGAACGCGCCGAGATGGCCGCACACCTGCACGACTCTGTGCTGCAGACCCTCGCGCTCATCCAACAGAAAGCCGGCCCGCACTCGGATGCCGCCAGGCTCGCCCGTGCGCAGGAACGCGACCTGCGGGAATGGTTGTTCACCGGCGCCACGACGGGCCGGGTCGACCTCTCCACCGAACTGCGCCGGGTGGCCACCATCGTTGAGCGCGACTTCGCGGTGCACGTGGATGTGGTCGCGGTCGGATCCGTCGATCGCGACGTGCCGGAGGCCCTGCTCGCCGCCAGCCGCGAAGCAATGCTCAACGCCGCCCGGCACGCCGGCGGGCGCGTGTCGGTCTACCTGGAAAGCTCCCCCACCGCCATCGAAGTGAGCATCACCGACCGCGGTCCCGGGTTCACGCTCAGCGACATCCCCGCTGACCGCATGGGCGTGCGGGAGTCCATTCTGGGGCGGATGCAGCGCGCCGGTGGCACGGCGACAGTGCAGTCCGGCCCCGGCGGCACCGGCACCGAGATCCGGTTGACCCTCCCCCTCGACGTTCAGGAAGACACCCCATGACCGATCCCGGCACCCAGAGTGCAGCGCAGAACGCCAATCCGCCGCTGACCATCGTGATCGTCGACGACCACTCCATTTTCCGGTCGGGCCTGCGCTCAGAGCTCGACCCGGCTCTGCTGGTGCTCGGCGAAGCCGCCACTGTCGATGAGGCCGTGGCCGTGGTGATCGCCACCCAGCCCCGGGTGGTACTGCTCGACGTGCACCTGCCCGGTGGCATCGGCGGTGGCGGCGCCGAGGTAATCCGCGCCGCCGCACCCCAGGCTCCGGCGACTCTGTTCCTGGCGTTGAGCGTGTCGGATGCGGCTGATGACGTGGTCAGTGTCATCCGGGCCGGTGCCCGCGGCTACATCACCAAGAGCTCGTCGGGCGCCGAGGTCTCCGACGCCGCCCGCCGGGTCGCCGGCGGTGACGCCGTTTTCTCGCCGCGCTTGGCCGGGTTCGTGCTCGACGCATTCGGAGCCGTCGCCGGCGAGACCGCCTCCACCAGTGACGAGCTTGACAGGCTCTCCGCCCGGGAGCAGGAAGTGATGCGCCTGATCGCCCGCGGCTATGCCTACAAGGAGGTGGCGACGGCGCTCTTCATCTCCCCCAAGACCGTGGAGACGCACGTGTCGGCGGTACTGCGCAAGCTGCAGCTCTCCAGTCGGCACGAACTCACCGCCTGGGCCACGGCACGCAAGCTGTTGTAGCCGGCGCGGCGCATCCGTTCAGCGGATGCACGAGCCGCCCATAGCCGCCCCATAGGCGGTGCTGGTGCACTGGATCACTCCCTACCGGAAGGTGCCCAGTGCCCCAGCTACCGAACCCACGCGACAGGTCCCGACGTGAGAGTTCCCGACGTGACATCTTCCGGCCGCGCAGCCGGATGCGCCCCGTCGCCGCCCTCGCGATCGGCGCCCTCGCGCTGGCCGGGCTGACCGCCTGCGACGCCACCGGAGCCACCGGAGCCACGACCTCGTCATCGCTGACCGCCGAGCAGGCCGCTGCGCTGCTCGACTCGGACTTCTACGACACCAGCCTGGTGCATTCCATCACCATCGACTTCGACGACGATGACTACCAGGCGATGCTCGACGCCTACAGCGAGACCGGCGACAAAGGCTGGATCTCGGCGACGGTCACCATCGACGGCACGGTCTTCGAGCAGGTCGGACTGCGGCTGAAGGGCAACTCCAGCCTGCGCGGCATCGGAAGCGACTCGACGGCCGACACCGACGACGACGGAGCAGACACCGGGGCGCCGGCTGCCCCGGACTCGGGCGACGGCTCGGTGAACACCGACGACCCCGAGACGCTGCCCTGGCTCATCCGGCTCGACAAGTACGTCACCGATCAGTCCTATCAGGACCGCACCGAATTCATCGTGCGGGGCAATACCAGCGAATCCTCGCTCAACGAGGCAGTGGCACTCGAGCTCATCGGTCTGAGCGGACTCGCCACCGAGAAGTCGGCCGCGGTGCGGTTGAGCGTGAACGGCGGCGACGATGCGCTGCGGCTGGTGATGGAGAGCATCGACGACGACGCCTGGAACGACGACGCCTTCGAGGCCGGCGGCTCTACGTACAAGGCCGACTCCGGCGGCGACTACAGCTATCGGGGCGACGATCCCGCGGAGTACACCGACGTCTTCGACCAGAAGACCGGCGACGACGACCTCACCCCGCTGATCGACTTCCTCGACTTCATCAACAATTCCGACGACGCGACCTTCGCCGCCGACCTCGGTGATCACCTCGACGTGGACTCGTTCGCCACTTATCTGGCCATGCAGGACCTCACCGCGAACACCGACGACATCGATGGCCCCGGCAATAATTCCTACCTGCGCTACGACAGCGAGACCGGGCTGATGACGGTTGTGGCCTGGGACGCCAACCTCTCCTTCGGCGGCATGAATGGCGGGATGGGCGGCGGCTTCGGCGGAGACGGTGGCGATCGCGGCGCCCCGCCGGACGGTGCGACCGCGCCCGACGGGGAAGCACCAGATGGCGCTGCACCAGACGGCGCAGCACCAGACGGCGGTCCCGGCGGGGGCGACAACATCCTGGCCACCCGGTTCCTGGCCGACAGCACCTTCTCCGCGCTCGTCGACACGGCCACGACCACCCTCACCGCCAGCCTTTACGACAGCGGCGACGCCCAGGACGTGCTCGACCGGTGGACCGCCCTGCTGACCGACCAGGCGAGCGATCTCGTGCCGGAAGACACCCTCCAGGAGGAATCCGACACGATCGCGGCGTACCTCACCGCAGCGGAGTGACCCGGCCGGCGTCGACTCAGGCGTGCCGTCAGTCCGTGCCGAACCGCTGCACGAAGGCCTTCATGATGGTGGCCGGCTCGGTGACCGTGGACGCGTCGATCGCGGCGATGACGTCGTCGTAGGCATCCGGTTCGAAGTAGCCGTTGTCGTGGTAGACGCGCAGCCGGGTGAGGATGCCGGCCTGGGTCAGTTCGGGATGGAATTGCGTGGCGTAGACGTTCTGGCCCACCCGGAAGGCCTGCACCGGGCAGTTCTCCCCCGTGGCCAGCAACACCGCTCCGGTCGGCAGCGCCGTGCAGGCCTCCTTGTGGCCCACGAACGCTTCGAAGCGGGGCGCCACGCGACCGAAGAGCTGATCGGCCTCGCCGTCGGCGGTGAGGCTCACCTCGATGGGTCCGGCCGCCTCCGACCAGGTATCGTCGACGACACCGTCGAGGTAGCTGGTGAGCAGGCCGATGCCGTAGCAGGCGCCGAGGAACGGGTAGTCTCGCGCCACCACATCGGCGAGCAGGCCGTCGAGTTCCCCCTCGACCCGCCGCTGAACAGCCGACTTGGTCTCTGCGGCGTCACTGGCATTGAACGGGCTGCCGCCGACGATCACGCCGGAGTAGTCGTCGAGGGCGATCGGGGGCATCGGGCCGGCTTCGAGGCGCACCCGGTGCAGCTGTTCGGGCCGCAGCCCGCCCGCGGCAAGGAAGCCGTTGTACTCGTCGTCGGCGGCCTCGTCCTCAGACCGGGTCGCGAGCAGCAGAAAGGGCTTCACGGGCCCATGCTACCGAGGATGCGGGCGGGTATTACGGATATGACGGCCAGACCCGCAGCAACACCTTAATCGTGCTGCGCACCGGGTAGATTTGAGCCAATGAACAGTCAGCCTGACACCAGCGCATCCGAGGCCAGCAGCATCGCCACTCCGTATGAGGACCTGCTCCGGCTGGTTCTGGAAACCGGCGCGAACAAGGCCGACCGTACCGGCACCGGCACCCTGAGCGTGTTCGGCGCCCAGCTGCGCTTCGACCTGAGTGAGGGCTTCCCGCTCATCACCACCAAGCGGGTGCATTTCCCGTCGGTGGCCTATGAGCTGCTGTGGTTCCTGCGCGGCGAGAGCAACGTGGGCTGGTTGCAGGAGCACGGCGTGCGCATCTGGAACGAATGGGCCGACGAGCAGGGCGAACTCGGCCCGGTCTACGGCGTGCAGTGGCGATCCTGGCCCACCCCGAACGGCGGCCACATCGACCAGATCGCCCAGGTGATCGAGACCCTCAAGGCCAACCCGGACTCCCGCCGCATCATCGTGTCGGCCTGGAACGTCGCCGACATCCCCGAGATGGCCCTGGCCCCGTGCCACGCCCTGTTCCAGTTCTACGTCGCCGACGGCAAGCTCTCCTGCCAGCTCTACCAGCGCAGCGCCGACCTCTTCCTGGGGGTGCCGTTCAACATCGCCAGCTACGCGTTGCTCACGCACCTCGTGGCCGCCCAAACCGGACTGGAGGTGGGCGACTTCATCTGGACCGGCGGAGATTGCCACATCTACTCCAACCACCTCGAGCAGGTCACCGAGCAGCTCAGCCGCACGCCGTTCCCGGCGCCGACGCTGAAGATCACCGCCGACCGGGAGAGCATCTTCGACTACGAGTTCGGCGACCTCGAGGTCGTGGACTACGTGCACCACCCCGCCATCAAGGCTCCCGTTGCCGTCTGACGTCGTCGCGGCGACCGAGACCCGGCCGGATGCCCGCATCGGGCTGATCTGGGCACAGGCCGTGAACGGCGTCATCGGCGATGCCGGCACCATCCCGTGGCGACTGCCGGAAGACCTCGCCCGGTTCAAGGAACTCACCCTCGGCGGCGCCGTGATCATGGGTCGCCGCACCTGGGATTCCCTGCCGGAGCGGTTCCGCCCGCTCGTCGACCGAGACAACATCGTGGTCACCCGGCAGGCCGACTGGACCGCCGACGGGGCCGTTGTCGCCCACTCGCTGCCAGAGGCGCTGGCGAACGTGGCCGAGGGTGTCTCCGCCTGGGTCATCGGCGGCGGCGAGATCTACCGGCAGGCCCTGCCGTTGGCCGATCACCTGGAGATCACCGAGGTCGACCTCGACGCAACCGGCGACACCGTCGCTCCCCCGATCGACACCGAGTTCGGCCAAGCCGCTGCCACTGAGTGGCTGGTCTCGCGCACCGGACTGCGCTATCGCTTCGTGAGTTACGAGCGCACCCGATGAGCGTGCATCCGCTGCTCGCGCTCGGCGACGAGGCCTTCGTTCTGCTCTCCACCTTCCGCACGACCGGGATCGCGGTGGGCACCCCGGTGTGGGTGGCCCGCGACGGTGACAGGTTGCTCGTGACCACAGGCGGCACGTCGGGCAAGGTCAAGCGCATCGGGCACACCGCCCGGGTGGAGCTCACGGCCTGCTCGATGCGCGGTGACATTCTCGACGGCGCCTTGGCTGTGACGGCCCACGCCACGGTGGCCACGGACGCGGCGACTCTCGCCAGGCTCGACGAGGTGCTGCTGGCGAAGTACGGCGAGCAGTTCACCGCGGTACGCGCGGCCGCCCACGGCCCCGGTAGTGCGGCCGCCAGCGTGGCGATCGTGCTTACGCCGGGCGGTTCGACTCCGGCGTAACCGGGGAGGGCTGACTGGCTGCGGCAGCGGTACGTCGCTGCAGGGCCGGCTGGATCCTGAACTGGCCGGTGAGCACGAGTACCCCGATCACGACCGCCATCACGATCCAGCCCACCCAGCCGAGCGGGCCGGTGGCCACGGGGTCAGCGGTGCTGTTGGCGGCCACGACCAGCAGGAGGAACCCTGCTGCCGCGTTGAACGCGCCGTGCGCGAAGACAGCCGGCCAGATCGATGCCGTACGCAGCCGCAACCAGCCGATCAGCACGCCGTAGAACACGCATCCGCCGATCATCATGGCGACGCCCAGCAGGTTGGCCTGGCCGAAGTTGTAGCCGAGCAGGATGAGCGGGCTGTGCCAGAAGCCCCAGACCGCGCCGGAGATGAGCAGGGCGGGCCAGGTGCCGAGCGGACGCAGGCTCGGCAACAGCCAGCCGCGCCAACCGAGCTCTTCCCCCAGGGCGAAGATGCCGTTGAAGAGCGCTCCAATGGGAATCGTGAGCACCTGCAGCAGCACGATCACGCCGACGGGTACGGGTGATTCGATCGGGCTGGCGGCCTGGAGCACCTGCGCGAAGCCGGAGAAGGTGACCAGGTCGAGCTGCACCAGGCCCAGGGCTGCGGCCAGGAAGACGCCCACGATGACCAGCAGGGCGCTGCCGATGATGCCGAACACGGTCATCCAGATGATGCGACCCAGCGGGCGCAGCGGCCAGAGCCCGAGGTACTCCGAGATCGGTTGCGGGCGCGGGCGCTGCACCATGAACACCACGAAGAGGGCCGCCACGCCGGGGGTGAACATGATCACGGGCAGCAGCAGGGCCGCGAGCGGGTTGGCCAGACCGCCGTCGAACCACAGCGGCAGGGAGACGAGCCAGGCCAGCCCGCAGGCCAGCACGACGAAGACCACCACGGCCGTCCACGGCACCCGGGCCGGCGTCGACGTCGACGCCGGCCCGGGTGAGGTCGGGCGCACCGGCTCCGCAGCCGACTTCGCCGGGCTCTCGTGCGGGATGCTGTGGTTCGGGATGCTCTGGTTTTGTGCGCTCTGGTTCGCTGCGGTCATACCCACCACGCTAGCCAGCATTCGGCCGCCCGGCATCCCCCGCGCGGCGGAGACGTGTGCCCTGACCGGCACAAACGTTCCTGCGGGGCGGCCGAGTGCATCCGCTCGCTCGCCGTCTTACAGGCGTGGGGCTACGTGTCGTGGCGAGCCCGGCTGGGTTGCACCCGCGGGGGCTCCCCCGGCATCTTGGGGTAGTCGGGCGGGAACGGCAGCTCGCCGAGGCCCGCGGCCAGGTCGCGTTCCCACCACTCCAGCAGCGTGTCGATCCGACCGGGGTGCGCGTGCATGTCGGCCCAGGGATCGCCCGTGGTGCGCAGCCGCTCAGGCACGGTGAGGATCGTGTGCGCCTTCGGGTCGGTGTTCTCCAGCTCATCCCAGCCGATCGGGCACGACACGGAGGCGTGCGCCAGCGCTCGCGGGCTGTAGGCACCCGCCATGGTGCGGTCGCGGTTGGCCTGGTTGAAGTCCACGAAGATGCGGCTGCCGCGTTCTTCCTTCCACCAGTTGGTGGTGACGGTGTCGGGCAGGCGACGTTCCAGTTCGCGGGCGGCACCGATCACCGCGTGCCGCACGACCTGGAACTCGCGGGTCGGCTCGATGGGCGCGAACACGTGCAGCCCCCGGTTGCCGGACGTCTTGATGAACGCCGTGAGGCCGGCCTCCGCCAGCACTGTGCGCAGCTCGAGGGCAACAGGGATGGCGTCGTCGAAGTCGGTGCCGGGTTGCGGGTCGAGGTCGATGCGCAGCTGGTCGGGATTGTCGGTGTTCTCGGCTCTGGACGGCCACGGGTGGAACACGACCGTGTTCATTTGCGCGGCCCAGACCGCGCCGGCGGGTTCGTCGATCACGAGCTGCGGATGTGTGCGCCCGCTCGGATACACGACCGGCACCGCCCGCACGAACTCCGGTGCGCCCTTCGGCGGGTTCTTGGAGAAGAACTGTTCACCGTCGATGCCGCCGGGAAATCTCTGCAGCGAGACCGGACGGTCGCCGTTCGCCGCGACGAACGCCTCCCCCACCTCGACCAGGTAGTTCACCAGGTCGAGCTTGGTGATGCCGTCGTCTGGCCAGAGCACCCGGCTCGGGCTGGAGACACGCATGACCCTGTCGCCCTGTGGGCCGGGCACAGTGATTTCGGTCGCTTCGCTAGCCATGGGCCCAACTTAGCCATCTCCCCCGCTTCCCGCCACGCACCAGGGGCCCGCGAGCCGTGACCTAAGCCCCAGAATTCCGGGGTTTTCGGTGCTTTTCTCACGGGTCGCGGATGTTGTGGGCGGGGTGGCTCTGACGAACCCGTCAGTGTCGGTGGTAGGTGAGACGATCTCATCATGAGTAGCCCATCCGTGGCACCACCGCCGGCTCCGGACGATGACGTTCCCTCTCCGCAGCCCACCCGGCACGACCGGGTCCTGGCCGAACTGGCCCGCAAAACCGAACTGGTCGCGATCGAGGATCGTGCCATCGCGCAGGCCCAAGCCCGCAAAGTGGAACGCCTGGTGGAGTTGCAAACCTGGAGCGAGAAAGCAGGTGTCGCCCAGGAGCTCCACGGCACCAGCCCGGCCACCGTGCTCGCCGATCGGGATGCGCCGTTGACCGTGGCGCAGGCCCGCGCCGCCGCTTTTGCCCGCTGGGAAGACAAGGAGGTCGCCCGGCGCACTATCGTCAGCGAGCTCGCCTGCCTGACCCGTGTGGCCGAACGCACCGTGGACCGTTGGATGGACGAAGCCCAGTTCCTCTACTACTACGCCCCAGCGACCTTCGACGCGTTGGCGGCGGGAGAGATCAGCTACCGGCACGCAACCACGATGGTCGACCAGGTGCGCACCCTGCCGGACGAGGACCAGGCTGCGTTCGAAGAACAACTGCTGCCGGCCGCGAAGACCATGCCCGTCGGCCGGTTTAGGGAGAAAGCCCGCCGACTGCGGGAGAAACTGCACCCGGAATCCCTCGTCACTAGGGCCAAGACCGCGGTCGCCGGCCGGCGCACGTACTGGGAGGCCGACTACGACGGCATGGGCTGGCTGCACTGGTACGGCACCGCCGAACAAACCACGGCCGCGTTCGACCGGATCACCTCGATGGCCACCAGCCTGAAGAAAATCGGCGACCCCACCCCACCCGCCGACGGACCACAGAATGCGTTCGGTGAACCCGGGGTGTCAGCGGTTGAGGCGCTGGAGGCGGAGAAACGCGGCCTGGACCAGTTCCGGGCCGATGTCACCGCCGCCCTGCTCCTGGACGGGATTACCAGCACCGGACTCGGCACCGGGGTGACCGGCACGGTGATGGTCACCGTGACCGCGGACACCCTCCTCGGCCGCAGCGACGAACCGGCGATCCTGGAAGGCTACGGGCCGATCTCACCCGAAGCGGCCCGCAGGATCGCCGGCGACGTGCCCGGCTTCACCCGGCTGCTCACCCACCCCGAAACCGGCGTCGTGCTCTCCCTGGGCACCACCCAGTACAAGAACACCACAGCCATGAAAACCTGGTTGCGGATGCGGGATGAGACCTGCCGGTTCCCCGGCTGCTCCCGGCCCGCGATCCGCTCCGACATCGACCACACCACTGATTGGGCCGACGGCGGACCGACCGATCACGACAACCTCGCCCACCTCTGCGAACCCCACCACCGGCTCAAACACCTCTCCCAATGGACCGTCACCCAGGAACCCGGCGGAATCCTGCTCTGGACCTCACCCGGCAAACGCAGCTACCGCACCGACCCCGCCAACCAACTCGCCCCACCCCCACCCGCACCACCAGTCGCGGAACAGCGACCCCGGAAACAAGCCGCCGACGACCGCTACCTCAGACCGAAGCACCAACCCGAACGCCACCCGTCACCACCGGTACCCGACGACCCACCGTTCTGACCCAGGCGAAACGACCGCAGGCCGGCTCGCGAGGTCTCGACAAGCTCGACCAGCGCTTGGCAGCGAGCAACTCACGGAGTCCACCCGCGATCGGTTACGACCGACGGCGAATGGTTACGACCGGCATGTGCGCTCTTTCTGGTTCGCTGGCCCCCCTTGCGACAATGGCTCTATGAGCAGAATGCGTACGCCGCGGCGCCCCGATGTCACGACCCTTGAGTTGATCGGAGGAGCCGAGGCGCTCGAACTCGAGCTTCACAGCTATGACAAACGATGGGCGAGCAGCTATCTGGAACACCAGCGACGCATCAGCGATGCTGTCACGACGGGCAAAATCAGCATCGAGCACATCGGTTCCACGTCGGTGCCCGGACTGGCAGCGAAGCCGATCATCGACATCCTGGTCACGGTGGACGACATCACCGCCGAAGAGGACTACCTCGATGCGCTCTTGGATGCCGGGTATGAACTGCGGGTCCGCGAACCGAGACATCGCCTCGTGCGCACTCCAACGCGCGACGTGCATGTGCACCTGTTTGAACACGACGATCCTGCCGTGCACGAGTACCTCCTCCTGCGTGACCATCTCCGTTCCGATGCGACGGACCGTGCCCTCTATGAGGACACCAAGAGGAGACTGCTCAGCAAGCGGTGGGACGACATGAACGACTACGCCGACGCCAAGACTGACGTCATCATGGCCATCAAGGAACGAGCGAGGGCAGCCCGAGGGCGCTGATTCCGCGGGTCTCAGCAGCCGTGAGCCGAGCCATTCCCCGACAGGGACTCCCTCGTTTTTCGCCAGTCGCGTACCGTCGCTCACAACCGCAATACACCCACGCGAACACAATCCACGCGAACACACAGGAGCACAGCATGGAATACACCCGACTTGGCCGAAGCGGGCTCACCGTGAGCCGAATCGGGCTCGGCTGCATGAGCTACGGAGACCCGCATGCCGGCTTGCACAACTGGACCCTCGACGAGGAAGCCGCAGCACCGTTCTTCCGGCAGGCGGCTGAACTCGGCGTCACGTTATGGGACACCGCGAATGTGTACCAGGGCGGCTCGTCGGAGGAATACGTGGGTCGCGCCGTCAGGCGATACTCCCGCCGAGAAGAGATCGTTCTGGCTACCAAAGTCAACGGCACGATGCACGCTGGTCCCGGAGGGTCCGGCCTCTCCCGCGCGGCCATCCTCGAGCAGGTGGATGCGTCGCTCAGCCGCCTCGGCACCGACTACATCGACCTCTACCAGATTCACCGTTTCGACAGCGACGTGCCCGTCGAGGAGACGATGGAAGCCCTCCATGACATCGTTCGGGCGGGCAAGGTGCGCTATCTCGGCGCGTCATCAATGTATGCCTGGCAGTTCGCGAAGCTACAGACGGCCGCCGCCGTTCACGGCTGGACCAGCTTCGTGTCGATGCAGGATCAGTACAACCTGATCAAGCGTGAGGAAGAACGCGAGATGCTACCGATGTGTGCCGATATGGGTGTCGGCGCCATCCCGTATTCGCCGCAGGGCAAGGGCCGGCTGACCAGGCCCCGCGATGTCGTCACCGACCGTTCAGCCGCTGACACTGTCGCGAAGGCGTTCGACACTGACTTTGACGGCCCGGTGATCGATGCCGTCGAGCGGGTCGCGGCCGACCGTGGCGTGCCGATGGCGCAGATCGCCTTGGCCTGGGTGCTCAGCAAGCCCACCGTGAGTGCGCCCATCGTCGGTGCCACGAAGCCGCACCATCTTGCTGACGCAGCGGCGGCCCTCGAACTGCAGCTCACCGACGACGAGGTCCGGGCACTCGAAGCGCCGTATGTGGCCCAGGCTCCGTTCTGTACTGATTGACCACCGACGGAGCCGGGTTCACGGCGTCACGGCTAACCTCGAAGATATGGAGAGCACGGTGCAGCTGCAGGACTTCCTGACCTCGCGTCGAGCCAAGGTGAAGCCCGAGCAGGTCGGCCTGCTGCCGGGCACGAATCGCCGGGTTCCCGGCCTGCGGCGCGGAGAAGTCGCACAGCCCAATCTGGCCAGATTCACCTTCCTGGACCGCGAGCACTCAGAGTCGTTCCACCCGAACTGGGATCTCGCTGCCGACATCACCGTTGGAATTCTGCGCCTGGAAGCGGGACGGGACCCCCACGACAAGGATTTGCACGACCTGGTCGGTGAACTGGCCACTCGCAGCCAGGAGTTCCGTACGCGGTGGGGCGCCCACAACGTCCGCGATCATGGCACGGGCACGAAGCACTTCCGGCACCCGGTCGTCGGCGACCTCCACCTGGTCTACGAAGCCGCCGAGCTCGTCGCCGACCCCGGCCTATCCCTACTCATCTACACCGCAGAACCTGGGTCCAGCTCGGCCGACGCGCTACAGCTGCTGGGAAGCTGGGCTGCCACTCTGGAGAGCGCCGACACCAGATAGCTCGGCGGTGGAGGCGGAGCGGTGTCGTTGCTCGATTGACCTGCCCCACGCGGTCCCGGCGAGGATCAGGGCGATCCCCACGTAGCCAGCGAAGGTAACGGAGTCGTGGGCGACAGTGATGCCGATGATCGCCGCCCAGACGGGTTCAGTGCCCAGGAGCAGACTCACTCGCGACGGCGAGGTGCGCCGCACCGCCCAGGTCTGCACGAGGAACGCGAAGACTGTGCACGCGACGACGAGGTAGAGGAGCAGAACCGTGCTCCCGGGGTCGAGACGGGCAACAAACCGCGGAATCGACTCGCCGTAGAACAGTGACGCTGCCGAGAAGACGAGCGCGCAGGTCGCTAGTTGCACCGTGGTGAGGTGGAGCGAATTCATCGGGGCGTTGCCGGTGAGCCTGAACATCGAGGTGACATGCACGGCGCGAACGAGCGCCGCCACGAGGACGAGCAGGTCGCCGAGGCTCGGCGCCTGGAATGCGCCCCTGCTGGCCAGCAGGGCAACCCCGGCTATGGCCAGCACAGCGGCGAGGAAGAATCTGCCGGGTAGCCGACGCCCGGAGAGCGCGGAATCGAGGATCGGCGTGAATACGATCGTCAAACTGATGATGAGTCCGGCATTGGTCGCGGAGGTGTGCGCGATGCCGAAGGTTTCGAAGGCGAACACGGCAGCCAAGATCATCCCGAGCAGCACCCCCGCTCGCAGTTCCGCCGCGGATATCCGGGCGCGCCCAGCGGCCACGATTGCCGCCATCAGGGCCGCAGCGAGCAGCATCCGCACGGCGAGAAGCGCCACGACGGATTCTGGCGTGACCAGTTCCTTGGCCACGAGGTAGGTCGACCCCCACGTGGCGGCGACCAGGAGCAGGAGCAAGTCGACGCGGAATCGACTGAGGAGAGCGGGCATGTTCCCATCGTGGGGGTGGACCTAACGTAATACAAGAAAGCGATTATGTGCCGGATGCTTTAGTTTGAACTTATGGAATTGGGTCAACTTCGGGCATTGAGAGAGTTGGGCGACAGGGGCAGCATCGCTGCCGTCGCAGCGGCGCTCTACGTCACACCCTCGTCGGTGTCGCAACAAATCAGTGCGTTGCAACGGCACTCCGCTGCGCCACTGACCTACAAGGACGGGCGGAGGACCGTGCTGACCGACGCGGGGCGCGCTCTGGCGAGAGCGGCGATCGACGTGGACGTCGCGCTCGAACGCGCCCACCAGGCTGTGGCGCGCTTTCAGGACGATCGGTGGGGAACGGTTTCCGTGGCTGCGTTCCACAGCGCGGGCCAGGCCGTTTTCGGCCCGCTGATCGCCGCGTGTGCGAGTCCGGAGCAGCCTGACGTGCAGTTGAGCGATTTCGACGTGGCTCAGGAGGATTTTCCTCCTCTCACCGCCGACCATGATCTGGTTCTCGCGCACCGGCTGGTCGGCAGCCCGCCCTGGCCGGGGTCGGTGCGGGTGGAACCGCTCCTGTATGAGCCCCTGGATATCGCCGTTCGACGCGACCACCCCCTCGCTGCGAAAGGGGCGATCGAACCGGCCGACCTTCACGACGAGGCCTGGGTCACGGTGCACGAAGGCTTCCCGCTCAAGCAGGCTCTCTCGGTGATTGCGGGAATCGGGGGCCGTGAAGCGCGCATCCTGCACCGGATCAACGAGTTCTCCGTAGCCGCCTCCGTTGTCGAAGCGAGCGGTTGCATCGCTCTGATGCCCCGCTACACGACCGACCTGCGCGACCACCCTCAACTGGTGCTTCGCCCGCTCGCCCGCCTCGAACTGGGCCGTTACATCGACTGCCTGGCTCGACCCGAGACCCTCGAGCGCGCCAACGCGCAGGCGGTGCTGTCACAGATCAAGACCATTGCCGGAGCTCTCACCCGCTGACCGGCGTGACCGACGGGCCGACGCGGTCACCAGCCGCCGCGGGTCGGCGTGTGTCCCTGTCGGGCGTCGTCGGGCATGGCCATCTCGGCCCGCAGGCCCAGGAGCCGGATCGGCCGGCCCGCCTCAATCTCCGCCGCGAGGTCGAGCGCCCGGGCACGGATTTCGTTCTGGTCGGAGGTTGCGGGTATTTTCCGGGCGCGGGTCGTCGTGACGAATGGTGCATAACGCACCTTGAGGGTCAGCCCGATCACGGGCCGCCCTTCGGCCTGGACGTCCTCAAGAACCCGCGCCGCCAGTTCGATGACAGCATCGGACACCTGGGCGGGGTCGGTCAGGTCGTGCTGGAAGGTGGTCTCCCGGCTATGCCCGCGTGCGACCCACGGGGTGTCGTCGACCACGCTCGCGCCATCCCCTCGGCCGAGTTCCGCGTACCACGGACCCATCTTGGGCCCGAACTCCGGAACCAGGACTTGGGGGTCGGAGGCGGCAAGTTCTGCGACGGTGGTGATGCCGAGTTTCGCCAGCCTGCCCGACACCTTGGCTCCCACACCCCACAGGTCTTGGGTGGGCCGACTGCCCATGACGTCGAGCCAGTTGCCCGCCGTGAGACGGAAGACGCCGGCCGGCTTGGCGAACCCGGTGGCGACCTTGGCTCGCACCAGGGTGTCGCCGATGCCCACGCTGCAGTGCAAGAGAGTGCGCTCCAGAACCGCGGCCTGCACCCGCCGGGCGTAGTCCTCCGGATTGGGCGTTCCTACTCCCAGGAAGGCCTCGTCCCAGCCCAACACCTGCACGGTAGCGCCGGGCTGATCGCGCAGGGTGGCCATCACGGTGTCGGATGCCGCGAGGTATGCCTCGTGATCGACGGGCAGGATCACCGCATCGGGCACCTTTCGGGCCGCAATTCGGAGCGGCATCCCGGAACCCACCCCGAACGCCCTGGCTTCATAGGACGCCGTCGACACGACAGCCCGCTCCGTGGGATCGCCCCGGCCGCCGACGATGATCGGTTTGCCCGCAAGCTCCGGCCGCCGGAGCACCTCGACCGCCGCTATGAACTGATCCAGATCGACGTGCAGCACCCACCGGATTTCGTTCACGCCACCAGTGTGTCCCAAACTCCGCTGGTTGGCAGGGCCGCCTGCAGCCAAGCGGATCCGTCGGGCAAGCCAACCACGACTCGGCGCAGCGGCCTAGCTGAGACTATTAGGGGGTGGACGGACAACCGCACGAGAAATGGGCCAACCCCCAGCCGCCGATTCACCACGCGATCGCGCGCTGGGCGGCGGCATCCGCCGAACGCGCCCTGCCGATCTTCGAGGAGTTGCGGCCCCGCGATGATCGGCCCCGCGCGGCGATCGCCGCCTTGCGCGCGTGGGAGCGCGGCGAGCTCCCGATGACTGCCTGCCGCAACGCCGCTTTCGCGGCTCACGCCGCGGCACGCGATGCGAACGACGCGGGCGCGATGGCCGCCGTTGCTGCTGCGCGCGCAGCGGGGCAAGCCGTTGCTGTCGCTCACATGTTCAATCATGCGCCGCACGCGGCGACCTACGCTGCCAAGGCGCTCGGCCTGCACGGCGGTGAGGGCGCCCGTGACGCCGAACGCGTGTGGCAATGGCAGAACCTGGCCCCGGAGTTGCGCTCGATGGGCTTCCCGAAGGGTATGTGATCGCACCAGCGCCGCTCACCGGCGGTGATATCAGCCGATCCGCTCGGCCAAGGCAACGATGATGCCCTCCGGACCGCGCACGTACGCCATCCGCCAGACATCCTCGTACTCACCGATGCCGCCGACCAGACCATACCCGTCCGCGGCGAGCCGGTCCACCCGTGCCTGGAGGTCGTCGACCTCGAACGACAAACTGCGCAGCCCGAGCTCGTTGGCCATGGCGTCGGCCGAACCCGGAACGGGGTCGGGCCGAACGAAGCTGGACAACTCCACTCCGGTACCTCCCCCGGGTGCCTTCATCATGACGATCTCCGTGCGGGAGTCCGGGATCGCAATGACGGTGTCGATGAACTCGCCCTCCACGAATGCGCGGCCCTCGATCTCAAGGCCGAGGCCCACGAAGAACGCCGTCACCCGCTCGAGATCCCGCACCGTGACTCCGACGTGATCGAACCGCATGATTCGCGACATGGGCACAGCCTCCAAGACATTCGTTCCAGCCGGACGAACGGAGCCTACTGCGCGGGAGGCGTTCCGGCGATGTTGATCATCCACGCCACCCCGAATTTGTCGACACACATGCCGAAGCTGTCGCCCCACGGCGCCTTCTCCAGCGGCAGGGTCACGGCACCGCCATCGGCCAGTTTGTCCCAGTACCCGCGCAGCTCCGTCTCGTCCTCGCCGCTCAGCGATACCGAGTAGTTGTTGCCCGGCTTGTAGTCCATCGAATTCGGGGTGTCAGACGCCATCAGGTTGAACCCGGTGGGGGTCTCGAGCGCGGAGTGCATGACCTTGTCTAACTCGGCCGGGTCCTCGCTGGCGTGGAAGTCCCGGAACGTACTCACGGTCAGGTCGCCGCCGAAAACGGTCTGGTAGAACTCCATGGCCTGTCGGGCGTTGTCACGGAAGCCGAGATAGGGGTTGAGCTTCGTGCTCATGGTGATACTCCTCACTGTCCGGACCAGGCGTCCAGATCCACATTGATCTTGGGTTGCTTTATCGTGACTCGATTATCGACCTGTCCCGGCCGGAGCGCGAGGCCAGCCGCGGACAGCCGCGGACAGCATGTGGTCACTGCCAGTGCGTGACCGTGAGCGCCAGCGCGGCCTCGTCGCCCAGCAGCCGCGCAGCCACGTTGGGCAACGGAATGACCGGATGCCAGCTGCCGTCTGCGGCCCGTCCCGACGCCCACTCCAGGGTGTTGGAGAGTTCGGCGGCGCCGGGCCGCTCCACCAGAGTGCTGTTCCACTCCCATTGAATGTGGGCGAGGGCGCCGGCCTCGGTGAGTTGTACCTCAATGATGAGCGAGTCCTGCCAGTCCCCGATTTGTTCGAGGTGCTCGCCGAAGCCGAACAGCCCGCCGCGCTCTTCGAGCGAGAGCAGCTTGAGGTCGAGCGCATATCGCGCCACGTGCTGGGCCGTGGGAATCAGGAAGGCCGTGATCAACGGAACCGGTGACATCGGCGTGGGAATCCTTTTCGCCTCCGCATTCAGGTCAACCGGGCAGTAGTGGTCTGCCGTCTGCTCGTGGATGAGCACCGGGAGCTTGCGAATCGCCAACCGCACCTCCGCCTGCCAGACCCGGGCGTCCTCGAAGCTCAACCCCTGCAACCCGATCTCAACTCGCAGGGTGCCGAAGAGAAAGCGTTTGAGGTTCTGGTACGCCTCTTCTGAGTTCACCAGGCCATACCGGCCCGAGTGCGACCGATGCACATAGGCGCGCGCCGACCCCACCACGTAAGCGTTGCGGATGGCGACCAGCCCGTCGCTCTGCACGCCCATCAGTGTGCTGGACAGCCCGGCTGCCACGTCATAGTCGCGCGCGTTGGTGCCCACGATGCTGAGCACTCGGTCCGGGGTGAACGCGCCGCTCAGCCGCCGGGTGTCGCCGTTGGCCGGCCCGGGGGCATCGTCGGGATAGAGGTATTCCCGCATGTACTCCGGGGCGAAGATGCGCGACCCCTGCGGGCCGAAGGTATTGATGATCCAGCCGCCGATCGGTCCACCGAGTTGCGGGTCGATGCCACCGTGCGGCGTGCCGATGGTGCACAGCTTAGAGACCGACATACGCGGGTCCTTCAGCCCCACCTGCAACGCGGTGCGGCAGATCAACCCACCCATCGAATGCGCCACCAGATACACCGGCGGGTGGCCGAGGGTCTTCTCCCGCACGAGCCAGATGAAGTCGACCAGCCCTTTCGCGGCCGAACGGATGTCGTACGGTCGCGGCGGAGTGCCGAAGGTGCGGGCCGCCGCATCGTAGAACCGGTAGATCCACACCGAGTCGGTGCGCAGCGTGCCTGGCTCGGCATCGAGCAGCACCTGCTGCTGACTGCCCTCGATGCGCACGTCGTAGCCCTGGTCCTTGATCAGCCGGATCAGCGGCCCTTCATACTGGTGGAACCGCGGAGTACCGTTCGCTCCCACCCGCACGTGTACTGACCCTTCATTGAGACCGTAGAACGGGTCATCCGCCGCGGCGTCGATGGCGCCCTGGCCACCGGCGAACCCGCGCACGTAAATGATCGGGAATCGTGCGCTCATTGTGCCCTCCGCTCTGTCGATCCGGGCCGACCACTTCGCTGCCGCGGAGTCAGCCGGCCGATCGGGCCGGTACGAACCGGCTGATGAACCCGAAAGCCAAATCGGCCACATCGCGCCACCCGCTGTCGATCACGAGGGAGTGCCCGCGACCGGGGATCTCGGTGATCTCGGTGATGCCCTCGTTCCTGGCCTGCAGCTTGTAGCTCGCGCGGGTGATCGCCAGGGGAACAGTGTTGTCATTTTCGCCGGCCAGCACGAGCAGGGCGCCGCGGTCGGGATTCTTCGTATCCACCCGGGTCTCACCGCCGAACGGATTGAAGTTGGCCACCGCCGCCTGGAACAGCGGCGCACCGGCGGCGGGCACGTGGTATTCGCTGTAAAGGTGCTTCGCTTCGGCCAGGTCGAGGTTGTTGGCCCAGCCGTATTGGAACTGCTCGAAGGTGAGCGAGATCGCCTTTCCGCGGTTGCCCGGATTGCCGAGCACGGGAGCGGCCGATTTGAGGGCGGAGGCCGGCAACGGCAGCACTCCCTTGAACGGGGCGTTGTCGATGCTCACGGTGGCGAATGCCACCCCCTCGCCGGCCAGCTTCTGCGCGATCAGGCCGCCGAAGGAGTGCCCGATCACGGCGGGCTTGAGCGTGAGTCGGGAGATGGCCCCCAGATAGTGGTCGGTGACCTGCTGCACCATCTTGTGGGCGAAGGCATCGGGCGACTCGTACGCCTCCTCGACCGTGCGCGGGTCGTCGGGCCAGCCGGGCGCGATGGTGATGAAGCCATTGGCTTCGAACAGGTCACGCCACGGCTTCCAGCTACTCGAGAGCAGCCAGAGTCCGTGCACGAACACCACGGGAGTGAGTCCGGACGCATTGGCCCGGTCAATTTCGTCGACCTCCCAGTCCGTGAGAGTGGGCGGTTCAGCTGCGACCATGTTGACAATCCCTTCCAGGAGTCCGATGCGGGGTTGTGGGGACGGACCGGTAGCCGGGTGCTCATCGCATCCGTTGAGGTCGTGAATATCCGGGATGAGGTGCCAGCGCAAGGCCCGTGTCGGCCCAGCGGTCACCGCCGCGTCGGCTCGGGTTACGCTGGCCCTGTTCCCGACAAACCGAAGGACAGCCATGGACCACCTCGCCACAATCGTCGCCGACATCCACATGACCTCCCCGGATACCTTGCGGGTCATCGCAACCGCCCTGAATTCGGCGGTGTCGGGCGCACACACGGCGCACGCCTTCGTGGCCCTGCCGGAAGGAGGTCGGGTCGAGGTGGACACCCCGAAGTTCGGTGAGGCTCCTCCGCTCGCGATCGACGTCTACGACCTACGCGGCACTGCGGAGGCACACGCCGCGGCCCAGGCGCTACTCGAGACCCTCACCACAGCGACCGGCTGGCCGCTTCATCATCTGCGCGGCTGATCGGCTCCTCCCCACCCGGGTCGGTTTTCCATGCATACGCACGGGGTTGTCGCGTAGCGTTCTCTTATGAGCAATCTCACTCCCAGCTACGTGGAACCCGGCCAAGCCTTCAACCGCGACACCAACTACATCGAGGACCGCATCACTCGCGATGGCCGCGACGGCTGGCCGGTCGAACCGGGGCGCTACCGACTGGTGGCAGCCCGGGCCTGCCCGTGGGCGAACCGCACGGCGATCGTGCGTCGTCTACTGGGACTGGAGAACGTCATCTCCCTCGGCCTGCCCGGACCGACCCACGACAAGAACAGTTGGACCTTCGACCTAGACCCCGACGGCGTCGACCCGGTCCTCGGCATCGACCGCATCCAACGGGCCTACTTCGCCCGCTTCCCCGACTACCAGCGCGGCATCACAGTGCCGGTGATCGTGGATGTGCCCAGCGGCAAGGTCGTGACCAACAACTATCCGCAAATCACGATCGACCTCGAAACCGAGTGGGTTGACTATCACCGACCCGGCGCCCCCGACCTCTACCCCGAGGCCTTGCGCGCGGAGATCGACCAGGTGGCCGAGCTGATCTTTCACGACGTCAACAACGGGGTCTACAAATGTGGCTTCGCCGGCAGTCAGAAGTCGTACGAGCGCGCCTACAACACACTCTTTGCACGCCTGGACTGGCTCGAAGAGCGACTGTCCGGCCAGCGTTACCTGGTGGGCGACACCATCACCGAAGCGGATATCCGGCTGTTCACCACCCTGGCCCGGTTCGACGCGGTCTATCACGGCCACTTCAAGTGCAACCGCAACAAGCTCAGCGAGATGCCGGTGCTCTGGGCCTACGCCCGCGACCTGTTCCAGACGCCGGGATTCGGCGACACCATCGACTTCGAGCAGATCAAGAAGCACTACTACGTGACCCACAGCGATATCAACCCCACTGGCATTGTGCCTAAGGGTCCGGATGCCGCCGTCTGGCTCACCCCGCACGGCCGCGAGGCACTGGGCGGCCGGCCGTTCGGCGACGGCACCCCGCCGGACGCGCCCCTCGAGGGCGAACGCGTGCCGGCGCTGTAGCCCATCAGGTCGGAGTCGTGCCGCCCGGCCCTTTCTGCGGAATTATGTTCCACGCGGCGGCACGACTGCCCCTGATCGCGGCACGGTTAACGCAGCCATCCCGCCTCCGTCGGCGAGACGAAAGCGGGATGCGTGGGGCGAACCCCATTGAGCAAGTGACTAGCGAGCGAGCCAGCCGCCATCAACCGGGAGGGTGATGCCGTTCACGTAGTCGGAGGCGCTACTGGACAGGAACACCGCGGCGCCGACCAGGTCAGAAGCCTGACCCCAGCGGCCGGCCGGGATGCGCTCGAGGATCGCGTTGGACCTGGCAGCGTCTTCGCGCAGCGCGGTCGTGTTCGCGGTGGCGATGTAGCCGGGAGCAATGGCGTTCACGTTGACGCCGGACACTGCCCATTCGTTGGCCAGAGCCTTGGCCAGACCGACGACGGCCGACTTGGAGGCGGTGTAGCCGGGTACGTTCACGCCGCCCTGGAAGCTGAGGAGCGAGCCGGTGAAGATGATCTTGCCGTGGCCCCGCTTGACCATGTTGCCACCGACGGCGCGGCTGAGCACGAACTGTGACGACAGGTTCACGTTGATCACTTCGTCCCAGAACTCATCGGAGTGCTCCGCGGCCGGCGCACGGCGGATGGTGCCGGCGTTGTTGATCAGGATGTCGGCGTTCAGCGCGGCAAGCTCTTCACCGAGTGCGGTGATGGCGGCACGGTCGGCGAAGTCGGTGTCGAACGGCGTGAAGGTGCGACCCAGCGCCTCAACGCGCTGGGAGACCTCGCTGCCGACCATGGGCATGTTGACGCTGACGCCCACGATGTCGGCGCCGGCGGCGGCGAGACCCTCGGCCATGGCAAGTCCGATGCCACTGCTGGCGCCAGTGACGATGGCAACCTTGCCGGTGAGGTCGAAGGGGTTCGCGGTCATTGTAGTGCTCCTCTGTGAGTCTTCTGCGTCGATGACGTCTTCCGAATCGCGCTTGAGCGCGCGTTCTGCATGGCGGAACTTTGTTCCACCGCACTCCTACTATATTCGGTGAACGTCTCCAACGCGACGCGTTCGGCAACATTCCGGCCCGAGTACCCTCGAATTGTGCCGATTCCTCCTTCGACTCCCACCCCGCGGCTTCCGCGATCCGAGTGGCTCGAACGAGAACGGGAGCACCAGGATCGGGCAGATGCCGCCACCCGGGGACGCCGGGAACGCGCCGGCACCGGCCGCACGCATCCGGTCGACGATTTTCTCTTCACCTACTACCCGTTCCGGCCCGGCCTGCTGCGCCGCTGGCACCCGGGCGCCAACGTCGTGCTGGAGAACGCCGCCCACGAGGAGCGCGCCACCTGGAAGTGGTACCTGACGGACGGCGACGACGTGTCGGTCGACGTGGCGGCCTTCCACACCAGGAACGAGCGCAGCATCCGCTTCATCGTCGGACTGCTCACGCGCACCGCGCAGCGAGCCGGCAACTTCGGCTGCTTCGGCCTGCACGAGTGGGCAATGGTCTACCGGCAGGGCGAACACCGGCATGAATCCCCGCTGCGCCTCAGTCAGGGCGACACCGACGCCGTGGTGGAGACACACCGCATCAGCTGCACCCACTTCGATGCCTTCCGGTTCTTCACTCCTGCTGCGGTCGACCTCAACTCGGAGCAGGCTCATCCGGTGCTTCCCAGCCGGGAGAACCAACCCACCCTCGAGCAGCCCGGCTGCCTGCACGCGGGTATGGATGTCTACAAGTGGGCGATCAAGCTCGGGCCGCTGATTCCGGGCGACCTGCTGCTGGACTGTTTCGACCTGGCCCGCGACATCCGGGAACTCGATATGCAGGCTTCGCCGTACGACCTCGGGGACTGGGGAACTGTGCCGGTGGCTATTGAGACGCCAGCCGGCAAGGCGGAGTACGTGCGCCGGCAGCGCGGCTTCACCGAGCGCAGCAACGAACTGCGCGCTCGGGTGGTCGCTGCCGTCACCCCAGATCGCGCCGCCGAATCCGTTCCAGATCTGCGCTGATGCCGATGTCGGCCACGACCAGCCGGCCGCTGTAGTCCGCACCGGGCCGGCGCACCAGCCCGGTCTTGCAGCCGCCGAAGGTCACGGTGACATCGGCTCGCAGCACGGTGGCATCTGGCACCGATCCGTCATCGGGGTGGATGCCGCTGGGCAGGTCCACCGCGATCACGAGGGGTGGCGACGCGGGGCCGTCGGTGACCCCGAGAAGCGCGGCCACGACGTCTCGTGCCCGACCGCGCAGGGCGGGGCTCGCAGAGGTGCCGGTCCCCAGGATGCCATCGAGAATGGCGTCGCTCCGCCGTCCCAGATCGGTTATGGCATCGGCCGGTTCATCAAGCGGCCGGAGCGCCGCACCACCCGCCAGAGCGGCTTCGAGGCCGGCCCGGTGCAGCCGATCGCTGGTGGGCAGGATGCTCACCAGGGCGCCGCGACCGGCCAGGATGGCGGCGGCGTACAGCGCATCCCCGCCGTTGTTCCCGGCCCCTGCCAGTACCAGCATGTGCGCGCCGGCGACTCCCCCGCGCCGAGTTTCCAGGAGCGCGGCGGCCTCCTCGGCCAGGGCCGTCGCTGCCCGTTGCATCAACGGTTCGCCGCGGGCGAGGTGCGGCTCTTCGGCTTCGCGCACCTGGGCCGCCGTGAAACTGTGCTCGGGGGTCATTCGCTCAGGGTACGCCGGGGTCGCGGGCTATGCGCCGTGACTACAGTGGTTGCATGAAGCTGACCAAGATCGACCCGCCCGGTCGGAGCTTTTCCCGCTGGTTGACCGATGAAGAAGTAGGCCAGGTGCTGGCCAGCAGCCGCGGCTGGAAGCTGGGTAGCGACGGCAGCGTGGTCGCCGGTTCGCTGCGCAAGACGACGATCGCGCCCTCCCTGGCAGCCCTGGGCGCCGCCGCGGCGGCGAACCGGTGGATCAGCCGCCCGTCGGTGGCCGGCAGCGACGGCAGCGGACCCACCCACGTGATGTGGGGAGTGTTCGAGGCCAGGCCCGACGCCGAGGTGGCGGCGCTGGTGGCTGCCGCCAGCTAGGCGACGGCATTCCGGCCGCGAGCTGGCCCATCCGTAGCGCCGACCTGGTACTGACCGGTTGATCATTGACCGCGTGATCAATGTAGTCTGAGGGCGCCCCATCCGCCCCGCTCGAAAGCCGCACCATGACCCTCCTCGCCCCGCAGAAGAAGCGCACCACAATCCTCCGCACTCTCTTCCGGCTGGTGCTCGGCGCCTTCCTGCTGATTGCCGGCATCGGCCACCTCACTGTGGCCCGGGAGGCTTTCCTGGCGCAGGTTCCCACCTGGCTACCGTTCGACGGCGACTTCGTCGTGGTGGCCTCCGGCATCGTCGAGATCCTGCTCGGCGCTTCGCTCCTCGCCCTGGGGCGCTACCGGGTGCAGGTGGGCTGGATCGTCGCCGCCTTCTTCGTCGCCATCTTCCCCGGCAACATCTCCCAGCTGGTCACCCACACCGATTCTTTCGGCCTGAACACCGATCTGGACCGCAGTATCCGGTTGCTCTTCCAGCCGGTTCTAGTGCTCTGGGCGCTCTGGTCGACCGGCGCCTGGAAGGCGTGGCGCGAGTACCGCGCCGCGCAGCGCACCCAGCGCAGCACCCAGCCCAGCGCCCAGGACTGATCCGTGGGCGGACCGAAGAAGTCGGAACAAGAGCGGTGCGACGCGATTCTTGCCGCGGCGTACGACATCGCCGTCGCCGAGGGGCTCGACGCCGTCACCGCCCGCCGGGTCGCCACGGCGGCCGGAATCTCCCCCGGGCTGGTGTTCTTCCATTTCCAGTCGAAAGACGGCCTGCTCCAGGCTCTGCTGGATGCGCTGCTCGATGGCACGCTCGACGCCCTCACCGCCCCGGACCTGGCTGTCTTGGCACCGTGGGACCGGCTCGAACGGATGATCCGGGGCGAGCTGGAGCGCCTGCAGCAGTATCACGCCGCCGTCGATTTGCTCTTCGCGTTCTATTTCGCCCGGCGCGACGACCTCTTCCGTCCCCGCATCGAGGCGTCGTTCGGGCGCTACCTGGAGGCGTTCCTGCCGGTCTGCCGCGAGCTGGTCACCGACAGCGCACCCGGGAGCGTGGCCTCGCGAACCACCGGGGACGACCTCGCGGCCACGGTTGTCGCCCTGGTGCAGGGCGCGTCCATCCAGGCGATCCGCAATCCGGCGTCCTTCACCCCCGAGGCGTTGCTCGCCACCCTGCAGGCGTTCCGGCCGATGTCCTGAGCATCGGCTCCCTGCTGAAGCGAGGGACCGAGTGCCTGCCCGGAGGCAGCGTTTTGCCTATTCTGGTGAAATGGCTATTCCCCGCGTGCATCTCAGCGCTTCCCACGAGCCACTCGTGTCGGAAGAAGCACGCGCGGTCGATGCGGAGGACATTCCCCCGGTCGCCGGATCCCACGACACGGATATCTGGCTGACCGCATGGCAGGTCGCCGAGGGCCGTTTCGACGTCGCACTCGACCAGCACGTCGCCTGGTCCCTCGTGCCGATGGATCAGGACTGGATGGCCCGCTTGTTCGCCTGCAGGCGAGCCGTCGCCCTGCAGCGGGACACCTACGCCGACGCACTGCGCGGCACCCCCGGCGCCCCGACGTGGACGCACCTCTCCGGCCGTGTTGCCCGGATCGACCAGATCTCGGTGCGCTATCACCCGTCGGAAGACCCGGCGGAGCGCGGGCTGGTTCCGGAAACCGGCGGGGCTATGCAGCACAGCGTGCTGAGCGTGCGGGAGCCGCGCGCGCACCACGGCACGATTGTCGGCTGGATCGTGCGGATCCGGGCATAACCCGAAGGCGGAGGCTCGGCGCCAGCGGGTGCTAGTTCAGGCCGTCCAACCCAGCCGGTAACGGCCCGTCGCTCACCAGGTAGAGACGTTGGGTGGCCCGGGTCATCGCCACGTAGAGTGCGCCAGCACCCCGCTCCGAGGCGGCGACGATCGCGGCCGGATCGACCACGACCACGGCGTCGAATTCGAGGCCCTTGGAGTCATGCGGGGTGAGCACCGCGATGTCACGGAGCAGACCGGCGGAACCCCGACCGATGGCGTCACCGAACTCGGCCCGCAACGCCTGGTAGAGGGCATCGATCTCGGGCTCGAGCACGATCACGGCCACGGTGCCGCCCACACCGAGTGCGCGTTCCCGCCGCACGGCGTCGAGCGCATCCGTCAGCACCTCGACCGGCCAATCGCTCGCGCGCACGGTGCGTGACGCCGTGATCGGCAGACCGTGGGCCACCGCCATGCTCTCGGCGGCCTCGGCGATCTGGCTGGGCGTGCGGTAGTTCACCGTGAGCTCTTCCAGGCGCCAGCGGTCGGCCTCGAAGGAGGCCTCCAGCACGGGCGCGAGGGCCTCCCGCCAGCTGTTGGCCGCAGCGGCCGCAGCAGCCTGGGCGATGTCACCCACGATCGTGAACGACCGGCGCGGACCGCGGCGCATCAGCAACCGCCACTGCATCGGGGAAAGTTCCTGCGCCTCGTCCACGATCACGTGCCCGTAGGTCCAACTGCGGTCGAGAGCGGCCCGTTCGGCAGTGGTGGCCCGGTCGCCGAGCTCGGCGAAATTGTCGGCGAGGGCCTTCGCGTTCACGAGCCCCTTCACGTCCATGTTCTTGATCGCCAGTTCGGCGTTCTCGATGTCGCGCTTGCGCTGTTCCTTGGCCTCACGTTTCTGGGCGGCGTCGACGGCGCTGTACTCCCCCAGGTGCTCGGCGGCCTCGTCGAGCAGCGGGATGTCGGCGATCGTGAACTCGGCGTCGCGGGTGCGGTAGAGCAGGGCGCGCTGCGCGGCACGCCAGCGCGGGGTCAGTTGCTCGAGCCACTGCGGGCGGGCATAAAGGTCCTGCACGAGCTTCTGCGGTGTGAGCGGCAACCAGGCGGTGTTCAGCGCCACCCGCACGTCGTCGGCCAGGCGCAGGTCTTCACGCAGCATCGGCAAGTCGGTGTCGTCCATCGACCGACCCTGCTTCTTGAGCTGTTCGAGCCATTCCCGGGCCAGCGAGTTGAGGGCGTGCTTGACGAAGACCACCCGGGCCTCGTTGTGCGGCTTGCCGCCGGAACGGGCACGGTGGATGGCCGACTCGATCAGTTGTGGCTTCAGCACCAGAGTGTCGCCGTTCACGAGCAGCTTCTGGCTGGCGGCCGGCACCTTCTGCCGGCTCTTCACGGCACGGGCGATCAGGTCGGCCATGAAGGTCTGGCCCTTGAGTGCGGCGACCGCGGGGGCGTCTTCGTGGTTTGCCTCGACCCCGGGGAACAGCTGGCCCACAGAGGCCAGCACAACGCCGGTCTCGCCGAGCGAGGGCAGCACCGCCTCGATGTACTGCAGGAACGACGTGGACGGGCCCACGATCAGCACACCGGAGTTCTGCAGCCGGTCGCGGTGGGTGTAGAGCAGATATGCCGCCCGGTGCAGGGCAACGGCCGTCTTGCCGGTGCCGGGGCCGCCCTGCACGACGAGCACACCGTTGAGCCCCGACCGGATGATGCGGTCCTGCTCGGCCTGGATGGTCGAGACGATGTCGGTCATGTGCCCGGTGCGCTGGGCGGTCAGGGCCGAGAGCAGCGCTCCCTCGCCCTGGTGCAGCGCGGCGGTGTCACCCTCGAGCAGCGCGGCATCCAGGATCTCGTCTTCGATGCGGATGATGCGGCGCCCGCTGGAGAGCAGATGGCGGCGCGACCGGGCGCCCAGTGGCGTCGCTGCGGTGGCCTGGTAGAAGGCGCTGGCCTGCGGCACCCGCCAGTCGAGCAGGATCGGCTGCAGGTTCTCATCGCGCAGGCCCACCCGGCCGATATACCGGTAGACGGGTGCGCCGTCGTCGTCGGGCGCGGTCTCCAACCGGCCGAAGGCGAGCCGGTCGTCGACCTCGCGCAGCTGCACGATGCGGTCCTCGTAGGTGCGGGCGAAGGTGTCGCGCTCCGACCGGGACTGGTGGTTGCCACCGACGTCGAGCATCCGCACGGCCTTCAACTGGCCCTCGGCCTCCCGCTGCAGTGCGTCGAGTCGCGCGTACAGCGTTGCGACGTAGTCCTGTTCCCGCGCGAGCTCTCGATCGACCACTCAAACACCCCTCAAATCAAACGACCAGTTTAGCCGCTGGTGGCCCGGTCGGGTTTCGCGCCGGCCTTCGTCCCCCGCACGGGGTGACCTGGGCTTGTTTGGCCGGTCACCGAAGCTAATCCGTCACGCGGCCGAAACCTGACCGGCATACAAGCTCCCTAGATTTGGGGCACCGGATTCCGCAACCCGGCGCGGAGTCTTGCGAGCACAAAGGGGTAACAATGAGTGGAAATGCCATGCGCCTTCAGGCGATCAGAGATGTCGAGGCGTATGTGCCCCCGGCCGTCAGCTTCACTGACGCTGAAACCCCCGGCCAGATCTTCGGCGAGAACGTGTTCAGCAGCGTTGTCATGCAGAAGCGCCTGCCGAAGCTGGTCTACAAGTCGGTGATGGCCACCATCGAACACGGCGCCATGCTCGACCCACTCGTCGCCGACGCCGTCGCCTCCGCGATGAAGGACTGGGCGATGGAGAAGGGCGCGTCGCACTACGCGCACGTCTTCTACCCGCTCACCGGCCTCACCGCCGAAAAGCACGACAGCTTCCTCGAACCCGTCGGCGATGGCACCGCACTCGCCGAGTTCGCCGGCAAGACCCTGGTGCAGGGTGAACCCGACGCGTCCAGCTTCCCCAACGGCGGCCTGCGCAACACCTTCGAGGCCCGCGGCTACACCGGCTGGGACGTCACCAGCCCCGCATACGTTCTGGAGAACCCGAACGGCAATACCCTGTGCATCCCCACCGTCTTCGTCTCGATGACCGGTGAGGCCCTCGACCACAAGACGCCGCTGCTGCGCTCGCAGCAGGCCATGGGCGAGCACGCCGAACGCATTCTGCGTCTGTTCGGCCACGTCAAGCCGGCCAAGGTCGTCTCGTTCTGCGGTCCGGAGCAGGAATACTTCTTGGTCGACCGTCACTTCTTCCTCGCCCGCCCCGACCTGCTCAACTCCGGCCGCACCCTCTTCGGCGCCAAACCGCCCAAGGGCCAGGAATTCGACGACCACTACTTCGGCGCCATCCCCGAGCGTGTGCTCGGCTTCATGATGGACACCGAGCGGGAGCTGTTCAAGCTCGGCATCCCCGCCAAGACCCGCCACAACGAGGTCGCTCCCGGCCAGTTCGAGATCGCGCCGATGTTCGAGCGCGGCAACATCGCCGCCGACCACCAGCAGCTCTTGATGACCACCTTCAAGACCGTCGCCAAGAAGCACGGCATGGCCTGCCTGTTCCACGAGAAGCCGTTCCAGGGCGTCAACGGCTCCGGCAAGCACGTCAACTTCTCGCTCGGCAACAACCAGCTCGGCAGCCTGCTGGTGCCCGGCGACAACCCGCACGACAACGCCCAGTTCCTGGTCTTCTGTGCCGCGGTCATCCGCGCCGTGCACAAGTACGCCGGCCTCCTGCGGGTGTCGGTCGCGTCGGCCACCAACGACCACCGCCTCGGCGCCAATGAGGCTCCGCCCGCGATCATCTCGATCTTCCTCGGCGACCAGCTGGCGGATGTCTTCGAGCAGCTGGCCAAGGGACCGGCGACCTCGTCGAAGGACAAGGGCACCATGATCATCGGCGTCGACACGCTCCCGCAGCTGCCGACCGACCCGGGTGACCGCAACCGCACCAGCCCGTTCGCCTTCACCGGCAACCGGTTCGAGTTCCGCGCCCCGGGTTCGATGCAGACCGTGAGCGGCCCGATGGTCACCATCAACACGATCATGGCCGAGTCGCTCGACTACATCGCCACCGACCTCGAAGCCGCTGTCGCCGCCGGCACCGACTTCGACACCGCCGTGCAGAGCCTGCTCACCCAGATCATCACCGATCACGGCGCTGTCGTGTTCAACGGTGACGGCTACTCGGATGCCTGGCCGATCGAGGCCGAGAAGCGCGGACTCGCGAACCTGCGCACCACGCTCGACGCCCTACCCGAGCTGATCACCGAATCCGCGATGGACCTGTTCGACAAGTACAAGGTCTTCAACCACCGCGAGATGCACAGCCGCTACGAGATCGGCCTGGAGCAGTACGCCCTCACCATCAGCGTCGAGGCCCGCCTCACCCTGGAGATGGCGACCACCCAGATTCTCCCGGCCGCGGTGCGGCACCAGACCGAGGTCGCGGTCAACGTCGGCGCCCTCAAGGCTGCCGGCGTGGACGCCGACACTGCTCCGTTGCTGGCGGTGAGCGGCCCGATCGCCGAGCTGCGCGACGCCCTGGCCACGCTCAAGGCCGCCCTGGCTGAGGAGACCGGCCACGAGGCTCTGGCCGAGGCCGAGCACGCCCGCGACGCCCTGCTGCCCGCGATGGCCGCGGTGCGCACGGCGGCCGACGCTCTCGAAGAGATCGTGGCCGACGACCTGTGGCCGTTGCCGACCTACCAGGAGATGCTCTTCATCCTGTAGCCGCCACTAACGACGAAGACCCAGCCGCACCCCTGAGGGCACGGCTGGGTCTTGTCGTTTGCGGGTTACGCGGCCAGCGGCATCCGCACCGGCTCGGCGTTCACCCGCAGCGCGCCGTCCTGCACGGTCACGGCCACGACTCCGCCGTCACCGAGCTCGGAGGCCACCAGCAGGTCGGCAATCCTGTCGTCGAGCTGACGCTGGATGACCCGGCGCAGCGGCCTGGCCCCGTACTCGGGCTCGTAGCCGGTCTCGGCGATCCAGTCCACGGCCTCGTCGCTCACGGTGAGCGCGTGACCCTGAGCGGCCAGGCGGGCCTCGGTCTGAGTCAGCAGCAGCCGCACGATCTGGCGCAGTTGCGGCTGGTCGAGCTTGCGGAACAGCACGACCTCGTCGATGCGGTTGAGGAACTCGGGCCGCATGGCCTCGCGGAGCTTGGCCATCACCCGGTCGCGCAGTGCCTTCTCCGAGCCGAATCCGTTGCCGGCGCCGTCCAGGTCGGCGGTGAAGCCGAGCGCACCGCTGCGGCTGGCCAGAACCTCTGAACCGATGTTCGAGGTCATGATGACCACGGTGTTCCGGAAGTCCACCGTGCGACCCTGACCGTCGGTGAGGCGGCCGTCGTCGAGCACCTGCAGGAGCAGGTTGAAGACGTCCGGGTGCGCCTTCTCGATCTCGTCGAGCAGCACCACCGAGTACGGGTTGCGCCGCACGTGTTCGGTGAGCTGGCCCGCCTCGTCGTAGCCGACGTAGCCGGGAGGGGCGCCGACCAGACGGCTGACGGTGTGACGCTCGCTGAACTCGCTCATGTCGAAGCGCAGCATGGCCTTCTCGTCGCCGAAGAGCGACTGCGCCAAGGTCTTTGCCAGTTCGGTCTTACCCACCCCGGTCGGGCCGAGGAAGAGGAAGCTACCGACCGGGCGGGAGGCGTCGCCCATGCCGGTGCGGTTGCGGCGCACGGCCTTGGCGATCACGGTGACCGCGTCGTCCTGGCCGATGACCCGCTGGTGCAGGTCGTCTTCGAGGGTGACGAGGCGTTCGCGGTCCCCCGCCGTGAGGCGGCTGGCCGGGATACCGGTGGCCCGGGCGATGATCGCGGCGATCTCGGCCTCGTCCACCACGGCGGACGGCGCCGGCTTTCCGGCATCCGCGGCCTGGTCGGCCTCGGCGGTCTCGATCTTCTCGCTCAACGCCTCGGACTCATCCCGCAGCCGGGACGCCTCTTCGTAGGCCTCGGCGGCGACGGCGATGGTCTTCGCGGTCTCGACTCCGGCAAGCTGCTCGCGCAGGCCATCGATGTCGACCCGGGAACCGAGTGCCAGGCGGGCGCGAGCGCCGGCCTGGTCGATCAGGTCGATGGCCTTGTCGGGCAAGAACCGGTCGGGGATGTACCGGGCGCTCATTTCCACGGCGGCGCGGATGGCCGCATCCGTGTACCGCACCGAGTGGTGCTCGGCGTAGCGGCCCTGGAGCCCGGCCAGGATCTGCACGGCGTCGTCGATGCTCGGCTCGCCCACTCGCACGGGCTGGAAGCGCCGTTCGAGCGCCGGGTCCTTTTCGACCTTGCGGTATTCGTTCAGGGTGGTGGCGCCCACGACGTGCAGCTCACCGCGCGCCAGGCGCGGCTTGAGAATGTTGCCGGCGTCCATTCCGCCCTCGCCGGCGCCGCCGGCTCCGACCACGGTGTGCAGCTCGTCGATGAAGACGATGATCTCGTCGCTGCGTTCGCTGATCTCATCCATGGTCTTGGTGAGGCGTTCTTCGAAGTCGCCGCGGTACCGGGTGCCGGCGAGCATGGCGGGCAGGTCGAGCGCGATGACGCGCTTGCTGCGCAGTTGCTCGGGCACGAGGCCGTCGACGATGGCCTGGGCGAGGCCCTCGACCACGGCGGTCTTGCCCACGCCGGCCTCGCCGATGAGCACCGGGTTGTTCTTGGTGCGCCGGGAGAGGATCTCGACGGTCTGTTCGATCTCGTCGCTGCGGCCGATCACCGGGTCGAGCTTGCCGGAGCGGGCGCGCTCGGTGAGGTCGATGCCGTAGGTGTCGAGCATCGGGGTGTTCGAGGTGCTGCCCGTGGCCGTGGTGCCGGCGGCGGCGTTGGCCTCGTCGGCTTCGGCCTGCTGAGCGCCGGCCTGCAGGGACTCGGCGGTGACACCGGACTCGGCGAGCACGCGAGCGGCGGGCGAGTCCTGGTTCACCACGAAGGCGAAGAACAGGTGCTCGGGGTCGATGTAGGTGGAGCCGAAGGCGCGGGCCACCTGATGTGCGTCCAGCAGGGCGCGCTGAGCCGAGGGAGTCAGGCCCGGGGCGGACTGGGCTTCCCGGTCGCTGGATTCCGGCAGGCGCTGTTCGGCGTCGGCCGCAATGGCAGCGGGGTCACCACCGGCACGGCGGATGGCCGAAGCGGCGGGTTCCTGTTCGACCATGACGCGCAGCAGGTGCAGGGCGTCGACGTGGGCGTGGCCGTGGTCGACCGCGTACTGGGCGGCCTGCACGAGGAGTTCGTGGGTGCGACGGCTGAGCAGCCGGGTGATCTCGATGGGTCGACCCGACTGGCCCGACCGCTGGCCCTGCAGGTAGCGGGCCAGGAATTCGTCGAACGAGCCGTTCTCGGATCCGGTCGGACCGAAGTATGTAGGCAAAGCAACCTCCTGGGAGTTCAAAACGAGGAGGGAAACCAAAACTTGAGTGCCCTCGACTCAAGTCAACGCTGGGGGGCGGGTTTCATTCCCGGCGGTGGCTGAGATTTCGCTGAGGGCGATAGAGCCCGTCCGCTGATGGAGGTTCCTGAATCTCGACCCCATCGCTGATCGATCCAGTCGAGATCCCGCGAGAACGCCTACAGCCGCGACCAGAACGACACCGGGCGGCTCCCCGCAGACCGGGTCACCAGGTCTCGACAAGCTCGACCAACGCACGGAGGCGGAACCCCATCGCTGATCGAGCTTGTCGAGATCCCGCGAGAACGCCTACGGTCGCGACCAGAACGACACCGGGCGGCTCCCCGCAGACCCGGTCACCAGGTCTCGACAAGCTCGACCGACGGACGGGTGCGGGACCCCATCGCCGATCGAGCTTGTCGAGATCCCGCGAGAAGGCCTCTGGCAGTGACCAGAATGACACCGGGCGGCTCCCCAAGCCGGGTCACCAGGTCTCGACAAGCTCGACCGACGGAGCGGGCGCGTCCCGTAGACCGGGTCAGCGGGTCTCGACAGGCTCGACCAGCGGCGCTGGGTGCGTGACCGGTTAGGGGGCGGTGAGGGTGGCGCAATCGGGAGCGGCGCGGAAGGACTGGCCCAGGGTGCTGGAGGCATCCTTCATGGCGGTGGTGATGGCAGTCACGGTGGCCGCGATATCGGTGAGCACCGTGCCCGTGTCCACGACGACGGTCCCGAGCGCGGTGATCAGGGCCGCGCCGGTGGCACCCTCGACCTGGCTCGCGCTGGCCTGCAGTTTCTGCAGCGACTGGTCCACCTTGTCGGTCGAGCTGCGCACCGCGGCATAGCCCGGGTCGTCGCCGGTTCCCGTCGGCGCCGACTTCACCGTCTCGACGAGGGTGCCCACCGACGCCGAAATCTGGGTCATCTGGTCAGAGATGGCCTGGCCCACCCCGCTGCCACCGGCCGCAGCCGCCGCCGCCAGCGCCTGCACCTCGTTCTGCAGCGCGGTCGTGTCGCTGCAGACGTTGCCGGCCCAGGTGACCTGGTCGGCGTTCGGCGTCGCGCCCGTCTCTCCGGGCGTCGACGTCGATGTCGACCCGGCCGTCGAGGTCGTTGCCGGCGTGGGCGATGGCGTCGGGCTGCCCGACGATGCACAGCCGGTCAGGAGAAGCAGCACGGCTCCGGCCAAGACCATCTTCTTCACGTCGGACGACCCTTCGCTGGTGTCGGTTCGGTGGTGGGTTTCGGCGGGCTATTGGATGTCGTCTTCCGCGCCGATCTGGATCGCAAGGTCGAACGCCTCCGCGATCTTTCGGGCCGACGCGAGCAGCCGCGGCGTTCCTACGATCGGCGCCACGGCCACCAGAACGTCCTCGACGTCGTCAACGGTGAGCCCCACTTCCGCCGCCGGGCCGATATGCATGAGGTACGAACCGACCGGAGCATCCACCGCCACGAGGGCCGAGATGCGGGCGATCATGAGCGTGCGCGGGTCGAGGTCGGTGCGTGACAGTGAGACGGCGTTGATCTCGGCTGCCGCATCCAGTACCGGTGTTGTTCCTGTAGCCATGAGAGTTTCTCCTTCTGCCGGGCCTGGCCGCGTGGCGGCGCTGCCTCAGCGGTTGGCGGGCGCACCGGGTGGCGGCCTCACGCGGCAGACGGTAGCAAGCAATGTCAGCAGCGGCGACGTTCCCGCCGCCTTATCCTCCGAAACGGATGATGCCCTGAGGCGGTCAGCCCCGCTCGATCTCCCGGGCGAGTGTGTCGAGTTCGGCGCCGCCGGCCATCAGCCGGGTCAGCTCGGCGATGCTGATTCCGGCCTTGTCGAACTCGCCCAGGCTGGCGCCGCGGTTGAGCACCAGGAACCGGTCGCCCACCGGGTAGGCGTGATGCGGGTTATGGGTGACGAACACCACGGCCAGACCCCGGTCGCGGGCCTGTGCCACGTAGCGCAGCACCACCCCGGCCTGTTTGACGCCCAGCGCTGAGGTGGGTTCGTCGAGGATCACGACCCGAGCGCCGAAGTAGATCGCCCGGGCGATCGCCACGGACTGGCGCTCACCGCCCGACAGGGTGCCGATGGGCTGGTCGACATCGCGCAGGTCGATGCCCATGCGAGCCAGCTGCTCTGAGGTGTGCGCCCGCATCTCGGCGACCTTGAGCCGGGAGAACGGTCCGCGGCCGGCGCTCAGTTCGGCGCCGAGGAAGAAGTTGCGCCAGACCGGCATCAACGGCACTATCGCGAGGTCCTGGTGCACCGTGGCGATGCCGGCATCCAGCGCCTGCCGTGGTCCGTCGAATCGCACGGCCTCGCCGTCGAGCAGCAGCTCGCCGGTCGAGTGCGGATGCACCCCGGCAAGCACCTTGAGCAGCGTGGACTTGCCCGCACCGTTGTCGCCGAGCACGCAGAGCACCTCGCCCGCGCTCACCGAGGTGGAGATGTCGGTGAGCGCGATGACCGAGCCGTAGACCTTGCCGATGCCGCGCACCGCCAGGATGGCAGCGGCCGGGTTCGCGCCGCTCATGCCCGCACTCCGGCCTGCCGGCGCACCGAGAGGTTCACGAGTACCGCGAGCAGCAGCATCCCGCCCAGAAAGGCCTTGAGCCAGTTGTTGTCCCACTGGGCGAACACGATGCCCTGCAGGATCATGCCGTAGATCAACGCGCCGAGGGCCGCGCCGATCGCGGAGCCGTAGCCGCCAGTGAGCAGGCAGCCGCCGACCACGGCGCAGATGATGTAGACGAACTCCTGGCCGATGCCCGTGGTGGCTTGCACGGTTGCCACGTCGAAGAGTGAGAGCATGCCCACCAGCCAGCCGGCAGCGGCCGTGCCCATGAACAGGCCGATGCGGGTGCGCCGCACCGGCACGCCGGTCTGCACCGCGCTCTGCAGCTGCCCGCCGATGGCGAAGATCCAGTTGCCGTAGCGGGTGCGCAGCAGCAGCCAGCTGGCCAGGGCGGTGATGCCGATCCACCAGAAGATGGAGACCTTGAGGTCGAGCCCCAGCACCGGGATCGTCGACCCGAAGATCGCCTTGCCGGCCGCGAAGTCTGGCACCAGGGTCATGCCCTGGATCGCGACTTGGCCGGTGATCAGCTTGGTGCCGGCGAGGTTCACTCCCTGCAGGATGAAGAAGGTGGCTAGGGTGACGATGAAACTCGGGATGCCGGTCTTCACCACCAGAAAGCCGTTGGCGGCCCCGACCGCGAGGGCGATCACGAGGGCCAGCAGCATGGCGAACCAGAGGTTCATGCCGTACTGGGTGGTGAACGCGCCCACCAGCAGCCCGGTCGTGCCGGTCATCGCGCCGGCCGAGAGGTCGAATTCGCCGCCGATCATGAGCATCGCCACGGCGACCGCCATGATGCCGAACAGCGACGCGGAGTACAGCCAGGTGGCCGCTCCGGCCGGCGACAGGAACGCGTTGGTGGCCAGCGAGAAGTAGGTGAAGATGGCCAGCGCGGCCACGAGGGCGCCCATCTCCGGCCGGCGCAGCAGTCGGGCCACCGGATGCCTCGCGGCCAGCCGTTCGTCACTGCCGGGCCGTGCCGGGGCGGGGGCGAGGCTTGTCATCGGGTGCCGAGCCCCGCGAACGTGGCCACCTGGCCGGCGTTCTCCTTGGTGACGAAGCCGGGCCCGGAGTAGACCGGCTGGCTGCCGCCCACGACGTTGCCGTTGGTGTAGAACAGCTCGAAGAAGCTCACCGGCAGGTAGCCCTGCAGGTAGGGCTGCTGGTCGACGGCGAAGAGGATGCTGCCGTCGGCGATCAACCGCGTGACGTCGGCGGACACGTCGAAGGTGCCGATCTGCGCGTCGCTGCCGGCCTCCACCTGGGCCTGGGCAGCCGCCACTCCCACCGCGGAGTTGAGGGTGAGCACACCGTCGATCGTGGGGTCGGCCAACAGGGCGCTCTTGATGGTGTTCTGCGCATCCGCGAGGTTGGCGATGTCGACCTGCAGGTTGGTCATGCTGCCGTCCAGGGTGTCGGCGGCCCCGGCGCAGCGGTCCTCGAGCCCGGCGTTGCCGGCCTCGTGGATGACGCAGAGCACCTTTTTCGCGCCGGCCTCGGTGAGCTTCGTTCCTGCACCCTGGCCGGCCAGGTACTCGCCCTGGCCCACGTGGGTGAGTGCGCCGAGCGCGGCGGACTCTTCGGCGCCGGAGTTGATCGTGATGATCGGGATATCGGCGGCGACGGCATCCGCCAGCGCCCCGCTCAGGCCGTCGGGGTTGGCCATCGACACGATGATGCCGTCGACGTTGTCGGCGATCGCGGTTTCGATCAGCTGGCTCTGCTTCTGCACATCGGGGTCGCCCTGGTAGGTGACGGTGGAGCCGTAGAGCGCCCCGGCGGCCTGCGCGCCGCTTTTCACGACGTCCCAGAACGCGTCGCCGGGCACGGCGTGCACAACGAGGGCGTAGGTGCGACCGGTGTCGGCACCCGCCTGGGCGGTGCCGCCGCTTGTCGCGGTCACCGGCTGGCCGGTGCAGGCGCTGAGGGTGAGCAGGGCGAGGGCGGCAGCGCCACCGGCAGCGGCGGCGGCCCAGCGGGCGGGAATTCTCGGCACGGGGCTATCGTCCTTCGTTGTTGGAGACCGGCGTGAGGCAGGCGGGCGCAGGCGGGGAGGCGCGACTTTCGGGCGCAGTCCACCTTAGGCGTCAGGTTTACGCGTCAACGAACCGGGTCGGGCTGGGCCGCGCCCAGTGACAGTGCGGGACGTCAGGCGTCGCGGGCGACTTGCTCCACCCGGTCGCGGTAACCGGCCCACCACTCCGCGGTCGCCGGCGGCAGGTTGTCGTTGTCCTGGCGCAGCCCGACGGCACCATCGATCAGTTCGCGCAGGATGTCGGCGTGACCGGCATGCCGGTGGGTTTCGCTGATCAGGTGCAACAGAATCAGGTGCAGGGTGACGGTGTTGCGGTCGGGCGACCACCAGGCCACCCGGCCAATCCCGTCGAGCGGCACGGTCTCGAGGGTCACCTGGGAGTGCGCCCAGACCCGGCGGTACAGGTCAACGATCTCCGTGCTGGACTCCTCCGCGGTGGCCCACATGTCGGCGTTGGGCTCGGCATCCTCGTCCATCCACGGCAGCTCCTCGGGGAACGGCCGGCCGAACGTGGCGCCGAGATACCCGGCCTCGACCCCGGCCATGTGCTTGACCAGACCGAGCAGATTGGTCCCCGTGGGTACGAGCGGTCGGCGCAAGTCGTACTCGGAGAGCCCCTCGAGCTTCCAGACAAGCGCGCTCCTGGCGCTCTGCAGGTAGCGAAGTAGGTCGGCGGTTTTATCGGAATCGGTCATGACGCCCAGCCAAGCAGACCGGCGGCCGTTCGACAACGACCACCGCCGATGCCGCTCACCCGCTACGTTCGGACACCCGCCCGCGATCGGCGAGAATGGGCAGATGAGTGCCGCCGGCGAGTTCGTGGACGCCACCCTGCAGTACGAGAGTTCCTGGCAGCGGGCGGAGGCCGACCGGGCCCGCCTGGGCGACGGGCTGGGCGGCGAAGAGGGCGGCGGCCTGGCGTTCTACGGCGCCTCCGTCGGCGCGATCCGCGGCACCATCCGGGATGCCGGCCGCCGCTACCCGGGGCTCGGCCACGACGACATCACCGCGCTCAGCAGCGAACTCTGGGCCGCGCCGGTGTTCGAGCGGCGCTTGGCCGCGATCGTGCTGCTGCAGACGCACCTGCGGATGCTGCGCGCCTCCGACCTCACCCGCATCGAAGGGTTCCTGCGCCAGGCGGGGCTGCCCGCCTTGATCGACCCGCTGGCCACCGACGTGGTCGCCCCACTGGTCCTCGGCCTCGCGGGTGCCGATCGGGCCCGCGCGACGGCCGTGGTCGACCGCTGGGCAGCGGAGCCCGGCGCGGGGTTGCGCCGGGCGGCCGGATTGGTGCAGGCACTCCTGGCACCGTGAAACGCACTCCTGGCACCGTGAAACACAGCCAGGGTGAGTGCACGCGGCGGGCTACATCGTGACGACGAGCTTGCCCCTGGCGCTGCCGTCGGTGAGCCGGCGCATCGCGGTGGCGGCGTCGGCCAGCGGATAGACCTGGTCGATCACCGGGGTGATCGCCCCGCTCTGGAGCAACTCGGCCAGGGTGGCCAGGTCACCCGGGCGCACGATCGAGACCAGCCCGCTGAGCTTCTGCGACACGAACGGCGACACCGCCGCGGCCCACAGTGCCCGGCCAAAACCTCCGGTCACCCGGCCGCCGCCCTCACCTCCAACGATCACCAGGGTGCCACGCGGCGCGAGCAGCTTGCGCAGTGCCGACACCGGCCGGAGGCCCGCGGTGTCGACCACCAGGTCGTAACGTTCGCCCGACCGGGTGATATCACCACGGGTGTAGTCGACCGTGACCGCCGCCCCGAGCGAGCGCACGTAGTCGAGCTTCGCCGTGCTGGCCACCCCGGTCACCTGGGCTCCGAAGGCGACGGCGAGCTGCACGGCATAGCCGCCGACGGCACCGGATGCCCCGATCACGAGCACCCGCTCCCCCAGCCCCGCCGTGCGCAGCGACGCGACGGCCTGCAGGGCCGTGACCGCCGAGGTGGGTACTGCGGTGGCCTGCTCGAAGCTCAACCTGCTGGGCTTGGGTTCGAGCTTGTCGGCGTGGGCGATGACGAACTCGGCCAGAGTGCCGTCGCCGACCCCGAATACCTCGTCGCCCGGCTGGAAGCGGGTGACACCCGCGCCGACCTGCTCCACCCGGCCGGCCAGGTCCATGCCGCGCACCGGATTGCCCGGTCCGCGCAGGCCCGTGACCCGCACCAGGTAAGGCAGCCCGGCCATCAGATGCCAGTCGCCGATGTTCACACTGGCGGCGTGCACCCGAACCAGCACGTCGTTCTCCCGCACCGCGGGTCGGTCGATCTCGGCCAGCCGCAGAACGTCGGCGGTGCCGTAGCCGTCTTGCACGATTGCCCTCATGATGTCTCTTCCTCTGTGGCCTGCGCGGCCGGGTACTGGAACACGTCGTCGAGTGGCCGATTGAACACCCGGGCGATCTGGAACGCCACCTCGAGCGAGGGTGAATACCGGCCCTGCTCGATGGCGATGATGGTCTGCCGGGTCACGCCCACCCGGTCCGCGAGGGCTGCCTGGGTCATCTCGCCGTGAGCGAACCGCAGCCCGCGGATGGTGTTGGTGATGCTCGTTGCCTTCACCATGACTGGAAGCCGCGGCGGTAGGCGACGATCTTGGCGATGGAACCCAGGATCGAGGAGAGCACGAAGGCCAGGTAGATCACGTTGGCGATCCAGAACGCCGCCAGACCGGTGATGGCGAAGAGCAGCGCCAGCACCGCGCCGAGGATCACGAACGACTGGCCGATGTGCTCACCGAGCCGGTTGATCTCCTTGTCTCGCTGGTCTTTCTTTCCCCCGTCTCTGGGCGACACGATCGCGGCGAGGATGTTCAGCAGGATGGCGGCCACGATGGCGCCGCCGATCGTCCACAGCATCGCGTACACGTACGGGGCCTCCCCGAGTGGTGCGCCTGCCGCGGCGTTCAGCACGAGGGCGAGGTACGTGCCGTAGGCGACGATCGTGACCACCGCCATGATCCATGCACGTTTCTCTTCGATCGCCATCAGCGTCTCCCACATCCGTTCGGAATGTCAATAATTCTTGACACTGTGAATGTATGTCGAATCAGACACCGTGTCAAGGATTATTTACATCTGAGGAGCGCGATTCAGAGCGTAGCACCGCCGGGGATCTGTTGCAGTGCCCAGGAGTTGCCGTCGGGGTCGCTGAAGAAGGCGTAGAGCACACCACCCATGTCGCTCACCGCGGAGACCTCGACGCCGCGGTCGAGGAGTTGACCGCGCACGGCAGCCAGGTCGTCCACCACGAGGTGCAGGCCGCGCACGGGGGCGGAGCCGGGCTCATTGATTCCAATCCCGATCACGATCGAACAGGCCGACCCCGGCGGGGTCAGCTGCACCACGCGCATACCGTTGCCGGGTTGAACGTCGTGGTCGACGACGAAGCCCACCTGGTCGGCATAGAACGCCTTGGTGCGATCGACATCGGTGCTCACCAGGGGTACAAGTTCCAGACGCATGTCCACGAGAGACTCCTTTGTTCAGAACGGGCAGTACACCGTGGTTCTGGCCCGAGCCTAGCTCCGGTCAGGAGTGCCCAACCAGCCAGTCCAAGGCCGCCGGGCATTCGGTGAGGATCGAGATGTGGCCGTCGTTCGGGCGTTCCCAGAGTTCGGCGCCCGGGCAGGCGCGGGCCAGCCAGGCGCCGTGGGCGGGCGGCACCACCCGGTCGCGGCCGCCCTGCACGAACAATGCGGGCACCGCGATTTCGGCCACGGCGAATCCCCACGGCATCACGAAGGCCATGTCGTCGTCGATCAGACCATCGGGGCCGTCGGCCGAGGCCTCCCCCACATCCGCGCCAAGCGACGCCCAGTCGCCCTCGAGCGCGGCGTAGTCACGCTCGACGAAGCTCTCCGGATCGAACTCGGCGGTCGCCTCGTAATGCTCACGCGCCGGCCGGCCCTGCCGGGCAGCCCGCAGCGATGCGCCATCCGACGCCATGCCGGCCAGGAAGTCGAGCCCGTCGGCATCGGAGGGTGCGATCGCGGCGAGGCACGCCACCGCACTCACCCGATCCGGCAGCAGGGCGGCACAGGCCAGGGCATGCGGGCCGCCACCGGAGGCGCCCATCACCGCGAACCGTTCCACGCCCAGGTCGTCCATGATCGCGGCTACATCCGCCGCTGCGCCGGCCACGGTCCGGCCGGGCTGCGGGGTCGATCCGCCATAGCTGGGCCGACCATAGGAGACCAGCCGGATGCCGCGCTCGGCCGCGGCAGTCAGGAGCGGCTCGAGCAGTGCACCGGTCTGCGGCGAGCCGTGCTGCCAGAGCACCACCCGGGCGCCCAGGCCGGCGGGCATCGCCCGCTCGTACGCGCCGGCGGGGTTGTAGCCCAACTCGGCGTCTTGGGTGCCGGCCTGCGCCTGCGCGCTGCCTGGCAAAGGACCGGAGGCGCTGTCGTGCACCCGGAGGACGCGGCCGTCGGGCAGCCGCACATCGTGCACGAACACCATCGGGCCAGCGTAAGCCCCGAGTCTGCCGGATCGGGAGCGACGCGCGGGTCAGGCCACCGCACGCTCCCCCGCCGGTTCGGCCGAGACCAACGGTGTGATGTAGGAGAAGCCCGTCGTGGTGTTCTTGGTCATCGACAGCACCAGGTCCATGTGCGGTTCGAGCGCGGTGACCTTGTCGAGCGGCGAGCCCACGATCAGCTGGAAGCCGAGGCCCTTCCAGGCCGCCACGGCCCGGCCGGCGAACTCTGAGTCCGACTTCACGAAGCCCTCATCGAGGAACACCGGGGCAAACCGGGGCCGGGTGCGGCTCTCGTCGCCGAGCTGGAAGCGCAGCGCGGCACCGACGACGAACGCGACGAGTTCCTGCGATTCGCCACCGCTCTTGCCGCCGAGCGACGAGTAGGTGCTCACTTCGACTCCGTCCGGCGTGGTGCGCACCGCGGTGATCTCCACGTGTCGGCGCACATCCAGCAGCAGGTCGCGCTCGGAGTCGCCCCGGCCGCGGACGGCGCCGGCCCGGCCGGATGCATCGAGGTCATCCGGCCGGCGGATCAGGTTCATGAACGCCTGCAGACGGGTGAAGCGGCTTTCGGTCTCTTCGTCGGTGAACTCTTCGGTCGAGCCGGAGGAGAGCAGCTTGAGTTCCTTGCGGAACGCCGTGGCGTCGTCGCGGTGCAGGCGCCGCAGCGAGATCTGCAGCCGGTCGCGGCCGGCCCCGAACGGCAGAGTGGTGAGGATCTCGTTGATCGGCCGCAACCGGTCTTCGATCTCTTCGATCGAGGTGGTGAACGCGCCCACAAGCGGCACGAGGTCCTGCCCGCTCCACGCCGACAACCGGCGCTTCCACTCCTGCCGGCGCTCGTAAAGACCGAGGGTGTAGACGGCGTCGAGGATGTCGCTGTAGCTGGTGTACGACTCCATCGACACCCCGATGTTGGGGTCTGGCCACCGGCTCTGGAAGGTTTCGAAGATGCCGAGCAGCGTGTCCCTGGCGCTGCGGGCGGTCTCGCGGTCCTGGGCGGACTGCTCGGTGAGCCGTTCCCGCAGCCGCTTCACGCCGTTGGTGAAGCTGGGGAGGTCGGTGCTGTCGCCGACGGCGGCGAACTGCGCGTCGAGGTGCGCCGAGTGCTCGGCGGTCAGGGTGACGGTCTCGTCGGCCTGGATGCGCTCCAGCCGCACATTCACGATGTCCTGCCGGTCCACGATCGCGGCGTGCTCCTCGCTGAGGGTGGCGGCTGCGCGCTCGATCTCGTGCTTGAGCTTCTGCGCGGCCTCGAGTTCGACCGACAGGCGTGCTTCTTCGTCCTGGAGCCCGCGCAGCACGTCGCTGCCGGCGAGCAGGCGTTCGCGTTCGGTTTCCTTGGCGGCGATCCTGGCGGAGGCGCCGGCCACGTCGATGGCGGTCCAGGCGGTGTCGATCAGGTGCTGGTGGGCATCCTTCAGGCGGCGCAGGGCGATGATCTGCCCGGCCTTGGCGGTGGCCTGCTGCGCCAGGGAGTCGGCGGAGGCCTTCAGCGCGGCCAGCTCCTCGGTGATCTCAGCCAGCCGCACGGTGCTGGAGAACCCGATGATGGCCCGCTGCTCCTTGTTCCAGCCGTGGGCGCCCCGCTTGCCCTGGCGGATCTGGCCACTCTGGGTGACCCGGGAGCCGTCGCCGACGAGCTCGGCTGCGCTGTTGACGCAGAGCGCGTCGATCGCGGGCGCCTGCACGCGGTCCTGCACCCAGCGGCTGAACGGTGAGTCTTTGAAGGTGAGTTTGCCGGAGACGTAGCGCGGGTCGTGCTGCACCTGCTGGTGCGGGTGCAGGGTGACACCTTCGAAGTGGATGCGCACCGGGATGTGCAGCGGGTCGATGGCGCGGCCGAGGGCGGCCAGTTTGTTCTCGTCGACGAGCAGCACCCGCACCACCGAGCCGAGGGTGACCTCGGCGGCTTGGCGCCAGTCGTCTTCGCCGGGGGCGATGTCGATGAGTTCGGCCACGAACGGCAGTTCCTCGGCGGGGATTCCAGCGGCTTCGGCGATCATCATGCGGGCGTTGTGCAGGTGCTGGGGAACCAGACTGGCGCGCCCCTTGAGGAAGGCGTGCTCCTGCTTGAGGGTACGGATCTTCTCTTCGACCGGGTAGGCCGTGCGCTGCAGGGACACCCGCTCAAGATCGAGTTCCTGCTCGGATGCCGCGAACCGGGCGATGAACCCCTCCGCGGCCAGTTGGGCGGCGGCGAAGTCGTCGGCCGAGGTGATGGCTACGTCACCGGTGTCACCGGCGACACCGTCGGCACTGTCGTCGGCGGTGTCGTCAGCGCTGCCCGCGACGGCGCCCAACAGCGAGATGCGGTCGTTGAACCTGGCGCGCTCCGCCGCCACGTCGTCGCGTTTGGCGGTGAGTACGTCGAGGTCGTTCTGCAGGCCGGCGAGAACGTCGCCGCCGTTGTCGCGCTGCTGGTGCTGCAGATCGGCGACCCGGCCCTTCAGCTCGGTCTCGGCATCCCGCGCCGTGATGAACGCGGCCTGGTTCTCGCGCCGCGCACCGCGGTTGGTGTCGGCGGCGGCGTCGAGCAAGCCGTGCTCGGTGAGCAGCTGCCAGAGCACGAACGGGGTGTCGCCCTCGCGGTGTACGCCGAACCGGTCGATCAGGTCGGCCTTCTCGGTGGCGGACTCGAAGTCACGGTGCAGTTCGGGCAGGCGTTCAAGCACCTTGGCCTTCTGCGCTTCGGTGACCATAGCGCCGTAGGAGCGTTCGAGGTCTTCGAAGTGGTCAACGGCCTTGTCGGCCGCGGCGTAGGTGGCGGGCTCTTCGAGCACCATCGACTTGTAGAGGCCGTCGACGGTCTTCACCTGCTGGCCGGCCTGGATGCGGGCGAGCAGGCGCAAGGCTTTGCCGCCCTCGCCGTTGGCGCCGATGCCGAGCCGGGTGTACAGGGTCTGGGAGAACGCGGCGTAGGTGTCGAACACGTCGAGGTCGCTGAACCGGTTCTTGAGGGCGCGCTTGTCGAAGCGGGCCTCGGTGACGTCGGCGAGGTCGCGCAGGTCGAGCCGGCCGTCGCGGGTCGCCATCTTCATGGTGACGTCGGCGAACTTCGTGGCTCCGCGCGGCACGAAGTAGGCGCGCAGCACGGTGAAGCGGCGCTTGTTGTCGTCGATGAAGGTCATGGCGACAGCGCCCCAGGTGGCCTCGTCGGCGCCGCGCAGCACCTGATCGTGCATCTGACCGGTGTCGGCTTCGCGGGTGGAGTCGGTCTTGCCGCGAAGGTACGTCATCAGGTTGCGCTGGTCGACGCTGCGGGCGCGGCCGGAGCCGGCGTCATTCGAGGCGCCGTTGAACGGCGTGTCGGAGGGCATCATCAGCGCCAGGTAGGCGTCGAGCAGGCTGGACTTGCCGGTGCCGGAGGCACCGGAGACCAGGGTGGCGGTGGCGGCGAAGTCCACCTCGTGGTGGCCCTGGAAGCCGCCCCAGTTGACCATCTGGAAGGACTCTGCACGCCACTGGGTGGTGCCCTCGGTGGCGCCGTCCATGTGGAAGAGCGGGGAATCGGTCATGAGACGGCCTCCAGGTCGGGGCTGGCCGGGATGTCGGCAGTAGCAGGATCAACAGCGGCGTCGGATGCGGGGTCAGTGACGTCGAGTTCGGAGGCGTGCGCATCCGCGGGGTCGGGCAGCTCGCGGCCGTTCTGCTCCACCAGCCACTCCCACAGCTCGGCGAGGCGCTCGATGGGCAGCAGCACCTCGATCACGGCCGAGACCCGGAACCTGTCGGGGTCGCTGGTCTTCAGCAGCACCCTGGCCTTGGCCAGGCTGTCGACGGCGGCGGTGGCGCGGCGGGCGTCACCGAACCTGTCGGTGGCGTGCTCCGGCCGGAAGTGCGCGACGTTCTCGACCAGGTTGTCGCGGTCGACGATCACGATGTCAACGCCGCTGGCGCGTTCGCTGCGGAACCGCTGACGCAACAGCACCAGCAGGATGGTCTCCTCGCGGGTGTATGACACGTCGTGCAGCAGGGTGGGGAATCGCTCGCCGCCCTCACCGACGGCCTGGCGTTTGAAGGCCACCTCGTAGTGCAGGTCGACGTGCAGGTCGAGGAAGAGGTCGTTGAGACGGGACTTGAGCAGGCTCTCGGAGGCGAGCAGGGTGCGCCACTCGGCCGGTTGCAGGGCGGCGGAGATGTAGCGGTGCTTGAGCAGGAGCACGAGGGTGCGGCGCTGGTCCACGGTGAGGCCGCCCTCGTCGCCTTCGAAGAGCGAGAAGCTCTCGGCCACGTCATCCTCTGCCGTGTCTTCCTCGGTGAGGAGGTCGTCCGCAGCGGTCGTGTCATCGGTCACGTCGGTCACGTCGTCAGTCATCGTCAGATCCATAATTGAGGGCGGCCAGGGCCGCGGTGTCGTCGTCGGTCAGGGTGATGCGCGGCACGGTGAAGGTGCGCCGGCTGCCGTCGGGCCGCACGGTTTCGAAGGTCTCAGAGTTACCCGAGGTTGGCGCGCTCTCGGTGCTCGCGTCGCTTCCAGCGCTCGGGGCGGAGTGCACGGCGTCGATCTGGGTGGCGATCTGCAAGAGGCCCAGAATCTCCACCGGCCGGCGCAGGGCGGGCTCGAGGCTGTTGAAGGCGGCTCCCACCGTTGTGGCGGCGCCGTCGGTGAAGGCTGTCACGATGGCGTCGCGCAGTTCCTCGAGCAGCGGGCCACCCTGGGTGCGCATCGCATCCAGGCTCGGCGGTTTCGGCGCATACGCCGAGACGTCCTCCAGCGGCGGCGGCGCCTTGTGGGCGCCGGGATCGTAGAAACGTTCGCGCAGGTGCTCGAGTTCGAGGGTGCCCGGCATGAGTTCGGCGGTCACGGTGGAGCGGGGACCGGCCGTCTCCATCCACACGGCGAGTTCCTTGTTGATCTCGCGCAGCAGCCGCTCCAGTTCACGGTCCTTCACCACGTCGTGGTTCACGATGTGCTCGCGGAGCGTCGTGGTGAGGCCGTTCCGTTGGGTGAGAACGTCGTCCACGCCCTTGCGGATCAGGCTCACGGTGCCCATGAAGCTGCGCCGGTCGGCGGCGCTGAGTTCGAGGGCGAACGGATGCAGCAGGATCGATTCGAGGTCGTTCTTGAGTTCGGTCAGCAGCGCGTCGTTGCGCAGCAGCACGAATGCGCCCTCGAACGCGCGGCCCTCCGCGGTGGAGGACATCAACGCATCCGTCTTGGAGAGGTACTCGTCGAGCACCTCGCTGATCGGTCGTTCTTCGGCCCGGAAGTCGTTCACGATCTGCCGGTGCATGCCGGCGACGGATTCTTCGACCCGTTTGAAGTCGCTGGGCAGCTGGGTGATCAGGTCGATCAGGTTGGCGTAGCCCTCGTGCATCTGGTCGTTCGTCGCGCTCGCGATCTCGCCGCCGGCGGCCAAGCGACCTCGCTCCGCGGCCAGCTCGTCGATTTCCTGATCGAGCCGGCGGATGCGTTCGTCCCGGTCGGGGTTGGCCTGGGTGGCGCGGTGCCGCACGGTGTCGACGATCGTGGTGAGCCTGGATTCGCTGATCAGCGCCCGGTCGCGGGAGAGACCGTCGACCAGGAGCAGGGCTTCGAGGGCGTGCGAGGTGAGTGAGTACTGCTCTTCCTCGTCGTCGCCGGTCTCGCGGTAGAGCCACTGGTCGTTCATCCACTGCACGCAGAGCGCTCGGCCGTTCTTGCCCGGAACGTCGCTGCCGATCGAGCGCAGGTCGGCGAGGTAGGCATCCACCTGGGCGTGCAGCCGGTCGGCCTGCACGCTGCGGCGGTCGCGGCTGAAGGAGAGCTTGAACACGGCCAGAACGAAGGGTGCCCATTTGCGGTCGAGGAGCCGCAGGGTGGGTCGGTCGAACGCTTCGCGCACCCGCGCCAATTCACCCGCAATGTCACTCACCAAGCACGTTCCCTTCGCGGCCACCTCGATCGGGCCTCTACAACCGTAGTCGCACCGACGCTGCCAGCTTGGCCGCTGTGGAGAACGTGGGGCCGGTATCCCGGCCGGTCAGTAGTCGCTCGGACCGTTGCCGGCGGCCTCGTCGGCCTTGATTTTCAACAGGGCCAGGTCGATGTTGACGAACATGTCGGTGCGTTCGGCCCGGCGGCGGTCGTATTCCGGGTCGGTCGGATCGATCGCCAGCTTGATCAGGCGGCTGCGCATGGCCCGCCGCACCTCGTCGCTGGCCGCGACCTGGGCCTGCCGCACCAGCTCGGCCACCCTGTCGTCATCGTCGGCCGCCTCGATCAACGCCGTCGCCAAACGGCGATGCACCCGGCGTCGCAGCTTGAGCTGGCTGATGTCCTGCAACTGGTCTTGGGAGAGATCGAGCCGCCAGGTCATCGAGGTGAGTTCCTTGCGTTGGCGGCGCACCCGTTCGGCGGATTCCTGGTTTTCGTGGGCGAGCCGGATCAGTTCGCGCCGGGCAGTGTCGTTGAAGCGGGCCAGGTCGTAGTCGGCACGCTCGCCGAGGCCGGACATGATGATGTCGTTCTTCACCGCCATCCGCACGGCGGAGAGCGCGATGAGCAACCCTTCGTCGACGATCCGGGCTAGAGGCGGCACGGCTCTCATTTTACGGTGAGCCGCCCCCACCTACGCGAGCCGTGAGCCAAGCACCGAAACCTGGAGTTTTTCGGGGCTTAACTCACGGCTCGCGAGACTCAGGCGCTCTCGAGCGCGGCGAATTCGGTGAGGAACCGCTGGCGCAGGAACGCCTTCTCGGGCTCGGGCAGCCAGGCAGCCTCCACTCCGGCCAGGGACATCGCGCGCAGCTTCTCAGCCGGCACGGCCAGTTCGGTCGCAGCGATGCGGTACTCGGTGGCGAGGGTGGTGGGGAACATGCCGGGGTCGTCGGAGGAGAGCACCACGTTCAGGCCGGCATCCAGCATCGCCTTGATCGACGCCTGGCGCCACGGTCGCCAGGACCGGCGCGAGGTGGTGAAGGCCACGATGAACGCGGTCTGGTCGGCGCGCACGCGCTCCACCACGGCGTCGTCTTCGAGCACGAAATAGCCGTGGTCGATGCGGTCGCAGCCCAGCTCGTCGAGGCAGGTGATCGTGTTGGCGGCGATGGGCGCGTGCTCGGAGGAGTGCGCGGTGCGCTTCAGGCCCGCGGCGCCGGCCAGCCGATAGGCGTCGATGAACCGCTCCGGCGGGCCGGCGGTCTCGAGGTTGTCGAGGCCGATGCCCACCACGTACTCGTGCGGGTTGTCCACGATCTGCTGCACCAACTGCAGCGCGTGCTCGCCGCTCTTGCTGCGGTCGATGCCCGCGATCATGCGGCCGGTCATGCCGAAGTCGCGTTCGGCCAGGCGGATGCCGTCGGCATACGCCTCGACGGCGCCACGGTAACCGAGCGATTCCAGGTGCGGCGGCAGGTGGTCGAAGAACAACTCGAGGTGCCGGGTGCCGCTCTGGTGAGCGCTCTCGAAAGCCTCGTAGGTGATGCGGGTGAGGTCCTCGGCACTGCGCAGCACCGAAACCACCCATTCGGATGCCTTGAACAGCGAGTAAGACGTGACCGGTTCGTTGGCGCTCCGCCCCATCGGCACGGGGATGCGGGTGTCGGCGTACAGCGCGGGGTCCGGCGGCAGTGAGTTGATGTCGCGGAAGATCGCCTCGGCGCTGTCGGGCAGCGCCAGCTTCTCGCGGCGGGCCAGCTCGCCGAAGGTCGACGCCCGCACGGTGCCGATGAGGTGGCAGTGCAGGTCGGTCTTCGGCATCCGGTCGAGGTAGCTGGCGGTGGTGGGCGTTTCGATGAGCGTCATGGCTTTCACGGTGGTAACTGAAGAGATGGTGGCGGCGACCGGCCGGGTGGGGGGAACCCGTCCGGCCGCCGCTTGCGGGCAGTGCTGCTGGCTTAGAGCGAGGAGACCTCACGGGCGAACCGGTCGACCCAGTCGGTGCGGTTCTCCACGATCGTGTCGATGTCGAGCGTGGCGTATCCGTCGCCGATCGGGTCGGTCGCGGCGAGGCCGGCGATCTCGGTGAGGTCCTCCGGCACGGTGGCGCCCGGGTTCACCGGCAGGTCGCCGACGATCGCGGCCGAGGAGGTCTGTGCCTCAGCCGAGAGCAGGTAGTCGATGAACGCGTTCGCGGCCGGGGTGTTCGGGGCGCCGACGGGGATCATGGCCCGGTTGGTGGCCATGAACTTGCCCTCGGTCGGAGCGGTCCAGGCGATGGGCGCGCCGGAGGCGACGAGGCTGGTGGCAAAGCCGCTGAGCGCCGGAGCGGCGGCGATCTCACCCTGGCTGAGCAGGCTGGAGACCTCGGTGGAGGACGTGTAGTACTGCAGTACGTTGTCGTTCCAGGAGGCCAGGGTGCTGAACGCCTCGTCGACGTCATACGGGTCCGAGCCGAAGACATCCGCGATGCCGGAGACGGTGAGCTGGCCGGCGGTGACGGAGATGTCGGGCATGGCGATCTTGCCGGCGTACTCGGGCTCGCCGAAGGTCTCCCAGTCGGCGGCCTGGGCCGCAGTCATCTGGTCGGTGCGGTACAGGGTGCCGTTGAGCTGGTAGCTGTAGGCCGGCCCGTCGTACTGCTCTTCCTTGGCAAAGTCGCTGATTTCGGCGAGGTTCGGCACCTCGTCGGCGTCGACCTCGGCGAAGAGGTCCTTGGACTGGCCGAGCGCGGCGTAGTAGTCGGAGATGAGCATCACGTCGATGCCCGAGGAGTCACCGTTCAGTTCGAGCTTGGAGAGCCGGTCGGCGTTGCTGCCCGTGTCGAGTTCGACGGTGATGCCGGTGGCCTCTTCGAACGGGTCGACGATCGCCTGCTGGAACTCTTCGACGCCGAACGGGAAGGTGCTCACCACGAGAGTGCCGCTGGCGGTCTCGCCGGGCTCGAGGGTGGCCGTAGGCGCCGGGGTGGCGGAGCAGCCGGCCAGGAGGGCGGCGGTGGCGACGAAAGCGAGACCGAGGACCGCGGTGCGCCGGCGAGGAAATGCGTGGGACATTGTGTTTCCTTTGGGTGTGGGGGGACGGGTGCTGCAGTGGGAAAAGTGCCGAGGAGGGGACGGTCAGGCGGCGAGGCGCACGATCTCGTGGTCGCGGGCCTGGGCCAGCACGCGGTCGCCGGGGCGCACGCCGCTCTGGTCGCTGCTGAGGGTGTCGCGGCGGGTGGTCGAGACGAGCGTTGTCTGCTGGCCGGCGGCATCCGTGGCGGTCATGGTGACGATGTGGTCGACGCCGCGGTAGACCGAATCGGTGACGACGGCGGGCAGGTTGAGGCCGGTCGCGGGCGCTCCCCCGGTGGTGCCGCCCGCGGTGCCGACCCGCAGGTGTTCGGGCCGCACGGTGAGCAGGCTGCCGTCGGCCGTGGCCAGAAAGTTCTCGTAACCGAGGAAGTCGGCGACGAACCGGTTGGCCGGGGCGGTGAAGACCGTGGCCGGGGCGCCGGTCTGCATGACCTTGCCTGCCCGCATCACGACCATGACGTCGCTCATCTCGAGCGCTTCCTCCTGGTCATGGGTGACCAGCACCACGGTGAGGCCGGTCTCGGCCTGGATGCGCCGGATCTCGCTGCGCATCTGCACCCGGAGCCTGGCGTCGAGGTTGGAGAGGGGCTCGTCGAGCAGCAGCAGGGAGGGGCTGATGGCGATCGCCCTGGCCAGGGCGACGCGCTGCTGCTGGCCGCCGGAGAGGGCCTTGGGCTTGCGGTCGGCCAGGTGCGCCAGCCCGACGAGGTCGAGGTTGTGCAGCACCAGTTCGCGGCGCTTGGCGGCCGGGACCTTGCGGAGCTTGAGGCCGAAGCCCACGTTGTCGGCCACGGTGAGGTGCGGGAACAGCGCGTAGGACTGGAAGACCATGCCCAGGTTGCGCTTCTCCGGCGGCAGCCGGGTGGCGTCGACGCCGTTGATGGTGATGGTGCCGGCCGAGGGCGTGATGTAGCCGGCGAGCATGCGCAGGGTGGTGGTCTTGCCGCACCCGCTGGGGCCGAGCAGGGTGGTGAGCTTGCCCTCTTCGATCTGCAGGTTGAGGTTGTCCACGGCGATGGTCTCGCCGTACGACTGGGTGACGCCTGAGAATTCTGCCGCATTGGTCATTTGTTGATACCTCCGAAGATCTTGGCGAAGCCGACTGTTTTCTCGGCCACGATCGCGATGACGACTGTTCCGGCGAGGATGAGCGTGGACATGGCCGCGATCATCGGGTCATAGGACTGCTGCACGTAATCGAGCATCGTGACCGGCAGGGTGCGGAATTGGCGGCTCTGCAGCAGCAGCGACAACGGCACGTTGTTGAACGAGGTGACGAAGCTGAGCAGGCCGGCCGAGAATATGCCCGGCCGCAGCAGCGGCAGTGTCACCGAGAAGAAGGTGCGCAGCGGGGATGCGCCGAGGCCCCTGGCGGCCTCCTCGACCGCCGGGTCGGCCAGGGCGAGGGACGCGCCGGTCACCCGCACCGCATAGGGCAGCAGCAGCACGGTGTGGCCCACGAGCAGGGCGACGAACGACGTCTGGTGCAGGCCGATCATGATCTGCTGGTAGAGCGCCAGGCCCACCACCAGCTCCGGCACCACGAGCGGCGAGAGGAACAGGCCCTCGACGAGGGACTTGCCGGGGATCTTGCCGCGCTGGATGGCCAGGGTCACGGGCACGCCGAGCAGCAGGGCAAGCGCGGTGGAGACCACGGCCAGCTGCAGCGAGGAGACCAGCGCGCTGATGAACGGCTGGTAGGCCAGGGCCTCGCCGAACCAGCGCAGCGAGAGTCCCTGCGGAGGGAAGGTGAGCGCATCACCGGCGGTGAACGCCGTGGAGACGACGAACAGGATCGGCACGATCATGATGATGTAGCCGAGCACCGCCAGGGTGCCGAGGACGGGACGGCCTCTCATGCGGTGACCCCTGCCTTGCGGGAGACGAGCGAGGAGAGCCCGGAGACCAGGAACACCAGCACCGTCATGATCAGCGCTGTGGCGGATGCGGCGGCCCAGTCCACGCTGACGCTGGCGTAGGAGAAGAGCTGGGTGGAGAGCATCCGCTGGCTGGAGCCGCCGAGCAAGTACGGCGTGGTGTACGCCGTGGTGGCGCCGGCGAAGACGAGGGTGCCGGCGATGAGGATGCCGGGGCGGGACAGTGGGATCACGATCTTCCAGAGGGTTTGGGATTTGGTGGCGCCCAGTCCCCGAGCGGCGTGGTCGAGGCCGGCGTCGACCTGGGCCACGGCCGAGTAGCAGGAGATCACGGCCAGGGGCAGGAAGAGCTGGATGAGGCCGAGCACCACGGCGAGTTCGGTGTAGAGCAACTGGGGCGGCTGGTCGGTGACGCCGAGGATCACGAGCAGCTGGCCGATGGCGCCCTGGCTACCGAGGATGACCAACCAGCCGAAGGTGCGCACCACATTGCTCAGCAGCAGCGGGAAGATGGCCAGGGCCAGCCACATGCCGGCGAACCGGGAGGTGGAGCGGGCCAGCAGGTAGGCGATCGGGAAGCCCAGCAGCACGCAGGCGACGGTGACGATCAGGCCGATCCGCACGGTGCGCCAGATGATGGCGAGGTCATACGGGTCGGTGAGCATCGCACCCAGCCGGGCGAAGACATCCGCGGTGGGGGTGGACGGCGGCGCGAGCAGCATCAGTGCCGAGGGGATCGCAAAACCGAACAGAATGAACACCAGACCCGGGACGAGCAGTAGTGCTGGTTTTCGAGACATACAGAGCTAACCTTCGGCATACTAGGGGGGAATGAAACCGGTTGTGCAACCGGTTTCATTCCAACCTAAGGCACCGACCGTCGGCATTTCACCGGCAAATGTTACGACCACGTAAATCCTGCGGGGTCGCCCTCTCACCAGAAAGTCGGGTTTCCGTGGCAACTTTGGACCACGTCGCGCAGCACGCGGGCGTCTCGAAGGCCACCGCGTCGCGCGCGCTGAGCAGGCCGTCGCTGGTGTCGCCGGCCACTGTCGCGCGGGTGCTGGACTCGGCTCGGGTGCTCGGTTTTGTGCCCAACCGCACCGCCCGTGCGCTCGCCGGCGGACGCACCGGACTCGTGGCCATCGTGGTGCCCACCCTGGAGAACAGTTTCTTCACCCCGATCATCCGGGGCGCCCAGGAACAGGCCGCCGCCTCCGGCCTGCACCTCACCATTGCCGTGCACGGGCTCGACTCCCCCGCCGACATCGCCGCCTTCGACACCCTGTCCCGGCAGGTGGACGGCTTTCTCATTGCCGCCCCGCGCGGCGCCGACGAGGTCGTCTACCCGGCAGCGGCCGGCATCCCGAGTGTGCTGATCGACCGGGAAATCGCCGGCCTGCCATCGGTGTCGGCCGACACCGCCACCGCATTCGGCGAGCTGGCCCGCGGTTTTATCGACCGCGGGCACACCTCGATCGCCTTCGTGGGCGGCCCGGACCGGTCGTGGCAGAACACCCAGCGCATCGCGGCTGTGCAGGCCGCGGCCGCCGGCCGCTGCACCCTCACCGTGCTGGGACCGTACCCGGCCACCGTCGCCTCCGGCGTGACCGCGACCGCGGCCATCGTCGAATCCGGCGCAACCGCGGTGATCTCCTATGCCGCCGCGATCTCGCTCGGCCTGATCTTCGGCCTCAACGCCCGCGGGCTGGCCGTGCCGGGCGACATCATCGTGAGCGCCGACGACAGCGTTGTGGCCGCCCTCAACCTGCGCGGCGCCCCGTCGATCGAGGTCGACGGTGAGGAGCTCGGCCGTCAGGCCATGCACCGCCTGATCGAGCGCATCGACGCACCCCCGCACTCCGGCGTGCTGCCGGATGCGGCGGCCACCAAGTTGCCGGTGCCGGTGCGCTGGTCACCCATCGACTGACCACCGCTCGGAGCACACCGAACCGCAGATCATGGCTGCTCCAGTGACGGGGTTGAACCGCCGGTGGCGTTCGGTGCGGATGCCGACGTGTCCGGCTTCTCCCGGCCGAGGGTGACGATGGCCAGATAGACAGGCAGAGAGAGGCCGAAGAACGGCACCAGGGTGGGCAGCAGGTAACAGGTGAGAACGAAGAAAGCGACTGTCGCCAGCAGCAGCAGCGCCTGAATCGGCCGGCGGGCGATCAGGTAGCCGGACTCCACCAACCATTGGCGGGCGGTAGCGTCCGGGCTCTTGGCGCCCGCAACCGGCAGCGCCAGCAGCAGCAGGGTCACGGCAACGGCCACAGGGACGGCGGCCGCGGCCAGGATCAAGGCCACTGGGCTGGCTCCGGCCTCGGCCGCACTGAGTTGTTGGCCCAGGAAGACACTGTCCACCAGCAGGAGGAACACGACGACGACGCTGCCGACGCCCAAGGGCAGGGTGCGTCGCCAGGTGGCGCCGAACTCCCGGAACGTTGCAGTGAAGACGGCGGTTTCGCCGTCCTGCAGCCAGGCCCGTAACGCCCGGCCCGCTGCGATCGACGCAGGCAGGATGGTGACGATCGGCACGGCCAGAAGGAGGGCGGCCACCCCCACGAAAGCCAGGTTTGCGGGATATGCCAGAGCGGCGAGCAACCGGTGCTCCCACCCGCGCTGAGCGGCGGGCGGACGGGAACCGCCCCGGGGAAGCCGACCGGAGGCGGTCATCGGAGCAGCCCATCCTCGATCGTGGAATCCGGCAGGACTGACGCCGCCACGGATGGAGTGCCGCCGGTGCTGGCCGCGAATCCTGTGCCGACGACCTGCGCCCGACCGGCCGTCACCGGTAGCTCCGGCGCCAGACCGTCCAGGTGGACGGCGACATCTTCACGATGGCCGCCCGCAGTGACTCTCAGGCGCACCGTCCGGTCGCGGACACTCCCGGTCACTACCGCCGGCGCGACGCCGTTCCAGGGGCGCGACTCGAGGACCGCGACGAAAATCGCGGAGGAGACCGGTGCCGTGCGGTGCCGCAGGGTGTACTGCTCGGTCACGATGGCCAACGCGGGCGTCGATGATGTGGGGTTGGCCTGGACCGTGGTCGAGTGGACCTCGGTGGTGGCATCCGCCGGCCCGAGCAGTGTCACCAGGAGGCAGCCGCTGCCTGCCTGGGCCAGATACCGGCCGTCTCCCAACGGTGCGGGCGGATTGTCGGTCTGCAGCAGCCAGGTGAAGGTGCGCGGCTCGCGAGCCACACACTCGTCGACAGTGAAGACCGTGCCCGAGGGTGACATCACCAGGTGCCGGCGCAGTCGCTGCACGCCCAGAGCCGGGTCATACATGGCCCCGATCTCGCTCACGGTATGCACCCACCCGCCGGCGAGCGTCGTCGTCATCACCTCGGCGGTGTGCTGTCGATCGATATTCTCGAACACGTGGTAGCGGTCCTCGTTCACGAACCCGTGACCGTCCACGAGCACCCCATTGTGGTGGTCGGTGCGTTTGCGGGACGAGTAACCCTCATCGATGGCGAGGTAGGAACCGTGACCGAGAATGGCGAAGCTGCCGGCGTCCGGGTGCTGGTGGCCGGCGTTCAGCGTGGTCCAGCCCCGCTCCAGATCCAGCCTGGCCGAGGCGTTCCAAGCCGTATGCCCGCCACCGGGGGCCGCCTTGACGGAGACGAGGGTTGCGTCCGGCTGCCATGAGGTGCGGCCGACGACGAGTCCGAGGTCGGGAAAGTACCGGCTGGTCGGCAGGACGTCGGGGCCCGCCTCGGCCACGTCAGGGTCGAACCAGAGCAGTTCCTGGTAGGCCTCGGCGCGCACGCCGGGGCGGACGCCGCTCTCGTAGGCTTCTCGCCAGAAGAACCCGTCGGCGACCCGGCGCGCCAGCCACTGCGCCTGCGGGATGCCGTATTCGGCGGCCAGCTTGTAATACAGCGCCACCGAGTGACCACTGCGCCGGTCATGGCAGTCGCCGTGGTTCACAATTCGTTCGAGGTCGGGTGCGGCCTGATAGAGGCGGTACCAGAAGGTTTCCCGCAGGTAGGCGCTGCGGGGAAACCAGTCCGTGCCCTCCGCGGAGCGCAGCACGTCGAGGTAGCTCACCAACCAAGGCACCCCGTAACGCCAGTAGACGACTCCCTCGTTGTTGGAGCCGTCTTCCGGCAGCAGGTCGAGCACGGTATCGAAGTTCGCCTTGGCGAGGTCCGACCAAGCGACGGCGGCGGGATGCTCGTCCGCGATCGCATAGGCCGCGGTGGCGAGGCCCGCGAAACAGATCCAGTTGTGGTTCTGCCAGTAGGACGAGGCCCACCACCCACCCTCCGAGGCCACAGCGAAGTCGTGCAGCCGAGTGCCCTGCAGGATGAGCTTGTCGCGTAAACGCGCGCGGTCGTTCTCCAACAGGGCGTCGCCCGCCCACGAAAAGGCGAGCCCCAGGCCGTGCAGCAGCCAGCCGGCGTCGAGGTCGTGGTCAGGCAGGTGGGCCTTACCCCAGTGTGGGAAGCCGACGGCTACGTCGAGCCAGCGTCGCAGTTCCGTGAGGTAGTGCTGCTGCCCGGTCAGCCGAAAGGCGAGGGCAAGGTTGGCCGCTGCGGCGCCGACGTAGGTGATCGACGCATCCGGATGTTCCGCAGCCAGCGGCAGACCCCGATACCGTTCGCATTCGTCGAGCAGCCGACGGAACTGTGCACCCTTGACCGAGGAGACGTCGGTGCGGAGCTGCTCTTCGCGCCCGGCCAGCAGGAGCGGTCTATGGTTCGTGCTCATGCGCGCCGGGGTCATCGGGCTACCTCGTGGTCGATGGAGCGGCCGTCGGCGAGGATGGCGCGCACAATGCCGAGTCCACTGTCGATGGGTACGAGGACCACGTCGCGCACAACACCGCGCCCCGGTGAGTAGGCCGAGACGAACCAGGCATCCGGGCCGGTTACGGTCCAGTCCGCGATGGTGAGGCTGCGGGCCGGGTCGTCAGAGGGCCCCCGACCCGGACCGGCCAGCAGCACGGCCGGCGCGGAGGCGCGGTGGAATCCGTGCAGTTCGGTGTTCGGGCCCGGACCTCTCGGGCCAGGCTCAGTCAGTTGGGCGGCGGGAGGCGGCTCGACGGTCGATGCCGCCCACGTGGTTCGCCAGGCGTCGGCCTCCGCGGTGACCGTCACGGGCACCGCGGGCCGGAGGGCGAGGGTGATCCGACGGTGACCGCCGGTCTCGGTGGCAGTCCCGGTGGCGCCGTCGACGACGGCGTGCACGATGTCGAGCAGGTAGTCGTCCGCCATCACGACCTCCCGGCGCAGGGTGACCCCGGCGATGGCGCCGATAGTGCTCGCCACGACACGAGTGGGTGAGAAGGCCTCCACGACTGCCGTCGTCGGCAACTGGTCGAGGTCGTCGACTCGCACGGTGGGGTGCGCCAACGTGCGGGCGTAGTAGCCGCGGCGCAGGCCGCTGGCATACGGTGGCACGCCGGGGGCTGGCTGCCAGGACACGCCGGTTCCATAGAGGTAGAGGCCGAGCTTGTCCAGGTGACCGTGCGAACCTCCGTGCGGGCCCGCGTCAAGCACGGCCTGCCACGTGTCGTGGCGATCGCGCAGCACGGCATAGCCGGCGTCAGCGAACAGCACGGATGCGCGGGCGCCCGCACGGTCGGTGTCCGCAGGGCCGTTCTGGCGCGCCAGCGGGTCACCGGTGAACCACCCCACCAGGAGGTCCTCAAGTCCGTCGTGGGTGTTCCCGAGGGAACGACGGGTTGCCGCTTCGACCCGGTCGAGCGGGGAGTCGCTCCAGAGCTGGCCGGCGAGTACGCATACCTCGAGCATCTCGAGATGGGCGTGGATCCGGTCGAACGGCCCGTCGTGCAGCATGGGCAGGGTGCCGTCCGGAGCGGCCAGGTCCGCCAGCACCCGCACCATGCCATCGAGCCGGCTGACGGCATCGGCGGGAAGCGCGGCCGGGTCCGTACCGCGCAGCCCGAGCAAATAGGCCCGCAGCACGAACAGGTGGTAATAGGTCGATCCCTCCCACTCCCAGCCGTCGGCTCCGATGGCGAGCCTGGCGTGTTCGAACGCACGGGCCGCCCAGTCCTGGCCGTCGTCGGGGCGACCGAGCGCGACCAAAGCCCGGTTGAGGGTAGTTCCGGCCGCGTCGATCCAGGCCACGTAGTTGCTGGTGGGGTCGTTCTTGTCGATCACCAGCGTGTGCCGGGCAGACGTGATGGTCGCCAGCAGGCCGGTGAGCAGGTTCTCGACAGGAGCGCCCAGGTGGGTCCTGGCTGTGCTGTGGGTGGCCAGTTCGGCCACGGCATCAGCCAGCTGCACCGCCCAGATCGCTTCGGTGAGGGCCTGGGCGAACAGCTTGCCGCGCAGCATCCACGGTTCGCTCTGTTCGTTCCAGCCGGCAGCGGCGATCTCCTCGTAGAACTCGGCGAAGTCAACGACAATCTGCACGGCACCGGCCAGGTCGGCCGGATCGGCCGATCCCCGCTTGGAGTCCTGGGTGGCGCGGTGGGCGAGCAGCCGCGCTCTGCGGGCAGCGGCCTGGTGCTCATAGACGGTCCAGGCGGAGGCGAATGGCTCACCGGTGTAGCGGCAGCCGTAACGGCACGGGTACGTCTGCTCGGCGCGCGGCTCCAGTTCGGTTCCGTGGGTGGGGCACACGTAGTCGTGCCACCACCCTCCCCTGGCGCGCTGGATGGCGCTCACCGGAAGTTCGCCCCACCGTTGATGTCGATCACTTGGCCGGTCACGAAGGAGGAAAGGTCAGAGGCGAGAAAGAGCACGGCACCGGCGACGTCGTCGACGGTTCCGGGGCGTTGCAGGGGCAGGCCGGCCACGATTCCCTTCTGCGCGGCCTCCGGCGTGAAAGTGTTGTGGAACGCGGTGTCCTCAATGAAGCCCGGCGCGAGCGCATTGACGGTGATGCCGCTGCCTGCCAGTTCCTTGGCGAGGCCGCGGGCGAACCCGACCACGGCGGCCTTGGCCGTGGCGTAGGCGACGGACCCGGCGCCGCCGCCGTTCTCGCTGGCCAGCGACGACATCAACACCACTCGACCGGCCGTCGACTTCTCGAGGTGGGGTACGGCCGCGCGGGTCACGTAGAAGCTGCTGGACACGTTCACGGCCAGCACTCTCGCCCAGTGGTCGTCCGTCATCTCAGCGACGGTAGCTCGGCCCACCAGATGACCGGCGTTGTTGACCACGATGTCCAGTCCGCCGAGGTGCTCCGCGGCGGCGGCCACCACGGCGGACGCCTGGGCAGCGTCGGTGAGATCGCCGCCCACGGCGATGGATCGCCGGCCCGCGGCGGCCAATTCTGTGGCGATCGTTTCCGCCCCGTCCTTGCTGTTCGCATAGTGCACGGCCACATCGGCGCCGCGGGCGCCGAGGGCCCTGGCGATGGCCGCGCCGATGCCGCTGCCGCCGCCGGTGACCAGGGCGCGCCTGCCGGTGAGGTCGAGCTGCAGGCCGCCGAGGGACGTGGGGGTCAGGAGTGCGGTGTCGTTCGGCATGATGAGTCCTTTGGTGGGGTGTAGTGGTGTCGTTCCGGATGCCGGACTATTTGATGCCGGCATGGGTGAATCCCTGGATGAAGTACTTCTGGCAGAAGAGGAACAACACGACCATCGGCACGGTGGCCAGGGTGGTGCCGGCCATCAAGTAGTGCCACGAGGTGCTGTCGAGTTGTTGGAAGACCGCCAGCCCCACCTGGATCACCCGCAGGTCGTCCCTGGTGGTGACCAGCAGTGGCCAGAGGAAGTTGTTCCAGCTCTCTTGGAAGGTGAGCAAGGCCACGGTTGCCAGCGCCGGCTTGATCAGGGGCGTGTAGATCTGCGCGTAGATGCGGAACTCGTTCAGTCCGTCCAGCCGGGCGGCCTCCTCGAGTTCGCGCGGCAACGAGAGGTAGAACTGCCGGAACAGGAAGATCGCCGTGGCGCTGAGGCCGCCCGGGATGATGAGTGCCCACCAGGTGTTGAGCCAACCAGTGCCGCCCTGACCGAAGATGTCGTTACCGCCGAAAAGGGGCATGAACTTCACCAGCAGGAACTGCGGCACGATCTTGGTGTAGGTGGGAATCATCAGCATCGCGACGAAGCCCATGAACACCCACTCCCGGCCGCGGAACGGGATGCGGGCCAGCGCGTACCCGGCCATCGAGCCCAGTACCAGCGTGATGATGGTGTGCCCGGCCGAGATCAGGAAGCTGTTTCGGAAGTACAGGTGGAAGGGTGCCGCCTGCAGGGCCTCGCTGTAGTTGCTCCACTGCCAGACCTGCGGCAGCAGAGTCGGCGGGAACTGGGCCAGCTCAGCGGGTGACTTCAGCGATGTGGCGATCATCCAGAGGAACGGGATGACCATGGTGAAGGCGCCGATGCTGAGGATCACGTTGAGCAGCAGCCGTCCCTTCCACGGCCGGCGCCGCCTACTGCGCGGCCGCGGGGCCTCTGCCGGGGTCGTGACCGGCTGCATCCGAGTGGTGCTCATTCGTCATCACCTCGGGTCGCGCGTCGGCTGATCAGGGTCATCACGAGCAGGAAAGCGAACAGACACACGGACTGCGCAGAGGCGAGGCCCATCTGGAAGTTCTGGAAGGCGGATCGGTAGACCTCGTAGGTCATCATGGTGGTCGCGTTGGCCGGACCGCCATCGGTGAGGACGTAGATCTGATCGAACACTTGGAATGCTCCAATGATCGAGATGACGAGGACGAAGAAGGTGGCGGGCTTGAGCATTGGCAGCGTGATGGCGAAGAACTTCCGCACGACTGAGGCGCCGTCGACGGATGCCGCTTCATACAGGCTGTTGTCGACGTTTTGCAGGGCGGCGATGTAGATAAGCATCTTGATTCCGATGCCCTGCCAGGCGCCGACAAGGATGACGGCCCACAGTGACCAGTCAGGGTTGGCCAGCCAGGCCTGGCCAGGAATACCGATAACCGACAGGGCCGCGTTCAGCAGCCCCTGCTGGGGGTTGTAGATCCACAGCCACACCATTGCGATGGCGACCGTGGCGGTGACCTGCGGCAGGAAGAAGGCTGTGCGGTACCACGTGCGCAACCAGAGGTTCTGGTTGAGGGCCACGGCGATGATCATCGCGATGGCCATGGATACCGGCACCGTCCAAAACGTGTAGACCACGGTGTTCCAGGTGGCCAGGCGGAACGTGGGGTCGTTCCAAATCTGGATGTAGTTGTCGATCCCGATCCAGCGCGGGGCGTCAAAGATGTTGTAATCGGTCAGGCTCAGGGCGAACGTCGCGAGAACCGGCAGCGCGGTCCAGAGCCCGATGTGGGCGACGGCGGGCGTCACCATCCACCAGCCGGCCCGGCTCAGCTTGCGCTGAGCCGGAGACCGGCCACGACCGGCCTTGCTGCTATCCACACCGAGCTTCCGGGTGGGCGGTGCGAGGCGGGGCGCAGGGGCAAGGCGCGTGGAGGCGCTCACGGTCAACCAGCCATCTTGCCGGTGAACACGTCAGCCAGGTCATCGAGGGCCTGTTTCGGTGTCTTCTGGGCGAGCAGTGCGGATTCGATGGCGGGCGCGATCTCGCCACGGAGACCCAACCATTCGCTCGGTCCGCCCTCACGCTTGGCCACCTCGAGGTTCTCCATGGAGAACTGAACGAGGCGGTTGCCCTGGGCGTAGTCGGTGTCCAGCAGTTCGGTCAGGGCAGGGATGTTGCCCCGCTGTTCGTTGGCGGCGAGGGCCGGGCCGGGGCTGGCGAGGAACTCGAGCAGGGCCTGGGCGGCTGCCGGGTGTTCGGAGCTGCTCGACATCGTGGCCAGGGTTCCGCCGACGAACATCCCCGGCGAATCGCCTGGGATGAGGAACGGTTCCAGTTCGGGCAGCAGCTCGGGCGCCGCCTCTAGTGTCTGGGTCCACAGGTTGTTGTGCGCGATGCCCATCGCGGCCCGACCGTTGATCAGGGGGTTGACGGTTTCCTTCGTTGAGGAAAACCCGGTGTCCTCAACCTCGCTGGTGTGGATGAGGTCCACCACGGATTCAAGGGCCTCGACCCCGGCAGCCGAATTGAAAGCCGGTGCGGTGTTGTCGTCATTGAAGAGCGACCCGCCCGACGAAAACAGCATCGTCTCGTACATCTGGCGGGCATCGAGGGACAGCACGTCGAAGCCGGCGCGTTCGAGATCGCCGCCCTCCGAGCGAATCGTGAGAGCTTCGGCCATCTCCACCAGTTCGGCCCAGGTGGTCGGCGGGGCGTCGTAGCCGGCCTCCCGGAGGAGGTCCATGCGGGCAACGCCGAAGCGCGCGTCCAGCATGATCGGAACCGCGTAGACATCACCGTCCCACACACCCGCCTTCACGATCTCGGCCGTTGTCGACTTTTCGAGGTCGGCGACGCTGATGCCACTCTCGCTGAGGTTGGCCAGCACGCCCTTGTCGGCGAAAGCCTCAACCCAGCCGACGCCCATCATCATGACGTCGGGCACGAGACCGGAGACGACACCGGTGGTGAGCTTCTCGTTCAGTCGGGCGAAGTTGGTGTAGTCGACGGTGACTTTCACGTCTGGGTATTTTTCGTAGAACTGGGGCAGCAGCTCGTCCTCAAGCAGGCGCTGCCCCGCAGCTCCTTCGTAGATGGGAGTGAGCAGGGTGATGTCGCCGCTCACGGCTCCGGAGTCGTCACTTGCCGCACCGTTGTCACTTGAGCAGGCGGAAAGGGCCACGGCAATGACCGCGGCGGCGCCGAAGGCCGTGTATCGGCGTGCGGCCCGCCTGCCTGCAGCGGACCGCTGCCGAGTGGAAGTGTGTCGTACTGTCTGACTGGTCAAGATCGTTCCCTTCACGGGGAGTGCATTAGTTGGTGGCGACGCTGCCGCAAACTCAGACGTCTTCGTCGTTGTCTCTACGTCATGGGGGCCAAGCTCGCGCTGTGAGCCGTCCAATCTGGTGTAACGATTTACTGACCATAACGGCCGGTTTTGCGTTCGTCAAGCATTCCTCATCGAACAATCTGGCCGCCAACCCGGCCAAGCTTGCGGTCGCTAGCGGCATCGTTGCGCTAAGTCTGGTAGATCGTTACACTGCTGAAAACCCCACCTTTCAGCCGATGCCCCGTGAATGGAAAACGATGGAGAAGGTCACCATCCAGCAAGTCGCCCGAGCCGCCGGAGTGTCCGCGAGCACGGTTTCGAACCTGCTGAACGGCCGCTCCGGACGCATGCTTCCCGCTACCAGGGACCGCATCACCGAGGCGATCGCCCAACTCGGGTACCGGCCTAATCGGGCGGCCCGCGAGTTGCGCACCGGCCGCACCCGCACGGTCGGACTGATCGTGCCCTCGGTCGGCAATCCCTTCTGGGGCGCCTTCGCCCGAGAACTCGAGCACGCCGCGCTCGCAGAGGGCTACAACGTGCTGCTGTGCAACAGTGAGCGCGATCCGGAACGCGAGAGCCACTACGTCGAAGAGCTGTGGGACGACGGCGTGCGCGATATCGTCCTCTGCACCTCGCTACCGTCCTTGAATCACCTGGCCCACATCATCGACCAGGGCCTACGCCTGGTCACCTTCGACCGCCCCGCCCAAGCCGACGATCCGTCCACCGTGGTGAGTATCAGCATCAACAACGTGGTGGGCGGGCACCTGGCTGCTTCCCATCTGACTGGCCTCGGCCATCGAAGGCTCACCTTCGTTTCAGGCTCGCTCCGCTCGGTCAACCGCACCGGGCGATACCAGGGATTCTGCTCCGCCGTCGAGTCTGCAGGGCTCGCGGTGGCGGATATGACCCTGTGGACAGGCGCAGACGAGTCCCCGTTCGGCGATGTCGAAGCTGCCGATGTGGGCCGACGCGCGGTGCACGAGATTTTCGCCGCCGCCGACCCGCCCACGGGGGTGGTGGCCATCAACGACATGACGGCCCTCGGCGTCTGTCGCGGGCTGCGCGACCTCGGCCTTCAGGTCGGCCGTGACGTGTCGGTTGTGGGGTTCGACGACATCATCCTGGCCGATCTCTATGATCCTCCCCTCACGACGGTGCGCCAACCGATCAGTCAGATGGCGCAGCTGGCCATTGCAGAGATCGTCTCTCACCATGGACTCGCCCACCGTGAGCCCGGTCGCTCGGTGCTCCTTCGACCCGAACTGATCGTGCGCGGTTCAACGGCGGCACCGCCTGTCAACTAGCGCCCCGCCTCCCCCGCCCCGCCGCCCGCGGGGAATCACCCTGGATTCCCTCAGCGTGCCCAACTTTCGACTGTTCACGATCTCCAACGTGATCGCTATGACCGCCACCTGGATGCAGCGCATCGCCCAGGGCTGGCTGGTGCTGCAACTCACCGACAGTGTCGCCGCCGTCGGCGTGACCGTGGCCATGCAGTTCACACCGATGCTGCTCTTCGGCCTCATCGGCGGGGTGGTCGTCGACCGATACTCCAAACGGATGTTGCTGATGTTCACTCAGTCCGCGGCGTCGGTGCTCAGCCTCACCCTCGCGGCTCTCACACTGGGCGGCCTGGTCGAGGTCTGGCATGTCTGGGTAATCGCCTTCATCCTCGGGCTCGTCACCGTCATCGACAATCCCACCCGGCAGGTGTTCGTCAACGAGATGGTGGGCCCGCAGTTCCTGCGCAATGCCATCACCGTGAACTCCTCGGCCTTCCAGCTGGGTGGACTCGTCGGCCCAGCGATCAGTGGACTGCTGATCGTGGCCGTCGGGGCCGGTTGGTCGTTCGCGATCAATGGGATGGCGTGTCTTCTCACCGTGCTCGCCCTGGTACTCCTGGACACCACGGCGCTGCATCGCAAGCCACCGACACCTCGCAGCAAGGGCCAGTTGCGCGAGGGTCTGCGATATGTGGTGGCCACCCCCACCATCCTGTGGCCGCTGGTGATGATGTCGTTCCTATCGGTCTTCGCCCTCAACATGCCCGTACTTCTGGTCGCCTTTGCAGGGGACGTCTTCGCCGCAGGCGCCGGCGGCTACGGCCTGTTCAACAGCCTGGTCGCGGTGGGTGCCCTCTCCGGCGCGCTGGCGTCAACTCTGCGGGTCACGATCCGTCTGCGCACCGTGATCTTCTGCGCCGGAGTATGGGCGTTGATTCAGGCGTCACTGGGGCTCATGCCCAATCAGCTGGCGTTCGGCGCGGTGCTCATAGCCTCCGGCATGGCCAACCAGTTCTTCTTCATGGCCTGCAATCCGCTCGTGCAACTGTCATCGAACGTCCGCATTCGCGGGCGGGTCATGTCCGTCTACGTGCTGGTCTTGCTCGGCGGTCAGGCTCTCGGCAGTCCCCTGATGGGCTGGGTGATCGAACATTTCGGCGCGCAGACGGGCATGCTTGTCTCCGGCTTGGTTCCCGCGGGCGCCGCCGTCACCATTGCGCTCGTGCTCGCCCGACGCCATCAGCTTCGCTGGGACTGGCGAGGCGGACGTCGTGGCCGGTGGGGACGACGGCGATGACGACGGGGCTACGTTAGGCAGCCGTGTCTCGAGGCGACTTCAGGTCACGTCTGACGTGCCGACAGGACCTCGATCTCCCTATGCTGGAATGACTATGCGACTCTTGCTGATCCGCCACGGCCAGACACCCGCCAACGTCCTCGGACGGCTCGATACCGCCCGGCCCGGCCCCGGTTTGACCGATCTCGGCACCCGGCAGGCCGCAGCCATCCCCGAGGCGCTGCGGTTCGAGTCGATCGACGCGGTCTATGCCTCCGCGCTCGTTCGCACGCAGCTCACCGCCGGCCCCCTCGCCCTCGATCGGAGCCTCGACATCCGGGTGGGCGACGGTCTGCACGAGATCGAAGCCGGCTCCCTCGAGGGGCGCAGCGACCAGACGGCCGTGCACGCCTACATGAAGACGGTGTTCGCCTGGGGAGCCGGAGACCTCGACGTGGAGATGCCAGGCGGCCCGAACGGTCAGGCCTTCTTCGACCGGTTCGACGCCGACATCGCCGTGGCGGCGGCCAGCGCCCACACCGCGGCCGTGTTCAGCCACGGCGCGGCGATCCGGGTGTGGGCCGCGGCCCGCGCCACGAACGTGCCGCCCAAGTTCGCCGGACTGCACGACCTCGACAACACCGGTGTGGTGGAACTGTCCGGGTCACCCGAAGACGGCTGGACCCTGATCTCCTGGGCGGGTGTACCTCTCGGCGGCATGCCGCTGGTCGACGCGGATGCCGCCGACCCGACCGGCGAGGCGTTGGACGCCTAGCCCGGCACCGCGGCTCAGACGGTGACGCCGGCCATCGCCTCGGCGGTCAACTCCACGGAACGCAACCTGGCGTCGATCCCCTGCGAGGCGTGCGCCACGATGAGTTCGTCGGCCTGTGTCCTGGTGGCCAGGTCGTCGAGGAAGATGCGCACGTCTGACGGTGTGCCCACGGCCGTGTAACGCATCATGTCGGCCAGGCGGCGACCCTCGGTGGTGGTGAGGAACGCTTCGATCTGCTCGTCGGAGTAGTCCGGTGCGGCCGGTCCACGGCTGATCATGCTGCGCACCCGGGAGAGGCGCATCGTGTTGAACTGCGCTCGGGCATCCGCCGCGTCGTCGGCCGCGATCACATTGGCGGCCACCATCAGGTAGGGCTCGGCCAACTGCGCCGACGGCTGAAAGTCACGACGGTAGGTGGCGACGGCCTCGAACAGCGAGTCCGGGGCGAAGTGCGACGCAAAGGCGTAAGGCAGGCCGAGCGCGGCGGCCAACCCGGCACCGAAGAGCGACGAACCGAGGATGTAGAGCGGAACGTTGGTGCCGGCACCGGGCACGGCACGCACGCCGGGGATGATCGACTCATCGCGCAGGTAGGCCTGCAGCTCCATCACGTCCTGCGGGAACTGGTCGGATGCCCGCGGGTCGCGGCGCATCGCCCGCGCCGTGGTCTGGTCGCTGCCCGGCGCCCGGCCCAGGCCCAGGTCGATGCGGTCCGGATAGAGCTCGGCGAGGGTGCCGAACTGTTCGGCGATGGTCAGCGGCGAGTGGTTGGGCAGCATGACGCCGCCTGAGCCCAGACGAATGGTCGAGGTCTGCGAGGCCACATGGCCCACCAGAACGCTCGTGGCCGACGATGCGATCGTGGGCATGTTGTGGTGCTCGGCGTACCAGACGCGCTCGTAGCCGTGCTTCTCGGCGGCCTGGGCGAGGGCGACGCTGGCCGCGAAGCTCTCCCGAATGGTCTGGCCGGGGGCAATGGGAGCGAGGTCGAGAATGGAAAGCGGTGTCGTCATGCTGGGGGTAACGGTTTGGAGCCGCGAAATCATACCCGCGGTCACCGAATTCGACCGACCCCGGGCAGAAAGCGGCCGACCCGGGCGGCGTACTCGGAGTAGGCGGGGTGCTCGTCGACGAGCATCCGTTCTTCCCACCGCGCCTTTCCTGCCAGGAGTCCCCACAGGGCAAGCCAGGCCAGCACGTGCAGAAACGACGAGCCGATCAGGGTGAGCCCCAGTCCCCCCGACATCAGCCCGGTGTAGATGGGGTTGCGCACGATGGAGTAGATGCCGTTCGTGGCCAGCGGCGCGTCGTCGCGCGGTATGGGGCTGGCGGACATCGCCGGGCCGAGGGTGGTCGCTCCCTGCACCGCAAGGGTCACCCCCACCGCGAAGAAGACCACGGATGTGGCCACGACGAATCCGTTGACCGGCCACACGGTGCCGTGCGGCAGAACCAACAGCGCCACCAGCAGCAGGAACTGCACCAGCACCAGAGTGAACGCGAACGCACGTTTCATGCCCCGAGAGTACGCCCGCTGGCGGAGCTGTGCAGTGGCCCTGGATCGTCACGGCTGCTGGCACGAAAACGGCCCATGGACGTCGTCCATGGGCCGTTCGTGTGCGTTCCAGCTGCGGGTCAGTACCAGCCGACCGACTCGGACTTGGACCAGGCCGCGCACGGCGTGCCGTAGCTGCCGGCGATGTAGCCGAGACCCCAGGAGATCTGGGTGGCGGCGTTGGTGGCCCAGTCGGACCCGGCCGACGCCATCTTGCTGCCCGGCAGGGCCTGCGGAATGCCGGTGGCGCCGCTGGAGGCGTTGTAGGCGTTCACGTTCCAGCCGGACTCCTTGTCCCAGAGGCTGACGAGGCAACCGAACTGGTCGCCGCCCCAGCCGTACTTCGCGGCCATCATGTCGCGGGCGATCGCCTGGGCGCCGCTCGGGTTCGACGGTGCCGACGGGGCAGGTGCACTGCTGGCCTCCGGCGCCGCCTGGGCTTCCGCAGCCTCGGCGGCTTCGGCAGCAGCCTGCTCGGCGGCGGCCTCTGCTGCCGCCTGCTCTGCTGCGGCCTGCTCCGCGGCAGCCTGCGCTGCGGCTGCCTGCTCGGCGGCGATCCGGTCCGCCTCGGCGGTTGCGGCCTGCACGGGGGGTACCTTCTCGTTCGCCGCGTCGACGAGTTCGTAGATGCGCGGCGGGTCGAGCTGCTCATAATTGCTGAGCATGGCCACGGTCGTGGCGAGGTCGCTGGAATCGGCTTTGTTCTGCGCGGCGGTGATGACTGCGGTTGCGCCGGAGAGCGTGCCGGCTGCGGCCTTCTCGGCGTGGGCAGAGGCGATCTGGTTGAAGGCCTCGAGCTGTTCGGCGTGCCGTTCAGTGCTCTCGGTCAGCGCCGCGGTCTCGGCGACCCTGTCGTTCTGTGCCGCCATGGCGGGCTGCAGCACGAAGCCGGTTCCAGCCAGGGCTCCAACACACAGCACGGAAAGTGCTGCGGCGGACCGGCGGGTCATGCGGGTGCGGTGGGTGCGGCCGGAGCGGGTCTCTGCCACTGCGGCGCTGCCGGAATCTGTGCTTCCGGGATCAACGGCCCCGGGGCCGGAGGTGGTGTCTGGTGATGCGGTGGAGCGAAAAGCGGCAAGGCGGGAAAAAAGTGAAGTCACGGTTATGTATGTCTTTCACACAGCGAATCGCCCTGCTGCGTGCGCGGAGCGGTTCTTAGTCGACGTTCCACGGGCGGGGGCCCGCCCGGGCGAAGTGTCCACCCTGCAATATGTTTCTGCATGGATCCTCACTTTTTACCGTGAGTGTCGTCTGAACGGACCTTCAGGGGTTGCGCTCAGCGGCAGGATCTGCAAGTCAAGCTAATTACCTGATCAGGTCGAATTGCCAGGTGTACGTTTCGTCGATTTTCTCCCAGACGCCCGTGAGGGCATCCCAAATATCTTCACGGTCATAATGACCGTCGCGTTGCTCCGGCCCCGCCGACCGGCGCAGCCATCGACATTGTCGACGGTTCGCCGGTCGGCGCCAGGGGCATCTCAGAGGCCGGTCAGTCGGCGAGGATCAGGTAGAGCGCACGCCGGGCCTCGTCGAGCTTCTCGACCGCAGCGGCACGCTGGGCGTCCGTCGCTGAGAAACGGAACTGGTGCACGACGCCCATCAGCTTGCCGACGCTCTCGTGGTACGCCGCATCGGCATCCGACTGCCCAGGGGTGGCCTCCCAGGCCTTCTTCAGTTCGTCGGCGTGCTCGGCCAGGTAGGCCGTGCCCGACTCGGTGAGCTCGTACTCGGTGCGGCGACCGTCACCGGTGGGTGAGATGAGCTCTTCGTCGACGAGCTGCTGCAGGGTGGGGTAGACCGATCCCGGGCTGGGGCGCCAGGCTCCGCCGGTCTTCTCCTCGATCGCCCGGATGAGGGCGTAACCGTTGGACGGTCCGTCGGCGAGGAGGGAGAGGATCGCGGCTCGAACGTCGCCCTTGTTGGCGCGTCGGCCACCGCGGGGTCCGCCGGGACCGAAGCCACCGAAGCCGGGTCCGCCGGGTCCGAAGCCGGCGCGACCGAAGCCGCGGCCGTGCTCCGCGCCGGAGTCGTGGTGGGCCCGGCTGAAGTCCGGGCGAAAATCTGGATGGTTGGGGTGATGAAAGCGCTTCATGGTCGCGTTCTTCCTTTCGGGGGTGCGTCTGAATTCGACGCGCCGCGGAACTTCCGCGACACTCAACGATATATCGCTGAATGTCTTTAAGTCAAGTGTGGCTCAGCTCGGATGATGATCGGGCGGGCGTTCCCCAGCGCTGGGCGCGATCGTCCGAGGACGCGCTCGATCGGCGGCAGGGCCATCGGCGCCAACCACCGGAAGAACCGGGTGCGGGTCAGGGGCGCGATCGCACGACGAACTGCGGAGAGCACGACAGACATGGCCCCAGTGTGCCCCCACAGCCACATTCCTGTACCTCTCGGTCGGCGGTTACCTCTGGCCTGGATCCAGTACTGTGAATTTATCGTTTTGGGGGGCAACGGTTGGGGGTCGCCCGGCCACGAAAAGAGTGGTTTTCCCACCCGCTTTCGCACCCCCTTCGGGCAGCCAGAGGAGTTCCATGCCGCATGCGGGTGCACGGATCGCGATCGTCGACGATCATGAAATCGTCATACTGGCCCTGCGCCCTCTGATAGCGAGCTCCCCCGACCTCGAGTACGTGGGTTCGGCCTCGTCAGTGCCGAAGCTCCTGCGCACCTCGCCCGGCGCCGACCTGGTGGTGCTCGACCTCAACCTGCGCGACGGCTCCACCCCCGGTGACAATGTCGCCGCCCTGCGAGAATGGGGGGCACAGGTGCTGGCCATCACGTCGGGCGAGAACCCGTTCCTGATCCGTGAGGTGTCCCGCTCCGATTCCCTCGGACTGGTGCGCAAGTCGGCACCGGCGCAGCACATCCTCGCCGCCATCCGGCGCGCTGCGCGCGGTGAGATCGTGGCATCGACCGAATGGGCGGCCGCCCTGGATTCCGACCCGGACATCGGCGCTGCACCCCTGACCAACCGGGAGCGCGACGTTCTGGCACTGTATGCGTCGGGCCTGGGCGCGAAATCCGTGGCGACCCACCTGGGCATCAGCGAGAACACCGTCGATGACCACATCCGCCGGATCCGTGCGGAATACCTGGCGCTCGGCCGCCCGGCCAACACCAAGGTCGACCTATACCGCCGCGGCGTCGAAGACGGATTCATTCCGCTGCCGGTCAAGAACTGAGGTGAGCGTTCCGCCCGGCCGCTCCGAGACCTCGGCGGTGCGACTCCTCACCGCCGGGATCGGACTGGGAACCGTCATCTCGGTTGCGGGCGTCAGCTCCCTGAACATGGCCGGTTCGCCGGCGATCGCGTCGGGGTGGTACGGGATCATCACCATCGCCGTGCTCGGGGTGCCGTTGCTCGGGGCCCTCCTGGCATTCTGGGCCTCACGAAACACCTTGCGCGTCATCAATGCCGCGACCGTGCTCGCCCAGCTCGCCCTGCTGGCAGCCTGGCTGCCCCTCACGCAGGCGGAAGGGACCGTGGCCGGCGCGCTTCCCGCCGGTCTGCCGTGGATCCTCGCGACCTCGGTGTCCACCGTCGCGGCCGCGGTGATCGCCACCGGTCCGCTCGGTGGCGTGGCGGTGCTGGTCGTGCTGAGCGGATGCGTCGCCCTGTTCCGGGGCATCCTCGGCCTCGAGACGCTCAACTCGATCGCGTACGACATGCACACCTTCGTCACCTCGCTGGTGGGATGTGTGCTGACGAGTGCGCTGATCCATGCCGCCAGGTCCCTCGACCGCGCCGCCGGAATCGCGGTCATCGTGGCCGAACGGCAGGCCGCTGCCGAAGCTCGGCTGTCTATCCAGGTGGCCACCGACGCGATGGTGCACGATGAGATCCTGGCCACCCTGCTGCTGGCGGCACAGAACGCCCCGGAGTTCCGCACCGCAGTGGCCGATCAATCCCGGAGTGCGTTGCGCATGATCGAGGAGTTGGCGGCACCGCCCACGGAACCACCCCCGGTCTCGGTCGACGACTTCGTGCGGGACGCCGGCCAGACCACCCGCCGCTTGGACGCCACCGCGCACTTCCAAAAATCCACAGCGGACGGGCAGACCATGCCGGCGGATGTCGCGGCCGCCCTGCACAGCGCTCTCGCTCAAGCCCTGGCCAACAGCGTTGCCCATGCCGGCGACGGGCCGGTGCGCCGCTCAGTCGCGGTGACCGGAACGACAGCGGGGGTCACGGTCACCGTAACCGACGACGGCCAAGGATTCGACCCCGACCGCGTGCCGGCGGATCGGATGGGCATCACCACCAGCATCCTGGGGCGACTGGACAACACTGCGGGCGGCTCAGCCCGGGCCAATTCGGCTCCGGGCCAGGGAACCACCGTCACCCTCACCTGGTCGCCGCCCGCCCCGCCACCCGCCGAGATGCAGTCGCCCCCTGTGGCCACCGGCCCGTACGGCGCGCGGCATCGCGGCTTCGACCTGGGCGTGCGGCTCACCGTGATCACCTTCGTTCTGGCGCAAGCCGTGCTCGCAGCCAACCAGGCCGTCAACTCGCCCCAACCGCTGCCGGCGGTGCTCGCCCTCGTGAGCATCTATGCCGCCGTCGCCCTGCTGGGCTGGCGCAGCCTGGCGCAGCCCGATCTGGTGCGCAGCCTCGCGATTCTCGGCACCATCACGGCGTCGTCGGCCATCGTGCTCTCCCCCACACTCACGGGGGCGTCGGCTCAGTGGGACACCTGGTACCTCACCGCGAACTCGGTGTTGTTGGCTGCCCTGGCGCTTCGCAAACGCATCGGCCTCGCCTGGGTGGGGCTCGCGCTCATGCTGGTCCTCGTGGTCACGAGTGTGCTCGTGAACGGGCACCCCGCCACCGACGCCACCCGTCTCCTGACCCGGCCCACGGCTCTCCTCACGGCCAGCAGTGTTCTGGGGTTCTGTATCAACCGCATGCTCGAGCGCATCACCATAATGCATGCCGGTGAACTGGCCGCGACGAAGACCCTGTCCTTCGAGGCCAACAGCGCGCACGAACGGCACGCCCATTCAGCGAACCTGGGCGCCAAAGTCGGGCCGTTGCTCACCGTTCTGGCGCGCGGCGAGGTACTCGCCGATGCCGACGTTCGCGAGTGCCTGGCCCTGGAGGGAGCCTTACGCGATCAGGCCAGGGGCGGCCGGCTGGTGCGCTCGCCGTTGGTGGGCGCGACGCTGGCGGCGCGCCGGCGCAGCATCGACGTCTCCCTGCTCGACGACGGCCAGCACGACCTCGACGACGACCAGCTCGACACAGTGCTGGCCTGGATGGGCGACCACCTGGACCGATTACCGGCCGGCTCGTTCACCGGCCGGTTGCTACCGCCCGGCCGGACCGACCGGGCGACGGTGGTCACCGTCGACGGTGGCGGTGGCGTGAGCGCGCACAGCTGGCGCTGACCCTCCCACCGGCTGTCGGCTTACAGGGTGGGCAGCACCTGTTCACGCACCTTGCGCCGCAACACCTTGCCGAGCATGGTGCGCGGGGTGTCGGTGATCTGCACGATCCGGCGGGGAATCTTGTAGGCGGCCAGGTGCTCCCGGCAGTGGTCCTGCAGGGCCTTCTCATCCAGGGTCGCGCCGGGCTCGAGCTCCACGGCGGCGGCCACCATCTCTCCGCCGCGCTCCAACGGCTTGCCGAACACCGCGGCATCCACCACCGACGCGTGCAGGCGAAGCACGGTCTCCACCTCGGTGGGCGCCACGTTGAACCCGCCGGTGATGATCAGGTCTTTCGCGCGGTCGACGATGGTGGAGAAGCCGTCCTCGTCGACCGTGACGATGTCGCCGGTGCGCAGCCAGCCGTCGGGAGTGAGGGTCTTCGCGGTCTCCTCCGGGTTGTTCCAGTAGCCCTGGAACACCTGCGGGCCCTTGAGCAGCAGCTCACCGGGCTCACCGCGGGTGACCTCCACGGTGGGGTCGTCGGGGTCGGTGACCTTCATCAGGGTCGACGAGAACGGGATGCCGACGGTGCCGGGCCGGCGGGTCGGGTAGAACGGGTTGCCCATCGCCACCGGAGACGCCTCGGTCATGCCGAAGCCCTCCACCAACAGGCCACCGGACACCGACTCCCACAGTTCCACCACGTGGTCGGGCAGGTTCATCGCACCGGAAATGCAGAACTTGCACGAGCGCAGCGAAATGCCGCGTTCCTTGGCGGCGAGCGCGGTGCGTTCGTAGATCGGCGGCACGGCGCAGTACACCGTTGCCGGTGTCTTCTTCATGGTGTCGAGCACGGTCTTCGGGTCGAACTTGGGGAACAGCACCAGCAGGGCCTGCTTGTGGATGCCGTAGGTCAGGTACAGCGTGAGGCCGAAGGAGTGGAACATCGGCAGGATCGCGTAGAAGACCTCCTTGCGGTACTCGGCTCCGTGCATCCACGCTTCACCCTGCAGGGCGTTGCAGTGCAGGTTGTAGTGGGTGAGCATGGCGCCCTTGGGCCGGCCGGTGGTGCCAGACGTGTACTGGATCGCGGCCAGGTCGTTCAGCGCGGGGCGGGAGTGCTCGGGGTCGATCGCGCCGTGGCTGAGCAGGTCTTTCCACGGGGTCGTGCCGGCGGCCGAACCGGTGAGCGCGGCGCGGGATTCGCGCAGGCTCTTCACCGGCAGGTACAGCGCCAGGCGCTTCACGGTGGGGAACGCCTCCAGCAGGTTGACCGAAACGATGTGGTCGATCTCGATGTCGGCCGGGAACGCGCGCACGGTGGGGGCGACCTTGTCCCAGGCGATCACGATGCGGGCCTGGTGGTCCTCGAACTGGTGCCGGAGTTCAGGTGAGGTGTAGAGCGGGTTGTGCTCGACGACCACGCCGCCCAGCCGCAGCACGGCGTAGAACGCCACCACGTGCTGGGGACAGTTGGGCAGGATCAGGGCGACCCGGTCGCCGGCGCGTACACCCAGCAGGCGCAGCCCCTCGGCGGCCTGGTCGATCTGAGCACCCAGTTCGGCGTAACTGGTGCGGCGGCCGAAGAACTCCAGGGCCGGAGCGTCGCCGGCTTCCGCCACCGCGTGCTCGAGCATTTCGACGAGCGAGGTGGTGGGGTAGTCGATCTCAGCGGGCACGCCGGGTTGGTAGTGCTTTACCCAGGGCTGCTGCTCAGTTATGGCCATGCAGACATCCTCCCGCGAACCGGGGTGCTCGTGTGCACGACACGACGCCTCGTGAACGCACATCTGTGCCGGATGCCGCCGGCCGGCCCCACCCGATTGCCGTGAATTGCTGACGGAGGGATTGACCGGCGCTGTGGGCCGGTGGCACGGTGGCAGCGGATGCAGCGCTGCCGGACACATCCGGTTCGCCGCGCCGCACCGAAGGGTCTCGAAGGGAGACATCATGCCAACGGTCACGTCTCAGGACGGCACGATTATCGCCTTCGACGCGCTGGGCAGCGGACCGGCCCTGATCCTGGTCGACGGCGCCACCTGTTACCGCGACGCCGGGCCGATGCGCCCGCTGGCCGCGTTGCTGGCGGCGGCGTTCACGGTCGTCTCCTACGACCGCCGCGGGCGCGGGGCCAGCGGCGACACCCTGCCGTTCTCGGTGCAGCGCGAGATCGACGATCTCGATGCTCTCATCGCAGAGTCCGGCGGCTCCGCGGCGCTGTTCGGCATATCGAGCGGCGGAGCGCTGGTGATCGCGGCCGCGGCCGCGTTGGGAGCCAGGGTGAGAGCGCTGGCCGTCTACGAGGTGCCGGTGAGTATCGAACTCGACCCCGGCGCCAGGCGTTATTCCCGTGAGCTCGGGGCCGCGTTGGCGGCGGGTCGCCGCGGCGCCGCGATGGAACTGTTCCTCACCCGGGTGGGCCTGCCGGCCGAGCAGATCGCCGGCATGCGCCGGGCGCCGATGTGGCCGGCGTTCGAGGCGATCGCGCCGACCCTCGCCTACGACGATGCCGTGCTGGGCGACGGCCTGCTGCCCTACGACCGGATCGAGGCCGTCGAGGTTCCCGCGGTGGTGCTGAGCGGGGAGTTCGCGCCGGAGTTCATCCGCGAGTCGGCCAGGGCCATGGCCACGGCATTTGCCCACGGCCGGCACATCGAACTCGCGGGCCAATCCCACGACGTCGACCTCGCCGTGCTGGCACCGGCGCTTCGCACCGCACTCGAGTCGGCGCACCCCGGTACCGTGCGGCGGGATGCCGACGAAGACTGAGCCCCACGCCCGGTGCAACCGGTCAGCGTGCGATTCAGACCCCAGCCGGCTGGCAGCCGGCGGCGACCACGCGAACACTGGAGGCCGGTGCGGTCAGCAGCTTGTGCGGTGCCCGGCTCGGCCGGAGCTGCAGGCTACCGCCGCAGTTGGGGCACGCTCCCGCCGGGAAGGTTCGAACACAGTCGGCACACCAGGTGCACTCGAACGAGCAGATGAACGCCACGTCGGCCGACGGCGACAGGTCGCGGTCGCAACACTCGCAATTGGGTCGCATCTCGAGCATGGATCTGCCGCCTGCCTGACTGGGAACGAGGACTAAGTGGAATGAATCGTACCGGGATGCGCGGCCAGGAACTCGGCGAAGGTGCGCGGCTTCAGACCGTAAACGGCGCTGTGCGCCGGCCGGGCACGATGGTTGACCTGTTCGTACCAGACCTGCTTGGCCACCCAGCCCGGATGATGGCCCCGCTCGACCAGGGCGTCCGGGTCCTCGTGCACATACCGGAAGCTGCGGCCGAACGCTTCGGAGAGCAGCTCCGCGATCTGCGGAAAGGTCATCACGTCACCGGCGAGCTCCACCTCCGCCCGATCGAAGATCTCGGGTGCGAAGAACGCCGCCGCCGCGGCCTCGCCGATGTCGTCGACCGCCACGAGCGGTAGCGGCACGTGCGGCGCGGTGGCCGCCGCCAGAACGCCGTCGCCCTGCTCACGGAACATGCCGGCCAGCCGGGGCGGCACGAAATTGTCCATGAAGATCGCCGGTTTCAGCAGGGTGACGATGGGGATGCCCGACTCCCGGGCGGCTCGCTCTACGGCCTCCTTGTCGTTCCAGTAGGCCTCGTCGTAGGCGCGGTCGATCCGGGAATGCCCGGGCTCCCAGCCCGACACGGATGAGTGCACCAGGTGGCGCACCCCGGCGCGTTCGGCCGCCGTCACCAGCGCGGTTCCGTGCCGCACCTCGCTGGCGGGGTCGGTGGCGGTGGCCGAGAGCACAACGGTGAATAGGCCGCTCGCCCCGCGCAACAGCCGGTCCAGGGACTCGGGCTGATCGAGGTCACCCTCGACCAGCCCGATGCCCAACGCCGCCAGCTCCAGAGCGGCCGGGCCGGTCGCGTCTCGCACCAGTGCCACCACCGGCACGCCCCGGCGGCGGAGTGCCCTGGCCACGGCCCCGCCCTGCGACCCGGTGGCCCCCACGATCGCTATCGGCCCGGTCGGTGCGAGGGTGCTCATGTCGGTGGTGCTCGTTTCTGGGAAGTGCTCGTTTCGGTTCTGCCCTATTCTGCCAAACCGGATTAGAAGTCGGCCAGGTTGGCCCGCAACCCGCCACCGCCGAACGAGTCACGCAGCACGCCCCGTTGCCGGAGCTCCGGAACCAGCTGGTCGAGCATCCGGTGCACGGTCACCGGGTGCAGGTCGCCGTTGATGATGAAGCCGTCGTTGTCGGCCGTCTCCCCGAGCTCCTCGATGAAGTCAGCGAATTGGGCGGCCGTGCCCACGAAGCCGGTCTTGTCGCTGATGGTGCCCTTGCGCGCCTTGCGGGCGGCGATCTGGCGCAGGGTGTCGGTCTCGAGGTCGCCGCCGGCGCCCACGAGGTTGTTGATGGTGCCCTGCGACACATGTTGGCCGAAGACCCCCGGTCCGATCGGCCGGTCCAGGTCGAGCACGGTCAGGTCGGTCTCCAGGTCGCTGGACTGCGCGGCCAGGACCTGCCGGAGCAGGTCGTCGGACGGGTGCCGGGTGGCCGCCACCACGCGGCGCGCCTCCTCCTCGCTCGCCACGATCTCCGGGGTCAGCACGAAGAGAATATTGATGTCGGCCGGTGTGCGTCCGCGCGCCACCGCCGCAGCGTGGATCTTCGCCCGGTAGGCGGTGATGCTCTCCGCGGTCAACGGGGCCAGGGCCAACTGCACGTCGGAGTGCGCGCCGGCGAAGCCCAGGCCCCGGCCGGACCCGCCCGGCGAGACCACCACGGGGTCGCCGTCGTCGAACGGCAGCGCGTTCAGCGGCCCGTCGAACCTGAAGTACTCCCCCTCATGCGAGAACGCGTCCAGCTTGGACGCATCCGCGAACTGCCCGGTGGCCGCGTTGTTCACGTGGGCGCCGTCGCCCCAGCTGTGCCACAGCCGACGGATGCCGGTGAGCCATTCCTCCGCACGGTCGTAGGCGGCGTCGTGGGCCAGTTCAGGCAGGCCGAAGTGCCGGGCGCTCTTCACGTCGGTGACCACATTCAGGCCGAACCGGTTGCTGCTCAGGTGCTGCAGGGTGGCGAATTGTCGGGCCGCGAGGTAGGGCGGGTAGGCCCCGGCGTTCACGGTGGGGGCGACGCCCAGGTGTGTGGTGGCGTCGAAGAGGTAAGGCGCCAGCAGCAGCGGGTCGTGCTTGGGCCCGCCGTAGGCGGAGTTCACCCGCAGATTCAGGGTGTCCGGTGAGCCCAGCGAGAGGGCGTCCTCGATGATGAGCAGGTCGAACCCGGCCTGCTCGAGTTGCCGCACCGACTGCTGGTAGATCGCGGGCTTCTGCCACTCGTAGTTCCACCGGTAGTCGGGTCGGCCCCACCCCTGGGGGCCGAAGCCGCGGCCGAAGAACCATCCGAAGTGCTGCAGGTGTGCCATGGATCCAGTCTCGGCGGGGCAGGCGGGATGCGCACGATTGTGTCGTTCTGTGAACCGGGCCGATTGTCGCCCGCTCCGGTGGCACGTAGCGTGGCTGCTCACCAGGACAGGCCGAGAGGGACCAGCACCATGACCACCACCGCCACACCGTACGGCCAGGACCACTTCGGCTTCGCCACCGAGCAGGTTCACGCCGGCGAGATCGTGGGCGGCGATTTCGGTGCCCGCATCACCCCGATCTACCTCACCGCCGGCTTCGTCTTCGATTCCTTCGACCACGCCCAGGCGCGCTTCGCGGGCGAAGACGGCGGCCTCGTCTACACCCGCTACGCCAACCCCACCAACGCCGCTGTGGAAGCCAAGCTCACCGCTCTCGAACACGGGGTGGACTCGCTCCTGGTGGCCAGCGGCCAGGCCGCGATCACGGTGGCGCTGCTGGGCATCCTCAAGTCCGGCGACCACTTCCTCTCAGCGCCCAGCCTGTACGAGGGCTCGAAGACCCTGTTCCGGGAGAATTTCGCCCGGTTCGGCATCGAGGTGGAGTTCGTCGACGATCCGCACGATATCGAGGACTGGCGCCGCCGCATCCGCCCCAACACCCGGGCGATTTACGGCGAGACCATTCCGAACCCCAAGAACGACCTGATCGACATCGGTCAGATCGCCGCCTTCGCGCGGGAAGAAGGGCTGCCGTTCGTGATCGACAGCACGGCATCCACGCCGTACCTGATCCGGCCACTCGACCACGGCGCCTCCATCGTGGTGCACTCGGCCAGCAAGTTCCTCAGCGGCCATGGCGCGTCCCTGGCCGGCGTTGTGATCGACGGCGGCACCTTCGACTGGGCGCGCTACCCCGACAAGTTCCCGCAATTCAATACCCCGATCGGCGGGGCCGGTTCGCCGACCCTGGTGCAGAAGTTCGGCAACACCGCCTACCTGGAATACACCCGCACGATCATCGCGGGGCGGCTGGGTCCCGTGCTCTCGCCGTTGAACGCGTTCCTGCTGCAGCAGGGCCTCGAGACCCTCTCGCTCCGGGTCGCCCAGCACTCCCGCAACGCCCTCACCGTGGCTCGCTGGCTCGAGGCGCAGCCGGAAGTGGCGTCGGTGGACTACCCGGGGCTGCCGTCCAACCCGTCACACGCCATCGCCCGGCGGTACTACCCGCGCGGCACCGGGTCGGTGTTCGGTTTCACCCTGCACGGCGGCCTGGCGGACGCCCGCACCCTGATCGATTCGGTGGAGCTGTTCAGCCGGATGTCGCACCTCGGTGATGTGCGCTCGCTCGTGCTGCACCCCGGCACCACGTCGCACGCGCATCTGAGCGCCGAGGAACGGGACCGGCTCGGCATCTTTCCCGGTCTGGTGCGCCTGTCGGTGGGCATCGAAGACGAAGATGACCTGCTGGCCGACCTCGCGCAGGCGTTCGCGGCCCTCCGCGCCACGCACGCCTCGCCGGTTTCGGTTGCGGTGAGCGAGCTCTCTGGCGCCGAACTGCCCCTTTCGGCCTAACCTGGGGGCACGGATTTGCCTCTCCCGAACGGGGTATGCACTCCGACCGACTACCGTTGGTAGTATGACGCCTCCTGATACAACTGCACCGACCGAGGCAGACACTGCCCGCGCGACGATCACCTTCTCCGAGCTAGGGCTCAGCGATTCCGTTCTCAAGGCCCTCAAGGACGTCGGCTACGAGACCCCGTCGGCCATCCAGGCCGCCACGATTCCCCCGCTCCTCGACGGCCGTGACGTCGTGGGACTCGCCCAGACCGGCACCGGCAAGACCGCCGCGTTCGCGCTGCCGATCCTCTCCCGCCTCGACCTGTCCCAGAAGAGCCCCCAGGCGCTCGTGCTGGCTCCCACCCGCGAACTCGCCCTGCAGGTCTGTGAGGCGTTCGAGAAGTACGCCGCCCACATGAAGGGTGTGCACGTGCTGCCCGTCTACGGCGGACAGGGTTACGGCATCCAGCTCTCGGCGCTGCGTCGTGGCGTGCACGTTGTCGTCGGCACGCCCGGCCGCATCATGGACCACCTCGAGAAGGGCACCCTCGACCTCACCCAGCTCAAGTACCTGGTGCTGGACGAAGCCGACGAGATGCTCAAGATGGGCTTCGCCGAAGACGTCGAGACGATCCTCGCGGATACCCCGGATGACAAGCAGGTGGCGCTGTTCTCGGCCACCATGCCCGCCCAGATCCGTCGCATCTCCAAGCAGTACCTGAACAACCCCGAAGAGATCACGGTCAAGAACAAGACCACGACCTCGGCGAACACCACCCAGCGGTACCTGCTGGTCTCCTACCCGCAGAAGGTCGACGCGCTCACCCGCATCCTCGAGGTGGAGAACTTCGAGGGCATGATCGTCTTCACCCGCACCAAGAACGAGACCGAGACCCTCGCCGAGAAGCTGCGTGCGCGCGGCTACTCCGCCACCGCGATCAACGGCGACGTTCCCCAGGTGCAGCGCGAACGCACCGTCGAGCAGCTCAAGAGCGGCAAGTTGGACATCCTGGTCGCCACGGATGTGGCCGCCCGCGGCCTGGACGTGGAGCGGATCAGTCACGTGATCAACTACGACATCCCGATCGACACCGAGTCCTACGTGCACCGCATCGGCCGCACCGGCCGCGCGGGCCGCAGCGGCGCCGCGATCAGCTTCGTCACCCCGCGTGAGCGTCACCTGCTCACCGCGATCGAGCGGGCCACCCGCCAGCCGCTCACCCAGATGCAGCTGCCCAGTGTGGAAGACGTCAACTCCACCCGCCTCACCCGCTTCGACGACGCCATCACCGCCGCCCTCGAAGAGACCGCCCGCATCGCCGCGTTCCGCGACATCGTCGGTCACTACGTCGAGCACCACGACGTGCCGGAGGCCGATGTCGCCGCCGCCCTCGCCGTGGTCGCGCAGGGTGACACCCCGCTGCTGCTCAACGCCGACGACGTGCGCGCCGCCCAGCGCTTCGACCGTGAGCGCACCGAACACCGCGATCGTGACCGGGGCGACCGCCCCGTGCGCGAGCGCCGTGACGACCGTGGCGGTCGCGACGACCGCGGCAGCCGTGACGACCGGCCACTTCGCAGCGAACGCCCCGAGCGTCGCTCCCGCGACAGCAACCGGGCCATGGCCTCGTTCCGCATCGAGGTGGGCAAGCGCCACAAGGTGGAGCCGCGTCAGATCGTCGGCGCCCTCGCCAACGAAGGCGGCCTGAGCCGCGAAGACTTCGGCGCGATCCAGATCCTGCCCGAGTACTCCCTGGTCGACCTGCCGGCCGACCTGTCCGGTGACGTGCTCGGTCGCCTCTCGGCCACCCGTATCAGCGGAAAGCTGATCGAGATCCACGCCGACAACGGCGCCTCGGCCGGCCGGAACGACCGTCCGCAGCAGGGCGACCGGTCAGAACGACCGCCGCGCCGCTACTGAGCCAGCGCACACTCAACCGGGGGGACGAGAACATGAGCACTGCACCGACGACGGAAGCGACCAGGCCGGCCGTACGGATGCATCAAACCCATGATGCATCCGGCGCGCCGGCCCCGGTGGAGTTTCTGGAGATCCTTCCGACGAATGCCATCACGGAGACCGTGGGCTCCTCGGCCATGCGGTTCCTCGCCACCCTCAATCCCAGTCGAACCGACCGGGAGAACACCTTTTTCTACTCCGACCCCGCTCGCGGGTCGGGCTGGTTGCAGATCGAGGGTTTCCGGCAGAGCGACGCCGACCGGGTGTACCAACTGGTGCGCATGGAAGAGATCGTGCGCGTGGTCGGACCAGAACCGCGCAAGAATCCGGACTACCTCCTCGGCAACGCCTTCATCCTCCGATCGAACAACCCCTGGATCATGATCGCCCTAGGCGTCGTGATCTTCGGCATGAGCCTCTACGGACTCAGCTACATTGCCGTGTACCCGCACCTCGCCTGGTTGTACATCAGTCTGGCGGCCGTGCTGATGGGCCTCGCCATCACCATCTGGGTCATCCTGGGCCGCCAGCGCGTGGGTTGGTGGCATCGCGCCCGCCGGCGCGTACGCGAGACCGGCGAGAAGATGCCCGACGACCTGCGCATCTGGAGCTGAGTCAGCGCCCAGCGCACGCGCCGGCGGCCGATTAAGCCTCGATCGCCAGGTGGCCGCAGCTGGCGATCAGGGCATCCGCCAGCGCTGCGGCGTCGCTGAAGCCGATGTGATCCTCATAGCCGGCCTGCACGTGTACCGGGGCGCCATGGATGACGCCGATCAAGTGGTCCCTGACCGCGGCCATGCGGCCCGAGTGCGACTGGGTGGGTGTGATGGTGGTAGCGGTCATGGTGTCTCCAGGCGGGTCTGGTTAGAGCTATCCGGTGCATCGGGATGAATGGAGCGCCCTCCCCCGGTACAACGGGTGCGCCACTCGCCATCGAGAGTATGCGATTGCACAGAGTTTCGGAGGGCCTAAGGTCCCGCCAGAATTCGAGCCTCGTGGCCGTTCCAGACGGACAATACGGCTAATTCTCAGCTTCACCCCCTTAACCTTGGGGATTGCAAGGGGAGTACTCCCACGCGGCGCACCCGTCAATACGGACTTAACGAAGAGTCCCGGGACGCTGGCTCGATGGCTGTCATAAGCTGCCGGGTGGAAGAGACCTTGATCTCCGTCCATTCCCCATGCCCTGGAGCTCTCCTTGAATATCACTCCCACAATCTGGCTCATCACCATTGCCGTGACGATCGCCTTCTTCGCCTACGAGTTCTTCGCGCACGTACGCAAACCCCACGAACCCACGGTCGGCGAATCGGCGCGTTGGTCGGCGTTCTACATCGGTCTCGCGCTGCTCTTCGGCGTGGGCATCGGCGTCGTGTCCGGGTGGACCTACGGCGGCGAGTACTTCGCCGGCTACCTCACCGAGAAGGCGTTGTCGATCGACAACCTGTTCGTCTTCCTCATCGTGATGGCAGCCTTCTCCGTGCCCAAGGCCTACCAGCAGAAGGTGCTGATGTTCGGCATCATCATCGCGCTGATCATGCGCGGCGGGTTCATCGCGGTGGGCGCGGCCCTGATCGAGAACTTCTCCTGGGTGTTCTACCTGTTCGGCGCGCTCCTGTTCGTGCTCGCCTACATGCAGGTCAAGGGCCACGGCGGCGACCCGGCGAACAACCTCTTCGTGCGCGTGGCCCGCCGGGTACTGCCTGTCACCGACAAGTTCGACGGCGACAAGCTCACCACCAAGATCAACGGCAAGCGCTTCGTCACCCCGATGCTGTTGACCATCATCGCGATCGGCTTCATCGACCTGGTCTTCGCGATCGACTCGATCCCCGCCATCTACGGCCTCACTTCTGAGGCTTACATCGTCTTCACCGCCAACGCCTTCGCCCTGATGGGCCTGCGTCAGCTGTTCTTCCTGATCGGCGGCCTGCTCGAGCGTCTGGTCTACCTCTCCCAGGGCCTCGCGGTCATCCTCGGCTTCATCGGCCTCAAGCTGGTCTTCCACGCCCTGCACGTCAACGAGGTGCCGTTCATCAACGGCGGCGAGCCCATCCTGTGGGTGCCGGAGATCCCGATCTGGTTCTCGCTGGTGTTCATCGGTGCGACCGTCGCGGTGGCCACCATCGCCAGCCTGGCCAAGACCCGTAACGACGCCGCCAAGGCCGACCGTGCCCAGGTCGACGGCCAGCCGATCACCAAGGCGAAGGACTCGCACTAACCGAGCGCGAGCTGGCGCTGCGTCAGCGGGCCAGGGCGCGGGGCTCGATGTAGCCGATGACGGTGACGCCGTCGGCCAGGTAGATCGGCACCCTGAGCGAGGCGGCGGCAAAACCGTTGAGGTCCAGATCCGACGCCTCCGCGTCGCTCAGGAACTGTCCGTCAGATGTCGGCACTCCGGAGGCGCTCGTCGCCATGACTGAGTACAGGTCGACATCGTAGGCATAGCCGAGTTGCCCGTTCAGCATCACGGCCGGCGACAGACCGGACTGCGATTCCGCGGTGGAGTCGGCCGCGGCTTCCGCCACGGAATCATGTCCGTTCTCGGTGGCAGCAGACTGCGCTGTCAGTTCGGAGTCGTGAGCGAGCCGGTCGTAGACCACCACGCTGCCGGCACCCACACCGCCGGCACAGAGAAGGGCCACTGTCGCGGCTAGCGCGAAAGACGTGCGGGACAGCCGGGCGATCCGGGGCCGGGATGTGCCGGCCACCGTGCGAATCAGCAGGCGCCGAATCTCAGCGCTGCGTTGCGGGTCGAATTCGGGTCGGCCCGCGGGCGCGTCGGTGTGGTGGGTCATCAGAGGCTCCATCCCTCTCGCGCCTCGGGGGCGGCGGTCAGCAGCAGTTCGGCCATTCGGCTCTTCGCCCGGTAGAGGCGGGATTTCACGGTGCCGATCGGAATCCGCAGCGCCAGGGCGGCCTCCGCGGTCGTCAATTCCTCGAGCACGCACAGGGTGAGGATGTCCTGGTCGCGCGCGCTGAGCTGGGCGAAGACCGCCCGCACACCCGGCGCTCGCCTGGCGCGGTCGATCCCCACGCCGGCGTCATCGGCGGGGTCCGGATGCGACGGGTCCGGCGAGAGCTTGGCCAGCGCCAGCCGGTAGCGACGAGCCGACCTGGCCTGATTACGGCAGACGTTGTTGGTGGTGACCAGCAACCAGCCGACGATCGACCCGTTCACCACTCGCACCCGTCGGCGGTGCCGCCAGAGTTCCAGGAAGGCGATCGCCGTCACGTCCTCCGCATCGTGCCGGGAGGCGAGCGCCCGGAGGGCATGGCCGAACACCCGATCACGGTGCAGGTCGAAGATCTCGCCGAACGCTCCCGCGTCCCCCTCGACGGCCCACGCCCAGAGCTCGTATTCGTTGGTTCCCCCGGCAGCGGTCATACCTAATAGTGTCCGCACCGGAGGATTGGTTCCAACCCGGCAACGTGGTCAGAGTTCTGGGCGCACCACCCGGTCCTTGTTCCAGGCGACTGCCCAGTCGAGCTCGTCGAACATGCGTGACAGCACGATCGCGGTGAATCCCCAGACGAGCCGGCCGTCGACGGTGAACGCCGGCGCTCGGTAGGTGGTACCGGCGACGGTGTGCTCGGTGCTGGCGCGGTTGGCCGGGTCGAGCAGGTCGGCAACGGGTAGCCGGAACACGTCGACGGTCTCGGCGTGGTCCACCGCGGCCACGTCGGACCGGTGGGTCCACCAGGCCGGAACCGGGGTGACGATGTGGTTGCTCACCGGCACGGCCAGATCCGGCAGAACGCCGAGCGGTTCGAGACCATCGGCATCCAGCCCCGTCTCCTCCACCGCCTCACGCAGCGCTGCAGCGATCGGGCCCGAATCGGTGGGTTCGAGCCGGCCGCCCGGGAACGCGATCTGTCCCGGGTGACTGCCCAGCGTCGCCGCCCGTCGCAACAACAGAACGTCTAGGTCCGCCGGTACCCGGCTGGCACCGGCAGCAGACGCCGCCCGCGCCGGCACCGCGTCGAGCACGCCGAACAGCACCAGAACGGCCGCCCGCCGCGCGGCTGCGGGATTCGCCAGTAACCGGGTGGTGTGCGTCTGCCAATCCAGGCCTCGCTCGCACAGCGCCGCGAGTTCGGCGCGGGGATCCTTCGACACAGCGAGCATGCCCCCAGCCTACGCAGCACGGCCCGACGGGCATGCGGCGGCATTGACACCAACCGTGGTGGGGAGAGCGAGAAGTTCTGGCGCAACTGGATGAGCACAGCTACGCCGCCCCACGCCGAGGAGATCGACGCCACCACGGGCCGGCACCTGGGCAATTTTCCACAGGCCTTCACCCATCTCGCCCTGATCGACGCGGCCCAACGGCTGATAGCGGCGGACCAGCGGGAGGACGAGGCCACGACCGGCCTCGGGTGAGGGCTCAGTGCGACGTGCGCGCCGCCTCCTCGACGGCGGCCACGGCGGCCACGACGCCGCCGCTCCAGGGCGTGCCGTGACCGGGCAGAACCCACTTCGCGCCGGTGGGCAGCAGCGCCCGCAGGGACGCTATCGCCTGGTCGGGCTCGTCGGTGAACGGAGCCGGCTGCGGTCCCGCTGCACCGGTGAGAACGTGGCGGGTAGTGAGCCCGTCCCCGACGAACACGGCGTCGGCCACGGGCACGTAGACCGCGATACTCCCCGGGGAGTGGCCGGGCAGGCCGATGATCTGGGGAGCACCGGGCAGGTCGAGAGTCTCGCCGTCGTGCGCCTCCACGACCTCGGTCAGGTAGGTGGTGCGCAGGCCGCCCTTGCGCAGCGAGTAGACGGCAAAGCCCAGAACGCCGCCGAACTTCATCTTCTGCTTGCCGTTGGCCGGCTTCGCGCCACCGGTGGCCCGGCCGGCATCCGCCGGGTGCACATAGACCGGCACGCCGTGGTCCCGTCGCAGCCGTTCGGCGAAGCCGACGTGGTCGGAGTCCCCGTGGGTGAGAATCACCCCCTTCACGTCGGCGAGGGTGCGGCCCATGATGCTGAGTTCGGCGAGCAGGTCGCGCCAGTGGCCGGCGAGACCGGCGTCGATGACCGTCACGCCGTCTGGGGTGTCGACGAGGTAGACGGCGATGATGTCGTTGCCGATGCGGTGAAGGTTGGGTGCGAGTCTCATGATGGCTATGCTACATAGCCATCATGGCTATGGTCAATAGCTATACTGGTTTTGTGCCCACTCCAGAGAGAACCTCCCTCGACGCAATCGTGCTCGCCGCCTGCGACCTGCTGGAGAAGGACGGTCTCGCCGCCCTCACCATGCACGCCGTCGCTCACCGGGTGGGGGTACGCACGCCGTCGCTGTACAAACGGGTGGAGAGTCGCAACCAGCTGATCCAGCTGGTCGCCGAGGCGACGCTGACCGAGGTGGCCGACCGCCTCAACGCCCAGAACGACCCGGTGCAGCTGGCCAATACCCTGCGCACGTTCGGCCACGAGCGGCCTGCCGCATTCCAGCTGGTCATGACGCCGGGGGCCGGCACGCCCGTCGCCGACGCCGAATTCGGTGCCGCGGCCAGCACATCCGTTCTGCGGGTGGCCGGCGAGCTGGCCGGCGAGGAGAATGCGCTCGAAGCGGCCCGGCTGCTCACCGCCTGGGCCACCGGCTTCATCAGCATGGAGCTGAATGGCGGCTTCAATCTGGGCGGCGACGTCGAGCGCGCGTGGGAGTTCGGTGTGACCAGGATCGTGGCCGCGATCACCATGACACGCGCGGGGTAACTGCCCCGATCGAGGGCTCAGGCGACCGACGTCGCCCCGATGATGGCGTCCAGCTCGATCTCCACCAGCAGGTCGGGTGCAGCGAGGGCACCCACCTCCACCGCGACCAGGGCCGGGCGGATGTCGCCGAAGATCTCACCGTGCACGGCGCCGACGCTGTCGAAGTCGGCGATGTTCTTCAGGTACACCCGGGTGCGCACGACCTCCCCGAAGCTCGCGCCGGCCTGCTCGAGCGCCGCGCCGATGCGCACGAAGATCTCGCGAGCCTGTGCCGCGGCATCCGCACCACCGACGGCACCGTCGGGCGAGCTCGCGGTGGTGCCGGCGACGAACACGAAGGCACCGGCGCGCACGGCGCGGGAGTAGCCGACGACGGGCTCCCAGACCGAGCCGGAGGAAATGTTCTGACGCTTGTACTCGCTCATGCGGATCCTTACTGCTGCTGGGTGGTTGCCGCCGGGCTCACCGCGGCGGAACCACCGACATTACCGGGCCCGGTGCGCGGCCGTCTCAACGGGCTTCATGCGGGGTAGCTTACGAGTCGTGGCCGGACGGATCGCCGCCATCGTCACCGCCGTTCGGGTAGCTGACATAGGCGAAGCGCTCACCATCGGGCGCCCAGCTGTTCACGTTGAGAGTGCCCTGACCGCCGAAGAGGCGCTGCACGGTTCGTGCGGATGCCCAATCCTCGTTCTCGACCACCTTGACCTCCACCCAGACGTCGGCGGGGTGCCCCTCGGTGCCGGGCGGGAACGCGAGGTAGACCGCGCTCGTGCCGTTCGGGGAGAGGTGCGGGAACCAATTGACCCGGTTGTCGAAGGTGAGCTGTTCCAGGCCGGAGCCGTCCACGCGCATCCGGGCGATCTGGGCGTGGCCGGGTTCGGGTTCGAAGGCCTCGGTGTTGAAGTAGATCCACTCTCCGTCGGGTGAATACTCTGAGCCGTCATCGGCCTGCCCGCCCGTGGTGAGTTGGGTGTCGTCGCCGCCGGTGCTCGGAATCGTGAACACGTTCCCGCTGCCCCAGACGTCGCCGTCGTCGGGGTCCAGCCCGATGTAAGCGAGCGTGTGCCCGTCGGGGCTCACGCCGTGCAGGAAATGCAGGCGCTGTGGCACGCCGGCGTTGGTGATGCGCTCTGCGGGGCCACCGGCCAGGCTTGCCCGGTAGATGTGCCAGTCGTTCGCCGAGACGAAGATGTGCTCGCCGTCAGGGGCCAGCACGTGGTCGTTGTTGAGGGCGGGCACGTTGGTGAGCGGGATCGGCACAAGGGACTCGCCGCCAGTGCTGGCCAGCGAGAAGAGCCGGCCGTTGCCGTTCACGATCAGGTGCGCACCGTCGAGGGTCCAGTTGGGTGCTTCGATCAGGATGCTGTCGGTTTCGAAGATCACCTCGGCCGCGCGGCCGTCGCGATAGCCGATGTGCACCCGGCTGGTCTGGCCGGGTCTGAGGCGCCGGTAGTCCACGTCAGTAGGCTCCGGCCAGTGTGACCCGGATGCCGGTCATGCGCCTGCGGCCCGTGCGGCCTCGAGCGCCCAGACGACCAGGTCGTGGTCGAGGTTCTCGACCAGGCCGGACACGCCGACGGCGCCGATGATCGACCCGTTCACCCGCAGTGGGAAGGCACCGCCGGCAGCGACGTACTCGGAGATCGGCAGGCCGGTGGCTTGGTTGAAGTCCAGTCCCCTGGCCCTGTACTTGGTGCTGATCAGGAACGAGGGCGCGTTGTACCGCGCGACCACCCGGAACTTCTTGGCCAGCCACTCGTCATTGTCGGCTGTGGTGCCGGGGCGGGCGGCATGGAAGACCCGCTGCTGGCCGAACGACATAGCGACCGTGATCTTCAGGTCGTCGGCGGCGGCTCGTGCCATGATCGCACTGCCGAGCCGGTAGGCGTCGTCGTAGTCGAACCGGGTGAAGCTGATGCTGGTGTTCTGTTCCTCCAGCAGCGGGAGTAAGGCTTGGGCGGCGGGGTCAGGTGTGATCGACATTGATGGATCCAGTTCGTTGGGGTGGTGGCAGACGTGCCGCCCTACCGTGCACGCTATCGGTGCTGGCTGGGCGGTGCAACCGAAGTATTTCACGTTGGTAAGTTTCATTGGGGCCGGCGCGGGCGGCGCACTAAACTGGCCGCATGGCTCGCACCGGTCGTTTCCCCAAGGGCGCCGCCCGTCGCGAGGCCATCCTGCAGACGGCCACCGACGTGCTCTCCCGGGACGGGTTCCAGGGCACCTCGCTGCGGGCGATCGGTCGGGAGCTCGAGGTGGAGCCGGCGCACATCCTGTACTACTTCGACAGCCGCGAAGACCTCATCCAGAATGTCATCGCCCGCTGGGACGACAGCGCGTTGGAATCCATCGGCGGCGGCTTCACGCCCGGCGACACCCTCGACAATTTCGCCGCCATCATCCGTCGCAACCTCGAGATTCCCGGGCTCGTGCACCTGTACCTGGTGTTTGCGGCCGAGGCCGTGGATGCCGCCCACCCTGCCCATGCCTTCTTTCGCAACCGCTACGACCGGGTGCGCGACCTGCTCAGCGCCGCCGTGCGGTTCGAGCAGGCGACCGGCCGCATCCCGGCTGACGTGGACGCCGATCGGGCCGCGCGGATGCTCCTCGCCGTGGCCGACGGGGTGCAACAGCAGGCGTTGATGAACCCGGCGATCGACGCGCCGGCCGACCTCGAGGCCCTGATCGACCAGCTGCGCAGCCCTCGCCGTGGCGGCGACGGCGTTGCTCAGGCCGCCAGCTGACGGAGCGCCTCGTCGATCGTCGCCAGGATCGACACCGTCTCCGCCAAGTCATGCAGCGGGGACTCGGTGCGGCCTTCGCCGACGAACCTCGCCAGGGCCGTCGCCTCCCAGGAGAGCCCCTCGAGCAGAGCCACTCCGGTCGGGTCGGTCCAGGTGAGGGTAGGAGCGAGGAATTCGTTGTCGCCGAGAACGAGAGTCGTGGGCACATGGAACGGCGAGCCCAACTCGATCCGCGCCTCGGTGCCCATGATGGCCGCCACCGAGGGCGTGCGCGCCAGCAGCGACGTGGACAGCGTCGACTGCGCCGGGGTGTCGTAGCCGAGCACGAGGGTGGAGTAGATGTCCACCCCGGTGTCGCCGATCGCGCCGACAGCGGTGATCGTGCGCGGCGCGCCGAGCACCATCGAGGCCAGCTGCACCGGGTAGATGCCGAGGTCCAGCAGCGCTCCCCCGCCCAGCTCCTTGCGGAACAATCGGTGGCCGGGGTTCGAGGCCTTCGCCTGCCCGAAGTCGGCGTGCACGGCGCGGATCTCGCCCAGCACGCCGTCGGCGATGAGCTTGGTGATCACGGATGACTGCGGCAGGTACCGCGACCACATCGCCTCCATCAGCAGCGTGCCGGCGGATGCGGCCGCATCCACCAGTTGCTGCGCGTCGGCGGCGTTGGTGGCCATCGGCTTCTCGATCAGAACGTGCTTGCCGGCGCCCAGGGCGAGCAGGCCCAGCCGGAGGTGTTCGCTGGCCGGTGCCGCCACGTAGACCACGTCGACCGCCGGGTCGGCGACCAGCGCCTCATAGGAGCCGTAGGCGGTGTCGGCGCCGTGCTCCCGGGCGAAGGCCTGGGCGCGCTCCAGGGAGCGCGATGCCACGGCGGTGACTCGCTGCGCGGTGTTGCGGTGCATGGCGCCCACGAAGTTTCCCGCGATCCGACCGGGAGCGAGCACGCCCCAGCGCAGGGCGGGCTCGCCAGTTGCGGGCGAGAACAGGTCGGGAGCGGGAAAAGACGATGGCAACATCGGTTCTACCTTTCAGCCGGCGGGGAATGAAGGCCGCCGTCTAGAAAAGTTACCATCGATAAAGTTCTTGTGGTGCGGCTCTAGTCGTCTTCGGAGTGGGAGATCTTGGCCAGGATCAGCCGCTTCTCGCCCAACCAGTCCATGAAGGCGAAGCCCACACCGGAGAGGAGGAAGGTGAGGTGCAGCATGATGCGCCAGAACTGGTCTTCGGCGGTGAAGTTGCCGATCTCGGTGAAGTCCTGCAGCAGGCCGATGGCCGAGATCGCCACGATCGAGCCGATCAGCTTCATCTTCAGTCCGGAGAAGTCGATGTGGCCCATCCAGGTGGGTCGGTCCTCCGCGTCCCTGGCCACCACGATCTTGGAGACGAAGTTCTCGTAGCCGGCGAAGATCACGATGATCACGAGGTTGGCCAGCAGGGCGAGGTCGAGCAGGGCGAGCACGCCGAGCACCAGGTCGTCGGCGGAGGAACTGACGACGTGGCTGATCAGGTGCCAGAGCTCCTGGAAGAACTTGATGCCGATGGCGATGAGCGCCACGACCATGCCGATGTAGAGCGGGGCGAGCAGCCAGCGGCTGGCGAACAGGAAGCGTTCCGCGCCGTGTTCGATGGCCGAGACCGTGGGGTTGCGCGGCGGGTGAGGCGTGGTGGGCACGGAGCGTCCAATTCTGTGGGGCAAATGATCTCTGCGCGGCAGGGATTTGTGGGGCAGTGGTTTTGGGTCGGGCAATGATTCTGTGAGGCCTCGAAGTTTTGAGTATAGGAGAGCGCGGCTGCGAATGCCCCCCAGGTACCCGGCGACCTCATCCTCTTCAGGTGACGCCGGCCACAACGACACGGCGATACCTTCACCCGTACGCGTGGTGCGACTCCCACCCCGTTCGCCACCGCCGCACACCTCTGGAGGAAACCCGTCATGCTGCCCGACCGCCATTCCCGCTCGATGCTGCCGATCCCCGACCGCCCTGCGCCCGGACTCACCACCTACGACGCGAAGGACCCCGACACGCACTACCCGCCGATTGAGCCGCTCCGACCTCCGGATGGCGCACCGAATGTGCTGATCGTCTTGATCGATGACGCCGGGTTCGGCTCTTCGAGCGCCTTCGGGGGGCCCTGCCAGACCCCGAATGCCGAACGATTGGCCGCCAACGGCCTGAGCTTCAACAGGTTCCACACGACGGCGCTGTGCGCTCCCACCCGGCAGGCCCTTCTCACCGGACGCAACCACCACTCGGTGGGCATGGGCAGCATCACCGAGACCGCCACTTCGGCACCGGGCAACAGCTCGCTGCGGCCGAACACCAAGGCGCCGCTGGCGATGACACTGAAACTCAACGGCTATTCCACCGCCCAATTCGGCAAGTGCCACGAGGTTCCGGTGTGGCAGTCCTCGCCGATGGGCCCGTTCGACGCCTGGCCGTCGGGCGGCGGCGGATTCGAGACCTTCTACGGTTTCATCGGAGGCGAGAACAACCAGTGGGACCCAGCCCTCTACGACGGCACCACCCCGGTGGAACCGCCGGCGACCCCCGAGGAGGGCTACCACCTCACCGAGGACCTCGCCGATCACGCCTGCACCTGGATCCGCACCCAGAAGGCATTGATGCCCGACAAGCCGTTCTTCGTGTACTTCGCTCCCGGCGCCACGCACGCGCCGCATCACGTTCCCCCGGAATGGGCCGACAAGTACGCGGGCGCCTTCGCCGACGGGTGGGATGTGCAGCGTGAGCGCACCTTCGCCAAGCAAAAGGAACTCGGCATCATTCCCGCCGATGCCGAGCTCACCCCGCGTCACGCCGAAATTCCGGCATGGGATGACATGCCGGCCGCTCTCAAGCCGGTGCTGGAGCGGGAAATGGAGGTCTATGCCGGGTTCCTCGAGCACACCGACCACCATGTGGGCCGGGTGATCGATACGATCACCGACCTCGGGATCCTCGACAACACGATCATCTACTACATCGTCGGCGACAACGGCGCTTCGGCGGAGGGCACCGTCAACGGCGCCTTCAACGAGATGGCCAACTTCAACGGCATGGCCGCGCTGGAGACGCCGGAATTCATGGCGGCCAAGAAGGCCGAACTCGGCAGCCCCAGCTCGTACAACCACTATGCGGTGGGCTGGGCCTGGGCCATGGACACTCCTTTCCAGTGGACCAAGCAGGTCGCGTCGCACTGGGGCGGCACCCGCAACGGCACCATCGTGCACTGGCCGAACGGCATCACCGAACGGGGCGGACTGCGCTCCCAATTCACCCACTGCATCGACATCGCCCCCACGATTCTGGAGGCCGCGGGCCTGCCGGAACCCACCATGGTCAACGGCGTGCAGCAGACTCCCATGGAGGGCACGAGCATGTTGTACACCTTCGCGGATGCGACCGCTCCCGAACGCCACGATCTGCAGTATTTCGAGATGTTCGGCAACCGCGGCCTGTATTACAAGGGCTGGAGCGCCGTCACGAAACACCGCACCCCCTGGGTGATGCTCGGGGGCACCCTGCCGGCGTTCGATGACGACGTGTGGGAACTCTACGACGGCCGGATCGATTACAGCCAGGCGCACGATTTGGCCGCCGACGACCCCGACATGTTGGCCACGTTGCAACGGCTGTGGCTGATCGAAGCCACCAAGTACAACGTGCTTCCGATCGACGACCGGGGGGTCGAACGGGCGACACCGGAGATCGCGGGCCGGCCCACGCTCATCCAGGGCACCAGGCAACTCCTCTTCCCCGGCATGGGTCGGCTGTCGGAGAATAGTGTGGTCAGCATCAAGAACAAGTCGTTCTCGGTGACCGCGGAGATCGTCGTTCGCGAGACGGGTGCCCAGGGCGTGATCATCGCCCAGGGCGGTCGGTTCGGCGGCTGGAGCCTGTATGCCAAGAACGGCCGGGCGAAGTTCGTCTACAACGTCCTCGGCATCCAGGAGTTCGCCGTCGAGGCCGACAGGTCGATCCCGGCCGGACTCAGCCAGGTGCGGATGGAATTCGCCTACGACGGCGGCGGGCTGGGTAAGGGCGGCGAGGTCACCATCTACTACGGTGGCGTCGCTGCCGGTTCGGGCCGGGTGGGCGCCACTCAGGCCATGATTTTCTCCGCCGACGAGACGACCGATGTGGGCTACGAATCCGGCACTGCCGTCACGCCCGACTACACGCCGGCCGGCAGCCGGTTCACCGGCCGGATCAACTGGGTGCAAATCGACCTCGGCGACGACGACCACGACCACCTCATCGACCCCGAAGAACGCCTCCGTATCATCATGGCCAGGCAGTAGCCCGTCGAGCGACGCTCGCAGACCCGTCTCACTCGGTGTCGGGTGAGGCCTCTGCGGGTGTCGCGCGCTCCCGGACAGAGTCGGCCGGGTCGTGCTGGCGGCGGCTGGCCAGCATGATCGGGATCCCGACCAGCTCGACCAGTCCGCCGAGCACGAGCGAGGTGCCGTAGCCCCAGGCATCCGCTGAGCGGCCGAGAGCCGGCTGGATGAACACGCCGCCCAGGCTGCCGAACAGGGAGTCGAAGGAGAGCACGGTAGCCCGCTGCTTGGAGGGGATCATGTCGTTCAGGTAGGCCTGCCGCACCGGTTCCGCAACGGCGAAGACGAAGCCCCAGACCATCAGCAAGACGATCGCCAGCCAGAACAGGCTGTTCAGACCGAGCGCCACCAGGGTGATCACGCTGAGCAGCGATGCGCCGATCACCGTGCTGGTGCGCTTGGCGAAGAGTGTTCGGATGCGCGGAGCCAGTACCCCGCCGGCGATCTGCGCCAGCGAGAGGATGGCTGCGGCGAGGCCGGCGATGGAATACGCCGACGGGTCGCCGTACAACTCGAGCAAGTAGGGCTGCAGCGCGTAGAAGGCGTAGATGCCCACGCCGGAGGCGAACGGCGCGGAGAGGATCATGTAGCGCACCGAGCGGCGCTTGAGGCCGTGGTCGATCGACTCGGTGAGCACGGTTCGCGTCGCCTTGAGCGGGCCCTGGGAGTGATCCGGCACAAAGCCGAGGTCCTTCATCACGACGAACGCGTAGACGAACATGACCACGAGCACCCCGGCGCGCACCAGGAACGGTACCCCCAGGTTGGTCGCCTGGGCGAGCACGCCACCGAGCACGGAGCCGGCGAACATGGCGATACCCGTCACCACGAGGCCGCGGCCGAACACGGCCTCGAGGCTACCGGTGTAGCCGGTCGAGGTGAGCGCATCCACCAGCCAGGCTTCGACGGCACCGGAGAAGAAGGTGAAGCCGAGGCCGAGCAACAGCGACACGATCGCCCACCAGACGAAGGGTGACTGCCAGAGCCAGAGCAACCAGTACAGGGCCGTGGTGACCGAGAGGGTGATGGTGCCCAGCAGGTACGACGCCTTGCGGCCCACGGTGTCGGCAACCACCCCGGTGGGGATCTCGAAGATCACCATGCCGGCGGTGAAGAATGCGTTCGCGGCGAAGGCCTCGAAGTTGCTCAGGCCGGCGTCGAGCAGGAACAGCGTGTTGATACCCCAGATGAACGACGCGGCCAGGGTGTTGCCGAGCAGCAGGATGAGGTAGATGCGCTGCACACGCCGGGATGCCGGGTTCACGACCCGGGTCCTGCCTGCACACCCCATTTCGTCACACCAGCATCATCGACCTCGGCGGGGCGGTTGGCTAGGTTCGCGCCGGTTCGCCGACGTGGTTGGTGCAGACTGTCGGAATGACCGCACCGACAGAACGCACCCTGCTCGTGCTCCGACACTCCAAATCCGATTGGACCGGCGGCCAGGCCGACATCGACCGCACGCTCAACCCACGCGGGCAGGGCCAGGCTCAGGATGTCGGGAGCTGGCTGGCCGAGCAGTTCCCCGTGATCGATATGACGGTTGTCTCCCCCGCCACCCGTACTCGTGCCACCTGGGCGCTGGTCTCGGCGGAGCTGGCGAACAGCCCGGAGGCCCGGGTGGACGAACGAGCGTACGCCGCATCCGTCACTGACCTGCTCGAGATCGTGAAGGAACTCCCGGGCGACCTGCGCACCGTGCTCCTCGTGGCGCACAATCCCGGAGTCGAGGACCTGGTCTACCTGCTGAGCGGCGAGAGCATCGGCATGTCCACCTCGACCCTGGCCGTGCTCACCCTTCCCGGCACCTGGGCCGACGCCGGCCCCGCCACCGCCACCCTGCAAGCCGCCGGTCGACCGCCGCTGCTGGCCTGAGTCCTGACTCCGGACTCGCCTGGATTTACCGTCGAGGCGGTCAGGCGGCGTCTTCGGCGGCGATCGCGCGCTGGATGGCGTCGAGGCAGGTTTCGATGTCGGCGGCATCGGTCGACCAGTTGCTGACCGAGATGCGGAGGACGTCGCGGTCGGCCCAGCGCGATCCTGACATCCAGGTGGTGCGGTCGGCGAGCAGGCGCGCGGTGATGTTGCGGGTGCGTTCGTCGGAGCCGAAACTCACGCAGACCTGGGTGAAGACGACGTCGTTGACCACGTCGACACCCGGCATGCCGGCTAGGCGTGACGCAAAGGTCTGCGCGGTCTCGACGAGACCGTCGATCAGTGCGATCACCCCGGAGCGACCCAGCGAACGCAGAGCGGCCCAGACCGGCACACCGCGAGCGCGGCGGGAGAACTCCGGTACCTTGTCGAACGGGTCGCCCGGGCCGTGCTCGGTGGTCTGTAGGTAGCTGGTGTGCACGCCGAACACCGCGCGAACGGCCTCTGGCCTGGCCACGATCGCCACGCCACAGTCGTAGGGCACATTGAGCGTCTTGTGCGCATCCGTCGCCCAGGAATCACACGTCTCGACGCCGGCGATCAGGTGGCGATGGCGGGGGCTGGTGGCGGCCCAGAGCCCGAAGGCGCCGTCCACGTGCACCCATGCGCCCCGGTCGTGGGCGATCCGGGCCGCCTCGGCGAGCGGGTCGGTGGAGCCCGAGTGCAGGTTGCCGGCTTGGAGGCACACGATGGCAGCACCAGGATGGGCGTCCATAGCCCGGGCCAGGTCGTCGGCCAGCAACCGCCCCTGACCATCGGCTGCGACCGCGACAGGCGTGCCCAGCCCGAGGTAGCGCAGTGCCAGATCGACGGAGGCGTGACTCTCCGCACCCACGAACACGGTGAGTCGGGGTGCCCCGATGAGCCCGTTCGCGGCCACGTCCCAGCCCGCCCGGGCGAGCACCTCCTGTCGTGCTGCCGCCAGGCCCACGAAGTTGGAGGCGGTCGCCCCGGTGGTGAACCCCACGTCGCAGCCGGCGGGCAGGCCGAGCAGGTCGAGCAACCAGCCGCCCGCGGCTTCCTCGGCTGCCGCTGTCGCCGGGGTGGCGTAGCGCATCGCCGCGTTCTGGTCCCAGGCGCTGACCAGCCAGTCCGCTCCCAGCGACGCCGGCAGGGTGCCGCCGATCACCCAGCCGAAGAAGCGGCCGGACGGCATGGCCATCAGCCCGGGCTCGGCCAGCCGGGCCAACTCGTCGACAACCGCGTCGGCGGGTAGCGGTTCGTCCTGCAACGGAAACGCGAAGTCGGCCAGCAGCTCGTCCGCCGTGCGACTCGGCCCAACCCGCCTGGTGGGCAGGGAACTCAGCCATTTCGTCGCGAGAGTGTGTGCGCGGTCAAGCGCCGGGTCGAAGTCGTCGGGCTGCGCTGCCATGGTGACATGCTAGGCACTACCGGGCAGGGACAACAAGGGCGACCCTCGAGAGCTCCCAACCGGCCGGCTTATTCCTCGGGGCCGGGCGCCGCCCGAACTGGCAGCTTCCGCACGCTCTCGAACCATCGCGCCCCACCGTCGATCGGGTCGGTGAAGGCCAGGTCGCTGGCCAGCAGCTGGAGCGGCCGGGTGAAATCGTGCACGGAGACGTTCTGCACAAGGGGGTAGAGCGGATCATCCTGAATCGGGATGCCCAGTCCCAGCATGTGCAGCCGCAGCTGGTGAGTGCGCCCGGTGCGGGGTGAGAGCCGGTAGAGCCCGGCATCGCCGACCTCGCCGGTGAGTTCGATCAGCGACTCGGCGTTCGCCGGCAGGCCGGGCACGACCTCGCCCTGCCAGGATCCGGGCACGGCCCGGAGGTGATTGCGCACTGTGACCGGGAGTTCGAGCTCGGGTCTGAGCGGCGCCAGCGCCCGGTAGACCTTGGTCACCTCGCTGCGTTGGAAGAGCGTCTGGTACGCCCCGCGCCAGCGACGTTCGGTCGCCAGCACCAGCAGCCCGCTGGTCACCCGGTCCAGCCGGTGCAACGGGGAGAGTTCGGGCAGCTCCAACTGGGCGCGCAGGCGCACCACCACGCTCTGCACCACGTGCCGGCCGCGCGGAATGCTGGAGAGGAAGGGCGGTTTGTCGATGACCACGATCCGGTCGTCGCGATAGATCAGGTGGATCGGCCCCGGCACCACCGGTTCGTCGGCCAGGTCGCGGTGGAACCAGACGAACGTGGTCGGCCGATAGGGGTCACTGCCTGAGACGGGCACACCGCTCTCGTAGACGAACCGTCCGGCGGCCAGGAACCCGGCCACCGGCACGCGCTCCCCCAGCCGCTCGTCGAGCCAGGCGCCCATGCTCGGCCAGGTCCGCGCCGGCCGACCGGGTCGTGTGCGCTCGGGCGTGCACACCCAGGCGGCGTCGAGCCCGTGTCGGAGTGGCAGGGGCGAGCGCGGGGGCATCCCCCGATCGTACGTGCCCTCACGGGGTGCGCGCCGCGGCCAGGTACCCGGCCCGTACCGGCGGGTCGAGCTTTTCGATCGCGTAGCGCAGCATCACCCGCGGCATACCGGCGGCGTTCTCGTCTAGGAAGACGAGCAGGGCATCCCGGTCGACGTCGCCGGCGTAGCGCAGCATCCAGCCCGCACCCTTCTGCACAAAGTCGTTCTCGTCGTGTACCAGGGTTCGGGCCAGCCGCAGGGTGTCGACGATGTCCCGACGTTTGATGAACGCGGCCGTGGCCACGATGGCGCTGCGCCGTTCAGGCCAGAACGACGACACCGCGAGCCGGTCGAGTGGGTCGCGCGGTTTGTCCACCAGCCAGCTGCCCACCACCTGGTGGGCGCCGAGGTCCACGAGGTCCCAGCTGTCGATGCGGTCGTGCCGGCGGAGGTACAGATCGTACAGCTCCCGGTGCCGGTCGGCGGAGACGGAACGATGGCTGGCCGCCTTGCCCATGATCGAGCAGGCGCCCGCGCGAACCTCGTGGGTTGGGCTTTCCAGCAGCAACTCGATCTGGTCGACGGGCATGACCAGGGCCCGACCGGCCACGGCGAAGACATCACCCATCCGCACCCCGACGAACGAGTCATCACCGGGAAAGTACCGCCGGTATTTCTGGCGCTGCTCCGGGCTGGCCAGCCCGGCCAGCTCCTCCTGGAACGCCGCGGCCGTGGGCGCGGCCGGCACGGGCTCTGCGGTCATGGGTTCAGGATGCCACCGTGGTCGCCCCGGCTCAACGGCCGCCCCGGCTCAACGCTTAGCGTTCGCGCTTGGCCCGCCGCCGTTGCCGCCATGTCATCGCGGCCAAGGCGGCCTCCTCGCGTTCCCGGGCCTCGGCCCGCTCCCGCCGCGCGGTCTCCCGGCGTTCGCGCCACCGGGCCAGTTCGGCGTCCACATCGCGCAGGGCCGTGACGACGGGCGGTCCGCCGCGCAGCTGCCGGCGGGCGTCGATCACCCGGCGGTTGAAATCATCGAGCAGTTCGCGCACCTGCGCCTCGGAGAACACCGCGTCGAGGCGGGCGTCGAGGCCGGCGTCCTCGGTGCGCAGGGTGAGCGCGGGCGGACCGAGCCCGGTGATCTGCTCCCGCTCGATCTTCTGCTTGATCCACCAGTCCGGGTCGTAGTTGTCGAGGCCGGTGAGGGGCTTGCCCGAACCGGGCAGGTTGTCGAAGTCGCCACGGCGCATCGCCTGCTGGATCGAGATCTCCACGAATTGGGCTCGCGCCTCCATCATCGACTGGCCGGCCTCGTTGGTGTCGGGCTCCGGGGTCTCGGGCCGCTCGTCCGCCGGGATCTCCCGCTCGATCTTGTACCGTGCCACGTTGAGCGGCGTGTCGCTGGGTTCGCGTGAGCCTGCCATGAAACCAGCCTAGATCGATTGGGCCGGAGCCGGGGTATCCCTGCCGCCCGCAACTGATGTGCCTTAGCTGAAGGCCTTGCCGGGGTTGAACAGGTGCTCGGGGTCGAGGGAGTCCTTCACCGCGTGATGCATGCGACCCACCCGGTCGCCGAGTTCCACCGCGGCCCCGGGCAATTTGAGCAGGCCAACGCCGTGTTCGCCGGTGACAGTGCCGCCGAGTTGCAGGCACCGGGCGATGATCTCGTCGAAGGCCAGCTTGGCGCGCGCCTTCACCGCGAGGTCACCCTCCGGCGCGATGATCAGCGGGTGCAGGTTGCCGTCGCCGGCGTGCGCGATGTTGGCGATCACCACGACGTGCCTGGCGGCGGACTCCTGGATGCTGGCGAGCATCATCGGCACCGCGGCCCGCGGCACACAGATGTCTTCGGTGAGCACCGGTCCGAGTCGCTCCAACGCCGGGTAGGCCAGCCGGCGGGCCTGGAAGAGCCGGTCGGTCTCGTCGCTGTCGCTGGATTGCTGCACGTCGGCGCCGCCGGCGGCCCGGAAGATGTCGGCCAGCTGCAGACTCAACTCGTCGCCGCGGGCGCCCGGCTCGTCGATCTTGGCAAGCAGCAACGTGTCCGCGTTCTGCGGCAAGTCGACGCCCTGCCACTCGCTGACGGCGTATAGGCAGGTGCGGTCGACCAGCTCGAGTGCGGCCGGGATGATGCCGGCGCGCGCGACGGCGGCCACGGCCTCCCCCGCTGAGTCGAGCGATGGGAAGTATCCGACGATGGCGCGTTCGTCGCGTCCGCCGAGGGGAAGGAGCTTCACGGTGAGCTGGGTGATGACCCCCAGGGTGCCCTCCGACCCCACCATCAGTCCGGTCAGGTCGTAGCCGGTGGCGCCTTTGGCCGTGCGGCGACCCAGCTGCACGATGTCACCATCCGCCAGCACCACCTGCATGCCGAGCACGTAGTCGCGGGTGACGCCGTATTTCACACAGCAGATGCCGCCGGCGTTGGTGGCGGCGTTGCCGCCGATCGTGGAGATGGCCGAGCTGGCCGGGTCCGGCGGGTACCAAAGGCCCACCGTGGCGGCAGCAGCCCGGAGGTCGTCGTTGATCAGGCCGGCCTGCACCACGGCGTAGCGCTCCGCGGTGTTGAGCTCGATCACGTCGGTCATGAGCTCGAGCGAGAGCACGATGCTGTTCGCCATCGCATTGGCCCCACCGGAGAGCCCGGTTCCGGCGCCGCGGGGCACGATCCGGATGCCGAGGGCCGCGGCAAACCGCACCACGGCGGAGACCTCGTCGGCGGTGACGACGAGCACGACGGCGAGCGGTGCGGTGAAGTCGGCCCAGTCTGCCCGGTCGTGGCTGTACCGGGCCAGAGCCTCCGGATCGGTCAGGACCCGGTCGAAGGGGATCAGCCCGGCCAACTCGGTTCCGATGCGCTCGGGTGTCGTGATGCCTGCCATGTCGTGGTCTCCTTTGCCGGGTGGCCGTCGAGCGGCCCTCCCCTGCGCGACGTTACCCGAGCGGCCACAGCGCGGGCAAACCCGAACGGTTCAGGAGACCGATGGCTCTCTCAGTGCACGATCACTTTGAGCAGGATCATCGCCACCCCGAGCGCTGCGGTGCCCAGGCTGCCGAGGATGCGGATCGGCCAGGGGCTTCCGCGCAGCGCAAAGGCACTGTAGCCGAGCACGCCGAGGATGAACACTCCCAGCCAGAGCGCGGTCCACACCGCCACGGTGTCGGGCACCGCCCGCAACGCCCCGAGCAGCAACACGATCGAGGGTGGTACCGCCGAGGTGAGGAAGCCCAACGAATGCCGGAGGGAGCGGCGCACGGCGGTGGCCATAGTGACGTCTTCGGCCGTGTTTACGCCGTACTCGACCACCGCGCCGGCGTACACGTGCGCGGCCCAGAACACGATCACCGTGCCGATCACACCCAGGAATGTCTGCCAGGAGGTGGCCCCGTAGCCGCCGGCCACCACGATCATGCCGCTCACCAGGATCGTGCCGTAGACCGACGCCTCGGTGACGAAATTGCCCGGCAACCGTCGGTTAGCCAAGGCTGCCATCGGCCCGGATTCCGGTCTCGGCGGGCGACATCGCCCCGGTCTGGCGGAGGAACACGATCAGCCAGCTGAAAATCAGCAGGAACGCCACCAGTTCGACCGCGGTGAGGGTGTAGTAGCCGGTCACGAACCACACCGCCAGCAGGGCGATGATGCCCAGGTAGACGTAGCCGAGCAGAAGGAACACCCGCGGTATGGCGGGTATCCACCAGCGCAGACCGATGACCACGGTGACGAAGACCACCAGCATCCCCGTGGCCGAGACGTTGTGCGCGGTCATGTTCTGGTCCAGAGGAAAGAGGCCCACACAGGCCAGGAGGACACCGAGCAGCACCAGGGCGCCGCGGATGAGGGCACGGCCGCGCGACTCGTCCGGCGTGATGACGGGGATGGCCGCGGTCGCGTAGTGCGCCAGCGTTGTGACGATGACCCCCGCGATCAGCACGGTGAGGTTGAAGGCGAACGCCGAGAGGTCGTCGGAGATGCCCAGCGTGCTCAGGTTCTTCTGCCACCACAGTGGGTCGCCGGCGCTCAACATGCTCGCGAAGGTGCCCGCCACCACAAACACCGCGAGAACGACCGACATCAGGATCGGAGTCAGCCCCACCGCTGAGAGGAAGACGCTGTAGGCAGTGACCGCGATGGCGACGGCGGCCAGCAGCGTTGCGGGCACCGGGAAGACCACGGCACCGACGAAGCTGCGACTGAGCAGTCCGGCAACCGCGAGCCAGACCAGCAGAGCGATCACACCGTGCGCCAGCGCTATCGCGCCGATGTCGTACCAGCGCAGCAGCTCACCGCGGCCGGCGGGCCCCGGGTCCAGCAGCGTTCCCTCCGCCCGGCTCGCATGCGAAACCAGCCGGGTCGCAATGAAGACCAGGATCGCGGCTCCCGCGCTCACCAGGGCAACGAACTGCCCCACCGAACCGGGTCCGCTGATTGGCACGTCGTGGCCCCAGAAGATGATCGCGGCGGGAATCGCGGCCACCACGAAGACGGCCGCGCCCACGAGCAGAGCGGCGGATTCCCGCGACTCCGCGTTGGCGACCGGATGCCGTAGCAACCAGCTGATCGGTGCGGGCCGGCTCATTCGAGGCCTCCTGTCCCTGCCCCACCGACGGTGATCGAGCGGTGGCAGCGACAGTATCTCGACTGCGGCGTTCGCGAAACGGCTTGCACCTGTCTGGCGGCGCGCTTCGCGGGGCGAGGCCGGCCCGGCGCGGACTAGTCGGCCAGGGCCGGCGGGGCGTACGATGCCGGTTGGTCGCCGGCTCGAGGTGGTTCGGTCAACCAGAGCGAGACGCACAGTCCCACCAGCGCGATGCCGATCAGCACCCAGCCCACCAGGTGGAAGGCGTCGATGGTGGCGGCAAGGGTGGCGCCGCCGGCCACCAGGGAGCCGAGGATGCTCACCCCGATCGAGCCGCCGAGGCGCTGGGTGATGTTGAACAGGGTGTTGCCGTCGGCGAGCTTCTCCTCCGGCAACGGGGCCAGCATCGCGACCAACAGCGGTGTGGTGACGAAGCCGATGGCGATGGCCCGGCCGGAGAGCATCAGCGCGGTGCCCCAGAGCGGGGTGTCCTGCTCCAGGGAGAGCAGGAACACACTCGAGACGGCGAGCACGAGGAAGCCGAACGCCACCAGCATCCGCAACGGCACGATGCGGGAGAGTCGCTGGCCGACGACCGTGCCGACGCCCATGATGATGCCCTGCGGCAGCAGCGCGAGCCCGGTCGCCATGGCGGAGTGCCCCTGCACCGACTGGGTGAAGATCGGCATCAGGAAGACAGTGCCGAACGCGATCACCGAGCAGAGCACCTGCAACAGCAGGGCCAGGGCAGAGTTCTTGTTCCGGATCATCTGCACGTCCACGGCCGGATGCGCGTGCCGTAGTGCCCAGAGCGTGTACAACACCAGCAGCACCAGCCCGATGCCGAGGGGAAGGTAGGAGGCGGGGCTGTCCCATCCCTCCGCGGTGCCCTCGGTCGCACCGAACAGAGCAGCGGTCAGCCCCACCGCGAGCAGGGTGAACCCGACCGGGTCGAACCGGGTCGCCCGGTTGGGCTGAGCCCCGATGCCCGAAGGGATCCGCACCAGCAGGAGCAGGCCGATGATGCCGACGGGAACGTTCACCAGGAAGATCCAGCGCCAGCCGCCGGCACCGATGAGCAGGCCGCCCAGGGTGGGGCCGAGCGCGGGGGCCAGGAAAAGGATGAGCGCGGCGGAGATGGGCACCTTGCCGCCGCCGATGCCGTCTTTGCCGAGCAGGATGCTGAGCGCGAGCGGCACCAGCGGTGCCCCGACGAAGCCCTGCAGTGCGCGGGCGGCGATGAGGAACTCGATGGTGGGCGCGATCGCGCAGGCGGCCGAGACGAGCACGAACAGGATCATGCTGATCGTGTAGATGCGCATAGTGCCGAATCGTTTGGCCAGGTAGGCGGTGACCGAGAGTGACACGCCGAGCGCGAGCAGGTAACCGCTCACCACCCATTGCACTGCCGTGAGGTCGGCGCCGAGTTCGGTGGCGATGTCGGGCACCGCCACGTTGACGATGCTCGAGTCGATCATGCTGAGCAGCGGGCCGATCAACAGCCCGTAGCGCGCGATGGCGCCAAGCGGGGTCGACGCGCCTGTGGCCGGTGCGGTACCGGTGGTGGTGCTAGCGGCTGTCATCGGGGCCTTCGGAATCGGTGGGCGGCGTGCCGGACTCGATCGACGTGTCGAGGCTGGTCACCCAGCGCCGTTCGGCTTCGAGGGTGGTGGCGAGGTGGGTCATGGCCAGGGCCCGCCAGGCGGCGGCCGGTGAGTTCGCCGTCTCGGCGAGCAGGGTGCGCACCTGTTCGATGCGGGCATACAGCGCGAGGTTACGAGCCTCGATGATGCCGCGGCGGGCGGCGGGTTCGATCTCGGCGAAGAAGTTCACCCGCGCCAGGAACTCTTCCTCGTTGGCGGCCAGGCCGGCGGGCAGGGTGGAGATCAGCTCGGTGAGAAGCGCGCGGCCCTGCTCGGTGATCGCGTAGACGGTGCGCGCCGGCCGGCCCTCCTGCGCCTCACGGATGCTGGTGACGGCGCCGCCCTCTTCGAACCGCCGCAGGATCGGATAGAGCGAGTTGTTGCTCAGCTTGGTCATGGTGGGGCGTTGCACCCGCTGTTTGAGCTCGTAGCCGTGCACGGGACCTGCGCGCAGGTTGCTGAGGATGAGAATGTCAAGGAGAGCCACATCGTCCACTATGACATAGGTCAGAGTGGACTAGGAAAGCTCCGGAGGCGGTTAGCGCGCGCTCTCGCTGCGCACGTCGTCCTGCACCGACGCTTCCAGCGCCCGGATCAGCGACTGCGCGTCGAACGGGCCGGTGTGCCGGCGCCCGTTGATGAAGAAGGTGGGAACCGCGGTGATGTCCATCGCCTCGGCGTCGAGCATGTCGTCCCGCACCCGGGCGGCCACCTCGGCGGTTTCCAGGTCGGTGGTGAACCGCTCCAGGTCGAGGCCGAGTTCCTCGGCGCGGCGCACGATGTCCGACGGCAGTTGCCGTTCCTGGTCGGCGAAGAGGCTGCGCTCGAACTCGAAGAATTTGCCTTGCCGGGCGGCGGCCTCAGAGGCCTCAGCGGCGGCGAGCGCGTTGGGGTGGAACCGGGTGAGCGGCGCGTGCCGCCACACGTATCGCAAGCTGTCGCCGAACTCGCGGTGCACCTCCTCCACCGACCCGGTGGCCTTGAGGCAGAACCCGCACTGGAAGTCGCCGTATTCAACGATGGTGAACGGCGCGTCGAGCGGGCCGTAGATGTGGTCGCGGGCGGGATCGACGGGGCGCAGCAGGGTGCGGCCGGCCGTTGTCGGCGGATGCGCGGCATCCGAGATACGAAAGATCACGGTGGCCAGCACAAAGGCGAGCACCGACGCGGCGAGCACCCCGACCCGAGCCTGGTTCTGCACGGCGGGGTCGTCGATGGCCAGGTCGACGATGAACAGCGAGATGGTGAAGCCGATGCCGCACAGCGCGGCCCCGCCGATGATGCGGTCGAGGGTGAGCCCGGGGCCGAATTCGCCGAGCCCGGTCAGCCGCATCAGCGCCGTCGAACCGAACACGCCGAGCAACTTGCCCACCACCAGACCCACGATGATGCCCCAGGTGATGGGCGACTGGGCGGCGGCGGCCAGGATCTGCGGCGAGAGCTCAACGCCGGCGTTGGCGAGGGCGAAGACCGGCAGGATCACGTAGGCCACATAGGGGGCGTAGGCCGTCTGCAGCCGCTCGTTGATCGAGATCGATTCGCGCAGGCTGTTCGCGGCGGCGCGGGCGTACTCGGTGTTCGGGGACTGCCGGAAGGTGCGCGCCAGGTCGAGGGCGTGCTCCACGTCGCGCCGGTTCGGCCGATACACCGGCACGAGGAGCGCGATTGCCACGCCGGCCAGCGTGGGGTGCACGCCGGAGGCGAGGAAAGCCATCCAGACGATGATGGCCAGGGTGGCGTAGACCGGCCCGCGGCCGCCGCGGAGATACCGCGTGAAGTACACGCCGGCGAGGCCGATCGCGGCGACCACGAGCGGCAGCGGGGTGAAGTTCGCGGTGTAGACCAGGGCGATGATCGCCAACGCGCCGATGTCGTCGACCACGGCGAGCGCGAGCAGGAACACCCGCAGCCGGCCGGGCATCCGGGGCCCGATCAGCGCGAGCGCCCCGACGAGGAAGGCGGTGTCGGTGGAGATCACGACGCCCCAGGCGTGTTGCTGGCCGGATCCTGAGCTGATGAGAACGAAGAGCAGGGCGGGCAGGATGAGGCCGGCCACCGCGGCGATCATGGGCACCATGGCGCGCGACCAGCTGGTGAGTTCCCCGATCGCGAACTCCCGCCGCACCTCCAGGCCCACGGTGAAGAAGAAGATGGCCATCAGGGCGTCATTCACCAGCGCATGCAGCGTGAAATTCAGTTGCAGGTCGGCCACGCCCACGGTGAGGTGGGTGTCCCAGAACTCGGCGTACGACTCCGAGGGCAGGTTCGCCCAGACGATCGCGGCCAGTGTCGCCGCCAGCAACAGCAGGGCGCCGATGCGGGTCTGCCCGAGCGCCCGGATCTGCTCGGCGATGGACCGGCGGCCGCGCTCCTGGGCGTGCGAGTGGTCGGGGTCCGGCGACTGCCTGATGATGGTCAACTCCGACATGGTCGCCCTCCTTCGCAGCTACGTTAAAACGCCAATTCTCGTTCGTCGGCAGTGCCGTGACAAGGGCAGCGCGGCAGGATCCGCCCGCATCCGCACAAACGGCACTACGCTGCCTGAGCCAGCGACGTTCTCTACCCGTACTCCCCACGAAGGGCCGACCCATGAGAGATGTTGAAACCGCTCCCCCGCAGCTCGCCGCCGCCGCGTCCATCGACGGCCGGTACTTCCAGTTCATCGGCACCACCGAGTCCGTATTCGAACCGGGCAGCCTGGTCGTGCTGGCCTCCCCCGGCGAGGTGCAGCAACTGGGCCAGGTGGAGGAGGTCAGCTTCGCGATCGGCGGTGCGCCGCACGGCGCCGGCCGCATCCTGGGCCTGCTCGACGCCGGGCAGAGTCACCTCGACGTGCGCCAGTCGGTGGCGTTCGCGTCGGCCACACTGCATCCGGCGGATGCCCGCACCACCGAGCTGCTCTACGGCGATACCACCGCAGCTCTCCCCATCGGCTCCTTCCAGGCCTCGCACGACATTCCGGCCCGGCTGCTCGCGCAGCGGTTCAACCGGCACACCTTCTGGTGCGGCCAGAGCGGCTCCGGCAAGACCTACGCCCTCGGGGTGGCACTGGAGCAGCTCCTGATCCACACCTCGCTACCGATGGTGGTGTTCGACCCGAACGCCGACTTCGTGCACCTGCGGGAGACCCCGGCGGTCGGTGGGCCGCAGGACGAGGTCTCGGATGCGCAGCGCGCGCTGGCGGGCCGCGACATCCGCATTCTGCGTCCGGCCTCGGCCGCGCCGGATGCGCTCCGGGTGCGCTTTCTCGACCTCAACCTGCGCGCGAAAGCCGCTGTCTTCCGGCTCGATCCGTTGGACGATCGTGCCGAGCACAATGAGCTGATGCACATCGAAGAGACCGTGGGTCTGGCCGACCCGACCAATGTGGTGCAGCGGCTACTGGACCGCGGGACCGACGCGGCCCGCGAGTTAGCCGCTCGCACCGAGAATCTGCGGGTGACGGACTGGGAAGTCTGGGCGCAGGGAATGGAACCGGTCACCGAGATCCTGGACACGCGCCCCGATGCGACGGTTCTGGACCTCGGTGGATTCGCCTACCCCGAAGAAGCCCTGGTGGTGGCGCTGGCGGTGCTCGACGACCTGTGGGAGAAGCGCGAGCAGCGTCGGCCGCTGCTGATCGTGATCGACGAGGCCCACAACTTCTGCTCACCGGAGAACAACAGCCCGCTGCAGGCGGCGGTGCGGGAGCGAATCGTGCAGATCGCGGCCGAGGGACGCAAGTTCGGGCTGTGGTTGCTGCTCTCTACCCAGCGGCCGTCCCGCGTGCACCCGAGCATCATCTCGCAGTGCGACAACCTGGCGCTGATGAAGATGACCTCCCCGGTCGACCTCAACGAGCTCGGCACGATTTTCGGGTTCGTGCCGACGGCCATGCTCGCCCGGGCCGCACGATTCCGGCAGGGCGAGGCATTGTTCGCCGGCGGTTTTGTGCCCGCACCGACGATGGTGTCGATGGGGCCGCGGCTCACCCGGGAGGGCGGCGCCGACGTGGGGGTGCCCCTGCGGCACGGCTGACGCCGGCCGGGGTGGCACCGCTGGGTTCACACCAGAGGAGGACGGGATGAGATCGCCAGAGAACATCCGGATTCAGGTGGGCGACGGCACGGTGTCCGCCACGCTCGAGCGGCCTGCCGAAGCGGCCGGCATGGTCGTCGTGGCGCCAGGAGCAGGGTCGAGCTTCGATCATCCGTTCCTCCTCGGGTTCACCCAGGCTCTGCACGAGGCCGACCTGGCCACCCTGCGGTTCAACTTTCCGTACCGGGAGGCCGGGCGCCGCCTTCCCGACCGGGCCCCCACCGCGATCCTGGCGTGGCGGGCAGCCATGGACGTGGCTGCTACCCACTCCCCCGGTCAACCGGTCTGGGCGGCCGGTAAGTCCTATGGCGGCCGGCTGGCGTCAATGGCGGTGGCCGAGGGGATGCCGGCTGCCGGCTTGGTCTTTCTCGGCTACCCGCTGCATCCGCCCGGCAAGCCGGAAGCGCTGCGCGACGCACACCTCTACGGCCTGGAGGTGCCGATGTTGTTTCTGCAGGGCACTCGTGACCCGTTTGCCGCGCCGAGCGAGATCGCTTCGGTGGTCGAGAAGATCGGGGCCCGGGCCACGCTCTGGATGCTCGAGGAGGCGAATCACTCGTTCGAGATTCGGGGTGCCCGGCGGTCGGCGGCTGAAGTGGGCGAGTCGCTTGCTCCCGTCGTCACGGAGTTCGTGCGCGGCACGAGTCGTTGACCTCGGGGCGCGCTGATGCATTTCCGGCCTTCGCAGGGTGCGACCGCCCGCTTACCGTGCGAAGTTCGAAAAACGAGCGGCGCTGGCAGTGTGCGCTCTCACCGTCCCGGGTCAGTCGGCAGTCGGACGGCGCCGCTGGGCCTTGGTCGCTGAACGCTGCTGCTTGGCGGCGAGGTGCCGGCGCCCGGAGCCGCGGGTGGGCTTCGTAGCCCGGCGTTGGGGTCCATCGGGCGTCAGGGCACCGGAGACCAGGTCGGCAAGCTTGGCCAGCGCGATCTCGCGGTTGCGCAACTGGGAGCGCTGTTCGGACGCGGCCATGGTGATCGCCCCGGCGACCAGGCGCCGTTCGAGTCTTGCCAGCAGGATCTCGCGCTGCTCCTCGGTGAGCGCGGTCGACTCGGCGATGTTCCAGGAGACCTGCACCCGGCTGTCCGACGTGTTCACGTGCTGGCCGCCGGGCCCGGAGGAGCGCGAGAATCGCCAGCCGAGTTCCGTCGCCGGAATCGTCAGCGTGGGCGACACCTCCAGATCCATGGGTCAAGCGTCCCACGAACCGGGCGGATGCGGTGCGCCGTCACCGGCCAACACCGCATCCATTCCCTCACGCGAGTTACCAGTTTCGGCCCCTTAGGGCCACCTGTCGGGGCGGAAAGTGGCAACTCACTAGGCCGCTCTCACCTGAGTTGCCAGTTTCGGCCCGTTACGGCCACCTGAAGTGGCCGAAAGTGGCAACTCACGAAGCCCATATCCCTCGCGTGCGGCTAGAACAGCGGCCAGGGCACGGCGGGCATGTCGCCGCTCGGCGGCGGGAACGTGCCGTCGGCGCGCAACCGGTCGCAGCGTTCGGCCAGGGCCTCGATTTCCTCGGCCGTGAGCAGCTCGGCGAGGGCTGTGCCGAGCTCGCCGTCGAGCAGCAGGCGCACCCGATCGACGCCGTCGAGTTCGTCGGCGCTGAGCTCGTCGCCGAGCCAGCCCCAGAGCACGGTGCGCAGCTTGTGCTCGGCGTGGAAGGTGAGCCCGTGGTCTACTCCGTGCCTGTGCCCGCCCGGCATGGCGAGGATGTGGTCGCCCTTGCGGTCGGCGTTGTTCACGACCACGTCGAACACGGCCATGCGGCGGAGCGCCGCAGAGTCCTCGTGGATGAGCGACACCAGGTTGTCGTGCCCGTCCTGGCCGTCGAGCACGTGCCGCCAGCCGTGCTCGGGCATCTCCTCGGCCGCAATGAGATCCACCGGGTCCTGTTCGGGGTCCCGCTCCTGCCAGAGCTGCACCATGCCGAGGCCCATCGGGCCCTCGCGCAGCCAGGTGCGGGGCACGACGTTCCAGCCGAAGGCTTCTGAAACCAGGTAAGCCGCGGCTTCCCGGCTGGCGAGGTTGCCGTCGGGGAAGTCCCAGAGCGGGTTCTCGCCGGCGATGGGCTTGTAGACGACGGTGACGCCGTCGATCGTACCGACGAAGGTGGCGTTCGAGGCCGTCCGAATGCGGCCGGTGAGCTCGAGCTCACCGGTGAGGAGGTCGGCAGCCGGCGCCATCAGTCTTCGGGGAGGGTGCAGGTGTGCCCGTCGGGGTCGATCGGGTTGCCGCAGAGCGGGCACATCGGCCGGCCGGCCCCCACAACCTCGCGGGTGCGCTTGGCGAAGGCCCTGGCGGTGCCGACGGGCATCCGCACCGTGAGCATCTCGGCCGGTTCGAGCGAGACGACCTCGAATTCGCTGGTCTCGTCGCCGTCCACGATCGGGTATGCCTCGAGCACGATCTGCACGGTCGACGGGTCCCAGCCCAGCCCCATCGCGCCGGTACGGAACTCCTCTGCGACGGGCTGGTCGAGCGGGTCGTTGTCGACGAGTTCGATCGGCGTCGTGGTGGGCACGCTGAACGGGTTGCCCTGGGTGTCCATCAGCTGATCGAGCATCTCATCGATCTTCTCCGAGAGCAGGGCTGATTGTTGCTTCTCCATCGCGATGGAGACGATCCGGGCGCCGGTGCGCACCTGCAGGTAGAACGTGCGGGAGCCGGGCTCGCCGACGGTGCCGACGACGACCCGATCCGGCCAGGCGAACTCATGGACGATTGTGGGCATGGAGTTATTTTAGGCGCGGGACGCGTCGGGTGCGGTAGTCGCGGGCGCCGGATGTCCCGCCCCGCCACCCACGGCGGCGTCGGCGGCCGGGGCGTTGGCGCGGAGCCAGGAGAGGTCGCCGGCGTCGGTGTTGGTGGCGTAGACGGTGGGCCGGCTGCCGCCGTAGTGCACGATCGACACGGATGCCGGGCCCACATTGAGGCGCTGGAACAGGTCGAGGTGCATGCCGAGGGCGTCGGCGAGGATGGACTTGATGATGTCGCCGTGGCTCACCGCCACCCAGACCGCGTTTGGCCCGTGCTCGGCCTCGAAGGCGGCGTCCAGGCGCCGGATCGCGGCGACGGACCGGGCCTGCATCGTGGCCATGGCCTCACCATTCGGGAAGGTCACGGCGGAGGGCTGCGTCTGCACCACCGACCAGAGCTTTTCCTTCGCGAGTTCCTTGAGGGTGCGGCCCTGCCAGTCGCCGTAGTCGCACTCGGACAGGTCGTCCTCGACCGGGGTTGCCACGGTGCCGGGCTGGCGGTCGATGATGCGCTGGGCCGTTTCGCGGCAGCGCTCCAGCGGGCTGGAGACCACCCCGACCAGCGGCACCGTGGCCAGCCGTTCCCCCGTCGCAGCGGCCTGATCGCGTCCGGTCTCGTCGAGCAGAACGCCGGCGGTGCGGCCGGCGAGCACGCCGGTCGCGTTGGCGGTGGTGCGGCCGTGCCGCACGAGGATGACTGTGGCCATGGTTACAGCCTAAACAGCCGGCGGGGTGGGCACGGTGCCCGGCCAATCGCCGAGGTAGTCCACCGGCGCATCCAGGTAGGCGCTGAACGGGTTGACCGATTCGAGGTTTGCGCCCCCGGTGAGTTCCTGTGCCGTGGACTGCAGGTCAAGGGTGGTTCCGTCGTTCCACACGGTCAGGCTGAGGATGGTCGGCTCGTTGGGCAACTCGGTCGCCCAACCGACCCGCAAGACGTAGTCGAGCACCCCGGGGGCCAGAATGGACGCAGCATCGTCAACCGAGACCTCCATGATGACCTGATAGCTCAGACCGGAAATCACCACTCCGACGTCACCGTTTCGGAGCCCGGGAACGGCGTTGAGTAGCTCCGCGGCAGCCTCTCGGCTGATGCCGGGCTCCGCGGCAGGCTCGGATGCCTTGGGCCTGGCCGTGGGGAGAGAACACGAGGACAACGTCGTTGCCATGCCGATAGCCAGGCCGAACGCGACCAGCGCCCGCCTGACTGATGTGCGTGTTTCTCGCGATCGTCGCGGCCCCGTTAGTGCGTTCGTATAGATGAGATTCTCCCCCGAATGTCGACTCACAGCTTAGCCAGCGCGGATCTATCCCCGCAGCGCCCCGTGCGCACCTGCCGTGCAGCGTGCGCCCACACCTCGTCGAGGACGGGAGCACATCACAAGTGGAAGTGGAATGGATGTCGTTCCCTGCCTTGACCCTCCACCCCGGAAAGCACGGTCGTCGACGGGGCGTATCAGCGATTGGCTCACGGTGCCATGATCGGTCAACGGTGGTGGTGGCTCGTGGGCGCGCCGTGTGAGCAACGGAGCAGACATGGTCCTGAACGCGAGAGAAGAACCACCCACAGATGCATCGCCGCCCCAGACCCAGCGTGCTCGTCTCACACGCTGGCTACACAACCACGTGGGCGGCGTCTGGCACGAGGTCTGGAAGGCCGCGCTCACCATTGCATTCGGCGCACTTGCGGCACTGTGGCTGGCCCCGTGGATTCAAGACGTCCTCACCCAGCCGAGCTGCGATGACCCGGGCGACCTGCATCTGGTGTCCCGGTCGGAGCTGACGGCGGCGGCCACCAGCGAGAACCCGCCGGAGCAGGGCGCCACCTACGAGGCTGCTCTCGCCATCGACGGTGACTCCAGTACTGCCTGGGTGGAGGGCGCTGCCGATTCTGAGCCGAACAAATACGGCGAGGGCGAAACCCTCACCATCTCGCTGCAACGGGCAAGGAAGGTGGGGCTCGTGTGCGTCATCAATGGGTACACGAACACCCAGGCCAGCTACCTGCACAATGCCCGGGTGCGGCAGCTGCTGGTCACAACCGACTCAGGCAGCACGGATTCCGTGTTGCCCGAGAAGGCCCTCGAGTTCTTCGCCGGCTACCAGTCGATCAATGTCACCGAGGGCCGCACCACGAGCGTCGTGTTGACTATCGGTACCGCTCGGGCCGGCCAGGATTCCACCCAGGAGGCCGACACCGCCATCAGCGAGGTCGAGGTCTGGGCCGCCGACGGCTAGTTCCGCATCTCCGCAGGGGCACGATGCAGCCCCTGGGCCAGGGCATGGAGGATCTCGGCCTCCACCCGCGGCCACTCGAACAACACCTGCCGGTAGTCGTAACGCAACACCGTGTAGCCGAGGAGCGCGAGCCGGCGATCGTGGGCGATGTCCTCCCGCCGCTGCTCGGCCGTGGAGTGGAAGCTGAAACCATCGGTCTGCAGCACCAGGCGGTCGCCGATCAACCCATCCACATGGTGTCCTTCGATCATGATCTGCTGGCTGACCCGGATGCCGCTGGCAGCAAGCCGAGAAACTGGCAGGGTCTCAAGGCCCGAATCGGCGAGCCCGGTCGCGACCGCTCGCACGGCGCGGGCCGCGGCGCTGTGCAGGGGAAGCCGGGCGAGCGACGCCACGGTCACGAGCTTCTTGTTGAGGGCCGAGTCCCACACGACGAGGGCGTTCTCGAACGGTTGGCACTCGGCAATGTGCACGAGCGCGTTCTCGATCGGTTCCACCAGGCCGAACCGGGCCACCGGAATCGGTCCGGCGCCCCAGTGCACCCGCAATGCGGGGGCCGGAGGTACCACCGCGTTCCTCGGCACGGTGACGTGGTACAGCCCGTCGGCGAGGTTCCACAGCTCGTGTCGCCGGGCCACGCTGAGGCACGCCACCCGACCGCCGAGCGCCGCCGCAGCGCGCAGATCCGCCGGGGCAGTGGGCAGAGCCAGCCAGTTCTGCCGCACCCGTGCGCACTCACCGCCCGCGAGGCTCTGCCGAATCGCGTACCGGGTGAAGCCGGCACGGATGGCCTGCTGGGAGTGCACCACACCGCCGTGCTGGGCGAGCCAGCTGCCGAGTTCCATGCGCCCAGTGTGGTGGCCGGCATCCCCCAGCCCGCCCGAAACCCTCCCGCCTGTAGAGAACTTGCCCGCGCAGCCCCTGTGCACAACAAGTGGCGCCACGGGCCGCGCCCAGATCTGGCCTCGACCGCTAAAAAGGTAAAAGTGAGCTAAAAAGGACCAAATCGCGAGAATTGTCCTTTTTAGCTCACTATTTCCTTATGAGCGTGCGACCCGTCAGCCCGTAACCCGGAACTCCGCGCTCAGCAGCACCTCCTTACGCGACGACGGGCCCACCAGCAGCGAGAACTCCCCCGCTTCGACCACGCGGTCGCCGCGCGCATCCACCAGGGTGCAGTCGGCAACGGGCACGTCGATCCGCACCGTGAGAGTCTCCCCCGGAGCAATCTCCACCTGGGTGAAGGCCTTCAGCTCCTTCTCGGCCCAGCTCACCGAGGTGACCCGGTCGCTCAGGTAGGCCTGCACGGTCTCCACCACCGGCCGCGCGCCGCTGTTGCGCAGGGTGATCTCGGCCCGAACGGTGTCGGCGCGGGAGACAACATCCTGCTGCAGCCGCAGGTCGGAGTACTCCACCTGAGTGTAGGAGAGCCCCTCTCCGAAGGCGTAGGCCGGGTCCTGGGTGAGGTCGGCGTACCGGTTGCCATGCTGGCCGCGAATCTGGTTGTAATAGGTGGGCTGCTGGCCCACGTGCCGCGCGAACGAGATCGGCAGCCGGCCCGACGGCTCCACCAGGCCCAGCGCCACCTCGGCGATGGCCCGGCCGCCCTGCATGCCGGGGCTGGCGACCCAGATCACCGCGGCCGCATTCAAGGCGGATGCCGGCAGCACCAGCGGCTTCGACGCCATCAGCACCACGATCAGAGGGGTGCCGGTCTCGGCCAGCGCGTCGAGCAGGGCGATCTGCCCGCCGACCAGGTCGAGGGTGGCGGTGGAACGGCCCTCGCCCACGAGTTCCACCCGGTCGCCGACGACGGCCACCACGTAGTCGGCGGCGCGGGCGGCGGCCACGGCCTCCGCGATCAGCGCGGCGTCGGGCTCGCACGGGAGTACGACCTGCGGCCGGGGCTGGCCGTCGGGGAAGAAGTCCCCCGCTGGGTCGGGCGCGAGGCGCAGGATGTCGGCTCCCCGCGCCGCGGACAGCTCCCAGTCGGCGGGCAGCAGGTCGCGCAGCCCGTCGAGCACCGTCGTGATCATCTCGCGCGGGTGGCCGTCGGGCAGCCAGCCGGCCTGCCCGGAGGAGCCGGCCCAGTCGCCGAGCTGCGTCTGGGCGTCGTCGATCAGCGGACCGACCACCGCGACCTTCCGGGCCATCCCGCCCGCAATCGGCAACGGCAGCACCCCGTCATTCCGCAGCAGCACCACCGACCGCCGGGCGATCTGCAGGTTGAGGTCGGTGTGCGCGGCACTGCCGATGACGGCCTGCTGCGCCGCCGGGTCGGGCAGGCGCGGGTTCTCGAACAGGCCGAGCTCGAACTTGAGGGTGAGGATGCGGGCGACGGCGGCGTCGAGGTCGGACTCGGCCAGCAGGCCCAGCTCGATGGCCTCGAGCGCGCCGGCGAAGAACCCGGGCGTGGTCATCACCATGTCGTTGCCGGCTTTCACCGCGGCGGCGGCAGCGTGCGCGTAGTCGGGTTGCACCTGCTGCTCCCAGACCATGCGGCCCACGTTGTCCCAGTCGGTGATGAGGGTGCCGGTGTAGCCCCACTCGCCGCGGAGCACATCGTTCAGCAGCCAGTCGTTCACCGTGATCGGCACCCCGTCGATGGACTGGTAGCCGAGCATGAAGGTGCGGCAGCCTTCCCGGGCCACGCGTTCGAACGGCGGCAGGAACCACGACCGCAGCTTTCGCTGCGAGATGTCGGCCTCGCTGGCGTCGCGGCCGCCCTGGGTCTCGGAGTAGCCGGCGAAGTGCTTGGCGGTGGCCAGGATCGCGGTCGGGTCGCTCAGGCCCTCACCCTGGTAGCCGCGCACCATCGCCGACGCGAGTTCGCCGATCAGGAACGGGTCCTCGCCGAAGGTCTCGCCGACCCGGCCCCAACGCAGGTCGCGGGCGATGCACAGCACGGGTGAGAAGGTCCAGTGGATGCCGGTGGCGGCGACCTCCACCGCGGTGGCCCGGGCAACCTGCTCGATCAAACCGGGGTTCCACGACGCGGCCAGGCCGAGCTGGGTGGGAAAGATGGTCGCGCCGATCCAGAACGAGTGTCCGTGGATGCAGTCCTCCCCCACGATCAGCGGAATCCGCAGCCGGGTCTGGGCGGTGAGGCCCTGCGCCTGGTTCATACGCTCGGGCGAGGCGTGCAGGATCGAGCCCACGTGCTTGGCCAGCACGTGGTCGTCGATGTCGTCGCGGGCATCCAGCTGCATCATCTGCCCCACCTTCTCCGGCAGGGTCATGCGGCCGAGCAGGTCGGCAACCCGGTCGGCGATGGCTGCGGCGGGGTCGAGATACGGCACGGGCTGGGTGATAACTGCGCTCACGATGGAACTCCTAGTGCTTGGTGCTGGCGTCAGTGGCGCCTGGGTCTGATGGATTTTTCGCGGCGGCGCGGGGGCGCACGGCGGTGACACTGTCGGAGAGCACGAAGCCCTTCTTGCGCATCGCCCGTGCCCGCTCGCCGGCGGAGCGAAGCCGCGGGTTGACGTATTCGTCGATGCCGAAGTTGATCAGCGACAGGGCCATGCCGAGCAGGGCGATGCAGAGGCCGGCGGGCACGTACCACCACCAGAAGTCGGGGAAGGCGCCGTTCTGCTGGGCCCAGAACAGGATCGTGCCCCAGTTCAGGTTGGTGATCGGGATCACGCCGATGAACGCCAGGGTGGTGAGCCCGAGAACCGCGGCGATCACGGTGCCCACGAAGCTCGACGCGATGATCGCGGTGAGGTTGGGCAACATCTCCACCGCGATGATGCGATACAGCGGTTCGCCGTTGGCGCGGGCGGCCTGGATGAAGTCGCGGTTGCGCAGCGACATCGTCTGGGCACGCAACACCCGTCCGCCCCAGGCCCAGCCGGTGATGGCGAGCACCGAGGAGATCAACAGCAGGCTGGGGTTCTCGTACTGGGAGGCGATGATGATGATCAGCGGCAGCCCCGGGATGACCAGGAACACGTTGGTCAGCGCCGAGAGCGATTCGCTGCGCCAGCCGGTGACGTAGCCGGCGGTCACACCGATCGCGACCGCGATGATGGTGGCGATCACGCCGGCGGTGAAGCCGACCACCAACACCCCGCGGGTGCCGTAGATGAGCTGGCTGAGCACGTCTTCACCCATGTGGGTGGTGCCGAGCCAGTGCACCCAGGACGGGGCTTGGCGCAGCGCCTGGAAGTCCTTGTCGAGCGGACCATAGGGAGCGATCCAGTCGCCGAAGATCGCGATCAGCACGAAGAAGCCCAGGATGGCCAGGCCCGCGAGAGACTTGCCGTTGCGGAACATCGCAAAGGTCTGGCCGAGCCGGCTGAGGGTCGTGCGCTTGCGGGTGTGCACCGGGGGTGCGGCCGGGGCCGCGACGGCTACCGGGTTCGGGAACGTCATGCTCAGGCCTCCATCTGGCGGGTACGTGGGTCGAGGATCGCGTAGGCGACGTCGGCGAGGATGTTGGCCACGAGCACGGTCAGCGTGATCACGAGGAACAGGCCCTGCATCAGCGGGTAATCCTTGGCCGTCGTCGCATCCAGCAGCAGTTTGCCGGCGCCCGGATAGGAGAAGACCAGTTCCATCACCAGGGTGCCGCCCACGATGAAGCCCAGCGACATCGCGAAGCTCGACAGCTGCGGCAGGGAGGCGTTGCGAGCGGCGTAGTTCACGAGCACCCGGGAGGGCTTGAGGCCCTTGGCTTGCGCCACGGTCACGTAGTCCTCGTCGAGCACGGTGATCATCATGTTGCGCATGCCCAGAATCCAGCCGCCGAGCGAGCCGATCACCAGGGTGAGGGCGGGCAGGAACCCGTGTTGGATCACCTGGCCGGCGAACTCGAGCGTGAAGCTGGGCTGGGTGCCCTTGTCGTAGGCGTGCGAGGCGGGGAACCAGCCGAGGGTGGTGGAGAAGATCGCGATGGCGATCAGGCCCATCCAGAAGTACGGCACGGTGGAGAAGAAGGTCGCGACCGGCACGATGCCGTCGGCCTTGCTGCCGCGGCGCCAGCCGATGTACGCACCGATCGAGGTGCCCACCACGAACGAGATCACGGTGGCGATGCCCACCAGGCCCACGGTCCACGGGATGGCCGAGGCGATCACATCCGTCACCGGCGCCAGGCCCTTCGAGAACGAGCGGCCCAGGTCACCGGAGAACAAGAGCTGCCAGTAATCGATGTACTGCTCGAAGAGGCTCTTGGTGGAGTCCAGCCCGAACAGGGTGCGGAGCGAATCGATGGCCTCCGGGCTGATGCGGCCCTGGTTTTTCTGCAGGTAGGCCGAGACCGGGTCGCCCTTCATCATGCGGGGCAGGAAGAAGTTGATGGTGATCGCGGCCCAGGCGGTGAAGGCGTAGAACGCGGTGCGGCGCAAGAAGAATCTCACGAGGTGGCTCCCGGAGTAGTCGGTGCGGCGAAGTGCTTCTCCGGGTCGGGAGAGGCGTTGCGCAGCGCGAGGGTGTAGTCGTGCTTGGGCGTGAGGATGACCTCGTCGGCCTTGCCGTGCTCCACGACCTTGCCGTGGTGCAGCACCATGATTTCGTCGCTGAAGTGGCGGGCGGTGGCGAGGTCGTGGGTGATGTAGAGCACGCCCAGGTTCGCCTCTGACTGCAGCTCGGCGAGCAGGTTGAGCACCTCGAGCCGAATCGAGACGTCGAGCATGGAGACGGGCTCGTCGGCGATGAGCAGCTTGGGCCGGGACGCGAGCGCCCGGGCGATCGCCACCCGCTGGCGCTGGCCGCCGGAGAGCTCGTGCGGGCGGCGGTCGATGGTCTGCTCCGGCGAGAGCCGCACCCGGGTGAGCAGCCGGAAGACCTCTTCCTCCACTTGGTCGGGTGGCACAACCTTGTCCAGCCGGAGCGGCCGCTCGATGTGGTGACGGATGGTGTGGGCCGGGTTCAGCGACGCGAACGGGTCTTGGAACACCATCCGCACCGTCTGCCGGTAGCGCCGCAGGGGTCGCCCCCAGGTAGGGATCGGGGTGCCGTCGAGCAGCACGTCGCCGGAGCTGACCCGCTCGAGCTGGGTGAGGATCTTGGCGATGGTGGACTTGCCGCTGCCGCTCTGCCCGACCAGGGCGATGGTCTGGCCGGAGGTGAGGGTGAAGCTCACCTTGTCGAGGGCGAGCATCTCTCCCGCTCCCCGCACCCGGTACTTCTTGGTGACGTTCTTGAATTCGAGGGTGGTCATCAGAACATGCCTCCTGCGTCGGTGGCGAGGGTGCTGGGGCCGGGCCGGCGCACGAAGCCGCCGCGCTCGCCGGTGAGACTCGGGAAGGAGGCCAGCAGTCGCCGGGTGTAGTCGTTCTGTGGGTTCTGGTAGAGGTTGCGGGCGGTGTCGATCTCCACGATCCGGCCTTCGCGCATCACGGCGATGCGGTCGGAGATCTCCAGCAGCAGGGGCAGGTCGTGGGTGATGAAGATCACCGAGAAGCCGAACTCCGCGCGCAGGTCGGAGATCTGCTCGATAATCTCCCGCTGCACCAGCACGTCGAGCGCGGTGGTGGGCTCGTCCATGATCATCAGCTGTGGCTTGAGGGCCAGCGCCATGGCGATCATCACCCGCTGCCGCATGCCGCCGGAGAGTTCGTGCGGGTAGGAGCGGAGCCGTGCGCTGCCCACCCCGACCAGGTCGAGCAGACGGCCGGACTCCAGCTTGCGGTCCCTCCGGGTCATGGCCGGGCGGTGGGTGGAGAAGACGTCCTGCAGCTGGGCGCCGATGGTGATGATCGGGTTGAGGGCGTTCATCGCACCCTGGAAGACCATCGAGGCCTTCTCCCAGCGGAACGCGCGCATCTGAGCGTCGTCCATGGTGTTGATGTCGATGTCGTCGCCGGATTCGTCGTGGAAGACGGCCGAACCGGAGGTGATCACGGCGGGTGGTTTGAGCAGTCGTTGGATGCCGTAGGCGAGCGTGGTCTTGCCGCAGCCGGACTCGCCGGCCAGGCCGAGGATCTCGCCGCGACGCACGGTGATGGAGACGTCGCGCACGGCTTCCACGGGTGGAGTCACGTCGTACGAAACGCTGAACTGGGAGACCGTCAGGAGGTCGTCGGTAGTCATGTGGATGGTGACTCTTTCATGGTGAGGGAAACACCCGATCGGGCCGCCAGGCGGGGAAGGCGTGCCTCCCCCGCCTGGCGGGACTGGTTACTCGGCGGCTTCGAGCTCGGTCAGGATGAGCACCGAGGTCGGCTGCGTCGGGTCGGCCGGCGCGTAGGGGTTGTCCTCGCCGGGCCAGCCCACGTAGCTGCGGGTGTTGAAGGCCCCGATGAACGGCCGGGTTCCCACGGGCATCGCCGGCACTTCGTCGACGAAGATCTTCTGCACGGTCTCCAGGGCGGCAGCGCGGGAGGCGTCGTCGGCGGCGTTGGTGTACTCGCTCAGCGCGGCGGTGGCCTCGGGGCTGTCGAAACGGCCGAAGTTGAAGTCGGCGCTTTCGCCCAGGGGCTTGAGCCAACGGCCGTCCATGATGTCGCTGTACAGGTCGTACGGCGTGGCTCCGGTGTCGGTCCAGTGCAGGATCGCCTGGAAGTCGCCGGTGCCCTTGGCTTCCCACCAGCTGTCGGAGTCGGGGGTGTCGACCGCGGCGACAACGCCGAGGGTCTTGGCGGCGTCGGCGATCAGGCTGATGCCGGTCACGTAGTCGTTCCAGCCCTGCGGAACAGACAGGGTGAAGGTGACCGGTGCACCGGACGGGTCGGTGAGAACATCGCTGCTCCAGGTGTAACCGGCGTCGGTCAGCACCTTCTTGGCCCCGGCCAGGTCGACCTTGTAGTCCTCGTCCTTGTATTCGGAGGAGATGAAGGCGTCACCGACGGGAGTGGGCAGGCCGGTGACCGAGCTGACCACGGGAACGCTGCCCTCGCGGGCGATTTCGGCGTACTGGTCGCGGTCGATCACGAGGTTCATCGCCTGGCGGAAGGCCACGTCGTTGAACGGCTTGGTCTCGGTGTTGACGAACATAGTGTCAACGGCGAGCCCGGCCGCGGCCCAGTAGACGTTGTGCTCCGGGTCCTTGTCGACGTAGGCCGACTGCACGTTGGGGATGAAGGCCTGCGCCCAGTCCGCGTCGCCGTTGGCAAGAGCGGTGGTGAGGGCCGTGTTGTCGTTGTACGACACGTAGTACAGGGTGGGGACCGCCAGGTCGCCGCCCCAGTAGTCGTCGCGGGCGGTCAGTTCCACACTCTGGGTGTCGAACTGGCTGAGCACGTACGGTCCGGTGCCGACCGGCGTGGGGTTCTCGTAGGTGGCGGGGTCGTCAACGCCCTCCCAGATGTGCTCGGGCACGATCAGCTTATGCAGCACCTTGTCCTGCTTGGAGTACATCGAACCGGCAAAGCTGATGGTCACGCTGGAGCCGTCGAGAGCCACGTCGGTGATGCCCAGGGCAGCGGTGTCGAGCTCGGGGTTGTCCTTGAACAGGTTGAAGGTGAAGGCGATGTCGTCGGCGGTGAAGTCCTCACCGTCGTTCCAGGTCACGCCGTCGCGGGCGACGAGGGTCACGGCCTTGTAGTCGGCAGACCAGGTGATCTCCGAGGCGAGCCACGGCTTGACCGGGTCGCTCGGGCTGATCAGGTTGACGATGCCGAGCGGCTCCAGGATGGCGTTGATGTAGCCGAGCTTCACGCCAGAGGCTTCACCGATCCAGGGGTTGTTGGATTCGGTGGCGATCGCGCCGTCCGGCTTGGCGATAGTCAGCGATGCTCCGCTTTCCGGAGCGCTGTTGCTGGTTGCTGAGCAACCGGTCACCGCGAATGCGGCCACCAGCCCCATGGCGACCAAAGTGGATTTCACCCTCATGAATCTCTCCTTCGAGATCAGGTGCCGCAGCAAGGGGTGCCGCGACACGAATAGCGCTATGTGAATTGCAAGAACTCTCGGGCGCCGATGTCGCCGGCAGGCAACTTTTCTCGCCGTTGAGTGGGTAGCAAGAGAAAACTTACCGTCTTGTCAGTAAGTATTCAAGCTCTAGTCTGGGAGAAGCGCTGAGCGCGTAGAATCCGGTAGGAAACTGACGAAGATGGCATAGGTGATGACCCCGATGGTTACGGCACGACGACAGTCACACCCGCGTCCGCAGACGCTCGCGCGTCGCCGCGACATTCTGGAGGCCGCGGCCGAGATCTTTGGCAGCAAGGGTTACACCAATGGCACGCTCTCCGACATCGCCGAACAGGTCAACATGACCCATCCGGGCATCCTGCACCACTTCGGTTCGAAGGATCAGCTACTGATGGAGGTGCTGCGCTTTCGGGATGAGACCGACGTGCAAAACCTGGTGGACCAGCACATCCCCGACGGCATCGAGTTCTTCCGCCACCTGGTGAAGACGGCGTTCACCAACGCCCAGCGGGCCGGCATCGTGCAGGCGTTCGTCGTCTTGTCGGCCGAATCGGTCACCGACGACCACCCCGCCCGGGACTTCTTCATGGACCGCTATCGCACCCTGCGGGGCGAGGCCCGGCACGCGTTCGAGGTGATGTGCGCGGACCGCGGCCTGGTGCCGCCCGACACGATCGCGCCCGCATCGGCCGCGATCCTGGCCGTGATGGATGGCCTGCAGGTGCAGTGGCTGCTCGACCCCACCAACGTCGACCTCGCTCAGGCGAGCGAATTCGCGATCGAAGCCATCGTCGCCTCGGTGCTCGAACCCCGGGCGGCGATCCTCACCGCCGAGGCGCCCCGGGAGCCCGAGTCGGTCTAACCGCACACCCGCAGGGCCATCGTCAAGAAATGACCGTGTACAGCACGATGATGAGTGCAAGAATGCCCGCGACGGTGATCAGGCTCAGCACCCTGGGGTAGGCCTGGCCCCAGCCGATCGCCCGTGGATAGGCCCGGCGAAGTTGCTGGTAGGTCACGGCCTCGGCGAAGGTGGTGCGGTCCACCCGGGTGCTGGCGCCCACCTCGTCCATGGCCTCGCGCGGCCACAGGGTTCCTTCCAGCCTGAGTACCCGCTTACCGGCGCTGTCGAGCAGGTAGAGCATCGGCAACGGGTCGGTGCGGGTCTTGATCAGGGCGTAAATGTTCGCTTCCACCCGGGCGTAGTGCACGGTGCGGGTGCGCCCCGACCAATCCGTCACCACGAGGGCAGCTGCGCCGAGCTCGATGCGCGTGTTCTTCAGCACCAGCGGGTAGTAGACGACGCCCCAAAGTACGCCGGCGAGCAGAATGCCCAGGTAGGGTGCGATCACCGCCCAGGCCGACCGCCCGCTCAGATCGCTCTCCCGGGACAGCTGCACGGCAATCTGCCAGGCGACGACCCCCAACAGGATCGGCACTCCAATGCCAAGCTCCCGACGGATCGCGCCGCGATACAACGTGCCGGACGGCCGGAGGGTGTGAACTGGATTCTCGACGCTGGAGACCATGCCGCCCACCCTACCGGGCAGAACAGCTGGTCAGCGGGGTCGAAGACCGCCGCCCAAATTGACCCCGCGGATGAAAGCGGTGAACATGGCTGTACCGACGGTGTTGGCCGGGGGTCTGCGGACACACGCCGGCACTCCACCGGCGCGCGGGGTGACGAGGCATTAACAAGGGGGCAGATGTCAACGCTGGCGATCGCGGTGCTGCGTCTGCGCGCCGCGCTGCCCGCCCTTCTCGCCCTGGCGCTGATCGTGGTCGTCGCGGTTCTCGCCCTGGGGAGCACCGCGGGCTTGATCCAGCACGGCGTCGCCGACGGTGCCAGGGTCACCCTCGCCAATGCCGCCGCCCAGTCCGCGGCGATGCGCGTCACCACTCATCTGGCCGAGGACAGCGCCGGCCAGGATGCCGCAGCCACGGGCCTCTTCGACCGGCTGCTGCCGGCGGGCAGCGTCACCGTCTCCCGGTCGCAGGTCAGCCTGGCCGTACCGGTGCTGGCCGGCGGCGGCGCCACGGCGGGCACCACGGCGGTGTTCGCGCGGGTGCCCGACCTTGTCGACCGGGTCGAGGTCACCGACGGTACCTGGCCGCCGAGCGACCAGACCGGCACCTCCCCCGAGTCCAGGCCCGTCGCCGTGCAGGCGGATGCGGCGGCAGATCTCGGCCTCACGGTGGGCGATGAGCTCACCGTCGGCACCGCCGCCACCGCGCTGCCGTTCCGGGTCACGGCACTCTGGCGGGCCACCGACCCCACCGCACCCGCCTGGTTCGCGGATTCCGCGGCGACGGCCGGACGCTCCGGCGGCGCATCCGGATGGTTCGTGGTGCAGGACGGCCTCGACCTGCTGCCCACCCAGCACTTCGCGGTGTGGACCCTCTCGGCCACGCCGGCGGCGGCCGACGACGAGAACCGGGCGGCCGTGATCGCTGCACTACACCGGTTGAACGACACCCTGGACGCGACACCGAACATCACCGAGTCCTCCTCCTCGATCGAGGGCCGGCTTGCCGGCACCCTGCAGCGCATCGAGAATGCCGGTCGAGGCGCCACGGCCATCGGTATCTCGGCCGTCTTCATCGTGGGCATGCTCGGTATCGTGGCGCTGCTGCAGGTGAGCACGGTTCTGGTGGGCTCCCGGCGGGAGCACTCCGCCCTGTTGCGTGCCCGCGGGCTGGCCTGGGGCCAGACCGCGCTGCTCGCGATCGGTGAAGGGCTACTGGTGACCATCCCCGCGAGCCTGGTCGGCCTGGCCGCCACCGGTCTGGTGGTGGGTCTCGTCACCGGCACCGAGCCGCTCGAAGCCGCCGTCGCCGCAGCGCCGTTCGCGCTCGGGGTGTGCCTGATCGGGGTGGCGCTGCTCGCCGTCACCGTGCTGAGCGAACCGGCCGGCACCGCGGTGACCGGGCGTCGTTCCCTGGCGACCTTCGCGGTGAGCTTCGGCATCGTCGGCGTCGCCGCGACCCTGGCCACCTGGCAACTGCACACCCTGGGCTCCCCGGTGCCTCCCGGCGCCGGTGGCGCCGATCTGGTCGCGGCCACTAGTCCTGCCCTGCTGCTCATCACCCTCGCGGCCCTGGGCACCCTGCTCTTTGTGGTGCTCACTCCGCGCCTTGCCGCCCGCGCGGCCCGCCGCGGCAGTGTCGTCACTCTGCTCGCCGACGCGCAGCTGGGCGCCCGCGCCACTCGCTACCTCGTGCCGATCCTCGCGATCGCCATCACGCTCGCCGCCGCGGCCTTCGCCACCGGCATCGCCAGCACCTGGCAGAGCGCCCAGGTGCAGGCCCAGCTCGTGGGAACCGGCCCCACGATCGGCATCGCTCTGCGCAGCGACGGCACCGCCCCGGCCGACACCGAACCGGTGACGGCCGCCCGCTTCAGCGACTTAAGAGGCGTGACCGGCGCCTCCGCCGCACTCGTCACCACGGTGCGGGTGGGCGCCGACTCCGTACCGTTCGTGTCGCTCCGCCCGGATGCCGCAACGGCCCTGCTCGGCGGCGCCGGCGATGACCTCGCCACGGCGCTGCGCAGCACGACCCCGGCCGAGACCGGCCTCGACCTGCCCAGCGGGGCCACCGGGGTGCAGGCCGCGGTCTCCTTCGGCGATACCCAGCCCACGGCCACGTTTGCCCTGTCGATCTGGGCCGCGGATGCCGATGGCTCACTGGCGAGGATCCCGCTCACGGCCGGGCCGGGCGTCGACCCTGCCGACCCGGATGCCGCATCCGGGCTGTACAGCGGCGTGCTGCCCGTCGGCACGGCCCCGTGGCGGCTGCTCGCGGTGCAAGCCGAACGCAGCGGTACCCCGGACCGGGCCGTGCCCACCCTCACCGCCGGCGAGTTCGCCGCAATCGTCGACGGCACCGCCACCGCACTGGCCGACAGCGCGCCCGTCTCCCTCGACATCGCCGCCGCCCTGCCCCGGTCCCGCGCCCCGATCGCCGCCACCGCACAAGCGGGCCCGCTGCCTGTCGTGCTCACCGCCGCCCTGGCCGACCGGGTCAACCTCGCCGTGGGCGACCCGCTCGACATCGGCTTCGGCGCCAGCGGCTCCACGCTCGACGCCCAGGTGGCCGCGATCGTGACGGCGCTGCCCGGCGCCGCCTCCCGGCTCGGCATCGGCACCGACCTGGCCGCACTGAACGACGCCACCCTGCGTCAGGACCGCACCCCGGTGCTCGCCGGCAACGTCTGGATCGACACCGACGATCCCGACGCCGTCTCGACCGCCGCCAGCACCGTCGCCGCGTCCACCGCCGTGATCTCCTCACAGCGCACCACCACCTCGGCGCCGATGCTGCAACCGGCCATGAACGCGTTCTGGATCGCTGCCGCCGCAGCCGGACTGCTCGCCCTGATCACCCTGGCCGCGTTCATCGCCGATGATGCCCGCAGCCGCCGGACGAGCCTCCCGGTGCTCCGGGCGTTGGGGGTGTCCGCGCGGCAGCAGACCCGGGCGCGCGCCCGGGAGCTGCTGCTCATGCTCGGCTTCGCCGCCGGTGTGGGCATTGTGGCAGGGCTCGGCAGCACCCTGGTGGCCGTGACCCCGTTCGTGGCGGCCGCCATCCCCGGCGCCGGCGGCTACGTCTCGGTGTTGCCCGCCCTCGCTCCATTGCCCTGGCTCGGATTCTCGGTCGGCCTGTTGGCCGGGGCGCTGCTGGTGATCGGCGGCTCCCTCCGACGGTTGCGGCAAACGCCGACGGCGGTGCGCTCATGAGCCGCCGCCGGCCGAGCCCCCGACTGAGCGCGGCCGCTCGGAGCCTGTCCAGCATTCGTCTGCTCGTGCGCGCCCTCGCGGCGTTCCCGGCCGTGCTCACCATGATCATGGCCGTGACCGTGGCGCTCGCCCTGCTGGCCACCACACTCCCCCGCGCGATCGACGGCGTGATCAGCGACATCGTGCAGCACGACGTCGCGGATGCGACGCCGCTCAATCGAGACGTCACCGCCGACGGCCACGGCCTGTACGACCTCGGCTCGTCCACCGCCGGAGTGCCCGAGAACATGACCGCGGCCGGCGCAGCCGTGTGGGGCCGCCTCGACGACCAGCTCGGCGCCTTCCGGAACACGCTGCCCGACGCGCTCCGCGGCGCGATCGGCGACGCCGACTTCACCGCCGCCACCGTGCCGACGCTGAGCAGTGCGCCGGGCATCCTGCCCGCCGAGCTGGGCCTGCGCTACGACCCGCGCTACCTCTCCCGCATCACCCTCACGGCGGGGCGTGCACCCGACACCGCGCCGCCGAGCCTGGCGAGCACTGACCCCCTCGAGGTGATCGCCGCCGACAGCACGGCCGAGAAAATCGACTGGGCGATCGGCCAGCAACGGCCCGTGCAGCTCACCGGAGGTGTGCAACAGCTGGTGCTCGTGGGCACCTTCACCGCGGTAGACGCCAATGCGGGCTACTGGGCCCAGGCGACCGCCACCAAACAGCCGGCGGTGCTGCCCGGCACGCCCCCGACGGTGCAGGCCATGGTCTTCGCGAACCCGGCCGGGTATCCAGCCGTCGTCGACGCCGAACTCCCGGTCAAGAGCTCGGTCTGGTACCCGGCCGTCGCGGAGGCGATCACCGCCGAGGGGGTGCCCGACATCGCCGCCCAGACGCGGCAGCTAACCACCACAGAGCGACCCCTGGGTGACTCCGAGAAGCCGTGGCTGGTCTTCACCACCCGGTTGCCCGAAGTGCTCGAGGAGTCACTGGCGCGCAGCATCTCGACCCAGGCCGTGCTCACCCTGATCATCGTCAGCCCGATCGGTCTGGCGCTGATCCTCGAGGTGCTCGTGGCCCGGCTCGCCGCCGAGCGGCTGCGACCCAGCCTGGCCCTGCTGGCTGCGCGCGGTGCGTCGCGCCGGCAGCGTGCCGCCGTCGTCGGCCTGCCCGTGCTGCTGCTCGGGTTGGGTGCCGCCGCGGTGGGATGCCTCAGCGGCCTGTTGTTGCCCGGCGGCGCGTTCGGACTCACCGGGGTCGTGGCCGTGGCGGTCACCGCCGTCGCACCAGCCGTGCTGCTCGCGGGCTTCACCGCGCAGATCGGGTCCACCGCCGACGGTGCCAGGGGCCGGGTGACCCGGTTGCTCCGGCTGGCCGGTGAGCTGCTGGTGCTGCTGGCGACGATCGCAGCGCTCATCGCGACCGGGCAGCGCGGCAGTACCGGCGGCGCGCCCGCCGCTGCGTCGGTCGACCTGCTCGCCGCCGCGATTCCGCTGCTGCTCTCCCTGCTCGGCTGCCTCGTCGCGCTCCGGGTCTACCCGGTGCTGGTACGACGGTGGCTCGATGGCGCCAAGCGCGGGCGCAGCATCGGCGCGTTCGTCGGGCTCGCCCGCGCCATCCGTGGCGGAACCGCCGGCCTTCTGCCCGTGCTCGCGGTGATCCTCGGCGTCTCGGTGGCCGTCTTCTCCGGCCTGCTCTCGGCCACCCTGAGCTCCGGACTGACCACCGCGGCGCACGCCGCCGTCGGCGCTGATATCTCGATCGAGAACGTGCGCCTCGACCAGGCCGCCCTGCAGGATCTGCGGGCCATCGACGGCGTCGCCGGGGTGACCGGCGTGGCCATCGACCGCTCCCAGAAGTTCGAGTTCGCCGGGCACTCCCCGTTGAACGCGTCGGTGCTGCTCGTCGACTCGGCCGAGCTCGCCGCGGTGCAGGCCGGCGTGCCGGGGCGGGTGCCGCTCGACGACGCTCTGTTGGCCCCGGCCGACACCGCGGACGACACCGGCGCCCCGGTGATGGTGTCGACGCAGCTGAGCGCGGCTCTCGACGGCGACGGCAGCGCCGAACTCAACGGCCAGCCCGTGCACGTGGTGGCGGCACCGCTCGCGGGCCGGCAGCTGAAACTCGACGGCAATTGGGTTCTGGTTGACCGTGCCCAGTCCGACGCCATCGATTTCGTCTCCCCCGACGTCTCCATCCGGGTGCTGGTGCGAGTGGCCGACGGAGCGAGCATTCCCGTCGTCGCCGCCCGGCTGAGCAGCGCGCTGCCCGCGTCGGCCACGGCGCCCTCGTCTACGGCACCGAGCTTCAGCACGGTGGCGCAGACGGTGACCCAGTTGAGCACTAATCCCGCGGTGCGCGACGTGCATGCGGCCGCGGGCATCGCCATCCTCGGTGCGGCCCTGATCACGTCGCTTGCACTGATTCTCACGCTGTTGCTCGACGGCCCGGCCCGCCGGGGCGCGGTGGCACTGCTCGCCTCGGTGGGGCTGAGCCGGCGCCAGGGTGCCGCCATCGTGCGCTGGGAGATCACCCCGCTGGGCGTCGCGGGCCTGGCCGGCGGTGCACTGCTCGGCGCGGCGCTGTCTCTGGTGGTGCTGGGGATCGTCGACCTGCGCCCCTTCACCGGCGGGTTCGACCAGCCGGCGATCGCCGCCGATCCGTGGCTCAGCGGCGGCACGATCGCGCTGTTCGCCGCGGTGTTCCTCGGCACGGGCGCCGCCGCGGCCCGGCACGCTACCCGCGCCGCCCGCGCCACGCCCACCGCCCGCACGCCCGCCGCCGGCAGCGCCGGATCCCCCACCGGCATTCCACCGACAGACCCAGGACGGATCTCATGACGTCAACACTTCCCCAGCGCCGCCCCGCACCGAGCCGGTCGGATGCGCCGGACATCGACTGCGTCGACCTGGTGCGCATCTTCCGCACCAAAGACGTGGAGGTGCAGGCCCTGCAGGGGCTGACCCTGCGGGTGGAGCGCGGCGACATGGTCGCGGTGATCGGTTCCTCCGGCTCGGGCAAGTCGACCCTGCTGAACGTGTTGTCGGGCCTCGATCAGGTCTCGGCCGGCCGGGCCACCGTGGCCGGGCATGACATGGTCACCATGGGCCGGGCGGAACGAGTGCGCTTCCAGCGCACCAGCGTGGGCTTCGTCTGGCAGCAGACCGCCCGCAACCTGCTGCCCTACCTCACCGCCGCGCAGAACATCGCCGCGGTCATCGCCATCGCTGGCGGTCCGCGCGGCGCGGCGCGCGCCCGCCGGGTCGGCGAACTGCTCGACCTGCTCGGGGTGGCCGACATGCGCGACCGCACCGCCGCCGAGATGTCGGGCGGTCAGCAACAGCGGGTGGCGATCGCGGTGGCCATCGCGAACGACCCGGCGGTGTTGCTCGCCGATGAGCCCACCGGTGAACTCGACGAGGCCACCAGCGAAGAGGTGCTCGGCGCGATGCGGCGGGTGAACGAGGAGCGCGGCCTGACCACCCTCATCGTGACGCACGACCCCACCGTCTCCGACCAGGTGCGCCGCACCGTGCAGATCCGCGACGGCCGCACCTCCACCGAGGTGGTGCGCAGCACCCGGGTCGACGAGAGCGGCGACGAATACGCCGTGGCCGAGGAGTACGCCGTGCTCGACCGGGTGGGCCGGATGCAGCTGCCGGCCACCTTCACCGAGAGCCTGGACCTGCGGGACCGGGTGCGGCTCACCCTCGAGGCCGACCATGTGGGCGTGCGGCGGGCCGCCTCTGCCGACGAGGAGCGCCCCGCTGCCGACCCGGCCGATGACCCCACCGCCGACGAGACCGTGGGGGCCGACCGATGACCCCGGGGGCGCACACCATGGCGATCGACCGCATCCGCGAGTCGGTGCTGCGGGCCGAGGACCTCGGCCGGGTCTTCCCCACCCGCGCGGGCAATGTGACCGGATGCGCCGGCATCAACCTGGAGATCTTCGCCGGTGAACTCGTGGTGGTGCGCGGAGCCTCCGGAGCCGGCAAGTCGACCCTGCTGCGGCTGCTCGGCGGTCTCGACTCCCCCACCAGCGGTGCCGTCTGGGTGAACGGTGTGCCGTTCGCGGGCCTCAGCGAGGAGCAGATCGTCAAGCTGCGCCGGGACGACCTCGGCTTCATCTTTCAGGACTTCGGCCTGATCCCGGTGCTCACCGCGGCCCAGAACGTGAGCCTGCCGTTGCGCATGACCGAGACGGATGCCGCGGCGCGCGACGCGCGCGTGGCCGAGGTGCTCGAGCTGGTCGGCCTCACCGACCATGCCGCCCAGTTGCCCGATGAACTCTCCGGCGGCCAGCAGCAGCGGGTGGGCATCGCCCGAGCCCTTGCCGTGCCGCCGAGCATCCTGATCGCCGACGAACCCACCGCCCAGCTCGACGCGGCCAACGCCACGATCGTGATGGACCTGCTGCTGCGCCTGGTGCGCACCGAGGGCATCGCCGTGGTGGTGGCGACCCACGACCCCGACCTGGCCGACCGCGCCGACCGCGTGATCGAGCTGCACGACGGCCGCATCGTCGCCCGGCCGGGGCGGCGTTCGGCCTAGCCCCGGGAACCGTCTCTAGCCGGTCGGCGCGAACCCGCGTACGTTCGGGTCATGTCGAACCTCATCGAAAAACTCACCCAATCGGTGCCCTCCTGGGGCGCGAAGCTGGCTTACGGCGAGAAGACCACGGTAGACGGGCACGACCTCGTGCCGGTTGCGCTCGTCGGCTTCGGCTTCGGTGGCGGCGAAGGGTCCGGCGACGTGCCCGACACCATGGACGGCCCGATGGGCCGGGGCGAGGGCAGCGGCGGCGGGGGCGGCGGTTACGCAGTGCCGATCGGCGCCTATGTCGGCAGCCCCGACGGCCTGGTCTTCCGGCCGAACGTGATCGCGCTGCTGGTCGTCGCGGTGCCGGTCGTCTCGGCCGCGGGCCTCGCGCTCGCGCAGATCATCGGCGCGTTCCGCGGCCGCTCCACGACCTGAGTGCGTCTGCGACGGGCACTGTCGGCACCGAAGCACAGCGTGTACGGTCAACGCTGACGACAGGCTCGGTCGAGTCGTGAGGTAAGAGCGGAAACACTGGGTTTCAGGCGGCCTTCTCGAAAGGTTGCGCCAAGCAGACCGCGACTGGTCCCAGCCGCCGCCGTCCTGTCACGAACCCAAGGAGAGCACTATGAGCACACCGAACGATTCGAACTCCGCCGAATTTCCCGATGCGGCCGGTTACCCCGACGGTGCCGGTTACCTCGACGAGGGCACCGCGGATCCCGCGGAAGACGACGCCCCGGCCGAGGCCACCGGGATCATCGGCGAGGACCCTGACTTCGCCGTTCCGCCGCCCGCCGAGACCGACGATGACGGGTCTGCGCCGGACTAGGCGGGCGTGGTCCGGCCGCGCCGACCGACCGGACTGCGGCGTGGCTACGCGGCCGGGTTGAGCGCGGCGACGGCGGCCTGGTAGCGGCCCTCGACCTCGGCGAACCGCAGGAACTTCACGGTTTCGACGAGGATCTCCTGGGCGTCGGGCTGGGCCTCCAGCAGCGCCATCACCTCGTCGGCGAAGGCGTCGAGGGGCATGAAGTGCTCGTCGACCGAGTTGCCGGGCATGAGTTCGGTCTGCACGGCCGGCGGCACCAGCTCGATGACCTGCACGGAAGTGTCGGCCAGCTGCATCCGGATCGACTCGCTGTACTGGTGGATGAAGGCTTTGGTGCCGTTGTAGGTCGGGGTGAAGGCCAGCGGTGTGAAGGCCAGGCCCGAGGAGACGGTCATCAGGGTGGCGGCCGGGCGGGTCTGCAGGTGGGGGATGAAGGCGGCGATCAGGCGCAGCGGTCCGTTGATGTTCGTCTCGACGATGCGCTCGGCTTCCACCAGGAAGTCGCCGGCGCGCACGTCTTCGGCGTTCATCACCCCGGCCATGGCGACAACCACATTCAGGTCGCCGTGCTCGGCCAGCACCCGGTCACGGGCGGCGAGCACCGAGGCCGGGTCGGTGGTGTCGACGGTCACGGTGGCCAGGCCGTGGTCGGTCGCCAGACGCTCCAGCACGTCGGTGCGGCGTCCGCCGATCACGACGGTGTTGCCGGCGGCCTGCAGCCGCAGGGCCAGGGCGAGTCCGATGCCCGACGTGGCGCCGGGGATGAAAATGGTGTTTCCGGTGATGTTCATGTCTCGAGTCTGAAGTGCGTTCGCCGGCGGCGGGAGAGGAGCCCTTGTCGTAGGACTGCCGGTCCCTGGAGAAGGAACCCTTCGTGGCGGATGATAGAGGCATGGATCAACCCGCCCTCGCAGCATTCCTCCGCACCCGCCGTTCCGGGCTCCGCCCGGAAGACGTCGGGTTGCCCGCGGGGCCGCGCCGCCTCGTGCCCGGGCTTCGCCGTGAGGAGGTCGCCGCGCTGGCGGGTATGTCCACGGACTATTACGTGCGAATGGAACAGGGCCGCAGCCCGCAACCGTCCGAGCAGATGCTGGCCGCGCTGGCGCGCGCCATCCGGCTCAGCAACGATGAGCGCGACTACCTCTACCGTGTCGCCGGCCATAACGTGCCCGCACGCACCCCGCAGGACACCCACGTGGCTCCCCCGTTGCTGCGGGTTTTCGACCGGCTCGAGCAGACCCCGGCCCTCATCCTCTCCAGCCTCGGTGAAACCCTGGCGCAGAACCGGCTGGGTGCGGCGCTGCTCGGTGACCATTCCCGGCACACCGGGCTGGCCCGGAGCAGCGTCTACCGCTGGTTCACCGACCCCGCCGAACGGCTGATCTACCCGGAGGCCGACCGCGCACGGCAGAGCAAGGCCCAGGCCTCCAGCCTGCGGGTGGCCTTGGGCGCCGCCGGGCCGCGCTCCCGCGCCGGCACGCTGGTGCGGGAACTGCACAAGGTGAGCCCCGAGTTCACCGAGATCTGGGAGTTGCACGAAGTCGCGACCCGTTTCGAGGACCACAAGACCCTGATCCACCCCGAGCTGGGTGCAATCGAACTCGACTGCCAGGTGCTCTTCACCGAGGACCAGGGCCAGGCCCTGTTGATCCTCACCGCGGCACCGCGCAGCGAAGCTGCCCAGAAGCTGGAACTGTTGGCCGTGCTGGGCCAGCAGCAATTCACCTCGGCGACCGCCGACTAGTCTCACCGGCGCCGACCCGTCACACCGTCGGAGCGCCCACCTCGTCCGCTGAGTCGAGGGAGACGATCACGATGCGGGCCTTGTCGCCGGTGACGGTGTGGGATGCCGCCGCATCGAGGATCACGGCTGACTCCGGTGGCACCGCGATGCCGTCCAGGTCGAGGAGGCCCTCCATCAACACCAGCGCCTGAGTGCCCGGCGGCACGACGGATTCCCCATCGAGAGTGTCGAAGACGAGGCTGGGAGCCAGACCCTCGTCGGCGAAGCTGAGCACGAGCACCCGGCTGGCCCCCGGCATCCGCATGCGCGCTCGGCTGAACAGCGCCGTCGGTGAGCGCACGAACATGGCCTGGTCCCGGCGCAGCGGCAGTTGTCGCTTCGTGGGCCCGGCATGCACCTGCGGCCCCGACATGCCGATCACGAGTTGGTGGGTGTGAGCCGGTGCTCGCAGCGTGGCGGCAGGGCCGCGCAGCTCAAGGAGTTTGAGCTGCCAAACCAGGTCGAGTCCCGGTGTCGAGACCGTCCAGATCTCCTTGGTTCCGCCCCCTCCGTCTTGCAACGGATGCCGGGGCAGACGGCCGACATCCACGACGTGGGGCGGATGCGGCTGCGCTCGTGCGTTGGTCGTTGTCATTTCTCGTCGATGGCGCGTTCACCGTGAGGCGGCGCCGGTAGAAACGGCTGTGCAGGGCGGGAGCTCCTGCCCCGCCCTGCACATTTCACTGGGATTCGATCAGGCCTTGCGGTCGGCGAGGACGTAGCCCTCTTCACCGTGCACGACGGTGTCGATGCCGGCGATCTCGTCTTCGTTCTTCACGCGGAAGCCAACGGTCTTCTCGATCGCGAAGCCGATGATGTAGGCCAGCACGAAGGAGTAAGCCAGAACGGCGAAGGCGGCGATGGCCTGCACCAGCAGCTGGGTGGCGTCGCCACCGACGAAGAGGCCGGTGCCGTTGGCGAAGAAGCCCAGGTACAGCGTTCCGAGCAGACCACCGACGAGGTGGATGCCCACCACGTCGAGGGAGTCGTCGAAGCCGAGCTTGAACTTCAGTTCGATCGCCAGGGCGCAGACGGCACCGGCGAGCAGGCCGAGCAGGATCGCCCAGATCGGCTGCAGCGAGGCGCAGGCCGGGGTGATGGCGACAAGACCGGCGACGGCACCCGAAGCGGCACCGACGGAGGTGGGCTTGCCGTCCTTGATCTTCTCAACCACAAGCCAGGCCAGCAGAGCGGCGGCGGGAGCGGCGATCGTGTTGACGAAGGCCAGGGCCGCGGTGCCGTCGGCAGCGAGCTCGGAGCCGGCGTTGAAGCCGAACCAGCCGAACCAGAGCAGGCCGGCGCCGAGGAGTACGAACGGCGGGTTGTGGGGAACGTGCACGCCCTTCTGGAAGCCGACACGCTTGCCGAGCACCAGGGCCAGGGCCAGGGCAGCCGCACCGGCGTTGATGTGCACGGCGGTTCCACCGGCGAAGTCGATCGCGCCGACACCGAACCACTCCTGCATGCCGTAGGTGATCCAGCCACCGTAGGAGAAGCTGCCATCCTCGGCCAGGCCGAAGTTGAACACCCAGCTGGCCACAGGGAAGTAGACGACGGTCGCCCAGATCGTGGCGAAGATCATCCAGGAGCCGAACTTGGCCCGGTCGGCGATCGCACCGGAGACCAGGGCCACCGTGATGATGGCGAAGGTGGCCTGGAAGGCTACGAAGGCGAGCGGCGGGTAGGCAGCGCCCTCAGGCACCTCGACCAGGCTTGACAGGCCCAGCGCCGACGAATCGATCGACCACGGGAAGATGAGTCCTTCAGAACCGGGGAAGGCGATCGCGTATCCGTACAGCACCCAGAGCACTCCGATGAGGCCCATCGCGCCGAAGCTCAGCATCATCATGCTGATGACGCTCTTGGCCTTGACCAATCCGCCATAGAAGAACGCGAGGCCGGGCGTCATCAACAAGACGAGCGCGGCACATATCAGGAGGAAAGCGGTATTACCTTGATCCATTTCGGAGGGACCTCTCTGCAGGAGACGCAGGGCGTAGCGTCGGGTATGCCACAGCTTGGTATCCGTTCGTTTCGTCTGATTGGTCGAAAGGTTTCCGGCATGTTTCGACTTAGGCCCCCCACGTAAACAACTCGTGACATACCCCGCCGTTCTTCGCCGTAGGCTGGATTTCACAGGTGATAGACAGGAGAGTGCGATGGCCCCGACTACTCTGACCGAGACCACGCTGCCCGAGGTGATGGCCGAGTTGGCCGCCCTCGAGGATCCGAGGATTCGCGCCGTGAATGTGAGCCACGGCGATGACCACGGGGTGAACCTCACCCAGCTGCGCGCGGTGGCCAAGCGGCTGAAGACCCAGCAGGAACTCGCCCGGGAGCTCTGGCACACCGGCGACAGCGCCGCACGGCTGCTCGCCCTGCTGATCTGCCGCCCGAAGGCGTTCGACCGCGACGAGCTGGACGGCATGCTGCGCGAGGCGGGCACGTCGAAGGTGCAGGACTGGCTCGTGAACTATGTGGTGAAGAAAACCGCACACGTGGAAGAGCTGCGCGTGCTCTGGTTCGCCGATGCCGCCCCCGTGGTGGCAAGCGCGGGCTGGGCGCTCACCACCGACCGGGTGGCGAAGAGCCCGGATGGCCTCGACCTGGCCGGGCTGCTCGACCTGATCGAGGCGCAGATGAAGGATGCCCCGGAGCGGCTGCAGTGGGCGATGAACCACTGCCTGGCCCAGATCGGCATCGAGCACGCCGAGTACCGGGCTCGCGCCCTCGCCATCGGGGAACGCCTGGAGGTACTCAAGAACTACCCGACTCCCCCGGGCTGCACGTCACCGTTCGCGCCGGCCTGGATCAACGAGATGGTGAGCCGGCAGGGCGGTCGGTAGGCACGCATCCGGCGCACCGGCTCAGCGGCCGCGGCGCCCCGCGAACACCGCGTGCAGCAGCGGCAGCACCGAACCAATCATGAGCACTGTGCCGAGCACCGCATCGTCGGGTCGGAGCACCGCACCGGCGATGAGCAGCGCGCCGAACAACAGCGCTGACACGGCGCGTGCGAGAGTGCGCTCGAGCCGGGCCACTCTGCGTTCCAGGGCCGGGCTGGCCACCGCCACAGTGCCGTCTTCGAAGCGGGTGACGAGACCATCGAGTCGTTTGGGCAGCCGCCAGGCGATGCCACCGATCTCGAGTGCCTGTTTGCCGAAGTCCTGCACCACGTTGCCGCCCTCGTCGCGAATCAACTGCGACGCGTACGGCTCCACCGAGTCCCAGAGGTTGAACGCGGGATTGAGGGAGCTGCAGACCCCGGACGTGAGCGACATGGCGCGGATGATGAGCAAGAAGTTCTCCGGCAGCTGGAACGGCAGCGCCCGCACGACGTCGCCGAACTGAATCGCGAAGTCGCGGAACTCCCGCGGATCCACCTCGCGCAGTTCCGCGAAGCCCATGCCGCCGAACCGGGCGAAGAGCTGCTTCATGGCCTTCTCGAGCTCGGTCGTCTCCGCCGAGGGCAGCAACACGCCCAGGTCGCGGGCGGCGTTGACCATGCCGCTGCCGTCGCGCGACGCGGCGGCGATGAGCATCTTCCGGAGACCCGCCCGAGTGGTCGGCGGCACCTCCCCCATCATGCCGAAGTCGATGAAGGTGAGCTTCCAGCCCAGGCCGCTCGGGTCATCCGGCACCGGGGTGACGAAGATGTTGCCCGGGTGCGGGTCGGCGTGGAAGAAGCCGCTGCTGAACAGCTGGTCGAACATCACCGCAGCGAAGACCGGGGCCACCTCCGCCGGGTCGATTCCCGCGGCCGCGAGTGCCTCGGTGTCGGTGATCTTGATTGCCGTCACGTCTTCGAGGGTGAGCACGCGGGTGGTGGTGCGCTCCCAGACGATGGCGGGCACAGCGACCCTGACGTCGCCCTCGAATTCCTCGGCGAAACGCACCGAGCTGGCCGCCTCGTGCAGGTAGTCAATCTCCTCCAGGCTGGTCTGGGCGAATTCCTCCACCAGCGCCGGCGCATCCACCCGATCGGAGACCAGCCGCACGTGACTGAGCCAGCCGCCCACCTTGCGCAGCGCCGCCAGGTCAACGTCGACGATCGTGTCGATGCCGGGCCGCTGCACCTTGATCACCACGTCGTGCAGGCCGGTGTCGGCGGCGTCGAGCGGGGCGAGCCGGGCGCGATGGGCCTGACCGAGGGATGCGGCGGCCACCGGCGTCTCGTCCACCCAGGAGAACGCCCGCTCCAGCGGCATGCCAAGCTCGGACTCGGCGAGAACCTGGATCGCGGCGAACGGCACCGGCGGCACCTCGTCCTGCAGTCCCTCGAGCTCGGAGGTAATCTCCGGCGGCAGCACGTCCAGGCGCGACGACAGAAACTGGCCCACCTTGATCATCAGCCCGCCCAGGTCCACGGCGAGCACGTGGAAGCGTTGGGCGAAGCGGGTCATCCGTTTGGCCCGGGTGCGCTCGGCGACCTTCGCCAGGCCGATGCGCGGCAGCAGCAGCTCGTAGAACCAGGTGACGGCGAGATTCCAGCCGGCGAAACGCAGGATGCGGCGGTAGCGAGCGCGAGTGTCCCCCGTGCCGGGGTTCACGCTCGGTGAATCCCGGCGAACCGATGGCACCCGTCAGTCCTGGGCGAGAATTGAGTAGATCCGACGCCGTGCGTCGTCGATCGCTGCTACGGCCTGCTGGATCTGCTCCGGCGAGCCGGTTCGGCCCACCTGCGCGGCAGCCTGCGCGAGCGCGATGCCGGCTTTGGGCAGGGCGCTGAACTTGGCATCCTCGGCGGCGCTCTCCGGCGCCCACGGCGCGGATCCGGCGGCACCGGCGACCTCCTCGCGGCCCGCGTCGGTCAACGAGTAGGTCTTACGACCGTTCGACTCTTCGGCACTGATGAGCCCTTCGTCGGCCAGGAGCTGCAAGGTCGGGTAGACGGAGCCGGCGCTGGGCTTCCAGGTGCCACCGCTGCGCTCCTCGATCTCGTGGATGATCTGGTAGCCGTGCATCGGTTGTTCGGCGAGCAGACTGAGTACCGCTTCACGGACGTCGCCTCGGCCCATGCGGCTGCCGACGCGCTTCTCGAACTTGGAGCGGAGCTGGTCCATCGCCTGCCACATGCCTTCGACCGGATTGCTTCCGCCGAACCCGCCGGTGGGGAATGAGTTGCCCATGATGACCTCCTGAGTCAATCGCTAACGATACTCAACGATATAGTCCGATGCCGGCGAAGAGGGCGAATTCTTCGGGAATTCACGGCATCCAACATCACCCGAAACGCATGATGCCGGTCGCAACGCCGGAGCCTAGCGTGCCGGAGTACGAGCAGCAGGTCATCCGCGACGGCGAGGAGAACAAATCATGGCTGACGATGAAACTGAATATGCGGCACCGGTCGACTTCGTGATCATTGAGTTTCCCGCCGGCGAACAGAACTTCTCGGGCGAGGTCATCGAGCAACTTGTGGCGCTGGTCGACTCGGGAACCATTCGACTCATCGATGGCATGGTGTTGGTGAAGGACGCAGACGGCGATGTCGAGGCGTCGGAGCTGTCGGACCTGGATGAACTGGGTCCGCTCGCACGGATCGCCGCCGACCTGGCGGATTTCCTCGCGGCTGACGATGTCGCTCACCTTGCGGCGGCCATGGACCCGGGCAGCGTGGCCGGTGTTCTCGTGTACGAGAACGTCTGGGCCGCGCCGTTCAGCGCTGCGGCCAGGCGCGCCGGCGGTCGGCTGATCGCCGATGGCCGCATTCACAGTCAGGACATCGCCGACGCACTCGAGGCGGACGCGGCACTGCAGGAACAGGGAGCGTGAGATGTTGAGAGCAGGACGCGTCGGGCGAGTCGGAGTAGTTCGTCGCCCCGTCGCCAAAGCCGCCGTGGTCACGAGGGCCGTGACCCCCGGACCGGCCCCGGTGGCGAAAGCCGCCGTGGTCGGCGCTGCGGTGACCCCGCGCCGTCGTCGCTTCTAGACCGGCATCACGTGTGGGTCCGGTCGCAGGGCCCGGGCCGCCCGTTTCCTAGGCTCCCGGTTCGGCGAGCCGCATGGTCGATCCCACCCGGGCGGCGAACGCCGTGGCCGTGTCCGTGATCGTGCGCTGCATCACCGCGACCGCTGCGGTTGTCGCGACATCCGCGGGCCGGGCGAGGGTGATCGACCGGGTGAGCGCGGGGCCCTCGAGCCGCACCGAGCGCAGCCCGGGGCGGTCGATGAGCACCATCGCGGGAACTATCGCGACGCCGAGGCCGCGCTCCACGAACCGCAGCACGGCGTCCATCTCGGCGCCCTCGAGCACCACCGTCGGCGTGAGGCCCTGGGCGCGGAAGGCGGCATCCGTTGTGCTGCGGAGTTCGTAGCTGGCGCTGAACACGATCTGCGGCAGGTCGGCGATCGACGCGAGGGCAATGGTGCGCCGCGTCGTCACCGGCGGGTGGCCGGCCGACGAGATCAACACGAGTTCCTCAACCAGCAGCGGTGTCACCGAGAACCGGTCGACCTCGGTCGCCTCCGAGGTGTTGATGAGCGCGAGATCGAGTTCGCCCCGGGCGAGTTCGTCCAGCAGCCGGCGCGACCCCTGCTCCGAGAGGTGCAGGTCGATCGCGGGGTGAGCCGCGTGGAATACGTTGAGCACCTCTGCGACGAGGCTGATGCACAGTGACGGCGTGGCGCCCAGGCGCACTCTCCCCCGCTGCAGGCCGGCAAGCTCGGCCAGTTCGCGGCGCACCGACTCCGCGTCGGCGAGCATGCGTCGGGCCAGGGGCAGCAACGATTCGCCCGCGGCCGTGAGCGTGGTTCCGCCGCGGGCGCGCTGGAGCAGTTCGGCGCCGAGGTCCTGCTCGAGCGCGGCGATCTGGCGACTCAACGAGGGCTGCGAAAGATGCAGGTTTTCGGCGGCGCGGGTGAAGTTGCCCAGCCGCGCGACCGTGCTGAAGCTTTGAAGCTGGTCAAGATTCATACACATAGCGTAGGCGCATGGTTTCGACAATTTATATGCATTGGAGTAATCCAATAGGGATGCCTAGCCTGGAACGCATGAGCACTTCAGAGCGACAGATCTCCACCACCGTCCTGGTGATCGGCACCGGCGGATCGGGGCTTCGTGCCGCGATCGAACTGGCCGAGGCCGGGGTTGACGTGTTGGCCCTGGGCAAGCGCGCCAAGTCCGATGCGCACACCTCCCTCGCGGCCGGCGGCATCAACGCGGCCCTGGCCACAATGGATGCCGAAGACAGCTGGCAACAACACGCGGCCGACACCCTCAAGGAGTCCTACCTCCTGGCCAATCCGCACACGGTGCAGATCGTCACCGAAGGGGCGGCCCGCGGCATTGACGACCTCGAACGGTACGGCATGCCCTTCGCCCGGGAGACGGACGGCCGCATCTCCCAGCGGTTCTTCGGCGCCCACACCTACCGCCGCACGGCATTCGCCGGGGATTACACCGGGCTCGAGATTCAGCGCACCCTGATCAACCGGGCCGCGCAACTCCAGGTGCCCATCCTCGACACGGTCTACGTCACCCGCATTCTGGTCAACGACGACGGAGCGGTCTTCGGCGCCTACGGCTTCGACATCGAAGACGGCACCCGGTACCTCATCCACGCCGACGCGGTGATCCTCGCCGCCGGCGGCCACAATCGCATCTGGCGGCGCACCTCGTCCCGCCGCGACGAGAACACCGGCGACTCGTTCCGGCTGGCCGTCGAGGCCGGAGGCCGGCTGCGCGACCCCGAGCTCGTGCAATTCCACCCGTCGGGCATCATCGAGCCCGAGAACGCGGCCGGCACCCTGATCTCCGAAGCGGCCCGCGGCGAGGGCGGCATCCTCCGCAACGGCCTCGGTGAGCGGTTCATGCACAACTACGACCCTGAGCGGCTGGAGCTCTCGACCCGAGACCGAGTGGCGCTGGCCTGCTACACCGAGATCAAGGAGGGCCGCGGCACCCCGAACGGCGGCGTGTGGCTGGATGTCTCCCACCTGCCCCGGGAGACGATCATGACCCGACTCCCCCGCGTCTACCAGACGATGCTCGAGCTGCAGATGCTCGACATCACCACCGACCCGATCGAGATCGCGCCGACCGCGCACTACTCGATGGGCGGGGTGTGGGTGCGACCGGAGGACCACGGCACCGACGTTCCGGGTCTGTACGCCATCGGGGAGGCCTCGTCGGGGCTGCACGGCGCCAACCGGCTGGGTGGCAACTCGCTGATCGAACTGCTGGTGTTCGGGCGGATCGTGGGCCAGGCGGCGGCCGTGTACTCGGCGGCCCTGCCCGGGCAGCTGCGATCGGCCGCAGCCGTGAACGTCGCGCGCGACGAGATCAGTGCGCTGCTCGCGGCGGACGGTGCCGAGAATGTGCGCACCCTGCAGCGCGCCATCCGCAACACCATGACCGAGCACGCCGGCGTGGTGCGCGACGAGCCCGGTCTCCGCGCCGGTCTGGCCGAGCTCGACGCGATCGAGGCCCGCATGGGCGACATCGGCGTGCACCCCGACATCGCCGGCTACCAGGACCTCGCGCACGCCTTCGACCTGAAGTCAGCCGCCCTTGCGGCGCGGGCCACTCTCGAGGCGGCGTTGGAACGGCGGGAGACCCGCGGCTGCCACAACCGCTCCGACTACCCGGAGCTCGATCCGGCCTTGCAGGTGAATCTGGTCTGGTCGCCGCAGGGCGGGGTGGTGCGCGAGTCGATCCCACCCATTCCGGCCGAGATCGAGACTCTCATGCGGGAGGTGTCGGTGGCCGGCAAGCTCGTCGAGTAGAGCGGAGCAGCATCACCCGATTCGAATGATGCGGAAGTGCGGGATCCTGGCCTCAATTGGGCGAGAGCCAGCGCGCTGACCGGCGGATGCCCGTCGCTCGACAGCGCACGACGAAGGGATCCCCTGTATGAGCGCAGAAATAGCCACCCTGACCGGCCTCATCCTGCTGCTCATCGACCTGGCCATCCGGATCACCGCGCTCATCATCGTGCCCCGGAACCGTAAACCGACGGCCGCCATGGCGTGGCTGTTGGCGATCTTCCTGATCCCGTTCGTCGGCATCATCCTGTTCCTGCTGATCGGCAATTCCCGGCTGCCGAAGTCCCGGCGGAACAAGCAGCGGGACCTGGACCGCATGATCACCGAACGGGCACAGACGCTGGCTCCGCCGCCCGAAGCGGTCGACTGGCCCGACTGGTTCGCCTCCCTGGTGCGGCAGAACCAGACCCTGGGCGCCTTGCCCGCGCTCGGCGGCAACTCGGCCGACCTCATCGCTGACTACCAGGCCTCCATCGATGCGATGACGCGAGAGATCGAGTCGGCGACCCGGTTCGTGCACGTGGAGTTCTACATCGTGTCGTTCGACACCACCACCACCGAGTTCTTCGCCGCTCTCGAGCGGGCGGTGCAACGCGGCGTGCCGGTGCGCCTCCTCGCCGACTACGTGGCGTCGCGGCGGGTCGCCAACCACGACCAGACCTTCGCGGAGCTCGACCGCATCGGCGTGCAGTGGAGCTACATGCTGCCGGTGCGCCCGTTCCAGGGCCAGTACCAGCGGCCCGATCTGCGTAACCATCGCAAGCTCGTCGTGGTCGATGGGCGGGTGGGTTTCATGGGATCGCAGAACCTGATCGACCGGAGCTACAACTCGGCCAAGAACCTCAAGCGCGGCCTGCAGTGGCAAGAACTGGTGACCGGGATCTCCGGGCCGGTGGTCGCCGCCGTGAACACCGTCTTCATCTCGGACTGGTACATCGAGACGGGCGAACTGCTGGTGGCCGAGAACGTGCCCGCCGTCGACCTGCCGGTCAACACGTCGGCGGACGCTCTGGTGTGCCAGGTGGTGCCCAGCGGTCCGGGCTACGACGACGAGAACAACCTGCGCCTCTTCCTCACCCTGGTCACGTCGGCGCAACACAAGGTGATCATCACCAGCCCGTATTTCGTGCCGGACGAAGCGATGATGTACGCGATCACGTCGGCTTGCCGGCGGGGCTTGGACGTGCAGCTGTTCGTCTCCGAGATCGGCGACCAGGGTTCGGTCTGGCACGCGCAACGGTCCTACTACGGCGACCTATTGCGGGCGGGGGTGGACATCTGGCTCTACCCGGCCCCGTACATCCTGCACGCCAAGCACCTCTCGATCGACGAGGATGTCGCCGTGATCGGGTCGAGCAATATGGACATCCGCTCCTTCGCTCTCAACGCCGAGAGCTCGCTGCTCGTGCGCGGCGCGTCGTTCGTCGCCGGGATGCGTCGGGTGGAACAGGACTACCGGGAGGCCGGCCGGCAGCTCACGCTCGAGGAATGGCGACGGGAACCGGCCTCGGCCACCTTCCTCGACGGCGTCGCCAGGCTCACCTCCGCCCTGCAGTGAACCGGCGAATCTGCGGACGCCGCCCGCACGGTTAGGGTGAGCACATGCGATGGGGGCAGAGATACTTCGCTGTGCAGGCGGCGGCAGGGGTCCTGTGGTGGATCGCCGTCTTCACGGTGCCCGTCGTGCGCACGACGACGCTGGGTGGACTCGACCCGGTCCTGGTCGCCGTCGCCGACGTTCCGCTGTTCGTCGGAGCATCCGTTCTCGCCGCGTTCGGCATTCGGAGCGCAGCAGTTCTCGCCACCGGCTGGACGGCGTTCGTCACCGCCCTGCTGGCGGTCTACGCCACGGTCAGCACGGCAGCGGGGTGGGGCGTGCTCGTGATGGCTGCGGCCACCGCGGGCTCCGTGGTCGCGCTCTGCCTCCTGGTGCTCGGCCGGGTACCGACGGCCTGGGTGGTCAGTGGTCCGTTCGCCTTCCGGCCGGCGGCCATCCGCTCCAGTACGGCGACTCACGTGGCCACCACGAGCGCCCAGATCGTGGTGTTCTGGGGGCTGTGCCTGGTCGTGATTCCGGTCTTGGTTGCCGCACTCGAACACCGCTGGGCGCTCGCGGTCGAGTTTCCGGCGTTCTTCGGGCCCATCGGTGTTGTCATTCTCGGCGCCGCCAGCGCGCTCGGCCTGTGGTCGGCCTACGTGATGTCGACGCTCGGCCGCGGCACACCGTTGCCGTCGGCGATGCCCAACAGCCTGGTCATTGCCGGCCCGTACCGCTGGGTGCGCAACCCGATGGCCATCGCCGGCATCGTGCAGGGCGTCGCGGTCGGCCTCATCCTGTCGTCCTGGCTGGTCGTGGCCTACGCCCTCGCGGGGTCCCTGGTCTGGAACTACGTCATCCGGCCGTACGAAGAAGCCGACCTCAGCACCAGATTCGGCGCCGAGTTCCGCCGGTACCGTGACACCGTGCGCTGCTGGGTTCCGCGGATACCGGCCGATCAGCGCGTGCCGGCGGCGGATCAGCGGGCGAAGAAGCCGCGGTAGTACTCGTACGTCCAGCCGACCAGGGTGATCACGCCGATGCCGACGCCGATGATGGAGATCCAGATGCCGACGGCAAGGCCCAGGAAGAGTAGCGCGGCCGATGCGGCCAGCAGGATGGGCCACCAGCTGAACGGGCTGTAGAAGCCCACTTCGGGGTCACCGTCATCGATGTTCGCATTGACGCTGTCCTCGGGCAAGACCCCGCCCTGCGCGGCCTGCACCCGACCGAGATAGAACGCGATGAACGCCGCCAGCACCGCGCAGAGGCCGAGGGCCACGGTGCCCACCCACTCGATCGGGGCGCCCGGCCCGGCGCTGGACTTGGTGGCCAGCTCCTGGGTGTTGAAGATCCAACTCCACACCGTGTAGACCACGGTGGAGAGCAGAAAGAATCCGGCCAGGATCCAAAAGAGAATGACGTTAGCGCGCATGTTCGGTAGTTCCCTTCGACCGAGACGGATGCTGCCGGGGCGGCACCGCACACAGTAAGCCGAAGCACCCCGGAGGAACAGGCCCTAGCCGCAGGTCTGTGGCGCCGCCGCGGGCGGGTGTTCTTCAGGCTCCGGGTTCGTAACCGATCAGCCAGAGGAGCCCGTGCCGGTCGATCACCTGGCCATCGGAGGCACCCCACGGCTTCGGCCCGAGGGGATCCACAACTGTGCCGCCGTCGGCGAGCTTGTCGAACCACCCGTGAAGAATCGCGGGCTCGGCTGCGCCCAACAGCGACAGCCGCATGCCCTCGAGCCGAAAACCTCTCTCACCGTCCGCCGCGTCCGAGCCCGACAGGTCGATAATTCCGGTGAGCACTCCGTGGGCGATGGAACCCGGCGGCCCGTCGGTTCGGGAGAAGTCCTCGAAGGTGTGCAGGGAGAGTTCTCCACCGAAAACATCCGCGTAGAAGCCGAGCGCTTCCCGCGCCGTTCCCGGAAAGGTCAGATAGATCTGCGGCGCTGCCATGCGCACAGTATACAAATGCCGATTCGCGGTGAGGTCGTACGCCGGGTAGTCCAACCGCAGTAGCCGAAGGCGGTGCGGCGAGACGATTCGCCGGTTGCCGCCGCTGTGGAGGATGGAGCTATGAACCTGCAGAAAGACAACACCATGAGAAAGATCCGTTCGGGTCAGGCCTATCTCTACCGGGACGGTGGCCTGCGCAGCACCGTGCTGGACGTGCGCATGAAAGACACGGTGCGCGGCGATCTGCTGCGGCGAGCGCTGGAGACGGCCCTGGAGCGGTACCCCTACCTGCGGAGCAAGCTCGTGGAGAAGAACGGGGACTTCTATCTCGCCGACAATCCGTTGTCGGTGGCGTTCGCCAAGACCACGAAGCTCCGCGCACTGGGCAGCATGAGTGTGAACTATCACCTCATCGATGTGACCTACACGGGTTCGAGCATCCGGGTGGCGTTTCACCACGCGCTCTGCGACGGTCGCGGAATCACCCCGTTCCTGGAGACCCTGATCCATTACTACTGCTCGCTGCGATACCACCGGGTCTTCGACTCCACCGGAATCCGGCTCGCTGGCGAACCGCTCCTCCCCGGTGAGACCGAAGAGCCCTTCGGAGCCTCCCGGTACGACGTCGGCGACACGCCCGCCGCGCAGGTGATCAAGGACGGCTTCGTGCTGCCGGAGCATGCCGACGAGGTCAGCGCCTACTACCGGCACGAGATCAGCATCGACCGTGCCCGGTTCTTGGCGGTGGCGAAGCAGAACAACGCGACCCCGGCGATCCTGGTGGCGCTGCTGGCCTCGACGGCGATCAAGAACCTGCATCCCGACGCCGACAAGCCCATCGTCTGCAGCCTCGCCAGCGACATGCGCGCGGAACTGGGGTTGACCAACACGCACAAGAACTGCGTCAGCAGCCTGTACCTGCCGTACACCGAGGAGCTTGCCGGGTTGCCGCTCACCGAGCAGGCGACCAGGTACCGCGAGGACATTGCCACACAGCGGCAGCCGGATGCGGTTCGACGTGCCGCGAACAGTCAGATCGGCCTGAGTGACAAACTCGACGAGCTGCCGACGCTCGCCGCCAAGAAGCAGATGCTGTCGTTCTTCGACGATCTCCGCATTGACACCTTCGTCATCAGCTACCTCGGCCAGCTCCAGTTCGGCGAGTGCGGCGAGCACGTCGACTCTGTGCACCTCTATAGCAGCGGCAGCACGGGGCTCATCCTCAACATGATCTCGGCGGCAGAGGTCATCTCCATCGACGTGCTGCAGAGCTTCGAGTCAGAGCAGTTCGTCTCCGAGCTGCTCCGGCTGGTGACCGAGCTCGGACTTGACGTCACAGCCTCAGAGCGGATCGCCTTCGCGACCACTCCCGACAAGGCGCATATCACGGCCGCGCGACAGGCCGAGAAGTACTACGCCGCCTTCACCGGCTAGGTCCGGCACCCGGGAAAGTCCGCACTCCCCGAGTATTATTCCGGTGCCTGGTCGCCGGCAGGTCACAGCGATTTCCCGCCGGGGCCGCGCTGTACTGTATACAACACTGCCGTCGCCGAGCCCGAGGACGACGCATCACCCGAGGAGTACACATGTCGGTCGGCTTGCTCGCCGTTGTCGATGACATTCTGACCGCGGCCCTCAAGGCGAGCGCGAAAACCGCCGGCGTTGTCATCGACGACGCGGCCGTCACCCCGCAGTACGTGCAGGGGCTCTCGCCGGCGCGCGAGCTCTACGTCGTCTGGCGGATCGCCCTGGGCAGCCTGTTCAACAAGTTCATCATCATCATCCCGCTCGCCCTGCTGCTCTCCGCATTCGCGCCCTGGGTGCTGCCGTTCCTGCTGATCCTCGGTGGCACCTACCTCTGCTTCGAGGGCGCGGAAAAGGTGACCGAATGGTTCGGTCTGCATCACGCCGCCGAGGAGACCGAGGCCCGCGACGAGGGCAAGCTGATCTTCGGCGCCATCCGTACCGACCTCATCCTGAGCACGGAAATCATGCTCATCGCCCTGGCGAGCCTCGATCCCGACTTCGGCATCTGGATGACGCTCGGTGCGCTGGTCGTGATCGGCCTCGGCATGACGGCGCTCGTCTATGGCGCCGTCGCCCTGCTGGTCAAGATCGACGACATGGGGCTGGCGCTGATGAAGAACCCGGTGCGCCGGGTGCGCCGCACCGGCGCGCGGATTGTGCGTGCGATGCCCGCCGTCTTCCGGCTGATCGGCATCATCGGTACGGTCGCGATGCTGTGGGTCGGCGGTCACCTGGTGATCGCGAACCTCGCCGAAACGTTCTGGCACGGCCCGTACGACCTGCTGCACGTGGTGACGCACGCCATTGAAGCGGCCGGTCCCGTCGTCGTCTGGATCGCCGACACCGCGATGTCGGCCGTGTTCGGCCTCGTTCTCGGCCTGATCGTCGTGCTCATCGTCACGGGGATCTCGCGCCTTCGTACGCGCGGCCGGGCAGAGTCCGTCGCGCACTGACAATCGTGCGTATCCTGCAGGCATGACAAACCTCAGTGTGGGCGACCGGGTGAGCTGGGCCACTTCTCAGGGACGAACGCAGGGTGTCGTGATCGAGAAGAAGACCAGCGACTTCGAGTTCGCCGGCCAGCGGTTTCGGGCCTCGACGGCCGAGCCGGCGTTCATCGTGAGAAGCGAGAAGACGGGCGCCGAGGCCGCGCACAAGGCCAGCGCACTTCGCAAACTCACACCGCGCGCGTCCGGCTGAGCGCTCAGAACCGCTGTTCGATGAGCGCGATTTGCGTCCCGTCCAGGTCGACCAGGTACCCGGCCCTCAGGCCCCACTCCTGCATTCGCACCGGGTGCAGGCGCGGCATCCCGACGGTGCCTTCGGTCACCCCGGCCCGGCGGATCGCGGCGTAGAGCGCATCGACGTCGGCGACGCGCAGCGAACACATGAAACTGCTCGAATACGGGTCGAGGTCGGGCGCGGGAAAGAACTCCAGCTGAAGGCCGCCCCGGGTGAGAATCATCCAGCCCGCATCGCGGAACACTCGCTCGAATCCAACGGCGGTGTAGAAAGCTTCCGTCGCGTCGAAGTCTCGGGAGGGCAGGTTCGGTACGGCGCGATCGTTTCCCGGGGTGGAGACCATGGCCCCATAATCGCAGACGGCAAGCCTTCCCGCGCGCTCCCCGCGACCGATCGGACTAGCCTGACCCGCATGACGCAGCCAACGTCGTCGGTGCGCGCGTGGATCGGCACCGCGAGCAGTACCTCGACTACCGGCGCAACGTGGCGGGCTGGTGGCCGCGCCTCACCCCGTAGAGGTCCTGACCAGCGCAGCTTGCATCCTGTGCTGACACGTGGCGCCGAACGCCCGGGTCGTTTGCCTGCCTGGGTGCGCTTCTCCGGGCTAGCCGGATGCCTCGTCGTGCCCGCGGGTGCCGGCGAGCCGCTGCACTTGCCACTGGTGCACATCGGGCAGCCAATCCAACGGCGCCGAGGGGCCGACCCGGGGGTCGTCGGGCTCGCGACCGTCACGCAGGACCTGAACGTACGCGCGATCCTGATCGATCCGGACTCGCAGCTGGCCGGCGTCGCCGACGGAGCCGTGGCCGGGAATGACTACCTCCACTCTGGCCGCCACCCCGTCGAAGAGTCGCAGGGCTTCGAGGTAGTCGTCCACCGGGTGGGCGGCCTGCAGGTCGAGGAAGGGCATCAGGATGTCCGAGAGCATGTCGCCGGCCACGAGCACACCGCGCTCCTCGATCAGCAGCGCCGCATGGCCCTGCGCATGCGCCTGGTGCTCGATGAGTCGAACCTCGGGCCCGTCCCACGGGAGCCGCGCCGCGCCGTCGGGCAGCGCGGTGATCAAGCCGAGCAACTCCATCGGGATGTCATCGGCGTGCTCCGGCGGCAGCCCCTCGGCGACCTGCTCCTTCCAGTCCGGCTGGGCGAGCACTTGCTGGATGGAGGCCGCGCAGCGGGCGGTACCGTACCGGGGCGCGTCACCGAAGTCGGGGTGCCAGAGCAGGTGGTCCCAATCGGGATGGGTGGAAAATCCGGCCACGACGGGCTGGCCCAGCTCGCGCAGGTCATTCGCGAGGTGCACCATCTCGGCCACAGTGATGCCGGGGTCGATCAGCAGCACCCCGTGCCGGCCCTGCACCACCACGGAATTGCTCTGGATGAACTCGCTCTCGTGCACCAGCACGCCCTCTGCGACTTGCCTCAGCATGGAAGTCCTTTCGTTCGTGGGCTCGTAAGTACATGTCGAGACGGTACTACCGGATGGTGGGGGCGGCGAGTTCAGGAGGCGCCGTCATTCAGGATGCGGCCCATAGCGTCGGCTTGGTGGCGACGCCCGAGGATCTCGTATCCCACCACCACAACGGCGGGTGAGAAGGTGACGACGAGGAGGCAGACGCCTAGTGAAACACCCGCCAGCGCCAACAGGATCGCCGCGATGAGAAGCAGGGCGGTGCCGGCAAACAGCGCGATATGGAAGGGGTCGAAGGTGCGCAGCAGAAGTGTGTAGAGGGTGAACATGGTGAAGGAGAACAGTAGTGCGGGGACCGCGACAGCCAGGATCGCCCCGACGACTCCGATACTGGAGTTGCCCTCGATGACGTAAGCAGAGACGTGCAGACCGGCACCGACGGCGACGATCGAACCATAGATCGCAATGTGGCCGTAGCCCCAGGCGAACAACCGCGACCGGAACCGGGCGAGGATTCGGCCCGAGGGCATGGTGAAGTAGGTCCACCACAGCCCGAATGTCAGGCCGACGCCGGCAATGACCACGATGACAGCCTCACCGCTCCAACCCTGCTCCTGCACCAGAACCGACACCGCCGCGACGGTACCGAAGATGCCCTCACCGAGGGTGATGATGGCCAGCAGCCCGTACCGCTCTGCGAGATGGTGGGGATGCCAGGGGCTCCCGGACGAGTGGCGCTCAGCCAGAATTGGGCCCAAGAGCTCGACAGCGAACAACACAACAGCGCAGAGGAAGAACGGTACGACATCGAGGCTGAGCATCGCCACAGCGACCCACCCCGCCTGAGCGACGCCCACAAACAGCGCATACCTCAGCGCGGTCCCGCGATGTTCCGGGTCCTGGGCCGCGGCGCGCAACCATTGGCCGATCAGCGCGACGCGCATGACGACGTAGCCACTGACGAGCACGCCGTTGTCGACGTGGCCGCCGTGTTCGAGTGACGTAAAGAACACCGGGATTCCGAGGGCGAACACGACGACGCCGATCATCTGCACCATGGTCGAGAGCCGGTAGAACCAGTCGTCGGTGTCATACGCCGATGCGAACCAGGAGAAGTTGATCCAGGCCCAACACGTCGCCGCCACCGCGAAGACGAAAGCGAGGATTCCCGACGCGGTATGGGCTTCGGCGAGGGCATGGGCGAGCTGGTCGCCGGCCTGGCCGAAAGCGACGACGAAGGTGAGGTCGAAAAGCAGTTCGAGTGGCGTCGCCGCGCGATGCGACTGTTGGGGGTCCCGTCCCGTCATCCGTGGAAGCGGAGGGGAAAGACGGGGCCGATTGGTGCCAGTCATCGAGTCCATCCTCTCGTTGCGACGAGCATAGGGCGACATGTTGACGTTGTCTCAATACAATAAATGTCAGTGGTCTCCGCTTGGCTCAGGCTGTCGCTCCGAGCGGTTCGAGAGCTCGACGGCGACTCTGGCACCACGAGGGGACGATCACACATGAGCAGAGCAGACGAGGCGCCCGACGCATCCGCGCCTCCCACCGCACCACCGCCCGGTGGCGCACGCACCTTCGCGCAGGTGCTGGTGAACACGGCTGTCGCCAACGTCACGACGAGTTTTCTCTGGTTCGCGCTCACATTCTGGGTCTACCTGGAGACACGCTCCGTGCTCGCCACCGGCATCATCGGCGGCGCATATATGCTGCTCGTCGCGGTGTTCTCGATGGCGTTCGGCACCATCGTGGACCGGCATCGTAAGCATCTGGTGATGGTGTTCGCGGGCGCGGTCACCCTGGTCGCCTTCTGCATCGGCGGTGGGTTGTTCCTGGTGTTCCCGGAGTCCACGCTGCTCGACCTGGGTGGGCCGTGGTTCTGGCTGTTCAGCGGCATCATCCTCTTCGGCGCGGTGATCGAGAACATGCGCAACATCGCCCTGTCCACGGTTGTGACGCTGCTGATCCCAGTCGACCGGCACGCGAACGCCAACGGGCTCGTCGGCACCGTGCAGGGGCTCGCCTTCATGGTCACCAGCGTCTTCAGCGGGCTGGCGATCGGGTTGCTGGGCATGGGGTGGACCCTCGTGATCGCGATCACGCTCTCGGCGGCGGCTCTGCTGCACCTGTTGTTCCTGCGCATCCCCGAGGAACAACCGCACCAGGATGGTGAGCGGCGCCCGCTCGTGGACCTGCGCGGCAGTATCACGGCGGTGCGGGCGGCCACCGGGCTCTTCGCGCTGATCATCTTCTCCACCTTCAACAATCTGATCGGCGGCGTCTACATGGCGCTGATGGACCCCTACGGCCTGGAGCTCTTCCCGGTCGAGGTGTGGGGAATCGTGCTCGGAGTCACGTCGACCGGGTTCATCATCGGTGGCCTGCTGATCGCGAAATTCGGGCTCGGCCACAACCCGATCCGCACCATGCTGGTGCTTGTCATCCTCATGGGCGTGCTCGGGGCGCTGTTCACGATCCGCGAGTGGTGGTGGCTCTACGCCGCGGGCATCTGGCTCTACATGACCCTCATCCCGGCCGTCGAAGCGTCGGAGCAGACGGTGATCCAGAAGGTGGTGCCATTCCGCGAACAGGGCCGCGTGTTCGGGTTCGCCGCCGCGTTCGAGTCCGCCGCGGCCCCCGTCACCGCGTTCCTCATCGCACCGATCGCCGAGTTCATCATCATCCCGTTCATGAACTCGGATGCCGGCCGCGAGAGCCTCGGCTGGCTGCTGGGCGACGGCCAGGCGCGGGGCATCGCGCTCGTCTTCCTCGTCGCAGGCATCCTGATGGTGCTCGCGGCCGTGGCCGCGTTCTTCACCAAGTCGTACCGCCGCATCTCGGCGCAGTACCTCGACCAGGCCGAGACGGTGCCGGTCGAGGGCGACCCGGACACGACCACAGAGGCGCAGCTGCGGCACTGAGCGAGCTCGGGATGGGCGGGCACCCGGCGAGGCGTTGGCCGGTCCGGCCGATAGAGTCATCTTGCAGCGCTGCCGCCTGCGTTTCACTGATGGAGGTGAAGGGCAATTTCCCGTTCCGGGTCGCTGCACGCGTGGCTCATTGCCCTCTCACTCCGGCGATGGCGAGCCGAATCCAAACTCTTCGCCCTTGTCCTGGCCGTTTCCGTGATCGCGGGAACCGTCCTGACCGGCTCGCTGCTCCTGGTGCAGTCCGCTGAGGAAGCCGGTGTTCGAGCCGGTCTCGCGTCGATGCCCGCGGATCGTGTTGATGTCACCGTGCGCGTCGTCAACCCCTCTAGTCCGGTCACCGAAGCCCGGACCGACATAGACCGGGCAACCGAGCAGGCCTTCGGAACGGGCGTCGACTGGTCGAGTAGCGGCTGGGTGACCAGTGGGTGGGTGACGACGACCGATGGGGTGTACGCCTATCTCGCGGAGCTCGACGATCCTGCCGTCGCTGCCACTCTCACCGACGGCCAATGGCCGACATCCCCCACGAGTGTGGCCCTGCCTCAGGCCGCGGCCCGCTCGCTCGGGCTCGGCGTCGGCGACATATTCGCTGCCGGCAATGACGATAGCCCTGTCGCGCTGCGCGTCGATGGACTGTACCTGGCACACCCCGAGTCCGGCGTGTTCTGGGAGAACGACCCGCTCGCCGCGTCAGGCGACGACCCCGATTTTCCGGAGCCCGACAGACAAATATTCAATCCGGTTCATGCCGTCGGCCCCCTTTTGGTGGCCCGAGGCGGGGTGGATGCGTCCAAGATCTCACCGGCACAACTGGAGGCCACTGAGCACCCGACCTTCACCGGGATCGACGTCGCCGGTTTGGGACCATTGCAGAACCGGGTCGACGACGCCGAGACGGGCATCGCGCAAGGCATTTCCTTCCCCAACGGCACTCTGATCATCGACACGGAGATCAGAGCGGCCCTGGCCGATGTGAGTGCAGGCCTCACCGCGACCAGAGAGGTGGCCCTGATCATCGCGCTCATCCTGCTCGTCGTGGCCGCCGCGGCGGCCTCCGCGGTCGCGCGCCTGCTCATCGTCGCGCGGGCGGGCGAACTCGAACTCCTCACCGCGCGCGGGGCATCGTCGCTGCAAACCGCGGCCGCTGTCACGCTCGACGCCCTTGTCGTCGCGGTGATCATCACCGCGGTCAGTCCGTGGGGCGGGGTCCTGCTGCACGCGATCGTGGTGCGAGTCCCGCCGCTTTCCGCGGTGGGTCTTGAGCCATGGGTCGCACCCACACCGTGGACCTGGTGTGTCGCCGCCGTGGTCGGCGTCACCGTGGCGGGACTGCTGTGCCTTCCAGCGTCCCTCCCGCGTCGCCTGCTCGGCAGTATGCCGGCCGGAACGGTCGCCGTCGCGGGCGGTTCCACCGTCGTCGTCTTGTCCGGCCTGTTGGTCTGGCGGGCAACGGCGGCTGACCCCGTACCGGGAGACATCCTCCTCGCCGTGACCCCGGCCGTGCTGCTCATCGCTACCGCTCTGATCGGAAGCCGCCTGGCCGCAACGGCAGCGCATCCGATCGCCGCCCTGGCCGGGCGCAGTCGTGGCGCCATTGCACCGCTGGCCGGCTGGTTCGCCTCCCGCGGTCCCGGCCGATCCGCTGGGATCACACTCATCGCGCTCGCGGTGGGAGCGTCGGTTGTGGTCCTGGGAACGGCAGCGACCTGGCAGCAGGCGGTGCGCGATACCAGCGCGGTCGCGGTCGGCGTGCCAGCCCGGATCGCGCCGGACTCCGGCGCCGCAACCCGCGACGACGCGGCGCCGGTCCTCCGGCGGGATACCCTGCTGCGCAAGGTCTATGGCGATGCACCGGCTGACTCACCCGCACTGGCGGTTCAGGTGCTCGGTCCAGACGCACGGGCCCGGTCACTGCTGGATCGTGGGCCCGTCGCGGCAGCCGGAGGTTCGGCGATAACGACGGAGCTGGCCGGCACCGACCCGGACGACACCGGGCCGTCGCTGCCGACCGGCACTGCCGGGATGCGGGCTGAGGTCACGCTCTCCGCGCCCGACAGCGTTGAGGCAGAGATCGTTATGGTTCTGGCCGACCGTGCCGGTGGATTGACTGTTGTGCCGCTCGGAACCGTACGCGCCGGCACTACCGCTGTGGCTTCTGCCGACGGTTTTCCCCTGATCGGAGACGACGACGCCACACGGCTGGTGGCCGTCACGATGCAGGTGCGGGACGCCGCGACGTTCCCCGACCCGGTGTCCATTGCCCTGGCGGTGACCGGATTGACCGCCGTGCACCAGGACGGCTCACTCGGTGAGCCGGTGTCGGTACGAGACGCCGGAGGGTGGCTCGGGTCGGTGGATGACGCGCTCCTGGAGCAACCGATCGTTACGGTGACCGACTCCACGATTCGTCTCTCCACAGAAGCCCAGCTGGGCACGGCGCCCATCACCTTCGGTGCCGTCGGGTGGAACCCGCGGGCGCCCGTCGGCGCCGTGATACCGGATGCGTTGGCCGACGACCTCGACGTGGGGGCGGGTGCCAGACTGACCGGCTTCTTCGGCGGGGCAACGGTGACCTTCACCATGCTCGGTGGCGCGGCTGCTGTGCCGGCGGCCGCGACGGCTGACGATCTTCGGGCCCTCGAGGCCGGACTGCCCTCGCTCCCCCGGAGCGCGACGACAATCGTCGTGAACGGCCGCGATTTTGCCCACCAGCTTGTGCAGGGTTCGGCCACCGGCCCCCTGGTCGATGAGCTCTGGCTGACGGACGCGCGAGCAGGCGAATCAGCGTCGGGAGATGCGTCGGTCATCGCCACCGCAGACGTCGCCCAGCGGATGCTCGAGGCGCCCCTGCGTGCGGAAATCCTCGCGGCCACCTTTGTCACGGCGGCGGCCAGCGTTCTACTCGCCCTCACGGGATTCGGTGCGCGTGCCGCGGCCGTCAGCCGGTCCCGGCGACTGGAGGCCGCCCAACTGCGAGCGGTCGGTCTCTCCCGCCGCGGAATGGTCGGCATCTCCGCAGTCGACAATCTCGCGATCGCCGCAGCCGGCATCGTCGTCGGAATTGCCGGCGGCGTGGCCACTCTCGCGATCGTCGGCCCCCGGATCGCGTCCGGCGGAGGCGCGACGGCCAGCGCCCTCGTCGTCCCCTGGCATGCGGTGACGCTGCTTCCGGTCGGGCTGCTGGTGGTTCTGGCGGTCATCTCTCTCGGCATCGCCGTGGGGCAGCGGCGGCTGCCGCTCTCCGACCTGTTGCGCACCGGAGCAGACGGATGACCCGGCAACGGGGCCGCTCCCCCGTAGGCACACGCGCGGGCCGGCTCAGACACGAAGTCGACGCTGTCGGGGCGTCCGCGGTGCTCGTGCTCCGGCGGGTCCGCACCGATCTGGTTGCCGTTGCCGGTATCACCACCCTGATCGCCATCACGGCCATGCTCGCTGTGGCGGTGCCGGCGCACATCGATACCACCCTCGACAGCGCCGTCCGGGAGGCCGTCGCCGCCGCCGGAACTGACGCGGACCTGCGTCTCCTCGCCACGACGGGAAACGCGGCGGGAGACAATCCAACCACCTCTGAGCGACTGCTCGATTACTCGACCGAGGTCCACGACCGCTTGCCGACGATTCTGTCCGAGGTGGTGTCGCGGGTGAGCGTCGGCATCCTCGCACCCGAAGTGGATGGTCGGAGCACGTTCGGCACCGCGCGAGTGCGGGTCGGCGTTCTCGATCCGGCCAGCACGTCTCAGTTCCAGGTGGTCAGCGGCGCATTGCCGGCGGCGAGCACCGGCCCTGTGCAGAGCGTGGATACGTTGCCGATCGTCGTGTCGTCGGCTGCGGCCGACGACACGGCCCTCGCCGTCGGCGACAGTTTCACCGTCGGCGAGGCGTCATCAGACGAAGACATTCTGCTCACGGTCGTGGCGGTGGTCGCCCCCATCGACCCCGCCGCGCAGGCTTGGACCGACCTGCCCGGGCTCTGGGATCCGCAGACTTTGACCTCCCGCGGGGCGCACACCGGCGAGAGATTCACGGTTCTCACGGATGCCGCCGCATTCGACCGCGTTTCGGCGCGTTTCCCCTCGACCGCCGTCGGCACGCTGCGCGTGTCATTCGATCCCTCCCGATTCGATCTGCATCGATTCACGGACGTGCAAGACAGCATTGATGCTCTGGAAACGTCGGCGGCGAGCCTGACGGAAGCCTCTCCCGTCAGCGTGGCCGTGTCGAGCGACTATGAGCGGGCGCTGGAGTGGTTCCCGGCCGCCGCCGCGGCGGCGCGGGCCCAACTGTCGACGCTGGCGGCCGGGTTGCTCGGTGTCGCGGTTCTGGTCACGGTGCTTGCCAGCACTGCGTTGACGCGCCGACGGCAATTCGAGACTCAACTCCTGCGCTCGCGCGGAGCATCGCTCCCGCTCATCGTGATCCACGCGGCCGCGGAATCGATCCCGGTGACGCTGCTCGGCACGGCGCTGGGCATCGCCGTCGCGGCGCTGCTCGGTTTCCACGCCGGCTCCGCACTGCTGCTGGCGGTCGCGGCCGGAATCTTCGCCATCACCCCGGTGGCGGGCTCTCTGGGCCACGCCCTCGGCGCGCGGTCGATGCGACGCGCGGGTGCCCTCCGAGTGGCCGGCGTGTCGGCGCTGGTCGTCACTGCGGTCACCGCCGTCGTGGCATTGCGGTCGGGCGCAGTCAGGGTGGCTGGCGACATCGACCCCCTGTCCCTCGTCGCTCCGGTGCTGTGCGCGGCCGTGGTGGCGCTGGCGCTGGCACCGCTGCCCGCAGTGGTGCTTCGCTTCACTTCGGCCTTCACGGCTCGTACGCGCGGACCGGCCACACTTCTGGCAGGCGCGAGCGCACGTGACGGTCGCGCACTGGTGACGCTCGTTGCCCTGACCCTCGCCGTGAGCGTTGCGGTCACCTCGCAGGTGCTCCTGACCACCGTCGCCGCCGGTCAGGAGTCGGCGTCGTGGCGAACCGTCGGCGCGGACGTTCGCATCGAGGGGGCACCCGATCCGGCCGGGCTCGTGCGTGAGTTCACGGACGCCGGAGCGACAGCAGCGGCGGTCCTCTACCGCCGTGGCGTCGAGCTGGAAGGCCGCTCCGCCACGAATAGCGTGACCCTGCTCGCCGTCGACGACTCCTATGCCCATCTGCTCTCCGCGCTGCCCGGTGCGCAGCCGAGCCCGGACGCCCTCGCCGTGCGGCAGCTGTTGGCGCAGGGCGCGGCCACCGCAGCCCAGGACCCCGTGCCCATGCTCGCCGACCAGCGCGTGGCCGCGCTGGCGGGCGGTGACGGTGCGACCTTCGACATCGACGGTGTGCTCGTGCCGGTGACCGTGATCGGATCGGTCACCGCGACCGAGCCGACGGCCGTTCTCGATCGAGCGCGTCTCGACGCGTACCTCGATGCGAATGCCAGCCCGGCGGCGGCCGCTGAGTCTGACGGGCAGGCTGCCACCGTGGAGACGGTGCTGGCGATCGGCCGTGGCGCCAACCAGGTGGCGAGACCGGTGGAGGAGGCAGAGCAGATCGTTCTGCGCAGCGACGTCCTCGCGCAGCTCCGTGACGGCGTGCTCGTCGCCGGCGTCACCTCGGCCACCTCGCTGTCGCTCCTCGGTACCGCGCTGCTCGCGTTGCTCGCCCTCATCACCACCACGGTCATCGGCGTCCGGCGACGGGGCCGGGTCTTGGCCCTGCTCGGCGCGCTCGGAGTGCCCAAGCGCGCGGGCATCGCTCTCGCCGTCGGAGAGCTCGCGCCGTTGGTGATCAGCGGCGTGGTGGGCGGGAGCCTCGCATCCGCTGTGGTGCTGACCCTGGCGGGCGGTGCCTTCGGCTCTGACATTCTGGCCGGCGGGGACGCTCCGCTGGTGGTTTCAGCGTGGCTACCGCTGGCGGTGGTCGCCGCCGCGACGGTTGCCCTCGGACTGGCCGTCGCCATCGATACTCCGCTCTCCCGTCGGGTCAGATCGGCCGACATCCTGCGAACAGGGGAAGACACATGACGCTCACCAGCGCACTCTCTCACGGCACAGCGGCCGAGTTCGGAGCGGGAGCCCTCATCGCCTGCGACTCCGTGATGCGGGTCTTCCGCGGCGGCGGTGTCGAGGTGCAGGCCTTACAGGGCCTGGATCTTCTCGTTCAGGAGGGTGACATGCTCGCCATTGTGGGCGCGTCGGGGTCTGGCAAGTCCACGCTGCTCGGCATCCTGTCGGGGCTCGACGTTCCGACGGCCGGGAGTGCTCGCGTGGCGGGACACGACCTCACCACGATGCGGGGCCAGGAACTCGTGCGGTATCGGCGGTCAACCGTGGGCTTCGTGCGGCAACAGTCGTCGCGAAATCTACTGCCGAACCTCACCGCCGCAGAAAACGTCACCCTTCCTCTCGCCCTGGCCGGTGCGGGCAGACGCGAGCGGGCGGCGAAGACTGCCGAGCTGTTGGGAGTCATGGGCCTCGCCGACCGCGCCGACCGCCGGCCCGCGCACCTGTCCGGGGGCGAGCAGCAGCGAGTGTCGATCGCCGTCGCACTGGCGGGCTCGCCGCGAGTGTTGCTGGCAGATGAGCCGACCGGCCAGCTCGACGCCCGCACCGGGGAAGAGGTGTTCGCAGCCCTGCGCGCCGTCAACGAATCCTTCGGCTGCACGGTGGTGATCGTCACCCACGACGCCACCGTGGCCGGTCAGGTGAGCCGGGCTGTGGCCATCCGCGACGGCAGAATCTCTTCCGAAACCCTGCGCCGGGAGGAGTCCGATGCAGAGGGCGTCTCCACCTCGTCGGCGGAAGAATTCGCGGTGCTCGACCGTGTCGGCCGGCTGCAGCTGCCGGGCGACTTCCGCCAAGCCCTGCGGCTGGGCGACCGGGTGCGTCTCACGCTCGAGGACGACCATGTCGGGGTGTGGCCGCAGCACGGCGTCACCCCGGATGCGGAGGAGGACCGATGAATGACGTGCTCTTGGTGGAGAACCTCACCCGCACCTTCCGAACGTCGGCTGGAGATGTGACCGCACTGCGGGACGTGTCCTTCCGCATTCCACGAGGGCAGATCGTCGCGCTGTCCGGGAGGAGCGGGTCGGGAAAGACGACACTGCTCAACTGCGTCAGCGGACTCGATGTGCCCACGTCCGGCTCCGTGCTTCTCGACGGGCAACCCGTGACCGGCCGCGATGAGGTGACGCGCACGACGATTCGCCGTGACTCAATGGCGTTCGTCTTCCAGACCTTCGGGCTGCTCCCCCACCTCTCGATCGCCGAAAACGTGGGCCTCCCGCTGCGGTTGCGGCGCGAAGACCCCGACCGTCGGGAGGCGCGCGTCGCACATCTGCTCGACCTGGTGGGGCTGGGTGGTCGCGGTCGGTCCAGGCCCGACCAGCTCTCCGGCGGACAGCAGCAGCGCGTGGCCATTGCCCGAGCACTCGCCAATTCGCCGCGGCTGCTCATCGCCGACGAACCCACCGGCCAGCTCGATGCGCAAACCGGGGTCGCGATCATGGACTTGATTCGGGACGTGGTGCACGCCGAGTCGGCGACGGCGCTGATCGCCACCCACGACCAGGCCGTTCAGGGATCAGCGGACCATATCCTGCACATCGTCGATGGCGCGCTCACCCGCACAGGCCGCCACGCGGCGCCCGTTACCGAGCGGGAGTAGTCACCTTCCTGCCGGGCCCAGTTCAGATCTCATCGCAGCCGCAGGCTCCGGTCCCTGGGGCGTGACCGGCGCCCGGCCGGATATCGGTGCGCACCTCCTGCGACGCGTCCCCCGGCCACCGGTAGCGTTGCGGTCCCCAGTGTCGGGTTCTATGCTGCGACAGTGCCCGGGACAACTCGTGCCGCAGCCCTCAAACCGGTAAACCTCGATCAGCTGCTGCTGGAAACGAAACTGGCGAGTCCGCCACCTCGAAGCGGCTTCGTCAGCCGCAGTGCGCTCATCAGCAAAGGACGCCGGAGTGGACGCCGTGTGGTCGCGATCAGCGCGCCATCCGGCTACGGCAAGTCGATACTGCTGTCGCAATGGGCGGCAGCCGAGAACCGACCCGTCGCCTGGGTGTCACTGGATCGTTTCGACGACGACCCGGCAACGCTGCTGTCCCTGCTCTCGTCGGCTTTCGTGCGGGCAACCGGCGCTGACAGGTCGCTCATAGACGACATGGGCGGGCACGCCATCTCAGTGCTCGGCCGCGCGGCGCCGCGGCTCGCCACAGCGCTGAATGCCAGCCGCGAGCCGTTCGTGCTCATGCTCGACGACCTGCACGAGCTCAGCTCACCGGCGTGCCACGATGTGCTGGGAGTTGTCATCGCCGGAATTCCCCACCACTCGCAGCTGGTGGCGGCCAGCCGGATCGAACAGCCGCACATTCCGCGGCTGCGTGCGGCCGGCGAGACGATCGAGTTCGGCGTCGACGACCTGGCCCTGGATGCCGAGGGCGCGCAACACATTTTCGCTGAGGCCGACATCCATCTGAACCGAGACGCCGCGGAGGCTCTTGTGCAGAGCACTGAAGGGTGGCCGGTCGGTCTTGTCCTGGCGGCCGTCATCGCGAGCGAGAGCACCGACGGCACGGTAGGCGTCACTGGTGACGACAGGTACGTGGCCGACTACCTCTACCGGGAGTCCCTGACGGGACTGTCGGCCGACATACAGAGCTTTCTTCGGCGTACCGCGGTGCTCGAGCAATTCTGTGCAGAGCTTTGCGACGCCGTGATCGGAGCTGACGGGTCTCAGATCCTGTTGCGCGAGCTCGAAACATCCAATGTCTTCCTGATTCCCCTCGATCGCCATCGCGGCTGGTACCGCTATCACTCGTTGTTCGGCGAGTTTCTCCGGGCCGAATTGCGGCGCGTGGAACCGGGCATGATCGAGCATCTCCACCTTCGAGCGGCAGACTGGTACGAAGCCCACCTGGCGCCCGCGTTGGCGGTTGAGCATCTTCTCGCCGTTTCGGAACGTGACCGCTGCGTGCGTCTGGTCACCCAGATCGCCCTGCCGACCTACCAGGCCGGCCAACTCGAAACAGTGCGGCGTTGGATCGCGGCGCTCGGCCAGGACGCCGTGGCCGGCTACCCGCCATTGTCCGTGCTCGCCGGCTGGCTGGCGGTAATGTCGGGCCAGTCGGGCGAGGCCGACCAGCGGATGCATCAGATCGAGACGGCATCGTTCGACCTCCCGCCGGCAGACGGCACGGCATCGTTTGATTCTGCCCGGGCCATGCTGCGGTCGATGATGTGCGCGCACGGACCGGACCGGGCGTTGGCCGACGCGGCGTTGAGTGTGTCGCAGGAGCCACCCTGGAGTGTCTGGCGCGACCAGGCGGTGTGCCTGAGCGGGGAAGCGCACTTGTTGATCGGGGACGTGGAATGCGCTGCCGCGCTTTTCGACGAGGCATCCGGCCTGTCAGCCACGACGGGTAATCACGACGTACAGGTACTCTCCGACGCCGAACGGGCGGCGATCGCGATGGACAAGGGCAACTGGGTGGAGGCGACGCGACTCTCCGAGGACGCACTCGTGGTGCTCGAGCGGCACCGGCTGATGGATTACGCCATTTCCGTGTTGGCGTTCGCCGGTTCGGCGAGGCTGGCCTTGCACCGGGGTGACCTGACCGGGGCGAAGCGCGAACTCACGCGAGCTATGCGCTCCCGCCAGTTCTGCGGCTACGCCAGCCCAGCACTGGCCGTGCGCGCGCGTTTGAGTCTCGCCAAGACTCACTTCGCGATGGGTGATCAGGCTTCGGCTCAACATCTGCTGCGCGAAATCGGCGACATCGTGATCCATCGACCGGCACTTGGAAGCCTGGTCGCCGAGGTTTCTCTGTTCAGGGCGATCATCGACGCAGTCGGTGCACAGGGCCAGGGAACCGCACCCTTGACCCCTGCCGAGTTACGCCTGCTGCCCTATTTGCAGACCCACCTCACGGTTCCGGAGATAGGGGCGCGACTGTTCGTATCACGCAACACCGTGAGCACGGAGGTCGGGTCCATATACCGCAAACTCGGGGTGTCTTCCCGAACCGGCGCGGTAGACCGTGCGCTGGCCCTCGGCCTGCTCGGCGTCTGAGGTCCGAGCAGGCCGACTACGGTTCGCCTTGGCTGCCCCCGTTGTGCCCGAACCGGCGGTACCGGTTTCACGCGGTGCGTAACGCCTTCGCCTTGAGCGCTTCGTATTCGCTCGCGGTGACGGCACCGGAATCAAGCAGTCGCTTAGCCGATTCGATTTGAGCCGTGGGAGAGTCCGTAGCCGCGACCGAGCGAATATAGTCGTCGGTTTGGGCGGTCGCCGCGCGCGAGGCGGCAGCGTTGCGCTCGGCCATGCTGCGCCCGCGAGCGATCAGGTAGACGAACACAGCAAGGAACGGGAGGAAGACGAGAAAGAGAGTCCACAGCGCCTTCGCCCATCCGTTCAACGTCGGGTCCCGGAAGACGTCGATGATGACCGTGATGAAGATCCACAGGCACGAGACGGCGATGTAGAACCAGAAGAACCAGACGAAGAAATCCCAAATGCTCATGACCGTCCCATTTCCCTAGCGGGCGTGCCATTCACGCTCGGCTGCGCACAGGCTAGGAGTGCCGTGGTGTCGGCACATCACGCGAACTGCATGATTCCCCCCTGACGGCAGAACTCAGCGCCTCAGTCAAGGCACCGGCTCGAACTCGCTCGGCCGCCAGGTCATGTCGAAGAACGGTTGTAACGGGCTGTAGAGCCGGAGGATCACGAACCAGCCCCGGTTCGGATCGGTCTGGATCCAGTTGGATCGCGGGATGCCGTCGGGTTGCGTCGGCGACAAGTAGACCACCGTCGAACCGTCCGGCTCGGCCTCCGTTGCCGGTGACGGGAACGCCTGGCTCCCGGCGCGCGGGTAGATCTGGTCGGTTTGCAGGAGTGAGCGGGTCTGGTTGTCGTAGGCATTCAGCGACCAGAACCGAGCGGCCGGGATGTCTTTCGGCAGCGTCACCCGGTACGTTCTGGCGCCGTCGAACGCGGCACCGTGCCGGTCGACATTGGCCAGGAGGTATTGCGAACCGACGTTGGTCAATCGCATGCACATGGCCGGTGTGACGCAGGTCGCGGTGTAAAAGAACGACGTGCGCGAATGCAACCGGCGCGCGCCTTTGTTGGGGAAGGGCTTGATCCCCTCGGAGGTGACGAGGGGCGGTGGGTTCAGAAACTCGAAACCGCCGTCGAAGAGCATGTTCCACCACGCCGATTGAGCATCGTCGTAGTACCGAAAGTCGTCGATCGGGTGGGCGCCCATGCCGACAGTCCGGGATGCCGCGTTGGCAAAAGCGGCTGCGGCGTCCAGAATCGATCGGCGTCGGGCATCCGGGGCGAATGTCTCGTCCTTCACAATCCCGATCGCAGCGAGGGATCCAGCGAGTTCGGCGTCCAGGGCTGTGGCGGGTTCCCGTTGCACCAATTGGTCGACCATCTCGAAATGTCCGAAATCGACGGGTGGGATGGTGTTCATGGCCAGCCCTGTGCCCTCCACGAAACGCGGACTCCGCGGATCGTTCACCTGCCCGAGCGGTCCCTCCCCGGTCAGGTACGACCCCACACTGCTGCCGATGCCGCCGGCAGCGTAGGGGTAGATCTTCAGTTGCTCCTTGATACGCGAGGCGGCGGGGGCCGGGTCGTTGCCCGGGTACTCATTGATGAATGCGCGCCCGACCACGAATGCGAGATTGGTTCGGGACTCATGCACGTAAAACCCGCCCTCGGGTAGTGGGCCGTCGTAGCCGGGTGGAACCAGCAGATAGCTGCCGCCGCGACCGCGGTCCGCACCGGGGAGGCCGAAGTCGGCGATCCAGCGGAACCACATATCGTCGATGACCCCCAAGGTGTCCGATGGGGTCTTCAGGACCATCGGTCCATCCGCAAGATCGACGAACACCCAGAAGTAGACCGTGTCAGCATTACCGGTGAGGAACAATGACCTCGAATCCATCAATGCCGAGAAGATCAGCACCTCGCCGTCTTGGACCCCGGCCTCCAGGAAACCCTTCCGGATGGCGAACGTCGACACCCCCTGGACCGTGTTCATGAACGTGTCCACGCCATGCAGGTAGTCCAAGTGGTCGCGGACTTTTGCCGCGGTGTCTCCGGCCGGAAAGCCGTCGGTGAACTCCAGCGCCCCGATCCCGGTTTCGACCTGTGACGCGGTGGTGACCTCCGGTGGGACCGGTGTCTTCGTGGCAAGCTGCGTGGGCATGACTGTCTCCTTCGTCTCTGCAGGTGTGTACCGAGCACGCTAAATCGACCGCCAGCCCCGGTCATCACCCGATCTGCATGATGGGCCCGATCGGTCATGGACGCGCCGCAGACTGGTCAGTCCACCCCATCGAGGTCGTAGCCCAGCGCCAATGCGACCTTCGGTGCGGCGGCGACAATCCGAGGCGCGCCGACCACGACCCTGAGGCCGACCAGAACGTCGACGATTTCGTCCGGCGACGCTCCGGCGCCTACTGCGGCGTCCGCCAGGTCACCGAAGGAAGGCTCCGACGCCCCGATTGCCACGAGCGCGGCCAATCGAGCGAGGGCCAGCGTTTTCGGTGACAAACTAGAGGATGCCCAGCCTGCTTCGGCGGCCTGGTCCGCGGCCTGCGAGTCGCTGATGGCCAATCGGCGCAACCGTCCCACATAGTCCAGTGCCACGACGACTCCTTTCATGCATGCCGCCGCAGCCCGGCAGCGAAGGCCGTCAAACAGGTTCGATCTCGCTGGGCCGCCAGGTCTTGTCGAAGAACGGCTGCAACGGGCTGTACAGCCGGAGGATGACGAAGTAGCCCTTCGACGGGTCGGTCTGCAGCCAGTTGCTGAATCTGCCCTCGGGCGCGGTCGGGCCGAAGAAGACGTCGGTCGAGCCGTCTGCATTGGCTTCCACAGTGCCGGATTGACTGCCGATGTCGGGCATGGACTGATCGGTCTGCAGCATCGAGCGAGTCTGGCGGTCATAGACCATCACTGACCAGAACCGGCTCTGCGGGATGCCGGGTGGCAGCACCAACCGGTAGTTCCGACGACCGTCGAGGTAAGCGCCCTCGGCATCGCGCATGGTGAAGATGTACTGAGACCCGATCCCCGTCAGCCGCATGCACATCGCGGGGGTGATTCCCGTGTATGCGTAGAAGAAAGCGGTGCGAGCGTTGAGCTTGCGGGCTCCCTCGTGCGGGCTGGGAACGATACCATCGCCGCTGATCTGAGGTGGCGGGTCGAGGAACTCGAATCCTCCTGCCCAGAGCGGGTTGAACCATTGGGATCCGGGGTAGAACGCCCACCCCTCCTCGGGTCGCGGCGACACCGCCACGGTGCGAGCGGTCGCGTTCCCGACCACCACAGCTTCTTCGAGCGCCGTGCGCATCCGCTCGTCCGGCTCGAATGGCTGGCCCTTCACGATTCCCACCCGAGCGAGAAGGCCAAGCACGTCCGGTTCGCCCGCATCGGCCGGCTCGGTCTGCACGAGCTCGTTGATGACGTCCCAGTAACTGGAGTCGCTCGGCGGGATGGTGTTGAACGACCGTCCCGACCCTTCGACGAAAAGGGTCTCCCCCGGCGGCGAAACCCGACCGAGGGGTGCCTCGCCGGCCAGGAACGTGGCGATCGCAGTGCCGGCACCGCCAGGCGCGTAGGGGTGCACCCGCAGGCCATCGCGAAGGACCTGCGATGGCACCGTCGGGTCGTTGTCGATCATGAATGCGCGGAGGAAGAAGAGAACCCCGTTCGTGCGGGAATGCGAGACATGGAAGCCACTGTCGGGAAGGGGCCCGGTGTAATCCGGCCCGGCGAAGAGGTACCTGCCGCCGCTGGCACGGTCGGGGCCGGGCAGACCGATGTCTGTGATCCAGCGGAACCACATGTCATCTGCGGCGCCGAGAAGCCCCGATGGCGCGTCAAGGGCAGGCACGTCGATCACCATCGGCCCATCGCTCAGGTCGAGGAACCCGATGGCGTAGACGGTGTCGCAGTTCGCGGTCAAGAACAACGACGACGAATCCATGAGTTCGGAGAAGATGAGCACACCTGTGTTGTCCTCCACCCCGATCGACCGCAGGCCGCGGTGCATCGCCGTCGTCGACGCACCCGGATAGGAATCGATGAAGGCTTCGACGCCGTGGAGAAAGTCGAGGTGCTCATAGAGCAGCTCGGCTGTGGCCTCCGATGGGGCGCCGTCGTCGAACTCGAGCGTGCCTAGGCGACTCTCGATGCGGTCGGGCATCGCCAACGATGCCGGCGTCTTCGTTGGCACCCGTGTTTGTGAACTCATAACGTTCTCCTTTGTCACGTGAGAGTGTCGCTTGAGCGGTTCCGATGTGTCCGGTTCCGAGATGTGTCCGTGGGCCGAGAGTCCGTTGATGGGCTCGGGCGTTACTCACGATAGGTCTGGGAGCGCCGACTCCTCATCACGCTATGTGGGTGATGCCCTCGCTTCGTTCGGCTCGCCGTGCACCATTCGAGGGCGTCGCGGGGTCACGAGCGCGGCGCCGAACCACCGGCCAGTACTCCCCGCCCACGCGACGGGATCTTGGAGCATCATGCGATCTGGATGATGCCCCCTGGGCGGCACGCTGCTTGCCTGAGACCGGCGTGGATGCCGGCATCGAGGAAACCGGGGCGGCTAGCCGGCGAGCCCGGGATCGGAGTGGCTTGTGTGGTGGAACAAGAAGTCGGTTCAAGCCGGTGCAGTAGCCGAGGTCGGTGGAGAGACCGGGCAGGCTCAGGTGAACATCGATCAGGCGCGGGTGAACGAGACCCAGGCACGGGTGAACGCGGATCAGACCCGAGTGAGGGCACTGCTGGGAAACCACCGCAACGCGTTCATCCTGATCGGCCTGGGCGGAGCCGTGCTCGTGGGAATCGGCATCGCGGGACTCGCTCCGATCATCGCTCCGGTCTTCCTCGCCGTCATCCTGACGATTTGCATGCATCCGCTCAGGATCTGGCTGGAGGGCCATCACATCCCGCGCGGGATCGCGACTGCCGCAGTGGTCTTGGCGGCCGTTCTGCTGTTGGTCGCCTTCGGCTATGCAGTGCTCGTCGCGTTCGGGGAGTTCAGCGCACTGCTGCCGCGATTCGCGGACCAGATCACGGGCTTCGGTCAGGACGTGGTTGCGTGGCTGAACTCGATCGGCATCTCCTCCAGGGAACTCGACGCCGTCGCCTCGGACTTCGACCCGGCCAGACTGGCCGACGTCGTGAGCGGCCTGATCGGCGGGCTCGCCGGGATCAGCTCCGCCCTGATCATCCTCTTGACGATTGCGCTGCTGATGGGGATGGACGCCGGTTATATCCCTGTGGTGCTGGCTCAGACCGGCACGACGCATCCGGTCTTGGTCGCCGGCCTCTCCGGCTATGCCACCAATGTGCGCCGGTACATGGTGTGGACGACCCTGCTCGGTCTGCTGCAGGGTGCCATCGATTTTGTCGCACTGATCCTGCTTGGCGTTCCCGGCGCGTTCACTTGGGGTCTGTTGGCGTTCTTGTGCAGCTTCATTCCGAACGTGGGCTACTTCCTCGCTCTCGTGCCGCCAATTGTTTTCGGGGCGCTCGTCGGCGGCTGGCCCACGGTTGTCGCGGTGATCGTCGTTTACGGAATCATCAACGCGATCGTGCAATCGGTGATCCAACCACGCGTGATCGGCAACGCCGTTTCGCTCAGCCAGACCATCACCTTCTTCTCCGTGCTCTTCTGGGCCGCCATTCTCGGCCCGATTGGCGCGATCCTGGCGATCCCGCTCACACTTCTGGTGCGGCTGATGCTCGTCGACACCTACCCGCCTGCCGGCTGGGTGCGCCCGATGCTTGGCGACCTCTCCGGCAGCAAGAGCCTGATTGCGCAGGAAGACGCCGAAATCGAGGCCGCCCGGCACGATCCTCCAGGGGATGAACCAGCACCACCAACCACAGCGGTGCAACCGTGACCGGACCCGGCCCGCAGGCGCTTGCCCCCGGCCAACGCCGCCGCCTCATCGCCCGGGGGGTCCTGCGGGCATTGGCGTCAACGACAGTTCTGGTCGCGCTCTACTTCTTGGTGCCCTTCGCCCTCATCAGTGCGTTGCCCCTCGTCGTCTGGCTCGTGGTCGCCTTCCTTGTGCTGGTGGCTGTCTCAGCCTGGCAATTGCGGGCGATTGCCCGGTCAACGCATCCGACAGTGCAAGCGATCGTGGCGCTCGCGATCACCGCACCCCTATACCTATTGCTCTTCGCGGTCACGTATTTCCTGCTGTCGGTCTCTGGCTCCGAGCATTTCAGCACCGGTGTGCTCACCCGGCTCGACGCCTTGTACTTCACGGTCACCATCTTCGCCACGGTCGGTTTCGGCGACATCTCCCCCGCAACGCAGGGCGCGCGACTGATCGTCATGATTCAGATGATTCTGAACCTTCTCGTGTTGGGCGCGGGGATCAAGGTGTTCGTCGGCGCCGTCCAACGGCGCCGCAAGGACCAGGAGTCGGATGCGAACGCCGTCGCAGATGGGACCCCCTAACCCGAGCACACCCTCGGGCTACAGCCGAGACCCGCCATGCGACCTGCATGAGCGACATAGCCACCTGCCCCGGTTGATTCACCTGATCTACGTGACGCGGTGCCGTCGCCGCCATCGTGCAATGGGGAATGACGATGCGGAGGATGACATGGCCTCACACCCCACGGCGGCCTTTTTGATGCCGCGCGGCTGCGCCGTCGGGGAGCCGGCGAATCGAGTCGGGCAGTGGCAACCCAGCCGCCCGTGAACCGATTGGTCCGGGCTAGCGTACGGTCGCCGGCCGGGCGGTTCATACTGCGAGCAGTGCGTGATCTTCGGAATCTCGAATTGTTCGATCGGGCGATGACCCTCGCCGCCCAGGCGTTCACCTCGATCCTGCCGGTCCTCATCGTGGCCGGCTCGGTGCGGGGCACCCTGAACCCCGAAGCAAACGCGATGTTCGCTGACAATCTCAGCCTGGATGATCACACCGCGCAGCTGCTCCAGCAATCGCTACCCGAACACATTGAAGGGATCACGCTCACGCAGGCGGTGGCCGCAGTGTTGCTGGTCATCGCGGCTACCGCGTTCGCCCGAGCGCTCGAGCGTTGCTATCGCCGGGTGTGGAACACGCCTAGGGCGAGCATCCGCTTCGCCTGGCGCTGGGTCGCCGCCATCGTTGCGATCGTGGTCGGGTTCGTTCTCGTCGTCACGACCCGCTACGTCGTGCGCGGCACGGGTGCGGTGCCGGTGTTGGAATTCATCATCGAAGCGACGATCTGGTGCGTATTGTGGTGGATCGCGTCGTGGGTCGTGATCAACCGCACCGTCAGCCTGCGGGCACTCCTGCCGGGTTCAGCGCTCGCCGGGCTGGGGTTCGCCCTGGCCGCGACGCTGGGTCGGGTGTATCTCCCGCGAGTTCTCGCCTCTTCCGCCGATCAGTTCGGTGTACTCGGACTCGCCTTCTCGTACGTCGGCTGGCTGTTCGTGCTGATGTCAGTGCTTCTCGCCGCAATCACGATCGGCCGCGTCGTTCACCTGACCCTGGTCGGGCACGAGTGGAGCCGCTCCGGGACGGCCGCCGCGCACCGGGCGAGTGGTGGTTCTCGCTGATCCGCCGGTGCAGCCGTCCCTGAGGCGTACCTAGGCCAGTGTCGGTTGCAACAGGCCCTCGAGGCGCTGGTAGCTCGTCTCCATGCCGTCGGTCATGCCGGTTGCCAGCACGGCGTCGCGCTGCTCGGCGTTCGCGTAGGTGATGACGAGTGAGAGCAGGGTGCCGCCCTCGACCTCTGTGAGGGTCATCTCGTTGAGCGTTGCCGGGAAGTCCATTCCGATCATCGCCTCGGTCGTGACCGCGCGGTACGGTGCCTCCGACTCGAGCAATTCGCCGGTGAAGCCGAACCTCTCCTCGCCGCCGTCCCGCTGCCATTCGTAGCGGTAGCTGTCGCCCACGGCGGTGGCGACCTCACAGACGGGCATCGACCAGCCGTCAGGCCCCAGCAGCCACCGCTTCATCAGCGCGGCGTCGTTGTGGGCCCGCCACACCTGGTCGACGGTGCCGCGGATGACGCGCGCCACCCGCACCTGGGTGTCGCTGAGGATCTGCGCCTCTGCCCGGCGTTCGGTGGCGAATGCTGCCAGATCGGCCAGCACCTGGTCGATCTGCGCCATCGCCTGCCGGGTGCCCTCGAGCATGCCCATCTCGATGAGCTGCTGCATCTGCTCGAGCGAGTCGAAGTGCGAGGTTGTCGTCACGCGGCTGCCGCCGTTCGTCTCCGCGAAGGCGAAGCCCATCCGGCTGGCCGGAAGGTCGGTGTTCGGCACGCCCGCTTCGTCGGCGAACCTGTCGATCACTTCGAAGGAATGGGGCGCATCGGCCTGTGTCCAGTCCCAGCATCCGTAGTGCACGTCTCCCTCGGGCCCAGTCATCGAGTACAGGCTGCGGCCGCCGGCATGGGCGTCGTGCCGGAAGAACGTGGCCGGGTAGGTCGGCGGCCCCCAGAACCGTTCGATCTGACGCGGGTCGGTGTAGGCATCCCAGAGCCTGCGCACGGGCGCGGTGAAGTCCGCCACGATCGTGAGGGTGAGCTGGTCGAGGTCTTTCTCGACAGAGGTGACAGGCATGATCTTCCTTTCGGTTAGGTGTCTGGTGGAGCGGGGTTGTCCTCAGCGAGCAGGATGTCGAGGCGATCGATACGCGAACGCCAGAGTTCTTCGAAGTGGTCGAGCAGGCGCTGGGCCTGGCGGATGCGGTCGAGGTTCGCGCGCACCATCCGCTCGCGGCCGCGTGAGTTCTTGGTCACGAGCATCGCCTCCTCCAGCACGGCAACGTGTTTTTGCACGGCCGCGAACGACATCTCGTACGCGCCCGCCAACTGTGAGACGGAGACATCCTCGACCAGAGTGCGGCGCACGATATCGCGCCGTGTCGCGTCTGCGAGGGCACGGAAGAGACGGTTCACGTCCTGATCGGAAAGCTCTGATACAACCATTTGATTGTACGATATCCGACGACAATGGATCGCGCAAGCATCCGACCCCGATTGCCTGAGCCAGTCAGCGGGTCGGGGTCTCCCACCGCCAGAGGGCAGCCAGGCCGAGACCGCCGGCGATGCTGAGCGCCGACAGTGACAGCTCCCCCTCCGCTGCAGCGGCGCGTGCCTGCTGCAGGAGGCGCAGCACGAGCATGGCCCCGGAGGCTCCGTAGGGATGCCCGAGGGCAAGCGCGCCGCCCTGCCGGTTGGCGCTTTCGGCAGGCAGTCCCATCAGGTCGAGCGACGCCAGCACCTGGGCGGCGAAGGCTTCGGTGAACTCGACTCGGCCGAGGTCACCGGCCCTGATGCCGGCGCGGGCGAAGAGCGCCAGACCGGCCGCCGCTCCCCCGATACCGAGCAAGGTGGGGTCAACGCCCGCCGGTACTGCATCGACAAAAGCCAGGTAGCCGGGTGCGCCCCAGGCGTCGGCCTGGGCGCGGCTCGTCACCGCCACCACCACGGCGCCGTCCGCGTCCGCGCAGGAATTCCCGGCGGTCACCGAGCCATCCGGCGTGAACGCCGCCGGAAACCGCGCTAGCAGGTTCTCGCCCAGCCCCGACCGCGGACCGGAGTCGCCGGCGACCGGCCCGGTCGGTGTCGACACGGCCACGATCTCGTCGTCGAAGGCGCCCGCCGCGATCGCCGCCGTGGCGAGACGATGGCTGCGCAGCGCGAACGCATCCTGCCGCTCGCGGCCGACGCCGTACGTCACGGCCACCGTGTCGGCGGCGACGCCCATGTCGGGGTCACCCAGGGTGGTCGGGGAAAAGCTCACCCGGTCGTAGAAGTCGGGCGCGACTGCAGTGGAGCTGAGCCGATGGGCGCGGAGAGGCGCCGTGCTCGTGCTCTCGACCCCGCCCGCCAGGTAGAGAGTGCCGGCGCCGGCCTGCACGAGCCGGCAGGCCAGCACGATGGCCTCGAGCCCGGATCCGCACTGGCGGTCGACGGTCTGCCCCGGCACCGTGACCGGCAGGCCCGCCGTCAGCAGCGCCAAGCGGGCCACGTTGCCGCCACCGCCGACGGCGTTGCCGATGATCACGTCATCCACCGCCGCTGCCGGCAGTGCCCCATCGGCCAGCACCGCCGCCAGCACCGGTGCGAGCAGCTGGTCGTGGGTGATGGTACGCAGCGCGCCGTTGCGGCGGGCGAAAGCCGTGCGGCGGCCGAGCAGGATCACCGGCTGCCGGTCGGCCACAGATGTTCCCCGGTGGGCAGGGTCAGTGAAGTCGGATGGCACGGGCGTCTCCCTCGTCGATCCAGCGGCGGAGCAGGCTGCGGCTGACCTTGCCTGCAGCGGTGAGGGGCAGTTCGAGCAGTCGGTAGTACTCCTGCGGTCGCTTCGGGGCGGCCAGCGCGGCGCTGCTCGCGGCCCGCAGGCCGGCGGCATCCCGGTCGGTTCCGGCCAGGACCGCGGCGACCACTCGGAGGCCACGAACCGGATCGGGCAGGCCGGTCACCACGGCGGCCCGAACCCCGGGCAGTGCCTGCAGTGCCGCTTCCACCTCCTGCGGGTAGATGTTGCTGCCCGCGCTCACGATCATGTCGAGACCGCGGCCGAGATGGTGCAGTACCCCCGCTGGGTCGAGAAAGCCCTCGTCGCCCACCGTGCACCAGTCACCCTGACGCTGGAAGGCGACGCCGTCGTCTCCCCAGAGGTAGCCGTCGCAGACCAAGTCACTGGCGACCTGGATAGTTCCGGCCACGCCCGTGGCGACAGGCGTGCCGTCGTTGTCGACGATGCGAACGCGTGCCCCCGGGAACGGTCGGCCCACGGCGGTTTCGCTCGGCTCCGGCGCCTGGCCCGGTGCCAGCGTCGTCGAGGAGACGAACCCGAGTTCGGCCGCCCCGTAGTAGGCGACCAAAGTCGCCTCAGGCGCCCAACGTTGCAGCAGGCGGGTGGTATCGAGGTCGAGCTTCGCCCCACCGCTGACGATGCTGGTGAGTCCTCTGCTGATCTCGTTCGCCGCGAGCGCCCGCTGAGCCAGCATCCGCAGTACGGCCGGAACGGCGACCAGCCGGGTGATGTCGTGGGTGTCAATGCTCGCCAAAGCCGCCGCCACGTTGAACCTCGCCAAGGTGTGGAATGTCGCCCCGACGTGCAGGGATTCGGCCAGTGCATAGAGGTTGAGGCTGGCGCTGAGCGGGCCGGGCGCAAGCGTGCGGTCGTGCCGGGTGAGGCCGAGCACCTCGGCACTCTGGGGGAAGGACTGCTGCCAGGAGCGGCGGGTGCGGCTGAACGCCTTGGGCAGCGCCGTCGTGCCCGAGGTGAAGCCGTAGAGGAAGGTGGATTCGGGTGGACCATCCGTCAGGGCGCCGCGAGGTGTGCACGTGACCGACGCGGTCTCCAGCCGGCCGAGCCTGGCCGCCACCTCGACCTGCTGCTGCCGCGGCCAGCCCGGGTCGAGAACGGCGACGCGCCCGGTGCCGGCAACACCGGCCAGGAACTGCAGCACGAACTCGAGTCCGTTGGGCTGGCTGATGAGAGTGAGCCCGGTCTCGGTGCTGCCGAGCCGGTCGAGTACGGCGCCACGCAGCTGGGCGTACGTGAGCCCGTCATCGCCGACCTGCACGGCGACCTGCAACGGGCGCGACTCGGCTCCGTTCTGGAGTGCGGTGAGAATCGGCATTGCTCCTAGTTCTACCGCATGGCGAGGCTAGAGGTTACGGTCGGCGTACACTGCAATCGCCTCATTCACCAGAGCGGCGCCCGCGGTCCCGCCATAGATCTGTGCAAGCCGTTCGTCCGCGAGAGACATCTCACCCATCCAGCGGAAGTACTCCTTGGTCGGGTTCCCCTCGGGCGTGCGCGGGGTGCCGGGGATGCTCTGCAGCCAGGCGTAGTGTCGCTGCGCGAGCGCCTGGGCGTCGTCAGAGTCGGCCGCGACCTCGTTCTGAGCCGCGGCGGCCCACTCTGCGCCGAGTTCGGCTGCCGCGAGAAGAAAGTCGTCCTTCTCGTCCTGGGTCAGCGACTGGTACCAGGCGTCGCTCTCCGCGTAGGACTCCGTGCCCCAGAGCCGCTCGACCTCATCCTTATAAGCGGTGTGGTCGAAGCCGTCGAACATCTTCTCAGCCATCGGTTTCTCGCCTTTCTCCAGTTCGGTGATGGTGCGCTCGACGCTGGCCATTTGCCGGCCGAGACGCTGCTGCTCGTGAGCCAGCCAGTCGAGGTGAGCACGCAGCGCAGCGACGTCGTCGCGCTGCCCGGCGATCACATCGCCTATCGCGGGCAGGCCGAGTCCGAGTTGGCGCAGCAACAGCACCCGTTGCAGTCGCACCAGCGCCTCCGCGTCGTAGTAGCGGTAGCCGTTGTCGCCGATCCGGCTCGGCGACACCAGGCCCATGTCCTGGTAGTGGCGCAGCGTGCGCCGCGTCGTGCCCGCCAGTCGGGCGATCTCCTGAATGCTCCACTCGTGTGCTGGGCTCATCCTCGTTCCCTTCCACGAACGACGGTAGGGGGTGACGCTACGTCCAGGTCAAGCGGATGCCCTTCCATATGCAGCGGTAGGCCTTCGCTCAGACGGTGTCGCCGAGGGGGCTGATCCGCGTATGTTGGACGCACCGAAACAGTGCGAACGAGGAGGTTCCCATGGCCGAGCTCCCACCGATTCAGCCGTGTCTGTGGTTCGACAACCAGGCCCGCGCGGCGATGGAGTACTACGTCGACGTGTTCCCGAACTCCCGCATCCTCTCGATCGAGGAGTATCCCGACGAGTCGCTCGACGAGCATTTCGCCGGCATGTCCGGCAAGGTGCTGAACGGCCAGTTCCGTTTGAACGGGGTGGACTTTGTCTGCCTCGACGGCGGCCCGGCCTTCACCTTCAATGAGTCGATCTCCTTCGTCGTGTCCTGCGAAGACCAGGAGGAAATAGACCGCTACTGGTCGAGGCTCTCGCACGTGCCCGAGTCCGAGCAGTGCGGCTGGTGCAAGGACCAGTTCGGCATCAGCTGGCAGATCATCCCCGCGAACATGGGCGAGTTGACCCGACGCCCGGAGCAGATGCAGGTGATGATGCAGCAGAAGAAGATCGTGATCGCGGAGCTCGAGAACGCGTGATCGGCGCGATTCGTCAGGCGTCGATCTCGATCGTGTAGGAGACGATTTCGGTGATGCGACCGTCGACGAAGTCGTAGATGTCGCAGGACGCCACCACCGACACGTCTCCGCCCGCCTCGGTGTACCGAGCGAGGCTGTCGACCACGACACTGTCACCGCCAACGACCGTGCGAAAACGTTGGAACTCGGTGGTCACGTCCGCGAGATACCCGGCGCTCTCTCGGCAGACTTTCTCGACGGTCTCGCGGCCGAGCACAGGCTCGTCGCCGACGAGGCTCCAGACGATGTCATCGGCGATATACGGCAAAGCCTCCTCGAAGCGGTGACTGGAGAACGCTTGCGCGATCTCCACGGGGGTGGCGGTTTTTGTGGGATTGAGGCTCATATTCTCGTCCTTTCGATCTGGTTCTCGGTCCGGGATCGGTGCCGGTTTCATTTCTCAACTCCGTTCGGGCAGCACGGTAGTCGCCTCGGCGTGCGTGAGCCAGCCCCGGCGAAACAGTTCCGGGTGTCCCTCACTTGTCGCCGGCACCGCGCGTAGCATCGCCTCCATGAACGCGGCTAAGGACGACGCGACCACCCTCGACATCGATGGCCGGGAGGTGCGCGTGAGCCATCCCGGCAAGCTTGTCTTCCCCAAGCCGGGGATCACCAAGCTCGACCTCGTGAACTACTACCTCGCGGTGGCCGACGGCGCGCTGCGCGGTGCCGCAGACCGGCCCCTGGTGCTCAAGCGCTTCGTGAAGGGCATCGACCGGGAAGCGTTCTTCCAGAAGCGGGCGCCGGAGTCTCGGCCGACGTGGATCGAGACGACCACTCTGCACTACGCATCCGGCAGCTCGGCAGAGGAGGTTGTGGTGACGGATGCGGCCGCGCTCGCCTGGGTGATCAACCTCGGTTGCATCGACCTCAACCCGCATCCCGTGCGGGCGTGGGACCTCGATCATCCCGACGAGTTGCGCGTGGACCTGGACCCTATGCCCGGCGTCGACTGGGCGCAGATCGTCGACGTCGCATCCGTCGTGCGCGACGTGCTCACCGACCACGGCCTGGTCGGCTGGCCGAAGACCAGCGGCTCCCGCGGCCTGCACATCAACGTGCGGATCGAACCTCGCTGGGACTACCGGGCGGTGCGGCTCGCCGCGGAGTCCCTCGCCCGCGAGGTCGAGAATCGGGCTCCGGGCCTGGCGACCGCGCACTGGTGGAAGGAGGAGCGCGGCGAAAGTGTGTTCGTCGACTTCAACCAGAACGCCAAGGACCGCACCGTCGCATCCGCCTACTCGGTGCGCGCCGTGCCGGACGCCCGCGTGTCGACACCGCTCGATTGGGACGAGGTGCGCACCCGCCACCCAAAGGAGTTCACGGTCGCGACCGTGCTGCAGCGATTCAATGAGCGGGGCGATGTCGCCGCCGGCATCGACGCCGCCGCCGGCAGCCTCGACGCTCTGCTGGCTCTGGCCGAGCGGCTCGGGCCCACCGAGAAGGCGCCGTCGACGCCGGATGGGTCCGGTCGCCGCCGTTCGAGCATGCCGTTGGTCGAGATCGCCCGGGCTAAGACCAAGGAGGAGGCCATCGTCGGCCTCGACGCCTGGAGATCACGGCATCCGGACGTCGTCGGATCCCTCGAGCCCGCAGACGTGCTGGTCGACGGCATGCGCGGCGCGAGCTCCCTCTGGTATCGGGTGCGCGTCAACCTGCAGCACGTACCCGAGGCGGTCCGCCCTGCCCAAGGGCCCTTGGAAGTCGACTACGACCCGTGGGCCGGCCGCGGTTGACGACGGGGTCGGCGGTGTGCTGCGGCAGCGATGGTGCGCCGATGGCCCATACCTTCGAGCGCAGGATTAACCTGTGGAAGTCCGCGTCTGACGCTGCCCGTCAGACGTGCGGCTGACCACGTGACCGGCAGATTCCGGTCACGTGGCGGCGCTGCCGACGTCGTTCAGGGGCGGCGTCAGACGCCTAGGCGAATGCCAGCCGAGTCGAGCGCCCGGGCAGCGACCTCCAGCACAGCCTCGCTATGACTGAGCCGCTCATCCCGCCCAGCGGTGTCAGACGTGCGGACCATGAGGGCAAAAGCACGAAATTCCTCGACCATACGGTGCGGGTGCACCTTTTCGTCCACTCGAAGCGGATCTTCACCGGTGCGCATCACGGTAAAACTGTCACAGAGGTTCGGCGGCCCATCCAACACGATAGTGCCGCCGTCCCCCTGGACCAGGCTTTGCACCGGGCCGCCACAGTCCTTCGCACCCACGCACACAACCCGGCAGGTCGGATACTCCAGCACCAGGACTCCCGACGTGTCGACGCCGCGCTCGATATTGGCCGAATACGTCACCGACACCGGCTTGCCCAGGAGCCCGACGACAAAGTGGATGTTGTAGATACCGATGTCCATCAGGGCACCGCCTCCGAGGGCCGGGTCGAACGCTGGGAGCACTTCTCCCCGCCGAAACGCCGGGTACCGCGATGAGTACTGGGAGTAGTTGCACTGAATCAATTTCAGCGCGCCCAGGGTGGGCAGTGCCTCCTTGATCAGCCGGTAATTCGTCAAGTACTGCGTCGTGATGGCCTCGATGAGCATGAGTCCACGCTCACTCGCGATGACCCGCAGCTCTCTGAGCTCTTCCAGATTCAGGGTGAACGGCTTTTCGCAGATAACGTGTTTTCCTGCCAGCAACGCCCGCCGGGCGAACCCGAAATGCAGGCTGTTCGGCAAGCCGACATACACAGCCTCAACTGCAGGATCCGCCAGACACTCCTCGTAGTCCGTGTAGACGGCGCGGATTCCGTACGTCTCCGACAGTCCCTCCAACACGTCCCGCTGGTTCCCGAAGATGGCGGCCAGGTCGAACTCGGGCAGATCGCTGGCGATCGACAAGAAGTCCTGCACGATCATTCCCGAGCCGAGGACGGCGAGTCCGATCGTGCTCTGAGCAGCACCGGTGTCGCTCACTCCCCCGCCTCCTGGCCCCGAGCGTTGGCGTCCGTTGCGGGCACCCACGACTTGATGCCTTCTTCCAGGATGCCCATGAGCTCGATCGTCTGCACATCCGTCACGACCTTCGGCGCCCCGTTGACGATCGACGCGTACACCCCGTCATAGAACCGGGCATAGTCACCGATCTCAGAAACCACCTTCTCCTCGTGGAAGCCGCCCTCATCGTCGATATAGGAGACCGTGCCGTAGTGCTCCGGCAGATCGATCCCGAACCCTGGATTGCCGGGCATATAGAACACCTTCAGGTGCTCCTCCTGACGATCCTTCGTGTGCTTCATGAACACGCCCTTCTTCCCATACACCGCGAAGCCGGGGCGGCCGACGAGACGGAAGAAGCTGGACTTCACCGACACCTTCAGCACGCCGTAATAAAGGTCGATGTCGAAGTAGTCGTTCATCCGGCCCGGGCCGAGAAGCTGACGCACGTCGTAGTGGATACGGTCCGGGCTTCCGAAGACGCTCAGCACCTGGTCGACGGTGTGCACCGCGTGTCCGAAGAGATACGAGGTCGTCACCCCTTCCGTGGGGTGCGCGTTCATGGGGGTCTCTGGCCGGTAGTAGTCGTAGTGCATTTCGACTTCGAGCAGTTCGCCCAGCACTCCGCTTTCGATCACCTTCTGCACGGTCAGGAGATCGGAATCGAAGCGACGGTTCTGATAGGTCTGCAGGAACAGTCCGCGTTCGTCCGCGAGCGCGAACAGCTCGCGGGCCTCCTCGGCTGTCTCAGTGAACGGCTTCTCCACCAGCACGTTCTTTCCGCGCTCCAAGGCCGTCCGCGCGAACGATGCGTGCGACTCGAACGCGGTCGTCACGACTACGAGATCTACCTCCGGGTCCGACCACACCTGCTCGATGTCGCTCACGTACTCGACATCGGGCAGGGTCGGCCACACCGGCTTGCTTCGACCGTAGATTGTCTTCACCCGGAACGACTCCGGACGGGTGAGCACGAAGGGCAGATGATAGCGATTCGTGCTCTTACCGTTTCCGATGAATGCAATGGTCAACACGGATGAAACTCCCTAAAACGTGCCGGCCGGGGCCGACGTTTGGAACGCCCGGGCGGGCGCAAAGCGTGGAACGAACCAGGAGGCTATTTGACCTCGACAGGTTCCGCGGCGACGGCGAGATACAACGCGTCACCGTGCCGGATGGCGCCTGAGGCACCCGAAGCCACAACTGGATACTTACCGGCATTCAGAATGATCACCGGAGAGATGAGGTCGTACCCGGCAGCATCGATCGCGGCACGGTCGAACTCCAGAAGAACCTCGCCAGCCTTCACCGACTGACCCTTGGTGAGGTCCGAGACGAAGTGTTCACCCGCGAGTTTGACGGTGTCGATTCCGACATGGATCAAGAGCTCCGCACCATTCGCGTGGCGCAGACCGATCGCGTGCTTCGACGGGAAGACCGCCGCGACCACGCCGTCAAACGGTGCGTAGACAACACCGGAGGTCGGCCGAATCGCAACACCCTGGCCGAGCCCTCCTTCCGCGAAGGCGATATCCGGCACCTCGGACAGCGGCACGACTACGCCATCCATCGGGCTGTTGACCGCGACATCGGCGCTTGGTTCTCCCATGGAAGCCGCTGCAGTCACGGGCTCCTTGAATCCGAACACCATCACCAGAACGAAGGGAATGATGATCGAGGCGGCCAGCCCGAGGACGAGCATGAGGGTGCTGCCCGACCCGAATAGAGCCGGCAACGACAATCCTGAAGCCACGACGAACGCGCTGGAGGACACTCCACCGGCCGAGATCAACGCACCGCCGACGGCGCCACCGATCAGGCCGAACGCGAACGGTCGCTTCAACGGCAGGTTCACGCCATAGATCGCTGGCTCGGTGATTCCCGCCAGGAACCCGGACAACGTCGCCGGACCCGCGAGCGAACGACGGTCGGCATCCCGGGTGCGGATCCAGACGCCCAGCGCAGCAGCGCACTGCGCGAAGCCCGACGCGAAGACCGGCGCGAGCACCAGGATCAGGCCGGTTCGCTGGTACTCGAGTGCGAACAGCGGGATGAATCCCCAGTGCAGTCCCACAGTCGTCAAAGCCTGCCAGGATCCGCCGATGAGCGCGCCACCCAACCACGGTGCGACCGCGAACACCCAACCAATTCCGTCAGCCAGCATCGAGCTCACGAAGTTGGAGATCGGCCCGATCACGACGAACGTCAACGGGACCAGAACGAGCACCATGATCATCGGCGTCATGAACCGGCGAATCGCCGCCGGGAGCTTGGCGTAGAAGAACCGCTCCCCGTAGCTCTGCAGCCACACGATGATGATGATGGGGATGACACTGGAGGCGTAGCTCACCATCACGAACGGAATACCGAAGAAGTTCAGGTCCGGCACGCCTTGTGCGCCGGCGATCGCCGGGTATACGAGTGCCGCGGCAATTGCGAGCGAGGTGAACTCACTCGCCTTGAAGTACCGGGCTGCCGTGATCGCCAGTGCGAGCGGCAGGAAGGTGATGAAGGCATCGGAGAGGGCGTTCAAGACCAGGTGAGTCGGGCTGGCCGAATCGATCCATGACAGGGCGACGGCTAGGCTCAGGAAGGCTTTGAGCAGCCCGGTGCCGGCAAGCGGCCACAGCAGCGGGGTGAAGATGGCGGAGATCATCGAGATGAAACGGCTCAGCAGACTGCCTTCGGTGCGCTTCGGCCGACTGTCACCCGTGTTCTGCAGGATCGACGAGATCTTGCCGATTTCGGCGTAGACCTCGGGGACGTCGTTGCCGATCACGACCTGGTACTGACCACCGGAGCGCGCGACGGCGATGACCCCGGGAGTAGCGCGTACCCGATCTGTGTCGGCTTTCGTCTCATCCGTGAGTACGAACCTCAGTCTCGTTGCGCAGTGCACCAGCGACTGAACGTTCTTCTCCCCGCCGATTCCGTCCAAAATCTCTGCGGCTGTCTTCGAATAATCCATCGAAGTGTCACCTTTCCGCCGCGCCGTCGCGGCCTGTTTGTGGGTGCGGTAGGTCACCGCCGGCTGTTTCCGGGCAAAAAAAAGACCTGAACCTCACCACCGAATATTCGGTGAGAGTTCAGGTCTTGCCTGTTTGCACAGTGACAATCCGTAACTTGGATCTCAGCATACGGGTGCGCCGTCGGCAGCACAAATCAGGCCGCAGACGGGCCCACCCCTCGCGACGTCAGCCGCTCGACGTGCACGGTCACATACAGCACTTCTTCGTCAGTGAGAGCCTGGTTCGTGGCAGCCGCGATGTACTCCTGCACGGCTAGTGCGACCGCGAAGGACCGCGGGTACGAATGCTTGGCGAATTGGTAGAAGGAGGAGTCAGACCCACGCAGCATCGAACCTGAGGTCAGCCGTTGGAGGAGGAACTGGATGTGCAGGATGAAGCGGGCGTAGTCTGCGCTCCCGGCGTCGAGGGTCATGCCCAGCCCGTTCTCGACGGTCACCACAATGTGCTGCAACCGGCGAAGGAGGATTGCTGCTGTGCCGTCGGGCTGATTTCGAGTGGTGTTGAGCAGGTGCATCGTGAGGAACACGCATTCCTCCGGGGGCAATTTCACGCCGAGCGATGCGCCGATCGATTCGACCATCGAGGTGGCAGCAGCGAACTCGTCAGGATACAGAATCGCCAGTTCCGGCATCGGCGCCACCGCCATCTGCAATCCGGTCCGTACCCGTTCGATCACGTAGTTCATGTGGTCGAGTACGGCGAGTGGCAGCCTGCGACCGAGGTCTTTCTTCAGCTGCCGCTCGGCAACTTCGATGGCGGACATGACGGCTTCGACCGCCTCGTACGGCATATCGACCAGAAGGGTCCGTGCTCGATCCCCGTCGGATTTCGATTCGAGCACGAACGACTTCTCAACGAGTTCCAGGTCGAGGACGCTGTCGGTCTTGAGCCGGAAGCCCAGACCCGCACCCATCAACACACGCTCGTTGCCGCCGTCGTCGACCACGATCACAACGTTGTTATTGAGAATGCGCTGCGTGCCGGGAGCGTCGCTCTTGGGTGCACGAGCCATTACCTTGCCACCTCGGCGGTGACGCTGACAACAGTGTCCAAAGTTCTCTCGCTGTCTAGATCGGCGGATGTGGTCGCCCGGCACGGGCACAGGAGCGCGTGAGCACGTTCACCGCGTTGCTTGGCCCGACGCGTTCCGGGCCTGGGGAAGGTGAGTGTCGCTGATACGTACCTGCAGAGATCGAACACGACTCTATCTCCTCCAGCTACGTGAGGATGGTCAGTCGATTTCGCCGGCGGAAATTTCAATGTGACACGGCAGTAGACAAAGATTCTGAATGGGTCTTCGACTTCTTGGGCTCTCATGTACATGCTCCCAAAAGTCATAGCCGTCACCGATTATGATCGGGTGTCGCCTTGGGCTACCGCCACCTAATCAGGCGACCGTCTCACGGCAGCACTTCCAAACCGTAAGGAGACCTGTGGAGCACGAGGGAAAACCGCTCGCCGCCGATGAAACAGACGCCCAACATCACCGCAATCCCGCCGTCGCGTCGGTCCACGTCCGCGTGGTCGCGACCTGGCTGGTTATTTTCCCACTCGTTGCTCTCGGCATGACAGGCCTGAGCTACCTGGCGCCGGCCTGGCCACCCGTCCTGAAAGCCCTCGTTTTGACCATCCTTGTGGTTCCTACAGCGGTCTACCTCGGAGTTCCGCGCCTCTTGTTGGCGTACAACAAATTCCGGGCGAGGAGACTCGATCGAACGGCTGACTAGACGTCACGCCCGGGCCTCTCGCGCGCCGGAGCGACCTGCTCGCTGCCCCGTTCGTGCCGCTGGAGCGCGACGCCACCGATGGTGTCGTGCATCCTGCCGCCGTTCGGGGCGCGCTCGACTGCCTGGTAGGGCTGGCGGGTGGGTTCCGACAGCTCGTCAGTCAGCGTCGGGTTGCGCCCGCAGCGCGTCAGCGATCTCTTCCTCGGGGCGCGGCGCGATCGTCTGATCGTCTTCGAGCTCTGGGATAGACGGCTCGTCCGGGTTGGGGACGTGGCTCGGAGTTGACTCTGCATGGTTGTCTGACACGGCGAATCCTTTGGTTGGTAACGAATCCAGCGTAGGTGGGGCTGGCACAGAAGGCATCATCTGGGAGCGGAGCCAGCCTGTGTCATCTCGCTCAGCGCAATCGGTCAGCGGCGCACGCTGTAGCGGTGCTCGGGCCGACCGGTCGAGCCGTAGCGCAGGGTCACGTCCACGTCACCGCGGGTGGCCAGGGCGGCCAGGTGCCGCTGCGCCGTCGCGCGCGACAGCCCGGCCCGATCCGCGATCAGGCTCGCGGATGTTTCACCGTCTTGCAGCAGGTCGATGAGCAGCTTCTCGGTGGTGGACCGCGACCCGGATGCGAGGCCACCGTCGCGCCCGTGCAGCACCCGTTGGGCCTTCTCGATGGCATCCTGGTCGAGCTGGCGGTCTTCTGCGGCCAGGGTGCGGAACCGGCGATACGCCTCCAACCGTTCGCTCAGCTGCGCAGGTTCGAACGGCTTGATGAGGTAGTCCAGCGCGCCGGCGCGGAGTGCACGGCGCACGGTGGCGCCATCCGACGCCGCGCTGATCATGAACGCGTCAATCTCGATCTCGGCGACGAAGGCGATCCCGTCACCGTCGGGCAGGTAGACGTCGCAGATCACGAGGTCGGGCTGCAGATCGCGCACCGCCGCGCGGGCAGCGCGCACTCCTCGAACCGGCTCGAGGGCGGTGTAGCCGGGGCACGCATCCACGATGCCCTGATGCAGGCCGCCGACGCGGAAGTCATCGTCGACGACGAGCACGGAAATGGTTTCGGTCATCGTTCTTCTCCTTGAGTTGGATGCGCCGGCGCCTGCATGACCCCCGGCAGTCGAGCGCAGAACACGGCCCCGTTTCCGCCCGGGCCGCCGGCGTCGGCCAGCCACACCTCTCCGCCGAGCCGCGCGGCGATGTCGCGCACCAGTGGCAGTCCGATCCCGCGCCCGTGCACCGCATCCGGGTCGACGTCTGGTCGCGGCACGTTGCTGAACACCCGCGCCACGTCGGCCACGCCCGGCCCCGAATCGGACACCGTCATGACCAGGGTGTCGCCGTCGTCGAGCAGTTCCACGTCCACCCACCGGGGCTCGGTGCCGTACACGGCCGCGGTCACCGCGTTGTCAACGAGGTTGGCCAGCACGGTGGCCACGTCCGCGGGCGCCGAGACCACGCCACGCACCAGCGAATCCGCGCCCACGGTCAAGCGCACACCCCGTTCCCCGGCCTGCGCGGCCTTGGCTTCCACCAGCGACAGCAGGAACGGCTCGGTCAGATGCTCACCGGCGAACGGTCCGCCGGGCGCCCGGGATTCGTCCAGCACCTCGTCGAGGTAGTCGCGGGCATCGGGCACCCGGCCGGCGTCCATCAGACCGGCCGTCACGTGCAGTCGGTTGGCGAACTCGTGGCGCTGCACCCGCAGCGCCTCGGTCATCGACGCCACGGTTTCCAGTCGATCGGTGAGGGTCACGATGTCGGTGCGGTCGCGGATCACCGCGATCAGGCCCAGGTCCTGGTTCGCGTGCGACACCGGGTGGGTGTCGATGTAGACCACGTGCTCGCCGAGTACGACCGGGTCGGCCGCCTCCGCTGCCCGCGCACCGGTGGTCAGCGGCTTCGGTTCACCGGCGAGGGCCGCGATCACCGGCCCGGGCAACTCGAGGTCGTGGATGCGGCGCCCGACCAGGTCGGGGATGCCGAGCAGCCGCGCGGCCGTGGTGTTGGCGACGGTGACGACGTCGTCAGGTCCGTAGGCGAGCACCCCATCCCCCACGCCGTCGAGCACCGCCGCCTGGTTCTGCACCAGCGCCGACAACTCCTCGGGCTGCAGCCCGAGGGTGAGACGCTCGAGGCGGCGCCGGAGCACGAACGACACGATCGCGCCCAGCGCGAGGGCAACGCTGGCGGCCAGCGCCACACCGCCCAGCAGGAGCGGAAGCTCCTGGAACACACTGCTCGGGGCGAACCCCACACTCACCTCCCCCACCGGAACCTCGGTGTCGGGGTCGCGCACGGGCACTTTGGCGCGAGCGGACTCGCCGAGGGTGCCGGATTCCCACGACACCGTCTCCCGCCCGGCCAGAGCCTCGGCGAACTCGGTACTGACCACCGCTCCGAGCAGCTCCGGGTCGGGGTGGGCCAGCCGTATGCCGTGGTCGTCGGTGATCACGATGAACAGCGCACCGGTGTTGGCCTCCGCCGCGGCCGCGGAAACGAAGAGCGGCCCGCCGCGGAGGCTCGCGTTCGTCGGCGTGCCCGCGTCGGCCGACGCGCGGGCGACACCGGCGCGCACATCGGAGTCGGCGGCGACTGTGCGCGCGATCGACAGCGCGGAGGTCTCGGCCTCGGCGCGCAGCTGCTGCACCCCGATCCCCACGAACACGCCGGTGCAGATCGCGACGACCACGGCCACGCATCCGAGCTGCAGCAGCAGCATCTGCGTCGAGAACCGCACGTCCGCCTCCTTGCGGCGCATCGAGCACAATGCGCACAACTAACGATATGCGCAATACGTGCAGCAAAGCGAGATACCGGATGCCGCGTCTGCCGCCTGTCTAGGCTTCACACTCATCGTCATCCGCTTCGGCGGTGACCGCCGGGCGGGTCCACCTGACTCGGCCGCAGCATCCAGACACACGCATTACCCAGACACACGCACCACCCAGACAGAGACAAAGGAGTCGATGTGCTCGTCATTCTCGGATTCACCATGATCCTCACCTTCATGGTGCTCATCATGACCAGGCGGCTCACGCCAATGGTCGCCCTCATCCTCGTTCCCACCATCTTCGGCCTCTTCGCCGGTGCCGGCCTGGGCCTCGGCGACATGATCATCGAGTCGATCGGGGATCTCGCCCCAACGGCGGCGCTGCTCATGTTCGCGATCATGTTCTTCGGCATCATGATCGACGTCGGGCTGTTCGATCCCCTCATCCGGCTGATCACCCGGTTCCTCGGCAACGACCCGGCCAAGGTGGTGCTGGGCACGGCGATCCTCGCCGGGGCGGTGTCGCTCGACGGCGACGGTTCGACGACCTTCATCATCACGACCTCGGCGATGCTGCCGATCTACCTGCGGATGGGCATGAGCCCGGTGGTGCTCACCTGCGTGGCCGGCCTGATGAACGGCACCCTCAACATCGTGCCGTGGGGCGGCCCCACCGTGCGGGCCGCGTCGGCGCTCGGCGTCTCACCCACCGATATCTTCGTGCCGATGCTGCCCTCGCTCGCAACCGGCCTCATCATCGCCCTGGCCTTCGCCTGGTTCCTCGGCCTGGCCGAGCGCAAGCGCATCGGCTCGCTCGAGTACTCCCCCGCCGCGCTGGCGGATGCTGCACCGTCGGCGCCGGGTTTCTGGCGCGGGATCTTCGGCGGCAACCGCGTCGTGCGCGGCACCGATGTGCGGCCGGGAGCCGCCGCAACGCTCGACACCACCGGTATTCTCACGGTGCGCCCGGGCCAGCGGATGCCGGCGGGCCAGGCAACGCTCGCCCAGCAGCTGACGTTGGAAGACGAACGCGACACGATGATGGCCGACACCATGCTGAGCGCGGATCGGCCGACCCTGCGACCCAAGCTGATCTGGGTGAACCTCGCGCTGACGCTCACCGTCATGGTGCTGCTCGTGCTGGACATCATGCCGCTGCCTTACATCTTCATGGTCGGCACGGCAGTGGCCCTCGCGATCAACTTTCCGAAGCTCCGCAGCCAGGCCGACGAGATCGTGGCGCACGCCCCCAGCATCGTCGGCGTCGTCTCGATGGTGCTCGCCGCCGGCGTGCTCGTCGGCGTGCTGAACGGCACCGGCATGGTCACGGCCATGGCCGACTGGGTGGTGCAGGTCGTGCCGTCATCGATGGGTGAATACCTCGCGGTCATCACCGGAGTGCTCTCCATTCCGATGACCTTCTTCATGTCCAACGACGCGTTCTACTTCGGCATCCTCCCCGTGCTCGCCGAGAGCGCGGCGACCTACGGCATCGACCCGGTGGAGATGGCCCGCGCCTCGATCATCGGTCAGCCCGTGCACCTGCAGAGCCCGCTGGTACCCGCGATTCTGTTGCTGGTCTCACTTGCCAACGTGAACCTGGGCGACCACCACAAGAAGGTGCTCTGGCGGGCCTGCGTGGTCTCGCTGGTGATGCTGCTCGTCGGCGTGCTGGTCGGCGCCGTGCCGTTCGGCTAGGCGCAGCTGTCAATCCGCATACCCACACCCACCAACAGAGAGTCGCTCCTGAGGTTCTTCAGGAGCGACTCTCTTGGCGAAATCAATGACCAGTCTCTCGGCAGCCGGTGCGATGCTTTCTGCACTGACGAACACGCCCGAGTCGAGGCCGTCGTGGATCGTGCCTGATCGGCTGGCCGGCCGCGGCTGACGAGAGCTGGCCGGGTCTGACGGGCCCCGCCGTGCAGGACCCTACTCCCCCGTCAATCCCGCGTCGTGCACAGTGCGCGCGACCTGCACCCGGTTCGTCACTTCGAGCTTGGCGAAGACGTGACCGACGTGCGTCTTGACCGTCGCGACGCCCATGAACAGTTGAGCCGCGATTTCAGCGTTCGACAGGCCGTGCCCGACCGAGACGGCCACCTCGCGCTCCCGCTCGGTCAGCCGACCCAGCAACACACTTGCGCGCCGCCGTCGCCCGCCGTCGCCGCTGGTCACGGTGGCGATCAGTTGCGCCGTCACACTGGGTGACAGAGTCGACTCACCAGCTGCGACCCGGCGCACCGCGTCGACGATGTCGGCCGGCGGGGTGTCCTTCAGCAGAAATCCCACGGCGCCGTGCCGCAGGGCTGTGAGCACAAGCTCGTCGGTGTCAAAGGTCGTCAGCACGATCACCCGAGCTCCGTCGCCGCGCGCGGTGAGTGTCTGGGTGGTCTCGAGTCCGTCCAGTCGAGGCATCCGGATGTCCATAAGCACCACATGCGGGCTGACCCGCGCGATAAGGTCCAGGGCCTCCCGGCCGTCGGCAGCCTCCCCGACTATTTCAATCGACGGGTCCCCCCCGAGAATCATGCGGAGGCCAGCCCGCACCAGGGCGTCGTCGTCGACGATCGCAACACGGATGCTCACTGCCACGGCAATCTCGCGGTCACGATGAATCCACCGTCACGGTCGGCACCGTGAGCGAGGCTTCCGCCAGCGAGCTCGGCCCGTTCCCGCAGACCGGTCAGCCCCATGCCGCTGCTCATGCTCGACACAGCCGGGGATCCGCGCAGCGGATTCCGCACCGCGACGAGCAGCTCGCCGCCGCGCCGGTCGATCTCCAGAGTGACGGGGGCGCCGGCCGCGTGCTTGCGTGCGTTCGTGAGGGCCTCCTGGATGATGCGATAGGCAGCGCGGGAAACCGACTCGGACAGCCCCTCGAATTCCGCCCGGCCGCCCTCCGGCGCGGAGACCGCGCGGTCAGCGCCGGCAATCGTCATCGCCTCGTCACCGAGCCCGCTCGCGTCAAGGGACACACGCATTCCGCCCTCCCGAGAATCAGCGAGTAGGGCGGGCAGCTCGGCGAGCGTGGGCTGAGGCGGCTCGGCGAGGCCGGAGCCGTCGCCGGCCCCCTCGCCGTCTCGGCTGCGCAGCACCCCGAGAATCTGCCGCAGCTCGGTCAGCGCGAGTTGGGCGTTGCTCTGAATGATCGTGGCCGCATCCACCGTTTCTTGCCGGGTCAGATCGGTGCGGTAGGTGAGCACGCCGGCGTGCAGGGAGAGCAGCGAGATGTGGTGCGCCAGCACGTCGTGCATCTCCCGGGCGATGCGGGTGCGCTCGGATTCCCGCGCCGACTCTTCGCGCAGCGCCTGCTCGCGTTCGGCGGTCTCGGCCCGATCGCGCAGCGAGGCCAGGAGGTCGCGGCGCGCTCCGATGTAGAACCCGGTGGTGGCGCAGATCGCATAGATCGCGATGGCCAGCCCGCCGGATGCCCAGCTGAGCGCGGAATCGACCATCATGCCGGGAATGCTTGGCCGAAGGACCAGCTCGTAGAACGCGGTTGCGGCGACCCAGACGAAGCCGACCGCCACCACCGGCTTCCAGCGTCGGCGGGTGCTCATCGACACGATGGCCAAGGCCGCCGATCCCACCGCGAACACCGAGATGGCCGACAGGCAGGCGGTGAGCACCGCGGTCAGCACGGGAAACCGGCGGCGAAGCGACAGCAGGCACACGGCGACCACGCCGAGCAGCAGGTCGAGCAGCACGAAGCCGCCGATGACGACGTTCGCTTCCTCCGAGAGCGCGGCGGGGTCCTGGCCGAGGAGTTCCGTCAGGTTGCCGAACAGCACCACCAGTCCGAGGCCCACGGCCACGAGGTAGCGCCAGAGGCGCGACCAGGGCCGCAACCGGGGTGCCGGCGTCGGCACGACACGGTCGGGTGGGGCGGTACTCAGCCTGGCGGTCACCTGTCCAGCGTATGCGGCGCGCCCTCAGCATCCATTCACCCTTCGGTCCTTTCGTCTCCGACTAAAGGTGGAGACGGCCGAGACGGGAGCGCGATTCGCTCGAAACGGCCCGCCGCAACCATGGAACACATGATCACCGCAGAACACCTCACCAAGCGATACCGCTCCCGGGTCGCCGTCGACGACGTGTCGTTCACCGCCTCGCCCGGACGCATCACCGGGTTCCTCGGCCCCAACGGGGCCGGCAAGTCCACCACCATGCGCATGCTGTGCGGCCTAGCCTCGCCCACCTCCGGCAACAGCACCGTGCTCGGCGTGCCGTTCCGCGCCCTGGAGAATCCCGGCCGGCACGTGGGCGTGCTGCTCGACGCCGCCGCCCAGCACAACGGGCGCACGGGTCGGGAATCGCTCTCGATCTCCGCACAGGTGATGAAGCTGCCCGCTCGCCGGGTGGAGGAGGTGCTCGAGCTCGTCGGCCTCACTCCGAGCGAGGGCGGCAGCCGCATCCGCGGCTATTCCCTGGGCATGCGGCAACGGTTAGGGCTAGCCGCCGCGCTGCTCGGCGACCCGCAGGTGCTGATCCTCGACGAACCCGCAAACGGCCTCGACCCGGCCGGCATCCGCTGGATGCGTGGCCTGCTCACGTCGTTTGCCGCCGCGGGCGGCACCGTACTGCTGTCCTCTCACCTGCTGCTCGAGGTGGAGGCGGTGGCCGACGACTTGGTCATCATCGGCCAGGGACGGGTGCTCGCCCACGGCAGCGCCGCCGAGCTGCTCGCCGTGCCGGGAACCCAGGTGCAGAGCCTCGACGACGACCGCCTCGGCGCGGCCCTGATCGCGGCCGGGTTCGATGTAGCCGCCACGGGCGCCGGGCTCACCACATCCGCCACGGTCGATGACGTCGGGCGGATCGCCCTCGGCGCGGCGATTGTCGTGACCGATCTCCGTCCGGCCGCGAACGCCGGCCTGGAAGAACTGTTCTTCACCATGACCGCCCAGCACGGGCGAGAGGATGTCTCCGCATGAGCGCGTATCGCAGTACCCACCAGGCCGTTGGTACGGTCATCGACGCGCCGCCCGCAGGGCAGTCGGCCGGCCCTCGCACCGCTGCGGGCGGCATCCCGTTTCTGCGGCTCTGCCGGGTCGAGTTGCGCAAGCAGCTCGACACCCGGGCCGGCGTGTGGCTTCTCGTGGCGATCGCCCTGGTGAATTGCGGGTTCATCGCACTCACTCTGTTCACCGCGGATGCGGCGGCCCTCACCTGGACGACGCTCAGCCAGTCGGCGTCGCTCGGGCAGTTGTTGCTGCTGCCGTTGATCGGCGTGATGGCCGCCACGAGCGAGTGGTCGGCGCGCACGGCGCTGACGACGTTCACCCTGGAACCCCGCCGCACCCGGGTGAATCTCGCGAAGCTGGCCTCGGCGGGCGCGCTGGGGCTCATCGTGATGGCGGTGACCTTTATGGTCAGTGCCCTGCTCAATCTCGTGGGAATCGTGTGGCTGGGCGGCGACGGATCATGGGCGCTCGACTGGGGCATCGTGGGCGGCAGCGCGCTGGCGCTCGTGCTGCTCGTCTGGCAGGGTGTCGCGTCCGGGCTCGCGTTCCTGAGCACGCCCGTGGCGATCGTGGCCTATCTCGCGCTGCCCACCGTGTGGACGGTGCTGACCCTCACCATCGAGTCGTTGCGCGGTCCAGCGGAGTGGCTCGACGTGAACCAGACCCTCAACGTGCTGATGATGGGGGCGATGACCGCCGCCGACTGGCCGCGCCTGGCCGTGTCCCTCGTGGTCTGGCTCGCGGTGCCGCTCGCATTCGGGCTGTGGCGCACCGCCCGGCGGGAGCCGTGACGACTGTCGGCGCCCGGCAGCCCAGCCAAGTCGCGGCGTCGCACTCACCCGACGGGTGTGCGGCGTCGCAGGCGCGACCGGACTCCCTGAAGGATGAGCGTCACGGTCAACGCGACGCCGAATAGGGGGCCCATGACGGCGCCGAGCGCCAGAAGCGTACCGACGGGATAGTCGATGTTTCCCCCGCGACCGAGACCGACCGCGCTGCCCCCGCCGGAGACGTCGTCGGCCACGAGAAAGTCTCCCTCGTAGTCGGCCAGCCGCGACGCACAGGTGATCGAGGCGGCAACGCCGTCGGAGTCTTCGACGCTGAACAGCGGTGTATACGACTCGCGCGGCGTCATCCACCACAGCGTGTCGTCCCAGCCCGGTGAGGGCACGGCTCGAGTTGCCAATGTGCGCCCGTCGACAGTCTCCGCTCGGCACTGCACCAGGCCGAGGAGCGCTGCAGATCCCGTCGCCCATACGCCAGAGCCGTCGGTGCCTGACAGATCGATGCTTTCACCGAGCGCAGTCGGGCGAGCCTCGGCCACCGACGCCGATACGGGCACGACCCACAGCGCCCAGATCACCGAGCTCCCCGCCAGGCAGGCTCCGGCGAGCCACCACAGCAACCGCCGTTTCTCTGTGATCGGGCTGAAGCTACTCCTCGAAGCCATCCGTGTATCCCAAGAAGAGCGTGGCCTGGCGGGTCAGAACGGCACCGAGGCTCTCCCAGCCTGGGGCCTCCGGAGCACCATAGATTTCCGTCAGGTCGGCGACGAGCCGCTTGGCGTCCGGAGCTGCCAAGGGCGCCTCCCGCACGAACCCGATCCAGGAGGCGCCGATCCCGAGCGGGCGATATCCGTATCCGTTCGCCAGATGCTGTGCGACGGCGTGGTTCTCAAAGATGTTCCAGTCGTCACTGAAGTACCCGTTGGGTACGGCGGCGATCGCCGCCGTCTCATCGTCGGCCGGCACATGCATCACGAGGATCACGTCGTCGAGGACCTCGACAGGGTTGTCGTTCATGGCGACCAGCGCGTCGACGGTCTCCGCCGTGCCCTCTCGGGTGCCGCGCAGATCTGCCCACGTGCGTCGAAGTCCGGGTGCGGCCAGCTGCGCCGAGGTGTGCGCGAATTGCCGCAGCTCGCGCGCTTCCTCGGCCCGCGTATCGCCCAGGAAGTCGAGGTCATCGGTGACGATCTCCAACTCGTCGCTCTCTGTGGCATGCATGCTTGTGTAAAGGGCCTGGCCGAGGTCATCGAGAGTGATGAAGACCGATATGTCCGGATGTGTAGCCTGTTCGTTGCGGATGAGATCCAGGAGGTTCTCAAACGTCGCAACGTGATGCACGGTCAATCGGGTAAAAACGCTCCGGTAACGCGGGTTGATCGACTCGATTGAACGCATGATCTGCATGAAAAGAACATTAGACGATGGCTTGGTTACCGGGAGGGCAAGGCGACGCCGGTGGCATCGGCCAGGGCGGAAAGAAGTCGCTCCTGAAAGTCGGGGTCGTCCACGCTCCGGGAGGGCTGCTGCCGCACTCCGTGGTGCCAATAGCCGCCACTGATCTCTAGGCGTGTGTCTGTCGCCAGGCGCTCCTGGGTCTGGTGCCCCAGGTCGAAGTCGTCTGGGGCCCCGGCGCCGCCCATCTTGGTCGGCACCCACCCGGGGTCGACGGCATTGGCCAGAATGCTCGGGGCCCAGCGGTGGGCAATCGCGGCCGAGAGCGCAGTCACGAAGAGTTTGCTGTCGGAGTAGCCGGCCGTCGCCCGGCCTCCCTCCCAGTCGAGCCCACGGAGGTTCGTCGACCCTCCCCGGTGCATACCGCTGCTGAGATAGACGTGCCGGGTGGGGGTGCGCAGCAGGGCGGTGAAGAGATATGGCGCCACCACGTTCACTGGCAGAACTGACGCGCCCGAGATGACGCCGGCGTTGTGGATGACGGCGTCGATCGGCGGCCCGGCATTGAGCTCATCCGCAGCATCGAGCACGGCCTGCCGGTCGGCCTGGTCGGCGATGACCAGATCCGCTCCCCGGGAGCTCAGGACGGTGATGGCAGCGGCGCGGTGTGGGTTGCGGGCGTGCAGGATGACCTCGTGGCCGTCGTCGAGGAGTGCCGCGGCCGTTGCTCGGCCCAGCCCGTCGGTGGAACCGGTGATGAGAATGCGTGCCATGGAACAATTCTCGCGCCATGCGGCGAAGGACTGCCCAGACCCGCAGAATTCACCGCTCGAGACGCGGGGTAGGAATACCGAGCCGGCGTGCTTCGTCCAGCGTGTCCTCGAGCACGGCGCGGGCCTCCGGAGCGTGTGGATCCGTATGCGCCGCGAGGCTTCTCTGAGCGATCGGGATCAATGAAGTCGCCCATCCGGACGCCGTGGCGACCAGGAAGGGCAGCCGGTACGGCAACAGGGCGCCGCGGTGCCGTCGCAGGTCGACACCCCGAGCCTCGAGAACGGGCAGCAGCTCCCGAGTCGCCAAGAACGCCTCGCGGAACGCTCGACGGTCGCCGATCATGTTCGCCAGCGACCCGCTCCGCATCGCCTGGGCGAACATACCGGCGTCAGCGATGAAGTGGAGCCATAGCCACCCGCGCATGTCTGTCTCCTTCCTCACGGCGATGCCGGCCTGCCGGAAGGCCGTCAACACCTGCTGTTCCCGCCGCGCCGGTGAGGCGCCCATTGTGCCGATGATGACGGCTGGCAGCATCGCGCCCCACAGCACGCCGTCGACCCCAAAACCGCCGCCCGCCTGCGGGAATCCGAACACGAGTCGATCGGCCGGAAGCGGCGCGACCGCGGCCAACGGCTCCTTCCAGAGATTGCCGAACACCAACACCGTCGCCGTGCCCAGCCGGGGAGCGAGGAACGCGGCCGCCTCTGCGAGACGATGGTGCCCGACGCTAAGCACGATCAGATCGAAGCCGTCGCCCGGGTCGATGGATTCTCGCAACGTCGGGTGGAACGACTCACGTGTCCGCCGGCCGAACGGCTTACGGCGCCCATCGATCCAATCCAGCTGCACCTCGTCCCCATACTCCGCAGCCCGACCCGGGCGCACGTAGAACTCGACGTCGTGCCCCGCGGCGTCAAGAACCCGACCGTAGATCGTCGCGATTACTCCACGACCAAACATCAGAATGCGCATGACGGTCTCCCTCGGTAACATGGAGCCTGTCTCCAGTTACGAGAATATGGAGACAGTCTCCACTTGTCAATGAGAGGTCTCACCATGGCCCAGGTACGAGCACTGCGAGCGGATGCGCGCCGCAACCGGGACGCGATCGTGGCCGCCGCTCGGGACGTATTCGATCGGGACGAACAGGTGCGCTTCGACGACTTCGCGGCGCGTGCCGGCGTGGGAGTGGGGACGCTCTATCGGCACTTCCCCACGCGAGAGGCATTGACCGCTGCAGTGTACGAGGGAGAGGTGGCCGCGCTCTGCGATCAGGCCCGCGACCCGACACGGTCCGCCGGGGAAAACCTCGACGCTCTCCTGCGCGGCTTCGTTGAGTACGTGGTGGCGCACGCCGGCCTCGCGCGCCGCCTCGCAGCCGTCGTGGACCCGGCGGTGCAGGCCGACGGCGGGATGGAACTCGAGTCGACGGTCGCCGACCTCCTGAGTCGCGCGGCCGCCGACGGCGCCATCCGCAATAACGTGACCGTCGGGGCGGTCATGATCGTGCTGCACGGCATCGGATCCGCAACCGACCGGCCGCTCTGGGCATCCGAAGCGCGTGCAGCCGTAGAGTTACTGCTCGCCGGGCTCAGAACCACCTGAGGCCGTCGCGGCCTCGATGCCGGCCAGGAAGATGTCGACGCCGGCTAGAAACTGCTCGCGGTCATCGTGCTCGACCAGAGCCGCGGCGGTCTCCTGGGCGATCACGTCCGAGTCCATCCGCGTCAGCTCTGCTGCGAAGAGTTCGAGATAGGCCTTTCTATCGCCTCCTGAAGGCACATTCTGCACTGTGGCGGCATACTGTGCTGCCGCTCCGAGCAGGTAGGGGGCGGCATGCTCACGAGCCTCGCCGTGGTCGGCGCCCTGGTTCTGCTGTGCTGTTTCCTCGTTCGGCTCCTGCCCTTGGTAGCGCAACCACAGGAGCACTGATGAGGGCGCCTGTTGGCTCTAGGACTCCGACGGCTCCATGGGCAGTTCGGCGCCGTAGTTCCACGACAGGATGGCCGGTTGCTCGCGGTAGTAGCTGAGCACGGAGACCGATCCAGCATCCAGGGTGATTTGAGCCCCGAATCGCGGGGCCAGTCTCAGGTACACGGCGGTCAGAATGCGCAGGAAATGGCCGTGCGCGATCAGGGCGACATCTCCGTCCACCAGCGCCGGCAGCACCCGTGTGAGCACCCGTGACGCGCGGGCGGCAACCTCTTCGACCGTCTCACCGGGCGTCTCACCGCGAATCACGCCGTGGGTGAATGCGCTCCAGTTGTAGCCGAGCTCGCGGCGGATGTCGCGGGTCGTGCGCCCTTCGTACCCGCCGTAGTCCCACTCCACGAGAAACGGGTCGACCTCGGCCTGAAGACCCGCAAGCTCAGCCGTCCGCCGCGCACGCTCCAACGGCGAGGTCAGCACGAGCGAGAAATCGTAACCGGCCACCAACCGCCCCGCGCCGCGGGCCAAGTCCTCACCCCGGGGCGTGAGCGGAATGTCTGTGAGCCCCGTGTGCTTGCCATCTTTCGACCACGCCGTCTCCCCGTGGCGCAGGAGAATCAGCTTTCCGGACGGGTTGTCCGGGGCGGGGTGGTTGGGCAGCGGATCGTTTGTGAGCATACGGCAACAGTAGTATCGCGCCCTCGTCGAGTGGACAACACCGCTCCATCGCCGCCTGCGCCGCCGATGAAGGTAGCTCTCGGATGGCCACGCGCGCGACCGGCCACCTGATTTAGCTTGGGCGGTACGGAACGTCAAAAACGACCGCAGCTTCGTACTCCTCGACCTGCACAGTCGTCACCGCGAACGGCGACGGCACGCGCTTCGCACAGCGCGTTCGCGACACTGGATCGATTCCTACGTCGACGTGCTGGTTCGAGCGCTCATCGTCGATGTCACCGAGAGCGGATGTCACACAATTGCTCAGATCTCGCGTCGGGTCTCGCCTACGACGTCGTCGGCCTGCATGTGCTCACGTTAACGGGCCGGTGACCCCGCTAGAAGGTAAGGCGGGAAGATCTCGATGATCGTCTTACTACCGCCAGAGAGCACTGCGATATTACGGTTGATGCACGCGCCGCGTCACCGCGGAGCAGGAAAATCGATAGTTGGCCCGAGCGCGGCTTGGTTCGACGAGAAAGGGAGACTAATCATGGCTTTTGTCACCATCGAAGACGGCACAGAAATCTTCTACAAGGACTGGGGAAACAAAGACGCCCAGCCCATCGTGTTCCACCACGGCTGGCCGCTGTCCAGCGACGACTGGGACGCGCAGATGCTCTTCTTCCACTCCAAGGGGTACCGGGTCATCGCCAGCGACCGCCGTGGCCACGGCAGGTCGACTGACATCGGCTCCGGCCACGACATGGACCACTACGCCAGCGATGTGTCCGCCGTGGTCGAACACCTCGACCTGAAGAACGCGATCCACATCGGCCACTCCACCGGAGGCGGCCAGGTCGCGCGGTACGTCGCCCAGTACGGCGAGCCCCAAGGGCGCGTGGCGAAGGCTGTTCTCGTTGCAGCTGTTCCCCCGCTGATGGTGCAGACCGACGCCAACCCTGACGGAACGCCCCTGTCGGTCTTCGACGGTTTCCGCGACGCACTGGCCGCCAATCGGGCTGAGTTCTATGTTGCTGTGGCATCCGGGCCCTTCTACGGCTTCAACCGTGAAGGTGCCGAGGTGTCCCAGGCCGTCGTCGACAACTGGTGGCGCCAAGGCATGACGGGCAGCGCCCTGGCGCACTACGTAGGAATCAAGGCGTTCTCTGAGACGGACCAGACAGAAGACCTCAGGTCGATCAGTGTTCCGGTTCTCGTGATGCAGGGCGACGACGACCAGATCGTTCCCTACAAGGATGCGTCGCTCAAGCAGCACGAGCTTCTGAGCAACTCGACCCTCAAGATCTATGAGGGCTTTCCGCACGGCATGTTGACGACGCACGCCGATGTCCTCAATCCCGACCTTATCGAGTTCATCCAGCGGTAGACGCGTCCATGCGCACGGGGAGGCGCAGCTAGGTGGGTGGCGCGAGCGTCCCTTCGGCAGTGGCTGCGTTCCGTTCGGCGAGTTGGGCGAACGCCTGGCTGAGCTCCGGCGGGCCGATGACCTCGATGTCGGTGTCGAAGCGGTTGAATGCGGCGGCGAGGGCGACCCAGGACCAGGAGCCGGCTTCGAGGCTGCACCGGCCGGAGCCGAGGTCTTCGACAATTCCGTCACCCGCGAATGGCAGGACGTAGCCGGCCGGCCGTCCGAGGATGACCTTCCCGGTGCATGGCCACTGGTTGGTGCGCTCGGAGCCCTTGAAACGAGCCGACACATACTCGGTCACGTTCCCGCCGGGTATTTGGCGGGGGGCGAATCTTGGCCCGGTCGGGGTGCGTGGGTTGATGCGGTCGGCACGAAAGACGCGCCAGTCGTCGCGCTCGAGGTCCCACGCAACGAGGTACCAGCGGCCGTGTGAGGTGAGCAAGTGGTGCGGTTCCACCCGGCGCGGAGGCGCCGGGTCGGAACCCGCATCGGGGCCGGCATAGTCGAACCGCAGCACCTCCGAGGCGCGGGCCGCGCTCGAGAGCGCGATGAGCACTTCCGGTGACACTGACGCGGGCGCTGCGTCGCCGGGGCGGGTGGGAATCGTGGTGAACTCGAGCGCGTTCAGGCGATGCCGCAGGCGCGACGGCATGACCTGCCGCACGGTGGTCAGGGCGCGCAGGGCGCCTTCCTCGATCCCGACGCCGGTCACCGTGGCCGCCTGCAGAGAGACCGCGAGGGCGATCGCCTGGTCGTCGTCGAACAGCAGCGGAGGCAGCTCGCTGCCGGCGTCGAGCCGGTACCCGCCATCGACTCCCATGGTCGCCTGGATGCTGTATCCCATCTCCCGGAGGCGGTCGACGTCGCGGCGCACCGTGCGGTGGCTGATGTTCAGCCGTTCGGCGAGCACCGAGCCGGGCCAATCGCGTCGGGTCTGCAGGAGCGACAGCAGATTCAGCAGCCGCGAGGTCGTCGTCATACCTCAAGATTAGTCGGCAACTAGGACAGAAACCGCCCTACATGCCTGTGAGGCTTGATAGTGCAGGGAAACCCCCGCCGCCGTTCTCACTAGGAGTAGACATGACCATCCAGACCACCACCCACCTGAACTTCCGTGGCGACGCCCGAGCAGCACTGGAGTTCTACCAGTCAGTGTTCGGCGGTCACACCGTCATCAACACCTACGCGGACTTCGGCATGCCTGCCGAGCTGCCCGGCGCCGACAAGGTCGTCTTCGGTCTCGTGGCTGCAGAGAACGGCTTCCGGGTGATGGGCTACGACATCCCCGGCCAGAGCGAGGGCTCGATCGCCGGCGGCGGCTCCACCCGCCGCGAGAACAACACCACCATCACCGACCAGGCCCTGTTCGTCTCGATCGGGTGCGACAGCCTCGACGAGTTGCAGGGCTACTGGGATGCGCTGTCGATCGGCGCCATCGTCGTCGAGCCATTGGCCGCGTCGGCATGGAGCGCCGGTTTCGGCATGCTCACCGACCGCTTCGGTGTCACCTGGAGCGTCAGCGTCACAGCCGCCAATACCGCGGAGTAGCGCCCCCATCCGATGCGGCGCGGGCCTTGAGAACGTCTGCGCCGCATTCGGCCGCCCTTCCTCGACCCGCAACCTCTTCCGGTCCATAGGCGTCAATTACGAGAACGCACCTCGCGTGCTGCACTATCCACAGTGGAGAATTCGACCAGAGCGCAGTAGGCATCCCGTACCATCCCCTCATCGAGCGGTTTGTCCGCGTGGAGGGCGCGGTAGCTCCACCACCCCCACATAAGCGCGTCGACAGCTCGGGCTGCGCCGTCCGAGAGGGAACGACGGAGAATCACGAGAGACTCCTCTTGGAGGTCGCGAAGAAGGTCCGCAACCCGCGGACTGCGCGCCCCGTAAAGATGCATCTCCTCGTATAGACGGATGTCCGCGGGCCTTGGAGCCGTTGAGCCGCACGTAGCGGCCACGAGCGCGTCAACGACGTCAGCGTCGGTGCGGGCTCCGCGCAGTGGTGCCGCGTATCGCGGTTCGAGCCCGTAACGTAGGGTCTCGAACGCGCTTACGATCAGCGTCTCCAGGTCGGCGAAGTAGTAGGTCGTCGACCCCAGCGGCACGTCGGCCTGCGCGGCGATGCGTCGATACGACGCCGCGTGCACCCCGTCCGACGCGATGACCTCCAGCGCGGCACGAAGAATCCGGCTTCGGCGCTCCGGGTCATTCGGCTTGCCCTTCCTCACGCGCTCTCCTCAATGTCAGGCGAAGTATGTACCATTGTACGCAGTTGCACATGGCCATACGAGTGCCAGTCACCCTCAGGAGGGACCCATGAAGGGCGAGAAACTACAGCAGCACGCCCGAGACCGCGTCGAGGAGCTTCCCGGCGCAGAGCTCGAGCACCCCTTCGGGCCCGAGTGGGAGGTGTTCAAGGTGCGCGGTAAGGTCTTCATGCTGATGACCGCAGTCACCGGTGAGCCGATCGTGACCGTCAAGGTAAACCCGGAAGACGGCAAGGCCCTCCGTGAGCAGCACGAGGACATCACGCCGGGTTACCACATGAACAAGCAGCACTGGATCACCTTGAACCCGGGCGGGCACCTGCAAAAGCCCCTCGTCCGCGACCTGGTCACCGAGTCCTACCTGCTTGTGGTCGAGAACCTGCCCCGTGCAAAACGGCCGGTCGATCCCGACAAGTTCGGCAAGCTGCGGGGGCAGTCATGAGCGAGACGCCATCGCTCTTCGACGTCGACGATGACTCGCGGCCGCTGGCTGATCGGCTCCGGCCGCGTACCCTGCAGGACGTCGTCGGGCAAGACCATGTTCTCGGGGCGGATGCGCCGGTCGGGCGCATGGTGGGCGCTCAAAGACTTGTATCGATGGTGTTGTGGGGGCCGCCCGGGTGCGGAAAGACCACCATCGCGCGGCTTCTCGCCGAGCAGACCGACCTGGCCTTTGAACCACTTTCAGCCACCTTCGCCGGCGTCGCGGACCTTCGAAAAGTCTTTCAATCAGCCCAGCGCCGGCGCGAGGTCGGCCAGGGCACGCTGCTCTTCGTCGACGAGATCCACCGCTTCAACCGCGCCCAGCAGGACTCATTCCTCCCCTACGTCGAAGACGGAACGGTAATCCTCGTCGGCGCGACCACAGAGAATCCCAGCTTCGAACTCAACGGCGCCTTGCTGTCCCGCACCCAGGTCTTCGTTCTGAAACGCCTCGACGAGGTCGCGCTCAGTACCCTCATTACCCGTGCCGAAGCGCTCATCGGCCATCCGCTACCGCTGACCGAAGACGCACGCCAGGCGCTGATCGCCATGGCAGACGGTGACGGACGGTACCTGCTGAACATGATCGAGCAGGTGCACGCCCTGCCCGCACTCCTCGACCCGGCCGCCCTCGCCGCCGCCGTGCAGAAACGGGCGCCGCTGTACGACAAAGCGCAGGAAGGCCACTACAACCTCATCTCCGCGCTCCACAAGTCGATGCGCGGCTCCGACCCGGACGCGGCCCTGTACTGGTTGGCACGGATGCTCGAGGGCGGCGAAGACCCACTGTTCATCGCCCGACGCATCACCCGCTTCGCCACGGAGGATATCGGCATGGCCGACCCGAACGCCGTTCAACAGGCCCTCGCCGCCTGGGACGTCTACGAGCGCCTCGGCTCGCCCGAAGGAGAACTCGCCATCGCGCAAGCAGTCATCTACCTCGCGACCGCGCCGAAGTCGATCGGGGTGTACCGCGGGTTCAACAAGGCGCGCGCCGCCGCGAAACGCACCGGATCGCTGATGCCACCTGCACACATCCTCAATGCCCCGACCCGTCTGATGAAAGACCTCGGCTACGGCGACGGCTACCAGTACGATCCCGACACCGAGACGGGTTTTTCCGGCGCGAACTATTTCCCCGATGGCATGCCCCGACAGACCTTCTACGAGCCGACCACCGGTGGGTACGAGCGAGCCATCACCGAACGGTTGCGACACTGGGCGCAGCTCCGACAGGGTGATGCACCCCTCAAGTCCGACGCGGACTGACTCTTGGAACTGCTTAGCGTTCGTTCTCGCCGGAACTGCCGAGAAGACCACTGAACAAGTGGCTACCTTGGCCTTCGCGGCGTGCCTGCTCGACTTCCATCGGGTCCAGGTCGCCGTCGGGTAGCGGAGCCAGCGCTTCCGGCTGTCCGACCGGCGCGAGAGATTCTTTGGCCTCTTTCTTCAGCCGTCGCTTGGCTGCCTTTTCGACCAGAACGGGCACGAAGTCACGGACCCGACCCTCATCCAATTTCCCGTGCTCATCTTCGACAACGGCCGCGATGTGTTCGCGCTCCAAGCTCGGGAACCGTTGCGCCAGCCTGTCGATCACCTGGTCGATGGCCTGAGTTTCGTCGAGATCTCCCATAAGGACATTCTTCAGCGCGAGCGCTCCCCCGGCAACCGCCTGAAGGTGAACTCTCGCTGTGTGTCGGGATCAAGTGGTGGAATCCTCTCGCCCGACACGACTGCGTCACGCCACCGCGTACAGACCCTCGAGTGCGCTCGTGATCGAGTCGAAGCTCCCAATCGGCTCCGTCTCGTCATTTCTCACTAAGTAGCCTCGAGGGGTGCGTTGGATGACGCCGGCCAGTTCATTGGTGACTTCATGTCGCACCTCCCACCGTGCGGGACCGACCACGACAACTGAGAACAGCTCTGCGTAGTTCATCGAAGTCCCTCACTTGTCCGGCTTCCCGCGGATGTCTTCCACACCACAAGCTTGATACCGCCCCGGGGCGCACATGATCGTCTATTGGAAGAACATCACATGACGAGTGTCTGACTCGCAGACGCAAGTCACTCTCGGGGCGCACATCGGAAACAGCACCTCCGAACCTGACGCCCGAATTGGGACACAGGTCCTCCGTCAGAGTTGGCCGTCTACCAGGTGCTGTCGCCCCGCAGCACCGCGTCGTAGCCGCCGTCGACGAAGATGACCTGCCCACAGAGGTGCGAATTCTCTCCGTCGGCGAGCCAGACGAGCAACCGTGCGGCGACGATCGGGTCAAACGGGCCGTTGAGCGGCATGGGCACCTGCTCGTTCAGCTTTGCCCGACCCTCGGACGTGGCAACGAGTTCCTTTGTCATCGGCGTCAAAACAACGCCCGGTGCGATGGCGTTCAGCGGAATGCCCGCTCCAGCCCACTCTGGCGTGGTCGCGGTGGTACGCAGCCAGCGGGCCAGCGCGCGTTTGCTGGACGAATAGATCTGGTGGCCGGTTGCCGGAGATTCTACGAGTTCAGCGCAGCGCGCCACCGCTTGCGCTTCGGTACCCGTCAGGAAGAGCTGCACAAGTTCCTCGTCGTAGGACTGCAGCGACGCCATCGAGTCAACCACCACGGCCCGCGGGGCAGCGGACCGTGTGAGCAACGGGCGCAGGCCTTCCAGAGTCGCGATCGCGCCGTAGTAGTTCACCGAGGCGGTGACTGGGATTGGGTGGCTGAGTCCCGCGACGGCGATGACGGCGTCGAGCACGCCTCCCGACAACTCGGTGGCCTGCTTGACCAGCGTCTCCCGACCGACAACGGTGGACAGATCGGCGTTGATATCAGTGCCCGTGAGGTCGGCGCCGATGACGCGGTGTCCACGCGAATTGAGGAGCTCGGCGGTGGCCTTGCCGATGCCGCTGGCGGCGCCGGTGACGAGGTAGGTTCTGGCGTTCATGTCACTTCTTTCTGGGAGTTGCGGGAGGCAGTGTCGCTGCCTCAATGCGGATGGCGTGCGTGATCGCGTCGTCACGGAACTGGCGGAGCAGGCGGTCGAACTGCACGCGGTCGTCGTCGGGCCACATCAGCATCAGCTCGTTGACCATGTCATCGCCGGCTCGCACCAGCGCGTTGGCGGCCGCGGCTCCGGCCGGGGTCAGACGCAGCAGAGTGGCACGAGAGTCGTCGGGGTCCGGTCGCTTCTCGACCAACCCCAGTGCGCCCATCCGGTTGCTCAATTTGGAGATCGCCGACGCACCGACGCGCAGCCGCGTCGCTAGCGCAGAGGCGCGCTGCTCCCCGTCGCGGGCCAGTAGCGTGATCGCCACGATGGACGTAGCGTCAAGGTCCACGCCAGCACCGACAGCGAGACCCCGGATGAAGGTCCCGGAGGACCAGACGGAGAGGACTTCGAGCAGTGCTGCGAGCTGCTCGGACGCGTAGGGCAACGAAGACGCGCCATTCCGGGCGTCGTCCGCGGGAGAATTTGCCATTGCCCACTCCGTCCTGAATTTTACTGTCTTCAAGACACTATCACGCTCTACCGAGAGCGCCCGTCTCCCTCGGTACGGCCAGCGGACCTCAGGAACTCACCTCACGCTGACAGGTGCCCTCGTCCCGCGGAGTGGCTGATCTCGAGCGGTCCCGCCTCTGGGCGGAGAACGACCTTGGCCAGGTAGAACGGCCGGGAGCCCAGGCGAACCGTCTGCGTCACGATCAGAACGGGCGAGGTGGGCCGGATCTTCAGCAGCTTCGCACGAACCACTCCCGGCGTGCCTGCAGCCAGTTCCGAGCGGCCGATGCCGAAGGTCGGCCCGAGCTCTGCCGCCAGAGAGCCAAGGCAGGTGCGCTCTCGATCGATGTTCTCGACGAGGCGCTGCACCCGCGTACCGAAAGCGTGGAGGTTCTCCCCCGCCGGCAGGTGTTCCTGAACCAGAGCGACGGGGTCGCCGTTGCTGGTCAGCACGGACTCGATGAACAGACTCGATGCCGTCGATGGGATGCCGAGGCCCTCGGCGATGAATGACGCCGATTCCCGCTGCAGCGTCACCTCGGTGCGGCTCACAGAGAGATCATGAAATCGGTTTGAGAGAATCTGCTCCATCGGGCGCAGGCGCTCAAAGCCCGCGGCCGGCTGAGCGACGGAGACGACCCGACCGATTCCTCGGCGTGATCGGAGGAGGCCGTCCTCCTCGAGCAGGAGCAGCGCTTCTCGCACGACGGTGCGGCTGACCTCCATCGCCTCGCCCAGTTCGCTCTCGCTGGGGAGCAAGGATTCCGGTGGCAAAGCACCGGCACGGATCGCCCCGGCGATCCGGTCGTAGACCTCGACCCGAAGCGGAATTCCCGGCCGTGAAGTGATGCGCCCCTGCAGAACTGTCATGGAACCATCAAATCATGTCTATGTCAGACTGGCTTGTATGACAAGCTCGTCCTACCCAATGGTTTCCGTGCTCCGCACCCGGCACACGGGGTATCTGCTGTTCACCTCCCTCCTCGGGCGGCTCCCCGGCGCGATGGCGGCTCTCGCGATCGTGCAGCTCGTCCATTCGACAAGCGGGGATTTCGCTTTCGCCGGGCTCATCACGGCCGTCTACGTCGTAGCCGGAGCCGTGGGACAGCCGCTTCTCAGCAGGCTCATCGACCGGATCGGCCAGGTCGCCGTTCTCGCCGTCAGCGGCATCCTCAGCTTTCTGGCGTTCACCGGCATGGCGTTGACGCTCGACCCGGCACCGGGTGCGGCGGTTGCACTTGCGGCAGCCGCGGGAATCTTCACGCCGCCGCTCGAGCCGGCGCTTCGCGCGCTGTGGCCGCGGCTGGTGAGCCCCGGCCCCCAGTTGAAAGCAGCCTTCAGTTTGGATGCTGGCGCCCAGGAGATCATTTTCATCCTCGGTCCCCTGCTCACCGTCGCCGGCATCGCCGTCTTCGGCCCGGTCGGCAACCTGCTGTTCGCCGGCGGGCTCGGCCTCATCGGCGCGCTCGCCTTCATCCTCAACCCCGCCCCTCAAGCTGCCTCGAGACAGCGGCGCGGCGACGTCGCCGCTCACAACGGCATCCGGTCGCCCATTCTTAACCCCGCCGTAGCGCGGGTCGCCGCATTCACGTTCGGCATCGGCGTTCCCGTCGGAGCGCTCACCATCGTTGCGACCGCCTCCGAGGCAGCTCGAGCCGACGCCGGGCTGGCCGGGTGGATTCTCGCCGTGAACGCCGTCGGAGCCCTGATCGGCGCAACCGTCGTCGGCATCCGGCCACTCGGCTCCACGCCAGAGCGTCTGCTCACCCTGTGCGGCATCCTGCTCGCTGTCGGGTATCTCCCGCTCGCCGTCACCGCGCTTCCCACCTGGGCCTACGTCGTCGCCGCGGGAATCTCCGGGCTGATGCTCCCACCCACGCTCGGCCAGGTCTTCGAACGCATCTCGCAGCTCAGCCCGCCTGCTGCGCTCACCGAAGCGAATGGCTGGGTCGTCAGCGCCATGACACTCGGAGTCGGCGCCGGCACTCTCGTGGCCGGCGTGATCGTTGGCGCATCCGGCACCTCGGCGGTGATGTGGATCGTTCTCCTCGCATTCGCTCTCACGGCGCTGCTGTCACTGATCGCTCTGCCGAGCAGATCGTTCCCTGCTCGCTGACATCGACGGCACGGTGAACTCTGCAGGTCGTTGGATTCGAGCGCTCACGCTTCCGTTGAACGGCGGCCGCGCCCCGCGGTGGCGGGGCGCGGCGGCGCGGTTACTCCAGCCTGGAACCGAAGACCTGGGCTCCGACGAGCGGACGCACGGCCGCCTCGAAGGCGTCGTCGACGAAGTAGTCCTTGAGCCGGTCGTCGAGCAGTTCGTTGGCGATCGCGGCCATGATCATCGACTGGTCGAGGGAGAGATACCGGTCGGCGATGGTTCCGCTCTGCGTCGCGACGGCGTCGTAGAAGCCGCCGGGGCCGTAGGCGCCCAGGTCGTTCTTGATGCCCGCGAGGTTGCTCAGGACGGCCGGTTTGTCATAGGGAAGGGCGAGGAATGATGCGTGCGGCGTCACGACGCCATCGCCGAACTCGGGGTTCGGCTTGCTGGCCTCGCGGCATCCCTCGTAGCCGGCATCAACGTTGGTTCGCTCCCGGTCGGAGGCGTAGCCGTCGGCGCTCATGCCCACTCCCTCGACTCCGTACTCGGCGTACTCGTCGAACGGGTCACTCGCCGGGGAGAAACCCCAGTAGCCGTAGCCGGCCTCGTCGAGACCGTGCTCGATCTGGGCGCGCACGCTCGCCGGGTGGTTCACGGCCCAGGATTGCGGCCCCCAGTCGGCTTCGGGCACGAGCAGGTCGGGCATCAGCGCCTCGAACATGCTGCCACCCCAGGCCGGTACGAGTTTCATTCCCCGGTACTCGTAGACGCCCTCGTAAACCGGCACCCCGAGGTACTCCCGCGTTTCGCCGGTGGGCTTTTGTTCCTGCCAGGCGAAGTCGCAGCCCTGATCGGGCATGGTGCGCAGGGTGCCGTAGTAGGCCTCAGCGGGAATCTGCCCGTTGGCGATGCCGAGGTAGTTCACGATGCGCGCTTCGCTCACACTCGTGTCGTAGTGGTGGCAGGTGTAGTAGAGCTCAGAGCCGTCGTCGCCGTAGTTGCCGGGAACGTTACAGCCGGGAGGGGGTGTCACCCAGAAACCGCCCCGATTGAGCCCGGCGCCGTTGACGGCGTTCGCTCCGCCCGCCAGATCGTGGAAGTAGCCGAAGTCCATACTGGCGTACAGCGCATCGGCCGATCGGGCGAGACGGGGTTCAGCCTCGGCGACGATGCGGAAGGACGCGGCGAGCCAGCCGTTGTCGACCGAGCTCAGGAACGGGTCGACGGGGTCGCCACTGCCCGGCCAGGTCGTGAGCTTGTGACCGTCGCGCGGCGAGTACCAGTTGTAGAACATGCCACTGGGCTCGTGCCGCTCGATTCGCTCGAGGGTCTTGAGGGTCGTCTTCATGCGATGGAAGGCATCCTGCTTGCTGATGATCCCCAGGTCACGCGCCGAGATGACCGACCACAGGTAGCCGCCGATATTGGTCGGGCTAGTGTTGTCGCTCGGCTCCGACAGGTCGCCCTGCAGCTTGTCCGCGGGCAGCCCGGTCTTCTTCTCGGTCATGGCGTCGAGCGAGGCCCAGGTGTCGACGGCATACCCCTGTAGGACCGAGATGTCTCCGGAGGGACCTTTCTCGTTGGGCCCCGTCGGTGCGCCGGGGGCGGCGGTGGCGCTCGGCGCGATGATGAGCGTTCCCGCCACCAGTGCGGCGCACAGCACGGCAAACTTCGGTGTTCGTTTCACAGCGTGTTCCTTCGTGTCGTCTTTGACCGCGTCGGCGCCGGGCGACCGATCACCGGATGACCGGACCCATCTGAGGCGCGCTAGGCACGTTCAGAGTGTAAGCGCATACATGGCCAAGATGCAAGGAATTCTCAAGGCCGGGCGGGCGCTGACCTACCGAGGATCCTCGTAGCGGGAGTCATTGGACTGAGCTGCAAACCAAGCAACAGAAGCCGTCTCAGCTGCTGCCGACCAGATAACAGCAATGGTGGTGGCTGCACTATTGATCGCGACACCAGCGCGTGCGAGGCATTGAGAGAGCGGCGTTCGTCGTGCCAGTCGGAGCGTGCGGGGCGCAAGTTCTCGTTTCATATCTTCGTACTCCTCAAGCGTGGGCGAGTCGATCTTTTTGACGGTGTGCGGTGTGGAACAGTGCGCGTCTAGGGCATCGTCTTCCTTGACCGCGAGACAGTTGGTGCGAGAAGAATGACCACCACTCCGACCACCATCAGCACGCAGAGGCCCCATCTGAGATCGGTGGCTTCTGTTAGGCCGCCAATGAGGGGGCTGGTGACGAGGAATCCGATCCGCATGAGCCAACTGACCAGAGTGACCCCGGCGCCCGCGCTGATTCCAGGGAGTGCGGCGGCAGCGGTCAGTGCGCTGGGCACGAGCGTGGCGGAGCCGTAGCCGGCCATCGCGAGGCCGAGCAGCAGCGTCACGACCTGGTCGTGCGTGCTGACGACAAGCAGCGCTCCCGCCGCGATAAGGAACCCGCCCGCGCGTGCGACTGCAGCCCGTCCGAAACGGTTGATGAGCAGATCGCCTGAGAATCGACCTACGCACTGGCTGCCGATGGTGACGGTGAACGCGAGGCCGGCGAGGGCGACCGGCATTCCTCCGATCTGCACCGCTGACATAGCCGCCCAGTTGTTAGCGACGTCTTCCAGCATCGTCCCGCAGATCGCGATTGCAATAAGCGGCAATGCGGCCACGAAGGCGAGTCTCAGTCCCCCACGCGGGCGAGCGGCATCCGCGGTCGTCGCCACTGGCGTCTGCGCAGCGGGCCCGACCAACCAACCGCCCGCGATGACGAGCAGGAAACACATTGCTCCAGCCACCGCGAGGAAGACTCGCACGTCGACCCCTCCGGCTGCGGCCAGGGTGGCGATGGCGCCACTGGCGACTCCGCCAAGGCTCCACAGCGCGTGCATCGACGAAAGGATGGAGCGCCCGGCCAGATCTTGGACTCTGATGCCGGCAATGTTCTGGGCTACGTCCACGATGGCGTCGAAGAAGCCGATGAGAAAAATGGTCACCGCGAGCATCCAGCTCGAGCTAGCCCACGCGGCTGCGGCGACCGTGACGCCCACGAGGGCCGTGCCGAACACGGCTACCGGTATCGCCCCGAATCGAGCTATGAGCGGTGTTGGCAGAGCCGATGAAGCAATCGCGCCGACAGCGAAAGCTGCCACGATCAAGCCGAACTCTGCTGCGCCAAGGTCCAGCCGTTGGGAGAGCAGGGGGTACCACGGGAGCAGCGCTGCGAAGACGGCCCCGTTGCTCGCGAACATGATTCCCACACCCGCTGGAGCCGCTCTGGATGCTGTGCCTGTCGTTGTCATAGCGAGCACTGTACGATCTAGAATGATCACATGCAACGATCAGAACGCCAGCGATTGATCATTCGCTCCGTCGACTCCGGCGCTCGCTCCGTCGACGATCTGGTCACCCTCACGGGTGCCTCTGCCGTCAGCATCCGGCGCGATTTAGTGGAACTGTCCGAGCAAGGCGCCCTGAGACGCGTTCGGGGTGGTGCCGCACCCGTGCCTCAACGCGGGGCAGAGTATCCGTTCGAGATTCGCCGCAGCGCTGACGCTGCGGACAAATTGATGCTCGCTCGAACGGCCGCCGGCCTCATCTCGCTTGGTGATTCCGTGCTCATCGACAACGGCACGACGGCGCTGGCCGTTGCGGAAGAACTCTCCGGCCTTGGCATCACTGCCATGGCGCTATCGCTACATGCTGCCGCTGCGTTGGCCCGAAAGCCGGGAAACGAAGTGATCGTGCCGGGAGGCGTAGTCGGGCACGGCGACCTGGCATTCACGGGACCGGGTGCAGCGGAAGCGGTTCGGGCGATGAGGTTTGACCTCGCTATCCTCGGCGCGTGCGCAGCCGACCCGGAAACCGGTCTCACTGTAGCCGGATGGGGAGATGCTCAAGTCAAGCGGGCCGCCATCGAATGCGCGCGGCGCGTTGTGCTGGTCGCCACCCCCGACAAGTTCGAACGCACGGCCGCTCACCGATTTGGCAAGCTGACAGACCTGGACACGATCGTCACCACCCGCGGTGTGCCCGCTGCAGTCATGTTCGACGCAAGGGAAGCAGGGATCACGGTAATCGTGGCATCCGAAGAACCGGCCTAACGCGAGTAGGTTGCCACGCGGGCGTCTCAGACTGACTGACGGACGACAGGCGTGAGGGAACCGAGCTCGGGCAACCGGCATCTAAGCTGGACTGTTGCCCACGGAAGGAACCTCAATGAGCATGGAAGGCGCGGCCTGGAGCTCGCTCTACAAGATCTCGAGTGCCAGAGACGGCAAGCACGGCTTCTCCCGCGAGTCGGTGCGGCGCATCCTGACGTTCGCGGTGCCCTACCGGTCCAAGCTGCTGATCTTCATCACCCTCTCCACCGTGGGAGCCTTCCTCGCGGTCGCGACGCCGGTACTCGCCGGCCAGGTGGTCGACGTCATCGTCGCCCAAGGCGCGGTCAGCACGATCGTTCGGCTCGCCGTCGTCATCGCCCTCGTCGCCGTGGCCGACGCCGGCGTGTCACTCGTGACGCGCTGGTACTCGGCGAGGATCGGCGAAGGCGTCATCCTGGACCTCCGCACCGCCGTCTTCAACCACGTGCAGAAGATGCCGATCGCGTTCTTCACCCGCACCCGCACGGGCGCCCTCGTCAGCCGCCTCAACAACGATGTGATCGGCGCTCAGCAGGCCTTCAGCGGCACGCTGTCCGGCGTGGTCACGAACCTCGTGGCGCTGATCCTCACCCTGATCGTCATGCTCAGCACGTCGTGGCTCGTGACGGTTCTCGCCGTGATCATGCTCCCCATCTTCCTGGTCCCCGCGCGCCGCATGGGCAGCCGCCTCGCCGCGCTGCGCCGCGAGGCCGCCGATCACAACTCCGCCATGAGCACGCAGATGACCGAGCGCTTCTCGGCACCGGGCGCCACCCTCGTCAAGCTGTTCGGCCGGCCCGACGAGGAGGCCGAGGAGTTCCGCGTGCGCGCCGCCCGCGTGCGCGACATCGGGGTCCGGTCCGCGATGCTGCAGTTCGTCTTCTTCACCGCACTCATGCTCGTGTCCGCTCTCGCCCTCGCGCTCGTCTATGGCCTCGGCGGCACCCTCGCACTCGCCGGCCAGCTGAACACCGGTGACGTGGTCACCCTGGCGCTGCTCCTCACCCGCCTCTACGCGCCGCTCACCGGCCTCGCGAACGCACGGGTGGAGATCATGAGCGCGGTGGTCAGCTTCGAGCGCGTCTTCGAGGTGCTGGACCTCGACCCGCTCATCAAGGAGAAGCCCGACGCCGTCGCCGTCCCCGAAGGCCCGGTGTCCGTCGAGTTCGACAACGTGCGCTTCGCCTACCCATCCGCCGACAAGGTGTCCCTCGCCTCTCTCGAGGAAGTGTCCACGCTGGACACCCGCGGCGGCGAGGAGGTGCTGCACGGCGTGTCCTTCAGGATCGAGCCGGGGCAGACCGTTGCCCTCGTTGGCACGTCGGGCGCCGGCAAGTCCACGATTGCGCAACTCCTCTCGCGCCTGTATGACGTCGACAGCGGTGCCGTGCGCCTCGCAGGCACGGATGTCCGCGATGTCACGTTCGCCTCCATGCGGCACACCCTGGGCATGGTGACGCAAGACGGCCACCTGTTCCACGAGACCATCCTCTCCAATCTGCGCCTCGCGAGGCCGGAGGCGTCCGACGACGAGGTGTGGGACGCCGTGCGCCGTGCGCGGCTCGAGCCGCTCATCCGGTCCCTGCCGGACCAGCTGGACACCATGGTGGGCGAGCGTGGCTACCGGCTGTCCGGCGGCGAGCGCCAGCGGATGACCATCGCGAGGCTTCTGCTCGCCCAGCCGCGCGTCGTCATCCTCGACGAGGCGACCGCGGCGCTGGACTCGACGTCTGAGGCCGCCGTGCAGGCGGCGCTCAGCGAGGCGCTCGAGGGACGCACCGCGATGGTCATCGCGCACCGTCTCTCCACCATCCGCAGCGCAGATCTGATCCTCGTGGTCGAGGACGGCTCGATCGTGGAACGCGGTACGCACGAGGAACTGCTGGCTATGGGCGGGCGGTACGAAGAATTGCACCGGACCCAGTTCGCCGTGCAGAAGAATGTTGCGGCCGATGAGGAAGCGATGAGCCGGACGTAGTCACTGACCTCGGTGCCTCCGCGCGATATGGGCCGGCTTTCGGGCGCGTGGAAGCGGTATCGCTAGCATGGGCCGATGATCATATGGCTCAACGGCACGCATGGCGTCGGGAAGACGACGACCGCTGCTCTCGTGCAGCAGCTCATCGCCGACTCCCGTGTGTTTGATGCCGAGAAGGTCGGCGAAACACTCATGGACGTTTACCCGGGGCTACCTAAGACGGATAACTTCCAGCACTGGCCTCCGTGGCGGCCCCTCGTAGTCGAGACGGCTCGCCGCATCCTCGACTACACCGGTGGCACTCTGGTGATGCCGATGACTGTGTTGGTCGAGCCCTACTGGCGGGAAATCAGCCAGGGCTTGGCCTCCTACGACATTCCAGTGCATCACTTCGTGCTCCACGCCGATCAAGGCACCCTCCGGAAACGAATTCAGGACGACTCCGTGATGGGCCCCTCCTCGTTTCGATTCAGCTACCTCTCCCCCTACGCCGAGGCCTTCCAGTCCTGGTTGGGCAAAGAGGCCCACGTCATCGATACCACGGAGTTCACGCCTGCTCAGGCCGCGTCGGAGGTCGCCAAGACAGTCAACATCTCGTGACTACTGGACGGTCCGAAAACAGTGCCAGTTTGTAAAAGGTTTGTGAACGACTGACTCGCGAAGTGCCCGCGGGAGTCCAGACAGGATAGCTTCTAGTTGGCCACGTTCGCTGACCACTCTGCCAAAATATGCGAGTGCTTACCTCTCCTTGGCCTGCCTCTAGTGGAGCGCTGCTCCTCCGAGACGTTCGATCAGACGACCTCGCGCAGATACTTGCGCTGCGAAACAACCCGGTCGTAAACCGTTTCATGCTGCGCACCCGCGTCGAGCCTGAAACATTTCGACAGGAGTGGCTCAGCATTCCGACCAGCGACACAGATTTTTCGTGCGTCGCCCAGTGTGATGGCGAGATTGTCGGGATGGGTTTCCTCGACCTCGTTGACGGCATGGGGCAGCCAGGCATGCCCCAACGCACCCAAGGCGTCATGGGCTACATGCTTGAGCCCGACTGCGCGGGGAGGGGATTCGGCACCGACTTGGCCCGAGGCCTTCTGTGCGCAGCATTCGACAGGCTCGGCCTTCGGCGGGTCATGGCTAGCTGCAACGCCGACAACATGGCCTCGGTGCGAGTGCTCGAAAAGGCGGGAATGCGCCGAGAGCAACATGGAATTCAAGACTCCTGGCACGCCGAACTTGGGTGGGTCGACGGGTATCAATACGCGCTCCTAGACCACGAGTGGCGCAACAATCATCCCTGAATCGATCGTTCACGGTCACGTGAGAGCCAGGTCCGCGCCGCTGTGACAAGCGCCTCGATGCCTCGTGTGAGTGTCGGTTCGATAACGGGCGCGAAGTGTGGCGAGTGGTTGGATGGCACATCGCGGTCCAGGGTGCCTGCGGCAGCGGCAGCCAGATATGACGGGGTGTCGGCTCCGCCGAGGATCCAGTAGACGAGCGGCGCACCCGCTGCGATTGCGAGCAGTCCGACGTCCTCGCTGCCGCTGACTTCTCCAGGATCGAGCACGCTGGCGCCGCCGAAGGCAGCGCGGAATGCATCGTTGGTGCGCTCCGCACCGCGGACGTCGTTGACCAGCACGGGAAACGACTCCGCGTAGTGGATTCGTGGCTCCGGCGCACCGGAGGCCGCGGCTTCGGCACTCACGATGCGCTCGATCGCGTCGATAATCCGGACACGCACATCCTCGGTGAACGCGCGAACACTGAGACCGAGGGTCGCCGTGTCAGGGATGATGTTGTTCTTCGTTCCGGCGACGATGCGGCCAACCGTGACGACTGCTGTCTCTTGCGGCGCTACCTCTCGAGCGACGATGGTCTGCAACCGAAGAACGATTGCGGCTGCCAATACGATCGGATCGATGGTCGTCTCCGGGCGGGAGCCGTGCCCGCCGCGTCCATAAACCGTGATGTCGATACTGTTGGCGCCTGCGAACGCTGGACCAGGATGCGCGCCGACTGCGCCCGCTGGCGCAGGACCGACGTGCTGACCCAACACCACATCCGGGACCGGCACCTTCTCGTAAAGGCCGTCCTCCAACATCGCCTGTGCGCCACCACCGCTCTCTTCGGCTGGCTGGAAGAGCGCGATCAACGTGCCTGCCCACTCATTGCGGGTCTGCGCAAGTCGATCGGCGGCCCCGATCAAACTCGCCACATGCACGTCGTGGCCACAGGCGTGCATGAGCCCGTCAACCGTGCTGGCATAATCCAGTCCGGTGTCTTCCTCCACCGGAAGGGCATCCATGTCGGCGCGCAGGAGCACGGTCTTGCCATCGCCGTTTCGGAGCACGCCAACGACACCGGTGCGGCCGATTCCCTCCAGAACGTCGTAGCCCGCGGCCCGCAAACGGTCCGCCGCAATGCCGGCGGTGCGGGTCTCCTGGAAAGCTAGTTCCGGGTGGCGGTGCAGATCGCGGTACAGCTCTGCGATGGGCTGGGGAACCTCAGTCATATTCTCATCCTGCCGCAATCGAAAACGAGACCCGCCGCGCGGGTCGGGATGCTGATCAGTCATTGTCCAGGGTGCCGATCTCTGTGCCATCCGACCGATAAACGGTAAGCGCGTTGCCATCGACCTTCGCCGTATCAGCCAGGTTGAGCCATGGCGTCACCCCCTCGCACGCCTGGGTGATCGATGCGAATGGACCGAAGGTGAAGGTGTCGCCGGAGACAGTGCCCTTGCCCTCGAGCGGGTTGCAGCCGTCAGTGCCGGAAAACGACCCGTCCGCCTCGATAGTCAGAGACGGCTCACCCTCGCCGCCGTGCCCCCAGGTGCCGGCAAAAGCCGAGCCAGAGGACGAACATCCGGCCAGTGCGCTAACCGCCATTGCAGCAGTTATGACGAAAGCAACTCGCGCGAATCCGTTGGTCATGGCTAGAACCTAGTGGGTCCGGCCGGATCGCGAAATACCCAGTCGAAGAGAAACTCGCCTGCGACGGGTGCCTAACATCGAGGCGGCCCGTCGGCAGCGGGTGAAGCCACGTGCCGCCGGCCTGCATCGAGTCCCAGAAAACCACCGCTTTCCAGATGGACTGCACCCAAGCTACTCACAATTCCCGCGAATCAACGATCAGTCTTGCGGCGCCGTGGTGCTGCCGACCGGGGTGGTGTCGCGCGCAGGTGATCGCGCACCGCGGTCAGCGACTCGGCGAGGGCTCCTACGTCCTGGTGGCTGAGTGGGGCGAAGAACAGGGTCTTGAGGACCTCGATGTGTCCTGGGAAGACATCGGCCAACACCGAGCGCCCCGCATGGGTGATGGTGAGTGTGACACTTCGTTCGTCGTCAACCGAGGGTGCCCGGGTCACCAGGCCGGCTTTCTCGAGCAGTCCCGCCTGGTGGGTCAGCCCGCTGCGGCTATAGACGACCCCATCGGCCAGATCTGTCATCCGCTGGCTACCTCTCGGTGAGTCGCCGAGCCGAGCCAGGATCTGAAACTGCACGTAACTGAGCTGGCCCGCCTGCATCAATTGCTGTTCGACCGCATGGCGGATCAGACTGCTCACTTCCGTGAACGCGAAGTACGCGCTGAGCTCGACGGGGTCCAATGACGGCTTTGTTTCTGGCATTTCCCCAGCATACTTGCTTCGACGTCGAAGCAATGTTATGTTTCTCTCAGTTGCTTCGACGTCGAAGCAAAAACCTCTGAAGAAAGCGACAATCATCATGAAGGCAGTGCGTTTCCACGAGTTCGGCTCCCCTGAAGTCCTCCGCTTCGAGGACGCCGACCAGCCCTCCGCCGCGGAGGGCCAAGTCCTCGTCCGGGTGTCCGGCTCTGCGTTCAACCCCGCCGACTCCGGCATCCGCAGCGGTACGCTGCCGTTCCCCGTCTCCCTGCCGCACGTGCCCGGCTACGACGTTTCGGGCACCATCGCTGCGCTCGGTGAGGGTGTCAGCGCGTTCCAGGTCGGCGACGCCGTCGTTGGTTTCTTGCCGATGGGCGCGGATGGTTCGGCCGCGGAGTACGTCGTCGCACCTGCAGACGTCCTGGTCTCAGCACCGTCGACTATCCCCTTGGCTGACGCGGCCGCGTTCCCATCGGTGGCGCTCACCGCCTGGCAGGGCCTCTTTGACCTTGGCGAGCTCACGAATGGCCAGCGAGTTCTGATCACCGGTGCCGGTGGAGCGGTAGGCGGATACGCCATCCAGCTCGCCAAGCGTGCCGGCGCCTACGTCATTGCCACCGCGAGCTCCCGCAGCCACGACGCCGTGGCGGCAGCCGGTGCTGACCAGGTCATCGACCACACCAGCGCCCGCGTCCTCGACTCGGTCTCCGAACCTGTCGACGTGTTGTTCAACCTGGCACCGCTCAGCGACGAGGAGTTCACAGCGCTTGTCGATATCGTCCGTGACGGCGGCATCGTCGTGTCCACAGCCGCGTGGATGACCACCCCCGGCGACGACACCCGAGGTGTGCGCACCGCAGGGGTCTTCGTCCGCCCCGACACGGACGAACTGGCCCAGCTGGTCGCCCTCGTCGACAGCGGCGAACTCACCGTCAGCATCACCCAACGAGTCACACTGAGCGAACTCCCTGGGATCCACGCCCTGGCCGCCGACGGAGGGCTTCACGGCAAAGTCATCGCCGTCCCCAACACCAACTGATCCGGTCACCCGGGTGCATTCACCGATCGGGAATGATGACCCGTTCCGGAGCCTTGTGCTCGTGGGGAACCTCCGTCAGTAGACGCTCAGGGGCTCGCTCGAATTGCCAGGTCAGCCGCCAGGATCGCGGTCGAACTGGGGGTGCCTACGTGAACTGAACAGTGTGGAAACAGCGGCAGGTCGGTTCGCTACGCCGTCCATCGATCAAGTACTGATTGAATATGAGCATTGCTTCTGACACCGATCTCGGCCGCGTCGAGCGCGTTCTGCGCCTAGCCGACTTGGCGACCAGCCCCAAACTGGTACCAGCCGCCACTCCGGTGACCGAGATAGACCGACTATTCCGTGCAGACCGGAACCTTCGATCTCTAGTGATTCACGAGAACGGCATCTACTCGCTCCTCACCCGCGAACAGGTGGAGCACGCCCTGACCGGGCGCCTCGGCTACGGACGAGGGCTGCACGCTAGATCGACTGCCGTACAAATGCTGCCCGCGAACTCCTTCACCCTGCCTGGATCTATGGCTCTCGCGAGCGCCGCCCAACATATCCTTGACTCGCCAGAGGGAAGCAGGCATCGAGATGTGCTCGTCGTCACCGACGATGGCCCACGAGTTGTGTCGGTGTCACAGATCTTCGAACGACTGTCAGCAGACTTCCGCCATGCAGCCTTGCATGATTCTCTGACCGGACTTCCAAACCGACGCCACTTGGGGGAGCGCGGCGAAGCACTCGCACGAGGAAACGCAAACCTGGCGGGAATCGCCGTCCTCTACATCGACCTCGACGGCTTCAAAGCGATCAACGACACCTTCGGCCACCGAGCAGGAGATGAGGTCCTGGCCGGGTTCGCCGAACGGCTAGGGCGCATCATCCGTCCAGCGGACGTTTTAGCCCGCCTCGGCGGGGACGAATTCGCGATTCTGCTCGTCGGCGTGAGTGAAATGCAGGCTCTCGCCGTCGCTGACCGTGTGGTGGCGGGGTCTTCGGTCCCGTTCGACTGTGACGGCAATATCTTGCACTTGTCGGCGTCGGTTGGCATTGCCATGCCCGGTGATGTGCCAGCGGAGCCGGAGTTAACCCGGCTGGAAGCCTTGCTCCGACATGCAGACGGAGCGATGCTCAAGGCGAAGCAGGCCGGAAAACGACAGGTCGCACGGCTGGATGGGCACGACGAGGCGGCGCCGATTGCGCGGAACGCGCTCATCCGCCGGCGTCTTCCGAGCGCCTTCGAAACCCGCCGCTTCACGCTGCACTATCAACCGCAACTGGACCTGGTGAGCGGTGACAATTCCACAGTGGAAGCGTTGCTGCGCTGGACGGACTCAGAGTTGGGCATGGTTTCGCCAGCCGAATTCATACCGATTATGGAACTTTCCGGCGACATTCACCGGATCGGTTTACGGGTAATCAATGAGGTTTGCATGCAAGCGAGGCGCTGGTTAGATGCCGGCGTGCCGCGCCGCGTTGGGATCAATGTGTCCCCCGTACAGCTCGCGACTCGCCGTGTTGTTTCCGAACTCCTGAGCGCCCTGGCCCGGCACGGCGTTCCCCCAGACCTAATTCAAGTAGAGATCACCGAGGGTGCCGCGATCACCAACTTGCCGCGAGCGATCGGGCAACTCCAGCAACTGCGGGACGCTGGAATAAGTATCGCCCTAGACGACTACGGCACGGGATTCTCCTCACTGGCCATGCTGCGCAATCTTCCTTTGAACATCGTGAAGATCGACAAGTCATTCATCGACAACATCGACACCTCTGCCGCCGACGCGCTCCTCGTGAGGGGTGTCATCGACACCGCTCATGCGCTCGGTCTCAAGGTCACGGCTGAGGGTGTCGAACGTCCGTGTCAACTTAGATTGTTGCGCGAGCTGGGGTGTGACATCGCGCAAGGCTTCCTAATATCGCGTCCAGTCGCTCCAGACGACCTCCCACCATTAACAGCGCGCACTCCACTACTCGAGTGGCACTAGAGCGCCCGTTACTTCATAAGTACGCGAGCAGCCACTCCCCCACGCGCGAGGCGCAGTCGAGCCGAGCGCAGGGCCGACAGTTCGCTTCCGATCCAGCACGGACGGTGATGGCGATCGGTCGTGCGCTCGGTCCGCGATCCGGTGCGCATCACGGGCTGCGCAATACCCTGGGCGGGATTTAGCAATGCGCGTGTGCTGGAGGAAATCGCGCTGGGCAAGTCACCGGTACTGAACAAGCGCGCACTGCCGAATCGTGTCCAACGCATGAGATCGCGCGTTGCGTCGTGGCGGCACAGGGAAAGGTCCGTAAATCGCTGTGCTCCTGCCTCGATCTTCAGCGCTTGTGTGGTTGTATGGTAGTGTGCAAGCGTCTTGGGAACGAACCTGGGGCCCTGAAGCAGAAGGCACAATGACGTGAGTCCCCTCATAGAAAAAACGACCAGGCGCGTGTACACGGCCCGCCCCATCACGCTCGCCCGGAGCATTGGCTTCGGTGTACTAGACCTCATGGGCGGCGGCTGGAACACCATCATCAGCGGCCTGATGCTGTACTTCTTCACGACCTACGGGGATGTCAGCGCCGTCCAAGCCGGCACGATCCTCTTCATCGCCCGCATCGTCGATGCGGTCGTCAGTCTGATCATCGGCCCGCTGACCGACAACTTCTATCGGACCCGCCTGGGCAAGAAGTTCGGCCGCCGCCACTTCTTCCTGCTGATCGGCGCACCCCTGCTCCTCGTGGTCTTCCCCCTTCTGTGGATCTCGCACCAGGGCTTCTGGTACTACCTGCTCGTTTACCTGGCCGTCGAGATGATCATGGCGATGATTCTCATCCCGTGGGAGACCCTGCCCACTGAGATGACGGACGACTACAAGCTGCGGACCAAGCTCAGCTCGACCCGTATGTTCCTCTCGGCCACGGGCACCTTCCTCGTCTTCTTCATCCCGGCCCAGATCAAGGAGACGAACAACCCGCACGCCTACCTCATCACCGGTCTCATCTTCTCCGTGCTGTTCGCCGGCGCCGTCATCACGACGTACTTCACCACCTGGGAGCGCAAGCTCACCCCGGAGTTCCTCGCGGAGCTCGACGCCCAGCCCAAGGTGCCCGTCGGCAAGCTTGTTGCCGACAACCTCAAGGACTTCGGCTCGACGTTCAAGAACTCGAGCTTCCGCAAGCACCTGGCGATCTATCTCTTCTCCTTCACGGGCAAGGACATCTTCGCTACAGCGCTGACGTTCTTCGTCGTGTACGCCGTGAACGGCAGCGAGTCTTTCGGCCTCACCCTCCAGTCGCTGTCCATCATCGGGCTGCCGACCACGGTGCTCGCCGCCTTCCTCATGATCCGGAAGGGCCCGCGCTACTTGTTTGCCATGTCCTACTCCGTGATCATCGCCTGCCTGCTCGCCCTCGGCGCGATCTACCTACTCCAGCCGTCCTCGACGATGGTGCTGCTCGTCATCGTCGGCCTCGCGTATCAGGCCGGACGATCCGTCCTCGAGTTCACGCCGTGGAACGTCTTCCCGTTCATCCCCGACGTCGACCGGATCATGACCCGCCAGGACCGCGCCGGAATCTATGCCGCGGTGATGACCTTCGGCCGCAAGTCGACAGGCGCGGTCGCGACCCTCATCGTCTCGTGGTTCCTGGACATGGGTGGCTTCCTCAAGCCCGGCAGCGAGGGCGGCGTGCAGCTCGACGCCTCGTGCATCGACTCCTGCCCCCTCGTGCAGAGCTCCGGCACCCAGCACGTCATCGCGCTCGTCGTCATCGTCGGGCCGCTGGTCCTCATCGCTATCGCGTTGGCCATCTCGCGGTTCATGTACCTCGACCCGCAGAGCCACGGAGTCCTGCGCGCCGAGATCGACCGCCTCGAGGCCGGCGGCTCCAAGGAGGAGGTCACCTCCGAGACCCGTGTGGTCGTCGAGAAGCTGACCGGCCACCCGTACGAGTCAGCCTGGCCCGGGGACGCCATCTCCCCCACCGCCACGCCCGTCTCCACCGGGAGCTGACCCGCCCGATCGCCGCTCGGATCACGTTCACCTCCGGGAGCGCGGCGGGGACGTGCGGCTCGCGTGCAGGCGGGAGACGTGGTCCAAGGGGTTGCGCGGCAGGACCTCCTGCCGCGCCGCCGGCTTCACCTCAATGCGCTGTGCCGGTGGTCAACGCCTCTTACCGCCGACACCCGGCGCGGATGCGATCTGCGTCATCCACGCCGATATCTGACGTTCGTCGATGTCGTCCACGGACTCGAGCTCCACTCCCCTCGTTGACCTGCCCATCCCGATTGGCGTCACCGGCGGTACCGGCTCGAGCGCCGTGCCGTTGACGAACATAAGCTTGACGTGGCCGGCGAACCCGCCGCAGCTGAAGCACCATCCGTCGCCGACGCCGTAGTACGCCATGCCCCACTTCACGGATCGCTGGAGGTCGGGCAGGGTCTTGACTGCGAGAGCATCGACTGCTTCCGCAATACCTCGTTGCGGCTGCGGGAGGCTTGCGATGTAGGCGAAGACCGGCTTGTCGCCGACGGCCGCTTTCGCGGGGCTCGCCCGTCCGGTCATGGCTTCTGGCAGAGTCCCGGCGGTGTCGCTCTGCGCATTAGCCTCCGTCGCAGGTACTTGGCGTTCGGTCTTGCCGATGTCCTTGCTGTCCATGGCGAGATCATATTCCTCGCCCAACAGGCGTGGGGGTCTTGCCGAAAATCGCGGCAGCGCACAATGCTACGACGGGACTTTGCAGGTGTGAACCGAAAAAGTCCCGGACACCACATGGCTTCGGGGGCTTCATGGTCAGGCTGACAGGATTTGAACCTGCGACCCCCTGAAGGTTCTGGCCTTAATTTAGACGTTACCGAATGTCTCCGAAAACCCTCGGATTCCCTTGTGTTTACAGGGAATCAGGCGATTCGCTGCCTCCAATTGTAACCCATCGTTTTGGGTCAAATAGAGATGAATTAGATGGCTAAATGATGGACTTGTGGACCCTCTTTGATTGGTCCCACGAGCCCTTCAATCTATCCCCCACATGTGCCGCGCAGGTGACCGATCGTCGCCAGTGATGGCAATCGGTCGTGCGCTCGGTCCACGGTCTGGTTCGCAGCACCGTCGGCGCATCCACATGTAACGCGCGAAGGAGGGCAGGGCTGCGCACGGTGTCATCCCGTGGCAGCACTCCCCTGTGACCTCGTACTAGACCGTGACGAGAACCTTCAGTGCCTCGCGGGCGTCCATCGCGGCGTATCCCGCCGGTACGTCGTCGATCGAGACGGTGCGGTCGAAGACCTTGCCGGGGTCGATGGTGCCGTCGAGTACCAGCGGGATGGCCTGTTCGATGTAGGCACGCACGGGCGCTGGTCCGCCGGTGAGGGTGATGTTCTTGCCGAACAGCGACATGAAGCCGATCGGGGCTTCCTCGTACTGGGGCACACCGACGCGAGAAATCACGCCGCCGGCCCGGACGACCTTGAACGACTGCTCGTAGGCGGGCATCAGGCCGACCGCCTCAAGGACCACGTGCGAGCCGGAGCCGTTGGTGAGGTCGAGCACCTTGTTGATGCCGTCTTCGCCGCGTTCGGCGACGACATCTGTGGCTCCCCACTGGCGGCCGAGGTCGGTGCGCGAGGTGTGCCGGCCCATCAGGATGATGCGTTCGGCGCCGAGCTGCTTGGCGGCGAGCACCGCGGAGAGGCCGACGGCGCCATCGCCGATCACGGTGACGGTCTGGCCTGCCTGAATGCGGGCCATGTGTGCGGCGTGGTAGCCGGTGAGGTAGACATCCGACAGCGTGAGGAGGCTCGGCAGGAGCGCGGAGTCGTTCTCGGTAATGCCGGGCACGACGACGAGGCTGCCATCGGCCAGCGGCACGCGCGCGAGCTCGGCCTGCAGGCCTGCGGTGTCGGGGGTTCCGTAGAACCCGCCGTGCGGGCAGGCGGTCTGGAAGCCGTCTGTGCAGATCTGGCAGGTGTTGTCTGAAAAGGCGAACGGGACGATGACGAGGTCGCCCTTCTTCACCGTGCTAACGGCGGAACCGATCTCTTCGACGACGCCGAGGAGCTCGTGGCCCATGCTCTGGCCGTGTTCGGTGGCGGGCATTGAGTGGTAAGGGTGCAGGTCGGATCCGCAGACGCAGCTCAGCACGGTGCGCACGATGGCGTCGGTGGGCTGCTGAATGGTGGGGTCGGCAACGGTCTCGACGCGAACGTCGCCGGCGCCGTACATGATGGTGGCTTTCATTGTGGGTCCTCTCGAAAGTGTGTATCCATGACACCTCGGTTTTCGGGCGAGTGGGAGTTTCTGTCGTGAGGCGTTCTGTCAGGGCACCCATCGGTCCTTACGTCGAACATCATTCCCACCGGTTGTGCGGATGCCGTATGGAGTTCAGTTCCGGGAGAGCGCGACAACTGGATTTTGACCACAGCCCGTCGTCGTGCATGATGGCTTCGGCGCGATGCTAGTGGCTTCCCGATTCGGGGCCTTCCGCGCAAGCAGAACCAGGACACTCCGATGCCGACTCCCTCTGTAGAACTCTTCCAGCTCGCAGGCGACTACGTCATTGCCCGCTTGCCTGCGACCGCCGAGATGCCGAAAAACCTCCTTAGCGCCTTGTCGGCGGGTGAATACGTCTCGATAACACGAACTCCCCAGGAGTTGTCTATCGTGTGTGTTTCAGAGCGGGCACCCGCCGATGCCCAAATCGATGGCACATGGCGAGCCCTCTACGCGAGTGGTCCGATCCCGTTCGGACTCACAGGAGTCGTCACGTCCCTCGTTGCGCCGCTGTCGGCGGCCGGGTGCGCTGTGTTCGTCATCTCAACGTTCGACGGGGACATCCTCATGGTGCAGGCGGCGGATAGCGAGAGGGCTCGAACGATCCTGACGGAGGCAGGCCATACGCTGGCCTGAATCGACTACCTGTGAACCCCAGCGAACGCAAATAAACCGAGGAATTATCCCTGCCTCTTGGCCGTGAGCTGTTCCGATTCGGTGGTTGCCACCCAGGTCGCGAGCAGGGCAAGGCGTTCAGCCGACGGCGAGCCGGGTTCGGCGGTGTAGGTAACGAGGTGAAGGCCCGGGTCGGTTCCGGCGTCAAAGGACTGAAACACTAGGTTGAGGTCTCCCACAACAGGGTGCCGGATCAGCTTCGGGGCGGTGGTGTGCACGCGCACGTCGTGCGCCGCCCACCTCCGGCGAAATTCTTCGCTGCGCACACTGAGCTCGCCGATGAGATCCTGCAGCGCCTTGTCGTGCGGGCTGCGGCCGGCCTCCGTCCGGAGCAAGCCCACGTTGAGGTCGGCTGCCGCTTTCCAGTCCATGTAGAACTGCTCAGCGGTCTCTCGCTGAAGAAACGCGAACCGCGCCAAGTTCACGGGGCGCTCACCGAGGGCGTATGCGTCGCGATAGAGGCCGCGCAGCAGAGCGTTCTCGGCGATGATGTCGAGCCGGTTGTTGCGCACGAAAGCTGCCCCGCCGGTGATGGCATTGAGCGTCCAGGTCATGACGGGCGGAAGGGTTCGCGCGGGTGTTCGCCGGGCACGACGGACCGGCGATGCGTTGGCCTGCCGGGACAGGTCGAACAGGTGCGCCCGCTCAGCGTCGTCGAGCCGGAGCGCTCCGGCTAGGGCATCCAGCACCGCATCAGAGACTCCGGCGAGGTTGCCGCGTTCGACCCGCGAGTAGTACTCCACGCTAACCCCTGCGAGGACCGCGACCTCATTGCGGCGGAGTCCCGGTACCCGGCGAGTCGTGTCGCCACGCAGCCCCACATCCTCCGGCGTCACATTCGCGCGACGCGACATCAAGAACGCGCGCACATCCTCGTTATTGCTCATGGTGATCACGCTAGATCCAACCGGAGCGCGCTGGGGTGCCCTGCTGGAACACCTCAGACCACAGCATCCCGCTCTGGGCGGTCTTGCGCTGTGATGGAAGAACGGGCGCGGCACCATCAGGTCAACCGATGTGCCGCACCGGCCACACTTCAAGAAACGAGGAAACAATGCAGGCCATCGGTCTTACTCAATACGGCGACCCGGGCACGCTGCATCCCGTCCAGCTCCCGGATCCGCACGCGGGCCCCGGCGAGGTACGCATAAGGGTGCGGGCGGCGGCGGTCAACCCGGTCGACGCGATCATCCGCTCTGGGGGTTTCGCCGGCAAAGACGGCGAGATTACCGATCCCATCGTTCCGGGCATGGATGTCGCCGGAACGATCGACGAGATCGGTCCAGACCAGCCCGATGGCTTCGCTCTCAGCCTGGGCGATCCCGTGATCGGCTTCGTCGTTCCCGAGGGCAGCCACGGCGGCTACAGCGAACTCATCGTGCTCCCCGCCGAGTCCGTCACGGGCATGCCGCCGAACATCGGCTACACCGAAGGCGCGTCGTTCTTGTCCAACGCTCTGACAGCCGAGATCACGCTGGAAGAACTCGCCCTGGAACCCGGTTCGACCCTCGCGGTCACCGGTGCCACGGGCGCCGTAGGAGGGTATCTCGTCGAGCTCGCCGCCCGCCGCGGACTGAGCGTCATCGCCGACGCACCGTTGAAGGATCAGGCTCTCGTCCGCAGCTTCGGCGCCGCCGTCATCCTCGACCGCGATGCCGACTTCGTGACCGGTGTGCTCGCTGCCACCGACGGGCGAGGCGCCGATGCTCTCGCTGACGCCGCGATCCTGACGAATGCCGTGCTGGGCGCCGTCAGAGACGGCGGGCAAATCGCCTTCTACCTCCCCACCTCGGTGACTCCAGGTCGGGACATTCGTGTGTTCAGTTCCTACGTGATGCGTTCGAACCGGCGTCACGACGCGATCCAACGACTCGCCCGGGCCGTCGAGCGAAACGAGCTCACAACCCGAATCGCCGCCACCTACCCGGCCGCCCACGCGGCATCCGCCCACAAACGACTCGAGCAGGGCGGCCTGCGCGGCCGCCTCATCCTCGAGTTCTAACCCCACCCCCAACAGAAAGAGCAATTCCCATGAACATCAACGCCACCCTTCCCAGCGTTGGCCAGACCTGGCTCGCTGACCTCGGACCGAACACCCCGCTCGGCCACTTCACCGTCGAGATCACCTTCAACACCGAGACCAGCGTCACCTTCAACGTCACCGGCGGCGCCATCGCAGGCCGCACCGAGACGATGGACTACACCACCGCCCAGGTACGCGACGGACTCTACGTCGTGCGCTGGACCGAACCCGACTCGGGCGACCACGTCACCCACATCGAGGACTACACCGAGGGCGCCTGCATGGCCAGCTCCGTCATCGGCGGCGAGTTCGTGCAACTCTCCGGCACCTGGACCCGCGTGCGCTGATCCCAACGCATGCGAAAGGGCGGTGGGCTCGACTACAATCGCGGCCACCGCCCCTACGCTGGCTTACCCGTCCGAGGCTCGTCGCGAAGCCGCAAGAAGCGAGCACCACAAACTAAGTCGCTGCGATTGCCCATGGTTACGACGGCAACCGCCGACTGCGGGAACCCCCACTCAATAGTCCAATTGCCATAACTGCAGGCCCCACCATCGCGGCTGAAGGAAGACAGACTAATGGCTAGCCTCCTACTCCCCCGCTTCGCCGCCCTCGGCGCCGTCGTCAATTACTCATGCGAGAAAGGTAGCGAACAAAACTCGCCAACGCTCTGACTGCGTCGTCGCTGGAGACCGACTGTCATAGGGCTCCCATCCGCTGCACATCTGGGCGTCGGCGGGCGGCATCCCGTCGCGCCGCTCCACCGCGAGGCGGAGGGCCGCTGGAGTGTACTCCAGCACGCAAAGCGGACTCCATCACGCACGGCGGCGGCGGCGGCGGCGGCGGCGGCGGGAAAATTTGAACAATCTTGGCCTGGCTGTCGATCCGGGGGCAGGTTATTCGCTGTATTGATGACGGGGCCGGACAGGCCGGGCCCGCGATCTAATGCAGGAGGCAGCTCCATGTCCCAGTACATAGTCCTCATCTACGAAGACCAGGCGCGCTACGCGACCATGTCGCCCGAGGCGTGGGGCGCGCTGGTCGACGCGCACAACACGTTCACCAAGCAGGTCTCCGAGCTCGGTGGGACCCTCACGGGCGGAGGGGCGCTCGCGTCCGTGACGACGGCCAAAACGATCAAGGGTGGCGGCACTGCGACGGACGGCCCGTTCGTTGAGTCCAAGGAGGCCTTCGGCGGCTACTACTCTTTCGAGGCCCGCGACCTCAACCACGCCGTCGAGATCGCTAAGCTCTGCCCGGCCCCCTTCGGCGGCGTCGAGGTTCGCCCGCTCGTGGACCCGTCGACGAACCCGTTCTGATCGCTCCCAGCGACGAGCCGACCGCGTCCGCCCTGCAGGCGGACGCGGTCGCTGCCGCGCTGGCGCAGGCCCTGGCGCGCCAGGCGAAGGCGGCGACCTCTCGCAACAGCCTGGTGTGCCGCGTGCGGCGCGAGACCGGCGTAAGGCCGCGCAACCGAACGGTCACCTAGCGGTGCGGGCAGCGAGGAGTCGACGCTCGGCGTCGTTCGCTGTCAGTTCCAGAGCGTGCAGATCCGCGGCGACTGCCTCGTCGTCGCGTCCGAGCCGACGCAGCAGGTGCGCGCGCACGGCATGCCAGAGGTGGGCCCGTGTGAGCTGGCCCTCAAGGGCGTCGACCTCGGTGAGCGCTGCCGTGGGGGCTCCCACCCGATCCAGCGCGACGGCGCGATTGAGCCGCACCACAGGCGATGGGTCGTAGCCAAGGAGCAGGTCATAGAGCACGAGCACCTGCAGCCAGTCGGTTTCCGCTGTGGTCTCGGCATCCGCGTGACACGCGGCGATCGCCGCGTGCAGCTGCCAACGGCCTGGGCGCCGTAACCGGGCGGCCTGGTCCAGCTCGGCGCGTGCGCGAACGATGAGAGTCTGGTTCCATCTTGACCGGTCCTGATCGGCCATCAGCACCAGTTCGCCGTCCACGGACCGCGCCGATTCCCGCGCCCGGTGGAACAGCATTAGCGCGAGGAGGCCGTGAGCCTCCGCCTCACGCGGAAGCGCCGCCGCAATCACGCCTGCCAGCCACAGCGCGTCATCGGCGAGGTCGCGGTCCGCGGCGGCGTCGCCACCGGCGACGAGATGAGCTTCGTTGTACATGACTGACACGATCGTGAGGACGATGTCGAGTCGTGCCGCCCGATCCGTCGCGTCCGGTATACGCAGCGGGATGCCGGTCGCGCCGATCTTCCGCTTGGCGCGCACGATTCGCTGCGCCGTCGCGGGCTCGGTGCTGAAGGTGGCACGCGCGATCTGCGCCGTGGTGAGGCCGCACACCGCTCGCAGCGTGAGCGCGAGTTGAGCCTCCGGCGCCAGTGCGGGGTGGCAGCAGCCGAACAGCAGCGAAAGCCGGTCGTCGAGCTCGGCGGACGAATCGGGCCAGGCGTTTTCCAGCACCGCGGACTCCGAGTCGATGCCGGGTACCATGCTGGCCAGCTTCTCGCGGTACCTCTTCTCGCGGCGCAGGCGATCGAGCGCGTTATGGCGCGCGGCTTGCGTGAGCCAAGCGCCCGGGTTCGGCGGGATCCCGCCCTTTCGCCACGCGCGGAGCGCCTCCTCGACGGCCTCGGCCACCGCCTCTTCAGCGATGTCCAGGCTGCCGAGAGACCGGGCCAGCGCCGCCACGATTCGTCCGGACTGCTCGCGCACGACTTGCGAGAGAAGGAGATCGGACGCCGCGACCTCGCCGCTCGGCGCGCTGGCGTCGTCCGGACGGGCCGCGGCATCCGAACCGCTCACTCCTCGGACTGGCTGGCGATGGTCAAGATCGGGCGGATCTCCACACCCCAGCCGGGCAGTTCGAGGAACGGCCATGTCCGAACCAGCGCGATCGCGGCGTCCATATCCGGGACGTCGATGACACTGAAGCCGCCGACGACCTCCTTAGCCTCGGAGAACGGCCCATCGACCACGACGCTGCCGCTCTCGCCGTACTTCACGGTGGTCGCCGTCTCGACGGGCTGCAGTTGGGCTCCACCATCGGCGATCTGCGCCGCGTTCTCTCCGTACCACTGGTTGGCGCGCCCGTAGAGGCCCTGCATCCGGTCCTCCGACACTTGCGCGTCGAGCTCGGGGTCGAAGGTAAACATGATGACGTACTTCATGGTTGTGTCCTTTCGTCAATGGAACCGTTTCATTCTTATAGCGAACGGACAAGCCCATTTTCGACAGCTCCCGAAAAAATTCTTGGAAGAGAGTTGCCGCTTCGCTGGCGGTGCCACCGACCAAAATGAGCTCGAAATGCTCTTCGTCATCCTCCTTCGGCCTACCGTTCGCCTGTACCACTGCGAGTAATCCCGCCAAGAGACGACGACGGCCATTTGCCGGCATGCGCATCATTGTCAGGCCGTCAGCGTTCCCACACCGCTTTCTCTCGTTCGGCGAATTCGAGAAAGGTTGTTGCCGGGCGGCCTGTGAGTTGGCGGATCTTTCGGTTCGGGAAGGCGGAGATGTTCCAGCGGACGATGCGATAGATCATTTTCTGCACATCGATGTAATCGCCGGGTCGATCCTCGGAGCGAAGGCGGTCGAGGTACTCTCGTTCCGATGGTCGGGCGTAGTGGATCGGTCGTTGAAGGACACGGCTAAGGGTACGAGCGATCCGCGCATAGCTAAGAGGCTGCTCGCCCGACAGGGTGTACGCCTTTCGTAGGTGGCCGCCGCTGGTAAAGACGGCGGCAGCGACACGACCAACGTCGCGCGCGTCGATAAACGCTGTGAACGAGCGCCCGGCCGGAACGAAGATCTCGCTGCTCTCACGAATCTCCGCCCCGTACATCGCGGTGAGATTTTGCATGAAGAAGTTCGGACGCAGCGACGTGTACGGCGCGTCGATTCGCTTCAAGTACTGCTCGACCGCGTGGTGCGGAGTTCTCTTGTTGCCCTGCACTCCTTGTAAGGAGAGGAACACGATCTGCCGGATTCCAACTCGCTGCGCCGCGTCAATGAGGGGAAAGAGGTAGGTCTGCACATCAGAGATCGCCGGAGGCCTCATCAAGAAGAGGCGATCGCATCCCGACAGTGCCGCCTCAAGCTCCATGCGTGTCATCGCTAAGTCGAAATGGCGTGACTCTGCCCCAGGCGCCAACCGGGTGGCATCCGCATTACTTCGCGTTGCTGCGACGACGGGGACGCCGAGCTCGAGCAGGTATTGAACGACGGATGAACCGACGGTGCCGCTGGCGCCGGTCACGAACACTGCATGATGAGTACTCATGGTTCCTTCGTTATGCGTGAAATGGTCTGCGAGAGCGCGGTCAGCCCAGCATCGTCAACCGCGGCGAAACGTGGCATCATGCGCTCCACGGTTGAGCGTTCAAATCGTCGGACCTCATCATCGGCGTTCGCGGTCAGGCGGATGACTCTGGAGCGTGCGTCGTTTGGATTCGGCACGGTTTCAACGAGTTTCTGGTCCTTTAATCCATCGATGAGCTGAGTGATTGCTCCGGCTGTGATTCCCAGTACCTTGGCGAGGCGCCCGGGGGTGACTGGCGATTCGTCATGCGCCAACACGAATAGCGCGCGCATCTGTGTCCGAGTGAGGTCACGCCCGTGGAACAGGACCCGAGGACCGGAAGCGATCATTTGGCTGAGTAGCGTTACGGACTCAAGCACTAAGGCGATGTGCGCCGCGCGGTCGTAGCGGTCTGCCATCAGTTGCTCACGAACGGCATCTGATGGATGAATGTGCGGTCGTCGATTTGGGTCAGGATGAAGTCGGCAAGGTCATCACGGCCGTCGGCCCGAAGGCCCCCGCCCGCCAGGGTCACGATGCGCCGCACGCCGTGTTGAGACATCGCAGCCACGAGGTTGTCGGTGCCGTCGGCCTGCAGAGTCTTCGTCGATCCCTTCACCTGGCCGAACAGTGCGAGGACCACGCGTGAGTCGCGGACTGTGCGGTCGACATCGGCGCTGTTCAGCACGTCACCGTGGACGATCGTCAACGACGGCTGAACGCGGGTTGCTCGTGGCAGCTTCTCGGGATCACGGACGAGAACGCGGACGTCATATTTTGCGGCGAGGACGCGGTCGAGTACGCGCCGACCAGTCTTGCCCGTCGCACCGAAAATGGCCAATGTGCTCATCTAAGTACTTTAGCGACTAAAGCAGAAGTGGTGTGAACAGCACTATCCCTGGACCTGCTCGAATTCTGCCCAGTGGGTTGACGGAGGTGTAGTGGCATCACCGATCACACCCCCGAGCCGACGCGGATGTGGCCGTGGCCGTGGCCACTTCGCGGGCGCCCTGGGGCCAAAACTCCTGTGCCCGCAGGTCCACCGGGATCATCGGGGACGAGGACCCCAACTCGAGGAAATGATCCGGGTCGAGGACGACTTCTCGAACGGATGCGCAGATCAGGGCCCGGCAAGGGAACTCAGGAATCGCCACCAACGGGAGGTTCGCCCACGTATTCGTGCGCTTCACGAGCGAGCTCCGACCAAAGCTGCCTATCCCGGATCCGCACCCAAGCCCGCCCGGGGTGGCCCGTCGCTTCGAATTCATACCCAACGGCGCGTTGTATAAGATCCCGCGCCCTGGCCTCGGGCAAGGCGACCACGAGGTCGTTGCCGTCCATAAACGCGAAGAGTCGACCGCGTGCGCGGAGCCCGTCGGAAGTGACAAGTACATCGTTGTCCTGATCCACGCTCATGGACAAAACAAGATCGTCGTACGCCCTCGTCGCGGCCGAGCTTTCCAAAATAACCCTCCTTGGTAATACGTTCTGTGCAACACAGATTGCCACCAAAAACGCCCGCGCAGGCTCATGGGCAATGGCCAAAGAGCGCCTGGCGTCGTCGATCCGGGTAGCCATTTCAAGCTTCCTCGCTCCGGTCGAGGGCGGCCGCCGCGGGCTCTGAGAGGGACCGCCACAGCAGCGCCGCGGCATACGTCCGGTAGGGCTTCCACGCTTCGCCGCGGGCGCGCACCTCGTCGATAGAGGGAACTTCCGGGAGCGAATCGAGATTCCGGATGGCAGCACGAATGCCGAGATCTCCGGCGGGCAGGATGTCGCTTCTGCGTAGTTGGTGGATGAGGAACATCTCGGCGCTCCACGGCCCGATTCCTTTCACCCGGGTCAGCGACTCCTCGGCGTCTTTGTCGCTGACGCTGTCCATCTGATCGATCACGAGCTGTCCAGAGCTCACGGCTTCCGCAAATGAACGCACGTACGTCGCCTTCGAATGGGAGGTGCCGATGGCTTTGAGCTGCTCGACGTCGAGCATCAGCACAGTCTCGGGTGTGGGCGTTCCGCCCGTCGCAGTGACGAGTCGGTCGTAGATCACGAGGGCGACTCGAGTCGCAATCTGTTGCGCGAGAATGTGCATGACCATACCCGCGAAATTGCTGTCGACAGTGCGGCCACCGTCTGGAAAATGGAACGGATCAGGTGTCCCGAGCCGCTCCCTCAGCTGCTCGAAACGCGGGTCGAGGTACCCGAGCTCCTTGTAGGCGCTGTCGATGTCTTGGTCTGAGATTGCATTCACTCTCCCGCTCCTTTCCGGCACACCAATCACATCCTGGCGTGAATGGCTTGATGGACCGAGGACACAGCGCTCGCGCCCTCACCGACTGCGGCCGCCACCCGCTTCATCGACCCGCGTCTTACATCGCCTGCCGCAAACACGCCGGCAGCAGAAGTCTCGAAAGGCAAGGGCATACGCCCTGGCGTGGTGGCGGTTTGAAATGTGTCAGCGTCGATGTTGACGTCGGTGAGGATGAATCCATGGCTGTCGACTGCGATACCGGTGAGCCATCGCGTTGCGGGCGCGGCGCCGATGAAGCAGAACAGTGCACCGTATTCCTTCTGCCGGTGTTGACCAGTGACATTGTCGGTCAACGTCACCTCCTGCAGCGTCTCTCCACCGTCGAGTGCGGTGACTTCGGTGGATGTGAGCACCCGGATCCTGTCGTGGGATAGGAGTCTCTCGACAAGGTAGTTGGACATGCCGGCACCCACATCTGGCCCTCGGATGACGACGTCGACTCGGCAATTGTGGCTAGCCAGGAACAACGCGGCTTGCCCCGCCGAATTCGCACCTCCGACGACCACAACAGGTCTGCCGGCGCAGGCCGTCGCTTCCAGCTTCGTGGCGCCGAAGAAGATCCCTGCCCGTTCGAACCGCGCCCACCCTGGGATGGGCAGGGTGCTGTACTGGGCGCCGGTAGCGACGATGACCGCTCCGGCCTGGAACTCTCTGCCATCTTCCATTCGAAGCGAGGGCATGGGCTGGTCGACGTCCAGTCCGACGACCTGGCAGGGGGCGTAGATGCGCGCGCCGAATTTGAGCGCTTGGACACACGCCCTGCTGGTGAGGTCGGTGCCGCTGATGCCGGCGGGGAAACCGAGGTAGTTCTCGATACGCGAACTCGCGGCAGCCTGCCCTCCTGGGCTGACAGTATCCAGCAGCACCGTCTTGAGCCCTTCAGAAGCGCCGTAGACGGCGGCCGCCATGCCGGCCGGGCCAGCGCCGACGACGACTAGGTCCACGGAGCCGTCGCTTGGCCGGTAGGACAGGCCGAGGCGCTCGGCGAGCCGGCCTGGGGTGGCCCGGTGGAGCACGCCGCCTGGTAGGAAGACGACAGGAAGCTGGTCGCGTCCGACACCGGTCGTTCGCATCAGTGCGAGGCCGGCGACAGAAGCGCTGTCGAACCAGACGTGGGGCAGGTCGAACCGTTCGGCGAACGCACGCAGGGCCAAGGAGGTGGAGGACGAGGGGCTGCCGAGAATCTCCATTGTGTGCGCGGCCACGCCCTTCACCAGCTCGCGGCGGGCCTGGAAGGCCTCAAGGAGGATCTCGGACAGTTCGCCGTCCTCGGCCATCAGCCTTCGGAATCCGGCAGGCGGAATCCGGTAGATGCTTCCGGCGACGGTGACACGGGCGATGAGGTAGGAGTACTGTCCCGTGAGCAGGCTCAGCTCACCGAGAAACCTGCCGTGCGTGTGCCGTGTGATGAACTTCTCGGGTGAGTCAGCAGTGCTCGCAGAGAAGATGTCGATGGCTCCGCGCTCCACGAGCACCAGGTCGGCGACAGGCTCCCCGACGTGATAAATGAGTTCTCCCACAGTGACGGACTGACGAACGCCGTACCGTCTCATCCGAATGAGTTGCTCTCGGCTGAGACGGGGGAAGGCACGAGAGTCCTCCAGGGTCATGGTGTCCTCGTCTCCCGCATCATGACTTACCGGAGCGTGATGGTCCGGCCTGGTGAACAGCGTCCGGGCGGGCGGGCCGTTGAGCTGCGTCGTCCGCGCGGCGGAGAGTTTGCTCAGCCCGCCGAAAACCCCGTTGGACTGAGCTGATGAGAAGCACGGAGCGGATGGCAATGGCGCCGATGAGCGCAGTAACGGCTGTAGCGACGACGAACGCGACCACCTCCCAGCCGAGGAACGCCGACATCGCCGCCCACTCGATCGCGTAGGCGGCGGCTGATGCGGCGGGAAACGTGAAAGACCACCAACCCAAAGAGAACGGCAGGCGGCGGTAAATGCGGATGAGGAAGAGTTGCAATACCGCCATGAGCGCCAACAGACCGAGCAGGCTCACGGAGACGAAGTCTTCGTGGGCGCCGTTCATCGCGAACCAGGCTGCACCTGCGACGCCGGGTGGCGCGAGGAGGATCGCGAACGTCGGCGTGAGTGGGTCGGGTAGTGGCGGGAAGAACGCCAGCCGCGACAGCAGAACGGTGACCAGCACGGCCCAGAAGAATATCCCAACGGCGAAGGCCCCCTCGGCGACCAAAGGGAAACCAAGGCGCGCCGCGACCGCAGATGCGACAAGGGGCGAGGCGACTGTCGGGAGCAGATACCCACCGTGGAAAGCCTCCGGGTTGAGGTGGCCGGTGTGCCAGAAGGCGAGGATCCACCCGGCAAACATCAAGGCGACGAGGAACGCGATGAGCGCAAGTACGAAACCGCCGGCCGGCCAGATCAGGTAGAGCTCCGCGCCCAACAGCATTCCGACCGTCGGAACGATGGCCGCTATCGGGCCCTGGGCGGGCTGCCTCAGCTGAGACAGCAGCGTGTCGGGGCTTCGGGACCCTCGCACAAGATGTGCTGCGATGAGCCAACCCCAGGTGACGCCCGCGACGGTCCACAGCACCGCCGGAATCATGGCGGACAGATCGAGAGTGGCTGTCATCGCCGACCAGAGAGCGGCCAAGCCAGTAACCCCGAAGCTGCTAGCGAGAGTATTCAGAGGGATGCGTGGCACGGCGCGTTTGGTGGATGCGTGCTCGGTCACGTTTGTTCTCGCTTTGCCAAGAACTCGGCCTCGAGAATCGCGTCGGCGAACGCTTCCGGTTTTTCCTGAGGAAGGTTATGGCCTGCGCCCTGCACGATACGATGCCGGTGGGTGCCGGTGAAGTGCTGAGCGTATCCGCTGCCATCGGTGGCCGGAAAGTTTCCGTCGGCGCCCCCGTCCAGGGTGACGGTCGGTGCGCTGATGGTGGGGGCGGTTGCGAGCCACCGTTCCAGGTCGACGTAGCGCCGATGGCCTGGGGCCAGACCGAGCCGGTGCCGGTATGAGTGGATGACGACATCGACGTAGGCGGGGTTGTCGAACGCAGCTACGGCAAGGTCGAGGTCTGCGTCGGTGAAAGCCCATTCGGGCGAGTTTCGCGTCCAGACGACGCGGGCGATCTCGCGTCTGTTCGCTTCGAGCCCGGCTCGGCCGCGGTCGGTTGCGAAGTAGAAGAAATACCACAGGCCCGCCTCGGTGGTCGGCGGCAGTGGCTTGACGCCCGCAGCGACATCCTGGATCAGGTAGCCGGTGACGGACACGAGTCCTGCGCAGCGCTCGGGCCAGAGCGCAGCGGCAACGCATGCCGCACGTCCGCCCCAGTCGAATCCCGCCAGAACCGCGCGGTCGATCGCCAGCGCGTCCATCAGCTCGATGACGTCGGCGCCGATGGCGGCTTGCTGTCCGGATCGTCCCGCGTCCTCGAGACTGACGGTTTCGCCGTGACCTCGGAGATAGGGAATGATGATTCGCCGGTGCTCCTCCGCGAGGAGTGACACGACGGGGCCGTAGCTGTGGATGTCGTACGGCCACCCGTGCAGGAGGATCACCGGGTCTCCATCTCTGGGACCGATATCGACGTAGGACACGTCGAGAGGTCCCGTCACCGCACGCTGCAGTGGGATGCCACCCAGCGGGCTGGTCATGGTGTGGTGGGGTCGTCGACGAAGGACGCGACGGGTGCGCCGACCTCCACGATGTAGCAGGAGAGCATGCGCCCGGTGTCCGGGCCTAGATCCAGCGCGTTGTGGGACGTCCCGGGAGGGATGAGGAACCCGTCTCCCGCATTCAGGACGAGGGACTGCTGTGCCTCGATGCGCATCTGCACACGGCCTGCGAGGAGGTAGCCGACCTCCTCCCCCGGATGTGTGTGCCAACCCGATTCGACTCCCGCTGGGATCTCGGTGAGAACCTGCACAATGTCCCGTCCCGGAATTGACGACGCGACGTGTTGTATCTCGGTCCGCTTGAGAGCCTTCGCGAGATCGTCGGCCGGGTGGGTGATGTTGTCAGCCATGGAGAACCGCCTTTGCTACTTGAGAGTGACTTCAGTGACGTGCGGGTTGGAAGCTTGTCTCAGCTCTTCAGGAACTCGAGCAGGTCGTTCATGAACTCCTGCTCATGCGGGCCCGTGAGACCATGCGGGGCGCCCGGGTAGACCTTCAACGTCGCGTTCGGAACGATCTTCGACGACTTCAAGGCTGACGCCTCAATCGCAACTGGTCGAACGGTTCAATGGGCAATCCCTCCGGGTTGGCATCAGTCCTCAGCATCAGGGGCGGGATCGCCCCGAGCAGCACCACCTTGGAGACGCGGCTCGTCCCGTGACGACCGATGTAGCGGGTGACTTCGCCGCCGCCGGTGGAGTGCCCGACAAGCACTGCGTCATGTAAGTCGAGAGATTCGATGACTGCCGCCAGATCGTCGGCGTAGTGGTCGAGATCGTTACCGGCCCAGGGCTGGCCGGATCGGCCGCCGCCGCGCCGGTCATGGGCGATGGCACGGAAGCCGTGGTCCGCAACGAACTTCGCCGAGCCATCCCACGCATCAGCGGTGAGCGGCCACCCGTGGCTAAAGACGACAGGCTTGCCCGCCCCCCAATCTTTGAAAAAAATGTCTACACCGTCGGATGTGGTGATTATTGGCATCGCAAGCTCCTCGTCTGGTTCGGTACCTGTCTCGGACTCGCTGCCCATTCTGAGACGGAAAGATTCGGCCAACTGTGGGGTTTCCCGGATTAATTCTCCGGACGGCCGGAGGACGGCGGTGCCTGCGGAAGGTGGAACCTCAATGGAAGATCACCTGTCGAGCAAAGGAGTTTCAATGGGCACCATCACCGTCGGTGAAGAGAACTCGACACCGATTAACTTGTACTTTGAGGATCACGGGAGCGGGCGGCCAGTCGTGCTGCTCGCCGGCTGGCCCTTCGACGCCCGGTCGTGGGAGCCGCAATTGCACCCACTGCTCGCCGCCGGCTACCGTGTCATCAGCGTCGACCGCCGAGGGTTCGGGCGCTCCAGTGCTCCGATTACCGGGTACGACTTCGACACGCTGAGCGCAGACGTCGATGTGCTCCTCCGGACCCTTGACGTCGAGGACGCAACCCTCGTAGGGTTCTCGCTCGGAACCGGAGAGGTCGCGAGGTACATCGGCCGATTCGGCACAGACCGGCTGCGGAGCGTCGTCCTCATCGAGAGCCTGACGCCGACCTTCGCGCAGGGTCCAGATAACCCCAAAGGTGTGGACGAGGCGGGCGTCAAGGGCGCGCAGCAGGCCATCGTCGAGGACCGATTCGCGTGGCTGACCGGCATGATGGGCAACTTTCTCAACCTCGACGACTACCAGGGCACCCGTGTCAGCGAAGACACTGTCAGGTTCATGTGGTCGACCGGAGCGGACGCATCCCCGTATGCCACGTGGGCGTGCCCGCAGACCTGGCTGGAGGACTTCCACACTGACCTTGAGCGATTCGACGTACCCACCCTGCTCGTGCACGGCACCGCCGACCGCATCCTGTCCATCGACGGACAAGGCCGCCGCGCCCACGAAGCGCTGCCGGAGGCCCGCTACGTCGAGATCGAGGGCGGACCCCATATCAACCCCGTCACCCACACCGCGGAAGTGAATCGGGAACTTCTCCGATTCCTCGAAGACCCTTCGTAGCAGACGGCTCACGACGAGCGTGCCCGACCCTATGAACCTCGACAAAACCCAACAAACGAAGGGAATTACCATGGTCACCGTCATCCTCATCCACGGGGCATTCGCCGACTCCGAGAGTTGGAACGGCATCATCAAGCCGCTTCGCGACGACGGCCACCGTGTCATCGCCTACGCCAATCCCCTGCGCGGCATCGCCGCCGACGCCGCGCCGCTGGTCGACCTCATCAGGACGCTGGACGGCCCCATCTTGCTCGTAGGACACTCCTACGGCGGCGCCGTGCTCACCGCGGTTGACCCGGCAGCGGGTGACATCATCGGCGCTGTCTATGTCGCCGGGTTCGCCCTGCAATCCGGTGAGAGTCCCGCGACCGCATCGGCTCTCGTGCCCGGATCCACCCTCGCAGAGACCCTGGTCGAGGTTCCGCTCTCCTCGGGAGGAACGGACCTGTACATCCAACAGGACAAGTACTGGCACCAGTTCTGTGCGGACCTCTCGGAAGACCAGGCCGCGACGATGTCCGTCACACAACGACCGGTGACGGCTGGCGGCCTGAACGACGCTCTGAGCGGCGACGCCCTGTGGCAGTCCGTTCCGAGCTACTTCATCTTCGGCGAATTGGATCGCAACATCCCCGCCGGGGCTCACCAAGCCATGGCTGGCCGGGCCGGCGCGAACAAAACCGTGCAGGTCCCGGGCGCGTCCCACGTCGTGGGGATCTCGCACCCGACGAAGGTCGTGGACTTGGTCCGGGAGGCCATAGCTTCGGTCGGCTGACCATAGAGGTGACCGTCTCGGCAGGTAAGACGGGTCCCCGCGCAAACCGGGCCAAAGTTGGACTCCGCCGTCGAGAAGCCCGACGGTTGCAACCATAAGGAGACGAGCCATGAGCCGTCAGTACGGATGCATCGCGTTCACCGACGATGTCCGCCGAGTGCAACAGGACTATGGCAGCGCCGAGTTCTACGCCCGAATGACTGAACACGGGCATCACACTGCAGCAGCAGATCCGCTCGGACCTCGAGAAGCGACCTTTCTGGACGAACGCGACGGGTTCTACCTGTCAACGGTGAGCCAGACCGGTTGGCCGTATGTACAGTTCCGAGGAGGGCCGCCAGGATTCATTTCGGTACTCGACGAGCACACCGTCGCGTGGCCCGAGTACAGGGGCAACCTGCAGCACGTCTCCACCGGCAACCTCGCCGGGGATCACCGCGTCGCGATCATCGCCATGGACTACCCGAAGCGCCGGCGCCTGAAGCTGTTCGGGATGGCGCGAGTCGTCCGGGCAGAGGATGACCCGACACTCCTGTCGACACTCAGCAGTGCGGGCTACGACGCAGTCATCGAAGCCGCTGTAGTCGTCTCAGTCACCGCCTACGACTGGAACTGCCCCCAACACATCCCACGACGATTCACGCTCGCTCAAATTTAGCAGCAACTCACTCCTCTCCGAGAACGAATCCGAGCATTAGAAGCACAAATCGAAGGGCAAGACGCCGCCGCGGATGCTTCATGAAATCGTCCTAAGCTGCCTGCAACCACCGACGCCGAACGAAAGGACACGCGATGAAAACCGAATCCACCGTCACTGACCTGACGGGATCACCCGACGAGAGAATGACGCAGCTGCAGAACCTCCCCCGCGACGCCCAGAGCTCCGAATGGCTCAGGCGACAACTGGATGCCGCCTTGCGCGCATGGGCCAATGAGGAAACCGAGCTTGTCATCATCAAGGAGTCCCGAACCGACTACTGACTGTTTCAGGCCGGACCGCGTACTTGAGCTACGGACCACCCGGATCCCTCGCGCCACGCTGTAGGAATCGGGTTAGCGAGAAGGTCGACGTCTGGATTCGTCTATCGCGTCGGGAGCGAGATGCGTAGAGTGTCGAATGCGCAGAACAGATGGCGCACCACAGGCCCGACGTCGTTCGCCGCGATGTGGGGTTGCCCGACGGACACGGACTCAAAATGAGTAGGCAACTCACGGCACTGTCATCGGCTATTCGCCCAATCCTCGTCTCGGCTGTCAGCGGTGCGACCTGCGCGTTGCTCCCGCTCTCACTCAACGCTGACTAAATCGATATGGATTCTTCAGCGGCCCGAGCGGTGCGAGTTTCCGTGGGAGAAGATGACCTCCTCCTTCGAAAGGGTGTCGTTCGTGTGCTCAGCGACGCCGGCCTCGATGTGGTTGCGGAAGCGGGAGATGCGGTAGAGCTGCTCAATGTGACGCTGGCCTACCGTCCGGACGTGGCTGTCGTGGACATCCGCATGCCTCCCCATCAGGGTGATGACGGGCTCAAGGCTGCGATAGAACTTCGACACCGCCTCCCAGGGATGGGCGTGGTGATACTGACGCAATACGACGACCCCGAGTACGCGCTCGCTTTGATCGACGACCGCGCCGAGGGTGTGGGGTTTCTCCTCAAGGAGCGCGTCGGCGACGTCCACGACTTCACCGACGCTGTCGTTCGCGTTGCGCACGGTGGCAGTGCTCTGGACCCCACCATCGTCGCTCGAATGGTTCGCCCCCACGGAGTTCCGCCGGAGCTCGCTCTACTCACGCACCGCGAACTGGCGGTCCTGGAGGCAATGGCCGAAGGCCAATCGAACTTCGGGATCGCACGAACCCTTCTGATCAGCAACGCGGCGGTCGAAAAGCATGTCACGTCGATCTTCCGAAAACTGGACCTCGCTCCCGAGTCATCCAGCCATCGCCGGGTCCAGGCCGTCGTGCGCTTCTTCACCACGCAGCGGTCCTGATCCACGGGGATCGGACATCACCGCTGGTCGGCTGGATTTATTGGAATGCGCGCGACGACTCGAGTGCCTTGGTGGGCGGGGCTTTCGATGCGAATCGTTCCGTAGCTGGCTTCGATGCGGTCGACAAGACCGGTGAGTCCTGTCCCGCGGCTTGGGTCGGCGCCGCCCACGCCGTCGTCTTCGACTGTGACAATGAGTTGGTCACCGCCCCGTGTGAGCGCGCAGGTGGCCGTGATCCGGGTGGCTCGGGCATGTTTGACGGCGTTGGTGATCGCTTCCGCAACGGTGAAGTACCCCGTTGTCTCGACGAATGTGGGCAGCCGGGGCACGTCAAGGGCGAAATCGACCGGAATCGGGCTATTGGCCGCTAGCGACCTGATGCCTGCCGAGAGTCCGGCGCGGGTGAGTGCTGCGGGCAAGATCCCTCGGACGACATCGCGGAGTGCCCGATTCGCTTCCTCCGCCTGTGACAATGCATCAGCGATCAGATCTGCGACGTCCCCACTCACGCCGGCGGAGTCGCGTGCAAGCTTGAGCATGATGATCGTGTGAACGAGCCGCTGCTGTGCGCCGTCGTGGACGTCGCGTTGGAGGCGTCGTCGCGCCTCGTCAGCTGCCGCGATCACACGCGCGCGGGACCTCGTCAGTCCGTCCCGGTGGTCGGCGTTCGTCACCGCTGCGGCCAACAGATCTGCGAATGGCTTGAGGCGATCCCTCCCATCTGTCTGGCTCAGCGAATCCGACGTCACGCCCAGAGTGCCCCAGTTCTCTCCATTGACAAGAATCGGCACCTCCGCAACGTGAGCCCCGGCAGCGGCCTGAGGTTTCACCTCGGCCACCACAACCCCCGCATCCGACCCACCGCCTGGACCGCGAATCACAGCCGCCGATGATGCGTCAAGGACCCGAGCTATCTCCTCCACGACCGCATTGAACACCGTGGTAAGCGTTGTTTCGCGCGCCACCAGTTCCGCGACGCGGCGAAGTGCAGTCTGTTCATCAGCAAGACGACGTAAAGTCTCGCGAGCTTCGGCGTTCGCGATGGCAGCCCACGTCAGCTTGGCGAAGCCTTCTAATCTGCCCTCGGTTTCGGGGGGTAGCCGACCGACCTGCGACGTAGCCACGAACGCTCCCCACAGACGGTTCTCAATGAATACAGGAACCCCAACGCCAGAGCGGATGCCATATCTCTGCACGATCTCAGCACTGGGTAACTCATCGAAATCGTCTACGCGGACGGTCTCCTGAGTGCGCGCGACTCGATCGGACAGTGACCCCGGAGGGTGTACTACTCGAAGCCCGGGTGGAACCGGTCCGCCGTAGGTAGCGACCGCGACGATCGTGTCGGCTGTCTCAAAATGCAGCAGCGTGATCTCTTGCCCGTTCAACTGGTCCGATGCTGCTCGACAGATCGCGGTCAGGATGTCGTCCACAGGTCCGGCGCTCAACACTCCACGTGCCGCGAATTCCGCGATGCGCCGGAGCGACGCCTGCTCGTCGACAAGAACACTGAGGAGACGGCGGTTTGCACTGGCCACGCATATTCTTCCGGTCACTTCGCTCAGGTCATTCAGGCATCGAGATGTCAGGCCTGGCAGCTCCGGCAGGGTTGTCCCAACGGTGAGCACACCGATGTCCTGTTGGTGTGCGGTCACAGGAAAGGCGAGAAGTCGCGTTTGACGGATGGAGGAGTTCGCGATCGACATGATCGGGTTGGCCGCAGATACCACCACCCCGCCATTCAGTGTCAAGGTGGCATTCTCTATCCCGTTCAGCTTCGCGGCGTAGGCAACGAGGCGCGAAGCGACTTCAGTGATCGACGATCCGGCGGCGTCTTGCTGGATCGAGCGCATCGTCTCGTCATGTTCCGACACCGTACGAAGCTGATCGCGAGCCTCAATACTGTCGAACAAGGCGGTCACCTGTTGCGCGAACGCAGTGATCTGGGCCTCGGTCTCGGGCGGCAATGGCCCGACCGCCGAGTTGATATTGAACATCCCCCACACCCGACCCTCGACGATGATGGGCACTGCGACTCCCGCGGCGATCCCAAACCTGACGGCCATCTCCGCATCAGGCTGGGTCCGATAGTCGTCGACTCGGAACGGCAAGCCGGTGCGAAGCACACGGTCGGGCAGTGTGCCAGCCTCGAAAACTATGCGCAAGCCTGGCTTGGCGGGCCCGCTGGGAGAAGCCATCACAAGCAATTCCCTCTCGCCCACGAAACGGGTGAGAGTCACCGGCAGGTCTCGGATCTGCCGTGATGCCTCGCGAACGATGGCGGCAACGATGTCAACGTCCGCCCCCGCGCCGGCAATCAGCTCGGCGACGTCACCCAACGCGCGTTCCTCGATACCCAACCGGGCAGCCGACTGTTCAGCGCCGCGACGGTCCACGGGATCTGCGCCATCGGACATATCGTTGCGTCTCACGCTGTGCTCATCGTGAATATCCGTCGCCGATGATGGAGTGCAGAAGCGCGCTGGACATTTCGGCTTTGGGAATAAACGCGACCGCCCCGGCTTCCATGGCCTCTTGCGATGAGATCGCGTCGCCGTCAGACGAAATCAGAATTACACGCATCCGCCACGGATCGCCGGCGAGCACCGTGCTCAATTCCAGGCCACTTCCGTCGGGGAGGCCGATGTCGACAAGAGCGACTTCAGGGAATGATCCTGCCATCTTCTGCAAAGCTTCGGTCACGCCTCCAGCCTCACCTTCGGGTTGGTACCCCCAGCTAGTAAGTATTCTCCGCGCCAAATCACGGAACTGTGCATCATCGTCCACGATGAAAACGGTTACGGCCATAGTGCAATGGTCCGACGAACCGGCGCTGTCGACGGTGGGGTTGTCCGGAAATCCTCGGGTTCGACGTGGCCTTGCCGCCCTCTATATGGGCCCGAGAGTCCGGCTGGTTTCCCGGGTCGCAGTCACACTACCGAGCAGTTGGAGCGCCTGCTCAGATGCACTGCCTGGTTCCGCGTGGTAGGCGACGAGAGTCTGCCCATCAGTCCCGGAAATGGCTAGTTTCTCATGGCGCAGTTCCATAGGTCCGACCTCAGGGTGCTCGAGCAGGCTCATACCGCCCGTCCGTCGGTGAACGTCATGGCGCGACCATAACCGCCTGAAGGATTCGCTCTTGATAGAGAGCTCACCAACAACCGCGTTCAGCTCTGCGTCGTCAAGCTTGGTTGCTGCAGCGGCGCGTATGCCGGCGACAGCTTCCGTGATAGCTCGATCCCAGTCGCGATGCAGGTCGCGCTCTGCCGGATCCAGGAATATCGCACGCAGCAGGTTTACACCTGGCCGATAGTTGCCTGAGAGAGCAGCGGCCAGGGTATTCGAGGCGAGAACCGTCAAGCGTTTGTCATGGATGAATGCGGGCATCGGGAGCGCATCGAGGAACTGCAGTGTACCGGCGGGGACCCGTTCGACGCGGCGCGTTGGGCGACGCGCGGGGCCTTGCGGGCTGACGAGGGCGTGTAAGTACGCCGTACTATCGGCGTCAAGACGAAGCACCGCGGCGATGGCGTCGAGCACCTGGGCCGACGGGGTCTGGTTGCGTCCCTGCTCAAGGCGAAGGTAATAATCCGCGCTGATGCCCGCGAGCATCGCCAACTCTTCTCGTCGGAGGCCAGGTACTCGTCGCCGCCCGCCCCCGATCAATCCGACGTCCTCGGGTTGGACTTGCTCGCGTCGAGCTCGCAAGTATTCGCCAAGCGCCTGGTGATTGTCCATCTCAACACCGTAGATCGCTGAGGCGCAACTTCACTAGCCCTGCGAACCCCAGGATAAGCCGGGCTCGGGATGAGAGCGCAGAACAGAAGATGCTGGCATAACGAGGTCGCAAACAGCGGCCCACCAGAAGGAGTGCGAAATGACAAATCGAATCATCACGCCGTTCGACGCGAAGGCCACCGCCGATGACGTCAGCGCCGGCATCGACCTTACCGGCCGCCGTGCCGTCGTCACCGGCGGCGCATCCGGCATCGGCATCGAGACCAGTAAGACCCTCGCCCGCCGCGGCGCATCCCTGACTCTGGCCGTACGCAACATCGAAGCTGGGAAGAGGGTCGCCGCTGAGATCACCGCCGAAACCGGCAACCCCGAGATCGACGTGCGACCGCTGGAACTGACGGATCTGGACTCCGTGCGCAGTTTCGTCGAGAACTGGAGCGGCCCTCTCGACCTGCTCATCAACAACGCCGGCGTCATGGCCATTCAGGACCGCACCGTGAATCATGCCGGGTGGGAAGCTCAGTTCGCCACCAACTTCCTCGGCCACTTCGCCCTCACCGTGGGGCTTCGGAAGTCTCTCGCGGAAGCCGACGGCGCGCGCGTCGTATCGGTGTCCTCCTCAGCGCACCTCTTCTCCCCCGTCGTCTTCGACGACATCAACTTCCGGTTCCGCCCGTACGACCCGACGCAGGCATACGGGCAGTCGAAAACTGCCGTCATCCTGTTCGGCGTCGCAGCATCGGACCGCTGGGCCGACGACGGCATCACGGTCAACACCTTGAACCCAGGCGCGATCTCGACTCCACTACAGCGACATGTCGACGGCAAGCTGGCCACACCACTCGATCTCCAGAAGTCGCCGGCCCAGGGCGCGTCCACCACCCTGCTTCTCGCCACGAGTCCGCAGCTGGACGGGATCGGCGGCCGGTACTTCAATGACAACCAGGAAGCCAAGATCGTTGACCAGCGCCCCAGCGACGTCACCGAACTCGTCAACTCCGTCGCCAACTACGCCCTCGACACCGACGCCGCCAACCGCATCTGGGATCTCGCGTCCCTCGCGGTGCGCTGAGCACTGAGAGCAATCAAGATGTTGGAATCAACAGAACTGCTACACGTCGGCTGGGTCGGCCTCGGAGACCAGGGCGCACCCATCGCCCGCGCTATCGCTGAAGCCGGCTACCCCCTTCACGTCTGGGCACGGCGGCCACAGTCACTCAGCGCCCTCGAGGGCGTTCCATACACTGTGCACGAAACGCCAGCAGAGATGGCTGCCCTGTCCGACATCGTCGGACTCTGCCTGAGCGAGGACAAAGACAATAAACAGATCATGGTTGAGGGTGGACTGCTCGCGGCCATGAGGCCGGGAAGCACTCTCGTCAACCACGGCACGGGCCTGCCTGCCTTCGCAGTGGAGATGACTGAACTCGCCGCCACTCGCGATATCCATGTCGTCGACGCGCCGGTCAGCGGAGGACGCGCCGGAGCGGTCGCCAAACGCCTGACAACCATCGTGGGCGGAGAAGCCACGACCGTCGAAAAGGTGAGGCCCATATTCGAGTCGTTTTCCGCGAAGGTCGCTCACATGGGAGCTGCGGGAGCCGGGCAAGTGGGCAAGCTCGTCAATAACGCGATGCTCATGGCCAACCAGAAGAATATCGATGACCTTCTCAGCATCGCCGCCGAGCTCGGCGTGGACATCCCTCAACTGGTCGACGTGATCCGTTCAGGAACCGGATCCAGCCGCGCACTCGAGGTAATCGGTACCGCGGTCACACCGGCGAACGCCGAGCACCTGAGTCGACTTCAGCTCATCGATATGGACCTGTTCGATGAGGCCGTCGCCGGCCTCGGCCGTAGCGCCCGCATCATCAGCCGACGCGCGGTCGAAGGTGCAGAAGCGCTGCCCTCACTCGCGGCAATCGTGACACCTCTTGACCCCGAGTAAATCAGCAGGCTGTCCTTTCATTGACCCTGAGAATCCCGAAACCCTTGAGTCTCCGGGACATTTGGTCGGGCTGACAGGATCTGAACCCGCGACCCCCTGAAGGTTCTGGCCTTAATTTAGTCGTTGCCGAATGTCTCCGAAAACCCTCGGATTCCCTTGTGTTTACAGGGAACCGGGCGGTTCACTGCCTCCGATTGTAGCCCATCGTTTTGGGTCAAATAGAGATGAATTAGATGGGTAAATGATGGATTTGGGAGGCCGCTTTGAGCGGTCCCATGGCCCATTTCAACCTCTCCCACATGTGCCGCCGAGCGGGACCGAAAATCGCCGGTGATGGCGATCGACCGCGCGCTTGGTCCGCGGTCTGGTTCGCATCACGACGGCGCTATACGCTGAGCGCTATTTAGTACATCGATCTGAAACGAGTCCGTCAACCAGTTAAGAACGGTCGGTCCAACGCGGGGCGCGGATCAAAGGAGAGCAACGAGATGAGACCACTCCGATACTCAATCAACGTCACGCTCGACGGCTGCTGCGATCACGAGGCAGGACTCCCCCCGGACGAGGAGTCGATGCGATACTGGACCGCTCAGCTGGAGCGAGCCGATGCCCTGCTCTTCGGCCGGGTGACCTACGAGATGATGGAGTCCGCCTGGCGGAAACCGGCCCCAGGCGCCTGGCCGGACTGGATGGAGGAATGGCAGAAGCCGTTCGCCGAGACCATCGACCGGGCGCAGAAATACGTCGTGTCGAGCACACTGAGCGAAGTCGATTGGAATGCCGAGCAGGTGCAAGGCGACGTGGGGCAAGCTGTTCAGAGGCTCAAGCAGGAGTCAGGCGAAGGCCTGTGGGTCGGCGGTGTGACGCTTCCCCGGGCGTTGGTTGATCTGGGCCTGATCGACGAGTACGAGTTCCTTGTGCAGCCGGTCCTAGCCGGACACGGGCCGACACTGCTTGCCGGTCTGCGTGAGCGCATCGAGCTCGAGCTTCTGGGCCGCCAGGAGTTCCGGTCGGGGGCGGTCGCCGTGCGGTACCGGCCAACGCGGGTTCGGACTTGACGTGATTTGACCTGCACCGGTGGCGCCGATGTCGGCGATGTGCACGGCGCGACAGAGGCGAGGGCGGGAGTGTTGACTTCCTGAGTCGCACCGGCATCCTGATTGGTCCGCGTTCCATGTGCTGGAGGCTCGGGCTCTGCTCGGATGAAAGGCCGGTGCCAGGCCTTCATCCGGGCTTGGACACGCGTTCCGAGCCCTCAGCGCTAGAGACGATGTTTGGACCACTTGCTGGAGACTGGCTAGATGATCACGCCTCGTCAGCTTTCAGGCTGGCAAATTGGTGCAAACCCAATCGGGAACTGGTGGCCAAAGGGCAATCCCGCCATTTGCTATCCCGAAGTGCTTTCAGCGGACCGAGGGATTTCCGTCTCACTGTGACGGCTCTACCCATCGGAAATAGTGCTTGCGCTATGGAAGGCGGCGACTATTTACGGGAGCGTCGATGGCCCAGAGAGGGCCCGCAACAGATCACGCTGTGGGATCGCGAAGGGAACACCTTGAACATGCGGCCGACGGGACGGACCCTGCTTTGAACTACACACATGTGGTCGTGACTACACATGTGGTCGTGGGCGCACGCGTTGATGACTTCGGCGGAGCTCGGTTCGGCATCGCCGCCACCCGCGGTCCGATCAAAGCCGTCGTCGGGCTCGAGCACACCATCCTGACTGCCTTATCGAACATGCTCCGAACCGGCGAACCCTGCCTAGACCTCGCCGTCGATAACTTCACAAATCTGCTCTACCGCAAGGCGGTCTCGCTCGTCGCTGTTCTCGACGAGCCGGGGCCGCGTTGCCGCGTGGAGGGCAGACCGTCGCGGTTTCGCTACCTAAAGGGCGGGGTTTTGCACCGCTGGCGGCTAGCTTACAAACCAGACCGGTGCTACTTTTCCACCATTACCTGATGCTCTAGATCGTGCGTGTCCGAAGCGAATGGTTCAGGAGTCCCGATGGCAGGGTTGCCCCTCTTACTGGCCGGCCCGGTAGTTCGCCGCGTCGACAGCACTTCGGCATCCGTCTGGGTCGCCCTCAGCGAACCGGCCGCCGTTGAACTGCGAATCTTCGACGGTCGGCAGAAATCATCGGGAGCCGGTACCGTAACCGCCGGTACTCACATCGCGGTGGGCATCGTCGCTAGTGCCCGGATGGGCCCCCACCTGCACATTGCACTGAGCCGGGCCGACGGCGTCTTTACTCCTGGCGCCATCTTTTCCTATGACGTGGTGATCACCACCGCGAATGGTGGACCGATCGGACTGAAGGGCCTCCACCTCCTCGAAGATGACCCCGCCGGCGACACCACCGTTCGAAAGGTCAGTGGGGTCTGGGATGGGGCGCCGAAGTCGTACGCCCTGGGGTACGAGACCGACTACCTGCCCAGCTTTGTTGTACCCGCGGCGATTCTCGGTGACATCCGGATTGCACACACCAGTTGTCGCAAATCCCACGCCCCGGGAAGTGATGCGCTCGCCTGGCTCGACGACCTGGTTGGCGACGAGATCGACCGCAGCGGCGAGCGCATCCAGCAGCTGTACCTGACGGGCGACCAAATCTACGGTGACGACGTTCCCACCTGCATCCTGCCCATGTATCACGGGCTCGCCACCGATCTAATGGGGGACACTGGCGGGGCGTCCGGCGAGGAAGAACTTCCTGCCCCCGGTAATCCAGGCCCTGGAATGGCCAATATCAACATGCAGACGGCTCCCCCAATGCGCCGCACGGTAATGGTGCGCACGGACGGCGGACTGACCTCGGTCGAATCCCAGAACCACCTGCTCACGGTCGGGGAGTACGCTGCCGCCTACCTCACCGCATGGAGTCCTTTTGTGTGGCGGCCGCTGGGCACCGAGGACGCCGTCTACAGCACCGCGCTCAGCCCGTCGCCTTTCACCCTGACCAATCTTCATGCCTTGTACGGGGAGAAAAGCGATCAGCCCAGCGACCTGGCTACCCTGACCTCGCGGCTGAAAAAGAAGGCGGGGGCGGAGTTCGCGCAGCACCGACAGCGGGTTCTCGTCTTCGCGGCCACCGTCGGAAAAGTCGCGCGGGTTCTCGCCAATACCCCGACCTATATGATCTTCGACGACCACGACGTCACCGACGACTGGAATCTCAACGAAAATTGGCATCGCCGCGTTTACAGCAGGCCTCTCGGCCGCAGCATCGTGCGCAATGCACTTGTCGTCTACACCTTTTTCCAGGCCTGGGGTTCGGACTGGCCAACCTTCAACGATCCCGCCCACCCGAACAGCTGGCTGCTCCAGGCTGCCGGTCGGTACCTGGCTACAACGCGCGGCCGCGATTTTGCTGCACGCGACGAACTCGATGAATTGCTCGATTTTTCAGGAACGGTGAGCGACGACAAACGCGCGACTTTCCACTATGAAGCTCCCGGGTCCCTCTACCGGGTGAAGGTGCTCGACAGCCGCACCCGGCGGTCATTCCCCGTGGGAAGCACGGCTCCCGCCTTCCTCCTTGGCGATAGTCTCGATCTCCAGATCCCGAAGGGCCCCGGCCAGGCCGGAGACCAGTTTCTGCTTGTCATCGCATCGACGCCTGCGTTGGGACCTGACCTGTTCGAGCGCATGGTGGTACCGCTGGCGATGGTGGCCTTTGACGCTTACCGTTTCTCGCACGCAGAGGAAGACAACGATCCCCAGAATCCCCGGCCGGGAGAAAATGACTCGGCGCTGAAACTTGCCTTGAAGCGGACGAATGGCGCCGCGTTTGTCGACACCGAGACCTGGCCCTCGAACCCGGCCGGACAACACCAGCTTCTCAGTCGTTTGGCTAGCTATGGACGCAGCGTTGTGCTCGGGGGTGACGTTCACTACGGGACATCGATGTTCGTCGACTGGTGGGAATGGGACAGCACTATCGGAGAGGCGTCCCGTAAGACCGGGCGGATCGTGCAGCTGACGGCCAGCGCCGCCCACAACGTTTTTGAACCAACCATCGAGGCGATCTACCGTGGATACCACTGGATGAACCAATGGGCGGCTGGCCCCGTCACCGAGGGTTTCGGTTTCACTCGTGACGCCTTCAGCCACATCAAGATTCCCGACGGCAAACGGCCAACCGTCGCCCGCCTGCACCGGATGCACGACGCCCCCGCCATCCTGCTCGCCGACGGCTGGCCGGAGGGCACAACCCTCAACGCGGAACCCGACTGGTGGTTTCGCCAGCAGCAGGCGCACGACGGACGGTCGGACCGGGACCGTGGCCTTGCCTTTTCCACCGCCCTGGACGGGTTACAGCCCTTTTTCGTCGAGGCGATGGCTGCGGGGGCGGGACTGGAAAGGGCGACAAGGGCTGCGGATGCTTATAGTCAGGCTCTCCGGTCGCAGTTCGCTCCGCTACGCGACATTGTGATGACCAACAACGTGGGACTTGTGAGCTTCGCTGGCGGAGGCAACGGCAAAGTTTCAGCGGTCCACAAACTGATATCAACGACGAAGCAGAATTACCCCGAAGACAAAATCGATTCGCTGCTGGAGTCGAAAAAGCCGATGGGGAAAACCGCCGCCATCTCTCCGGGGGCGAATAACACCGAGGTCACCGTTGCCCTCGACCCGTCGCCGACCAAACCACTGTTCAATGCGAGGCCCTCCCATGGTTGACAGAGTTCCGAGCCCGGTCCGGACACTTATTTCGTTTACGCAGTCCATCGTCAGCTTTCTTGGCAGAATAATCGAGGACGAAGCGACGTTCGCCGCGCTGCGAGCCGAACTCGGTCTTCCGCCTGCGCCCCACAACGAGGATTCGGTCGCCGACGTACAAGCGAAGTTGGGCGAGGTCAGCGGTCGGCTCACCGCAGCCGAAGCACAAAGTGATAAGGACCTGGCTCTCGATGACCAAATTATGGACCTTCTCGACAAGGGCAAACTCTTCACCGAGATAGCCACCGTCCTGGTCCAGGACCGCTACGCCTCGGATGCCCGCTCGGTGGCAGACTTCGCTTACGAAATGGTCGGCGTCCTAGCAACAGAGCAGATGCGTGTGCAGTCTCCACTTGCGTGGGCGATCCTGAGGGTGATTATGCTCGGCTACGAAAAAGTCGAGGAGGTGCCACGGTTCGACCCTCTCGCAATCTTTGATCGGCTCACCGGCAACAGAACGAGTACCGCCGCGACCAGCTCCGGCGCGGTGGAGGCCATCGGGGGCTTTGGAATTCCCGCGTTTGCCATCGGAACCAACCTGCTGGTGAACAAATTCGTTGAGAAGTCTGAAGTAGAGCTCGCAGCGCTCGAGGAGGGCACTCCGTATTTCAGCGGCGCCGTCGACTTCAAACTGGGGTGGGAGCCAGACCCCGATACGCCCGCAGAGCTCCAGTCGTTGTTCGCCAGATCTGCGATCATCCGGGTTAGAGGTGGGATCAAACGCAAAAGCACCAACGATGAAAGCGTTTTTATCCTCGACCTGGGCTTCGTCTATTTCGACGACCCTGCTGAGGGTCCTGGAATCCACCTCCGGCTCAGCGCGGGTTTCGAGAACACGCTGGACTTCGCTCCCCGCAATGACGTCAAATTTACCCTGAAGACCTCAGCCAGTGGTGCTGGGTTCCTTGACCTGTGGTGGATCCTCGGCAAAGAACTCCGCTACATCGGCGCCGCCGACAGCACGGTCACGATCGGTTCACAATTCACCGCAGCAGGCACCGAACTCTCTCCCGCGATCCGGGCCGGGCATCCCGAGCACACGCGCCTGGAGGTAGTGGAATACGGGCTCGGGTTCGAGGCATCCCGCCTTGAGCAGTTTGTGATCCTCCCCTTTCGCGGCGTCAAAGTCGTCCTGGATCTCGCAGAACTTCTGCCCGGCCTCAAGGACCTCTTCTCTGCCGTCGGGCTGGAGAAGTTTGAGGCCAAATTTGATGGCGCACTGAAATGGTCGCCCCCAGGGAATGTAGTTTTTGAGGGTGAGGCCGGTCTCACCACACGCCTCCTCTCGCATAAGAACTTTGGCACGGTGAAAGTCGACTACGTCGATGTGGGCCTGGCGGTTCGAAACCAGGCGCTACGGTTGACGGTGCAGGCTGCTGGCCGATTCTCTATCGGTCCGTTCGCAGCGTCGATGGGCGACTTCGGCATCGACATCGCCCTGGCTGGGGCGTCGGGCATCGATTTCATCCCGCCGACCAGCATCGGCGTCCGAGTCGCGGGCAAGGTAATTTCCGGCGGCGGATTCCTGATGCTCGATGCCGAGGCACGACAGTTCGCCGGCGCATTCGAGCTGGCGGTCGACCTCGCGAAACTTCGCTTCTCGGTGAACGCGATCGCCATCCTGTCGACGGGAGGCCCCGACAACCCCGTCAAATTCTCCCTGTTCATCCTTGTCTTCGCGCGTTTCCCCGGCGGCCTCGAGATGGGATTGCGATTTACCCTAAACGCGGTCGGCGGGATCCTGGGGATCAACCACGACTTCGATGAATCCGCGCTGATGAAGGCGCTGCCCAGCGGAGCCATGGATGACGTGCTGTTCCCCGCCAATCCCGTGGCCGACGCACCGCGAATCATCTCCTCTCTGAAGACCGTCTTCCCGGCCCGCCCCAACACCCAGGTGATCGGGCTGATGGCTGAAGCCAGCTGGGGATCCGATTATTTCTGTACGCTTCGGCTGGGCCTCATCCTTCCCGTCGGGGACAGCGCGGGACCGGCGGAGGGGTTCTCCTACCTCTATATTCTCGGGCGGCTGTCGGTTGTCTGTTTTGAGGATCTTCCCAAAGCCATCCGGCTGCAACTCATCTGTGATTTTGTGGGACACATCGGTATCGGTGACTCTGGGGTGGATATCGGCCTGTTCGCCCGGCTCCGCGACTCACGATTCGGCCCCACCAAGATCGAGGGCGCTATCGCCATCTCCATTCGAACCGGTCCGGAATCCCGTTTCCTGATTGCGGCCGGCGGATTTCATCCCTCATTCAAGGAGATCCCCGACGACCTGCCGCCCATTGACCGGATCGGCGCCACTTACGACATCGGTGTAATCAAAACGTGGATTCGAGGGTACTTCGCCATCGCCTCCGGGTCGCTGCAATTCGGGGTCGATGCGGGGGTCAGATACAAACTCGGCCCCATCTCCTTCGAAGCAAGTATCGGTTTCGATGCGCTCATCCATCTCTCGCCGTTCTCGTTTGAAGCCGGCGTGCGAGCCAGCGCTGCCCTCAAGTACCGCGGCCGAGAACTCTTCGGGGTGCATCTCAGCCTTACCGTCTGGGGTCCCGACCGCTGGCGGATCAAGGGCCATGGTTCCTTCAGCATCCTGTTTTGGGATGTCAGCGTCGACGTCGATGAATCGTGGGGCGATGACGTCGCTATCGAGCAAACTCGCTTGAACCTGGCGGAGCTGGTGGGAAAAGACCTGGCCAACGACTCCTACTGGTCGTACCAGCTTCCGGCCGGTGGGACCCTCGTCTCCCTCAACGTTGTGCCGCCCGCCGAGGGCGCTGCGCACCCCGTCCACCCTCTCTCCAGCATGAGTTATGTGCAGCGTCGCATCCCCTTTGGCCTGAACCTGGAACGGGTGGGATTCTGCGGGATTGAGGGGCTGACGAACTTCCCTGTTCCCACGATCGCTGTCACGTCAGCATCGACGCTGGCGGACGCAACGGTAGTCACGGACCAGTTCCCCGTGCCCGAATACCTCGATTTGACCGACGCCCAGAAGCTTTCGCGGCCGGGGTTCGAAACCCTGCCGGCCGGAGTCGCCACCGGCGCCGGGGGTTACATCGTTCCGAACGGGATCGACGACACCCCCTTCGACTGTGAACTGATCTTCTCCCGCCGCACCGGAGGAGGCATCCTGTCGGGCCTGCTGGAACTGGGCGCCGGGGCTATCAACGTGTTCACCGCCCGCGAGGCGGCCAGCCGTTCTCAGATGCGCCCCCTTCAACCGTCGAGACCGGATCTGGACCCGGTGGGAGTGCTCACTCCGCAGTGGGTTGTGGCAGACCACGACCGGATGGTGCAGGTCGACACCGGTGTTTTCGCTGCGGGTAGCGGCTCAGCGTTTGCCTTGGAGCATGAATTCGGCGGCGTTTATAACGTCGTCGAGATGTACGAGCTGGGAGGCTGACCGTGGCTCAGGTGTACCGCTTTTTCCCGTGGGTACGCCGCGGGCTCGCCGCCGGGCTGCCCGCCGTCCAAACGCCCCCCGCCCGTGGCACCGTGTCGTACAAGGTGACGGTCACCGCCGACATCGTCGCCGAACGCAGCGCCCAGCTGTATGGCCCCGGCGACATCATCGGCATCGACCAGCGCCTCATCGTGCGCACCGACCCCCGTCGCGCCGCCCGGGACGTCGAACCTAACTATCTCCCGTCCATCGAATTCGACACCCCCGACTTCCCGTGGCTGTTCACACCGTCCTCGGCCGACGCGTCCCGCCGGCTGGCCCCGTGGCTGGTATTGGTCTGCGTGAATGCCGATGTGGTCGCCGAACCGAATCTCACCGCACGCCGGCCATTGCCGTCGATAAAGGTTCCCGGACGTGCAGACGCCCATCTACCGGACCTCGCCGACTCGTGGGCCTGGGCCCACGCCCAGCGATTCGCCCAGGCGGGGGATTATTCGGACAGTGACGCTCTGAACACTGCTCCCGATCTTAACGTGTCTCGCCTCATCTGCCCCCGTCGCCTGGAGGAAGGCAAAAAGTACTTCGTCTGCCTCGTGCCCGCCTGGGATGCCGGCCGGGATGCCGGGCTCGGGATTCCCCGCGCCGATACGGCCGCGCCGCTGGCACCGGCGTGGAAATCTGAGTCGACCGACGTGGAACTTCCCGTCTATTTCCATTACGAGTTCACCACCGGCACGGCGGGAGACTTCGAAGCCCTCGCGCGCCGGCTAACACCGCTGGTCGTCGACACTGACGGGCTCACCGCCAACGAGCAACGCGCTGGCCGGGTCTACCTCGGCGCGGCCGATGACCAGACCGACACCGCGCAGGCGATGCCACCAAACGCGCCCCAGTCGTCCATCCGCTTCGACGCACCGCTGGAAACCCTGGACCGCCCGCTGCCGACGGTCGCCGATGTGCCGGCGGCGTTTGTCGCTGCCGTCGATCGGCTCGTTTCCCCTGCTGCGCCGAATGAACTCCTCCCGCCGATCTATGGCGACAGGTTCGCCCGCCGCGACGACGTCGACCCCGCGCACCTGACCACCACCTGGCTCGACGAGTTGAACCTCGATCCGCGGTCGCGCCTTGCGGCGAGGTTCGGCGGCGACGTTGTGCGAAAGTTTCAAGAGGAACTGATGCATGTCGCGTGGGAACAGGTCGGCGATGTCATGACCGCCAACTCGCAATTGGCCCGCTCCCGCTTTCTAGCGATCGTAGCGGCTCGCGCCCTCGAACGTCACGTCAGTGCGCTGCCGGCGACCCGGTTTCTCGCCGTCACCTCGCTGATGCACCGCCGCGTGCGGCTGGACGAGTTGACCGTCGCGGGAAAGATCGCCGCGACGAGCCTCCCCGACCGCGCCTTCGACCCGGCGTTGCGCCGGCTCACGAGCCCGGTGGGGCGAGCCGCCCGGGTATCGCCCAGCCGTACGCGCGTCAGTAGCAACCCGGAGTTGTCGCGGACGGTCGCTGACGCGTTACAGCGGTCGGACGTCGCCGTTGACCCTGCTCTTGTCGAACGCGACGGTGTTCACCAGTTTGAGATTGGAAGGCGGGCCAAGGAACTCGGATGGGATTCCATGGCCTCCGCCTTCGCCCCCGACCTGCAGATCCCGATCGGACAGGTCAATGCCAACCGGGAGATCGACCTGAACCTGCGCGTACGGGACGACATTGCGGCAACAGGCTTGTTCACCGCAGAGCATCTCAGGGTCGCCGCGCAAGTAGAGGCATCCACCGGGGTCGCGACCCAGCAGATCCTCGAACTCGCCGCCGCGACGATGAAACAGACACCGGATGCCCTGCAAATCGGTTTCAAGGCCCCGCTGGTGGCCGGCGGCGCCCTCGAGGTGAGCGCCCTCAAAGTCACCCTGCCCGGAGGCGGCCTCTTCGCCCCCGACGGCATTGTCAACGATTCGATTATCGACACCGGCGCGGTCATCACCGAGGTGCACCCGGGTGGCCAGGAAACGAAGCTCGTCACCATTGGTACCGCTCTCGTCTCCGCGATGCTGACACCCCAGGAGCGGCTCGAGCGTCTGTTGGTGCATCTACCTGCCCCTGCCGCCGGGGCAGCGAGTGCGACGATCGCAGACGGTATGCAGGCTGGTGCGGATGCCTCCCAGTTCACGTTTGTGGTGCGGGACACTAGCAACAGTGAGCTTCTGAAATATACGGGCACGGTGCTGGGACGGAAGGTGCTCTCTCGCGGCGGGGGAATCGTCAGGCCACCGGACGGCCTTCTCCGGGGACGCGCACCCAGGAACCTGAGGATTGACGAGACCACCACCGCGGCAGCCGGTAGTGAAAAAACTCTATTCGTCGGTGTGATGCCTCCGCTGGCCCACATCGTCTCGGCTTCCGCCTTCGACACCGCCTACCAGGAGATGGCGGGCGCCCTGCCCGCGGCTGCCGCAGCCCAGCACCTGGTGCGTGCGCCGCTGGCCTCCACCGCGGCCAACCCCGGGTACTCCGACACCCTGCGGGACGCGATCGCGCCGGGGAGAGTCTTCCGGCGACGCGCGGAGATGATTGTGAAGATCCCCGAATGGATCGATCGTACGGGGATGGACATCCTCGACCCCATCTCCGCGGCACCGGTCGTTGATGTCGCGGCGGTCGAACTGTTCGCGAAATCCGCGCCGGAGCGGATACTGCCCGCCGAGGTGTCCTTGCCCGACGACAGTGTTGCGGCGTTGCAGACCAATCCGCGTTTCGTCGCCGCCTTTATGGTGGGGGCCAACCACGAGTTCAACCGGGAGCTTCTGTGGCGCACCTACCCGAGCGACGCGCGCGGCACCTCGATATCACGATTCTGGAACTGGACCGACCGCTCTCGCCACGATATCGAGACCATCGGGCTCTGGCCCGGCACCGGCCCCCTGGTCGAGCGGTTGGCTGGCGGCAAGGCTCCGCAAATCGCGATGGTCATCCGCGGACGGCTGCTTCGCCGCTACCCAAACACACACCTGCTTGCCTGGAAAGCGAAATCTATCGGGGTACTGGAGGACATCCCCGCTGACCCCGCGAAGATTCGTGATGTCCTGCTGACTCCCCAGTTCACCCTGACGATAGAGCCCGACATCACCGTCGCCGGATTCGAGATCACCGGCAGCCAGTTCCTGGCTGAACCCGGGTGGTACCTGGTGCTGCAGGAGCCGGTCACCGAAGCGCGCTTCGGTCTCGACGACAACCAGGGCCGCGGCCCCTCCCGCCGCGGGTCAACCCGCCCGAACGACCTCGACTGGGACCAAACGGCTGTCGCCCCCGGCGGCCACCTGACGCCGGCACCACTGGCCATGACCGCCGGTGACTCCGCGCAGGTGGCGAACCTGCTCCTGCAACGCCAGGTCAGGTTCGCCATCCACTCCAGCGAACTCGCGCCTGTCCTTTCCCAAGACCAAAGGTGACCATCGATGCCTCCCGTCGACTTCTCCGCCTTCAGCCAGGCCCGTGAGCAGGTCGCCGGCGCCGACCAGCAGGTGCGCTCGGCGACCGCGACGCTAAGCGACCTGGTGGCCCGGCGCACCCAGGCGCTGCGCACCGGGGCGCCGCAGTCGCAACTGGACATCATCAAGACCGAGTTGGCCAGCGCCCGCCAGGCCCTGGACCGCCTAATCATCGACCGGCGCGACGCGGGGCTCACCCTCGGCGGTATTCTCGAGGCCACCCTGTTCGATCCCGAAGATCCCATCAGGTCGCTGCCACCCCACACGCCGGTCGCGCTGTTCCCGATCCGGATCGAGACGCGCTTTCTCAGCGATACCCAGATGCAGATCCGGGTCTACCCTGACCAGATCCACATCCACCAGCACAACCCCGACGTCACCGCGGCCGAGGCCGCGCTGGCTATCTCGTATTGGAACGCGGTGTGGGCCAATTCAGAGCTGGCCACCGATTTCTGGAGCGCGATCTCCGCCGAGATCGGGCCCGAGCGGGCGCGCTACGTGGTCGACCGCTTCACCCCCGAGGGCCTGGACAATCATGACCCGGCGACACCACCCGAGTTCCCCGACGTCGAGGTTCCCGTCACCCCCGTCCCGCGGCCGCCGACGGCCGGACTCCTGCCCACCCGCTGGCATGTGAAGATGACAGCGTCCAACGGCGAAGAACTGCACCGTGAGTGGTTTGCCACTGCCGTCGCCGATGAACTCCGCATCTCTCCCCTCGGAGAGGTGACCGACATTGAGACTCCCGGCGTCGACGGGGCTCCGGAACCGGCCGGGGTTGCAGTTGACGAATCTGTGCAGTGGCTCGTCGATTTCACCCAGGCAGAAAAGGTAGGGATGGCCCACACCCTCACCCTTCCGGCCGGCAAATCTTTCCAGGGCGGCGTCCAGACGCTGGTTGTTGTGGGTGTCGACACCACCCGCAGTGCGACCGAATCTGCACAGCTGATTGCATCCCACCTCGCCGACCATGCCCACTCCGACGGTTTCGGCCTACTCGAGAACAACATCCCGACCAACAACAGCGCCGGCGGGGCATCCGATTATGAGGCACGCAACCGCGACCGCTCGCGAACCGTCGCGCCCCTGGCACGGTCAGGGGCACCCGGTATCGACCTGGTGCGAGTACTCACGGCGTTCGGAACACCGGCGCGCGCGGAAGAATTCCGGGGCGTTCCCGGCAGCAGCGCCGACTACGAAACCACCGTCGGGGCGATGCACACCGCCCTCTGGGGAGCATCCTTCGGGTTCTACTTCGGGCACATGCTCTCGCCGCTGGCCAGCGAGAGCACCGCGGGCAATATCCGCGCCCTGGTGCAGCAGCAGGTGCGCCCGGCCGGCCCCTACGCAGCGATCCGGGTAGGTCGCCAACCCTACGGCATCCTCCCCGTGCTCCCCTCGCGAGGGTCCGTAAACAGGCCCGGCTCCCTCGACGGTGGGTTCGACGCGGCACTGCCAGAAATCCTCCAGCGCCTGCGCACGTTCGTCGAATTCTCCCCCATCCACAACACAGACGGCGAGGTCTCCTCCATCAGCACCCTTGACGCCCTTCCCAACCTGACCCACCAGCCGCCAGACACCTCCTCCAGCGATGTGCTCGCCCGCATCCTCAAGCTCGGACCGCTGGCGACCCGGCTCTCGATCCGCCCAAGTGCCAGCTCCGCCGTCTTCGCCAACTCCAATAAGGCGAGCGCCGAGGCGGTCAAAGCGCATCAGGATGCGGTCAACCTGATGCTCGCCCATCTGCTCGGAATCACCCCCACGGTCCTCGCCATCAACGGCCAGCGCCCCGCCCTGTTCGACCTCGTGGTGCTGCGCAAACCCACCTACTCCTTCAACGGGCTCCCCTGGGTTGCCGCCGACCTCGACTCCCCCGACGTCGTTCGGGTCGCGGTTGAGAAAATGAAACTTCGGGTGGCGGATGCTTCACACAATGTCAACGACGCCGCCAAACTCCTCACCGTCGCCCACGGAGACGCGGCCTCGATCTTCGAAGGCCTGCTGTTGCTCTCCGGCGCCTTCGACTACTGGCAGGCGGGCGAGCGGCACACCCACGACCTGCTGCTGAACCCCACGTCAGCCGAATTCCAGCTCAACACCGAGTTCCTCGGGCTGGCCACCACTGTCGCCCCGAGCGCCGCCACCGCCGCCATCGAAACGCCGCGACAGCTGTTCCAGCTCGCAGGCCCCCTCACCGACAACCTGCCGTTACTCGAATTCATCACCAATAACGCCCACTCCGCGGCCCCCGCACGAGCGATGCGCGACGTGCAAGCGTTCAGTGCAGCGCTCGACGCCCTCGCGACGCGCCCGCCCCGGGAGGTCGACCACGCCCTGCGCGGTCTCCTCGACCTCGGCTCTCACCGCCTCGACGCCTTCATCACCGCTGTCGCCACCCGACGGCTGGAGACGATCCGTTCCCAGCAGCCCAACGGCACACTGATCGGAGGGTACGGAATTGTGCACGATCTGTATCCCGAGAGCACCCCCGACAGTGAGGGCTACCTGCACCTTCCCTCTGCCGATCACGCCGCCGCCGCGTCGATCCTCCGCGCCAGTCACATCGCGAACCGCGCCGACGACCCGCGGGCGTTCGCCATCCGGCTGACCTCGGAACGGGTGCGCGGCGCCCTCGGCATCTCCGAGGGGATGACCCAGGGTCAACCGCCGAGCGCACTGCTCGGGTATCGGTTCGAACGCTGGCTTATCGAAGACCGTTTGCGCGCCAAGTACATCACCTGGTTTCGCAAGATCGCACCGCATCCCTTCGACGGCACGGCGGCGACCGTCGCGAGCGACGCCATCCCCGCCCACGATGTTGTCGACGGGGTCGCCCTCGCCGCCCTATACCTCCAGCGCCCCGAGGAGGCCCTCGACCGCATCACCGCCGCGGGTGCGGTGATCGCCCCTAGCGACCGCACAACATTGTTGCGCTACCTTGGCCGCCTCGCTGACCTGTTCGACGCTATGTCGGACCTATGGACCACTGAAGCCGTCTACCAGCTTGTGCGGGGCAACGCGGCGCGGTCCGCCGCAGCCTCCGCCGTCATCGACCGGCAGGAGCGTCCGCCCGAACCGCAATCGATCCTCACCTCAAGGGGCGCCACCGGCTATGCGCAGCGGATGCTGTGGCTGGCGAACGATGACGTCAACCCGGCCTGGCCAACGGACCTAACGGGTCAGATCGGCGTCGGCGCCAACGCCCTGGCTGCCAGTGTGCTCGGGGATCCAGCGCGATTCTCCCTCGCCGTCTACCTCGCCGACGACACCGGAAACCCCCACGAAGGAATCGCGCCACTTGTGGTATCCCTCGCTGACCTCGGCTTCTCGCCACTGCACCTGGTCCTAGCTTCGCAGGCCGACCAGGCCGACGAATCCAGCGCCCTCGAGGCCGCCGTCGCCGACTTCGCCAGTGCCCAACCGGGCTTCGGTGAGGCGCCATTGGTCATCGCTCGGGAATCCTCTGCCGGTGGCATCTCAATCGGCATGGGTAAACTCGTCGCCCTCTTGGACGCCGCCTATCACGCCATCGTCGGCCGCCCCGCCGTGACCCGGCGCGACCTGCTGACACCGTCGGGCCCGAGCGACGACGGCATCGACCTCGCAGCCTTGCAAGCCTTGGCCTCGCAGCTCCACGCAGCGGTCATCGATGCCCGAGCCACCCTTGGCGGGGCGTTCACGGGCGACGCGATCACCGACCGGGCCAAGGCTCTGGCGGGAATGGCCGCCTGCCGGACCCTGCTGATGCGGGTTCCCCCGGCGATGGTACTGGCCTCTCCGAGCGGTGAGAATGTCGGTGACGTTGCCCTGTTGACCGCAAGCCGTAATGCCCTCCGGGCCCTCGACGAGGTTCTCGGCGCCTGGGATAGAACCACCGCGACCGACGCCGACGAGAAGGAACTTGCCCGCATCCGCAGCGTGTTCGGAAAGGATTTCCCTGTCCTGCTCGACACCACCCTCCCACCCGAGCAGGTCGCGGAATGGCAGGCGACGCTTGGTGACCAAGACGCGCTGCGTGGTGGGCAGGGGCGCGCACCCCTCACCCGTTGGCGACGGCAGATGGCGATGGTGCGGGCCCCGATGCGGGCCCTGATGGACGCGCTCGATGCCGCGGCGCTCACCGGTGACCGGTCGGCCGGAGAGAACCTGTCCCTCGCCCAGTTTCCCCACGTTCCCGGTGCTATTTGGGTCGGCCTGCCGGTCGTCGGCACCGACGAGGAGTCAGTGAACAAGCCGACGGTCAGTATGTCCGCGGTCGTACTGGGGGCGTTCGACCCGACACGGCCGGTGCGCGGCATCCTCGTGGATGAGTGGACCGAGGCCATCCCCGAGCGGCAGACCGCGACCTCGGTCAGTTTCCAGTACGACGCCCCGGCATCAAGGCCACCGCAGGCCATCCTGCTCGGGGTCACCCCGGCGGAGACGGAGCGCTGGTCGACCGACCTTCTGGTCGACATCGTCACGGAGGCGTTCGACCTCGCGCGGCTGCGGCTTGTCGCACCCAACCAGATGCCCGGCGCCGGCGCGGTGCTGCCGACAACCTTCCTGCCGCACAACCTGTCGCAGGAGACGGCGAGCTGGGACTTCATCAAACACCTCGACATCAACGTGGATCTCACAGTGCTCGGAAAGTTGGCGAAATGACCACGTTCTACACCGAGTTGCAGAGCGACAGTGCGATCCTGAAAATCCTCCAGCCGGGAATCACCACCTGGCACCGCCTGGAGGCAGACCCCACCGCGCTGGACATGGCCCCGGGGCTCGACGCCCGCCTCGCCGACCCCCTGTGGTTGATCGGGCGACAGTGGCAGCTCGGTGAACTCCGGGGCGAAGACGCCGGAACCCCCATCCACGCCCACTTCTCCGGAACCACCGCGGCCCTCGCTGTTGCAGGCAGCGCACCCCCGACCGAGGATCCCGCCGACGCCTTGTGGGAGCCGCGGGTGGAAGCCGAGGCGAATGCCATCCGGGCCTACGGCACACTCCCGGCCGAGGCAGGCCTCGACTTCGAGCGGTGCCTGGCCGTCGAGGGAGCCGAGGCCCTCGTTCCCTCGGCGCGCCATGCCTTCCCTCTGGGTGGGCTCGACGACGCCATTCCCGCCGACCGGCGCCAGCGTTACCTACTCGAGTTGATGCGTGGCTCGGCGATCGACGGCGCAGCCCTGCTCGACGTATTTTTGGGACAGATGGATGCCGCGGGCTCGGTCTCCGCGTACCCCCCAACCATCACCGTGCCGGCCGAACTCACGGAAAAAGCCCTTCGCGCCGCCACCTCTTTCGTCGCCGAATGGCGCGACATGTTTGTGCCGGCGTCGCAGCCGTCCGCTTGGATCGACCGGCGCCTGGAGTACGCGTTTGACATCGCCTCCGACGACGGATCCACCATCAGCGTCGACGAGTACTCCGACGGACGAGTCGACTGGTGGTCGATGACGGCCGGAAATACCCCCGGGGTGCCAACGGATGCATCCCATAAGATCGAGGGAGATCGACTGCCCCTGCCGATCCGCTACGCCGGGATGCCAGCCGATCGGTATTTCGAGTTCGAAGACGGCACGGTCAACTTTGCCGGAGTCGACGGAGGAGCGGCATCCGTCGCCTCAATGCTGACCCTGGAGTATATGCTGGCCGCCAGCAACGACTGGTACCACCTGCCCCTGAGCCTTGAATACGGGCACAGTTTCACCCTGGATGAACTCACCGTCACCGACACGTTCGGCCGCACGACAACTGTACAGAGGGCTCCGGAGGGCGACAGCGGCTGGTCCATATTCACGATCTCCCGGGCATCTGATCCGTCGGCGACTACGCCTGCGTTTGTGCTACCCGCGGTGGTCGCCCAGACGCTGGAGGGTGAACCGATCGAGGAGGTCGCCTTCTTCCGCGACGAGACGGCGAATCTGGTCTGGGCGACCGAGCGGCGCACCCCGGGCCTTGGCAACGCCGCCACCTCCCGCCGCGCCGATGCCACCGTGGTGCACCAGGCAATTACCTCGGAGGGCCTGACCGACGCTGCGTACGTTTATCGGATGCAGTCTCCGGTACCTCTGAACTGGCATCCGATGATCGCCGTGGCGAATCCCGATGCCGAATTGGGAACGGTGCTGTTTCGGCGGGTGGCCCTTCGCCGCACCGTGCTGGATGTCGAAGGGCAGCCGACCGTCGACGACGGCCGCCCACACGGCGCCCTGCTCCAGGGCACCAACGATGTGCTGGAGATCGAGGAGAATGAGGTTCCGCGTTCGGGGATCATCGTCACCCGGTCATTCCAGATGGCGCGCACCACCAACGGCGGAAGGCTCCTGTGGCTGGGGCGGGCGAAACGGGTGGGGCGGGGCGAAGGATCGAGCGGTCTGTACTTCGACGTTCTCGACCCGGCCGAGTAGATCTCGTGTCAACCCGCAACCCTGCACGCCCAAGATTCAAACTCAGCACTCCGACTGAGCTTTCGACGATGAAAGGGAAACGCAAATGAAACGAGCGGCGATTCTCATCGGCGTCAGCAAAAGTGGAACGCTACCAGAACTCCGGGCAACCTTGCCAAGTGTTCGAGCCATGGAAGCATGGGCGCTCGATCAACGTATCGACCGCAAAATGGTCCAAGTGTTCACTGACGAGAATGGCCCACTCGACCCTGCTCCGATCAAGACTGCCATCGCCGCCTTGGTTGACTCTGGTGAAGTGGGGCAGCTGATCATCTATTTCTCCGGCCACGGTATCAACAATCGATACAATGAGTTTTGGCTCCTTTCCGGTGCACCCGAGGACCCCCAGGCTGCGGTAAATGTCTCAGGCAGTATGGAACTGGCTCGGTTCTCGGGAATACCACATGTTGTCTTTTTCTCGGACGCCTGCCGCACCGCCGCCGTCGGAATTCAGGCCCAGTACGTCTCCGGCAGCGAAGTCTTTCCAAGCAGGCTCCCTGGAGGAACTGAGCTTGCAGTTGACGTCTTTTGGGGCACAACGCTTGGGAATCCTGCATACGAGACAAAAGACGCCAACGACGCTGCTACGGCGTATAAGGCTCACTTCACTGAGGCGCTCGTCTACGCACTTTCAGGACGTCGAACGGACATTGTCGCTCCTGACGAGCACGGAGGCTTACCCCCATCCGGGCTAGTCCATCCCCGACCGCTTAAAACGTTCCTCAGGGGCGATGTCACGAAAAGACTTCTCGCGGCTGGGATCCCGATGAGCGTCTTTCAAGTCCCAGACGCCCGGATAAGTTCCGAACCGGAAGCGTGGGTATCTCGCGTACCCTTGCCTGCAGCCGGTGAGCAGTCGACGGATCGCGTTCCGGAATCGCCGCCCGCGCCAACTACCCCAACGGACGTTTCGACAATTCTCTTGGACAAAGCACTCAACCCCGATAGGCGCTATATTCGGGACCCTCTGGCGGAGGTTCGGAATGCACCAATCGCACAGGAGTTGTTTGACCGAATCCGGGAAACTGGCAACCCGTTCGGGCCGGATCGGTATGAGACACAGTGCGGGTTCAAGATCCGAGGCGCAAAGTGCGTTGACGCATATTCGAGCAGGTTTGCACCCGAGATCCTGAACGAAGCTACAGATTTCGACGCACAAGGAGTCAATTTCGAGCCAGGACAATTGGTGCGTATGCACACGGCCCAGTGGCCGCCTCCGCCGGGAGACAACGCACTGCTGACTTTTGAGGGAGGACATAGCGTCCTTCTTCCTGTCATTCCGGAATATCTCGCGACAGTAACTGTCGCAGATGAGGGAGTTACAGATGTCTTCTATGAGCCTTCTGCGAACAGCAACCGCTGGGTGACGTACGAAAGCCTGAAAGACGAACTGCGAGAAATCCGTAGTGTGGTTGCAGCTTCGGCGTACTTTGGGGCTTTCCAGCCAGGGGACGAAAACATTGAGGCGTTCGCTCGCCAAATGCAAGTCGCCAAAGGGCTGGACCCCACATTGGCCATCTACGCTGCGTATGCCTATCACGAAGTCAACGATCGTCAACGTATTCTGCAGATGGCGGACGTCCTACTGGCGGATATCGGGCTCGTCTTCTTTGATGTTGCAATGCTTGCGCGAAGTCTGGACGGACCCACCGTCGTTCCGTTCTTCCCGCTCCTTTCTCAAGGGTGGGCGCTCTTGGGAGCCTTCGATGCCATGCTCCCTCCCGCGCTTGAGGGGTTGGAGGGACATCTACGTCAATCGCTGTGGACCACATTCGATGACGGAGGAGCGTCCCAGGTGCGCTCATACATGCAGAGAGAGGCAAGAAAATGACCGCGGAACTCGTCCTAATTCACGGCCGGTCCCAACACGACCGCAACCCAGCAGAGCTCGAACAACAGTGGATCAGCTCGCTGAAGAAAGGTCTCGCTGCATCGTCGCTCGAACTCTGTCTACCGGACGACAAAATCCACTTTGTCTACTACGGAGACACTCTCGCGGACCTGGTCGCGGGAGTCAAGCCTGGAACAATAGCGGACGTCATCATCAAAGGTGAAGGCGACCAGAATGAAGCGGAAAAGCAATTCCAGGCCGCCATTGTGGAAGAGCTTCGGCAACAAATTGGCATTAGTGACGACGAAGTAAAGGAATGCCTTTCCGTCGAGTCCGTAGAAATGGGGGCGCTGAACCGGAGATGGGTTCAAGCGATTCTTGAAGCGATTGACCATCACGTCCCTGGAGCTAGCGGCCTTTCCTTGGCCTTATTCACCCGGGACGTGTACCAGTATCTACGCAACCCAGGGATACGCGACGCAATCGAGAACGGTGTTCGCCGCGCGATCAAGCCAGGTGTCCCGGCGGTCGTCGTTGGGCACTCTCTAGGTTCGGTTGTGGCCTACAACGTGTTGAAACGGGAAGGGAACCACGGAGGCTGGAGCATTCCACTTTTGGTGACCCTTGGCAGCCCGCTCGCGGTCGGAGCAATAAGGCAGGCGCTCACGCCTAACCACTTCCCCGAAAGCGTTTCAAGTTGGTTCAACGCGATGGACGACGACGACGTGGTTTCTCTGTATCCGCTCGATCAGAAGCACTTCCCACTTGATCGGGAAATAGAAAACCATACTGGCGTCGATAATTGGACAAAGGATAAACACGGGATTGAGGGGTACCTCGGCGACCCAATTGTCGCTCGCAAGATTCACGAGGTGTGCTGTACCTAGATCCACGCCCTGATAGCCGGTCATCGCGTGTTAGCGGGCGGTCGGAGCCTTGCGGGTGCCGATGTCGCCGAAGGTGCCGAGTATCAAGCGCAACCGGGACAGCTCAGTTCACCGCCGATCTACTGGTTCAAGCTCGCTTCGTATTCGGCGACCGCTGCGTCAAGCTCCCACCCCTCCACGAACGAGTCGTCCGGGATGAGGTATGGGCGATCGTTGTTCACGCCGTCCGAGCACTGGTAATCGTCGTGCCAGTCGTCGTTCATCGTGGGGTCCCAGTAACACTGCCACCCGCTCGTGGCGAAGTCGTCGGCACGTTGCTGGCCGGCGTAGTAGTCGCCCTCGGCCTCCAGATATTCTTCGGACTGCTCGTAGTCGGCGCGGCTGTCGAGGTGATCCTGGTAGCCGGGCTGAACGTCGGCGTACGAGGTGCAGCCCGCAAGGGCGAAAGCGAGCGTAGCGAAGAGGATTGCCGAGCGGAGTTTCATGGAAGGCGGGGCTCCAGGAGTAGACGAACGGACTAAAGCGCCCGGACTAGTAAGCACGAAATGAGGGTTTATCGTGGGCGTAGGGGCTTTGCCCATGTCCGGTCCAGGCCCAATACGAGGTGTCAGCGCCGGTCAGGGGCGTCTGTCAATGTCGAGAGTGCAACTGACCGATATGGGCGGTTATGCCAGCCAAACTTCATTTAGCCCTCCATCTTCTTTGCCTTGGAGACGAAGTGTCCTAGGGGACGGTGGCAGCACCGTGCCGGGGTCCCGTTCGAAGGCTCCAAGGGCGCATCCGAGCTGTCTTTGCAGCATCTCAGAGGAAGGTCAGAGCATTCGCTCAGTACGACCCAGACCTAGCGTTCGACTCGCAAGCTGACGCGGTTTGGCACGCGGCGGCGGAAAGCCTGCAGCACTTCCCAGCCCTGCCCGAGAACGCCTGGCTCGCGCCCCCTCCACACGACGAGTTCGCGGTGTGGGGCGTGCACCAGGAATGACATTGGCGGAAAACTCAACTCGTACTGGTTCTCAATTGGCCGATAGGCTGCACCTGCATCGACAGACCCGGAGGCCGCCTATGCCCATCGTGGCAATTCACTCAGTGCGCACGGCCAAAGGTCTCCCTCTAGAACCAGTCGGCGTGTGGGCGATTGACGGCGACCATTTCACTCCGCATTACCCGTCGGCCAATGAACACTTCATTGGTCGAGCTAAGAAGGCGCTGTTTTTCCGCCCAGGAGGAGTTCGGCTCGAGGACTGGGCCTTCCACAAGGCGCAGAGCTCCCCGAACTGGCGAATCCACGAGAAGGACGCCTTCTTATTCGACGAGACGGTCGACCCGCTCGTGGTGTTCTCAAACGCGCAGAAGGACCATTCCGCGACGGTAACGACGATGAAAGAGTGGGCCGTCCATGAGCGGCTACTTGCCGCCGAATAAGACCTAGCCGAGCACGTTATTGCGAGTAGGGGGTCAAACCGTTTCATCGTCAGCCATTCGTGGTGGATAGCGTCGGAACTCGTCCGGCGCCATCCAGAACTCATCGTTTACGAGATGCATCCTGGGGGTGGCTCCTACGACCTGCTGTGCGTTACTCACCCAGAAGTGGTATCCCCCGGCGGGGCTACGTACCCGCGCGTGATGCTCAACCGAGCCGGCACCATACAAGTCCACGACGGCCAGCATCACGAAATCATTGGGACATGGAATGACGCGTTCGCCGCTGCCACCCCGCACACGATCATCAAGGCGATTGAAAAGTTCTTTGCGGTGCCGCCGGAGAAGGCTCCCGAGACCACGCCACGCGCGCTCGTCTACCGGTTCATCGCAACAGCCCTCTCAATATCAGTGAACGCGCTACACCCGTGGGACGCGCGGTGTGAGTTCGTCGACTCCTCCGGAGAGGACGATCCTCGCGCGGGATACCTCAGCAACTTCCCGGCCGCCGTGGAAGCGCTTCGGTCAACGCCCGCGATCGGGATTTGGGGGGAACCACAGAGTCATTTTTGGGCGCTCCTTCTCGGTCAGGATCCCGTGGCGATTATCTCGATCGAAGGCACACTGTACTTGCCTACCGGGAAACCAATCAATCTCATGAAGACGTATCTCGAGCACGAGCGGCGCATCGTCCCGATGACCGTGAGGTTACTCAAAGCATTGTTCTAGGGCTATTTCGTGTTATTCGAAGACAGAAATAACCACACTTGAATCGCGCTTGCGTTGTGTGAGTAGACATCCCTAGCCGTAGATAGCGCGTAGTTCAGCTGTCACTTCGTGAGGTCGTCGAAGTGCTCGTTGAGGTACCGCCCCGACCCTGAAATGTCTGGGTACATCGTGGGGAAGTTGTACCCAAACCGGCTCTCTAGCACGTCACGAATCTCCGCTTTCGCCTTCGCAGTGATTCGGTACGTGAAAGTCGGGGCGAGGTTCGGCCCGTTCGCTTTTGCAGCACGGTTCGGGTGGTAGGTCTTGGCATATATCGAGGACGACGCGAGCAGGTCGGCCTTCGACCAATACTCCCCCGCGGCCCCGCGGCGGAACGACCGAGCGGTCTTCGCGTTAACGATGGGTACCCCGTCGAGCACGAACGCGCCGTTCTGGGCGGCGATGCGCGACTCGTACGCGGATGGCACCCACACACGTCGTTTGGCACCTGTCCCCCAGTCGGCGAGTTGACGCTCCTCCGGCGATACGAAGTAGTGCCAGAACGGTAGGGCGGTTTGCGGGAGGTCGCTAATCTTGACTCTCGTGTTCGCCTCAGAGACACGCTCCTCTTCGCCTTTCTTCGGTATCGGTCGCGTCGCTAGCGCGAGCAGGCGCGCGTCCTCCTCGTCCTGGCCGGGGTCAGCCTCACAGGCAAACCACGCCGCGACGTAGGGGTTACGAGTCACGTCGAGCAGCCGGGTTGGGGCCCCGTAGTGCTGCAACCTCGCGAGCAGCTCCAGAGAGTGCATTTCATCGAGACGCCAGTTGTCTCGGGCATATTCGATGAGACGCGCCTCAGCTTGCCGCATCTGCGTCTCAGTCGGGAACGGCTGCTCGCCCTTCGGGTCTTCCGACGGTTGAATGACGCCGTTCTGCTCCTGGAGCTTTCGGTAGAGGCTGCTCTGCAAGCCCCAGTCGGCGTTCTGCTGTCCGCGCCAGACCAGAGGCAGGTCAGGGTTCTTCTTGATGAGCTGCGCTATCGCCTTGTTGAGCGATTCAAAGCTGTCGATGACAACCTCGTCTCGCTCGAAGTAAGACGCGGGCGACCGCATTTCCTCCGAGTACGCGTAGTTATGCTCATCGCTTTCCTCGAAATAATCGCTCGCGCTAAGGGTGCTGGTCGAGAGCGCTGCGAGCTTCGTCCAGTCCATCGAACTGCTCATCGAGGAGAGGAATGACGTGGCACCCAGGCTAAGGCCCAAATCGGGCGTCGCCGGGAAGCTCTTCATCAGGTTACTTACCATCCCGGCATTCAAGCCCAGCCCTGCCATTGATGAGAGCTTCTCAAACCCCGGCCCGAAGGCCGCCTTCTGCGATTCGCGGATTGAGGCCGAAAACTCCGATAAGAATCCGGTCAATGGCCCGAGGGACTTTCCCGGCGCACCTGACGCAGCCATATTGTCGAGCACCGGCCCGAGCGCCCCCCTATGAGCGGCCAGGATCTCCGCCACCGCCTTGTCTGTTGCGGAGTAGCTATGGATCGGCGGTTGGGTTGCTTCCTTGATAGGAATATCCGGCACGTCAGTGATTCCATCGGACTTGTCATTAGCTTCGTCGTCTGCCAACGGTTCTCCCCAGCTCACTCCGAATCGAGCTATCTCAACCCGGCTGAGCACACCCTACCGAAACCTGGCTGGCCGGCCCTGATGCGAGTCGCTGTTCTCGGTCACCATTCCGGTATGCCAGAGTGCCACGGGTGCTCGGGCGGGAGGCCGACGCGCGGTTCTTGGGCAAAACCTCGGTACTCCGGCGGGAGAAGCACCGGTGCCTCGCGTGCGCTTCCGTCGAGGAGGTCCCACCGGTTCTCGTAGCGGCTCCAAACAGGAGCTAACACCCGCGCTCTTTCCACTGGGGCGTTCCGTTTCCCGGGCTCCGCGGACGGGTCGGTGAGCCAATTCATGTGCGAGATCCACGCGGCCGCTGCGACATGGTCGCGCGGCACGACGAACGCGCGCGGTGACGTCGCCAGATCGTCAGGGAGCATGACGAGTACGAACCATTCGCGGTCTGAGATCGACGGCAGCTGAGCGTTGGGACCCAAAGGCCAACTGACCTTCTCTCCGACACCACGCGCAGCCTTCACCTGGACCTCGATCATCCGCCGATCGCCTGTCGTTTGTACGGCGAGTATGTCCGTCCGCTCGAGACCATCGCGCGTGAGCGCGACGCCCCAACCAAGAAGGGAGAGCGCAGCACATGTCCAATGCTCACCGGCCGACTTACTCATTTTGGTATCTACCATGCTGGTCAGCATGGCAGGGATCGGCGAGCGGATCCGACATGGCCCGCCAGACCCAGGTCCATGCGATACCCGGACGCGAAACCGGGCCGAGTAGATGGAGTGACGCCACAGCGTCTCCGTCCAGGCATACGCGCTCACGGCGCCTTCACGCCCCGTGGTTCTAGGGTTGCGAATTCCACCGCCACACGGACATTAGGGCTTCTAGCGCCTGTTGCAGTCACTGGTCGTCACATCCGGACGCGCACAGGTGAAAGACCCTTAGCGAATTCCGGGCGCGGTGTCGCAAAGGCATACTGTTCCATCGCGATCCGTTTGGCGGCTTCTATTGCGGCACGAGCACAATCACTATCGCGTCGATGGGTCTCTGTCTGTGGGGCGGCGCCAAGTGCTTTTGTGCCGGCTATTGCGTAGCGGTTTCGGTATGCCGCCACCGTGCGCGCCTGCTCTCTCCACCTGGTTCTCTCCTGTTGCCGTGGGACCGGACCAAGTACCCCAGTCCACCTGGCGCATTTGAGCAATGCTTCGTCGAGTAGCTCGTTCGCCCGCGATTCGATCAGGTCGCTGCGCTCATCGAGAGCCTGGCGCATTTCCACGGTCATCGGTCCGATTGCCTTCGGGATAAGTCCCGCAATAAGTCGCGGCGCCCTGCGCGCTCTGCCTGCGCGGGCGCCACGCGCGACCGACTCCGTTATCCGGGAACAGAGAACGGCCGCCACATCCGCGGCGTCCTCCAACCCGCGTGCTGCAACGCCGCGAGAGAGCAGGCTCTTGACGTCGAGGTGGTGGGCTTCGGCTCGCCGCAGTTCCGCGCTGAGCACTCCGAATGCAGGTGATGTGATGGCCTCCTCGGCCTCATCGGGTGGGAGTCCGCTACCCCGCACTAAGGCCGCCCACCTGTCGTGCTGCGCGGCCGACGCGATCGTCTCATACTCCGCCGCAAGCTGTGCAAGTGAACCCCACGTATCCTGCTGCGCCGCGATCGTCTCGTGCGCGGACTGTGCGGCGCCGACGTGCTGCAGCACGCCGCAAAGGACGTTGCGAGCTGTCCCATCCGTGTCGTCGCCAGGTCGCGGCCCGACGTGGGCAGCATCGGGTCGGTCGACGGCGACGAAGGCCGTGTTTGCTTCGCGGCCCCTCGTCATTGCCACGTAGAGGTTCTCCCGCGTCATGCTAGCGGTCACGAGGACGTGAGCGGTGTCGGTCGTGATGCCTTGCGCGCGGTGCGAGGTGACGGCGTAGCCGAGTTCGAGGTGGTGCTTGACGTAGTCCGCGGGAAGCCGCACTGCGCTCCCCCACCGGTGGCCGTACCGGCGGACGTCGACCGAGCCGTTCTCGCACACCCTGCTCACGGTCCACCGGTCTCCATTGCGCACCCAGGTTCGGGAGGTGCGCAGTTGCCGGTCGTTTCGGCGGGTGATCACTGTGTCACCGGCAGCGGCACGGTTTCCGTCGTGGAGGGAGACTTCGCGACCCACGTCGATGCGACCTTCAAGGATGAGTTCTGTGCGGGCACGTGCATTCATCGCGGTGACCGCCTCGTTCGAGTCGCTGATCAGGACGGTCGCCCTGCCTGCTCGGGTGTCCGCGCGCCAAGCCGTGTAGGCGGCATCCGTCATCGACTCGGTGTCACCGCCGCTCACTCTGTCGTGTGCGATATAACGGTCGATCGAGTCGGGGTCGCCCTGGCGCAGTCCGAGGGAGGCGGTCTTCTCCCACTCGTGGGTGAAGCGGTGCACGTGGACGAGCTGAGGGGCATCCGCCCGGCTGTGGACCAGCATTGAGAATGCGCCTCCGGCATCCACCGAGTGGAGCTGGGCGTAGTCGCCAACCAGCAGGACCTTGGCACCGGCGCTCGCGGCGACCGCGGTGATCCGATCCAAGGTCAGGGTGCCCGCCAGGGATGCTTCGTCGACGATGACGAGCTGGCTGGCGTGGAAGGTCTCTCCATGGTCGAGATGGTTCTGCCACCACTTCGCCAGGTTCTCAGTGGGGATGCCGAGATCTTCTGTCAATACTTGAGCGGCGGCGGCCGAGGGAGCGAGCCCGACCACCGAGCCCGCATGGTGTGCTGCCTCCCACGCGTGCCGAAGCGTGGTCATCGCGGTCGTCTTGCCGGCTCCGGCCGGACCCACCAGGACATCAACAGCTCGCCCTGAGCCGGCGATCGCGCTGAGCGCGGCGACCTGGTCGTCAGCTAGCACGACGCCATTCGGTCGCTGCCTGAGTGACGTTGCGCGAAGCGTGGCCGGGTCGATTCGGGGGCCGGTGGTGTCCGCGGCGCGCTTCAGGAGCCGAGACTCCGCGTCGAGCAGTTCCGTCGAGGTAAAGACGGTGGCGTGCTTCGGCCGGAAGACGGATGTGCCGTCCGCTCGCTGGAACGAAGTAGGACTGGGCGCGAGCTCGGGAAGGGTGATCCGCAACGAGGCCCGCTTGGCGGTATCCACAACGAAGCCAATTACGGCTTCGCGATCAGACGCCGAGGCGAATCGCTGCTGTGCCAGCTGGCGTGCTGCCTCGGCGGCGAGATTCCAGTGCCGCCAGGTCGCACGCTTCTCGCTCACCGCCATCATCACTCTCGACCCGATCTCCTCGATCGCCTCCCCCGCCACCTCGTCGGCACGCAACACGGGAGCCCGCGAAGGCGTGGCTGCCACTGACGCCCACTTCGTCGCGTCCTCGCCGAGCACCCGCTCCGCACGTTCGCGCCACGCCGCGGTGAGTTCAGCAAGCGAGCGCACCTCCTTCCCGGGCCTCGTGGAGAGCGTCGCTTGCGCGCGAAGCCTTATGATCGTCACCGGGCCTGGCCGGCGGCCGTACCGGTCCAGGTAGGCGGCGATCAGCGCGTCGGTCCCGATATCAATGTGCCGCGACCGCGACGAGAACTCTGTTACAAGCGCCTCCGGAATTGTACTGATCGACAATGCGGGGTGGCGATCCCTCCCCCGCTCCCGCATTTCCCACCTCACGCCCAGTGATCGTGTCAAGGCGTCCGCAAATAAGGATTCGTGTAGTTCGGAGAGCGCAACGACGGCGGCGTGCATCGGCCGACCGTCGAGTGAGCGCCACTTGCCGTCGACTACGGTTTGTACCTTATTGCTGATCACCACGTGCGTGTGCAGGTGCGGGTCGCCCGCCCGGCTGTCGAAGTGGTCGAATGCAGTGGCGATCAGGCCCGTCACATCGACTTGCGCCACGGCTCCGTCGTACGCGGTGGTTCCTGTCCTTGTCGCCGCGACCTCGCGCTCCATGTACGCGACCACTTCGGCGACAGCTAGGTGATGTGCCTGGGCAATTCGCGCCTGCGTGGCTGCGTCTGCCACGCCCCAGAGGATGCTCGCCGACTTCGGAATCGAGAACGTGAAGTCGTACCCGGCAACCGCACGCCGGCGGGTCACAGTCTCCTGAGCGCTGCCGGGCTGTGCAGGGTCAGCTTGCCTTTGGTACTCGGGATAGGAGCGACCGAGCGGTGCCCCATCGACTGGGTCTCGTCCCAGCCCGATCAGGTTCTGCAGCTGGGGCTCCGTGACCTCGGCGCCCTCAAGGATGCGACCCGAGGCAAGGCCCGGCAGACCACTTCCCAGCCATCGACCTGGCGGGGTGCCCTTCGCGCTGTAGTAGCGGGTCAAGGGCGTGGCGAGCGAACGCTGTCCGTCGCCGGCAGCGACGGTGCGCAGCAAGTACTTGCACCCATCGCCGGCGCTCATCACCCGCATCGACACCGTCACCGCGGCCTCCTTCGTTGTTACCTAGGAGGTGTGCCGCCTCGATCTGCAAGAGGCGTGGCAATTCAAATTCGGATTCTCAGCGGTCCGGGGGTGCCGTTCCCCGAGTAGAGCTGGTGTCGCCGATCCGGCTGCCGACTCGACGAGATAGCGGCGTGGTCAACGGCTGATTGAATCAGGGCATGTCCAGCAGTTCGGAGTGCGTCTACCGGCTAACTTCATCTGGGAATGCGATGTCAAACGATTCCTTGGAAGGTTCAGGGCAGTTGTTCTGATGACTCGGCTCGTTCAGTTTGATGGGAGCCGACACGCCGAGTTCGTGCCGGATAGCCCCGCTGTCACGATGCCAGCGCCTGCGTGCTTGCGCCGGAGATGCAGTTCTACCTCTGGATCCTGACTCGGGTACTCTCCGGAAGGTTTAGTTCTAGTTCCCGCACGTATTCGTTCAGTTGGGCCTTCAGCCTGTGTGCAGCATGGCGGTCTTTGACCCGAGACTGAAGAAGGATCTCGTGGATTAGCTTTATTGCATCGAGATCCCCAGCGTTTCGGGCGAGCACCTCGACCTGGCGAATGTGACGGATCATGGTCACGTCAGAATTAAGGATGAACAGCCCGAGCACGGCAATGGCATACCTGAAGTCACCACTGCCAGCTAGAGGCTGCGACCCTGAATGGCAGCTGGCTCGCAGCTTCAAGAGACTTATGAGGAACTCCGATGGAGTGTGTTCTGCGGAGAGCATATCTGCGTGCGCAATGTACATGTCGAGTGGTATTTCAAGCCACGGGTCGGTAGAAGCGTGGCGTTGAACAGAGATTTGGTGCGGGAGTGTGCCCTCCGCCATGGCCAGGGTCAAGGCAATCTCTGAAACGCCACCAACGCCGTCAAGATCAAATTCCCACGCATTGTCTTTCTCCTCCGACCGACAAACGCCCTCGCCCCTATCGGACAACCAGAGCGCGGCGGTCTTGAACTTCGACATCCCGATGTAAGCCGCGTCGGCATCCGGAGTGGGCACCTCAATCCCAGCGTTGGAGAGTGCATTCGAGAGCGCCCAAGAGGTGGCAGCAAGGGACTCGAAAAAAGTGAAAATAGTGTCGATAACTTCTTCGACGCGCATCGGCTCTCTGGGCTTGTCCAGCTTGAAAAGCACTCTGCCGTCCACTATTGAGAACGCGCCCCCGTGCTGCCCAGCGTGACGCAAGTAAGCATCACTGCCCTGGAACCAAGGCGCGATCTCGGAATTAAGAAGTGTATTAGCGGCACCTGTCGCCCCTTCCATGACCAATTTATGAAAAGGCTTCTGCTTCATCCCTGACAGGAGGGCATACCAGACGAACTGATAGAGCCCCACTCCTTCATATATCTCGGAATGAAGTTTGATGATTCGCCGAATGAGCGTTGTCTCATTCTTCTCGTGCTGCAGGACGGCCTCGAATGCGGTGATCGCTTCTGCGTACGCACGATTCCCTTCTACTAGCGCTTGGATGGCCTCCGGAGCCGCTGCGATCTCGCTCAGCAGCTTGTTCTTATGGCAGAACTGGGCCGCCTCACTGGCCACGCGGCGGAAGCGGTCTATATCGAGGTGGACTTCAGCCACTGCGATGAGCGTGAGGTACTGAGCCCCGAGAGCATCAGCAACGGGGACGCCTACTTCCGCGGACGCCTCGGTCGCGCCCAATGAGGCAACTTCGAGCAGAGATAAGCCTGGGCGGTTGACGCGAAGTGCCTTAAGCGCGCGCTCCGAAAGGCTGCCTGCAGTGTGATCCTCGAAAACTGCTACCGCGTCAGCGCGGGCGTTATGCTTCCGAATAGATTCTCCGGCCCCGTCGAGTAAAGCCTGCGCTCCTTCAGAAAGCTGCACAGACTCTGCCATCGTGCTTGCCGTCAATACCGGTTTGTATGCCTCCCAGAGGAGTGATATTTGGGCGAGCGTTCGGCTGATAGCTCGTGCAAGCGCTAGGTCCGGTCTCAGGATCTGCACGGAGTCATGCCGAAAGCGCAGGCTCTCAATTGCCGCCACCGCATCGGTCACCGCCTTAACGGCGGCAGGGGAACCATCGGTTTCAGCGAAAGTGCTGATGGCGTTTGTGAACGATTTGATAGCGTCTAAGACCTGCGAGGGCTGCGCATGCTGGGCTCCCGAAAATTGGACGCGCCTTATGACCAATTCATCGTCGACTCGAACGACTGACGTCCGTCGCCGGACGACGTTAGCGTTCACCTCATTCTTGGGAGCCTTGGCCCCACAGTCGGGGCAAGCCGCGCCCAGCACTCGAATGCCTTTGCACTGGTCACATCTAAGGGTTTGAAAATGCATCGTGCCGCGTGATCGCACCGATAGCCTCCGTCGTTGCCTGGATACTACTGGGAGCCGACGACGTGGCTCGCCCAATCGGTTTCGGCGTGGAGGCGGACGGTCGGCTTACTAGCCCATGGGAGCTTCAACATGGAACCCCCGACCGTCACACTTGCGTGCGCTGCGTCGGTGCGGAACTAGGAAGTGCCACCGGTCGGTGCGATGAGCCTTGCAGTTAGGCCGTCGGGGTGGAGCCGGTTGCCTTCAATGAGTGCAGCGACTCGGCCGAGGTCGTTCCAGCCTTCGGCCGCAAGGCCCTCGCTGAGCGATCGGACGGAAGCGCTAAGTTCGCCCATCGCCCGCATGTTGAGAACCCGCATCCCCGTAGGAGCTGTGGCGTCAGAGTAGAGCTTCCGGGAGTGGTGGATCATCACTGGCGTTGCTGCTTGGTCCACGGGGTACTTGTTTCCAAACCACTGGAGCGCTGCACCGAGCTGCGCAGCGTCGCGCTTACCGACGAATTCACTGGTGGCGCCGCTCTTTGCTTCAATTACCCAGTATCGGCCACTTTCGATAGCCCATAGATTGTCGGGCCCGTTTCCGAGTTCACGCTCCGGCCGTTGCGAGCCGATTCCAAGAAATAGCCCCAGCTCCATAAGAGCCTCCTCGAATTCCTCGACGGCCGTGGGATCAAATGCCAATCGCTCTAATACGCCTTCTATCCCTACCCTCATGTGTGCTGGCGTCCCGAACATTCGTGTCAGTCGCGTCGACATCTTGTCTGCTTGGGCTCCAAGATAGGAGATCGGCCGGAATGTCAGACCAGAAAGAGGACGGACTACATACGGGTTCTTCGCTCGCGCCACAGCAAGCACACTCTGTGCCGTGGCAGGATCGTATCTGCCGATGTAAACCGCTTGCTGCTCAAGCAATTGCCCGGCCAATCGGGGGTCCACGCACGCTTCAGCAGCAACCGCGAGTTGCTCTGCGGCTCCGTGGAGGTCCCCAGCGACAGCGTCATCGAAGGAGCGCCGCAATGCTGGTGCGCTTTCTTCGACCCTTGCCAAGCCTGGGTCAATCCCTCTGAGAGCCCTTTTCGCAAACGTGACCCAAGACTCGTCTCGGTCTAAGGCCTGTCGAGCGGTCTCGACGATCTTCGACAAGGGTGTGTTATCCATTGTCCGAGCTACAGTGCGTGATGCTTTGAGTTGCGCCTGTGTCGCGGGGCTGAAGCGTTCAAGGGTTCGTGGGTCCACTGTCAGCTGTGCGAGCCTTTTCCCGATCAAGAAAACCACGCAATGATCTTCGTTGCTTCGAACCGCGCGTCCCATGCCCTGTTCGAGCCGCTGCACTTGGCGATCGTCGATTCCTGCAGCGGACTTTGCCAAAAGCGCCTCGAGACGTTCATCGCCGCTAAACGATTCAGGTAGGCCGTCCAAAACGAGGATCCGGCACGCTCGTTGGGGTAGGTCGATGCCATCGTATTTGTTCGCCATCACGACCAATCCGACGTGCCCGGCCTTCATATTCGCGACAGTTTGCTTCATGTTGCTCTTGTCGGCGCGGGCGTCGGCTAGCCCATCCCATCTGTCCATAGCTTTGTCGCTGGGGACGATAACGAGCGTGTTTTGGCTCTTGCTTAACTCGTGGACAGCCGCCCGAATATCTTCCGCCGATATAGACGGATTGATTTCCTGTGGAGCCAGGATCAAGCGCTCTCCGATATCGCCAGCCGTGAGTGGCTGGATAGGCGCCCTGGCGAGATCTGGTTCCACCCCAAAATCCGTGACGAGGGAACTGTCGTTTGCGAGGGTTGCGGTGAGGAAGATTCGCCGCTTCGCTTCGACGTAGCTCGACACGCGCTGGATTGGAGGACACGGGGGAACGATGGTGATCGCAGACCTGGTAAAGACGATCCTGCATAGCTCCAGAACCTCTCTGATCGCATCCCATGAAAAGTCGCTGGTGTTGGCGGGACTATGGGCACGGAGAATACCCCGGAGGGCGTCGATTTTGGAGTTCACTGCCCAGAACGGGACACGGACAAATCCACCACCGGTTGCTTCCCGGATGTCGAGAAGTGCGTCAGGTGATTGCTCCTTGAGGTCATCCTCGAACAAGTTCAGCAGTTGGTCGAAAGTGGCATTCTTGCGGGGGATCTCAAGCGACATCTGCCCCCGGAGAATCGACAGAATTGCGTGCGCGTCGTCAATTACTACGGCACCGATGGGCACTCGTTGGGAAGTAGGTCTGTTGTCGGAAAACACTGACCGCCCGTTGAAGAGCTTCGCGGCGGTAACCACCGCAATTGCCTCGCCGGAGAAATATCGACTGTCTTCTGGATCGGTGACGGCTTGTATCCCGAGATGTTCGGCCTCACTGATTACCTGAGAAACGAGATAAGAGTCGGGTGCGACGTACAAAGCAGGAGCAATTCCCTCATTGAGGTAGCTCTGCAACATCACGAGCCCATCTATCGTTTTTCCGCCGCCAGTATTGACCTTCACGACGATGTCTCTTGTGTCGCGCACTTCGTGCCAACGCGTGAGGATCTGAGCTTGTACGTCTCGGAGGTAGCCCCATCCTTCTTGCTTTTTCGGGAGTTGTTCGTACAGCTCCCGTGGCTCTGTTGGCAGTCCGAGTTCGGCGTCCCGAAGTAGCGCGCTGAAATCCATGGTCCTTCTCCGCTCGAGAAGCATCTGGCCGCGACGCATCGATGCAAGCGCGGCGCGCCCCCGGTCCAAACATTACTGTTCGCGCGTATCCCATAAGCCAGAAGTGAGCTCCCGGGCTCCCCCCCTTTCTAGTTACTCACGGCGGGGCCGGTCCGAGAATTGCCCTTCTTGCCTGGAACTAAGGGCCGTCTAAACAAAAATTAGTTGGACACGTTGGCTGGACACGTCCGACAGCTGTCGCCTCTGGGACCAGAATGGGGCAGCCAGCCGGGCGATTTGGCGCGATCGACTTTGGGCCACTGAAGACCACGCCGTGCGCCTGAAATTCTCACCGACCCACCATCGATATGCCCTCGGTTCAACTGTTCGAGCACATCAAGATCGGGTTCAGCGAGGCCACTACCCTGAACCATGACCTCACAGACTAGCGAACGAACAAGGGACCGTTGATGGGTCGATCAAAACGCAACAAGAGGAATTCGCGGGGGCAAGCTGCAGGACCAGGCGCTGAAACCGATCCGCACATCGCGGTCATTGCAGACAGTTGGGCCGCAATGCTGGACTTGGCCAATAAGTTCGCGACCCCGGACGCTTCTTCGGAAGCAATCGAGATTGCATTTGCCGAATCAGTTGATGCCCTCGCGAGTAAAATGAGTCGATTTGACGCCATCAGGCTTATAGAGGTGGCTCGCATGTCTCTACTACCCATGGCCCCAGAGGGCGTAATGGCGAACTCGGCCGATGCCGGGGCAGCCAACGTGGAACTGCTCGCGCTGGTCGCACTTGCTGTCAGGCCGGAACCGCCGTTCGCTAAGGTCCAAGGGAAAGAGGTTCAATCGCAAGAGATGAGCGAGTTCGTCGCAGGAGCGAAGGAGGAGCTAAATGCCCTGCTCCGACTCGCTCAGTTTCGAGCGGCTGCTCAGGCGGACCCGACTGACAAGATGTCGATGGTTTCGCTGCTCATTCAAGGGTCCGAGATTTGGGTGCGAAATCTCTCGTACCCGGAAATGGTGAGCGAGACAAATCTCGCACTCTTAGACGGAGACTCAGTCATCCAAGCAGCGCTCACTACCGGACTTGGATTCAACGCCGGTGAAGCACTCGCCATTCTGAACGCCTGCCATGACTTGCAAATGGTTGCGCTCAACGCGCGGCGCGAGGCAATGGCAGTGACGATGTCCACGATGATTGACTCGGGTGAAGGTACGGAGCACGATCCTGAGCTGGTGAAGAGCGCGAGGGAAACCTTCAACTCGGTCTTTGAACCGGAGGCTCGTGACGTCACCGTGACTGCCAGTGAATTGGCGGAATGCACAGGCATCAGCGAAACGCGTGTCCGCGCAGTCATCGAGCGATTTCGGCTCGACCTCGGAGCTTCCTCAGTTTCCGATGTCGTCGACGCTTTTGTGACCGGGAACAACCCGATGCGTAGCCGTCCCCTGATTATTGCCGCCGAGGATCGAGTGATGCTCGCCCATAATGCTCTCAACACCTTCGCGGTCCGGGAGAACTTGGAGGAGTACCTGAAGACAACCGTTGTCTGGGACAAATATGCAAAGCATCGGGGCGACTTGCTTGAAGCCAGGACGCGGGTGGCACTTGACAGAGTTCTACCGGGTGCATTTTTCCGAGACGCCTTCGAGTACTACGTTGCCGCCAATGAAAACGAAGAGATCACCAAGGACCCTGCGAGGTACACCAAACGAGTAGAGGGGGATCACCTCGTCGTCCTCGATGACGTCGCGATAATTGTCGAAGACAAGGCAGTTGCCCTGAGCTCACTCTCGCGCGGCGGGAAGAAGCAACGCATTCGTACGGACCTAACAGGGATCATCACCAAGGCGGCTGCCCAAGCCGGGCGTATGCGGGACCGCATCGATCACGACGGTGGGCTTCGAATTGAGGGCGAAGGCTGGGTCGACCTAAGTCACATTCGAGAGATTCACACTATTGCGGTCAGCCTCGATGACCTCGCTAGTGTGCTGACGGCTACGGCACATTTGATAGAGGCTGATTTACTTAGCGTCGAGAACATTCCATGGACTGTGTCGCTCCATGATCTTGAGCTCATCACTCAGCTCATTGAGCGTCCGGCAGAGTTTCTCCTGTACCTACGGAGGCGACGCGACCCCGAAGTGACAATTATGTTTAGTGCTCCGGATGAACTTGATCTCTTCCTCTACTTCTTCGAGGCGGGACTCTGGGTAGAACCAAACCCCGAGGCTGTCCAGGCTGCTTTTCCGTTCATGCCGGCTCCAACTACAGCGGATCGGCGACGCTATAGAACTCAGGTCCCGCAGTTCGTCACCAGTCGAACCGACCAATTGGACCAGTGGTTCTACTCCGCGCGGCATCCGGATACGGTAAACGCGCCTAAGCCCACCATGGTCACCTCACCCGCCGCGGCATTAATCGACGAGCTAGAATCCAGGCGAGTGACCGGATGGCTCAGCATCGGCGCCACACTCCTGTCCGGGTCGACGGGCGCACAGCGTCAATTCGCTCGCAACGGAAAGGATCTGCTCAGCAATCCGTCAACGAATGGCCGAGGTCGTAGCTTGGCAACGCCACTCACAGGGACCGCCAAGCAATCCGAGGGCTGGCTCTTGATCTGGGCCACACGACCCGCTCACGAAAGTGCTATCAACGCGGAGACGCACATCCGCAGATATCTCCGTGTGAAGAAGCATCAGCTCGCCATGCCTCGTGGAGCGGTCTTCATGTATGACGAGTCGAAAAAAGACCTCGCGGGCGTGTATTACGACGGAGACATTGGGCCGCTCAGCGCCGAACTCGTCCCTCTTCTGGCGTCTCTTCGGCCAGCCTCAGACTTGATAAGCCGACTCCCGCCGAGCGCCAAGCGGTCGACGCCGATCTCGAAGCCAGCGAAGCGAAAGAAGCGACGTTGAAATGCGGGATTCCGGGACGTGCCGATACAGCGGTGCGTGTCAGCCGCGAAGCCGCCGCAGATGAAGCACCCGCCGTCGCCGACACCGTCGTACCCATTGCCCCACTTCACGGAGTGTTGGAGGTCGGGCAGCGTCGTGACCGCTAGTGCATCGACTGCTTCGGCGATGCCGCGCTGCGGCTGCGGGAGGTTGGCCTGCGCGCTGGTGAAGCTGGACGACATCTCGATCAATTTGTTCGCCATGGACGGCTTGGACCCGGCGACCTCGTACGGAAGCGCCATCATCACCGTCGCAGAACCCAGTGAGCGCCACGAGGCCTTCAAGGCCGGACTGCGGGCTTGCTACCCAGCATCAGCTCGGCTCGGATGCAGAGCGGGCGCTGATCCTCGCGGTCAAGGCGCAACTCACGAGAGAACAACAGAACGAGATAGGCCAGTCGGGCGAGGACGCGAACGTGTACATCGAGAATGGCAGGCCCTCAGGATGCCCTCCAAGGAAGTTACGGACATTCCCCCCGCTTTCGATGATGGAATGATTGAAAACGCTCGATCCTCGGCGCAAAATGGAAGGTAGATCTTAGAAAGCCCGAACATTGCATGGACGATCTGATTCTCGGGCCCTCGGTAAAATTCCAGATGGGACGGTGGGGCCACCGTGGCACAACCGTGAACGGTGGTCATCTCTCGCCAATGCCGGTCGGTGAGCGCGGCGGTCCGAAGCGAAGATTCCCTGCGAAGCGACAAAACCCCAGATCGCATGGTGGGGCCGCAGCGGCATCACCGCAAGCGATCGACATCCGCGAAACGACAGTTGAGGGCCACTTAGGCAGATTTGCCTCGGCACTACAAAACCCCAGATGGCACGGCGCCGCCGCCGTGGCGGCACCGTGAGAAGTCAGCATCTATCGCGAGCACGGTCAGGATAGCTGCGGCGCTCGGGCCACAGATTCGGTTCCAAGCGGCATAACCCCAGATGGTGCGGTGCTGCCACGGTGGCAGCACCGTGGTCAGTCTTCATCCTTCGCGAACGCGCGATCGAGGAGTGCGGCGGTGGCCGGGTTCACCAGTTCGCTGCGTTGGATGTAGTGCATCACCGTGACCCTGGTGTCCGTGTGGCCGAGCAGTTCTGCGGCAAGTTCGACGCTGGCGTTGGTGTTGACCGCGGTGGCGACCGTACGGCGGAACATGTGCGGGGTCACTCCGTTGATGCCGGCACCCTCGAGCACCTGTCGGAGTTGCCGGCGCACGTTGCCCGTCGTTAACGGGGTGCCGTCCCGGGATTGGAACAGGAGGTCATCCAGGCCCATGCTCCCGACCTTGGCGAGGCGCCGGCGGACCGCGTCGGCGGTGAAAGTGGGGATGGCGACAACGCGAGTGGACTTGGCGGTTTTGGGGTGGTCCTGCCGGAAGGTCTGCTCGCCCTTGCGGCTGACGATGGTGCCGGCCAGGCGGATGGAGGGCACGGGGCTGGTGATGTCGATGTCCCGGCGGCGGATGGCCAGGACCTCGCCGATCCGGGCTGAGGTGCCGAGCATGACCTCGATCATCGCGCCGAGCTGGCCATCGGGCTTAGGGCCGGAGGTATGGTCGACGGCGCTCTCCCACTGAGCAATCGCCGCGCGGATCACATTGACCTCTGGGGCCATGAGCGCAGCGGGGACGTGCGGCTCGCGGTGGAGGCGGGCGACGTGGTCCATCGGGTTGCGCGGCAGAACTTCGTGCCGCACCGCAAGCTCGAGGGCGAGCCAAGCACTACCCGGGCCTGCTTGGCGCGGTTGTAGGAGATCTTCGCCAGCTGCTTGATGAACTTGTCACACCGCGCCACACCGATTTCCCGCAGCGCGAGATGATCGAAGGCAGGTGAGACGAGGGTGCGCATGTTGCGCTCGTACAGGTTCCGGGTGGTCCGGGAGATCCGGTCCTCCAGGTCGATATCCTCCAACCAGTAGGTGACCAAGTCCCTGAACAGGCTGTCCGGCGTGAGCGACGTGTCGGCGGGTTGGAACAGGTCCCGGTCGGCGAGCTTGGCCTTCAGCGCCCGTTCGGCGGCCTTGGCGGTGGCACCCGTGCCTTGCACCAGTCGTGCGTGACCGTCCCAGTCGCGGTAGCGGGTTCGTGCCTCGTAGCGTCCGCTCGGCATCTGGCGGGTGCTGATGTCGCCGAAGGTACCGATCGTCAACCGCTGCCGGGGCATCTCAGCTCACCGCCGATCGGGGCGCCTGAGCTCGCTGGTGGGTTCGCGCTGTTGGGCGGTCCAGGCCCGCACATCGGAGATGGCGAACTTGAGGTGTTTGCCGAACCGGTACGCGGCGGGGCCTTTGCCATGCACCCGCCAGTCGTAGACCGTGGAGATCGGGATACCTAAGTAGGCGGCCAGCTCGTGGACGTCCATCAGGGGCTCCAAGCCCCAGTCGTCGGTGGGAACAGAAGTCGGGTTCTCGTTGTGAATGCTCATACCCAAGAGGTGTGCCGGGCGATCCCGGATGATCGGGAAGGACCGAAACCGACCTCAGCGCCTCAGATGACAGGGCCGGAAAAGCGGCGGAAATGGGCTGAAAGTGATGGGGTAGTGATGGGAACATCAAATCTCTTAACCAAAAAAGTCCCGGAAACCCTTGAGTTTCCGGGACATTTGGTCGGGCTGACAGGATTTGAACCTGCGACCCCCTGACCCCCAGTCAGGTGCGCTACCAAGCTGCGCTACAGCCCGCCGTTTCCCGGTGAATTCCTGTGAAGGCATCTACCGGAGACAACTGGACTAGCTTACAGCCTCGGCGGAGGGGTTGCGTGCACATTTGGGTGGGGTGGGTGGGTTTGGGGAGGTAGGTGCGGTTGACAGGGTGCGGGATGGACGTAGGTTGGGGCGCAGATTGGTTACGAGGTCTCGACAGGCTCGACCAGCGAGGCGGGGACTTGAGAGATTGGGTTGCGGGGTCTCGACCAACTCGACCAGCGGAGAGGGGGCTCGACCAGCGGATGGGGGCTCGACCAGCGGAGGGGCACAGGGGGCGTTTCTGCGATTCCCTGCTTGTACATAGGTTGTCCATAGGAATGGTGCGTAGCGTGACGCGAGGTCGTCACCGGCCGCTCAATCAACGAAGGAAGTTATGTCCCAGAACAGCACCGCTCGTCCCCTGTCCAAGTTCAACCTCGTCCTGGCGCTGCTGTGGCTGGTCGACGTGGTCGTGACCGGCGTTGGGTACTGGGTTCTCACCTCCTCCAACGCCACCCAGGCCGACTTCTACACCTCGCAGTCCGCGGACTACGTGAGGTACTTCTCCGCCCAGTCCGGCAGCAACCTCGGCGCCACCCTGATCGGCGTGGGCCTCACCGGGTTCATCATCACCCTCGCGGCCATGGTTGTGGCCCGCTCCATCTCGAAGAACGTCGCCCTGGCAGCGCCCGCTGTCGTCGACAACGGCCCCGACTTCGACTTCGATGACGACACCGACTTCGACGCCGACGAGAAGGCCGCCGTGCGCGAGCACGCTGCCTCCGAGACCGGCAGCATCAAGACCGTGACCGCGCACACCGTCGAGCCGACTCCGGCCGCCGCTCCCCCGGTTGCCGCTCCGGCCGCCGAGGCCCCGGCCGTTGACAGCACCACGGGCGACGAGCCCACCGACGAGCCCAAGTCCGCTCGCTAGTCGACCTCGCGCCGCGGCGCGAAACGCGGAATGCCCGGGGCGGTGCCCTAACCACCGCCCCGGGCATTTCTCTGTCTGGGCCGCGCCGCCCACTCGACCGGTCAGTCGGGCAGGGCGTCGAGGATCTTCTGCACCTCGGCCTTGGTCAGCGCCACCCACGGCGAGCCGTCGGGGTTGGAGGCCGCGGCATCCGGGCTCTCGCCCTGGTTCCACCACTTGCTCTTGAACGGCACCCCGTCGAAGAGGGTCACGTCACCCTTCTCGTAGACGGCGGTTCCGGCCCACTCCGGGTACGTGCCGGCGGGCAGGGTGGGCTGTGGGATGGGGGTCTCCCCCGCCATCACCGGGCCGATCAGCACCCACGGCGTCTCCCAGTCGTTGAGCACCGGGTTGTCGGGCAGGTCACCGCTGGTCCACCACTTGGCCTGGTACACGTTCCGGTGCCACACCACCTTGGTGCCCTTGAGGAACGACGAGTCCTTTGCCCAGATCGGGTACGGGCTGGTGGCCGGGTCGTCCACGATGGCTTCGACCGACTCCGACTCGTCGGTGGTCACGGCTGCCGCCGCGGTGACGGGTCGGCCGGTGAAGCCGCCGTCCAGCAGGTCCACGAACTTGTCGCCGCCCTGGTTGATACCGCTGCAGGAGTCAGAGACCCGCGTGAGTTCCACGTAGTTCGTGCCGCAGGTGGTGTCGCGGTTGAGCGACCAGAGCGACATGCGCCCCACCTTCTGTTCCACGGCGAAGGCGTTCAGTGCGGTGGCGTCGTCGAGGCCGAAGACCTCCCCGGCCACATCGTTCTGGCCCGCCATCGGGGTGATGCCGATCTTCGACCAGACCGTGCCGGCCAGCAGCTCGGTGCCGGCCTGCGAGTACAGCGCGCCCACCTGCCGGTGCGCGGCCGTGACGGCGCGAATGGATGCCTCGGCCATGGTCTCGTCGGCGTGCTTGCTGCTGCCGAAATCCATCGTCATCAGGTTCACCCCGGCCAGGTCCACCTGGGCGTCGAGCATCGCGCTGACCGCGTTGGTGCCGTCCTCGGTGAGGCCGGAGGTGGCGACGGGCACGGTGAGCCACACCGCCAGATCGATGCCGGCGGCCCGGCGGTCGGCCTGCAGCTTCGCGATGGCCGCGGCCCGGCGCTCGGTGGCGGCCGTGTCGGTGAGGTTGTCGCCCTCGAGGTCGAGGTCGATGGTGGTCACGTCGTAACGGTCGAGCACGGCGGCGTACGCGGCGACGAGGGCATCCTGGTCGGTGCAGCCGGTGCCGAGCTCGGTGTTGAGCTGCCCGCCGAACGACACCACCACCTGGCCGTCGAGCTGCTTCACCCGGGCGAGCCGGCGGTCGAGGTCGAGCTCGTCCGCGGCCTCATCGAGGGTGTAGTGGGTACCCCAGGTGGGCGTGCAGGGGTCGTCGGTGGCGGCCACGATGAAGGCAAGCACCACGTCACTGCCGGCCCGGTCGGCCGTGGCCTCGAAGTTGTAGGTGGGGGTGGCCGTCACGTCGACGTAGCCGGCGAACCACGGGTCGTAGGCGTCGGCGGCCTGCGCCGATCCCCACCACTGCAGGCCGAGGTAGCCGCCGGCGGACAGCGCCACGACGAGCACGATGCCCAGGAACACACGCACCGCGGAGAGCCGGCGCCGAGGCGGGTTCACCCGGCCCTTGAAGTCGGGGGTTTCCGGCATGGGTGGCAGGGCCGCGTCGCCCGCGGCGTCGCTCACCGGGAGACGCCCTGGCGGGCGCGCTTGGCCTTCACCGGCCGCGCAATCGGCCCGGCGATCACTTCCACGTCACTGGGCAGTTCGCCCTCGACCTGGCCGTGGTACAGCACCGCACGCCAGTCCAGAGTGCGCGGCTGCGGGCGCACCACGATGGTGGGCGCGCGGCGCGGGGTGGGCTCGATGAACAACCACTGGGTCACGCCCAGCCAGATGTCCACTACAGAGTTCCACAGGCCGATGTAGGCGAGGATGGCGAAGCTGGCCAGCACGGCGTTGAACGCGGCGAACGCGGCGTTGCCCCAGTTCTCGTTGGAGACATCCCGCCACAGGGTGAGGGCGGAGAAGGCCACGATGAGGAACGGCACCACCACGAACATGATCGGCGCGGCCGTGCGGTTGCGCACCTTGGGGGTGCGGGCGAACGGGATCTTCTTGCTGGTCACGGCCTGCTGCAGCGACTTCAGCACCCCGGCGAGCTGCACCGGCAGCAGAATCAGGTTGAAGCCGTAGATGCGCAGGATGTCGCTGAAGTTGTAGCCGCAGTAGCGCAGGTCGCTGCCCATGCAGAGAAAGTAGGGCAGGGCGGCGAGCACCACGACCGGGCTGAGCAGCCGGCTGTCATAGGGATAGGCGAGCAGAAAGATCAGGCCGAAGCTGGACCAGGCGATGCTGGTCATGTAATTCACCCGCAGGGCCAGTTCGATGATGCTGATCGGGTGGCCCTGGCTGCGGCGTTCCCGCATCTGGCGCCAGAGCTTGGGCAGAATGAGCAGGCCGCCGTTGGCCCATCGGCGGCGCTGCACGATCAGCGAACCGAAGTCGGGCGGAGTGGCGCTGTAGCTGAGCCGCTCTGGGTAGTTCACCAGCGACCAGCCGTGCGTGCCCAGGTCGATGCTGGATTCGGTGTCTTCGATCACGGTGCGGTCCTGCACGTAGCGGCGCACCTCGAAGCCGCCCACGGTTTCCACCTCGACGATGTCTTCGAGGGCCACCTTGCGGATCACGGCGTTGGCGCCCACCCAGAAGGTGGCGCCGTAGTGCGTCATGCCCTGGTGCAGGATGTGCTGGATGTCGGTGGTCGCGCCGGCGAGGCGTTCGATGCGGGTGCGGGCGCCGCGGAACGAGGAGTACGGCGTCTGCGTGACGGCGACCCGGGCGTTGGCGGGCTGCTCGAGCAGGTAGACCAGGCGCAGGCAGTAGTCGCGCAGCAGCAGCGAGTCGGCGTCGAGGGTGAGCAGGTATTCCGAGTCCCGCACCACGAAATCGGCGGGGGCGCCGTCGGCGGCCGGCCGCAGGATGGTGCCGCTGGGCGAGATCTCGCGCTGGAACCGGCGGCCCATCAGGCCGATATAGGCGTTGAGGTTCATCGCCTTGTTCGCGTCGTGCGAGAGCGAGGTGTACAGCTTGCGTTCGAAGGTGTCCAGTTCGGCGGAGAACGTCCAGACGAGACGGCGGTGCAGCTCAAGCATCCGGCTGGCGGTGGGGGCGGTGCCCTCCTTCGCGGCGGCGGCCAGGGCCGCGCCGGTGAGGGAGAGTTCGGCGGCGAGACCGCCGAGCACCTCCTCCACGAAGAAGGTGTCGACGTGGTCGTTGATGGTCTCGGCCGAGGCCATGGCCTGCAGCCAGCGGCCGGCCCAGCGGTAGCTGCCGGCGAGGCGTTGCACCGCCCGGCTGGTGACGTTGGCGGCGCTGCCGAGTTCGAGTTCGCAGAGCAGCAGTTCTTCGGTGAACCGGGCCTTCGGTTCGGCCAGCGCCAGTTCGATGTCGTGGGCGATGGTACGGGAGGCCTGCAGCTGCGCGGCGACGGCCGGGTCGGTGGGGTGCGGCGGGTCATCCAGCAGCAGCACGATGCGCAGGTCGGGGTATTCCTGCAGCGCGGCCGACCACAGGGTGGCGCGCACCACGCCGGGCTCTTCGCTGTAGGAGGGCACCAACACGGTGAGTGAACTGCGGTGGGCGCTGAAGTGGCTGTCGAGTTCGGCGCGGGGCACGCGCACGTGGTCGCGGAAGCGCTGCAGGGCGCCCTGCCGGGCCACGAGGTACATCAGCGCGGAAAAGGTGAGGAAGGTGACCACGACCACGTAGGAGATGGCCTCGGTGGTGAACCGGAAGCTCTCGGTGCCGTTGTTGAGGAACTCGCGCAGGATCGTGTAGATGATGTACGCGATCCAGGCCAGCACGGTCGCGATGATCGCGAGCCGGCCCCAGGTGATCTTGCTGTCACTGGGAATGTCGTGGACCGTGGAGAGGGGCTGAGTGTTGCGTTCGGCACCGAGTTGGCGTCTACGGGCAGGCGAAGTGAGGGACTTCGATGGCACAGGAACACGTCCTAGGAGTAGGGCCGGGGATCTCGCTGGATCGAAGGGTCGAGAGTTCGGGTCTCGTTCGCACCAGGTATCAACGAAATGCAGGGGACGGAATGTCGGAAGGGCTGCGTGTAACGGTCAGTGGTTGGTCGTCCGGGCACTGGGCCGGATGCGGGTGAGAGCGGCAGGGTAGCGCACCGGTCTGGTGGGTGCGACGGCGTTCGGGCGGTGGAGGGGCGGGTTTCGGGACCCGCCCGGTGGAGCGGTGCTGGATGGAAACAGGTGGTGCACGTCGGGGCGAAACGCATCGCTGTGTATCGCTTTGTGAATCGCGGGCCGGGTGGGGCTCGGTGACGTGCGGTGCTGGTTCAGCCGGGTGGACTTTGCCAACACCGAAAACTTAGAACAATCTCGGTGGCGACAGAACCCCCTCGGTCGGGGGCACGTTCAACCCCCAGTTCGAGGTTCAGGGGGCAGTTCCGCGCCAGCACTGGGATCGGGGCACATGGCTTGCGGTGACCTTCGGGCGTTCTTGCGCCAATCTTGCGCAAACCTTGCGCAAAAAAGAGCCTTTTTGGCAGGTCACGCGGCAAATGTCCGCTAGGGCCATCCACCCTAAAGGGGGGACGGAGGGTGCTCGAAAAGCGTCGGCGGGCATGAAAAAGCCGCGTGCCGGCATCCGTAGATGGCGGCACGCGGCCTGGTCGTTTCGACCGGATGACCCGGTCTGGTTAGCGCTTGCGCTTCTCGCGCACCCGCATGCTGATGTTGATCGGGCTGCCGGCGAAGCCGTAGACCTCGCGCAGGCGACGCTGGATGAACCGGCGGTAGCCCGGGTCGAGGAACCCGGTGGTGAAGATCACGAAAGTCGGCGGGCGGCTGGAGGCCTGGGTGCCGAACAGGATGCGCGGCTGCTTGCCACTGCGCACGGGGTGCGGGTGCTCGGCGGCCAGTTCGGCCAGGAAGGCGTTGAACTTGCCGGTGGCGACGCGAGTGTCCCACGACTCCAGCGCGAGCTCCAGCGCCGGAACCAGCTTCTCCATGTGACGACCGGTCTTGGCCGAGATGTTCACGCGGGGGGCCCAGGCCACGTGGGCCAGGTCCTGCTCGATCTCACGCTCCAGGTAGCGGCGACGGTCGTCGTCGATCTGGTCCCACTTGTTGAACGCCAGCACCAGCGCGCGGCCGGACTCGAGCACCAGGTCGATGACGCGCACGTCCTGCTCGCTGATGACCTCGGTCACGTCAATGAGCACCACGGCCACTTCGGCCTTTTCCAGGGCCGCGCTTGTGCGCAACGAAGCGTAGAAGTCGGCGCCCTGGGAGAGGTGCACGCGACGGCGGATGCCGGCGGTGTCGACGAAGCGCCAGACCTTGCCGCCGAGCTCGACCTGCTCGTCGACCGGGTCGCGGGTGGTGCCGGCGAGCTCGTTGACAACAACGCGCTCCTCGCCGACGACCTTGTTCAGCAGGCTGGACTTGCCAACGTTCGGGCGTCCCAGGATGGCAACGCGGCGGGGGCCGCCCACTTCCTGCTTGGCGACGGCGGAGATCTCGGGGAGCTTCTCCAGGATCGCGTCGAGCAGGTCGGCGACGCCGCGGCCGTGCAGCGCGGAGACCGGCCAGGGCTGGCCGAGACCGAGCGCCCACAGGCTGGCCGCTTCGGGCTCCTGGCGGATGTCGTCGACCTTGTTGGCGATGAGGAAGACGGGCTTGCCGCTGCGGCGGAGCAGCTTGACGACGGCCTCATCGGTGGAGGTGGGGCCCACGTTGGCGTCGACGACGAACATGACGACGTCACAGAGTTCGATGGCCAGTTCGGCCTGCATGGCGACGGAAGCGTCGATGCCCTTGGCGTCGGGCTCCCAGCCGCCGGTGTCAACGAGGCTGAAGCGGCGTTCGTGCCACTCGCCCTTGTAGGTGACCCGGTCACGGGTCACGCCGGGGGTGTCCTCCACGACGGCCTCGCGGCGGCCGAGGATGCGGTTCACGAGCGCGGACTTGCCCACGTTGGGGCGGCCGACGATCGCGATCACCGGCAGGGCCGGCAGGTACTGGATGGCATCGGGGTCGTCGGAGACCGAGTCGAGAACGTCGAAGTCCTCGTCGTCGAGGTCGTACTCGTTCAGGCCGGTGCGCAGCGCGAGGGCGCGCTGAGAGATCAGGGCGTCGTCGTCGTCGAGGTCGGTGAGGCGCGATGCGATCTCGGGGTCGAGTTCGGGGATCGTCGTGTCGTCGAATTGATTAGTCATGCGAGTTCCTCGCGGTATTGATGACCTCTACAACCGCGTCAATGGTCTGGTCGAAGTCGAGATGGGTGGAGTCGACGGTGGTCACACCGTCTGCGGCGCTCATGAATTCCACTACCTGGGAGTCAGCGCGATCCCTCGATCGCAACTGTTCCGCCACGGTGTGGGCCGATTGGGTTGATATTTCCGCAGAGCGCCTAGCCATTCTAGCCTCTTCGCTTGCTGTGAGTAGAATGCGCGCCTGAGCTTCGGGTGCCACGACGGTGGTGATGTCGCGGCCTTCGACCACGACGCCGGGCTGCGGCACGTTCCGGGCGATGCTGCGGAACAGTTCGGTGAGGTGCGTGCGCACGGCCGGAACCCGGGCGATGGCGCTCACCACGGCCGAGATCTGCGGCTCCCGGATGGCGTCGGTGACGTCGGTCTCCCCCACCCGCACGAAGTAGGCATCCGGGTCGGTGCCGATGGAGTAGTCGAAGCTCTCGAGGGCGCCGGCGACGGCGACGGCATCCTGCGCGTCGATATCACGCGCCAGCACGTGCCAGGCGAGCGCCCGGTAGGCGGCACCGGTGTCGAGGTAGCCGTAGCCGAGGCGGCGGGCCGCGGCGCGGCTCACGCTGGACTTGCCGCTGCCGGCAGGCCCGTCGATGGCAACGAACAGGGGGTAGGAGTGCTTACTCAAACGTCTAACCGACAATCCGCCAGCCGCGGGCGGCCAGCTCAGTGGTGAGACGGCTGACCGTCTCGGGGAGGATGCTGATTTCGGCGAGCCCGATCTGGGCTCCCGGGGAGTGCTCGAGGCGCAGGTCTTCGAGGTTGACGCCCACCGCACCCATGTCGTTGAAGAGCCGACCGAGCTGGCCGGGGGTGTCGTCCACCATCACGGTGATGCTGGCGTAGCGGCGGTCCTGGCCGTGCTTGCCGGGCAGCCGGGCCACGCCGGTGTTGCCGCCGGCGATCTCCTCGGCCACCTGGCGGCGGGCGCCGGGGGCGGAGGGGTCGGCGAGGGCGCCGATGAACCGGTCCAGGTCGTCGCGGAGGGCCAGGAGGATCTCCCGCACCGGTTCCGGGTTCGCGCCGAGGATCTGCACCCACAGTTCGGGGTCGCTGGCGGCCACGCGGGTGACGTCGCGCAGGCCCTGGCCGGCGAGGTTGAGCGCGGAGGCGGGACCGTCGGTGAGCCGGCGGGCCATCAGGGTGCTGACCACCTGGGGTACGTGCGAGACCAGGGCCACGCCGCGGTCGTGCTCCTCTGGCGTCATCTCCACCACGGTGGCACCGAGGTCGAGGATGAGGTCGTCGAGGGCGGTGGCGCGCTGGTAGCTGATCGCGTCGTGCGCGGCGACCACCCACGGCCGGCCGATGAACAGGTCGGCGCGGCCGGCGAGGGGTCCGCCGCGTTCCCGGCCGGCCAGGGGGTGCGAACCGAGGTAACGGGAGACGTCGGCGCCGCGAGCCTTGAGCTCGGTGAGGGGGGCCAGCTTGACGCTGGCCACATCCGTCACGATCGCGTCGGGGAACGCCTCGAGTTCGCGGGCCACGATCTCGGCGGTCACGTCGGGCGGAACGCACACCACGATCAGCTGCGGGGCGTCGTCGGTCTTCGCCGCCCGGCCGGCGCCGTAGTCGATCGCCAGCGACAGGTTGGTCGGTGAGGCGTCGGCGAGGATCACGTCGATCCCCCGGGCGGTCAGCCCTAAGCCGATGCTGGTTCCCAGGAGCCCGGCGCCGACGACACGCACCGGCCCGATCAGGCGAGACTCGACCACGTTCGGCTCCAAACTTGCGCGGTTAACAGGGTGAAACGGATGCTGCCTTGGTTACTTCTGTACTTCGGCGCGGGACACCGTGAGCAGCTGACCGAGTTCCACCTTAGTGAGGTCGCGCACCGCGCCGGCCCGCAGGGTGCCCAGCTGCAGCGGCCCGAACTGGCGGCGCACCAAGTCGACGACGGGGTGGCCGACGGCGTCGAGCATCCGTCGCACGATGCGGTTGCGGCCGGAGTGCAGGGTGAGCTCCACCAGGGTGAAACCGTCGCCGGGAGGGCTGGTGAGGATGCGGGCCTTGTCGGCGGCGATGGGGCCGTCGTCGAGCTCGATGCCGCTCTGCAGCTTGCCGATGGTCTGCGCCGAGACGCGGCCCTCGACCTTGGCGATGTAGGTCTTGGCGACGCCGAAGGAGGGGTGCGCGAGCACGTGCGCGAGGTCACCATCGTTGGTGAGGATGAGCAAGCCGCTGGTCTGGGCGTCGAGGCGGCCCACGTTGAACAGGCGCTCCTCGTAGCCGTCGGTGAACTGGCGGAGGTCGGGCCGGCCGCTCTCGTCTTGCATGGAGGAAACCACGCCGACGGGCTTGTTCAGCATCACGTAGCGGCGGCTGGTGTCCAGCTGGATGGCGATGTTGTCCACCGCGATCTTGTCGGTCTCGGGGTGCACGCGGCGGCCGAGTTCGGTGACGACCTTGCCGTTCACCCGCACGCGGCCGGAGCTGATCATGTCTTCGCTCACCCGGCGGGAGGCGACGCCCGCGGCGGAGAGCACCTTCTGCAGGCGGATGCCGTCGGCGGCGGCCTCGGGGTTGGTGGCGAAGTCGGGGTTGGTGCTGCTGGTGTCGGTGTAGCCGTCGTTGCTGTTGTCAGTGGTGTGGTCGGTCATGGTAGATCCTCGAATCCATTCGCACCGTCGGCGAGCAACGGCGAAATTAGTGGCAACTCGTCGAGCGAGTTGATTCCCAGCTGCACAAGCAGCAGGTCGGTGGTGGCGTAATTGATTGCGCCGGTCTCGCTATCGGTGAAGGCTTCGGTGATCAATCCGCGGCCCAGAAGGGTGCGCACCACCGAGTCGACATTAACGGCCCGAATCGAGGCTACCGCGCCGCGGCTGATTGGTTGCTTGTAAGCGATCACGGCGAGGGTCTCCAGGGCAGCCTGGGAGAGCCGGCTGGGGTTCTGGGTGAGCACGAAGTCGGCCACGACGGGGTCATGTTCGGCGCGCACGTAGATGCGCCAGCCGCCGGCTACCTCGCGCAGTTCGAAGCCGCGCCGCACGGTGCCGTCGACGCCGTCGAAGTCGGCCACGAGCCGCAGGATGGCCTCCCGCACGTCGACCAGCGGATGCCCGACCGCGGTGGCCAGGTGCACCAGGCTCTGCGGCTCATCCGCCACCATCAGGATCGCCTCGAGCCGCCGCTCAATCGGCAGGCTCTCGGTCTCGCCTGTCGAGACCCCGTCGCCAGGTCTCGACAAGCTCGACCCACGATCGGTCGCGCCCATCTCGCTGGTCGAGCTTGTCGAGACCCCGCCCTCGAACTCCACGTCAGCATCCGTCATACCGGCATCAGGCCTCATAGTCAGCTCCGAGATTCGCAAGATTGTCGTCAGACCAGCCCTCGGCATCCCAGTGCAAGCTCAGCTCGCCCAACGGCTCCAACTGGTCAAAGGTCAGCGCGCCGTGCCGGTACAGCTCCAGCACCGCGAGAAAGCGGGCGATCACGAGCCCCTTCTCGGTGCAGTCCACGATCAACTCCCGAAAAGTGAGGCTCTGATTGGCGCGCAGCATCGCCACCACGATCGCGGCCTGTTCCCGGATGCTCACCAGCGGCGCGTGCAGGTGCTCCAGCCCCACGGTCGGCAGCTCCCGCGGGGTGAGAGCCAGGGCGGCCAGCGCCCCGAAGTCGGCCAGCGACAGCGTCCAGACCAGCTCGGGTGTCGTAGTGCGGTACTTCTCTTCCAGCCGCACCGAGCGCACATGCCGCGTGGCCTCGTGCTCGAGGTGCTCGAGGAACCACGCCGACGCGGTCTTGAACGCGCGGTACTGCAGCAGCCGGGCGAAGAGCAGGTCGCGGGCCTCGAGCAACGCCACGTCTTCAGCATCCACCAGCTCGCCCTGCGGCAGCAGCCCCACCAGCTTGAGGTCGAGCAGGGTGGCGGCCACCACCAGGAACTCGGTGGCCTGGTCGAGCTCCTCGGCGGAGTCGAGCCCGCGTAGGTAGGAGATGAACTCGTCGGTGACCCGGCTCAGCGAGATCTCGGTGATGTCGAGTTCATGCTTGCTGATCAGCGAGAGCAGCAGGTCGAACGGGCCCTCGAAGTTGCCCAGTGCCACCGAGAAACCCGGGGCGGGCGTGGCCAAGTCGGCCCCGCCGGCATCCGTCACGGTGTCGCCCACGACGGTGAGCGCCGCAACGGCGGTGAGCCGCTTAGGCGACCGCGCCACGCTGGATCAGTTCCCGCGCCGCCTGCTTGTAGGCCCGGGCGGCAGCGTGCTCAGGCGCGAACTCGGTGATCGGCACTCCCGCCACACTGGCATCCGGGAATTTGACGGTGCGGCCGATGACGGTGTCGAGCACCCGGTCGCCGAACGCGTCGACAACCCGCTCGAGCACCTCACGCGAGTGCAGGGTGCGGGAGTCGTACATGGTGGCCAGGATGCCGTCGAGTTCGATGGCCGGGTTGAGCCGGTCGCGCACCTTGTCGATGGTTTCGATCAGCAGGGCCACACCGCGCAGGGCGAAGAACTCGCACTCCAGCGGGATGAGCACGCCGTGGCTGGCGGTGAGCGCGTTCACGGTGAGGATGCCCAGCGACGGCTGGCAGTCGATGAGGATCACGTCGTAGTCGCCGGAGACCTTGCGCAGCACTCGGGCGAGAATCTGCTCGCGGGCGACCTCGTTGACCAGGTGCACCTCCGCGGCGGAGAGGTCGATGTTGGCCGGAATGATGTCCAGACCCTCGACGGAGGTCTGCTGGATGGCTTCCTTGGGGTCTTTGTTGCCGCTCAGGAGCAGGTCGTAGATGGTGGTGACGTCGTGCGTGGGCACGCCGAGGCCGGCCGACAGGGCACCCTGCGGGTCGAAGTCGATCGCGAGCACGCGGCGGCCGTAACCGGCCAGTGCTGCGCCCAAGTTGATGGTGGTCGTCGTCTTGCCGACGCCGCCCTTCTGGTTGCACAGCGAGATGATGCGCGCCGGGCCATGGCTCTTCAGCGGAGCCGGCTCGTCGAACACCTGCAGCGGCCGACCGGTCGCACCGGTGGGTAGCTCTTCGAGTCCGGGAAGCTGCGTCCGGCTATCCGTCTTACGCGCCACTGGGCTGTCCTCGATCCGTCATGCAGTTCACTTGGTCGATTGTACCGAGCCTGCAAGCCCGCCCCGGCCAAGAACCCCGGTGTGCCGCACCCCGGTGCCCCGATGCCGATCTCAAAACGCACCCCTCCGCCGGTCGAGCCTGTCGAGACCCCGTGAGCCGGTCTCGAGGCTCGTCACGAGGTCTCGACAAGCTCGACCAACGAGGCGGGCGACACACACGCGGCGATCGCTCAGCCGGCCTTCTCGTCGTCGGTGCCGCGGCGCACCCTCACCACGGTCTCCCAGCCGGCCACGATCACGAGCACCACCGTGGTCACCGCGCCCAGCTGCAGCGGGCTGAGCGTGAACGCCACCGCGAAGGCCACCAGCAGCGCCGCCACGCCCACCAGGTACGACACGAGCAACTCCCGGGCCACCACCAGCCGGAACAACAGCATGCCCAGCACATAGAGCAACGGGCCGCCCACCAGCACCACCGCGGTGGAGAGGGTCATCTCGGCATCCGGATGCGTGAGCACCTCTTTGTCGGCCACGGAGGTGAGCACGATGCCGGCGATTATCACCGCGTGCACGTAGGTATACGCCAGCCGGGCGATGCGGCCGGGGTCGGCGGCCGCGGCGATCGCCTTGGCGCCGGCGCGTTCGCTGTGATCGAAGTACAGCCACCACATCGCCACGCTCGCCGCGAACGCCAGCAGCATGCCCAGGATGCCCGCCGGCGACGACTCCTGGTTGACGAACGCGAACCCGGTCACCAGCAGCGACTCCCCCAGCGCGATGATCACGAACAGGGCGCTGCGCTCGGCGATGTGCGGGCCGGAGAGGTTCCAGTCGTCGATGCCGGACGCGCCGAGTCCCGGCACCCGGAAGCCGAGCCCGGCGGAGAGGTACTCGATTGCCAGCGCGATGAGCCAGAGCGGCAGCCGGTATTCCAGCGGCAGCAGGGCGCCCACGATCCAGAACACGCTCGAGAGGGCCAGCCAGGCCAGGATGCGGGTGAAGGTGCGCCGCAGCTCGGGGTTGTGCCGGGACACGGCCGCCAGCATGAAGACCGTGCGGCCCAGTTGCAGCACCGTGTAGGCCAGCGCGAACACGATGCCCCGGTCGCCGAACGATTCGTAGATGGAGACGCTCACCACGAAGCCCACCAGCGACAGGCCGAGCACCGCCCCGCGCACGGGCAGCTTGGCCGGGTCGAGCCAGTTGGTTACCCAGGTCGTGTACACCCACACCCACCACAGGGCGAGCACGAGCATCGCCGACTCGAACGCGCCCTCCCAAGACTGGTTCTCATAGAGGTAGCGGGAGAGCTGGGTGAGCGCGAAGACGAAGATCAGGTCGAAGAACAGCTCCACGTAGGTGACGCGGTCGGCTTCGGTGGAGTCGTCGGGTCGCAGCAGATTGCGCCGGATGCCGAATCGGCCGGCCGGCGACGCTGCGGGCGGGTTCGAGGTAGTGCGGGTCACTCCCCCATTGTGGTCGAACCGGCCTGCGGAACGCACCCATTCCGTTGGTCGAGCTTGTCGAGACCCGGTGAGCCGATCTCGAGACACAACCACCCCGCTGGTCGAGCTCGTCGAGACCCGGTGAGCCGACCTCGAGACACAACCACCCCGCTGGTCGAGCTCGTCGAGACCCGGCGAGCCGACCTCGAGACACAACCACCCCGCTGGTCGAGCTCGTCGAGACCCGGCGAGCCGACCTCGAGACACAACCACCCCGCTGGTCGAGCTCGTCGAGACCCAGTGAGCCGATCTCGAGACACGTCACGAGGTCTCGACAAGCTCGACCAGCGATGGGGTGCGACATGCACGCTCGTCACGTGGTCTCGACAAGCTCGACCAGCGGACGGGCGCGACACGCAGGCACGTCACGGGGTCTCGGCAAGCTCGACCAGCGATGGGGCGCGACATGCACGCGAGTCACGACGTCTCGACGAGCTCGATCAGCGGGCGCGGGGGTGGGCGGTGGTGTACATGTCGCGCAGGGTGTCGATGGTCACCAGGGTGTAGATCTGGGTGGTGGCCACCGAGGAGTGGCCGAGCAGCTCCTGCACCACGCGCACGTCGGCGCCGCCGGAGAGCAGGTGGGTGGCGAAGGAGTGCCGCAGCGTGTGCGGGGACACCTCGATGCCCAGCTCGGCACGTTCCGCTGCCGCGCGGATGATCAACCAGGCGTTCTGCCGGCTCACCCGGTGCCCGCGCACGCCGAGAAAGAGCGCCGGGGTGGCCTTGCCGCGCCCCGACAGCAGCGGCCGGGCGCGCACCAGGTACGCGTCCACGGCGGCACGGGCGAAGCTGCCCACCGGCACGATCCGCTGCTTGTTGCCCTTGCCGGTGAGGCGCACCACGTCGCCCTCGAGCATGTCGTCCACGTTGAGGTTCACCACCTCAGACACCCGCGCCCCGGTGGCGTAGAGCAGCTCGAGCAGCGCCTTGTCGCGCAGCTGCGGCAGCTCGTCGCCGTCGGTCGCCGCCAAGAGCGCACTCACCTGATCGATCGAGATCGCCTTGGGCAGCCTCAGGCCCAGCTTGGGCGGTTTGGTCTCGTGCGCCACATCCACGTCCACCACCGACTCCTCGAGCAGGAACCGGTGGAACCCGCGCACGGTCGACAGGATGCGCGCGACCGACGACGCCGTCAGCGGCGACTCGACCCGGCTGCCCAGGTGTTGCACGAACGCGCTCACCTGCTGGGCGGTGACGGTGCGGAGGTCGGTGACCTCGGCATCCGCCAGCCAGCCGGCGTAGATCACCAGGTCGCGGCGGTACGCGGCCACGGTGTTGGGGCTCAGCCCGCGTTCAATCGAGACATGCCGCAGATACGAGTGCACGGCCTCCTCGACGAACGCGGGGCCGGTCACACCGTGCGATCCCAGTTCGACGGATGCCGCGGCCACGGCAGGTCTGCCGGGCCCAGGCTGGCCCAGCCGCGGGCGCGGGAGGCGGCAGCGGCCAGCACTCCCACCACAAGCGACGGGTTCTGCACCTTGCGGGCGAGGATCGCGTCGATGCAGTCGTCCAGCGACACCCAGCGCACGATCATGTCGGCTTCCTCATCGGTGCGCTCGAACACCTCGGTGGCCGGCGACAGTCCGCGGGCGAGGTAGATGCGAATGACCTCGTTACTGCCACCCGGGGAGGTGTAGAACTCGGTGAGCACGTTCCACTCGGAGGCGACGACGTCCGTTTCCTCGGCCAGCTCGCGCTGGGCACCGATGTAGGCGTGTTCGCCGTCGATGTCGAGCAGGCCGGCGGGCAGTTCCCACTCGCGCATCCGCACCGGGTGCCGGTACTGCTGAATGAGCAGCACCCGGTCCTGGTCGTCGAGCGCGAGCACCGCGACGGCGCCGGGGTGGTCGATGTAGTCGCGCACGATCTCGGAGCCGTTGTAGTCGAAGGCGTCCTGGCGCACATCCCAGACGTAGCCCTCCATGCGCAGAGCGCTGGAGTTCAACGGGGTGCTGGCCGGTTCGTCCTCGATCGGCGCCAACAGCGCATCCGCGTCGGCCTGCACGGCCAGCGGGTTCACCGGTTCAGCGTCGGCGACGACGGGCTCAGGCATCTTCTTTGACCTCGAACAGGCGGCTGGCCTGCTGGCGGTCCAGTGCGGCGCCGATCAGGCCGCGGAACAGCGGGTGCGCGTGGCTCGGGCGCGAGCGCAGTTCGGGGTGGGCCTGAGTGCCCACGTAGAACGGGTGCTCGGCGCGGGGCAGCTCCACGTACTCCACCAGGTGGCCGTCGGGCGAGGTGCCGGAGAACCACAGGCCGGCGTCGGCGATCTGCTGGCGGTAGTTGTTGTTGACCTCGTAGCGGTGACGGTGGCGCTCGGAGGCGACAGGAGCGCCGTAGAGCTCCTCCACGATCGAACCCGACGCGAGGTCGGCCGGGTACAGGCCGAGGCGCATGGTGCCGCCCAGGTCGCCGCCGGCGATGATCTCGACCTGCTCTTCCATGGTCGCGATTACCGGGAACTCGGTCTCCGGGTCGAACTCGCTCGACGAGGCGCCTGCGAGGCCGGCCTTGTTGCGGGCGTATTCGATCACCATGCACTGCAGGCCGAGGCACAGGCCGAGCACGGGGATGGCGTTCTCGCGGGCGAACTTGAGGGCGCCGAGCTTGCCCTCGATGCCGCGCACACCGAAACCGCCGGGCACGCAGATACCGTCGAGCTCACTGAGCATCGCGGCGGCGCCTTCCGGGGTCTCGCAGGTGTCGGAGGCGATCCACTCGATCTTCACCTTGGTCTGCTGGGCGAAACCGCCGGCGCGCAGGGCCTCGGTCACCGACAGGTAGGCGTCGGGCAGGTCGATGTACTTGCCGACCAGGCCGATGGTGACCTCGTGCTTGGGCTCGCGCACGGCGTCGAGCACCCGCTGCCAGGCGGTCCAGTCCACGTCCTTCACCGGCAGGTTCAGGGCGTCGGTGATGTACTTGTCCAGCCCCTGCTCGTGCAGCACGGCGGGGATCTCGTAGATGCTGGGCACGTCTTTGCAGTTCACGACGGCGTCTTCGTCTACGTCGCACATCAGCGCGATCTTGCGCTTGTTCGACTCGGAGACGGGCCGGTCGCTGCGCAGCACGAGCGCATCCGGCTGGATGCCCAGGGAGCGCAGTGCGGCGACGGAGTGCTGGGTGGGCTTGGTCTTCTGCTCACCGGAGGCGTTCATGAACGGCACTAGGGAGACGTGCACGAAGAAGACGTTCTTGCGGCCGAGTTCGTGGCGCACCTGGCGGGCGGCCTCGATGAACGGCTGCGACTCGATGTCACCGACGGTGCCGCCGACCTCGGTGATGATCACGTCGGGACGCGGCTCATCGCTGGCCTGCAGGCGCATCCGTCGCTTAATCTCGTCGGTGATGTGCGGGATGACCTGCACGGTGTCGCCGAGGTATTCGCCGCGGCGTTCCCGGGCGATCACCTGCGAGTAGACCTGACCGGTGGTGACGTTGGCCGCCTGGGTGAGGTTGATGTCGAGGAATCGCTCGTAGTGGCCGATGTCGAGGTCGGTTTCGGAGCCGTCGTCGGTGACGAAGACTTCGCCGTGCTGGAACGGGTTCATCGTTCCAGGATCGACGTTGAGGTATGGGTCGAGTTTCTGCATCACCACGCGCAGTCCGCGAGCAGTGAGCAGGTTGCCGAGGCTTGCTGCCGTCAGGCCTTTACCCAATGAAGAAACGACACCACCGGTCACAAAAATGTGCTTCGTAATGTCGTCTGATTTGTCCGCGTTTATATTGTTCACCACGGGCTTCGATCCTATCACCTAGCGGGGGCCTCTCAGTTGGAGCGAGTCGTGCGGGCAAGTTCGATGAGTTCGCGGGCGTGCTCGAGGCCGCTGGCGGAGTCGGGCAGACCGGAGAGCAGCCGGGCCATTTCGGCGGCCCGCGCGTCGCCGGTGAGCTGGCGCACGCTGCTCGCGGTCACCGAACCGTCGCTGTCCTTCACCACGCTGAGGTGGTTGCCGGCGAACGCCGCCACCTGGGCCAGGTGGGTGACCACGATCACCTGCGCGGTTTCGGCCAGCCGGGCGAGTCGCCGGCCGATCTCGATCGCGGCGGCCCCGCCCACGCCGGCGTCGACCTCGTCGAAGACGAAGGTCGGTACGGGGTCGGTCGCGTTGATGACCACCTCGATGGCGAGCATCACCCGGGAGAGTTCACCGCCGGATGCGCCGCGCGCCAGGGTGCGCGGCTCCGCGCCGGCGTGCGGCTGCAGCAGGATGCGCACCACGTCGTGGCCGGTGGCGGTCACCTCGTCTTGCCGGTCGACCTCCACCACCAGGCGGGCGTTGGGCATGGCCAGGGCGGCGAGTTCGGTGGTGACGGCGGTGCCGAGGGCGGCGGCCGCAGCGGTGCGGATGCCGGTGAGGGTGTCGGCGAGCTGCAGCATCAGGGTCTGGTCGGCGGCCGTGTCGGCCTGCAGGGCCTCGATCCGGTCGGAGTCGTTGTCGAGCTCGAGCAGCCGGCTGCTGCCGGTGTCGAGGAAGTCGATGGCCTCGTCGAGGCCGCCGACGAACTTGCGGGCGAGCACACCGAGTTCGGCACGGCGTTCCTGCACCACCTCGAGCTCGCGGGCGCCGTCGGCGTCGAGGCCGGCGAGGTAGGTGGACAACTGCGCGGCGATGTCGGCCACGAGGAAGCCGGCGTTGGCGAGGGCCTCGGCCAGCGGCGGCAGGGTGGGGTCGTGTTCCGCGGCGCGTTCCAGCTGGCGGCGGGCGGAGTCCAGCAGCGCCACCACGTCGGGGGTCTCGTCGGCGGATTCCTCGGCCGAGAGCAGTTCGCGGGATTGCGCGGCGGCGAGCCGGAGTTCTTCGAGGTTGCCCAACCGTTCGGCGCGTTCGGCCAGTTCGGCGTCTTCGCCGCGTTGCGGGGCGGCAGTTTCGATCTCGGCGATGCTCAGGCGCAGGTCGTCGGCTTCGCGCAGGCGCCGGTCCTGTTCGGTGACGAGCAGGTCGAGTTCGGCCTGGTTGGCGTGCCAGCGGTGGTAGACGTGCTGGAACGCGGTGAGGGCATCCGTGAGTTCGGCGCCGGCGAACCGGTCGAGGGCGTCGCGCTGGGCGCTGGCAGAGCGCAGCCGCACCTGGTCGGACTGGCCGTGCACCACCACGAGGTCGCCGCCGAGGTCGCCGAGCACTCCGGCCGGGGCGCTGCGGCCGCCGACAACGGCACGGCTGCGGCCCTCGGCCGAGACCGACCGGCTGAGCAGCAGTTCGGGGCCGTCGAGGTCTCCCCCGGCGTCGCGCACCCGCTGCGCCACGGCGCCGTCGGGTGCGATCAGCCAGCGGCCTTCCACCCAGCTCTGCGACTGGCCGGCGCGAACGGTGCCCGGGTCGGCACGGTCGCCGAGCAGCAGGCCGAGCGCGGTGACCACCATGGTCTTGCCGGCACCGGTCTCACCCGTGATGGCGGTGAAGCCGGGGCCCAGGGGCAGGGTGGCTTCGGCGATCACGCCGAGGTCGCGGATGACGAGTTCTTCGATCATGACCGGGCCTCACTCACGACCGACCGGGCCCCGCCAGCCCGTGGTGGGCAGATTGAACTTGTTGACCAGGCGGTCGGTGAACGGGCCGCTGTGCAGCCGGGCAAGCCGCACCGGCACCGGGGAACGGCGCACGATCACGCGAGCCCCCGGCGGAAGGTCGAAGACCCGGCGGCCGTCGGCGCACAGCACGGCGGCGCTGTCACCCCGAGCGAGAACTTCCACGGCGAGCGAGGAGTCCGGTCCTACAACCAGGGGTCGCGAAAACAGGGCATGGGCGCTCAGCGGCACGAGCAACAGGGCGTCCAGGCTCGGCCAGACGATGGGGCCACCGGCAGAGAAGGAGTAGGCGGTCGACCCGGTGGGGGTGGACAACACCACGCCGTCACAGCCGAAGGCGGAGAGCGGGCGGCCGTCGACCTCGATGATGACCTCGATCATCCGTTGCCGGTTGGCCTTCTCGACCGTGGCCTCATTCAACGCCCAGGTTTCGTAGACCACCTCGTGGTCCACCTTCACCCGCACGGAGAGCGTCATGCGTTCTTCCACCAGGTAGTCGCGCAACAGGGCACGGCGCACGGCCTCACCGAGATCGTCGCGTTCGCTCTCGGCGAGGAAGCCGACGTGGCCGAGGTTGATGCCTAGCAGCGGGGCGGAGCAGCCGCGCACGATCTCGGCGGCGCGCAGAATGGTGCCGTCTCCGCCGAGCACGATCACGAGTTCCAGGTCGATGGCCTGCACAGTTTCACCCAGGATGGCGATGCTGCCGTTCAGCTCCGGGCAGGAGGCGAGCAGGTCGGCGCGTTCGTCGACGGCGAGCACGGGCACGGCGCCGGAGGCCAGCAGCTGCTGGCAGACGGTGGCGGCGGCCTGCAGGGAATCCTGCCGGCCGGTGTGCGCAACGACAAGGATGTAGCGAGGCGTTGCGGTCATGCTCGTCACGCTCCCACCAGTGCAGTTATCCGGTCGATCCATTCTGTCGGATTGGTGCCGGTTTCGGTTCGCATCCAGCAGAGATACTCTCGGTTGCCCGCAGCGCCGGCGATCGGCGAGGCGATCAGGCCATTGATCTTGAGTCCCAGATCCCAGCCGGCCCAGAGCACCCCGGCCACGGCGTCGGCGCGCAGACCAGGGTTGTGCACGACACCCTCACGGATGCCGCTGCGTCCCACTTCGAACTGCGGCTTGATCAGCAGCACGAAGTCGGCGCCCTCGGCCGCGGTGGCCACGAGTGCCGGCAGCACGGTGGTCAGCGAGATGAACGAGAGGTCCCCCACGACCAGGTCGGGCCGGTCCGTCACGCCGGAGGCACCCACGAGAGTCTCGGCGGTGGCGTAGCGCAGGTTGAAGCCCTCCACGAGGGTCACTCGCTTGTCGGCGGCGATGGTCGGCGAGAGCTGGCCGTGGCCGACATCCACGGCGATGACCCGGCCGACGCCGCGTTCGAGCAGCACCTGGCTGAAGCCGCCGGTGGAGGCGCCGGCATCCATCGCGGTTCGGCCGGCGACGGGCAGGTCGAAGGCGTCGAGCGCGGCGACGAGCTTGTGTGCGCCGCGGCTGACGTAGTGGTCGGTGGGCGCCACGGCGATGACCTGGTTGGCGCGCACCTTGGCGGAGGCCTTGACGACAGCGGTGCCGTCCACGGTGACGAGTCCTTCAGAGATGAGTCGGGCGGCGACCGTGCGGGAGCGCACCAGTCCCCGGTCGAACAGCGCCGAGTCCAGGCGCTGATCCCCCGTCGGGGTCTCGTCGGGCTCGACCGGCGGCACCGGCGTGCTGATCGGCACGCTGGTGGGCTGCCGCGCGGACGGCCTCGGCTCCGGTGTTCCCTCGTGCTGAGTCCCCAGCTCGGGGTCGGGCTCTGGCGTGCTGTGCGTGGTCATTCGGCCTTCGATCGGGGCACGTCTCCACCTTCGAGGTGGTCGCGCAGACTGTCGTGCAGTTCGGCGTACGCCGCGGCGCGCTCCTCGAGCGGCAGCGCTTCGACGGCCGCGATGCGGGCATCGAGCTCACCGTCGAGCACGGGCGGCGCGGGCGCGTCAGCAGGGGGCGCGGCAGATGGCGCAGACGGCGTGGGGCGCGGCCCCGGGCGGCCCGGGGTTGGTGCGCCGGCCGGTCGTGCTGGGTCTACTCCGTCTGCACTCACGCTTCCTAGGCTACCGTCCGAGATACAGGCGCTCCGGAACGTTGAGGCCATAAATCGGCCGGCCGGATGCCCAGATCACCGAGCAGGCGGCGCGCAGCAGGTTGATGCCGTCGTCGCCCTCCGCCACGATCTCCACGTCGGCGCCGCTGATGCGCACGATCGCGCCGTCGACGGTCGCCTGCGACTTGTCCTTGGAGAACACGGTCTGCGGGTACGGCTGGTGCAGCTCGCGCAGGTCGGAGACGATGAACGTGGGGCGTTCCTCCGGGCCGGCGGCGAGGGCCTGCTTGGCCTTGTCGATGCCGGTGAGCACGAGCACCGACGGGATGCCGGAGCGGTTGGCGCCGAGAATGTCGGTGTCGAGCCGGTCGCCGATGAATAGCGGCTTCTTGGCGTCGAACCGTTTGATGGCCTCGAAGAAGATCGGCGTCTCCGGCTTGCCGGCCACGAGCGGCAACCGGCCCACGGCGGTGTGCACCGCGGCGACCAGGGTGCCGTTGCCCGGGGCGATGCCGCGAGCCTGCGGAATGGTCCAGTCGGTGTTGGTGGCGATCCACGGGATGCCCGGGTAGTCGCCGTCCGGCGTCACGCCGGCGTTCAGCGCGAAGCAGGCCTCGGCCAGCTGGGTCCAGCCCACGTCGGGGGCGAAGCCCTGCACCACGGCGGCCGGGGAATCGTCGGCGGACCGGGTGACCTCGAAGCCGTGCTTCTGCAGTTCGTCAACGAGGCCGTCGCCGCCCACCACCAGGATGCGCGAGCCGGCCGGCACCTCGTCCACGAGCAGCCGCATGGCGGCCTGCGGCGAGGTGACGACGTCGGACGGCGCCACGGTGAGGCCGAGCTCGGTCAGGTGACCGGCCACGGAGGCATCCGTGCGTGACGCGTTGTTGGTGATGTAGCCCACCCGGATGCTCTCGGCGGCCGTGTTGAGGCTGTCGATCGCATACGGGATGGCGTGCGGTCCGGCGTAGACCACGCCGTCGAGGTCGGCGAGCACCACATCGATGCCGGCCAGGGGCGTGGCCGGCTCAGTCAACGGGCGTCGTTTCAGGATCTTCGTCCACGCCCTCGGCGCCGTCGGTGGATTCGTCATCGGCGGTAGCAGCATCCTCGTTCTCGGTGATGGTGATGGTGTCGTCGGCGGTCTCGAGTTCGTCGGGCACGTCGGCGTCGTCGGACTCTTCCGCGTCGGCCTCGTCGGCCTCGTCGTCGTCTTCGTCGAATTCTTCGTCGTCGAGTTCCACGATTTCGATGGTCTCGTCCACGTCGCCGTTCAGGGCGGCGTCGGCGCGGGAGGCGCGTTCGTTCCAGAGGTCGGCTTCGTCGTCGCGGCCGAGTTCCTCGAGCACCTCGGCGTAGGCGGCGAAGAGTTCGGCGCTGTACGAGAAGGCGGTCTTGGGGTCGAGCTGGGCGATCTCGAGTTCGCTCAGCGCGGCCTCGGTCTCCCCCAGGTCGAGGCGGGCGCCCGACATGGCGATGGCCAGGGCCACCTGCACGCCGGCCGGCAGGGTGGAGCGGTCGACCGAGCGACCGAGCTCGAGGGCACGGTCGGGGCGGCCGACGCCACGTTCGCTGTCGACCATCAGCGGCAGCTGGGCGTTGGAGCCCGAGATGCGGCGGTAGGTGCGCAGCTCCCGCAGTGCCAGGGCGAAGTCGCCGGTGGCATACGCGGTGATGGCGAGGCTCTCGCGCACCACGGCGATGCGGCCGGCACGACGCGCGGCGCTCATCACGTGGCGGTGGGCCAGTTCGGGGTCTTCGTCGATGACACGCGCGGCCATGGCCAGATGGCGGCCAACGGCTTCGGCGTTGTCCTTGGTGAGGGTCTTCAGTTCGTTGCGCGCGATGCGGTCCAGGTCTTCAGACGTGATGTCGTCGGGCAGCTCGGGGTCATCGTGACGCGGGCGCACCGAACGCAGCTCGCGCTGCATCCGCTGCTCTTCGGTCATCTCTTCTTCGACGACGCGGGCATCGCGGTCGTTGCGAGCGGGGGCGCCGTCGCGGGTCCACAGCTTCTTGCCGGCGTCGCGGGGCGCGCCGGCGCGGGTCGGCGAACCGCCGCGGGCGCTGTCCTTCAGCCACGGCTTGTTCTCGGTGTCGCGCTGGGGGCGATCGGAGTTGCCCTTGTACGCCGGACGGTCGCTGTTGCCCTTGTACGCGGGGCGGTCGCCGTCGCGCTGCGGGCGGTCAGAGTTGCCCTTGTACGCCGGACGGTCGGAGTTGCCCTTGTACGCGGGGCGGTCGCCGTCGCGCTGGGGACGGTCGCTGTTGCCCTTGTAGGCAGGACGGTCCGAGTTGTACGCCGGGCGGTCGCTGTTGCCCTTGTACGCGGGACGGTCGCCGTCACGCTGGGGGCGATCGGAGTTGCCCTTGTACGCGGGACGGTCAGAGTTGCCACGGTAGGGAGGACGGTCGCCATCACGCTGGGGGCGGTCGGAGTTGCCCTTGTACGCGGGACGGTCCGAGTTGTACGCCGGGCGGTCGCTGTTGCCACGGTACGGCGGGCGATCCCCATCACGCTGCGGACGGTCGTTGTTGTACGCCGGACGGTCAGAGTTGCCGCGGTAGGGAGGACGATCGCCGTCCCGCTGGGGACGGTCGGAGTTTCCCTTGTACGCGGGACGGTCAGAGTTGTACGCCGGACGATCGGAGTTGCCACGGTACGGAGCACGCTCCCCGCCCTGCGGGCGGTCGGTGTTGCCACGGTACGGAGGACGCTCTCCACCCTGCGGACGATCGGAGTTGCCACGGTACGGGGCACGCTCTCCGCCCTGGGGGCGATCGGAGTTGCCACGGTACGGAGCACGCTCGCCACCCTGCGGGCGGTCGCTGTTGCCGCGGTACGCGGGGCGGTCACCGTCACGATGCGGACGGTCGGAGTTGCCACGGTAAGGAGGACGCTCACCGTCGCGCTGGGGGCGATCGGAGTTGCCACGATAGGGAGGACGCTCGCCGTCGCGCTGCGGGCGATCGTTGCCGGCGCCGTTGTTGCCGCGGTACGGCGGTCGTGCACCGTCCTGGCGCGGCCGGTCGGATCCGCTGCGACCCCCCTGGTAGCCGCCGCTTCGCTGGTCGCCGCGACCGTTATCGCGTGCGTCGTTCCCGTTGCGTTCGGTGGGGGTCACTGTTTATCTCCTGTGTGTGGGGCTTTCGTACGGGACTACATCTCCAGCGTACGTTAACGCAAAATGGCCACCCCGAATGGGTGGCCATTTTGACTAAGTTAAGTCCGGCGGTGTCCTACTCTCCCACAGGGTCCCCCCTGCAGTACCATCGGCGCAAAGAGTCTTAGCTTCCGGGTTCGGAATGTGACCGGGCGTTTCCCTCTTGCTATGGCCGCCGAAACATCGTGCGATGCGCAGGCACTTACGTGCCGGCCATCAAGTCGTTTCGAACCATCAAGCTTCGATTGGATCAGTCTACAGGACAATCCGCTCCCCCGCTCCTCGAGATCCGGTCGCCCACCCATGTCTGCGGGCCGCGCCCCTCCCGCTGGTCGAGCTTGTCGAGACCAGGTGACGGGCGTGGGTGACGGTGGGTAGGCCGTCTCGCGGGGTCTCGACGAGCACGATGGGCGGGTGGTGCGCTCTCCTGGGTCGTCGCGCGGGTCTCCGTGGTTCGCGAGCTGTGAGGTAAGCCCCGAAAAGCCGTGTGTTCTGGTGCTTTGCTCACGGTTCGCGGGATGCGTGTGGGTCGCGCCCGCCTCGCTGGTCGAGCGTGTCGAGACCGGGTGACGGGCGCGTGTTGCGTTGGGTAGGCGATCTCGCGGGGTCTCGACAGGCTCGACCAGCGGAGGGTGCGACCTCGAGACGGGCGCGGCCGGCGGATGGGCTAGGCGTCGAGGGGTGGGGGTTAAACGCAGAAAAGCCACCCCGGTGGGGTGGCTTTTCTGGTGTTGCTAAGTTAAGTCCGGC
>NZ_QHLY01000007.1 GCF_003185895.1 Cryobacterium arcticum | reverse complement strand
GTACTCCCTAGAAAGGAGCCCTACGACCGAGGTTTTTGGCATTTGACATTGTGCACGCTGTTGAGTTCTCAAGGATCGGACGCACCCGACTTCAGGCCATGTGATTGGCTGTCGCTCCGGGGCACTTCGATGTAGTTCAGTTTTTCGTGTCGTTACGATCTGTTCCAGATTTGGAGCCGATCAAACGCCATCAAGTCGACAGTTCGAATAAATTCGCTGCCATGACTTGGAAGTGGTCCCGCTTGAGGCCGGGAAGCTCTTCGGCTTTCCGCACCTGTGGGGTGACAAGAGATGACATTACGCGGGATCCGATAGGCCCGCAATCCCGGCAGCATCCCGGGCGTGTCGCAAATTGACACCTACCCGCAATGCCGCCGTAACCTGCCCGTCACACAGGCCGGCGGCAAACGGTCTACTCGACGAAGACGCCGGCGAGTGTCTTCTTGCCGCGACGCAGCACGGCCACTCCCCCGGGCAGAACGGACCCCTCGATGGTGGCCGCGTCGTCGGAAACCTTCACGTTGTTCAGGTACACGCCGCCCTGCCCGATGGCACGGCGCGCCTCGCCGAGGCTCTTCGTCAGACCGGTGTCCACGAGCAGCTGCATCACTGACGCCTGCGGCGCCGTCGTGGTGTTCGGCAGTGCGCGCAGTGCGGCTTCAAGGGTCTCCGGGTCGAGATCGACCAGGTCGCCCTGACCGAACAGTGCCTGGGTGGCCTGGATGGCGGCATCCGTTGCGGCGACCCCGTGCACCAGGCTCGTCACTTCGAAAGCCAGCGTGCGCTGAGCTTCACGTTTGAACGGCTCGGTGGCCACCAATTCTTCGAGGCGCTCGATCTCGGCGCGGGTGAGGAATGTGAACACCTTCAGCCGGGCGATCACATCGGCGTCGTCGGTGTTGAGCCAGAACTGGTAGATGGCGTACGGGCTGGTGAGCGCGGGGTCGAGCCAGACCGCATTCCCCTCACTCTTGCCGAACTTGGTGCCGTCGGTGTTGGTGATCAGCGGCGTGCCGATCGCGTGCACACTCCGACCTTCGGCCCGGTGGATGAGGTCGGTACCGCTGGTGAGGTTGCCCCACTGGTCGCTGCCACCGGTTTGCAGCACACAGCCGTAGCTGCGGTAGAGCTCGAGGAAGTCCATCCCCTGCAGCACCTGGTAGCTGAACTCGGTGTAGCTGATGCCGGCATCGGAGTTGAGCCGGGCGCTCACCGCATCCTTCTTGAGCATGGTGCCCACCCGGTAGTACTTGCCGACGTCGCGGAGAAAGTCGATGGCCGACAGCGGCGCCGTCCAGTCGAGGTTGTTCACCAGGGTGACGGCGTTCTCCCCTTCTGCACTGAGGAACCGGGTGACCTGGGCCTGCAGGTAGCCGACCCACTCGTTGACAACCTCGGGGGTGTTCAGGGTGCGCTCGGCCGTAGGGCGCGGGTCACCGATCAGACCGGTGGAACCACCGACGAGTCCGAGGGGCCGGTGACCGGCCAGCTGCAGCCGGCGCATGAGCAGCAGCTGCACCAGGTTGCCCAGGTGCAGGCTCGGCGCCGTGGGGTCAAACCCGCAGTAATAGGTGATCGGCTCGCCGGAGAGCAGGGTGCGAAGTTCCGCCTGGTCGGTGGAGACCTGAACGAGGCCGCGCCACGTGATCTCCTCCCAAACGTTGTCGAAGGTGGGATCGTTGGCTTGCTGGGCAAGGATGCTGGGGTCTGACACCCAGCCAGATTACCAGCGCCGCCGCCCGCACCCCCGAGGCTCGGCTGCCGATCTCCTCACCCAATCAAGCCCACAAGCTGAATCGGGCTAGATTAATCCCTGAACCTTTATTATGCTGAACGTAGGACGGAGGCTTAACCCATGTTTGTGATAACCGCCGATCAAATCGACAGCCGCCATGATCACGATCGCGCCAGCGAAATGATCGCCCAGCTGGTGAGCCGGCACGAGGGCGAGTTCGCCCTGCCGCCCGACCAGACCTCCGGTGATGAAATCCAGCTACTCGTGCCGCGGGCACCTGCCGCGCTCGAGATGGTGCTCGACCTCCACCGCACCGGGTTCTGGAGTGTGGGCGTCGGGGTCGGCACCGTGCGCACTCCACTGCCGCTCACCACCAGGCAAGCCACCGGGGATGCGTTCATCGCCGCCCGGGCAGCGGTCACGCGCGCCAAGCGCACCGAAGCGCACTTCGCCCTCGACACGCCACCCTCCCCCAGCGAGCAGACGACGCCGGGTGACGACGTCGGCGCAGTCGCTCCCGATGACGGCGGCGACCCGACCGGCTCAGATGTGGAGGCACTGGTCACGATGCTGCTGCTACTTCGTCAGCGCCGCACCCCGGAGGGCTGGGAGGCCGTCGATCTCCTCGAACAGGGGCTCGCCCAAACGAATATCGCCCGCACCCTGGGCATCTCCACCGCCGCGGTGAGCCAACGGGTGAAAAGCGCGCAGTGGAAGGTGGAACGCGCCGTGCACCCGGCACTCGTTAGGCTGCTACTCAACCTCGACCGCGACACCAGCGAAACGGATCTCAATCGATGAATGTTGTGCCCTCCTTCACCGTCGTGCTCTACCTGTACTGGGTACTGCTGCTCCTGATCACCCTGGCGTCGCTGATTCTCGCCATCCTGGCCTTCCGGCTGCGCAAGCAGCCGTTCGCGATCGCGTCGGCCGGCGCCCTGGCCGCTGCGCTTCTTGTCGCCGCACTGCCGGTGGGCGAGGCCCCCGCAGTCTTCGTTGTGGTGATCGGACTGGCCGGTCTGGTGCTCGCCGTCATCGGCGGTGGCCCTGTGGCCCTGCTCGCCCTGCAGCTGGCGACCCAGAACTCCGTCTCCCCCGGCAGCCACGGCGGCATCCTGGTGGGCACCGAACAACCGGCCGGCTCGGATGCGCCCGGCACCGACACCACGCCCGCTGCGGTGCACGAGGTGCTCCGCGGCGGTCTCACCATCGGTGTGCTCGAGCGGCTCGCCGTGACCGGCGCCATCCTGGCCGGGTTTCCCGAGGCCCTCGCCGTTGTCGTGGCCATCAAGGGTGTCGGCCGGTTCACCGAACTCGCCTCGGGTGAAGCGCGGGAGCGGTTCATCATCGGCACGCTGGCCAGCCTGATCTGGGCGTGCGCCTGCGCCATCCTCGTCAGCCTCGCGCAGTCCTGATTCGGCCCGAACGCGACAAAGCCCGGCCGCTGACTCAGTCAGCGGCCGGGCTTTTGTCGTTGTGCTGCTTAGGCTTCGAGCAGTTCGTCTTCGAGCTTGGCGTCGAGCGTGATCTCGACACCCGTGAGCGCCTTGCTGACCGGGCAGTTCTCCTTGGCGGCGTTGGCGGCAGCCAGGAACGACTCGCTGTCCATGCCGGTGACCTCGCCGCGAACGGTGAGGTGGATGCCGGTGAGGCGGAATCCGCCGGCCGGGTCGGCGCCAAGGGTCACGTCGGCCGACACGTCTAGTGCTTCGATGGTGCCACCACCGGCACCGAGCTCGGCGGAGAGCTGCATGGAGTAGCAGGCGGAATGGGCAGCGGCGAGCAGTTCCTCGGGGCTGGTGAAGCCGTTCGCGCTGTCGGCGCTGCGCTTGGGGAAGGAGACATCGTAGGTGCCCAGGCCTGAGCTGGTCAGTTCGACCTGGCCCTCTCCGGCTTCGAGGGTTCCGGTCCAGGCGGTGCGAGCGGTGCGTGTGGGCATAGCGTTTTCCTTACTCTGTTGATGAGAACAGCGGTGGTTGATAGTGCGGGACAGATAGGTCAGGTGAGCTCGCGCACTCGTTGGGCGAGGGCGGCGATCTGGCTTTGCAGCTCGACGAGTTCGTTCATCGGCAGGCCGGTAGCGGCGCAGATCTGCTCGGCGATGTGGGGTGCGTACCGGCGCATGTCACTCCCGGCCGGGGTGAGGGTGATTTCGACTACCCGCTCATCTCGTGCGGATCTCCCCCGCGTGACCAGGCCGAGGGCCTCGAGCCGCTTCAGCAGTGGTGAGAGCGTGCCGGAATCCAGCTGCAGGCGATCGCCGAGCTGGCTGACCGTGCTGCTGCCCGTTTCCCAGAGCACCAACATGGCCAGGTACTGCGGGTAGGTGATGCCGAGCGGCGCGAGCAGCGTGCGGTAGCGCCCGGTCATCGAGCGGGATGCGGAGTACAGCGCGAAGCAGATCTGCTGCTCGGGAGGAAGCATCTGCGTGTCGGCCATGAATCGACGGTAGCAGAGTTTCGCACGATTTAGTTGTGCGCAACCTAAATTCAGAGAGAATTACAGCGCTGGTGCGTCCAGGCTCGGGTGGCGCCGGTAGGCGGAGACGGTGCGGTCCCCCGGAATCCAGAATCGCCAGGAGAACTCGTCGCCCCCGCCCGCGCCACCCACTCCGGTGCGGGGTCCGGTGAGCGCGGCAACAGGTGATGTGGGCAGCGTCAGGTCGAAGGGGTCGACGGCCAGGTCGGCGCCGTCTTCATCGAGCCGGATGCCGAGCGCCCGGGTGAGCCGCGCCGGTCCCCTGGCCAGGTCACGGTCGGCCACGGCCGGCCCGCGCCGGGCCCTGGCGTCATCGAGACCTGCCACGATTTCACCGGCACGCAGTAGAACGGCGGATGCCTCGCCCTCTGGTGAGCAGACGATGTTGGCGCAGACGTGCATGCCGTAGCTGAAATACGCGTACAGGTGGGCGGGCGGGCCGAACATGGTGGCATTCCGGGGCGTGCGCCGCCGGTAGGCGTGCGAGCCGGGGTCGGTTCCGGCCAGGTAGGCCTCCACCTCGGTGATGCGCAGCACGGTCGACCCGTGCCGCAGCAGCCCGCCCAGTAGCAGCGGAGCGACGTCGACCGCGTCCTGGGTGAACAGGTCACGGTCGACGGTCATCCGCTGGTCACTCCTCAGGCCGGCAGGGTCAGGGTTCTCAGCGGGCCAACGCCGTGGCGAGGCTGTGCACCCGGGCCACGAGGGCGGCGCGCTGTTCGGCGACCCGCACCGGTGCGGTGCCGGCCTGGCCGTCTCGACGGTTGACCGAGCCCTGGATGGTGAGCACCTCGCGCACCTCGGGGATGAGGTGCGGGGAGATCTCCTGCAGTCCGGCGTCGTCGATCTCGTGCAGGTCGAGGCCCTTGGCCTCGGCCACCTTCACCAGGGTGCCGGTGATCTCGTGCGCGTCGCGGAAGCTGACGTGTCGCTTGACCAGCCACTCGGCGACATCCGTGGCCAGGGAGAACCCCTGCGGTGCCAGTTCGGCCATGCGCTCGGTGTGGAAGGTGATGGTGGCGATCATGCCGGTGAACGCGGGCAGCAGCACCTCGAGGGTTTCGATGGAGTCGAAGACCGGCTCCTTGTCTTCCTGCAGGTCGCGGTTGTACGCGAGCGGAAGGCCCTTGAGGGTGGTGAGCAAGCCGGTGAGGTTGCCGATCAGTCGGCCGGACTTGCCACGCGCGAGCTCGGCGATGTCGGGGTTCTTCTTCTGCGGCATGATCGACGACCCGGTGGAGTAGGAATCGTCGAGGGTGACGAACCCGAACTCGCGAGTGTTCCAGAGGATGATCTCCTCGGCCAGGCGAGAAAGATCGATGCCGATCTGGGCGGTGATGTAGGCGAACTCGGCGACCAAGTCGCGGCTGGCGGTGCCGTCGATCGAGTTCTCGACCATGGCGCTGAAGCCGAGTTCGGTGGCGATGAGCCCCGCGTCGAGGCCGAGGGTGTTGCCGGCGAGGGCGCCGGACCCGTACGGCGAGAAGTTCGCCCGCTTGTTCCAGTCGGCGAAGCGCTCCAGGTCGCGCACGAGCGGCCAGCAGTGCGCGAAGAGGTGGTGCGCCAGCAGCACCGGCTGGGCGTGCTGCAGGTGCGTGCGGCCGGGCATGATCGCGGTTTCGTTGGCCTCGGCCTGCGCGGCGAGGGCGTCGATGAGATCGATCACGAGGCCGGCGATGACGGCGGCGTGGTCTCGCAGCAGCATCCGCACCAGGGTGGCCACCTGGTCGTTGCGGCTGCGGCCGGCGCGCAGTTTGCCGCCGAGCTCGGTGCCGACGATGTCGATCAGGCCGCGTTCGAGAGCGGAGTGAACGTCTTCGTCGGTGGAAGCGGGCTGGAACCGGCCGTCGTTGACGGCCTCATCCAGGGTGTCGAGGCCGGCGATCATGCCGGCGAGCTCGTCGGCGGTGAGGTATCCGGCGGCCGCGAGTGCACGGGCGTGCGCACGCGACCCGCGGATGTCGTAACCGGCCAGCTGCCAGTCGAAGTGGGTGGACTTGCTCAGCCGTGCCAGTTCGGGCGACGGTCCGCCGGCGAACCGGCCGCCCCACAGGGCGCCGGCCTCACTGGCGCGGTTCATGCTCTTGTCGTGTGTCATCTCGGCGCCTACTTCGCGGCCTGGTCGCGGCGGGCGGCGATCTTGCTCGGCAACGACCAGAGCTCAATGAAGCCCTTGGCCATCGACTGGTCGAACGAGTCGCCGGTGTCGTAGGTGGCCAGGTCGAAGTCGTACAGGCTCTGCGCGCTCTGCCGGCCGGTGACGACGGCGGTGCCGGCGTGCAGCTTGAGGCGGATGTCGCCGGAGACGTACTTCTGGGTGTCGTTGATGAACGCGTCGAGCGACTTCTTCAGCCCGGAGAACCAGAGGCCGTCGTAGACGAGTTCGCTCCACTTGGCTTCGACGCCGCGCTTGTAGCGGGCGACGTCGCGTTCGACGGTGACGTTCTCGAGCTCTTCGTGCGCGGTGATCAGGGCTATGCCGGCCGGAGACTCGTAGACCTCACGGCTCTTGATGCCCACCAGGCGGTCCTCGACGATGTCGATACGGCCCACGCCCTGGTCGCCGGCGAGCTTGTTCAGCAGCACCACGGCTTCGAGCGGGGTGACGGGCTTGCCGTCGACGGCCACGGGAACGCCCTGGTCGAAGGTGATGATAATCTCGGTGGCCTCGCGCGGGATCGACGGGTCCTGCGTGTAGGTGTAGAGGTCCTCGATCGGCGCGTTCCACGGGTCTTCGAGGAAGCCGGTCTCGACGGCGCGACCCCAGACGTTCTGATCGATGGAGTACGGGCTCTTCTTCGACTGCGCGATCGGCAGGTTGTGCAGCGCGGCGTATTCGATGGCTTTGTCGCGGGTGAGGGCGAAGTCGCGCACCGGGGCGAGCGACGTGAGCTCGGGAGCGAGGGCCGTCACCGCGGCTTCGAAACGTACCTGGTCGTTGCCCTTGCCGGTGCATCCGTGGGCGACGCTGTCGGCGCCGAGGGCGCGGGCGGTGGCGGCGAGGTGCTTGGCGATCAGTGGGCGGCTGATCGCGGAGACCAGCGGGTAGCGCTTCTGGTAGAGCGCGTTGGCCTTGAGCGCGGGCACGATGTAGTCGTTGGCGAACTCGTCCTTCGCGTCGATCACGATGGATTCGACCGCTCCGCAGTCGAGGGCGCGCTGACGGATGACGTCCATGTCCTCGCCCTCTTGTCCCACGTCGACGGCGAGGGCCACAACCTCTTTGCCGGTGGCGTCCTTCAGCCACCCGATGCCGACCGACGTGTCGAGGCCTCCCGAATATGCCAGTACAACCCGCTCAGCCATGGTTCTCCTTCATGCGTTCGTAATTCAAGTTTATGAGTGAGCCTGCGTCGTGGGCAGGGTCACGCGTTGCGTGCGAACAGCCAGACGAGCAGCGCCTTCTGGGCGTGCAGGCGGTTCTCCGCCTCATCCCAGATGATGCTCTGCGGGCCGTCGATGACTTCGGCCGTCACTTCGTAGCCGCGATCGGCGGGCAGGCAGTGCATGAAGTGGGCGTCGGGCTTGGCGAGCCCCATCAGGGCGGCGTCGACGCGGTAGCCGCCGAGGGAGCCGAGCCGCAGCGCCTTTTCTTCTTCCTTGCCCATCGACACCCAGGTGTCGGTGACCACGACGTCGACCCCGGCCACGGCCTCGGCCGGGTCGGTGAACAGTGCAACGGAGCCGCCGGTGCGAGCGGCGATAGCTTCGGCGTCGGCCACGACCTGCGGGTCTGGCGTGTAGCCGGCCGGTGAGGCGATACGCACGTGCATGCCGGCGGTCGCGCCGGCGAGCAGGTATGACTGGGCCATGTTGCAGGCGCCGTCACCGAGGAAGGTAAGCGTCTGGCCGGCCAGGTCGCCGCGGTGCTCCCGGATGGTGAGCAGGTCGGCGAGCAGCTGGCAGGGGTGGAACTCGTCGGAGAGCGCGTTGACGACGGGAACCGTGGTGCCCAGCGCCATCTCTTCGAGCCCGGCCTGGCCGTAGGTGCGCCAGACGATCGCGGCGACCTGGCGCTCGAGCACGCGCGCGGTGTCAGCCGCCGTCTCCTTGCCGCCGAGCTGGCTGTTGGCGGTGCTGATGATCAGCGGGATGCCGCCGAGGTCGGCGATGCCGACCGCGAACGAGACCCGGGTGCGGGTGGAGGACTTGTCGAAGATCACGGCGACGGTTTTCGGTCCGGCCAGGGGCTGGACCGCGAATCGGTCTCGCTTCAGTTCCAGGGCCAGATCGAGGATCTCGGCCTGTTCGGCCGGTGAGATGTCGTCGTCGCGCAGGAAATGGCGGGTCACGGGGTCACTTTCGCTTGATTCTTCGGTGCGTTGGGGGATTCCTCCACCTTATCTGTTGGTGGAGACGAGCCCTGAACTGGTCACGGCCTCCAGCGCAGCCCGGAATCGTTCCTCAAAATCGGCCAGCTCGGCGTCGCCGACGATCAGCGGCGGTGCCATCCGGATGCTGGACTCGTTGGCGGCGTTCACGATCAGGCCGGCCTTGTGGGCGGCGGCGGCGAGCTTCAGGGCCACCGGCTCGGTGAGGCCGATGCCCAGGAGCAGGCCGCGGCCGCGGACTTCTTCGATCAGTGGCGAGCCGATGCCCAGGATGATCTCGCGCAGTTGCTCGCCGCGGCGGGCGGCGTTGCCCACCAGGTCGTCACGTTCGATGACACCGAGAACAGCGTTGGCGGTGGCGGTGACAAACGGGTTGCCGCCGAAGGTGGAGCCGTGCTGGCCGCGGGAGAACAGGTCGCTGGTGGCGCCGAAGGTGACGAGCGCCCCGATGGGCACTCCCCCGCCGATGCCCTTGGCCAGCGTCGCGGCATCCGGCACGATCCCGTCGTGCTCGTAGGCGAACCAGGCGCCGGTGCGGCCGGCTCCGGTCTGCACCTCGTCGATGATCAGCAGCACACCGTGCTCGGTGCAGAGCTCCCGGGCCCGCTTGAGGTAGCCGTCGGGCAGGTCGATCACGCCGGCCTCGCCCTTGACCGGTTCGAGGAACAGTGCGGCGACGGTGTCGTCGAGCTCGCGTTCGAGCGCGGCGATGGTGGTCTCGATGTGCTCGACACCGCCGGGCACGGGTTCGAACGGGGCGCGCATGAGCGGCTTGCCGGTGAGGGCGAGCGCCCCCATGGTGCGACCGTGGAACGAGTCGTTGAGGGCCAGGATGCGCGTGCGGCGTCCGCCGGCGGTGTTCAGGCGGGCGAGCTTGAATGCGGCCTCGTTGGCCTCGGCGCCGGAGTTGCAGAAATACACCCGGCCGGCGTCGCCGGCGCCGGTGAGGCGCTTGAGCCGTTCGGCCAGTTCGATCTGGGAGGGCGACGCGAAGTAGTTGGAGATGTGCGCCAGGGTGCCGATCTGCTTCTGGGCGGCGGCGACCATGTCGGGGTGGGCGTGGCCAAGCGAGTTAACGGCGATGCCGGCGAGGAAGTCGAGGTACTTGTTGCCCTGGTCGTCCCAGACGTAGCAACCCTCACCGCGCACGAGCACCGCCAGCGGGGGTGCGAGCGTCTTCATCATTGCCACGCCGTAACGTTCGTGCCAGGTCATGCGGGAACCACCTCAGTACCGATGCCGCTGCCGGTGAAGATTTCGAGAAGGATCGAGTGCGGCACTCGACCATCGATGATCGCCGCTTTCGCGACGCCGCCCTCGACGGCGTCCAGGCAGGCGGTCATCTTGGGGATCATGCCCGATTCGAGATCGGGAAGCAGGGTGCGCAGGGTGTCGACGTTGATGACCGACACCAGCGAGTCCCGGTTGGGCCAGTCGCTGTAGAGCCCGGCCACGTCGGTGAGGATCACGAGCTTGGCAGCGTTCAGCGACACGGCGAGGGCGGCGGCGGCGGCATCCGCGTTCACGTTGAGCGATTGGCCGGGCACGTCGATGTCGGGCGCGATCGAGGAAATCACCGGGATGCGCCCCGCGTTCAGCTGCGCGTGCACGGCCTCGGGGTCAACGCCGACAACGTCGCCGACCAGGCCGAGGTCGACCTCTTCGCCGTCGATGACCACACCGCGGCGACGACCGCGGAACAGGCCGGCGTCCTCGCCGCTGAGTCCGGCGGCGAGTGGGCCGTGAGCGTTGATGTGGCTGACCAGGTCGCGGTTGATCTGGCCGGTGAGCACCATGCGCACCACGTCCATCGCCTCGGGGGTGGTCACCCGGTAGCCGCCGCGGAACTCGCTCTCGATGCCGAGCCGGGCGAGCATGGCGGAGATCTGCGGGCCGCCCCCGTGCACCACGACCGGGCGGATGCCGGCATAACGCAGATAGACCATGTCTTCGGCGAACGCGCGCTGCAGGGTCTCGCTGACCATGGCGTTGCCGCCGAACTTGACCACGATGATCTGGTCGTGGAACTGCTTGAGCCAGGGCAGCGCTTCGATGAGCGTGGCGGCCTTGACCGATGCCTCGGCCGGGGTGTTGTCGACGTCGTCGATGGTGGGCACGAGCACGCTGGGCGCCGCCGGGATCTCAGGGGTGTCGGTGCTCATCAGCTGGAGTACGCGCTGTTCTCTTCGACGTAGTCGTGGGTGAGGTCGTTGGTCCAGATCGTGGCGCCGGCGGTGCCGGCGTGCAGGTCGATGACCACCGAGACGGCGCGCGGGGTGAGGTCAACGAGGTCGCGCGGCTGGTCGGGCTCCCCCGCCGTGCACACCTGGATGCCGTTGATGGCGACGTCGATGTTGTACGGGTCGAAGGCAGCGTCGGCCTCGGAGATCGTGCCGACCGCGGCGAGTACCCGGCCCCAGTTAGGGTCGTTGCCGTAGATCGCGGCTTTGAACAGGTTGCTGCGGGAGACCGCACGGGCCACGGTGACGGCCTCGGATTCGGCCGCGGCGTTGCGCACCGAGATAGCCACGTCGTGCGACGCGCCCTCGGCGTCGCCCTGCAGCTGCAGGGTGAGGTCGCGGCAGAGCTCGGTGAGCGCGGCAGCGAACGCGGCGGGGTCGGCCTCGACGCCGCTGGCGCCGGAGGCGAGCAGGCTCACAGTGTCGTTGGTCGACATGCAGCCGTCGGAGTCGAGCCGGTCGAAGGTGACCCGGGTCGCTTCGCGGAGCGCCGCATCCAGCTGCGCCGAGGTCAGCACCGCGTCGGTGGTGATCACGACGAGCATGGTGGCCAGGCCGGGCGCGAGCATGCCGGCGCCCTTGGCCATGCCACCGATGGTCCAGCCGGCGGGCGAGACCTGCACGGCCTGCTTGGGCTTGGTGTCGGTGGTCATGATCGCCTGCGCGGCGGCGAGTCCGGCCTCGGCGCTGATGGCGGTGTCGCTCTTGAGAGCGAGCCCGGCGTCGAAGACCCCGGCGGTGAGCTTGCCGAGGTCGAGCTGCTCGCCGATCAGGCCGGTGGAGCAGACCAGCACATCACCGGCGGAGACGCCGAGCTGATCGGCCACGGCTTCGGCGGTGGCGTGCGTGGTCTGAAAGCCGATGGTGCCGGTGTAACAGTTGGCGCCGCCGGAGTTGAGCACGATGGCGCTCACCTGGCCATCGCTCATCACCTGCTGGCTCCAGAGGATCGGGTTGGCCTTGCACCGGTTGCTGGTGAAGACCGTGGCGGCGTTGGCGAGCGGGCCGAGGTTCGACACGATGGCCAGGTCGAGGCCACCGGACTTCTTGAGTCCGGCTGTGACGCCGGCGGCGGCGAATCCGGTGGGGGCGGTGACGCTCACGGCGCAACTCCATTCGTGCTGAGGCCGCGGGTTTCCGGGAGGCCGAGGGCGATGTTGGCGGATTGAATGGCAGCGCCTGCGGTGCCCTTGGCAAGGTTGTCGACTGCGGTGACGGTGATCACACGCCCAGCGGCCTCGTCGACGGCGAGGCCGATGAGAGCGGTGTTGGCGCCGAGCACGTCGGCGGTGCGCGGGAACTGGCCGGCGGGCAGCACGTGCACGAACGGTTCATCGGCATAAGCGGTGAGCCAGGCGTCCCGCACGGCGGCGACGCTGGTGCCCGGCACCAACCGGGCGGTGGCGGTGGCGAGAATGCCGCGGGACATCGGCACGATCACCGGGGTGAACGACACCGTCGGGTTGACCGCGCCGGCCCAGCGCAGCCCCTGCTGAATCTCGGGGATGTGCCGGTGCGTGCCGCCCACGGCGTAGGGGTTGGCGGAGCCGAGCACCTCGGCGGCGAGGTTGGGCACCTTGAGGCTCTTGCCGGCGCCGGACGGGCCGACGGCGAGCACGGCGACGATGTCGGCCGCTTCGATCACGCCGGCCAGGATGCCGGGGGCCAGCGCGAGCGCGACGGTGCTGGCGTTACAACCCGGCGCGGCGATGCGGCGCACGCCCACCAGGCGGTCACGCTGACGGCCGCCGTTCACGGGCAGTTCGGGCACACCATAGGCCCAGGAACCGAAGTAGTCCCCGCCGTAGAACGCGGCCCAGTCGGCCTCGCTCTCCAGCCGGTGGTCGGCGCCGCAGTCCACCACGAGGGTGTCTTCGCTCAGCTGGGCGCTGAGCGCACCGGAGGCGCCGTGCGGCAGGGCGAGGAAGACGACGTCGTGGCCCGACAGGGTGTCGGCATCGGTGTCGCCGAGCACGAGGTGGGAGAGCGAGCGCAGATGCGGTTGCACGTCGATCAGGCGCTGGCCGGAGTTGCTGTGCGCGGTGACCGTGCGCACCTCGAAATCCGGGTGGGCCGAGAGCAGCCGCAGCAGCTCACCGCCCGCGTACCCACTCGCGCCCGCTACTGCTACCGAAAGAACCATGAATCAAACTTACCCGGCTGCCCGGGCCCGCCAGAATCGAGAATTGCCCCGTTGCGGACGAGTTGCCCCGCTGTGCGGGGGCAATTCGGCCGGAACGGGGCAACTCGGCGGGTGGGCTACTCGCGCAGCGCGGCTCCGAAGCGGGCCGCAGCGAGCTCGACGCCGGCCAGCTTGGCGTCGCTGGCCTCGGCCGCGGTGAGGGTGCGATCGGGTGCGCGGAAGCGCAGCGCGAAGGTGAGGGACTTGTGCCCCTCGGCGATGCCCGTTCCGCGGTAGTCGTCGACCAACTCGATGCTCTCCAGCAGCGAGCCGCTGCCTTCGCGCACCGCGTCGAGAACGTCCCGGGCCGGAACCGTGACGTCCACGACAAGCGAGAGGTCCTGGGTGGCGGCGGGCTTGGTGCCGATCACGGTGGCCTGCAGTTCGCCGGTCACCTGCGCGAAGACCGCGGACAGGTCGAGCTCCACGACCGCGACCACGGCGGGCAGGTCGGCGCCGCGTGCCACGGTGGGCAGCAGTTCGCCCGCGAAGCCCACCGAGAGCTCACCGGCATCCGTCGCCACGAACAGTTCGGCGGTGCGGCCGGGGTGCATCGCCTTGTGGCTGCCCTGGCGCACACCGATCGGCAGGCCGACGGCCAGGCTGATCTGCCGCACGGCGGTGATGGCGTCCTGCCAGGATGCCGCGACCGGCGCCTGACCGGGCTGGTGGGTCACGGTGTTGCCCAGGATCACGATGCCGGCGGTGAACGGCTGCGGCGGGATGCCGGCGTTCAGCTCGGCCTCGAGCTCGCGGTTCGGGCGCACGGCGGCCGGTGGCACGGTGGCGCTGCCGTAGCTGACGCCGTCGACCGGGCGGAAAACCGAACCGAGTTCAAAGATAGCCAGGTCGGTGAGCCCGCGAGACAGGTTGCGGTGTGCGATCTGCAACAGGCCCGGCAGCAGCGAGGTGCGCATGAACGGCGCCTCACCGTCGAGCGGGTTGGCCACCTTGATCTGCGGCACGGTCTCGGTGACCGGGTCGCCGAACAGGTTGTTGGCCTTCTCGGCGACGAACGGGTAGGCCAGTTCTTCGGTGTGACCGGTGGCGGCGAGCACCGTGGCGACCGAACGCTTGAGCTGCTGGGTGCGGGTGAGGCCGCGGCCGGGCGGGGCGACGGGCAGCACCGAGGGGATGCGGTCGTAGCCGACGATGCGGGCCACTTCCTCGGCCAGGGTCCACTTGTCGGTGAGGTCGGGGCGCCAGCTCGGCGCGGTCACGGCCAGGCCGGTCTCGGTCTCGACCATGGAGGCGCCAATCTCGGCGAGCGAGGTGCGCACCTCCTCGCGGGTGTACTCCAGGCCGATGAGGCCGGAGACGAACCCGGTGGGCAGGTCGATCGGGGCACGCTCAGGGGTGGCGTCGTGCAGGGAGCCGAGTCCGTCGGCCACTCCCCCGGCGAGCTCTTCGAGCAGCTGCACCACTCGGGCGGCGGCGACAGCGGCGACCTCGGGGTCGACACCGCGCTCGAACCGACGCGAGGCTTCGCTGGGCAGCTTGTGCCGGCGGGCGGTGCGGGCAATCGACACCGGGTCGAAGTTGGCCGCTTCGATCAGCACATTAGTTGTGCCGTCGCCGATCTCGGTGGTGGCCCCGCCCATCACGCCGGCCAGGCCGATGGGGCCGCTTCCGTCGGTGATCAGCAGGTCTTCGGGGTTGAGGGTGCGAGTGACGTCGTCGAGGGTGACGATCTTCTCGCCGGTCGTCGCGCGGCGCACGACGAGGCCCCCGGTGAGCTTGTCGAGGTCGTAGCCGTGGATCGGCTGGCCGAGTTCGATCATCACGTAGTTGGTGATGTCGACGATCAGCGAGATCGACCGGATGCCGGCCAGCTTGAGCCGCGCGATCAACCAGGCCGGTGACGGCTTGGTGGGGTCGACGCCGCGCACGACGCGGGTGACGAAGACGCTGGCGCCGACACGATTGCGAATGGGCGCCGCATCGTCGATCGAGACCGGGAACTCCTCGGTGGACGCGGTCGCGGTCACGGCCAGGGCGGGGTCGCGGAAGGTCGCGCCGGTGGCGTGCGAGTATTCGCGGGCGACACCACGGATCGAGAACGCGTAGCCGCGGTCGGGGGTGACGTTGATCTCCACGGCGGAGTCGTCCAGGCCGAGCAGGCTGATCGCATCCGTGCCGATTTCGGGGTCGAGGCCGAGGTCGCCCAGCACCAGGATGCCGGCGTGCTCGTCACCGAGGCCAAGCTCGCGGGCCGAGGCGATCATGCCGTCGGAGACGTGCCCGTAGGTCTTGCGCGGGGCGATCGGGAACGGGCCGGGCAGCACGGCGCCGGGCAGGGTCACGACGACCTTGTCGCCGACGACGAAGTTGTGCGCACCGCAGACGATGCCATGGATGGCCGGGCCACCGTCGGCGGCGAGTTCGCCGTCCGCGGCCACGCGCACCTGGCACCAGTTGATGGTCTTGCCGTTGGTCTGCTCTTCACCGACGAACTCGAGCACCTGCCCGACCACGATGGGTCCGGTCAGCTCGAAGCGGTGGATCTCTTCTTCCTCCAGGCCGACGCTGACGAGTGCTGCGTGCACGTCTTCGGGAGTGGTTCCGGGGGTGAGGTCGACGAATTCGCCGAGCCAGCTCAGGGGGACCCGCATCAGACGGTCATCCCGTACTGCTGGCTGAACCGAACGTCGCCTTCGACCATGTCGTGCATATCCTTCACATCGTTGCGGAACATCAGTGCTCGTTCGACGCCGACGCCGAACGCGAATCCGGAGTAGACCTCGGGGTCGATCCCGGCGGAGCGCAGCACATTGGCGTTGACCATGCCGCAGCCGCCCCACTCGATCCAGCGGGCGCCGTCCTTGAAGGTCGGGTGCCAGAGGTCGAGTTCGGCGCTGGGCTCGGTGAACGGGAAGTAGTTGGGGCGCAGGCGCACCTTGGCCTCGTCGCCGAACAGGGCCTTGACGAAGTGGTCGAGGGTGCCGCGCAGGTGAGCCATGGTGAGGCCCTTGTCGACAGCGATGCCCTCGATCTGGTGGAACACCGGGGTGTGCGTGGCGTCGAGTTCGTCGGTGCGGTAGACCCGGCCAGGAGAGATGCGGTAGACGGGCGGTTCGTTGCCCAGCAGCGCGCGCATCTGCACCGGCGAGGTGTGGGTGCGCAGCACCAGGTGCGCCTCGGGCGGGTCGATGAAGAAGGTGTCCTGCATTGCGCGGGCGGGGTGGTCTTCGTCGAAGTTGAGCGCGTCGAAGTTGAACCACTCGCTCTCGAGCTCTGGGCCCTCGGCGACTTCCCAGCCCATGCCGATGAACACGTCGGAGACGCGTTCCTGCAGGAGGGTGAGCGGATGCCGTGCGCCGGCGCGCCAGGTGGAGGCTGCGGCGGTGACGTCGACGGTTTCGGCGGCGAGCTGGGCGGCGGCTTCGGCTTCGACGATTTCGGCTTCGCGGGCGTTCAACGCCTGGGTGACCCGGGCGCGGGCCTGGCCGACGAGCTTGCCGGCGGCGGCCTTCTGGTCGCCGGGAACGCTGCGCATGAGCGCGTTCAGCGCGGCCAGCGGGGAGACTTCGCCGACGTGGGCGGAGCGCACGGCCTTGAGGGCGGCGGAGTCACCGGCCGAGGCGATGGCCGCGAGGGCGGCATCGACGGCCGCGGTGACGACGGGTTCGGATATTTCGGTGGGTGCAGACACGAGACCCAAGTTTAGTGGCCCGGCCCTAACGCGACCGTTCCCACTGAATTAGAACGTGCCCGGACCCCCGGCGTCACCCGTCGAATAGCTTCCTCGGGTGGACGAAAGGGTGTCCTTCGGTGTCAAGGTGGGCTCGGGTTCGACGAGCTTGCCCGATTTCGGGCCGGACCGCCGGGCGATGAAGCGCGCGAACCACGACAGCGACAGGTTCATGGCGAGGTAGATGGCGAGCACCACCAGGAAGAACGAGAACGCGTAGCGGTTGCCGAAGAAGTCGGGCAGATTCTTGACGCCGACCCGCAAGAGTTCGCTGTAGCCCACGATGAACGCCAGCGAGGTGTCCTTGAGGAGCACCACCAGCTGGGCGATGATGATCGGCAGCATCTGGCGGAAGGCCTGGGGGAACTCGATCCGGAACCGGGTCGCCAGTGGCGTGAGCCCGATGGCCAGGCCGGCCTCGCGCTGGCCGCGTGGCAACGATTGGATACCGGCTCGAAGCGCCTCGCCGATGATCGCACCGTTGTAGATGGCGAGGGCGGCCACACCGGCCCAGTAGGCGCCGGTGGCGAAGACCAACAGGATGAACAGCATCATCAGCAGCACGGGCAGGCCGCGAACGAACTCGAGGATGATCGTGGTCGGGATGCGGATGGCCTTGTGATCGGCCGAGCGTCCGAACGAGAACAGCACGCCGATGATCAGGGCGAACACGGCTGCCACGCCGGCCATGGACAGGGTTGCGAGCACACCCTGGCCGAGAGAGCGCCACACCTGCACGTCGGTGAAGACGTCCCAGCGGGTTGGATCCCAGAGGCCGGGCTGCACGGCGCCGTTGGCGCTGGGCTTGGGGGCTCCCATCGCCAGGATCAGCCACAGCAGGACTCCGGCGACGAGCAGGATGCCGACGACAGAGATGACCCGGGAGCGGGCGCGGGCCTTGGGGCCCGGCGCGTCGTAAAGGACTGAACTCATCGGAGCACCGCCACTTTCTTTTCCACCCGGGCAGCGATCTGCCCGAGTGTGATCGTGATGACCAGGTAGAAGAACGCAACGGCGAGGAGGATGGCGATGACTTCGTCTCCGCGATCGTTGGTGACCTGTCGGCCGGCGCCGAAGAGTTCGAAGACGAAGAACGCGCCGGCGACAGAGGTGTTCTTGGTGAGGGCGATGAAGACGTTGATCAGCGGTGGAATCACCATGCGCACGGCCTGCGGCATGATCACGTAGCTGAGCGACTGGCCGAAGGTGAGGCCCACGCTGCGGGCGGCTTCCGCCTGGCCGACGGGAACACCGTTGATGCCCGAGCGGAGTGCCTCAGCCACGAACGGGGAGGTGTAGACCGTGAGCCCGATCAGGGCGAGCACGAAGAACGGGGGCGAGAACTGCAGGTAGGGCAGCAGGAACGCGCAAAAGAACAGCACGAGGGTGAGCGGGGTGTTCCGCACGATCTCGGTGTAGACGGTCGCGAAACCGCGGAAGGAGGCGACGGGCGAGATCCGCAGGGCGGCAACGAAAACTCCGAGAATCAGCGCGCCGATGCCGGAGAAAATCAGCAAGCCGAGAGTGTTTTTGAAGCCTTCCAGAAACACGGGCAGGTTTTCGATGACGGCGTCCAAGACTCACCTCCTCTTCTGTGTTGGTACGAGACCGTGAAACGGACCGTGGTGGTCGGTGTGGTGCGGGGGCAAAACTACCGATCGGGGCGGCCGGTGCGGCCACCCCGATCGGATCACGCGGTACTGCTAGTAGCGGTCGACTGCCGGCGGCTCAGGCGTCTCGAGCACGGAGCCCGCGGTTGCCTCCCAGGCGTCAGCCCAGGTGCCGTCTTCGTAGGACTCTTCGAGCACGTCGTTGATGAAGTTACGGAACTCGGTGTCGTCCTTGGCCAGGCCGATGCCGTAGGGCTCGGCGGTGAACGGGTTGCCCACGACCTCGAACTCACCGGCGTTCTGGTCGGCGAGGCCGGCCAGGATCACGTTGTCGGTGGTGACAGCGTCAACCTCGCCGCTGCGCAGCGGGCCGAGGCAGTTGGAGTAGGTGTCGGTGGCGATCACATTGGCCGTGTACGCGGCGATGTTCTTCTCCGAGGTGGATCCGCTCACGGTGCAGACCTTCTTGTCAGCGAGGTCATCCGGCCCGGTGATCTCAGCCTCATTGCCCGCGAGCACGAGCAGGTCCTGACCGGCTTCGTAGTACGGGCCGGCGAAGGAGACAACTTCCTTGCGAGCGTCGTTGATCGTGTAGGTGGCGACCACGAGGTCGACCTGGCCGTTCTGGATGAACGGCTCGCGGTTGGCGGAAACGGTCTCAACCCAGTTGATGTCCGACGCCTCAATGCCGAGCTTCGATGCGATGAGCTTGCCGATTTCCACGTCGAAGCCGACCGGGGTGCCATCCGGGCCCTTGAGGCCGAAGAGCGGCTGGTCGAACTTGGTGCCGATGGTGATCTCGCCGGCCTCGTTCAGCGCGGCCATGGTGGTGCCCTCGTCGAAGGTCACCTCTTCCACGGGCGCGGCAGACGGCGTGCTGGCGCCGGAGTCGGTGCAGCCGCTGAGCGCGAACGCTCCGGCCAGGGCGATGGCTGAGATCATTAGACCCTTATTGCGTCTCATGGTTTCCTCCTGTGTGCTGTGTGGCCTGCCAACCGATTAGTGGGCAAGTATTTTGGAGAGGAAGTCTTTCGCTCTCGTGCTCTGGGGGTTCGTGAAGAACTTCTCCGGCGTCGTCTCTTCGACGATGTCGCCCTCGGCCATGAAGATGACCCTGTCGGCGGCCCGGCGGGCGAAGCCCATCTCGTGGGTGACCACGATCATGGTCATGCCCTCGTTGGCCAGGTCGACCATGACCTCGAGCACCTCGTTGATCATCTCGGGGTCGAGCGCGCTGGTGGGCTCGTCGAGAAGGATCAGCTTGGGGTCCATGGCCAGGGCGCGGGCGATGGCCACGCGCTGCTGCTGACCGCCGGAGAGCTGGGACGGCATCTTCTTGGCCTGGTTGGCCACGCCGACGCGTTCGAGCAGCGCCATGGCTTTGGTCTCGGCGTCGGCCTTGCTCATGCCGCGCACCTTGATCGGGCCGAGCGTCACGTTCTCGAGCACGGTCTTATGCGCGAAGAGGTTGAACGCCTGGAAGACCATGCCGACGTCGGCACGCAACTGGGCGAGGGCCTTGCCCTCTGCCGGGAGTTCCTTGCCGTCGATGGTGATCGAACCGGAGTCGATGGTCTCGAGCCGGTTGATGGCCCGGCAGAGCGTGGACTTGCCCGAGCCGCTGGGGCCGATGACGACAACAACCTCGCCGCGGGTGACCGTGGCGTTGATGTTCTTCAGAACGTGCAGTTCTCCGTAGTGCTTGTTGACGTCGGTGATGACGACCAGGGGTTCTCCCCGGCGAACGGTGATATTGGACGTCGCCGGTGAGGTATCTGTTGGCTCCATACCTCCCAACATATGCCCGGGAGCCACCCCCGGACCAGTTCTGACCCGGTCGGTAACCCAAACGTAATAGACGCCCGACCGGGAAAGATGCTAGGCGCGCTGGGAGAAAGCGCTCTCGTACAGGCACACGGATGCGGCTGTGGCGAGGTTCATCGATTCGGCGTGACCGTAGATGGGAACGCTGATCGCGCGGTCGGCCATGGCCAGGTCTTCCTCGGTGAGGCCGCGCGCTTCGTTGCCGAAAAGCCAGGCGGTGGGGGCAGCCAGCAGGCCGTTGTTGCGGGCCTCGAGCAGGTCTTCGCCCTTGATGTCGGCGGCGAGAATCTGCATATCCGCGAACTTCGCGCGCTCGCGCACATCGGCCAGGGTGACGCCCACGGCGACGGGCAGGTGGAAGATCGACCCGGTGGACGAGCGCACCACCTTGGGGTTGTAGAGGTCGACGCTGCGACCGGTGAAGATCACGGCGTCGGCGCCTGCGGCATCCGCTGCCCGGATGATGGTGCCGGCGTTGCCCGGGTCGCGCACCTCTTCGAGGATCGCGATGAGCTTGGGCTCGTTGGCGAAGATCTTCTTGATCGAGGTGGGGAACTGGTGGCAGACCGCGATGAAACCCTGCGGGGTGACGGTGTCGGCCATGGTCTCGAGCACCTGCTCGGTGACGAACTCCACGTCCACGCCGGCGGCGACGGCCGCTTCGGCGATGTCGGTGTAACGCTCCAGCGCGGTGGGGGTGGCGTACAGCTCCACGACGAGTTCGGGGCGGAAGGTGAGGGCTTCGGAGACAGCCTGCGGGCCCTCGAGAAGGAACAGTCCAGTCTCGGAGCGGGCGGCTCGGTTCGCAAGTTTCGCGACGGCACGCACGCGAGGAGATCGGGGGTTATCTAGCATGTCTCCAGCTTAGGCGTCGCGCACCCACGCGCCCGAATGCCCCGCCGGGCATACAAAACGGGAGCGATCACCGAATGGTGATCGCTCCCGTCGAGGAAAAGCGGTGTGACTACTTCGCTGCAACAACCTTCGGAGCGGAGGTGTCGGCGGGCAGTGCTGCCTTGGCGCTCTCAACGATGGCCGCGAAGGTGGCGGGCTCGGTGACGGCGAGGTCGGCGAGGATGCGACGGTCGACCTGGATGCCGGCCAGGGCGAGGCCCTGGATCAGACGGTTGTAGGTCAGGCCGTTCGCGCGGGACGCAGCGTTGATGCGCTGGATCCACAGGCGACGGAAGTCACCCTTGCGTGCACGACGGTCACGGTAGCTGTAGACGAGGGAGTGAGTGACCTGCTCCTTGGCCTTGCGGTACAGGCGTGAACGCTGACCGCGGTAACCCTCGGCGCGCTCAAGAATTACGCGACGCTTCTTGTGGGCGTTGACGGCCCTCTTTACTCTTGCCATTTTCTAATTCCTTTAGGGGTACGGGGCCTAGTGGCCGAGAAGCTTCTTGATGGCCTTGACGTCGGCCTTGGCGAGAACCTGGTCCTGGTTCAGGCGTGACTTGTGCTGCGTGCTCTTGACCTCGAGGTTGTGGCGAAGTCCGGCCTGCTGCTTCATGATCTTGCCGGAGCCAGTGACCTTGAAACGCTTCTTTGTCCCAGAGTGGGTCTTCTGCTTAGGCATTCTTTTCCTCCTGTTTGGCTGCCTTGTCGGCAGCTCTATGTGCATTGGCCTCTGCCTTGGCCTCTGATTTGTTCTTCAGCGGGCCAATCACCATGACCATGTTTCGACCGTCGATGGTCGGGCTCGATTCCACAGAACCGAATTCCGCGACATCCTCGGCAAATCTCTGAAGCAGACGTACACCCTGGTCGGGACGGGACTGTTCACGGCCACGGAACAGAATCATGGCCTTGACCTTGTCGCCGGCCTTCAGGAAGCCTTCGGCGCGCTTGCGCTTGGTCTCGTAGTCGTGCTTATCAATCTTGAGACGGAAACGAACCTCTTTGAGGATCGTGTTCGCCTGGTTGCGCCGGGCTTCTTTGGCCTTCTGCGCAGCTTCGTACTTGAACTTGCCGTAATCCATGATCTTCGCGACCGGCGGCTTGGACGTGGGGGCTACTTCGACCAGATCGAGGTCAGCCTCCTGTGCCAGGCGCAGGGCGACATCAATCGCCACGACCCCAACCTGTTCGCCGTTGGGACCAACGAGACGGACTTCGGGGACGCGGATACGGTCATTTGTACGGGGATCGCTGATGCGTCTCTCCTCTACTCAAGCATCGTGGCTACAGCCTGACAACGGATGTCGTCCGGAGACGAAGAGGAGACAATCGCGCGCGCAATTCTTGGGTTTCGGAACTTTTCCTAGTTCCGTCACTCATCAACCACGTGCGGCACCCTATCTACCGTGCAAGCTGGAAACCAACAAGCGACGGCGGAGTGCAAACTACCCGGTAACCTTTATGAAGCGGTCAAGCGCGGGTGGGAGATTATCCACTTTCGTACCGAGACTTTCATCTCGGAGCCCGGGTAAGCATAGCAGAGGAAACCAGTGAGCGACAATTACGATCAGGATCAGTCCGGCCAGGCCACGAGGGACATCGCGGATGTGGCGGCGGTGGAGATCATCACGACCGCTGCGGTGCACCTGATGAGCGCTTCGGCGGTCAAGGTCGGCCTCGCCGACGACCCCGACACGCAAATCGACCTCGATGAGGCGCGCAAGCTGATCACGGCCCTCGCCGGCTTGATCACCGCATCCGCGCCCGACATCTCCGATATGCACGCACGCAGCCTGCGCGACGGCCTGCGGTCGTTGCAGCTGGCGTTCCGCGAGGCGTCCAGCATTCCCGACCCGATCGGCCAGGGCCCGGGCGAGAAGTTCACCGGCCCCGTCAACTAAGGCGCCCACTCACGCCGGCGTCAGCGTCGGCAGTGTCAGAATCTCAGCTCCATCCTCGGTGATGGCGATCGTGTGTTCGCTGTGCGCCGTGCGGCATCCCGTCGCGCTGCGCAGAGTCCAGCCGTCGGCATCCGTGACGAGCCTGTTGGTGTCCACCATCACCCACGGTTCCAGGGCCAGCAGCAGTCCCGGCCGTAGCGTGTAGCCCCGGCCGGGCCGGCCGTCGTTGGACACGTGCGGGTCCTGGTGCATGGTCGACCCGATGCCGTGACCACCGAAGTCCAGGTTGATCGAGTACCCTGCCGCGCTGAGCACGGTGCCGATGGCGTGCGAGATGTCACCGATGCGGGCGCCGGGCCCGGCGACGGCGATCCCGGCCCGCAGCGCGTCTTCGGTGGCACTGATCAACGCCACGCTCTCCGCCGGCCGCGACTCCCCCACGATGAAGCTGATGGCCGAGTCCGCAGCGATGCCGTTCAGGGAGACGGCGAGGTCGAGGGTGAGCAGGTCGCCGTCGGCGAGCGGGTAGTCGCCGGGCAGCCCGTGCAGCACGGCGTCGTTGACGGCCGTGCAGATGTAGTGGCCAAACGGCCCGCGCCCGAACGACGGGGCGTAGTCGACGTAGCAGGACTGTGCCCCGGCGGCGAGAATCATGGCCTGCGCCCAGCGGTCGATGTCGAGCAGGTTCGTGCCCACTTCGCAGCGGCTCTTCAGGGTGTGCAGGATGTCGGCGACCAGGGCGCCGGTGGCCCGGGCTCTGGCGAGCTCGGCGGGGGTCAGGATTTCGATCATGGGGGCCTTTCCAGTGGAACCAATAACTATACCGGCCATATTATCCCGTACTAGAATCGGGCCATGGTCAGATTGCCGCTCACCCTCGCAGAAATCGAACGCGGACAGCGTCTCGGCGCCGTGCTGCGTCGTGCACGCGGATCACGCTCGATGCTCGACATCGCCTTGGCGGCGCGGGTGTCGCCGGAGACACTGCGCAAGATCGAATCCGGCCGGATCGCCACGCCCGCCTTTCCCACGATCGCGGCGATCGCCGACGTCGTGGGCCTGTCTCTTGACGAGGTGTGGGCCGAGATCAGCGGGGATGACCGCTCCGATGACCTCAGTGATTCCGCCGGGCACGCGCAGATGGCCTCTTAGGCCGATCAGGTCTGGCAGACCGGGCACCAGTAGGTGACCCGCTGCTCGAGTTCGCTGCGGCCGAGCTGGCCCGAGCGGATGCGGGTGCCGCACCGCCGGCACGGCTGCCGCTGGCGCCCGTAGACGAACGTGCCCATACCGCGGCGCAGATTGCCCGTTGTGGTGCGTTCGGAGCGGTCGCGGTTGGCCAGGATCAGGCGGTGGCCCAGTGCGACGAGCCCGTCGGGGTCGGTGACCTCGCCCATCGGGCGGGTGGGCAGCAGCCCACGCAGAAAGCACAGTTCGGTGACGTACACGTTGCCGAGCCCGGCCAGGTTGCGCTGGTCGCCGAGCGCGACCGCCACCGGTCGCTCCGCCACCGCGGTGAGCCGGCGCACGGCTTCGGCGGCGTCCCAGTCCGCGCCGAGCAGGTCGGGGCCGAGGTAGCCGAGATGCTGCTCGTCAGCGCTGGTGGGGAACAGTTCGAGGGTGCCCAGTTCGAATCCCACGGCTACCCAGTCCGCCGTCTCGAGCACGATCCGCGCCTGAAAGGCAGGGCGTCGCCACGCCGTGCCGTGCCGGTAGAGGTGCCAGGTGCCCTCCATCTTCAGATGGGAGTGGATGGTGGTCTCCCCCACGTGCGCCACCAGGTGCTTGCCGCGGCTGACCACCTCGTGCACCACCTGCCCGGTGAGGTCCACGGTGGCGAACGCCGGCACGCGGATGTCGCAGCGGGTGAGCGTGGCCCCGTGCAACGCCGCGTCGAGGCTGCGGGCGCTGCGGTACACGGTGTCGCCCTCAGGCATCCGCGCCCACTTCGGCGTTGGTCTCGCCGCGCAACTCAGGCATTCAGCCTCAGTCCACGCGGCGTCTCGGTGAATCCGGCCAGGCGCAGGGCGTCGCCCACCACGGTTCCGAGCACGAATTCCCCGTTCACGCTTTCCACGGCGAGCTTGGCCACTCGGCCGGCGGTCACGGTCGCGGCCAGCGACCGGGTGGCGGCCAGGATGATGTCGGAGGGTGCCTCGCGCACGCCCTGACGAGACTGGTCCTGACGCGGTTGCCCGTAGATGGTCTGGCCCTGACTCGATAGGCCGGATCCGCGGGAGGTGTCCGCGCCGGCACCCGCCCCGCTCACGTGCGCCCCGGTGGCATCGACGGTCGCCGGCCCGGACTGACCGCTGCCGCCGGCGCCAGCGTCACCGGCTGTTCCCCCGGCGTCGTCGCCGGTCGCCCCGGCTGCCGACGTTCCGTCGAAGGCGAGCACCGACTTGCCGCCGCGCTCCACGTAGAGCACCAGCTGGCCGTCGACGAGCACCACCAGGCCGCCGGCCTTGCGCGCGGGCCGATGCCCGGTGCCCTCGGGCAGGGCCGGCCAGGGCAGCACGGCACCGTAGGGGTTGGCCGGGTCGGTGGCGGCGAGGGTGACCGTGGCGGGGGCCGACCTGTCGCCGCGTTCGGCGCGTTCGCGCTGGTCGACGTAGCCGCGCATCCGGTCGATGGTGCCGGCGGTGGCGAACTGGGCCGCGCCGAGTCCCTCCACGAAGTAGCCGCGGCGGCAGCGGCCCATTTCCTCGAAGCCGCTGAGCGTCTTGTAGACCAGGGCGAAGCCGCCGAGCACGTTCTCGCCCATCACGGCACCGCGGGTGACCACGCCGTAGCGTTCCAGCAGCGTCTCACCCAGGGCGTGGGCACGCCGGGTCGACGACGTGTCGGCGACGGGCACGATGGACCAGCGGCCCGAGACCGTGGGCGGGCCCTGCCGACTGGGCATCGTGGGCCGGGGCAGCGCGCGGCCGCGGTGCAGCCGGGCGCGGGGTGCCGCGCGCCGGGTGGAGTGCGCCGACCTGCCGCCGCTGATCAGCGAGCGCACCGGCGCGAAAGTGTCGTTGCTCACCAGGCCGGCCCAGACCAGGTCCCAGAGGGAGTCGACCAGGGCGGAATCGTCCTGACTGCCCACAGCGTCGGCGAGCTGGCGGAAGAAATAGCCGCCCCCGCTGCCGAGGGTGGTGAGGATCTCCTGTTGCAGGGCGGTGGTGTCGAAGATCGTGGGCACGGGCAGGGTGAGCGGTGCCGTGTCGGCCAGGTGCAGGCTCACCCAACCGTCGTTGCCGCTGAGCGATCCGGCACCGGCCCAGAGCACCTCGCCGGCGTTGGTGAGTTCGTCGAGCATCGCCGGGCTGTAGTCGGCGACCCGGGACGGCAGGATCAGCGTCTCCCAGGCCGAGGCCGGGATGCGCGCGCCCTCGAGCTGTTCGATCACGGCGGCGACACCGTCGATGCCGCGCAGCTTGCCGCCCACGTGCTGCCAGGCCGGCAGGAACCGGCCGAGCGTGCCCTGGTCGACGGGTTCGACCTCGTGCCGGAGCGCCGCGAGCGAGCGGCGACGCAGGCGCCGCAGCACCTCGGCGTCGCACCACTCGCTGCCGCTGCCGTGCGGGCGGAATTCTCCCTCGACGATGCGGCGGGCGTCGGCCAGCCGGCGAAGGGCACCGAGCGCGATGGCGGTGCCGAAACCGAACCGGGCGGCGACGTCGGCCGTGGTGAACGGCCCGTGGGTGCGGGCATACCGGCTGACCAGGTCGCCGAGCGGGTCGCGCACGCTTTCGGTGAACGCCTCGGGGATGCCCGGTGCCAGCGGCACTCCGAGCGCGTCACGCAACCGGCCGGCATCCTCGATCACCGCCCAACGTTCCTCGCCGGCGATTCCTACCTTGAGGGCCCGGCGGGCGCGGGTGAGCGTGTCGAGATGCGCGCGGGCGTCGGCCAAGCTGGCGCTGGGAACGCTGGACTCCGACTCGACGGTGTCGGCGCCGGGTTCTGCGGCACTGGGTTCTGCGGTGCTGGGCTCGGCCGCGGGCGCTTCGAGGCGCTCCGCCACCTCGGCCACGGTGAGCGGGCCGAGCCCGCGGAGCAGATCGGCGACGCCTTCCACACCCTTCGCCCGGCGGTCGGGGGCGAGCCGTTGCAGCTCCGCGTCGGTGCGTTCGATCACGGCAGGATCGAGGAGTTCGCGCAGCTCCACCCGGCCGAGCAGTTCGGCCAGCAGACCGGAGTCGATCGAGAGGGCGGTGGCGCGGCGTTCGGCCAGCGGCGAATCGCCCTCGTACATGAAGGCGGCGACGTAGCCGAACAGCAGGGCGTTGGCGAACGGGCTGGCCGAGTCGGTGCTCGTCTCCACCAGCCGGATGGCGCGGCTCGCCACCTGCTTGGCCAGGCCCACGAGGGCGGGCAGGTCGTAGACATCCTGCAGGCATTCGCGGATGGTCTCGAGGATGATCGGGAACGACGGGTACTCGCGGGCCACGTCGAGCAGCTGCGACGCCTTCTGCCGTTGTTGCCAGAGCGGTGACCGGCTGCCCGGGCGGTACCTGGGCAGCAGTAGCGCCCTCGCGGCGCACTCCCGGAACCGGGAGGCGAACAGGGCGGAGCCGCCGACCTCGTCGGTGACGAGCTGTTCGAGTTCGTCGGGTTCGAAGACGAAGAGGTCGGCGCCGGGCGGCTCGGCTTCGGTGTCGGGGATGCGCACCACGATGCCGTCGTCGCTGGCGACGCAGGCACCGTCGATGCCGAAGCGTTCCCGCACCCGGGCGCCGACGGCGAGGGCCCAGGGTGCGTGCACGGTGAGGCCGAACGGCGAGTGCAGGATCACCCTCCAGTCGCCGAGTTCGTCGCGGAACCGCTCCACCACCAGGGTCTGGTCGGTGGGCAGGTAGCGGGTGGCCGCGCGTTGTTCGTCGAGGAAGGCCAGCAGGTTGGTGACCGCCCGCTCGTCGAGGCCCACGGCCAGGCAGCGGGCGCGGGCCTTCGCCGGCGTCAGCGCGGACACCTCGCGGAGGAACGCACCGATCGCCGCGCCGAGTTCGGCGGGCCGACCCAGGCCGTCACCCTTCCAGAACGGCAGCCGACCGGGCTCGCCGAACGCCGGCACCACGAGCACCCGGTCGTGGGTGATCTCTTGGATGCGCCAGCTGGTGGCTCCGAGCGCGAAGACGTCGCCGACGCGGGATTCGTAGACCATCTCCTCGTCGAGCTCACCCACGCGGCGACCGGTGGGCTGGTCGCCGCCCACCATGAAGACGCCGAATAGGCCGCGATCCGGGATGGTGCCGCCGCTGGTGACGGCGAGGCGTTGGGCACCGGGCCGGCCGGTCAGCAGGCCCGTGTCGCGATCCCAGATGATGCGCGGCCGCAGCTCGGCGAACTGGTCGGACGGGTACCGGCCGGCGAGCAGGTCGAGAGTGGCCTCGTAGGCGGAGCGGGGCAGGGTGGCGAACGGGGCGCTGCGGCGCACCGCGTCGAACCAATCCTCGGCGTCGATCGGCTCGAGCGCCACCGCGGCGACGGTCTGCTGGGCGAGGATGTCGAGCGGGTTGGCGGGCACCTGCAGCGATTCGATCATGCCGCTCACCATCCGCTCGGCGGCGACGGTGGCGTGGATCAGGTCGGCCCGGTGCTTGGGGAAGATGATGCCGCGGGAGACCTCGCCCACCTGGTGGCCGGCTCGGCCCACGCGCTGCAGGCCGCTGGCCACCGACGGCGGCGATTCCACCTGCACGACCAGGTCGACCTCACCCATGTCGATGCCGAGTTCGAGGCTGGAAGTGGCCACCACGCAGCGCAGCCGGCCGGACTTGAGGTCGTCTTCGATCATGGCCCGCTGGTCCTTGCTCACCGAGCCATGGTGCGCGCGGGCGAGCAGCGCCTCGGCGCCCTCGGTCTGGCCGCTGCCCCCCATCAGCTCGGCGGGCGGGCGGGGCAGGGCGGGGAGGAACCCGTCGGATGCTGCCCGAGCGTCGTTCGACCCGCCGGCGAGCACCAGCTCGGCCTCGGCGGCCAGGGCGAGCCGTTCGGAGTAGATCTCGTTGAACCGGGCCGTGAGCCGCTCGGCCAGGCGCCGGGAATTGGCGAACACGATCGAGGAGGAGTGCGCGAGCACGGCGTCGACGATGGCCTCTTCGACGTGCGGCCAGATCGACCCGGTCTGCGGGGCGGCCGCGGAGGTGGCGCCCTCTGGCACCGGCACGGCGCCGAGCTGGGTCATGTCGTCGACCGGCACCACCACCTTAAGGTCGAAGCGCTTCTCGTTCTTCGGCGCCACGATCTCCACCGGGGCGAGGCCGCCGAGGAACCGGGCTACCTCTGAGGCCGGCCGCACGGTGGCGGACAGCCCGATGCGTTGGGTGGGCTTGGCCAGCAGCGCATCCAGGCGCTCGAGCGACACGGCGAGGTGCGCGCCGCGCTTGCTGGCCGCGACGGCGTGGATCTCGTCGATGATCACGGTGTCGACGCCGCGCAGGGATTCGCGGGCGGCCGAGGTGAGCATGAGGAACAGCGACTCGGGGGTGGTGATGAGGATCTCGGGCGGTGTCTTCACCAGGGTGCGACGGTCGGCGGCGGGGGTGTCGCCGCTGCGTACGCCGACGCTCACGCGCACCGGAGCCAGGCCCAGCCGTTCCGCGGCCTGGCCGATGCCCACCAGCGGAGCGCGGAGGTTGCGCTCCACGTCCACACCGAGCGCTTTGAGCGGGGAGATGTAGAGCACCCGGGTGCCGGTGGGGGCGGCGGGCGGCGGTGCGGGCTCCGTTGCCGCGGCATCCGTCGCTGCCGGAGAGGATGCCGAGTAGAGCCGGTCGAGCGCCCAGAGGAACGCGGCCAGCGTCTTGCCCGAGCCGGTCGGCGCGACCACGAGGGTGTGCGATCCGCGGGAGATGGCGTCCCAGGCGCCGAGCTGCGCTTCGGTGGGAGCGGTGAACGCGCCGGAGAACCAGGCACGGGTCGCCGGCGAGAGTCGCTGCAGAATCTCCGTCATCTGCCTATCCTTGCCGATACCACCGACATTGGCACCCGCACCCGCGCCCGTCCCGGAACCCGCGCCGGCCCCATCCGCTCACAACTGTTGCCGAAGCAGACTTTTGCGGCCGGTGCGCCGGCCGCAAATGTCCGGACGGGGAACAGTTAGCCCCGGCGCGAGGGCGCGGCGCGGCCGCGTCAGGCGGAGGCTACGAGTTGCACGCGGAGGGAGTCGACGCCGGTGGCGATGGTGTCGTTGGCGGCCCAGCGGGCGCCGAGGCGCGCGAGGGTGGCGTCGAGGTCGGTGCGGCTGAGGCCGTCGACGAGTCCGAGGCGCACGACCAGCTCGGGGCCGGCCAGCCGGGACTCGGGGTCGCCGGCGGAGAGGGTCACCGACAGCGCGGCGAGTTCGGTCACGATGGATTCCTCGAAGGCGTCGGCCACCTGGCGGCTGGCGTAGCTCGGGGTCCACGGCGTGGCCTGGGCGATGGCCCAGAGCGCCGGGCGACGCACCACGAATTCGGTGTCGGTGGTGGGGTCGAGTACCACGAGGTCGGTGTTCTCCTGCGCCGCGGCCAGGGCCACCCGGGCGGCATCGGCGGGAACCGGCCTGGCGTCGGCGTTCCAGTGCCGCATCGCGGCGGCCGAGGAGAACACCGGCAGCACGGCACGGCCGTCGGGGCCGGCCACGGTGATGATCGAGAGCTCCTGGGTCTTGTCGACCCGAAGACCGTGCGCGCCGATCTCGTCGGCCGCGGCATCCGCGTCGGCGCCGAGCGCGGTGACCAGCGGAATCAGCAGGCGCGCCGATCGGAGCGTGTCGATGACGCCCTCCTCCCCCAGCTCCCTGGAGCGGAACCTACGCAACGCGTCGAGCAGGGCGGGCGGCGCGAGGCCGTCGTCGTCGGCGAACTCGGCATGCTCCAGTGACCGGCCTGCCCAGGGCTGGCCGGCGGAGTCCGCAGATTCGCTCGGCCGGCCGGTGGAGCCGAGGTTATGCGCCGGAGACATCCAGCGCCTCGGCGAGGGTGAACGCCCCGGCGTACAGGGCCTTGCCCACGATGGCGCCTTCGAGGCCGAGGGGAACGAGCTCGCGCAGCGCGGCGATGTCGTCGAGGCTGGCGATGCCGCCCGACGCGATCACGGGACGGTGAGTGCGTTCCATCACGGCGCGCAGCAGTTCGATGTTCGGTCCCTTGAGGGTGCCGTCCTTGGTGACGTCGGTGACGACGTAGCGGGTGCAGCCGGCCTCTTCGAGACGGTCGAGCACCTGCCAGAGGTCGCCGCCCTCCTTGGTCCAGCCGCGGGCGGCGAGGGTAGTGCCGCGCACGTCGAGGCCCACCGCGATGGAGTCGCCGTACTGAGCGATGACGCTGGCCGCCCATTCCGGGTTCTCCAGCGCGGCGGTACCCAGGTTGATGCGCTTGACGCCGGTGCCGAGCGCGGCCTCCAACGACCGGTCGTCGCGGATGCCGCCGGAGAGTTCGACGTTCACGCCGCGCAGCTGCTTGATGACCTTCCTGAGCACGTTGGTGTTGTTGCCGCGGCCGAAGGCGGCGTCGAGGTCAACCAGGTGGATCCACTCCGCACCCTGGTTCGCCCAGTCCATCGCGGCATCCATCGGGTCGCCGTAGTTGGTCTCGGTGCCGGCCTCGCCCTGGGTGAGGCGCACGGCCTTGCCGTCGGCCACGTCGACGGCCGGCAGGAGAACCAGTTTGGGGGTCTTGGTGAACTCGCTCATGGTGTGCTGTGGTGCCCTTTTCGATTGCGGCCGCGCGGATGGCGACCGGATGGGGGATGACTTAGTCGCGGAGGGTGCCGAGCCAGTTGGTCAACAGCCGGATGCCGGCGTCGCCGCTCTTCTCGGGGTGGAACTGGGTGGCCGACAGCGGGCCGTTCTCGACGGCCGCCAGGAACGGTGCGCCATGGTCGGCCCAGGTGAGCCGGGGTACGGGGAAGGGCGGCATCACGTCGAGCGTCCACTCCTGCGCGGCGTAGGAGTGCACGAAGTAGAACCGCTCTTCCTCCAGGTCGCGGAACAGCACCGAATCCGGATCGGGGATGACGGTGTTCCAGCCCATGTGCGGGAGCACGGGGGCGGGCAGCGCGGTGACGGTTCCCGGCCATTCGCCGAGGCCCTCGGTGTCGGTGCCGCGCTCGACGCCGTGCTCGAACATGACCTGCATGCCCACGCAGATGCCCATCACCGGCCGGCCGCCGGAGAGTCGTTTGTCGATGATGTCGCCGCCGTGCGCCTCGTTCAGGGCGGCCATGACCGCGCTGAACGCGCCGACGCCGGGAACCAGCAGACCGTCGGCTTCGAGCGCGAGCTTGCGGTCGCCGGTGAGGGTGACGTCAGCGCCGGCCAGCTCGAGGGCCTTGACCGCCGAGTGCACATTGCCGGTGCCGTAGTCGAGCACGACCACCTTGGTCATAGGGCGCCCTTGGTGGAGGGGATGCCGGTGACGAGCGCGTCGTACGCCTTGGCCTGGCGGAACGCACGCGCGAAGGCCTTGAATTCGGCCTCGGCGATGTGGTGGGCGTCGCGGCCGCCGACGACGGTGATGTGCACGGTGAGGGCGGCGTTGAAGGTGATCGCTTCGAACACGTGCCGCACCATCGACCCGGTGAAGTGACCACCGATGAGGTGGTATTCAAAGCCCGCGGGCTCACCGGTGTGCACCAGGTAGGGCCGGCCGGAGATGTCGACGACGGCCTGCACGAGGGCTTCGTCGAGCGGCACCAGGGCGTCGCCGTAGCGGGAGATGCCCGACTTGTCGCCGAGCGCCTGCTTGATGGCCTGGCCCAGCACGATGCCGATGTCTTCGACGGTGTGGTGCACGTCGATCTCGGTGTCGCCCTTGGCGTGCACGGTGAGGTCGGTCAGCGAGTGCTTGGCGAACGCGGTGAGCAGGTGGTCGTAGAACGGCACGCTGGTGTGGATGTCGCTCACCCCGGTGCCATCGAGGTCGATCGACAGGTCGATGCTCGATTCGCTCGTTTCGCGCTGCAGGTGGGCACGGCGAGGCGAGGGCGTGACGTTGCTCATGGCGTTAGTTTATTCGGCTATCGGGCGCAGCCGCGCGATCGCGTCGAGGAAGGCGCTCGTCTCCGCCTCGGTGCCGGCCGATACCCGCAGGTGACCGGGGATGCCCATGTCGCGAATCAGGATGCCCTCGGCCAGCAACGCTTCGAAAGCCGCGTGTGTATCGGCGACTCCGCCGAAGAGCACGAAGTTGCTGCCGCTCCGCAAGGGGGTGAAGCCCAGGGCGGTCAGTTCGGTCACGATCCGGTCGCGCTGCACCCGGATGTCGTCGACCATGGCGAGCATCTCACCGGTGTGGGCGAGCGCTGCCACGGCGGCGGCCTGAGTGAGCGCCGACAGGTGGTACGGCAGGCGCACCAGACGGAGCGCATCCGTCACCGCGGGGTCGGCAGCCAGGTAGCCGACCCGCACACCGGCGAAGGCGAAGGCCTTGCTCATCGTTCGCGACACCAGCAGGCGCGGGCGACCGGCCAGAAGGCTCAGCGCGCTCTCGGTTCCCTCCGGCGCGAACTCCGCGTAGGCCTCGTCGACGACGACGATGCCGGGAGTGGCGTCGTAGACCGCCGCGATGGTCTCCAGCGAGAGCGGCGTGCCGGTGGGGTTGTTCGGCGAGCACAGGAAGACGATGTCGGGGTTCGTCTCGTTCACCCAGCGCACCGCGGTCTCCGGCGAGAGCTCGTAGTCGGCGTCGCGGCCGCCGGCGATCCAGCGGGTATCGGTGCCGGAGGCGAGGATCGAGTACATGGAGTAGGTGGGGGCGTAGCCGAGCAGGGATCGGCCGGGCCCGCCGAACGCCTGCAGTACCTGCTGCAGCACCTCGTTGGAACCGTTCGCGGCCCAGATGTTGTCGCGGGTGAGGCCGTGGCCGAGGTAGGTGGCGAGGTCGTCGCGCAGCCGGCTGAACTCACGGTCCGGGTACCGGTTCACCGTGAGGATCGCTGCGGCTAGGGCCTGGGCGATGTCCGCCGCGACCGCGGGCGGGATCGGGTGGGTGTTCTCGTTGACGTTCAGTGCCACCGGCACGTGCAGCTGCGGTGCCCCGTAGGGGATTTGTCCGCGGAGGTTGGCGCGCAGGGGCAGGTCATCGAGGCTGGTCACCCGAACAAGCTTAGTTGCGCCGGGACGGGCCCCGTTGTGCGGGCCTCTGGGACTTGCGGGGCCACTCCCCTATAGAAGGGATGCGGATAGTAAGAGGTGCGGTCGTTCGAGGAGCGGGTACGGCCTAGTAGTCGGCCGGGAGGGCGATGCGCTGGCCGGGCTGCACGGCCTCGGAGGGCAGCTGGTTGAGGTTCACGATGTCGGCGATCACGTCACGCGGGTCCTGAGACGGCGCGATGGACTCCGCCAGCTGCCAGAGCGACTGACCGGACTCGATGGTGACGTATTCGAACGCGGCAACGCCCACGGTGGCGGTGCCCTCCGCGGCAGCAACACCGCCGTTCACGGCGATCGCGATGGAACCGAGAACGATGGGCACCGCCGCGAGGGCGGTGAAGACCACCCGGCCGCGGCGGGTGAGCCGCAGGCGGGTGCGCACCACAGTGGCGGACTGCCCGACGTCGGTGCGGACGGCGGTCGTGCTCTGGCCGGTGGAGGTGGCGGCGGAAGCCGCGCGTACGGGCACATCGCTGACGATGCTGAGGTGCGCGCGGGTACCGCGGCGCATCTCGTTCGTGCGAGGGCCGTTCTGGCGTGCGGTGGCCGAACTGTCGGCGATCGAGCCGGGCTTCACTGCGTATGCTGCGCTCATGTCAAACCTCCTGGTAACGCATCCGGCCCTCGGCCGGGAGAGCCGGATGCGAATCTATGTTCCGAATATATCTTCGAGTGTTCGAACAATCAACCCTGTTTGCGGATAATATAGGAAGAGATTTCGCAACACACTCGAATGCATGTCTTGGAATCGCGGCCATTTGGCTACAGTGTCGATCGGGTAGCAGTACTCAAACAGACACCACTGACATTCGCTTCTGCCGCTCATCCGGGAGTGCAGAAGAACCCCATCCGGAGCGATATCGGGACACCGACCAACTAGAGGAGCGAGAACGTGGCACAGGAGAGCACACCTCGGGACAAGGGCACCACGCGGCGCCGCAAGAGCCTGAGCGATAAACAGCGCGCCATCATGGACGTCATCCAGCGTTCGGTGCGCGACCGCGGTTACCCGCCGAGCATGCGCGAGATCGGCGATGCCGTCGGCCTGTCCTCACTGTCGAGTGTCACGCACCAGCTGCACCAGTTGGAGCTGAGCGGTTACCTGCGCCGCGACCCGAACCGGCCGCGCGCGCTCGAGGTGCTCATCGAGCTGCCGCAGTCCACCGACGAGGTCACGCCCGGCGCAGCGGATGACTACCAGGCCGGCATCCAGGTCGGTGACGCGGCGATGGTGCCGCTCGTCGGCCGCATTGCCGCCGGTATCCCGATCATGGCCGACCAGCAGATCGACGAGATCTTCCCGCTCCCCCGCCAGCTCGTGGGCAAGGGCGAGCTGTTCATGCTCAAGGTCGTCGGCGAGTCGATGATCGACGCCGCCATCTGCGACGGTGACTGGGTCGTCATCCGCCAGCAGAAGACCGCGGAGAACGGCGAGATCGTGGCGGCCATGCTCGACGGCGAAGCCACCGTGAAGGTGCTGCGCCAGCGCGACGGCCACACCTGGCTGCTCCCCCGCAACACCAACTTCGAGCCCATTCTGGGTGACTACGCCGAGGTTCTCGGCAAGGTCGTCGCCGTGCTCCGCTCGGTCTGAGCCTTCCGCACAGGATAGAGAACGCGCAACTCACAGAACACAGACACACAGAGAACAGGCCCGGTCCCCACGAGGGGACCGGGCCTGTTCCCGTTCTACCCGTGCATTCAGACCAGGGTGGCCCGCACAGCGCGGGTGGCGTCCACGATGTTGCGCAGGGAATCGACGGTCTCGGCGTAGCCGCGGGTCTTGAGGCCACAGTCCGGGTTCACCCAGACCTGGCGGGCGGGGATCGACTCGAGGGCACGTTCGAGCAGTTCGGTCACCTCGGCCACGCCGGGCACGCGCGGCGAGTGGATGTCGTAGACGCCCGGTCCGATGCCGTGGTCGAAGCCGCTGGCCTGCAGGTCCGCCACGACTTCCATCTTCGACCGGGCCGCCTCGATGCTGGTGACGTCGGCGTCCAGGTTGCGGATCGCGTCAATGACCACACCGAACTCGGAGTAGCAGAGGTGGGTGTGGATCTGGGTGGCATCCGCGACGCCCGCGGTGGCGAGCCGGAAGGATCCGACCGACCAGTCCAGGTAGTCGGCGTGGTCCTTCTTCTTCAGTGGCAGCAGTTCGCGCAGAGCGGGCTCGTCCACCTGCACCACCTGGATACCGGCGGCCTCGAGGTCGCCGATCTCGTCGCGCAGGGCGAGGGCCACCTGCCGGGCGGTCTCCCCCAGCGGCTGGTCATCCCGCACGAACGACCAGGCCAGGATGGTGACCGGCCCGGTGAGCATGCCCTTGACCGGCTTCTCGGTGAGGCTCTGGGTGTAGCTGGACCACTCCACCGTGATGGGCGCGGGGCGGGAGACGTCGCCCCAGAGGATCGACGGGCGGGTGCACCGGCTGCCGTAGGACTGCACCCAGCCGTTCTCGGTGACAGTGAAGCCGTCGAGGTTCTCGGCGAAGTACTGCACCATGTCGTTGCGTTCGGGTTCGCCGTGCACGAGCACGTCCAGGCCCAGGTCCTCCTGCAGCTGCACCACCCGGCCGATCTCGGCGCGCATGAGCTCCTGGTAATCGGCGGGGGCGAGCTCGCCGGAGACCAAACGGGCGCGGGCGCGGCGGATCTCGCCGGTCTGCGGGAACGAACCGATCGTCGTGGTCGGCAGGGGCGGCAGGTCGAGCACGGCCTCCTGCGCGGCCAGACGGGTCTCGTAGTCGCCGCGGCTGAAGTCGGCCGGCGTGAGGGAATCGAGCCGGGCACGCACGGCACCGTCGCGCACGCCGGGCGAGACCCGGCGGGCGGCGAGGGACGCGGTCGCCGCGTCGAGTTCGGCCTGAATGGCCGCCTGTCCCTCGGCGAGGCCGCGAGCCAGGGTGGCGACCTGGCCGATCTTCTGGTCGGCGAAGGCGAGCCAGCCGGGAAGGTCGGCGCCGAGCTTGCTCTCGTCGGTCACGTCGTGCGGCAGGTGCAGCAGCGAGGTGGAACTGGAGACAGCGATCCGGTCGGTCAGAGCGCCCAGCTGGCCGACCTTCTCGAACGCGGCCGCGAGGTCACCGCGCCAGATGTTGTGGCCGTCGATCACGCCGGCCACGAGAACGGTGTCGCCCAGGCCGGGCACGTCGGCCGGAACGGTGCCGCGCACGAGGTCAAGCCCGATGGCCTCGACCGGGGTTCCCGCCAGTACCGGCAGGGCGTCATCGAGGCTGCCATAGGGGGCCGCCACGAACAGGCTGGGCCGGTTCTCCAGGGCGCCGAGGGTCTCATACGACCGGGCGAGCGCGGCCAATGCTGTGTCACGCGGGATGTCGATGCTTTCACTGACAAGACCCGGCTCGTCCAGCTGCACCCACTGGGCGCCGGCGGCGGCCAGGCGTTCGATGAGGGTGGCGTAGACCGGAAGCAGGTCGTCCAGGCGATCGAGCGGGTGGAAGTCAGCCGGGGCGTCGCTTGACGGCTTGGCCAGGAGCAGGAAGGTGACCGGGCCCACGATGACCGGGCGGGTGAGGAAACCGGCGGCGACGGCCTCAGCGAATTCGCGCACGATGCGGTCGCTGGCGAGGGAGAACGTGGTGTCCGGGCCGATCTCCGGCACCAGGTAGTGGTAGTTGGAGTCGAACCACTTGGTCATTTCCAGGGGCAGGTTCTCGCCGGCGCCGCGCGCGAGGGTGAAGTAGCCGGCGAGGTCGAGGTGACCGTCGGCGTCGACGAGGTCAGCGAAGCGGGCGGGGATGGCGCCAACGGTGACCGCTGCATCCAGCACCTGGTCGTAGAAGGAGAAGCTCTCCGGGATCGAGGAGTCGGTACGGCCCAGGCCCAGGCCGGCGAGCCGCTCCCGAGTGGTGTTGCGGAGCGTCGCGGCGGTGGCCTCGAGTTCGGCGGCGTCGATCCGGCCGGCCCAGAAGGCTTCGACGGCTTTCTTGAGTTCGCGGCGGCGACCGATTCTCGGGTAGCCGAGGATCGTTCCGGTGGGGAATGCGGAAACGGTGGTGGTCATCAGTAGTCCTTCGTGGAGTGAGTACCGGCATTGGTGCTGGCAGAGGGGCTGGTGGAGGCATAGGTCGGAGGCGGCAGATGGGGCAGGTCGACCGGTTCGGCCGGGCGCGAGCGCCCCCGCCCGGTCGAGGACGGCGAGCACTGTTTCGTGCTGGTTGAAGGCGTAGAGGTGCAGGCCGGGAGCGCCGCCGGCAATGAGCTTCTCGGCCAGTGCTGCGGCGTGGCTGATGCCGATCTCCCGCTGGCCTTCGGCGGTGGGCTCAACCTCGAGCTGGATGGACAGCTCGGCGGGCAGTTCCTCGCCGGAGAGTTCGAGGATGCGTCGCAGCCGCGCGGGGCTGGTCACCGGCATGATGCCGGGCAGGATCGGGAACTCGACGCCGGCCTCTCGAGCCCGCTGGATGAAGCTCAGGTAGTGGTCGGCGTGGAAGAACAGCTGGGTGATGGCGAGGTTCGCGCCCGCTGCCTGCTTGGCCAGCAGGGTGTCGATGTCTTGCGCGGTGGAGCGGGAGCGGGGGTGCCCGTTCGGGAAGGCGGCCACGGCGATGCGCACGTGTTCGCGTTCGGTCTTCACTGCGCGGGCACGCGGCAGGCCGGGGATCGGGGTTTCCTGGTACGGCACGCGTTCCGCCTGCACCCGGTGAATGAGCTGCACGAGCTCGCCGGCGCTGTGCAGGTCGCCGAGGAAGGTGTCGTTCTCGGTCAGCCCTTCCGGCGGGTCACCGCGCAGGGCGAGGAAGCTGCGCACGCCGGCGTCGAGGAACTCCCGGATCAGGCTGCTGGCTTCGGCGTGTGAGGAGCCGACGCAGGTGAGGTGCGCCATCGGGTCCACCGTGGTGGCCCCGCGGATGTAACGCAGCACATCCAGCGACGAGGTGCGGGAGGAGCCGCTGGCGCCGTAGGTGACCGAGATGAACCGGGGGCCGGCCGCGGCCAGGGTGTCGATGGTGGAGTGCAGCGCGGTCGCGGCGGCATCCGTCTTAGGCGGGTACAGCTCGAATGAGAACGGGATGTTCGGCCGACACGCGGGGTCCGCAGCTGTGGACGTTGAGCTCGCTGTCATGGTTCCTCATTCGGCATGTAGGTACAACAAATAGGGCCTGGCGGCCGCGGACCGCCAGGAATTCCGGGCAGCTCCTCGCGGGCGGGTGCCGGGCTCGGCTGTCGCTCCATGCCGGGCGGGTGAACGTTCCGGCAACGATTGAGACGACTCTAACGCCGTCGATTCGCGCGGCACAGTCGCGTGGCCGAATGTTACGTTCGGGGGCAGATAAGCGGGTTAACGACAGAGGGCGGCACCCGATCCGGTAACGGATGCGGGTGCCGCCCTCAGGCCAGGCGAAGGTCAGCCGGCGATGGCCGGAGTGACCACGAACGGGGTGAATTGTGCCTCGATGCCGGGAGAGACCAGCGCGGTGACCAGGGTGCCGGTCTCGGCGTAGTCGAGCGCGAGTACCTTGCCCTGGCCGTGCAGGATGGGAATGAGGTCGCCGCGGTCGTAGGGGATCAGCAGTTCCAGACGGATCTCCGGACGCGGCAGCATCGTCTCGACAGCCTCGAGCACAGCCTCGATGCCTTCGCCGGTGCGCGCCGAGACGAAGATCGCCTTGGGCGACAGGCCACGGAGCACCAAGCGGTCGTCGTCGCTGACCAGGTCGCTCTTGTTGAAGACGACCAGCTCGGGGATGTCGCTGGCTCCGACCTCGCCGATGACCTCGCGTACCGTGGCCAGCTGGCTGGCCGGGTCGGGGTGCGAGGCGTCGACGACGTGGATGATGACGTCGGAGTCTGCGACCTCTTCGAGCGTGGAGCGGAACGCTTCCACCAGCTGGTGGGGCAGGTTGCGCACAAAACCGACGGTGTCGGTGAAGGTGTACAGCCGGCCATCCGCTGTGCTGGACTTGCGCACGGTGGCATCGAGGGTGGCGAACAGCGAGTTCTCCACCAGCACGCCGGCCTTGGTGATGCGGTTGAGCAGGCTGGACTTGCCGGCGTTGGTGTAGCCGACGATCGCCACGGAGGGCACTGCGTTGCGCTTGCGGTTGGCGCGCTTGGCTTCGCGGGCGGGCTTCATCTCGATCATCTGCTTGCGCAGGCGGGACATGCGGGTGTGGATGCGGCGACGGTCGAGTTCGATCTTCGTCTCACCGGGGCCACGCGAGCCCATGCCGGCTCCGGCGCCACCGACCTGGCCACCGGCCTGGCGGGACATCGAGTCGCCCCAACCGCGCAGGCGGGGAAGCAGGTAGGCGAGCTGGGCGAGTTCGACCTGGGCCTTGCCCTCCCGGCTCTTGGCGTGCTGGCTGAAAATGTCCAGGATCACCGCGGTGCGGTCGATCACCTTCACCTTGACCACGTCTTCGAGCGCACGCCGCTGGCTGGGCGCGAGCTCGGAGTCGGCGATCACGGTGTCGGCGCCGAGCGCCGCCACGATGGAGGCGAGCTCGAGGGCCTTGCCCTTACCGAGGTAGGTGCTGGGGTCGGGGGTGGCGCGGCGCTGCAACAGACCGTCGAGCACGGTGGCACCGGCGGTTTCGGCCAGGGCGGCGAGCTCGCGCATGGAGTTCTCGGCGTCGAGCAGGCTGCGGGCGGAGTAGACGCCGATCAGCACCACATTCTCGAGGCGCAGCTGGCGGTATTCGACCTCGGTGACGTCCTGCAGTTCGGTGGAGAGTCCACCGACGCGGCGCAGGGCGTTGCGGTCTTCACGTTCGGTCTGTTCACCGTCGTGGTCGCCGCCGTCGAATCCGCCGTCGGCAGGGCGGGCCTGCAGGGCCTGTGCGGACCCGCTAGCGAACAGGGAGTAGCCGGACGAACGGCTCTCGGCGCTGGCCAGCACGCGCGCAACTACATCGTCATCGTCGTGTGGAGCGGTTGATTCAGTCATTGCTTTAACTCTAGTTCCTCTTCTTTCGATAAGTTCGTTGTATGGCTTCCGAACACTATTTCTCGTCGACTCCGGGCAGCGACCTGAAATTGCGGAAGATCACCGTCAAGATCGCCGGTGCGATCCGCGAGGTGACGACGGCGAACGCGATCTTCTCCCCCGAACACATCGACACGGGCACCAAGGTGCTGATGCGTGAAGCCCCGTTGCCCTCCGGCGGCGGCGATGTTCTCGACCTCGGTTGCGGCTGGGGCCCGATCAGCCTGCACCTGGCCCTCGCCGACCCGACCGCCACCGTCTGGGCGGTGGATGTCAATGAACGAGCCCTCGACCTCGTGCGCCTGAACGCCGCCAGCTTAGGGCTCACCAACATCAACGCCGTGCTGCCGACGGATGTTCCCGACGACGTAGTCTTCGCCGGTATCTGGTCGAACCCGCCGATCCGGGTGGGCAAGGCCGAACTGCACTCGATGCTCGAGCAGTGGCTGCCGCGCCTCAAACCGGGCGCGGATGCCTGGCTCGTCGTGCAGCGGAACCTCGGGTCCGACTCGCTGCACCGCTGGCTCGCCGAGGAATTCCCCGGCGCCGGCGAGCCCGGCGCCCTCGAGGTCTCCCGCTATGCCACCGACAAGGGTTTCCGCATCCTGCAGGCGCACAAGCTCCCCTAGGTTCGCGAGCCGTGACCTAAGCCCCGAAAACCCGAGGTTTTCGGGGCTTTACTCACGGTTCGCGAGAGATGACTAGGCCAGGTGGAGGGTGCCGTCGAAGACCAGGTCGGCGGGGCCGGAGAGCGAGACGTGCTCGCCGTCTTCGGTGGGGAACATGCGCACGCCGAGCACGCCGCCGGGCACCTCAACGCGCCACTGGTTCGGGGCGCCCTTGCCGGCCCAGTGCCGGGTAGCCAGGGCGGCCGCGACGGCGCCGGTGCCGCAGGAGAGGGTCTCTCCGCTGCCGCGTTCGTGCACGCGCATGCGGATGCGGCCGACGCCGTCGACGACCAGCGGGTCGTGCGGCAGCACGAACTCCACGTTGGCTCCCTCGGCAGCTGGCGGGTCGAGCTGGGGAATGAAGGTGAGGTCGGCGCTCTCGAGCTCGTCGGCGTCGGCGAGGGCGACGACAACGTGCGGATTGCCCACGTTGATGCCGAGGCCGGGCCGGGCCACAGCGAGGTTCTTGGCGCGCACGAGGGTCTCCCCCGGTTCCAGCCGCCAGCGACCGAGGTCGACCTGGTAGCCGGTGTTGTTACGTTGCAGGTCGCGCACGCCACTGCGGGTGCCCACCGGGAGGGTCTCACCCGGGCCGAGCTCGACGAGTCCCTGCTCGAGCAGGAATCTCGTGAACACGCGGATGCCGTTGCCGCACATCTCCGAGACCGTGCCGTCGGCGTTCCAGTAGTCCATGAACCATTCGGCCTGGTCGTCCTCGGCCAGCGCCGCGGCGCCGGCGGCCAGCTTGCTGGAGCGCACCGCACGGATGATGCCATCCGCGCCCACGCCGAACCTGCGGTCGCAGATGCCCTGGATCTGTTCGGGGCTGAGATCGATCTCACCGTCGGGGTCCGCGATCAACACGAAGTCGTTTCCGGTGCCGTGGCCCTTGGTGAAGTGGAGGTCGATACTCATCTGCCTAGTTTAGGGACTCGACTGGGTCGGCCGGTCGGCGGTCAGACGCCGGTCAGGTGCACGGCGGCCTGGTCGACCCGGTCAGTGGCGTCGGCGTCGATCCAGTGTGTGTGCGGGTCGCGCTTGAACCAGCTGACCTGCCGCCGGGCATAGCGCCGGGTGAGTTGCTGGGTGGCCTCGACGGCCTCAGCCTGGCTGAGGGTGCCGTGCAGCTGCCCCAGTGCCTGGGCGTAGCCGATCGCCCGGCTGGCCGTGACCCCGGTTTCGAGGCCGGCGGGGATGAGTTCGCGTACCTCGTCGACAAGGCCTGCCGCCCACATCCGGTCGACCCGGGCGTCGAGGCGGGGAGTGAGCTCCTCGCGGGGCAGGCGCAGGCCGAGAGTGACGGCGGGCATCCAGTAGACCTGCTCGCCGGGCAGCACCGCAGCATGTGGGGCGCCGGTGAGCTCGACCACCTCGAGGGCACGCACGAGCCTGCGTCCGTTGCTGGCGCCGATGCGGGCCGCCGCGTCAGGGTCGACGGCCTTCAGCCGTTCGTAGATCAGGCCGGGGCCCTGCTCGGTGAGCTCAGCCTCCAGCCGCGCGCGCACGACCGGGTCGGTGCCGGGGAACTGGAAATCGTAGACGACGGAGGAGACGTACAGGCCGGAGCCGCCGACGAGGATCGGCACGGCGCCGCGGTCGAGGATTCCGGTGATGGCCGCACGCGCCTCGGCCTGGTAGCGCGCAACCGTGGCCTCGTCGGAGACCTCGAGCACGTCGAGCAGGTGATGCGGCACGCCGCGACGCTCATCGACGGCCAGCTTCGCGGTGCCGATGTCCATGCCGCGGTAGAGCTGCATCGCGTCGGCGTTCACGATCTCGGCGGGGCGGCCCGACGCGATCAGCCGGCCGGCGAGGTCGAGCGACAGGTCGGACTTGCCGGTACCGGTCGGTCCGACGATGACAATGAGCACCGGGGTTAGCGTTCCTGGTCGTCGACGGGGTAGATCGGAATGGTGGTGGCGCCGCCGTGCTGGTTCAGGTTGCTGAGGTTCAGTCCGGCCGGGCCGCCCACGCGCAGGGTCGGCAGGCCGAGGGAGACAGCGCCTCCGGTGGAGCCGGCCGGGGTGGGCACGCCGCAGGATTCGGCCTCCTGCCGGTCCCAGGCGTCGCCGGCGATGGTGCGGCGGATGCGCAGCGGTGCGCCGTCGAGGGAGTCGGCGATGAGGTGGAACGGGGCGGCCTGGGTGACGGTGACGGTGACCATGTCGCCCGGGCGGGGCAGGTCGGAGCCGGCCGGCACGTCGAAGTGCACCAGGCGGCTGTCGGGGGCGCGGCCGCTGAGCCGGTGGGTTGCCCCGTCTTTGCGGCCTTCACCGTTGGCGACGAGGAGTTCGACCTCCCGGCCGATGACCTTGCGGTTCTCTTCCCAGGAGATGCGTTCCTGCAGAGCGATCAAGCGTTCGTAGCGGTCCTGCACGACGGCCTTCGGCACCTGGTCGGCCATGGTGGCGGCGGGCGTGCCGGGCCGGATGGAGTACTGGAAGGTGAATGCGGTGGCGAACCGCGATTCTTCGACCACGCGCATGGTCTCGAGGAAGTCCTCCTCGGTCTCGCCGGGGAAGCCCACGATGATGTCGGTGCTGATCGCGGCGTCCGGCATCTGCGCGCGCACGCGCTCCAGGATGCCGAGGAACTTGGTGGAGCGGTACGAGCGGCGCATAGCCTTGAGCACCTTGTCGGAGCCGGACTGTAGCGGCATGTGCAGCTGCGGCATCACGGCAGGGGTGTCGGCCATGGCGTCGATGACGTCGTCGGTGAACGCGGCGGGGTGCGGGCTGGTGAAGCGGATGCGCTCCAGCCCCTTGATCTGGCCGGCCGCGCGCAGCAGCTTGCCGAAGGCGAGCCTGTCGCCGAACTCGACGCCGTAAGAGTTCACGTTCTGACCCAGCAGGGTGACCTCGATGGCGCCGTCGTCGACGAGGGCCTGGATCTCGGCCAGGATCTCGCCCGGGCGGCGGTCCTTCTCCTTGCCGCGGAGGGCGGGCACGATGCAGAAGGTGCAGGTGTTGTTGCAGCCGACCGAGATCGACACCCAGCCGCTGTAGCTGGAGTCGCGCTTGGTGGGCAGGGTAGACGGGAACGTCTCGAGCGACTCGAGGATCTCCAGCTGGGCCTCGCCGTTGTGGCGGGCGCGTTCGAGGAGGCTGGGCAGTGACCCCATGTTGTGCGTGCCGAACACCACGTCGACCCAGGGTGCCTTGGCCAGGATGGTGGCCTTGTCCTTCTGGGCCAGGCAGCCGCCGACGGCGATCTGCATGCCGGCATGCTTGCGCTTGACCGAGGCGAGATAGCCGAGGTTGCCGTAGAGCTTGTTGTCGGCGTTCTCCCGCACCGCGCAGGTGTTGATCACGACGATGTCGGCCTCGGCGCCGTCGGCGGACACGTACCCGGCGGCCTCGAGCGACCCGCTGAGTCGTTCGGAGTCGTGCACGTTCATCTGGCAGCCGAAGGTGCGTACCTCGTAGGTGCGTGCCCGGCCGGCGTCGTCCCGCGCCGCAGAGGACGGTGCGATGACCGTCGTCGTGTGCGGCGACGGGGCGAGGGACGACGGGGTGGCCAGGGACGGTGCGGTGACGCTGCTCATAGTTCCCTCAGCTTACGCTTGCGCCGGGCCGCTCAGATCAGCGGAAGCGCACCGTGGAGGTGCGACCGGAGCCTCGACGGGACGCCAGGGCGGCCTTGACGGCGTCGCGCACGACCGAGGAGGCGTACCCCTTGCGCATCAGGAAGCCGGTGAGCCGGCGATCGATGGTGGCGTCGTCGAACCGGTCGAGCTGACCAACCCGCTTGAGCGCGAGTTCGGTGGCGCGCTCCGCCTCGTCGTCGGGCATCTCCTCGAGCTTCTCGGCGATCAGCTCGGCGCCCAGACCGCGCTGGCGCATTTCGGCGGCGACGCCACTGCGCCCCAGCCCTTTGCGCTCGTGGTGGCTGTGCATGATCTGGTCGGCGAGTTTCTCTTCGTCGAGGTAGTGCAGCACGGTGAACCGTTCGAGGATCTCGTGCACCGCCTCCTCGTCGATGTCGGTGGAACGGAGCAGCTTCTCGGCCTCGACCAGGGAGAGCGAGCGGCCACGCAAACGCTGCAGCAGCAGCTTCTCGGCGTGGTCGCGCTCGTCCGCGGTCTCATCGGCCGCAGCATCCGCCTGATCGGCAGGGCTGGCGCCCGGCAGGTAAGTCACCGGGGCCAGCTCCGCCCGACGGGCGGAACGCTCTGGCGAGGCTTCGAAGTGAACCATGGGAGTTAGGCGCCCTTGCGTGCGCCGGCCTTGGGCGCGATGGACGCGACCTTGGCACCGTCGGTTCCGGTGGCCAGGCCGGATGCCGCGGCCTCGGCGGCTGCGGCGGCCGTAGCGGCATCGTCTGTCGCCTTCTTGGCGGCCTTGCCCTCTGCACCAACGCCGAGCTTGTTGAGGATCTTGGTCTCGATCTCGTTGGCCATGTCGGGGTTGCGCAGCAGGAAGTTGCGGGAGTTCTCCTTGCCCTGGCCGAGCTGGTCACCGTCGTAGGTGTACCAGGCGCCGGACTTCTTGACGATGCCCTGGTCGACACCGAAGTCGATCAGGCTGCCCTCGCGGGAGATGCCCACGCCGTAGATGATGTCGAACTCGGCCTGCTTGAACGGCGGAGCCATCTTGTTCTTGACGACCTTGACCCTGGTGCGGTTACCGACGGCCTCGGTGCCGTCCTTGAGGGTCTCGATGCGGCGGATGTCCAGGCGAACGGAGGCGTAGAACTTGAGCGCCTTACCGCCGGCGGTGGTCTCCGGGCTGCCGAACATCACGCCGATCTTCTCGCGCAGCTGGTTGATGAAGATCATGGTGGTGTTGGTCTGGCTGAGGCCACCGGTGAGCTTGCGCAGTGCCTGCGACATCAGGCGGGCCTGCAGGCCCACGTGGGAGTCACCCATCTCACCTTCGATTTCAGCGCGCGGCACCAGGGCGGCCACGGAGTCGATCACGATGAGGTCGATCGAGCCGCTTCGCACGAGCATGTCGGCGATTTCCAGCGCCTGCTCACCGGTGTCGGGCTGGGAGACGAGGAGGGCATCGATGTCGACGCCGAGCTTCTTGGCGTACTCGGGGTCGAGGGCGTGCTCCGCGTCGATGAACGCGGCGATGCCGCCGTTTTTCTGCGCGTTCGCAATCGCGTGCAGGGTGAGGGTGGTCTTACCCGAGGATTCCGGTCCGTAGATCTCTACGATGCGGCCACGGGGCAGTCCGCCTATGCCGAGCGCGACGTCCAAAGCGATCGACCCGGTGGAGATGGTCTCGACGGGTGCGCGCTCGTCGCTGCCGAGGCGCATGACCGAGCCCTTGCCGAACTGGCGGTCAATCTGGGCGAGTGCGGTGTCGAGTGCCTTCTCGCGGTCTGCTGCTGATGCCATGGTGTGCTCCTTTGGGTCGTGCGCGTGGCGCCTATAGGCTGTCGTTTCGATGCCCGGAACATCCCCGGCCACCGCCCTCGACAAGGCAGGTGCGCTGTGTCGTTGACGAGCCCGACTGTACGCGGCACCTCCGACACTGGCCGGGCGGTGACGCGACTGTACACAGTCCGTCTTCGACTTCTACTGTGGAGGAGCCTACCAAGAACCGAACACGCATTCGACGCGAACGCGGTGTGTCGGAATATTCTCGGCGGCCTCTGTTCGAGCCGCGCGGTGCCGGTTCCCCCGAAACGGGGCCGTCGGATACGACAAACGGCCCGGCTGCAAGGCCGGGCCGTTCTGATGTCATGATGTGCGACCGGCTCGAATGACCGGTCAGTTGCGGGCCGGCGGCAGGCCGGCACCGTGGCGGCGCTGGGGTGGCACATCCGTTTCGGCGCAGAGAGCCATCCAGACATCGCGGGCGGGGACTCCGACCGCGAGGGCCTGATCGGCTGTGCGGCCGAGTGGGCCGAGGACGAGGTCCCTGGTCAGCACTCGGCCGTAGCTCTCGCCGAACTCGTCTTTCAGGGCTTGGCGGAACTCACTCAATCGCATGCTGCGCTCGCTCCTGTGCCGTGGGCGGGGTGGCCGACCTAGCGCACCATCATGCTGGCGTCGAACTTCGCGACCAGCTCGTCGGGCACGGTGTCGGGGAAACGGTCGATTCCCTCGATGACGGCCAAACGGTCGCCGACCTCGCGCATGATTACTGAAATGGGGGTGTCCAACGCATCTGCAACGGAAGCCAGAATCTCAGATGAGGCTTCCTTCTGACCGCGCTCCACTTCGGACAGGTAACCGAGGGCCACACTGGCCTTGCTGGCAACCTGACGCAGGGTGCGCCCCTTCTGCAGGCGGAAGTCCCTGAGCACATCGCCGATTTCCTGACGAACAAGAATCATCGGAACCTCCTTCTTCGTGCTGTCTGAACTGATGGGGGCCCACTCAACTGGTCAGTTTCGTGTGACGGATTGCCAACAGTACCGTATCCATCCGACTCCTCGAGATTACCGAGGATGACTGGACTTTTCTTGTGAATATGTGTTCTGTAACCCAGCGGTAACACGAACTATTCCGTGGATTCCGGCTTTCCATTTTCCATCAGCTGACTCACAGCTTCGATCGCGTGTTCGACGGTCTGCGCGCGAATTCCGGCGCGGTCGCCGCTCAGCCGCAACCGGATCGCATGCGATTGGTCTCCCAGGGACAGTCCGAGGTAGACGGTGCCGACGGCTTGGCCGTCCTGTTCTGACGGGCCGGCCACCCCGGTGGTGGCGATGCCGATGTCGGCGGGACGACCATCGACCGCGAGGGCGGTACGAACGCCCGAGGCCATCTGCCGGGCGACCTCGGGGTGCACGGCGCCGTGTTCGGCCAGCAGCGCGGCGTCCACACCGAGCTGGGTGTGCTTGATCGGGGTCTGGTAGGCCACCACTCCCCCGGCGACGACGGCGGATGCGCCGGGGATCCGCACGAGTTCGGCGACGAGCAGTCCGCCGGTCAGCGACTCCGCCACGGCGATGGTGAGCTGCCGGGCGATGAGGGTCGCGATCAGGCCGGCCGCGGCATCCGTGGGGGCGGGCACGTTCAGGACTGGTTCGACTCGGCCTGCCGGCTCACCCGGCGGGCGGCGACGAGGTACTCCACGCCGGTGTACACGGTGAGCACCAGCGCGATGGTCATCGTGATGCCGTTCACCCAGTGGATCCAATCGCCGAATACGAGCCAGAGCGGCAGAAGGGCGAGCGAGATCGCCACCGACTGAGCGATCGTCTTGAGCTTGCCGCCGCGGGAGGCGGGAATGACCCGGTCGCTGAGCATGAAGAAGCGGAACACCGTGATGCCGATCTCGCGCACGAGGATGATCACGGTGACCCACCAGGGCAGCTCGGCGAGGATCGACAGTCCGATCAGGGCGGCACCGGTGAGGATCTTGTCGGCGATCGGGTCGAGCAGTTTGCCCAGGTCGGTGACGAGGTTGTACTTGCGGGCGATCGCGCCGTCGACGCCGTCGGTGGCGATGGCCACGATGAACAGGGCGGCGGCCCACCAGCGGAGGGCGCCGTCGGCCCCGTTGTCGGCCAGCAGCATCCAGAAGAACAGCGGTGCGAGCAGGATCCGCACGACGGTGATGATGTTCGGCAGGTTCCAGTTCGACGACGTGGCCGGAGCGGTCGGTGTAGCCATGGGTCAGTCCCTGTCGGTGAGTTGCCAGGCGTCCTCGTCCGAGTCGCCCTCTTCCTCAGCGTACCCTTCGCTCATCTTGGCCACCGGGTCGTCGGCGTAACGCGGGTCAGGTGCGGCCTGCTCGTGCGCCTGCGACCGCTGCGACTCCTCGAACTGCGACTTGGCCGTTGCGGCGTGGTGCTCGGCGTCGGAGCCGCGCAGCTTGGCCAGCACGCTCGGCAGTTGTTCGGCGGTGACGAGCACGTCGCGGGCCTTGGAGCCCTCGGACGGCCCGACGATCTCGCGGGACTCGAGCAGGTCCATCAATCGGCCGGCCTTGGCGAAGCCCACCCGGAGCTTGCGCTGCAGCATCGACGTGGAACCGAACTGGGTGGAGACCACGAGCTCCGCGGCGGCGAGCAGCACCTCGAGGTCGTCGCCGATGTCGGAGTCGATCTCCTTGCGCGGCGCCTCGGCGGAGACGTCGGGCCGGTAGTCGGGCCGGGCCTGCTGGGTGACGTGCTTGACGACCTTCTCGATCTCGGCCTCGTTCACCCAGGCGCCCTGCACCCGTAGTGCCTTGGAGGCGCCCATCGGCAGGAACAGGGCGTCACCCTGGCCGATCAGCTTGTCGGCGCCGGGCTGGTCGAGGATGACCCGTGAGTCGGTGACGCTGGTGACGGCGAACGCGAGGCGGGACGGAACGTTGGCCTTGATCAGGCCGGTGACGACGTCGACGCTGGGTCGCTGGGTGGCGAGCACCAGGTGGATACCGGAGGCGCGGGCCAGCTGGGTGATGCGCACGATCGAGTCTTCGACGTCACGCGGGGCGACCATCATGAGGTCGGCGAGCTCGTCGACGACCACGAGCAGGTACGGGTAGGGCTTGAGGGTGCGGGCGCTACCGGCAGGGAGCACGATCTCGTTGTTGACGACGGCCTTGTTGAAGTCGTCGATGTGGCGGAAGCCGAAGCTGGCCAGGTCGTCGTAGCGCATGTCCATCTCTTTCACGACCCACTGCAGCGCTTCCGCGGCCTTCTTGGGGTTCGTGATGATGGGGGTGATGAGGTGCGGCACACCGGCGTAGGCGGCCAGCTCGACCCGCTTCGGGTCGATCAGCACCATGCGTACGTCGCTGGGCTTGGCGCGCATCAGCAGGCTGGTGATCATCGAGTTGACGAAGCTGGACTTGCCCGAGCCGGTGGAGCCGGCCACGAGCAGGTGGGGCATCTTGGCGAGGTTGGCGATGACGAACCCACCGCCCACGTCCTTGCCCACACCGATGGTCATGGGATGCGTGCTGTTCGTGGCGGTCGCGGAACGCAGCACGTCGCCGAGGGTGACGATCTCACGGTCGGTGTTGGGAATCTCGATGCCGATGGCGCTCTTGCCGGGGATGGGCGAGAGGATGCGCACCTCGTTGGAGGCGACGGCGTAGGAGAGGTTCTTGCTCAGCGCGGTGACTCGTTCCACCTTGACGCCGGGGCCGAGTTCGATCTCGTACTGGGTGACGGTCGGCCCGCGGGAGAAGCCGGTGACGCGGGCATCCACCGAGAACTGGTTGAGCACCTCGGTGATCGATTTGACGACCTCGTCGTTCGCGGCCGAGCGGGCCTTGGCAGGCGGGCCGGCGGTGAGGGTGGTGGCCGACGGCAGCACGTAGGGCAGCGCGGGCTGTTCGCCGAAGCCGAACTCGGCGGAGCGGTCGACGGCGGTGGCGGCTTCGTCGAGGTCGTCGAGGCCGGGCAGCACCTCGGTGAGGCCGGCCGGGTCGTCGGCGTGCAGGCCGGTGGAATGCGGCACGGTGGCGACTTCCCCGGTGTGCCGTTTGATGGCTTCCTCGGCCTTGAGCAGGTCTTCGAGCACCTCGGTGCCGTAGTGGTCCTGCACCCGCGGCGGTGGCGTGTGGGTGGACTCCAGGGCGGTGTCGAAGCCGCCCTTGGCCGCATCCGCGCCGTGGTTGAGCAGGGTGCTGAGCGGGTCGGCCGCCGGCGGGTCGGCTTCGTCGGCGTCGTTGCCCGACGAAATGGCGCTGCTGAAGTCGGGGTCTTCTTCGCGCTTGGAGTTGTTGCGGCGCCACCAGGGCAGGGCGGCTTCGTCGGTTTCGTCGTCCTGGGCGGGGTCGAGGCCGTCGAGTTCGATCTGCTTGGTCTTGAGCGCCTGGATGCGTTCCTGGCGGGCTTCCTTCAACGCCGCGCGTTCCTCCGGCGCCGGCAGCGGGGCCCCGAACAGCCAGCCGTAGAGCTCCCGGCTGCGTTCGCCGATCTTGTTCGGCGGGGTCTTGGTGATGATGAAGAGACTGAGGATCAGCAGCAGGATGACCACGATGGCCGCGCCGACGGTCTGGATCAGGAAGATCAGCGGGGCCGCGATCATCCAGCCGATGACGCCGCCGGACAGGGCGAGCACCTCCATGCCCTGGCTGGGGGCGGGCTGGCCGCCGAAGATGTGGCAGAGGCCGGACACGGTGACCAGGAGCAGGGAGAGGCCGATGCCGATGCGGCCGTTGTCGTGCACCGAACTCGGGTTGCGGAACAGCCAGATGGCGAAGAGCAGCATGATCACCGGCAGCGCGAAGGCCACCCGGCCGAAGAGGCCGCCGAATGTCCAGGCGTCGAGGGTCTGGGCGATGGGGTCGTTGATCAGGAACCACTCGATGACCGCGCCGGCGATCGAGAGCAGCACGAGGAAGAAGGGCAGTCCGTCGCGGCGCTCCTCCTTGGAGAGCTGCTCGGGGCCGAGGGCACGGGCGGCGCCGCCGGCCACGTGGGCCAGGCCCATCCACATGCGCACGAAGAGGGAGGGCTTGGTCTCGGTGGCCGCGAACTTCACGGTCTTCTGTGACGTGGTGGTGCCGGCGGTTTTGCGCGCGGTCGTTCCTGCGCCGCGCGCAGGGGTGCTGCGGGCACGCCCGGTCGACTTAGTGCTCGTAGCCATGTGTTCCACGGTACCGCCGGGGGCCGACATCCGCGTGAGCCCACGCCCAATTGGGCTGGGCGGCCACGGTGCGGGGCACGTGCTCGAGGTAGGTCACCCGGTCTCGACAAGCTCGACCAGCGGATGGTTGTCGACCAGCGGATGGTTGCGGACCAGCGGATGGTGTCAGATCAGCGGTTGCCATCAATAGCGGATGGCGTCGATCACCTTGACGCGCACCGCCACCAGGGCCGGCAGCAGGCCGGCAAGGGCGCCGACACCGACGGCGCAGGCGAGGCCGAGCAGCGCTGCCTCGACCGGGAAGGGCGGGAAGTCGGTGACCATGCCCTGGCCGATGAAGTCCTGCACCATCGGGTTGGTGACGATGAGAACGGCACCGATCACACCGACCACGCCGGCGACCACGGTAGCCACGATGCTCTCCATCATCACCGAGAAGAAGACCCGGCCGGCGGTGGCGCCGAAGCTGCGGCGCACCCCGATCTCACGGATGCGCTGTTTGAGGGTGACCAGGGCGATGTTCACCAGGCCGAGCGCACCGAGCAGCAGCACCAGGCCGGCCACGCCGGCCACGAGGAGCTTGATCGAGGCGAACGGGTCTTCGTTGCTGGCGGCGTAGTCCTGCCGGTTCACCGACACCATGGTGCCCTCGCCGAGTGCGCCCTCGAGGTCTCGCTGCAGGGCGGGGATGAGTTCCTCGCTGATCGCCGGCGGCACCCACAACTCGTAATTGGGCACGTTGCCGCCGGCCGCGAGCTGGTCGGCCGGAACCAAGGCGCTGAGCGAGTCCATCAACAGGTACATTGCCGGCTCGGTGTCCCAGGTGCTGACCGGGTAGACCCCGGTGATCACGGCGGTGGTCGGGGTGGCCCCGAGCAGGGTGGTGGTGGGATGCGTGGCCAGGTCCGGTTGGCCGATCCGGTCGTAGAAGATCTGGTTGACCAGCACCGCGGGGGCGAGCCTGTCCACGTCGTCGGCGGTGAACCAGGTGCCCTGGGAGAGGGTGACCCGGTGCATGGTGCCGTAGGGCTGGTCGACCCCGATCACCTGCACCGGAACGGCGCCGTCGGTGAACTGCACGGTCTGGCTGGAGTAGAGCACCCGGCTGGCGTACTCGACGCCGTAGCGTTCGAGTTCGGTGGTCCACACGTCCTGCATCACGGTGTCGTCCACCGCACTGCCGTCGTTCTTCGACACGTAGAGCGAGAGGGTGGCCGCGCGACCGCCGTAGCGCTCGTTCTGTTCCACGATCGACTGTTGCGCTACGGCGCCCAGGCCCACCACAGTGGTGATCGCGCACACCGCGACGGCCACTCCGATCAGCGAGAGCATCACCCGGGTCTTGTGGATCCGCAGTTCCTGCCAAGCCTCGACGAACGACCCGACCACGTTGCTCAGCAGCCGGTTCATGCCGGCACCGCCTCGAGCTCGTCTGGCACGACGGTCTCGCCGACGACGGTGAGCACACCGTGGTCCAGGCGCAGGTGTCGGCTCGCCAGGGCGGCGATGGCGGGGTCGTGCGTGATGGTGATCAACGCGGCACCGGAGCCGGTGGCCACCTCGTCGAGGAGGGCCATGACGTCGGCACCGGTCTCGAGGTCGAGGGCGCCGGTGGGCTCGTCGGCCAGGATCAGGCGGGGGCCGCGCACAAGTGAGCGGGCGATCGCCACCCGCTGCTGCTCACCACCGGAGAGTTTGTCGGGCATGGCGCCGAGCCGGTGGCCGAGACCGACCCGTTCGAGCATCTCGGTGGCGATCCGGGCGCGCTGCCAGAACTGCTTGCCAGAGGCGTAGAGCAGCGGTGTCATCACGTTCTCGAGCGCCGTGCGGCCCTGGAGCAGGTTGAACTGCTGGAAGATGAAGCCGACGTCGCGGCCGCGCACCCGGTCGCGTTCGGCCGAGGAGAACGATCGCACCGGCCGGCCGTCGAATTCGAGGTCGCCGCTGGTGGGGTTGTCGAGCAGCCCGAGCAGGTTGAGCAGGGTGGATTTGCCCGAGCCGCTGCGGCCGACGACCGAGACCCTGTCCCCCACTTCGACGTCGAGGTCGACGCCGCTGAGGATGGTCAGCGGCGGGCCGTCGACGAGCTCGACAGTGCGAGTGACGCCGGCCAGGTGCAGGAGGGTCATCCGACCATCACTCCCATGTCGGAACAGATCTCGCTGCCGTCCGGCTGCGTTGTGCAGCCATCCATCGACGGGGCGGCGGCACCGGGCACGAACTGGTTGATCAGGTCGCCCTCCGCGAGCCCGTCGACGACCTGCACCGACGTGCCGTCGTTCATGCCGAGCGTCACCGGGCGTTCTTCGGTGCTGCCGTCCGGCAGCACGAACCAGACGACGCCGGTCTCGGCGGAGCCCTTCACCGCGGTGGTGGGCACCACGAGCACGTTCTCGGCCTTACCGCCGGCGATGGTGATCTGGGCGGCCAGTCCGGGGAAGACGGTGACCTCCGCCGGGATGGCGCAGCTGACGGTGGTGCCGGAGCCGCCGGCGGCTCCTTCGCCGGTGGTGCCGGTGTCGCCGCCGGCATCCGCCCCGGCGAGCGGGGTGGTGATGCGCAGGCCCGTGCAGGTGAACGGCGCCGGCCCATTGGTGATGGCGATCGAGGCCTCGGTGGGCTGGGTGACGAGGCGGTACTGCTGCTCGGGGCTGAGCGAACCGCTCACCGAGTAGCTGGGCGGGGCGACCTGGCCGGTGGCGTCGCCGATGGCGACTGACTGGCCGTGGATGACGGTGAGGGAGCTGAGCACGCCACTGGCGGGGGCGAAGACCTTCTCAAAGGTGATGGCCGGCTTGGGCTGGGTGACGGTGACCATGCCGGTGGCGGCATCCGTCGTCTCGACCGGGTCGAGAACCGTCTCGACCTTGATGTCGTAGATCTTGTCGCCCTCGGTGACGGTCTGGCCGGCGGCGAAGAAGATCTCGTCGACCGTGCCGATCGCGACGGCCTTCACGGGAACGGCGGCGTCGGCCGAGACAGTGCCGGGCAGGGTGACGTCGTTGGTGATCGTGCCGAGGGCGACAGGCACCTGCGGTTCGACGATCTCCCCCGTGGGCTGGGCCGGGTCTTGTGCCTCGGCGGTGTCGGCGAAGAATGCCAGTTTGACCAGGGCGACGGCGATGGCCGCAATCACCACCAGGCGAAGAATGGGAAAGACCCACTTGCGCATTACGTTCACTGAAAATCCCCCACACTCGACTCGGCGTCCGCGACGTCGGCTGGCTCGATCCTAGGGGCAACCAGTGTCGGTCACGGGAACGAAAGGGCCGCTGCCGCCGAATATCCTCCTGAAGGATGACGACCCGGCCGGGTGGAGAAACACGGCACCCCCGGCGTCGGGGACGCCGGGGGTGCCGGATACTGCGGGACTGCGTGGAGCTGGTTACGCCTCGATGATCACCGGGACGATCATCGGGCGACGGCGGAACGACGCCTGTACCCAACGACCGACCGTGCGTCGCACGACCTGGGTGAGGGCGTAGGTGTCGTGGCTGCCGGCCTGCGCGGCCTCGGCCAGCGCGGCCTCGATCTTGGGCCGCACGGAGTCGAAGACGGAGTCGTCTTCGGCGAAGCCCTTGGCGTGGATCTCCGGACCGGTGATGATCTTTCCGGTGGACTTGTCGACCACGACGATGATCGAGATGAAGCCCTCTTCGGCCAGGGTGCGACGGTCGGTGAGGTCGGCTTCGGTGATCTCACCGACGGTGGAGCCGTCGACGTAGACATAACCGAGGTCGAGCTGGCCGACCTTCTTGACCACGCCGTTGCGGAGGTCGAGCACGGTGCCGTCTTCGGCGAGGATCGCGTTCTCCACCGGCACGCCGCTCTGCACGGCGAGCTTGGCGTTGGCCACGAGGTGGCGGTATTCGCCGTGCACGGGCAGCACGTTCTTCGGGCGCAGGACGTTGTAGACGTAGAGCAGCTCGCCGGCGGCCGCGTGTCCGGAGACGTGCACCTTGGCGTTGCCCTTGTGCACGACGTTGGCGCCGAGCTTGGTGAGGCCGTCGATGATGCGGTAGACCGCGTTCTCGTTGCCGGGGATCAGGCTGGAGGCCAGGATCACGGTGTCGCCGGGGCCGACCTCGATCTGGTGCTCGTTGTTGACGATACGGCTCAGCACGGCCATCGGCTCCCCCTGTGATCCGGTGGACATGTAGACGATCTTGTTGTCCGGGATGTTCCCGGCCTTCTTGAAGTCGATGAGCACACCGTCGGGCACCTTGAGGTAGCCCAGGTCCGCGGCGATGGTCATGTTGCGCACCATCGAACGGCCGAGCAGCGCCACGCGGCGTCCGTTGGCGTGGGCGGCGTCGAGCACCTGCTGCACACGGTGCACGTGGCTGGAGAAGCTGGCGATGACCACGCGGCGTGGGGCGCGGGCGATGACGTCTTCGAGCACCGGGCCGATGGCCCGCTCGCTCGGGGTGAAGCCGGGAACGTCGGCGTTGGTGGAGTCGACCAGGAACAGGTCGATGCCCTCGACGCCGAGGCGGGCGAAGTCGCGGAGGTCGGTGATGCGGTTGTCCAGCGGCAGCTGGTCCATCTTGAAGTCACCGGTGTGCAGCACGCTGCCACCCTCGGTCTTGATGGCCACGGCGAGGGCGTCGGGGATGGAGTGGTTCACCGCGACGAACTCGAGGTTGAACGGGCCGAGGCGCTCCTTCTGGCCCTCCTTCACCTGCAGGGTGTAGGGGGTGATGCGGTGTTCCTTGAGCTTGGCTTCGATGAACGCCAGCGTGAGGCCGGAGCCGATCAGCGGGATGTCCTGACGGAGCTTGAGCAGGTAGGGAACGGCGCCGATGTGGTCTTCGTGGCCGTGCGTGAGCACGACGCCGACGATGTCCTTGAGGCGGTCCTTGATCGGGGTGAAGTCCGGCAGGATCAGGTCGACACCGGGCTGGTGCTCTTCGGGGAAGAGCACGCCGCAGTCGACGATCAGGATTTTGCCGTTGATCTCGAAGGTGGTCATGTTCCGGCCGATTTCGCCGAGTCCGCCGATGGGCGTGACGCGGAGTGTTCCCTTGGGAAGCGCGGGCGGTGCGTATACGTCGTTGGGCATAAGCCCTCCTATTGTGGAGTTGGTGGTGCTGGAGTCTGGGTCGTGCGTGTTTCTTTTAGCGTGTGGTTCCGGCGACCTTGGGCAGCGCGCCACCGGCGGCAGCGTTGCGGTCTGGGCGGAAGTTGGTGAAGTCGACGCCGGGGATGTTGCGGACGAGGTCGATTTCGTCTTCGATCATGGCGGCCTCGGATTCCTCCGGGCCCACCAGGGGCAGGCGCACCCGTGGGCTGCCGATGCGACCGAGGCCGTGCAGGATGTACTTCGCGGCCACCGTGCCGGGCACGTGCGTCATCACGGCGCGCACGAGTGGCTCGAGCTGCTGGTGCGCCAGCGTTGCCGCCTTGAGGTCGCCCGCATTGACGGCGTCGACCATCTGCCGGTACGGCTTGGCGGCGATGTTGGCGGTGACGCCGATCAGTCCGGTGGCACCGATCGACAGGTGCGGCAGCACGTTGGGGTCGTCGCCGGAGAAGTAGAGCAGATCGGTCTGGTTGAGCACCCGGCTCACCTGGGCGAGGTCGCCCTTGGCGTCCTTGACCGCGAGGATGTTCGGATGCTTCGCGGCGCGCAGGATGGTTTCATAGTTGATCGGGATGCCCGTGCGTCCGGGAATGTCGTACAGGATCACCGGCAGGTCGGTGGCATCCGCGATCATGCGGAAGTGCGTGAGCACACCCGCCTGGGTGGGCTTGTTGTAGTACGGCGTGACGATCATGTTGCCGTCGGCGCCGGCCTTCTCGCTCTGCCGGGCGAGCTGCATCGCGTGCGCGGTCTCGTTGGATCCGCCGCCGGTGATGATCTTGGCCCGGCCGGCCGCGACATCCTTGCCCACTTCCACCAGTCGGAGCTTCTCCGGGTCGGTGAGAGTGGAGGTCTCACCGGTGGTGCCGGTGACGACGATGCCGTCTGCTCCCGCGGTGATGACGTCGTCGATGTGCTTCTCGACGCCGGCCCAGTCGACCTCTCCGTCAGCGGTGAACGGCGTCACCAGGGCGACAAGGACCTGCCCGAAAGGGTTGAAAGGAGTAGACACGTTTTACAGGTTATCGTCTAGCGCGCCGTCCTGCGCCGTCTGGCGCCCGCTCGCGCGCGTTTAGTGCGTCTCTTCACGGGCGCGAGAGTGCTGTTCGACGGGGTGCCGGCATCGGACCCGGGGCACGGCCGCCGCGGGTGAGCGACGTAATCTGCCGTCACACGCGTGATCACGTCGCGCCCGCGGCGTAGCCTCGCCTGCATGAACCCGGCCGCCGCGCTCCTCGTGATCGTGCTGTTGGTCGCGGCCACGACCGGGCTCGGCCTGATCTGGCGCCGACGACAGGGTCGGGTGGCCAGCCGGGCCGGTGCATCCGCCATTGTCACGGTGTCGGCCCGCGAACTCGGCATCGATCCTTCGGTCGTCGACACCTCGTTCGGTGCCGATGCCACTCTGCTGCAGTTCTCCACCGAGTTCTGCGCCAAGTGCCCCGGCACGAGCACGCTGCTGCGCCAACTGGCCGACGCTCGCACCGGGGTGCGCCACGTCGACGTCGACCTCACCCATCGCGCCGACCTGGCCCGACGCTTCAACGTTCTGCAGACCCCCACCACGCTGGTGTTGGATGGCGCGGGCCGGGTTCGGTCCCGGGTGGGCGGCGTGCCCAACCGGGCCGCCCTGAACGCCGAACTCGACGACCTCGCCGGCGCACCGCGCCCGGCGGGCTGACTACTCCCTGCCCCACCCCGTTCGATCCAGGTTCGTCCCGAACACAGGAGTCCCGATGACCACCTCCATGACCACGACGGCCGGCCGGCCCCGAATCGACCCGCGCGGACCTCGCTTCGGCGCCCTGATCACGGCCGTGATTCTGCTCGCGGTGATCTTTCTGGCGCTGGTCGGCGCATCCGGTGGCGCCCTCACGCTGCTGGCCCTGCAGACCGCCGTGTTCGCCTGGGGCGCGTTCGCCGGCGGCCGGCATCCATACGGTCTGCTCTTCAAAAAGCTGGTGCGCCCGCGGCTCAGCCCGCCGGAGGCCCTCGAGGACCCGGCGCCGCCCACCTTCGCGCAGGGGGTCGGCCTGCTGGTCGCGGTGATCGGCGTGGTGCTGGGCCTGGCCGGGGTGGCCGCCGCCGTGCCCATCGCCGCAGCGGCCGCGTTCGTGGCCGCGTTCCTGAATGCCGCATTCGACTACTGCCTCGGCTGCCAGCTCTATCTCCTGCTGGTGCGGGCCCGCATTCTCAGTCGCGCGCCTGCCGCCTCCTGACCCGTCGGCCGCGCCGGCGCCTGCCGCCGCGGCGGGGTCTCGATGCGGCGATTCCCTGTGAACGATCCAGCGCTGCCGGTTAGGCTGATGATCCACTTCCAGGAGGTAACACCATGGCCCTGACCAGCGAAGCAACCACCGTGTGGACCGGCGATCTGATGAAGGGTTCAGGCGTGGTGACGCTGGACTCCTCCTCCGCCGGATCGTTCCCGGTCAACTGGAAGGCCCGCGCGGAGGGCGCGAAGAACACGACCAACCCCGAGGAGCTGTTGGGGGCCGCGCACGCCTCCTGCTTCTCGATGGCCTTGGCCAACATCCTCGCCACCGCCGGTCACTCCCCCGACAGCATCCAGACCACCGCGGCGGTCACCTTCGTGCCCGGCACCGGCGTCACCGGCAGCCACCTGCTGGTGAGCGCCCGGGTTCCCGGCGTCACCGAGGAGGAGTTCGAGGCTTTCGCCCAGGACGCGAAGCTGAATTGCCCGATCTCGCAGGCGCTCGCGGGCATTTCGATCACCATCGAAGCCGAACTGGCCTGAGCGGGAAGGGGACGACATCATGCGCGTACTGATCTCCGGTGCCTCAGGGCTCATCGGCACCGAACTCACCCGCCAGCTGGAGGCAGCCGGCCACACCGTGCTGCGGCTCGTGCGCCGACCGCCGCGGAGCCAGGCGGAGGTGCGCTGGGACCCGGCGACCCTCGACCTCGACCCGGCGGTGTTCGACGGGGTGGATGCCGTCGTGAACCTCTCGGGCGCCTCGATCGGGCGGCTGCCGTGGACGAAGGCGTACCGGCGCCAGATCATGGAGTCCAGGGTGGTGGCCGCGCGCACCCTCACGGATGCGATGCGCCGCAGCAGCACCCCGCCTGCGGTGCTGCTGAACGCGTCGGCGGTGGGGTTCTACGGCAACCGACCGGGCGAGCTCCTCACCGAGGAGTCCGCTCCCGGCTCCGACTTCCTCGCCACCGTGGTCGTGAAATGGGAGGACGAGGCCCGTCTCGCTCCGGAGTCGACCCGGGTGGTGCTGCTGCGCACCGGCCTGGTGCTGGCCAAGGGCGGCGCCCTGAAACCGTTGCTGCCGATCGTCAAGCTCGGTTTCGGCGGCCCGCTGGGCCGGGGTACGCAGACCTGGCCGTGGGTGAGCCTGCACGACGAGGCCGCCGCCATCGTGCACCTGCTCAGCTCGGAGTTGAGCGGACCGGTCAACCTCACCGGCCCCACCCCCGCGACCGCCAACGACGTCATCCGTGCCGTCTCTACGGCGCTGCGGCGGCCGTTCTTCGTGCCGGTACCCGAGCAGGTGCTCACCCTGGCGCTGCAGGATGCCGCCCGGCAGCTGTTACTGGCCGACCAGCGGGTGAGTTCGGAGAAGCTGCAGGCCGACGGCTTCACGTTCACCCACCGCACGGCCGCCGAGGCGGTCACCTGGATGCTGCGCTGACGCGTGGGTTTCCGGGCCCCGGCGATTCGCGGCGCCGCTTCGCCGGTCAGTGGGACGATTCGCGGGTCAGGCGCCGCTTCGCCGGTGGCGCGCCACGCGCGAACCGGCGCGGCACCCGCGGATCGCGGCGCGCGATGCCCGGCGCGCCCGGTCCTCCACAGGCGTCGTCGAGCGGAGAACTGCGCCGGCCCGAACTCTGAAGACTGCATACTCCCGCTCGAGTTCAGACTCACGGAATGACTACTCGCCCTGGTCCGCCAGACCTTGCTCCCGAGCTTCTGTTGGCCGCCGATTACCGGCGGGCTTTCGGCACCGACCTCAGGCTGCGCCGAGGCGCCGAACGCGGCCACCTCCACCGCGTCGGTTGGGGGCAGTACTGTCCGGTCGAGGTGTGGGGTGCTTTGGACCGCGATCAGCGGTACGCGCTGAAGGCGCGAGCAGCCTCGCTCAGCAGACAGGGTGCACTCCCCCTGTCCCACCAGTCGGCCGCTGCGCTCTGGCAGCTCCCGCTTCTGGCTCCGTGGCCGGACGAGGTGCATTTCCTCACCGAACGAGCATCCGGGGGTCGGTCGGAACCGAGGATCCGCAAGCACGCGGTGGGGTACGACGCTCTCGATGTGAGCATCCTGCAGGGGGTTCTCGTCACGTCCGTCGCCCGCACCGTGATCGAACTCGCCACCGTCGTGAATCTCCGGCCGGCGGTCGCCGCGGCCGATCGCGCGCTGGCTGTCGATCGGACCGGGCAGATTCCGCCCCTCACCGATAAGGCCACCCTCCTGGCGACCTGGGAGCGCATGCTGCCGTTCCGAGGTTCGGTTCGGGCGCGAGTCGTGATCGACTTCGCCACCACGCTGTCGGGTTCACCCGACGAATCGGGAGGGCGCGTGACTATCGCGCTGGCAGGATTTCCGGAACCGGAACTGCAGCATCCGTTCGATATCGGTGACCGAACGGTCTTCACCGACTTCTTCTGGCGAACCGTTCGCGGTGTGGGAGAGAGCGACGGCAGGATCAAGTATTTCGATCCTGTCATGCTCAACGGGCGCACCACGGCAGAGGTGATCTACGAGGAGAAGCTTCGCGAGGACGCCATCCGGCGACAGGTGGCTGGTTTCGTGCGGTGGGATCACGTCACGAGCCAGAGCGTTCCCCGGATGACGGCCCGGCTGGCGTTTCTGGGGCTCACACCCGGGCGTCCCCGGCTGCTCCTCCGTTGACGGGCCGCCCCGCGGCGAAACGCCGTCGCGCGGGTCAGGCGCCGCTTCGCCGGTGGCGCGCCACGCGCGAACCGGCGCGTCACCCGCGAATCGCGGCTATGGGCATCAGGGCGACGCCGCGCCGTCCCGGTCGGTGCGCACGCCCGCAACGGGGCGGCTGACGTGAGGCAGAGCGGACCGAGACCGGATGCGCGGGTCAGGCGCCGCTTCGCCGGTGGCGCGCCACGCGCGAATCGGCGCGTCACCCGCGAATCGACGCTCAGGCCCGGAATGCGCGGCGGCGGCGCCGGCGGCGCGGCGCGGCACGCGGGTCAGGAGGCGGTCTTCTCCAGCGCCATGGCCGTGCGGAGCGCGGAGCGGGCGCGGCGGCGGTCGCCGGAGGCGTCGTAGGCCAGGCCCAGGCGGAACCAGGCCCGCCAGTCCTGGGGAGCGGCATCCACTGCGGCCTGATACTGCGGGAACTGGGCGTCGGCGGCGTCGCGGTACGGTCGGCCGCTCGGCCGGCTGGGCAGGTCGTTGACGGGGAGTTCACCCTCGGCGTCCAGCTGCTTGACCAGCCGTTCGCAGCGCGTGCCGAAGCTGATTTCTCGCACCAGCGCCCACGCGCCGATGAGGGGCAGCACGATGAGGGCGACACCGATGATGATGCCGATCGGCTCGCCGCTCTGCACGAACAAGACTGCCCGCCAGCCCACCAGCACCAGGTAGAAGACCAGGAGCAACGCCATCACGATGACGGCAATGCGGCCCTTCATTCGCCGGGCTCCATCTCGGCGTCTTCGGGTCGGGCGGGCGGTACCTCGGCCACGGCGGCCGGCTCGGCCACCTCGCCGGACAGGCCCAGGTCGATGAGCTGGTCGAGCCCCACGGTCACCCCGACGCAGTTGCGGGCGGCAGCCAGGGCCACCAGGATGCCGCGCTCATAGGCGTCGGCGGAGAGGGTGTTGTGGGTGATGGTGAGGGTCTCGCCGGAACCACCGAAGATCACGTCCTGACGGGCCAGCACGCCGGCCATCCGCAGGCTGTGCACCGGCACGGTGGCGATCTGCTGGCCACGGGCGCGCTGATCGACGTGCGGGGCGGCGACCGGGCCGAGACCGGCGCGGGCAGCGGCCATCAGCTCCGCGGTGCGCACCGCCGTGCCCGACGGGGAGTCGACCTTGCCGGACTGGTGCGCCTCGATGATCTCGATCGAGTCGAAGAACCGGGCGGCGAGGGCCGAGAACGCGGTGCCGAGCACCGAGCCGAGCGAGAAGTTGGGGATGATCACGGCGCCGACGTCGGTACGGCCCTTGATCTTGTGGCTCAGCGCGTCGATGCGGGCCTGGGACCAGCCCGAGGTGCCGACCAGCACGCGGATGCCGTTGTCGATGGCGAAGTCGACGATGCCCTGGCTCACCGCCGGAACGGTGAGGTCGATCGCGACATCGGCACCGAGCATCTCGGAGAGGGCGCTGGAGGAGTTGAGCTTGGCGACCAGGTCATAGTCCGGATTCGCCTCGACCAGGTCGGAGACCAGGAGACCCATCTTGCCCGTTGCGCCGATGATGGCCACCCGTGTTGTCATGCTGCCAATCTACCAACCGTGGCGGTTGCCACCGAAGCCGCGGCACGTAGCCTAGGGGCATGCCAGAATTCACAGCGGTGTCGGTCACCGATGCGGGGTCGATCAGCCTCCTCACCCAGTACTTCAGCGACCGCGCGTCGACGTTCCCGGCGGCGGGCGGCTACCGCACCACCTTCCCCACCCCGGAGCAGTTCGTGCCGCCTCGTGGCCAGTTCCTGTTGGTGAGCGCAGAACCCGGGTCGCGAACCTTCGTGGGCTGCGGCGGCATCCGTCGAATCGATGATGGTCCGGATGGCGCGGTGCGGTACGAAGCGAAGCACCTGTGGTTGCAGCCCCAGGTGCGCGGGCAGGGCTGGGGCAAGCTGTTGCTGGCCGAGCTGGAAGCCCGGGCCCGCGAATTCGGTGCCACAGAACTCGTGCTCGACACCAACGCCAGCCTCGAGGCGGCCGGGGCTCTTTACCAGCGCTCCGGTTACGAGGATGTGCCGCCGTACAACGACAACCCGAACGCCACGAACTGGTACCGCAAGGCGCTCGTCTAGGCGGGGTGGCCGGCGACGGCCGGCGTGCAGCGGCGGGCTAGAACAGGAGCAGGTCTGGCAGGCCGGTGCGCAGTTCCACGGGCAGGTGGCCGAGGTCGTTGTGGGTGACGAGCGACCAGGGTCGGCCGGGCTTCTGCTGCAGAACGGTCAGTCCGCAGTTGGCCTGGTTGATGCTGATCCAGCGCCAGTCCGGGGCGCCGAGAACTTCACGCACGAACCAGGCGATGACGAAGTTATGGGTGATCAGCAGGTCATGCCGGGGGCCGCGGTGCGGGTGCAGGAATTCGGTGACGGCGTCGTCCATCTGGGCGCGTCCGGCTTCGATCTGCTCGTCGCTGACCGAGTTGAAGAACGGGGCATACGACTTGGGCATCTCCGGCGCCCGGCCGGAGGGGATGCAGTCGAACAGCAGCGGGGACGGCTCAGAGGTGATCGACGGCAGCCGTTCGGCGATGATCGCCGCGGTCTCGGCGGCCCGCTGCAACGGAGAGTGCCAGGCACCCGTGAACGGCACCCCGCCGAGCCGTTCGGCGATGAGATGCGCCTGCCGCTTGCCGCGCGGCGACAGCGGGCCGTCGGGCAGGCCGTATTCGGCATCCTGTTGTTCGCCGTGCCTGACGAGGTAGAGGTACTGGGGCATCATCGCCCTTTCGGTTGGGTGGTCGTGGCCACGTCGGGTCTGGGACGGGACGAGGTGGATAGGAGCGAGAAGCGGATGGTGCACTAGCCGTCGCGGAGGCGGCTGTGGTGGCGCGGATCAGGTGGGCGGGCTGGGCACCAGTCGACCCGCCAGCACGGCGTCGAACACATCGTCGTCGAGGGCGCCGACCGCCGCGACCGAGAACGGCCGGGAGACCATCTCCGCCGCCAGCTGCTGCACATCGTCGGCGGTGACCAGGGCCAGGCGCCGCAGCGCCTCGTCGAGGTCGACGAACTCACCCAGGGTGATCTCCGACCGGCCGAGCCGGGACATCCGGGTGTCTGAATCCTCGAGGGCCAGGGCGGATGCGCCGGACAGCTGGCCCGATGCCCGCTTCATCTCGTCGGCGGTGACGCCGTGCTCGGCGAGGCGGTGCAGTTCGTCGAGCATGATCTCGGTGACCTGCCCGGCCTTGGCCGGGGTGCAGCCGGCGTACATGCCGAAGATGCCCGCATCCGAGTAGCCGGGCGCGAAGGAATAGACGGAATAGGCCAGGCCGCGCTTCTCGCGCACCTCCTGGAACAGGCGCGACGACATGCCGCCGCCGAAGATCGAGGTGAGCACGTTCATCGCCACCCGGCGGTCGTCGGCAGCGACGAGGCCGGGAACGCCGATGAGCAGATTGGCCTGTTCGAGCGGACGGTGCACGACCGTGACAGCCTGGCCCTGGCTGATCACAGCGGCCTTGCCGGAGCGGCGGCCCACCGGCGCGGCGGCCATGCTGAGGTCCCAGCCCGCCTGCACGAGCGCCCGGGTCACGGCGGCCACGAGCACGTCATGGTCGACAGCGCCGGCGACGGTGACCACCAGGTCCTGCGGACGGTAATTGGCGCGGTAGTGCTCCCAGACGGCGTCCCTGGTGGCCGCGCGAATGGTGTCGGGGGTGCCGCCGATCGGGCGGCCGAGCGGATGCGCGCCCATCACGGCCTGAAAGAACCGCTCGTTGGCGACGTCGGCCGGGTCGTCGTCGGCCATGGCGAGCTCTTCGAGGATCACGCCGCGCTCGGTCTCAAACTCGGCGGGGTCGAGCAGCGAGGAGGTGATCATGTCGGTGAGCACGTCGACCGCCATGGCCAGGTCCCTGTCCTGCACCTTGGCGTAGTAGCAGGTGTATTCCTTGGCGGTCATGGCGTTGTGCTCGCCGCCGACGGCGTCGAACGCGATCGCGATGTCCAGCGCGGTGCGCTGTTTCGTGCCCTTGAAGAGCAGGTGCTCGAGGAAGTGGGTCGAACCGAAGTGCCCCGGTTGTTCGTCGCGGGAGCCGACGGCCACCCAGTAGCCGATGGTGAGGCTGCGGCTGCCGGGCACCTGTTCGGTGACGATGCGCACGCCGCTGGGAAGCACGGTCCGCCGCACGAGGGAGTCGCCCGCCGCCCGGAAAGAGAGTTCGGACAGATCCAGGGGGAACTCAACGGCACCGTTCATATCTCTTCAACCTTACGACACCGGTGGTAGAGACCCCACCCGGCACCGTTTCCCGGCGGCTCAGTCCGGCCGGCCGACCCGGCGGCTCAGGCGGAGACGCGGTCCAGGTCCACCATGTCGGCGCGGCCCAGCAGCACCGACCCGGCCGCGACGAGCGCGTCGACCTGTTCCGGCCGGCTGGCGCTGGCGACGGGGGCGACCACGCCCGCGCGGGCGAGGAGCCAGGCCAGGGCGATACTCGACGGGGCGACACCGTGGTCTTCTGCGATGCGCTCGACGGTGCCGAGCACCTTGAGACCGGTGCGGTTGAGGTACGCCGAGGCACGGCCGGCCCTGATGGTGTCGGTGAGGTCGGATTTGGAGTGGTACTTGCCGGTGAGGAAACCGTGTGCGAGAGCGAAGTAGGGCATCACGGCCAATTCCTGCGCACGGGTGACCAGGGCGAGGGACGATTCGAACGACACCCGGTTCATCAGGTTGTACGGGGTTTCGAGGGCGACGAAGCGGGGCAGCCCGTTCGCGGCCAGCACCCGGGCCTCCATCAGGCGCTCCGCGGTGAAGTTGGACGCGGCCAGGTAGCGCACCTCGCCGCTGCGGATGAGCATCTCGACGGCGCCGAGGCTTTCTTCCAGGGGAACGTCGAGGTCGTCGAAGTGGAAGTGCAGCAGATCGATGTGGTCGGTGCCCAGCCGTTCGAGGGACGCGTGCACCGCGCCGACGATGCTGCGCGGCGACAGGCCGGGGTTGTCGCGGTTGCGGCCGATCTTGGTGGAGATCACCATGTCGTCGCGCACACCGCGGGTACGCATCCAGGACCCGATCAGCACCTCGCTGCGGCCGGCCGCGTAGCTGTCGGCGGTGTCGAGCAGGTTGCCGCCCAACGCCCAGTGCCGGTCCAGGATCGCCATGGCGGTGTCGCCGTCGGTGGTCCAGCCGAAGACGCTGCAGCCCAGCGCGAGCGGGTGCACGGAGAGGTCGGTGTCGCCGATGGTGCGACGGATGTTCGCGGCCGGAACCCGGGGCCGGTCGACGCGCTGCACCGGTCCGGAGTGCTGCACCTGCAGCGGACGGGTCTGCAGGGCGATGGCGGCCAGGCGGTCGGTCAGCGTGGGGGCCGAAGCCGTCGGCGGGGCGGGCTGCGCGGAGGACCCGGAGTGCGTGTCCACAGCCTGCGCGTCCACAGTCACGGGGGCTGACTCTGGCGTGGACTCCGCCTGGCTGGACTCCCGGCTCACCTCGTCTGCCTGCACACCGTCTGTCGCCACGCTATCTCCCACACCTCCACTGACTGCCTCGCGGGCCGTCGACATACGCGCGTCAACCCGGGTACAGCCGAGAATAACCCGATCCAGAAATTTCGCAGGGGGCGCGCGGCAAGCGTTACCGAAACGTTCGACTTGGCCCCCATTCAGGTCGAAATATGCCCCCTGTCCAGCCGGTCAGAAGAGTCGGAGAGTAGTCTTCCGGCATGTCCGAATCCTCGCTGCACGGCATCCCGCTCACCCTCATCGACGGCACCGTCACCACCTTTGGCCAGTTCGCCGGCAAGACCGTGCTGGTCGTGAATGTGGCCTCTAAGTGCGGCTTCACCCCGCAGTACGCCGGCCTCGAGGCGCTGTACCGCCGGTTCGCCGACGACGGACTGGTGATTCTGGGTTTGCCGTGCAACCAGTTCATGGGTGAGGAACCGGGCACAGAAGAGGACATCCAGCAGTTCTGTGAACTCAATTTCGGGGTGACCTTCCCGCTCACCGCGAAGGTGGACGTGCGCGGCAAGAATCAGCATCCGTTGTACGCCGAGCTCACCAAGTTCAAGAAGGGTGTGCTTCCCGGCCTGATCAAGTGGAACTTCGAGAAGTTCCTGGTGAACGGCGACGGCGTGGTCGTTGACCGGTTCCTGTCGACCGTGGAGCCCGAGTCAGACCAGCTGGTCGGCGCCATCGAGCGGGAACTCAGCCGGGCGGTCGCTTAACCAGCCACTGGGCCTGGCTTCAGTTCCAGCTGCAGACGCAGAGTTCGTTGCCTTCCGGGTCGGCGAGCACCCACCAGTCCGGCGCGTGTTCGTCGGCGAGCAGCACTCCCCCGGCATCGATGATGTCCTGCACGCGTTCTTCGCAGTCGGCCACGGGCACGTACACGTCCAGGTGGATGCGGTTGCGCTCCGTGCGCGGGATCTCCATGTGCTGGAACCAGACTTTCGGTCCGGTTCCGCGCGGGTCGATGAGTTCGATGTCGTCGGCCGGGCCGGATTCGACGTAGCCGAGGCCGACCCGCCAGAAGGGCCGCACGGCATCGGCGACGCCGCAGTCGATCGCGATATCGGCTCGAGTGGGTGCTTCTCGCGTGGCCGGTGCACCCTGTTCGGCCGCGAGCTCTTGAATGCGCACGGCCAGCCGCACGTCGCGGTCGGTGACGCCGCCCGCATCGTGCGAGGTCAAAACGAAGCCGACGTTCCGGTAGCCGAGGGTGACGTCCGGGTGATGGTTGAGTGCCTCGGCCTCGGCGGCAACGGCGTCGACCAAACGCACTCCGGCGGCGAAATCCACGGTGCGGTAACCGGCATAGAGGGCGTCATCCAGGTGGAGGAAGTCGCCTCCGGCGAGCACCAGGTGAGTCTGGTCTGGATGCAGGGTGTCGTCGGCGTCGATCATGCGACCACTCTTCCGCGCGGCCGTGCCCCGGTCAACCCTGCCGGCTCGCGATCGTGCCGGCACCGGGGCGCGGGGTTCTCCTCTGCGCTGTGAGAATTCGTCATGCTGCGCAATGTGCTGTGTTCCGGGGTCAGTGTGCGTGCTACCGTCAGGCACTATGCACCATCTGGACAGAGTCGATCTCGAGCTTCTCCGCGCGTTGTGCGCCGAGCCGAACAGCACCTACGTGGGTCTCGCCCAGGCGCTGGGCCTCTCCCGCAACACCGTGCAGGCCCGTATGACCCGGCTCGAAGAGGCCAAGGTTTTCCTCGACTTCGACCGCCGGATCAGCCCGGCCGTGCTGGGCTACCCGCTGACCGCCTTCATCGAGGTTTACATCGAACAGAAGCGCGCCGCCGAGATCATTGCGGAGCTGAGCCTGATTCCCGAGATCGTGCAGGCGCACGGAATGAGCGGTGCTGCCGACCTGCTGGTGCGGGTGGCCTGCGCCGATGCTGAAGACCTGTTCCGGATCGACCGCACCATCCTGGCCTGCGACGGCGTCGAGCGCACCGAGACCTCCCTGGCGATGGGCGAGCTGATCCCGTTCCGGGTGGTGCCGCTACTCGAACGCGGCGTGCAGCCGCGCGTCTGACGCATCCGCCCGCGAACGCAAAAAACCCGCCCTGCCGAAGCAGGACGGGTTTTCCGTCTTACCGACGCACCTGGCGAGAGGTGGTCGGCAGAACTAGCGACTAACCTTCGGCCGGAGCTTCGGGTCCCTCGGATGCAGCGTCACGACCGTGCGTGTCGGCTTCATCGGCGAGGACCGGGGCGAGCGAAAGCTTGCCACGGTCGTCAATCTTGGTGATCTCAACGAGGACCTTCTGGCCCACGCCGAGGACGTCTTCAACGTTCTCCACGCGCTTGCCGCCGGCGAGCTTGCGCACCTCAGAGATGTGCAGCAGGCCGTCCTTGCCCGGGAGGAGCGAGACGAAGGCGCCGAAAGCGGCGATCTTCACGACAGTTCCGAGGAACTGCTCGCCAACCTCGGGGTTGGTGGGGTTCGCGACGGAGTTGACCATGGCGCGAGCGGCCTCGGCCGAGGGACCATCGACAGCGCCGATGTACACGGTGCCGTCTTCCTCGATCGAGATGTCGGCTCCGGTCTCGTCCTGGATCGAGTTGATCATCTTGCCCTTCGGGCCGATGAGCTCGCCGATCTTGTCGACGGGGATCTGCACGCTGATCACGCGGGGCGCGGTCGGTGCCATCTCGTCGGGAGCGTCGATCGCAGCGTTCAGCACGGCGAGGATCGTCGTGCGAGCATCCTTCGCCTGCGTCAGCGCGCCGGCCAGGACCGAAGCGGGGATGCCGTCGAGCTTGGTGTCGAGCTGGATCGCGGTGACGAACTCTGCAGTGCCGGCAACCTTGAAGTCCATGTCGCCGAGGGCATCTTCGGCGCCGAGGATGTCGGTCAGAGCCGCGTAGCGGGTCTTGCCGTCGACGGTGTCGGAGATGAGGCCCATGGCGATGCCGGCGACGGGGGCGCGCAGCGGCACTCCGGCGTTCAGCAGCGACAGGGTGGAGGCGCAGACGGAACCCATCGAGGTGGAACCGTTGGAGCTGAGCGCCTCGGAGACCTGACGGATGGCGTAGGGGAATTCCTCACGGCTGGGCAGCACGGGAACCAGGGCACGCTCAGCGAGCGCTCCGTGGCCGATCTCGCGACGCTTGGGCGTGCCGACCCGACCGGTTTCACCGGTGGAGTAGGGCGGGAAGTTGTAGTTGTGCATGTAGCGCTTCTTGGTGACCGGGCTCAGGGAGTCGATCGTCTGCTCGAGCTTGAGCATGTTCAGCGTGGTGACACCCAGGATCTGGGTCTCGCCGCGCTGGAAGATAGCGGAACCGTGCACGCGCGGGATGACCGCAACCTCGGCGTCGAGCGGGCGGATGTCGGCCAGGCCGCGTCCGTCCATGCGAACACCCTCGTTGAGAACGCGTGAGCGCACAACGAGCTTGGTGACGGACTTGTAGGCCGCGCCGACCTGGTTGTTGGCGGTGGCGGGCAGTTCGCCCGCTTCGACCTTGGCCGCGATGGCGGTCTTGACGGATGCCTTGAGCACGTCGTCAGCATCCTGACGCGCGATCTTGTCGGCGATCACGTAGACGTCCTTGAGGCCGTCGTACGCGAGGGCTGCAACGGCGTCGTAGACCTCGGTGGTGTACGGCGGGAACAGCGGGTAGTTGCCGGTGGGCTTGGATGCCGCGGAGGCAACCTGCTGCTGGGCGACGATGAGCTGCTTGATGAACGGCTTGGACGCCTCGATACCCTCGGCGATGACCTCTTCGTTCGGCTTGATGGCGCCGCCCTGGATCAAGGTCCAGGCGTTGTCGGTCGCTTCGGCCTCGATCATCATGATCGCGACGTCTTCGCTGCCATCGGCATCCGTCACAACACGGCCGGCGACGACCATGCTGAACACGGCCTCTTCAACCTGCGAGTGCTTCGGGAAGGCGACCCACTGGCCGGAGCCGTTGTCGTCGGGGATGAGGGCGACGCGAACGCCACCGATCGGGCCGGAGAACGGCAGGCCGGCGATCTGGGTCGACATGGACGCGGCGTTGATGGCCAGGACGTCGTAGTACTCGTCGGGCGCGATGGCCAGAACGGTGACGACAACCTGGATCTCGTTGCGCAGGCCGTCGACGAACGACGGGCGCAGCGGCCGGTCGATCAGACGGCAGGTGAGGATCGCTTCGGTCGACGGGCGACCTTCGCGGCGGAAGAAGCTGCCCGGGATGCGGCCAGCGGCGTACATGCGCTCTTCGACATCGATGGTCAGCGGGAAGAAGTCGAAGTTGTCCTTCGGCTGCTTGCTGGCGCTCGTGGCGGAGAGAAGCATGGTCTCTTCGTCAATGTAGGCGGCGGCTGAGCCCTGCGCCTGCTGGGCGAGACGCCCGGTTTCGAAACGGATGGTGCGCTTGCCGTACTTGCCGTTGTCAATAACGGTTTCGGCGAACGTGATTTCTGGACCCTCCATATGGGGGTTCTCTCCTTTGTTTAGACTCGTTTGCCCGTGTGGCGCGCGAGTGGGACATCGGAGCAGGAACAGGCAGAACAAGCTGCCGAACATGTGTTGGGCGCTAGCGTTGCTGGCCACCAGTAGAAATTCACCAACGGGGCTGCTTTATTCACGCGCCCTGCGTTGGGAAACCACCACCGAGGACCAGCGTCCTGCCAGTCTGCTCCGGGTAATACCGGTAGATCCGAAGAACTACCTGACCAAGCCTAGCAGAACAGGGGTTAAACGACAGGGAGAACGGCGTCGAAGACGGGCCCGTCGGCGCAGACCAGTGGGCCCTCCACGCTCGGGTCGGTGCTCACCGGGGCGGCGCAGCCGTGGCAATAACCCAAGCCGCAAGCCATGTGAGCCTCGAGTGAGGCCTGCACCGTCACACCCCAGTCGGCGCCGAGTTCGGCGGCCAGCCGGGCGAGCACGCCGGCGCCGCAGACCATCACCACGTCGGGCGGGGTCCGGCCTGGTGTCGTGCCGTCGAATTCCGTGAGCAGCCGGGTCTTCAGGGCTGCAAGGTCGCTCGAACCGTCGTGGTCGGTGGCTTCGAGCACGGTGACGCCCAGTTCGGCGCAGTCGGTGCGGCCGAGCAGCTGCTGCGGGTTGCGACCGCTGAGCACCATGGTGGTGCGGATGCCCGCGGCTGCGGCGTCCTCGGCGGCGCCCATCACTCCGCAGACCCCCACGCCACGGCCGATGAGCAGGGCCGTGCGGGTTGCGGCGGGGAACTCGAAGCCGCGGCCGAGCGGACCGGTGAGCTGAAGGTTGCCACCGACCGGAACGGCCGCGAGGGCGCGGGTGCCGCGGCCGACGGTGCCGTAGATCAGCTCGACGGTGCCGGGCGTGGCCGCGGTCGCCGGCCCGTGGGCGGTGGCGGGGCGAGCCGGCGTGGCCGGGCGGCGGCGGTGAATGGCCATCGGCCGGGGCAGCAGAATGGTGTCGCCGCCGCTGGGCGGAACGGTGATCATCAGGAACTGGCCGGCCTGGGCGGTCCGGGCGATGGTGTCGCAGGCCAGGACCAGGCGACGGTAGCGCTCCCCCACCGGTTCATGCACGAGCACCTCGGCGTCGTCCCACACCGGCTGCGGGCGCGGCACGGCCGAGCGCGGCCGCACCGAGACCAGCCCGTCGAGCGCCCGTTCATCAGCCTCCGCGAACGCGCGCGCCTGCGCGGCCGCCGCCCGCCGGGCCGCATCAGCCCTCTTCCTCTGGTCGAGACCCTTCCGCTGGTCGAGCTTGTCGAGACCCAGCGACCCAACCTGCGGTTCGCCCCCACCCCGCTGGTCGAGCTTGTCGAGACCCAGCGACCCAACCTGCGGTTCGCCCCCATCCCGCTGGTCGAGCTTGTCGAGACCTGGTGAGACATCTCGCGGGGTCTCGACAGGCTCGACCAGCGGGTGGTTGCGTTCGAAGCCCAAGCTCACGTCGGCGCTCATCGCGGTGCGTCCAATTCGAGCAACTCGCGAATACTGCCGACCCCGGCATCCAGGCACCGTTGCCGCAACCCTCGCGCGATCTCCACCGCCACGAATGGCCGGCCGAAACTCGCCGTACCCACCTGCACGGCACTCGCCCCCACCGAGAAGTAGTCCAGGGCGTCGTCGACAGAGCCGACGCCGCCGCAGGCGATCACGGGAATCTGCACGGCCCGCGACGCGAGCCACACCAGCCGCAGCACGATCGGTTTGATCGACGGCCCCGACAGCCCACCGATGACGTTGCCGAGAATCGGCCGGCGGGTGAGCGCATCCAGCGGCATCGCCGGAATGGAGTTGGCCACACAGACCGCGTCGGCGCCGGCCTCCTCCGCGGCCCGAGCGCAGGCGGCGATGGAGGCGACCAGCACCGGCAGCTTCACGATGATCGGCTTGTCGGTGACGAGCCGCACAGCGGCGACAACCTCACGGATGGCCGCCGGATCCGAGCCGATGTCGGTGCCGTCGCGGTCGAGGTTGGGGCAGGACACGTTGAGCTCGTAGGCGGCGCCGTGCTCACCGAGGGCCGCCACGACAGGAGCGTACTCGCTGGTGCGGTGCCCTCCCACGCTGATGACGGTCGGCGCATCCAGCGCTGCATAGCGCGGATGCAGCGTGGCCAGGTAGCCGACCGGACCGTGGCTGGGGATGCCGACGCTGTTGACCATGCCGGCGGGGATCTCGGTGAGCCGGTGCACGGGGTTACCGCCACGCGCTGAACCGAAGACAGTCTTGGTCACGGTGGCGCCGAGTTCGGCGACCGGGATGAGTGCGCCGAGTTCCGGACCGAAGCAGCCGGATGCGGGCATCAGCGGGGTGTGCAGGGTGAGGCTGCCGATGCGCACGGACAGGTCGACCGCCGGGGCGCCGGCCAGGTCGAGCGGGTCGGGAGCGGCGGCGAAGAACGCGGCCCGGGCATCCGGGAATACCGGTCCCTCGAGAAGGGCGACCATGAAAGACCTGTCTGTCTGCGCGGTTGTCACGGCTTCCGTCTCGCGGAAGCACTCTCTCCAGCGCACTGCGTTTCAGTCTGCCGCCCACCACCCGGCCCCATCAGAGCCGAAGGTCCCGGTGGTCGCGCGACCTTTCTATACTCGACGCGGGAGTCCCGCTGGTCGAGCTTGTCGAGACCTGGTGAGACGCTGTGTCGGACGCGGGCCGCGCCGGGGGGCGACACACACGTACGTCACGGGGTCTCGACAAGCTCGACCAACGATCGGGGCGCGACACACGCGCACGTCACGGGGTCTCGACAGGCTCGACCAACGGAACGGGCACGCGGTGAGCACACGAAAGCGGCCGTGAGGTCACCTCAGCGAACTGAGGTGACCACACGACCGCTCTCGTGAAACGCAAACGACCACACGACCGCTTTCGTGGAACTCGACCGGGATTAGCGGGGCGGGAACAGGCCGGCGGGGTTGAAGTCGGCGGGGAGTTCGAACGGGTCGCGGATCCGCGCGGACCGATCAGACCGCACAACGAGAGCCGACAGCTCCCCCGCCGCGCGTTCGATGCGGGCGGGCAGGGTCTGCACCCGACTATCGACGCGGCCGCCGTCGCCGGTGCCCCAGTCCTCTGAGGCGGCGAACACCGAGGTGGGCACCACCACGGCGTGCAGGTAGGTGAACATCGGCCGCAGCGCGTAGTCCAGCGCCAGCGAGTGCCGCGGCGTGCCGGCAGTCGCACCGATCAGCACGGGCTGGTCGGTGAGGCTGCGGTTGTCGATCACGTCGAAGAACGTCTTGAACAGGCCGCTGTAGCTGGTGGTGAAGATCGGGGTGACGGCGATCAGGCCGTCGGCCGAGGTGACGGCCTCGATCATCTCTTCCAGCCGGGGGTTGGCGAACCCGGTGAGCATGTTGTTCATGATGTCCTGCGCGTAGTCACGCAGCTCGTACGTCACCACTTTGGTGGTGACGCCCTCGTCGGCCAGCCGCGCCACGGTGGCCGTGGCGAGCTTGTCGGCGAGCAGGCGGGTGGACGACGGTTGACTGAGGCCGGCGGAGACGACGGCCAGGGTGCGCTCGGTCATTCTAGGCTCCGGTCTTGGTGGCGCCGGCGAGGCCGAATGCGGCCCCGGTGGCCCGGCGGTGCGGTGCGATGGCGGCGGCGGTGTCGAGGTCGTCGCGCACAGCGGATGCGGTCGCATCCGCCGTGGTGGCGGCGCCGGCGGCGATCACGAGGGCCTCGTGGGTGGGGCCTTCGGGCACATCGGCGGGGCGGTTCTTCGCGAACTCCTTGCGGAGCACGGGAACGACCTCTTCACCCAGGATGTCGAGCTGCTCGAGCACGGTCTTCAGCGGCAGGCCGGCGTGGTCCATCAGCCAGAGCTGACGCTGGTAGTCGCCGACGTAGTCCCGGAAGCCCAGGGTGCGGTCGATGACTTCCTGCGGGCTGCCCACGGTGAGCGGGGTCTGCTCGGTGAAGTCCTCCATGCTCGGGCCGTTGCCGTACACCGGCGCGTTGTCGAAGTACGGGCGGAACTTGCGCTTGGCGTCCTGCGAGTTCTTGCTCATGAAGACCTGGCCGCCGAGCCCGACGATCGCCTGCGCGGCGGTGCCGTGGCCGTAGTGCTCGAAGCGGTTGCGGTAGTACTTCACCATCTTCGCGGTGTGCGAGGCGGGCCAGAAGATGTGGTTGGAGAAGAAGCCGTCGCCGTAGTACGCGGCCTGTTCGGCGATTTCGGGGCTGCGGATGCTGCCGTGCCAGACGAACGGCGCCACGCCGTCGAGCGGGCGCGGGGTGGACTGGAAGCCCTGCAGCGGGGTGCGGAACTGGCCCTCCCAGTCGACGAAGTCCTCACGCCACAGGCGGCGCAGCAGGGCGTAGTTCTCCAGCGCCAACGGGATGCCCTGGCGGATGTCCTGGCCGAACCAGGGGTAGACCGGGCCGGTGTTGCCGCGGCCGAGGGTGAGGTCGACCCGACCGTCGGCCACGTGCTGCAGCATCGCGAAGTCTTCGGCGATCTTCACCGGGTCGCTCGTGGTGATCAGGGTCGTGGCGGTGGAGAGGATGATCCGCTCCGTCTTGGCCGCGATGTAGCCGAGCATGGTCGTCGGGCTCGACGGCACGAACGGCGGGTTGTGGTGCTCGCCGGCGGCGAAGACGTCGAGACCGACCTCTTCCACCTTCTGGGCGATGGTGAGCATGGCCTTGATGCGGTCGTGCTCGCTCGGCGTGTGACCCGTGGTGGGATCGGTGGTCAAGTCGCCGACCGTGAAGATTCCGAACTGCATTTCCAGCCTCCAAAACTCAATGCGTCTGCATGTATATCGGGGTCAACGACGGATGCCCCGATCCTATTCCCGCCCGCCGCTGTAATTACTGCGCGGCGCCCGGCGGCGTCGCCTCGGCCACGGTGAGGCGGGCGAGGGTGTGCTGGATCGCGACCGCCGCGGCGCCCCTGGCCCAGGAGGAGACCCCGGTGGTGTCCACGCTGATCTGCAGTGGTGTTGCCGCCGGGTCGCGGCCGGCGGAGGCCGCGGCCACGATGTCGTCACCCACGACGTCCCACAGGCCGATGCCTTCGCCGGCGAGCACCACGGTGTCCACCATCGCGATGTTGGCGATCAACGCCACCAGCCGGCCGAGGGCCCGCCCGGAGGCCTGGACCACGGCGAGCGCCGCTGGCTCTGCCGACGCCGCCAGGGTGAGGACTTCGGCATAGTCCACGACCCGGCCGAGCCGGTCGCCCACCTGGGCGCTGATGCTGGCCTCGGTGAGCATCGCGTCGGAGCAGCCCCGGTGGCCACTGCCGCAGAGTGGCCCATCCGCGTCCAACGGCACGTGACCGCCGAGACCGAGGCCGCTGTCCTTGGTGCTGATCACTTGGTCGTTCACCACCAGGCCATAACCGACCCCGACACCGATGGTGAGCACGGCGAAGCTGGCCGTGCCCCGCCCGGCGCCGAACCACTGTTCGGCGGCGGCGAGTCCGGCGACATCATTCTCCACCAACACCGGAATCCCCAGGCTGGCCTCCAGCTCGGTGGCCAGGTGCACGTCGCGCCAGCCCAGGAAGGGCGCCCTGGCGACCACCCTGGAGTTGAGGACCTGACCGCCAACGGTCACGCCCAGCCCGGCGATCGGGTCGCCGCCGGCGAGTTCGAGCACCAGGGCGACCAGTCGACGCACGACCTCGGCGGGGTCCGTGCTCGTGAGCGGATGATGCGCGGAGGCGAGTTCGGTGGCGCGCAGGTCGGTGAGCACGCCGAAGAGGCCCTCGCCGGTGACCTTGATCCCCACGAACCGGCGCCCATCCAAGCTCACGTCGAGGGGCTTGGTCGGGCGACCGACACCGCTGTTCACGGTCTCGCTGAGTTCCACGAACAGGCCCAGGTCCAGGAACGGCTTGCTCAGCCGGGTGAGGCTGGCCGGTGACAGGCCGAGCCGGCGCCCGAGGTCGCCGCGGGAGATCGGCCCGTGCATGAGCACGGCTCGCGCCAGGCTCATCGCCGAATCACCGATCGGCGGCGTGGCCTCCGTGCTCCCGTACATGGCGGTCGCCTCTCCCTGGCGCCCAAGCGGGCTGAGTCTTATCTTGACATAGAGACACACTCGCCCGCGTGGCCAGCCAGGGCCTGGCGGCATCCCCCCGGAGTGGGTGCACGCGGCGCCTCGGACGCTACAGTGGTGCCACGACTTATTTTCGCCCAAGAAACAATTCGAATCGCCGGCTCTTCCTGCCCCGGGGCAGACCACACCGGCCAGGGAGGACCCGCACGTGACCAGCACCGACAGCCGCACCGCATCCGACTCGACGGGCTCGCCGGCCACGCCCGCCGCCTGGTGGACGAAGGCCGTGGTATACCAGGTGTACCCGCGGAGCTTCGCCGACTCGAACGGTGACGGCATCGGTGACCTGGGCGGGGTGCGCGGCAAGCTCGATTACCTGGCCGAGCTGGGTGTCGACGCGATCTGGCTGTCACCGGTGTACCCGTCGCCGCAGCACGACAACGGCTACGACATCCGCGACTACCAGGACATCGACCCGGTGTTCGGCAGCCTGGCCGAGTTCGACGCGCTGCTGGCGGATGCGCACGAGCGCGGCCTCAAGATCGTGATGGACCTGGTGGTGAACCACACCAGCGACGAGCACCCGTGGTTCGTCGAGTCGCGGTCCTCCCTCGACAACCCCAAGCGGGACTGGTACTGGTGGCGGCAGCCCGGGGCGGCCGGCGTGGAGCCGAACGGCTGGGGCAGCGCCTTCAGCGGCCCGGCCTGGACGCTCGACGACACGACGGGTGAGTACTACCTGCATTTGTTCGCGAAGCAGCAGCCCGACCTCAACTGGGAGAACCCCGAGGTGCGCGCCGCCGTCTACGCGATGATGAACTGGTGGCTGGACCGCGGCGTCGACGGGTTCCGCATGGACGTGATCAACTTCATCGCCAAGCAGGTGGAGCTGGTGAGCGGGCCCGGCGCGGCCACCGGTGGCGGTTCGCCGATGGGCACGCAGATCCACGACTACCTGGAGGAGATGCACGCGGCCGTGTTCGCGGGGCGCACCGGCGAGCACCTCACCGTGGGTGAGATGCCCGGCGTGAGCATCGACGACGCCGTGCTGTTCACGGATGCGGCCCGGGCGGAGGTCGACATGATCTTCCAGTTCGAGCATGTCTCGCTCGACCAGGGCGTGCACAAGTTCGACCCGCTGCCGCGGAGCCTGGTGCCGCTGAAGCACAGCCTGGCGCGCTGGCAGGACGGCCTGGCCGAAACCGGGTGGAACAGCCTGTACCTGAACAACCACGACCAGCCCCGGCTGGTATCCCGATTCGGCAACGACACCGAGTTCCGCTACGAATCGGCCACCCTGTGGGCGCTGGTGCTGCACCTGCACCGCGGCACGCCCTATATCTACCAGGGCGAAGAGATCGGCATGACCAATGTGCGGTTCGAGAGCATCGAGCACTACCGCGATATCGAGTCGCTCAACCACTACCGCGAAGCCGTGGAAGAGTTCGACCAGTCCCCGGCGAGCGTGCTGGCCGGGGTGCACACCATGGGCAGGGACAACGCCCGCACCCCGATGCAGTGGTCGGATGCCGCACACGCGGGCTTCACCACCGGCACCCCCTGGATCGCGGCCAACCCGAACTACCCGGAGATCAACGTGGCGGCCGACCGGGCGGCGGAGCGGAGCGTGTTCGCGTTCTACCGGCGTCTGATCCAGCTGCGGCACGAAAACCCGGTAGTGGCACTCGGGGCGTTCAGACTGCTGGCCGCCGACCACGAGCGGCTCTACGCGTTCACCCGCACCCTCGACGGGCAGACCCTGCTGGTGCTGGCGAATGTGTCGGATGTGCCGCTGGAGTTGCCGGCCGACGTCGCCGCCCTGCTGCCGGGTGCCGAGCCGGTGCTGGCCAACTACCCGGTGCCGCCGGCCGGCACCGCCGCATCCGCCCTGCGCCCCTGGGAGGCCCGGCTGTACGAGCTGTAACCGCTCGGCCTGATTGCCGCAGAAGCGTTGACCGACCCCGACTCTGGGCGTATCTTGTGCGCCAGGTCCAGGTGGGGTGGGGCCTGGATTCCGGACCTATCGGAAGGAGTCCAGCCATGCGTCGGGCGTATCAGATCATTTGCCACATCATTGCCGCGTGCGTGGTTCTCCAGGCCGCGGTCATCGCGTGGTCCACCTTCGCGATCCTCGGCTCCGGTGAAGAAGGTGCCGCCGTTTCGGTGGACCCGGGCATCACCGGTTTCATCGTGCACAGTGTCGTGGGCCAGATGGTGATCCCGTTGCTGGCCATCGCCCTGCTCGTGGTCGCGTTGATCGGCCGTATCGGCGTCAGCTGGGCTGCCTGGCTACTGGTGGCCGTGGTGGTGCAGGTGTTCCTCGGCTACACCTCGTTCGACCTGCCCGGCCTCGGACTGATTCACGGGCTCAACGCGTTCGTGGTGCTCGGCCTGGCCGAGACGGGTGCCCGGTCGGTCGCCACCAAGAAGGTGCAGACGCCGGCGGCCGCGCGCAGCTCGATGGACGACTCGGCCTGAGCAGCCCTCTATTCGACCAGCCGGGTCACTCGGCCCGGTTGCTGTGCGGGCCGCCCTGCTCGAATGGGCTCGTCACTCCGCGGTAGGTCAGTGCCATCATCATGCCCTCGGCCGCGTGGTCGAGGTTGTGGCAGTGGTCCATCCAGATACCCGGGTTGTCGGCGACGAATTCCACCACCCAGACCTCGCCGGGCTGCACGTCGAAGGTGTCGAGCCACAGCGGCGACCCGGTCGAGCGGATGCCGTCGCGCTCGATCACGAGCACGTGATGGCCGTGCACGTGCATCGGGTGCGTGTCCCATCCCCGGTTGACCACCGTGAGCCGCACCCGGTTCCCCTCGCTCACCTCGATGCTCGGGATGTGCGGGAACACCGCGCCGTTGACGGTGTACCCGTAGACGGGCCGGGTGCCCAGGAACCGGGGGTTGCGGTCGAGGACCATGGTGGCGTCAACTCGGCCGTCGCCCGCCGGCAGGCCGGCCCCGCCCGGCGTTCCATACTGCAGTAGATCGAGGTCGGGCAGCAGGTCGAGGTCGTCGGCGGCCTCCGGCACCGGCCCAGGGATCACCGCGCCGTCGGGGGCCAACGACAACACCGCCTCGGTGGAGGCGTTGCTGCTCAGCCGCACGCCGGACTCCGGCATCGTCACGGACAGGTCGAGGCGGCCTCCGGCCGGAATCCGGAGCGACTTGCCGGTGACCGGGGTGGGACCGATCAGGTCGCGGCCGTCCGCGGCGACGAAGGTGAACGGCGCCCCGTCGAGGCGGAATCGGTGCGGAACCTGGTCGGTGTTGACCAGGCGCAGGCGCACCGAGGCGCCGGCCGGAACCGAACGCGCCACTGCGGTGTCGGAGTCGCCGAGCAGCACCGCCCCCGCCACCGTGTGCAGCGGAACGGTGAGGTCGACGTCCTCCGGCACACCGGTCGGCGGCAGCACCACCAGGGTGCCGTAGAGCCCTCGCCGCACGCCGTCTGCCGAGACCTGGTGGGTGTGATACCAGTAGGTGCCGGGGTCGGTCGCCACGAATCGGTAGGTGAAGGAGTCACCGGGCAGAACGGCATCCTGGGTGACACCGGCCACCCCGTCTTCGCCCGCCGGCACGTCGAAGCCGTGCCAGTGGATCGTGACCCCGGCGTCGATGTCGGCGTTGTGCAGGGTCGCTTCGACCAGATCGCCCTGGGTGACACGCAGCTCCGGCCCGGGCAGCGAGCCGTAGGTCCAGGCGGACACCGTGGTGCCGGAGGCGAGGGTCACCTCCTGGTGCCGAGCGGTGAGCTCGAAGGCTCGCACGGCGCCTGGGGAGTCGGCCGGCGTGCGCAGAGCAGTCACCGAGACGCCATCGGCCGCACGCGCCTCCGTGGGAACGTGCTCGTGCGCCGCCGCCAGCGCCCCGGGCAGCGCCGCACTGGTGAGCCACACCACGCCCAGGGAGGCCACCAGCACCAGCGCGCTGAACGCCGCCAGCCCGGTCACCACCCGCTTGGGCCGGCCGGCGGCGACGGCATGGGCCAGCGCCGCCGCCAGCAGCACGAGGGCCAGGAGCACCAGGGCCGGCAGCAGCTCGAGCGGGTACCCGATCACCAGCCGGGCCACGACCCCGGCGACTCCGGCTGCCGCCGCGCCGACCAGGGCAGCCGTGCCGCGGGCGCCGAGGGCGGTGCCGTGGCCGCGCGCCAACCGCACCAAGGCGGGTGCGGCCAGGATGCCGCCGCCAATCGCGGCGAGACCCGCCAGCGGGAGGGCGAAGACCACCTTCTCCTGCACGAACCACCAGCCGCCCCCGGCGAGCAATGCGACGAACACACCCTGCGCGACTACGCCCAGCACACCCAGGCCGAACAGGGCGAGCGTGAGCCCGGCCCGGCGCCGCCTCGTGGCGGGCCCGTCCGACCCGGCACTATCCGGCGGCGCTACCGGGCGCAGTCCGGAAGCGAGCACCGCGGCCCCGATCCAGGCCGCGGCGGTGAGGATTGCCGCGACCAGGTCGAGAGCGAGCAGGAGCGTCGTCGTCACAGACGACTACTCCGCCGAACAATACATGAGGTCTTCCTCCGGGTGTCTTCTCCGGGTGCAGCAGGCACGCTCATTCCGGTGAACGGGCCCTCCCGCAAGAAGCTACTCCGCCTGCGCTTACCCCGCGAGGCCTCCCCCAGCGCCGGAATTCGAGGCTAGCCGCAGAGCTCGTCGGGGCTCACTTCCCACCGTTGCCGAACACTTCTGATGCCGAAGCGGACTTCTGCGGCCGGTGCGCCGGACGCAGAAGTCCGCTCGGGGAACAGTTAGGGGGCTATTTGCCGCCGAGCGCGCGCTTCTCGGCTTCGAGCTCTTCCCGTTCGGTGGCGTCGACGAGGCGCTTGGCCTCGATGCCCACCATGGAGTGCTTGCGGCCGTAGCTGAAGTAGACGATGAAGCCCAGCACCAGCCAGACCAGGAACCGCACCCAGGTGAGGGTGGTGAGGTTCAGCATCAGCCAGAGGCAGAGTGCGGCAGAGAGGATCGGCAGGTACGGCGACAGCGGCACCTTGAACGCCCGCTTGAGGTCGGGCCGCGTCTTGCGCAGCACCACGACGGCGATGCTCACGAGCACGAACGCCGACAGGGTGCCGATGTTGATCATCTCTTCGAGCACGCCCACGTCGGTGAGGCCGGCGATCAGGGCCACGGCGGCGCCGGTGATGATCTGGATGCGCGCCGGGGTGCCGCGCTTCTCCGAGGTGACGCTGAGCCATCGCGGCAGCAGGCCGTCGCGGCTCATGGCGAAGAGCACCCGGGACAGTCCGAGCAGCAGCACCATGATCACGGTGGTGAGACCCACCAGGATGCCGATGGAGATGACCTGCGCGGCCCAACCGGCACCGACGGCGACGAAGGCGGTGGCCAGTGAGGCGTTCGGGTCGTTGGCGAGCACGGTGTACGGCACCATGCCGGTGAGCACCAGGCTGACGCCGATGTAGAGCACGGTGACGATCGCGAGTCCGGCGAAGATGCCGCGCGGCAGGGTCTTCTGCGGGTTCTTGACCTCTTCGGCGCTGGTAGCGACCACGTCGAAGCCGATGAAGGCGAAGAACACCAGGGAGGCACCGGCGAGCAGGCCGAAGATGCCGTACTGGGCGGGGGCGGCACCGGTCATGAAGGAGAACAGCGACTGCGTCCAGACGTCGCTGCCCACGCCATCCGTGGTGGGAACCGATTCGGGGATGAACGGAACGTAGTTCTCGGGCCGAATGAAGAAGGCGCCCACCACGATCACGAAGAGCACGATGGCGACCTTGATGATGGTGAAGATGCTGGCGACCCGGGCGGAGAGCTTGGTGCCGATCACGAGCAGGGTGGTGAAGATGGCGACGATGACGAACGCACCCCAGCTCACCTGCAGGCCGAGCACGTTGATGGTGTCCGGGATGTCCCAGTTCCAGAGCGCGAACACGTCGCTGAGGTAGATACCCCAGTACTTGGCGATCACGGCCGCGGCGGTGAGCATCTCCAGGATCAGGTCCCAGCCGATGATCCAGGCGAGCAGCTCGCCCAGGGTGGCGTAGGTGAAGGTGTACGCCGAGCCGGCCACGGGCACGGCGGAGGCGAATTCGGCGTAACACATGATCGCCAGCGCGCAGGTGACGGCGGCGAGCACGAAGGCCAGCGTGACGGACGGTCCGGCGTAACTGCCGGCGGCCTTGGCCCCGACCGAGAAGATACCGGCGCCCACCGCGACCGCGACGCCCATGACCATGAGGTCCCAGGTACCGAGGGTGCGTTTGAGGTTGTGCCCCTTCTCCAGGGAATCCGCCATCGAGGCTTCGATACTCTTCGTGCGCCAGAGACTCATGAGTCAATCCGATCCGTGTAAAGCTCAAGTTTACGCGGGCTCACAGGTTCGGGCAGACCAAAAGTCCCTACCGGCCACCTTCGCCAAGTGGTATGCCGGTCGAAATCCATGACCCTCGGTGGGCAACCTCAATGTTTCGTGAGCATCTCGACTCGTTCGGCGAACCGTGGTTACCGTGGAAGAGCCATCCGGTTCGTCCGGCTGGCCACGCTATCTCTGACACACAATGACAAGGAGAGAACCATGACAACCACTGAACTGTCCGGCAAGCGCATCGCCTTCCTGCTCACCGACGGCTACGAAGACAGCGAGCTGAGCAGCCCGTGGCAGGCCGTGACCGAGGCCGGCGCCACCGCCGTGCTGGTCTCCCCCGCGTCCGGCAGCGTCACGGGCAAGAAGGGTCACTCGCAGTACGTCGACCTGGCCGTGGCCGACGCGAAGGCCGACGATTTCGACTCGCTCGTGCTGCCCGGCGGCGTGGTGAACGCCGACCACCTGCGCCTGGACGAGCAGGCGGTTTCGTTCACGCGGGACTTCTTCGCCGCCCACAAGCCGGTCTCGGCGATCTGCCATGCCGCCTGGATCCTGATCGAGGCCGGCGTCGTCGAGGGCCGCACGCTCACCTCGTACCCGAGCCTGAAGACCGACCTGCTGAATGCCGGTGCGACCTGGGTGGATGAAGAGGTCGTGGTGGACCAGGGTCTCGTCTCCAGCCGCACCCCCGACGACCTGCCGGCGTTCAACGCCAAGGTGATCGAAGAGGTGCGCGAGGGCGCGCACGCCGGGCAGACGCTCTAGCGATTCGGCCTAGCCCCTGGCGGCGGGCAGTTCGAGCACCGCTTCGGCGGCCTGCTCGAGCGCCCGCCCGTAGGCGGCGCCGTGGCCGGCGGCGTGCACGGCCAGCGGATGCAGCTGGTGCAGTGGGGTGCGCGCCCGCCAGCCGGGCCGGAGCGGACTGGCGGTCTCGTACCCGGCGGTGATCTCCTCCAGGAACGGGCAACCGAACAGCGCCAACATCGCCAGGTCGGTCTCCCGGTGGCCGCCGTGCGCTGCCGGGTCGATCAGCACCACCCCGTCGGCCGACCAGAGCACATTGCCCGTCCACAGGTCGCCGTGCACGCGGGACGGCGGGGCGCCGTCATCGAAGTCGCCGGCCTCGATGCGCGCGCAGGCCGCGTGCACGACCTCGGCCTGCCGCGGAGTGATTCCACCCACGTCGAGGGCGATGTCGAGGTAAGGCAGCACCCGGTATCGGGCGTAGAACGCGCCCCAGGTCGGTTCGAAGGCGGGCGGCAGGCTGCGATTGCCGATGAACAGGGGGCCACTCCAGTGGTCGGGTGGGGCGCCGAAGGCCTCGGCACCCGCGGAGTGCGTGACCGAGAGCTGAGCTCCGAACGCGCGGGCAGCGTCCCGGGTGGGCGGCACCTCGTCGACGGTCTCGAGCACGATGTGGCCCGGCTCGAGGTCGATCACCTGAACCGTGCGCACCCCGCCCGGCACGGACAACCACGACAGGCCCGCGGCCTCGGCCTCGAAGAAACCGGAGGGCGCACCATGACGCCGCTTGTCGAAGCCCCGGGGGTCACCGGGCGAGTTGACGAAGTCGTTCATCCCTCCACTCTTGCCGCTTGCGTGGCTCGCCGCTACGGGCCACGCCGGATGCCGAATTTCGCTCGCGCGGGGCATCCGCTCGCGCGCGCCGGTCGTCGCACCACTTATGGCCCGGAGGCGCCCGCTCTAGCGGGCGCCGCCCGCCACACGAGGTGCAGCGACCGGCCGCAGACCCCCGGCGGGGCGATCCGACGTCGAGTAGTCAGGCGGGGCGGCGGAGGGTGAGGGCCAGGCGGGGGCAGAGCGCGACCGCGTCGGAGGCCGCAGCGTGCAGGGCCAGGGGTACCGGCACGTCGGAGCCATAGCCGAGCGCAATCGGGTAACCCCACTCGTCGCGGCGGAGCAGGTCGGGCAGCAGTTCGGTGCAGAGCCCGCGGCCGTCGCAGGCTGTCCAGTCGATGTGCAGCACTGTTCCGTTCGCCGAGCCGGCTCGTTGAGCAGCCGCGGTCGCGGGCCGCCCGGTCGCGGCGCGGCCGGTGGGCGCGAGCATCCGGGCGCTCATGCGTGCACCTTGGCGCAGGTGCCGGCGAGGTGGGCGGCAACGTCGGCCTCGAACACCGTGAGGGTGCTCAGCACGAACCGGGCGGTGCCGTCGGGGTGGTGGCAGGAGCCACGGCCGGCGACCAGCGCGGCCAGGCGGGCGACCTCGTCGGGGAGGCCCGCATCGCGCTCCCCCGTGGCGAGGCGGTGCAACACGGCGGCCATGGCCGGCAGGCCGTTCAGGCACGGGCCGCACTGCCGGGCGCTCTCGCCGGCGAGGAAGTGGGCAATCGACGCCGCCAGGGTGAGCGGGCAGCGCCCGGTTTCGAGGGCGAGCAGGATGCCGGCGCCAGGACTGGCGCCGAAGGGAGCCAGGCTCGGCGCATCCAGCCCGGCCTGCAGCGCGGCGGCCGGCAGCCAGGCGCCGTGATACCCGCCCACCAGCACGGCCGCGATGCTGCCGGTGTCGATCCCGGCGAAGCGGAGGATGTCGTCGATGCGGGTGCCGCCCACGACCTCGAGCACGGTGGCGGATGCGTGCCCACGCGCCCCGGCCACGGTGCCCGACTGTTGCCGAAGCGGACTTGTGCGCCCGGTGCGCGGGACGCAGTTGTCCGCACGGGGAACAGTTGGGTCGGCGGAAGACCCGCCGCTGACGCCGCTGACCCCGGCGGCGACGTCGGCAGCGGGCAGCCCGCGGCTCACGGTGACGAGGCGGGTGCCGGGGCTCTCGACCGTGCCCAGGCTGCGAAACCAGTCGGCTCCGAACCGCACGATCAGGGCGATCTGCGCCAGGGTCTCGATGTTGTGCAGCAGTGTGGGCCGTTTGCTCAGACCCGTGGTCGTGAGCCGCACCGACAGGTCCCTCGGCAGCGCCGGCCGGCCGGCCAGGGCGTTGACCACCGCCGACGCCTCACCGGAGAGAAAACTCTCGGCCGCGGCCCGCAGGGTGACGGCGGCGGCATCCGATCGTTCGGTCAGCGCCCGGCCCACGTGCGGCAACAGCGCGGCCGGCGCATAGAGGTAGACCTCGGCGGCGGTGACGGCGGCGGCCACGGTGATCAGGCCGTCGATCACCAGGTGCGGCGCGGTGCGGAGCAGAGTGGCGTCTTTGATGCTGAGCGGTTCGCCTTCGGCGGCGTTGCCGATCACGACCGGATGCCGGTCGGCGCCTCGGGCGGACGACCGGCCGGCGGGCAGTGCGGCGAGCTTGCGCCAGGCCGGGAAGCCGGCGCCGCCACGGCCCTCGAGCCCCGCGGCGTGAAGCATCTCGAGCAGGGTGGTGGCGCCGGGCGCGGCGGGCAGCGCGCCGAACTCGGCGAGATGCCGGCTGAGGTCGGGGGTGGGCGACCGGGTGAGGCGAGAGGTGCCGACCGGGGCCGGGATGCGCGCATCGGTCGGGGCGGATGCGGTGTCGCGAACGAGTGTCATGGTCTTCTCCCTGCCGGGGTGCTGAGGTGGTGCGGCGAACGGTGTGGGTCGGGCAGATTCGGGTAAGTGGGGCGTGGACCGGCGCTGTAGGGTGCCGAGGGCATCCGGTGCAGTGCATGGCCGGACTGGCCGCTGCGGGCGGTGAGGCTTGGTAGCTCACCGACGAATCGCTGGGCCCGGCGCACCGAGCGGAACTCGACGAAGCCGGCGGTCACCCGCCAGACCACGGCGGCTATCACGGCGACGGTGCAGACCGCGGCCAGGATGAGGAACCAGGGTTCGGCGGCATCTGTGCCGGTGCCGAGCGAGTGTGCCAGCGCGATCGGCCACATCAGGTAGGTCGACCAGTGCACCACTCGGAACACCCGTTGGCCGATGAATCGGCGCAGCAGGCTCGTGACCACCACCGCGATGAGAAGGTCGACCGCCACCGTGCCCAGGCCCAGCCAGAACGGCCGGTAGACACCGAGGAACGGGAAGACCAGGTCGACGACCGTGAGCTGGGCATAGGAGTCGGCCAGCAGGGAGACCAGGTGGATGCCGATGAAGACCGTGGCCAGCACCGACACGTTGCGGTGGATGAGCGTGATCGAGAACCGCGGCACGGTGAACAGCGGCCGGCCCGACCGGGTGAGGATGCCCAGCAGAACTGACACCGTGAACAGCACGAGGGCCACAACGCCGGTGGCACGCCCCAGGGCCCAGAATGCCTCGTCCATCAGGCCACGGTTCGTTTCTGGCCGCGCTGCACCGGGTCACCATCGAGGTAGGGCGACGGCGCGTCGGTGGCGCGGCGGATCACGAGGGTGTCTGCGACTGCGGGCTGCGGCCCGGCCTGCGGCGCGGATTCGGCCGGCCAGCCGCCGAGCAGGGTCACGGTGCCGGTGGCATCCACCAGCCGGGCGGCAACGCCCAACTCACGCAGCCAGGGCAGCGCGGCCGTGCCCCGCACGATCGCGGCGGTGCTCAGGGTGTTGGCCCGGTGGCAGCTGGCCGCGGCCACGGTGGCGCTCCGCCAGTGGGGCTCGGCCGGGCGGCCCGTGCGCGGGTCGAGGATGTGGTGCTGCATCATGCCGGCCATCATCCAGCGCCGGTGTTGGGTGCTCGAGGTGGCCAGGGCAGAGCCGCTGGCCAGGGTAACGGTGGCGGCCGGGTCGGCCGGCGTATCCTGAACCCGCACCTGCCAGCCGCCGGCCGGGGCGGTGCCCGCGGTGGCGATGTCCCCGCCGAGGCTGAGCAGCACGCCGCAGCCGAGCGCGGCGCTGATCACCGTCGCGGTCCAGTCCGCGGCGACGGCCTTGGCGGTCGCGCCGAGGTCGAGCGCGAGGTGCGCGGGCACCCGGAGCCGGTTGCCCACCAGCGACACGCTCTTCCAGCCCGGGCGCCGGGACACGATGGCGCGCACCGGCACCCCGCGGTCCTCGATCAGGCGGATGTCGCGGTCATAGCCCACAGCGTCCAGCGCGTAGCCGAGGGTGGGGTCGACGTCTCCATTGGTGAGGGCAGCGGAGGCGAGAGCCTGGCGCACGAGGTCGGCGAGGGTGTTGCTCACCTCCACGCCCTGGTGCAGCAGGCCGGCGGCGAGCTGGAGTTCGGAGTCGGCGCGGAACCGGCTGGCGGCCCGGTCGACGTCGGCCAGGAGGGCGTCGGCGAGGGAGCTGGCCAGGCCGATCTGGGTCGGGTCGGTCACGACCAGGCGGGCGGAGGTGCTCCACAGCGTCCAGTCGCGGGTGGCGGTGGCCGGCCGGGCGGAAGCGCTGGACAGGCTCAGGGTGGTCGTCATGTCAGGATCCGCTCGAGGTCGCGTCGGAGGTGGTGCCGGTGGCCGGGCTGACCGCTGAGCTGGAGGTGTCGGAGTCGGTCGTGGTGTCGGTCTCGGTCGACTCGGTGCTGCTGGAGTCGGTGGTTGACTCCGTGCCGGTCGAGTCCGTGCTGGTGGAGTCCGTGCTGGTGGAGTCGGTGTCGGCATCCGTCGACGTGCCGGTCTCGCCGGTGCTCTCGGAATCGTCGGTGCTGTCGGTGGTCGTGGTGCTCGTCGACGAGTCGGAGCCCGACAGATCGGTGGTTTGGGTGTCTGCCCACTCGTGCAGGCCGAGTGCCGACGCGGCGATTACGGCGGCCAGGCCGATCGTGCCGGTGATGATGGTGCTCAGTCTCTTGCCTCGCTCGTGCATATTCATTCCATGCCGCCTTTCCTGTCGGGTGAGTGACGTCCGGTGTGCCGGGCTCTTCTCGATGGATCCAGACTGCGGGCCCGCGCTATGCGCTTGCTATGAGCACTCTGTGAGCCACCCGGTGGTGTTCGCTGTGAACCATGAGAACCGAGACCTCGCGTTGAGCACCATTGTCAAGAAAATGTTGACAACTGGCTCGCGTCAAGGAATCATTGACATCATGACCTCCTCCGATAGCACCCTTCCCCGCCGGCCCCGCTGGTATGCGGCCGCCATCGTCGTCGCGATCCTCCTGATCGCCGCGCTCACCCTCACCGCCGCATTCGTCGAAGACGACACCGCCGACACCGTGCTGGGATTCTTCACCGGAATGATCGCGGCGCTCCTGCTGACACTCGTGCTCTGGACCGAAATCGTGCGCACCTGGATGGCCCGGCGGCGCGACGCCGCTGCGCTCGACGACCTCGAACCCCTTCGCGCCGCGACAACCGCCGATCGGCCCGTCGACGATTCCGCCACCGCCCGCCCCAACGAGCGCACCGGCGACACGCCGACCGAACGATGACCACCTCGACTCCCGATCAGGTGCCGTCGTCCCTAACGGCCGACGAGGCCGCAGCCGTGCGTGATGCCGTGGCTGAAGCCGTCCTCGGCACTCCGGCCGGGCTGCGGGCCGCCCTCGAATCCGAGCCGGATGCGTACCTCCGCCTCGTCGGCGCCAGCCGCACCGCAGCGGAAGAGACCAGCCGCCTGCTGCGCGAGTCGATCAACGGCGCTCGCGCCGCCGGGCACAGCTGGGACACCCTCGGCCGGCTGCTCGGGGTGAGCCGGCAGGCCGCCCAGCAGCGATTCTCCGCTCCGAGCCAGCCCGCCTCGGTGCGGCCCGGGGACGCCGAGCATCCGCACCGCAAGGTGATCAGCCCGGTCACCGCGTTCGACGAGATGGCAGTCCTGGCCACCGAGGGCCTCCGGGGCTGGCATCTCGTGGACTTCGGCACGCTGTTCCACGTTCTGGAGGAGTCCGAGCAGCAGTGGGAATACCGCCGGATGCCCTGGACGCCGGGCAGCAGCGCGCGTCGGCGGCTCGAGGCCGAGGGCTGGCAGTTGGTGCGCGAGACGACATTCCCCTGGGGCTATTACACCAGGGCGCTCGACCTGCCGGCCGACCGGAACTAGCCGCGACCGGTTCGAGTACTCGCTTGCACCGGCATCCGGGTACACAAAACGGGCCGCCACCTGGAAGGTGACGGCCCGTTTCGAAGAAGATCGCGTTATCAGCGAACCGTTCCGGCTGTGAAGCCGAGAACTGTGAAGCTAGAGGCTGTGAGCCTTAGCGACGCAGGCCGAGACGCTCGATGAGCGTGCGGTAACGGTTGATGTCTACGTCGGACAGGTAGCCGAGCAGACGGCGACGCTGACCAACCAGCAGGAGCAGGCCACGACGCGAGTGGTGGTCGTGCTTGTGCTCCTTGAGGTGCTCCGTGAGGTCGAGAATGCGCTGCGTGAGCATTGCAATCTGGACTTCGGGGGACCCGGTGTCGCCTGGGTGGGTTGCGTACGCTTCGATGATCGCCTTCTTAGCATTAGCTTCGAGTGCCATAGATGGGATCCCCTTTCTCTCACTGCGCGGTGCTCGGGGCCGAATGCCTGAGCTCTCTTTGTCCGCGGCCGTTGAACGGCAACCTCAAGATCCTAGCAGAGTTGAGCCCCACCCGCCCGACCAGGGGTCCTCCCACGGTCTCCGGTGCGACTCCAGAATAGACACACCGGCCTCGCCGCGGCCCGGATGCGCCCGGCTGGCCCACACTCGCCGATGATTGAATAGTCCCCCGCGTGCGGGGGCACGCTGCACCAGCACCGACCGGCAACACAAGGAGCACCGATGGAATCGATCACCCCGGACTCGGCCGCGCCGAACAGTGCCGAGTCGGCTGTCACGCCCGTCGGCCCGCTCACCCTCTCCATCACCGCGACGCCCGTGCTCAGCTATGCGCTGGCGCACAACCGCATCAACGTGGTGGGCCGGGTCGGTGTCGACAACCGCGGGCCGATGCTGCGCGCAGCGGTGCTCCGGCTCGAGGTGCTCAGCGCCGGCGACTCGCTCGGCAGCATCCGCGACCTGGTCGTGGACCTTGCCGCCGACCGCGCCGCCACCTTCACGGATGTCTCGCTCACCGTCGATCCCGCCGCCATGCTCCCGGTCGAGGAACAGCGCCCGGCCACGATCCGCGCCAGCCTGCTCTTGGACGGCCGCACCGTGGCCTCGGCCGACGAACCGATCCAGCTCCTCGCCGCGCACCAGTGGATCGCCCAGCCGGTTGACCTCGCCCTGGAAATGCTCTCGGCGCACGTGCTGCCCAACGACCCCGAGGTGCAGCGGCTGCTCGGCGAGGCGGCAGCGCTGCTCGAGGCCCGCACCGGCTCGGCCGCGATGCCCGGCTATCAGGCCGGCCCGGAGCGGGTCGATCAGGTGGTCGAGGCCGTCTTCGTGGCCATGCGTGCCCGCGGCATCCGCTACGCCACTCCCCCGGCCAGCTGGGCCGACGACGGCCAGAAGGTGCGCACCCCCGGCGAAGTGCTCGGGCGTGCGGAGGCGCCGGGCTCCGCCGTGGGCACCTGCCTGGACACCGTCGTCGTGATGGCCGCGGCGCTGGAACAGGCCGGGCTGCATCCGCTGCTCTGGGTCGTCACCGGGCACGCGTTCCTCGGCTACTGGCGCGAGGAGGAGACCCTCGGCGCGCCCGCGCTCACCGACGTGGCCGAGGTGATCAACCTCATCGACCTCGACCTGATCCGGCTGGTCGAGACCACCCAGGTCACCGACCACCAGGCCGGCACCCCGGTCACCTTCGCGCAGGCGCAGCGCTCGCCCTACCTGGACTGGCTCGGCGACCTCGGCCAGGTGATCGGCGTCGTCGACGTCGTTCAGGCCCGGCGCACGAACATCCTTCCGCTACCCGCCCGCACCGTCTCCGACGACGGCACCGTCGTCGTGACCGAATACCACGCGGCGGGCCCGTCCGTGCCGACGCCGCGGGCCACGGATGCGCCGGCAACCGGCTCTGCGGACGCCGCGGCCGACGAGGCGCGCCCGGCCCGGGTCATCCCGCCGCGGGTGGAGCAGTGGAAGAACGCCCTGCTCGACCTCAGCCTGCGCAACCGGCTGATCAACTTCACCGAGCGCGGCGCCCTCGCCCTCACCGTGCCCGACCAGCAGCTGGGCGCGGTCGAAGACCTGGTGAACGGCGGCGCCGGGCTCACCCTGCTGCCCGCCGACCGCATGTCGAGCACCCAGCATGAGCGCGGCATCCGGTTCGGCCGTGACCTTTCGCCCGAGCAGCTGGCCGCGCTGCTCGCCGACAAGAAGGCGGTCTACGCCGACGTCACGGATGCGGCGTATGCCACCAAGCTGCGCGCGCTGGTCTACAAGGCCCGCACCGTGGTGCAGGAGACCGGGGCCAACAACCTCTACCTGGCGTTCGGGTCGTTAGTCTGGACCGTGAACGACCGGGAGCTGCGCAGCCCGCTGGTGCTCGTGCCCGTGGTGCTCGAACCGGCCGGCCGCGGCGGCGACTACCGGGTGCGATTGGACGAATCCGGCCAGTCCACCCCTAACTACTGCCTGCTGGAGAAGCTGCGCCAACAGCACGGCCTCAGCATCCCCGGGCTCGCGAACCCGGCCGACGACACCGCCGGCATCGACCTGGCCGGGGCGTTCCGCGCCACCCGCGAGGCGCTGCTCGGCGCCGGGCTGCCCTACCGGGTGGAGGAGACCCTCGACCTGTCGATCCTGCAGTTCGCCAAGTTCCGGCTCTGGAAAGACCTCGACGAGAACTGGCAGACCCTGGCCGGCAACTCGCTGGTCGATCACCTCGTGCACACCCCGACGCAGCCGTTCGTCGACCCGGTGGCCCTGCCCGAACCGGCCGACCTCGACGTGCTCGGCGCCGAATGCCCCGTGCCCGGCGACTCCTCCCAACTCGCCGCAGTGGCCGAGGCCCTCGCCGCGCGCACCTTCGTGCTCGAAGGCCCGCCGGGCACCGGCAAGTCGCAGACGATCACGAACCTCCTCACCCGTGCCGTCGCCGAGGGCAAGAAGGTGCTCTTCGTGGCCGAGAAGCGCGCGGCGCTGCAAGTGGTGCAGACCCGCCTGGGCGAGGTGGGCATGGCACCGTTCGCGCTCGACCTGCACGACAAGGCCAGCAAACCGGCCGCCGTGCGCGCCCAGATCCGGCTGGCCCTCGAACACCAGGTGAGCGTAGACGGCCAGGGCCTGAAGAACGACCTCGACGTGCTCGGCACCGCGCGGCGCGGTTTGGCCCGGTACACGGGCCGGTTGCACGAGCAGAACGGTGCCGGCCTGTCGTTCTACTCCGCGCGCACCGCCGAGCTGGCCGCGGATGCCGATGTGCGTGCGCTGCCGCTGTCCGCCGACCTTCCCGCGCGCATCACGGCCGCCGAGCTCGACGAGCTGCGCCAGACGCTGCGGAACCTGCCCGACCTGACCGATCCGGTGCGGCCTCGGCCGCAGCATCCGTGGGCGTTCATCACCGATGCCCCGACCGCCCCGCTCGACCTGGCCACGGTGAGCCGGGCCGCGCTGGAGTTCGACGAGGCGCTGGCGGCGCTCCCGTCGTCCGGCGGCAGCGCCACGGCGCTCGACCCTGCCGCGCTCGTGGTGGCCGCGGCGGCCAGCCCCACCGAGTTCGTCACCCTCAGCGGACTCGCCGGCGCCGACCGGGTGGACCTGGCCACGCTCGACGCCACCCGCGGTGCCACCTGGATCGCGGCCGCCGACGCCGCCGAGCAGGCCACCACGGCCTTCGCCCAGGGCGACCACCCCGCCCTGGCCGTGCTGGAGCCCACGGCACTGCGCTTGGACGCTGCCGCCCTGCACCGCGACGCCCAGGCGGCGGATGCCTCCGGCTTCTTCGGCCGCCGCGGCCGCCGGCAGGCGATCCTCACCCGGCTCGCCGCCGACCTCAAGCCCGGTGCGAAGGTGCCCGTCGCCACGGTGTCCACGCTGACCGGGCAGTTGGCCGACAGCCGCACCCGGCTGGACGCCGTGCGCCTGGCGGTGCGCGCCGTGGCCGGCGTCGACCTCGCCGACGGCTGGAATCCGCTGACGACCGGCGCCGCTCAGAACGGCCAGACCGGCCGCGACGAGCTCGCGGCCCGGCTGGCCTGGCTGCGCTGGGCCGGCGGCGTGGTCGGTTCGGGCCATCGGGAGCTCAGCGACGAATTCGTGGCCACCCTGCGCGGCTACCTGGCCGCCACGACCGAACCGGATGCGGCGCTGGCCACGGCCCTGAACCGCGCGATGCTGGCGCTGCAGGGCGTGATGACGGCCACCGAAACCGGGCCGGCCGCGATCGCCGTGTGGGCGGCCGACGGCGGCTTGCTGGCCGTGTGGACCCGCGGCACCGAGGAACGTGCCGCCCAGGCGCCGGGGATACCCACCCTCACCCGTTGGGTCGCGCTGCTCGGGCACCTGGTGCCGCTCCGCCGGCTCGGACTCGACGCCGCGCACACCGCGGTGTTGCGCGGCGAGGTCGACGCCGACGACGCCGGGCTGGCGTTCGAGAAGGCGTTGGCGGTCGTATCGCTCGCCGAACGAAGCCAGGCCACGGCGCTCGACCAGTTCGACGCGGTGGCCCAGAACCGGTCCGTGACCCGGTTCACCACGTCGTCGGGTGCGGTGCGCCGGCACCTGCCCACCTTCATCCCGTTCACGGTGTTGCAGCGGCGCACCCTCGGCAAGCCGGCGAACGAGACGACCGACCCGGCTGCCGTCGAAACCTCGGCCCGGCTCGGCCTGCTGCGCCGCCAACTCGACCGGCAGCGCGGCGGCATGGGGGTGCGTGAGCTCATGCACGAGTTCGGCGACCTGATCACCGACCTGATGCCCTGCATGCTGATGAGCCCCGAGTCCGTGGCCAGGTTCTTCCCGGCCCAGGCCGGCCTGTTCGACATCGTGGTCTTCGACGAGGCCTCCCAGGTGCGCGTCTCCGACGCCGTCGGAGCGATGGGCCGGGCCCGCTCGGTGGTCGTGGTCGGCGACAGCAAGCAGATGCCGCCCACCTCGTTTGCCGAATCCGCCATCGGCGCCGGCGACGAGGAGAGCGAGACCGTCGAGTTCGTGCGCGACGAAGAGTCGATTCTCTCCGAGTGCGTGCAGGCGCAGGTGCCGAGCAAGTGGCTGTCGTGGCACTACCGCAGCCAGGACGAATCGCTGATCGCATTCAGCAACCGGGCCTACTACCGTGACCGGCTCTCCTCGTTCCCGGCGCCTCAGCGCAGCTCAACCGCGCCGGCGGCAGCGGATGCCGGTGCTGCCGGCTTCGGTGTGAGCCTCCGCAGGGTGAACGGCGAGTTCCTCCGCAGCGGAAAGGGCAAGAGCCTGCGCACCAACCCGGTGGAGGCCGCGGCCATCGTCGCCGAGATCATGGCCCGCTTCAACGCCGAGCCCGAAGGCATCCCGTCGATCGGCGTGATCACGTTCAACGTGCAGCAGCGGGCGCTCATCGAGGGCAGCCTCCGCGACAGCGGCGACGACCGCATCGTGCAGGCCCTGGACAGCGACACCGACGGCCTGTTCGTCAAGAACCTGGAAAACGTGCAGGGTGACGAGCGCGACACCATCCTGTTCTCCACCGCGTTCAGTGCGGATGCGTCCGGCCGGCTGCCGCTGAACTTCGGGCCGCTCAACCTGCCGGGCGGCGAGCGCCGCCTGAACGTGGCCATCACCCGGGCGAGGCGCCAGGTGATCGTGTTCAGCAGCTTCGACCCCCAGGACCTGCGCGCCGAGGAGACCATCTCGGTGGGCGTGAAGGATCTGCGCGCCTACCTCGACCTGGCGGCCGGCGGCTCGGCCGGGCTGGCCAGTCCGCTGCGCCAGTCGGGGGTGATCGACCGGCACCGCGAGCAGATCGCCGACGCCCTGCGGGAACGCGGTTACACCGTGCAGAGCGACGTCGGCCTGTCGGACTTCAGGGTCGACCTCAGCGTGGCCGTGGCCAGGGCGCCGGAGGTGCCGGTGATGGCCGTGCTGCTCGACGGGCCGGACTGGGCCCAGCGCCGCACGGTCTCCGACCGCGACGGCCTGCCCGTTGAGGTGCTGTCCCGGCTGATGGGCTGGCCGGCCGTCGAACGAGTGTGGATGCCGGAGTGGCTGAGCGATCAGGACGCCGTGCTGGACCGCCTGGCCGAACAACTCGACGCCCTCGACGCCGCCCGCCAGGCCCACGAGGCGGCTGCGCTCGCGTAGCCGGGCCGGGCCGGCTCGGGCCGGGCCGGTGCGCGCCGGCCGGTCCGGGCTGCTCGCTGGGCGGAACACGTCTCGAGGCGCGTGAAACTGCTCGCGGCGCAGGAAACTGCGCGCATTAACCTGCGCCACGAGAAATATTCTGCGCCACGAGACGGAATGTGCGTCACGAGGGCCACCTCACCGGCATGCAGTCATGGCCTCCGTGCGTCGATCCGTCTCGCGACCGGCGTCAACTCAGCGGCACTCACACTCTTCCGGCGGCGCGCGATCGTCCCCGCGGCACGTGTTCGTCCCGGCTGCACATGTTGCAACACGGGCCGCCGGACACAACACGGGCCACGACGGCCAACCCGGGCCACGAGGACCGAGCGGGCACCGGCTGCACCACGCTGAACCCGGTCAGATCACGGTGAAGCCGGCGGGCAGCGGCGCGCGGCCGGTGGCGGCTCGCAGCAGCAGGGCGGCAGAGCCCTTTTGCGCGGCCAGGTCGGCCAGCACGTGCAGGGTCGCGGCGGCCGCGGCCTCCGGCAGGGTCTGCTCGGCGGCCGGCACACCCTGGCTCTGCAGCAGGTCGCTGGTGTGCACCGTCAGTTCCACGGTGCGGGACGGCAGGTACTCCGCAATGCGGATGCGGCCGGCCGGGGTTTCGGCCGGCTCCGTACCGTCGAGGGTGGCCACCCGGGCCAACACCCGGGCGGCCAGGGTCGCCACCGCCGCGGCAGGCTGGGCGCCCAGGGTCGCCGCGGTTTCCCGGCCGCGCTGGGCGATGATCTCGGGGGTTCCCGCGGCGAGCGCCCGCTCGTAATACGCCGCGGGCGAGGTCACGTCGATGTCGCCGGCGACTCCGGCGGCGTCTTCCTCGGCGGCGAGGTCGAGGTAGGTCTCGATCGTTGACAGAGCCCGGCTGGTGTGGCCGATCAGGTCTCGCACCGTCCACTCCCCCAGGCCGGGTTGCGCCCAGACCTCCGGGTTGCCCGCGGCACGTTCGGCGATGCCCCGAGTCACCGCGACAAACCAGCGGGTGGCCGCGTCGAAGGCGAAAACCGTGTCTGACCAGTCACTCGGAGTCTCACTCATGCCCACAGAGTAGCGGGAGGCGGCTATCCGGGTACAGGGCATCCGCCGACCCGAGCCGTCGGGACGATGGCCGAGACGGCCCCACCCAGCGGGCCGGACGCGCTCGACCACCGCCCCGCCCGAGCGTCCCGGCCCGGGCGAAACCTGCGGACCTCAGAACACGCGGGCCGCGATCTCGGCCGGAGCCTCGAGCAACGCCTCGATCTCGTCATCGAGCCGCACCAGGGTGAGGGACGCCCCGGCCATGTCGAGCGACGTGCAGTACTCACCCACGTAGCTGCGCCCCACCGTGATGCCCAACTCGGTGAGCCGTTCGTGCGCGTGCCCGAACAGGATGTACAGCTCGCTGATCGGAGTGCCGCCGAGCCCGTTGATCATCAGCGCCACCCGGTCGCCGGCCACATAGGGCAGGTCCTTGACCACGGCATCCAGCAGCTCGTCGGTCATCTCATCGGCGGTGGTGAGCTTGGCGCGGCGCCGACCGGGTTCGCCGTGGATGCCCACTCCCACCTCGATCTCATCCTCACCGAGTTCGAACAGCGGCGAGCCCTTCGCCGGCGGGGTGCAGGAGGTGAGGGCGATTCCCATCGTGCGGGTGACGCTGTCCACCTTCTCTCCGATCCGAATCAGCTCGTCCAGGTCGGCGCCCTGCTCGGCCGCAGCTCCCACCGCCTTCATCACGAAGAAGTTACCGGCCACGCCGCGGCGGCCCACGGTGTAGGTGGAGTCCTGCACGGCGACGTCATCGTCGATGAACAGGGTCTTCACGTTCACACCGTCGGCGGCGCTGAGTTCCTGCGCCATCTCGAACGCCATGCGGTCGCCGGTGTAATTGTTCACCAGCAGCAGCACCCCTTTGGGCGAGGCGAGCAGCTTGGTGGTCTCGTAGACGTAGTCCATCGGCGGCGCCGAGAACACATCGCCGGGACAGGCGGCGTCGAGCATGCCCTTACCCACCGTCATCACGTGCGCCGGTTCGTGGCCGGAGCCGGAGCCCTGGATGATCGACACCCGGTCGGGGCTCGGACTGTCGGAGCGCATGATCAGGTTGTAGGCGGGCACGTAGGTGAGCGTGTCCGGGTTGGCCAGCGCGATGCCCTTGAGCATCTCCGGAACGTACTGCTTCGGATCATTGACGAATTTCTTCATGGCTCCCTCTTCTCGGATGCGGTGCTCAATCGGGTGTGTGCGGTGTAGCTACTTTCAGTCGGTGTGCGGTGTCGTCACCCGGTCACTCCGTGTCCGGCGTGCTCTGAACGCTGCCCTCGCCCAACGAGCCCGACGAGCCCGACGAGCCCGGCGCCGACCCGGCGGTGCCGGCCTGGGCGTCCCACTCCGTGCTGAGCCGCTCCAGGATCACCGCCACCGCCACAGCGCCGGGGTCCGGCGAGCCGATGCTGCGCTCGCCCGTGTAGCTCGCCCGGCCACGACGGGCTTGCATCATCGAGGTCTGGTCTGAGCTGCTGCGGGCGGCGGCGGCCATGCGGTGCAGTGCTGTGGCGGCATCGGACCCGGCCGCGACCTCCGCCTCGAGCGCATCCGTCATCGGCACGAGCGCGTCGAGCAGGGTCTTGTCGCCCACATCGGAGTTGCCGCGGGCCTTGATGCCGTCGATCGCCGCGCGCAGCAGCGCCACGGCGTCGCTGCCGCTTACCTGCTCTTTGCCCTTCAGCGCCATCGACGCCCGGAGGAAGGCGGTGCCCCAGATCGGGCCGGACGTGCCGCCGATCCGGCCGGAGATGACCATGCCCACCTTCTGCAGGAACGCGCTCGGGCTGGACCGGTCGAAGCTGTCCCAGTCCGCCAGCACGATCTCAAAACCGCGGGCGAGCGAGTAACCGAAGTCACCGTCACCGACGACGGCGTCGAGATCACCGAACTCCTTCTCGTTGTCCACGGCGGTCTGTGCGATGCTGTGCACCACGAATTCGGTGTCGGCCAGGCTGGTCATGGGGTCTCGCTTTCTGTCTCGGATGCGGCGGAGGCGGCGCCGGCAGCGGATGCGCCCGGTGCCGTCTGCAGGATCTCGGCCAGGTCGCTGAGCCGCACATAGGGGCTGGGATGGAGGCCGCGTCGGTCGCTGAGCACCTCTGACGCGGGCCCGCCCGGGTCGCCGAGTGAGGACACCACGAGCGCGGCGCCGGTGAAGTCTTCCTGCACCGTGTAGCTGCTCACGGTCACCAGCGTGGCCAGGCCCGCGGCGAGCGCCGCCTGCAACCCGTTCGCGCTGTCCTCGATCACCACGGCGTCGTCGGCCGCAACTCCCAGCTCCCGCAGGGCGTGGAGGTAAATGTCGGGAGCGGGTTTCTTGGCCGGAACGATGTCACCCGCGAACACCTGGAACCGTTCGGCCAGCTCCGGCCCCACGGCATGGCTGAGCACCGCCCGTACCGACGCCTCCGCCGAGGTCGACGCCACCGCCAGCGTCCACCCGGCGGCCACGGCTTCTTCGGTGATGCGGCGGATGCCGGGCCGGCCGGGCATCACCCCGGCGGCCACCCGCTCGGTGTAGATGGCGGTCTTGCGCTTGTGCCACTGCTGCACGGTGTCGCCCCACTCCGGCGGGTCGTCCAGCAGGCCGATCTCGCGGGCGAGCTCGGGCGTGAGGATGCTGGTCATGCGTTCCTTGCCGCCGCCGATCTTCACCTTCTCGGCATAGTCGGCGTCGCTCCAGTGCACCGGCACACCGAACTCCGCAAAGGTCTGGTTGAACGCCGGCAGGTGGCCGTCGCGTTCGGTATCAGCCAGCACCCCGTCACAGTCGAAGATCAACGCCGGCATATCAGGCCTTCCCCGCACTGCCGAACTGCTCCGCCAGGCCCCGGGTGAGGTCGACGATGTCGGCGCGCACCTTCGCAAACAGCGACGGCGGGTCCCATTTGTCGCGCGCCTCGGCATCCGTGAGGAAGGCCAGGTTCGATTTCATGAAGGTGATCTTGAGGGCGGTGGATATGTTGACCTTGGCGCACCCCCGGGCGATGAGGTCGGTGAACTGGGCGTCGGTCATGCCGCTGCCGCCGTGCAGGGCAATCGGTACCGGATGCGCGGCAACGAGATCGCTCACCCGCTGGAAGTCGAGCACGGGCTCACGCTTGTATACGCCGTGGGCGTTGCCGATCGCCGGCGCGAACACGTCGACCCCGGTCTCCTCGAGAAACCTGAGCGACACGGCGAGGCTCTGCCTCGCGGCCTCGGTGTCGCTGCCCACCCCGTCTTCGACCCCGGTGATCGATTCGATCTCCCCTTCCACATGGGCACCGAAGGTGCGGGCGTGCTTGACCACCTCGATGGTCTGCCGCTGGTTCTCCTCCACCGGCAGGGTGGAGGCGTCGAACAACACCGAGTTCCAGCCGCGTTCCAGGCATTCGGTGATCACGTCCCGGTCCGGGCAGTGGTCCAGGTGCAAAGCCACGGGAACGTCGATGCCGGCGGTCATGGCTGTCCACATCGCGAACAGAACGTCGGACCCGATCGACTTGACGGTCTTCACCGAGGTCTGCACGATCACCGGCGATCGGGCTTCCACCGCGCCGGCCAGAACGGCCTCCATGGTCAGGTCGTTCACGATGTTGATCGCAGGGACACCGTACTTCTCGGCGAACGCTCGATCGACGATCTCCTTGAGAGTGCTCACGGCCATGTGCGCCTCGCCTCCTTGCGGGTAGCCAAATCTGCCGGCCGGGAGCGGCAGACCTGACGGAAGCGGCCGCACCCCGGCCTGCTGGGGATCGTAGGCGTGAACCCGCAAAGCGGCAATGGCCGCCCGTCGCTGTCGCCGGTCAGCACGCATAATGGTGGCTATGAACCCGGTCAGCACCATCGAGTGGATCGTCGTCTTCGTCGTGGTCACCGTCGCGGTCACGGGCCTGTCCCGCCGGGCGGGCTGGTCGGCGCCGTTCGTGCTCGTCGTCGTGGGGGCGGCCGCCTCGTTCATCCCCTCCGTACCCACCATCGAGGTCGAGCCCGAACTGGTGCTCTACGGACTGTTGCCGCCCTTGCTGTTCGCCGCGGCCATCCGCACCTCGGTCATCGACGTGCGGGCCAGGCGCGACGGCATCCTGCTGCTGTCGGTGGGGCTGGTGGCGTTCACCGTGGTGTTCGTGGGCCTCACCGCCTGGTTGGTGGTGCCGGCGATCTCGCTCGCGGCGGCGTTCGCGTTCGGTGCTGTCGTGGCGCCGACGGATGCGGTGGCCGTCACGGCAATCGCCGGACGCCTGGGCCTGCCTCGCCGGCTGGTGACGGTGCTCGAGGGTGAGAGTCTGCTCAACGACGCGACCGCCCTGGTGGCGTTGAACGCGGCGATCGCCGCCATCCTGAGTACGGTGACGCCGTGGTCGGTGACCACTGATTTTGTGCTCGCCGTTGTGGGCGGCGCCGGTGTCGGCCTCGTGGTGGGCTTCATGCTCGCCGCGATCCGCAAGCAGTTGCGCGCGCCGGTGCTCGACACCAGCCTGTCGCTGATCACGCCGTTCCTGGCGTTCATCCTCGGCGAGCTGGTGCACGGCTCCGGGGTGCTCGCCGTGGTGATCGCCGGGCTGTACCTGGGCTACCGGGCGCCGGTGATCCAGTCCGCCGAGGCGCGCATCGCCGAGTCGATCAACTGGCGAACCATCCAGTTCCTGCTGGAGAACGCGGTGTTCCTGTTCATCGGTCTCAACCTGGAGTCGATCCTGGAGGGCGCGGTCTCCACGGGGCCGGGCCTCTGGCCCACGGTGTGGATCTCGCTCGCCCTCTTCGGAGCACTGCTGGTGTCACGGTTCATCTGGATGGCCGTCACCACGTCGGTCTACCGGTACGGCCCCCGGCGGCTGCGGGAGCGCGGCTGGAGCTGGCGCACCGGCGTGGCGGTGTCGTTCGCCGGCATGCGCGGCGTGGTCACCCTGGCGGCGGTGTTCCTGTTGCCGCCGGAGACCCCCGGCCGGGCGTTCCTGCAGTTCCTTGCGTTTGTCATGGTGGTCGGCACCCTGCTGCAGGGGCTGGCTCTGCCGTGGATCATCCGCCGGTTGCGCCTGCCGCCGCCGGACAAGAACCAGGAGCGGATCGAGGCGCAGATGCTGCTCGCCGAAGCGCAGACCGCCGGCCTGGCCCGCCTGGATGCCGAGGTCACCGATGCCGACGAGGAACGGGTGATCGGGCGGTTACGCATCAATGCCGTGTTCCTGGCCGACGCCATCGACAACCCGGCGCCAGAGGAGGCCGAGCCGCTCCCGGCGGCGTATGCCCGGTTGCGGCGGGCCATGATCGAGGCGGAGCGGGACGCCGTACTGGCCGCCCGGGCGGAGGGCCGGTACCAGGAGCCAGCCATCCGATCTGCCCTCGCCTTCATCGACGTGGAGGAGACCGCGCTCAAGGCCGGCTCGCCCAAGCGTTTGGAGGGCTGAGCGCGCTGGACGGGCAGCTAGGCCAGACGGGCTTGGCCGGCCAACTCCGGTGGCGCGTTCCAGGTCTTGACGATGGCCCAGCCCACGGCGGCGATCGGCACGGCGAGCACCGCGCCGATGATGCCGGCAAGAATGGTGCCGGCGGTGAGGGCGACCAGGATCACGAGCGGGTGCAGCTTGAGCGACTGTGCCATCACCACCGGCTGCAGGAAGTTGCCTTCGAGCTGATTGACCACCACCACAATGCCCACCACGATCAGGGCCACGACCCACCCGTTCGCCACCAACGCCACCAGGGCGGCGAGGATGCCGGCCACGGTTGCGCCGATCAGCGGGATGAACGCCGTGAGGAAGACGATGACCGCCAGAGGCAGCGCCAGCGGCACGCCCAGGATGGCGAGGCCGATCCCGATCGCGGCCCCGTCGACGAAGGCAATGATCGCCGTGCCGCGCACATAGCCGCCGAGCACCCGCACCGAGGTGGTGCCGATACGGCGACCGCGACGCAGACGCTCGCCCTTGAAGGGGCGCAGGAAGAAGTTCCAGATGACGTCGCCGTCCTTGAGGAAGAAGAACAGGATCACGACGACGAGCACCGCGCCGGTGATGATCTCGGTCGCGACAGACACCCCGGCGAGGGCGCCGGAACCGAACTGGCTGCTCGTGAGGAAGTCGATGCCCTGGTTGCGGAAGTCCTCCAACTGAGCGGCATCAATCGCCAACGGACCCTCGGTGAGATAGGTGGACAACTGGTCGATACCGTCGGAGGCGCTCGTGGCGAGTTCACTCCACTGGTTCTCGACGGCGAACACGATCAGGGTCACGATGCCGCCGAACACGACGATGGCCGACAGGAGGGTGACCCAGGTGGCCAAGATGGGCGACAGCCCGCGCCGGCGTAGCCATCCCACCACCGGGCTCAGCGCCGACGCCAGGATAATCGCGATGAGAAGGGGGATCACCACGAGCTTCACCTGCACCAAAACGAAGATCACGACGGCGACCAGTGCGAGCGCCAGAAGCACCTGGGCGCTGCGCAGGCCGAGCCAACCCAGCTTGTCGGTCAGCAGCGTGCGCAGGGTCGTCGGCGGCTGGGTCTGTGCACCGGACACGCGGGCACCGGAGTTGTCTGGGGTTCGCATGTGACCACCCTAGACAACACGACGCGACATAGCTCGAAAACCCGCCGTTCGTCGACCAGATAGCCCCGACGACCGGCCGAGTAGCCGCAGCTACCATACACACCTTTTGGCATCTGCAAACCCTTGAAATTCCCAGTGTCCTGTAGTGCCATGGAGAGTGCTCCAGTGTGAGCGAACCACCGAGAACCATCAGTGATGCTGGCCGCCTACCCGTGCGCAAAACGTGCGGTTGGCCAGCGAAAAAGGTATCAAGGAGGATACACAAAATGGCAGGAAACAGAGCAGTTGCCTATGAAGGGCCGGGCAAGGTCGAGGTCATCGACATCGACTACCCCACCTTCGAGCTGAAGGACGGACCCGGCGTCAACCCGGCGAACGTCGGCCGACAGGTCCAGCACGGCGTCATCCTGAGAACCATCACGACCAACATCTGCGGCTCCGACCAGCACATGGTGCGCGGACGCACCACCGCACCGGAAGGTCTGGTGCTCGGCCACGAAATCACCGGCGAGGTGGTTGAGGTCGGCCGCGACGTCGAATTCATCAAAGTGGGCGACATCGTCTCCGTCCCGTTCAACATCTCCTGCGGTCGCTGTCGCAACTGTAAGGAACGCAAGACCGGCGTCTGCCTGAACGTGAATCCGGACCGTCCGGGCAGCGCATACGGCTACGTCGACATGGGCGGATGGGTCGGCGGCCAGTCACAGTACGTGCTGGTGCCCTACGCCGACTGGAACCTGTTGAAGTTCCCCGACCGCGAGCAGGCCCTGGAGAAGATCCTCGACCTCACCATGCTGTCGGACATCTTCCCGACCGGGTTCCACGGCGCCTTCACCGCTGGTATCGGTGTGGGATCGACGGCCTACATCGCCGGCGCCGGACCGGTGGGCCTCGCGGCCGCCGTCTCCGCGCAGCTCCTCGGAGCGGCCGTCGTGATCGTCGGCGACCTCAACCCGGAGCGGCTGGAACAGGCGCGCAGCTTCGGCTGCGAGACCGTCGACCTCACCAAGGGTGAGCCGCAGGACCAGATCGAGCAGATCCTGGGTGTGCCCGAAGTGGATGCGGCGGTCGACGCCGTTGGATTCGAGGCGCACGGTCACGGCAAGGATGCCGGAACCGAGAAGCCCGCAACGGTGCTCAACTCGCTGATGACGATCACCGCTGCCGGTGGCGCACTCGGTATTCCGGGGCTCTACGTCACGGGTGACCCGGGAGCGGCGACGGACGCCGCCAAGGTAGGTTCGCTGTCGCTCAGCCTCGGTACCGGTTGGGCGAAGTCGCTGTCGTTTACCACCGGTCAGTGCCCGGTGATGAAGTACAACCGTCAGCTGATGATGGCGATCCTGCACGACCGGGTGCAGATCGCCAAGGCGGTGCACGCCCAGCCGATCAGCCTGGAGGACGCCCCGCGCGGGTACGCCGAGTTCGATGCGGGTGCGGCGACGAAGTACGTGCTCAACCCGAACGGCTACATCAAGGACTGACGCACCATCTGAGTCAGTCGACAGCGTGCGGGACCGGGCGGCAGCCCGGTCCCGTTCCGTCTGCCGGGTAGCCTGAACAGCACACCGGTCGCGACAGCGGCCCCGAGCGAAAGACTCCGCATGCCCGCCGCAGCCGCACCGCGCTGGACCGCGATCGTGGTGGCCGGCGGCCGGGCGACCCGGCTCGGCGGCATCGACAAGACCGCCCTCGTCTACCAGGGCCGCAGCCTGCTGGCCGGTGTGCTCGGTGCGGTCACCGGCGCCGAACGCATCTGTGTGGTCGGCTCCGATGCGCCCCTCCCCGCCGGCGTGCTGTCTGCCGTGGAAGAGCCGCGCTGGGGCGGGCCGGCCGCTGCCATCGTGGCCGGGCTGGGTGCCCTGGCTGCCGGCGGTGCTGATACCGGCGGTGCTGCTGAGGGCGGTGCCGAGCGGGGCGACGCGGACTGGGTCGTGGTGTCGGCCGCCGACCTGGTGCGGGCCGACGAGGCCGTCACGGCGTTGTTGACCACGCTCGAACACCTGCCGGGCACGGTCGAACTCGGGGCAGCCCAGAGCCTCACCATCGACGGGGTGATCAGCGTGGATGCGCACGGCCACCGTCAGCCGCTGCTGGCGGTCTACCGGTTGGTGGCCCTCCGGGCGGCTGCGGCGGCCGCCGGTGACGCGGAGAACCTCTCGGTGAAAAGCCTGATCGGGGCGCTGAACCTGGTGGAGGCGACCTTGCCCGACGGGTTGAGCGCCGACGTCGACACCGCTGCCGACGCGGCCCGTCTGGGCATTGTGCTGCCGGGCGCGAGTGCAGCACCGAACCAGTCCGCCGACGCCAACGAGTGACGCCCCCACCGAACCCGACCTGCGATCAGCGAGTGGATAGCCTTGAGGAGGCGAGCGTGTGCCGCCACCCACGTGCAAGGAGTCCGCGATGTCGTTCAGCCACAACCGAGGTGACCTCGTGATGGAGTGGTTGGAGGCCCGGGCCGCGGTGCACACCTTCGGCACGGAACTGCCCCGCCGCACCGAGACCGTGCCGCTGCGGGAGGCGGCCGGGCGCACCCTCGCCGCACCGCTGCACTCGCTCACCGCACTGCCCGCCACGGCGACCTCGGCCATGGACGGATGGGCCGTCAGCGGCGACGCCCCCTGGCTGATCGGCGACCCGATCCTCGCGGGCGACCCGCCGGCGACGACGCCGCTGGCCCCAGGAACAGCCCGGCCGATCGCGACCGGCGGCTGCGTGCCGGCCCGCACCCACGGCATCCTGCGCTCGGAGAACGGCACGGTCGACCACGCTGACGCCGCGCACCCGAGGGGTGTGCTTCACCGGGGCGGGCGAGCGCGGCCGGGTGAGCCCGCTTCGGGTGAGCATGTGCGCGCCCGCGGCGAGGAATGCGGCCTGGACGAACTGATGCTCGAGGCCGGTTGCGTGCTGACCACGCCCCGGCTCGCGCTTGCGGCCGTCACCGGCCACGACACCCTCGGCGTGACCGGCGCCCCCACGGTGGAACTGCTCCTGCTCGGCACCGAGGTGATCGAATCGGGCATCCCGGCCGCCGGCCAGGTGCGGGACGCGTACTCCCCCGAGTTCCCCGCCCTACTCGCCGGTATGGGCACAGAACTCACGGCGCTGAAGCGGTTGCCGGACGATCTGGCCCAGACCGTCGCGGCGATCCGGTCGAGCACGGCGGCACTGGTGATCAGCACCGGCGGCAGCGCGCGCGGCCCCGCCGATCACGTGCGCGCCGCCCTGACCGAACTGGGCGCAACCCTGCTCATCGACGGGGTGCGGATGAGGCCGGGGCACCCGGTCATGCTCGCCCGGCTCGCCGACGGCCGGTTGATGCTCTGCCTGCCGGGCAACCCGCTCGCCGCGATGCTGGTGCTCGCGAGCCTCGGCGTTGCGCTGATCGACGGGATGCTCGGCCGCCCGCTGGCCGCCCTCGGCCGGGTGGTTCTGGCCGCGGACGTGGCGAACCTCAGCGCGTCCACCCGATTGGTGGCGTACCGCCTCACCGCGGGCGGCGCGGTGCCCACCGCCCGGCAGGGTTCCGGCATGCTGCGTGGCCTGGCCGAGGCGGACGGCGTGGCCGTGGTGCCCGCCGGGGGCGCATCCGCGCCGGAGCCGGTGGACACGCTTCTCTTGCCCTGGTAGCGCCCCGCCGCGCCCTTGTGGGGCGCTGCGGCGGTGTGCTAAACCGAAATGGATGCCTGCGGCGGCAACGCCCTGGGTGCCGGCCGAACGGTGACCAGGTGGCATCCGAGTCGGAAGGAAGAACCCCATGGCCACACACAAGATCGGCTACTTCGTCGGCAGCCTGAGCAGCACCTCCATCAACCGCACCCTCGCCTCGGCGCTGATCGCGCTCGCCCCCGACGAGTTGGAATTCACCGAGATCCCCATCCGGGACCTACCTCTCTACAGCCAGGACTACGACGATGATTTCCCGCCGGAGGGACGTCGCCTCAAGGACGCCATCGAAGCCTCCGACGGCATCCTGTTCGTCTCCCCCGAGTACAACCGGTCGATCCCCGGCGCGTTGAAGAACGCCATCGACTGGGGTTCCCGGCCGTGGGGCACGAACTCCTTCGCCCGCAAGCCCACCGGCATCATCGGTGCCTCCCCCGGCGGCATCGGCACCGCGGTGATGCAGTCGTCGATGCGCAGTGTGCTGAGCTTCCTCGATGCGCCACAGCTGAACTCGCCCGAGGCCTACATCACCTTCAATCCGGCCGTCTACGACGCCAACGGCACCGTCACCGACGACGGCACGAAAACATTTCTCACGCACTATATGGAGGAGTACTCGGCATTCGTGCAGCGGGTGCTCACCGCGAACGCGCCGGGGCACATCGGGGATGAGGACCCTGGCTCCCGCAAGTGATCGATTGCCGGGATCAGTACTCGGTGCTACTGCTAGAGCATCCAGGCAACAGCACTCAAAGCGCGAGGAGACCCCGTGAGCAGCCACACCGACGACAGCCGTGCCGACGATCCCGGCGCGCTGGATGACCTGACTCGCCGCCTGACCCAGGCCTTGCAGATTCTCGACCTGGAGGTGGACTACTCGCTGCTGCTCGGGCTCGCGGAGCAAACCTCACGAGCCGCCGGTGCCGCCGCCGGGCCCATCAGCACTTTCCTGGTGGGCTACGCGGCCGGGACGATCTCGACCAGCGGCAAGCAGGAGGCTACCGCCGCCGTGTCACACGCGGTCGAGGTCGCCACGCAGGCGACCGAGAAGACCGGGGCCGGCGGCGTCGAGGACGGCTGGGCGCACACAGCGCAATAGGTCGCAGTCAGCCTAGGAGCTCAGCACGGCTTCGGTGTTGTGCGCGGGTTCGAGCCGCACGATCACGCCCTTCGAGATCGGGGTGTTGCTGCCCTCGGCCAGGTGGTCCAGGGGCACCAGCACATTGGCCTCCGGGTAGTACGCCGCCGCACAGCCGCGGGCGGTGGGATACGAGACCACCCGGAATCCGCGCAGCACCCGCTCGACACCGTCGTGGTAGACCCCGTGCACATCCACCAGCTGCTCGTCGACCAGACCGAACTCCACGAGGTCGTTGGGGTTCACGAACACCACGTGCCGGCCCTTCTTGATGCCGCGATAGCGGTCGTCATGGCCGTAGATGGTGGTGTTGAACTGGTCGTGCGAGCGCAGGCTCTGCAAAATCAGGGTGCCCTCCGGCCGGTCGAGGTGTTCGAGGTCGTTGACGGTGAGCATGGCCTTGCCGGTGGGGGTCGGGAAGGTGCGGGAGTCCCGGGGTCCGTTCGGCAGAACGAATCCGACCTTCTCCCGGATCTTCACGTTGTAGTCGTCGCAGCCCGCCACGACGTGGGAGATGTGTTCGCGGATCAGGTCGTAGTCCCGCTCGAACCCGGTCCAGTCCACCTGGACCTTCTCGCCGAGCACGGCTCTGGCCAGCCTGCTCACAATCGCCACCTCAGAGAGCAGGTTCGGCGCGACCGGGGTCACCTGACCCCACGACGGATGCACCGCGCAGACGGTGTCCTCCACCGACACGAACTGCACTCCGGTGGCCTGCCGGTCGATCTCGGTGCGCCCCATGGTCGGCAGGATCAGGGCCGCATCACCCACTACGGCGTGCGACCGGTTGAGCTTGGTGGAGACCTGCACCGTCATCTCGGCGCCGTGCATCGCCGCCTCCGCCGCCTGCGTGTCGCTGATCGCCGCCACCAGGTTGCCGCCCATGGCCATGAACACCTTGATCTGGCCGTCGCGCAGCCCGTTGATGGTGCCGACGGAGTCGGTGCCGTGATCGCGGGGCGGGTCGAAGCCGAACTCCCGCTGCAGGGCATCCAGGAACGCCGGCGGCATCTGCTCCCAGATGCCCATCGTGCGATCGCCCTGCACATTGCTGTGGCCACGAATGGGCGACGCTCCAGCACCGGGCTTGCCGATGTTGCCGCGGAGCAGCAGCAGGTTGATGATCTCCTTGATGGTGGCCACCCCCTTCTTCTGCTGGGTGAGACCCATCGCCCAGGTGATGATCACTTTGTCGGCGGCGAGGTACCGGGCCGCGAGCTCGTCGATCTCGGCGGAGCGCAGACCGGTGGCCTCGAGCACCGTCTCCTCGTCGAGCTGGGCCAGGTGATCGGTGAGTTCCTCGAGACCCATGGTGTGCTCACGCAGGAACTCGTGGTCGAGCACCGTGCCCGGCTTCGCCGCTTCGGCGGCGAGCACCCGCTGCGACACCGCCTGCAGCAGGGCCATGTCACCGCCGAGCCGGATCTGCACGAACTGGTCGGCCATGTCGGTGCCGTGCCCAATCACGCCTTTCACCCGTTGCGGGTTCTTGTAACGCTTGAGCCCGGCCTCCGGCATGGGATTCACCGCCACTATCTGGGCGCCGTTGTCCTTCGCTTCCTCCAGGGCGGTCAGCATCCGCGGGTGGTTGGTGCCCGGGTTCTGCCCCATCACGATGATCAGGTCGGCCTTGCCGAAGTCGTCGTAGCCTATGGTGGCCTTGCCGATGCCGATAGTCTGGCCCATCGCCCAACCCGACGATTCGTGGCACATATTGGAGCAGTCCGGCAGGTTGTTGGTGCCGAACGCGCGCACAAACAGCTGGTAGGCGAACGCGGCTTCGTTCGAGGTGCGTCCGCTGGTGTAGAACGCGGCCTGATCGGGTGAGTCGAGGCTGTTGAGCTTGTCGGCGAGTATCCGGAACGCCTCGGTCCAGCTGACCGGGCGGTAGTAGTCGTCGCCGGCGGCCTTGTAGACCGGTTCGGTGAGCCGGCCCTGCATGCCCAACCAGTACTCGGTGCGCTCGAGCAGGTCGCTGACCGGATGCTCGGTCCAGAATTCTGAGCCGATGGTGATGGGGGTGGCTTCCCAGGTGACGGCCTTAGCGCCGTTCTCGCAGAACTCGAAGGTCTTGCGGTGGGTGGGGTCGGGCCAGGCGCAGCTCATGCAGTCGAAGCCGTGCTTCTGGTTCATCGCCAGCAGGGTCTTGCGGCTGCGGGTGACGCCCATCCCCTCCAGCGCGGGAATGGTGGAGTGCAGCACACCGGGCACACCGGCGGCCCAGCTCTTGGGGGTGCCGATCTCCAGGGTGGACTCGCCGGTCTCGTCGGTGTCGTCGAGGTGGACCGGGCGCCCCGCCTTAGTTGTACCCTGCGGCGGCGTGGTCACGCCACCCGCGGTCGTGGTGCGGGCCGTCTTGTTGCGGGCCATCTGGAGCATCCCTTCGCCGGCCGGGACCACTCGCCACTGGATCACAGCGCTGCTGCCCGGATAACACTCGAGTTAACCCTTCATGGCTATCAGCATCCGCGGCTTCCGGCAAGCACTCGGCACGGTTCAGGGCACACTCTGGGCAGCGAAGCGCTCGAGCACCTCGCCGATGCGGCCCTTGCAGCCGCCGCAGCCGTTGCCGGCGCGGGTGGCCGCACCGACGCACGCGACGGTGTCGTTGCCGGCCTCGCGAGCTGGTCGGCGGCGAAGTGGAACGAGAACAAGGTGTCTGGCCGGATGTCGGCGGTTACCAGGCTGACCGCCGGCTCTCGAGCGTCTGAACCGGCGACCGCTACCCCAGGCGCGTGGCGATCTCGTCGAGTACTGACTCCGACCCGGCATAGATGCCGTCGGGGCGCGGCCAGTGGCTGATCACGTCGGTGAAGCCCAACTCCGCCGCCCGGCCGACGGCGTCATCGAAGGCGCCGACGCTCTGCAGCGAGAAGGCGCCCCCGCTGTCGAGCGAGAGGTAACGGTCGACAGTGCCCGCGTCGCGGCCGGTCGCGGCGAGGGTGTCGTCCAACCGGCGCACCAGGCCGGACACCGCTGACCACCACTGTTCGCCGACCGCCCCGTCGGCGCCGGTGGTGACCCAGCCGGCCGCGTGCTCGGCCACGAGCTTGAGCCCCTTCGGCCCGTTCGCCGCGATCACGAACGGTACCCGGGGCGTCTGCGCCGGCCGGCCCACCATACGGGCGCCGACCGCGCTGAACCACTCGCCGGCGAAACTGAACCCGCCGGCGCCGGGCTCCTCGTGGCGCAACAGCAGGTCGAGGTCGGCCACGAACTCGGCGAATCGCTCATGCCGCTGCCGCGGGGTGTACGACGGCTGACCCAACACGAAGGCATCGAAGCCGGTTCCGCCCGACCCGACCCCGAGCGTCAGGCGGCCACCGGAGATGTCGTCGACCGTGGCGATCTCCTTGGCGAACGGCACTGGATGCCGAAAATTCGGCGAGGCGACGAAGGTGCCGAGCCGGATCCGGTCGGTGACCGCCGCGGCCGCGGCCAGGGTGGGGATCGTGGCCTGCCACGGCTGATCGGCGAGGCTGCGCCACGACAGATGGTCGTAGGTCCAGGCGTGATGGAAACCGTACTGCTCGGCGCCCTGCCATTTGCGGCGGGCCTCCGGCCAGTCGAACTGGGGCAGGATGACGATTCCGTAGCGCATACCCGCAGTCTACAAACCGGCAGGGACACCGCCCGGTGCCGACGAGAGCGGACGGTGCTATGAATGGTGCGTTCGCAGCGTGCCGGCACCGGGCCGTGCGTGTCGACCGCCCGCCCCGACTCGCCACCGCCACCGCCAGACCGGACCATGAAGGAGCATCCCGATGGTTACACCAGTGACCCCCAATCGTTTTGCCGGACAGACCGCCATCGTCACCGGAGCCGGCTCCGGAATCGGCAAGGCCACCGCCGTGCGCCTGGCCCAGGAAGGCGCCAGGGTGATCGCCGGAGACGTGCTGCCCGCCCGGCTGCAGGAACTCGTGGACCAGTATCCCGACCTCGACATCCACACCGTCGACGGCGACATCAGCCGTGAGGACACCACCACCCGGCTGGTGGCAGCAGCCAACAACCGCATCGACGTGGTCGCGAACGTCGCCGGGGTGATGGATGGTTTCCTACCGGTGGCCGAGGTCGACGACGCCACCTGGGAGCGCGTCTTCGGCATCAATATCACCGGCATGATGCGGTTGTGCCGCGCGGCCGTGCCGATCATGGCGGCCGGCGGCGGCGGCGCGATCGTGAACGTCACCTCCGAGGCGGGACTCCGCGGCGGCGCCGCCGGAGTGGCATACACGGCGTCCAAGCACGCCGTGATCGGCCTCACCCGCAACACCTCGGTGATGTATTCCGCCCAGGGCATCCGGTGCAATGCCGTCGCCCCCGGCGGGGTGCAGACCAACATCGAGGCTCCGATGCTGTCCCCACTGGCCGGCTCGGTGCTCGGGCCGGTCTTCCAGCACGTCGTGCCGCCGGTGGCCACCGCCGAACAGCTCGCCGCCGCCATCACCTGGCTGGCCAGCCCGGATGCGGCGAACATCACCGGCGTCGTGCTCGCCTCCGACGGCGGCTGGTCGGCACTGTGAGCCTGAGCGCCGGATGGGTGCGGATGTCAGCGGGTGCTGGCAGACTCACCGCATGACAGGCACAGACCACACCCAGAGCCCCGTCCCGTTCGGCCGGCACCGCGCCCAGCCGAGCAGTTTCCCACATGGCCACACGCTTGGTGACACGCGTGACGACACAGGTGGCATGCGCCAGGCCGGCGGCCCCGCCAAGCCGTTCCGCTGCGGCATTGTGCCGCCCTACCTTCTCGCCCGGCTGGCCGAGGTCGACGATCCGCGGTTCTCGGCGGCCGCGGAAGCCGCCCGCAAGTCACTACGGGTCGACGATCCGATCCGCAGCCTGCGGCTCGGCGAGCGCCGCACCACCGCACTGCCCACCCTGCCGGTGGATGCGGTTCCCGGCGTCGCCACCCGCACCATCAGCGACGCCGGTCACCTGGAACGGCTGCCCGGCCGGGTCGTACGGGTGGAGGGCGCCCCACCGGTCGCGGACGTGGCCGTCAACGAGGCCTACGACGGCCTCGGCGACACCCACGAGCTGTACTGGAGCCAGTACCTGCGCGACTCCATCGACGGCCGCGGCCTGCCGTTGGACGCCACGGTGCACTACGGCCGGGAGTACGACAACGCGTTCTGGGATGGCGAACGCATGGTCTTCGGCGACGGTGACGGTGAGGTGTTCAACCGGTTCACCATCTCGCTCAGCGTGATCGCCCACGAACTCACCCACGGCGTCACCCAGTACAGCGCCAATCTCGCCTACCAGGGCCAGTCCGGCGCGCTCAACGAATCGGTCTCCGACGTGTTCGGCGCGCTCGTGGAGCAGTACGCCGCCGGCCAAGATGTGCAGTCGGCCAGCTGGCTGATCGGCGCGGGCCTCTTCACCGAACAGGTGCAGGGCCAGGCGCTGCGATCGATGAGAGCGCCCGGCACCGCCTACGACGACGACGTGCTCGGCAAGGACCCCCAGCCAGACTCCATGTCGGGGTACATCGAGACCGAGGACGACTATGGCGGAGTGCACCTCAACTCGGGCATTCCCAACCGGGCGTTCTACCTGGTGGCCGAGGCCATCGGCGGCAACGCCTGGGAGGCAGCGGGCCAGATCTGGTACGACACCATCACCGGACCGAACCTCACCACCACCAGCGACTTCGCCACGTTCGCCGCCGCGACGGCCACCGCAGCGGTGGCCAGGTACGGCGAGGGCTCAACTGAACACGACGCCGTCCTGGCCGGCTGGGACGGGGTGGGCCTCGGCGTCGGGCCGTTGCAGGCGGCGTCCTGACCGGGCATCCCGACTCGCCGCCCCAGCGGGGCGTGCCGCGCTGCGGCCTCGCCCCGCTGGGAAGCCGCCCTGCAACCGGCCGACATCCCCGCTCCCGGCCGCGCCGGACGTACCATGGGGCCATGAAGGTCGTCGTCTCACGCAGCGGAGGCATCGCTGGGCTCCGGGTCACCTGGGACGTGCAGGTCGACGAGCAACCCGACGCAGCCTCATGGATGCAGTTCCTCGAGGCACTGCCGTGGGACGAAGCCGAAGACACCGTGCCCGCGCCGGACCGCTACATCTACCGCATCCGTTGCGCCCCGCACGAAGTGGTCCTCGCCGAACCGCAGGTGCACGGCGCCTGGAAGGACCTGATCGACCGGGTCCGCGCCGCCAGCGAGCAGTAAGCCGGCCGGCGCCTGCACGTGCAGGCACCGGAACCGCGCGTAACACAACGGCTCCGGCCTCTCGGCCTTTGGGATACTGGCGGGATGACCACCACGAACCGCATCCCCACGTCCCACGCCGGCAGTCTCCCCCGCACGGATGCCCTGCTCGCCGCCAACGACGCGCGCCAGGACGCTGCCGCCGGGCAGCTCACCCTCGATAGCCCGGCCGGATTCCAGCCGCTGCTCGAGAGCGCCGTCGTGGACCTCGTGCAGCGCCAGGCCGATGCGGGCATCACCCTGCCCGGCGACGGCGAATACGGCAAGGCCATGTCCAGCGCCGTTGATTACGGCGCCTGGTGGTCGTACTCCTTCCAGCGGCTGAGCGGCCTCGAACTGCTGCCCGGCGGACCGTTCGACGGCGAACCCGTGCTCTCCAGCCCCGGCAACGTGCGCCTCACCACCTTTCCCGACCGCCGCGACTGGACCCTCTTCGCCGAGGCCTACGGCGACCCCAAGAGCGGCATCTCCGTCGGTGACCGCGCCCCGTCCTTCCCCACCGCCACCGGTCCGGTGCGCTACACCGGGCACGAGGCGATCGCCTCCGACATCGCACACCTCAAGACCGGTCTCGCCGCAGCCGGTGTCGAGCAGGGCTTCATCACCTCGCTGTCGCCCGGCAGCGCCTCCCGCATCGGCAACACGTTCTACGCCACCGAGGAGGAGTTCATCTGGGCCACCGCCGACGCCCTCCGGGAGGAGTACCGGGCTGTGATCGATGCCGGGCTGATCCTGCAGATCGACGACCCGTCGATCGCAGAGAACTGGGACCAGATCAACCCCGCACCGACGGTGGAGGATTACCTGGCGTTCACCCGCATCCGGGTGGAAGCGCTCAACCACGCACTGCGCGGCCTGCCGGAAGAGCAGATCCGCTTCCACCTCTGTTGGGGCAGCTGGCACGGCCCGCACACCACCGACCTCGAGTTCCGCTACCTGATCGACACCATGCTGGAGATCAATGCCGGATCGTACTCGTTCGAGGGCGCCAATGCCCGTCACGAGCACGAGTGGCGCATCTGGGAAGACGTCACCCTGCCCGAAGGCAAGACCATCGTTCCCGGCGTCATCGGGCACGCCACCAATGTGGTGGAACACCCCGAGCTCGTCGCCGACCGCATCGAACGGTTCGCCGGCGTCGTCGGTCGCGAAAACGTGATCGCCTCCACCGACTGCGGCCTGGGCGGCCGGATCCACCCGCAGATCGCCTGGGCAAAGCTGGACTCGCTGGTTGCCGGCGCCAACCTGGCCACCGAGCGACTGTGGAAGACCAGCACGCTCATCACGTCCTAAGTGGGCAGGAATTTTCCGCGCACGAACGTGCGTTGCGGCGCCGTGGCGGGCGGGTAGTGGCACGATGAGGGTATGGACATCAACGACCAGGATCCGGTTCGCATTCTCAGCGAGGACGAGTGCTGGGAGCTGCTGTTGTCATCGAGCTTCGGCCGGCTCGCCGCGGCCGTCGCCGACGACATTGAGATCTTCCCGCTCAACTTCGTAGCCGCCGACCGGCGTCTGCTGTTCCGCACCGCAGAGGGTACGAAGCTCCTGGCGCTCACCGTGAACAACAAGGTCGCGCTCGAGACCGACTCCATCAATCGGAGCGACGCCTGGAGCGTCGTGGTGAAGGGGATCGCCCGGGTACTCGACACCCAGGCCGAGATCGAGGCCGCGAACGCATTGCCGCTGCATCCGCTGGTGCCGACGCTCAAGTACATCTGGGTCGAGATCGCGCCGACCGAACTGACCGGCCGGACGTTCGCACTCGAGCCGGAACCCGAGCGCTACTAGCCGGCGGCTACGAGTCGGTGGGCGAGGCGGCCGGGGCGACCCGGCCCTCGCCGGAGAGCCCGATCAGCATCAGCACCGCGGTGCCGTAGGCATCCTCCGCGGTGCCGGCCTCGAACACCTCGTCGGCGCCCTGCACCCGCACGCTCACCCGGTACCTGTCGTCGCCGAGGCGGTGCAGCGAGCGGAACGTGCCTCGCAACAGCGATCGAAGCTGGTCTTCGCGCGGCAACCAGAGCGCATCCTCGAGGGCGAGCGAGTCGAGCGCCCATTCGGTGGTGCCGTTGAAGCCCAGGATGGTGCCGGTGTCGAACACGTGGGCCTCGATGGTCATCTCGCTGACCGTGAACACCTCGGAGTCGAAACCGGGCCGCTCGATACTGAACGAATCGCCGGAGGCCGGGCGCCAGGTCAATCCGGCCTGCTGCAGAGCACGGGCACAGTCGATTGTGATCATGCACCATTATCGCCCGGACAGCACAAAGCCCCGGAGCGCTGTGCGAATTCTCCGGGGCCCCGCTCACGAATGAGGCTGGTGTGGGTCGGCGCTCTAGCTGACGCCGAGCAGGTCGATCACGAAGATCAGGGTCTTGCCCGACAGACGGTGACCGGAGCCGGCCGGACCGTAGGCCAGGTGCGCGGGAACCGTGAGCTTGCGACGCCCGCCCACCTTCATGCCGGGGATACCCTGCTGCCAGCCCGCGATGAGCGAGCCGAGCGGGAAGTTGATCGACTGGCCGCGGTTCCACGAAGAGTCGAATTCTTCGCCGGTGTCGTATTCCACACCGAGGTAGTGCACGTCGACGGTGGCACCGGGAGCGGCTTCGGCGCCGTCACCCACCACGATGTCGACGATGTCGAGCTGTTCGGGCGCGGGGCCCTCCGGGAAGTCGAGTTCTGGCTTGGAGTTCAGATCAGTCATACCTCCATCCAATCGGATTTCGGCCGGCTACGCATAGCGAGAAATTCCCCCTTGCGCGAACGCGACCCGGAGGCGCATGCTTATTGCACAGAAACTCGCCGGGCCGGGAGAGTTGTCGGCATTGCCACACCACCGGGCGGCGAGTTTTTTCGTGCCTGCAGACTTATCGCCCCGCCAGCTGGTTACGGCTGCGCGCCGATGACTTCGGCGCGGTCGGCCATGAGCAGGCCGAGGAGCCTGGACTCCTCGAGCTGGTCGGGCGTCGGGCCGGGCTGCCCGGCGGCGACCGTGCCGCGGTGTGCGGGATGCTGCTGGGCGCTGACCAGCCGCTGCCGTACCGACGCCAGGCGGGTCGCATCCGTGATGAAGCGGTTCATGGCCTGGCGCCGGGCCTGCGGCTGGGCCGCTCCCCACGCGCGAGCCTGACGCCGGCCGCGCGGTGTCGCCAGCATTTCCACCTCGGCGGGGGTGAACCAGCCGACCGCGGCGTAGTCGCCGAGACGTTGCAGCGTCATTTTCTCTTCTTTGCGGCGCAGCATCACGATTGCCAGGATGGCACCGATGAACAACGGCACCTGCACGAGGAAGTAGTAGCCCACGAGTGCGGCGTCATCGGTGAGGAAGAAGAACGCGCCGTTCCACAGGGCGTGCAGCAGGACTGCGGCGACCAGGCCGACGAGCACCATGCCGATATAGCGCGAGCCGCTCGCCCGCCGGGCCGCAAGCCCGATAGCCAGACCGGTGCAGGCGGTGAACAACACGTGGGCGAACGGCGAGATCACTCCGCGCAGCAGGAACGTGAGCCCGAGGTCGGTGATGCCGCCGTTGACCATGGCCACGCCGAAGTATTGGATGTTCTCGGAGAACGCGAACCCGGCGGCGATCACGGCCGCGTACACCACGCCGTCGATCGGCCCGTTGAACTGGCCGCGGATGACCCAGAACAGCAGCAGGATGCCGAACCCCTTCGCGCCCTCCTCCACTAGCGGCGCCTGCACCACGGCCGACATGAAGTCTCCGGCCGGGCGGGCGGTGCCGCTGGAGGCGACCACGATCTGCACGCCGAGGTCGAACACCAGCGCCGTCACGATGGACACACCCGCTCCCCAGAGGAACGCGAACCACAGCGCCGGGCGCGGTTCCGGCTCCCACCGGTCGATCCAGCGCACCGCGAAGATCACGAGCGTCAGCGGCACCAACGCCAGGAGCAGGCAGACCACGAGCGCGGCCGGGCCGAGGAACGTGGAGAGGTAGACCAGCACCAACAGCAGCGCGAGCGCGGCGACCACGATGCCCACGCTCGCCCACACCACGGTGCTCAGGTTGGTGCGACGCACAGCGGTGTTCCACACCTGGCCCTGAATAGGAGTGTCTTGCGCGGGGATAGCGAGCGGTCGGCCGGTCGGGTCGAGGGTCATGCCCGCAAGTTTACGGGGATCGGGCCCCGAACGCTGGTGTCCGATTCCCGCTACCGATCCCGCTGTGCGCGTGTCAGTCTGGAGGAGTGACCACACCCCACAGCTCCCCCGCACCGACCAGTCCCCTCCCCGGGCGCCTGTCAACGCCGGCCGGCGCGTCCGGTCGGGGCCGGGTGGACGACCCGGTCTTCGCCGAGCGGTACCGCGCGATGTCGTCGCGGGATGCTCGCTTCGATGGCCAGTTCATCACCGGGGTGCACTCCACCGGTATCTACTGCCGGCCGAGTTGTCCGGCCACGACGCCCAAGCCCGCGAACGTGTCGTTCTTCCTCACCGCCGCAGCCGCCCACGAGGCCGGCCTGCGGGCCTGCAAGCGCTGCCTGCCCGATGCCGTGCCGGGGTCGCCCGCGTGGAACATCCGGGACGACCTGGCCGCCCGGGCGATGCGACTGATCGGCGACGGCACTGTGGAACGGGAAGGAGTGCCGGGGCTGGCCAGCCGGCTCGGCTACACCCCGCGACACCTCACCCGGGTGCTGGTGGCCGAGGTCGGTGCCGGCCCGCTCGCGCTGGCACGCGCGCACCGGGCTCAGACCGCCCGGGTGCTGTTGACCAGCACCGACCTGTCGATCACCGACATCGCCTTCGCGGCCGGCTTCGGCAGCGTGCGGCAATTCAACGACACCATCGCGGCCGTCTACGAGCGCACCCCCTCGGCGCTGCGGGCCGGCGCCCGGCCGGCCGCCAACCGCGGGCCGACCCATCCCCGCGACACCGACGCTCCGGAAGATGGCGACACCCCAGGCGGCACCGGGTCCAGGATCAGCCTGTTCCTCCCGGCCCGGGCGCCGTTCGACGGGCAGGGCCTATTGGACTTCCTCGGCGTGCGGGCCATCACCGGGGTGGAACGGCGCACACCGACCGGATACGAACGCACCCTGCGGCTACCGCACGGTTGGGCCAGCCTGCACCTGGCGCCGGCGGGCACCACCGCCGCGCCCACCATCGCCTGCACCGTGAGCCTGGCCAGCCTGGCCGACCTCGCCCCGCTGGTGAGCCGGGTGCGCCGGTTGTTCGACCTCGACGCGGATGCCCAGGCCATCGACCTCGCCCTGGCCGACGACCCCGCGCTGGCCGACTCGGTGCGCCGGGTTCCCGGCATGCGGGTGCCGGGCAGCCTCGACCCAGAAGAGACCCTCTTCCGGGCGCTGCTCGGTCAGCAGGTCTCCGTGGCGTCAGCCCGCACCGCACTGGGCAACCTGAGCGCCGCGCTAGGCGAACCACTGCCGGGACACCCCGGGCCGGACTCTTCCGGCCCGCCCGACCCCGCAGAGCACGCCACCGATCCCGCCGGCATCGCTCTGCCGGGCATGCCGCGGCTGCTCTTCCCCACCGCCGAACGTATCGCCGAGAACGGCCGGGACGTGCTGCGGGGCCCCGTCGCTCGGATCAACGCCATCATCGGGGTCGCCGAAGCCCTCGCCGCCGGCGAGCTCGTGCTCGACGTGGGCGAATCCAGCGAGGAATTGCAGGCCCGGCTCACCGCCCTGCCGGGGATCGGTCCGTGGACGGCCGGCTACGTGGCCATGCGAGTGCTCGGCAGCCCCGACATCCTGCTCACCAGCGACCTCGCGCTGCGGCAGGGCGCCGACCGGCTCGGCCTGCCCGCCACCGCCAGGGACCTCGCTGCCCACGGCAACCGCTGGGCGCCGTGGCGCAGTTACGCCGGCATGCACCTGTGGCGGGCCGCCGGGTCGCCGCGACCGGCCGGGCCACCCGCCTCCCCCCGAGAACCGGTCGGCCCCGTTACGCTGAGAAGGTGAAGTTTGCCCACCTCAGAGTTGACGGCCATTCGACCCCCCGCCTTGCGATCGTGGTGGAGGACGCGGCGCTCTTCCTCGACGAGGTCCTAGACGATTCCCCCCGCGACCTGCAAGACCTGATCGAAAAGGGCGCACCGGAGTACGACCGGGTGCGCGCGCTCACCCAGAACGCCCTCACCCACGGCGCCACCCTCACCCCGCTCGACGACCTGCGGCACTCCTCAGCGGTGCTCCGCCCGCCGCAGATCCTGGCGATCGGCGCCAACTATGCGGCGCACTCGTCCGAGCTCAAGCTGCGCAGCGAAACCGCCGCCACAGTGTTCTCGCTCTGGCCCAACTCGCTCACCGGGCACGAGTCGATCGTGACCTGGCCCACCGACCTCACCACCCAGGTCGACTACGAGGCCGAACTCGGCGTGATCATCGGCAAGCCGGCCCGCAACGTGTCGGTGCAGAACGCCCTCGACTACGTCTTCGGTTACACCGTCGTGAATGACATCACGGCCCGCGACCTGCAGTTCTCCGAGGCGCAATGGTCACGCTGCAAGTCGTTCGACGGGTTCACCCCCACCGGACCGCTGGTGGTCACCGCCGACGAGATCGCCGACCCGCAAGACCTCTGGCTGACCACCCACGTCGACGGACGCATCCTGCAGGATGCCTCGAGCGGCGACATGGTGCGCACCGTCGCGGAGATCATCGCCTACCTCTCCCTCACCTCGACCCTGCTGCCCGGCACCCTGATCTCCACCGGCAGCCCCGGCGGCGCCGGCTACAGCCGCAAGCCGCAGGTGTTCCTCAAGAACGGCTCAACCGTCACGGTGTCGATCGACCGGATCGGCTTGCTCACGACTCACTGCCGTGAGATCTAGCCCGGAGGAGCTCCACCACGCCGTCACCATCTCGGTGGTCATCCCGGTGTTCAACGACGCCGACTTCCTGCGCACCTGCCTGCGCGCCCTCGCCCAGCAACGCCGGCCCGCCGACGAGATCATCGTGGTCGACAACAACAGCACGGATGCGTCGGCCGCGATCGCACGCGCGGCCGGGGTGCGTGTGGTCACCGAGCCGCTGCAGGGCATCTGGCCGGCCGCCGCCGCCGGCTACGACGCTGCCGCCGGTGACATCATCGCCAGGCTCGACGCGGATTCCGTGCCCCCGGTGGACTGGCTGGCGCGCATCGAGGACCGTTTCACCCGGCTGCCGGACACGGCCGTGCTCACCGGCCCCGGCGACTTCTACGGCAGCGGCCCGATCACGGCCTGGCTCGGCGGTCACGTCTATATCGGCGGGTATTTCGTCTGGATGGGCCTGTGGATCGGCCACTATCCGCTGTTCGGGTCGAACTTCGCGATGCGCAAGCAGGTCTGGGCCGCCAACCGCGACGCCGTGCGCCGCACTCGCAGTGACGTGCACGACGACCTGGACTTCAGCATGCAGCTCAGCCGGGCCGAACCGGTGGCCCTGGACCGCACCCTCCGGGTGGCGATCTCGGCCCGTCCGTTCGAAACCCCGCGGGGCTTGGGCAAGCGCATCCGCTGGGCCGGCCGCACCCTGTTCGCCGGCTGGCCGGCTTATTCACCGTGGCGCATCCGGCGGGCCGCCCGCCGGCGCGACCAGCCCGGCGCTCACCGCCCGCGGTCGTAGAGAGCGAGCATGTCCCGAGCAAGCTGGTGCGGCGTCGTTTCGCAGGGGCTGTGGCCCGCCGGGTAGACCTTCAGCTCAGCACCGATCCGGTTCGCGAACCGGCGGTGCAGCCGAACCTTCCACAGGTCACGGTCGCCCACCGCGATCAGCATCGGCACCGGGGTGTGCGCCAGGGCGCTCCGCACATCCGGGGTGTTCTTCATCAGCGCGATGATCTGGTCGAGGCTGGTGCGCCGGGTATAGCCGAAACGCATCCGCACCAGGTCGAGCCGGCCGGGGCGCGTGTGGTTGCGGTTGGTGACAATGCCCCAGACCATCAGCGTGGCAATGGTGTGCGGCGGAACCAATCCGCTCACCGGGCCGAGCCAGCGCACCCCGCGGAAGGTCTGCCCCGCTTGCGGCGGAGTCGCCAGCAGCACCAGCGACGCGAACAAGTCGGGGCGCCGGGCGAGGGCCAGCTCGGCCACGAGACCGGCGAAGGAATAGCCGAGCACGTGCACGGGGGTCTCCCCCGCCTCGAGCACCGCGATCAGGTCGGCGACGAACAGGGGATAGTCGAATGCGTGGCCGGTGGGCGGCCCGGCCGGCGCCGATTCGTACTGGCCGGCCAGGTCGTAGCTCTCCACCCGGTAGCCGGCGTCGGCGAGGAGCGGCGCCAGCAAGACAAAGTCTTCTTTGGAACCGGTGGCGCCCGGCAGCAGCAGCACGCGGGGATCGCCGGGTCGACCGAGCGCGATCGAGGCCAGGTCACCGCTCGGTGCCGGAAACCGGTAGTGCTCCGTTCCCGGCGGCAGAATCGTCCAGTCGATGTCGGGCAGGGCGGCATCGAGTGCCGCGAGTCGATCGGGCATGATCGGCTCGCGACGACGGCTCTGTTGCCTCACCCGCAGGGACACGGCACCAGAGTAGCCCCGAGCGCCACGCTCGGTGAGGCCCCGGTACCGGCGCTCTCCCCGGGTGGCCGCGGCTGCACCTCGGCGACCCGAGTGTCACCCCGCGGCACTAGTTCGTCTCGGCGGCACGTGTACGAACACGTGCCACCGAGACGAACGCGGGCCGCGACGCCGGCTACCCAGCAGCCGGCGCGGGCTACTCGATGATCGGGATGGAGGAGGTGCCGGTGTCGGGCATCATGCCGGAGAGCCGGGCGGGTTCGAGCTCGCGCATCACGTCGTCGCGGGTCATCAGGTTCGCCTCCACCACCAGGTCGGCCACGTTACGCCCGGTCAGCAGAGCCGTCTGGGCCAGGGCGGCTGCAGCGGCGTAGCCGATGTGCGGGATGAGCGCGGTGATCACTCCGACGCTGGAGCCGACCATGGCGGCCAGCCGGTCTTCGTTGGCGGTGATGCCGTCGATGCAGTTCACCCGCAGCGTCCACATCGCCTGGGTCATCCAGGTCAGGCTCTGGAAGAGGTAGTGCGCGATGACGGGCTCGAAGGCGTTGAGCTGCAGCTGCCCGCCTTCCGCGGCCATCGTCACCGTCACATCCGCGCCGGCGACGGCGAACGCCACCTGGTTGACGACCTCGGGAATAACGGGGTTGACCTTGCCGGGCATGATGCTCGAACCGGCCTGCCGGGGCGGCAGGTTGATCTCACCCAGGCCGGCCTGCGGGCCGCTGGAGAGCAGGCGCAGGTCGTTGCAGATCTTGGAGAGCTTGATCGCGCTGCGCTTGAGGTTGCCGCTGAACGACATGAAGCTGCCCGCGTCGCTGGTCGACTCGATCAGGTCGGGGGCGGTCTCGAGCTTGAGGCCCGTGATCTTGTTCAGGTGCCGGATGGCCGCGGCCGCGTAGCCGGGATCGGCCGTGATGCCGGTGCCGATCGCGGTGGCGCCCAGGTTGACCTCGGCCAGCAGCCAGATCGTTTCGGTGAGCCGGTCGTAGTCTTCGCCGAGGGTGGTGGCGAAGCCATGGAATTCCTGGCCGAGGGTCATCGGCACGGCATCCTGCATCTGGGTGCGGCCCACCTTGAGGATGTGGGAGAACTCGTCGGCCTTCACCGAGAACGACCCCTGCAGCGCCTTGAGCTCGCGCAGCAGGTGCTTGAGGAAGAAGGCGAGGGCGATCTTGATCGCGGTCGGGTAGGTGTCATTGGTGGACTGGCTGCGGTTGACGTGGTCGATCGGGCTGAGCACGTCATAGCGGCCGCGGCTGTAGCCGGCGTTCTCGAGGGCGAGGTTGCAGATCACCTCGTTGGCGTTCATGTTGGTGGAGGTGCCGGCGCCGCCCTGCATGACCCCGACCACGAACTGGTCGTGGTGCTTTCCCTCGATGATCTCCTGGCACGCGGCATCGATCCAGTCGGCGCGTTCCTGGGAGAGGGCGCCGACCTCGGCGTTCGCCCGGGCGCAGGCCTGCTTCACCGAGGCCAGGGCCACCACGAAGTCCGGGTAGACCGAGATCGGTCGCTTGGCGATCGGAAAGTTATCCAGGGCGCGCTTGGTGTGCACCCCCCAGTAGGCCTCGAGCGGCACCTCGACGCGGCCGAGCGAGTCACGCTCGATGCGGAAGCCGGGGGCGGCCGCGGGGATGTCGGCGCCCAAATCCTCCGGTGCGCTGGTGTCTAGGGTCACAGTGGGGTTCGTCGATTCGGTCTGAGTGGACAGGCTGTTCGTGGTGTGCACGCTGGCTCCATTGCCGTCGGTGGTGAGCTTGTGGCTCATGACCGATTCACTCTATCGCGAGGCTCACGCCCGGCCGCAGACCCGCACATTTCGACTATCGTGCGCAGGGAAGCGCGGCTGACGGCCGCGCCGATGCAAGAAAACGCAGCCGGCGCGGCCGTCGGGGCTGGTAGAGGAGCTACCCCGGGAAGACGTCCTTCTCCATGGCGTCATAACCCTCGGCCTGCGGGTCGCCGTGCATGCCCCCGGAGAGCGCGTATTCCTCCTCGGGCGAGAGCACCAGCCGGCTGCGGCCGAACACCGCGAACAGCACCAGACCCACGACGTACACGACGGCGATCGCGACGATGGCCGGCCGGAAAGCCTCGTTGAGCAGGAAGCCGAGGAAGATCGCCAGGGCGATGATGCCGGCGACGACGGCTCCGGCCACACCGGTGGGGCTCACGTACGGGCGGTTCGCATTCGGGAACACCCGGCGCAGGATGATGAACGAGGCCATCTGCAGCACATAGGCGAGCACAGCGCCCCAGACGGCGATGTTCAGCACGATCGCGCCGCCGGACCCGGCGGAACCACCGGTGAGGTCGACAACGATCAGCGCCACGAAACCGATGACCGCGCCGACCAGCAGGGCCACCCACGGGGTCTGGCGCTTACCGGTGAGCGAAAGCACCTTGGGGTAGTAGCCGGCCCGGCTAAGCGAATACATGTTGCGGCCGTAGGCGAACATGATGCCCTGCAACGACGCGAGCAACCCGATCAGGGCGAAGGCGCTGAGCACGGCGGCCAGGCCGTCGGGCAGGATCGCCCTGAACCCGTCCAGCAGCGGCTCGGCCGACACCCCGAGCGCCTCGGAGCCGTTGATGCCGGGGTTGAGCACGAGCACCGCGGCACCGCAGATGACGAGCGTGATCATGCCGACGATGCCGGCCCGGGGAATGTCCTTTGTCGGGTTGTGTGCCTCTTCGGCCACGAGCGGCAGTTCCTCGATACCGAGGAAGAACCACATCGCGAATGGCAGGGCGAAGAGGATGGGCAGCACACCGTGCGGCAGGAACTCGGTTTGGCCGGCATCCGGCACGATGTCGAAGAGGTTGTCGACACTGAACTGGCCGGAGACGATCGCCAGGACCGCGAACACCGCCAGGATCGCGATCGAGACCACCGCCACCACCAGTGCGAAGGCGAACGAGACGGCCGCGCCCGCCATGTTGAGCAGGATGAACACGGCGTACAGGATCACCCACCACATCCAGCCCGGCAGCTCGAAACCGAACAACACCGAGGTGATGCCGTTGGCGTAGGCGGCAGAGAAGTAGACGATGACCGCCGTCGTTGCCACGTACTCGATGGTCTCGGCCAGGCCGGTGATGAAGCCGCCCCACGGGCCCATCGCGGCGCGGGCGAAGGAGTAGGCGCCGCCGGTGTGCGGCATGGCGGCCGACATCTCGCCGATTGAGAACAGCATCGTGAAGTACATCACCACCACGAGCACGAACGCGATCAGCATGCCGCCGAAGCCGGCGGACGCCAGGCCGAAGTTCCAGCCGGAGAAGTCGCCGGAGATGACCGCGGCGATGCCGATCCCCCAGATTCCCCAGAACCCGGCGGTGCGCTTGAGAGAGCGTTTCTCAAAATATCCTGCCTCGGCAGGCGTGTACGTGACGCCGGAAACGGATCGGGACTCAGACACCAGGGGGCTCCTCAGGGTTGCTGTAGTGATGCGGTTGTCGCCCGAGCCTAGGCACTCAATGGTTCGCTGCACAGACCTTTGGATGTAAACAGCATGTAAAAACTTGCCCCGCTTTCCGTCCTACTCCTGTGATCTAATGGTCGAGTTCGCATCGTTTGACTCCCTGTCAGCTCTCGCACTCCGCGCTCCGCGCACCGTCCACGAGGAGATCCCATGACCGAGAACCGTCCCTCCGCTGGGAGCAGCGAGCACCGGAACCCCGGCTACCTGGGTGTCGACGCGCTCGCCGAAGCCGTCTCCACCGGCCGGATCGACACCGTCATCGTGGCGTTCACCGACATGCAGGGCCGACTGGTGGGCAAACGGGTCTCCGCCCGCCTGTTCGTCGAAGACGTGCAGTCGCACGGAGCAGAATGCTGCAACTACCTGCTTGCCGTCGACGTGGACATGAACACCGTCGACGGCTACGCGATGTCGAGCTGGGAACGCGGCTATGGCGACATGGTGATGATGCCCGACATCAGCACCCTCCGGCTCGTTCCGTGGCTGCCCGGTACCGCCCTGGTCACCGCGGACCTGCACTGGCTCGACGAAGCGCCCGTCGTGCAGTCCCCCCGCCAGATCCTGCAGACCCAGCTCGACCGGCTGGAAGCGCGCGGCCTGGAGGCGTTTGTGGGCACCGAGCTGGAATTCCTGGTCTTCGACGACGGCTACCGTGAGGCCTGGAAGAAGGGCTACCGGAACCTGACCCCGGCCACCGACTACAACATCGACTACGCCCTGCTCGCCTCCACCCGGATGGAACCGCTGCTGCGGGAGATCCGGTTGGCCATGGACGGCGCCGGAATGTACTGCGAGGGCGTGAAGGGCGAATGCAACCTCGGCCAGCAGGAGATCGCGTTCCGGTACGCTCCGGCGTTGGTCACCTGCGACAACCACTCGATCTATAAGAACGGCGCGAAAGAGATCGCGGATGCCCACGGCAAGAGCCTGACCTTCATGGCCAAGTTCAACGAGCGCGAGGGCAACAGCTGCCACATCCACATCAGCCTGCGCGGCACCGACGGTTCTGCCGTCTTCGCCGACGCGGATGCCGAACACGGCATGTCCACCCTGTTTCGGCAGTTCCTGGCCGGCCAGCTCGCCGTGATGCGGGAACTCACCCTGTTCTCCGCCCCCAACATCAACTCGTACAAACGGTATGTGCCCGGCAGCTTCGCGCCCACGGCGATCGCCTGGGGGCTGGACAACCGCACCTGCGCCCTGCGCGTGGTGGGCCGCGGCCACGGCATGCGGGTGGAGAACCGGGTGCCCGGCGGCGACGTCAACCAGTACCTCGCCGTGAGCGCCCTGATCGCCGCGGGGCTATACGGCATCGAGAACGAGCTCGAGCTCGACGACGTTTTCGTGGGCAACGCCTACGAGAGCGACGCACCCCGGGTGCCGGCATCGCTCCGCGAAGCAGCCACGCTCTTTGCCGGATCGGCCATCGCCCGTGAGGCGTTCGGCGACGAGGTGGTGGACCACTACCTCAACAACGCACGCATCGAACTGGCCGCCTACGACTCGGTGGTCACCGACTGGGAGCGGGTGCGCGGCTTTGAACGGCTCTGACCCCGCCTCGCCCCGCCCGGCCGGCGCACCGCTGATCGGTCTCACCACCTACCTCGAGCAGGCGAGTTCCGGCGTCTGGAACGTGCCCGCCGCCTTCCTGCCGCTGGTCTACTTCGACGCCATCACCCGGGCCGGCGGCATCGCCGTGCTGCTGCCCCCGCAACCGGTCACGCCCGCCATCGCCGAGCGCGTGCTCGACGGTCTCGACGGGCTGGTGATCACCGGCGGCAAGGACATCGAGCCGAGCAGGTACGGCCAGTCGCCGCATCCGCTCACCGACCAGCCCCGGCCGGACCGCGACGGCTGGGAGGACGAACTGTTGCGCGGCGCCCTCGATCGTGACCTGCCCTTTCTGGGTATCTGCCGCGGCGCCCAGATGCTCAACGTGACCCTGGGCGGATCCCTGCACCAGCACCTGCCCGACCTGGTGGGCGACACCCGGTACCAGGCCGGCCAGGGCGTCTTCAACTCCGCCGACGTCACCGTCGCACCGGGTTCCCGGCTCAGCGGTCTGCTCGGCGGAGACGACCGGGTTACCGTGCCGGTGTACCACCACCAGGCCATCGACACGCTCGCCGCCGGCCTCGTGGTCAGCGGCACCTCAGAGCCCGGCATCGTGCAGGCCGTCGAACTGCCGGCCGCGACCTTCGCCGTGGCCGTGCAGTGGCACCCGGAAGAGGCCAGGGACGACCTGCGCCTGTTCACCGGGCTCGTCACTGCCGCCCGGCAATATCGAGACCGCGAGCAGGCTGCTGCGGCGTCGCTCGACCCGGCCACACCGGAAGGAAGCACCTCACCGTGACCAGCTACACCGTGATCAACCCGGCGACCGAGACCGAGGTCGCCACCGTCGCCCATCTCGACCAGACGGCCGCCGACGATGCCATCGCCCGCGCGGTCACCGCACAGCGGCACTGGGCGAAGGTCTCCCCCGCCGACAAGGCTCTGCTGCTGCGCCGTTTCGCCGCTGCCGTCGACGGCGACCGGGAGAACCTCGCTGGAATCGAGGTGGCCAACTCGGGCCATCCGATCAGCCAGGCCCGCTGGGAGGCCGGCCACGTGCGTGACGTGCTGCAGTACTACTCCGCGGCGCCGGAGCGATTGTTCGGCCGACAGATCCCGGTCGCCGGCGGCATCGATGTCACCTTCCAGGAACCGCTCGGGGTGGTCGGCGTGATCACGCCGTGGAATTTCCCGATGACCATCGCGGCCTGGGGTTTCGCGCCCGCCCTCGCCGCCGGCAACGCAGTGCTGCTGAAACCGGCCGAGTGGACGCCGCTCTCCAGCATCCGGCTGGGTGAATTGGCCCTGGCCGCCGGCCTGCCCGACGGGCTGTTCCAGGTGCTGCCCGGCCGGGGTGCCGTGGTGGGCGAACGTTTTGTCACCCACCCCGACGTGCGCAAAGTGGTCTTCACCGGGTCGACCGCGGTGGGACAGAAGATCATGGCCGGCTGCGCCGCCCAGGTGAAAAGGGTCACCCTGGAACTCGGCGGCAAGAGCGCCAACATCGTCTTCGCCGATTCCGACCTGGAGAAGGCCGCGGCGACTGCGCCGTACGGCGTCTTCGAGAACGCCGGCCAGGACTGCTGCGCGCGCAGCCGCATTCTGGTGGAACGGAGTGTCTACGACCGGTTCATGGAGCTGCTCGAACCCGCCGTGGCCGGCGTGGTCGTCGGCGATCCGACCGACGAGGCCACCGAGATGGGCCCATTGGTCTCGGCCGACCACCTGGCCCGGGTGTCCGCCTACCTGCCGACCGACGCCCCGGTGGCTTTCCAGGGCACCACCCCTTCCGGCCCCGGCTACTGGGTACCGCCCACGGTGCTGACCCCGGCCAGCCGCACCGACCGCGCCGTGACCGACGAGATCTTCGGCCCGGTCGTGACGGTGCTTCCGTTCGACGACGAAGCGGATGCGGTGCAGCTGGCCAATGACACCCCGTACGGCTTGTCCGGGTCGATCTGGACCAGGGACCTGGGCCGGGCGGTGCGGGTGGCGCGCGGTGTGGAATCCGGCAACCTGTCGGTCAACTCGCACTCGTCGGTGCGCTACACCACCCCGTTCGGCGGGTTCAAGCAGTCCGGCCTCGGCCGGGAACTCGGACCGGACGCACCACTGAACTTCACCGAGACCAAGAACGTCTTCATCGCCGTCGACGGCCTCTGAAATCCCCCGAGCCCCCAGCCCCAAGGAGCAGCAATGAGCATCACCCCGATCAACCTCACTCAGCGCCTGGCCGGCAAGGTCGCCGTGATCACCGGCGGCGCCAGCGGAATCGGCCTGGCCACCGCCCGCCGGTTCGCTGCCGAGGGCGCGACCGTGGTGATCGGCGACGTCGACGAAACCACAGGAACCGCCGCGGCCGCGGAGGTCGACGGACTCTTCGTGCGGGTCGACGTGACCGACGAGGATCAGGTGAACAACCTCTTCGACACCGCGGCGGCCACCTACGGCTCTGTCGACATCGCCTTCAACAACGCCGGCATCTCCCCGCCGGATGACGACTCGATCGAGACCACCGAACTCCCGGCCTGGAACAAGGTGCAGGACGTCAACCTCAAGTCGGTGTACCTCTGCTGCCGGGCGGCGCTGCGGCACATGGTGGCCCAGGGCAGCGGGTCGATCATCAACACCGCGTCGTTCGTGGCGGTGCTCGGTTCGGCCACCAGCCAGATCTCGTACACCGCGTCGAAGGGCGGGGTGCTCGCGATGAGCCGCGAGCTGGGCGTGCAATTCGCCCGGCAGGGCATCAGGGTCAACGCGCTCTGCCCCGGCCCGGTGAACACCCCGCTGCTGCAGGAGTTGTTCGCCAAGGACCAGGCCAGGGCCGCCCGCCGGCTGATCCACATTCCCGTCGGCCGATTCGCGGAACCGGAGGAACTCGCCGCCGCGGTGGCGTTCCTCGCCAGCGACGACGCTTCCTTCATCACCGGTTCCACCTTCCTCGTGGACGGTGGAATCAGTTCGGCGTACGTGACTCCGGAGTGAACCCGACCTGACCGTGCGAGGCACCCCGAGCAGCTCCCGGCACTCCGGTGGGCACAGCGGCGGGCAGAATGGAACCACCATGATCCACCTGGGAGACGACACCGACCCGGCCGGCGGCATCCGCTCTGAGCTGCTGTTGCGGCCGGTGCACGGCGGCAACGCGTTCGAAGAGACCGTGCAGCGGCTGCTGCAGACCATCCGGTTGGGCCTGATCGCGCCCGGCGAACGGCTGCCCGCTGAGCGGGAGCTGGCCGCCATGCTGGCCGTGAGCCGGGACACCCTGCGGGACGCGCTCGCGTCCCTGGGCGAGGCCGGGTACCTGGTGTCCCGCCGCGGCCGTTACGGCGGCACCTTCGTCACCGACGAACTGCCCACCACCGGTCCCGCCCTCGATGCCGACGGTGAGCCGGTGCCGCCCCGGCAGTTCAGCACCGCCGAACTCGATGATGCGCTCATTCTGCGCGAGGTCCTCGAGGTGGGCGCGGCCCGGCAGGCCGCCTCCCGGCCGCTGTCCACGGCCGACCGGGAGGCCCTCTGGGCGAGCCTCGGCGACTGCGCTGCCGCGACTGACGACGACTACCGACGGCTGGACTCCCGGTTACACCTCACGATCGGTGAACTGGCGGGCTCCAACTCGCTGGTGCCGCTGCTCGCCGAGGTGCGCATGCGCGTGAACGAACTCCTCGACAGCATCCCGTCGCTCGGCCCGAACATCGCGCACTCCAACCGGCAGCACGAACAGATCGTGATGGCGATCCTCACCGGCAACCCGGAGGCTGCGGCGCTGGCCATGACCGAGCACCTGGTCGGCACGGCCCTGCTATTGCGCGGCTTCTTGGAGTAACGCAGCGGCGAGGAAGCGAACGAGCAGCTCGCCGCATCCGGTCAGACGCCGAACAGGACCTCGATCGGTCCGCGCACGAAGAAGACCAGGAAGCCGAACGCGACGATCCAGAGCAGCGGGCTGATCTCTCGCGCCTTGCCCGAGAAGGAGCGCACGATCACCCAGCTGATAAAGCCGGCACCGATGCCGTTGGCGATCGAGTAGCTCATCGGCATCACGATGATGGTGAGGAAGACCGGCAGCACGATCGAGAAGTCACTGAAGTTGATGAACCGGATCTGCGAGACCATCATGGCGCCCACGATCACCAGGGCGGCCGCGGCCACCTCGAGCGGCACGATCTGGGTGAGCGGGGTGAAGAACATCGCCGCGAGGAACAGGAGGCCGGTCACGACGTTGGCGAAGCCGGTGCGAGCACCCTCGCCGATACCGGCGCCGGACTCGATGAAGACGGTGTTCGACGACGAGGACGTGGCGCCACCGACGACGGCACCGACACCCTCCACGATCAGGGCGGACTTGAGCCGCGGGAAGTTGCCGTTCTTGTCGGCGACGCCGGCCTCGTTGGAGAGCCCGGTCATGGTGCCCATGGCGTCGAAGAAGTTGGTGAAGACCAGGGTGAAGACGAGCATCACGGCCGCGAGCACGCCGATGCGCTCGAACGCGCCGAAGTTCACCTGGCCGACGAGCGACAGGTCGGGCAGAGCGACGAAGCTGGTCGGAAGAACCGGAGCGTTGAGGTTCCAGCCATCCGGGTTGGTGCCCAGCGACGGGCCGACCTTGAAGATGGCTTCGAGGATGACGGCAAGAACCGTGGTGCCGACGATACCGATGAGCAGGGCACCCTTGACCTTGCGGGCCACGAGCACGCCGATCAGCAGCAGCCCGATCACGAACACGGCGGTGGGCAGGCTGGCGATCGATCCGGACTCGCCCAGCTGCACGGGCGGCGACGCCATTCCGCTGGCGCGCACGAAGCCGGAGTCGACCAGGCCGATGAAGGCGATGAACAGGCCGATGCCCACGGTGATGGCGATCTTGAGCTGGCGGGGAACGGCGGTGAAGATCATCTCGCGGAGACCGGTGGAGGCCAGCAGCACGATGATGAGGCCGTTGATCACGACGAGGCCCATTGCCTCCGGCCAGGTGACCTGGCCGACGACGCTCACGGCGAGGAACGAGTTGATGCCGAGTCCGGCGGCGAAGCCGAACGGCAGCCGGGCGATGACGCCGAAGAGGATCGTCATGACGCCGGCGGTGAGGGCGGTGACCGCGGCGACCTGGCCGTTGGGCAGCCAGTTGCCGGCCACGTCGACGGCGGCCTGGTCCGCGCTGAACCCGCCGAGGATGAGCGGGTTGAGAATGACGATGTAGGCCATGGTCACGAAGGTGACGAGGCCGCCACGGATCTCCCGGCTCCAGCTGGAGCCGCGACGGGTGATCTCGAAGTAGCGGTCGAGCACCGACTTGGTGCCGCGGCCGGTCGGTTCGGCGGGCGTCGCCGCGGGGGCCGTCTCGCTGGTGGCGGGTTCTGCTGCGGCAGCGGACTCAGGCTTCAAAGCGGAAATGATGATCTCCAGGTCGACGTTCGGCGGCGCGCCAAACGCCTTAGTCTAGGCCGCGACAAAGCTTCCGCGGAAATCCGTGCATCTTCGCTGATCAAACGTGCGGCACGAACGCACCCCACGCGATCCTGCGTTCGGCATTGGGATCGGCCACCACCCGGTCGCGGGTGTCGATGATGAGCGTCAACCGCTCGGCTTCGGTATAGACCGGCCAGGCCGCATCCGGTGTGCCGGTTCCGGCGAATGACAACCACCAGCCCTGCATACGCGCACCGATGGCCTTGAACGCCCGGCGGCCGCCGAGCACGGTCATACCGCGGCCGAACCAGCCGTCGAGCCGATCGAAGAGGGGGAACAGTTCGAGGCCGTGGGTGGCGTCCAGACCCATCCGGCGCAAGAGTCTGGGAGCGGCATCAAACCGGTAAAAGTGCACGGGGGCGTAGCGGGAGTGCCGCTCCCCCACCGTCACGCTCGGGTACCAGAACGAATAGTCACCACCGAAGTCAAGCGACGCCCGAGCGGCGGGAATGCCGGGGTACTGCGCCTTGAGCGCTTTCCTGGCCTTCTTCTTGGTGTTCGCGAAGACCGCCCGCATGCGCGGCGGGGTGGACGCGAGAATGTCGATGCGCCCGCTGAAGAGCGAGCCCTCGCGCTCGTTGGTGCCGATGATCAGCGGGATGCGGTGCGCCCGGCCGTCCCGGAAGGCGTCCAGCGGTCGCTCGGGCAGGAAGTCGCCGTCGATGACCGGGCACAGCGGGATCGTGCCGGGGTACAAGTCGGGGGAACGCACCGTGAGGGTGGTGGCGGCCCGCGCAAGCCGGGCAGGGTAGGCCTCGAGGAGCAGGCGCACCGCATCCGCGTCGGTGAGACCGGAGCCCACCGGCGGCTCGACGGGTTCGGGCAGAACGGCGCGGGCACCGTGGTCGTCGCGGGAAGCTCGGTCGCTCACAAGCTGCGCGGCCGGGTGCACGAGGTCGGCGGCATCATCCGCGACACCGGGAGTCTGCTCGGCGAGGATGCCCACGAAGGTGGCCGCCCACTCCGCGGTCAGCGCCGGCGGGTAGACGGCGTTGGGCGGCGAGCTCTGGGCGATCGCCCGCTGAAACAGCCCGGCGGCTGCCGGCACCGTCATGAGCGTGGTCACTGCGTTGCCGCCGGCCGATTCACCGAACAGGGTGACGGCCTCGGGGTCGCCGCCGAACGCACGGATGTTCGCCCGCACCCAGGCCAGTGCCGCGACCTGGTCTCGGAGGCCTAGATTGCTCTCGAACGGCCGCTCCGGCGTGGAGTATCGGGTGAAGTCGAGATAACCCAGGGCACCCAGCCGGTAGTTGATACCCACGAATACGATGCCACCGCGGCGCACGAGTCCCTCGCCCTGGCGCGGTGTCTCCCTCGATGAGCCGACGCTGTAGGCGCCGCCGTGGATGAAAACCATCACGGGCCGCAGGTCGCCGTCTTCGACGGCAGCGTCCGGGGCCATCACGTTGAGGTTGAGGCAGTCCTCGCTCTGGGGGATGCGCGGGTGCGCCCCGATGAACTGACCTTTGTGACTCTGGGGGGCGACCGGGCCGAACTCCGTCGCGTCTCGCACCCCTGGCCACGGTTCCACTGGCGCAGGGGCGCGGAAGCGCAGGGGCCCCACCGGCGCCGCCGCATACGGGATCCCTCGCCATGCCCGAATGCCGCGCTCACTGACCCCGCGCACCAGCCCGCCGGTCACCCGGATCTCGAGCGGATCGAGGGCGCGGATAGGGGTCTCGTGGCTCATGCGCTGAATCCTAATCCGCTCCGGTGACAACCAGCCGACTCGGCCCGGCCGCGGGCTGAGCACTACGCTCAGCAGGGGCCGATCGAGCGGCGACTGCCCAGAACCACAGAAAAGAGACACGAATGGCACTGCCCTGGACCCTGCACGGCGATGGTAAGACTGTCGGCGCGAACGACGTTGTGGCCCCGGGCGAACGCCTGAACTGGCCGATCACGATCGGTGTCGGCGCCCAGCACGTTGTCGCCATGTTCGGCGCCACCTTCCTGGTGCCGCTGATCACGGGCTTCCCGCCGAGCACCACCATCTTCTTCTCCGGTATCGGCACGATTCTCTTCCTGCTGGTCACGCGCAACAAGCTGCCCTCCTACCTGGGCTCCTCGTTCGCCTTCCTCGCACCGATCGCTGCGGCCACCGCGACGGCCGGTATGGGCAGTGCACTCTTCGGCATCCTGGCGGTTGGCCTGCTGCTCGCCATCGTCGGCGCCATCGTGCAGTTCACCGGCGCCGGTTGGATCGACGCGCTGATGCCCCCGGTCGTGTCCGGTGCGATCGTCGCCTTGATCGGTTTCAACCTCGCTCCTGCGGCCAAGAACAACTTCAGTGAGGCTCCGCTCACGGCCGTGATCACCCTTGCCGCCGTGATCCTGTCTACGGTGATCTTCCGTGGCATCCTGGGCCGGCTGTCGATCTTCATTGGCGTCATCGTCGGCTACATCGCCGCGCTCGTGCAGGGCCAGGTCGACTTCAGCGGGGTTGCGAAGGCCGCCTGGATCGGTCTGCCGCCGTTCACCCTGCCGACCAACCCGTTCGAGAACCCCGCTGTGCTGGCCGTCCTGCCTGCATTCCTCCCCGTCGTTCTGGTGCTGATCGCCGAGAACGTCGGCCACATCCGCGGCGTCGCGCAGATGACCGACAAGTCGGTCAACAAGTTCACCGGTCGGGCGCTGCTCGCAGATGGCCTGGCCACGATGCTCGCCGGCTTCGGCGGCGGTTCCGGCACCACAACGTACGGCGAGAACATCGGCGTGATGGCCGCCACCCGCATCTACTCGACGGCCGCATACTGGGTCGCCGGCATCGTGGCCGTGCTCCTGGGCCTCTCACCCAAGATCGGGGCGGTCATCTACACCATCCCGGTTGGGGTGCTCGGTGGCGTCACGACCGCGCTCTACGGACTGATCGGCATCATCGGCGTGAAGATCTGGCTCGACAACAAGGTCGACTTCTCCAAGCCGGTGAACCAGTTCACGGCTGCGACCGCGCTGATCATCGGCATCGCCGATTACACCTTCAACGCCGGCAGCCTCACCTTCAACGGCATCGCGCTCGGCACCATCGCCGCCATCGTGATTTACCACCTGATGACCTGGGTCGCGCGGGTGCGCCGCACCGCCTAACCCCAGCACAACGCCCGCGAGCCGTGAGCTAAGCACCGAAACCCCGATGGGGAAGGTGCTTAGCTCACGGCTCGCGGGTGTTAACGACTTAGGAGTGCAGCGCCGGGATGATCAGGTACACGCCGTAGAGCACGGCCAGTACGCAGATCGTGAAGCAGGCGTAACCGCCCAAGAGCGCCAGGCGCTTCTGGCCCGCCGTGAGCGGGTTGGCCTTGCGCGCCTTACGCGCCTTCTTGGCTTCCTTGGCAGCGCGGGCGGGGCTGAGCACGGTGATCGCACCGGTGAACTCTGCGGGATCCACAGTGGGGATGCGCCCGGCCGTGGTGAGCAGGCGCAGGCCCAGCGAATAGAGCGAGACGACGATGGCCGACGAGACCAGAGCGGCTGCGGCAACGACGAGGAATGCGGCCCAGTCGATCACAGTTCCACCTTCTCTCGGTCCTTGCGCGGCGTCTTGCGGGGTGTCTTCTTGATCTTCACCACGTGGCCGGCGTCATCGATGTCGTGCAGGTTGTCGTGAGAAACCCGGTCGCGCTTGGACCATCGGAAGAGGATGTACACCACGATCGTGCCGATCAGCACGTCGAGGAAGATCCCGATCGGGCCGAGCAGTGCCAGTCCGGCCGCGAACGCGCCCATGATGGCGGAGGCCGGCAGGGTGAGCAACCAGCCGAGGGCGATCTGGCCGGCCATGCCCCAGCGCACGGTGGAGCCGCGACGGCCCAGGCCCGAGCCGATGACGGAACCCGAGGCCACCTGGGTGGTCGACAGGGCGAAGCCGAGGTGGCTGGAGGCGAGGATGGTGGCGGCCGTGCTGGTCTCAGCAGCAAATCCCTGCGCGGGCTTGATCTCGGTGAGCCCACGGCCCATGGTGAGGATGATGCGCCAGCCGCCGGTGTAGGTGCCGATGGCGATGGCCAGTGCGCAGCAGGCGACCACCCAGAACTGGGGGCCTGAACCCACGGCCTGGTACCCGCCGGCGATGAGGGTGAGGGTGATCACGCCCATGGTCTTCTGCGCGTCGTTGGTGCCGTGCGAGAGCGCCACGAGGGAGGACGAGAAGATCTGGGCATAGCGGAAGCCGCCACGGCCATCCGGCTTGCCCTGCTCGCGACGGGTGATGGCATAGGCCAGGCGGGTGGCGATGAACGCCACGATGCCGACGGTGACCGGGGCGATCAGGGCGGGCAGGATCACCTTGGCGACCACGACGTCGAACGCCACAGCCTGGGCACCGACACCGATGACCGTGGCGCCGATCAGACCGCCGAAGAGGGCGTGGCTGGAGCTGGACGGGAGGCCGCGCAGCCAGGTGATCAGGTTCCAGACGATGGCGCCGATCAGGCCGGCGAAGATCATCTCCGGGGTGATCTGGATGCCGCCGTCACCCTCCTTGATGATGCCGCCGGAGACGGTCCGAGCGACCTCCGTGGAGAGGAACGCACCGACCAGGTTGAGGATCGCGGCAATGCCGACGGCGACCTTGGGCTTCATGGCCCCGGTGGCGATCGGCGTGGCCATGGCGTTGGCCGTGTCGTGAAACCCGTTGGTGAAGTCGAAGATGAGTGCCAATGCGATGACAAGCGCGACGATAAGGCTGAAATCCACCGGCGTCTTTCCTAGTGATTCATCCCGGGCCGCACTCCGGTTTACAGACCCGGCAGGCACGAGAGACATGGCTGGCTCGAAACCGGGCCCCGTTGATCCTGACAGCCCGAGGCGGGCAGGTCAATTCAGGAAACGTTCGGCGGGTGTTTTCCTAAGGTTCAGATAACACGTTGCCAGGTCAGCTACGGGCTACGACTGTGGCGAGATCTTCGCCGAAGGTGAAGGTAGCCTCCACCGGCACTCCGGCAAGCACCCCGGGCAGCCAGTGCCGGGCGTCATCCCACATATCGTCCACGGGCAGGTCGGCGATGGTGAACCACTGCGGGTTCAACTCGTCCGATTCCCGCGGCACCCCGCTCCACACGTCGGTGACGAAAACATTCGAGCGCTGGCTCCACGCGGTGCGGTGCGGAAACAGGTAAGTGAGCACGCCCATCGGGGTCAGGGCATCCTTGGTGACGGCCAGGCCGGATTCCTCCTCGACCTCGCGCACGGCGGCGTCCAGCGCCGACTCCCCCGGTTCGAGTTTGCCGCCGAGACCCACGATGTTGCCGAGGCCCAGGCCCTTCTTCTTACGGCCGAGCAGCACCTGCCGCTCACCGGTCTCCGAAATCCGGGTGAGGTAGCACACGCATACCTGGGGCAGGTCGGTCATGTCCTCATCGTAGCGAGAGCGCCCGACGCCCTGCTCCCCGCGGTTTTTCCGAAACCTCGGTTACGCTGTACGCATGGATTTTGTGCCTGAGAGCGGAACTATCACGATGTTCACCACCACATGGTGCGGCTACTGCTCGCGCCTGAAGACGCAGCTCGACAAGGTCGGCATCGCCTACACCGAGGTGAACGTCGAAGAGGTCGAGGGCACCTCTGAGCTCGTGATGAGCCTGAACAACGGCAACCGCACCGTGCCCACCATCCTGTTCCCGGATGGCTCCGCCGCGACGAACCCGTCGCTCGCGCAGGTGCAGGCCAAGCTCGCTCCCGCAGCCTGAGCCAACTGCTCCACAGGTTCCACCGACATCCCCACAGCACACTGCCCGGACGGCCGAAGCCGTCCGGGCAGTTCTACGTTCTGGCTCGGGTTTAGCCGAACAGCACGGCTGCTTCGTCGTAACGCGCCTGGGTGACCCGGTTGAGGTCCATGGTGGCGTCGGCGATGCTGACGGTGTGGATGTCAGTGCCCTTGAGAGCCACCATCGATCCCCACTTCTCGTCGAAGACGGCGTCGACGGCTGCCATGCCGAGACGGGTGGCGAGCACCCGGTCGTAGGCCGACGGGGCGCCACCACGCTGGGTGTGGCCGAGAACGGTGGCACGTGACTCGATGCCGGTGCGCTCTTCGACCATCGGGGCGATGAGTTCGCTGATGCCGCCGAGGCGGGGACGGTTGAACGCGTCCAGGCCCTTGTGCGAGTGGGCCTCGCCCATCTCGGCCAGGAGGAAGCCCTCGGAGACGACGAGCACGGGTGCGCGGCCGCGGTCGCGGACGCTCTCGACCCATTCGCAAATCTGCTCGATGGTCTGCGGCTGCTCGGGAACGAGGATCGCGTGGGCGCCGCCGGCCATGCCGGAGTGCAGGGCGATCCAGCCCACGTGACGGCCCATGACCTCGACGATCATGCACCGACCGTGGGAGTCGGCGGTGGTGCGGAGGCGGTCGATGGCCTCGGTGGCGATTTCCACGGCGGTGTTGAAGCCGAAGGAGTAGTCGGTGGCAGCGAGGTCGTTGTCAATGGTCTTCGGCACGCCGACGATCTTGAGTCCGGCATCGGTGAGGCGGCGGGCAGCGGTGAGGGTGCCCTCTCCGCCGATCGCGATGACGGCGTCGATGCCTTCGGCATCCATCGTCTTCTGGATGTTCTCGGGGCCGGCGTTCTCGCCCTCGTACGGGTTGGTGCGCGAGCTGCCGAGGATGGTTCCACCCTGGCGGGAGAGGCCACGAACACTGTGCCGGTCGAGTTTCATGAACTCGCCCTGCACCAGCCCTCGCCAGCCGTTGCGGATACCCACGAATTCAGAGTCGTAGGCGCGGCCTCCCTTGAGGACGGCACCCCGAATCACTGCATTGAGGCCTGGGCAGTCTCCACCGCTGGTGAGGATACCGATCTTCATTTCTGGCTACTCCTTAGTGCATGCATATTGTTGCGGCAGATGCCCGAACCCATCTTGGTGGCGGGCTCATGCCTGAATCAAGTCAACACCGGCGGCGCTGACCGGGGGTAGGGACTTCCGGCCCGGTGTTAGAGGTCTCCGTTGAGTGCCTGCGTGAGTACGTAGACCAACGCGCTGGCTTGCACGGAATCGGCGGCGGAAACGTCTTCGTCGGCACCATCGAGCGCACGGGCCGCGAGGCCCTGCTTGCTGCCGATGAGTTCGGCGATGCGCGCGTCGATGGTGTGCGCGGCGATGATCCGCCACGCCGTCACGGGTTCGGACTGGCCGATGCGGTGCACCCGGTCGATGGCCTGCGTCTGCTCGGCTGCGGTCCAGCTGAGTTCGGCGAGCACGACGTTGGAGGCGGCCTGCAGGTTCACACCCACGCCGGCCGCGGTGAGCGAACACACCACGATGGCGACCTCTGGGTCGGTGTTGAACGAGTCGATCGCCGCCTGGCGGGCCAGGGCGCTCTGGTCGCCGCGCAGTGACACTGCGCGCAGGCCCCGCTTGGCGAAGATCTCCTCCGCGGCATCCATCACGTCGATGTGCTTGGCAAAGAACACCACCTTGCCCACGGAGTGCGCGAGCTGGGCGGCGTAGTCCGCGGCGAGGCCGGCCTTGGCCTGGCCGATCTTGCGCACCATGGTGAACACGTTCTCACCCGTGGTGGTGCCCTTGGACTCCTCGAGATCGGCGTGCGCGACGGCGCGGATGTACGCGGTGCGCTCGTCGTCGGAGAGCACAGGCGCCTTGACGCCGGGGTGGCGTGCGGCCACGAGGGCGTTGTAGCGCTTGACCAGGCGGGCGCCGAGTTCGCGCTCCGCCTTCTGGATCGAACGGCCCAGTTCGCTGTCGAGCTCCACCGGGAGGTCGGCGATGCGCTTGGCGGGCAGGTCGGCGGCAACATCGACCTTGCGGCGACGAACGATGCCCATGTCGATCACGGCGGAGCGGGCGGCGGTGTAGAAGCCGGCGTCGGCGGGGGTGAGCCCGGTTTCTTCCAGCCGCTGCATGAGCTTGGCCGTGGGTTTGTCGCCGTCGATCCAGCCGAGGAACTGCCAGATGGCGCGGAAGTCATCGACGTCGTTGATCAGCGGGGTACCGGTGAGGGCCATCAGCAGGGGGTTGTTACCCGGGGTGCGGCGGCGGATCTGCTCGGCGAGGCTGAGCACGTGCTTGGAGCGCTGCGACTGCTGGTTCTTGATGAAGTGCGCTTCGTCGACGACCATGCCTTTGAAACCGAGGGTGCCAAGCCAGGCGAGGTGGCGGTCGAGAACGTCGTAGTTGACCACGACGACGTCGGCGAAGGCGTCGAGGGTGTCGCCGTCGCCGTGGATGACTGTGGCCCGGCGGTGCGGCGTCCACAGTTCCACCTCGCGCACCCAGTTCATCTTCACGACGTTGGGCACGATCGCCAGCAGCGGGTAAGCGCCGGCGACGGACGCGGCGAGCAGGCTCTGCGCGGTCTTGCCGAGGCCGGGCTCGTCGGCGAGGAGGTAGCTGCGGTGGCCGAGGCGGGCGCTCTCGATGAAGCGGGCCTGGTGCCGCATGAGCTCCATGCCGCGCGGGGAGAACCTGTCGACGTTCGGGGCCTCGGGCAGATCCATGCTGGCTGCCTGGCCGCCGGAACCGTATTCGAACGCCTTGAACAGCGGGCCGAGCAGTTCCCAGTTGGCCAGGCGACGGGCCGAGGAAACCGGCGCTGCCTGAACGGCACTGAAGTCGGGGGCGAGGAACGGGTTAGCCAGCTGGCGGGCCCGCACAGACTGCGGGATCACCTGGTTCTGCGGCACCTCGGGCTTGGCCTCAGGTTCGCGGGTGATGATGAGTTCGTCCGGGCTGAGCTCGGCGCCGGATTCCAGCAGCCAGTCCCGGCGGAAGCGCTGCGCGACGGTGGAGACGCCGGCATCCGGTTCGAGCAGGGTGATCAGACTGGTGTCGCGGGCGGCGGTCTTGGCGAGGATCTGAGCAATGCCGTCGAGGCGTTTGAGGAGCTCGGCGCGGTTGGCGTCGGTGAGCTCGGTGTCGGCCTTGACCCTGGCGCGTTCTTCGCGCATGAGCAGCGCGATGACCTGGTACTTGGTGCGGTTGGTGGGGCCGAGCTTGGTGCCGCTCTGAGCCTTGGCTTCGACCTCGCGCACCTTGCGGGCGAGGATCGGGATGATCGGGGCATCATCGTCGCGGGAGCGTGGACGTTGACGTGTTCGACCGCTGCCGGCGCCAGCGCGGCCCGCTCCGGTGGGGCGGGTGTATGCCATTTTTCTCCACTTCACACCAGCGCAGCACTCAATGCGCGCTCGTCGTGTTGCGCATCCGCAGGATGCTTGTGCGATCGATACGTCGAACCTGTGAATCGAGCATCGTGACGCCGCATCGCTCAGTCAAGTGGACTGATCACTGCAGGGCCACGGTCGAGACTCTAACCGGGTTCTCCAGACGCGCTCTTAGTCTATGCCCGTGCCCGGATTTAGCGGTGCACCGCCGTGGGGACCTTGGTCCGCACGCCCACGATGATGAACACCAGGGCCGCAATGAACTGGGCAGAGACCCAGCCCTGGCCGTGCAATTCGATCACCACGATCGGGTTCCACAGAATACTGATGGGCACCAGGCCGATCAGCCACCACCACGACTTCGCCTGGATCACGAAGACACAGATGATCAGCGAGAGGATGCTGACGGCGTAGCGGATGATCACGAAGCTGTCGGAATCGAGCAGGGCCAGGCCGGCCAGCAGCGCGATCGCGCCGAGCAGCCCGGGTGCGAGCGCCGAGCGAGTGTAGGTGGGTTCTGCCGGGGTGCCCATCAGACGCCCCCTCCCCCGCCGCCGCCTCCGCCGCCACCGACGGAACCGCCTCCGCCCATGCCCGAGCTCGACGAGCTCGACGCGCTGCCGGAGAACGCCGACGACGTCGAGGTGGAGAACGCGGCCACCCCGGTTGCGAAGTAGGCGGCGTTGAACGGTGCCGTTCCCGCGTACCAGCCCGGCTGCTCATTGATGCCGGCGTAGTAGTCACCCAGCACGGTCGACCATTCCTTTTCCTGGCCGGTGAGCACGGCGATCGGCAGCAGGCGTTCATAGAGTTTGAGCACCTGCACGGGTTCCGTGCCGCCGGCGATAGTGCCGTCGTCGGGCCGGTAGGGAGTACGCAACGCGCCCTGCGGGCTTTGCAGCACCCGCAGCCGGTCGGCTTCGGCGAGCGAGATATACAGGATGACGCCCTTCAGGTAGTCGCGGAGTTCCGCGCCGCTGCCGGTGAGAGGTCGCACCTCGGCGAGTACCACCAGAGTAACAATCGAAGCTGCCAGCCCGGCCACGAGGAACAAGAGCGGCCACACCCCGGCGACCTCGGTGGCGAAGGAGATCACGCTGGCCACGATCGCGACCAGGCCGGCGGCGATGCCGATGGTCAGCAGCCATCCGCGCGCTGCTCCGCCCATCGTCTGCCGCAGGTTCTCGGTGAGCATCAGCGCACGGGCGTCCTTGCGCACTTTCTGCAGGGCTGTGCCCAGTTTTGAGGCCTTCTTCTTGAGGTCCCGAACCGTTCCGACCTTGTCCTTGGTCGGGAAGAACGCGGTGAGCACAGCCTTCTCGGTGGGATCCAGGCCCTCCCGGCTGCGCAATTCGAGCAGGTAGTGGTTCTTGCCTTCGCCTTCGAGTACGCGCACGTTGCCGCGCACAGCGAACTGCAGCAGCTGGGCCGTGATCGCCTTGCTGCTGGCCCGGGAGCCGAGCACATCACCCGCCTGCAACAGGTTGACGCCCTTTGGAGGCAGGTACTCGGCGATGATGGTGGGCCGGCCCGGCCGGTCACCCCAGCGGGTGCGGCGCAGGATCACGGCGATGACGGTAGCCACCAGGGCGACCAGCGCAGCCAGCAGGGCGATGGTGGGGAACGGGTTGGCGGTGAATGAGTCGTCCCGCGGCACGAAGGTCCCCGCGGTGAACCCGGCCACCAGGGTGAGACCCTCGTGCGGCCCGAGGTTCGCGGCGGAGACGTCGATGACCCACTCGTCACCATCCGCTTCGCTGTCGAGACCGTCGCAGGCCGCGGCGGATGACGCGCCTCCCTGCAGGCAGCGGGTCTGCCCGGTGAGGTTCGGCACCAGTTCCGGCGCCACGTGCAGGGTCGCAGAGACCGTGCCGAACGGCTGCGCCCAGCCGGTGCCCTTCACTTCCCAGTAGAACTCTTCATCGTCGGCATTGTCCGGAAAGAGCGTGACGTTGGTCTGGTGGTAGCTGATCACGTAGGTCTGCGTGCCGTGCACGTAGTCGTCGGCGGCGATGGTGACGCTGAGGTAGTCCGCTCCGGTGTCATCGTCGTCGTCGTCGGTCTCGTATTCCCTGGCCGCGCCGGTCTCATCGGTGACGCTGTCGATCGACAGGCCGGTCGGCTGGCCCTGATAATGGGTGGGGATCAACCGGCGGATGCCGCGGTTCTGGTCGGTCTCGGGGAACTGCGCCACGAGGGTCTCGGTCGTCGCCAGGGTGGAGTGGCCCTCGGCGTCGACGCCGAGCCGGTAGTCGGCATGCATCGAGGCGAAGGTGAAGTCGTCGACGCCGGCCGTCACGACCGCCGGCACGGCAGCGGCCGCGACGGCGGGTGCGGGTGCTGGCGCAGGTTGGGCGACCGCGGAGGTGCCGGCCAGACCCGCGAGTCCGGCCACGGTGAGGGTGGTAAACGCCAGGCTGAAAAGGAGGCGAACGGGTCGGCGCATGCCTTCACTCTAGCCATCGGTAGCCGAGGCTCTCCACGGTGGTGCTCGTTCTCGTCAGGTGTTTTCCGCGTCGCGGGGCGCCGATCTGGCCACGGTGCCGTGTCGGCTGAGAGACTGGGCGCATGAGCGAGCCCACTGCGCCAGCCGTCCCGTCCGAGGCACCGGCTGTCGCGCCGTCGGAGTCCGCGTCCGCCAGCGAATCGGCGCCGCAGGTCGGGGCACAGCGACCGGGTATTGAGTTGCCGCCGGTAGACGGCGCCGCCGCGATTGAGCGTCTGCGCGCCATGATCCGGGTGCCCACGATCTCCCGGCTCGACGAGTCGGTCACGGAGTGGGCGCGGTTCGACGACTTCGTTGCGCTCCTGCCTCAGCTGTTTCCCGCCACGCATGGCGCCCTCACCCGCGAGGTCGTCGCCGGCCACAGCCTGCTCTACCGCTGGGCCGGTCGGCGGAGCGCCGCCGGCGAGCCGGGCGTGGCTGATGACGGCGCCGCCGCAGAGCCGACCGTGCTGATGGCGCACTACGACGTCGTCGCGGCCGATGCGGCCGGCTGGCAGCATCCGCCGTTCGATGCGGTGCTCGAGCCGGGCACCGAGGAGCACGGCGACGTGTTGTGGGGCCGCGGCACCCTGGACGACAAAGGCGCCGCCGGCGCCCTCTTCGAAGCCGTCGAGTCCTGGGTGCTCGCGGGCTTCCAACCGGAGCACGACATCTACCTCAGCCTCGGCCACAACGAGGAGACCACGGGCACCGGCGCATCCGCCATCGTGGACCTGCTCGAAGAGAGGGGTGTGCGGCCTGCCCTGGTGATCGACGAGGGCGGAGCCATCGTCGAGGACATCTTTCCCGGCGTGACCGGCCCGATCGCCGTGATCGGGGTGAGCGAGAAGGGCATCTGCTCGGTGCGGCTTACCGTGCATCAGGCCGGCGGGCACGCCTCGACACCGCCCCGGATGACCGCGACGGTGCGCCTGGCCCGCGCGATCACCAGACTCAACCGGCGCCGGTTTCCGGCCAGCTTCACCCCGACCAATCTGGAGATGATCCGCACGCTCGGCGGCCACGGCACTGGGCTGCTCGGCTTCGTCTTTCGCCACGTCGACCTGTTCAAGTTGCCGCTGCTCGGCCTGTTCGGCCGGCTGAGTGACGAGACGAATGCCATTGTGCGCACCACGGCGGCCGTCACCCAGCTGGTCGGTTCGTCCGCGGCCAACGCCCTACCGGAGCAGGCGCAGGCGATCGTGAACGTGCGCGTGGCCGCAGGCTCGAGCGTGGCGCAGATGATGCGGCACATCGAACGCTCAGTGCACGACCCGCTCGTGCACATCGAGGCGCTGCACCCGAACGAGCCGTCACCGACGTCGCCGACTACCGGTCCCGGTTGGGACCTGATGGCTGACAGCGTGCGCGCCAGCTACCCGGGCACGATCGTGACCCCGTACGTGATGCTCGGCGCCAGCGATGGGCGGCATTTCACCCGGATCAGCGACCACGTCTACAGGTTCACGCCGTTCGAGATGAGCAGCGCGGAACGCGGCACCCTGCACGCCGTGAACGAGCGCATCCGGGTGCGCACCTTCCTGACCGGCATCACGTTCTATCAGCGCATCGTCGGCGGCTGCTAATCCGGGCCGCCGACGCTCAGGCCGGGTTACGGCTCACTGCGGGGGCGAGCAGCGGATGCTCGAGCGATTCGGCGAGCATGGGGCGGAGCTCTCCCAGCCAGACCACGTAGCCGGCCTCGGTCAGGTGCAAGCGATCGGTGGACCACTCCGCGCCCAAGGAGCCGTCCGGGGCAGCAAGGACCGGCCACAGGTCCAGATATCGTGCCTTCACTGTCGGCGCGAACTGGCGCAAGTGCCGGTTGACCGAACGGATCACCGGTGCGTACTCGAGTTCCCGTGGCGGCACCGACTGCACAATCATCCGAGTACCGCGTAATTCCTTACGCAGGGTGCACAGGATTGTTTCGATGTTGCGCACGATGTATTCGTCGGACCGGTTCCAGCCGACGTCGTTCGTGCCCACCTGCAGCACGACCGCACCGGGGTCGATCTCGATCACCGCGTCCAGCCGACCGATCACCTCGTCGGTCGTGTCACCGCACACGCCCAGGGTGCGCACCTCGAGTTCGGAGAGCCGCTCTTCCCAGCGGGCGTCCGCGCTGAGACCATCCCCCAGGAACACCACACTCTCAGACATGCTCTCTCCTCAGCGATGGCTCGCAACGCTTGCCTTCCATGATGCACTCCATCACCGCGACCCGCTAGGGCGCCGCCTAGGCAACTGCCCCCAGCGCCGCCCGCGACCGCGCCCGGCCTCACCTCGCTGGTCGAACTCCCGGGCCTCACCCGCTGATCGAGCCTGTCGAGATCCCGGGCTTCCCCGCTGATCGAGCCCGTCGAGATCCCGGCGTCAGTGCTCGTGCTGGTCGAGTGCGGCGGGGCTCTTGCTGTGCAGCTCGATCAACCGTTGCCCGGGGTCTACGGTGGCGGGTGGCCGGAGCCAGTACCGGCCTTGGTGTTCCAGGATTTGCCAGCCTTGGTTGTGTAGTAGCCGGTGGTGGGGGTTGCAGAGCAGGATGCCCAGGCGGATGTCGGTGCGGCCGTCGTCGCGTTTCCATTGCTCGATGTGGTGGGCTTCGGTTTGGGAGGGTGGTTTGGTGCAGTCTCCCCATCTGCAGCCGCCGTCGCGGGCGGCCAGGGCGATGCGTTGCGCCGGGGTGAACAGGCGTTCTTCCCGGCCGACGTCGAGGGGCTGGCCGGTCGGGTCGAAGGTGATGTCCACGGTGCCGGCGTCACAGATCAGCCGATCGATGGTCTCCTGCGACACCGGGGCCGGGTTCCCTTCGATGTACCCGTGGCCGGTGCCGTCGGGAAGGGGAAGGAGGATGTCGTCCGGGTTCCGAAGCAGCTGCAACGGCGGCCCCAGCGGTGGAACGGGAGACGGGTCGACCGTCAGCCGGGTGGGCTGCTGCGTCTCCGGCCGGCCGGTCAGTGGGGCGGTCGGTCGGGTGTTGGGCCGTTGGGTTTTGAGGATGCGGACGGCGGGGGTGCGGCCGCCGAGCATCCGGTTCGGGTTGATGGTGCTGCCGGCTTTGATGAGGTCGATGAAGCCGTCGGCGGTGAGTTGGTCGGTGCTGCGCGGGTCGTCTTGCACGGCTTTGGCCCACGCGGCCCGGTCGGGGTCGACGAAGTGCACGCCGCCCCGGCGAGGCCCGGTGAGGCCGTCTGCGACGGCGGTGATGTACGCGCCCTGTTCAGGCGGGAAGAGCCCGTTGATACGCACCTGGCCGGTGTCCAGGGTCCAGATTCGCAGGTACCGGTCTTCCCACGCCTTCTGTTCCCGCTTGCTGATGCCGGCTTCGTCGAGACGGTCCCGCATCCGCCTGGCCCGGCGGATCAACTGGTCGATGGTGAGGGTGCGGGCTTCCTCAAGCAGGGTGGCCAGGTTCTCGGCGAGGACGTCGGCGGTGACGACGGTGTCGATGTCGCCCAGGCCGGTGCGGATCGCGTGTGCTTGCGCGGCGGAGAGGCTGCCGTCGGTGACGGCGTGGGCGATCGGGGTGTGCCAGGGCAGCGCGGGAATCTCCACCGGTGCTGCGGCCGGGGCGGTGTCGGTGCCGTCGCCCCCGCCCGCGCCCCAGTCGTCACCGTCGCCGTCGGTGGAGTTCAGGGCGGTATCGAGGAGCCGGCGGGCGGCTTCCGCGTCGGCCTCGGCCCGGGCGCGGGCGGCGGCGGCTTCGGCGGCGGCGCTGTCGGCGAGCATCCGGCCGACGTCGATGAGTTTGTGGGCGTCGGCTTTGCTGGCACCGGTGAGATCTTGCATCAGGTCGCCCGGGTTGAGGAAGCCTTGCTGCTTGGCCAGGCCCTTCTGGCCGAGCTCGGGGCGGGAGCGTTCCGCGATGGCTGTGGCGACCCAGACCGACCGGGTCGTGGTGAGGGTCTGCAGGCGGGTGATCTCGCGTTGCGCGGCGAGCAGGTCCGCATCGGGCAGGGCGTCGAAGTCGGCGCTGCAGTCCCCCAGCCGGGCGACGGCATCGGCCGCGGCTAGGAGCGCATCGGCCGGCGACTCGGCACCCGCTACGACAGGCACGGAGGACTCGGGCGGGGTGCCAGGGTCGAAGGTGTCTGCGATGGTGGACATACAGTGAGAATAGCTCGATGTCGTAGCTTTGTGTGCTGGTTTTGCGAGTTGTGGATAACTTTTTTAGGCTCGCAAAACGCTTCTGGACTGGGTTTTCTTGTGATCGCGATACTGGGTTCGGGTCGCGGGGTCTCGACAAGCTCGACCAGCGGGACGGGCGCGACACACACGCCGGGTCGCGGGGTGTCGACAAGCTCGACCAGCGGGATCGGGCGCGCCGAGCAGGCCGGGTCGCGGGGTCTCGACGAGCTCGACCAGCGGGAGGGGCGCGACACACAGGCCGGGTTACGCGTCTCGACAAGCTCGACCGGCGGGCGTCGAGTGGGAGGCGTCGCGCGGAGATGATCCTCTCGGTGCGGTTAGGTGAGTGCTGCCTCTGGTGCTGCGTCAGCGAGTGTGGGGGTCTCCGTGGGCGGCTGCGCCGCATCAACTGCGGCCGCCTCGGTTTCGGCGGCGGCCGTGATCCGGTTGGCCATGCCGGTGAAGATCACCCCGTGGAACGGCAGGATCGAGAACCAATAAAGCCTGCCGCCCAGACCACGCGGGAAGAACACGGCGCGCTGCCGGTAGACCGATCCGCCGTCGTCGGCGGGCTCGGCGTGCATTTCCAGCCAGGCCCGGCCGGGAACCCGCATCTCGGCGCGCAACCGCAGGAAGCTGCCGCGGTCGATGCGCTCGACTCGCCAGAAGTCCAGGGCATCACCGGTCTGCAGGCGGTCGGGGTGGCGCCGACCGCGGCGCAGGCCCACTCCCCCGACGATCTTGTCCATCCATCCGCGCACCGCCCAGGCCAGCGGGAACGAATACCAGCCGTTGGCACCGCCGATGCTTTCGATCACGCGCCAGAGATCGGCCGGCTTGGCGGTGGTGTGCTTTTCCTTGAGGTCGGTGTACACGAGGTGGCCGGCCCAGTCCGGGTCACTGGGCAGCGGATTGCTCGAGGCACCGTCGGTTGCGGCGTTCTGCCAGCTGGTCTCCACATCGCCGTCGCGCATCCGGCCGAGCGCGAGCCGAACGGCCCGGCGGTAGCTGGTGAGCCCGCCCTCTGGCCGCGGGATCACCGCGTCGATGTCGTGGTCGTGCATGACGCAGTCGTACTGCAGAGACGCGATGATCGGCACCGCCAGGCTCCGCGGGATCGGCGTGACCAGGTTGACCCATTGCGACGCCAGCCACGGCGTGAGCACGGGCAACGCCGCGATGGGGCGCTGGCGCAGGCCGGCTTCGAGCGCGTAGCCGTTCATCATCTGGCCGTACCGCAGCACATCGGGGCCGCCGATGTCGAAGGTGCGGTTCACGTCCGCAGGGAGGTCGGCGGCCGCGAGTAAGTAGTAGAGCACGTCGCGCACGGCGATGGGCTGGATGAAGTTGCGCACCCATTTGGGAGCAGGCATGTACGGCAGCACGTCGGTGAGGTGCCGGATCATCTCGAAGGAGGTAGAACCGGAGCCGATCACCACGCCCGCCTGCAGCGCCACCGTGGGCACGCCGGACTCCAGCAGGATCCGGCCGACCTCCGCCCGGGAACGCAAGTGCGGTGACAGGGTGCCGGTGTCGGGGTGCAGTCCACCGAGGTAGACGATGCGAGAGACCTGGGCCTCCGCAGCGGCCTCGGCCACGTTGCGGGCGGCCGTGCGCTCGGTCTGCTCGAAGTCGCCCTTGGCGCCCATTGAGTGCACCAGATAGTAGAACACGTCGATGTCGGCGCTGGCGGCCAGCACGGCTGCGCGGTCGCCGAGATCACCCTCCACGATATCCACGTCTTTCGCCCACGGCACGTCGGTGAGCTTCTGCGGCGAGCGCACGAGCACCCGCACCTTATGGCCGGCCTCGAGCAGCCGCGGAACCAGCCGTCCGCCGATGTATCCGGTGGCGCCGGTGACCAGGACTCGACGGGGAACTGCTGTGTGCTCAGTCATGGCGTCAGCCTAGGGGCCGAATCTGGGCTTGACCTGCGCATGTGCGAGCGCGTTTTCGCGCCTGTGGATGAATCCGGCGGCAACGGGCGGTCTGGAGGAAGATCGCCGGATGATTGTTCGACTCGACCCGCGGTATCCGCTCGTCTGGCGCAGCCCCGACACCATCCAGCTGGGTATCGACCGGCCGTTGGCGATCGTGCCGGGGGTGACCGCCCCGCTGGAAGGCGTCATCGATGCGCTGCGGGCGGGCGTGCCCTGGTCGGGTGCGCTGATGTTGGGGCGCGAGGCCGGCGCCTCGGACGCCGCGACCACGGCCCTGCTGCAAGCGCTCGCGCCCGCACTGCTCGACACGGATGCCCGCCCGGCCGCGGCCGGCCCCGCGGAAGCCGAACCGGCAGCGGAGGCGCGGGCTCCGGCGACCCACCGACCTGTGGCCGTAGTCCACGTGGACGGCGCCGGACCCACGGCCCGCCGCATCCGGCAGCTGCTCGCCGATCTGGGCTTGACCGTGCTACAACCCGGGCAGGCCGGGCCAGACCCTTCCCTCGCCGTGATCGTGGACCACTTCGTGCTCTCACCCGAGCGGCACAACCGGTGGCTGCGCCGGGATCTCCCGCACCTGCCCGTACTGTTCAGCGACACCGAGGCGCGCATCGGCCCGTTGGTGGAGCCCGGCGCCGGCCCCTGCCTGACCTGTCTCGAACTCGACCGGGTGGATGCCGATCCGGCCTGGCCGGCGATCGCCACCCAGCTGCTGCATCGCACCGCTCCCACCGAGACGACTCGGGTCGGCATCGAGGTTGCCGCCACCGTGGCCGCGATCGTGCACGACAGGGTGTTCGCCGCGTCGAACGAATTCGCGGCGACGTCGATCGCGATCGACGCCGAGTCCCTCTCGGTCAGGCGCCGCGCGCACCGGCCGCACGAGCGGTGCGGATGCCGATTTCTGCCAGAAAACGTGATCGTTCTCGCGGGGAACGCTGCTGGTTTCCGGCCGCGGACCAGCTGAGCGACAGCCGCTTGCGCGCCCGGGTCACCCCCACGTAGAGCAGCCGGCGTTCCTCGTCGATCTGCTCGAAGTTTCCGGCGTAGCTGATCGGCACGAGCCCCTCAGAGAGCCCTGCGACGAAGACGGCGTCCCACTCCAGGCCCTTGGCCGAGTGCAGCGTCGCCAGGGTCACCGCGGCGACGGTGGGTTCGTGCTGGCCGGCCTGGCGTTCCATCAGCTCGTCGGTGAACTGGCGGAAGGTAGTGCCGGGAGCCGCCTGGTCGACGAGGCCCATGATGGCGTTCAACGCCTCCCACCGGTCCCGCACCGCTCCCCGGGTTTCCGGCGCCGTCTGGCTCCAGCCCAGCCCGCGCAGCACGTCGCTGACCGATTTGAACAGCGGCTCACCCATGATCGACACGGATGCCGCGCGCAGCGACATCACGGCCTGCTTCACCTCGGGCAGGTCGAAGAACCGCTTCGATCCGCGAATCTGGTAGCTCACGCCCACATCGCCCAGCGCGGTCTCGAGCAGCGCGGCCTGCACATTGACGCGGTAGAGCACCGCGATGTTCTCGGGCGCCATGCCGGCCTCGACGAGTTCGTAGATGTTCTGGGCGATGCCTCTGGCCTCTGCCATGTCGTTCGGGTACTCCCGCACCATCGGCTCCACGCCGGTCTCAGCGACGGCGGCGTGCAGCGACAGCGCGCCGGGCCGGCCGCGCATGAGCTGGTTGGCGGTGGCGACGATGGCCGCGGTGGAGCGGTAGTTCTGTTCCAGGCGCACCACTGTGGCGTCCTCGTAGTGCTTGGGGAAGTCCAGCAGGTAGTCGCTGCGCGCTCCGGCGAAGGAGTAGATCGTCTGGCTGGCGTCACCGACCACGCAGAGGTCGCGCCGGTCGCCCAGCCACAGCTTGAGCAGGTCGTACTGCAGCGGCGAGACGTCCTGGAACTCGTCGACGACGAAGAACCGGTACTGCTCGCGCACCTGCAGGGCCACGGAGGGTTCGGCCTCGATCATGCCGGCCATCGCCAGCAGCACGTCTTCGAAGTCGATCTGTTTGCGGTCGTCCTTGAGCCGTTCGTAGCCGGCCTGCATGTCCAGGGTCTGATCGATATCGAGCCTGCCCGGCAGTGCCCGGCCCGCGGTGGCGTACTGATCCAGGCTGAGCCCGCTGGTCTTGCGCCATTCGATCTCCCCGGCCAGGTCGCGCAGGGTGGCGGTGTCCAGTTTGAGCTTCAGTACCTCGGCGGCGTGGCCGAGCAGCCGGCCCTTGCCCTCGAGGATGCGCGGGGCCTGGCCGCCGACCACGTGCGGCCAGAAGTAGTTGAGCTGGCTCAGCGCCGCGGCGTGGAACGTGCGCGCGGCCACACCGCCGGCGCCGAGCTGGCGCAACCGGCCGCGCAGTTCGGCGGCGGAGCGGGCGGTGAAGGTGAGTGCCATCACCCGGCCCGGCGAATAGGCGCCGCTCATCACGCCGTAGGCGATGCGGTGCGTGATGGCCCTGGTCTTGCCGGTGCCGGCGCCGGCGAGCATGCAGACCGGCCCGATCAGGGCCTCCGCGGCCACGCGTTGCTGCGCGTCCAGCCCGGTGAGCAGGGATTCCGCGGTGGGCGGCATCCGGTCAGACACCGGGGCGCACCCGCTCGGGGTCGATCGCGGGCCGTTCGGCGGTGATCGGTTCGGTGGCGGGACGGGCCAGCCACTCGTCGATCAAGGCGCGGGCGATGGACGATTCGCCGGGCAGCATGATGCCGGTGTCGTCGCCGGTGAGCTCGGCGCGGCTGAACCAGCGCAGGTCGAGGATCTCGGTGCCGTCGGGTACGAGACCGGCCGAGTGCTGGCCGTCGGCGAGGCGGGCGGTGAAGCCGACCATGATCGACGCCGGGAACGGCCACGGCTGGGAGCCTTGGTAGACCGGGTCGGCGACCCTCAGGCCGGACTCCTCGAACACCTCGCGCACCACGGCGGACTCGAACGATTCTCCGGGCTCGACGAACCCGGCCAGCAGCGAGTACCGGGTGGCCTCCCACATCGCGTTGGAACCGAGCAGCACCCGGTCCTGGTCGTCGGTGATCAGCACGATCACGGCCGCGTCGGTGCGCGGGAACACATCGCTGCCGTCGACCGGGCAGTGTCGCACCCAGCCGCCGGTGGTCACGTCGGTGGCGGCGCCGCAGCGCGGGCAGTGCGGGTGCGAGGAGTGCCAGTGCAGGATGCCGAGGGATTCGGTGAGGATTCCGGTGTCCCGGTCGGAGAGCAGCGTGGCGTAGTCGCGGAGGCCCACCCACCGTGCCGGGTCCGCTTCGAGTTCGGCGGCTTGCTCGTCGTCGAGCGGGACCACCACGAGAGGCGTGCCCACGGGTTCGGCGGCGTCAGCGGCCAATGACCGGCCGAGATACACCCGCAGGGCGGATGCCGGCAGGTCCACGGGCAGGTCGGTCGGCGGTAGCAGCAACAATCGCGGTTGTTCGCCCGGCAGGGCGGGAGCGGCCAGCAGGGTCTTGCCCTTCCAGAGCGGCAGCAGCCGGGTAGCGGCATCCGCCCAGAGCCGCTCGAAGAGCTCCGGCTCGGCGCGTGCGTCGTGGTCGCGATCGACAGCGTGCCTGGACAGCGGCAGCCGGTCCGTGAACCTGAACGACATGAGACCCCTTTGGAGATCGGGCAACACGTGCCGAAGTTGTCTGCAGGCGTGGCGAATAGCCGCGCGGGAGGGATCTCGACCTAACCTATAAGGCATGGCCAGATCCCATCTCACTCTAGCCGCGTTGGCCACCAATGCAGTTCCAGAGCTCGACGTCGCCCACGCCCGAAATCACAGTCTCGGCGGCAACGGGTCGTTCGACTCTGCCCTGCTGATCACGCGCGACGAGAAGGAGCTGATCATCCGGGTTCCCACGTCTCAGGCGGCGGAAACCGAGCAGTCGGCCGATCTCGTGGCGCTGCGCGCCCTCACCACGGGCAACCGCAGCCGGCTGCCGTTCGATGTGCCGGTGTTCGTGGGCCAGGCTCCCTTCGAGGGCACGCGCGCCGTGGTCTACGAGCGCCTGCCCGGCGCGTCCTACGACGCGGATGCCCTGACCGGCCACGAAGGCGTGTCCGGGTCGATCGGCCGCGCCATCGCCGCGATCCACGGGCTGCCCTCCGCCTTCATCGGCGACGCCGGGCTGGTGCAGCAGAGTGCGCAGGATTGCCGCACCTCCACCATCGATCTGATCGACCGGGCCGCGAACACCGGCAAGCTGCCCGCCGCGCTGCTGCGCCGCTGGGAACTCGCCACCGACGACGACGCGCTCTGGCAGTTCGCGCCCACCGTCATCCACGGCTCCCTCTCCGCCGAGTCGTTTCTGATCAGCGACGACGCCGTGTGCGCAGTGCTCGGCTGGTCTGGCCTGAGCGTCGGCGACCCGGCCCGTGACCTGAACTGGTTGCTCGCCGCCCGGGGAGATGCCGCCGAGACCGCCATCGCGACCTACACCGCGGCCCGCCAGGGCAACGACCCGTTGATCACCCAACGCGCCATGCTTTACGCCGAGCTCGAGCTGGCCCGCTGGCTGCTGCACGGTGTCGACCTGCACAACGACGCCATCATCGACGACGCCGTGGCCATGCTCGACGGCCTGGTCGACAACGTGCACAGCCACACCATGAACTCGCTCTCCCCCGAGACCGGGCCCATCCTCAGCGTGACCGACGTGGAAACCATGCTCAAGGACACCCCGCGCACCCGCGCGACCGGGTCGGCCGGTCGCAACAGCGACGAGAGCAGCGACTACGGCACCAGCGAGTTCGCCGACACCGGGTCATTCTCCCGGGTGACGAGCTTCGACGGCACCGGGTTCGACGTGCCGGACATCGGTGTTGTCGGCAGCGACCGAACCGCCATGGATCCGGCCAGTACCGACTACGTCGACGACACGACCGGCCCCGTTCCCACGATCGACTCGGCGGATGACGCTGACACCGACGACCAGGCCCGCAAGAGGTCTTCCTCGGAGTAGAGCCGCTCGGGCGAGACGATGCGGTCGTCGGCGACGAAGTAGAACACGGCGTCGACGGTGGCCGGGTCGATGCCCTTCCACCGGGCGTAGGCCAGCCGGTACAGCGCCAACTGGGTCTGCTTGAGTTCGAGGTCGGCGGCGTCCTTGGGCGCCTTGCCGGTCTTCCAGTCCACCACCTGATAGCCCGTTTCGGTGCGGTACACAGCATCGAGCTTGCAGATGAACACCTGGTCGCCCAACACGTGGTGGATCTCGATCTCCACGTCTTCCGGCGCCAGGTTCGCCCACGGGGATCGCTCGAAGGTGGCCTGGTACCTGCTGAGCTGCTCGGTCTCGAACGGAATGCCGTCGCCGCTGGCGTCGACGTCGGAGTCGAGCTCGAGGTCGAGCTCGTCGAGGCCGGCGTCGATCAGATCGCCCGAGAACGCGCCACTCGAGCGCTGTTCCACCCAGGAGTGGAACAAGGTTCCCAGGCGGGTGGCCCGGTACGGGCGCTCCGGCATCGGCCGGCGTAGCCGGGCCAGCACGGCCTGCGGGTCGTCGACGTAGTCCTTGAACCTGGACGCGGGGATTCGGGTCGGCAGGTCGAGCACGCCGGGGCCGGCGAGCCGTTGGGCCCGCTCCCTGAGCAGCAGGGTCACCTCGCGCGTCCAGGGCGTCTCTGCCGGTGTGCCCGACTCGTCGTCGGCATCCGTGCCCTTCTCATGAGCGCGCACCAGGGCGGCCGCGGCCTCCACCACCGGGCGGCGGGTGCCGAGCGGGTCGAACGGCCAGACCTCCGTGGCGTCCTGGTCGGTCACGGGCTTCTCGTCGTGCTCGCTGCCCTCTGGGAGGTCGGCGATCAAACCGGCCTCGGCCAGCTCGAGCAGGTACCGGCTCGGCTTTCGCACGGTCGTACCGCCGCCCCAGAATGCCCCGGTGAGCAGCAACTGCTGCTGTGCCCGGGTGGTGGCCACGTAGATCAGCCGGCGTTCCTCGGCGTCGTGGCGGTTGGCGAGCTCCTCTTTATAGAGTTCGTAGTCGATGTCGAACGACAGCTGGGTCTCGTGGCCGAGGCGGCGGAGCTCTGGCAGCTCGGCCCGGTCGCCCCGGCAGGGGTAGGGCAGCTCGCCGAACCGCAACCAGCCGGAGACTTCCCGGCTCGGCGCGGGCAGGTTCTTCTCGGTGAGCCCGGGGATCGCCACGTAATCCCACTCCAAGCCTTTGGAACCGTGGATGGTGAGCAGCTGCACGGTGCCGGGCTCGGCGGCCTCGCCGCGTGGCCCCAGGTCGTCCTGCCGTTCGGCGCGGGCGAGCCAGCGCAGGAAGCTGGCCAGGGTGCCCACTTCGTCGCTGTCCAGGAACGCCGAGACGGCGTCGTGGAAGGCGTAGAGATTGGCCAGGGCTCGGCCGTGGTTCTCGTTGGCGACGAGTTCGAGGTCGAGCAGGGTCTCCTGTTCGATCAGCCGCACGAAGTCCAGCAGCCCCAGGTTCGCCCGGCTGCGGAGCCAGGCGAGTTGGCGGCCTGCCTGACGCAGGCGCTGCCGGCCGTCGTCGCTGAAGTCGGCGAGTTGCCCGTGCGTTTCGGGGGCCGAGGCGACGAAGTCGAGGGCGTCAACGAGCGACCGGCTCTCCTCGGTGGCGACGGACGCACGCAGCTTGGCCTTGAGTTCGTCGGTCACGGCTTTCTGGGCCCAGTCGTGGGTGGCCAGCCAGCCGGCCACATTCGACAGCACCTGCAGGTCGCGCACGCCGATGCGCCAGCGGCCCCCGGTGAGCAGCCGGATCAGGTCGCTGCCGGCGGCCGGGTCGTGCACCACCCGCAGCACGGCGAGCACGTCGGCCACCTCCGGCGTCGAGAGCAGTCCACCGAGGCCGAGCACGTGCGCGGGCACGCCGTGTTCGCGCAGCACCTCGGCGTAGAACTCCATGTCGCGGCGGGCACGGAACAGCATCGCGCCGGACTCGGGCTCGGCGTCGGGTTCACCTGTGCCGGGCCCTGTGCCGAGCCGCTGGGCGAACCAGCGGGCGATGGCGGCGGCTTCATCGGCGATGCTCTCGTGCATGGCCGCCTGCACCTGGCCGGCGGCCTTCCCGGCGGGCACTTTGAGCGTTTCTACCTGGATACCGTTCGGACGGGCGCGCAGCTGGGCGCTCAGCGGTGCGACCAGGGCGTTGGCGGTCTCGAGCACGGCGACCGGGTTGCGCCAGGTGAAGGAGAGCGACATCGACGGTGCCTGGGTGTTGGGCAGGTCGGCGAAGTCGGTGGAGAAGCCGAGCAGGTTGGCGGAGCTGGCGCCCCGCCAGCCGTAGATGGACTGGTGCGGGTCGCCGACGGCCATGACCGGGTGGTGGGCGAACAGGGTGCGCAGCAGCTCGGTCTGCAGCACCGAGGTGTCCTGGTATTCGTCGAGCAGCACAATCCGGTACTGGTCCCGGTAGCGGGACACCACGGCGGGCACCTTGCGGCAGACCTGCAGGGCCAGGGCAACCTGGTCGGAGAATTCGATCAGGCCCTGCCTGCGTTTCTCGGCCTGGAAGGCATCCGCGAGTTCGGCCAGCACGGGCAGCGGGGCGACGGCGCTGATGGCCTCGAGCACCGAGTCGTACGGCTTCTTCTTGCGGGGGTTGCCGTAGGGCAGGTCGGCGAGGTAGCCGAAGCTCTGCGCCAACCTGGCGAGGTCGTGCGGCACGGGCTCCTCGCCGGGCACGAACGGGGGCGGGTTCTCGGCCAGCGCGCGGCTCAGCGAGAGCACGGCATCCGTCACGGCGTCGACGCCCTTGCCGTATTGCACCAGCCGGCCGTCGCCCTGGGCCACGACCACTCGGCGGGCGAGCAACCAGGCGCTGGTCTCGCTGAGCAGCACGGATTCAGGTTCGCGGCCGAGCAGCAGGGCGTTGTCGGTGAACAGCCGGCTCGCGAAGGAGTTGTAGGTGGAGACGGCGGGCGCGTTGAACAGGTCGGCGGAGTCGAGGCCGGGCCGGGAGGCGAGCCCGGTGACCGGGTCGGCCGCGTCGGTCGTCGGCATCAGCCCGGCCTCACTCAGCTGCCGGATGCGGCCGTTGATGCGTTCGGCGAGCTCGCCGGCGGCCTTGCGGGTGAAGGTGAGGCCGAGGATCTGGTCGGGCCGGGCGTGCCCGTTGGCCAGCAGCCAGAGCACCCGGTTGGCCATGGTCTCGGTCTTGCCGCTGCCGGCTCCGGCCACCACCAGGGTGGGCGTGAGCGGCGCCTCGATCACGGCCTGCTGTTCGCTGGTGGGCGGGAACATGCCCAGCGCGCTGGCGATGTCCAGGGCCGACACCGGCGCCCGTGGCGGCCGGATCGGTACGGTTTCGTTGCTCATGAGCTGACCTGCTTGATGACGTGGATCCGGCACGAGCCGTAGGAGCGGGGGTTGAGGCAGTGATCGGCGATCTCGGCCACGAAGGTGGCGCCGCCCATGCCGGCGGCGTCGTCGGTGACCCGGGTGGTGAAGGTCGCGAGTTCCTCGGGGCTGAAAGCGGGCTGGGTGGGGTTGCGGTAGTTCTGCTTCTGGGTGCCGGAGGAGACGATCACCAGGCGGGCGCCGGCCAGGTCCATGCCCGGTTCGAGGCCGTCGATGACGCCGGCGGAGAAGGCCAGCTGGTAGGCGCCGAGCTGGGGGTGCTCGGCGACGCCGCTGTCGCTGGTGGGGTCGCCCTTGCCGGTCTTGAGGTCCACGATCACGGCGCGGCCGTCGGGCAGTCGTTCCACTCGGTCGATGGTGCCGGAGAGCACGGCGCCGTCCAGGTCGAGCGCGAACCGGCCCTCGGCGCTGAGCAGCCGGGTGCCGTCGCGGGCACCGTCGCCGAGGTAGGCGGCGAGCCGGTCGGTGAGTTCGCGGGCCTGGGTCTTCTGCACCCGGGATTGCCAGTCGGCGTCGAAGGCGAGTTCGCCCCAGCGGGCCTCAACGCCGGCCCAGAGCGCATCCGCGGTGATCGCGGCCGGGTCGGCGGGGCGCGCGGGGTCGGTGGCATCTTCCATCACCTTGTGGATGATCGTGCCGAGGTTGGCTGCTGTGCTCGAGTCGCCGCCGCCGATCTGGCCGATCAGCCAGTGCAGCGGGCAGGTCTCGAACGCCGACATCTTCGACGGCGACACCCGCACCGGCCCGTCGCCGGCCTCCGGATCGTTGAGCGGCCGGTCGGTGCTGGCGGCGCGCAGGCCGTACCACTCGTCGGGTGAGGCGCCCGGCACCTTTTCCTCGGCCAGGCGGGCGAGCGTGGCCGCGGCATCCGTCGCCCGCACGGGCAGCACGGCGGGCAGCGTGGCGACGGGATCGGACTCGGCGTCAGCGGCCACGTGCAGCCGGGGGCGCAGGGTCTGGGTGAGGTCGCGGCGGAGGCGCCCGACCAGGCCGCGTAGCGACAGCGGGTATCGGGTCAGCGGGGCCGGGTCCGGCTCCGGCAGCAGGCGCAGGAACGCCGACGGCTGGTTGTCGTCGTTGTCGACCGCGGTCACCAGCAGCTCGGTCGTACTGCGAGAGGCCGCCTGGGCGAACATGCGCAGTTCGTCGTGCAGCACACTGGTGCGGGCTCCGGCCGGGTCGGGGGTCTCCCCCGCGGCCAGCAGGGCCAGGTCGCCGGCGCCGAGCAGCGAGCCGCGGATGCGCAGGTCGGGCCACACGTTCTCCTGCACGCCGGCGAGCACCACCAGGTCATAGTCCCGGCCGATGGTGCCGCTGGGGGTGGCCACGAGCACCGATTCGGCCAGCGCCCGGGGAGCGAGGGTGTCCTCGGGCACATCGGTGTCGACGAGGTGCTCCACGAACAATACGGGCGGCGCTTCCGGGGTTCGCTCCACGAACCGTTGCGCGGCGGAGAACAGGGCAACGACGGCGTCGAGATTGTGGTTCGCCTCGTCGGCATCGATGCCGGTGCCGGTGGACTGCTCACTCCAGGCGGGAGCGAGGCCGCTGCGCTGCCAGAGCCCCCAGAGCAGTTCTTCGATGGTGGCGCCGGCGGCGAACGCCGTGCGGGTCTGGCGCAGGTTCTTGGCGCAGGAGGTGGCCCGGCGGGCGGTGCGGTTGTCGATCCGGTCGAGCAGGCCGGGGGTGGTGAACACGGCCACCAGCAACTCGTCCGCGGTGCGGGCGGCGCGATCGGTCGATTCGGGTTCGCTGAGTTCCTGCTGCCGGAGCGCGGCGCGCAAGCGGCGCAGGGTGATCGGGTCGAGGCCGCCGAGCGGGCCGCGCAGCAGTTCGACGGCCGCATCGGCGTCGAGTTCACGGCGGCCGAGGGTGATGTCGAGCGCGAGGATGAAGGCACGCACCGCGGGTTCGTCGCGCAGGGCCGCTTGGGAGGCGGCCACCTGGGTGGGCACCTCGAGGGCGGCCAGACCCTTCGACAGCGCGGGCACGAGGGCACCGGTGCGCACGATCACGGCCATGCGCCCCCAGGGCAGGCCGTCCAGGACGTGCCGTTCGCGCAGCCGCCGGGCGATCACGGCCAGCTGGTCGGCCGGGCTCGCGGTGACCACGGTCTGTACGTTCGGTGCGATCCCGGTGTCCGGCGTGACGGCCGTTGGGTCGCCGGGCATGGCAGCGGAGATGTCGACCGCTGAGTCGACGGCGGCAGCTGTGGCTTCGTCTAGGCTGCCGGCGGCCCGTTGGGTTCCGGCGGCGGCGGCGCCGATCCGGCCCGTGAACTCGCGGATCACGGTGCGCAGCTCAGTGCCGTGCCGGTACACCGTGCCGAGGTTCAGCGTGGCCACGTCGGGCAGCCGCAGGTACGAGCCGAGGCGACCGAGCGCATCCGGGTGGGCGCCGCGGAACGAGCCGGTGCTGAGGTCGGGGTCGCCGAACGCCACCACGGTCACGCCGCGGGCGGCGAACTGGGCGAGCAGGGCCAGCGTCGACTGGGTGGCCTCCTGGGCGTCATCGAGCACGATCAGCCGCAGGCCGGCGAGCGGGCCGAGCGGGTTGCTCGAGGTCACGGCAGCCACGCCCGCGGTAGTCGGGCCGGCACCGGCTGATCCGCCGACCGTGCGCCGGGCCAGCCGCGGCGCATCCTGCACGATCGCGGCAGCGAACTGCACCAGCTCGGTGGAGTCGAACTGGCCGGGGCGGCTCTGGTCCTTGATCTCCTGGTAGCCGCGGATGAAGGCGGCGGCCGCTGCCCACTCCGGCCGGTCATTCTCGGCGGCGAGGCCGGCAAGACGGTCGGGCGTGACACCGTATTCCACCGCGCGCATCATCAGGTCGCGCAGCTCGGTGCGGAAGCCCCGCAATGCTCGCACCTCCGCGTCGAGCGGGCTCGGCCACGCCGGACCTGTGCCCTCGAGAATGTCTCCGGCCAGAATCTCGGCGATGATCTGGTCCTGCTCGCCGCCGGTGAGCAGGGTGGGGCTGGTTCGCCCGGCTGCGACCTCGGCGTTCCGCACGATCTGGAAGGCCACGGAGTTCGCGGTGCGGGCCAACGGACCGTTCGTGGGCACGCGCAAGCGGAGGGCCAACCGGTCACGCAACTCCGTCGCCCCGGTGCGGGTCGGCACGAGCACCAGCACCTCGCTGGGCGTGAGGCCGCCGGCCACCCGGTCGGCGACGAATTCCACCAGCGTGGTGGTCTTGCCGCTGCCGGGCGCGCCGATCACCGCCGCCGAGCGATCGACCGGCAGGGCGAGCACCGCGCACTGCGAGGCATCCAGGTCGAGAGGCTGGCCGGGGGTGGATTCCGCGGCCGGCCGCACCTCTGCGGCTGGCTGGTCGAGCAGTTCGGACACCGGGTTCATCACGCTCCAACGGTAACGGGTTGCGCCGACAGTGAACGTGGCAGGGCAGCCTGACGGCATGTCGTAATCTGGGCGGATAGGCAACCGAAAGGCGCATCCGTGGACATTCGCATTGGCATCTTCAACTCCCCCCGGGAGATCAGCTTCGAGTCAACCCAGCCGGCCAACGAGATCGAGGAGACCGTCGCGGCCGCCCTCGCCGGCCAGACCGGCTACCTCAAGCTCAGCGACAAGAAGGGGCACGTCTACATCGTGCCGACCGTGGGCCTGGCCTACGTCGAGCTGGGCTCGGAGTCCTCTCGCCGTGTCGGCTTCGTCGCGTAACTCCTGATGGAGCTCCTGTTCGTCGCGCTCGGCGGCGCATTGCTCGGCCTGGCCGCCCGCTACGCCCTGCCCAACCGGCTCACGCACGGCTCCGTGCTGGTGCCGGCCGTCGGCACCGGGGTCGCGGCTCTGGTCTGGGTCGTGCTGACCTGGCTCGGCTGGGCGTGGGACGGCGGCTGGATCTGGTGGGTGTCGTTCATTGTCGCCGGCGTCGCAGCGGTCGTGGTGGACGTGCTCGTCGGGCGTCGGCGCCAGGCGGCCGACCTCGCGATGCTGCACTCGATCAGCAAGACCGGGCTGCCCGCTTAGCCTGCTCCGCACGACACACCCCCGCCGGATTCGGCGGGGGTGTTCGTGTTCCGGCGCGGGTCGCGGGGGCAGCGCGGTGCGCGACTCGACGAGGGGCTACGCGGTGAGGCCCAGACCATCCATGCGGCGGGTGTGCGCGGCGATCAGCTCGGTGAAGACAGGTTCGATGCGGGAGTCCTGCGTGACGGCCATGGCCGACCGCGCCACGAGCAGGGTGTCGCCCACCAGGCGGCGGCCCCACAGGGCCAGGCGCGACTCCAGCGCCGGCTGGGCGGCAAGAGCGGCGGTGAGTTCCCGCATCAGCACCTCGGTGCCGCCGTGCTCGCCGAGCAGATGTGCGATGCGCGGGCCGATATCCCCCGGCAGCGCGTCGGAGAGCCGGATGAAGAAGTCGTCGAGCAGGCCGCCGGTGAGGTAGCAGCTGAGCAGAAGTTCCGACCAGTCGTCGCCCGCTGTCGCCGCCCGGAACCTGTCAAGGGCCGGCACGAACGGGCTCATCACAGTGGCCGGTTCACCATCGCGACGGCGGATCTCTTCGATCAGGCCGTGGTGCTTCGACAGCGCGCGTCCGGCAGCGAGGCTCAGGCCCTCCTTGGCCGCGAGGTTCGGGGCCGAGATCACGGCCGTCGACAGGCTCTCGAACATGCCCAGTTCGAAATACGCGGCCTGGCCGAGGTAGGTGAGCAGGTCGGGAACGAGCTCGGTGATGTCGACTTTCGTCGTCGCCCGCCGTTCAGCCCTGGCCGACAGCCGGGGCGTCTCTGCCCGTTTCGGACGTTCACCTAACCACGAGATCACCAGCCAAGCATAGGTCCACCGTCCCGGCTTCGCTGGCCCGCCGCACGGTGCGCGGTGTGGTAAACGGCGTTAACACAGGGCCGACCGATAGTCTGGACACATTCACCGGCGCGGATCGGTGTACTTGCGCCTGAAGCAAAAGACGGGCGCATCCCGCTTCTAGCTAGACAGGCAACCAAAAACGTGACCTTTACCGAACTCAATATCGACGCAGACATGGTCGAGGCTCTCGCTTCCAAGGGCATCCTCGAGCCGTTCCCGATCCAGACGCAGACTATCCCCCTCGCCCTCAGCGGCCAGGACATCATCGGTCAGGCCAAGACCGGAACCGGTAAGACCCTCGGCTTCGGGCTGCCGCTGATCCAGCGCCTCGGCCTCAACCCCGAGCCCGGCGTGCAGGCCCTCGTCGTCGTGCCCACCCGCGAGCTGTGCGTGCAGGTCAGTGAAGACCTCGAGCTCGCTGCCAGCAACCGCGGCACCAGCATCGTCTCCATCTACGGCGGCAAGGCCTACGAGGGTCAGATCGAGCAGCTCAAGGCCGGCGCGCAGATCGTCGTCGGCACCCCCGGGCGCCTGCTCGACCTCGCCAGCCAGCGCCTGCTCAGCCTCGCCAACGTGCGTGAGATGGTTCTCGACGAGGCCGACAAGATGCTCGACCTCGGCTTCCTCGCCGACATCGAGAAGCTGTTCTCGCAGACGCCGTCCACCCGCCACACCATGCTCTTCTCGGCCACCATGCCCGGCCCGATTGTGGCCCTGGCCCGTCGGTTCATGACCAAGCCGATCCACATCCGCGCGAGCGACCCCGACGAGGGCCTCATGCAGGCCAACATCGAGCACCTGGTCTACCGCGCGCACAACATGGACAAGGACGAGGTCATCGGCCGCATCCTGATGGCTGAGGGCCGCGGCAAGACCGTGATCTTCACCCGCACCAAGCGTGCGGCGGCCAAGCTGGTCGAGGAACTCGGCGACCGCGGTTTCAACGCCACCGCCGTGCACGGCGACCTCAACCAGGAGCAGCGTGAGCGCGCGATGGCCTCGTTCAAGGCCGGCAAGAAAGACATCCTGATCGCCACGGATGTCGCCGCCCGCGGCATCGACGTCGACGACGTCACCCACGTGATCAACCACACCATCCCCGAAGACGAGAAAGCCTACCTGCACCGCGTGGGCCGCACCGGCCGCGCCGGCAAGACCGGCATCGCGGTCACCTTCGTGGACTGGGATGACATGCCCAAGTGGACCCTCATCAACAAGGCCCTCGACTTCGGCACCCCCGAGCCGCAGGAGACCTACTCCTCGTCGCCGCACCTCTACACCGACCTCAACATCCCCGCCGGGTCGAAGGGCCGCCTGCGCGCGACCCCGATCAAGGAAACCGTGCCGGGCGCGGCTTCCGGTCGGGACGCCAACCGCGGCGGACGCAGCGACAGCCGCTCCGGCGGACGCTCCGATGCCGGCCGCTCTGGCTCCGCCCGTTCGTCCGACCAGGCCAGCCGCCCGCGCACCCGCGTCGGCAGCAGCACCAACCCGGATGCTCCCGCCGCCACCGCGGCAGCAGGGACGCACGACGGCGGAGGCACCGAGCACCACGACGGCAACAGCGCACCGCGCCGTCGCAGCCGCACCCGCCGCCGCAACCCGCAGGCGCCCACCGCGTAACGCTCAACCGACTTGCCACAAACGGCCCCCTGACCTCGCGTCAGGGGGCCGTTTCTGTCATCTCGGCGCACCCGGCCCCGTCGAGTTGCCACTTCTGGCCCCTTCAGCACGCGCGAGGGGGCACAAACTGGCAACTCACGAGAGCGGGCGGCACAACGCTCGCGGCATGGACATGCAATTGACACTCGTGGAGCTGGCCAAGGAGCTCGGCATCAGCCAGCTCACCGCTCGGGGCAATCAGCTCGGCTTCGATTACTCCATCGCGGCAACCGATGACACAGCCCTCGCCGCCATCCAGACCGTTGCCGACGCTTGCCTGCTCGAATTCTACGACGCGGTCGGGCGGGTCTGGGTCTCGCAGGCTACGAAGCTCACCTGAGCGGCCGACTCCACGCCACTTCGCGAGCCAACTGCCCCGTTCCGGCGAAATACCGCACCTGATGGGTGGATGGCAGCGCTTCGGCGAGGTCCTCGGTGGTCGCCGGTGTGAACCCTAGCCGCTGCCAGAACTCCCCAGAGCGGCGGCTGAACAGCCACGCCTGGTCCGCGCCGCACTCTGCGGCACGATCGAGCACGAATCCGGCCAAGGCGACGCCAGTTCCCCGGTTCCGGCGGGTCGGATCCACGGCGACACTGCGGATGAGTACCTGACTGCCGTCGTCGCTGCATTCGAATCCGGTGCTGGCGACGATGGCGCCTGACTCCGCGTCACGCTCAATCCACAACCGCACTGTCGGGGAGTCCAGCCCGCTCAGGGTGAGGTCGACGTTCCGGAGGAACTCGATCAGCTCTCCGCGATCACGTGGAGTCATCGGGGACAGCTGGAGCATGCCTCCAGGATACGGGGAGCGGAGGTCATGCGATCCTGAAGCCTCAGGTATACAGCATGCTGTCAATCCAAGGGTGTCACTCGAATCGGGGCGGCGAGCAGGGGCAGCCGAATCTCAACGGTAGTGCCCTCACCGAGGGCGCTGACGGCCGAGATTGCGCCGTGGTGCGCATCGACGATGATCTTGGCCGTGGTCAGGCCCAGACCGGCTCCGGCGATCACATCGATTCTCGACGAGGGAGCGCGGTAAAAGCGTTCGAACATCCGCTGCCGGTCGTCGGCGGTCATGCCCATTCCGGTGTCCGAGATCCGCACGATCACGTGGGTCTCGTCAGAGAGCACCGCCAGTTGGATCTGCCCGTCTGGTCGGTTGAACTTGAGGGCGTTGGAGAAGACCTTATCGAAGGCGTCGCCGATCCGGTCCGCCTCCACCTCGGCGACGATGGACGCCGCATCCGTCGTGAGGAGCCGGACACCGACCGACTCGGCACGCTGCCGAATCGAGTTGAGGCAGCTGACAGCGAGCCCGGTCACATCGACGGGCCGGCGATCCGACGGCGCCTCGCCTTTGGAGGTGAGCAGCAGATCGTTGATCAGTTTGAGGAGCCGGTCGGTATTGCGCTGGATGACCTCGAACTCCCGGGCGATCCCGGTCTCCTCAAGGTCGAGTGCGTCCTCGATGATTTCGAGGTAGCCGATCATCGAGGTCAACGGGGTCCGCAACTCGTGGCTGACGGTCTCCAGGAACTCGTCGCGGGTGCGCGCGAGCGGAGTGACGTCATGGGAAGCGACAACAGTGCCGATCAGTTCGCCGGAGGCACGGCGAACGTACTGGGAGGTCGACATGATGGCCCGCTGCGCATCGCCGGTGCCCACCCAATACGCGCGCCGGGTAACCAGTTGCCCGCGCGCGGCGCGCGCGAGCACCTGGTCGAAGAGCGGAATGGGCGTGATCCTGTCGTCAGCGAATTCCAGCGGATCGAGCTCCTCTGATCGGGCCAGCACGGCGAGGGTGCGCGCGGTGTCGTTGGTCAGCAGGATGTGCCCGTCTGGTGCGTACAGGGTGATGGCCGCATCCACGGTATCCACCACCGCCAGAGTGGTGGATGCCGCGTCAATGCCCTGTTCGATCGACACCCGCAACGCCTCGGCGCCCAGCACCCCGTCGGCGACGGACACTCTGAGGGCCTCGGCGCCGAGGAGCCCGGCCGCGACCGACAACCGCAGCTTCTCGTCGGTGACGACGCCACTGGCCACGGCGGCCCGCAGGTTGTCGTCGCCCACCAGCCCGCTCGCCACGGCGACGCGCAGGTTCTCATCGCTCTCCAGGCCCTTCGCCAGGGCGTCGCTGAGATTCGCATCGCTCACCCTGCCGCGCTCCACCAGATCGCGCAGGCGACGGGCACCGAACTTGCGGCGCTCGGTGGAGACGCGCAGCGCTTCGTCGCCGGCCGCCCCGCGCCGTACCGAAGCGCGCAGGGTGGCGGAGGCGGCGAGCAGCTTGCCCCGCTGAGCCCGACCACGGGCAGACCCCAGAACGAAGACGAGCACCGTGAGGAGCAGAGCGCCGACCGGCGCGAGGGTCAAGATCCATTCCGCCGCGCTGGCCGGCCATCGTCGTTCGCCGAGAAGCCCAGCGGCGACGACGACGATGACGAGGGCCAGCAACACCAATTGGGTGCCGAACAGAGCGCGGTTCAGAAGCCGGCTTTCCGGTTCGACAGTGTCGGCGCCGAGCAGAGACATGGGAGCTCCTTCATCCAGCATGTCAGAGCGGGGTCCGGGCTCTCATCCAGTATTTTTCCGAGCATAGCGTTCGCACCGGTCCCGGCACATCAGCATCCATCAGGCCGTCGGCCAGGCCACGACCGGCCAGCCCAGGGATCAGGCGGCGTACACCGGCTCCGACCCGCGGCCCTCGGCGATGAGCCGCTCGAGCACCTCGGGCGTTGTGGTGTTCTCGCCGAGCCGGTTGGGCTTGCCCTCGCCGTGATAGTCGCTGGACCCGGTAATCATCAGGCCATACTTCTCGGCCAGGGTGGTGAGCCGTGCGGTGGCCTCCGGCTTGTTCTCGCGGTGCCTCAGCTCGAGGCCGAACAGTCCGGCCTCCACGAGCGCCGCCAGCCTGCTCTCCGCCATCACATCGGCGACGCCGCGCGTGGCCGGATGCGCGATCACGGGCACTCCCCCAGCCGCACGCACCAGCCGCACCGCGCGCAGCGGATCGGGGGCGTAGTGCGGCTGGTAGTAGCCGGCCTCCCAGTGCAGGATGCCGGCGAAGGCCTCGCTGCGGGTAAGCGCCAGACCGTTCGCCACCAGGGCGTCGGCAATGTGCGGCCGGCCCACGGTTCCGCCGGTCGTGGTCTGGGCGAGCACGTCATCCCAGGTCAGGGCGTAGTCGGCGCCGATGCGCGCCACCATCTGCTCGGCCCGGGTCAGCCGGGCCTTCCGCACGTGCGCGGTCTCGGCCACGATGCCGGCATCTGACGGGTCGAAGAGGTAGGCGAGCAGGTGGATGCTGGCGTAGCTGACCTTGGTGCTGAACTCCATGCCGGGGATCAGGGTGATGCCGGCGGTCCGCGCGGCGACCGACGCCTCGGCCCAACCGGCCGTGGAATCGTGGTCGGTGAGCGCGACCGTGCCGAGTCCGGCGGCCGCAGCGGCGCGAACCAGCTGGGAGGGGGTCTCGGTGCCGTCGGAGACGCTGGAGTGGGTGTGCAGGTCGATCGGACCTGTGAAACGCCGTTCGACTGCCATATGCCCATGCTAGTTGGAGCAGGATGGCAGGAAGTTCCCCTACAGTGACTGGTCTATGGTCTCCGCTCTTGCCCGCATCATCGTCGTTCTGGTCACCATCGCGGTTCTCGCCGTGCTGGCCTGGCCGCAATTCTTCGGCCTGCAGAACGCCTGGGTGGTCGCCCACGCGGTGTCCCTGCGCGGCTTGGCCGTGATCGTGGCGGTGGCACTGGTCGCCCTTCTCGCCGTGCTGCTGCTACTCGTGCGCCCGTTGCGCGGCACCACCGCTTTGTTGATGGTGCTCCTGGTGCTCTTCGGCGCCGTCAATACGGGCATCCTGCTGCACCGCGGCATCGGAGCAGGCTCCGTCTCGGCGGCCGAAACGGATGCCGAAGCGGACGCCTCGATCACGGTCCTGAGCTGGAACACCCTCGGCGACGAACCCGGGGCCGAGAACATCGCCGCCCTCGCCATCGCCGAGGGCGCCGACGTGATCACCCTGCCGGAGACCACCGAGGAGACCGGCGTGCTCATCGCGGAGGCGATGCGCGCCGCGGGCCGGCCGATGTGGGTGCACACCCTGGCCTTCGACCTCATCTCCAAGGCGCGGTCGACGACCCTGCTGATCAGCCCAGACCTCGGCGACTACACCGTGACCTCGGCGGAAGGCTCCGGCCCGCCCGGCAACACCAACGTGTTGCCTACCGTGGTGGCGGCCCCGGCCGACGGCGACGGCCCCACCATCATCGCGGTGCACGCCGTCGCACCGATCCAGTGGGAGATGTCGAACTGGCGCTCCGACCTCGACTGGCTGGCTGAGGAGTGCTCCTCCGCCGCCGACAGCAACGTGATCATGGCCGGCGACTTCAACGCCACCCTCGACCATTTCGCCGGTCACGCCGACACCGGCAGCGATCAGCTCGGCGGCTGCCGGGATGCCGCCCTCTCGGCCGGATCCGCGGCCGTCGGCACCTGGCCGACCTGGGCACCCAGGCTGCTGGGCAGCCCGATCGACCACGTGCTCGCCACCCCGAACTGGCGGGTGGACGAGATGCGAGTGATCGGCACCGAAGACGGCGCCGGCAGCGATCACCGGCCGATCGTCGCCACGCTCTCCCCCGCACCGGCCTGACCGGCACAGCTCGCGGCCAGCCAGGCCGAAGGATCAGGTGGACAATGGGAGGTATGGCTGACTCCACCGACACCGCCCCCGCACCCGCCCCCGCTGCCCGCACCAACGAGAACCGGTCGACCACGCCCGGCTCGCAGGGGTTCAAGGAGTACATCTCCAGCGGCTGGGCCGCGCGCAGCGAAGAGCTGCCGCCCGCTCGTGAGCAGGCCCCGTTCGCGGCCGCCCGGCGTGACCGCATCTCCCGGCTCTACCCCGGCCACCGCCTGATCGTTCCGGCCGGTCGCCTCAAGCAGCGCGCCAACGACACCGACTACGCCTTCCGCGCGCACTCCGCCTTCGCGCACCTCACCGGGTGGGGCAGCGACTCAGAGCCCGGCGCCGTGCTCGTCTTCGAGCCCACCACCACCGGCCACGACGTCACCGTCTACTTCCGGGAACGTGCCGGCCGCGACTCCGACGAGTTCTACGCCAACTCCGAGATCGGCGAATTCTGGATCGGCCCGCGGCCCTCCATCGCCCAGGTGGCCAGCGACCTGGCTCTGCCGGTGCGCGGCATCGACGACTTCGCCGCAGTGCTCCGCCGCGTCGACAGCGAAACGCTCCTGGTGCGCGAGGCCGACCCGTTCCTCACCGGCCAGGTGGACGACGCGCGCCTGCGCAACGCCGCCGAGAAGATGCTCACCGCCAACGGCACCGACGCCCCGTTCAGTGTCGAGATCAACGGCGACCACGACGCGGATGCCACCTTCGTGCGCGACCTGTCCGAACTGCGGCTGGTGAAAGACGCCTACGAGATCGGCCAGATGCGCCTGGCCGTTGCCGCCACCGCGCGTGGCTTCGAAGACGTCATCCGCGACCTGCCCCGCTCCAGCACGCACGAACGCGGCGAGCGTCTGGTCGAGGGCGTGTTCAACACCCGCGCCCGCGCCGACGGCAACACCGTCGGCTACGACACCATCGCGGCCTCCGGCCCGCACGCCTGCATCCTGCACTGGACCCGCAACGACGGCCCGGTGCTGCCCGGCGACGTCATGCTGCTGGATGCCGGCATCGAGGTGGACAGCTACTACACGGCCGACATCACCCGTACCCTGCCCATTACCGGCACCTTCAGCGAGGTGCAGCGCCGCGTCTATGACGCTGTGCGCGAGGCCGCGGATGCCGCATTCCTGGTCGCCCGACCCGGCGCCATCTTCCGTGACGTGCATGCGGCGGCGATGACCGTGATCGCCCGGCACACCGCGGCGTGGGGCATGCTGCCCGTCACCGCGGAGGAGGCGCTCAAGCCTGAGAACGGCCAGCACCGCCGCTACATGGTGCACGGCACCAGCCACCACCTCGGCCTCGACGTGCACGACTGCGCCCAGGCGCGCCGCGACATGTACATGGACGGCGTGATCGAGCCGGGCATGGTCTTCACGATCGAACCCGGCCTGTATTTCCAGCCCGACGACCTCACCGTTCCGGCCGAGTACCGGGGCATCGGTGTGCGGATCGAAGACGACATCCTGATCACCGAGACCGGCGCGGAGAACCTCTCCGCCGGCATCCCCCGCGAGTCCGCGGCGGTCGAGGCCTGGATGGCCGAACTCCGCGGCTGACCCTCGGCGGGCGCGGGGCCACCCGCGGGCCACGCGCGGCGGATCCCCGGCCACCAACTGTTCCCCGAACGGTCATCTGCGCCCGGCACACCGGGCGCAGAAGTCCGCAGCGGAAACAGTTGTGCGCGTGCGAGACCGCTCGGCGCTAGCGGGCCGGGTCGGTGGGCGGGCCGTCGAGCGGCGGGGAGGTCACCGGCGGGGCGTCGACGGGCGGCGCGGTCGGCGGCGAGTCCACCGGCGGGGCCACGGGCTCCGGGAACGCGCGCGGCGGGTCGGACGGGTGCGGGGCCGACGCCGCGGCGGGCTCTCCGTGGCCGGCCAGCAGGTTGCGGGCCTTGTGCAGCAGCTCCACCGTCACGATCACCTGGTAGTTGCTCGCGATCACCTGCATGGTGGAGGTGAAGTCCTTGCGCCGGCGGTTGACCGCGTAGCTGACCAGACCGAACAGCATGCCGAAACCGGCGCCCATCAGTACCGCGGCGAACACGAACGGCAGGCCGGCCGCGTCGGGCGAGAAGATGAAGAAAAGCAGGCCGAAGAACACACCGAGCCAGGCGCCGGATGCCGCGCCGGCGAGGGCGACGCGACCCCAGGTGAGCTTGCCGGTGACCCGCTCGACGGTCTTGAGGTCGTTGCCCAGGATCGACAGTTCCTTCACCGGGAAGTCAGCCTTGGCCAGGGTGTCCACGGCCAGCTGGGCCTCGTTGTAGGTCTCGTAGGTGGCCACCACCTCTCCCTTGGGCAGAACGGGGAAGAGTGTGGGGGTGCGACGACCGAATGGGCTCTGAGTGCTCATACCCCCATTCTTCCACGCCCGCCGTGGATCACCGCCGGGAAATCTGAGCATCGGTTGGGAGAAAATGCTGCTCACCAGCACGCCAGCGCCGCGCGCCTACGTAGCCGGCGAGGCACCATCGACGCCGGGCAGGGGGCCGAGCACCGGCCGCCGTTCGGCCCGCACAAGCTAAGTTATAGGTGTGGCAAACACCAGAGTCTTCGTCGCCCGGCTGGCCGGGTGCAACGTCTTCGACCCCGCGGGCGACCGCGTGGGCAAGGTACGCGATGTGCTCGTGGTCTACCGAAAAGACGACCCGCCCCGCGTGGTCGGCCTGATCGTCGAAATTCCCGGCAAGCGCCGCGTATTCGTGTCGATCGGCCGGGTCACCAGCATCGGCAGCGGCCAGATCATCACCACCGGGCTGATCAACGTGCGCCGCTTCGAACAGCGCGGTGGCGAGGTCCGGGTGATCGCCGAGATGCTCGGCCGCCGGGTCGCGTTCAACGACGGCTCCGGCGAAGCCACCATCGAAGACGTCGCGATCGAGGAATCGGCCCAGGGCGACTGGGCGATCAGCCAGCTCTTCGTTCGCCGCCCCAAGACCAGCTCGTCGCTGTTCACCAAGGGCGCCACGGCGTTCGCCGCCTGGGACGAGGTCTATGAGAAGGTCACGGCGGGCGAGGCCCAGTCCGCCGAACAGCTCATCGCCACCTACTCAGACATGAAGCCCGCCGACCTGGCGAATACCCTGCTCGACCTGCCGCGCCAGCGCATGTTCGAGGTGGCGGAAGAACTGCCAGACGGCCGCCTGGCCGACGTGCTCGAGGAGATGCCCGAAAGCGAGCAGGTGGGCATCCTCACCCGGCTCGGTGATGCGCGCGCCGCCGAAGTGCTCGACCACATGCAACCCGACGACGCGGCCGACCTGATCGCCCAACTGCCCGAGGAACGCGGCGAACAGCTTCTCGATCTGATGGAGCCAGAGGAAGCCGACGACGTGCGGTTCCTGCTCTCCTACGCCCCCGATACCGCCGGTGGCCTGATGACCACCGAACCGATCATCGTCTCCGCCGACGCCACCGTGGCGGAGGGCCTCGCGCTCATCCGCCGGCACGACCTGGCGCCGGCACTCGGCGCGGCGATCTGCGTCACCCTGCCGCCGTACGAACCGCCCACCGGCCGGTTCCTGGGCATGGTGCATTTTCAGCGGATGCTGCGCTACCCGCCGCACGAACGCCTCGGCACCCTGCTCGACCTGGGCCTGGAGCCCGTGACCGCCGACACCTCGGCGGCGGAGGTCACCCGTATCCTCGCCAGTTACGACCTCGTCTCAGTGCCGGTCGTCGACGAGAACCACCGACTCGTCGGGGTGGTGACGATTGATGACGTGCTCGACTACCTGCTGCCCGACGACTGGCGAAGTCACGACGGCAATGACGAGGTGCGTAAACGTGCCACGGCCAGGACCCAACTGATGACAGGAAGCATCCCACTACCCGGTGGACGGAGGCACGACAATGGCACGAGCTAACAAGTCGGAGCTCCGCCTCGACACGCCCAAGGGGCTGCGCACCACCAACCTCGTCGGCCGCAAGCGCGGCGGACGCAGCAGCGACCGGTTCGGCCGCCTCACCGAGGCCGTGGCCCGCGGCATGGGCACGCCGTGGTTCCTGCTGGGCCTGAGCCTGTTCACGATCTTCTGGATCGCCTGGAACACGCTCTCGCCGGTGAGCCTTCGGTTCGACTCGATCGAACTCGGCTTCATCGCGCTCACCCTGGTGCTCTCGCTGCAGGCGTCGTACGCGGCCCCGCTGATCCTGCTCGCGCAGAACCGGCAGGACGACCGCGACCGAGTGCAGTTCGAGCAGGACCGGCAGCGCGCCGAACGCAACCTGGCCGATACCGAGTACCTCGCCCGCGAGGTCGTGGCGCTGCGCCTGGGCATGAAGGACCTCGCCTCGAAGGACTTCCTGCGGGCCGAGCTGCGCGCTCTGCTCGACAACCTCGACCAGCGTGACGAGCAGGAACGCCGCGAACGTGAGGCCGCCCGCGACCGGGAAAGCCGGGAGCTGGAAAGCCGCGAACGTGAGGGCAGCCCGCGCGACAGCCGGGCCGGCTCGCAGGAGGCGCGCCCGGTTGACTGAGAATCGAGTCCGGGCCGCCCTCGCCCGTGTCATCGACCCGGAGATCCGCAGGCCCATCACCGACCTCGACATGGTCTCGGGGGTGACCGTCGACCCCGACGGCGGTGTCACGGTCGGCCTGCTCCTCACCATCGCCGGTTGCCCGGCGGCCACCCGCATCGAAACGGATGTGCGCGAAGCCGCCGAATCCGTCGTGGGCGCAGGTCTGGCGCGGGTGTCGGTCTCGGTGATGACCCCCGAGCAGCGTCGCGCCATGACCGAGAAGCTCCGCGGCGGCACGGGCGCCCGCAGCCTGCAGTTCGGGCCGGAGACGCTCACCCGCATCTACGCGATCACCAGCGGCAAGGGCGGCGTCGGCAAGTCCACCGTCACCGCGAACCTCGCCGTGGCCCTGGCGGCCAAGGGCCTGCGCGTCGGCATCGTCGACGCCGACGTGTACGGCTTCTCCATCCCCGGACTGCTCGGTCTCTCCACCCCGCCGGCCACGCCGGGCGGCCAGCCGGGCATGGTCAAGCCCACCCAGGTGGGCGACATGATCCTGCCGCCGATCGGGTTCGACGTGAAGGTCATCTCGATCGGTATGTTCGTCGACGACACCTCGGTGGCCGTCGCCTGGCGTGGCCCGATGCTGCACCGCACCATCACCCAGTTCCTCACCGAGGTATTCTTCGGCGACCTCGACATCCTGCTGCTCGACCTGCCGCCGGGCACCGGCGACATCGCCATCTCGGTGGGCCAGCTGCTGCCGCACTCCGAGGTCATCGTGGTCACCACTCCGCAGCCGGCAGCCTCCGACATCTCCGAGCGCAGCGGCGCCGTCGCCCGGCACACCGGCCAGAAGATCTACGGCGTGATCGAGAACATGTCGGGGCTGATGCAGCCCGACGGAACCCTGCTGGAGATCTTCGGCGCTGGCGGAGGCGCCGAGGTCGCCGCCAGGCTCACCGCCGGCCAGGACACCCCGGTGCCGCTGCTCGGCCAGGTGCCGCTCTCCGTCGCGCTCCGCAGCGGCGGCGACACCGGCCTGCCGGTGGTGCTCGGCGACCCGGCAGACCCCGCCGCCGTCGCCATCCAGGCCATCGCCGACACCCTGGCCACCCGCGGGCGGGGCTTGGCCGGCCTCAGCCTGGGCATCTCGCCGCGCTGACCCGCCCACCGCAGGGGCGAGCGAACCCGGCCGCCGCCGTTCGGCGGTCTCGGTGGCAGTCGTGTCTAAACTGACGTCCATGACTTCCTCCACGCTGGAACTCCCGTTCATCGCCGAACTGGCCCGCGACATCTGCTCCACCTCCGGCGACACCGCCACGGTCATCGCCCCGTTCACCGGTCAACCGCTGCACGCGCTGCCGCTCAGCAGCGCGCATGATGTGGCGGATGCGTATGCGCGCGCCCGGCTCGCTCAGATCGGCTGGGCACGGGCCGGGTTCGCGCACCGCCGGGCGGTGCTGCTCAAAGCGCACGATCTGCTGTTCGCCCGGCAGGAGAGCCTGCTCGACACTCTGCAGACCGAGACCGGCAAGACCCGCGGGCAGGCGTTCGAGGAAGTGTTCCAGTCCGCGACGGTAACCCGGTACAACGCCCTCGCCGCCCGCCGGGTGCTCGGCGGCGAGCGGCGCCGTTCCGGACTGCCGGTGCTGGTCACCACCCGGGTGCGGTACCGGCCCAAGGGTGTCGCCGGGGTCATCACCCCGTGGAACTTCCCACTCAGCCTGGCCGCGATGGATGTCGTGCCCGCGCTGGCCGCCGGTTGCGGCGTGGTGCAGAAGGCCGACAACCAGGGCGCGCTGAGCATCCTGGCGCTGCGGCGTGCCTTCATCGACGCCGGGGTGCCCGCCGACCTGTGGGCCGTCGTCACCGGTGACGGCGCCGAGATCGGCGGCGCGGTCACCGCTGGCGCCGACTACGTCTGCTTCACCGGCTCCACCGCCACGGGCCTCCGGGTGGGCGAGCAGGCGGCGACCACCCTCACCGGGGCGTCGCTTGAACTCGGCGGCAAGAACCCGATGATTGTGCTCGACGATGTCGACCCGCACCGTGCGGCCGCCCAAGCCGCCTACGCCTGCTTCTCGTCCCTCGGCCAGCTCTGCGTGTCGATCGAGCGCATCTACGTGCAACGGGGCGTCGCCGAGCAGTTCCTGCAGGAGTTCGTCACGGTCACCCGCGCGTTGATGCTCGGTTCCAGCCTCGATTACCGGGCGGATGTGGGCTCCCTCACCTCCGAGGCTCAGCTCGACCGGGTCACCGAACACGTCGCCGACGCGGTGGGCCACGGCGCCACGGTGCAGGCCGGCGGCCGCGCCCGGCCCGACCTCGGCCCGTACTTCTTCGAACCCACCATCCTCACCGGCGTCACCCCGGCAATGCTCTGTTACGCCGGAGAGACCTTCGGACCGGTGGTGTCGGTGTCGGTGGTCGACTCCGAGCAGGAGGCGATCCTGGCCGCCAACGACAGCGACTACGGGCTGAATGCCGCGGTGCTGAGCGGCTCCGCCCGGCGCGGCCTTCGGGTCGCCGGTTCGCTCGAGGCGGGCAGCGTGAACGTGAACGAGGGCTACCGCGGGTCGTTCTCGGCCGTTGACGCCCCGATGGGCGGCGTGAAGCGTTCGGGTCTCGGCCGGAGGAACGGCCCGGAGGGGCTCCTGCGGTTCGTCAACCCGGTCACGATCTCTCGCTCCACCGGGGTGCTGAAGCTGCCCGTCACCGGCGCCGAGTTCGCTCGCCTGGTGCCCGCGATGGTGCTGCTGGCCAAGACCCTCAAGACGGTGCGCCGCCGCTAACCGCCGCGCAACCCCGAGTTGCCCGAGTACGGACGAGTTGCCCCGGCGGAACCGGGCACCTCGTCCGTAGGAGGGCAACTCGCGCAGCAGCGAGGCGCCTAGGTGGCCTCGGAGTCGAACGGGGCCGGGCCGGTCAGGGCGCCCTCGCGGGCGCGCTTGCGTTGCAGGTAGGCGCTGTCGGGGTTGGGGCCGCTGCGGGAGATCACCGCTGATTGGGGTTTCACCGGCTCGTCGTCCACCAGGGCTTCCCGAATGATGCGCCGCGGGTCATACTGACGCGGGTCGAGCTTCTTCCAGTCGACGTCGTCGAATTCCGGGCCCATCTCGTCGCGCATGCGGTCCTTGGCGCCGTTGGCCATGTCGCGCAACTGCCGCACCAACCGGGCCAGCTGGGCGGCGTAGTGCGGAAGTTTTTCGGGTCCGAGCAAGAAGACGGCGATGATCCCGATCAGCAGCAGCTTCTCGAACGTCAGACCAAACATGCCCTCAGAATATCCCCCCGGCGAGGCATCCCCGCACCACGGGCCCCCCGGCCCTAGTCTTGTTCTAATCATCTACTGGAGTTGCGGAATGTCTGACAAAGATCTGAATTGGAAATTCGCCGACGACTCGGTGGTGGAGAGCGACGCCCTGGCCCGTGCCCGGCAACAGTCCCTCGAACTCGGCATCGACGCGATCGCCCCCTCAGTGGGTGCGCAGTCGGCTGTCATCGCCGCCGCCACCGGCGCCCGCAGCATTCTCGAAGTGGGAACCGGAGCCGGCGTGTCCGGCATCTGGCTGCTCACCGGCGCACCGGGCGCCACCCTCACCTCGATCGACATCGAGGTCGACCACCAGCAGCACGCCAAGGCCAACTTCCACGAGGCCGGCATCCCGACCAACCGGGTGCGCCTCATCACCGGCCGGGCCGCAGAGGTCCTGCCGCGCATGAACGAGAACTCCTACGACATCGTGTTCGTGGATGCCGACCCGCAGTCCGTCATCGAGTACGTCGAGCACGGCCTGCGCCTGGCCCGGCCCGGTGGCACCGTGCTGGTGGCGCATGCCCTCTGGCGTGGCCGCGTGGCCGACCCCGTTCAACGCGACGAGGTGGCCACCGGGTTCCGCACCCTGTTGAACGAGATCGCAACGTCGAACGCCGTGATCAGCGCGCTCTCCCCCGTCGGCGACGGCCTGCTGCAAATCACCAAGGTCCGCGCCTAGTCAGACCCCACGCCCGGCGGCGTGCGCCGGGTGCTCCCGGATACAGCAATCGGCTGTGCGGAGAACCGCACAGCCGATTAGCAAAAACTTGTGTTGCGAATACTCTCAAACAGCCGGGGTGACTACGCCGGCGAGTGCATCGTGAAGCTCCTTGGCTTCAGCGTCGTTCACAGAGACGACGAGTCGACCTCCACCTTCGAGTGGCACCCGTACAATGATCAGGCGCCCCTCCTTTACAGCCTCCATTGGCCCGTCTCCGGTCCGTGGCTTCATGGCCGCCATGAACTCCCCTTCCATTCGTAGTCGTACCCCTATTATCGACCATTCGGCCGTCAGACAGTAATTAGGGTGGCGTCCAATCGGCTCCGTCCACGCCCCAACAGAGCAATAACCAGCCCCATTGGCCGCAGATGAGCAGCAGTGTGACCACAACGCGGTACACGATGCTGCGCGGCCGGGCGAGCGCGCCGAGCAGTGGGAACATCGGCATCAGCAGCCGGAAAACACTCGACTGCGGAAAGAACACCGCCAGCAGGTACAGCGCGTACGAGGCCACCCACAGGCGCAGGTCAACGCCGATGCTTTTCACCGCCGGCGTGAACATCAGCAGGGTGAAGCTCACGATCAACGCCAGAACCGCCAGGATGCCCAACGGCTGGCCCAGCCACCACACCCCGCTCTGGAACCAGGCCGCGAACGGCACCAGCTCCTGGTAGCCGATGTAGGCCGACCGCCAGGCGAGCTCGGTGTCGGTGTATGCCGTGATCGAGCCGGTCACCAGCCAGGCGATCCCCGGCCAGGCCAGCCCCATCACACCGCTGAAGACGGCAACGGATGCCGCGGTCACGGCTTCCCGCACCGGGAACGGGTCGCGAGCCCTGCCGTACCAGCGGAAAGCCACGTGCAGCGCCAGGAACAGGGCGAAGGCGAGGCCGCTGGGCCGGGTGAGCGCCATCACCGCGATCACCGGAACGAGCAGCAGGTAGCGCCGCTGCAGGAGCAGGAGCAGCGCAAGGGTGAGCAGCAACAGGTGCATCGACTCGGCGTAGCCGAACTGCAGCAACGGCGAGAGGGGTGCGACGCAGAACAGCACCACGGCGAAGAGGGCAGTGGAGTGCGGCTGTACCCGGCGCATCAGCCGGTAGAACAGCAGGGCGGTGCCCAGGCTGCAGGCGAGGGACACGAACACCGCCGTGGGCGCCCAGGGGGCGCCGGAGATAACCATCAGCAGCCGCACGACCGCCGGGTAGCCGGGCATGAACGCCCAGGCGTTCTCGCCGATGTGACCGTCGAGGGTGATGGGCAGCACCGCCGGGTAGCCGCTGACGGCGACGATGTTGTACCAGCGGCCATCCCACATGTTGGCGAAGTCGGCGTAGCCGGGTTTCGCCGCCGTCCACGCGTTCTGCCCCTGCACACTGGCCAGCACCAGCACCAGCGCCGTCGTGACCAGACGGGAGAGCACCCAGATGACACCGACCTTGCCCCACCACGGCACCAGCCGGTAGCGCGCTCGCCACCGGGCCGGCACCAGGCGGCCCCGGTTCTCCGGCGCGACACCGGTGCGGGTCGTGGCCACGATCAGCCGATCGGAGCGGTCAGCCAGGCGCGCAGCGCGTCTTCGCACTCGTCGATCTGGGAGAGGGCCACCCGCTCGTCATCGGCGTGTGCCTTGAGCGGGTCACCCGGCCCATAGTTCACGGCGGGGATGCCCAGGGCCGAGAACCGCGCCACATCGGTCCAGCCGTACTTCGGGCGAGGTTCAGCGCCCACGGCCGCCAGGAAGCCCAGGGCCAGCGGCGCGTCCAGGCCGGGGCGCGCGCCCTCGGCGAGGTCGACCACGGTGATGTCGAAGCCCGCGAAGAGTTCCTCGAGGTGGGTCACAGCCTCCGCCGCGGTGCGGCTGGGCGCGAACCGGTAGTTGATGTGCACCATGCACTCGTCGGGGATGACGTTGCCGGCGATCCCGCCGGTGATGCCCACGGCGTTCAGACCCTCCCGGTAGACCAAGCCTTCCACCTCCACCTCGCGGGGCTGGTACGCGGCGAGGATGTCGAGGATCGGGGCGGCCTTGTGGATCGCGTTCTCGCCCACCCAGGCGCGGGCGGAGTGCGCCCGCTTGCCGAAGGTGCGCACTTCGATGCGCACGTTGCCGTTGCAGCCGCCCTCGACCTGGCTGTTGCTCGGCTCGCCGAGAATGGCGAAGTCACCCACGAACAGGTCCGGCCGGTTTTCGGCCAGTCTGCCGAGGCCGTTGAGTGCGGCGTTGACCTCTTCGTGGTCGTACCACATCCAGGTCACGTCGACGCTGGGCTCGCTGAGTTCGGCGGCGAGCTTGAGCTGCACGGCCACACCGGCCTTCATGTCGACAGTGCCACGGCCCCATAGATAGTCGACGCCGTCCAGGGTCTCGAAACGGGTGGGCAGGTTGTCGTTCAGGGGAACGGTGTCGATGTGGCCGGCGATCACGACCCGCTGGGCGCGGCCGAGGTTGGTGCGCGCCACGATGGTGTCGCCGTCCCGGATCACCTCGAGGTGCGCTTGGCCCACCAGAGCGGCTTCGATGGCGTCGGCCAGAGCGGTCTCGTTGCCGGACACCGATTCGGCGTCACAGATGGCCCGGGTCAGGTCGACCGACGACATGGTCAGGTCGAGGCGCAGGGTGGTCTGGTCGGCGGCTGAGGGCGTGGGGATCTGAGGCACTCTACTAATCTAGAGCCATGGTCACCGCACTTCCCCCCGAGCCTCTGTCAGAGTCCGCCGCCGAATCGGCCGCCACGCACGCCTGGGGGTACGGCCTGGCCACCATCGCCGGTGACGGCACTGTGCTCGACACCTGGTACCCGGCGCCGCTGCTCGGCGCGCTGCCCACGGCGCGCGACCGCTGGATCGTGCCCACCGAGCTGGAGGAGAACGCCGGCCCCGACGCCCGACGCAACGTGCGCCTCGAAGCCGTCACCGTGGAGATCGACCTGCAGGCCCCGCCTGCCGGCACCTCGGATGCGTACCTCCGCCTGCACCTGCTCTCGCACCTGCTCGTCAAGCCCAACACCATCAATCTCGACGGCATCTTCGGTCACCTGCCGAACGTGGTATGGACCAACGCCGGCCCGGTGCTGCCCGCCGACTTCGACCGGCTGCGACCGGCCCTGCAGCGCGCCGGTATCCAGGCGAACAGCCTGGACAAGTTCCCGCCGCTGCTCAACTACGTCTCTCCGGAGCGGGTGCGCATCGCCGACGCCTCCCGGGTGCGCCTGGGCGCCTACCTCTCCCCCGGCACCACGGTCATGCACGCCGGCTTCGTGAACTTCAACGCCGGAACACTCGGCGTGTCCATGGTCGAGGGCCGCATCTCCCAGGGTGTCCTGGTCGGCGACGGCTCCGACGTCGGCGGCGGCGCCTCCATCATGGGCACCCTCTCCGGCGGTGGCACCCAGCGCATCACCATTGGCGAACGGGCGCTGCTCGGCGCCAACTCCGGCATCGGCATCTCGATCGGTGACGACTCCGTGGTCGAAGCCGGGCTCTACGTCACGGCCGGCACCAAGGTCGTGCTGCTCGGCGCCGCGCGCACCGCGGACGGTGCTCCGCAGACGGCCAAGGCCAAGGACCTGTCCGGGGTGCCGAACCTGCTCTTCCGCCGCAACTCGATCACCGGCGCGGTCGAGGTTCTCCCCCGCTCCACCGGCATCACGCTGAACGCCGCCCTGCACGCCTGACCCGGATGCCGCCGGCCGGCCGAGCCCCGGCATCCGCCCGGCACGGCTGTGGTCAGGCCTGCGGCGCTTGGGCGACCCGCACGGTGTTGCCGGACGGATCGCGGAACGCGCAGTCCCGCGGCCCCCACGGCTGGTCGGTGGGTTCCTGGAGCACCTCGGCGCCCGTCGCCCGCACGGTCTCGAAGGTCTGGTCGACGTCGTCGGAGCGGAAGACGATCATCGGCAGCATGCCCCGGGCAAGGAGGTCCTGCATAGCGTCGCCGTCGGCCTGGGACCGGCCGGCGTGCGGCACCGAGAGCACCAGTTCGAGCCCGGGTTGGGAGTCAATGCCGAGGGTGACCCAGCGGTAGTTCCCCGCGGGCACGTCGCTCGCGACGGTGAGTCCCAGCGCGTCCCGGTAGAAGGCGATCGCCGCGTCCACGTCGTGCACGGTGACGTGGCAGTACTGGAGTGAGATTGTCATACCGGGAACTGTAGGCCGACTCCGCAGAGTTCGCTTCTTGAATCCTGATCGTCTGCCGCGCACACACAAGAACGGCCCTGTGGTCTCCAGGAGAGACGACAGGGCCGTTCTTGGTGAAACTACGCGCGCGGGTAGTCCCGGGCGATCGCGCCCGTGTACAACTGCTGCGGGCGGCCGATCTTGGTGGTCGGGTCGAGGTTCATCTCGCGCCAGTGCGCGATCCAGCCGGGCAGCCGGCCGATGGCGAACAGCACCGTGAACATGCGCGGCGGGAAGCCCATGGCCTTGTAGATCACGCCGGTGTAGAAGTCCACGTTGGGGTAAAGCTTGCGCTCCTTGAAATAGTCGTCGTTCAGCGCGATGAACTCGAGCTCCTTGGCGATATCGAGCAGGTCGTCCTTCACCCCGAGGGCTTCGAGCACGGCGTCGGCGCTCTCCTTGACCAGCTTGGCGCGCGGGTCGTAATTCTTGTAGACCCGGTGGCCGAAGCCCATCAGGCGCACGCCGGCTTCCTTGTTCTTCACGCGTTCGACGTACTTCTGCACGCCTTCGCCCGAGGCCTTGATATCGCTGAGCATGGTGAGCACGGCCTCGTTGGCGCCGCCGTGCAGCGGGCCGGAGAGCGCGTTGATGCCGCCGGAGACCGAGGCGAACAGGTTGGCCTCGGTGGAGCCGACCAGGCGAACGGCCGAGGTGGATGCGTTCTGCTCGTGGTCCTCGTGCAGCATCAGCAGGCGTTCGAGCGCCTTGCTCACGACGGGGTTCACCAGGTACGGCTCGGCGAGGGTGCCGAAGTTGAGCTTGATGAAGTTGTCGACGAAGCTGAGCGAGTTGTCCGGGTAGAGGAATGCGTGGCCGATGCTCTTCTTGTGCGCGTACGCGGCCATGACCGGCAGCTTCGCCAGCAGCCGGATCATCGACAGTTCGACCTGCTCTGGGTCCTTGGGGTTCAAGGAGTCCTGGTAGTAGGTCGACAGCGCGGAGACGCCGGCGGACAGCACCGACATCGGGTGCGCGTTGTGCGGCAGGGCGTCGAAGAAGCGGCGCAGGTCTTCGTGCAGCAGGGTGTGCCGACGGATGCGGTTGTCGAACGCGCTCAGTTCGCTCTCACTGGGCAGCTCACCGTAGATCAGCAGCCAGGCGGTCTCGAGAAAGCTGGAGTTCTGCGCGATCTGTTCGATCGGGTACCCGCGATAACGCAGGATGCCGTGCTCGCCGTCGATATACGTGATGGCTGACTTCGTTGCCGCCGTGTTCACGAACCCCGAGTCGAACGTGGTGAAACCGGTCTGCTTGGTCAGCGTCGCGATATCGATGCTGGACGGGCCGTCTGTGCTACCCAGGATGGGGAACTGCGCCGATCCCCCCGGGTAGGTGAGAGTGGCCGTTTGCGGGCCCTCGACGGGCCTGTCAATGAACTGCGGCTCATTGGATGGTGTTCGCTGCGCGACGTCGCTCACGGCGCCTCCCTGGATTCAAAGCCTTTCGGCTGATGGTCTATGGCGGTCCGCCGCAGCACGCTCGTGGTGCTTGGCAACGATAACCCGCTTACAGCCTATTCCGCCGAGAGGCATACTGTTGCATCCGCCAAAATCGGCCGGGGTTCGTTGACACTCCACTACAGCCCATTCCATGGTGCGGACGACCTGTCTCTCAGCGTACCGCCGCGCGAGAGGGCGCTAGGGCACATGGTCCCGATTGCCCGGCTTTTGTTGGGCTACTCGCCCGCGACGAACGCGTGCGCCTCCTCCAGGACCTCGCTCCAGGTGCCCACTCCGGCCTCGGCCGGAAACCGTGCCCATTCGCGCATCGTGCGCTTTCCCATCACGACCGGGCTTCCGGTTCGGTGGCTGACGAGGTCGTTCACCCGGTCGGCGGGCAGCTTGGCGACGAGGTCCCCGTTGCGGCCGATGAAGGCGAAGAACCGGCCACGTACCCGCACGCCGTCACCGTTGAACATTCGGCCCGCGGTCACGGGCGGCAGGGCGGGCAACTCGCACACCAGTGCGGTCAGGGCGGCGACCCCGGCCTTGTAGGGGTCGGCCAGATCTCTGTCGGTGTGCGCTGCGGGGAGGTCAGCCATGCCGCCAGCCTAGGCTCGAACGGAAATCCGTCCAGTCCCCGGCCGGCCGAGCGTGGTCAGGCGCCGACGGACGCGCGCAGCCGGGCGGCGGCGGCGGCAATGCGCTCGTCATCGGCGGTCAGCGAGAACCGCACGTGCTCGGGGTAGAAATCGCCGTAGAACGGGCCGGGGCCGGCCAGGATGCCGAGTCCGGCGAGGTGCCGGATCGATTCCCAGGCGTCAACGCCCGCCGTGGCCCAGAGGTACAGGCCTGCCTCGCTGCGGTCGATGGTGAAGCCGGCCGCCACGAGAGCGGGCAGCAGCACCTCACGGCGAGCCCGGTAACGCTCACGCTGCACGGCTACGTGCGCGTCGTCGCCCAGGGCGGCCACCATGGCGGCCTGAAGGGGCGCGGGCAGCATCAGTCCGGCGTGCTTGCGCACGGTGAGCAGGCGGCCGAGCACGTCGGCGCAGCCGGCCGCGAATGCACCGCGGTAGCCGGCCATGTTGGATTGCTTGCTCAGCGAGTAGATGGCCACGATGTTGCGGGTGTCACCGTCGGTCACCCGCGGGTCGAGAATGCTCGGAATCGGCTCGCTCACCCACGGTGCGTCCCAGCCGAGTTCGGCGTAGCACTCGTCATTCACGATCACGGCGCCGAGCTCACGGGCGCGGGCCACGGCGGTGCGGAGGAATTCCACGCTCAGCACCCGGCCGTCGGGGTTGCCCGGGCTGTTCAGCCAGATCAGCTTCGTCGACTGCGGCCAATCGGCGGGGTCGTCGGAGGGGAACGCCTCGGCGCCGGCCATGGCCGCGCCGATCGCGTAGGTGGGGTACGCCGCCAGCGGATGCACGATGGTGTCGCCCTCGCCCAGCCCGATCATGAACGGCAGCAGCGCCACGAGCTCCTTGGAGCCGATGGTGGGCAGCACGTTCTTCTCCGCCAGGCCGGTCACCCCGCGGCGCCGGGCGTACCAGTCGATGATGGCCCGTTGCAGCGCCGGCGTTCCGGTGGTCTGCGGGTAGGCGTGCGCATCCGTCGCGTGCGCGAGGGCGGCCTGCACGACGGGCGGGGTGGCGTCGACCGGAGAGCCAATGGAGAGGTCGACGATGCCGTCAGTGTGGGCCCTGGCCTGCTGCGCAAACGGCAGCATCGCGTCCCACGGGTAGTCGGGAAGTGGCTTCAGCACGTCTAGTGCTGAACCTGCGGAGGGAGCACAGAGATGACCGGGTGGTCCTTGGCGATGACGCCGACCTTGGCTGCGCCGCCCGGAGAACCGATGTCGTCGAAGAACTCCACGTTGGCCTTGTAGTAGTCGGCCCACTGCTCCGGCAGGTCGTCTTCGTAGTAGATGGCCTCAACCGGGCAGACCGGTTCGCAGGCACCACAGTCGACACATTCGTCGGGGTGGATGTAGAGGGAGCGTTCACCCTCGTAAATGCAGTCGACGGGACATTCGTCGACGCAAGCACGATCCTTGACGTCCACGCAGGGCAGAGCGATGACATACGTCACAGTGGCGGAATTCCCTTCACGAACTGGATGACCAGTCTACGCCGTAGGTCGTCTGGCAGGAATTCGGGGCCACGCCAGAACGAGAGCGGCGACCAAGGCCGGCACCGCCGTCCAGACCGTGCCGAGCACCCCGGCCGGCACCAGCACCGACCCACCCGTGCTGCGCAGCGACAGCAGGAAGACGGTGGCCAACAGGCCGATCGCCGCCGCGAGCACCACCAGCCGGTCGTGCACCACCAGGCGCAGGCCCACCAACAGGGTGCCGGTAGCGAGCAGGGAGAGCACCAGGCCGATCGGTACGGTGACCGGGCCGATGACCAGAGTCGTCTGGTGGGCCACAGTGCCGAGCACCCCGAACAGGATGCCCGCAGCCAGCGCCATCAGGCCGGCCAGCAATCGGGTGGCCGCCGTCGGTGGTTCGGGGTCGGGCTGGGCGGCGTGCGGAGCACCGCTGCCGCGCACGAAGGTTTCGGTACCGGTGACGAGAATCTCTCCCCCGTCGACGAGACGCACGACCCGATCGTTTACGCTCCACCGACCCGGGTAGGCCGCCAGGGCCCGCAGTTTCCGGTCGAGCTGGTCGCTCACATCGATGGCAGTGAGGCGCTGCCCGGCCGCGGCCGAGACCCGGCTGCTCAGGAACACCGGGGTGCCGGCGTCTCCGGCAGCATCGACGGCGGCCTGACGGGTGTCCGCGTCGGTGGCGGCAATCACGACGGCCGTGGCGTCGGCCTCGGCGAGGGCGAGACCCAGCGCCTCGCGCCGGTCACCACTGCCGAGGCCGGCCAGCACCCGCCACTGGGCAGGATCACTCTCGCCCAGGGCGGCGCGCGCCGCGGCAACGGTCTCGGGCGACACCGGTGCCGCAGTGCTGCCCTGCGGTGCGTGCGCCGCGAACAGCACGGTGACCTCTGAGCCGTCGGCGAGCAGCCGGGCGATCGAACCACCGACGAGCAGGGATTCATCCCCGGGCGCATCGACGACGAAGACCACGCGCTCACCACTGCCGGACATGACCATGAGACCAAATTCTAACTGGACAGCCTGGGGCGCCAGCCCTACACTGATTAAGTAAGGTAAGCCTTACCAATGCTGTACGTTTTCTCACCTAACCTCCACGACCGGGAACCCAGTGCTCGCAAATTACCTGATCGGCCTGCGCGAAGGTCTCGAAGCCGCGTTGATCGTCACGATCCTGATCGCCTACGTCGTCAAGGTCGGCCGCCGCGATGTGCTCCCCCGGCTCTGGGCCGGAGTGGGCCTGGCCGTGCTGCTCGCGCTCGCCCTGGGCGCCATCCTCACCTTCGGCACCTACGGCCTGAGCTTCGCCGCCCAGGAAACCATCGGCGGCCTGCTCTCAATCATCGCTACCTGCCTGGTCACCTGGATGGTGTTCTGGATGCTGCGCACCGCCAAGGACCTCAAGGGCCACCTGCACGGCAGTATCGACAAGCACCTCGCCGGCACGGGGATGGGCATCGTGCTCGTCGCGTTCCTCGCCGTGGGCCGGGAGGGCATCGAAACCGCCCTGTTCATCTGGGCGGCAGTACAGGCCACCGGCCAGACCACGATGCCGCTTCTCGGCGCGGGCCTGGGCATCCTCACCGCTGTCGGTCTCGGCTGGCTGATCTACGCCGGCATGCTCAAGATCAACCTCAGCCGGTTCTTCACCTGGACCGGCGCCATCCTGATCGTCGTCGCCGCCGGTGTGCTCTCCTACGGCGTGCACGACCTGCAGGAAGCCGGGATCCTGCCCGGGCTCAACTCCCTCGCCTTCAACGTCTCCGCCGTGATCCCTCCGGACAGCTGGTACGGCACGTTGCTCAAGGGCACCCTCAACTTCTCTCCAGCGACCACCTGGCTCGAGATGTTCGCCTGGCTCGCCTACATCGTGCCCACCCTGACCCTCTTCATCGTGAAGAGCCGCCGGGTCACACCCGTTCCCGCCAACGCACCTCCCCGGACCGCGTCAGCAGCGGTCGTCCACTAGTTCCACAGCACTGCACCAGCACCCGCACCCCTCACATTCCCACCATCTTCGGTAAGGACTCCCATGCGCGCCCGTTTCCTCCCCCTCCTCGCTGTTTCGGCGGCGGGCCTCCTGGCCCTCACCGGCTGCGTCGCCAACAACACCAGCGACTCCGAGCATGCCGCGCTCACCGTCGACAGCAGCGCGGATGCCTGCGCAGTGTCGGCGAACGAGGCGCCGTCGGGCAACCTCAGCTTCAGCGTCACCAACTCGGGTGACCAGGTCACCGAGTTCTACCTGCTTGCCGAAGACGGCCTCCGCATCGTCGGTGAAGTCGAGAACATCGGCCCGGGCCTCAGCCGCGACCTCGTCGTGCAGCTCGCCCCCGGCAACTACCTCACGACCTGCAAGCCCGGCATGGTCGGTGACGGCATCGACAAGACCGCGTTCACCGTGACCGACTCCGGCGACGACATCGTCGTCGACGAAGACCTGGACGCCCAGGTCGAGGTCGCCAACACCAACTACGCCGCCTACGTGCGCGACCAGGTCGCCCAGCTCGTCACCGGCACCACCGCGTTCGCCGACGCCTACCTGGCGGGCGACGACGACACCGCACGCTCCCTCTATGCCGGCACCCGCGCGCACTGGGAGCGGGTGGAGACGGTCGCTGAATCGTTCGGCGACCTCGACCCGCAGCTCGACCTGCGCGAGGCCGACCTCGAAGAGGGCCAGGACTGGACCGGCTGGCACGCCATCGAGAAGGACCTCTGGCCGGCAGAGGCCGAGGCCGGCTTCACCGCGTACACCCCGGCGCAGCGCGAGAACCTCGCCACCCTGCTCGTCGCCGACACCGCAACGCTCAACGATGAAGTGCAGGATCTGACCTTCACGCTCTCCCAGCAGACCAACGGCGCCATCGGCCTGCTCGACGAGGTCGCAACGGGCAAGGTCACCGGTGAGGAAGAATTCTGGTCGCACACCGACCTCTGGGACTTCCAGGCCAACATCGACGGCGCCAAGGTGCTCTACGCCGGCGTGCGCGACATCCTGCTCGAGGAAGACGCCGACCTGGCCGCCGAGCTCGACACCGAGTTCGACCAGCTGCAGGTGTTGCTCGACGCCCAGCGCGTCGGTGACGGCTTCACCCTGTACACCGACCTCACCCCCGAAGAGATCAAGGCCTTCGCCGACCAGGTGAACGCTCTCGGCGAGCCGCTCAACCAGCTGACCGCTACGCTCGTTCTCTAAGCGACGCGTCGAAGGAAGACCATCCCCGCATGACCGACACCCCTCCCCCGAGCCCCGACTCCGTACCCGCACCCGCACCCGCACCCGCACCCGCACAGAACAGTGCTGCCGGAGACGGGGCGGCCGCGGCGACTGCTCCGCGCGGGCTGTCCCGGCGGGGCCTGCTCGGCCTCGCCGGCGCGGGGGTGGCCGGCATCGGACTGGGCGTGGCCGGCGACCGGGTGGCGGCGGCTGCCGCGGCGACGGCAGCGGCAACCGAGGCCAACGCGGTCTACCCGTTCTACGCCACACACCAGGCCGGAATTGTGACGCCGGCGCAGGACCGCCTGCACTTCGCCGCCTTCGATGTGAGCGCCGGCACCACCCGCGCCGAGCTGATCGAGCTGTTGCAGGACTGGACCCTGGCGGCCGCCGCGATGACCGCCGGGCAGGACATCGGTGACTTCGGCGCCGACAGCGGGCCGTACGACGCCCCGCCGGAGGACACCGGAGAAGCCGTCGGCCTGCCGGCGTCGGGATTGACCATCACCTTCGGCTTCGGACCCAGCCTCTTCCAAACCGAGGCCGGTGAGGACCGGTTCGGCCTGGCCGGCTCCCGCCCGGCGGAGCTCGTGGAGCTGCCACACTTCCCCGGCGACATGCTCGACGCCGCCAAGAGCGGCGGCGACCTCTGCATCCAGGCCTGTGCGAACGACCCGCAGGTGGCCGTGCACGCCATCCGCAACCTCTCCCGCATCGCCTTCGGGCGGGCAGCCATCCGTTGGTCCCAGCTCGGCTTCGGCCGCACCTCGTCGACCAGCACCAGCCAGGCCACCCCGCGCAACCTCTTCGGTTTCAAGGACGGCACCGCCAACATCAAGGCCGAGGAGTCGGCCGCCGTGACCGAGCACCTCTGGGTGGGCGGGAACGACGGGCCTGCCTGGATGACGGGCGGCTCCTACCTGGTCGCCCGGCGCATCCGCATGACCATCGAGACCTGGGACCGCACCAGCCTGCGCGAGCAGGAGACCGTTATCGGCCGGAACAAGGGCGAGGGCGCACCGCTGTCCGGCGGCACCGAATTCACCGAACCCGACTTCACGGTCGTCGGTCGCGGCGACGCACCGCTGATCGACACCGCCTCGCACGTGCGCCTGGCGCACCCGACGCAGAACGACGGTATCCGCATTCTGCGCCGGGGTTACAACTTCGTCGACGGCAACGACGCCCTCGGGCGACTGGATGCCGGCCTGTTCTTCATCAGCTTCCAGCGCACGCCGGAGAGCTTCACCACCGTGCAGCTCAACCTGGCCAGGAACGACGCCATGAACGAGTACCTCAAGCACGTGGGCTCCGCTCTCTTCGCGGTGCCGCCCGGTGCCGCCAAAGGCTCCTTCGTGGGCGCTGGCCTCTTCGCCTAGCCGTACCGCGAGCTGTGAGTAAAGCCCCGAAAATCTCAGATTTTCGGGGCTTTACTCACAGCTCGCGAGATATTACGCGGGGGCCACCGTGTAGAGCACTCCGTCGGGGGTACCCGCGAGGTTGACCTTGAAGGTGGCGCTCTTCATCGCGACCACGCCGACATCGCCCACGTTCGCTGACGCGCTGGTGTCGACCTCGAACCCGGCGTCGACGAGCTTCTGCTCGGCGTCGGCCAGCGGATCGGTCGCGCTCGAGGCCACGGTCACCACCCACCCCTGGTCACCGTTGGTGGTGTTGCCGGCGCCGAACTTGATCTCACCGTCGATTACGGGGATCTCGGCGGGCCAACCGTCGGGCAGCGCGCCGCCCAGGCTCACGTCGCCGTCGGTGGCTCCCTGCACGGCGCCGTTCACGGCATCCTGCACCTGCGCGTCCGAGCAGCCGGCCAGCAGCGGGCCGGCGGCCAGCAGGGCGACCAGGGCCAGGCCCATCCGCAGCGGCGACGTCGTCTTGAATCCAGTCATGGTCGTACCTCACTCGTCGATCGTTTCCGCCACGGTATCCGTGCCGGCTGACAAAAAACCGCAGGCACCCCGTGCCGGAAAACCGGAACAGGATGCCTGCGGTCAGATACTGCCTCGGACTAGTTCGCGTCCTGCTTCTTCAGACGCGAGACGTTGCGCTGACGAGCGGACGCGGCGAGCTCGACCTTGCGGATACGAACGACGGCGGGGGTGACCTCGACGCACTCGTCTTCGCGGGCGAATTCGAGGCACTGCTCGAGGGTGAGCTGCTTCGACGGGGTCATCGACTCGAATGTGTCGGAGGTGGACTGACGCATGTTGGTCAGTTTCTTTTCCTTGGTGATGTTCACGTCCATGTCGTCGGCGCGCGAGTTCTCGCCGATGACCATGCCCTCGTAGACCTCTTCGGTCGGGTTGACGAAGAACGACATGCGCTCCTGCAGGGCGATGATGGCGAACGGCGTGACGACACCGGCGCGGTCGGCCACGATGGAGCCGTTGGTGCGGGTGTTGATGGTGCCGGCCCAGGCCTCGTAGCCGGAGAAGATCGCGTTGGCGATACCGGTACCGCGGGTGTCCGTGAGGAACTCGGTGCGGAAACCGATCAGGCCGCGCGACGGAACGATGAATTCCATGCGGACCCAGCCGGTGCCGTGGTTCGCCATGTTCTCCATGCGACCCTTGCGGGCGGCGAGAAGCTGCGTGATCGCGCCGAGGTACTCTTCGGGCGAGTCGATGGTGAGGTGTTCGTACGGCTCGTGGATCTTGCCGTCAACGCGCTTGACGACTACCTGCGGCTTGCCGACGGTGAGCTCGAAGCCCTCACGACGCATCTGCTCGACCAGGATGGCGAGAGCGAGCTCGCCGCGGCCCTGGACTTCCCAGGCGTCCGGACGGCCGATGTCGAGAACACGGAGCGAGACGTTACCGACGAGCTCCTTGTCGAGACGGTCCTTGACCATGCGGGCGGTGAGCTTGTGGCCCTTGACCTTGCCGATGAGCGGCGAGGTGTTGGTGCCGATGGTCATGGAGATCGCGGGATCGTCGACCGTGATGGTCGGCAGCGGACGCGGGTCCTCGGGGTCGGCGAGGGTCTCACCGATGGTGATGTCGGGGAAACCGGCGACGGCGACGATGTCACCGGGGCCGGCGCTCTCGGCCGGGTAGCGGTCGAGGGCCTTGGTGATCATCAGCTCGGTGACACGCACGTTGGCGATGCTGCCGTCGTGCTTGATCCACGCGACCGTCTGGCCCTTCTTGATGGTGCCCTGGAAGATGCGCAGCAGCGCCAGGCGACCGAGGAACGGCGAGGAGTCGAGGTTGGTGACCCAGGCCTGCAGCGGGTGCTCGTCGTCGTAGACGGGAGCCGGGATGTGCTCGAGGATCGCACCGAAGAGCGGCTCGAGGTCATCGTTGTCGGGCAGGGCGCCGTTGTCGGGCTTGTTCAGGCTGGCAGCGCCGGCGCGGCCGGATGCGTAGACGACCGGCACGTTCAGAACCAGGTCGAGGTCCAGGTCGGGCACGTCGTCGGCCATGTCGGAAGCGAGACCGAGGAGCAGGTCCTGGCTCTCTTCGACGACCTCATCGATACGGGCGTCGGGACGGTCGGTCTTGTTGACCAGGAGGATCACGGGCAGGTGGGCCTCGAGCGCCTTGCGCAGCACGAAGCGGGTCTGCGGCAGCGGGCCCTCTGATGCGTCGACGAGGAGCACAACACCGTCGACCATGGACAGGCCGCGCTCGACCTCTCCACCGAAGTCGGCGTGGCCGGGGGTGTCGATGACGTTGATGGTGATGGGGCCGTCGGTGGCGTGAACGCCCTTGTACGAGATCGCCGTGTTCTTGGCGAGGATCGTGATGCCCTTTTCGCGCTCGAGTTCGTTCGAGTCCATCGCGCGCTCTTCGGTGTGCGAGTGCTCGGCGAACGAGTTCGTCTGCTGGAGCATCGCGTCGACCAGGGTCGTCTTGCCGTGGTCAACGTGGGCAACGATTGCAACATTCCGGAGGTTATTGCGGGTAGCAATCGCCATAAAAATAGATCCTTACGAAGAATGGATGCCGCGAAAAATCACGTGCGGCGAAGAGTGGATGAGTGGGGTCACGAGGGACCCAAGGGTCTATGCTACCGTACTCGACCCACTTCGCGTCGGGCAGGAGCCGATCACTCCTATATACAGTGCGTTCCTCGCGGGTGAACCGGGTGCAAACGACGGATGGGGCGCGGCCTCGGCCACGCCCCATCCTCATTCAGGTACCGGCTGTCGCTGGATGCTTATTTGGCCCAGCCCACGACGGTCCAGTCCACCGACTGGAACTGCTTGGCGCCGTAGTTGACAAGCCCGTCCTTCACCGCGTAGACATTCGGCAGCGGAGCGAGCGGGATGATCGGCACGTACGCGGCGAGCACCTTGTCGATCTTGTCAGCGATCTTCAGCCTCGCGTCGGGGTCGAGCTCGGCGTTAGCCTCGTCGAACAGTCCCTCGAGCGAGTCGTCGGTGATGCCGGTGAAGTTCGACTCGGAGTCCACCGGGGAGAACAGTGCCTCGGTCGACGAGATCGGGAAGGCTGTGCCCTGCCAGGAGAAGCTCGTCATCTCGTAGTCACCGGGGATGATGTAGTCAGAGAAGTACTTGGCAGCGGGAACCTCGTCCAGTTCCACGGTGACACCCACGTCCTTCAGGTCGGCCTGCACCTGCATGGCGCGCTGCTTATTCGTCGGGGTCTCGGCGGGAACCGTGATCGACAGGGTCAGCACGTCGCCGTCCTTCTCCCGCAGTCCGTCCCCGTTCAATTCGTAGCCCGCCTCGTCGAGCAGTTTGGCTGCTTCGTCGACATCGAAGCCGATGGCGGCACCCACATTGTCTTCGTAGCCCTTCTGACCGGGCATGAAGACATAACTGCCCTGCGTGGTGGCGGGAACTCCCACCGGGGTGTTGGCGGATTCGGAGATCAGCTCGCGATTCACCGCGTGCCCGATGGCCTGGCGAACCTTGACGTCGGCGAGCGGGCCCTTCGACCCGTTCATGGTGACGTGGGTCCAGGTGAGACCACCGGATGCCTGGATCTCGGCATCCGTGCGCTTGGTAGCCGTCTGGTAGGCGTCGGCGTTCGACGAGATGTAGAGCACGTCGGTCTCGGAGTTTCCGAAGGCCGTAGCCTGGGTGGCGCCGTCGATGACCTTCACGATCACGGTGTCGAGCTTGGGCGTCTCGCCCCACCACTTGGGGTTCCGCACCATGGTGACGACCTGGCCGGAGGTGTCGATGTTGGAGATCATGAACGGGCCAGACGATGGCACCGGAGTGGTGGTGAAACCTTCGTTGAACGCGGCGGGGGTGGAAGCGACCGACGCCGGAAGCACGCTGGTGAAGATGGACTGCCAGTCCGCCGTGATTTGCGAGAACGTGGCGGTGAAGGTGTAATCGTCGTCTGTGGACTCGATCGCGGTGATGTCTTCGAAGACAGCCGTGGACGCGCTGAGATACTCCTCGTTGCTGCCGTTCATGGCCTGCCAGGTGGCGATGTAGTCCTTGTAGGTGATGGGGGTGCCGTCCTCCCAGACTGCTTCGGGGTTCAGCTTGATCTCCACGACCTGCGGGTCGTCACTGATGACCTCGGCCGAGACGGCGTAGTCGGGGTTCACCTCTGCGGTGCCGTCCTCAGCGATCTCGATGGGACCGCCGCTGGTCGGCTCTACAGTGTTCACCGTGTCGACCTCGTTGCCGTCGACCTCATACGTGTTCCAGTTCACCGGCATGGCGTTGATCGCCAGGTTGAGCGTGCCGCCGTCCGTAATATCCGCGGCATCAGCGTCAGCCCAGGCAGTGCTGGGCAGCTCCTCGGTACTCGCCGCGTCGGACGGGCTGGTTGCGGTGTTACCTGGCGCGCAGGCGGAGAGCAATAAGGCAGACGCACTCAGAACTGCGGCTGCCGCAAATGCGGTGTTTCTACGACGCATAGGGATTCTCTTTCTTGTCTTGGTGAGGGCCGTGCTTGCTGTGCGGGTGGGTGGGGCGGAATGTCAGGGGGTGAACGCGAGCGCCGAGTCGATGATCTGGTTGCGGTCGACGTGATGGCAGGCTGCGTCCACACCGTCGTGGGCCACGAGGGGTGGATCGATGGTGGCGCACAGGGACTGGGCCGCCGGGTCGAGCAGCCGGTAGAGCGGGCAACGGGTGCGGAAGTTGCAGCCGGTGATCTCCTCGGTGGGGCTGGGCAGGTCGCCCTCCAGCAGCACCCGGGTACGGCTGCGCTCGATCTCAGGGTCGGGGATCGGTGCCGCCGAGATGAGCGCCTGGGTATACGGATGCCTGGGGTGCGCGAACACCTCGGCGACCGGCCCGTACTCGACGATGCGACCGAGATACATCACCGCGACGGTATCGGCGATCTGGCGCACGATGGCCAGGTCATGCGCCACAAAGAGGTACGACAGCCCGAGCTGTTCCTTCAGGTCTTCGAGCAGGTTGATCACGCCCGCCTGGATCGACACGTCCAGCGCCGACACCGGCTCGTCGAGAACCACCAGCCGTGGGTTGGTGGCCAGTGCCCTGGCGATGCCGATGCGCTGGCGCTGTCCGCCGGAGAACTCGTGCGGGTAGCGGTCGGCCATCTGCGGGTCGAGGCCCACCAGGTCGAGGAGTTCCTGCACCCGGGCACGCCGATCGGCCCGGCCGACGCCGTGCACGGTGAGGGGTTCCCCGATCACCTCACCGATGGGCAGCCGGGGGTCGATGGCGGCCATCGGGTCCTGGAAGACGATCTGCACGTCTTTTCGCAGCCGGAGGCGCTCTGCCCGGCTGGCTCTGGCGATGTCGGTGCCGTCGATGAGGATCTGCCCGGCCTGCGGTGCGGTCATCTCGAGGATCTCGAGAATGGTGGTGGATTTCCCGCAGCCGGATTCGCCGACGAGGCCGAGGGTCTGGCCCGGTTGGATGGAGAACGAGACGCCGTCGACGGCCCGAACGGTACCGATCCGGCGGGAGAAGAGTCCCCCGTTGGTGAGCGGAAAGTGCCGCTTGAGGTTCGTGACGGTCAGCACCGGGGTACGGTCCTCAGGCCGAGCCGGGTGTTGCACGTCGAGAGGTTCAGGCCGGGGAAAGATATCGGCCCGGGTGAGCGCTCCGGATGCGATTTCGGTCGAGCGGTGGCACGCGGACAGGTGCGCGCTGGTCGTGTCCTCCTCCCCCACCACAGCAACGGGAACCGTCATCCCGCTGACGAAGGTTCCGTGCGACGCGAGCAGGGGCTCCACCTCACGGCAGACATCAACGGCGATCGGGCATCTCGCGGCGAACGGGCATCCGGGCGGCAGGGCGGTGAGCGATGGTGGCCGACCCTCCAGCGGCACCAGCCGCTGGGTTCCGGCGGTCTGCATGTTGGGCACCGAGCGCAGCAGCCCGATCGAGTAGGGCATGTGCGGCTCGCTGAAGACATCGGCCGTGCTGCCGTTCTCCACCAGCTTGCCGGCATACATGACGGCGATCCGGTCGGCGTGACCGGCGACGACGCCGAGGTCGTGCGTGATCAGCACCACGGCCGCGCCGGTGAGTTCCTTGGCCTTTTCCAGCACCTCGAGGATCTGCGCCTGAATGGTCACATCCAGGGCTGTGGTCGGTTCGTCGGCCACGATCAGCTTGGGATCGTTGGCGATCGACATCGCGATCATGGCGCGTTGGCGCATGCCACCGGAGAATTCGTGCGGGAACGCCTTGGCCCGGCGCTCGGGTGCGGGGATGCCCACCACCTTGAGCAGCTCGACAGCGCGCGAACGGGCGGCCTGCTTGGTCAGCGCCGCATCGTGCAGCAGAAGGGCTTCGGCGATCTGATCGCCGACGGTGTACACCGGGGTGAGCGCGGAGAGCGGGTCCTGGAAGATCATCGAGATGTCCCGGCCGCGCAGCCCGGACAACTGCCGGTCGTTCATGTCGAGGAGTTTGTGGCCGTCGAAGTCGATGCTCCCGCTGATCTGGGCGGAACTCGGCAGCAGGCCCATCAACGCCAGGGACGACACCGACTTACCGGAACCGGATTCGCCGACGATGCCGAGGAACTCGCCCTCGTGCACGTCGTAACTGATTCCGCGCACGGCGTTCACGGGAGGACCGCTGCGCTGCGGAAAGGTCACCGAGAGATTCCGCACCCGCAGCAGGGGACTCCGGCGCGGGGCACGCCCGGCAGCGGAAAGATCGGTCACGAGATCAGTCACGGTTCACTCCCGAGGTGGGGTCGACGGCGTCGCGCAAGGCATCGCCGATCAGGCTCACGGCGAAAAGCGTCGCGATCAGCACGCCGGCCGGAAAGACGAACAGCCAGGGGCGGGTGACCGCCGCGGCGGTGCCCTCCGACAGCAGGGTGCCCAGCGAGACGTCGGGGGCGCGGATGCCGAAGCCGAAGTAGCTCAGGCTCGTCTCGGCCATGATCATGGCCACTACGCCGAGGGTCGCGTCGATGATCAGGAGCGACGCCACGTTGGGGATGATGTGCCGGGCCAGGATCGTGGGCATCGGCACGCCCATGAACCGGGCCGCCTTGACAAAGTCGCGGTTTCGGAGGGACCGGGTCTGGGACCGCACCACCTGGGCCATGATCATCCAGCTGAACCCGGCCAGGAAAACGGTGAGGAACACCCACGACAGGTCCTCGAACAGCGGGCTGAGGATGACAAGCAGGATGAACGACGGCAGCACCAACAGCAGATTGATCAGCCAGACCAGCACCCCGTCGACCAATCCACCGACGTAGCCGGCAACCGAGCCGACAACCGCGGCGATCAAGGTTCCGAGGGGGCCGGCGATCAACCCGATCACCAATGACTTTTGCAGCCCGATGAGGGTCTGCGCGTAGATGTCCTGGCCGATGTTGTTGGTGCCGAACCAGTGCAATTGGGTGGGGCCCATCCCCATGTTGAGTGGGTCGCGACTGAACGCGTCCACTGGGTAGAGCAGGGGGCCGAACACGGCCCAGATCACGATGAGGGCCATGGCGACCGCGCCGATCCAGAACCGGGGGGTGTGCGCGAGCCGGTTCCAGATCAGTCGCCCACGGGAGAGCGGTTTGCGTGCCAGCACAACCGTGGTGGGCTCAGGCTCTGGCCCGGCGATGAGGGTGGCGCTGGCGCCTTCGACGATCGACATGTCAGTTCCTCACCCTGGGGTCGAGTGCTGCATAGAGAATTTCCGAGAGGGTGGATGAGAACAGCACCAGAACGGCCAGGAAGAGGGTCGACCCGGCCACGGCGTTGATATCACTCTGCGTGATGGCTTGCAGGGTGAACTCCCCCATGCCGTGGAAGGAGAACACGATCTCGAGCATGATCGAGCCGGACACCAGGGTGCCGAAGCTGTAGGCGAAGAAAGTCGACATGGGAATCAGGGCGACCCGCACGCCGTGCCGCACCAGCGCCGAGTTGCGGGAGCGGCCCTTGGACCTCGCGGTGCGGATGTAATCAGACGCCAGCACATCCAGCATCACGCTGCGCTGGTACCGGGAATAGCTGGCCGCGCCGGTGAGCACCAGTGCGATCGTCGGCAGCAGCAGGTGCACACCACGGTCGACCAGCAGGTCCCACCAGGAGCCCGTGAGCCCGGCCGAATAGGAACCGGTGAAGGTGATCAGTTGCCGACCGACGACGCTGTTCAGCACCGTGGCGCCGATCATCAGCAGCACGCCGATCACGAAGGTGGGCGTGGCGAACACCAGGTAGGAACCGTAGGTGACGACCTGGTCGCTCAGCGAGTACTGCCGCACGGCGCCCCAGACGCCCAGGACTACGCCGAGGATGGCCCCGAGGATGGAGCCGAGCAGGAGCAACTGCAGGCTGACTCCGGAGCGGGTGACGATCTCGGCCACCACAGAGCGACCGCCGACGGTCTCGCCGAGCGATCCCTGAGTGACGAGAGTGACGATCCAGTTCCACAGACGAACGAGCACCGGCACGTCGGGGTTGACGCCGAGGCCATTCAGGATGCTCTCGATCACGTGGGCACTCGGCTGCGGGTTGCGGCCGTAATACTTTGCCGCAGGGTCGAGCGCCAGGCTGGCGACCACATACGCCAGGCAGGTGGCGATCGCGGAGAGGATCAGGTAGTTGACGAATCGCCGAAAGGTATAAAAAACCATGTCGGGGCTGATCGTCGCTTCAGTGCCGGCCCGCCTGACGTTGACATGGCCGAGGCGTGGTGCGGTTGACCCGGTCGGTGGTGCCGGGCACAACAAAACAGCTGATGACAATCACGGTATTCCCCCTCAGCTCCCCCCAGGGAAAGCACAGTGCAGACCAGAGCGCCGATGCTCCGCAGGTGTTGGAGAGAGCCTAGGCGAGCCTTGTCGGCAGTTTCGCAGGAAACACTGATTTCGCACTATTCAGCCGCAATTAGGCGAATTAAGCATGAAATCTTCGTGAACGGAGGCGATATGCACCATTACGTGCGCTCACATGAGCGCTCTAGCCGAGCGAAAGGAGCTGTCCACCGATGACGAGGATCAGCGCCACACTCACCCCGATCGCGACACCGTGCCAGTTCCGGGTGGCTGACACCTCGGACCCGGCGGCTGCGCTCGAGGCTGCAGCATGCTGCTCCCAGTACGACTCGAGTACCCGGTGGGCCGACGACGACCGGCCCGGATCGTCGCTGCGGCCCGCACCACGGCTGCGAACAGCGGTCGGTGCGCCCCAGGCACGGATCCGGCGACCTGACCTGGTCTGAACCGAAACCAGGAACCTCGTGCTCAGGTCGTCGACAGCAGCCCACGGCACCTCGATGGTGTGCAGGGGGTTGACGATGGTCACCCCACCGTCATGCACCCGGATGCCCGGCCGCAGGAAGACCTCACCGGCCATCCAAGCCACCAGACCCAGGGCGGGCAGCGACAGCGCCGCAATATCCCAGCGGCCTCGGATCACCGCGTCGACGAGCAGGAGCACCGTTAGGGCGAGGAGTATGACCCCCACGAACTGCGACATTCGGGAACGGAGCATCCTCCCGGTACCCGCATCGGTGTCCCGCATTCCCGTTTCCCTCCTGACGAAAACTGCCCCTCGGCCAAAGCCGAGGGGCAGTCGTGTGTGTTCGCTCTAGCGGCCGAACTGGAAGTTGCCACCGGGGATGGCGGCGAGCAGTTCCTGCGTGTAGGACTGCTTCGGGTTCTCGAACACCTCGTCGGTCGACGCGGCCTCGACGATCCGGCCCTTCTGCATCACGCAGACGTTGTCGGCGACGAGTCGCACCACGGCGAGGTCGTGAGTGATGAACAGGTAGGTCAGGCCAAGCTCGGTCTGCAGCTCGGTCAGCAGGTTCAGCACCTGGCCCTGCACGAGCACGTCGAGGGCGGAGACGGCCTCGTCGAGCACGAGCACGTCGGGCTTGAGGGCGAGGGCCCGCGCGATCGCGATGCGCTGACGCTGACCACCCGACAGCTCGCTCGGGTACCGGAACCGTGACGCCCACGGCAGGGAGACCTGCTCGAGCAGCTCCTTGACCCGCTCCTGGCGCTCCTTGGGCGTGCCCACACCGTGCGCGAGCAGCGGCTCGGCAATGGTGTTGCCCACGTTGTACTGCGGGTCCAGAGAGCCGTACGGGTCCTGGAAGACCGGCTGCACCCGGCGACGGAACTTCAGCAGCTCCTTGCCCTTGAGCCCGGCGACGTCCTGGCCGTCGAACTCGATCGCACCGGTGGTGATGCTCTCCAGCTGCAGGATCAGCTTGGCCACGGTGGACTTGCCCGAGCCGGACTCGCCCACGAGCGCAGTGGTGGTGCCCTTCTGGATGCCGAAGGAGACGCCGTCGACGGCGCGCAGCTCGTTGGTGTGCAGGCCCTTCGTGCGGATCCGGTACACCTTGGAGATGTCGCGCACCGAGATCAAGTCCTTGACCGGGGCGGCGTTCTCGCGCTCGGCGGCACGGGCAATGAGGGTGTCGTCGAGCGAACCCTCACCGAAGATCTCGGGGTCGCCGGCGCCGGCGTGCTTGGCCGACTGGATGCGACGCGAGGCCAGGCTCGGTGCCGCGGAGACCAGGCGCTGGGTGTACGGGTGCTGCGGGTTGGCCAGAATCTCCTGCGAGGGACCGGACTCGACGACCCTGCCCTTGTACATCACCACGAGCTGTTCGGCCCGCTCCGCGGCCAGGCCGAGGTCGTGGGTGATGAACAGAACGCTGGTGCCGTAGTCCCGGGTGAGGGTACCGAGGTGGTCGAGGATCTGGCGCTGCACCGTGACGTCGAGCGCAGAGGTCGGCTCGTCGGCGATGAGCAGCTTGGGCCGGGCAGAGAGGCCGATGCCGATCAGCACGCGCTGGCGCATGCCGCCGGAGAACTGGTGCGGGTACTGCTTGAGGCGGTCCTGGGCGTCGCTCAGTCCGGCTTCCTTCAGCACCTGGATGGTGCGGGCGCGTGCTTCCTTGCCCTGGGCGACGTTGTTGGCCTTGATGGCCTCCTCGACCTGGAAGCCGATGTTCCACACCGGGTTCAGGTTGGACATCGGGTCCTGCGGCACGTAGCCGATCAGGTTTCCACGCACAGCCTGGATTTCCTTGGCATTGAGGGTGGTGAGGTCGCGGCCTTCGAACAGGATCTGTCCGCCGGTGACCTTGCCCGGTCCCGGCAGCAGGTCGATGATCGACTGCGCCGTGGTGGTCTTGCCCGAGCCGGACTCCCCCACGATGGCCAGGGTCTGGCCCGCGTACAGGGTGAGGTCGACGCCGCGAACAGCGGGGACGAGTCCACGCTGGGTCTGGAAGGAGACCTCGAGGTTGCGGATCTGCAGCAGCGGCTGCTCCTCGTTCTCGGTCCCCTCCGGGGTGGTGTCTAGGAGTGTCTGGCTCATCGAGTGGCCCTCGCCGTCGGGTCGAGCGCATCGCGCAGAATGTCGCCGAGCATCAGGAACGCGAGCACCGTGATGGACAGGGCGGCCGCCGGGTACAGGAGCACCTGCGGGCTGGTGACAATGGAGGTCTGGGCCGTGCCGATGTCGTTACCCCACGACATCACGCTCGGCGGCAGTCCGATACCCAGGAACGACAGCGTGGCCTCGGCCACGATGAACGTGCCGAGCGATACCGTCGCGATCACGATCACGGGGGCGATGGCGTTGGGCACCACGTGGCGGAGCAGGATGCGGAACTTCGAGACGCCGAGCGCCGTCGAGGCCATCACATAGTCGGAGTTCGATGCCGACAGCACCGCGCCGCGCATGATGCGGGCGATCTGCGGCCAGGCGAAGACCGAGAGCACAAACGCCACGGTGATGGGCGTCGCGGTCGGCAGCACCGACATCAGCACGATGGCGCCGAGCACGGTGGGGATCGCGAAGAAGATGTCGCCGATGCGGGAGACGACGGCGTCGAGCCAGCCACCGTAGTAGCCCGCGAGGGCGCCGACGATGATGCCGAACAGCGTCACGATGCTCGCGGCGAGCAGGCCCACCGTGAGCGACGCCTGGGTGCCCCAGATGGTGCGCGAGTAGACGTCGCAGCCCTGGCGGTTGAAGCCGAACGGGTGTCCGGCAGTCGGGTCACCGTTGCTGTTGCCGAGCGTGCACTGGCGCGGGTCCACCTGGGTGAACAGGGTCGGGAACAGCGCCACGACCACGATCAGCAGGATCAGCACGGCGGACACCCAGAAGGTGGGCCGGCGACGCATCGAGTCCCAGGCATCCGCCCAGGTGCTGCGCGCCTTCTCGTTCTCATCCAGGCGGTCGACTGCGGCGACCGGGGTGTCTTCCAGCTCCGCGACGAAGTGGGCTTGGCCAGGCTTATTTGGCATAACGAATCCTTGGGTCCAGAGCTGCGTACAGCAGGTCGACGAGCAGGTTGGCAACGACGAAGATCACGACCATGACCGCGATGAACGACACCACCGTGGAACTCTCACCGAGCTTGATGGCCTTGAAGACGGTTCCACCGACCCCGTTGATGTTGAAGATGCCCTCGGTGACGATCGCACCGACCATGAGCGAACCGAGGTCGACTCCCAGGAAGGTGACGACGGGAACAAGCGAGTTGCGCAGCACGTGCACGGTCACGACGCGTCGGCGCGAGAGCCCCTTGGCGGTGGCCGTGCGAACAAAATCGGCGTTGAGATTGTCGGCGACGCTGGCCCGGGTGAGGCGCACGATGTAAGCGAACGAGACGGATGCGAGCACGATGGCGGGCAGAACGAGCTCGCCCCAGGGGGCGGCGCCGCTCACAGTGGTTCTGAACCAGCCCAATTGCACACCGAAGACCAGCCTGAGCACGAAGCCGACCACGAACGTCGGCACGCTGATCAGCAGCAGGCTCACGACCAGCGCGCTGGCGTCGAACAGCTTGCCCTTGCGGAGGCCAGCGACGAGGCCGACGATGATGCCGAAGAAGGCCTCGAAGGCCAGCGCGAGCATCGCCAGGCGGAAGGTGATGGGGAAGGCTGCGGCCATCACGTCGGAGACGGCGCGACCGGAGTAGGTGGTGCCGAGGTCGCCCTGGAAGAAGTTACCGATGTAGATCAGGTATTGGACGATGAACGGCTTGTCCAGGTTGTACTGGGCTCTCAACTGCTCAATGACGGCAGGAGATGGCTGCCGGTCGCCGAACAGTGCGGCGATGGGATCGCCCGGCAGGGAGAAGACCATGAAGTAGATCAGGAATGTCGCCCCGAAGAAGACGGGAATCATTTGCAGGAGTCGCCTGCCTGTGTACCACAGCATCAGGTGAGCTCCGTGAATCTTTTGTGCATGAGGGTCGCAATCACTGAAGAAGTCTAGTCAGTGCAATGTCCGGGGCTTGACGCCCCGGACATTGCACTGCGGGTGGAACTAGGAATTAACCCTTGGTGATCTGGAAGTACAGCGGGACGGAGTCCCAACCGAAGACAACGTCGTTGACGCTCTCGGACCAGACGCCAACAACGTTGGAGTACCACAGCGGGATGGTCGGCAGGTCCTTGAGCAGAACCTCCTGAGCTTCCTGGTACTTCGCGGTCGCGTCCTCAACGGTCTCAGCAGCGGCGCCCTCTTCAAGCAGGGTGTCGAACTCGGTGGAGCTGTAGCCCTCGTAGTTCGAGCCGGCACCGGTCTTGTACAGCGGCGCGAGGAAGTTGTACAGCGACGGGTAGTCGGCCTGCCATCCGGCGCGGGTGGCACCGGTCAGCTTCTCGTTGGAGCGGTCGTCGAGCGCAGCGGCGAAGGTCGGGTACGGCTTGCCGACGGCGTCAATGCCCAGGGTGTTCTTGATGCTGTTGGTCACAGCGTCGACCCAGGCCTGGTGGCCACCATCGGAGTTGTACGCGATGTCGAACGTGGTGTCTCCGTACGGAGCGATTGCGTCGGCCTCAGCCCACAGCTTCACGGCTTCGTCAGGGTTGAACTCGAGCACGTCGGAACCCTCGAGGGCGTCGGAGTAGCCGTCGATGACCGGGGAGGTGAAGTCGGTTGCCGGGGTACGAGTGCCCTGGAAGATGACGTCGGTGATCTCGGCACGGTCGATCGACATCGAGATGGCTGCACGACGCAGCTCGCCCTCTTCGCCACTCCAGTGCTCGAGGTAGTACGGCATGTTGAACGCCTGGAAGATCGCGGCGGGCTGGTTGACCGAACGGTCACCGAACTCGTCAGCGTAGGTCTCGAATGCCGAGTCCGGAACGGCGTCCAGCACGTCGAGGTTTCCGCCCTGCACGTCCGCGTAAGCGGCGTCCTGGGTGGCGTAGAAGATGATGTCCAGGCCACCGTTGACGGGCTTGCGCACGCCGTCGTAGTCGGGGTTCGTGATCAGGTTGATGCCCTCGTCGTGAACCCAGGCGCCTTCCTCGGCCAGCATGTACGGGCCGTTGCCGATCGGGTTCTCACCGTATGCGGCCATGTCCTCGAACGCGACGCTGGGCAGCGGCATGAATGCCGTGTAGCCCAGACGCAGCGGCCAGTCGGCCTCGGGGGAAGAGAGCTCGACGGTGAAGGTGGTGTCGTCGACGACCTTCAGGCCGGTGAGCTCGGAGTCGGCGTCGTAGCTGAAGCCGGCGATGTCATCGAAGAAGTAGGAAGCACCCTGCGCGTTGCTGTAGAGCGCGCCGTAGTTCCAGGCATCCACGAAGGAAGAAGAGGTGACTGCTTCACCGTTGGTGAAGGTCCAGCCGTCGTTGAGCGTGACGGTCCAGTTGGTGGCGTCGTCGGACTCGATCGACTTGGCGACCTCGTTCTCGATCGCGCCGTCCGCGTCGTAGGAGACCAGGCCGGCGAACAGCGAGGTCGTGATCTTGCCGCCACCGGTTTCGGTGGTGTTGGTCGGGATCAGCGGGTTCTGCGGCTCGCTGCCGTTGGTGCTGATGATGGCAGACGAGTCTGCATCCGGTGCGGCTGCGTCGTCGTTCGACGTCGCGCAGCCGGCCAGCGCCAGCGCGCTCACCGAAATAAGCGCGAGGGCGCTCAGGCCCATGCGGGATCTCTTCAAAATTCCTCCTGTGCAAAGGTGAAGGCGCCGCGACGGAAAAGACCGCAGCGGCGCGCTAGTTATCAAAACCCTAGATTCGTCTTGCGTCGGGTGCAAAACGTAAAGGCAAACGTTACCTAGCGGTAACCAAAGACGCACGATTCTTGCGTGAAAGCGTGCAAATGCGGCTATTTCTGCGACTCAATCGAGGAACTCTCACGATGCTTGGGACCAAGGTCCCCCCGATCAGTGCAAGCGGTTTCAAAACGTGCATTGTGTTGAGCAGGCCCGGTCGTGAACACGCATTCGGGCATCTTCAGGTTGGGAAGGGCAAAATAGAGAAATGCCGACACCTGTGACCGAACGGCCCGCGACGCTCATCTTCGACGGTGACTGCGGATTCTGCACCACCGCCGTGCTCTGGCTGCAGCGCACCCTCCCCCGGGTGCCGGCAACGGCACCGTTCCAGTGGACCGACCTGGCCGAGTTCTCCCTCACCGAGGAGCAGGCGCGCTCGCGGGTGTGGTTCGTGACGGGCACGAGGCGCTACGGCGGGGCGGCCGCGGTTGCAGCATTGTTGCGCGGACAGCCCAAAGTCGGGTTGAAACTGCTCGGCTGGTTGGCCACGGTGCCACCGTGGAGCTGGGCGGCTGCGGCGGCCTACAGCCTCGTGGCGCGTTACCGCTACCGCCTGCCCGGCGGCACCCCGGCCTGCCGGATGCCGAGGACCTCATGAGCCTGGCCGGCACCCCCCGAGCCGAGAGCCGTGCCCGGCTGATCTGGGAAATCGTGATCGTGCTCGGGCTGTCGCTCGGGGCATCCGCTATCTACTCGGTCGTGTCGATCATCGCTCGGCTCACCGAGGAGACGGCGCTCGGGGACCAGTCCGCCACCATCAACGGTTCGCAATCGACTCGGGAATGGCTGGACTTCACCTATCAGTTCCTGGGAATCGCCTTCGCATTATTTCCCGTCGCCCTGGTGCTCTATCTGCTCTGGCAGCCCGGACAGAGCTCGTTCCGGCGGCTCGGCGTGGACTTCACCCAGCCGGGCCGCGACCTGCTGCGCGGCGGCGGCCTGTTACTGCTCATCGGCATCCCTGGTCTCGGGCTGTACCTGGCCGGGCGAGCGCTGGGCTTCACCGTGGCCGTCGTGCCGTCGCCGCTGGACACCTTCTGGTGGACGATCCCGATTCTGGTGTTCTCGGCACTCCGCAGCGCGCTCAGCGAGGAACTCATCGTGGTGGGGTACCTCTTCACCCGGCTGAAGGAGCTGGGCTGGAATGCCTGGACCATCATCGTGTCGGCTGCGCTGCTGCGCGGCAGCTACCACCTCTACCAGGGCATCGGCCCGTTCGTGGGCAACGCCCTGATGGGCGTGGTGTTCGGCTGGTGCTACCTGCGTTGGGGTCGGGTGATGCCTCTCGTGATCGCGCACTGGGTGCTCGACATCGCCTCGTTCGTCGGCTACCCCCTGGCGGTCCTCTGGTGGCCCGGCCTCCTCACCCCCACGTCCTAGTTCCTAGTTCCGCGACCTGTGAGAAAAGCCCCAAGAATTCGAAATTCTTGGGGCTTTTCTCACGGCTCGCGAGGGTGGGTTTACTCGAAGGCCTCCGGCGGCGGGCAGGCGCAGACCAGGTTGCGGTCACCGTAGGCGTTGTCGATGCGGCGCACCGGCGCCCAGTACTTGTTGCGGATGAGCGTGCGCACCGGGTACACGGCCGTTTCGCGGTCGTAGGGATGCGTCCACTCCCCCTCGATCACGCTCTGGGCGGTATGCGGGGCGTTGTGCAACGGGTTGTCGTCGGCCGGCCAGGTGCCGGCGGCCACGGCATCCGCCTCTGCCTTGATACCGATCATGGCCTCGATGAACCGGTCGATCTCGCCGAGGTCTTCGCTCTCGGTGGGCTCGACCATGAGGGTGCCCGCGACCGGGAAGCTCATCGTGGGCGCGTGGAAGCCGTAGTCGACGAGGCGCTTGGCGACGTCGTCCACGGTGACCCCGGTGGCCGCGGTGAGCGGGCGGAGGTCGAGGATGCACTCGTGCGCGACCAGGCCGTTGTCGCCGGCGTAGAGCACCGGGTAGTGACCGCTGAGCTGCTTGGCCACGTAGTTGGCCGCGAGCACCGCTGCGCCGGTGGCCTGCTTGAGGCCGTCGGCGCCCATCATGCGCACGTAGGCCCAGGAGATGGGCAGGATGCTCGGGCTGCCGTACGGTGCGGCCGAGACCGGGCCGCCGCCGTGCACGACGGTTTCGGTGCCGGCGCCGCCGAGCAGGTAGTGCTCGTCGTCCTGCGCCAGCGGGTGGCCGGGCAGGAACGGCGCGAGGTGCGCCTTGGCCGCGACCGGGCCGACTCCGGGGCCGCCGCCGCCGTGCGGGATGCAGAAGGTCTTGTGCAGGTTGAGGTGCGACACGTCGCCGCCGAAGTCGCCGAACCGGGCGAAGCCGAGCAGGGCGTTGAGGTTGGCGCCGTCCACATAGACCTGGCCGCCGGCGTCGTGCACGGCCGCGCAGATGGCGCCGACCTCGTGCTCGTACACCCCGTGGGTGGAGGGGTAGGTGATCATCAACGCGGCGAGGTTCTCGGCGTGCAGCTCGATCTTGGCGCGCAGGTCGTCGAGGTCGACATTGCCCAGCTCGTCGCAGGCCACGACGACCACGCGCATGCCGGCCAGCACCGCGGAGGCGGCGTTGGTGCCGTGTGCGCTGGACGGGATCAGGCAGACCGTGCGGTCCACGTCACCGTTGGCGAGGTGGAACCCACGGATGGCCAGGAGCCCGGCGAGTTCACCCTGGCTGCCGGCGTTGGGTTGCAGCGACACGGAATCGTAGCCGGTGACATCCGTCAGCCAGGTCTCGAGCTGGCGGATGAGCTCGAGGTAGCCCTCGACGTCGGCCTTGGGTGCGAACGGGTGCAGTCCGCCGAACTCGGGCCAGGTGACGGCCTCCATCTCGGTGGCGGCGTTGAGCTTCATGGTGCAGGAGCCCAACGGGATCATGCCGCGGTCCAGCGCGTAGTCGTAGTCGGCCAGGCGTTTGAGGTAGCGCATCATGCTCGTCTCAGAGCGGTGCGTGTTGAACACGGCGTGGGTAAGGTATTCGCTCGTGCGGGCCAGGTCGGCCGGCAGGCCGCCCTCGATCGCGGCGAGGTTGACGTGACCGAAGGAGTCGCGGCCGCCGAAGAAGCCCACGACGGCGGCGAGGTCGGCCGCGGTGGTGGTCTCGTCCACCGAGATGCCGAGGGTGGTGGCGTCGACCGAGTGCAGGTTGTAGCCGGCGGCGGCGGCCTGGGCCACGATCGCGGCGGCGCCGGCCGGAACCGACACCCGCACGGTGTCGAAGAAGCTGTCGTTGATCACGTCGACGTCGATGGCGCGGAGCGCGGCGACCAGGGCGCCGGCGCGTTCCTGCACCTCGGTGGCGATCGCCTTGAGGCCGTCGGGACCGTGATAGACCGCGTACATGCCGGCCATGACGGCCAGCAGCACCTGGGCGGTGCAGATGTTCGAGGTGGCCTTGTCACGACGGATGTGCTGCTCGCGCACCTGCAGCGACAGGCGGTAGGCGGGGTGGCCGGCGGCGTCGACGCTCACGCCCACGAGGCGGCCGGGCATCTGGCGCTCCAGTCCCTTACGCACGGCGAGGTAGCCGGCGTGCGGTCCGCCGAAGCCCATCGGCACCCCGAAGCGCTGGCTGGTGCCCACGGCCACGTCGGCGCCGAGCTCGCCGGGCGAGGTGATCAGGGTGAGGGCCAGCAGGTCGGCGGCCACAACGGCGAGGGCCTTGTTCTCGTGCGCGAGCGCGATCACGGCGGCGGGGTTCCAGATGCGGCCGGATGCTCCGGGGTACTGCACGAAGATGCCGAAGTAGTCGCCGAGGTCCTCCGCGGTGGTGCTCTCGTCCAGCGGCAGCACGGCCAGTTCGATGCCGAGCGCGGAGGCGCGGTTGCCGAGCAGGGCGTGAGTCTGGGGCAGCGCATCCGCGTCGACGATGAAGCGGTTCGACGGCGACTTCGACGCCCGGCGGGCCAGCAGCATGCCCTCGACCACCGAGGTGGACTCGTCGAGCATCGATCCGTTGGCGGTGGCCATGCCGGTGAGGTCGGCGACCATGGTCTGGAAGTTGATGATCGCCTCGAGGCGGCCCTGGCTGATCTCGGGCTGGTACGGCGTGTACGCGGTGTACCAGCTCGGGTTCTCCAGCACGTTGCGCTTGATCACGGCGGGCGTGATCGTGTCGTAGTAGCCGAGCCCGATCATCGAGCGCTTGACGGTGTTCTTGTCGGCCAGGGCGCGCAGCTCCTGGATGGCCTCTCGCTCGGTGGCCGCGGGCGGCAGGGTGCTGTCGCCCTCGCGCCGGAACTGTTCCACCTGAATGGTGGCCGGCACGGCCGCGTTGACAAGCGATTCGACGCTGGTGTGGCCGAGGACGGCCAACATGTGGGACTGGGCGTCGGCATCCGTGCCGATGTGACGCTGGGTGAAGGGCTGCGACATGTGGGGGAAGGCTCTTTCCGGGGTCTGATTCGGTCGTGCGAGGTGAGGCGGTACGGCGGGTGGCGGTGAGGCCCGACGGGCTGTTACTCGCCGATGATGGCGGAGTACTCGGCGTAGCTGAGCAGCGTCGGGAGGCTCTCGAAGGTGACCTTGATGAGCCAGCCCTCGCCGAGCGGGTCGCTGTTGACGAGTTCGGGGCTGGCCACCACGGCGTCGTTGACCTCGGCGACGGTGCCGTCGATGGGGGCGAAGAGTTCGCCGACCGACTTGGTCGACTCGATCTCGCCGACGACGGTGCCGGAGGCGACGGAGCTGCCGACCTCGGGCAGCTCGACGAAGACCACGTCACCGAGCTTGTCGGCGGCGTAGGCGGTGATGCCGACGGTGGCGGTGTCGCCGTCGACGAGCACCCATTCGTGCTCTGCGGTGTACTGGAGTTCGGTCTTGTCTGCCATGGGGAGTCCTCTCGAAGGGTTGATCACGGGGAAGGGATCAGCTGGTTGATCACGGGGTGGATCGGTCTGGGGCGGTGTGCTCGACACCGGGCGAGCGGATGCCCGGGAAGGGCGAACGCTCGGCTTCGGCTATTTGCGGCGCTTGTAGAACGGCAGCGCGATGACCGTTGCCGGGGCGCGGGTGCCGCGCACGTCGATGAACACCTCGGTGTCGAGACGGGCCAGCGGCGGTGCGAGGTAGGCCATGGCGATCGGGTAACCGAGGGTGGGCGAAAGAGCGCCGCTGGTGATGACGCCCTCCGGTTCGGTGGCGTCGATGCTGCGGAAGATCTCGTAGCCGGCGCGGCCGGCGCGCTTTCCGGCCGAGACGAGGCCGACGAGCACGGGCGCCTCGCCCGATGGGCCCTCTTCGCTGGCGGTGCGGCCCACGAAGTCGGTCGGCTTGGCGAGGTTGACCACGCGACCGAGTCCGGCCTGCGCGGGGTAGGTGGAGGTGGTCAGTTCGTGGCCGTAGAGCGGCATCCCGGCTTCGAGGCGCAGGGTGTCGCGGCTGGCGAGCCCGGCCGGAACCAGTCCGTGCGGGGCGCCGGCGATGACGATGGCGTCCCAGAGGGCGAGGGCATCCACGCCCGGCAGGTACAGCTCGAAGCCGTCTTCGCCGGTGTATCCGGTGCGGGCCACGAGCACCGGGGTGCCGTTGAAGGTGGCGGTGAGCGCGCGGTAGTAGCGCAGGCCCGTCACATCGCTGTCGATGCTGAGGCCCGCTGTGGCCTGCACGATGGCGAGGGCGTTCGGGCCCTGCACGGCGATGAGGGCGGTCTCGTCGCTTTCGTCGGTGACGGTCACGTCGAAGCGCCCAGAGCGGCCGGTGAGCGCCTCGAGGGCCTGGTCGTGGTTGCCGGCGTTGGCGACCACGAGGAACTCGGTCTCCCCGGTGCGGTAGACGACGAGGTCATCGATGATGCCGCCGCGGCTGTTGAGGAGCAGGCTGTACTTGGCCTGCATGAGATCGATGACCGACAGCTGGCCGGCCAGGGCGTGGTCGAGGAACTCGCCCGCCTGCGGGCCGCTGACCCGGATCTCGGCCATGTGGGAGAGGTCAAAGAGCCCGGCCGCCTTGCGCACGGCGTGGTGCTCGGCCAGGTCGCTGGAGTAGCGCACGGGCATCTGCCAACCGGCGAAGTCGGTGAAGCTGGCGCCGGCAGCCACATGGGCGGCGTGCAGCGGGGAGAACCGCTCGGTCGCGGAAGCGGGTGCGGTGGTAGCGGGGTTGTCAGGGCTGGCCGAGGTCATGAGTTCTCCGGTTCGTCGCCGGAACAGTCCGGGCGATGTGCTCCGGGGCTCGTTCGAACCCCGGTGGGAACTCCCCCTCTGTCGTCTGGCCTGAGAGCTTCACCGGCGCTTTCGCGGAGCCGGTTTTCACCATGGGCGGGACGCTGGCAGTTCTGACCGGATCGAGAGTGGGAACGATCCGGACGCGCTGTGCTCGTCCGCTTTTCAGAGTGGCCCGTTCGATGCGGTACGAGTACCTGAGAGATTGTCGGGGAGGATTGCTCCTTCGGTGTTCGCTCGTCTGACGACGTCGAACTCTCCCGCATCAAGCGTGTGGCCCTGTATTCAATTGTTTCTGCTGCGATGGAGTCTAACCGACCCGATTGTCGCACAGGCGAGAGTCCCTCCCGATTGGCGGCAGAGTTTTCCTACTCGTAACGTGGGCCGCCCTCCCCCGTTCGCGAGCCGTGACCTGAGCCCCAGAATCTCGGGATTTCTGGGGCTTTGCTCACGGCTCGCGGATGCGGCGGTTTCGGGTCAGAGGTGCAGCTTGAAGCCCACATGGGAGGGCGCGAACCCGAGGCGCTCGTAGAACCGGTGGGCGTCGGTGCGGGTGGCGTCAGAGGTGAGTTGCACCAGCCGGCAGCCGCGGGCGCGACCGTACTCCACGGCCCAGCGGATCATCGCACTGCCCACCCCGTTGCCGCGGAGGTCCGCACTCACGCGCACGGCTTCGATCTGCAACCGGGTCGCGCCCAGCCGAGCCAGTCCCGGCAGGATGGTGAGTTGCTGCGTGGCGACGATGCGGCCGGCCGGGTCGTCGACCACGACGAGAAGCTGGTCTGGCGCGCCGTCGATGGCGGCGAAGGCGGCCAGGTACAGCCCCAGGTCCTCTGCGGCGGTAGATTCCTCTGCCGATCTGAGCTGGTCATCGGCAAGCAGGCTCACGATCGCGGCGACATCCGCGGCGAGCGCCCGCCGCAGGGTGAATGGCCCGTCGGCAAGGTCGAATACGGCTTCAGTCATCCACTCAGCATGCCAGTGCCGTGATCGCGACCTCGGACCGCCCACTGCCGCCGGCGGCGACGTGGGCGATCCGGCCTGCGGACTAGTACCCGTTCGTGAAGACCGGCTTGCCGTCGACCAGCGCCACCGTTCCGTTGATCGAGAACGCCACCGTCTTGGTCTCCTGCTGCGCCGCACCCCTGTAGTCGGTGTTGGTGTAGGTCACCGTCGCCGACCCACGATCCTCCGTGGTGACGTACCACTCACCCGCGTACGACGTGTCGAGCTCGGTGACGGCCGGCTCGTCGATGGTCCAGACAACATCGGTGATGGTTCCGTAGTCGTAGGCGTAGATCGGGCAGTCGTCGGCGGTCAACGACTTCTCCGCCGCGCACTCCGCCAGGAAATCGGACACCTGGTCATCGACGCTCTCGACGAACTTGTCCGTCGGTTCCAGCGACAGCTGGGCGGCGTCTTCGGACACCCGGGTGCTCACGCCCAGCACCACGGTTTGCGGCTCTGCGGCTACCCAGGCATCGTCACCGGCACTGCCGACGACGTACTCCCCGGGGAATGCCGGGAGGTGCAGAGTGCCGGACTCCTGGTCAGAGCCGGTCAGCTCCACGGTGACACCGTTGACGTCAAGCTCGCTGATGCCGGAGTCGAAGAACACGTTCAGCGACGCCAGGTGCACCGGGTCGAGTACCCACTGGTCGAAGACCAGCGCGGTGGTGCCGGACTTCAGCAGGGTATATGTCATCTCTTCGGTCTCACCGGCCTGCTCGACGTCTGCGGTGACCAGGGCGGAGTTGCTTCCGGCAGACACGTCGGTGATGGTGTAACCGGTGATTCCGCCATCCGTCGCTGTGAGCATGGCGTCGGTAAGCAGTGTGCGCTCGGCCTTGGACACGTCCGCGTTGCCGATCTCTAGTGCCGTCGACGCATCGCCGGCCACCATCGCATCCAGGTAGATCTCCACCTGGTGCCGGGGGCTGAAGGCCACCTGGTTCACGATGGTGATGGCCACGGATACACCGAGCACGAGGACCGCCGCACCACCCACCGCCACGAGCACGATGCGCACGCGGCGCTTCTTCTCCGGCGACATCGGTGCGAGCGGGCCAACCGCCTCGGGCGTCGAAACACCCTCGGCGGACGCACCGGCCGGCTCATCCGTCGCCGGGACAGTGTCGCCCGAAACGATCGTGCCCGGCACCGCGAAGGGCACACCGACCAGCGCCGTCAGCCGGGCCGCCCGGGCGAGGCCGGCCGCGGGGACCAGCTGTACCAGGGCCGGTGCGACCCAGACCGAAATGACCTCGACGATGGCGCCCAGCGCCGCGAACACGATGAAGGTCCAGGCCGCCAGGCCCAGAGTGCCGGAGGCCGCGGCAGCACCTTCGACCAGCGAGCCGACACCCCCGAGGAGGCCGTCGAGGCTCTCACCGACACCCGACGTGTCCACACTCGTCCAGGCGGCAATGCCTCCCAGGAGGGAAACAGCGACACCGGCGAGGGCGAACGACAGGATCGTGGTCAGCCACGACACCGCGGGGGACAGCCGCAGCTGTGCCCGGCGAAGGCTGAGCACGATGCCGGTGACCACAATGAGCGCCAGGTTCACGATCAGCACCAGCACCGTGGCCCAGGCGGGAATCATTGACGGCATCCAGAAGCTGGTCGCCGAACCCGTCAGGCCGGCCAGGGTGCCCAGGCTTCCGTTGAGGGTGACCGGAGCCAGGTTCACCAGGCCGAGACTGTCGACCACCAGGGTCGGCAGCCAGAAGAACGCGGTGAGGAGAGTGTCGAAACCGCTGTTCACCACGGCCGAGATAAGCAGCGCGACCGTGAGCAGCCCGGCCAACACACCGAAGTGCAGCCCGAGGACGGGCAACGTGGAACGCACGGCTGCAACAACCGTGCTTGCCGCGCGCGGCACCGCCGGCGGGGCAATCCCAGCCACCCGGCGAGCCACCCTGGCCCGGGCCAGGTAGGAGGCGAGTGTGCCGATGACGACGGCGCCGACGAAGGCCGTGAACGACGCCGACGACGCCGAACCGCTGCCGGAGAACAGCCCGAACCCGGTGTCGGTGGCGTCACCGACGGCATAGGCGAGCGGCGTGACAGCGGCGATGACGATCACCAACAGGGCAAGTACGACGCCGGTGAGCGCCGACAGCAGCCAGCGGATGCCGCGGGTGGCGCTCGGCGCGATCCGCTCATCCCGGCGAGCCACGAGGGCGGCGGCGACAAGAAGGAACGCGGTGACCAGCAACGGCAACCACAGCACCGATACGGCGGCGGAGATGCCCATCACCGTGGCGCCGACCGTGAGCGTGCCGGCGACGGCCAGGCCCACGATCTGGGCTGGAGCCGCGAAGGCGAGCCCCCAGTCGAGGTCGGCGTCCACCGCGGCGACGAAGGCCAGGAGAGTGAACACCAGGGCGAGCAGCCAGGCCGCGGCGTAAACGACGACCGCGCCGACCGCGGCAGCGAGGAAGCGCTCGACGGCGATGCCACGAACCAGCGCGGTTGCGCGGGTCACCACGGTCGGTCCGGCCGGCTGAGCCGACACGGCGGCACCCGGGGCGCCGTACGGCAGCTGCGCGGCGGCGGGAGACGCGGCCGGCTCGGCAGCCGCCGCGTCCTCCTGGGTGGTCGGCTCAGCCGTTCCCTCCGGCTGTGCCGCGGTCACGACCCCATCGGCCTGATCAGTGCTCTCGGTGGTCTCGGTGCTCTCGGTGACCGACTCGGAGTTGTCTCCAGAATCGCCAGTCCCGTCCAATTTTGAATTATCCATGCGTCCCCCAGCTATTTCTCGAAGCGTAACGGTAAAAAGCAGGCCAGAAGGCAGGTTCGCCCGGGCAGAATGGACCGATGCGCATTGCCGAGATCTCCCCCGCCGATGTCGACGCTGTCGTCGCCCTCTGGGAGGAGGCCGGCCTGACCCGCCCGTGGAATCCGCCCGCCGTCGACCTGCAGCGGGCGCTCGACGGCGCCACCTCGACGGTGCTCGGCGGCTACCGGGACGACCGACTCGTCGGCACCGTGATGGTGGGGCACGACGGCCACCGCGGCTGGGTGTACTACCTGGCCGTTGCCGCCAGCGAGCGGGGCGCCGGTCTTGGCCGAAAGCTCATGCAGGCGGCGGAGTCCTGGCTCACCGCGAACGGCGCCGTCAAGCTGCAGCTGATGGTGCGTGAGGCCAATGCGCAGGTGATCGGCTTCTACACCCGGCTCGGCTATGCGGATGCGGATGTGCGAGTGCTCGGCAAACGCCTGGACTGACACCGTGGACCTCGCCGAATACACCAGCCTCGACGCCGTCGGGTTGAGCCGCGCCATCCGCTCGGGCGCCGTGACCGCCGACCAGGTCGAGCGCCTCGCCCGCCGGGCGGTCGCTGCGGTCAATCCCGATCTCAACGCCCTCGCCCGGCCCCTGTTCGAACCGGCCTTGGCATATGACGCCGCCGGCCCGTTCGCCGGTGTTCCCTTCCTGATCAAGGACAGCGGCCCGTTCGCCCGCGGCGTGCACTTCGCATTGGGCAGCCGCAGCATCCAGGGCGTGGCAGCCCAGGTCGATCATGAGTTGATGGTGCGGTTCCGTGCCGCCGGGTTGGTGGCGATCGGCCAGACCACGGCCCCGGAATTCGGGCTGAACTTCGCCACCGAACCGCTTCGCACCGGCCCCACCCGCAACCCCTGGAGTCTCGACCGCGGCGTCGGCGGCTCCAGCGGAGGAGCCGCCGCGCTGGTGGCCGCCGGTGCGGTGCCGATCGCACACGCCAACGACGCCGCGGGCTCCATCCGGGTGCCGGCGGCCTGTTGCGGTGTGGTCGGGCTCAAGCCCAGCCGCGGCCGCACTCCCAGCGGTCCGTTAGCCGGGGAGGCCGGATTCGGCCTGATCGGCGAGTTCGCGATCACCCGCAGCATCCGGGATGCCGCCCACCTGCTCGATGCCGTCGGCGCCCCCAGCGTGGGCGAGAAGTACACCCTGCCCGCCCCGGTTCCGGGCCACGCCGCGGCCATTCAGCGGGACCCCGGGCGGCTCCGGGTGGCCCTGCTGCCTGCGCCCTGGTCCGGGGTTCCGGTGGACGCCCAGGTCGCCGCCGTCGCGGTGGCGGCGGGCCGCTCGCTGGAGTGGATCGGGCACTCGGTGGAGCAGGACGGCCCCGACCTCGATCCGACCGACATCGTCGAGGCCGAGATGCTGGCCGCGCTGACCACCGGAACGGCGCTGTTGCGGGCACCCCGCCGGCCGGATCCCGCCCAGCTCGAGGCCGTGTCCAGGGTGGTCCTCGCCGAGGCCGCGGCGGCGAGCGCGCTCGATGTGGCCGCGGCGATCGACGCGCAGAACCGGGTCACCAGGACGATCGGCCATTTCCTCACCCGCTACGACATCCTTCTCACCCCGACCGTGGCCCAGCTGCCGCTCCCCCATGGCACCCTCGACTACAACGAGGCCGGCCACACCACCCGCTCCTGGATCCGCCGCATCCTCGAATTCGGCCCGTTCACGGCGCCGTTCAACGTCTCCGGCCACCCGGCGATCAGCCTCCCGCTCGGTCAGAGCAGGGAGGGCCTGCCGATCGGGGTGCAGCTGGTGGCCGCGTACGGCCGAGACGACCTGCTCCTGCAGGTGGCGGCCCAACTCGAGCAGGCGATGCCCTGGTCGGCCCGGCTGCCGCCGATCCACGCCGACCAGCCCTAACCCCGTAATCCCCCCACCGGCGGAACGCGGTGCTTGGCATTCGGGCGGGAGCGTGCTTCGCTGGATTCATGTCGAACCACGGGAGCCCACCCGACGAGCCCGGAACCCCGGACAGCGCCGCCGACACGTGCGCCGACGCGGGGCCGTCCGGCCTGCCGATGTTCCCCCTCGGGTCGGTGCTGTTCCCCTACATGCCCCTGCAACTGCGGGTGTTCGAGGAGCGGTACCTGATCATGCTCGCGCGCATCCTCGAATCGGAGCCCGCCGAGTTCGGTGTGGTGCTCATCGAACGGGGCCAGGAGGTCGGCGGCGGCGAACACCCGTTCAGCACCGGCACCGTCGCCCAGGTGATCGAACTGGTGGCGCCGGAGGGCTTCGTGGGCCTGGTCGCCCAGGGCGACCGCCGGTTCGAAGTGGTGGATTGGAGCCAGGATGCGCCGTACCCGCAGGCGGTCGTGCGCGAGCTGCCCGCGCTGGTCTGGGATGACGCCCTCAAGCCCCTGCGCGTGCTCGCCGAGCAGACCGTGCGCCGCACCCTCTCACTGGCCAGCGAGTTCACCGACGATGCCTGGTCAGCGGATGTCGCGCTGTCGGACGATCCGGTCGAAGCCGCCTGGCAGCTGGCCGGCATCGCCCCGGTCGGCCCGCTCGACCAGGTGGCGATGCTGCGCTCCACCACCATGGCCGGGCTGCTGCGCTCGATCTTCGACCACACCGAGGCGGCCGCGGACGAGTTCCGGGTGCCGGGCCCCGACGAACTGGACGACCTGGACCCGGAAGACCCCGACGCCTGAGCCGGTCCACTCGCAGCTACTCGTGCAGCAGACCCGCCACCGGTGAGCGCCGCGCTGCCCCACTGGCGGGCACCACGGTGGCCAGCAGTCCGGCCACGATCGCCGCAACGACGACCAGCGCGAGCTGGTCCCAGGGCAGGTGCACGCGCAGCGCGAGCTTCTGGGCCTGCAGCGACACGGCCGACAGCCCGGCCCAGGCGTACACGACGCCGAGGCCGATCCCGCACGCGGCGGCCACCAGGGTGATCAAGGTCGCCTCGAGGCCCAACATGCCGCGCAACTGCCCGCGGGTGAGGCCCAACGCCCGCAACAGCGCCGACTCCCGCCGACGTTCGAACACCGACAGCGCCATGGTGTTGGCGACGCCCACGCAGGCGATCACGACCGCCATGGTGAGCAGGGCCAGCACGATCAGCAGCATCACGTCGAGAATCTGCTCGTAGTAGGTGCGCTCCGGCGCGCCGCCACCCACCGTGAACGCGTCGCTCACCGAGAGGATGACGGTGCTCAATTGCTGCACCTGGTTGCTGGTGACCTCGTCGTCCAGCCGCAGCTGCAACTGTTTGGTCACCGGCGCCGCCACCAGGGCGAGATCCTGCTTGGTGAGGGTGGCGTGTTTCCGCTGCGAGGTCTCGGCCAAGACCACGGTCAGGGTGGCGCTGCCGACGTCTCCGGCAACGGTCACGACATCACCGGCCTGCAACGCACCGGCATCCGTCGGGTTGAGCATCACCTCGCCGACCGCGGGCACGACCACGTTCGAACGTGCCACCCCCTGAACCTCGGCCGAGTCGAGACCGCGGGCGGCCAGCACCCGGGGTTCACCGCCGGCCGGGGTGATCGTGATCCGGGCGGAATCGACCGCCGTCGCCCCCGCTACTTCGGGCAGGTCGGTGACGCCGTCGATCTCCTCCGGCGTCATCCCGGCCGGGTCGACCGACTGCACGGTGAGGTCCACCGGCCGCTTCTCGTCGATCCTGTCGCCGATCGAGGTGCGCACCGACGTCACCCCGACCACCATCATCGTCACTAGTGTCACCCCCACCAGCAGCGCCGCGGCGGTCGAGGCGGTGCGAGCCGGGTTGCGGGTGGCGTTGAGGGCGGCCAGCCGGGCCGGTGCCGACGTCCAGCCGATGACCATGCCCGCCGCCCGCACGATCCACGGAATGAACAGTGCCGAGCAGAGCAGGATGCCGAGAAAACTGACCACCCCGGAGACGACCGCCAGGGTCAGGCCCGAGCGGGTCGCACCGAGATAGAGACCGGTCCCGCCGACAACGAGCAGCGCGAGCGCGGCGACCAGGCCCACCACACCCTGGCGCACACTCGCGGGCGCCGCCACGGCCCGCATAGCGGCAACCGGCCGCACCCGGGTGGCCCGACGGGCCGGAGACAGGGCCGAGAACAGGGTGAGCAGCACCCCGATGCCGAAACCGATCGCCAGCCGCACCGGGTCGATCACCAGCTGCCCCAGGTGCAGCCCGGATGCGCCGTCACGGCTGAGCTCGGCCAGCACGACTGATCCGACCAGGCCGATGCCCACCCCGAGCACCGACGCCACCACGCCCAGCAGGAGCGCCTCCCACAGGATCAGCCGGCGCACCTGCCCGGCGCTGGCGCCGATGCAGCGCAGCAGCGCCAGCTCCCTGGTGCGTTGGCTCACGAGCACCTGGAAGGTGTTGGCGATCACAATGGAGGCCACGAACAGGGCGATCGTGGCGAACGCCAACAGGATGCTCGTGATCACGGTGGCGCTGCCGGAGAGCAGGGCGGTCTGCTGGTCGACCGCCTGCGCCCTGGTCTGCACCACCACGCCGGAGGTACCCGCGACCGCCGAGGTCACCGCGGCGGCCAGCGCAGCACTGGCCGGTGCACCATCCGTTGCCCCCGCGACCAGGATCGAGGTGGAGACGGCGAACAGCGCCGGGTCCTCGAGGGCCTCGGCCGGCACGATCAGGGTGGATGCGCTGGTGCCCACCCCGGCGGCCTGGGCGTCGGTGATTCCCACAATCGTCAGTTCGGTGGGGCTGACCCCGGAGCCGACGGCGGCCATCGTCACGGTGTCGCCCTCGGCCAGGTCCATCGCCTCGGCCGCGGGCTGGTCGAGGGTGGCCTCGGTCACGCTCGTCGGCCAGCGGCCGGAAGCGAGGGTCTGCCAGCGCACCGACTCGGCCAGCAGGGTGTTCACCTGGGCCACGCTGCGGGTCTCGCCGTGGTGCAGGTCAACGTACGCGAGCCGTTCCACGTCGGCGCCGGCCACCCCTGCGGCCGCTTGAACGGCCGGCAGCACCTTCAGGAGCACATCCGTCGATGTGCGCGGATCGGAGGTGGCGACCATCGCGACAGCGGGTGTGACCAGCACATCCGCGTTGGCCATGCTCGCGGTCAGCGACTCCTCGGTGGTGTGGGTGAACGTGGCTGAGAGGGTGAGCGTTGCCACGACGAACCCTACGGAGAGCGCCACCGCCAGGGCGGTCGCCAGCAGCCGAGCCAGGGTGGCGCGCAGGCCGGAGAGAACGACCCTGATCACGCCGACGCCCGGTTGGGCGCCAGTCGGGCGCCGTGCAGGGCGCCCAGGACGGTTTCTACGGTGGGGTCCTGCAACTCACCCGCGAGGCGTCCGTCCGCCAGGAGAACGACCCTGTCGGAGCACGCCGCAGCAACCGCATCGTGGGTGACCATGATGACGGTCTGGCCCCACTGGGCGACGCTCGTGCGCAGCAGGGCGAGCACTTCGGCGCCGGCCACGGAGTCCAGGTTCCCGGTCGGTTCGTCGGCGAAGATCACGGCCGGCCGGCTGAGCAGGGCGCGCGCCACGGCGACCCGCTGCTGCTGGCCGCCCGACAGTTCGTGCGGGCGATGTTTCAATCGGCCGGTGAGGCCGAGGGTCTGCACGACCTCGTCGAACCAGGCGCGGTCCACCCGTCGCCTGGCGAGGGCGAGGGGCAGCACGATGTTCTGCTTGGCCGTGAGGGTGGGCACGAGATTGTAGGCCTGGAAGACGAAACCGATCTTCTCCCGGCGGAGGCGGGTGAGGCCCCGGTCACGCAGCCCGGTGATCGGTACCCCGTCGATCAAGACGGTGCCACTGCTCACCGAGTCCAGCCCAGCCAGGCACTGCATCAGGGTGGACTTGCCCGAGCCCGACGGGCCCATCACGGCCGCGAACTGGCCGCGGGGAAACGCCACCGAGACGTCATCGAGCGCGGCAACGGCAGACATTCCGCGCCCGTAGGTCTTGCGCAGCGACTGGGCCACCACGGCGTTCTCGCCGGTGTGCGCCTCACCTGACGGCGACGGCCGTGGCGGCGCACCGTGCGGCTCGAGTTCTCGGTCGGTTGCGGTCATGGTCGGTGCCCCCTGCACGTGATTGGATGCTGCGGCGAGTGCGTCCGGCTGAACATATCCGGATGCGCGGCCGCGCGTTCACCGGCACCCCATCAGACCGGGAACGGGTTGTCAGCCGGTACAGCGCCCACAGGGCCTGGGGCGGCGCTTCACGCTGGCGCCGCCGGAAAAATGCCCCCGTTTGGGTTGCAAGCCTATCCGCGCGCCGCGGCGAAAATGAGGAAGGCTACCCTTTCACCGGACCGTCCCCGGCGGCGGAACCGGCCCACAACCGGCTGGTTCAGGCGCATCCAGGACATCCAGAAACTTTCGCCGACCACGCCGACACGCGCACCTAGAGCGGCGAGCCGTTCCGGGGCAGCATGGGTGCATGTCGGCACAATCGGAACGTCGGTAAGGTCATGGCCAGGGCGGCTCGGCCCGCGGGCACCGACGTCGACGTGGACGTGCTGATCGTGGGCGCCGGCCCCACCGGACTCGCCCTGGCCCGGGAGCTGCGCACCCTCGGAGTGTCGGTGCAGATCGTCGACCAGGCGCCGGATGCCGTGCACGAGTCCCGCGCACTGGCCATCCACGCCCGCACCCTCGAGGTGCTCGCCCGCAACCGGTTGGCAGACGACCTCGTCGCCGCGGGCCGGCCGGTCGACACGCTGGTGCTGCACGACCACGGGCTGGGCCGCCGGACTCGCACGCGAACTGTTCCGCTGAACCCCGTGCCCGTGCACACAGTGCCGCTCGTCGACGACACTCTCTCCGACACCCGGTTCCCGTTCCTGCTGATCCTCGCGCAGGCCAGCACCGAACGAGTGCTCGTGGACCGGCTGGCCAGCACCGGCACCGGGGTGGGTCGCGGTCTCACTCTGACCGGCTTGGTGCAAGACGCCGACGGCGTCACCAGCACCCTCGAATCGGCCGGGGTGCCGCCCCGCACGGTGCGCTCCCGCTACGTGGTGGGCTGCGACGGCGCGCACAGCAGCACCCGGAAACTCGCCGGCATCGGGTTCACCGGGCTGTCGTATCCGCAGCGGTTCCTGGTGGCCGACCTCGAGATCGACGGCGTCGACCCCGGCAGCGCGCACGCCTATTTCGCCGAACCGGGACCGCTGTTGCTCTTCCCGCTCGGTTCGCCGGCCGGCTGGCGAGTGATCGTACTGCTGCCGCCGGGCGCGGCCACCGACGCCATCACCCTGGAACTGCTGCAGGCCACCGTCTCCCGCTACACCCGGGAGCGCCTCGTTCTGCACCACCCGGTCTGGCTCAGTGACTTCACCATCAGCAGCCGCATCGCCGACAGGTTCCGGCGCGGCCGGGTGTTCCTCGCCGGTGATGCCGCCCACATCCACAGCCCGGCCGGCGGCCAGGGCATGAACACGGGCATCCAGGATGCCGTCAACCTCGGCTCGAAACTCGCCCTCGTCTGCAGCGGCGCCGCGCAGCAATCCCTGTTGCAGAGTTACGGCCGCGAGCGCCTGCCCGTGGCCCGGTCCGTACTGACCGGCACCGACCTCGCGTTCGGGCTGGCGACCTCGAGGAACCTGCTGGTGCGAACGCTGCGGGCCGCCCTGGGCGCCCGACTGGCCGCGACGGTGCTGCGCAGCCGGGCCGCCCGCCGGGCCGGGTTCCGCGTGATCTCCCAGCTGGGCATCCGCTACCGGCGCAGCCCGCTGTCGGTGGACGGCCCCCGCCGGCTCCGCGGAGGCCCCCGGCCCGGCGATCGCTACCCCCAGCCCGGCCTGGCGCTCGCACCCGCCACCGTCGCACTGCCCGCGCCGCCCGCCGCAGCACGGGCCTCTGCGCCGCCGACGCCGGTGTTCCGCCTGCTGCTGTGCGGGCCGGCGGCGCGCTGGCCTCGGGGACCGGCGCTCGGCTTCCAGGCCGAGTGGGCGCACCTGGTCACCGTGGAACGCACCGAGTTCGCCCCGCGCTCCCGCTGGTCGGCGGCCCCACGCGTGACGGTCTCCTCGACCCGGCGCCCCGGCACCGCGCACTATCTGGTGCGCTGGGACGGTTACGTGGGCTACCGGTCGGCCGGCACCGACCTCACCGGCGCGGCCGACTACCTGCGCGACCTCGGCGCGCGGCCGCTGCCGTAACCGCGCTCCGCCGGTGCCGGCCCTGCCCGGGAACGGCCTCATAGCCGACCCATAGTCCCGCCACGGCCGGTCCATAGTGCCCGCGCTTAGAACTGGGGAATGCGATCTTCTCTTCCCCCCGGGCCCCGGCGCAGGCGACGCCGGGTGATCATCAGCTCGGCCCTCGCCCTCGCCTTGGCCGTGGGTGGCACGACCACCTGGGCGTTGGACCGCTTCGTGATCGAACACGCCGAGATCACGGATGTCGACGCCTACGAGGCCGCGAATTCCTCGGTCGCCGCCGACAGCGCGTCCGCGTCCGCGTCGGAAGACAGCTCCGATGCCGACGAGGCCGTGGTCACCGATACCGGCTACGACTCCGACGACGCCGACGTCTCGATCTCCACGGTCGTCACCGGCACCGGCGACGACACCGTCACCTACTACGTCGCCGACGTCGCCCTCACCGACGCCACCGCGCTGCGCTCGGCCTTCGCCAAGAACACCTACGGCGAGAACATCACTGAAACGACCTCGGACATCGCCGCCGACAACAACGCCATCTTCGCCATCAACGGCGACTACTACGGCTTCCGCGACACCGGCATCGTCATCCGCAACGGCGTCGTCTACCGCGACGAGGGCGCCAGGCAGGGTCTGGCGTTCTACCTCGACGGTTCGGTCGAGGTCTACGACGAGACCGCGACCACCGCCGCGGATCTGCTCGCCGACGGCGTCTGGAACACGGTCTCGTTCGGGCCGGCGATCGTCGAGGACGGCGCCGTGGTCGACGGCATCGAAGACGTGGAAATCGACACCAATGTGGGCAACCACTCCATCCAGGGCGAGCAGCCGCGCACGGCGATCGGCGTGATCGACGACAACCACCTGGTCTTCGTGGTCGTCGACGGCCGTAGTCCCGGCTACAGCGCCGGCGTCACCCTGCCCGGCCTCGCCGACATCATGCTGAGCCTGGGCGTCACCACGGCGTACAACCTCGACGGCGGCGGCTCGTCGACCATGTACTTCAACGGGTCACTCGTGAACGACCCGCTCGGCACCGGCACCGAGCGCGGCACCTCCGACATCCTCTACCTCGAAGGCTAGGCCGGCCATGATCATCCTGATCCCGGCCTACGAACCGGATGCCCGCCTCGTCGCCCTGGTGACCGAGCTGAGCCAGGCGGCCCCCGAAACTCACGTGCTGGTCGTCGACGACGGCAGCGGTGAGGCCTACAGCGCGGTCTTCGACGCCGTGCGCACGCTCGGCGCGGAGGTGATCGGTCACGAGGTCAACCTGGGCAAGGGGTACTCGCTCAAGGTCGGCTTCCGCCACATCCTCACCCGCTACCCCGGTGCTGCCGTGGTCTGCGCCGACAGCGACGGACAACACCGGGTGCGCGACATCCTGCGGGTGGCCGACCGGGTGGCGCTGCACGCGGGCCGGCCTGACGCTCCCGTGGTGCTCGGCGGCCGCCGGTTCACCGGGCAGGTCCCGATGCGCAGCCGAGTGGGGAACACCCTGGCCAGGCAGGCGTTCAGGTTCACCACGGCGCGCAGCATCCGCGACACCCAGACCGGCCTGCGGGGCTACCCCGCCACCCTGTTGGAGGGCTTGCTCGGCGTGTACGGTGACCGGTTCGAATACGAACTGAACACCCTGTTGGAGGCGTCCGCCGCCGGCCGGCCGATCGACGAGATCGACATCGAGACCGTCTATCTGCAGGACAACGCGTCGTCGCATTTTCGGCCCGTCGCGGATTCGCTGCGTGTGATGCGCCCGTTGCTTGTCTACGGCGCGGTGTCGTTCGGGTCGTTCCTGGTCGACCTGCTGGCGCTGCAGATCTTCGTCGCCGCCACCGGGTCGTTGGGGCTCGGCGTTGTCGCCGCCCGCATGGTGAGCGCCTCGGTGAACTTTATGCTCAACCGCAGCCTGGTGTTCACTACCGCGCAGCCCCGCCGGTTGCGGCGCGAGGCCGCCGCCTACGCCGGTCTGGCCGTCTCGCTGCTGGCCGCGAGTTATGTCGGACTGACCCTGTTCACCCAACTCGGGCTGCCGTTACTTGCGGCCAAGCTGGCCACCGACGTCATCCTCTACCTGGTCAGTTTTCAGGTGCAACGGCGGGTCGTCTTCGCGCGGTCCCGGCCCCAACCATCCCTGTCCGTGCCGACGGTCACCCGACCGGTTGGTTGCGCATCCGGAGCAGGGTCACCCCCAGCGCGAGCATGAACAGCGGCAAACCGACGAAGATCGCCACCAGGTAAGCCGGATAGAGAGCGTCGAAGGCGGGCAGGCGGGCCACTCGCCCCAACAGGGCCACCAACGGCAGAAGCAGGGCGAGCGCGGGCAGCGCACCGAGCAGCCGAACGGTCACGGGCAGCGCTCGTCCCGCCAGGACGCACAGCCCCACCACCCAGAAGGCACACGCGAAGATGGCGGCCGACAGGGCGCCCTGAGTGCCGGACATCTGCACCGCGAGATACGCCGCAAGCCCCCACTCGCGGTCGAGGCTCGTTATGTGGGTGACGGTTCCGGGCGCCTGTAGTCGGATCACACCGGCCAGGAACAGGAGAGCCGCAGAAATCAGGCCGAGCGCTGTCACGAACGCGGCGTACAGCGGCCGCACTCGCCGGAGCACGGCTTCACGCACCGCGAGTACCAGCAGGAGCAGCGCGAGCGCCGCAACGGCGAGGGCGAGCCCGGAGAGTGAGTAGGGCGTCGGATTGACGGCGAACAAGGCCACGCTCTGGGCAGGGTTGTCCCCATCGTCGAAGCCCGCGGTGCGGGCCGTCGTCTCCAGCAGGAAACCCGCGACGCCGGCCACTGTGAACACCACAGCGGCGGTTGCGGCGGCCGGGCCGACCCGCTGCGTCCCGGGCTTCGCCGGTGTCGTACCCGCGTCTGACATTTTCACCCAGCCGATCTCCGGTTCACGACGACGGCCCAGAGCTGTCTCAACGCCTGCGGTTGGTCAGACGATAGCGCCGGTCGGCCGGATCGCGCCATGTCCGCGCACTCCACCGGTGAGTCGGGTGGTGCCGTCAACCCTCTGTTGCGGCATTGAGTGCGTCGATGAGGCCCGGCACGGCCGGCAGGACAGGGTCGAGCCCCGTCGCCCGGGTCACCTGCAGCCAGTTCGGCCCGTCGAAGACGTCGAGCATCTCGTAGCCCTCGGCCGGCGGCGGCACGTGCACGGCCAGCTCCACTCCGGGAATCGTCACGACACTCGCGCCGGGTAGGGCGAGCGCTTGCGCCTCTGCCCACGCTCCCCCGGGTAACGCCTGGATCGAGAAACCGTCGACCTGCCCGTCCGGAGTCTGTCCGGTCTGGTACCAGGAGCAGGCGAACACGCCGGCACCGGAGTTGGCCGCGTAGGCACCGTCGGCCCATTCCCCGCCGCTCGTGTCGACGTCGCCTGCGCTGAGGTCAGGGCTCGCGAGCGCCGAGGAGACACCGGCGTTCTCCGAGAGATCGGTGCACACGGGCGGCCGCCACGCACCGGCGGGCAGGGCCGGCACCGGCACCTCGGAGGCGGGCAGCGCGGTGAAGTCAGCGCTCAGCGTCGCCACCGAGGTGCGGAGGTCGTCTTCCGTGGCGTCCGCCGAACCGAAGACGGTCCCGCTCAACCAGACGTCGCCGGCGGTGATGGCGAACCTGCAGGTGCTCTGCGCATCGCTGGATGTGGTGACCACGCCGCTGTAGCAGGAGACGCTGTCGGGGGCCGTCACGGCGGCAGTGGTGCTGAGCACAACCGCGCTGAGTCCGGCGACGGGTATCCCCTCGGCCAGGGCGGTCTGTTCCTCCCAGGTGCATTCCAACCCGGAGAGCGTCGGAACGGCGTTCATATTCGGGGAGTCGTCGAATTCGGTCTGAAGGGTCATTCCGGTGCCGAGGGCGGTGCCGACAACGTCGTCGGTAAAGAGCCGTGCGCAGTCGCCGCCGAGAATCTGCGCGGGAACGGCCACCCCGACCGCCGGTGTGGGCGACGGCGACGACGACGGCTGCGCGGACGCATTCGAGCTGGTCGGAGCCGGGGCGGAATCGGCTGCGGGTGTGCCCGACGAGCAGCCGGCGAGCGCCGCGGCACCCAATGCCAGAATGGCGAGTAGAGGAATAGCTGATCGACGCCGGGTTCCCATGAGCCGAACGGTAGCAGCAGGCGGGTTTCGGGCGCTCCCCCCAATCGGGCGAATCGGGCAGGAGTCGGCCCCGAGATCAGCGCAGCAGGGCGAGCACGACCTGCACGGCGATGAGGACCGCCGTCGCACCGGTGAGCACGAGGGAGACCAGGGTGAGGCCGCTGCCCGTGGCGCCGGCTGGAATCACCCGGCGGGCCTGCAGCGTGAAGGCGAAACCGACGGCGCCGACAACCAGCCCGGGAAGGGGAAAGATCACCACGACGACCACGCCGAGCAGGGTCAGCCAGAATCCGACGACCCGACCGGGGGCCTTCGTCCAGTCCGCCTGCGGGGCACCCAGTGCGAGGAGGCGGTTGCCCTCCATCTTGGCTCGAGGGTCATTCACAGTGCTGCTCCTTCGAGGGTTCGTTGGGCCGGTTCGGCCGCGACCGCTCTTCAGCGCCATTCTCCTCCATTCCGGGCGCGACGGATCGTCACGACTGGAGCGTCACGGCCGACTGCCCGCCGCCCGGCGCCGCCCGGATGCCGCATCCACCGCCAACGGGGTGGCCGTCGCGAGCGGCACGTTGAGCAGGTCGACGAAAGCGGCAAGCGCCCGGAACCTGTCCACGACGACATCGACGAAATCTTCCCGGAGCGCCGCGTCCCCGGGCAGCAGAGCGAACTGGGCCCAGCTGCGCACCCGCAACAGGTCCTCGGCCGGGTGTTCGGCCGGGAAACCCCGCGGTGCCCGCAGCAGCGGGCGCCCATCGAACGGCTCAGCAACGCGCAGCAGATCCGCGTTCGCGAGCACCGCCCGCATCTGCTCGTGGTGCTCGAGCAGATACTCCCGGATGGCTCGCAACTGCGGTGAACCGGGCGAATACGCGCCGCCGGCCACCATCACCCCGTGCACCCCCACCTGAAGGAAGAACCCGGCGCCGCCGGCCTTCTCCAACCCCTGCCGAGGCCAGCTGGCGGCGAGATGGGTCTTATAGGGCGTCTTGTCATTCGAGAACCGCACGTCCCGATAGATACGCAGCATCGCCTTGGGCGGCGGACGCAGGTAGTCCGCCGCGAAGGCACCCAGCCGGGAGTTGACAGCCTCGATCACCTCGAGCATCCGGGCCTTCAGCTCGGTTTCGTAGGTGGGCTTGTTCTCATCGAACCAGGCCCGGTTGTTGCGGTGTTCGAGTTCCTCGAGAAAGTCGAAGGCCTGCTCGCTGAAATGTGGACCCACCTGGGCACTCCCCTTGTTGTCGGATCCTTCTATTCTCCCGTCTTGAAGCGGCCGGTACCGGAGTGGGTCTCGCTACTTCGCCGCGGCCTCCTTGGCCGCGGCTTTCGCGGCGCGCTTGCTCTCGCGCACGCGGGCCAGCGATTCGGGGTCCACGATGTCGGCCACGGACTTGAGCGACCCCTCCTCGCCGTACGGCGCCGAGGCTTCGCGCCAGCCGGCCGCCGTCAGGCCCATCCGTTTGCCGAGCAGGGCCAGGAAGATCTTCGCCTTCTGCTCCCCAAAGCCCGGCAACGCCTTCAACCGGCGCAGCACCTCGGCCCCGTCGGGGTCACCCTCGGTCCAGATCCGGGCCGCGTCGCCGTGCCACTCCTCGGCCACGACCCCGGCGAGGGTCTGCACCCGCCCGGCCATGGACCCCGGGAACCTGTGCACGGCCGGCGTCTGCTTGAAGACCTCGACAAACGCATCCGGCTCGTAGCCGGCGAGGGTCTTGGCATCCAGGCTGCCGATCCGGTCGCGGATCTTGGCCGGACCGGCGAACGCCGCTTCCATCGCGATCTGCTGGTCGAGCAGCATGCCGACCAGGAGCGCGAACGGGTCTTCGCTGAGCAGGGTGTCGGCGGCGTCATCGCCGGTGAGATGCAGTGTCATCGGGCCATTCTGCCACCGGTCTCTGGCACTTTGGGGGGTAGCCTGCCCCGTTGGCACCGGGCGGGGACGATGCCACGATGACTCCAGCGGCCGATCCCGGCCATTTACGTCCGAGAGCGCTTTCGAGCACAGCAGTTTCGAGCACAGCAGAAGGGCCATCATGCTGGATGTACCCGCAGGAAGTGTTCTGCGCAGTTGGACGGGCTGGATTCGCCCGGAATCACGAAGCGCGTATGCCGCGTATCTGGAGCGCACCGGCCTGGCGGACTACAGGTCGACGCCGGGCAATCTCGGGGCGACCCTGGTGTTCCGCGACCTGCCCGACGGTCGGTGCGAGGTGCGTACCATCTCCGCCTGGCGGTCGTACCGGGACATCGTGGCGTTCGCCGGCGACGACATCGACATGGCCGTCTTCTACCCGGAGGACGACCGGTTCCTGATCGACCGGGAACTCACGGTGGCGCATTTCGACGTCGCCTGACCCGGCCGGCGCAGACCGGATCGCCCCGGCCTCGCGTGATCGGCCGGTTCGGGCCGATGATGGCAGCATGGATGCCGTCGACGCGTTGAACGAGATCGCTTTCTGGCTCGAACGGGAGCTCGCCCCCACCTTCAAGGTGCAGGCGTTCCGCAAGGCTGCCGGACTGATCGGTGACCTCGACCCGGACGACCTCGCCGATCGGGCTTCCGACGGCCGGTTGCGCGCGATGAAGGGCATCGGCAACCGCACGGCGGAGGTGATCGGGCAGTCGCTCTACGGCGTGCCCGACTACCTCGATGACCTGCGGCAGAAGGGCGCCGACCCGCTGGCGACCGGAGGGCGCGACCTGCTCGCGGCGTTGCGCGGCGACCTGCACGCGCACAGCGATTGGTCTGACGGCACCACGTCGATCGACCTCATGGTGGCAACGGCCGGGCTCCTCGGCCGGGAGTACCTTGCCGTGACCGACCACTCGCCCACCCTCACCGTGGCGCACGGGCTGACCGCCGAACGGCTGGAGGAGCAGCTCGCCATCGTCGCCGCGGTCAATGACGCGCAGCAGGCCCGGACCGACGGTGCGGTGCGGGTGCTCACCGGCATCGAGGTCGACATCCTCGAGAGCGGCGAGCTCGACCAGAAGCCGGAACTGCTGGAGCGGCTCGACCTCGTCGTCGCCAGCGTGCATTCGAAGCTGCGCGCTGACTCCCTGAGCATGACCCGGCGGATGCTCGGCGGCATCCGCGACCCGCACAGCAACGTGCTCGGGCACTGCACCGGCCGGCTGCTGAGCGGGTCGCGCGGCACTCGGCCGCCCTCCACCTTCGACGCCAAGCGGGTGTTCGCCGCCTGCGCCGAAGACGGCGTCGCGGTCGAGATCAATTCCCGCCCGGAGCGGCAGGACCCGCCGGACGACCTGATCAAGATCGCTCTCGACGCCGGCTGTCTGTTCAGCATCGACAGCGACGCGCACGCTCCCGGGCAGCTCGACTTCCTCGCCTATGGCGCCGCCCGGGCTAGCGCCAACGGCGTGCCGCCCGAGCGGATCGTGAACACCTGGCCCGTGGAGCGGCTGCTGGAGTGGTCGAAGTCCGGCCGCTGAGGGTGCCCGCGCCTGCCCGCCAGCACCCGATCAGCATGCTTCGCTAGGTTGGAAGCCTGCCATCATCGGCTGCCCCGGCAATTCACGAGGAGCTCCATGCCCATCACCGTCCAAGGCGCGATCGCCCGCTCGAAGGGGGCTCCCGTGGAGCTCACCGACATCGTCATCCCCGACCCAGGGCCAGGTGAGGTCGTGGTCGACATCGAGACCTGCGGCGTCTGCCACACCGACTTCCACTACAAGGAGGGCGGCATCAACGACGACTTCCCGTTCCTGCTCGGCCACGAGGCCGCCGGCCGGGTGAGCGTCATCGGCGCGGGCGTCACGCACGTGGCCGTCGGTGACTTCGTCGTACTCAACTGGCGGGCCGTCTGCGGCGACTGCCGGGCGTGTAAGCGCGCCGAGCCCTGGTACTGCTTCAACACCTTCAATGCCAGCCAGAAGATGACCCTGGTCGACGGCACCGAACTCAGCCCGGCGCTGGGCATCGGCGCGTTCGCCGAGAAGACCCTCGTGCACGAACGGCAGTGCACCAAGGTGAACCCGGATGCCGACCCTGCCGCGGTCGGACTGCTCGGTTGCGGCATCATGGCCGGCATCGGCGCCGCCATGAACACCGGCAACGTCTCCCCCGGTGACTCCGTGGCCGTCATCGGCTGCGGCGGCGTGGGAGACGCCGCCGTGGTCGGCTCCCAGCTGGCCGGCGCCGGCACCATCATCGCGATCGACCGTGACCCGAAGAAGCTGGCCAAGGCCACCGAGTTCGGCGCAACGCACACCATCGACTCGTCCGGCCTCGACGAGGCCGGCGTCGTCGCGGCCGTGCAGGCCCTCACCGGCGGCTTCGGCGCCGACGTCGTCATCGACGCGGTCGGCCGCCCCGAGACCTGGCGGCAGGCGTTCTACGCGCGCGACCTGGCCGGCACCGTGGTGCTGGTGGGCGTTCCCACGCCCGAGATGATGCTGGAGATCCCCCTCGCCGACGTGTTCGGCCGGGGCGGCTCGCTCAAGTCGTCCTGGTACGGCGACTGCCTGCCCGAGCGGGACTTCCCTCTGCTCACCGACCTGTTCCTGCAGGGCCGGCTGCCGCTGGCGGACTTCGTGAGCGAACGGATCGGCATCTCCGATATCGAGGCGGCCTTCGGCAAGATGGCCTCCGGCGACGTGCTGCGTTCGGTGGTGGTGCTCTGATGACCGCGCGCATCGAACACCTCGTCACGGCCGGCACCTTCGACCTCGACGGCGGCACCTGGGAGTTGGAGAACAACGTCTGGATCGTCGGCGACGACACCGAGTGCGTCGTGATCGACGCCGCCCACGACGCCGGGGCGATCCTCGCCGCGGTGGGCGACCGCACGCTGCTGGGCATCCTCAGCACGCACGCGCACAACGACCACATCGGCGCCGCCCGGGCGGTCGCGGCCGCGACCGGCGCGCCGGTCTACCTGCACCCGGACGACCGGATGCTGTGGGATGTCGTCTACCCGGATGCCGCGCCCGACCGCGCCCTCGAGCACGGCCAGCGCATCGCGGTGGCCGGTACCGAGCTGCAGGTCATCTCAACCCCGGGTCACTCCCCCGGGTCGGTGTGCCTGTATGCGCCGTCCTTCGGCACGCTGTTCAGCGGGGACACGTTGTTCCATGGTGGCCCGGGCGCCACCGGGCGCTCGTACAGCGACTTCCCGACCATCATCGAGTCGATCACCACGAAGCTGCTCAGCCTGCCGTCGGAGACCGTCGTCAACACCGGTCACGGCGAATCGACCTCGATCGGCGCCGAGGCCCCCGACCTGCCGGCCTGGATCGCCCGCGGGCACTAGCCCCGCCCGCGAGTTGCCCCGGTGCGGACGAGTTGCCCCCGCGAACCGGGGCAACTCGTCCGCTTCGGGGCAACTCGGTGAGGCGGGCTACTCCTTCGCCCGGCTGGTGAACACCCCGGCGGTGACGGCGCGGTATGACTCGGTGAGGATGCCGTCGAGCACCCCAAGGTCCACCTTGTCGAGGTTGGTGATGTACAGGCAGCCAACACCGGTCTTGTGCGGCCCGAGCTTGGCGAGGGCCTCGGCGTGCGCGCCGACCCCGTCGGCGAGGTAGATCGTGCTTGAGGCTTTGCGGGGCGAGAACCCGGTGGCGCAGACGTCGCCCTCGCGCCCGCTCTCGTACTTGTAGTGATAACTGCCGAAACCGATGATCGTCGAGAACCACATGCGCGGCGGCTTGCCGGTGATACGCCCGAACAGCTCGAGCAGCGTCTCAGCGTCGCGCCGCCGGGTGTCACCGGGCACGGCGTCGACGAAGGCGCGCACCTCGGCATCCGCTGCGTCGCGGTCGGTGCGGTCTGCGGGAGTCCCTGGTGCCATACTCCTACGCTAGGCGTGCTGTTCGGTCTTCGCCAGCTGCCGGGCGAGGTCTTCCGGTGACAAATTGGCGTCGCGGAACGCATCCGTCAGCGGCAGTTGGAGTCGCAGGTCGGTGCCGAGGCACAGCGCCGCGCTGCCGCTCTTGAGCTTGAAGTCCAGCACGTGCCCGCCGCCGGTGCGGTCGTCCGTGATGAAGTGCGCGTGGCAACCGGGCACGCCGATGCCCTGCTCGTAGAGCGGGGTGCGGAACCCGACGATGGAACCCGTAACGTTGTGCAGCTCCACGATGGCGTCTTCGTCGGTGGCCTCCACCATCGGCCGGTAGGGCTTCTGCTGTTTCACCACGGTGCGCATCCGGATCCACTCGAAGTCGCCGTCGATGCGCAGCGCATACATGTAGTTCTCGGACGCCGTCATGTGGTCGATGAACTCGCTGGCCTCGGTGCGGAGCACGTTGCCGGGCAGCTCGCTCTCGATGTGCGGCACGAAGTTCGTGACCACGGCGTAGGGCGTGTACGCCCCGAGGTCGGCCTTGTTCACGCCGCCGTCGGCGCGCAGCTGGTAACAGCTGCCGTCGAGGATGAGCATTTCGCCGTCGAGGCCGTTGAAGGTGCCGATGCCGAAGCTGCCGTGCCCGAGCAGGTCGCGCACGGTCATCTCACCCTCGTAGACGCCGTCGAGCAGGGCGCTCATCAGGCTGGTCTGGAAGATCTCGTGCCGGGACACCGACAGGGGCGCCGGGGTCGGAACAGTGGAGTCGCTCATTGCAGTACGTCGCTTTCCAGATCAGCCATGAGCTCATCCCGGTTGTTGCGGTAGTCGACGCGCACGTCGATGATGCTGGGCCCGTCGTCGTTCATGGCCTGCTCGAGCACCGCGGCGAAGTCGTCGAGGTGGGTGACGCGGTAGCCGTGCGCGCCGAAGGACTCGGCGTACTTCACGGCGTCGTAGTCGCCGAGCTGCACGCCGGAGGTGCGGCCGTACTTGCCCTGCTGCTGGAACGCGACCATGTCGTAGGTGCCGTCGTTGAAGATGATGTGGGTGAACTTCGAGCCCAGTCGCACGGCCGTCTCGAGCTCCATCGCGGAGTAGAGGAACCCGCCGTCGCCGGAGACCGACACCACCGGTGTGCCGGGGCGCACCAGGGTGGCGGCGATCGCCCAGGGCAGGGCAACACCCAGGGTCTGCTGGCCGTTGGAGAACAGCAGGGTGCGCGGGTGGTAGGTGCGGAAGTGCCTGGCCATGTAGATGTAGTGCGAGCCCACGTCGCAGAGCACGGTGGTGTCGTCGGGCAGCAGGGCGCGCATCGCCAGGGTCAGTTCGGCGGGGTGAACGCCCTCGGACTCGTCTTCCTGGCGGGCGGGCCGGTCGGCTTCGGCCAGGCGGGCGCGCTCGGTGGCGACGACGGCCGACGCGGATGCCGACAGGGTGAGGCCGTCGATCTGGCGGGCGAGCGCATCCATCGTCTCGGCGACGTCGCCGCGCAGCTCGATGGTGGGCCGGTAGAAGTCGTCGAGGTCGGCCGACAGCTCGTCGAGGTGAATGATGCGACGCAGGTGGTCCTTGTTCCACTTGGACGGTTCGTACTCCACGAAGTCGTAGCCGATCGCCAGGATCAGGTCGGCCTTGTGCAGCAGCACGTCGCCGGGCTGGTTGCGGAACAGGCCCACCCGGCCGAGGTAGTGCTCTTCGAGTTCGTGCGAGAGCACCCCGGCGGCCTGGAAGGTCTCGACCACGGGCAGCTTGGCGGCGCCGAGCAGCCGGTGCAGGGCGGCGACGGCGCGGTCGGAGCCGGAGCGGGCGCCCGCCAGGATCACCGGGAACTGGGCGCCCTTGAGTAGTTCGGCGGCGCGCTGGATGCTCTCGGCGGGGGCGGCACCCAGCTGGGGAACCCAGTGCGGGGTGGTCATCGAGACGGTGGTGGAGTCGGTGAGTACGTCGTAGGGCAGCACGACGGCGGCGGCGCCCTTGGGCTCCTGGGTGGCCTGGCGGAAGGCGTTGGCGATGGCTTCCGGCACGTTGTCGGCCATGCTGACCTCGCCGGCGGACTTGGTGACGGCGTTCAGCATGCCCACGGCGTCCATGGCCTGGTGGGTGCGCTTGAGCCGGTCGCCGCGGGAGACGGCGCCGCAGATGGCCACCAACGGGTCGCCCTCGGTGGTGGCGGTGAGGAGGCCCGTGGCGAGGTTCGAGGTGCCGGGACCGCTGGTGACGAGCACCACGCCGGGTTCGCCGGTGAGGCGGCCGACGGCGGCGGCCATGAAAGCGGCGTTCTGTTCGTGGCGCACCACGATCATCTGCGGGCCGCCGTCGAGGAGCGCGTCGTAAACCGGGTCGATCTTGGCGCCGGGAACGCCGAAGATCCACTTCACGCCGTAGGCCTCGAGGCATTCGACCACCCGGTCGGCCGCGCGACGGGGTGAGCCGAGGGCGTCCAGGCCGAACGCGCTGGGCTGGCCGGCCGTTTCGGTGGTGCTGTCCGCCGCGTGAGTGGCGGTCTGGGCGGGTGTGGTTTTCGCCATGATGTCCTTCCGAAGCCGGTCTCACCGGCGTCTGAGTCAATGCTCCCGCTTCGACCGATAACAAACAACGCCAATCGACGATGGCAACGATCTATGAATGAGATGATTGGAGCATGGACCTCAGGCAGCTCGAATTCTTCAGCGCCGTCGCCGGCGAACTGAACTTCACCCGCGCGGCGGAGCGGCTGACCATCGCCCAGTCGGCGGTGTCGGCCGGGGTGCGCGCGCTGGAGAGCGAGCTCGGGGTGGAGCTCTTCGACCGCAGCCGCCGGCAGATCCGGCTCACCTCCACCGGCGAGTTGCTCCTGCCCAAGGTGCGGGAGGCGCTCGACGCTGTGAACGAAGTGCGGGATGTGGCGCAGCTGTCGACCCACGCCATCACCGGGTCGATCGTGATCGGCCTGATGACCTCGGTCACGCTGGTGAACGTGCCGCGACTACTGGGCCTCTACCGCACCGGCCACCCCGGGGTGGGGGTGCGACTGCGGGCCGCCCGGCGCGGCTCCGCCGACCTCGTCGACGAGTTGGCCACGGGTGAGCTGGACCTGGCGTTCCTGGCCCTGAGCGGGCCGGTGCCTGCGATGCTCTCCGCCGTGCCGATCGCCTCCTCCCCGATGGTGCTGGTGGTGCCCGCCGGGCATCCGCTGGCCGCTTCCCCCACCGTCGACCTCGCAGCACTGGCCGCGGAGGAGTTCATCGACCTGCCGCCGGGCTACGCCAGCCGGCAGATCGTGGACGACGCGTTCGCTGCCGCCGGGGTGGAGCGCAAGGTGATGATCGAGGTCTCCGACATCGGCACCGCCGCCGAATACGTGACCAACGGCCTGGGTGTGGCCCTGCTGCCCGAGTTCGCCGCGCACGCCGCCCTGAACGTGCGCCGCCTCCCGGTGGCACATGTGCCCGACTTCACCGTCTACCTGGCCGCTTCCCGCAAGCGCCGGGCCTCCGCGGCCGTGCGTGCCTTCGTCAACCTGGCCCTCTCCGGCGAATAGCCCCGCCCGCCCGCCCGCCGCAGAAGTCCGCCGCGACAACAGGTGGCGCGCCGGGGATGGTGAACGACCGGCGTCGGCCGCTAAAGTTAGGTCACCCTTACCGGATCCGCCGGCGAGGATGCCCGCCCGCAACCGAATGTGACCCGATGAGCGCCCCAGGCCGCCCCACCCCGCCCCAGAACGCCACCATGCTCGTGGCCGAAGTCCTCCGCGCCGAACGCGTCACGCCCACCATGATGCGCGTCACCCTCGGTGGCGACGCGCTCAGCGCGTTCGAGCCGATGGGGTTCGACCAGTGGTTCCGGCTGTTCCTGCCCGCTCGCAGCGACGCCGAGACCAGTTATGCGCTGCCGGCCAAGATCAACCTGCTCGGCTACATGCAGTACCTGGCGATGCCCAAGGCCACCCGCCCGGCGATGCGCAACTACACGGTGCGCCAGTTCCGGCCGGCCGAACGCGAACTCGACATCGACTTCGTCGCGCACGGCGACAACGGCCCCGCCAGCCGATGGGCCGCCGCCGCACGCATCGGCGACACCGTGGCGCTGCTCGACCAGGGCACCATGTTCAGCCCGACTGACGGCACCGACTGGCACCTCCTGGTCGGAGACGAGAGCGGGCTCCCCGCCATCGCCGGCATCCTGCGTGACCTGCCGCGTGATGCGACCGGTCACGCGTTCATCGAAATCCCCGACCCGGCGGATGCGCAGCCCGTCGACGCCCCGGCCGGGGTCGAGGTGCACTGGCTCCCCCGTGAGCACTCCGACCGACCCGGGGCTCTCGCCATCCGCACCGTGCAGGCGTTCGACCTGCCCGCCGGGTCGGTCTACGCCTTCCTGGTGGGTGAACAGTCGCTGCCCACCCAGCTGCGCCGCTGGCTGGTCACCGAACGCGGAGTGCCCAAGGCGAACGTCACCTTCAGCGGGTTCTGGCGAGCCTAGGCAGCACAGCCGGTCCTTCCCGGCCGGGCACTCCGGTGGCACTATTGACCCACGCGAATGGAGGTGGCGTGACCACGATCGAGGTGTCCCCAGCGCACGAATTCGCCGACGTGCAAACGATGTTCGCACCGAAGAAGCCGGAATCGTCGGTCTGCTGGTGCCTGTCCTGGCGGCTGAGTTCAAAGGAGAACCGGGCGCTGACAGGCACGGCTCGGGCCGACAAGGTGCGGGAGTTGTGTTCTCGCCCGCTGGCGCCCGGCGTGCTCGCGCACATCGACGGCGAGGTCGCCGGTTGGGCCGGCATCGCGCCGCGGGCCGACCTGCATCCGTTCCGCACCTCCCGCAAGATTCCGCACCTCGACGATCTCCCGGTCTGGTCGCTCTGGTGCATCCGGGTGCGTCCCGGCTATCGCAAGCAGGGTCTCACCCCCGCACTCATCGACGGCGCGGTGGAGTATGCCCGGGCGTCGGGGGCGCCCTGCGTGGAGAGCTACCCCGCCGACAACGGCGACGAACGGATGGACCTGACCATGGCGTACGTCGGCACCCGGCGCATGTTCGAACGGGCCGGCTTCCGCAAGGCCGCCGACACCGATTCCGTCGTGGGCGGGTTTCCGCGCATCCTGATGCGGCGGATGCTCGACTGACCGGCAGACACGGGGCAGAATCGGACGATGACGTCGACTGACCCTGACATCGACCCCACGGCCACCCCCAGCGGCACTGGCTGCCTCGAGTGCGAGAGCACCGGGTCGTGGTGGATCCATCTGCGCCGCTGCGCGACCTGCGGGCACATCGGCTGCTGCGACGATTCGCTCAACCGGCACGCGACCGCGCACGCCACGCACACCAGCCATCCGCTGATCCAGAGCTTCGAACCCGGCGAGGACTGGTTCTGGAGCTATCCGCTCAACGACTTCGCCGACGGTCCGCGACTGGCCGATCCGCAGCACCATCCCACCAGCCAGCCCGTTCCCGGGCCCGCCGGGCGGGTGCCGGCGGACTGGCAGGTGCAACTCGGCGGCTGACTGCAGTGATCGGCTAGCTGCAGTACTCCGTGGCGACCACTGTGCTGGCGCGCACCACGATGCCGGTCACGATGTCGTCGGTCACTGAGATGTTGATCCAGTTGCCGTTGCCGTCTGTCACGGCGTAGTGCGGGGTGTATTTGTCGTCCTGGTAGGTGAGGGCCGGGTAGGCGCTCGTCACCGCGTCGAGCGTGGAGCCGATCCCGATGCCCTCGATGGTGTGCGGCGACCCAGCGGCGAGCGCCACCGGGTCGGGCCCGCCCTGCAGCACAACCTGCTCCACCACGCCCGTGCCGAGCCGATCCGGAATCAGAATGGTCGGAGAGGCCGGCCGGTCGTAGGAGACGACCGACGGGCACCCGTCGTAGGTGGTGCCGGTGAACGCGGTCATGGCCTGGCTGGCCGAGCTGATCTGGTCGCCCAGGTTGAGCGGCCCGACACTGGTGAAACCGATCAGCCAGGACTCTGGCGTGTCGAGGTTCACGGCGTCCGCTGTCGGTGTGGGGGTCGACGTCGCGCTGGGTGTGGGGGTGGCCGTGGCCGCGGTCGCGGTCGAGGTCGCGGAGACGGTCGGCGTCGCCGCCGGAGCATCCGCGGACTGACCCGCGCAGCCCGACAGCATCAGGACCACCCCGAACGCGCCGGTAGCGATCATGGACGCGATTCTGCGCCTGGACCTGTGGGCGGTCATCCGAATTCCCCCGTACGTCGATGTGAGTGAGCGTGCCTTCAGGCTAGACCGTCGTGACGCCGCGGCGAGGGGTTCATGGCGCGCCCTGTTCGGGGGTGCTGTCAGGCATTGTCAGGCACGGAGCGCGAGCGGTAACCTCAGCCCACGCGGTCGAACCCGAGCTGGACCCGAGCCAGGGCTAGACCGGACTCGCCCAGGGTTCGTCGGGCGGGTCAGAGGAACGTCCTGGCGAATCCCGGTGAACACGTGGTCTGCGTCGCCTCGGTATCAAGCTGGGCGTTGCCCGGTACTGCCAACAGGCGCGCTCGAAAACCGGGCTGCTCCAGCAGGTGGAACGCCAGCTCGCCCTCGAATCGGGCAAGCGTGAGGCTCAAGGCGTCACCGTCCAGGTGGAGGTGCCGGGACAGGGCGCTCTCGAACGTTCGCTCGTCGAGATTCACCAGCGCGCTCAATCGGGCGAGAGCGGAGTCGCCTGCGGCCGACGCTCGTCCGAGCTCCGCGCGCTCAGGCAGCGGCGCCGCGAGCAGCGCGGCGGCATCCACGATGCCTGCTCCCCACTTCCTGGCGTTCCACCCAGGAGGCACTCGGACGCCCTGAGAGGTCAACACCTTCAGAAAAGCGGCCTGCACCTGCGGGCCGTAGCGATCCCGAAGCATCGTGGGTCCGTGGTGCGCCAACCAGAGCGCGGCGACACCGGCGACGTGTGCCACCGCGTACGAGGTGCCGGATGCCCGGCGCACGACGGCAACCGGCTCGCCGTCGTCCCACCGGTAGGCTGCCGCCCAGACGCACCAGCCCGGGGCGGAGACGTCCACCGCCCGTCCACGGGAGGACTCCGGCCACGGCTGGTCGTCAACCCCCGTCGCTGCGACGGCCAGGCAGTTCGGGTACGACGCCGGTGCCACGACGATGCCCACTTGGTTGCCGGCCGCCGCGAGCACGATGATGCCGTCATCCACCGCGCGTTGGATCTCCGCCTGCAGGCCGAAAAAGCCCTTGCCGCCCAGGCTGATCGAAATGACCTGGCACCCGGTGGCGCGGGCGTGCGCCACGCTTCGCGCGACATCCGTGTCGAAGAGTTGCACGACGCTCTCCACCGCGCGGATCGGCACGAGCGTGGCCTCCGGGGCGACGCCGACAATTCCCTGCTCCTCGTTGCCACGGCCGGCGAGGATGCTCGCGGTCCCGGTTCCGTGCCCGGGGTAGACCAGCGGCCATGGTGACTCATCTGGTGCCACCAGTGGGTCGCGGGCGTCATCATCGTCGGAGATGAAGTCCCAGTCTTTCGACAGGTCCAGTGCCTCCGCGCCCAGGTTCGGATGGAGGGTGTAGCCGGTGTCGGGGTGTCCGATCAGCACGCCGGCGCCCCGCGCCGCTCCTCCCGGCACCAGCGGAACCGCCCACGCCTCCTCGCACCGGATCGCATCCCGGGCCCAGCTGCTGTCCGCGCTGCCGGGAGTACACCCCTCTGTAACGGGAACGGTGGTGCCCGCGGAGTGGCCGGTGTCCGCGATCGGCCTCACCGGCAGGTCCGCCTCGGCCCGGCTCACCACACCGAGGTCAAGGATCTGCTGCACCAGCGTGTGCGCCGCCCGGGCGTACCCGGCTGTGCCCACCCGGTTCGGTACCTGTCCGCTGACCAGCCATAGGTTCTCGTCGTCAGGCAGCAATGCCGTGACGGACCAGGCGGTAATGGTGCCGTGAAGAATCTCGGCCAGACCGTCATCACCCGATGCCGGTCGCAGGGCGCACTCCACGACGATCCGCATCTCCCGCGCGCGCTCGGGTGCTGTGATATCGCCCACCAGGCCCATATTACGGTTACGTGAAACTTGATCACTTGTCTTGCAGAGCGGGAATGCCCCCGGCATACTTTGGCTGCATGACAACGACAGTCGAATCATCCGTCGCACACGGTGAACTCAAGCGGTCGATCACGACCAAGCAGCTCTACTTCTACGTCGTCGGGGATGTTCTCGGCTCCGGCATCTATGTGCTCGTGGGCTTGGTCGCTGCTGCGGTCGGGGGGGCATTCTGGATGGCTTTCCTGGCCGGTGTGGCGATCGCGGCAATCACCGGGCTCGCCTACGCCGAGCTGGTGACCAAGTATCCCCAGGCAGCCGGCGCCTCGCTCTATATCTTCAAGGCGTTCCGCAGCCCCGCGCTCACGTTCTTCATCACGATCTGCATGCTGTCAGCCAACATCGCTGCCGTCGGATCGCTGGCATCAGGGTTCGTGCGCTACTTCGGTGATCTGATCGGGATGCCCGAGGATGCCATTTGGGGAGCCACCCTGGTGGCACTGGTCTTCGTCGCCATCATCACGGCGATCAACCTGATCGGGATCACCGAGTCCGTCGTGGCCAATGTCGTGATGACGTTCGTGGAGATCACCGGTCTGATCATCGTGGTCATCATCGGGGTCATCGCCCTGGTCGAGGGCGTCAATGACCCCTCGGTTCTGCTCCAGTTCAACGCGGAGCCCGGAGCCGGTTCGGCGATCCTGGCCGTGCTTGCAGGAGTGTCGTTGGCCTTCTTCGCCATGACCGGCTTCGAGAACGCCGCGAATGTGGCCGAAGAGACCATCAACCCGTCCCGGGCCTTTCCCCGCGCGTTGATCGGCGGCATGCTCACGGCCGGCGTTGTGTACGTGCTGGTGTCCATCGCAGCCGCTCTGGCCGTCCCAATGGACGTTCTGGCCGGCAACACGCTACTCGAGGTCATCCGAGCAGACCTCTTTTTCATTCCGGCCACAATCATGCTTGTCGTCTTCGGCGTGATCGCCATGATCGCCATCAGCAACACCGCGTTGGTGACCGTGGTGGCGCAGTCCCGCATCCTCTTCGGCATGGCCCGCGAGAACGTGGTGCCGGCCGTCTTTGCCAAAGTGCACCCCACCCGGCGCAGTCCGTACGTTGCGCTGCTCTTCGGCGCTGCCATCGTGGGCGTGCTCCTGGTGGTCGGCGCGGCCATCAAATCGAGCCAGACGGGCCTGCCCGAGGACGAACAGCTTGATATCGTCGATCGGCTGGCGACGATCACGGTGGTTTTCCTGCTCTTCATCTATGCGTTGGTGATCGTGGCGTGCCTCAAGCTGCGCGGCAAGGATGATGGCCCCGACACGTACCGGGCGAACACCCCGCTGCTGATCCTCGGCATTGTCGGCAATTTGGCCGTTCTCGCCTACACCCTGATCGATGATCCAGAGGCGCTCTACTGGGTTGCCGGTCTCCTGGCCGTTGGCCTGGTGCTCTACATCGCTCAAAAACTCTTCGGCAAGAAGAATGCGACCCCGCCGAGGGCCGGGGCCGGCACCCCCGGGGCCGCCGAATCGCTTCCCGCGGATAAGGAACTCTAAGCATGCATGTCATTGTCGCTACCGACGGTTCCCGGGCATCCCTCATGGGTGCCCGACAGTTCAAGTGGATTGCCGACTCCCGCGAGATCACCGACGTCACCGTGGTCGCGGTGGTGAGCCCGTACGCTGCGGTGCCCTTCGCCAACGAATTGGGCCCGCAGCGGAACCCCGGGTTGACCGAGCTCAATTTCACCGAGGACGCCAAGGTCGCCCTCGACACGGTTGCCGCCGAGTTCGCCGGGTGGGGCCCCACCATCCACACCCAGCTCCGAAGCGGTTCCCCGGCCCAGGAAATCATCCGAGCCGCCGAAGACCTGGATGCGGATCTCATCGCGATGGCGGCCGGCGGCCGGGGGCTCAGCGCCACGATCCTGCTCGGGAGCACAGCGTCACGGGTCCAGCACTCCGCGCCCTGCCCTGTCTTGGTCTGCCGTCCCACTCCGCGGAGCGAGCGCGAGCTCAACTGAACTCATCGACGTTGCTGTGCGGCGAGAAGAGCCTCGGCTCGGCGGCGATGGTCGTTCAACGTGGCCGGGTCCATGTTGTCCAGCAGCGAGACCACCATGCGCGTGCGCGGGTTCCCGGCGAAGACAGCGCGGTGGTCGTCGATGAAGGTCCAGTACAGCGCATCCCACTCCGGCATCCACTCCCCCGCAGGCAGGTCCGACATCTTCCGCAGGTAGTTGCTACCGGAAACGTAGGGCTTGGTGGTGATCACATCGCCCGCCGCGAACTGGCTCATCGCGTAGACGTTGGGCACCATCACCCAGTCATAGGCGTCGATGAACATCTCCATGAACCATTCATAAACCGCGTCGGGGTGGATGCGCAGCAGCGCCATGGCGTTACCGAGCACCATCAGCCGCTCGATGTGGTGGGCGTACCCGGTGTCGAGCACGCGGGAAATCACCAGGTCCACCGGCGCCAGACCGGTGGTCGCGTCCCACCAGCCGTCCCCGAGGGCGTTGTGATGGTCGAGCCGGTTGGCGGTGCGCATCTGGCGGCCGCGGGTGCGGTAGGTGGCGCGCATGTACTCCCGCCAGCCGATCACCTGCCGTACGAATCCCTCCAGAGAGGCGAGCGGAGTATCGTGATCGGCGCCGTCGAGTACCACCCGCACGACGTCTCGCGGATCGAGGAGTCCGATATTGAGCGCAGCGGTCAGCAGTCCGTGGTTGATGAACGGATGCGCCGTGGAGATCGCGTCCTCGTATGGCCCGAAGCCGTTCAGCCGTTCGCGGACGAACTCCTGCAGGTGCTCGCGCGCCTCGTCGCCGGTCGTCGGCCAGGCGAACAGTTGTGGGTCGCCCGGAGCATCCGGGAACTCGGCACTCACCCAGGCGATGGCGAGCTCGACCTCGGGCGCCACCAGCGCGTCGTGGGTGTCGTCCATCAGCGCGTCGAAATCGAAGGTTCCCTCGCTGCGGAACGCGGAGTGACCGGCGAATCGGTCGACGACAGGGGGCGTGTATCCGCGCGGAAGCTTCTTGCGGTTGTCGGCGTCGAAAGACCATTTCCCGCCGACGGGTTTGTCGTCATGGAGCAGGATGCCCATCCGGCGGCGTTGCCAGATGTAGAAGTCCTGCATGCGAGGGCCGTGCTGGGAGAACCAATCATCGATCTCTGCCCGGTCGGTGAGGAAGTTCGGTGTCTCCAACACGTCGGTCCTGCGCATCCGATACCCGCCGGCGGCGAGCCCGGCGAACAGATCCTGCTCGAGCCAGTCATCAACCACGTCGAACCAGGTCACCCGTGCCGGGTCGCGGCTCTGAATGAACTCGGCGAGCTGGTCGTGCGAGCTCCGAGCCGCATCGCTCTGGAGCTCGACGACCTCGTAGTCGTGGTCGCGCAGGCGGTCGGCGAACCGGCTCATCGAGGCGCGGTGCAACACCAGCTTGTGGGAATGGAACCGGTACTGGCGAAAGAGCAGGTCATGCTCGATCAGCACGAAGACGGTATCGGCGGCCGCGTTGAAGTGCTGCTGAAAGAGCTGATGCGGCAGCACGAGGCGCACATTCTGTCCCGGAGGCATTCCCCCACGATAGGCGTTGTGTCCCGGAGCAGATGGGCGTTTCCGATCCTGGCAAACCGGATGAGAATCATCGTGACCTCCGGTACTCCGGAGGATCGCGCCCCATCCCACCATCCGCCCCGACTCGAAGGAACGTGACCCATGGATCTTGAGCTTGGAGGGAAGACCGCCGTCGTCACCGGCGCCAGCAAGGGAATCGGACTCGCCGTGACCAGAGCGCTCGTCGCCGAGGGGGTGCGGGTGATTGCCGGGTCCCGCTCGTCGTCGCCCGAGCTTGACGCCCTGGGCGACGCTGTTCGATTCTTTCCCGTTGACCTGTCAACGTCAGCGGGTCCGGCGGCGCTGGTCGCCGAGGCCTCGGACGGTCTGGACATCCTCGTCAACAACGTCGGTGCGCTCACCCCTCGCACGACGGGGTTTCTCGACATTACTGATGAGGATTGGCTGGCCACGCTGAACCTCGACCTGATGGCCGTGGTACGCACCACTCGCGCGGCCATCCCCTTGCTCATCCAGCGCGGCGGCGGAACCGTAGTGTCCGTCGGGTCGGTCAACGCCTTCCTGCCCGACCCGGGAGTGATCGACTATTCGGCCGCCAAGGCGGGCGTGTGGAACCTGTCGAAAGCGCTCTCGAAAGAGTTCGGCGACCGGGGCCTGCGCTTCAACACCATCAGCCCCGGACCGGTGTCGACGTCGCTCTGGCTGGGTGAGACCGGTGTGGCGGCGACGGTGGCCGCCGCCATGGGCATCTCGCCTAACGAAGCCCGACAGCGTGTGATCGAGGCCGGGGGCGGAATCTCGACCGGCCGGTTCACCGAACCGCAGGAAGTCGCCGATCTTGTGCTTCTGCTGGCCAGCAATCGAGCAGGTAATGTCACCGGCGCTGACTTCCGGATCGACGGTGGGCTGACTAAGGAGCTGTAATCGGAGGTACCGACTTCGCTGCCCGAAGACAGCCGGGGCGGTGTTAGTTGTTGAAGCGGAACTCCACCACGTCGCCATCCTGCATGACATATTCCTTGCCTTCGATGCGGGCCTTGCCCTTGGCACGAGCCTCCGCCACCGATCCGGCGTCGATGAGGTCCTGGAAGGCGAAGACCTCGGCTTTGATGAAGCCCTTCTGGAAGTCGGTGTGGATGACTCCGGCGGCCTGCGGGGCGGTCCAGCCCTTGTGGATGGTCCAGGCGCGCGTTTCCTTGGGTCCTGCCGTCAGATACGTCTGCAGCCCCAGGGTGTCGAAGCCGATGCGGGCGAGCTGGTTGAGCCCGCTCTCTTCCTGGCCGGTGGAGGCGAGCATCTCTGCGGCGTCCTCGTCGTCGAGCTCGGCGAGCTCCGATTCGAGCTTGGCATCGAGGAACACGGCCTTGGCCGGAGCGACGAGCTCGGCCAGGGTGGCCAGTTTCTCGGCATCCTGCAGCACGGCCTCGTCGACGTTGAAGACGTAGATGAACGGCTTGGTGGTGAGCAGGCCGAGTTCGCGGATGGGCTCGACATCGATCTTCGAGGCCGAGAGCGGCTTGCCGGTGTCGAGGAAGGTCTGCGCTTCGAGCGCGGTCTTGAGCACGCTCGGGTCGAGCTTGCGACCCTTGGTTTCCTTCTCGTACCGCACGATCGCCTTTTCCAGCGTCTGCAGGTCCGCGAGAACGAGCTCGGTGTTGATGGTCTCCATGTCGCTGGCCGGGTTGACGGCACCGTCAACATGCACCACGTCGGGGTCGGCGAAGCCGCGGATGACCTGCGCGATGGCGTCGGCCTCACGGATGTTGGCCAGGAACTTGTTGCCCAGACCTTCACCCTCGCTCGCGCCGCGCACAATGCCGGCGATGTCGACGAACGACACCGGGGCCGGCAGCAGGCGCTCGCTGCCGAAGACCTCCGCCAGCTTGGCCAGGCGGTAGTCGGGCAGGTTGACGATGCCAACGTTGGGCTCGATGGTGGCGAACGGGTAGTTCGCCGCGAGCACGTTGTTCTTGGTCAACGCGTTGAAGAGGGTGGACTTGCCGACATTGGGCAGTCCGACGATTGCAATAGTAAGAGCCACGAGCATCCATCGTACCGGCTCTGCCTGTGCACCGTTCTGCCGCGGCACTCCGGCCCGCCCGGCCGGCGATGTCGGTGGCGCGTGAGACCATGAGGCGTGCCCGTCAATTTCACTGCCATCGACTTCGAAACCGCCAACTCCTCGGCCGCCTCGGCCTGTTCTGTGGGGTTGGTGAAGGTGCGCGACGGCGTCGTCGTCGACAAGATCGGCTGGTTCATCCGCCCGCCGCTGGGTCACGACGCGTTCCTGGAGTGGAACATCCGCATCCACGGCATCTACCCCGAGCAGGTGGCGGATGCGCTGAGCTGGCCCGAGCAGCTGCCCGACCTGGTCGACTTCGCCGACGGCGACGTGCTCGTGGCGCACAACGCCGGCTTCGACCTGGGCGTCATCAAGACGGCCTCCACCATCACCGGCATGGTCGTGCCCGACTTTCGCTACGTCTGCAGCCTGCAGGTGGCCCGGCGCACGTACCACCTCGACTCCTACCGGCTGCCGGTCGCCGCGATGGCTGCCGGTTTCGAAGATTTCGCCCACCACGACGCCCTGGCCGACTCCGAGGCGTGCGCAGCGATCATGATCCACGCCGCCGACCGGCACGGCGTTGACACCATCGAAGATCTCGCTCGCATCTGCGGCGTCAACGTGGGTGTCATCGGCCCGGTCGCCACTCAGGAGCACGCGGCCACGCACGGACCGATGGCCCTGAACTAGAAGCGGCTGTTGTCGGCCAGCTATCGGCCGAGCAGGCGCCGGAACCAAGCGGAGAGCCGGCCGGTCTGGGCGTCGGTGAACTCATTCGAGATCTTCATCGACTCCTCCACGAGGTTGCCGCCGTGCATGATCGACTCGAGTCCGCTCATCGCGCGCTGTTCCTGCTCTGCGGCCCGCCGTCTGCGCTCCTCACGGGATGCGGCCTGCGCGGCGTTGTCGTCCATGGCGCTTGAGCCTACGCCACGACGCCGCACTGGAACGGGGCGTGCTGGCCGCCGACCTCGCGACGCGCGAGCGGCCTGACGGCGGTGTCGGAGGTCACTGTCAGACTGTCGGCATGGACCCTCTCGCGCTTCTGATCGGCCTCGTTCTCGGTGTGATTCTCGGCGCCCTGGTGAGCGCCGTGCTGCTGCAGCGACGTCGCGCCACGCTGCCTCTCGGCGCCGACCCTGCTGTGCTCGAGGCCCGGCACCAGGTGGTGCTCGCCGAGACCCGCGCACGCGAAGCCGCGGTGCAGTCACTGCTGCGCGAAGAGCTGGCGTCGATGCAGGCCACCGCCGACGGGTTGCGCGATCAGATCGCCGACCAGAAGCGACAGTACCGCGACATCGTCGACCGGCAGCGCGACGATCAGGCCGCCCGCAGCGAACGCGATCGGCAGGAGAGCCAGGTGCTGCAGGCGCTCGCCCCGGTGAAAGACAGCCTGCAGAACATGCAGAAGAAGGTGACCGAGCTGGAGCAACAGCGCAGCCTGCAGCACGGCGAGCTCACCGAGCAGCTGCGCTCCGCCACCGAATCCGAGGAACGCCTGCGCAGCACGGCCGAATCCCTGGCCTCGGCCCTGCGGGCCAACAACACCCGCGGCGTCTGGGGCGAGACTCAGCTCCGCAGTGTCGTGGAGGCCGCCGGCCTGATCGAGCGAGTCGACTTCGACGTGCAGTCCAGCATCCACTCGGATGCCGGTGCCGGCCGCCCCGACATGGTGGTGCACCTGCCCGGCGGCAAGAACATCGCCGTGGATGCCAAGGTGCCGTTCACCGCGTTTCTCGAGGCCAGCCAGATTCCGGCGACCGCCACCGGCGCGGATGGCGCCCAGCGTGCTGTCTTCATGAAGGCGCACGTCAAGGCCGTGCGCGACCATGTCACCGCCCTCGGCAGCAAGGCGTACTGGCAGGGTCTGGACGCCTCCCCTGAGCTCGTGATCGCGTTCATCCCCAGTGAATCGCTGGTGTCGTCGGCACTGGAAGCCGACCCGTCGCTGATGGAGTTCGCGTTCAGCCGGCGAGTTGCCTTGGCCTCCCCGGTCACGCTCTGGTCGGTGCTGAAGACCGTGGCCTTCAGCTGGCAACAGGATGTACTCACCCACGACGCCCAGGTATTGTTCGATCTCAGCCGCGAGCTGTACTCCCGGTTGGCCACCACGGCAACCCACATCGAGAAGCTCGGCCGGGCAATCGAACGCACGGTCAAGGACTACAACGGCTTCGTCGGGTCGATGGAGCGCCAGGTGCTGCCGACAGCTCGCAAGCTCAGCGCCCTGGATGAGTCGAAGGTGTTGGCCCCGCTGGCGGCGATCGAGGAGTCCCCCCGCGATCTGGTGGCCTACGAGTTCGTGGCCGCGCTCGAGACCGACGCTCTGGAGGCCATCCCTACCAGGGACTGATCCCAGCCCGACCGAGCTGTCGCCCTACGGGATGGCGCGGGCGGTGCGTTCGATGTCCGACAGCGGTTGCTCCCGCTGGGTGGCGATCGCCGCGCCGGCGGCAACGCAGACCACGACGATGGCGATCTGTTGCTGCAGCAGCAGGCTCTCACCCAGCACCAGCACGCCGAAGATCGCCGCAATCACCGGCCCGAAGCTCGTGATGATGGCATACAGGCGCGGCGTGATCCGGCGCAGGATGAACGTGTCGAGCGTGTAGGGGAATGCCGATGACAGCACTCCCACGGCCACGAGCAGGCCGATCACACCCCAGTTCAGTTTCGAATAGTCCACCGTGACCAGGGCCACCGGAACGAGCAACACCAGACTGACCAGGCTGGCGATGGTGATGCCCTCCAGCCCGGGCAGCTGCGTGGCGACCCGGCGGGTGAGCAGTATGTAGCCGGCCCACGCCGCCGCAGCGGTCAGCGCCAGGGCGATACCGAACGGGTCCAGGGTGCCGTCCGACCAGGTGAGCAGCACCACACCGCCGGCGGCCGCGGCCGCGCAGACGAAGTCGAGGAAGCGTCGGGACGCCGCCAGGGCCACGGCGAACGGGCCGAGGAATTCGATGGTGGCGGCGACGCCGAGGCCGAGCCGGGCGACCGACTCGTAGAAGGTGAGGTTCATCACGGCGAGCACCACGCCGAGCAGCAGGGCCGGCCAGAGCCGCGCCCAGGTGAAGGTGACGAATTTGGGCCGGTAGAACGGCAGCACCGCGACCGCCATCACCAGTTGGCGCATCGCCACCACGACGGGCGAGCCCACCATCGGGATGAGCAGCCCGGCCAGCGAGGACCCGTAGTTGATGGTCACTTCGGTGACGAGTTGGGCTCCGGCGCCGGTCAGGCGGTCACGCTTGGCTGTCACTGTTCTCCCCCGCCACCACATGCGGCACTCGAATGAGAATACCGGCGGCCGGGTGTCGGCCCGAACAGCAAACGAAGGCCGCTCCAGTCGGAGCGGCCTTCGCCGTGCTGCCGGATGCCGCAGCGGCGTGCGGCTACCGGATGTTTGCTACGACGCCGCGTGGTGGCGTCGGCGGCGGATCACCAGGAACACCCCGCCCGCGGCGAGAAGCAGGGCGGCCAGGCCGGCAACCGGTGCGACCTGCGCCCCGGTAGAGGCAAGCGCCCCGACCACGGCCGCGGCGGCGCCGGCGGACGGACCGGTGCCGGGCAGGGCCACGGCCGGAGCGGTGGCCGTCGGAGTCGGTGTCGGTGTCGGAGTCGCGGGGATGGCGTCGGCGGTGACGGTGAGCGTGGCCGACACGGAGACTCCGGTCTGTGCTCCCGTGAGGGTGACCGAGTACTCGCCGGGCTCGCTCGGTGCCGTGCCGATGAAGACGGCCTGGCCGTCGATGACGTCGGCGACACCCAGCGGCTCACCGGAGGCCTCAGTGCCGACCTCACCGGCTGCGCGCCAGTCGGCGGCGAGTCCAGAACCGGTGGCCGTGAAGTCGGTGCCCGGAGCAACGGTGGCTTGGTCGAGGGTGACCGCGGCACCGGCACTCAGCGCGGCTAGGTCGGTGTTCAGCGCCAGGGCGTTGGACGAGGTGAAGAACAGGTCGGTCTGGTCCGTCAGGCCGAGCACGTTCGCGGCGCCGGGGCCGTAGCCGGCGATGCGCACCTGGGACCCGGTGTGCTGCTGCGACTCCCCAGCGTTGGCGGTGCCATAGCTGACCAGCATGGTCTGGCCTTCCTCGGTGGTCAGCGCGACGCTGAGGCCGGGCGGGGTGGAGCCGACGATCTGGCTGGTGTGGGCGTGGTCGGCAGTCACCACGACGAGGGTGTTGCCGTCGGCCTTGGCGAAGGCGAGGGCGGACTGCACGGCCTCATCGAGGTCGACGGTCTCGCCGATCTGTCCGCAGGCATCCGCGGCGTGGTCGCGCTTGTCGATGCTGGCGCCCTCGACCTGCAGGAAGAAGCCCTGCTCGGAGTCCGCCGACAGCAGGTCGATGGCCTTGTCGGTCAGCGAGGCCAGCGAGAGGCCGGTGTTCAACCGTTCGGGGTTGGCCGTGCAGGAGACCGGGGCAAGGTCGCCGCCGCCCACGGTGGCCTCCGGGCCGACCCAGCGGGTGGGGAAGTTGCCTTCGGTGAACAGTCCGAGCACCGGGGCGCTCTGGTCGGCTGCGGTGATCGCTTCCAGGCCGGCGGCGTCGTTCACCAGCTGGTAGCCACGCTCGGTGGCCTGTTCGAAGAGGGTCTGACCGGCCCAGTCGCCGCCGACGGCGGTCTCGGTGAAGGTTGCGGAGCCGCCGCCGAGCACCACGTCCGGGCGCAGGGTGAGGAGTTGTTCGGAGATGGAGCCGAGGCCGCCGTTCTCGAGCGCCTCCTCGGCGCAGGTCACGCTGGTCTCCACCGGGCCGTAGCAGCCACGGGCGCTGATGTGCGCAACCTGGGCGCCGGGGGTGGCGTCCTGGATTTCAGCGGTCGAGACGTTGCCCGTACGCAGGCCGTTCGCCTTGGCGAGCTCCAGCAGCGTCGACTGCGGTGTGCCCGCGATGTCGACCGAGAGCGAGCCGTTGTTGGTCTTGGTGCCGGTGGACCAGCCGCTGGCGGTAGAGGCGGATTCAGACGCGTAGTTCGGGGTGCCGTCCGGGTTGAGGGCGTAGGTCGTGTACTGGCCGGTGAGCGGCAGGGCGTCGATCCCGGCGAACTCGCCCGCGGCCCCTTGGGCGTAGTTGCGCGCGACGGTGATCTCACTGTCGCCCATGCCGTCGCCGATCAGCAGGATGACGTTCTTGGCCGGGCCGTCCACGATGGACTCGCGGATCGCGGCGGTCTGGTCGCCATCGTTGCGGGCGGCGCCGCCGTGGTCGTCGGTGGCGGCGTAGGCGCCGAGCGGCGCGAGGATGCTGGCGCCGGCGAGCAGGCCGGTCGCGGCGACCATCAGCGCGCTGCGCCTCATGGTCGGGAGTGAGTTGGACGCACGGTGCACGGTATTTCCCCCTGGAAATTGTGTCTGTGTGTTGGCCGGATTCGAACCAACGTCATCCAGGCAACAGGGGCAGAGCGGATGGGGCCTGAACGCACGGTGAACAGCGGGGAAAACCGCTCAGTGGAACACCGACCGGGCGACCGCTGTCACCTCCACGGGCAGGCCGTCGGGAACGAACAGGGTGAACACGGGTGGGCGCCACCACGCCCGCAGGGTGACAGTGGCGCTCTGGCCGTCGGCGGTGTCGGCGCGGGTGAGCACGAGCTCATCCAGATCGGGATGCGGTGCGGCGGTGAGGTAGCCGGTGGCCGCAACCCGGATCTCGGGGGTGGTCAGGGCGGCGTGCAATTCTCCGGAGTCGATCGCCACCGCATCGAGGGTGAATGATTCCGCTCCGGCGAGCGCCGCCCCATCCGCCAGGGTGAACAATTTCTTACGCTCCAGGTAGAGGCTGGTTGCTGCCGTCACGATCAGCACCACGAGCAAGGCCAGGAAACCGTAGAAGATGGTGAGCAGCAGCGTGGAGCCATCATCACCGCGGCAGAAGTCCCTCACACGTCCCGGCATCGGCTTCAGCCCTCATGCCAGAATCGCGACACGGTCTGCGTCGCTGACCCCTCCAGCGGGATGCTGCCGCGGTGCGATTGCGTCAGCACCGCGGGCACGAACGGCAGGTCCACGGCTACCCGCACCGTGACGGTGACAACGCTCCGCCGAGCCAGGCACTCGGCGCTGCCCGCGCACCTGATGCTGACCTCGGCGGCGGTCACGTCGATGCCGTAGTCGGCCAGCCCCACCACCACGGCACGCTCGGCACGGGCCTCGGCCTCCGCCGCACTCGGTGCCTGCACGTAGACCCGGGCTGCCTGCCGGGCCGCGCCCTCCACCGCGAAGGCGCCGCCCTGCAGCACAGACAGGGCGAGCACCAGGTAGACCAGGGGCACGAGCAGGATCAGGCCGACGCTGATGAACTCCAACGAGGCCGACCCGGCGTCTCCGCTGAGAGTGGCCAGCCGGTCACTCGGTCGCCAGTTCTTCCACCGCCGCATGTCCGGTCACCTCCAGCCCACGGTCCATGCCCAGCAGGCCGAACAACGGCAGCGGGGCCACCACCCGGATCTGTACGCCGGGCGCCCCGGCGACCTCGGCGTAGCTGGCCGAGACATCGGCGGCATAGGCCGGGCCGAGGGCAGAGGTGATCAGATCGCGGCTGCGCTCGGCGCCTTCGGACAGTCCGCTGTCGGCCAGGGCCGCATAGCGGGCTCCTTCGGCCGCGGCATCCAGCACGGTGTTACGGATGTGCAACGCCAACGCGAGCTGCAGCACGGCCAAGGTCAACGCGGTGAGCAGGGCAGAGACCATCACGAACTCGGCCACGGCCGTTCCCCGCTCGCTCTCGCCGGGCGCGCCCGGCCACCCGCGCAACATCGATGTCGTCAGATGCCGCTGACCCGGTCGATGGCCTGCTCGAAGATGCCGCTGAGCGCCGGCCCAGCCAGCCCCCAGATGATCATCACCAGGCCTGCCGTCATCAGGGTGATCAAAACCCACCCCGGCACGTCCCCGCGTTCATCGTGACGTGCGTCGTGCAGCCCTGTGCGGAAACGGTTCTGTAGCTGGATGAGGAGGCTCACGGTGTCCTGCTTTCTCTCGGGTGGTGCACGGATGAAACCGGGTACGTGGGTCGAAAGGGTCTAGAAACCGGCCTGCAACACGAACAGGCCAGGGAAGATGGCGAACAGGATAGTCATCGGCAGGATCAGGAAGACCAGCGGCACCATCATCGCCACCTCTTTCTGGCCCGCCGCCTCGAAAAGCTTGCGCTTGGATTCCTCGCGGCCGTCCTGGGCCTGGGCACGCAGCACCTCCGCGAGCGGAGAACCGCGATCGATCGCTCCGACGACCTGGTCGACGAAGCGGGTGAGCGGAGTGAGGCGCATCCGGCGAGACAGATCGGTAAGCGCCGTGGTGAGGGAGAGCCCGCTGTGCACGTCGGTGATCACGCCCGCGAATTCGCGGGAGAGCTCCCCCGATGTGCTGCGCGCCACCCGGCGGAGGGCATCGAGGATGCCTTCGCCGGCGGCGAGCGAGAGGGTGAGGAACTCCAGGATGGTAGGGAGTTCACTCTCGATGCGGGCCAGCCGGGCCGTTGCGGCGCGTTTCAGCTGGGCGTCGCGCAGCACCACCCCGGCCATCGCGGCCACGACGGGTGCCGACACCTGCACGATGAGCGGCCAGGCCCGGCCGAGCGGGGTTGCGACAGCGAGCAGCAGGGTACCGGCCGCCCCGATCAACGCCCACACCAACTGCTCGGAGCGGAACGCGTCGACGGTGCGGATGGAGCCGGATTGCCGCAACCGCCGCTCGATCACCTCGGCGCCGCCGAGCACACCGGCCAGCGCCTGGGCGAGCGCGTCGAAGACCGGCGAGAACAGGGTACCGAGCACCGGGATCGGGTCGACCGAGCGCCGGCCGACATAGAAGCGAGCCTCGGCGGAGACATCGAGCAGGTACGGGGCCAGGCGGTTCGCCAGTCGCGGCCGACTCAGCCGTGGGGTGAGGCTCACCAGCGACCACAACCCGAGGCCCAGGACCGACCCGAAGAACGCGCCCCAGGCCAGCGTGGTCACTGGAACCACCGCCGTTCCTCCGGTAGCCGGCCGAGAACGATCATCACCCGGTAGGCCAGCACCGACACGGTGAGACCACCGAGGATCACGATGGTCCCGGCCGGGGTGTTGTAGGCCTGCGCCGCCTCCGGGCGGCTGCTGATCAGCACGAGCACGATCCACGGCGCCGCCACCCCGAGCCGTGCGGCGTTGACCACCCAGGACTGCTTGGCCTCGACCTCCGCTCGTACCGCCGCTTCCTGCCGCAACCAGCTCGACAAGCTGCGCAACACCACGGTGAGGTCGCTTCCGCCCACTTCCCGAGCCATCCGCAGGGTTTCGAGCAGTCGATCGGCGAACGGGTCGGCGAGGGCAGTCTTGAGTTGGTCGATGCTGTAGCCGAAGTTGCCGGTGGCCCGATCCTCGCGTTCGAACTCCGCGAACGACAGCCGGGTGGCCACCGGACCGGCCTGGGCCAGGCTGCTCACCGCGTCGGGCAAGGCCAGGCCGGAGCGCACGGCCGATACCAGGTGGTCGACCACGTCGGGCCAGACCGTGCGATTGAGCCGTCGTCGCGCCCGCGCCCGCCAGAGCACGACGACGGTGGGCAGAATCAACCAGACCACGCCGACCACCAGCGAAAGCGCCCGCACCCCGAGCAGTGCCTCGGCGAGCGCCGCCGCAGCCACCGCCAGCACACCGGACAGAGTGAGAAACACCGACACCGGGAGCGATCCCAACCCGGCCTGGGTGAGGCGAGCCCGCCACCCGGCAAGCAGCCGCCCACCCTGCGCGGCGCTGCGAGTGCCCGGCCAGAGAAACGGGGCGCTCACCAACACCAGGCCGGCACCGAGCAGACTGCCCAGCACGAGGGTCATGCCGCTCCCCTCCGCAGCACCGCGGCCGGGTCGAGACCGGCGGCCCGGAACTTGGCCAGCTTCGTCGGGAGTCCGCCGGTGTGCTCGAGCACGCCGTTCTTGATCAGGAAGAGCGGACTGGCCTCGATGGTCGACCCGGTGAGCTGGCCGCTCGGCGCGATGATCTCGGTCACCCGGCGTCGGCCGTGCTGGTCGATCTCGCAGTGCACCACCAGGTCGATACAGCCGGCGACCGTGGGCAGCACGAACGACGAGTCGATGTTCCGCCCGGCCAGCAGCGGCAGCGTCGAGAGCTTGGCCAGTGCGTCCCGCGCGCTGTTGGCGTGGATCGAGCACATCCCGGGCAGACCACTATTCAGGGCGATCAGCAGGTCGAGGCTCTCGGCCTCCCGCACCTCGCCGACGACCAGACGATCGGGGCGCATCCGCAGCGACTCCTTGATCAGCCGCCGCAGCGTGATCTCGCCGGCGCCCTCGAGGCTGGGCTGGCGGCACTGCATCGCCACCACGTCCCGGGCGCCCACGCTCAGCTCGAAAGTCTCCTCCACCGTGATGATGCGCTCGGTGCGCCGAGTCGACGCGAGCAGGGCATTCAGCATGGTGGTCTTGCCGGTCTGCGTCGCCCCCGAGACCAGGATGTTCTGACCGCCCTGAACGCAGACCCGCAGGAACTCCGCGGCCGGCTGGGTGAGCGAGCCGAGAGCCACGAGCTGGGTGAGGTCCCGCACCCGCCGGGTGAACTTGCGGATGTTGACCGACCAGTGCCGCTGCGTGATGTCCGGGATCACGACGTGCAGCCGGGACCCGTCGGGCAGGGAAGCATCCACGAATGGAGAGGAAAGATCCACCCGGCGACCGGAGGCCTGCAGCATCCGTTCGACCAGGTCGCGCACCTCCCGCTCGGTGAGCACCATCGTGGTCAGCTCCGGCACCCCGTCCCTGGCCACGAACACCCGGGTCGGCGCATTGATCCAGATCTCCTCGATATCGGGGTCGTCCAGGAACGATTGCAGCGCGCCGAACCCGGTGAGGGCGGCCACCACCTCCCGCGCCGCCTGGAATTCGTCGGCGAGCAACGGCAGCGACCCACCCAGGGCGCGTTCACTGTAGCGCCGCACCTCGTCGCGCACGTATTGGTCGGCCAGGCTGTCGTCGGTGGCGAGGTCGACGCCGTCCCGGCGCACGCGCAGCCGCACTTGCTCGGTGATGATGCGCACGGCCTCACTCATGGGGAAATCCTGCGTCACAACCGGGCCGGCCCGTGCAAGTTATCCACAGCCTGTGGCCGGAGTGTATTACGCTCGCACGAGTCCGCCCGGCCCGCCCCAGAAAGTGAACCATGCCGCACCATCCCGATCTGGCCACCACCGTCCGCATCCGGTTGATCGAGCCAGACGAGACGGATGCTGTCGCCGCCGTCACCGAGGCCGCCTACAGCCACGACTACGAACTCCCCGAGAGCTACCGGCGCTCCCTGCTCGATGTGGCCACCCGCGCGGCGCACGACCAGGTCTGGGTGGCCGAAGACCCGGCGACAGGCCGGATTCTCGGCACGGTCTGGACGCCGCTTCCCGGCGAACGGATCTCCCCGCTCGCCAGGGACGGCGAGCTCGACTTCAGATTGTTGGCGGTGGCGCCAGACGCACGCGGGCGCGGGATCGGGGCCGCCCTGACCCGGCACGTGATCGCCCTGGGCCGCGAACGCGGCGCGCGGCGGGTAGTGATGAACAGCGGCAGCGAGATGGTGGGTGCCCACCGCCTCTACCTGGCGCTCGGCTTCGTGCGTCTCACGGACCGCGAGGGACCGGTCGAGGTCGCCCCCGGCCGTTTTCTGGACCTCTTCGCGTTCGGCTACGACCTGGACTGACGTCACCTTCGCTGGAAGGCTGCGGGCACCGGCGCAGGCATCAACGAGCGCCCCTAGACTGGAGCCTTACTGCGGGAGTGGTGAAATTGGTATACACGCAGGTTTTAGGTACCTGTGCCGAAAGGCGTGAGGGTTCAAGTCCCTTCTCCCGCACCGACGGGCGCCGGCTGTCGACACGTAGATGCCGTCCGGCTCCGCTGCAACCGAGAATTCTCCCCAATTCTGGCCACCGAAATTTGCTTAGGTTAGGATTGCCTTACTCGTCCCCCAGCAGATCGGTTCTCATGACCGCGACCCCAGCCACAACGCAGCACACCATGGACCAGCAGCCGAGCCTGGCCGACTACCTCCGCGCGAGCTCCAGCGGACAACATCGCGACACCGAAACCCGCTCGTTCATCACCGAACTCATGAGCGGCAACCTGTCGCTCGCCGACTACACCCGCTACCTCGGCCAGTACGCCTGGGTCTACGAAGCGCTCGAACAGCTTGTCGACCGGGTCTCCCAGGTCGACCGCCTCGACCTCTTCGACCCGGACCTCGACCGGCTGCCCGCAATCGAGAGCGACCTGGCCGCTCTGGGTGTGCAGGACTGGCGTCGGGAACATCCACCGCTGATCTCGACCACCGCGTATATCGCGCACCTGCAGTCGCTCACCAGCGCCGACACTGTGCGGTGCCTCGCCCACCACTACACCCGCTACCTCGGTGATCTGTCCGGTGGGCAGGCCATCGCCTCCCTTGTCGCGCGGCACTACGGCGCCGCTCCCGAGCAGCTCGGGTTCTACCGGTTCGACGCGATCAACAACATCGTGCAGTACAAGCGTGCCTACCGCGACCGGTTGAACGCGCTCGCGTTGGCACCGGCCGAAGTGAACACCCTCGTGGCCGAGGTCGATGCGGCCTTCACCTACAACGGTGCGGTCTTCGACGGGTTGGCGCGCTAGAAAATGCTACGCACGGCAGCGCTCGACGGCCAGCTCAGCGACTTCGTCGCGAGTGCGGGCGTTGTCGTGTTCTACCTCCTCGTCTGGGCGCTGGTGTTCGCCGGTACCGCCCTGTTCCTCGGCGTGTTCATCCCGTTCATCACGGGTGATTCACTGCTCTTCGGCGCCGGCCTGGTGGCCGCCTCAACGTCAAGCCTGAATATCGTCGTGCTCGCCGTGGGGGTGGGCATAGCCGCATTCCTCGGCGACCAGGTCGGGTTCCTGCTCGGCCGACGGTACGGACGCGGCTACCTCGATCGGCGGGGCGGCCGGCGCACCCAGGCGATGGTGGTGCGCACCGAATCCTTCTACCGCAAATACGGCTGGTGGGCCGTTGTCGTCGCCCGGTTCATGCCGTGGGCTCGGGTGTTCGTTCCCGTGGTCGCCGGGGTGGGCCGGATGAACTACTACAAGTTCATCTCCAGCAACCTCGTGGGAGCGCTCGCCTGGGGGGTCGGCATCACCCTCACCGGCTACTACGCGGCGGCCATCCCCGGGGTGAAGAGCGCCGCATACGTCATCGCCGGCTTCTTCATCACGGCGTCGATCGTGTTCGGCCTGCGCACCTGGTACACCGAGCGGGCGGAGTCCCGAGCGGATGCCCGAGCCACGGTCGACAGCGCCGGGGCCCGGGAGGATGGCACTTTGGGGGGTTAGCCCACGGCGTCATCAGGCTTTCCCTCGGAATTCCGCGTTACTCTGTAGTGACGCATGCGATCACCGCCGACCGGCCGATCTAGCCGCCGACGACTGGAGTTTTCTTCGTGATTAACACAGCACTCATCCCCTGGCTCGACCCCGAGATCCTCATCAACGGATTCGGGCCCTGGGCACTGCTGGGCGTGTGCGCAATCGTCTTCGCCGAAACCGGCCTGCTGATCGGATTCCTGCTTCCCGGCGACACCCTGCTCGTCATCACCGGCCTGTTCGTCTTCTTCGACATCATCAAGATCGATATCTGGTGGGTGGCCTTAGCCATCGGCGGCGCCGCGTTCCTCGGCGGCGAGGTGGGCTATCTGATCGGCCATCGCCTCGGCCCACGGGTGTTCGAGCGCAAGGAATCCGGACTGTTCAGTGTCAAGAACGTGCAACGCACCAACGCCTTCTTCGTGCGCTTCGGCGGCTTCGCCGTGATCGCCGCGCGCTTCGTGCCGATCGTGCGTACTTTCGCCCCGGTCGCCGCCGGCGTGGGCCACATGAACTACCGCAAGTACAGCCTCTACAACTTCATCGGCGCCATGATCTGGGGCGCCGGCCTCACCTTCTTCGGTTATTTCCTGGGCTACATTCCGCCGCTGGCCGACTTCGTGCGCGACTACATCGACCTCATCCTGCTCGGTGCCGTGGTGATCACCCTGATCCCCACGATCTACCACTACGTGCAGTCCACCGTGAAAGCCCGCCGCGAGGCTCGCGCCGGTGTGGCCGTCGACCCGGAGAAGCTCGTGCTCGACCCGGAGACCTTCGACACCAACAACGACGGCAAGCACGAGGCCTGAGCCGTCCGGCCGCGCTCAGCGGTGGGAGTGGTGCGCGTGTTCCTCATCGGCGGCATGATCGGCCGGCTCCAACTGGAACGTCGAGTGTTCCACGTCGAAGTGGTGCGACAGGCACTCTGACAGTTCACTCAGCAGTTGGCCCGACCGTCCGGAGGCCAGCAGCTCCGGCTCGACCACGATGTGCGCGCTGAACACGTGTGACCCAGAGGTGATCGCCCACACGTGCACGTCGTGCACGGCCACGACCCCCGGCGTGCCTTCCAGGTGCTGCCTGATCTCCTGCACGTTGGTGTCGGCGGGCACCGACTCGCTGAACACCCGCACCACGTCCCGCAGCAGGCCGATCGCCCGCGGCAGGATCATCGCGGCGATCACCAGCGACGCGATCGCGTCGGCCTGCTGGAATCCGGTGGTGAGGATCAGCACGGCCGCGACGATCACGGCGATCGACCCGAGCGCGTCACCGAGCACCTCGAGGTAGGCACCGCGCATGTTGATCGACCCCGACGCGGCCGGCCGCAGCAACAGGATGCCGACGATGTTGGCGATCAGGCCGATCACGGCGACGACGAGCATCGGACCGGCCAGTACCTCGGCCGGGTCTCCGGCGATCAACCGGCTGACCGCGCCGAACACCACGAATCCGGCCACGACGAGCAGGATCAGGCCGTTGAGCATGGCACCGAACACCTCGGCACGCTGATAGCCGAAGGTCTGCCGGTCGGATGCGGGCCGGGCCGCCACGATGGTGGCCGTGAGTGCGATGATCAGCCCGGCCAGGTCGGAGAACATGTGCCCGGCATCCGCCAGCAGGGCGAGCGACCCGGTAAACCAGGCGCCCACGATTTCCGCGACCAGAACCAGCGAGACGATGCCGATCACGATCGACAGACGCGAGCGATTCGTCGTCTGTGCGGATGCGTGATCGTGGCTCATGCCTCCACGGTACGAGCCGCGCGGGGCGAAAGCCAGCCCGGCCGCTAGTTGGGAATGAGTGCCGTTCTCAGCAGGTCAGGATGCCAGGAGTTCAGAGAGCACCGGCCCGAGTGCCGCGAAGGCGATGGCCCGGTGACTCTCGGCGTTCTTGACCTCCGCAGACAACTCGGCGGCCGACACGTCATGGCCGTCAGGCTGGAAGATCGGGTCATAGCCGAACCCGCCCGCACCCGCGGGGGCGTGCAGGATGCGCCCGGGCCACACCCCCGTCACGGCCCGTTCCACGCCGTTCGGCAACGCCAGTGCGGCGACGCAGGTGAAGTGCCCGGCGCGGTGTTCGTCGGCGATGTCGCTGATCTGCCAGAGCAGCAGGTTCAGGTTCTCGGCCGAGTCCCGCGCCGGTCCCGCCCAGCGGGCGGAGAAGATGCCGGGCGAGCCGCCCAGCACATCCACGCAGATGCCGGAGTCATCCGCGATGGCGGGTAACCCGGTGTGGGCTGCGGCGGCGCGGGCCTTGATCAGCGCGTTCTCGGTGAAGGTCGCGCCGTTCTCGACCGGCTCCGGGCCGTCGTAGGCCAGCACCTCGAGGCCGGGCAGCAGAGGTGCGAGGATGCGCCTGAGTTCCTCGACCTTGTGGGCGTTGTGGGTGGCGAGAACGACGCGCATCTCAGCGGCCCAGGGTGGTCTTCTGCAGGTCGGTGAGCGTGATCGCACCGGCGAGAGCGAGGTCGAGCAGGGAGTTGAGCTCGGTGCGGTCGAAGGGGGCTCCCTCGGCCGTGCCCTGCACCTCGATGAACTTGCCGCGGCCGGTGACGACAACGTTCATGTCGGTCTCGGCGCGCGAATCCTCGGTGTACGCCAGGTCGAGCATCGGCACCCCGGCGATGATGCCCACCGAGACGGCGGCGACGCTGTCGGTGAGCGGCTGGGCCTTCTGGGCGATGAACTTCTTCTCGCGGCCCCACTCGAGGGCGTCGGCCAGGGCCACATAGGCGCCCGTGATCGCGGCGGTGCGCGTGCCGCCATCCGCCTGAAGCACGTCGCAGTCGATGACGATGGTGTTCTCGCCCAGCGCCTTCATGTCGACGACGGCACGGAGGCTCCGGCCGATCAGCCGGCTGATCTCGTGGGTGCGGCCACCGATGCGGCCCTTGACCGATTCGCGGTCCATGCGGGAGTTGGTGGAGCGGGGCAGCATCGAGTACTCAGCGGTGACCCAGCCCTTGCCCTTGCCGGCCATCCAGCGCGGCACGCCGTTAGTGAACGACGCGGTGGCGAGCACCTTGGTGCGGCCGAACGAGATCAACGCCGACCCCTCGGCCTGGTCGCTCCACCCACGCTCGATGGTCACGGGGCGCAGCTGGTCGTTGGTGCGGCCATCGGCGCGCAGGATGTCGGTCACGGGTTCTCCTTGAACAGGCGGGGGGTCGAGGCGGCCAGTCTGGCCACCTCGCTGAGGCTGATGGTTCCGGTCGCGACCAAATCGACCCGGGAGATCTCCGGGCCGAGCAGGCGGTGGGCGAGGCGGAGGAAATCGTCGGCGCTGTCGCCGGTGGCTTCGTAGCGGTAGCTGGGCGGTGCGGTCTCGACGCGTTCGAGGCCCTGCCCCACGAGTACCCGGTAGACGTCGTTGGCGGTCTCGGTGTGGCTGGAGACCAGGGTCACGGCATCCCCCATCACATAGGAGATGACGCCGCGCAGGAACGGGTAGTGGGTGCAGCCGAGCACGAGGGTGTCCACGTCGGCGGCCTTGAGCGGAGCCAGGTATTCCTCCGCAACCCGCAGCACCTCGGCACCGGTGGTCACACCGCTCTCGACGAACTCGACGAACCGCGGGCAGGCTTGCGAGAACAGTTGGATATCGGTCGCGGCGGCGAAGGCGTCGTTGTAGGCGCGAGAGTTCACGGTGCCAACGGTTCCCACCACGCCGACCCGCTTGTTGCGGGTGGTGCCGACGGCGCGGCGCACGGCGGGTTGGATCACTTCGATGACGGGCACGCTGTAACGCTCCCGGGCATCCCGCAACACGGCCGCCGATGCGGTGTTGCAGGCGATTACCAGCAACTTCACATCCTGGGCGACGAGATCGTCGAGAACGTCGAGGGCGTACTCCCGAACATCGGCGATCTTCTTCGGCCCGTAGGGCGAATGGGCGGTGTCGCCGATGTAGAGGATGGACTCATTGGGCAATTGGTCCTTGATGGCCCGGGCGACGGTCAGCCCGCCGACGCCGGAGTCGAAAATCCCAATCGGTGCATCCGTCACGACAATCAAGCCTAGCCGGGTTCGGCATTCCGCCCCGGCCAGATACCGCTATATACCCACAACGCTCGAATGTATGCCCAAAACGCTCCAACGTACGTGGAGACGTATATACCCGTAACTACACTCGGCATGTGGGCCAGGTCAACCAGACAGAGCCCGCACCGGAGACGTCCCTCGCGCCGTCTGAGGAGATGATCGTCATGAATGATCGAGTCGTAATCACCGGATTGGGAGCCCTCACCCCGCTCGGCAATTCGTGGACCGAGACCTGGGACGGCCTGATCAACGGTCGCAGCGGCGTGGCCCGCATCACCCAGTTCGACGCCACCGACCTGCCCACCCAGATCGCCGGGGAGGTCAAGGACTTCGACCCCACCACCCGCATGGCGGTCAAGCAGGCCAAGCGTGCCTCTCGCGCCTCCCAGATGGCCATCGCCGCGGCCCGTGAAGCCGTCGCCGACGCCGGCTTCGGCCCGTCGATGGAGGGCATCCACACCGCTGTCGTGGTGAACAGCGCGGTATCCGGCTACGCCGAGATCCAGGATGCGACCGAACACGTCAACGCCGGCAGCCCCCGTCGCATCTCCCCCCGCTTCGTGCCGCAGTCGCTGATGAACATGGCCGCCTGCGAGATCGCGATCGACCTCGGCGTGCACGGCCCCGTGAACGCCAGCGCCCTGGCCTGCGCCAGCGGTGCCTACGCGCTGCTCGAGGCCCGCACCATGCTGGTCACCGGCGACGCCGACGTCGTGATCGCCGGCGGCGTGGAAGCCGCCATCACCCCGGTGATGTTCGCCGGGCTGAACGCCATGCACGCCGCGTCGACCCACAACATCGAGCCCACCGAGGCCAGCCGCCCGTTCGACGCCAACCGCAACGGCCTCGTCTTCGGCGAGGGCGCGGTCGTTTTCGTGATGGAGCTGCTCTCCCACGCCAGGGCACGCGGAGCCCGCGTCTACGCCGAGGTCCTCGGCGGCGCCCTCACCAGTGACGGTTTCAGCATCGTCGCACCCGACCCGTCGGGCAAATACGCCAGCCAGGCCATCACCCGTGCGCTCGACAAGAGCAAGCTCAACCCGGCCGACATCGACATGATCGTCGCCCACGGCACCTCCACCCAGGCGAACGACAAGGCCGAAACCCTCGCCATCCGCGAGTCCCTGCGGCACTTTGCCGACAAGATCTCGATCACCGCGCCAAAGTCGATGACCGGGCACATGATCGGCGCAGCCGGTGCGCTGTCCGCGCTGGTCGGCGCCCTGTCGATCAAGAACGGCATCGTGCCGCCCACGATCAACCTGCGCACCCCCGACCCGGAGTGCGGCCTGGACTACACACCGCTCACCGCTCGGATCCAGCCGATCAAGCATGCCCTGGTCAACGCGTTCGGCTTCGGCGGCCAGAACTGCATCGTGGCCTTCGGCGCGCTCTAAGTCACGACTAGGCTTGCGCGGGTGACCGAGTCTTCCGCACTTCGAACCGACCGCTACGAGCTCACCATGGTGGATGCCGCCATTCAGAGCGGCACCGCGAACCGCGAGTGCATGTTCGAGGCCTTCGCCCGGCGGTTGCCTGCCGGGCGGCGCTACGGCATCGTGGCCGGCACCGGCCGCCTGCTCGACCTGATCAGAGACTTCCGCTTCCGCGACGCCGAACTCGACTGGCTGCGCAACAACGACGTGGTTCGCCCGCCCACCCTGGACTGGCTGGCGGACTATTCGTTCAGCGGCAACATCTGGGGCTACCGCGAGGGTGACGCCTACTTCCCCGGCTCCCCGCTGATCCAGGTGGACGGCACCTTCGCCGAATGCGTCGTGCTCGAAACCCTGATTCTCAGTGTGCTCAACTACGACAGCGCCGTGGCCAGCGCGGCCGCCCGGATGGTCTCGGTGAGCCTGGGTCGGCCACTGGCCGAGATGGGTTCCCGCCGCACCAGCGAATACGCCGCGGTCGCCGCCGCGCGTGCCGCGTATATCGCCGGCTTCGCCTCCACCAGCAACCTGGAGGCCGGCCGCAGCTGGGGCATCCCCACCATGGGCACCGCCGCACACTCGTTCACGCTGCTGCACGACAGCGAAGAAGACGCCTTCCGCGCCCAGGTGGATGCGTTCGGCGCGTCGACCACGCTGCTGGTGGACACCTACAACATCGAACGCGGCATCGAACTGGCCGTGGCCGTGGCCGGAACCGGGCTGGGCTCCATCCGCATCGACTCCGGCGACCTGCCCACCGTGGTCGCCGCGGCTCGGGCCCAGTTGGACTCCCTCGGGGCGGTGAACACCCACATCACCGTCACCAGCGATCTCGACGAGTACTCGATCGCCGCACTGTCGGCGTCACCGGTCGACGCCTTCGGGGTGGGCACCTCGCTCGTCACCGGGTCGGGCGCCCCCGCTGCCGGCATGGTCTACAAGCTCGTGGCCCACAAGAACGACGCCGACGAGTGGGTCTCGGTGGCGAAGACCTCCGCGCACAAGGCCTCGGTCGGCGGCCGGAAGAACGCGCTGCGCCGCTTGGACGCCACCGGCACCGCCCGCGAAGAGGTCGTGACGGTCACCGCCGACGGTGACTTCGCCGCGGCAGAGGCGCCGGCAGCCGCTGCTGCGAACGACTCCACAGAGCGGCCGCTCCTGGTACCGCTGATGGAAGCCGGGGTGGTGGACGAACGCTACCTGGGCGCATCCGGCACCCGGCTGGCCCGCGAGCAGAACGCCGCTGCCATGCGGGAACTGCCGATCGACGCCTTCAGGCTCGGACGCGGCGAAGCCGTCATTCCGACCGTCTACCGGTAGCGGATGCGGCGGATGCGGCGGACCGGTCAGTCCTGCTTCATCTTTTCGTAGATCGACTTACAGGTGGGGCAGACCGGGAACTTCTCCGGGTCGCGGCCCGGGAGCCACTTCTTGCCGCACAGCGCTTTGACCGGCTTACCTGTCATCGCGGACTCGAGGATCTTGTCTTTAGGCACGTAGTGCGAAAATCGTTCGTGGTCCCCGGGCTCGATCTGCTCCTGGTTCAGCAGTTCTTCGAGTTCACGGTCGAGCGTGGACGTTCCGCCACCGGTTTCTGGGCCCCGGCCGGGGTCTGCGATGCTTGCGCGAATGTCGAGTGTCATGGTCTCAAGTGTATGCAGCTATGCGCGCAATGCGGAGGAGAGCATCTCAGGTCCGCGGCGCTCGAAAGTGCGCGAACCTAACCAGACGCCCCCGACCAGCATGAACGCTCCCACGCCCAGGCCCCAGTAGAGCGCCGGCAGGTTCCAGATCGGATCGACGAAGACACCGAGCACGGCGCAGATGATGGCCGGCAGCGCCACCACGATCGAGCCCACGAAGGTGAAGGACTGGATGACGGCCGCCGCGGTGTCCGACGCCTGCGGCTGAGCGAACGGGCTATCCCCCGGCTTGGTTGCCGGGTACGGGAACCGGGCCGAGGTGAAACTGGAGAAGCCGAGGCCGGCGAGCAGGATGCAGGTGCTGACCCCCAGCAGACCGGGCAGCACGGCCCAGTCGCCGTAGACGGCCACGCTGATGGCCGATCCGAGTCCGATCAGCGGAATGCCCACGAACAGGGCGGGCACGAGGCGGCCGAGCCTGTCGGCGACTCCTCGCGGCCCGGAGACCACGTGCAGCCAGATCGCGGTGTGGTCGTAGGCGACATCGTTGTGCAGTGTCCAGCCGAGGAAGACGCACATCAGCGGCACCGGTACCAGGGCGAGGTACTCGAACGGCATCCCGGCCACGGCCAGCGGCAGGATGACCAGCACCGGCACGATCGGGATCATGATCAACGACACCCAGTAGCGGGGGTCACGGCCCCAGTAGGTGATGCTGCGTGCGGCGATGGCGCCGGTCGGGTTGTGCGGCAGACGGTCGAACCAGCCCAGGCCGCCGTACTGGCGGGCCTGAGCCTCCCGGCCGGGCGTGATGAGCATGCGGGCCACGAGCGCCTGCCAGGCCAGCCAGAGCAGGTACACGGTCAGAGCGGCGATCACGAGCCGGAGCAGGGAGAGGCCCCAATCGCCGGCTGCGGCGTCGCCGGGAACAGCCCAGGCTGCTCCGAGCGGGGTCCAGCCGAGGATGGCCGCAAATCCACCGAGCAGGTCGAGGCCGTACTGGCTCCAGTCGACGTTCACCAGCAGCACGACGACCGGGGTGATCATCACGATCAGCAGCAGACCGACGATGCCGGTGAACTCGCGCGAGCGCCGGGTTGACAGGAGGAACGCCGCGATCGACGTGCTCACCCTGGAGGCCAGCATGCAGGTGGCCAGCAGCAGTGCTGCCGCCACGATGGCGAAGAGGGTTTCGCCTACGCCCCGCGACCAGGTCACGATGGTGCCCAGCAGCACCAGCGCGAGCGTCGCAGACGGAACTCCCAGCAGCGACGACACTGCGAGGCCGAGCGAGAGCTGCTTGTTCGGAATGCCCATGGTGGAGAACTTGCGCGGGTCCATGCTGTCGTCCACGCCGAAGATGAGCGGCACGAGAATGAAGCCGAGCACCACCAGCGAGCCCACCACGATGAGTCCGTCGCGGATGGTGCCCACCTCGTCGACGAAGCGGAACGCGATCAGCATCGCGACCAGCGCCGCTGCGACGAGCAGCCCGTAGACGAGGCCGAGCACCACTCCCACGACCTGCCAGGGGCTACGCCGGAAGAGATTGGCGAGGAGCCTCAGTTTCAGTCCGAGAAATTGTGCAACCACTCCAGGCCCTCCGCAACCTTGCGTCCGCCGGCGAGCTCGACGAAACGTTCTTCGAGCGACGCGTTGCCGCGGACCTCGTCGATCGTCCCTGCGGCCAGCACGGAGCCCTGCACGATGATCGCCACGTTGTCGCACACCCGCTGGATGAGGTCCATGCCGTGGCTGGAGAGAATGACGGTTCCGCCGCTGGCGACGTAGCGCTGCAGGATCTCGGTGACATTCACTGCCGACACCGGGTCGACCGATTCGAACGGTTCGTCGAGCACGAGCACGCGCGGCGAGTGGATCATGGCGCAGGCCAACGCGATCTTCTTGGTCATGCCGGCCGAGTAGTCGGCAACCAACCGATTGAGGGCATCCTCGAGGCCGAAGGCCTTCGCCAGGTCGGCGGACCTGGCCCGCACGGTCTCGCTCTCGAGCCCGCGCAGCACGCCGGCGTAGTAGAGCAGTTGGGCGCCAGTGAGCCGGTCGAAGAGTCGCAGCCGGTCGGGAAGCACGCCGATCACCCGTTTGGCGGCAATCGGGTCGGCCCAGACGTCGATGCCGTGCACGTGGATGGATCCCGAATCCGGCCGCAGCAGACCGGTGATCATCGACAGTGTCGTGGTCTTGCCTGCTCCGTTGGGGCCGACAATGCCGTAGAACGACCCGGACCGAACCTGGAGGTTCACGTCGGCGACGGCGACATTCTGGCCGAACCGCTTGTTGAGCCCGCTGACCGAGATCTCGATCGGGGCATTGGGGTTCACCACAGGGGATGCACCGGTGCGCGGTGCCAGCGGCTTGCGCACGACCGGAGGAGTGATGCGCGGCACCGGTGCAGACTCAACCACGGGTTCAGCCTGCGCAACGGTATCCGTCTGGGCGACGGTCGCTGCCGCGACAACGGGTGCGGCCTTCTCGGCACCGCGAGGCAACCGCCAGAACGGACGGCGCACGGGGCGGGCGTCCTCGGCGACCGGCGCCGGCGCTGCAGTCGGAACGGTCAGAACGACGGTGTCGTCATCATCGGCGGGGACCGCCGGGATCGTCATGACGCGGGTTTCGTCGTCGGCGGGCGGGTTCTCGGCAACCGGCAGCACTGTGGTCGGAGCATCGACGATGGTTTCGTCAGCGGGTTCGTCAGCGGGTTCGGCCTCAACGACCACGGGCGCGGCGGATGCGGCGTCAGGAGCGGGTTCGGCCTCGACGACAGCAGTTTCACCAGCGGGTTCGACAACAGCGGGCTCGACAACAGCAGCTTCGACGACAGCGGGCTCGACGACAGCGGGTTCGGCTTCGGGCGCCGGCTCGGCCGCGTTCTCCACCTGGGCATTGCGGGCCAGGGCGGCAGCGGTCGCCGCACGGGCGGCCTTGGTGGCCGCGGCACGAGCCGCAGCAGCCTTCGCCGACGCCGCCTTCGTGGCTTCCGCCCGCGCAGCGCTGGCCTTGGCCGCCGATTCCGACTTGGCAGCCGCTGCCTTCGCGGCGGCAGCTTTAGCCGCCGCCGAGCGGTCGGCGCTCGTTCGGGTCGTGGTCGAACGGGGTGTGCTCGTTCGGGGCGTGCTCGCGCGCGGCGACGTGGTGCCGGTCTCCTCGACCGGAGCAGCGGGGTCGGCAGCAGGCGCAGCGGCATCCACGGCCTCCGCCGTATCGGCCGTGGCCGTAGTGGTGGACGGTAGCCGGGTCGCCTTCGATGCCGGGGGCTTGGCTGTGGTCTTGGCCGGGGTCTTGCGTGCCGCCGGGGTGCGGCTCACCGTGACCCGGGCGGCCGCGGTGGCCGGCTCCGCGCGATCGCCAGCGGCTCCGGCCGGTTCGTTCGTGGCCGGTGCAGCGGTGGACTCGGCGGCGGCGGTCGAGGCAGCAGTCTCAGCGGCGGCTTCGGCAGCGGTCGGCTTCTTCTTGGCCGGGGCGCGGGTACCGGCACTGGCACGCGGGGTGGCGGATGTTCGCGGGGTCGCCGCAGCCCGGGGTGCCCTGGTGGTGCTGCGCACCGGGGTCTTGCGGGGTGGCTTCGCCTCTGCTGCGGGCGCAGCAGTAGAGGAGGAAGCAGGCTCAGGGGGGCGGTTCGCAGAGGTCTCGTGCTGGGCAGCACTACCCTCGCGTTCCGGCTCCGTATCGGTAACGGGCAAGATCGGAGTCTGCTCGTCTGGCTCGGAGTTCGGAGGCACTGGAGTCACCTCGCTAACCTACCAAGGACCATCTGACATCGCTGGGTCCGCAACGTCTTCAAGGGCTGATTCCCACCCTGGGATCCGAGCCGTCTGCTACGAACCACACCTGGCATCGAGCGGTTCCCGAACGCGCGGAATCGTCACGATCCGGACACGCATCCGTCCCTCTCTTCCCCCGGAACGGGGTATTCAGGTACTCTGAAGGTGGCATAACGGTGTGTCTATACGTGAACTTAGGGGTGAACCGCAGTCAAACTCGTCGGAAACGTCCGGCTGTTGCGGGGCCACCCAGATCTTTCTTAGGAGATATTCGTGACCACCCAGGTAGTAATACTTGCAGCAGGAATGGGCAGCCGCCTCGGCCGCTCCCTTCCCAAACCCCTGACCGAACTGAACGACGGCCGCACGATCATGCAGCAGCAGTTCGACAACATCGAGCACGCCTTCGGCAAGAAGACCAAGGTCACGATCGTTGTCGGCTACAAGCTCGAGCACATCATCGAGGCCTTCCCGCAGGCATCCTTCGTCTACAACGAGCAGTACGACGTGACCAACACGTCCAAGAGCCTGCTCCGTGCCCTTCGCGCATCCGCCAACGGTGGCGTGCTGTGGATGAACGGCGACGTGGTCTTCGACCCGGCGATCCTCGACCGCGCCGCTTCGATGATGAAGCGCGACCAGTCGTTCGTGACCGTGAACACGTCCAAGGTCTCTGACGAGGAAGTCAAGTACACGACCAGCGCCGAGGGCTACATCAAGGAGCTCTCCAAGACCGTGAAGAACGGTCTGGGCGAAGCCGTCGGCATCAACTACGTGTCCGCTGCCGACAAGGCCGTGCTCATCCACCACCTCAGCAAGGTCGCCGACCAGGACTACTTCGAGCGCGGTATCGAACTCGCCATCGAGAAGAACCGCATGCTCGTCGAGCCCGTCGACATCTCGGACTTCTACGCCGTCGAGGTCGACTTCGCCGAGGACCTCGAGCGCGCCAACCTCTTCGTCTGATTCTGTTACGCGGAAGGGGCACGGGCGCCATTGGCGTCGTGCCCCGATCCGCTCCCATACGATAGAGCGCGTGAGTAGTTACGCTCAGGTGCGTCCTGAACAGCGCACCCCGTTTGCGCGTTACCGTCATTCCCTGTGGCTGCTGACCCAGCGCGACCTGCGGGTGCGGTACTCCACCTCGGTGCTCGGCTATTTCTGGTCGATTCTCGACCCGCTGGTGATGGCCGGCATCTACTGGTTCGTCTTCACCCAGGTCTTCCAGCGCACCGTGGGCAACGATCCCTACATCGTCTTCCTCCTCGCGGCCCTGCTGCCCTGGATGTGGTTCAACGGCGCGATCTCCGATTGCACCAGGGCGTTCCTCCGGGAAGCCAAGCTGATCCGCTCCACCCGCATCCCCCGCACCATCTGGGTGAACCGGCTCGTGCTCTCCAAGGGCATTGAATTCGTCGCGGCGATTCCGGTGTTGATCCTCTTCGCCGTGTTCTCCGGCGCACACATCAACGTGGATGCCGTCTTCTTCCCGCTGGCCATCCTGATCCAGGCGATCCTCACCGCCGGTGTCGGCCTCATCGTCGCTCCCCTGGTGGTCTTCTTCCGTGACCTCGAGCGTGCAATCAAGCTGATCCTGCGTTTCCTGTTCTATGCCTCGCCGATCATCTACGCCACCAGCGATCTGCCGGAAGGCCTGCATTTCTGGGCCGCGTTCAACCCGCTCAGCGGAATCTTCAGCCTGTACCGGGCCGCGTTCTTCCCCGGCGAACTGGACTGGTTCGTCGTGGGCGTGGGCGCTGCGATGTCGGTGGCGTTCCTGGGCATCGGTCTCCTGGTCTTCAGCCGGACCGAGCGCGCCGTGCTGAAGGAGATCTGATGAACGACACCGTCATCTCCCTCACCGACGTCGGCATCAGGTTCCGCCGCAACCGCCGCAGTCGACGCAGTTTCAAAGACCTTTTCGCCGGCAGTCGACGCCGCACCAGGTCCGGCGAGTTCTGGGCGCTGCGCAAGGTGTCGTTCACCGTGCAGCGCGGCGAGGCCATCGGCGTCGTCGGCCGAAACGGTCAGGGCAAGTCCACCCTGCTCAAGCTCGTGACCGGCGTGGTTCTGCCCGACGAGGGCAGCGTCACCGTGATCGAGGGCGTCGCCCCGCTGATCGAGATCACCGGTGGCTTCGTCGATGACCTCACGGTGCGCGACAACGTCTATCTCACGGCCGGGCTGCACGGCATGACCCGCAAACAGATCGCCGAACGCTTCGACGAGATCATCGACTTCGCCGAGATCGCCGATTTCATCGACACGCCCTACAAGCACCTCTCCAGCGGCATGAAGGTGCGCATCGCCTTCGCCGTGATCTCCCGGCTCGAGGAGCCGATCATCCTGGTCGACGAGGTTCTGGCCGTGGGCGACAAGGCGTTCCGCGAGAAGTGCTATCGGCGCATCGAGGAACTGCTCGCCGGCGGCCGCACCCTGTTCATCGTGTCGCACAACGAACGCGACTTGCGCCGGTTCTGCGCGAGAGGGCTGTACCTCGACAAGGGCGCCCTCGTTCTCGACGGGCCGATCACCGACGTGCTCGCGCGGTACAACCAGGAATACGGAATCAAGCCGGCCTAAGACGTACGCCGCCCTCGATTCGTCACGCCCATCGGGCACTGATCTCGCTGGGAATTCTCGCGAGGATGCCCAGTTTGGGCCCGTAAACTCGTGCCACGGCACCGAAGGAGGACCGCATCATGGCTAAGAAACCAAAACCGCTGCTGTCGCCCACTGGCGGAATGCCGCAGGGCGGCCAGCTCCCCACCGCCGTCGTCACCGGATTCGACCGGCTCCTGGCGATCCACCGGCCCGCCGTTCTCGCGCACATCCGCGGCATCCGGCACCGGCACCCGGAGGCCACCCCCGAGCAGATCGTCCGCATCCTCGAGCGCCGCTACCTCGCCGCCGTGACCGGTGGCGGAGCTGCTGTCGGCGCCACCGCGGTGATCCCCGGGGTGGGCACCGGTATCACCCTGGCCCTGTCGGGTGTGGAAACAGCCGGCTTCCTCGAGGCGACCGCGCTGTTCTCGCAGTCGGTCAGCGAGGTGCACGGCATCACGGTAAGCGACCCCGAGCGGGCGCGCGCGCTGGTGATGACCATGATGCTCGGCCACGAGGGCTCAGACCTCGTGCGCCAGCTGGCCGGCCAGGTCAGCGGTGGCGGCGTCGCCCGCACGGCCTACTGGGGCGAATTGGTGACCACGAGCCTGCCGCGCGCCATCATGGGGCCGCTCACCGACAAACTGAAGCGCACCTTCATTCGGCAATTCGCGGCCAAGGGCGGAGCCAGCCTGATCGGTAAGGCCGTGCCGTTCGGCATCGGTGCCGTCATCGGCGGCATGGGCAACCACATCCTCGGCAAACGGGTGGTGAGTTCCTCGAGGCTGGCGTTCGGCCAGGCTCCCGCCTACTTCCGCCCCGAGCTGGAGCCGCACGAGCGCACCCTCATCCTGCAGGACGGCGTGGTCGTGCGCGGCGGCCGGATGGGCAAACTCGGCCATGGTGCGCTCCGCGCCATCCCGGCGCCGCTCCGTCGTCGGCGCGCAGCGGCCGACCGGGCAGGCGACGACCACGTTGAACCCGCCGCACCGAGCGTGCCCGCCGAGCCCGTGCGGCCGCCCGTCTAGGCCGCCGGTCTAACGGTCAGACGTCTTCGATCTCGCTGAGTTCCTCGTCGAATTCGGCCAGGCCGTCGTCGTCATCCGCGTGCAAGGCAGCGAAGCGGTCCCACTCCCCCAGCAGGTGCTCGATCGCGCCGTGGAACCGCGCGGTGGCGGCCCCGGGGGTGGGGTCGCCGAAGTACTTCTCCACCCATACTCGCAGGCGGGCTTCGGCAGTTTCGTCGCCGGTGAGCTCGTCGAGGGTTTCCACGATGCCGGCCGTGTCGCCGGTGTCGAGCCACTCGCAGTCAGCGAGGTATCCGCTGGTGTCAATGGCCGCCAACGGGTTCTGCGGCCGCGTCACCATCAACGGTTTGCCCGACGCCAGCCGGTCGTAAACCATGGCTGAGATGTCGACGATCGCGACATCCGCCGCCGACAACTGCCAGCCGAGCTCCGGGCCGGTGTCGATCACGTGGTGGGCCGTACTGTCCCGGGCGTTGGCCGCGGTGATCGCCGCCATGATCTGCTTGTTGGCCACGCCGTATTCGTGGTCGACGACACCGCTACGCGGGTGCGGGCGATAGATCACCCGGTGCCGGCGGCTTTGCAGCAGAGCGGTGATCAGTGAGACGCCGTGGGTGGCGATGGAGCCGTAGGCGGCGGCAGCCCGGTCACCCTCCCAGGTGGGGGCGTAGAGCACCACGGTGCGGTCGTCGGGCGTATACGGCAGCTGGCCCGAGTAGTGGTCGGCCTGCGGGCGGCCGATGGTGATGGCCCGCTTCTCGAAGTCGTAGTCCCAGAGCACCTTGCCGAGCCGCTCGATCGCGGCCTGACCGGCGACGAACGAATAGTCGTAGGCCTTGAACTGGTTCGTGGTCATGTACATCTTGTCGCTCTCACCATGGTTGATGAAAACGTGCCAGCGGCGCCCGTAGCGCATCATCTGGAAGTTGCGGGAGTTCTGGTTGACGTAGAGCACGATGCGGATGTCCTGCTCGGCGATCACGCGTTCGAGGTCGGCGACCTTGCGAACGTAGGCGACTGGCACCGGGCTCTCATCGAGCAGCTTCATGGTGCCGCCGGCGGTGCGGCTGAGCACGACGACCGGCCAGGTCTCGGCCAGCTTGGCGAGCGGCTTGTACCACTGTCGCATCTGGTAGAGATTGACGGCCCCGTCGGCATAGTAGACGGCGACTTTGAAGCGGGAGGTGGGCAGCGGGCCTCGTGCGGAGAGGCGTTCGGTCAGCAGCCGTTGGGCCTTCCGGGATGCGATCACGTCCCTGACCAGCTTTGCTGCGAGACGGAAGTCTTTCTTGCTTACCACTGTTCCACCCTACCGACCGGGCTGCTGCCCGGCGCCGACTCACCCCCCGGATGCCCGGCAACGGTAGTCAATCGTTAACCGATTCCCGCTCAGATCACCGGCGGCCGGCCGGCACGGGTCATGCGCCACACCGTGCGGGCCTTGAGCGGTCGGCGCTCACCGGGGTCGGTGGTCCAGCCCTCCCACCAGCCCGCGAACCAGGCCTTCAGGGCCGCCGGGTTGCGGGCACCCCGCAGGAGCTGGATTGCGGTCCAGGAGCCCACGTAGAGCGGCATGAGGGGCACGGGCAGGTTGCGGCGGGCGATCCAGACCCGGTTGCGGGCGTTCAGCCGGTAGAAGTCGGCGTGTCGGGTGGGCAGGATCACCGGGTGGTTGGCTTCGAGATTGCCGGCGTACCAGGTGCGCAGGCCCTGATCCCACACCCGCCAAGCGAGTTCGATGCCCTCGTGCGCGTAGAAGAACGGTTCGGCCCATCCGCCGGTGGCATCGAACACCGGTCGGGGCAGCAGCACGGCCCCCTCCCAGACCGAGAACACGGCACTGGAGGCGGTGGCTTCGCCCTTGCGGATGCGCGGGATCCACCGGCGCGGCGCCGTGAGGCCGGTTGGATCGACCACGCGCGGCTGTAGCAGCCCGATACTGGGGTCGGCGCGGAGCACCGCGACGGCATCGATCAGGAACCGCGGGTCGGGCAGGCTGGCGTCGTCGTCGAGGAAGAACAGGTAGTCGCCGGTGACCTGCGCGACACCGCGGTTGCGGCCGGCGGGGATGCCCAGGTTCTCGGGCAGCGCGAGGGCGGCCACCTCGTCGGGCAATCCGACGGGCTGCCAGCCGTTGCCCACGCAGACGATGTCGAGCTGCACGTCCTGCTGGGCGAGCAGGCTGCGGATGCCTCGCTCGAGGTCGTCAGGGCGGCGACCCTGAGTGAGCACGACCACTCCGATGGTCACCGGCAGGTTCTGGGCGGGCACGGTCTTGCCCGGGGTCAGGAGCGCACGCGCTTCGAGGCCATGATCGCCAGAAAATGCCCGATCAACGCCAGGAACGCGAGCGGCACCAGTACGGCCAGGAACACCCGGTCGGTGGCGGGCTGGCCGGCGACGAGGCCGATCAGCGCGGCGACGAAGATCACCATGGTCATCTCCACCGAGTGGTACAAGCGGTGGAACGGCAGGAACCGGGCCAGGCGGCGCAGGGTGGCGATCAGGCCGGCCTGCGGCACCTTCTCGCCCTTGTTGTCGGCCAGCTTGGCGAGTCCGGCGTTGGCGCGGGCCACGTGCACCATGTCGTTGAGGGCCTTGTTCAGCACGATCAGCAGCGCCAGCGCCAGGCCGAGGGTGGTGAACAGGAAGTCGGCCGGCGCCTCGAACGGGTAGCCGGCGGCACGGATGCCCAGGGCGATCGGGATCAACGCCTCGGTGGAATAGTGCCCGACCTTGTCGAGGAACACCCCGGCGGGCGAGGAGGTACGTCGCCAGCGGGCGACCTCACCGTCGCAGCAGTCGACAAGCATCTGCAGCTGGCCGAGCACGAGTGCCAGCAGGGCGCCCCAGATGCCGGGGATGAGCAGGGCCGCCGCGGTGGACCAGCCGACGAGAATCATCAGGCCGGTCACTCCGTTGGCCGAGATGCGCGTCTTCAGCAGCAACCAGGTGAGGTAGGGCGACAGGTCGCGCAGGTAGAGGGACGCCGTCCAGTGTTCGGCGTTGGCGCGCATCCGCACTTCGGGCGGTTGCGCGACGGCACGAAGTTCGGCGATCGAAGAGGGGCGAGCCGTGTTGGGCGAACCAGACGTCATGGGTGTCTTCCCGTGTGTGCGGAAATGTTGGTGGTGAGCTTGAGGTAGCCCAGCAGGAACCCAACGCCCCAGCAGAAATGAATGCACGGCAAGACTACGAGAAACCAGAGCGCCACACGAACACCGTCGGGCCGGGCCACTGGAGCGGCCGCTACGAGCACGATGAGCAGGTAGGCGATCGGTGCCAGGAAGCCCAGCAGCAGCCAGCCCGGTAGGCCGAGAGCGGCCTGGACGATGCCGATGATGCCCAGCACTGTGCCCAGCGTGACACCCAGCACCATCACGGGCGGAGCGAAGTACCGCAGGCCGTTCGCTGCCGGGTAGCGGCGGGCGAGTTCGCCGCGCCACAGCCCGGTGGATAGCATCTGCCGGGCCAGCCGGGACAGGCTCGGCCGGGGGCGGTAGATCACTTTGAGCTCGGGAGTGAACCAGACCGATCCGCCGTGTTCACGAAGGCGTCGGTTGAGTTCCCAGTCCTGGCCGCGCTTGATGCCCTCGTCGAACATGCCGACGCGCAGCAGGCTGTCCCGGCGGAAGCAGCCGAGGTACACGGTCTCGGCCTCGCCCTCGGCACCGCCGACATGCAGCGGGGTGCCGCCCAGGCCGATGCGCGAGCCGTAGGCGCGAGCGACGGCTTGTTGGAAGGGGGCAGTGCCCTGGGCGTCCATGATGCCGCCGACGTTGTCGGCCCCGGTGCGTTCAAGGGTTGCGACGGCGATCCGGGCGTAGTCGCGCGGCAGCACCGAGTGGGCGTCGACCCGGATGACCACCGGGTAGTGCGACGCGCGAATGGCGATGTTGAGGCCGGCAGGCGTTGACCCGACCTCGTTGGCGACCACCTGGATGCGCGGATCGACCGCGGCCATCTCCTCCACCAGTTCGGTGGTGCCGTCGATGCTCGGGCCGAGGGCCAGGGTGACCTCGAACGGGCCGTCGTAGTCCTGCTCGAGCAGGCTCTGCACCGCGGCGCGCACATGGCTGGCCTCGTTGAGCACGGGCATGATGTACGAGACGCCGATCAGCTCGGTGTCTGGGCTCTCGTGCACTGGGCTGGCCATCTTTCCACTCATTCGGGCAATCGACTGAGCCTAGCAGCCGAGCCTTTTCACCCGGTTCGCATCCATCGATGGCACTGCCGCGCACAGCACTGCGCCGCCGGTGCGAGACCGGCGGCGCAGAAGGAAGGAGCTGGTGGCGGGCTAGCTGGTGAGCTCGCCGACCGTGACCGAGACGGTCACTGACTTGCCGTCGCGTACGTAGGTGAGGTCGGCCGTGTCGCCGGCGGCCAGGGTGCGCACCTGAGCGGTGAGGTCGGTGGCATCGGTGATCGGCACGCCGTTGAAGTTGGTCACGACGTCACCGGCGGCCAGGCCTGCCTTCTGGGCTGCTCCACCAGAGGACACCTCGCTGATCAGGGCGCCGACGGTGTCGCTGTCGGAGCTGGTGGCGCTGGTGACGCTGGCGCCGAGCAGGCCGTGCGAGGCCGATCCGCTCTCGATGATCTCGTCGGAGACCCGCTTGGCCAGGTTGGCCGGGATCGAGAAACCGACGCCGATGCTTCCGGCGGTGGTGGACTCCGAGCTGCCGCCCGCGTTGGCGATGGCGACGTTGATGCCGATCAGCTGGCCCTTGCTGTTGAGCAGGGCGCCGCCGGAGTTGCCGGGGTTGATCGCGGCATCCGTCTGGATCACCGAGAGCGAGATGCTGCTCTGGGTGCCCTGGGTGTCGGGCGTCGCGCCGGGCAGGTCGTAGTTGAAGTAGTTGCCGTCGCCCTCGTCGGGCGTGGTCTCGTCGGGCGTGGTCGGAGCGGCGGAGGAGGCAACGGTGATGCTGCGGTTAAGCGCGCTGACAATGCCGTTGGTGACGGTGCCGGAGAGGCCGAGCGGAGCGCCGATCGCGATGGCGGTGTCGCCGACGTTGAGGTCGCTGGAGTCCGCCCAGGTGATGGGGCTGAGACCGGAGGCGTCGTCGAGCTTGATCACGGCGAGGTCGGAGACCGGGTCGGTGCCGATGAGGGTGGCGGAGTAGAGCTTGCCGTCGCTGGACTTGACCTGAATGGCCGCGTCGGACGCGGCACCGTCGAGGGTGACCACGTGGGTGTTGGTGAGCACGTAACCGTCCTCGCTCAGGATGACGCCCGAGCCGGTTCCACCGGAGTCGCCGGAGGCGACCTCGATCGTGACGACGCTGGGCGAGGCCTTGGCGGCGACCGCCGTGATCTCGTTGACGCTGTCGGTGTTGTTGACCACGACGGTAGCCGGACCCTGGGCCTGGCTGGCCGGGGTGCCGTTGGTCTGGCCGAAGCCGGCGAATGCCATGACGCCGGCGCCGGAGGCGCCACCGATCAGCGCGCCGATGGCGAGCGCGGCGATGACGGCGACGCTGCCCTTGCGGCGGTTGGGGTCCTTGGGCGGCTTCGGTCCGACGGTGGGCTGCGGGGCGTAGCCGTTCTGGCTGGCGTTGGCATACGCGTACGCCTGCTGCTGCGCGGGGGTGGGAGCGTAAATCGGGGTGGTGCCATCCGGGCCCGGAATCGGCCGGCCGAAGGCATCCGTCGGGTAAGCACCGGGCTGCGTGTACGGTGCCGGGTGGGCTGCGGGCGCGGCGTTGTGCGGCGCGGGCTGTGCCGGGGTGTGCTGGGGCGCAGTGTGCTGGGGTGCAGCGTGCTGCTGGGCGGCCGGGGACGCACCGGGGGTAGCGGGAGCCTGGGCGGCGACTGTGCCGTCTCCGGATCCCAGCACCTCGGTGGGCTGGTTGTCTGCGGTCCTCGGCACAACGGGCTGCACGGCAGTCGTGTTGTCGCCGGTGGCGTCGGCAGTGGGGGTGGTTTGGTCGGGCTGTGCCACGGCGGCTTCACCGGCCGAGTTGACCTCGATCGGGTTGTGGTCGTGAGGCTGGTCGGGGGTGGTGCCCGGGTTCTCAGTGCTGTCAGTCATGATGTGCTCCTTCCAAGCGAAGATAGCTTCTCGCCTGAAGCTGAACGTTTGATATGCGCAGGCTGGGAGCAGTCAATGACGAAGCCGTGACCTTGCCCGGCACCTGAGACCGCAGAATTTCAGCGCTCTTCTATCGTGGCACTCAACAGCCCGGCCCGCCCGGATCCGTCGAACATGACTCGGCCACGAGTACAGTGCCGGCGCGGTCGGCGATGGCAGTGATCGGGCTGGCCGGCACCTCGAGCAGGCCTTGCACCGGGCGCCACTCCGACCCAGCGAAGCTGTACTCCGCCGAATACGAGACGACCAAGCGGATGGTGAGGGTGCCGGTCTGCTCGAAGACGTGGCTGGTGGACGTTTCTGAGAACTCCGGAAGATTCAGAGCGGCCCAGCTCGAGCCGCCCGTTTCCGCTGTGGCTGACGTGCCATCGCCATAGTCCCAGCGGAACCCGACGGGAGTGAATCGAACGTCGGCGGGAGCGCCCAGCAGCGGTCCCCTGTGCACGTGCGGAGAAGCGCTGGCGAAGAAGTTGGTCGGGATGCCCACCACAAGCCAGCCGTCGGGTTCCATTCCCTGGCTGGGTGCGTCAGCCTGGATACTCACCAGGTCACTCACCCGAACGACGAGCGCCGGGTCACACGGTGTCTGCGGCACGCAGGCCGGATCCGCCGGCGCTGCGGGATCCACGATGGCGCCCCGCCGCGGTGGAAGAAACGGACCGCTGGCCGCGTCGCCGTCGTCTACTGCGACTCCCCCGGGAACAACGCTGACTCCGTCGGGCAGCCCACTGTTGCCGTCCCACGTTCCGCCGCCGGTGCCCACTTCACCGCCGCTGCCAGCCCCACCACCGGCACCACTCCCCGGACTAGCACCGTCCCACCCGGCCGAGACATCAACCCCGCCGTTGCCGATACCTGCGCTGGAATCGGGGCAGCCGCCGCTCGCGCCCTCCCATGCTCCGCATGTCCCGCTTTGTGCCGCAGCGGTCGTCGGCAATGCCACAACGACAACCGGCAGAACCACAGCTAGCAGAAGTTTTCCCCGTCCCATGTTCGGGTCCTCTCTAGAAGTAGGCGTCCTCCATCGCGGTCGTAAACGAAGCCGATTTCCAACGGGAGCCGTTCAACCCGCCCCTCCGACAGCGTGCTTACGCCAGATCCATCCACGACATCAGATCCAGATACGTCGAGACACACGTAGGCGGACAACGAACCCGATGATAGATCCAAGGACTGAACCGTCAACGTGTCGAATTGGAGCTCGCCAACGCCGACCGTGCCTGCCTTGGACATTTCCTCAAAAGAGCCGATCTCAGTCTCAAGTGCTTCGCCGGTGGCGACCTCGGTCATAAGCTGGGCGTCCACTCCCCCGCCGTGGGCTATCGCGCTGGAGCGACTCAGGTAGTTCGCGTAAGCCTCTTCTGCAGCGGCCAGCGCCTCCTCATCGGTAGCGAAGACGGGCGCAGCGGTTGGCGGGGCTGACGTCGGGGCTGGTGTCGGTTCCGCGGCACAGGCGCTCACGGGGAGCAACAGCAAGATTCCCGCACAGGCGAGCGTCACCATCCGGCTCGTGCGTCGTCGCCTGCCAGCATCAGTCCCCATGCCGACACGGTAAGCCTCCGCCGCGCTTCCCCGTGCGAGTTATCCACAGGTCTCAATTGAGCTGCTTCGGTCGGCGGCCAATCGAGGGGTGCCGCATGTCGTAAATTTGGGAGTATGCAGGTCACCACATGACGATTTCCGGCGCCTGGAAGCGCACCGCCCGCGGCGCTGGATTGCTCGGTGCCGACGGATCCATCTCCGCCAGCATCTTCGCCGAGATGAGCGCCCTGGCGGCTCGCACCGGCGCCATCAACCTCGGTCAGGGTTTTCCCGACGAAGACGGCCCTGCCGCCGTGCTCGACGCTGCTCGCCAAGCCATCAGTGACGGCGTCAACCAGTACCCGCCCGGGCGCGGAAATCCGCAATTGCTCGAAGCCATCGCCCGGCACCAGCAGCGCTTCTACGGCCTCACGGTCGACCCTGGCACCGAGATCCTGGTCACGGCCGGAGCCACCGAGGCGCTCTCCGCGACCCTGCTGGCCCTGCTCGAACCGGGCGACGAGGTCGTCACGTTCGAGCCGTTCTACGACGCGTACGGCGGACTCGTCGCCCTGGCCGGCGGCGTGCACCGCACCGTGCGGCTGCGCTCCCCCGACTTTCAGCCCGACCTCGATGAGCTCGCAGCCGTGGTCAACGACCGCACCCGCATCATCCTGATCAACAACCCGCACAACCCCACCGGCACCGTCTTCGCCCGCGAGACACTCGAACTCATCGTGACGCTCGCGCACAAGCACGACGCCCTGATCGTGACCGACGAAGTGTATGAACACCTCACGTTCGGCGTCGCGCACCTACCGGTGGCCACATTGGCCGGTGCGCGCGAGCGCACGGTCACCATCTCGTCAGCGGGAAAGACGTTCAGCACCACAGGCTGGAAGATCGGCTGGCTGAGCGGCCCCGCCGCGATCGTCACCGCCATCCTCGCCGTCAAGCAGTTCCTCACCTATGTGAACGGCGCCCCGTTCCAGCCGGCCACCGTCGTCGGCCTCGGCCTGCCCGACAGCTACTACGCCGGGATCGCCTCCGACCTGCAAGCCAAGCGCGACGTGCTGGCCGGGGGGCTGGCCGCGGCCGGGTTCACGCTCACCGTGCCACAGGGCTCGTACTTCATCGTGGCGGATGCCGCCGCGCTCGGTCACGCCGACGGGGTCGAGTTCTGCCGTGCGCTGCCAGACCTGGCCGGAGTGGTCGGCATCCCGATCACCGCGTTCTGTCTGCCGGAGCACAAGGCGGAATATGCGTCTCTGGTGCGGTTCGCGTTCTGCAAGCGCGTGGACGTGCTCGAAGAGGCCGCCGCCCGGCTCGCCCGCCTGTAGCCAGCCGTCTCAACAGCAGAGCAGAAACGGCCCCATGACACGTCATGGGGCCGTTCTTGTTTCGGTCGGTCGCGGCCGGTGTGACTAGCCGGCGTAGGCCGGGTAGTCCGTGTAGCCCACGGCGTCCGAGGCGTAGAACGTGAGCGGGTTGGGCTCGTTCAGTGGCAGGTTCTCGAGCCAGCGGCGCACGAGGTCGGGGTTGGCGATCACGGCCCGACCCACCACTACGCCATCGCCATGTCCGTCGGCGATCAGGGCGGTGGCCTCATCGCGAGTGGTGACCTCGCCGAACCCGGTGTTCACCAGCAGCGGGCCGCCGAAGCGGGCGCGCAGGGCGGGTACCAGCTCGCCAGCGGGTTCGCGGTGCAGCACGCTCAGGTAGGCCAGTCCGAGCGGTGCGAGTCCGTCTACCAGCGCGCCATACGTGGCGAGCACGTCGGCGGCATCGGTCTCGAGTGCGTCCTGGATGTTGTGCTCCGGCGAGATGCGGATACCCACCCGGTCTGCGCCGATGGCGGCGGCAACTGCCGTGGCGACCTCGATCACGAAGCGGGCGCGGTTCTCGGGCGATCCACCGTAGATGTCATCGCGCTGGTTCGATGCAGGTGAGAGGAATTCGTGCAGCAGATAGCCGTTGGCGGAGTGGATCTCGACACCATCGAGCCCGGCAGCGACGGCATTGCGTGACGCCTGCACAAAGCTGTCGACGACAGCGGGCAGCTCGTCGAGAGTGAGCGCACGCGGCACCGGATAGGGCAGCTTGCCCTTGTAGGTGTGACTCTCGCCCTTGATCGCGATCGCGCTGGGAGCGACGATCTCGAGGCCACCGTTGGTCTCGGGGTGCGTGACCCGGCCGGCGTGCATGACCTGGGCCACGATGCGTCCACCACCGGCGTGCACGGCGTCGGCGACCTTGGCCCAGCCGTCGATCTGTTCGTCGGTAACCAAGCCGGGCTGGCCGGGGAAGCCCTGGCCGGCCTTGTCGGGGTAGACACCTTCCGTGACGATGAGCCCGAGAGTCGCCCGCTGGCGGTAGTGCTCGATGTTCAGTGCGCCGGGAATGCCGTCGACTCCGGAACGCATCCGGGTGAGTGGTGCCATAACCAATCGATTGGGCAGCTCAAGAGCGCCGAGGTTCAGCGGGGTGAAAAGACTCACGTAGTTCTCCTTCTATAGGTGTGACGGGGATCGCTGGTGGGCGGCTGGATCGTCATGGCCGCACGAACGCCCCGCAATCGCAACTGTTTGCCAGCGCGGGCTATTCCTGCGCGCGTGCAATCGGCAGCGCGTTCCCAGCCTTGTCCATCACCCAATCCGTCGGCGGGCGCGCGCCGAACCAAGGCTATGAGCAGCAATTCCCATGCCTGGTCGGATGCCGACACCGCGTACTGCCCGTACCCGTTGCTGACGGATGCGCGCGGTCTTGGTCTCACAACCAGCGTGATCCCTACCGCCCTGGGACCGGTTACCGTGCGCCACGGCAGGCGCAACTCGGCTGCCCGCGACGGCGTGGCCACCATCCTGCTGCACGGCGCAGCCGGGTCCTGGAGCACCTGGACGCCGCTGATCCTCTCGGCGGACCGGTTGACGCCGGCTCCGCTCACCGATCTGGTGATTCCCGATCTGCCCGGCTGGGGTGACTCGGCCCTCGCCGCACGCGAGGAGACCGAGACCATCGAGAGCCTCGCTGCCGCGGTCGCCGAAATCGCACGCGCACTGGGCTACCAGCGGTGGCAGCTGATCGGGCACTCGCTGGGCGGAGTCGTTGCCCTGGAACTTGCCGCAAGCCAGCCACGGCGCACAACCTTCGTTGGCCTGGTGTCGGCCACGACCTTCAGCGTGATCGAGAGTGTGCAGCATCCGCTCACCCGCTTCGGTGTGCTGCCCGGGTTCACAGCACTGCTGGCCGTGATGCGGGTGTTGACCAGGTTCGGCTCCGGCGGCCGCCGTTTCGTGCGTGGACTGCACCGGCTCGGGGTGCTCCGCCCGCTCGTCACACCGCTGTTCAGCCGCGTCGACGAGATCGACCGCAGCGTCGTGGCAGCGTTGGCTGCGGAGGCCCGGCCGCGCTCATTCGCCCTCGCCGCTCACCGTGCCGGGCGCTACGACGCTGCGCAGCGCTGGGCGAGCATCCAGTGCGAGGTGCGGTCGGTGCACGGCGACCGCGATGTTTTCGTCACCGTCGGCGACGACCAGCTGATGCACGAGGTGATCCCCGCGTACGAGGTGACGATCCTCGCCGACACGGGTCACTTCAGCCATATTGAGCACCCGGTCGACGCTCTGTTCGCCCTGCGGCCCTGGAGCACCGGCCGGGACCATAATGAGACGGATGAGACCTATACCCGACAACAGCACCGGCCTGACGGCGCCGCCCGTCGGAAGGCGTGAGCGCGGCAAGGTCGACAAGCGGGACCGCATTCACGCGGCGGCAGCCGAGCTGTTCGCCGAGCGCGGCTACTCCGCCGTGACCACGCAGGACATCGCTGACCGGGCGGACGTTGCCATCGGAACGCTGTTCCGCTACGCCTCTTCCAAGCCTGAACTCCTCACCATGGTCTACAACGCCGAACTAAGCCACGGGATCGAGCGCGGGCTGAACATCGGCGGCACAGACGCTGACCCCACTGATCAGATCATGCGGCTGCTTGGCCCGCTGCTGGATGCCGGCCTTCGCCAGCGCGAGAACATGGCGGTGTACCAGCGTGAGATTCTGTTCGGTGACCCGGATGGCGCCTTCCGCTCCGAGGCGCTCGACCTGGTCGACCGTCTGGAATCGTCCATAGCTCTCGTGTTGGCCCAGCTGGGCGAGCCCGGTACCGACCCGCGGCTCCGACCCGACGTCGACGTGACGCTCGCTGCACGGAGCATCTTTTCGGTGCTGCACATGGAGATCATCCGTACCGGCCTCGGCCGCGAAGCACCCGCCGATCTGCCGGCAACACTGCGCATCGAGATTGCCCTGCTCATGAGCGGAATAACCACGCCGGTTCCCACCCGCTGAGCGACTCTTCGGCTTTGCCAGAACTGCTTGCCCTTTGAGAAAGGACGGAGGAGAGTTGAAGAATCCTCCGGTTCTCTTGTAAGTGCCCCATCATCGCTTCCACTGGTTCCCGGAACCTGTGTGACTAATTGGAAGCGAACGTGAATCATGGGCACCCTGTCGTACGACCGTGTCGTTGTGGAATTCGACGACAGAATACTGACGCACCTGCAAGTAGTGATCGTGCAGAAACTGCGTCGTGGGGAGAGTTTCCTGTTCTCTTGGCGAAATGCCTCGGAGGTCGGTGACGGGCGGAGTTCGGCATGGCTGAATCCGTCAATCCCGCTCTATTTCAAGTTCACGGGCGGCCACACCCCCACCCTCAATCCTGACTGGATTGCGCAATTGACCAGGTCGGCCAATAGCTCGCAGGGGCTTATCGCTACCAGCGAAGAGCGCTGCCTGCCCTCCGGTCAATCGTCTGGCCAATCTCCCGGCCATTCCGTTGGCCAGTCTCCCAACCGTTCCGCTGTCCAATCCAGCGGACCAGACGCCGCGTTCAGAGTGCGATCAGCATCACCTCTGCCGAAGTCCTCAGTGGCCGCGCCCGAATAGCTGTAGAACCTACCCAGCTGCACCCCGGTGACTACTTCGGTGGTTCCGGGGTTTCGGGATCGTCGGGTGGTCGTCGGGTGCGTGGGTCGTGTGCCCGATGCTTGTCGGGGGTGCGCCACTTCTCGGTGGGGTCGATCCAGTGGGGTGCTTTCACTTGGGGTACACCTCTGACCATGCGGATTTTCCAGCCGGTGCTGCTGGTGATGGTGTGGTGGTGGTACCAACACAGCAACACCCCGTTGTCCACGTGCGTTCTACCGCCGTACTGCCAGGGTTCGACGTGGTGTACTTCGCACCATTGGGGTGGGCAGGTGCAGCCCGGGATGATGCAGCCGCCATCCCTCGCGGTGATCGCTTTGCGTTGCAGCGGGGAGAAGCACCGGGCCTTGGAGCCCAAACCGAGGACGGCGCCGTTTCCGCCGAAGAAGATGGGTTGCATGCCGCCGTTGTCGATCATCTGATTGATGCTCTTCATCGAGACCGGCCCCTCCACCCCGTCGATCCAGCCGACGCCGGAGTTCTTGAGCAGGTCGGTGGCGTTCACGTGCACCATCACCGTCGGTGGCATGCCGCCCATGGTCGGGGTGCGGGGATCTTGGGCGACCTGAGTGAGAATGCCCCGCAGAATGTCGGCTCGTTTCTCCCCGCCGGTGCGTTCGTCCAGGATTTCGCCGGGGATCAGTTCGCCGGCTTCGATGCGCTGCTGGTCCTCGGCAGAGGGGAACTTCACGGCGGTGCGGGCGGACTGGTAGGTGTTGAACAGGTTCTGCATCACCCCTTTGAGGTCCGGGGTGACGCCGCCGCGGAGCGGGTAGAGGCCGTCTCGGAGTGTGCCGAAGGAGAACGACGACTTCGCTTCGAGCAGCGGCGCGTTCGGGGCCGCCCCGTCGGGATTCAGGAACGCCTGCCAGGCCGGCGTCATGGCCTGGATGTGGTCCGCACCGACAGCGACCAGGTCCGAGTCACCCACCCGGCACACCGGGCCGGTCCCAGTCCCGGCTCCAGCCTCGTCTGCCCCGCCGTCAGTAGCGCCCCCATCAGTATCGCTATCGGTGGTGGCATGGCCGTAGCGGGAGCCGGTGGCGTTTTCGACCAGCTTCGCCTCCGCGAAGCGCACCTGGGCCTGGTCGGCGTACAACCGGCCGTGCACGGTGTAGTCGCCGAGCGCTTTGACAATGACCGCCGCGGCCTCCACCCCGAGTTCCCCCGAGGTCAGAGCGGCGGCCACGATCGGGAACACCGGTTCCTGCGCCCCCATCGTGCTCATCCGCGGGCAGACCTTCTCGCCCAGGGTGATGCGGCGTTTCATTTCCGTGTCCGAGCAACGCGTCAACCGGGTCAGTAAGTCCAGGTCCCGGGTGGCACCCAACCGCCAGGCCAGCGAGTCCCGGCCCAAGGACCGGCGGGCCCGGTACGCGACCACGGTCGCGGTCGTGACCCGGGCCGCGTCCACCGGCCGGCCCACCTCCTCCACCACCTGCGTCAACGCGACCAGTTCGGCGTCGTTGACCGTGTCCACGTCGATCGACGCCATCACCGCCCGAATCGTGCGGGCCGCGTCCCTCAGAACACCGACCTTCTCCCCGAAAGACCCGGCGAGCACCCGTTGCACGGCGGGCAACTCGGCGGGCTCTTGCCACACCGGCTGCGACTTACCGCGCCCGGCACCGGCATCGCCGACCCCCGACCCGCTCCCGTCCGGCGCCGCATCCGCCGTGCTGGGCGACGCGTCCGTGCCGGCGGCGGTGCTGACAGAGGTGGCCGCTACGGTCGACGTGAGCGGCGCCGTTATCTCGGGTGCCGGGCCGACCAGGCTGGTGTTCCAGTCCAACGCGCTCTGGCCGTCGGAGCTCTGGCCGCTGGAGCCCCGGCCATGCGACTTCTGCCCGGTGGGAGTGTCTCCCATCGGTGGGGTGGAGCCTTTCTGGAGCTCTTCGTCCATACCCCCATTTTGCCACGAATCGGCTTCCTATGCGAGAAAATGTCACGTTTTCCACAGGGCAATATCGAAAATTTCTTCGTCCAGGAAAAGCCTGCTCGCAACCCGTCGCGACCCCTGCGACGCGAGCATCTGGGCGCGCGTGTACTCCGCCCAGCACACACCGTCGACTATCGGCGCATGCCGGACCCGAGAAACCTCAGCGCGGGACGATCCCGAACCGGCGCAGGGCCAGGGCGGGATTAATCTGGCGCACGGCTGCCAGGCGAGCCGAGGAGATCCACGCCACCGCCACATCCGTTGTCTCGCCGATCGTGACAAGTTCGACGCCCATCGGGTCAACGACCATGCTCGCGCCCACCCCGCTGGGCGGGGCGTGGTCGGCAGCCGCCAGATAGATCGTGTTCTCCAACGCGCGCGCCGTCACCAGCGTGCGCCAGTGCTGCTCCTTGAGCGGGCCGCGCACCCACTCGGCGGGCACGAGCACGAGGTCAGCGCCGGCGTCGACAAGTCGACGGGTCACCTCGGGGAACCTGATGTCGTAACACGTCTGCAGGCCAACGGTGAAGCCGTCTACGGCAAAGGTTTCCGGCGCTTCGATCACACCGGCGAGCACCCGGTCGGATTCCCGGCTGCCGAAGGCGTCATAGAGGTGAAGCTTGCGGTAACGCGCCACAACGGCGCCGGTTGGGTCGAGCGCCACGAGCGTGTTCTGCACCCGGCCAGCATCGGCGCTGCGCTCGAGCAGGCCGGCCACGATGTGCACTCCCAGGTCCGTGGCCATTCGGCCCAGCGCGCCGACGAACGGTCCGTCCAGTGACTCAGCGGCCGCCACCGACGCATCCCCCAGCACGGTCTCGAAGAATGACGAGTACTCGGGAAAGACGACGATGCGCGCCCCGCGGGACACGGCAGTCTCGGCCAGGGTGCGCATCTCGGCCAGGTTCGCGGCCTGATCGCTGCCGGGCGCGAATTGCGCAACCGCCACGCCGAGTTCATCGCCTGCTCGTGAGTCCACCATGCGGCCAGCCTATCGGCGGGTTCCCAGCCGGGCCATCGGCCGGTCGCGAGCAGCAAGGCCGGTAACGTGCCAGCATAAGATCCTGAACGAGCGAAGGGTGACCGATGAAAATCTTGGTCGTAGAAGACGATGACCAGATGGGCGCCCTCATCGAACGCGGTCTCCAGGCGGAGGGCTACGACACCGCCCGGGTCTCCAACGGGGTTGACGCCCTGATCGCCATCACCGGCGACGGATTCGACCTGGCCGCGGTAGATGTGATGCTGCCGCAAATGTCTGGTTTCGAAATCTGCCGCCGCATCCGCGAGTCCGGCAGCACCATGCCTGTTCTCCTGCTCACCGCCCGCGACACTGTCGACGACCGGGTCTTCGGACTCGACAGCGGTGCCGATGACTACCTCACCAAGCCATTCGCCCTCGCCGAGCTGTCGGCCCGGGTGCGCGCTCTGCTGCGCCGACGCTCCATGGGCGCTCCTCTCACCGTGGAGATCGGCAACATCGTGCTCGACTCCCGCGACCTGCGCGTGACCGTCGCCGGCAAAGCTGTGTCGATGAGCCCGAAGGAAGTGGCCCTGCTGCGGTTGTTGTGCAGTCGCGCCGGAACCACCGTGGATCGCACCACCATTCTGGAAGAGATCTGGAACGGCACCCAGCACATCGATCCCAACATCGTCGACCAGTACATCAGCTACCTGCGACGCAAGATCGATACGGATGCCGCCGGCGTTCGCATCGTCACCGTGCGCGGCAGCGGCTACGCGGTGGAGCTCGTCGAATGAGGCGGCCGGGCCGGTGATCCGCCTGCGCCGGGTCTGGCTGCCGGCACTGTCGATTCGCGCCCGCATCACCGTGGGCAGCCTCGTCGTGGCCACGCTGTTGTTCAGCACCGCAGCTTTCTTCTTCCGCCTCGAGGTGCAGTCCATCCTCAGCGAGACGAACGAAACCATGCTGCGCAACGACGCCGAACCGCTGATCAGCGAGTTGCAGGCCAACCCGGCCGAGGCGCTGCAGTCGGCCAGCGAAGGGCAGCTGCTGGCGATCATCGACCCCACCGGCATGGTGCGAAAGTCCTCGCTCCCCCGCAGCCTCGACCGCCAGATCACCGGGTTGACCCGGCTCGGCCAGGAACCGCAGAACGTGGACACCCCGGCCGCCACCTACCTGGTGTCGGCCACGCCGGTCAGCACCGACTCGGGTGACTGGCTCGTGATCGCCGCCCGCAGCCAGCAAACCTCCGGCCTGCTCCTCGACCAACTCACCGGCGTGCTCTCGCTCGGCACGCTCATCCTCACCGCCGGCTTCGGTCTCGCCTCGTGGCTCCTCACCGGCGCCGCGCTGCGCCCGGTGACCCGGTTGCGCGAGGAGGCCGAAAGCCTGAGCACCACCGGATCGTCCGCCCGGCTGCAGGTGCCGGCCGGGAACGACGAACTGAGCCGGCTCGCCCACACCCTCAACGACTTCATCGAGCGGCTCCGCCGCGGCGTCGACCGCGAGAAACAGATCGTGTCGGATGCCAGCCACGAGCTCCGCACTCCGCTCGCCGTTCTCCAGGCCCAGCTCGAGCTCGCCCACCTGAACTCGGGCGACGCCCCAGCGCTCGAACGCGATGTGCGGGACGCTTCGGCGACCGCCGCGCGGCTGAGCCGTCTGGCGACCAACCTGCTCGAGTTGAGCAAGCTGGAGAGCGAGCAGGCCCCGCCAGAGACCGGCTGGGCAGGACTCGTGGACGAGGTGACCGCATCCGTCGACCGGGCCAGGGTGGTGCAGAGCGGCCAGGAACTCGAGGTGGTTTATCGCATCGACGGCGAGGACTCTGTGGGGCGGTACACCATCTCCCCCACCAACATGGGCCAGCTGCTCGACAACCTCATCTCGAACGCGGTCAATGCCATGGGCGGCAACGGCAGCGTCACGGTCACCCTGGCCAGCGTGGCCGCCGGTGCCGTGATCACGGTCGAGGACACCGGCCCGGGGCTGCCCGACGCTTTCATCCCGCTCGCCTTCGACAGGTTCTCCCGCCCCGACAACTCCCGGTCGAGCAGCTCAGGCGGTTCCGGGCTCGGACTGGCGATCGTGCATGCCATCGTCGAACGCGCGCACGGCACGATTTCACTGCGGAACACCGGCGACGGACTCGCCGTCACCATTCAGCTGCCCCGTCACGTCGCCTGAATTCCAGGCACGACCGGTCGCAACGCACCCCTGACGGGAGCGCAAATCTGAGAGCCTTCGCAGGCCCTGGCCCGAAGCACGGAGGGTGAACGTTAACCTGCGGGGTCTTTACTGGGAAACACCATGGCACCTACCAACACCGCGAATCGCACCATCATCGAACTGACAAGGTAGATATATGCCATCCACTGTGGTCATCATTCCCACATACAACGAGCGCGAGAACATCGGCCCGATCGTCGGTCGTGTGCGCGCCAGTGTGCCCGAGGCCGCCATTCTGATCGTGGACGATGCCTCGCCCGATGGCACCGGTGCGCTGGCCGATGGCCTCTCCGCGGCCGACCAGCAGGTGCATGTTCTGCACCGCACCAAGAAGAACGGCCTGGGCGCGGCCTACCTCGACGCGTTCGATTGGGCCAGGGAACGCGGCTTCGACTATCTCGTTCAGCTCGACGCCGACGGTTCACACCTGCCGGAGCAACTGCCAGACCTGTTGAACGCCGCGCGCACCGCCGACGTGGTGATGGGCTCTCGCTGGATTCCCGGCGGCCGGGTGGAGAACTGGCCGTGGCACCGCCGCTTGCTCTCCCGCGGCGGCTCGGTGTACTCGCGGCTGCTGTTGCGACTGCCCCAGCGCGACGTGACCGGCGGGTACCGGGTATACAGCAGAGACGCTCTGCAACGGATGCAGCTCGGCAGCGTCGACAGCCTGGGCTATTGCTTCCAAATCGACATGCTCCTGCACGCCGTGCGCGCTCGGCTCACTGTGGTGGAGGTGCCGATCACTTTCGTGGAGCGCACCCTGGGAAGTTCCAAGATGAGCGGCAGCATCGTTCTCGAGGCCATGGGCCGGGTCACGATCTGGGGGCTGACCGGCCGTGGAGCGCGCCATTCCAACCCGGCACCTGCTGCAACGGCGTCTCGCGACTCCTGAAACCACCGGCCTCACCCGGCGGTTACATGCCCGAATTTCGACTTCTGGTCAGAATGACTATATGATGGGCGACAAGTTAAAGTCACACTGACCTTTAGTCGATGGATGCCCCGATGACCGAATCACACCCGCCCGTGCTTGCGGTGTCGACGGTCATTTTCGCCCTCCGACCCGACGTCGAATCGGGCTTCATGACCCTCTGGCTGCCCCTCGTGCGCCGCACCAGGGACCCGTATCTGGGGCTGTGGGCGCTGCCCGGAGGCTGGCTCCCGCCCGAGGAAGAGCTCTCGGCCGCTGCCGCCAGCACCCTGCGCGAGACCACCGGGCTCACCCCTAAATACCTCGAACAGCTCTATACCTTCGGTGACCTCAGCCGATCGCCCGGCAGCCGGGTGGTCTCGATCGTGTACTGGGCACTGGTGCAATCCACCGAGGCCGAGCTGGCCGTCGTCGACGACAACGTGCAGTGGTTCCCCGCCGACCGTCTGCCCGACCTCGCCTTCGACCACAACCGCATTGTGGAATACGCCCTCTGGCGCCTGCGCACCAAAGTCGAGTACTCCCGTATCGCGCACGCCTTCCTCGGTGAGACCTTCACCCTGGCGCAGCTGCGCGACGTGCACGAGGCAGTGTTGCAGAAGCCGCTCGACCCGGCCAACTTCCGCCGCACGATCGAGGCCTCCGGCACCCTGGTCGACACGGGCCTCCGCTTGGCCGGTGTTCCCCACCGCCCGCCGCGCCTCTACCGCTACAACGACTCCCAGTCGCTCGCCGAACAGGGCCCGCTCGGCCCGCTGGCGGGCTCACCCCTGACTCCCCTCCGACCCACCCCGCACCCCCCGAGGAGCACGACATGACCATCGCATCGGTCGACCGCACCATCCGCCTGATCAGCACGGGCAAAACCGACGGCAGCACCTGCACGCCAGATCTTGCCGTTGATCCCTGGTACTTCGACGACAAGGCCCCCGGCTACGGCCCCGGCTCGTCGATGGGCGACGTCATCCCCACCGGCTCCCCCCGTCAAGGCGAGCTGCCGGCCAAGTACCGCACCGCCTCCAACGGCGAGCTGGGCGACTGGATCCGCGCCGCCAAGGCCACCCTCGGCGACCGGGTCGTGGTGCTCGGCCACTTCTACCAGCGCGAGGAGGTGCTGCAGCACGCCGACTTCGTCGGCGACTCGTTCCAGCTCGCCGTCGCCACCCAGAGCCGGCCAGACGCCGAGGCCATCGTCTTCTGCGGCGTTCACTTCATGGCCGAAACCGCTGACCTGCTCTCGACACCGGAGCAGGCCGTGATCCTGCCGAACCTCGCCGCGGGATGCTCCATGGCCGACATGGCCGACATCGACTCGGTCACCGAGTGCTGGGAGCAGCTCGAAGAGCTCTACGGCACCGAACCGGATGCCTCGGGGCGCGTCCCCGTGATCCCGGTCACCTATATGAACTCCTCCGCCGCGCTCAAGGGCTTCTGCGGTGAACACGGCGGCATCGTCTGCACCTCGTCGAACGCCGAGACCGTGCTCGAGTGGGCCTTCGAACGCGGTCAGCGGGTGCTGTTCTTCCCCGACCAGCACCTGGGCCGCAACACCGCCAAGGCCATGGGCGTGCCGCTGGAACGGATGCCGATGTGGAACCCGCGCAAGCCCCTCGGCGGCAACACCGAGACCGAACTCGAGGACTCGCAGGTCATCCTCTGGCACGGTTTCTGCAGCGTGCACCGCCGCTTCACCGTCGACCAGATCGCCACGGCCCGCGCCGAGCACCCCGGCGTGCGCGTGATCGTGCACCCGGAGTGCCCGATGGCGGTTGTCGATGCCGCCGATGAATACGGCTCCACCGACTACATCGCGAAGGCCATCGCCGCAGCCCCGGCCGGATCGACGTTCGCCATCGGCACCGAGATCAACCTGGTGCAGCGCCTGGCCGCCGAGTACCCGCAGCACACCATCTTCTGCCTCGACCCGGTGGTCTGCCCCTGCTCCACCATGTACCGCATCCACTCGGGCTACCTGGCCTGGGTGCTCGAAGCGCTCGTGGGCGGCGACGGCGTGCCGGCCGAGGTGCTCAACCGCATCACCGTCGCCGACGATGTGGCCGATCACGCCAGGGTCGCGCTCGAACGGATGCTCGCGGCCAAGCCGCCCGCGGCCGGCCCGGTCGCTCCCGTCGCCGCCGCCACGGTGGGAGCCTGACCATGGCACGCGTGCTGGTCGTCGGCAGCGGACTCGCCGGCCTGATCGCCGCGGTGCGGGCCACCGACGCGGGCCACCGGGTCACCCTGGTGACCAAGGCCGCCCTCTCCGACAGCAACACCCGGTACGCCCAGGGTGGCATCGCCGCCGCCCTCTTCCCCGATGACTCCGTCGACGCCCACATCCTCGACACCCTCCGCGCCGGTGCCGGCCTCTGCGACCCCGCCGCCGTGCAGGTACTCTGCGAGGAGGGCCCGGCCCGGGTACGCGATCTGATCCGGTTCGGAGTCGACTTCGACCGTGACGAGTCCGGCATCACCCGCGGGCTCGAGGCCGCGCACTCCCGCTCCCGGGTACTGCACGCCGGCGGCGACGCCACCGGTGCCGCGATCGAGACCGCCTTGGTGGCTACGGTGCAGGAACGCGCCAACCGCGCGCACGCCCTCGGCGGTGACCAGATCAGCATCCACGAACACACCATGCTCGTCGACCTCGTCGTGGAGCGCGGCCGGGTCACCGGCGCCTCCCTGCTCAGCGCCGACGGCACCACGCACACCGTGACCGCCGACGCCGTGATCCTGGCTACCGGCGGGGCCGGCGCGCTCTACACGCACACCACGAATCCGGCCATCGCCACCGGTGACGGCGTCGCCGCCGCCTGGCGGGCGGGTGCGACCGTGGCCGATGTCGAGTTCTACCAGTTCCACCCCACCGCGCTCGCGGTGCCCGGCACCCCCCTGGTCTCCGAGGCAGTGCGCGGCGAGGGCGCCGTGCTGCTCAGCAGTGCCGGCGACCGATTCATGACCGCCATCCACCCGGATGCCGAACTCGCACCCCGCGACATCGTCGCCCGCAGCATTGCCGCTCAGATGAAGGCGCAGGGCGGCGCCCCGGTGCTGCTCGACGCCACCGGTCTCGGCCGCGAGCTGCTCGAGAGCCGCTTCCCCACCATCACTGCCGCCTGCCGCGCCGCCGGCCTGGACTGGGCGGTCGAACCGATCCCGGTGGCACCGGCCGCGCACTACTGGATGGGCGGGGTCGCCACCGACATCTGGGGCCGCACCTCCCTGCCCGGCCTCTACGCCGTCGGCGAGGTCGCCCGCACCGGCGCCCACGGCGCCAACCGGCTCGCCTCTAACTCGCTTCTCGAAGCCGCCGTCTTCGCCGACCGAGCCGTACGCGCGCTCGGCGAACCCGAACAGCTGCCGCCGTTGTTCGAGAACGCCGAAGCCGACTACAGCTGCGCCACCGACCTGGACATCGACGAGGAGATCGTCGCCGAGCGCATCATCGTCGACGGCGGCCGCGTCGACCGGGCCGCCCTGCAGCAGCTGCTCTGGGAAGCCGCCGGCGTACACCGCTCCGGTGCCGACCTCACCCGCGCCGCGGCGACCCTGGCCGGCTGGACGGCCGCCGACCGGGGCGACGCCACCGTCGCGGAACTGGAGACCGGCAACCTGCTGGATCTCGGCCGTCTCATCGTGGCTGCCGCCCTCGCCCGGGAGGAATCCCGCGGTGCCCACCACCGCGCCGACTTCCCGCAGAGCCGTGCCGAGCTGGCCCAGCCGCATTTCAGCCGGCGCCAAGCCTGGTCGGCCCGCACCCTCGTTCCGGCGGGATCGCCGGTCTCATCGCAGTCCGCTCCATCGCAGCCCTCGGAGGCCATCGCATGCTGACCACTTCCGCCATCGACACCGTTGTGCGGGCCGCCCTCGACGAGGACGCCCCGTGGGGCGACATCACCTCCGAGATGCTGATTCCCGCCGACGCGGTGGCCACCGCCCAGCTCGTCGCCCGGGAAGCCGGCGTCTTCAGCGGCGGCGCCGTCTTCGCAGCCGCCTTCCGGCTGGTCGACCCGCGCATCGTGGTGCACCTGCACCTCGCCGACGGCACCCCCTTCACCGCGGGCGAACTGCTCGCCGAGGCATCCGGCCCGGCCCGCGGCATCCTGCAGGCGGAACGCATCGGACTCAACTTCGTGCAACGGATGAGCGGGATCGCCGCGCTCACCGCCCGCTACGTAGCGGAAACCGTTGGCACCGCCGCCCGGATCGTCGACACCCGCAAGACCACGCCCGGCCTCCGTGCCTTCGAACGCCAGGCCGTGCGAGACGGCGGCGGCCACAACCACCGCTTCAGCCTCTCGGACGCGGTGATGGCTAAGGACAACCATCTGGCCGTGCTCAGCGCCCGCGGCATCAACCTCACCGACGCCCTGCTCGCCGTGCGAGCCAAGCTGTCGCACACCACCCACTTCGAGGTGGAGGTGGACACCCTCGACCAGATCGAGCCCGTGCTCGCGGCCGGCATCGACACCATCATGCTCGACAACTTCGATGCCGACGAGCTGCGTGAGGGTGTGCGCCTCGTCGCCGGCCGCGCCATCGTCGAGGCCAGCGGCGGGGTCTCCCTCGACACCGTGCGCCGCATCGCCGAGTCCGGGGTCGACGTGATCTCGGTCGGCGCCCTCACCCACAGCGTGCGCTCACTGGACCTCGGCCTCGACGTCGTGATCCTCGCCGACGCCTGATCGATCGGCGACAGTCATGATCTACCTCGACAACGCGGCCACGACGCCCCTGCGGCGTGAGGTCGCCGAGGCGATCTGGCCGGTCATGACTCGCGGTTTCGGCAATCCGTCCAGCCATCACCGGGTGGGCGAGGCCGCCGCGGCCACCCTCAAGGCCGCCAGGGCCGATATCGCCAGGGTGCTCGGCTGCCGGCCGGGCGAGATCACTCTCACCAGTGGCGGCACCGAAGCCGACAACCTCGCGGTGAAAGGCCTGGCCCTGGGCAACCCGCGCGGCCGGCATATCCTCACCACAGCCCTCGAGCACGAGGCCGTGCTCGACTCCTGCGACTACCTGCACCGGGTGCACGGCTTCGAAATCACCCTGTTGCCCACGGATGCCACCGGCCGGGTCGACCCCGCTGACCTCGCCGCGGCGCTCCGCCCCGACAGCACCCTCGTGAGCGTGCACTACGCCAACAACGAGATCGGCACCGTGCAGCCGATTCGCGAGCTCGCCGCCGTCGCCCGCTCCGCCGGCGTGCCCTTCCACACCGATGCCGTGCAGGCCGCCGGCTGGCTGCCGCTCAACGTGGCCGAACTCGGCGTCGATGCGCTGAGCATCTCCGGTCACAAGCTCGGCGCCCCGCAGGGAGTCGGCGCGCTGTACCTGCGCGGCCGCCTGCCGGTGGAACCGGTGCTGCACGGCGGCGGCCAGGAGCGCGGCAAGCGCAGCGGCACCGAGAACGTGGCCGGGGCCGTGGGGCTCGCCACCGCCCTCACCCTCGCCGCGGCCGAGCGCGACGAGCTCGTTCCCCGGCTGGCCGAGCTGCGGGACACCTTCGTGGCCGCGGTGCTCGCCGGCACGCCGGGGGCCGCCCTCACCGGGCATCCGCTGCACCGACTGGCCGGGCACGCCTCGTTCACCTTCGCCGGCACCGGCGGCGAGGCCGTGTTGCTCGAGCTGGAGCGGCACGACATCGTCTGCTCGAGCGGCTCCGCCTGCGCGGCCGGCAGCGACGAACCGTCGCACGTGCTCACCGCCCTCGGCATCCCCGGCGACCTCGCCCAGACCGCCGTGCGGTTCACCCTCTCGGCCCACACCGACGCCGGCGAGCTGGCCGAAGCGGCCACCCGGGTGCAGCAGGCCGTCGCCACCGTGCGCGGCCTGGCCGGCTGACCCGCCTCTTCTGGCCGTGAAAGCGGACATTTGTGCACGTTCAACGGGGACCTTGGGCCCGCTGTGGCGATGTTTTTGCTGGTCAGAGGATTTTCCCGACGTCGACCCGACAGGTCCACTGGGCGGAATATTGGCCTTGCGACAGGACCTTTGGCCCGTGTTTACGCGCGGGGACCGTCCTATGTTTGAACCAGAGACAAAGATCCCAGATCGGGTTGTCCAGGAGGAAAACTAATGACGATCACAGACCATCCAGTCGCCACTCCACTAGCTGCGCAGATCGACTCCATGGTTTCCGCGGGCTTGGTCGCGCTCAAGGAATACGCAAACTTCACGCAGGAACAGATTGACTTCATCGTCAAGAAGGCTTCCGTCGCCGCACTGTCCAAGCACGCCGAACTGGCCGTGCACGCCGTTGCCGAAACCGGCCGTGGCGTCTTCGAGGACAAGGCAGTGAAGAACCTCTTCGCTTGCGAGCACGTCACCAACTCCATGCAGAACCTCAAGACCGTTGGCATCATCAGCCGCGACGAGATCACCGGCATCACCGAGATCGCAGAGCCCGTCGGCGTCATCTGCGGCATCACCCCGGTGACCAACCCCACCTCGACCGCGATCTTCAAGTCGCTCATCGCGCTGAAGACCCGCAACCCCATCATCTTCGGCTTCCACCCGGGAGCCCAGCAGTCCTCCGTCGCCGCTGCCCGCGTCGTTCGCGACGCCGCCATCAAGGCCGGCGCCCCCGAGAACTGTATTCAGTGGATTGAAACCCCCTCGCTTGAGGCATCCACCCTGCTGATGAACCACCCCGGTATCGCGACCATCCTCGCCACCGGTGGTAACGCCATGGTGCGCGCTGCTTACTCCTGCGGCAAGCCCGCCCTGGGTGTCGGCGCCGGAAACGTGCCCGCCTTCATCGAGAAGAGCGCCAAGCTCAAGCGTGCCGTCAACGACGTCGTGCTCTCCAAGTCCTTCGACTACGGCATGATCTGCGCTTCGGAGCAGGCCGTCATCATCGAAGAGCCCCTCTACAAAGAGGCCATGGCTGAGTTCAAGATTCTGCACACCCACCTGGCCAGCGCCGCTGAGAAGACCATGCTCGAAGAGTTCATCTTCGGTGTGCAGGCCAACTCGGAGAACTGCGCCGGCGCCAAGCTGAACCCCACCGTCGTCGGCAAGTCGCCGGTGTGGATCGCCGCTCAGGCCGGCTTCACCATTCCCGAAGACACGTCGATCATTCTGGTCGAGGTTTCCGGAGTCGGCCCGCACGAACCGATGACCCGCGAAAAGCTGGCCCCGGTTCTCGCCGTCCTGCACGCCAAGGACGCCGAAGAGGGCATCTCGCTCTCCGAGCAGATGGTGGAATTCGACGGACTGGGCCACTCGGGCTCGATCCACAGCGAAAACCCCGCGATCATCGAGGAATTCGGCAAGCGCGTCAAGGCTGTCCGCATCATCACCAACGCCCCCAGCTCGCTCGGTGGCATCGGTGACATCTACAACGCGTTCATCCCGTCGCTCACGCTCGGCTGTGGTTCGTACGGACACAACTCCGTCTCGAACAACGTGTCGGCGATCAACCTGATCAACGTCAAGCGCATCGGCCGGAGGAACAACAACTTGCAGTGGTTCAAGATCCCCGCGAAGACCTACTTCGAGCCGAACGCCGTGCGTTACCTGGCTGACATGCGCGACGTCAGCCGCGTCACCATCGTGACCGACTCGACCATGACCCGCCTGGGCTTCGTCGACAAGATCCTCGACGTGCTCAACCGTCGCGAGGGCCGCGTCGCCCTGCAGATCATCGACAACGTGCTCCCCGAGCCCACCGTCGCCGCAGTCGAGAAGGGCGCAGAGGAAATGCGCGCCTTCAAGCCGGACACCATCATCGCCCTCGGTGGCGGTTCGCCCATGGACGCCGCGAAGGTCATGTGGCTCCTGTACGAACACCCCGAAATCGAATTCGCCGACATGAAGGAAAAGTTCTTCGACGTGCGCAAGCGCGCGTTCAAGTTCCCCGACCTGGGCGAACTGGCCAAGCTGGTTTGTATTCCGACCACCTCGGGCACCGGCAGCGAGATGACCCCCTTCGCCGTCATCACCGACGACGTCACCGGCGTCAAGTACCCGCTGGCCGACTACGCGCTGATCCCGTCCGTCGCGATCATCGACCCCGTGCTCACAGCCATGATGCCCTCCTTCCTCGCCGCCGACTCGGGCTTCGACGCCCTGACCCACGCCACTGAGGCGTATGTCTCCGTCTACGCGAACGACTTCACCGACGGCCTCTGCCTGCACGCGATCAAGCTGATCTTCGAGAACATCGAGACCAGCGTCAAGGGCACCATCGGCAGCACCGATGACACCGTGATCAAGGCCCGCGAGAAGATGCACAACGCCGCATCCATCTCGGGCATGGCCTTCGGTAACGCCTTCCTCGGCATAGTCCACGCGATGGCCCACGTCACCGGCGCCCAGCTGCACCTGATCCACGGCCGGGTCAACGCGACCTACCTGCCGCACGTGATCCGTTACAACGGCACCGTACCGACCAAGCTGACCAGCTGGCCCAAGTACGAGCACTACATCGCCCCGGAGCGCTTCCAGGAGATCGCCAAGCACCTGGGCCTGCCGGCCTCGACTCCCGCCGAGGGCGTCGAGTCCTACGCCAAGGCCGTCGAGCAGCTGCGCGACAAGGTCGGCATCAAGCCGTCCTTCCAGGCTCAGGGTGTGCCGGAGGAAGACTTCATCAGCCGCCTCGACTCGCTCGCCATGGGCGCTTACGGCGACCAGTGCGCTCCCGCCAACCCGCGGATGCCGATGCTGGAAGACATGAAGACCCTCATGGAAGCCGCGTACTACGGCACGTCGTTCGCCGAGGTTCGCGCTGGCCGCGCAGCCGTGGTTGACGCCGCGCTCGAGACCGGTGCAGAGGTTGCCGCCACGACCGCCGAGAAGAAGACCGCCCGCAAGGTCGGCAAGTAAGCTCCAGCAGTTCTGGCAGTACCCGTTCGACCTGCACCACCACGAACGGCCCCGCACTTCGGTGCGGGGCCGTTTTGCGTGGGCGGCCTTCGGTCAGGCGTGTGATCGGGCCCGACGCCAGAAGTGCAGCACGCCGAGCAGGACGCCAGCGACTGCCAGAAGGACGCCCAACCCCGGCGAATCGACCCAGAACCACCGTGGGCCCTCGGTCGTGATCGTGAAACCGTCGGCGAGTAGGACCCCGAGGATGGCCAGCGGCAGCAGGGTCGGCATTGCCGGCACTGCTCCCGACGTTCCGATGACGTTTCTTTGGGATGATGCCATGAGAAGCTCGACAACCCGCCGTTCGCCCCGAGAGTCCGCCCGGCCGAACTGTTCCCCAATCGGACTAGTGCGGCCGGCGCACCGGGCGCATTTGTCCGCTCGGGAAACAGCTGACCAGCTGTGCGGTTAGCTCGATGGCGTGGCCGGAACTCCGCCCGCTACGGGCTTTCAGCCCACAAGGGGTGTTAGATGGTGACTGTGGGCACCTCAACGAACTCCTCCGACATGAGCGACGACGCCGCTGAGGCCGGCTCGGACCTCATCCCGGAGAACCGGGAAAAGGCGGAAGCAGGCAATCGGTCAGGACAGGACCAAAAGGTGCATAAACTCCTGGCGGATGCGGACCGGCGAGACGATGAGGCCGATCTCCGTGACGCTCAATCCGACAAGCGCGCGGAAGCCGCGGATCTCGAGGCGTTCCTGGATACCACCGAGACGTACCGCGGACACGGTGAACGACGAGCAGCTGCGATAGACCGGTCTCACGCGAAGAGCGACCGGAAGTCCTCCGCCGACGATAGAGCTGAATTAGCCGGGCAGACCGGCGGCGACCCGGATGCCGACCATGAGGATGGCGAAGAACGATAGCCCCGCGGAGTCGGGTAACTGTTGCCGAACCGGACTTCTGCGCCCGGCGCACCGGGCGCAGAAGTCCGCACTGGTGGCAGTTACGCCAGCACCCGACTAGCTCGCGGGCGTGGTCGGGGCGTCCGAGGCGCTGGGCGTTTCGGCGTCCGGGATTGGCGGTGCGGGCGGGAGCCCGGCGCGGCGGAGACGCATCTCGACCCGCAGCTCCGCTTCGAACACCGCGCGCTGGGCTGGTGTGGTCGCGGCGAGGTAACGTCGCCGCGGCCCGATGGTGCACAGGCCCAGGGCTAACGCGGCGATGGTTGCGAGCCACAACAGGTAGGGCAGGCCCTGCTTGCCGGGCATCGCGGCCGTGTAGGCGTCCCAGTTGATGATCACCTGTCCGGTGAGATAGATCGAGCAGACCAGCAGCACGACCCCACCGGCCAGCGGACCCACCGGGGACGAGACCGGCCTGAACCTCTCCTCCCGATTCCACGACACCGGCCGCACCCGGCTTTTCCTCGTAAATGATCCTGGTGTCATCGGATCCCCCCGGTTCCGTTCTCCCGCTTCTGCGGGTGCGCGCCACGCGGCCCATGAAACAAGAAAAGCCCCTCCGACTGGAGGGGCTTTTCTTTTCTGTTGCGGGGGCAGGATTTGAACCTACGACCTCTGGGTTATGAGCCCAGCGAGCTACCGAACTGCTCCACCCCGCGCTACAAGAACTAAGTTACCACAGTTCTACAAGCCCTTCGAATCGGCCGCTCCCCCGGGCGCGTCGCGCCCCGAACGAGAAACGCGGATGGTGCAACCCGGCTTACCGGTGCACCACCCGCGTTGTCGGCGGATGCCTGAGCGCTACTCGCCGATCAGGGAGAGCATGCTCGACACGGTCTCGGAGAGCTTCTTGTCAGCGACTCCGAAGGCGGCCAGGTCGTTCGCGGCCAGTGCGGCCTGCTTCTCGGCGATGGCTTCCTTGGCGGTGGCCAGGAGCGTCTTCAGCTGCGCATCCGTTGCCGGGTCCCCGGTCTCGGTCGACGGAACCGTGGGCTCGCCGCCGTCCGTGGGGGTCTCCGGTGTCTCGACGGCGGGCACATCGGTGTCGCCGGCGTTCGCTCCGGAGTCGCCCTGGAACAGCACGTTCAGCGCGGTGTCCAGGGTGTCTTCGAAGGCGATCTGGTCACCGAAGGCCACCAGGACCTTCTGCAGCAGCGGGTAGCTGGTCTCACCGGTGGACTGCACGTACACGGGCTGCACGTAGAGCAGGCCGCCACCGACGGGCAGGGTGAGCAGGTTGCCGTTGAGCACCGTGGACTGACCCTGCTTGAGCAGGTTGAGCTCGGCGGAGATTGTGGGATCACCGTTGAACTTGGCCTGCACCTGGCCGGGGCCGGGCACCGTGATGTCGTTCGGCAGGGTCAGCAGCCTGAGCTTGCCATAACCGTCGCTGCGTTCACCGTCGGTCGAGCCCGCATCCGCATCGGCCGCCAGGTAACCGGTCAGCACGTTACGGCTGGTCTCACCGGACGCGTTCGGGATGAACGTGGAGTACAGCGAGTACGACGGGGAATCCTGGCCGGGCATCTGCATGGTCAGGTAGTACGGCGGCTGCAGGGTCGTGTTGGTCGACGGCGACACCGGGTCGTTCGGGGTGGTCCAGGCGTCGTCTTCGGAGTAGAACGAACCGGGGTCGGTCACGTGGTACTTGCCGAGTACGGCGCGCTGCACCTTGAACATGTCGGCCGGGTAGCGCACGTGGCTCATCAGGTCGCCGGACATCTCGCTCATCGGCTCGACCGTCGACGGGAAGATCTTCTGCCAGGTCTTCAGCAGCGGGTCTTCTTCATCCCAGGCGTACAGAGTGACGGAGCCGTCATAGGCATCCACCGTGGCCTTGACCGAGTTGCGCATGTAGTTGATGTTGTCCAGCGCGAACGGCTGCTCCGGCGTCTCGGTGTCTGCGATGGCGTCGCTCAGGCTGACGGCGGTGGAGTACGGGTAGCTGGCCGAGGTCGTGTACGCGTCGATGACCCACTTGATCCGCCCGTCGACGACGGTCGGGTACGGGTCGGAGTCGAGCGTCAGGTACGGCGCGACCTTCTGCACGCGGGTGATCGGGTCACGGTCGTACAGGATCTGGGAATCGTCGCTGACAGCGTTGGCCAGGAAGATCTGCTCCGACTGGAACTTGAGGGCGTAGATCAGCTTGTTGAACGGACCGCTCAGGCTGGGCCCACCGTCACCGCTGAAGGTGGTGTAGGTCTGCTGGGCGCCGTCTTCACCCGACGGGTAGTCGAGCTCGACGGGGTCGCTGCCCTCGGGGGCGCCGACGATCGAGTACGTCGGGGAGGTCTCGCCGAAGTACACCCGCGGCTCGAACTCGCCCAGGGCTCCGGAGGTGGGGATACCGGACTCGAGGAACACGGGCTGGCCGTCGGTGGAGCGCTGGTTGCCGTAGGCGGCGACCACACCATAACCGTGCGTGTAGACCACGGAGGAGTTGACCCAGGTCTCGCTGCTCAGCCCGGAGAGGTTGAGGTCACGCACGGACACCACGGTGTCCTGCGACTTGCCGTCGATCGTGTAGCGGTCGACGTCGAGGTTGGAGGGGAACTGGTAGTACTGCTTGAACTGCTCGAGCTGCGCGAACGCGTCGCTCACAAGGGCCGGGTCGAGAATACGGATGTTGGCCGTGGTCTCGGCGTCGGCGCGCAGTGCGCCGGACTCTGCGGTGGTGGTCGCGGTGTAGGGGATCTCCTCGACGTCGGCGACGCCGTAGGCGTCCCGGGTGAGGTCGATGTTGCGCTGGATGTACGGCGCTTCGAGGGTCTTCGCGCTCGGGTCGACCTGGAAGCGCTGCACCACCCACGGGTAGAGCGAACCGATCAGCAGGCTGCTCACGATCAGCAACGCGGTGCCGATCACGGGCAGACGCCAGCGGCCGATGAAGGCGGTGACGATGAACAGGATCGCAACGAACACGGCGATGCCGGCCAGGATCGCCCGGCCGGGGATGGTGGCGCTGACGTCGGTGTAGCCGGCGCCGGTGATCAGGTCGTTGGCCTGGGTGAGGGTGGAGTACTGGTCGAGCCAGATGCTCACGCCCTGCAGCAGCAGGTACAGGGCGGCGGTGACGGCGATCTGCACGCGGGCGGCCTTGGCCACGTAGACCTCACGGCCGGTGATGCGGATGGCGCCGTAAAGGTAGGAGGTGGCCAGGGCGACCAGGGCGGCGATCAGTACGACAGCGGAGCTGAAGGCGAGCAGCGACTGGTAGAACGGCAGGTCGAAGAGGTAGAACGACACGTCGAAGCCGAACTGCGGGTCTGTGGTGCCCGCATTCGTGCGGTTGAGCCACATCAGGATGGTCTGCCAGTGCGTGGCAGCGGCGACACCGGCGAACAGGCCCAGCAGCGCCGGGATGCCGTACATCGCGAGGCGACGCAGCGGCTCGATCACCTGCTGGTAGCGGTCGATCTGCGAGTTCAGCTTCGCGTAGACGGGGCGTAGGCGGTAGGCGAGCTGGATGCTCGCCCACACCGGCACGGCCATGCCGAGGAAGCCAATGACGAACAGGACGCCGCTGGCGATCCACTGCGTGGTCAGCACGCTGAGGAAGCCGAGCTGGTCGAACCAGAGCACATCCGCGTACAGCCCGGCGAAGATGAAGAACAAAATCACCAGCCCCGCGATGATCGCTGCCGTGATGGCGAGCGGGGCACGGCTCCGACGTGGAGCGCTTCCGGCGGATGATGTGGTCACGAATTGGCCTCTTGCTCTGATAGATCGGGGGTCAGACCCTCATTCTATGCAGCCCGACTCACGGCAAACCCGGAGTTCGCTGAGGGCTCACCCCTAAGGAGCCTTGATATCAGGGCGCGGGGCAGGTCGGCAGGGCACTCGTGTCGGCGCCGGTGCTGATCGCGTCGAGCGCCGCCAGCGAATCATCGAGGGTGCTCACCGCGAACACCGTGAGGCCGTCGGGGATGTGACCGGTGACCTCGTCGCAGTTCGCGGCCGGTGCCAGGAACCAGTCTGCGCCTGCTTCCTTGGCCCCGAAGAGCTTCTGCCGGATACCGCCGATGGCCCCGACGGTGCCGGACTGGTCGATGGTGCCGGTGCCGGCCACATCCTCGCCGCCCTGCAGGAACCCGGGGGTGAGCTTGTCGATGATGCCAAGGGCGAACATCATGCCGGCACTGGGGCCGCCGACCTTGTCGAGCTGGATGTCGACGTCGAACGGGAAGTTGTATTCAGAGGTGACATTGATGCCGAGCACGATGTTGCCGTCGATGTCGACGGGGGTGACGTCGACGCTCATCTCGGCGCCGTCGCGGGTGAGGCCGACGGTCGCGGCCTTCTCGGCACCGTTGGCGGTGAGGGCGGCGCGGAGGGCGGTGATATCGGCGACGGCTTCGCCGTTGACCGAGGTGATCACGTCACCGGCCTCGATCAGGTCCACGGCCGGGGCATCATCGGCGAGCGACGCCACCGTGAGATCGGTCGGATAGTCGTAACCGAGGCTGGTCATGGCGGCGGCGATGGCGTCCTGCTGCGAGTTGACCATGGCGACCTGGTTGGCTTCGTCCCGCTGTTCGGTGGTGACGTCGGCCGGGAAGACCGACTCGAGCGGCACCACGGCCTGGCTCGAATCGAGCCAGGCGGCGGCGACGGTCAACCAGTTCAGCCGGTTGTCCGGGTTGCCGAGCACAGACACCGTGAGCAGGTCGAGCGAACCCTCGGTGGGGTACACCTCGCGGTCGGCGATCGTGATGAGGTCGGTCTTCTCCCCCTCGTAGTCGGCCGATCCGAGGGTGTTGTACACCGGGCCCGGCTTCTCCACGACGTAGGGGGCTGGCACGACCGCCAGCGTCAGGCCGGTGACCAGGGCGATGCCGAGCACGATCCAGCCCGCGCGGGACCCGCGGCGGGGTCGGTCGGAGCCGGGATACGTGTCGTTGGTGAAGAGGGCCACCAGGCTCCTTATAAGCGTGAACTGAGGTTCTGCGAGGTGTTCGCGACGGGCGGACACCAGACCTACCAGCGTAGGTCATTTCCCAGTTCTGGCAGGGGTTCTCGGGCTAGCGTAGAGGGAAGCAACTGAGAGGTGCCTGAAGTGGCCGATGACTCCAGACCCGACGAGGGTTCCAACCCAGAAGACGAATTCAGGGACATGCTCCGAGACATCCTCTCGGGCAAGTCGTCGATCGACCCCGGCCAACTCGCCGGCGCCGCAGGTCTGCCCAACGACCCCGCGAGCGTCGCCGCGCTGATGAGCCAGTTGCAGGGTGCCCTCAAGGGCAGCGGCGACGGCGGCATCAACTGGGACATCGCCCTGCAGCAGGGCCAGGAGCGCGCCGCGACCGGTCAGCTCAGCACCACCGACGCCCAGCGCGCCGAACTCGAGCAGGCTTTCCACATCGCGGCGCTCTGGCTCGACGACGTGATCAGTGTCGCCGAACTCACCGTGGTGCCCCGCCTGATGACCCGCAAGGAATGGGTCACGGCGACCATGCCGCTGTGGAGCCAGCTGGCAGAGCCGGTGGCCACGAGCATCTCGGACTCGCTCACCAGTGTGCTCACCGAGCAGGCGCCGGAGGAGCTCAAGGGCATGCTCGCCGGCGCCAGCCAGATGATGCGCAACCTCGGCGGCACCCTGTTCGCCATGCAGCTCGGCCAGGTGGTGGGGCAGCTCTCCAGCGAGGTCGTCTCCGGCGGCGACATCGGCATCCCGTTGTTCGGCGACCAGCAGGCCGCCCTGGTGCCCCAGAATGTCGCCGAGTTCGGCGAGGGCCTGGACGTGCCTGCCGACCAGGTGCAGATCTACCTCGCTGTGCGCGAGCTCGCGCACGCACGCCTGTTCCGGCACTCCCGGTGGCTGCGCCTGCACATGATCAGCTCGATCACCGACTTCGCCCGTGGCATCAGCATCGATACCGAACGCCTCGAGTCCCTGGCCGAGGGCTTCGACCCGTCGAACCCGGAGGAACTGCGGGACGCCATGGTGAACGGCTCGCTGATCCCGCCCAAGAGCGACGCCCAACTGGCCGCCCTGGCCAGACTGGAGACCATGCTCGCCCTGGTCGAGGGCTGGGTCGACGTGGTCACCGTGGAGGCCACCAGCAGGCTCCCCCGTGCCGACGCGATCAACGAGACCGTCAAGCGCCGCCGCGCCTCTGGCGGCCCCGCCGAGTCGGCGTTCGCCACCCTGGTCGGGCTGGAGCTCCGCCCCCGGCGTCTGCGTGAGGCTGCCGCGATGTGGCAGGCCGTGACGGATGCTGTGGGCAACGAAGCCAGGGACGCCCTGTGGGCGCACCCCGACATTCTGCCCACGTCAGAGGACCTCGACGACCCGCAGGCCCTCGTGGCGCGCCTCACCAGCTCCGCCAAGGGTGAGCCCCAGGTTCTGGACGAGGTCGACCAGGCCCTGGAAGATCTCCTCCGAGACGACAACCCCGACCGCCCCCACGAGTCCTGACCGGTTCGCGAGCCGTGAGATAAGCACCCAGAAATCGAAATTCTTGGGGCTTAGGTCACGGCTCGCGGGCCAGGAGCGCGCGCGCTGTGTCTTCGTCGGTGATCAAGACCGTGCAGAGCCCGCTGCCCACCACCGCTTGGGCGATGGCGTGCTTGCGCTGACCGCCGATCACGGCGATCGCGGTCTTGGCGCGGCGTAGCTGCTCGAGGGGGATGCCGAAGGTGCGTTCGTCGAGCGCCGGGTCGACGATCTGCCCGGTGCGGCTGATGAACCGTCCGACGATGTCGCCCACGGCGCCGTTCTGCACCAGGTCGTCGATCTGGGCTGGCGTGAGGTAGCCGCTGGCCACGTGCGCCGAGCCCTCGTCGGCCTGACCGGCACTGAACAGGTAGGCCGACGCCGTCGCCCCCAGCTGCAGCACCGCGGCGACCGAGCGGTCGGCGGCGAGGGCCTGTTTCGTCTGTACCCGTTCTAGGATGGCGGGGCTCGGCAGCAGGGTGAACTGCCCTGCTCCCTTCTGGGCGATGCTCACGGCCGTGGCCGCGGCGGTGCCCGGCTGGGAATTCAGGCTGACCCCGCCGTTGATCTGCACGACGTGCACGCCGGTGGCCCAGCCGTGCCCCAGCTGCACCGAGATGTCGTAGAGGGTGCGTCCCCAACTGATGCCGAGGGTGCGCGGCACCGGCCGGAGAGCGGTGAGGTAGTCGGCGGCAGCCTGCGCGATGCGGCGCTGCAGGTCGTGCTCGTCGACGACGCCCGCAGTGGAGACCACCACGGCGTCGGACAGTCGGGTGTTCTCGCGCAGCTGCCGCTCGAGGCCGAGCCGGCGCGCCCGGGGATGCACGATCTCGATCCGGATGAACCCGTTGGCCTTGGCCTGGGCGATCAACCGGCCCACCTTCCACCGGGTCAGCCGCAGGATCGTGCCGATCTCGTCCTGGGTCTTGTCGTCTTCGTAGTACAGCTCGGCCGCCCGGATGGAGAGGAGTTCGTCGTTGTCGGTCATGCGTTGGCGCCTTCCTGCGTGGCCCCAGCGTAAGCGGAGTCCGCCCGACGGTACAACACTCGTTGCGAAACTCGCTCAGGTGAGCAGGCTCAGCGGTGGCGTTCCAGGTCGTCCTCGAGCAGGTGCGGCCGGGCGATCACGGCGCCGGCCACGGTCACGGCCAGAACGGTGCAGATCAGGAAGATCAGCGGGGCCGTCCAGGCGCCGGTGATCTCGTGCAGCAGGCCCACGCTGAGCGGGCCGAGGGCGCCGAGGGTGTAGCCGACGCTCTGCACGAATCCGCTCAGCGCCACCGATCCCTCGTGCGTGCGAGTGCGGAGGTTGATCAGCACCAGGGCCAGCGGGAAGAACAGCGGGCCGAGACCGGCCAGCACGACCCACAGCCAGGTGAGGGTAGCCGGGGCGAGCAGCAGGCCGAGGTCGCCGATCAGGAAGCAGGCGACGCCCAGGTAGACCAGAAGAGCCACGTTCTTCATCCGGGCGGTCAACCACGGAATCAGCAGTGCGCATGGGATGCCCATCGCGGCATAGACCGATAGCAGGGTGCCGGCCTGTGCCGGGGTCACCCCGGCCGTGTCGATCAGCAGCTGCGGCAGCCAGGCGAACATGGCGTAGGCGTTGAGCGACGAGGCGGCGAACACCACGGCCAGCGCCCAGGCGATGCTGGACCGCCAGATCTTGCCGAGCATGGCCGGTTCGGCTTCGTCCAGGGCGGCCGGGGAGGTCTCCACCCGGTGCCGGATGAACATGGTCACCCAGGGCACGAGTGCGATCAGCGCGGGCAGCATCCACAGGCCGAGTGACACCCGCCAGCCGGCTGCATCCGCCACCGGAACGGCGATCAGCGGCGGGATCAGGGTGCTCAGCGAGACCACGGTGACGTAGAGAGAGGTGACCAGGCCCACGCGGTCGGGGAAGTACTTCTTCACCAGCGGCGGCAGCAGCACATTGCCCACGCCGAGGCCGGCGAAGGTGATGATGCTGCCGAGCACCAGCAGGCCCAGCGACCCGGCGAGCCCGCGGGTGATGTGCCCGGCGAGCATGGCCACCAGCGCGAGCACCAGCACGTTCTCCAGGCCGAGCTTCCGGGTGAAGACCGGGGTGAAGATGCCGAACACCGCGAAGCAGACCGGCGGGAGCATGCCGAGCACGCCGATGGCGGTCGAGCTCAGCGGGATGTCGACGTTGATCTCGCCGACGATGGGCGAGAGGGCCGCCACAGCGGTGCGCAGGTTGGCGGCGACCAGCAGGATGCCGACCAGAGCGAGGGTACGCCCGGTCCAGAGGGGGCGGGGCGGGCTGATCGACACCGTGCAAGTCTAGGCTGGACGGCATGGGAAACTTCGCGCACGACCTCCCGCTCAGCCTGCGGAGCGTCGGTAACGAGGCCGGCGTGAATTCGCGCTGGTCAGGTCACCTCGCAGCAACGGTCAGCACTGTCGCCGACCTGCTGGCCACCCTCACGCCGGAGCAGTGGGAGACGCAGAGCCTGTGCGCCGGCTGGCGGGTGCGCGACGTCGCCGGCCATCTGGTCTGGCGGCTCGGCAGCAGCACCCCGCAGCTTCTCACCAGCGCCGGCCGGGCTTACGTCGGTCACCACTTACGACCGGCGAGGGCCATCGACGCCGTGAGCCGCGCCGCGGCGGATGCCCCGCCCGCACAGCTGGTGGCCCGCCTGCGTGAGATCGCACGAGCGGAGGCCGCCGGCCACGGTCGCACCGGCATCGCCGAGCTCTCCGAAGCCGTGGTGCACGGCCTGGACCTGGCGCATCCGCTCGGCCTGCGCCTCAGCATCCACCCGGTCGCGGCCGGCGCCGTCGCGCTGCGGCGCAGTCTGATTGCGCCCACCGAGATCAAAGCCGTGCTGCGTACGGTGCGGCTGGTGGCCGCGGATGCCGAGTGGAGCGTCGGCCACGGCCGGAAGCTGCCCGGTACGGCCGAGGACATCGTGCTGTTCCTGTTCGGCCGTCGACCGTTGCCCGTCGACACGCCGGCCGAATCGTTCCGCCCGGACACTCCGCCGGGCGAGTAGCCCGACCGGCCCGGCTCAGCCCAGCGGGCGGTGCAGGATCGAGCGGGTTCTCACGACGTCGTCCTCGATCTGCTTGATCAGCGGGTCGATACCGGTGAACGCGACCATGCCGCGGATGTGTTCGACGAAAGACACCTCGACGACGTGGTCGTAGAGGTCGATCTCCTGGTCGAGCACATATGCCTCGACCTGCTTGTGGGCGACGCCGTCGAAGGTGGGGTTGTTGCCGATCGAGATGGCGGCGGGGTAGCTGGACCCGTTGTCGGTGAGCCAGCCGGCATAAACGCCGTCGGCGGGGATCAGGCCCTCGGACTCCGGCGACAGGTTGGCGGTGGGAAAACCGAGCTCGCGGCCGCGGGCGGCGCCGTGCACGACCAGACCGCGCACGGTGGGAGTGTGGCCGAGCAGCCGCGTGGCCGCCCGCACGTCGCCGGCGGAGAGCAGTTCGCGAATCCAGGTGGAGGACACCCGGCGTTCGCCGAGCGGCATCACGTCGTCGATCAGGCGCACGTCGAAGCCGTAGCTGCGGCCGAGCTCGGTGAGCAGATCGGCATCGCCGGCACCCTTGGCGCCGAACCGGAAGTCACGGCCGACCATGACGTGCCTGGCATGCAGCGTGTTCACCAGGATGTCGCGCACGAAATCCTCGGGCGCCAGCGACGCCAGGGCCCGGTCGAAGGAGAGCACGACGGTGGCATCGATACCGGTCTCGCCGAGCAGGTCGATCTTCTGCTGCACGCTGACCAGCTCGGCGGGGCACACGGCCGGGTTGAGCAGGGCGAGCGGATGCCGGTCGAAGGTCACCACGACGGCGGCCAGGCCCTCGCGGCGCGCCAGGGACTTCAACTCGGCGATCACGGCACGGTGTCCGGCATGCACGCCGTCGAACTTGCCGATGCTCACGGCCGAGGCCGGCCAGTCGGCCGGAACGGCGTCAAGCCCGTCGAGAACCTTCATCGGGGTGGTCTGGGCGGTCATGCTGCCGCGCCGCCGAGAACCCGCTGCTCTGGCGCATGCTTGGCCAGCCACCACATGCCGAGGATGGGCAGCACCAGCGGAATGAAGACGTAGCCGCGACCGTAGACCGACCAGACGGTGTCGTGCGGGAACAGTTCGGGGTCGACCAGGCTCAGGGTGCCGATGACGAGCACGCCGAGCAGCTCGAAACCGATCGTGATCCAGGCGATGCGGTACCAGAGCGCACCCCGGTTGATCAGGGCGATCGTCGCGACGATGTAGACCACGGCGGCGAGGGCGGAGAGGGTGTATGCCAGCGGAGCCTGGTCGTACTTGCCTACGATCTGCACAAACGACCGACCGGTGGCGGCCAGGGCGAGAACGCCGTAGACCAGGATCAGCACACGGCCGATTCCGGTCACCCGACCGGGTCTCGTCGTGCCGGTGGCGTTGTCTCCGGGGTTCGTCTGCAGCTCATTCATGGCTCAGTAATTATCGCAGCATCTTCGGACATCACGGTGACGGGCGCCAGCTCCGGCTCAGACGCCCTGGACCGTCCAGATCTGCAGCATGCGGTAGAGCATGACCGCCACCGACAGGTTGATCAGTCCGAGGATCACGGTGCTCCAGCGGCTGCGTTCGATCAGCGCCCACACTCCCCCGCCGAGTGGCAGGAGGATGGCGCTGATCAGGTAGGTGTAGAACTCCAGCACGCTGCCGGTGGCCTCGTTGCCGGCGAACGGGGCAACGATCGCGACCACGAGCTGCACGATCAGCAGCACCTCGACGAGCAACGTCGCGCCCATGCTCAGGTCCGTGGGCTTGCGACCGGCCAGCCCGAGCGCGAGGCAGAGCAGCCCGGCCGCCACGGCGATCGCCAGCTGCAGGTAGGTGTACCACTCGATCACGAGGCGTCCTCAGCGGTGGCCGGGTCTGCGGCGCCGTCGGTCGAGGGAACGGGCCGGGCCTGCACAGGTTCGTCCGGCGGGAAATTCACGATCGACTTGGCCCGGCCGCCGCGGTACTCCACCAGGCCGACCAGCCGGCCGTTCGGGTCGACCGCGGCGACGGGTCCGCCGTCTTCGGCGCCGGCCGGGACGTCGATGCGCTTGCCCTGGCTGAGGTCGATCGCCTGCTGCGCGTCGAGGTCGAGGCGGTCGAAGAGCCGGCTGGCCGCATCCGCCGGGCCGATCATGGCGCGCGTGACGTCGAGCTGGTCGAGCGGGTCTGCGGCGTCGATGCCGAACGGGCCGATGCGGGTGCGGCGGAGGCTGGTGAGGTGGCCGCCGACACCGAGGCCGGAGCCGAGGTCACGGGCCAGCGCCCGGATATAGGTGCCGGACGAACACACCACGCGTACCTCGAGGTCGAGGAAACCGTCGACGGGCGTCGTCGAGAGCAGAGCGAACTCGCTCACGGTCACCGGGCGAGCGGGCAGCTCTACCTCTTCGCCCGCGCGCACGCGGGCGTACGCGCGTTTGCCGTCGACCTTGATGGCGCTGACCGCGCTCGGCCGCTGGCTGATGTCGCCGGTGAGCGCAGTGATTCCCGCCGTGATGGCCTCCGCGGCGAGCGCGGCGACGATCTCGGCGGGGGCGCGGCTGAGCTCCTCACCCTCGGCGTCGTCCGTGTTCGTTGCGGCGCCCAGGCGGATGGTGGCCAGGTATTCCTTGTCGAGTCCGACGACGTAGGTGAGGAGGCGCGTGGAGCTGTTGACGCCCAGGATCAAGAGGCCCGTCGCCATCGGGTCGAGGGTGCCCGCGTGGCCGACCTTGCGGGTGTCGGCCAGGCGCCGGGTGCGCGCGACGGCGTCATGGCTGGTCCAACCCTGCGGTTTGTCGATCAGGACCAGGCCGCTGGTGGTGTTGCCGGGCTTGCGGCGTTGCGCGTTCATTTGTCGTCCTTTGCTGCGTCGACGTGTCCGGCTGCGGGAGGCGCGGGTGCGGCGTCTGCATCCGTGGATTCGGCGGCGGTGGCGTCGAGCACAACGTCGAGCTTGCCACGGAATGTGCAACGCATCAGTTCCGCGGCGGCCGGGTCTTCGTGGAAGATGTCGGGCAGGCGGATGGCCAGCAGGGTGTTGAACAGCATGCCGTCGGCCAGGAACTCGCGGATGGTGTCCGGCGGGAAGCCGGCCTCGTCGCGCAGCATCCGGTAGATCTCGAGGAAGCCGGCTCTGGCCTTGGCGCCGATCACCGGGTTGTGCCCGCTGATGAAGGCCTGCATGAGTGAGAGCAGGATGCCTCGGTCCTCGATCAGGTCCACGTAGGCGGCGCCGAGCCTGGAGGCGAGCAGTTCCGTCGCGGCCGGGCCGGCCTCGCGGGGTTCCTGGATGATCTGCCGGAAGCTCGTCACCAGGCGGTCGAGGGCCCGGGCGAGCACCTCGAGGAACAGGTTCTCCTTGGTGCCGAACATGCGCACTACGTAGGGCTGGCTGATCCCAGCGACCCTCGCCACCTGGTCTGTCGTGGCGCCGGAGTAGCCGCGCTCCCCGAAGACCCGGCTAGCCGCGGCGAGGATCTGTTCCCTGCGCTCGGCGGCGGGGATGCGCTCGGTGGGCTGCGCGGGCTCCGGTGCGGATGTCGAATTCACAGTTGACAGGTTATCAGCCGATAACTAGTCTCGGATCTTGTAATCATTCGATTACAACAACTTCCCATCCTCGCCTGCGAAGGGTTCCCGCTCATGACCTCCTCCCCCACTCTCGCGCCCGCGGTGGCCGAACCGGCCGCAGGAATGCGCCGCCGAGTTCCGGTCTGGCTCGCCGTGGTAGCCGCATCCCTGCCCATGTTCATGGCGACGCTCGACAACCTCGTCGTCACCAGCGCCCTTCCGGTGATCAACACCGACCTCTCGGCCAACATCGAAGAACTGCAGTGGGTGGTGAACGCCTACTCGCTGAGCTTCGCCACCTTCATGCTGATGGCCGTCGCGATCGGCGACAGGTTCGGCCGCCGCTCGGTGTTCCTCGCCGGCATCGTGGTCTTCACCGCGGCCTCCGCGTTCTGCGCCGTGAGCCTCGAACCGTGGATGCTCATCACCGCGCGAGCGCTGCAGGGCTTCGGCGCCGCCGCCCTGATGCCGCTCTCGCTCACCCTGCTTGTCGGCTCGGTGGCCGACAGGTTCCGGCCGGCCGCGATCGGCATCTGGGGCGGCATCGCCGGCCTGGGCGTGGCGCTCGGCCCGCTCATCGGCGGTGCCGTGGTCGAGGGCTGGAACTGGCAGGCGATCTTCTGGCTGAACGTGCCGCTGGGCCTGCTGTCGATCCCGCTCGTGCTGGTGGCCTTGCCCAACAGCTTCGGGGCGAAGCTCCGCGCCGACGTGCTGGGTCTGCTGCTGGCCGGAGTCGGGGTGTTCGGCGTCGTCTACGGCATCGTGCGTGGCAACGAGGCGGGCTGGTCGAGCGCTGAGGTGCTCACGGCACTGATCGGTGGCGGCATCCTGCTGCTGGCCTTCGTGTGGTGGGAGGGCCGGGCATCCGCCCCGCTGCTGCCGTTGCGGTTGTTCCGGGACCGCAGTTTCACCGTGGCCAACCTGGTGGGCATCACCTTCAGCTTCGGCATCTTCGGGTCGATCTTCATCCTCATCCAGTTCCTGCAGATCGTGCAGGGACACAGCCCGCTCGAGGCCGGTGTGATGACCATGCCGTGGACGCTCGCACCGATGATCGTGGCGCCGATCACCGGTATGCTCAGCCCGCGCACCGGCACCAGGCTGCCGATCGTCGTTGGCCTGTCGCTGCTGGCGGTCGCGATGTTCTGGCTCAGCCTCACCATGTCGGCCGACGTCGAGTACGGCGAACTCGTCGGTGCGTTCATCCTGGCCGGGCTCGGCATGGGCCTGGTCTTCGCGCCCAGCTCCACGGCCGTTCTGGCCAATATGGTGCCGCACGACCACGCCAAAGCCTCCGGCACCAACTCCACCTTCCGCGAGATCGGTGTCGCCCTCGGTGTTGCTGTGCTCACCGCGGTGTTCACCGGCAACGGCGGCCAGCTCACGCCCACCGGGTACGTGGATGCGGCGGTGCCGGCCGTCATGGTGGGTGCCGGCGTGCTCGCCGTCGCCGCCGTGATCGCGCTGGCGCTGCCCTCAGGTCGGCGGGCGCTCTCCTAGGCTGAGGGCATGCGAATTGCTGTGATCGGTGCCGGCGCCCTGGGCGGAACCTTCGCCACCCTCCTCAGCGTGGCCGGGCACGACGTCACCGTCACGGCCAGGGGCGCCGGCCTCACCGCGATCCGGGAGCACGGCATCCGGCTCGAGGGCGGCTTCGGGCCGGCCACAGCGCATCCGCACGCCCTGGAGCGACTGGTGGAGGCGCCAGAGCTGGCCCTGGTGTGCACCAAGGCGCAGGACGCCGAATCGGCGATCAGTGACAACGCCGCCATGCTCGACGGGGCGGCGGTGATCGTGGTGCAGAACGGTCTCGACGGCGTCGACACGGCCCGGCGGCTCCTGCCCCGCTCCGACGGCTTCGGTGCCCTGTCGATCATCGCCGCCAACTACACCCAGCCCGGCCTGGTCACCGTCACCACGGCGGCGCCCACCTACCTCGGCCGGGGCAGCGGCCCCGTCGATGCGGCGACCCACCGGTGGCAGCAGGTGCTGGCCGAGGCCGTGCCAACGCAGGCCATCGACAACTTCGTCGGCGCCCAGTGGACCAAACTCGTGGTGAACATGCTCAACGCGCTGCCGGCCATCACCGGGCTGAGCGTGCAGGACGTGGTCGCGAACCCCGGCCTGCGGCGGGTGATGACCTTGAGCATGCGGGAGGCCGTGCGGGTCGGCATGCGCCGCGGCATCCGGTTCGGGGCGATGCAGGCGCTCGGCGACCGTCGGTTGCGCGCCTTCTCCACCCTGCCCGCCGTGGCCGGCCAGCTGCTGCCGCTGATGATGCGGGCCCGCATGGGCTCGGTGCCCAACCTCGGCTCCACCCTGCAGAGCGTCACCCGCGGGCAGCGCACCGAGGTGGATTACCTCAACGGCGCGGTCGTGCGCGAGGCCGCCGCCTCCGGCACGACGGCCCCGGTGAACGCGTTGATCACGGCATTGGTGCACGAGGTGGAGGAACGCGGCACGTTCCTGACGCCGGCGGATGTGCTGGCGCGGTTCAGCAGGAGTCGCTGAACACCCGCTGCGGCGCTTTCGCATCGCTCACGTCGATCACGGCCGATGCCACCTGGCGGGGCCGGTTCTCGCGCTGGTAGAGGTAGTCGGCTTCGCTGGTCACTTCGCTCTCCAGCAGGATGCGGTAGTTCCAGCCGTCGCGCAGCTCGGTGCGCAGCGCGAACTCGCCGTCGATCACCAGGAACGCGTCGGCCGGAGCCGTTGTCCAGGCCGGTTCGATCCAGGTGTTCCGGTCGGGGTCGAAGGCCTGGGTGACAAACGCCGTGCTGCCGCCGAGCCGGAACGGTTCGAGCAGCACCCGGCGGAGCGCCGAGTAGTCGTAGCCGTGCCGGTAGAACCGTTCGGGAGTTTCGGCGCCGAATGCGGCCTGCTGCTCGCGGGAACGCTGGAAGAACTTGAGCGACGCCCGCACCGCCGTCTTGTCCGCCTCGTCGAAGACCGCCGCCAACTCATCGGCGAAAGCGGTCCGGGTGGCCGCGTCCGCGCCGTCCACGGCGATGATCACCCGGCCTCTGCCGTTGAGATTGAGGATCTCGGCCGCGAGGGTACGCAGGTACTCGACGCGCGGGGTGGAAACAAGCTTCATGAATCGAGCCTAGGTTAGAACCGATGAACGCCACAGCCATTCCCCCGGCGATCAGCGCCTGGTTCGAACAGAACGCCCGCGACCTGCCCTGGCGTCGAGAGGGTTTCAGCGCCTGGGGCACTCTGGTCAGCGAGTTCATGCTGCAGCAGACCCCGGTGACCCGGGTCATCCCGCGCCTGACCGAGTGGCTGGAACGCTGGCCGACCCCCGCCGACCTGGCTGCGGTACCGCCGGGTGAGGCCGTGCGGGCCTGGGCGAGCCTGGGTTATCCGCGCCGGGCGCTCTGGTTGCACGCCGCCGCGGTGCAGATCACCGAACGGCACGGCGGCATTGTGCCGGAGGACGTCGACGAGCTGCTGGCCCTCACCGGCATCGGCGACTACACCGCGCGGGCCGTTGCCGCGTTCGCATACGGCCACCGTCATCCGGTTGTCGACACCAACACCCGTCGGGTGATCGCCAGGGCGGTGACCGGGCAGGGCGAGCCCGGTCCGCCCAGCCGCCGTGACCTCGATGCCATGGCGGCCCTGCTCCCCGACGAACCAGTTGCGGCAGCCGTTTTTAATGCCGCCATCATGGAGCTCGGTGCGATCGTGTGCACCAGCCGCAGTCCCCGCTGCGACGTCTGCCCGGTGCGGGAGGCCTGCGCCTGGCGTGCGGCCGGGTATCCGGAGTACGCCGGGCCGAAGAAGGCCGTGCAGAAGAAGTTCGAGGGCAGCGACCGGCAGGTGCGCGGACTGATCATGGCCGAGTTGCGAGCCACGCACCATCCGGTCACTGCCGCAGAGATCGAGGGCCTGTGGGCGGATGCCGTGCAACGCGACCGCGCACTGGCCGGGCTTGTCGCCGACGGCCTCGCGGTGCCCGTCGAGCCCGGCCTGTACGCTCTTTCCCAGGGGTGAACCCCCTGCGCTTCCCCCTACAGAAACGGACTCCATGAAGAACTGGGCCGGCAACGTCGAGTATTCAACCCAAGACATCAGGCATCCCGCCAGCACCGCAGAGGTTTCTGCGATCGTGGTCGACGCCGGTGCGTCCGGAGGTCAGGTCAAGGCCCTGGGCTCGCGGCACTCCTTCTCCACCATCGCCGACAGCGTCGGCACCCTCGTCGCCCTCGACGAGCTGGCGATCGAACCGTCGCTGCAGTTCGGCGACGACGGTGTCGCGGTCAGCGTGCGCGTCGGCGCCGGCAGCACCTACGCCCAGGTCGGCGCGTTCCTCGCCGCCCGAGACCTGGCCCTGCCCAACCTGGCATCGCTGCCGCACATCTCGGTGGGCGGCGCGATCCAGACCGGCACGCACGGCTCCGGGGTGCGCAACGGGTCGCTGGCCTCGTCGGTCCTGGCGCTGGAGATCGTGCGCGGTTCCGGTGAGGTCGAGATCGTGCGGGAGCACGACCCCGACTTCGCCGCCTCGGTGGTCGGCCTCGGTGCCGTCGGCATCGTCACCGCGGTCACCCTGCGGGTGGAACCGCATTTCCAGATCTCGCAGTACGTTCACGAGGGTCTGAGCTGGAGGAACGCGCTCGCCAACTGGTCCGCCATCATGTCCAGTGGGTACAGCGTCAGCGTGTTCACCACTTTCCAGGGCGAGAACACCCATCAGGTCTGGTCGAAGCGTCGCCTCGACCGCGACGGACCGGAGCTCGACCTGGCCGCTCTCGGCGCCACCGAAGCGAAGGTCGCGTTGCATCCGTTGCCCGGCGTCGCCGCCAACAGTGTGACCGGGCAGCTGCGCGAACCCGGACCGTGGAACGAACGCCTCGCCCACTTCCGCAGTGAGTTCCAGCCCAGCCACGGTGAGGAGATCCAGTCCGAGTACCTCATCCCGGCCGAGCACGCCGTCGCTGCAATCGATGCGCTGCGGGCCATCGGCGACCGGATCGCTCCCCTCCTGCACATCTCCGAGCTGCGCAGTGTGGCCGCAGACACCGCCTGGCTCAGCCCGAGCTACGCCCGTGACTCGCTGGCCATCCATTTCACCTGGAAGCCGCTGCCCGCCGAAATCCTCACCGTTCTGCCGCTGGTCGAGCACACCCTGGAGTCGTTCGCACCGCGGCCGCACTGGGGCAAGGTCTCCACGATGTCCCCGGCCCGGTTGCGCCGGGCCTACCCCCGCCTCGATGACTTCGCGGCCCACGTGCGGCGGGTCGACCCGGCCGGCCGCTTCGAGAACGACTACTTGAAACGAGTCTTGCCCCATGACTGACGCCGCCCTGCACGGCACCGCTGCCGACACCGGCTCCTTCCCCGACCCGGATGCGGCGCCGCTGCCGCTGTCCGGATCGCAGTACACGATCGACCACGGCGGCTACTCCGCCACGATCGCCAGCGTCGGCGCGAGCCTGCGCCTCCTCACCTGGCAGGGCCGCCACCTGGTGGTTCCGTTCGAAGCGAACGAGGTGCGCCCCGGTTACCGCGGCGCTGTGCTCGCGCCCTGGCCGAACCGGGTCGTCGACGGCAGCTACACCTTCGACGGCATCGACTACCAGCTGCCGTTGACCGAACCCAGCCGCTCGCACGCCCTGCACGGCCTGGTCTGCTGGGCCGACTGGTCGCTCGAGGCCCGCACGGTCGATTCCGTGACTTTGCGCACCACCATCGTGCCCAGCGACGGCTACCCGCACCGGCTCAACCTGCTGGCCACCTACAGCCTCGCTGATGACGGCCTCACCACCACCGTGACCGCCGAGAACCTCGGTGCCGCCACAGCGCCGTACGGCACCGGCCCGCACCCGTATCTCGTCGCCGGCCCCGGCACCGTGGACGACTGGACGCTCGAGTTCCCCGCCGCCAGCTACCTCACCGTCACGCCCGACCGGCTCAGCCCCGTCGCCGTCGTACCGGTGGAGACCACGCCGGAGTTCGATTTCCGTTCTGCTCGCGTGATCGGCGACACCTTCATCGACCACGCCTTCACCGCCATCGCGACGGCGGCGGATGGGTCGGCCACTGTCATCCTCACCAGCCCGGCCGGTACCGGGGTGCGCATGCGCTTCGGCGCCGACCTGCCCTGGTTGCAGGTGCACACCGCAGACCGGCCTGCGCCTGAGCAGAGCCGCATCGGCTTGGCCGTCGAGCCGATGACCTGCCCGCCGGATGCCTTCTCCACCGGGGAGGACCTGGTGCTCCTCGCTCCGGGGACGATGCACACCGCCGGCTGGACGATCGCGGCCACCGAGGCCTGACTCGGCGAATCACCCACCACGCGAAAGACCCCGTGACCATCGTCACGGGGTCTTTCGCGTCTGGACGGCGAGTGGCTAGTAGCTGTACTGCGGGTTTGCCGAGTCGAACCGGGCGCCCTCCGGCTTGGACGGCATCAGGGTCAGCACGAACAGGATCAGTCCGCCGATGAACGGCACCAGGGCGATCAGGATGAACAGGGCCGAGAAGTTGCCGTCGTGCAGCCGACGGGCCGTGAGCGCGAGCCCCGGCACGAGCACGGCCAGCCCGTACACGCTGATGATCAGCACCACCACGATGGCTCCGCCCGACGGCGGTGCGACGGTGCCGTCGGCCGAGACCGTCGGGGCGCCGCCGGCAACGAGCGCCAGGATGCCGAGCACGAAGAGCACGACATAGTTCACCAGCGCCCACCACCAGTATTCGCTGAGGCTGGCCCGACCGGTGAAGGTGGCGTACTTGCTGAAGAAGCGCTTGACCGCGACGGCGATCGGGGCGCCGTAGTACGGCAGGGAGAGTGGAACGTCTCCGGCAGGTGCGGCGGATTGCTTCGGTTCAACCATGACAACTCCTTCTGGATGGGACGATTGCGTCGATCCTAGAGTTGTTTGGGCGTCTTCACCGGGGATTTCTCGAATTTCTCCAGTGTGTTCCGGAATGTTTCACTGACACGAAACCTCCGGCACCCGTGAGGGGGCCGGAGGTGTCGAGGTGGTGCGCCAGCCCGGGTGGGCCGGATGAGTCGTTACGCGTCGGGCTCGGTGGCGGCGGCGTGGCGTCCGGTGGGTGCGGGGGCCACCTCCACCTCGTCTTCGTCGGTGTCGTCGTCATCCTCGTCGTCGTCTTCGGCCCATTCGCGGGGCTTCACGTACGGGTCCTCGTCGCCGGCGTAAACGGCGGTGCGGGCCATTTCGTCCACCTGGGTGTCGCGTTCGCGCGCTTCGCGCAGCAGGTCGTCGATGAGCGCGGCGTTCTCCGGGATTCCGTCGGCGATGAACTCGATCGACGGCGTCAGGCGGGCCGTGATGTTCTTGCCCACCTCGCTGCGGAACATGCCGGTAGCGGCTTTCAGCGCCGCGGCGCTGTCCTTACGCTCGTCTTCCGAGCCGTAGACCGTGTAGAACACCGAGGCGTGCTGCAGGTCGCCGGTGACCTTGACGTCGGTGATGGTGACGAAGCCGAGTCGCGGGTCGCGGATGCCGCGTTCGAGCCGCTTGGCCACGATGACCTTGATGCGGTCCGCCATCTTCCTAGCGCGTGCCGGATCTACCATGATCTACTCCTATATGTCTGGGGTACTTCAAACGCTCTTAAGCCCTCCCCCACCATCGATTGACGGAAGGTGTCTCTGGGAGTGGGGTCGTAGCTTGATCCCCCCTCAGGGGAATCGGGGTAGGGGTCCCCGCTCTTCCCCTGAGGGGGGGATCAAGCGGAGACCCCTTGCAACGAGAGGCTATTAACCTCTCGGCTTTTCCTTCAATTCGATCGTCTCGATCTCATCGCCGATCTGGATGTCATTGAACTTACCAAGCCCAATACCAGCCTCGAAGTCCGTGCGGACCTCGGTGACGTCATCCTTGAAGCGACGCAGCGACTCGATGGCCAGGTTGTCGCCCACAACGATGCCGTCGCGGATGACCCGCGCCTTGGCGTTTCGCGTGATCGTTCCCGACCGCACGATGACACCGGCGACGTTTCCGAACTTCGACGAGCTGAAGACCTCGCGGATCTCGGCGATACCACTCTGCACTTCTTCGAACTCGGGCTTGAGCATTCCGGTGAGGGAAGACTCGATGTCCTCGAGTGCGTTGTAGATGACGGAGTAGAAGCGCACGTCGACACCTTCACGAGCCGCACGTTCGCGCGCCTTCGTGTCGGGGCGAACGTTGAAGCCGATGATGATGGCGTTGTCGACGGTGGCGAGGTTGACGTCGCTCTCCGTGACCGCACCGACACCGCGGTGGATGATGCGCAGCTGTACGGAGTCGTCGACCTCGATCTTGAGGAGCGACTCTTCCAGTGCTTCAACAGCACCGGACACGTCACCCTTGATGATGAGGTTGAGCGATTCGACCTTGCCCTCTTCGAGTGCGCGGGTGAAGTCCTCGAGGCTGATGCGCTTGCGGGCCTTGGCCAGCAGGGCGTTGCGCTCGGCGGCTTCGCGCTTCTCGGCGATCTGACGTGCGGTGCGGTCTTCATCGATAACGAGGAAGGTGTCACCGGCGCGCGGAACGCTCGAGAGGCCCTGTACCTGGACTGCACGGGACGGGGTGGCGGCGAGAACGGCGACGCCGTTTTCGTCGGCCATCGCACGGACGCGGCCGTAGGCCGTTCCGGCGACGATCGAGTCTCCGACCTTCAGCGTTCCCGACTGGATGAGCACGGTGGCAACAGCACCGCGACCCTTGTCGAGCTTGGCCTCAATGGCCACACCGCGGGCATCCTTGTTCGGGTTGGCGCGCATGTCGAGTCCGGCGTCAGCGGTGAGCAGGACGGCGTCGAGGATTTCCTGGATGCCGATCTTGTTCTTGGCCGACACGTCGACGAACATGACGTCTCCGCCGTACTCTTCGGCGACGAGGCCGAATTCGGTGAGCTGCTGGCGCACCTTCTGCGGGTTCGCACCGGGCTTGTCGATCTTGTTCACTGCGACCACGATCGGCACGTTGGCGGCCTGTGCGTGGTTGAGTGCCTCAATCGTCTGCGGCATGATGCCGTCATCGGCGGCGACCACGAGGATCGCGATGTCGGTGACCTGCGCACCACGAGCACGCATGGCGGTGAACGCCTCGTGACCGGGGGTGTCGATGAAGGTGATGGCGCGGTCGATACCCTCGTGCTCGGTGACGACCTGGTACGCACCGATGTGCTGGGTGATGCCACCGGCTTCGCCTGCGGCCACCTTGGCGTTACGGATGGCGTCGAGCAGCGCGGTCTTACCGTGGTCGACGTGACCCATGACCGTGACGACGGGCGGACGAACTTCGAGCTCTTCGTCGGTCTCGTCGGCCAGCTCCTGGTCGATGTCGATGTCGAAGCCGAGCAGCAGTTCGCGGTCTTCGTCGTCGGGCGAGACCATCTGGATCTTGTAACCCAGTTCGCTGCCCAGGACGTCGAAGGTTGCCTCGTCGAGCGACTCGGTCGCCGTTGCCATCTCACCGAGGTGGAACAGCACGGTCACCAGGTTGCCCGGGCTCGCGTCGATCTTGTCGGCGAAGTCCGTGATCGAGGCACCGCGGCGCAGACGCACCACGGTTCCACCGTCGCCACGGGGGACGCTGACGCCACCCAGCGACGGAGCCTCGCGCAGCTCGAACTCGGCCCTCTTCGTCCGCTTGGACTTGCGTGCCTTGTTCTTGCCGCCACCGCGACCGAATGCACCAGCGGTTCCACCGCCGGGGCCACGGCCACGTCCACCGGCGCCGCCGCCACCGGCGGGGCGGGGCGGGCCGAAGCCGGGAGCACCGGCAGGGGCGCCGGGCCGGGTGAAGCCGGGGCGTGCGCCACCGGCGCCGCCCGGAGCGCCACCGGGGCGCTGGAAGCCACCCGGACGCTGGCCGAAGCCGGTCGGGCGGGGTGCCTGGCCGGGTCCACCGGGGCGCGGGGCGCCGGGGCGGGGTGCGGCAGGGCGGGGGATGTTGCTGGGCGAGGACGTGGACGGCGGACGCTGTCCCATGCCCTGTGCGCTCGCGAACGGGTTGTTGCCCGGACGCGGGGTGGGGGTCTTGCCCATGCCCTGGTTGCTGGCGAACGGGTTGTTGCCCGGACGAGCTCCCGGACGCGGCACGGTTCCACCGGGCTTGGCGGCGGCGGACGGCTTGTCGCCGTCGGCCTTCGCTGCCGGAGTGGCGGCCGCGGGGGTCGCCTCGGTGCCGGTGGAGCCTTCGGTCGCTGCTGCCTTCTCGGTCGCTGCTGCCTTTTCGGCGGCCGCGGCCTTCTCTGCGGCCTGGACCTGTCGCTCGGCAACGGTCAGCGGAGCGGCGGGCATCGGCGGTGCATCTGCTGCGGGTGCCTCGACGACAGGTGCGGGCACCGGTGCGGCAGGACGTGCAGGGCCCGGACGGACGCCGGGCTTGGCCGTGGTGGTCGAAGCCGGCTTGGCGGCGGCAGGTGCCGCCGGCGTGGCAGCGGCGCCGCCGGTGGCGACCCCGTCGGCCTCGAGTGCGGCACGCAGACGGCGTGCCACGGGGGGTTCAACACTGCTGGACGGTCCCTTGACGAACTCGCCCATCTCTTTCAATTTGGCAAGGGCTACCTTGCTGTCGACACCGAGCTCAGTTGCGATCTCGTGTACGCGTGGTTTTGCAGCCACAATTCTCCTGTTCCGGGCCTGCACCCGGAAAGGGGCAGACCGTTAGTAACGGACGGGTCTCATTTCGAGCCGCTCATTAGTTATCCATTAGCCAAGTCAGCCTGTTCTCTAGTTGATTTGCGTCCAGGGGGCTGGTCACGCGGAGGGCACGCCCAAAAGCGCGCCTCTTTACGGCCTCCTGGAAGCACGCGATGGTGGGATGAATCCACGCACCTCGCCCAGGCAGGGTGGCAGTCTCATCGACCACCAGCAGCGAATTCTGGGCGACAACCCTCAGAAGAGAGGATCGCGAGGCGCGCGAACGGCATCCAATGCACGTTCTAACGGGATCCATCGTACCCCCTATTCGTCATCCTCCAGAATGCTGTCTGGCTGGATGTCGATTTTGGCGCCCGTGAGCTTGGCGGCGAGGCGGGCGTTCTGGCCCTCCTTGCCGATCGCGAGCGACAGCTGGTAGTCGGGCACGAGGGCCCGAACGGCCTTGATCGACTCATCGATGACATAGGCGCTGGTCACCTTGGCGGGCGAGAGCGCGCTGGCCACGAAGGTGGCCAGGTCGGGCGAGTAGTCGACGATGTCGATCTTCTCGTTGTTGAGCTCTGCGGTCACCGCGCGCACGCGCTGGCCGAGTTCGCCGATGCAGGCGCCCTTGGCGTTCACGCCGGGCTCGGTGGCCCGCACGGCGATCTTGGTGCGGTGACCGGCCTCGCGGGCCAGGGAAACGATCTCCACGACTCCGCTGGCGATCTCGGGCACCTCGAGCGCGAACAGCCGGCGCACGAGCGACGGGTGAGTGCGCGACACGGTGATCTGCGGACCCTTCATGCCGCGGCCGACGGCCGTGACGTACACCCGGATGCGGGAACCGTGCACGTAGCTTTCGCCGGGCACCTGCTCCTCCGGGGGAAGGATCGCTTCGATGGTGCCGAGGTCGACGTGGATCATGCGGGGGTTGGGGCCCTGCTGGATCACGCCGGCGACGATCTCGCCTTCGCGGCCCTTGAATTCACCGAGCACAGCGTCATCCGCGATGTCGCGGAGTCGCTGGTTGATGACCTGCTTGGCCGCGAATGCGGCAATGCGACCGAAGTCGTCGGGGTTGTCAACGGCTTCGCCGATGATGTTGCCCTCTTCGTCGTGCTCAGGAATGTAAATGTCGACGTGACCGGACTTGCGGTCGAGTACGACGCGAGCTCCGGGTTCTTCTTCCGCAGCCTGCTTCAGTGGCTCACCCTGGTGGGTGTGCTTGAGGTAGGCCGTCAGAATTGCTTGCTCGATGATCTGCACGAGTTCCTCGAAGGGAATCTCTTTCTCGCGCTCCATCAGCCGCAACACGCTGAGGTCGATGTCCATGGCCGGCCTCCTCTATTCAGATCTTGCCGCCGCGAAACCGCGCAGCGGGCTTCTACCAAGGTACCGGAATACCGGCAGCCCCGTCACCCGTTCAGCGGTAGGAGCCGTGCACACCGGTGCGCCTTGCGATCGCCGGCGGTGTCGCGGTTACGATATCCCGATGATGACACGCTCCCCCGCACCGTCCGGCGCTCAATCGGCAGGCAGAGCCGCCCGGAGCGCGGGCAGCAATCCGCATTTGAAGACCCTGGCCCGGGTCGGCTACGCCGTGAACGGCCTGCTGCACGGCCTGATCGGCGCGATCGCGATCAGCGTCGCCGTCGGTGCCGGTGGTGAGAGCGCTGACCAGTCCGGAGCGCTCGGCGAGGTCGCCAAGTCCCCCGGCGGCGTGTTCGTGCTCTGGGCGATCGTGGTCGGCCTCGCCGCCCTGGGCGTCTGGCAGTTGCTGCAGGCCTTCCTCGTTCCCGGCGACGACCCGAAGAAGGTGTGGGCGCACCGCGCCAAGGAGATCGGCAAGGGCGTGGCCTACCTCGCCGTCGCCGGCACCGCGGTCACCGTTGCGGTCTCGGGTTCGGCCAGTTCCTCCGGCAGCACCCAGTCGGCCAGTGCGACGGTTCTCGGCTTGCCGGGCGGCCCGGTGCTGCTGATCGTCGCGGGTCTCGCGGTGCTCGCGATCGGTGTCTACTTCGTCTACAAGGGCGTCGCGCGCACGTTCACCGAGGACCTCACAGTGCCCGGGGGAACCCTGGGCCGGGCCACGGTCGGGCTCGGTGTCGCGGGCTACGTGGCCAAGGGCATCGCGGTGGGCGTTGTAGGCATCCTGGTGATCGTGGCCGGGTTCACCGTCGACCCGAGCCAGTCGACCGGCCTCGACGGCGCCCTGCGCTCGCTGGCAGAGCTGCCGTTCGGTGTGGCCATCCTGGTGCTGGTGGGCCTCGGCCTGATCGCCTACGGCCTCTACTGCCTCGCCAGGGCCCGCTTCGCTCGTCTCTAACCTCCCCGAACACGCGAAAGCGGTCATCCGGTTGCTTCAGCGACGCTGAGGCAACCGGATGACCGCTTTCGCGATTGCTGGTTAGGCGAAGTGGGCAGCCAGCTCGGAGACGGCCACCTGGGTGCGCTCACCCGAGCGGCGGTCCCACAGCTCCACGATGCCATCGGCTGCGCCGCGGCCCACGATCACGATGGTGGGGATGCCGATCAGCTCGGCGTCGCCGAACTTCACGCCGGGCGAAACCTTGCGGCGGTCGTCGTAGAGCACGTCGCGGCCGGATGCCTCGACCAGGGCGGTCACGGCCTCACTGGTCTCGAAGACGATCTCGTCGCGGCCGGTGGCGATCACGTGCACGTCGAACGGGGCGACGGCCTCGGGCCAGATCAGGCCCTTGGCGTCGTTGTTCAGCTCGGCGATCACGGCGAGGGCACGGGTGACGCCGATGCCGTACGAACCCATGGTGACGGTGACGAGCTTGCCGTTCTCGTCGAGCACCTTGAGGCCCAGCGCCTCGGCGTACTTGCGGCCGAGCTGGAAGACGTGCCCGATCTCCATGCCGCGGGCCAGTTCGACCGGGCCGGAGCCGTCGGGGGCGGGGTCTCCGGCGCGCACCTCTGCGGCCTCGACCACACCGTCTGCGACGAAGTCACGGCCGGCGACGAGGCCGAAGACGTGGCGGCCGGCCTCGTTGGCGCCGGTGATCCACTCGGTGCCGTCGACCACGCGCGGGTCGACCAGGAAGCGGATGCCGGTGGCGGATTCTTCGCCCAGCATCGCGCCGGTGGCCGACCACGGGCCGATGTAGCCCTTGACCAGGCCGGGGCGGCCGGCGATCTTGTCGAGCTTGGCGAAGTCGCCGTCGTTGGCGGCCTCGACCTCGGCCGGGGCGAAGGCCACCTCAACGCGCTTGAGGTCGACGTCACGGTCGCCGGGGACGCCGATCACGACGATCTCGCGGCTGCCGTCGAGCTGCACCAGGGCGAGCACCACGTTCTTCAACGTGTCCGCTGCGGTCCACTCGCGGCCGTCGGGGCGCGGGTGGTTGGCGTTGGCGCTGTCGACCAGGGTCTGGATGGTGGGGGTGTCCGGGGTGTCGTGCACCTCGGCGGCCGGGAACCCGGTGAAGTCGATCGCGGCGGGCGCCAGGGTGCGGAACGCCTCGACGTTGGCCGCGTAGCCGCCGTCCGAGCGCACGAAGGTGTCTTCGCCGACGGCGGTGGGGTGCAGGAACTCTTCGCTCTTGGAGCCACCCATGGCGCCGGCATCAGCCTGCACGACGACGTATTCGAGGCCGAGCCGGGTGAAGATGCGCTCGTAGGCGTCGCGCTGGGCCTGGTAGCTCACGTCGAGGCCGGCGTCGGTGTGGTCGAAGGAGTAGGCGTCCTTCATGGTGAACTCGCGGCCGCGCAGCAGGCCGCCGCGGGAGCGGGCCTCGTCGCGGTACTTGTCCTGGATCTGGAAGATCGACAGCGGCAGATCCTTGTAGCTGTTGTAGAGGTCCTTCACGAGCAGGGTGAAGACCTCTTCGTGGGTGGGGGCCAGGAGCAGGTCGCTGCCCTTGCGGTCCTGCAGGCGGAACAGGCCGTCGCCGTACTCGTCCCAGCGGCCGGTGACCTCGTAGGGCTCGCGCGGCAGCAAGGCCGGGAAGTGCACCTCGAACGCTCCGGCGGCAGCCATCTCCTCGCGGATGATGGTCTCGATCTTCGCCTTGACCTTCAGGCCCAGCGGCAGCCAGGCGAAGATGCCCGGCGCCTGACGGCGGATGTACCCAGCGCGCACAAGCAGGCGGTGGCTGGTGACCTCGGCATCAGAGGGGTCTTCGCGAAGGGTACGGAGGAAGTAGTTCGACATACGAATAGGCACGCACCTACTTTACGGCGCGCGGGCAGATCGCAATCCCCTTGGGCCGTTGGTCGAGCCTGTCGAGACCCGGTGGCCGTGCCTGCGGGTCGCGACCACAGATCGGCTTGCGGGGTCTACTTCGACAAGCTCAGCACGGCGTCGACAAGCTCGACCAACGGGGTGGCGTGTGTCGAGACTTACTTGCGCTTAGCGGGAGCCGACCGTCACGACGGGGGAACCGAGGGAGTCTTCGCTGGGCGGCATCTCGGCAGCCATGCGGTTGGCCTCCTCGATCAGGGTCGCCACGATCTCGGACTCCGGCACGGTCTTGATGACCTCGCCGCGCACGAAGATCTGACCCTTGCCGTTGCCGGATGCGACGCCCAGGTCGGCGTCGCGGGCCTCGCCCGGTCCGTTAACGACGCAGCCCATCACGGCCACGCGCAGCGGAACCGTCATGCCCTCGAGGCCGTCGGTGACGTCGTTGGCGAGCTTGTAGACATCCACCTGGGCCCGGCCGCAGCTGGGGCAGGAGACGATCTCGAGCTTGCGTTCGCGCAGGTTCAGCGACTGCAGGATCTGCAGGCCCACCTTGATCTCCTCCGCAGGCGGCGCGGAGAGCGACACCCGGATGGTGTCGCCGATGCCCTCGCCGAGCAGGATGCCGAACGCCGTGGCGCTCTTGATGGTGCCCTGGAACGACGGCCCGGCCTCGGTGACACCGAGGTGCAGGGGCCAGTCGCCACGTTCGGCGAGCAGCCGGTAGGCCTTGACCATGATCACCGGGTCGTTGTGCTTGACCGAGATCTTGAAGTCGTGGAAGTCGTGCTCCTCGAACAGGCTGGCTTCCCAGACGGCGCTCTCGACGAGGGCCTCAGGGGTGGCCTTGCCGTACTTCTGCAACAGGCTGGGCTCGAGCGAGCCGGCGTTGACGCCGATGCGGATGGAGACGCCGGCAGCCTTGGCCGCGGCGGCGATCTTGCCCACCTGGTCGTCGAACTTGCGGATGTTGCCGGGATTAACCCGCACGGCCGCGCAGCCGGCGTCGATCGCCTGGTACACGTAGCTGGGCTGGAAGTGGATGTCGGCGATCACCGGGATCTGGCTCTTCTTGGCGATGATCGGCAGCACTTCGGCATCGTCGCGGCTCGGCACGGCGACGCGCACGATGTCACAGCCGGAGGCGGTGAGCTCGGCGATCTGCTGCAGGGTTGCGTTGATGTTCGTCGTCGGTGTGGTGGTCATTGACTGCACACTGACTTGCGCGTCTCCGCCGACGAGGACCTTGCCGACCTTGATCTGGCGGGACTTACGTCGGGGAGCGAGGATTACGGGGACTTTGGGCGTACCCAGGTTGATTGCGGCCACGAATGTAGCTTACGCGTGCCCGGCTCAGTTCCTCCTGAACGCCCGATCGGGCCCGCCCGCCGGTGAGGGCAGGCGGGCCCGACGGGCCCAGGGTCAGGCTGACGGTGCGCCGTCCCGGTTGGCGCGGAGCACCTCGAGCCGGGCACGGTACTCGACTTCGTCGATGTCGCCCTGGGCGAATCGTTCGGCCAGCGTCTTCTCGGCGCTGCGCGCATCCGCCTGGCCGGCGCCATGCGGGCCGTTCGGGTAGCCGTATGGGCTCTGGCCGTTCCCGCCCCGGCGCCAGCGGCGGCCGAAGATGGCGAAGAGCGCCACCACGACGCCGATCCAGAACAGCGGGATCAGCAGGAACAGCCAGCCGAATCCGCCGCCGCCCATGCCCCAGCCCGGGTGGGCGGCGAGCCCGGTGAGAACTGCAGTGGTCAGCATGATGTCTCCATTTCGTTGGGGGAAAACCTGTGCCTCCAGCGTGCCGACCGGATGCGGCGGGCGAATCTGCCCGCAGGAGTCACCTGCGCTACACCCGCGGGAGCATCCGCCGGCGCCGCTACCGGCCTGGGGCGACCAGGCCCGCGTCGTAGGCGGCGATGACCAGCTGGACCCGGTCGCGGGCGGCGAGTTTGCCCATGATGCGGGACACGTGGGTCTTCGCGGTCAACGGGCTGAGGAACAGGCGCTGGCCGATCTCCGCGTTGGTCAGCCCGCGGCCGACGAGGCCGAGCACCTCCTTCTCCCGTTCGGTGAGGGCCGTGAGGGCGCTGTCGTCGCGCGGCTCCGACTGCCCCGCCGCCATCCGGGCCAGCAGCCGCCGGGTGACACTCGGCGAGAGCAGGCCCTCCCCCGCCGCCACGACCCGTACCGCGCGGATCAGCTCGGCCGGTTCGGTGTCCTTCACCAGGAAGCCGCTCGCGCCGGCGCGGATGGCCCGCGCCACGTACTCGTCGAGTTCGAAGGTGGTGACGACCACGATGCGGGTGTGCCGGAGGTCAGCGTCGCGCACGATCTGTTCGGTCGCCCAGAGGCCGTCGCCGTCCGGCATGCGGATGTCCATCAGCACCACGTCGGGACGCAGCCGGGTCACCGCATCCACGGCGTCGCGGCCGGTGCCGGCCTCCGCCACCACCTCCAGGTCGGGCTCGGACTCGAGCAGCGACCTGAATCCGGCCCGGATCAACTGCTGGTCGTCGGCGACGACCACCCGGATCATCCGTTGCCCCGTTCGCCCTGGCCGGCGCGGCCGGGCAGCGGGAGCCTCGCTTCGACCAGGAAACCGCCGCTTTCGGTCGGCCCGGCGCGCAGCGTTCCGCCGAGCAGTTCGGCGCGCTCCCGCATACCCAGCAGGCCGCCGCCCGGATCGACCGGTGGCAGACGTTCCCCTGGCGCACCGCTGTCGGTCACGGTCAGCAGGTAGGCGCCCCGGTCGATGCCGAGATACACGGATGCGTCGTGCGACCGGGAATGGCGCAGCACGTTGGTGAGTGCCTCCTGGCAGATGCGGTAGAGCGCCAGCTGGGTGGCCGCCGGTGCGGCGCTCTCCACCTCGAGCAGGTTCACGTAGGCCACGCCGAGACCCTGCGCACGGAACGAGTCGATCAGGGCCGGGAGCCCGGCCAGATCGGGCTCCGGAGCCAGCGGCGCGCTGGAGGGCTCAGCAGGGTCCGAACGGAGGATGCCGAGCACCGTGCGCACCTCGTCGAGCGCGTTCTTGCTGGCGCTCTTGATGTTCGCGAGGGCGTCTGCGGCCTTCTGCGGCTGGCTGTCGATGAGGTGCAGGCCCACCCCGGCCTGCACGTTGATCTGCGACAGCGAATGCGCCAGCACGTCGTGCAGTTCGCGGGCGATGCGCATCCGCTCCCGTTGTTCGGCTGTGAGCCGGCGGGCGTCCGCGCTGCGCCGGTGCTCCAGGATCGCCTCCCGGCGACGGCGGAGGCCCTCCCCGGCGCCCATCAGCAGCACCAGCACGAAGGTGGTGCCGGCGATCCGGAACGGGTTGAAGCTGATTCCCCAGAGACCGGCCAGTGCGATGGTGCCCACCCAGGCCAGCGCGACGGATGCGTACACCCAGATCCGCGCGCCCCGCACGATTCCGAGCACCACGGCGAAGGCCAGGGCGGCGAAGGGGGTGACCACGGTGGGAAGGATCAGGATCGGCGCGGCGGCGGCGACGGCGGAGATCATGACCACTGGACCGGGAAACCGGCGAGCGGCGATCAGCGAAAGCGGACCGACGAAGGCCAGCGCGAGGACCAGCACGGCGACGGCGGCCGGGGCGGACTCGCCGGGGCCGGGCAGCGCTTCCGCCCATCGCCGAGTGTCGAACGGAGTCTCACCTTCCGGAAGGCCCCAGCGCCCCCGCCAGAGTTGGAACGCCGTCGTCGGCACCTGCACGAGTAACGAGACCACGACAGGCAGCCAGAGCCGCACCGACGGCGGCAGCCGCTCGCCCGGCCAGCCCCGGCGGCGCTCCGACCAGCCGGAGTCGTACCCGGGCGTCTCTGCGGACGATGACATGCAACGATGCTACGTCCGCTCGCCCGGGCGCGAGTTAGCCCCGGGGAGCGCATTCCGGCGGCCGGGTACTCCCGAGGGAGTACACCGGGCAGACTCAGCCGAACAGGTTGATCGGTTTGACGATGTCGGCGTAGATGAGCAGCAGGCTCATGCCGCCGAGCACGATCACCACGGCGAAGGTCAGCGGCATCAGCTTGGCGGTGTCGACGGGTCCTGGATCGCGGCGCTTGAACAGCTTGGCGAACCAGCGACGGATGCCCTCCCAGAGCGCGCCGGCGACGTGGCCGCCGTCCAGCGGCATCAGCGGCACCAGGTTGAAGACGAACAGGGCGATGTTCAGCGAAGCCAGCAGCCCGAGCAGGCTGGCGGTCTTGCTGGCGATCGGGATGGTGTCGATACTGGCGATCTCGCCGGCCACCCGGCCGACGCCCACGACGCTGATCGGGCCGTTCGGGTCGCGCTCCCCCGGGCCGAATGCGGCGTTGGCCACGTCGATCAGGCGTTGCGGCAGGTTGAGGATCATGTGGAAGACCCCGGAGATGTTCTCGCCCACTGTGGGCAGAACGGCGGATGCCGGCTGCGGCACGAGCTCCCCGGCCGGGCCGATACCGACGAAGCCGACCTCGGTGGTCTGTTCGGTACCGCTGGCGTCGGTGACGACGTTGCCGTCGTCATCCGTGACGTAGCGTTCGGTGAGCTTGGGGGTGATGACGAGGGTCTGTTCGGTGCCGTCCCGGTCGACGATGACCTGGAGCGGCGTGCCGGAGGACTCGCGGATGATCGCGGTGGACTGTTCCCAGCTCGTGATGGCGGTGCCGTCGATGCTCACCAGCCGGTCGCCGGGCTCGAGCCCAGCGGCGGCGCCGGGGGCGGCCTCGTCGCCGGCGCCGCAGGTCTGCCGGTCGCTCGTGGCCGGCAGCACGCAGGCGCTGACGCTGCCGACGGTGGTGCTGGCCTGGGTGGTGCCGAAGCCCATCAGCAGGATGGCGAAGAGCACCACGGCAATGAGCAGGTTCATGAACGGGCCGCCGAGCATGATGATGATGCGCTTGAATACCGGCAGCCGGTAGAACGCGCGGTGGTCCTCACCCTCGCCGATGGTGTCGGCGCTGGCCTGGCGGGCCTCGTCGACCATGGTGCCCAGGGCACCCTGCTTCTTGTCGGGTTCGCCCTCCTGCACCAGTTGCTGGAAGAATCCGGTGCTGTTCGACCGGGTCTTGCCGCCGTCTTTGGCGGGCGGGAACATGCCGATCATCGAGATGTAGCCGCCCAGGGGCAGGGCCTTCACGCCGTATTCGGTTTCGCCCTTGCGCCGGGACCAGATGGTGGGGCCGAAGCCGATCATGTACTGGGTGACCTTGACCCCGAACAGCTTGGCGGGCACCAGGTGGCCGATTTCGTGCAGGCCGATGGAGAGCGCCAGCCCGACCACGACCACGGCAACGCCCAAGATATACAACAGCACGGATTCCACAGTCGTAGATTAGCCTTCTCTAGCTGCAAGGCGGCTGGTCGTTGACTGTCACCGCCCTATGGCCCGAGCGTCACCCGCGCATCTGCGCACCCGTAACCCTGGAGGCACTCCCTGTCTGCACCAACCGAGCTGATGCCGGAGCCGTCGCGATCCGACGGCCTGATCGGCCGCACCCTCGTGCACAGGTTCCGCCTGGACCGTCTCATCGGTACCGGCGGCATGGCCACGGTATACGAGGCCGCCGACCTGGCTCTGGGCCGCACGGTGGCGGTCAAGCTGTTTCGCACCGACACCGCCGACGAGTCCGGACCACAGCGGCAGAGCGGCGAGATCGCGGTGCTCGCCAGCCTCAACCACTTCGCCCTGGTCACCCTCTTCGACGCCGGCGCCGAGCAGATCGGCGATCACACCGCATCGTTCATCGTGATGGAGTACATCGACGGCTCCGATCTGCGCAGCCGCATCGGCGAGGGCCCGTTGGCGGCCGCCGAAGTGGCCAGGCTGGGCGCCGACCTGGCCGAGGCCCTGCACTATGTGCACGCCAGGGGCATCATCCACCGCGACATCAAACCCGCCAACGTGTTGCTGGCGCCCTCGGACTTTCCCGGCCGGGTCGCGCACGCCAAGCTGGCCGATTTCGGCATCGCCAGGCTCTTCGACGCCACCCATCTCACCCGCACCGGCGCGGTGCTCGGCACGGCGGGCTACCTGAGCCCGGAGCAGGCCCTCGGCGAGCCGATCGGCCCGCCCAGCGACGTGTACTCGCTGGGGCTTGTGTTGCTGGAGAGCCTCACCGGCACCCGCATGTACCCCGGCACGGCGATCGAGTCCGCGCTGGCGCGACTGCAGCGGCAACCGGAGATACCGGCAGCGCTCGGACCGGACTGGGGCTCAGTGCTCTCGGCTATGACCGCCCGCGACCCGGCCGACCGGCTGACGGCGGCGGATGCGGCGGCCCGGCTGCGGCGGCTGGAACCGGTGGCGGCTGGCGATGCCGGCGACCCGGTCGCGGCTGTCGATGCCGGCGACCCGGTGGCGGTATCCGCGGCGGATGCGACGCGCGGCGACGCCCCCACACGGGTGTTCGCCCCGACGGCGACACCGGACCTGCAAGCCGATGACCCGACCATGGTGCTGCCGGCGACGGCAGCGGGCAGCTCGCCGGTGACGGCAGCGGACCGCCGGTCGCCGGCGCGGCGCCGGATCGTTCTCGGCGGCGTGCTCGTGGCGCTGCTCGCACTGGCCGGCGTGCTCTTCCTGGTGCAACCCAACGAACAACCCGCCGACCCACCGGCCTACCCGGCCGTCGAGGGTGACCTCGGCGTGCACCTCGAGCAGCTCCAGGAAAGCGTGCAGCCATGATCACCGGGTCTTCCCTGCGCGCACGACTGAGCGCACGACTGGGCGCCGCTCTGGCCGGAGCGGCTGTCGTGGCCACCGTGCTCGCCGGCTGCGCCGCCGCAACGCCTCGGATCGACGCCGACACTGCCGCCGCGCTGCAGAGCGGGGTCATGGCGGTGAGCGTGGCCGCCGCCGCCGGCGACTTCACCACGGCGCAGGCCGACCTCGCCGCCGTACGCGACACCCTGGCCGCCTCGGCCGACACCCTCACCGCCGCCCGCACCAGCGAAATCCAGGCGGCGATCGACCTCGTCGACGCCGACCTGACCGCCGCGATCGCGGCGAGCACGCCGGCCGAACCGGTGCCGGCCGACCCGGTCACCACCACCGACCCGGAGAACACCGACGACTCCGAGGACTCCGACGACACCGAGGACGACGGCCCCGGCTCGGACAAGCCGGTGAAGACCGACAAGGGCAACGACAAGGGCAAAGACGATCCCGGTCAGTGCAAGAAGAAGGACGCCTGCGAGTAGGCTCAACGGGCCCCGGCGCACCTTGACGGGTCTGCAGGCATGGCAAAGAATTACTGAAAGCCGTTTTCAGGAGGCCCGCCTGTCTGCATCCACCGAGCCGGTTCGCGAACCGACACGCGCCGATAGCGTGCTCGGGCTCACCCTCGCGAATCGATACCGGGTCGACCGGCTGATCGGAACCGGCGGCATGTCGGTGGTCTATCAGGCCGAAGACGTGGCCCTGGGGCGCACCGTGGCGGTCAAGCTGTTCAGGGTCGATTCCGCGGAGGGCACGAATCCCGGCCGGCAGAACGGCGAGGTGTCGATGCTGGCGCACCTCAACCACTTCGCCCTGGTCACCCTCTACGACGCGGGCACCGAGCTGATCGACGGGCTCTCCCGGCCGTTCATCGTCACCGAGTTCGTGGATGGCTCGGATTTGCGCAGCCGCATCCGGCAGGGCCCGATCGACCCTGGCGACGTGGCCAGGCTGGGTGCCGACCTCTGTGCGGCCCTGCACTACGTGCATTCGAAGGGCATCATCCACCGCGACATCAAACCCGCGAACGTCTTGTTGGCACCATCGGATTTTCCCGGCCGGGGCGCCCACGCCAAGCTCGCCGATTTCGGCATCGCCCGGCTCTTCGACGCCGCCCATCAGACGATGCCGGGAGCGGTGATCGGCACCGCTGGCTACCTGAGCCCGGAACAGGCGCGTGGCCAGCCGGTCGGGCCGGCCAGCGATGTCTACTCGTTGGGCCTGGTGCTGCTGGAGAGCCTCACGGCACGACAGAGCTACCCCGGCACGGCCGTCGAGTCGGCACTCGCCCGGCTGCACCGACAGCCGGAGCTGCCGCGCTGGCTCGGCGACGACTGGCGCCGCCTGCTCGCCGGCATGACCGTGCGCGAGGCCGAGCATCGGCTCCCCGCGGCGGATGCGGCCATCCGACTGCTCGGCCTCGTGCCGGCCGCGAGCGTAAAGGACGATGACAGCACCAGGGCGATCGTCTCGCCCCTGGTCGATCTGGCGGACGAACCCGCGGCCGAAGCCGCGGTCGAGGCCGCGGTCGAGCCGGAGCCCGACTCCCCGACGATGGTGCTTCCCGTGGTCGAATCGCTGCCCGCGAGTGCCCCGGTCACGCAGTCGACAGTGCTGACGCCGAGCCAGGCGCCGCCGGAGGAGCGGCCGGACCAGGCGCCGCCACCGGCCCGCCGTCGGGTCGGATCGCGTCGGCGCCGCTGGCCACTGGTCCTCGGCGGTGTGCTGGTGGCGGTTCTCGGCCTGGCGGCCGCGTTCTTCGTTGTACCCGTCGGTGACCCGGCACCGCGGCCGCCCGCCTACCCTGCCGTGACCGGCGAATTGGGCGAGCACCTCGAGCAGTTGCAGGAGAGCGTGCAGCCATGACCCGCCGCGCTCCGAAATCCCTGCGCATCCGCATCCGCCTGGCGGCCGCCGGTGCCGTTCTGGTGGCGGGCGCCCTGGCCGGCTGCACCGGCAGCACCCCCAGCCTGCCGGCCGGAACAGCCGGGCAGCTGCAATCTGCCGTTCTGACGGTGAGCACAGCCGCTGCTGCGGGTGACTACGCCGGCGCCCAGGCCGCGCTCGACTCTCTGAAGGCTCTTCTGGCCGTGGCCACCGAAGAGAACCGGATCGCGCCGGGCCGGGCCAGCGACATCCAGGCGGCGATCGCCCTGGTGGAAGCCGACCTGGCCGCGGCGCTCAGCATCGCGACCCCCACGCCACGCGCCACCCCGCAGACCGTCCCGCCCAGCACCCGAACGCCGGCCACTCCCCGCACGCAGGAGCCGACACCGGAAGCGCCAGCCCCGACCACCCCGGCGCCGACGCCCACTGAACAGCCCAGCCCGCAGCCCACAGAGCCCGAGCCCACCCCGACGACCGTGCCCACCACGCCGGCGCCGACCCCGGAGCCGACGGACACCGCGGAGCCCGGCCCGACCGCAGAGCCCGACGACAACTCCGGCCCGGGCAACGGTGCCGCCGACTAGGGCCCCGGGCGACGCGACCCGGTAGCCTATCCCCGTCAGCTCACCGTTCGGAGGATGAAATGCCCCAGCACCTGATCGTCGGCGCCGGCTGGATCGGCAGCGAACTGGCCAGGCAACTCGTTGCCCGCGGCGACAGCGTCACCGTGGCCACTCGGTCGGGAACCGCCCTGCCCGGCACCAGCGTGCGAGTGCTCGACGCGTCAGATCCGGTGGCGTTCGCCCTCGCGGCCGAGCGGATGGACACCATCTTCCTGTGCACCAATCCCCCGTACGCCGACTGGGCGAGGCGCTGGCCGCCGGTGTTCGCCGCAGCGATCGCCGCCGCATCCGTGAGCAAGGCCGGCCTGGTCTCGATGGGAAACCTGTACCCGTACGGCTCGCCGACCGGCCCGATGACCGAACACACGCCGGAGACCACCACCGAATCCAAGGGCGCCATCCGCCGGGCCGGCTGGCAGCGCATGCTGGAGGCGCACCGACACGGTGAGATCCGGGCGGTCGAGGTGCGCGCGAGTGACTACTTCGGCGCCGGCGTCACCGGCACCGCCCACCTCGGCCAGGCCTTCTTCGGCGCGGTCCTGGCCTCCAAGACCGCGCGGGTGGTCGGGCTGCCCGCCGAAGTGCACAGCTGGAGCTATCTGCCCGACATCGCCGCGACCCTGATCGAGGCGGCCGGCTACACCGGCGAGTGGGGCCGGATCTGGCACGTTCCGAGCCACGCCCGCAGCCGCACCGAGATCGCCGCTCAACTCAACACCCACTACGGCAGCCACGGCAGCGTGGCCGGGTACCCGGATTGGATGCTCCGCTCGCTCGGGGTGGCCAGCCCGATGATGCGGGAGGTCTGGAAATCCAGCTATCAGTTCCGGGTGCCATACCTGATCGACGCTGCCGAGACCGAACGGGAACTCGGTGTGGCCGCCACCGGCTGGAACGAGGCGTTGATCACCGCGGCCGACAGTTACCGCCGATAGCTCGCCGGTCAGCGGGCGATCGAACCGATGATGGTGTCTGCCGTCGCACGCGCCCAGCGCTCCGCCTCGGCGAGGGACTCCAGGGTGAGCTCCCCCGCGGACTCGTGGGCCTCCACCACTCGCTGCACGGTATCGACGATGTCGAGGTAGCCGATCCGGCCGGCGTGGAAGGCCAGCACGGCCTGCTCGTTCGAGGCGTTGAACACGGCCGGGTAGGTGCCGCGGGCACGGCCCACCTGCTTGGCTAGTTCCACCGCGGGGAAAGCCACGTCGTCGAGCGGTTCGAAGGTCCAGGTATGCGGGGCGGTCCAGTCGATCGGCACACCGACCGCGGCCACCCGGTTGGGCCAGTCCAGGCCGAGCGAGATCGGCAGGCGCATATCCGGCGGGGACGCCTGGGCGATGGTGGAGCCGTCGATGAACTCGACCATCGAGTGCACGAGCGACTGCGGGTGAACGACCACGTCGATCCGGTCGTAGGGCACGTCGAAGAGCAGGTGGGCCTCGATGATCTCGAGTCCCTTGTTGACCAGGGTGGCGGAGTTGGTCGTGACGACCAGCCCCATGTCCCAGGTGGGGTGGTTGAGCGCCTCGCGCGGAGTGACATCGGCCAGCTCGGCACGGCTGCGGCCGCGGAACGGCCCGCCGGAGGCCGTGAGCACGAGCCGGCGGACCTCGTCGGCCGTGCCGGAGCGGAGCGCCTGGGCGATCGCGGAGTGCTCGGAGTCGACCGGGACGATCTGGCCGGGAGCGGCGAGCTTCTTCACCAGGTCGCCGCCCACGATCAGGGACTCCTTGTTGGCCAGGGCCAGGATGCGGCCGGCCTTCAGTGCGGCGAGGGTCGGGCCCAGGCCCACCGAGCCGGTGATGCCGTTGAGCACGACGTCGGCGTCGACATCCCGCACCAGCTGCTCGGCCTCGGCGGCGCCGAGAGCGGTGTCGTCCACGCTGAACGCTGCGGCCTGTTCGGCCAGCATTTCGCGGTTGCTGCCGGCGGCCAGACCGACCACTTCGAACCGGGTGGGGTTGGCCTTGATGACGTCGAGCGCCTGGGTACCGATCGAGCCCGTCGATCCGAGAATTATGATTCGCTGCACGCCCCCATGCTAGGCGCACGGCGGATATATGCCGGGGTGCGGCTACCCCGCGAGGTAGGGTCGTTGAGTGACCGGAGCCAAGCATGAACCAGCATCCGAGCCCGAAACCACACCGGCAGCCCCGGCAGTTCCGGCTCTGGACGTCGAAGAAGACGTTGAGATCATTGCGAAGACCAAGCGGCCCGGCTTCGTGTATTTCCTCGGTTACGGCATCATGGCGCCCATCGCGCGCCTGGTCTTCCGGCCGCGCATCACCGGCAAGGAGAACATCCCCCGCGAGGGTCGGGTGATCCTGGCCAGCAACCACCTGTCGTTCATCGACAGCATTGTCATTCCGCTCACCGCGCCCCGCCGGGTGCAGTTCCTGGCCAAGTCCACCTACTTCACCGGCACCGGGTTCAAGGGCTGGGTCTCCCGGCAGTTCTTCACCTCCATCGGCGCCGTCGGCGTTGAGCGTGGCGCCGGCCAGGCCGCCCAGGACGCACTCGACGCCGGCAAGGACATCCTCGACGCCGACAGCGCCTTCGCGATCTACCCGGAGGGCACCCGGTCGCTGGACGGCCGGCTGTATCGCGGCCGCACCGGTGTGGGCTGGCTCGCCCTCACCACCGGGGCCGTCGTGGTGCCGGTTGGGCTGATCGGCACCGAGGAGATCATGCCGGTGGGGTCGAAGATGCCGCGTATCCGCCGCATTAGCGTGAAATTCGGCGAACCGATCGACGTGAGCGGGCACGGCACCGCCGACTCCGGTCGCGCCCGGCGCAAGGCCACCGACGAGATCATGGCCGCGATCCACGAGCTGACCGGCCAGGAACTCGCGCACAGCTACAACGAGTCCCCGCCCACCACCGTGGGTCAGCGGGTGCGGCGCGCCATCTGGTGGCGTGAGCGCCGCTGACTGTCAGAAACTTAGCCCTTGCGCTAAGTGATGATGGGGTTGTAACTTAGCCGCATGGCTCAGTATTCCTCGACTCTCGACGGTGTCTTCCAGGCCGTTTCCGACCCCACCCGCCGTGCCGTCCTGGGCCGGCTCGGCGCCGGCCCGGCCAGCATCGGCGAGCTCGCGGCACCCTTCGACATGGCGCTGCCGTCGTTCATGAAGCACATCGGCTACCTCGAAAGATCGGGACTGATCCGCACCCGCAAGACCGGCCGGGTGCGCATCTGCACCCTCGAGCGCGGCACCTTCGACCTGATCGAGAGCTGGCTCGGTGAGCAGCGCAGCATCTGGGAGGGCCGCACCGACCGGCTGGAGCGCCTCGTCACCACCGGAACCGTCGACAAGGAGATCCCCGCATGACCGCATCCCTGCACCCCGAGCTGGACCTCACCGTCTCGCGCATCATCCGCGCCCCGCGCGCGGCCGTGTGGAGCGCCTGGGCCGACCCGGCCAGTTTCGAACAGTGGTGGATTCCCGCGCCGACGGTCTGCCGGGTGCGCGAGATGGACCTCTACGCCGGCGGATCGTTCCGCACCGAGATGAGCGAGGACGGCGAACAGTTCGCCCCGCACATCACCGGCTGCTTCCTCACCGTCGACGAGCTCGAGCGCATCGTCTTCACGGATGCGCTGGTCGCCGGCTGGCGCCCCGCGGACGCCGCATTCGTGACCGCGGTGATCACCATGGCGGACCACCCCGACGGCACCGAATACACGGCGACGGCGATGCACCGCAACGTCACCGACCGTGACAAGCACGAGGAGCTCGGCTTCCACGACGGCTGGGGCACGGTGACCCGGCAGCTCGCCGACCTCGTCGAGCACCGTGAGAAGGCGAGTCGCTAGGACTCGACGTCCACCCACTCGTGGCCCAGCGCCTCCAGGTGGGTGGCCCCGTTCGTGACCTGGGCGACGATGGCGCCGAGCCGCTCGGCATCATCGCCGGCAAGGTTGAGCAGGGCGTCCTGCCCGTACGTCGTACCCAGGACGAGCACCCCGCGCTGGCGTAGTTCAGCCTCGATCCGGCCGGCATCCGCGTGGGAGAGCGCCAGCCGGAACAACTCGCGGCGTTCACGGGTCACGAGCAGGCTGCCGGACTGCGCCTGGTCGATCGTGGTGAGAACAGCCTCGGAATACGCGCGCACGAGTCCCCCCGCGCCGAGGAGGGTGCCGCCGAAATAGCGGGAGACGACGGCCACACAGTCGACCACACCACGGCCGGCCAGCGCCTCCAGCATCGGGCGGCCCGCGGTTCCCGACGGTTCGCCGTCGTCGTTGGAGCGTCGCACCTGATCGGGCGCACCGGTCGGCCCGATCACGAAGGCCGAGCAGTGATGGCGCGCACCCCAGTGCTCGGTCCGGGCGGCATCGATGGCGGCGCGCGCGGCATCCTCGGTCTCGACTCTGACCAAGCGGCAGAGGAATCGGGATCGCTTCACGTCGATCTCGGCCGCGGCCTGGCTGCCGACGCCGCCACGCACAGTGAGATCCGGCATGACCCAAGTCTCGCGCACATCCGAAGCCGCCGGCGTCGGCTGCGAACCGTCGGCCGAGCGCGGCATCCGCACCGGTGTGCAGCGCCGTGCGGGGCGGGCCCCCAGGCGACGACCGTAAACTGGGGGGCATGTCTTCTTCCTTCTCGGTCAGCCAGGAGCGCAAGCTCGTCACCGCCCTCCCGGGCCCCCGGTCAATCGCGCTGCAGGAACGACGCGTTCGCGCCGTGTCTGCCGGTGCCGGCACCCTCGCCAACATCTACATGGACCACGGCGCGGGAGCGATCCTCGTTGACGTCGACGGCAACCAGATCATCGACCTGGGCTGCGGCATCGGCGTGACCACCATCGGCCACGCCCACCCCGAGGTGGCCGCCGCCGCCGCCGCGCAGGCCGGCAAGCTCACCCACACCCTCTTCACCGTCACCCCGTACGAGAACTACGTGCGCGTGGCCGAGAAGCTCGCCGAGATCACCCCCGGTGACTTCGAGAAGCACTCGATCCTGGTGAACACCGGAGCCGAGGCCGTGGAGAACGCGGTCAAGATCGCCCGCAAGTACACCGGTCGCCGCGCCATCGTCAGCCTGGACCACGCCTTCCACGGCCGCACCAACCTCACCATGGCGATGACCTACCGCCCGTGGCCGGAGCGCGTTGGCATGGGCCCGTTCCCGGGTGAGATCTACAGCGTGCCCACCAGCTACCCCTACCAGGACGGCTTGAGCGGCCTGGAAGCGGCCGAGAAGACCATCGACTACATCCAGACCCACATCGGCGCGTCCGAGATCGCGGCGTTCTTCGTCGAGCCGATCCAGGGCGACGGCGGCATCGTCATCCCCGCCCCCGGCTACTTCAAGCGGTTGAGCGAGTTCTGCACCGAGAACGGCATCGTCTTCGTCTCCGACGAGATCCAGGCCGGCATCGCCCGCACCGGCGCCTGGTACGGCATCGAGCACCACGACGTGATTCCCGACCTGGTCACCACGGCCAAGGGCATCGCCGGCGGCTTCCCGCTCGCCGCCGTCACCGGCCGCGCCGAGATCATGGACGCGGTTCAGCCCGGCGGCATCGGCGGAACGTTCGGCGGCAACCCGGTGTCGACCGCGGCCGCGCTGGCCGTGTTCGACATCATCGAGCGCGACAACCTGCTGGGCGAAGCGCAGCGGGTGGAGAAGGCCCTCTGGGCCCGAATCGGCGACTGGGCCGACAAGTACGACATCGTCGGCGACGTGCGCGGCAAGGGCGCCATGTTCGGCGTCGAGCTTGTGCACCCCGGCACCAAGAAGCCGTTCCCCGAGGCACTGTCGTTCGTGCTCAAGCACGCCACCACCAACGGCGTGATCGTGCTGGATGCCGGCAGCTGGGACTCCGTACTGCGGATCATGCCGTCTGTGGTCATCTCCGACGCCCTCATCGACGACGCCGCCTCGGTGCTCGAAGAGGCCTTCGCGCTGTTCGCGGACACCCAGAAGTAAAACCCGCGAAAGCGGCCGTGTGGTTGTCTCAGCTCCGTTGAGATGACCGGATGGCCGCTTTCGCGTTTCTGGCGTGGGAGTTGGGTCAGCGCGGCGCGCGTTCGAAGATCAGCTCCAAGCCGTCTTCTTCGTCTTCCTGCTCGCCGGTCTGCACAAAACCGTGGTGAGCGACGACGGCGAGTGAGGCCGGGTTCTCCGGGCTCACGCTCGCTCGCACCGTGCGCACGGCGGGGTCTGCCGCCGCGAACGCGAGCAGCGCCGTGACGGTGGCCGTGGCCAGCCCCCGGCCACGCCGCTCCGGCACGATCGTGTAACCGATCTCCACCATTCCTGCCGGATCCGGCTGGAAGTGGAAGCCGGCATGGCCGACGACCTCGCCCGTGGCCGAGTCGACGACGGCGCGGGCCAGCCAGCCGACCGATGCCGGATGCTGCCGCATCCGGTCGATATGGATGCGCCAGAGCCAGCCCTGCGTGTCGAAGAATTCGGGAAAATCCAGCCCGGTGGCAGCGGCCGCGGCCGTACGGTCGCCCACTACCAGAGCCTCGAGCACCGCGGCTTCGAGCACGACCAGCTCCACCTCTGGAGCGGCGCTGGCGGCCCGAACAACACTCACAGCAGAGAGGTCGACAGTGCGACGACGGTGACGGGTTCGTGCCCGATCGGAAAGTTCACCGACGCGGCGATGAAGCACGACCTGGCGGCCTCGGCGTGGATCGCCTGGGCGAGTTCGGCCTGATCGGGATCGGCGATGACCACCCGGGGACGCAGGGTGGCCGCAGTGAAAGCGCCACCACCATCCTGGGTTTGCGCCATGGTGCCGATCGCATCGTCGGAGTACCCCACCACGATTACCCCGTGATTGGCCGCGACGTGCAGGTACGACAGCATGTGGCACTGGCTGAGCGCGCTGAGGAGGAGCTCTTCGGGGTTCCACCGGTCGGCGTCACCGTGGAAGGTGCGATCGGCGGATCCGAGGATCTGTTCCTTGCCGGGCGAGGTGAGGATGTGGTCGCGTCCATAGGACCGGTAGCTGCTGGTACCGGTGCCCCGGTTGCCTGTCCACTGGGTGTGCACGGCGTAATGATGTACACCGATCATGGCGACTCCTTCGGGTTTGACGCGTCACTGTCAATTCTCGCAGGATTTGCAAGAGCTGTGGAGGTAACGGGCCGGTAAACTGGCGCCATCATGACTGACACGTTGACTGATTCCGCTGCCACTCCCACCCCCTCGGCTCCCGTCTACACGGTGACCCAGGAACGCAAGATCGTGACCGCCATTCCGGGGCCGCGATCGACGGAGATGCACCAGCGACGCCTGGCCGCGGTGTCCACCGGCGTCAGCTCCGCCCTGCCGGTGTACATCAAGAAGGCGAGCGGCGCCATCGTCGTCGACCTCGACGGCAACCAGTTCATCGACCTCGGCGCCGGTATCGGCGTGACCACCGTCGGCCACTCGGAGGCCAGCGTCGTCGCGGCCGCGACCGGCCAGTTGAACGACTTTGTGCACACTCTGTTCACCATCACCCCTTACGAGGAGTACGTGCGCGTCGCTGAGCTGCTCGCCGAGCACACTCCCGGCAGCTTCGCCAAGAAGAGCGTGCTCATCAACTCCGGCGCCGAAGCGGTGGAGAACGGCGTGAAGATCGCCCGCAAGTACACGGGCCGTCGCGCCGTGGCGGTGCTCGACCACGCGTACCACGGTCGCACCGTGCTCACCATGGCGATGAACTACAAGGCCGCGCCGTACGCCACCGGCTACGGCCCCCTCGCCAGCGACGTGTACCACGCCCCCAGTTCCTACCCGTATCACGACGGCCTCACCGGCGCCGAAGCGGCTGCCCGCACCATCGCCTACCTCGAGAAGGTCATCGGCGCCAGCGACCTGGCCTGCCTGGTGGTCGAGCCCATCCAGGGCGAGGGCGGCTTCATGGTTCCCGCCGAGGGCTACCTCACCCTGCTGCAGGAGTGGTGCACCGCCAACGGCGTCGTGATGATCGCCGACGAGATCCAGAGCGGCATGGCCCGCACCGGCGCCTACTTCGCCAGTGAGCACTTCGGCTGGGAACCCGACCTGGTGCTCGTGGCCAAGGGCATCGCCGGCGGCCTGCCGCTGGCCGCCGTCACCGGCCGCGCCGAGATTCTGGACGCATCCCAGCCCGGCGGGCTCGGCGGCACCTTCGGCGGCAACCCGGTCGCCTGCGCCGCCGCGATCGCCGTGTTCGAGGCGATCGAGAACAACAACCTGCTCGCCGAGGGCCAGCGCATCGAGAAGACCCTCCGCGCGGGCCTGGCCACCCTGGCCGAGAAGCACGACATCATCGGCGACATCCGCGGTCGCGGAGCCATGGTCGCCATCGAACTCGTGCAGCCCGGCACCCAGCAGACCACGAAGGCGCCCAACGCCGCCGCGGTCACCGCCATCGCCGCCTACGCCGCGCAGCACGGTGTGCTGCTGCTCACCGCGGGCACCTACGGCAACGTACTCCGGTTCCTGCCCAGCCTGGCCGTGACGGATGCGCTGCTGAACGATGCGCTGTCGGTCATCGACGACGCGATGGCGACGCTGTAATCGTGACGACAACAACACCGGCCGCGTTCGGTGCGGCCTCCCCCGCCACTGCCGGCACCATCGAGGTGATCGACGCCGTCGAACTGGCCGTGGTCGAACGCTCTGGCTTCATCGAATCCCGGCACGCCGGCGCCGCGGTGGTGCTCGGCAGCGACGGGGCGGTACTCCGCGCGCTGGGCGACGTCAACGCCCCGGTGTTCCCACGCTCGTCGATGAAACCGTTCCAGGCCATCGCCGTGATGGCCAGTGGTGTGGTGCTGCGCGGTGAGGATGCCGCGATCGCGACCTCCAGCCACTCCGGCACCCAGAAGCACACCGACCTGGTGCGCGGGCTGCTCGCCCGGGCCGGTCTGTCCGAGACCGACCTCGGCTGCACCCCGACCTGGCCGGGCGACTCCGGCACCCGGGATTCCCTGGTGCGGCAGGGCGCCGGGCCCGCCCCGATCTACTCCGACTGCTCGGGCAAGCACGCGGCGATGCTCGTGGCCTGCGTGCAGAACCACTGGCCGACCGCGGGATATCTCGACCCGGAGCATCCGCTTCAGAAGCGCATTCTCGACGTCGTTGAGCGCTTCACCGGCGAACGTCCCGCCGCCAGCGGTGTCGACGGCTGCGGTGCCCCGGTGCACGCGCTGTCGTTGACCGCGCTGGCCCGCGGCATCGCCCGCATCGCCACCTCGAAGTCGAGCTCGCCGTTCGCCATCTACCGTGAGGCCGGGTTCCTGGCCGAGGCGGTTCGGGAAAACGGTTGGGTCATCGCCGGCCCCGGCCTGCCTGACTCGATCGCGATCGAGCGGCTCGGCCTGTTCGTTAAGGGCGGCGCCGAGGGCATCATGGTCGCCTCGGCAGAGAACGGCACAACGGTGGCGCTGAAGATCCTCGACGGCAATCTGCGCGCCGCGACCATCGTGGCGCTCAGCCTGCTGGCGGATGCCGGCGCGGTACGCCGGGCCGACATCGACGCGATCGTGCCCGAGCTGAAGCTCGCGGTCTTCGGCGGCGGTCAGCCCATCGGCCAGATCCGCGTCAGCTACGTCTAGACCGTTCACGAGAGCGGTCGTGTGGTCGCCTCAGCGCGCTGAGGCAGCCACTCCGCCGCTCTCGCGTGCCTGGAGCTGATTAGGCGGGGGTGGCGGGGTCCTGCGCGGCTGCGCCGTCTTCCTGCGCCATGGCCAGCGCCGACGCCTCCGGCACCCACTGCACGTCGCCGTGCTCTGCATTCGCTCCCCGGGCGAGCACGAACAGCAGCGTCGAGAGCCGGTTCAGGTAGCGTGCGCACAACGGATTGACCGCGGCAGGATGCGCCTCGACGGCGACCCAGACCGACCGCTCGGCTCGCCGCACCACGGCACGCGCCTGATAGAGCAGCGAGGCGGCAACGGTGCCGCCGGGGAGCACGAAGCCGCTGAGGTCGGCGGCATCCGGCTCGAAATGGTCGACCGCCCGCTCCAGGCGGGTCAGGTGGGATTCTTGGATGCGCGCGGTCGCGGGCTCGGCAGCGTCCAGCGGCACGGCCAGGTCTGCGACCAGGTCGAACAGGTCGTTCTGCACGCTCGCCAGGGTGGACGTGATCCCGATCGGCAGGTTGCCGACGGCCATCACCACACTCACCTGCGCGTTCGCCTCGTCACAATCCTCGTAGGCGGCGACACGCACATCGGTCTTGGCCACGTCGCCGTGCCGGCCGAAGGTGGTGCGACCGAAATCGCCTCGACCGGTATACAAAGAGGGCCCAGCGGTTCCGGATTCATCGAGTTCAGCCATAGCGGCCACTATAGTAATGTCCTCTGAATCCACGTACCGTTGATGCAGACCGCGGGCCAGCACTTTCGTCACGTCATCACTGATTGTGCACAACGAGAGGTGATCGGAGCCGGTTCGGTCGGCAAGGAGCACCATGTCCAGAGGCTTATCCGACGACGACATAGAATCCGCGCTCGGGGACGCGGTCGACGAACCCGCCCGCACCGGCTGGGCCACCGTAGACAAAACGGTCTTCGGCGTCTCCGCCGGTATCATCCTCGTGGTCTGCCTGTGCGGTGTGTTCTTCACCGAAGCCGTGGGCGCAGGGGCGTCAGCAGCCCTGGGCTGGGTCACCAGCAACCTGGGCTGGCTGTTCATCCTGGGGGCAACTGGCTTCGTGGTCTTTGCGCTGGTGCTGGCGTTCGGCCGGTACGGCAGCATCCCGCTCTCGCGCGAAGGGCAGAAGACCGAGTTCTCGACGCTGTCCTGGGTATCGATGATGTTCAGCGCAGGCATGGGCATCGGCTTGATGTTCTACGGCGTCTTCGAACCCGTCACCCACCTGGCCTCTCCCCCGCCGTTCGTCGATGCTGAGCCGAACAGCCCGGAGGCAGCCAACGCGGCGATGGCATACACCTTCTTCCACTGGGGTCTGCATCCGTGGGCGATCTACGCGGTGGTCGGCCTCGCGCTGGCCTACTCGACCTACCGGATGGGACGCGGCAACCTGATGAGCTCCCCGTTCCAGGCCATCTTCGGCAGGGACCGCATCGTCAACAAGGGCTGGGGCAAGCCGATCGACATCCTGGCGATCATCTGCACCAAGTTCGGCTCTGCGACGTCACTCGGGCTGGGTGCGCTGCAGATCGCGGCCGGCTTCTCACTGCTGACCACCGGTGAGTTCGCCGACGACCCGGGCACCGCCCTGCCCATCATCATCATCTGCGTGCTCACGGTCGGCGTGGTCTTCTCCGCCGCGAGCGGGCTCGCCAAGGGGATCAAGTGGCTCAGCAACACGAACATGGTGTTGTCCGCCGTGCTCGTGGTGTTCGTCTTCGTGGTCGGCCCGACAGTGTTCATCCTGAACCTGCTGCCGTCGGCCGTCGGCGCGTACCTGGCCGATCTCGTCCCGATGAGTTTCCACTCCGCCGTGTTCGGCGGCAGCGACTGGCTGGCCAGCTGGACGATCTTCTACTGGGCGTGGTGGATCTCCTGGACCCCGTTCGTCGGCACCTTCATCGCCAGGATCTCCCGCGGCCGCACGATCCGCGAATTCGTCCTCGGCGTGCTCCTGGTGCCGACAGCGGTCAGCATCCTCTGGTTCGTCGTTTTCGGCGGCGCCGGCCTGCACCTACAGCTGGGCGGCATCGACATCGCCGGAACCGGCAGCGAGGCCGCCGGGTTCTTCGCCGCTTTGCAGCAGTACCCGTTCTTCATCGGCTCTGCCCTGGTGGTGATGGTGCTCACGGCAGTGTTCTTCGTCAGCGGCGCGGATGCCGGCGCCCTCGTGCTCGGCACGCTCTCGAGTCGCGGCCGCAAGGAACCGTGGAAGCCGCTGGTGATCTTCTGGGCAGTGCTCACCGGCGCTGTCGCCGCAGTGCTCCTGTTCGTGGGCGGCTTGGGGGCGCTGCAGACCTTTACGATCCTGGCGGCGACCCCGTTCGTGCTGATCATCATCGGCCTGTGCGTGTCCCTCTATGTCGACCTGCGCCGCGACCCGTTGCGCAAACGCACGGTCGGTCCGGTACGCACGTCCTCCGAGGTTCTCGGCATGGTGCCGTTCACCAGGCCGGCCACCGACGGTGACGACGACGGGGGGCCGGCGGATGCCGCATCCCCGGCCACCGACGACAACCGGCACTAACCGAGGCGGGCCTGGCGTTTGGCCCGGGCGGCAGCGGAGACCTGCGCGGTCACCACGATCACCAGGGCCAGAATGAACACCGCTGAGGCGATCACGTTGGCCTCGGCCGGGATGCCACGTGACGCCGAGATGTAGATGTACTTGGGGAACGTCGTCACCGCGCCGGAGTTGAAGTTGGTGATGATGAAGTCGTCGAAGCTGAGCGCGAACGACAGCAGCGCGGCCGCCAGGATGCCCGGCAACAGCAGCGGGAAGGTGATCCGCGCGAACACCTGGGCCGGCGAGCCGTACAGGTCCCGGCCGGCCTCCTCGAGCGCCGGGTCGAGGCCGGCGACCCGGGCCTTCACCGTGACCACCACGAAGCTGATGCAGAACATGGTGTGCGCCAGGATGATCGTGAGCATGTCCTTGGGCACCCCGAGAGAGAGGAACTGCGCCGCGAGTCCCGCACCGAGCACCACTTCCGGGGTAGCCATCGGCAGGAACAACAGCAGGCTCGTGCCGGCCCGGAATTTGAACCGGTAGCGCACCAGCGCGATCGCGATCATGGTGCCCAGCGTCGTGGCGAGCACCGTGGAGACGGCGCCGATCAGCAGGCTGTTGCCGAACGCCTCGCAGACCGCGCCGTTCTGCACCGCGCAGACGTTGAGCCACTTATCGAGCGTGAAGCCCCGCCAAGTGATGTTCGACTTGAGCGAGTCGTTGAACGAGAACACGAAGGTGTAGGCGATCGGGATCATCAGGAAGAGCAACGCGAGCGCCGAATACACCGGCAGCAGCCACTTGCCCAGGGAGAGACGGGTCACAGCAGCTCCTCCGTTCCGGACCGTTTCACGTAGACGCCCACGATCACGAGGATCACCGTCATCAGGATGATCGATAGCGCCGCCGCCGCCGGGTAGTTGAGCAGCACCAGGAAGTTGGCCTCGATCACGTTGCCGATCATCTGGGTGTCCGCCCCGCCGAGGAAGTCCCGGCTGGCATTGATGTAGTCACCGGCCGCTGGGATGAAGGTGAGCAGGGTGCCGGCCACGATGCCCGGCATCGACAGCGGGATGGTGACTTTGCGGAAGACCTGGACCGGGCTGGCGTAGAGGTCGTTGCCGGCCTCGAGGTAGCGAAGGTCCAGCCGCTCCAACGTCGTGTACAGCGGCAGGGTCATGAAAGGGATGAAATTGTAGGTGAGGCCGAAGATCACCGAGAACGCCGTGCCGGTGAGGTGCGCATCCGGAGCCAGCAGCGACACAGCCTTGAGCGAGGTGACCAGGAACGATTCGTCGGAGAGGATCTGCTTCCAGGCCAGCGTGCGCAGCAGGAAGCTGATGAAGAACGGTGCGATCACGAGCACCAGCATCAGGCTCTGCAGCAGCGGCCATCTGCGGGTGGTGACGCCGATGAAGTAGGCCAGCGGGTAGCTGAACAGCAGCGCGAGCACCGTGGCGGTGAGGGCGTAGCCGAACGAGCGCAGGATGTGCGGCCAGTACTGCTCGATCACGACCACGTAGTTTTCCCAGCGGAAGGCGTAGCTGTACTGACCGATGTCACCGAACTCGCTCGGCGCCTGCAGCGAGGTGAGCACAAGCGACACCAGCGGGGCCAGGAAGAACAACACCAGATACAGGATGCCGGGCAGCAGCAGGAGCAGAGCCACCGGGCTGCGGCGGCGCGGCGGCGCATCCGTTGGCGGGGCTGCGGTGCTGGCGAAGGCGGCGAAGGCCATGGGTCAGGCCTCCTCGAGCTCCGTGAGCAGGTCGGCGCGCCGCTGCGCCGCCAGGCTCTGCGTGGTGGTGTCGGCGACGAACTTTTCCGTCTGCGCGGCCGGATCGTCGTCCAAGCCGAAGCCGTGCTCCACGTTCCAGGTCACCCAGACCTCGTCGCCCTCGCCTTCGATCGGGCCGGCGGACCGGTTCTGTTCGAACACCACCAGGGTGCCCAGGCCAGGAACGGCCACGAGGTACTGGGTGCTGACCCCGGTGAAGGAGACGTCGGTGACCCGGCCAGGGCCGAGCACGTTTGAGGCGGAGTCGGGTGCGGGCAGGTCACGGTGCAGGCTGAGCTTCTCGGGCCGCACGCCGATGGTGACGTCGCCGCCGTGCCGGTGCGAGCGGGCCTTGGGCACCACGATGCTGCGCCCGGCGACGTCGACGGCGATCGAGGTGCTGGTCTCCCCCACCACCGGGCCGGTGAACAAGTTGGACTGGCCGAGGAAGTTGGCCACGAATGCTGTGCGCGGCAGTTCGTAGAGCAGCTCGGGGCTGCCCATCTGTTCGATCATGCCCTTGTTCATCACGGCGACGGTGTCGGCCATGGTCATGGCCTCTTCCTGGTCGTGGGTGACGTGCAGGAAGGTGAGGCCGACCTCTTCCTGGATGTTCTTGAGCTCGAGCTGCATCTGCCGGCGGAGCTTGAGGTCGAGCGCGCCCAGCGGCTCGTCGAGCAGCAGCAGGGCGGGCCGGTTGACGATCGCGCGGGCCAGAGCCACCCGTTGCTGCTGTCCGCCGGAGAGCTGCACGGGTTTGCGGGCGGCCAGGTGGTCGAGTTCGACCAGCCGCAGCGCCTCGTGCGCCTTCGCCACGGCATCCGTGATCTTGCGGCGGCGCAGCCCGAAGGCCACGTTCTCGAGCACCGTCATATGCGGAAAGAGGGCGTAGCTCTGGAAGACGGTGTTGACCGGTCGTTGGTAGGCCTTCTGGGTGGTGACATCCTGGCCGCCGATCAGGATGCGCCCGTCGGTGGGGTCCTCCAGGCCTGCCACCAGGCGAAGCGTCGTGGTCTTGCCGCAGCCGGACGGGCCGAGCAGGGCGAAGAACGAACCGGCCGGAATGACCAGGTCGAGGTGTTCGATGGCGGTGAAACCGGGGAACCGTTTCTGGATGCCGACGAGTTCGAGGTCGGCGCCGCGATCGGCGAATGCTCCCGTCGCCACGGCTCAGGCTCCCAGCAGGATGCTCTGGAATTGCGCGCCGTAGGTCTGCTCCTCTGCCCCGGTGAGGGTGCGGAACACCTTTGCCTTGGCGAGGGTGGCGTCGTCGGGGAAGATCAGCTGGTTCTCGGCGAGCTCCGGATCGATCTCCATGGCCGCTTCCTTCGCGCCGGCGACCGGGGTGATGTAGTTCACGTAGGCGGCGACCTCGGCGGCCACGGCCGGGTCGTAGTAGTAGTCGATCAGCGCTTCGGCGTTGGCCTTGTGCGCGGAGCCGATCGGCACGACGAAGTTGTCGTTCCAGATGGTGCCGCCCTTCTCCGGCACCACGAATCCCCACTTGTCGCCGTTCTCGGCATTGAGCTGCACGATGTCGCCCGACCAGACGATGGCGGCGAGGCTGTCGCCGTTGACGAGGTCTTCCTTGTAGGAGTTGCCCTTGATGTTGCGCACCTGGCCGTCGCTGACCTGCTTTTTCAGCACGTCGATAGCAGCGGTGAACTCGTCGTCGCCCCAGTCGCCGGAGATGTCGACGCCCGCATCGAGCATGATCAGGCCCATGGTGTCGCGCATCTCGGAGAGCACACCGACCCGGCCCTTGAGCTCAGGGGTGCTCCACAGCTCCTCCACCGATCCGATGCCGTCGGGGAATTTCTCCTTGTTCCAACAGATGCCGGCGAAGCCGCCCTGCCACGGCACCGACAGAGCGCGTCCGGGGTCGAAGTCCACATCTTTCAGGGTGGGCAGCAGGTTGGCCAGGTTGGGAATGTTGGCGTGGTCGAGTTCCTGCAGATAGCCGAACCGGGCGAGCCGGCCGACCATCCAGTCGGTCAGGCAGACGGTGTCGGCGCCGATGTCCTTGCCGAGGGCGAGCTGGTCCTTGACCTTGCCGTAGTAGGTGTTGTTATCGTCGACGGCCTCGGTGTACTCCACCTTGATGCCGGTCTCAGCGGTGAACGCCTCGAGGGTGGGGTAGTTGCCGGCGTCGTCCACGTCGATGTAGAGCGCCCAGTTGTCCCAGCGCAAGGTCTTCTCGCTGTCGGACTTGTCCGCCGCCGCGGTCGGCTTCGCCGCGGTGCCGGTGGAGCAGGCGGCGAGGGCCAGCGCGGCTGCGCCCACGCCCGCGCCGGTGAGGAGAGTGCGCCGGCCCATCTGGGACTGCCTGGCCTGCCGGATCAGCTGCTGAATCATCGGGTCTGCGGGCATGGGCCTCGGCGTCATGTCAGTCTCCTTGCATTCTTCAGCGGCCTGAGCGTCGGGATGGGCCCGGCCCGCTGCGTGACGAGTGGACCGATACTGACACAGACGGAGCTGAACACGCCACAAAATGCGATAAACGTTAACATTCCAGGGCATTTCGGCTGATACCGTCCGTGCGGTCGGGGTAACACACTCGAAAGCGCACAGATCGGTCGCTCCGCCGTCGCAGTAGGCTGTGCGCACGGGTCCGTGTCAACGATGAGACGCACCCGCTCGGGCAAAGGAGCACCATGCGGGTCGCAGTGCCGTCAGAGGTCAAGGACAACGAGTTCAGGGTGGCGATCACGCCGTCCGGCGTGCACGACCTGGTCTTGCACGGGCACGAGGTGCTGGTGCAATCCGGCGCCGGACTGGGGTCGTCGATCAGCGACGAACGGTATCGGGCCGCCGGCGCCACGATGATGCCGGATGCGGCATCCACCTGGGCGGCGGCTGAACTGCTACTCAAGGTGAAGGAACCGGTGGCGAGCGAGTACGGCTATTTTCGCTCCGACTTGGTGCTGTTCACGTATCTGCACCTGGCCGCGGAGGCCGAACTCACCCGGGCTCTGCTGGCGGCCGGGGTCACCGGCATCGCCTACGAGACGGTGCAACTGCCCAGCCGCGCGCTGCCCCTGCTGGCGCCGATGAGCGAGGTTGCCGGCCGGCTGGCCCCGATCGTGGGGGCGAACGCCATGCTCAAGCCCAATGGCGGGCCAGGCTTGCTGGTGCCAGGGGTGCCGGGCACCCACCCCGCCCGGGTGACGATCCTCGGCGGCGGCGTGGCGGGAACGGCAGCGATGCAGGTGGCGATGGGCCTGGGCGCCGAGGTGACGGTGCTCGACACCAACCTGTTCCGCCTGCGGGAACTGGACGCGCAGTACTACGGCCGAGTTAAAACCATCGCCTCGAACGCGTTCGAGATCGACACCGCGCTCGTGCAGTCAGACCTCGTGATCGGGTCGGTGCTTATCCCGGGTGCGAAGGCGCCCAAGCTGGTGAGCAACGAGCTGGTCTCCCGGATGAAGCCGGGAAGTGTGCTGGTGGACATCGCGGTCGACCAGGGCGGCTGTTTCGCCGATACCCATGCCACCACCCACTCCGCTCCCACTTTCGCCGTGCACGGATCGCTGTTCTACTGCGTCGCGAATATGCCCGGTGCGGTGCCGGCCACCTCGACCTACGCGCTGACCAACGCCACCCTGCCGTATGTGCGCGCGATCGCTGGTCGGGGCTGGGCGGATGCGCTCCGCGGCGACGCCGCCCTGGCCCTCGGGTTGAACACCTTCGGCGGCGCCCTCACCAACGCGCCCGTCGCCACCGCCAACGCGCTGCCGTTCCGGCCGCTCGCCGAGGTGCTCGCCGGATGACCCGGCAGCCCCGATTCGTCAGGGCACGCCGGTGCGCCGAACGACGCCGTCCGGAGTGACCAGCCAGCCGTGGGACCGCCCGGGCGCAATGGGCGGCGGCAGGTCGCGGCGGCGGGTGATCAGCCGGTAATCCGCGAGGGTGGCGCCGTCGAACACCAGCGGTGCCACGCTGCGCAGCGCGGTCAGCAACGACCAGTTCGCCTGCCAGGTGTCGGCGTCCGCCACCAGCACCGTGCCCGCCGCCACCGCGGATGCCTCCACGCGCGCGCCCGACGCTCCGGCACCGGTATGGGCGCCGAGCTCGAGAACCTGGGGGTAGGCATTCGTCTCGGCAGCCCGGAACGCCGCGGCCGAGCGGGCGGCAGAGCCGGCGACCACCAGCAGCATCGGAGCGGCCTGGTCTGCGAGCGCTGACAGCGCCGGCCGCGGAGGCGGGGCGGCACCGGTCGGCTCGGCATGCAGCAGCTGGATGCGCCCGCCTCGCCACCGGCCTCCGCCCGGCGGCAGCGTGCTGTCGTAGCTCGCCGCCGGCTCGCCCGCCGCCTGGTGCTCGTGCACCGTCGGCAGCCCGAGCACCAGCCGACTCTGGCAGAGGGCGGGCAGGGCCTGCAACGACCCGGTGAGACGCTGGGCCGTCAGCACCAGCTTCTGGCCGGCCGCACCGTTGTCCCGGAGGATCCCGGTGAGCAGGTCGATCGCTGCCGCCCGGTGTTCATCGCCCCAGCGCGCGAGCACCGCGTCGATGTCGTCCAGGAGCAACAACCGGCGGTCCTGACCTGCATCGTGCCGACGGGCGTGTCCCGTCGGCGGGGCGGCCATACCGTCGAGTTCGGCCCTGGCCTGCACCAGGGCGTCCCAGCTGGCCTCCACGTCGGCTGGGACCACCCGCACGCGGCGCGGCGCCTGGGCGGCGAGCGCGGCCAGGAGCGTCGACTTACCCGTGCGGGCACCACCGACCACCAACAGGTTGCCCGCGCTCTGCGGATCGTATCTGGCCACCCGGTAACGCTGTTGGTCGGGTTGGTCGAGGAGCCCGAGCAGGAACTCCGAGTCGCCGGGGTCTACGGCGTCGACACCGGCGACGGCCGTCAGCATCTCGGCGGTGACCCGCGGCGGAAGCGGGTCGAGCCAGGGCCGCCGGGGCGCGGGAGTGGGTGCGGGACGGATCAACAGGATCTCCCGGATGTCGGCGGCGGTCGTTGTCGCCACCTGGCTGGCGACCGCGGCAGCAGAACCGCGCCGCACCAGGCACCGCCCGGGGAGGTCGCCGGGTATCAGGGCTGCGGCGTCGGAACCGATCACCGCTTGGCTGTCGGCGCGGTTGTTCACCCGCAACGAGATCCGCAGGCTGCAGTTCGCCAGCAGGGAATCGCGCACCACCCCCGCCGGCCGCTGGGTGCAGAGCACCAGGTGCACCCCCAGCGAGCGCCCGCGGGCGGCGATGTCCACGAACAGGGCGTGCAGCGCGGGCAAGGCCTCCAGCATGGTGGCGAACTCGTCGACGACGATCACCAAGCGCGCGAGCCGGCCGGCGCTCTGCGGGTCGGTGATGTCCCGGCCGCCCGACTCCCGCAGCACCCGTTCCCGGTGCCGCAGTTCGGCGCCGAGACTGGCGAGGGCACGAGCCGCCTCCCGCTCGTCGAGATCGGTGATCAGGCCCACGCAGTGCGGCAGTTCCCGCACCGCGTCGAATGCCGCCCCGCCCTTGAAGTCGACCAGCAGGAAGGTGACCTGACTCGGTGGATACCGCGTGGCCAGCGCAGCCACCCAGGTCACCAGCAGTTCGCTCTTGCCGCTGCCCGTTGTGCCGCCCACGAGTGCGTGTGGGCCGTCGGCAACCAGGTCGACGTGGAGTGCGCCCGGCTCGGCCAGGCCGAGCACGCAGGCCAGGCTGCCTGCCGCGGTGGAACCCTGGGCCGAGTCCTCGGTGGGTCCGGAGCGAGCGGCGCACAGCGGGGCGAAAGCGACCACTTCCGGCAGTGCGTCGCCGCCGCCGAGTCCAGCCGCTTCCGCCTCCCGGGTGAGGATTTCGCCCAGGTCGCTCACCTGGCGCTCCGCCACCAGAGTCGGGGCGAACCGGAGCTCGCAGGGCTGACCCGCCAACCGCACGACGTCAGCCTCGGTCACCCCCTGCGCGCGGATGACGGTGCCGCAACCCGGTGGCAGGCCGGTCACGCTGTCGGCCAGTATGATGCGCATCTCCCCGGCCGCTGACGGGATGGGCCGTACTGCCGGCGGCCCAGCGGGTCCGGCGTCCTCGACGGTGAGACACCGGGCTGCCCGAGTCTTGTGGTGCGGCAGGTCAGCGGCCCAGGCCCACGCCGGCCCCGGCGGTACCCGGACTCTCAGCGCGCGCGGGCTGAGCTGACCGACGAGCTGCACCACCAGGCTACGGGCGAGCGAGCGCCCGATCACACCTGGACCCACAATGCCGATGCCGCCCGCGGGGTCGACTCCGATGGGGGCCAGCGGGAGCACGGCGGCGAGCTCGTGCACTGCGCGGTGCTCGGCAGAATCCCCGCCGCCGTCCAGCCGCAGCCCGCTGGGGGCGGGGCCGGAGCCGAGCACGACGGTCACCGTGGTCGGGTCCGCCCAACGGCCCGGGTCGTCGGGCACTGTCAGGATGCGGTGCGCGGTCGGGGCCGACGACCAGGCGTCGCGGTGCAGCCTGGCCAGCCGGTGGTCGACCCGTTCGGCGGCCTCGGTCATGGCCGCGGCGTATGCGGCGGTATCCCGGCGGCGTTGCCGCGAACTGCTTCGGCGCCCGTCGAGGAGCCCGGCGACGGCGATCACCGGGCTGAGCACCGCGAAGACCAGTACCAGCGCGGAGCCGGTGAGCCACCAGATCAGCCCCGCGGCAAGCAGCGGTGCCGCGCAGGCGATCACCGGGAATCCGGGCCGGGCGGGTGGGATCGGCTTCTGCGGCAGCTGGATCGGCGGAAGGGACTGCGGCGTGGTCTGGCCGGCGGTGGTCGTCATGGGCTTCAGTCCAGTCGGGCTCGCCGGCTCACGCCACCGGGCCGCCCTATCGGTGCAGAACCGGGCCGCGGCGGGCGTGGGGAGGACCGGCGGGAGCTACAGCACCATGAAGAACTGGTCGCCGATCTCCACCCGTGACCCGCGGGCCACCAGGTAACGCCGGCCGGGCTCGCACCGCAGTGCCGGAGCCGGTGCGCGACGCACGACGGTGCCGTTGCCGGAGTAGCGGTCGTTCACCCAGAACTCGCCGTCGTGCTGGCCGAATTCGAGGTGGCTCTTGGAGACCGACATGCCCAGGTCGGTGATCTGGATGAGGTGGTCGAACCGTTCGGCCGGCTGCGGCAACGGGCGGCGGCCGATCAGGCCGGTTCCCCGCACCGAGACGGTCTCACCGGTGCTGAACTGGAGGGTGTACCGGGGCGCCTCCGCGGTCGCCGGCGGCTCGGCGGCGGCGGCGTGGGCACCGGCGGCGTGGTCGCCGGGCTCGACGGGGTCGGTGCCGGCAGGTACGGGCACCGCACCGGCCTGGATGCTGCCGGCCGGCCAGAGGGGCACGGAGATCACCGTGGACCGCGGTGCGAGCGGCTGGATGATGGTGGTGTCGCTGGGCCTGGGGTCTGCCCGCTTGCGGGTCATCGGGGTCGCGGTGGTCGAGCTTCCGCAACCTCCGCAGAACATGGCGCCGTCCGGCAGGTGCGCGCCGCAGATCTGGCAGTTCACAATCCTGTTCCCTTCGTGCTCTCGCCCGCTCCCTCCAGCATGCGCCTCGGTCGACCCCGCCCGGTCGTTCTCTTAGCGTAGCGACCGAACGACCGCACCGAGATTGCCGCGCGTAGGCGGTCTCGACGGGTATGGCTGGAGCGCAACGTGTTCTGCAATTCCCGCACGCCGACCCAGACGCCGTCGGCGTCGGTTCCCGCGGTACCGTCGGGCGCGAACACGGCGCGGTCCACCTCCGTGGCCAGCCAGTGCGCGCGCACCCCACCGACGGCTGTGGCGAGCTCGAGTCTGGTGGCCTGCGCTGGAACGGCCACGCCGTAGTCGGTGACGCTGTCCTGGAACTCCTGCCAGCCACCGAGGATCCGGTCGATCGGCCGGCGAGCACGGCGTCGGTTGCGGCGACGGCGCCATTTGAGGAGTAGCACTCCGAGGAACGGCGAGACCAGCAGCGCGAGCCCGAGCAGCGTCCACCCGGCGATGACCAGGGCCAGCCGCACGGCCGCCCAGAAGGGGTCGTCGGTTGCCGGCGGGTCGGCGGTGGTACTCTCCGGCGGGGTCGGGTCGACCTGGTCGACCGTGTCGGGCACCGTCGGCGGCAGCACGGTCTGCGGCCGGGCAACCGAGGTGGGGTCGTCCGGTTGCAATTCGGGAACATCGCGCACCGGCGGGTTGGGGTCGAGCGTCACCCAACCGCGGTCCTTGACCTGCACTTCGATCCAGGCCGACGCCTCCGCGCCGGTCACCGGCACGGCGGTGTTCGTGCTGCTGTCGGCCGGAACGAATCCCAGCACGACCCGAGCCGGGAAGCCCAGCTGCCTGGCCATCAGCGCCGCCGTCACCGCGTACTGTTCCGCGTCGCCGAGCATCGGGGTGTCGTCGAGCAGCTCGCTGATGCGGTCGGCGCCGTGGCCGGACCGGCTGACCGGTTCGCCGGCCGAACCATGGCTGACGTATCCGGTCGTGGCCAGGCCGTCGAGCATGGCCTGCAGCTGTTCGCCGGGGCTCTGCCCGGGGCGCAAGAACCCGGCCAACGCGTCGTCGAGGCCGTCCGGAACCACCTCCACCGGTGGCAGCACGGCCGGTCCAGGCTGGGCGTCGGCGAGGTCGGTCGGAGCCGCCGGCAGCACGGCGGTACTGGTGTAGCCGTCGCCCCTGGTCAGGCCGGAGACCACCGCAGCGGTACCGCCCAGATCGTTGTAGACGAATGATTCCTGCAGCGCGGCAGCAGAACGGCCCGTGAAGTCGATCTGCTGCAGTTGGCCGGCCCCCGGCACCCAGATGCCCGCATACCCGTCGATGGTGACGGTGAGGTTGACCTCGTCTCCGCGCACCGCGCTCTGGTCGAGGCGGTACGGCAGCCGGGAGAAGGTGCCGGAGTCAGCGGTGCCGGCCGTATCCGCCGCCCCGACGGCGTACACCACCCCGTCGTACTCGTCCAGGCTGGCCAGGCGGATGCGCCCGCCGGCCGGCAGTCCGGCCACGTCGAACAGCACGGTATCGGCAAGCTCCGGCTGCAGGTAGCTGCGGAACGCGCTGAGCGGGCTGGGATACGCGCGGGCGTCGAACGGCGCCACCACCCGGGTGCGCAGCACGTCCCTGGGCGCCGTCGCCGGGAGCGCGGCGGCGGCCAGGCCTCCGCCGAGGATTGCCACCACCAGCACCGTAGCCGCGGCAAGGAGAGAGCGGGCGGCGCCGACCCGGCGCTCGACTGCCGGCAACACGCCGGTCGACGCCGGCAGCAGCCTCTGGCGGCGCCGCTCCCGGTTGGACCAGAGCAGCCAGAGCACCAGAACGGTGACGAGACCGAGACCGCTGGCCAGCGGTGCGAGGTCGTCCTGGGCGCCGGGACCGAACGCTATTCCGGCCAGGAAGAGGCCGAGCGGGGCCAGCAGGGCGAACTCGGCGGTGCGGGCGCGCAGGGCGAGGGAGAGCCCGGTCACACTCGTCAGCAGCACCAGGATCAGCGCCGGCACGAGCAGGGCCTGGTACGACCCGACGGGCAGCACGATCGTCACCAGCTGTTTCCAGCTCAACCAGGTGGCCGGCACCAGCTCGGCCAGTCCGGCCAGGCTCGGCAGCACCCCGAAGGCCGCCTGCCCCGGCACGGCAAGCGGCACCCCGACGACCAGGTAGACCACCACGGCCACCGAGCCGACCAGCCAGGCCGGCCAGCGCCAGAGCGCGCCGGCGACCGCGACGCCGGCGCCGAGCACGGCGGCGACGACGACCAGCACCACGAACGCGGCGCTCTGGTAGACAGGCCACAGCGCGGTCGCGGCGACGGCCGTCGCGGTGAGCAGCAGCACGGTGCTGACGAGGGTGTTGCCCGGCCGCAGCCGGCGCGAGGCTCCCACTGGTGCGCTCACGCGGCCACCCCGCGGGCGAGGCTGTGCTGCAGGTCGTCGAGATAGCCGATGGTGAGAACGCTCAGGCCGCCGGCCCGGCGGAACCCCGGTTGGGCGCCGGGCTCGCAGAGCACGGCGACGGCCTCCACCCCGACCGGGAACGCCGCTGCAGCGGCCCGCAGCACGGCCAGCGGTGTCGCAGAGCCGCAGACCAGGAACGCCACGGACAGTCCGTTCATCGACGAGGCGGCCTGACGGGCCAGCGCGTGCAGGTCGGCGGCACCGGCGGCCAGGTCGATGCGGCTGAGGTCGTCGAGCAACCGGGTGGGGGTGATCACGGTGAGCGAACCGGAACTGACCAGGATGGACAGGGTGCGGGCGTCCCGGATCGCCCGGATGCCCAGCGACCCGGCCACGCTCACGGCGAGTTCGAATTCGTCATCGTCGGCGAAGTCGGCCGGGGCGAGGCTCAATGCCACGAGCAGGTGGCTGCGCCGGGTCTGCTCGTACTGGCGCACCATGAACCGGCCGGTTTTCGCCGTGCTCTTCCAGTGGATACTGCGCCGGTCGTCACCCGGCTGGTATTCGCGCAGCGCGTGGAAGGCCACGTCGCTCGCGGTGAGGTCACGGGTGGGGGCGCCTTCGAGGTCGCGCACGAAGCCCTGGCTCATGCTTGGGATGGCGATGGTGCGCGGGTGCACGAATAGGTCGATCCGCTGGGCGAGCACGGTCTCGTGCCGCACGAGCCCCACCGGGTCGGCTCGCACGGTGTGCACGGGCCCGATCGGGATGATGCCGCGCCGCACCGCGGGCACCACGAAGACGTCACCGACCTCCGCGCCGGCAGCCAGGCTCCGAATGGGGAACTCGACCAGCCCGGCGCCCACCGGAACCTGCACCGTGACGGCGGCCAGCCGCCGACCGGTCGGGTTCCGCACATCCACCTGGCCCGGCACCCGCTCCCCCGCCACGACCCGGCTTACCGGCACGCTCAGGCGCACATCGTGCGCGCTCCGGCCGAGCAGGTGCGCCAGGGCAACGAGGGTGAGCACAGTCGCGGCCCAGCCGACCACCACCAGTTCGGCCCAGCCCAGGCCGTAGCCCGCCGCCAGGGCCGCCACCGCGGCCGCGGCGACGGTCCAGCCGAGCGGCGTCACCGCCCGGGGCCCCTGCAGTCTAGAGAGCATCCGCCCGCGAGTCCTCCCCGCTGCGGGGCGGCACCGTCTCGACCAGGATGCGCCCGATCACTCTGGACGGGCTGACCCCGTCGAACTCGGCTTCGGGGTCGAGCAGCAACCGATGCGCGAGCACGGGTTCGGCGAGGGCCTTGACGTCGTCGGGGGTCACGTAGTGCCTGCCCTGCGAGGCGGCGTAGGTCTTGGCGGTGCGGATGAGGGCCAGGGCGCCGCGCACGCTCGCGCCCAGGCGAACCTCAGGGCTGGTGCGGGTGGCGTCCACCAGCCTGGCCACGTAGTCGTTGATGGTCGGGTCCACGAACACCGTGCGGGCCAGCGCGGCCACCTCCACTACCGACTCGGCCGACAGCACCGGTGCGACGCGCACGTCGTGCGCCCGCCGGGCGGCGCCCTCGAGGATGCGCACGGTGGCGGCGTGGTCCGGGTAGCCGATCGAGGCCTTCATCAGGAACCTGTCCAGTTGGGCCTCTGGCAACCGGTAGGTGCCGGCCTGCTCGATCGGGTTCTGGGTGGCGATGACCATGAACGGCCCGGTCACCTGGTGGGTCACCCCGTCGGCGGTGACCTGGCCCTCCTCCATCACCTCGAGCAGCGCCGACTGGGTCTTCGGGCTGGCCCGGTTGATCTCGTCGGCGAGCACGATGTTGGCGAACACCGGCCCGCGGTGGAATTCGAACGTGCCGCCGCGCTGGTCGTAGATGCTCACCCCGGTGATGTCGCCCGGCAGCAGGTCCGGCGTGAACTGCACCCGGTTACTGGTGCCGCGCACGCTCTGGGCGATGGCGCGGGCCAGTGAGGTCTTTCCGGTGCCAGGCACGTCCTCGAGCAACAGGTGTCCCTCGCTGAACAGGGCGGTGAAGGCCAGCCGGATCACGTGCTGCTTGCCCAGCACCACCTCTTCGACCCCCCGGACCAGGCGGTCGAACAGGGCCTGGAACTGGGCGGCTTCCTCGCCGGTCATCAGCTCGGGCGCACGCAACGCATCCGGCTGGCCAGGGTGCACACGATCGGGGGTGTGGGTCATGGCGTGATCGCTTTCGTCGGGATCGGGCGGGAGTAGTCGAAGCTGTGACCGGCCACGGTCACGGTGAGCAGCACGGTGCGCTCGCCGGTTCCAGAGCCGGGCGGGCCGGGCAGGGTGCAGGTGGTGGCGCTGTCGGCGGGGGTCGGCAGGGCGGCAGACCCGTCGATGCGGCAGGCGAAGCTCGCCGTCAGGGCACCGTTGGCGGGGCCATCGGTCCAGGCGAACCGTCCGGCCGCACTGTCGTAGTCGAGCCCGGTCACCGTGAAGGTCACGGATGCTTCGGGCGCGGTGGTCGTCTCCGACCACGGTCCGCACGAGCCCCACACGGTGCAGGCCTGCAGTTGGAATGCGACCGGGCGACCAAACGGCTGGCCGAGCAGGTCACGGGGCCAGGCGCTGTCGGTGAAGGCCTGCACGGTTCCGCTGCCGGGGGCGCGCAGGTTGTAGTGGTCGATCCCGGCCGATGGCTGTACCGCGGTGAGGTGGTAGTCCCAGGTATCACCGCGCTGTTCCATCGCCCCGGTCACCTCGGTGACGGCACCGGGCGCCGGGCGCACCAGCACGGTGGCGACGGCCGTCGCAGCGCAGCCGGCCCGGTTGTAGCCCCAGACCACGAACGAGTAGGTGCCGTCGTCGGCGAGCAGGCCGTCGAACACGGCGCTCCGGGTGCCGGCCGGCACGCCCTGTTGGTCGAGCACGACGCCGCCGGTCCTGGGTGCGGTGAGGGTGCCCGGTGCCGGGCCGGACACTGAGCAGGCCTGCGCACCGGTGGGCACGGTGTTTCCGCTGATGCGTTGCACGTAGTAGCCGCCGATGGCGTCGCCGCGGTCGGCGAAACCATCCCACGCCACGGTCACGGCGCCACTGGCATCCGTGGCCGTCGCCGTGATGCCGCCGGCCACCGCCGGGCCGTACGGCTGCCCGCTGGCGGTGGCGGTGTTCCAGCTCGACAACGCCGGGTAGGCGTCGTTCCGGGCGCTCACGGTGAAGGCCACGGTGGAGCCGTTCTCCAGTCCGTCCACCTTCAGGCTGCAGCTCTCCTCGTCGCAGTTGGGCCCGGTGGCGCTGACCTCCGGCTGGGCGACGCCGGCGACACTGACCTGGTAGCCGCGGATGTCGGTGCCGCGGCCCGACGCCGGCACGGTCTTCCAACGCAGCGTCAGCCCGCCGTCTCGGGGCGCGGCGGTCAAGCCGGTCGGAGCGGCTGGGATGACATCTGACCACGCCGTTGCGGCCAGGGTGGTGCTCTCGGAGGCGCCGACGGCGTTCTGCGCGGTCACGGCGACGCGCACTGCGTTGGCCTGGCCGTTGCCGGGGGTCGCCAGGGTGCAGGTGGTGGAGGCGCAGCCGGTGCTGCTGAGCGCCCGCCCGGATGCCGCATCGATGGTGGTGACCTGATAACCGGTCAGCGGCGAATTGTTGGCGGCGCCGGGGTTGAAGGCCACGGTGATCGCGCGGTCGGCGAAACCGGTGACGGTCAGGGCGGTGACCGGGTCGGGCACGTCCTGTACCGAGATCCGCACGGTTCCCCAGGTGTAGCGGTCCGGATCATCGGTGGCGTCGGCGACCTGGTACTGCAGGGTGGTGTCGGTGGGTGCGGCCTCGGCGGCCACCTGCACGGTGAGCCGGCTGTTGTCGGCGCTGGGGGTGATCGTCAGCCCGGCCGGCAGGGCGGCCGAGTCGAGGCCGCGCACGGCGACGACGCGCAAGGGCACGGCGGGGAACGGGTTGGTAGCGCCGTCGTTGGCGAGTACGTCGATGACGGTGCTGCGCCCCCGGGGCGCGATGGCGGCATCCGTGGCCGGGATGGCCAACGGCCGGCTGGACGCCACCACGCGCAGGTCGATCCGGCCGGCCTTGCCGGCGCTGAGGTCGTCCCGCACGCCGATGGTGACCGCACTGGTGCTGCCCTTGGCCGTGCCCTCATGGGCGTGCACGGTGAGGAGGCTGCCGGCCAGAGTGTAGTCGAATCCGGTGGGCTGCGGGTCGAGCACCGTGTAGGCCAGCTCGTCCCGATCGTCGGGGTACGGGTAGGCGGTGAGCAGGGACAGGTCGATCACCCGGGTCTGGTCGGGTTCGAAGTCGATCAGCGCCCCGTCGAAGGCCGGTGGTTGGTTCTCGCGCGGAGTGACGTCGATCGGGAGCACAATCGTGGCGGTGCGGCCGGCCGGGCCGGTGGGGCTGGCGCCGTCCGTCACCTCGAACGAGATGGAGGCGGGCCCGAAATACTGGTCCGCACTGGTGAACGAGAGCGTGCCCGCTCCGGTACTGAGCGGGGCGTCGTTGGCGTGGGTGGCGCGCACGGTGTTCCGGTCGGTCAGCTGCACGCTCTTGCCCCCGACGGCCACAACGTAGTCGTTGATATCGATGCTGAGCGTGGCTTCGCTGGGCACGGTGAGCTTCGGGGCGCCGGCGCGCAGCTGTGGCAGCGCATCGTCGGTTCCCGGCACCCAGATGAAGGCGTACGAGACGATGCCGGGGTCGTCCGGATGGCTGACGCTGAACGGGATGATCTGGCTCGACGCGGTCACGGTGACCCGGATGCGTTTGTCGGCGGTCACGGTCGCGGAGCCGGCCGGTCCGGTGCCGGGCAGCACCGCGAGGGTGAGGGAACTGGCGGGCCCCTCGGCGAAGAACACCCGGGCGAGAACATCGACGTCGACGGTGTCCCGGCCGAGGACGGCGGACAGGGCCAGCCGGGTGTCGGACGCTTCGGGGTGGGCCAGGGGCGCATCCGTCGACACGGCGACGGTGAGGAACGCCGAGCTGGTGCCGCCGCGCTCGTTGCGGATCTCGTAGACGAAACCGTACCGGCCGGACACGTCACCGATGGTGACGACGATGAGGTCACCGTCGATGGCGGCGGCGGCGGCCAGCGCGGTGCCGGTCGTGCCGGCCGCGCTCTCGACGGCGGTGAGGGTGAGGGTGCCGCCGTCGGGGTCGGAGTCGTTGCCGAGCACCCGCACAGCCACCCGCGATCCCGGCCGCGCCGTCACCTCGTCGGGCAGGGCGACGGGGTTGCGTGCGCCGTCCGGGCGTGCGCTGATGCCCACCCGCACGGTTCCGACGGCGCGGGCGCCGAGGGCGTCGATGACGGCGTAGGTGAAGGTGTCGGTGCCGGCGGAGTAGTCGCCGGCCCGGTAGCTGAGCGAGTCGGCGTCGACGGCTGTGACGGCGCCTTTCTGCGGGTTGGTTTCCTGGCCGAGCAGTTGCACGGAGTCACCGTCCGGGTCGATGCCGGTGCGCGGGATCGGGATGCGCACGGTGTCGCCGGCCAGTACCCTGGCGGTCACCGTGAGGGGTTGGGGCGGGTTGTTGGTGGCCGGGTCGGCTTCGCGCACCGAGATGTGCACCTCGGCGTTGGCGAACTGGCCGTCAGGCGCGTTCACCCGGTACACCGCGGTGAAGTTTCCGGGGCTGGCAGGGGCGAGGTAGCGCAGCACCCGGCCGGAGGCGAACAGCAGCCCTGCGCCCTCCGGCAGGGCGGTGGCGAGCGTGGGATCGAGGGTGAGGGTGTCACCATCCGGGTGCACGTCGTTGGCCAGCACCGGGATGTCGATGGCGTCGCCGATGCGCACCGACACCGTGTCCGGTGACGCGACGGGCGGCTGCCGGGTGGTGGTGGCCGGGATCTCGATCACGGTGACGGTGCCGGTGGCCTCTGCCAGGCCGTTGCTGACCGTGTAGTCGAAGCTGCTCGAGCCGGACTCGAGTGGCCGGGCGAGGGTGACGCGCAGCAGGTGCTGGTCGAGCACCTCCACCGTGAGGTCGGCGGGCACGTTCCGACTGCCGGTGACCAGCAGCACTCCCCCGGCCGGGTCGATGTCGGTGGCGAGAACGTCGACGACGGTGGCCTGCTGGGCGCGGAGGAAGACCGTGTGCGGCACGGTGATGGGCCGGCCGGGACTGTCTGTGGCCGGGGCCACGTCCACCCGGATCACGCCGGTCACGGTGCTGACACCGTCGGTGACCGTGTAGTCGAGGTAGTGCACGCCGACGGCGTCGCTGACGAAGCGGAACGTGCCGGCGGCCGCATCCGTCGTGATGGTGACCTGGGGTGGAGCGGGAACCGCGCCCAAGCGGAGCGGGCCGGAGCCGCCCCTGGCGTGGTCGAGCGGCGACACCGTGATGTCGCTGCCCGCAGTGGCCTGCACGGCGAAGCCGTCGGCGACGATGGGCACGGAGCCGGCCGGTCGCACGTCGATGGCGAGCGTGCCCGTGCCGGTCAGGGTGCCGTCGGAGACGACGAGGCCCACCTGTTTCTCGGCTGCGCCGTCGCCGGAGTCGGTGAAGTGCACGCTGCCGGCCGGCGTGGAGGTGACGGCATCCGGCGCCACCGCGGTGGCGGCTGTGAGGTAGATCGGGTCCCCGTCCGGGTCGACCCAGTCGCCGAGCACCTGGCTGTCGACCCTGCCTCCCGCGGCGACGGTGGCCCGGGTCTGCCGCACTTGCGCCGGCGCCGAGTTCTCCTCCGCGGTGCGCACGGCCACGGTGACCCGCGCTGTCGCGGTACCGCCGCGGCCGTCGCTGATCGAGTAGTCGACGGTGACGGTGCCGGCGGCGTCGCCGGGAAGGGTGAGCTGCAGCTGCTGGTTGGCGGCGACGAGGTCGACTCGGCCCTGGCCGGCGGCCGGCTGCGTGACGCTGTCGATGACCAGCACGTCATTGTTCGGGTCGTAGTCGTTCAGCAGCACCGGCAGGATCACGGCACGGCCGGGCCTGGCGCCGAATTCATCGTCGACGGCGACGGGCGGCGCCTGGGTGTCGTCGTAGACGGGCGGGGTGTCGGCGGTGGCTTCCGTCACCTGCTGCTCGTCGGAGACCGGGTCGATGAGGTCGTCCCAGTTGTCGATCGCCCGGTTGTCCTTTTGCACGTTCCAGGTGGTTCCGTTGCGGGCGTCGTTCAGCAGCAGCCGGCTGCCGTTCTGCCGGAATTCGAGCCTGGCGTCCCCGGCGAGTCCGGCGAGGGCGGCCGTGCTGCCCGCCGGCGAGCCGATGCCGCAGGCCTGCCAGCTGGTGCCGTCCGCCCAGGCGGCATAACTGCACAGGCCGGTCGTGGTGGGTATCGCCGGGGCGCCGGCCGGGGCGACACCCGCCAGGAGTTCGGTGGCGGCGCCACCTGTGACCGGCACGGCGATCAGGCCGGAGCTGTGGGCGATCAGCACCCTGTCGCCCGTGGCGGCCGGCGCCTGCAGCCGGGGCTGGGCGTCGGCGGCGAGGTCGGCCGAAAGGTCGACGGCGCCGCCGGGCAGGTGCAGGATGCCGCTGGTGACGTTGAGCACCGCCCAGCTGCCGTTCACCTGGCTGAGTTGGTAGGCGTCGTCGGGGTCGCCCGCCTCGATGTCGGTGCTCTCGGCCACGGCGTCGGAGGTAGCGGAGTCGACTCGGCTGAGGGTCTGGGTGGCCGGAGTGAAGGCGAAAATGGTCCCGCCGGCCTCGACGCTGAACAGGGTGCCTGAGCCCAGAGCGAGGGCGGGGTCCGTGCTGCTGTCGAAGTCGGCCAGGGCGCTGGTCGGTGTCGTCCAGAGGTCTCCGTCGGCGGCGATCGTGGTGAGGTCGCCGGCCAGGCTCACCTCCGCGGCGTCGGGCGGTAGGGCGACGCTGTCGGTGAGGGCCGCCGTAGCGGGGTCGAGGATGTCCAGGGTGCCGCTGTCGACCACGAGCACGGTGGCGCCGTCCTGCACGAGCGTCGCGGTGCCGGAGTCCACCGGCACGATCGTGTTGAGCTCGCTGAGCTGGGTGTTCACCCGGCCGACCAGCTGCCGGGTTTCGCTGGCCACCCAGACGGCGGCGTCGCCGAGGTCCACTTTCTGGGCGGTGTAGCCGCCGGAGACCACGGCGAGGGTGACGACGAGAATGGTGACCAGGGTGCCGCTCGTGATCGACACGACGGCCGAGCGATGGGAGGCCAGGAACCGGCGGATCATGGGGTGCCCGGGGCCGGGTCGACACATTTCTCGGTGCTGGCGACGCCGGTGCGGCCGTCCCGGTTGACGCTCACGGTGATGCACACCGGGGCATCGCCGTCCGCGCCGGTCTGCACCGTGAACTCGGTCTCGCGCTGCATGCTGCTCGCGCCACCGTGCGGGGTGACCACGTAGTTGTCTCCGGCGGCGATCCCCGGGTCGGTCCAGCTGAACACGACGGTACCCGATTCGGCGCGACCCGACACGTCACTCACCCGCGGCAGGGCGCGCTCCGCCGGGGTCGTGGACGACGAGCCGAGTATCGGTCCCACCAGCAGGGCGCCCACCGCCACGCCGACCAGGAGCAGGCCGCAGGCCAGGAGGGCTCCCCCGGTGCGACGGCGGGTGCGGCCGGGTCTATTCGCCCGCGGGGCCGGGCCGGTCGCGCCCGGGCGGGCCCTGGCGCCCGCGGCCGCCGGCCGGCGTTGCCGCCGGGCCGGTTGGGCATCCACCGTGACCAGCCCGGTGATCCGGGTCTGGTCGGCGGCGTCGCCGACGGCCTGGGCTTCCCATTCCGCCGTGGCCAGTTCGACCGGGGTCTGGGCGAGGCCGAGTTCGGCTTCGACGGCCTGCAGCTCCCGGATCAGTTCCAGCGCACTGCCCTGGCGGCGCTCCGGCCGTTTGGACATCGCCCGTTCCAGCACCAGTTCGAGGCGGGCGGGCACATCGGGCCGACCGACGGCCGGCAGGGCCGATTTTCCGATCCGGGCGATCAACTGGGCCGGGGCGTTGACGTCACCGGGCAGCTCGAACGGTGACCGGCCGGCGAGCAGCGTATACAGGGTCGCGCCGAGGGCCCAGACCTCTGCGGCCACAGACCCGGCGGATTCGTCGAGCAGGATTTCGGGTGCAGACCAGGGAATCGACAGCCCCACCTGGTCGCTCTCCTCCACCTCACCGAGCGTCGCGGCGATACCGAAGTCGGCGAGCACAGGATGCCCGTACGCGGTCATCAGGATGTTCGACGGTTTGATGTCCCGGTGCAGCACCCCCTGCCGATGCGCGGTCTCCACGGCGCTGGCGATCGTCACGCCGATGCGCAGCAGCTCGGACACCGGCAGCCTGCCGGAGCGGTAGCGCGCGTCCAGGGAATCGGAGCAGTACTCCATCACCAGATAGGGGCGACCATCGGCGGACACCCCGGCTTGGTACACCGTGAGCACCGACGGGTGCGAGCTCAGCTGGGCCATCAGGTTGGCCTCGGCCTGGAACAGCCGGCGCACCGGATCCGTGACCATTTCGGCCAGCAGCACCTTCACGGCCACCTGGCGGCGCGGCAGGTTCTGTTCGTAGAGGAACACGTCGGCGAAACCGCCGGAGCCGAGCGGCCGCAGGTAGGAGAACCCCGGCAGCGCCGGGGGCGGTGATGGCAGTCGTGCAGCCATGTCGCCTCCCGTGTCGTCTCTGCTCGGTGCGGGTCGCGCCGACCCGACAGCCTGGGTCGGGCCTGCCGGGGTTCAGCGCTCTGCCTGGTTGTTGCGGTGTGGGGGCACCGTCACGGGTTACGCCGACCCCACCCGATTCTATGTCTGGGTTGGTTCAGGCCGAGGCAGCGACGTCGGCCGCGTCGCCCAGGTCGTCGACGCTCAGCACGTCGAGAACGATGGCGGTCACGTTGTCGCGGCCGCCGTTGTCGAGCGCGGCGGTGACGAGGGCCGACACGGCGTCCTCGGCTCGCGGGTTGGACATCAGGAAATGCCGGATGCCGTACGCGGTGAGTTCCTTGGTGAGTCCGTCAGAGCACACCAGCACCCGCAAGCCGGGCGTGATCGGCAGGATGCGGTAGTCGGGCACCGGCGGCTCGTGGAAGCCGACGGCCCGGGTGATCACGTTGCCGTGCGGGTGCACATCGGCTTCTTCCCGGGTGATGCGTCCGGCGTCCACGAGTTCCTGTACCACGGAGTGGTCGATCGTGACCTGCTCGAGCACACCGCCGGTGAGCTGGTAGACCCGGGAATCACCGATGTTGTAGGCAATGAGCTGGGGGCCCCCGGACACGACGGCCAGGGCGACACCGGTGACGGTGGTGCCGGTGCCGAGATCGGTGACGCCTTCTCCGGCCTTCATGTCGTCAACGGCCAGGGACAAGGCACGGTTGATGGTTTCGGCGGTGGTCACGCCCTCTGCGCCCTCGGCGGCGGTCAGCTCGGCGATCTCGGCGAGTCTGGTGACGACGGCCTTGCTGGCGACATCGCCGGCAGAGTGGCCGCCCATGCCGTCCGCGACAGCGAAGATGGGCGAAGTGGTCACCAGGCTGTCTTCATTGACTTCGCGGCGGTGGCCGGTGTCGGTGAGCGCGGCCCAGGCCAGGGTGACGGATTTCTTCACCGAGGGGAGCGCGATCGTGTGGCTGGGTGAGCCTTGACCTAATTGGGTCACGGGTGGTGCCTTCCGAAAGCAAACGCGGCAGGCAGCGAGCGACGGTCAGCCCGCTGGCAGTATCTCGATCAGGTTACCGTCCCCGATGTCCACAGTTGTACCGGGCAACACCGTCAGTGAGGCGCCGGAGCGGAGCCTTTGGGTGCGACCGAGGGCAAAACGCACCAGGGTTCCGTTGGTCGAGCCGAGATCCGTGAGCACGACGGCGTCGCCATCCTGGCGAATCTCGAGGTGGTTGGCCGAGACTATCGCGCTCGGCGATGCCACGGTGAGAAGTTCGAGCGTCTCGCCCTCGGGGATGCGCCGGGGGCGCGGACTGCGGCCGATCCGGTAGACCCTGTCGAGGGTGAGGTCCTCGCCGGTGGCCAGGCGGAAGCCGCACCGCCCGGCATCTCCAGCCGACAGCCGGACTGTTTCATCGACGAATTCGTCGACCGGTTCGGGGAGCGAGACAGCGCCGGCCACGACGACGGGATCGTCGAGCGGTTCGATGACGGCTGTGGCCACCATCTCCGCGGCCCCGGTGCGGTGCGGTTGGCGGTCCAGCATCACGGTGTCGTCAACGATCCGGCGCGGCCGAAGGACTGTGTCTTCTGTGCTCTGCCCCGCAACAGACCAGTACAGGGTGTCTCCGGTGTCGATCCCGGTGCCGAGCAGGCGACCGGAGCCCAGCCGGTCGGCGCGGGGAACGCTGGCCAGCGGCGACCCGATCATGAGCCCGGTCACGGCCTGGAATTCGGCCAGGAGCCACGGCCGGATGTTGCGGTCGGTGAACCGGCGCGACCCGCCGATGGAGAAGACGTCGACGGCGATGGCTCCGCGCACCACGGCATGCACCGGGATCCCGTCGTGCGGTGCCGGGTCGGTGCCGGTGGCCACGACCGTGCTGCCGGGAACGATGACCGCGAAGGAATGCACATCGTCAGCGCCGCCCAGCGGGATCAGGGCGACGAGCGTCTCGATCTCGACGACAGGCTCGGCGGCAAGCGCGTGCAGGGCGGCGATGACGGGCGTACCTGTGCCGACGGGCACGACGGCCAGAAAGCCGCGGCCGATGACGAAGGACCACTCCGCGATCTCCCCCGGCGCTGTGTCGCACCCGATCCGTCCCAGCTGCATCCGGCTCCTTCTCGTTTCTTCGATGCTAGACCCGTCGGGAAGCCGGTCCGGAAAAACCTCAGCCGATGTAGCTCATCACGTGCTTGATCCTGGTGTAGTCCTCGAACCCGTACATCGACAGGTCCTTCCCATAGCCGGAGTGCTTGAAACCGCCGTGCGGCATTTCCGCGACGATCGGAATGTGGGTGTTGATCCAGACGCAGCCGAAATCGAGCCGCTTGGCCATCCGCATGGCGCGGCCGTGGTTGGTGGTCCATACCGACGACGCCAACCCGTACTGCACGTCGTTGGCCCAGGCCAGCGCCTGGGATTCGTCGCTGAAACGCTGCACGGTGATCACCGGGCCGAAGATCTCGCGCTGCACGGCCTCGTCGGCCTGCCGCAGGCCGCTCACCACGGTGGCCTCATGAAAGTAGCCGGTGCTGCCCTGGCGGTGGCCGCCCAGTTCGACCACGGCGTGGTCGGGCAACCGGTCGATGAACCCGGTCACCTGGGCCAGCTGCTGCTTGTTGTTCACCGGGCCGAACAGGATGCCCTCGTCCGCGGGTGCGCCCGTGCGGGCGTTCTGGGCGGCGTGCGCGGCCAGCGCCGCCACGAACTCATCGTGGATGCCCTCCTGCACGAGTACCCGGGTGGCAGCGGTGCAGTCCTGGCCGGCGTTGAAGAAACCGGCGGCGCTGATGCCCTCCACGGCCTGGGCGATGTCGGCATCGTCGAAGACGATCACGGGGGCCTTGCCACCGAGTTCGAGGTGCACTCGCTTGAGGTCGGTGGCAGCGGCCTTGGCGACCTCCATGCCGGCCCGCACCGACCCGGTGATCGACACCAGCTGCGGGGTGGCGTGGTCGATCATCGCGGCCCCGGTGCTCCGGTCGCCCATCACCACGTTCAGCACGCCCGGCGGCAGGAATTCCGCGGCCACTTCGGCGAGCAACAGGGTGGCGCTCGGGGTGGTGTCGGAGGGTTTCAGCACGGTGGTGTTGCCCGCGGCGAGCGCCGGTGCGAACTTCCAGACCGCCATGTTCAGCGGGTAGTTCCACGGCGTCACCTGGCCGACGACGCCTATCGGCTCGCGACGGATGAACGAGGTGTGGTCCTTCATATACTCGCCACCGCTTCGGCCCTCGAGCACCCGGGCGGCTCCGGCGAAGAACCGGATCTGGTCGACCGAGACCAGGATCTCATCGTCGACGAGGGTGCCGCGCGGCTTGCCGGTGTCCTGGGACTCGGCGTCGGCGAATTCCTCGGCGCGAGCTTCGATGGCGTCGGCGATGCGGAACAGTGCGAGTTGACGTTCGGCCGGCGTCGACTCTCCCCAGCCCTCGAAGGCCGCCGCCGCCGCGCGGTAGGCGGTGTCGACGTCGGCGGCGTTCGACACCGGGCTGGTGCCGTAACTCTGCTCGGTGGCCGGGTCGATGAGATCGATGGTGGACTCGGCGGTGGACTCGACGTGTTCGCCGTTGATGAAGTTGCGTAGCGCGCTCATGGGCGCCAGCCTAGCTGCCAGCCCTCTGCACAATCTAGGGATGCACCGTGGGAATCCGTTGTGAAACTCTTGTTTCACGACTGATTCGCTTGCCGCTTGGCACCTTCGCTGCCACAATCGGGTGATGAGCAGTAACGGACGCGGCAGCGCAGGCAAATCGGCGCAACTGGATGAGGTGTCCAAGAAGATCATCGAGCAACTGCAGGTCGACGGTCGGCGCTCCTACGCGGAGATCGGCAAGGCCGTTGGGCTCTCAGAGGCAGCGGTGCGGCAACGGGTGCAGAAGCTCACCGAGGCCGGTGTCATGCAGGTCGTCGCGGTCACCGACCCGATGCAGCTGGGTTTCTACCGTCAGGCGATGATCGGCATCCGTGCCACCGGCGACACCCGGGTGCTCGCCGACCAGCTCGCGGCGATACCGGCCGTCGACTACGTCGTGCTCACGGCCGGCTCGTTCGACATCCTCGCCGAGGTGGTCTGCGAGAACGACGACGAACTGATCGCCCTGCTCAACTCACAGATCCGCAACCTTGAGGGGGTCTCGTCGACCGAGACCTTCGTCTATCTCAAGCTCCACAAACAGCTGTACAACTGGGGAACACGGTAACTCACGATGACTACGACCGAACAGACCAGCACACCTCGCGTCTACACCGACGCCGAGAACGCCGACCTGCAGCAGAAGGCGAAAGATCACCTCTGGATGCACTTCGCCCGACAGTCGGTGATGGAGTCTGGGGCCGGCGTTCCCATCATCACCAAGGGGCAGGGCCACCACATCTGGGACTCCACCGGCAAGCGCTACATCGATGGCCTGAGTGGGTTGTTCGTCGTGAATGCCGGGCACGGCCGCACCCGGCTCGCGCAGGCCGCGGCGAAGCAGGCCGAGGAACTGGCGTTCTTCCCGCTCTGGTCCTATGCCCACCCGAGTGCGATCGAACTCGCCGACAGGCTGGCCGAGCACGCCCCCGGCGACCTGAACCGGGTGTTCTTCTCCACCGGCGGCGGCGAGGCCGTCGAGACGGCGTTCAAGCTGGCCAAGTACTACTGGCGGCTGCAGGGCCGGCCGACCAAGCACAAGGTCATCTCCCGCTCGGTCGCGTACCACGGCACCACCCAGGGCGCGCTGGCCATCACGGGCATCCCCGCGCTCAAGGAGATGTTCGAGCCGGTCACCCCCGGTGGATTCCGGGTGCCGAACACCAACTTCTATCGCGCAGACGAGATGGGCTCCGGCCACGGCGACGACGTCGAGGCTTTCGGCCTGTGGGCGGCGAACCGGATCGAGGAGATGATCCAATTCGAGGGCCCGGAAACCGTGGCCGCCGTGTTCCTGGAGCCGGTGCAGAACTCCGGCGGCTGCTTCCCGCCGCCGCCCGGCTACTTCAAGCGGGTGCGGGAGATCTGCGACAAGTACGACGTTCTGCTGGTGGCCGACGAGGTCATCACCGCGTTCGGCCGCATCGGCAACATGTTCGCCTCGACCACGTTCGGCATCGAACCCGACATGATCACCTGCGCCAAGGGCATGACCAGCGGGTACTCGCCGATCGGGGCCACCATCGTGAGTGACCGCATCTACGAGCCGTTCAAACACGGCGACACGGCGTTCTACCACGGCTATACCTTCGGCGGCCATCCGGTCTCGGCGGCGGTGGCGCTGGCCAACCTCGACATTTTCGAGGAGGAGAAGCTGAACGAGAACGTACGGGAGAACTCCCCCGTCTTCCGGGCCGAGCTGGAGAAGCTGCTCGACCTGCCGATTGTGGGCGACGTGCGCGGAGAGGGCTATTTCTTCGGTATCGAACTGGTCAAGGACAAGGCCACCAAGGAGACCTTCAACGACGCCGAGTCCGAGCGCCTGTTGCGCGGCTACCTGTCCGGCGCACTGTTCGAGGCCGGCCTGTACTGCCGGGCGGATGACCGTGGCGACCCCGTGGTGCAGCTGGCCCCGCCGCTGACCATCGGACCGGCGGAGATCCGGGAGATCGGCGACATCCTGCACGGTGTGTTGTCGGAGGCGCCCAAGCACCTGTAGCCGTCTGCTCGCTGCAGACCAGTCGCAGCCGTCTAGTCAGTCGCCGCCTCGTCAACGGGCACCTCGAATGCCCACTCTGGCAGGTGCCCGCTGCCCAGGACCTGCAGCAACAGCAGCGCCATGCCGTATTCCGGGTCGATGTCGAGCGCGGTGTCGATGTAGATGCCGGCGACGGAGCCCTGGCCGAGCGTCCAGCTCAACCACGCCAGCATGCACAGCGGTGCCGGCCGGGCCGCCCGTGGCGCCATGGCCACGAGCAGTTTGAGCAGCCGGATGCCGCGCAGCACGCGCTCGGGATCCGGCCGCTGGGGGCTCAGGCCGAGCATCAGGTCACCAGTGGTGGGCGTGGTCTGCTCCCAGGCGCGCCCGGCGGCCATGTCCGCCTCCACCAGTGCGTCCATGTCGAGCCCGGTTTCCCGTTGCCGTCTGGCGTAGTGCCGGTTGAGGTCGTGACTGCGACGGCCCTCTTCTTCGCCGAAGGCGAATTGCAGCATCATCTGGTCGCGGGTAGCCGGCCCCTGCATCAGGAAGAGCAGCGCGGCGACCTCGTTGATGCTGAGCTCGGCGGGGTTCAGGCCGAGCACGGTTTCGGCGGTGCCGACGGGGTCGAGCATGTCGCCGACCATCTCGATCAGTTCCGGAATCGGCCCCAGGTCGGGGCCGAGGCGCTGGTACCGCGCCAGCCGCCGCGCGCACCGCTCCCGGGTGGCCAGGTCCACCTTGGGCAGCTCTGCGCCGGTCTGCAGCGTCGCGATCTGGCGGCGGGACCCCGCCGGGATGTCCTCGGCAACGCTCGACGCGGCGATGTCGCTGAGCGGATGCCGCACCGCCCGCCTGGCCGCACCATCGGGCGCCCGACCCGGTCGACCCCGGCCCGGGCCGGGGTCGAGGTCGAGGTAGCTGGCCCAGCCGTCCGCCGCCACGCAGAGCGCGTCCCGCACCAGGAACCCGGACTCCCCCGCCCGGGCCTGGATGGCCCGCAGGAATGCGCCCTGCGGGAGATCGGTCGCGGCTCCGGCCTGCTCATCGCCGATCTCCTGTTCGGTATAGACCACCGGAACGAGGGCGTCCACGCCGGGGATCTTGCACAGGGTGCCGAGCAGAGTCCCGGCGATGCGGCGCAGCTCCGCCGCCCCGGCCCCGTCGCGGGGCAGGTTGAAGCGCAGGGCGCCGCAGGTATGATTGCCGCGGAATGCGACCAGCACCAGGCTCTGTTGGGGCAGGAAACCCACCAGTTGGGGCACGAGGGCGAGAAAGTCCTGGGGAGTCGGGGTCTTCACGATTGTCTTCTGCATGGGGATCACCCTGCGCCGTGGGAGACCGCGACGACCGGACTGGCGGGCGCCTGTGCAGAACCCGATCGGCCGGCGGCCTGTGCACAGCGGCCGAATCCCCACCGGTACCCGGGCCGTTCGGCCCGAGGGCCGCCCTGCGCGGCTGATAATCTCAGAACAAATGAACCAGATTAATACGACTATTCCGCAAGCCCCCGCGGCTTCAGCCCCAACCGCGTCAGCACCCGTTGCAGCAGCTCCGTCCCACGGCGCCCTCGCCGACCCCGGCTCCCTCGGCCTGGCCGCATTCGCGCTCACCACTTTCGTGCTCAGCATGTCGAACACCGGCATCGTGCCCTCCAGCGCCGCGGTGCTCGGCCTCGCCCTGTTCTACGGTGGAATCGCCCAGGTGCTCGCGGGCCTCTGGGAGTTCTACAACCGCAACACGTTCGGCGCCACGGCGTTCACCTCGTTCGGCGCGTTCTGGTTGTCGTTCTGGTACCTCGAGAGCACCGGCGGCAACGTCGAGGCCGGAGCCGCCGGCATGGGCACCTTCCTGCTGGCCTGGACGATCTTCACGCTCTACATGACCGTGGCAGCCAAGAAGACCAACGGCTCGATCTTCGCCGTCTTCGTCGCCCTCACGATCACGTTCCTCTTCCTTGCCATCGGTGCGTACACCGGCATCACCGCCATCCACCAGCTCGGTGGCTGGTTCGGCATCCTCACGGCCCTGTTGGCCTGGTACGGCTCGTTCGCCGTGGTCTTCAACTCCACCGCCGGCCGCGCCGTGCTTCCCGTCTGGCCGTCCAAGTAACCCACCCCTCCCCCTCCCGCGAGCCTGGGGCTACTCGATGGCCGCCGCGAACTGGCTGTCGTAGAGGGCACGGTAGGCGCCGTCCGCCAGCAGCAGCTGCTCGTGGTTGCCCTGCTCCACGATCCGGCCGGCCTCCATCACCAGGATCAGGTCGGCGTCCCGGATCGTCGACAGCCGGTGCGCGATCACGAAGCTCGTACGATCGGCCCGCAGCGCGCTCATGGCGTGTTGGACGAGCACCTCGGTGCGGGTGTCCACCGAGCTGGTGGCCTCGTCGAGGATCAGTACGCTCGGCCGGGCCAGGAACGCCCTGGCGATGGTGAGCAGCTGCTTCTCGCCGGCGCTCACGTTGCCGCCTTCGTCGTCGAGCACGGTGTCGTAGCCGTCGGGCAGCGAGTGCACGAACCTGTCAACGTAGGTGGCCTTCGCCGCCTCGAGGATCTGCTCCTCGGTGGCATCCGGGCGGCCGTAGGCGATGTTGTCACGGATGGTTCCGCCGAACAGCCAGGTGTCCTGCAGCACCATGCCCATCCGGCCGCGCAGGTCGTTGCGGGTGATCTCTGCGATGTCCACGCCGTCCAGGGTGATCCGGCCGCTGTCGAGCTCGTAGAAGCGCATCATCAGGTTCACCAGTGTGGTCTTGCCCGCACCCGTCGGGCCGACGATCGCCACGGTCTGGCCGGGTTCGGCCACCATGCTCAGGTTCTCGATCAACGGCTTGTCGGCGCTGTAGCTGAACGACACCTTCTCGAACACCAACCGCCCGCGGGTCTCGGCGGGGGTCTCGGCCGGGTCGGCATCCGGGGTCTGCTCGTCGGCATCCAGCAGTTCGAAGACCCGCTCGGCGCTGGCCACACCGGACTGCAGCAGGTTGGCCATCGAGCCCAGCTGGGCCAGCGGCTGGGTGAACTGCCGGGAGTACTGGATGAACGCCTGCACGTCACCGAGCTGCATCGCCCCGGAGGCCACCTGCAGCCCGCCGACGACGGCGATGGCCACATAGACCAGGTTGCCGATGAAGGTCATCGCCGGCATGATCATGCCGCTGATGAACTGGGCCCCGAAGCTGGCCTGGAAGAGTTCGTCGTTCTTGGCAGCGAAGCGCTCGTCGACCTCCTTCTGCCGGCCGAAGACCTTGACCAGGGCGTGCCCGGAGAAGGTCTCTTCGATTTGGCCGTTCAGCTCACCGGTGTGTGCCCACTGGGAGACGAACAGCTTCTGCGAACGCTTGGCGATCAGCACCGTGGTCACCAGGGTGAGCGGCACGGTGACGAGTGCGATCACCGCGAGCAGTGGCGACAGCAGGAGCATCATCACGATCACGCCGATCACGGTGAGCAGTGACGTGACCACCTGGCTGAGCGATTGCTGGAGGCTCTGCGAGATGTTGTCGACGTCGTTGGTCACCCGGCTGAGCAGTTCGCCGCGCTTGACGGTGTCGAAGTAGCCCAGCGGCAGCCGGTTGATCTTGGCTTCGATCTCTTCGCGCAACCGAAACATGGTGCGCTGCACGACCGCGTTGAGCACCAGGGCCTGCAGCCAGCTGAACACCGAGGCGAAGATGTAGAGCGCCAGCACCCAGAACAGCACGCTAGACAGGGCGGCGAAGTCGATGCCCTGGCCCGGTGTCAGGGTCATGGCCCGAAGCATGTCGGCCTTGGTCGTGTCGCCGGATGCCTCGAGCCCGGCAATCACGTCGGCCTGGCTGAGCCCGGCGGGCAGGGTCTTCGACACGATGCCGGAGAAGATCAGGTTGGTGCCCTCGCCGAGCAGGCGCGGGCCGATCACCGAGAAGGTGACGCTGATCACGGCGAGAACCAGCACGAGCATGAGCCAGATGCGTTCCGGGCGCAGCTTGCCGATCAGCCGCTTGGCGCTCGGTCCGAAGTTCATGGCCTTCTCGGCCGGCATGTTCATGCCGCCGAACGGGCCGCCGCCGCGGGGAGGCCGGGCCCGGACCTTGTCGTCCGGGGTTTCTTCGGTGGTGTCGCTCACTTGGTGGCCTCCGCTGCCAGCTGGGATGCCGCAATTTCCTGATAGGTCGTCGACGTCGCCAGCAGTTCCTCATGAGAGCCGCTGGCCACGATCCGGCCGTCTTCGACGACGAGGATCTGGTCGGCATCAACGATGGTCGACACCCGCTGGGCGACGATGATCATGGTCGCGTCCGCGACGTCCTCGGCCAGCGCCGCCCGCAGGCGGGCATCCGTGGCGAGGTCGAGGGCCGAGAACGAGTCGTCGAAGATGTAGAGCTCCGGCCGCTTCACCAGCGCCCTGGCGATGGCCAACCGCTGCCGCTGGCCGCCGGACACGTTGGTGCCGCCCTGGGCGATCGGGGCGTCGAGCCCGCCCTCGAGCCGCTCCACGAAGTCCCGGGCCTGGGCGGTGTCCAGCGCCTGCCAGATCTCCTCCTCCGTCGCATCCGGTTTGCCGTATTGCAGATTGCTGCGCACCGTGCCGGAGAACAGGTAGGGCTTCTGCGGCACCAGCCCGATGTGCCCCCAGAGCAGGTCGGGGCTGATCTCGCGCACGTCGACGCCGTCGAAGAGCACGGTGCCGCTGGTGGCGTCGAACAGGCGCGGCAGCAGGTTGACCAAGGTGGTCTTGCCCGAGCCGGTGCTGCCGATGATCGCGGTGGTGAAACCGGGCCTGGCGACGAAGCTGATATCGCTGAGCACGGGCTGCTCCGCCCCGGGGTAGGCGAAGCCCACTCCGCGTAATTCGAGCTCGCCGTGCCCGATGGTCGCGGTCACGGGGTTCAGCGGCGGGCGCACACTCGACGCGGTGTCGAGCACCTCGCCGATGCGGTCGGCCGAAACTGTGGCGCGCGGGATCATGACGGCCATGAAGGTGGCCATCATCACGGCCATCAGGATCTGCATCAGGTAGCTGAGGAAGGCGATCAGGGTTCCCACCTGCATCGAGCCGTCTTCGATGCGGAACGCGCCGAACCAGATCACGGCGACGCTGGAGACATTCAGCACCAGCATCACGACGGGGAACATCAACGCCATCAGGTTGCCGGCCTGCAGGGCGGTGTCGGTGACCTCGGCGTTCGCCTTGGCGAACCGGCGGGTTTCGACGTCTTCGCGCACGAACGCGCGCACCACCCGGATGCCGGTGAGCTGTTCACGCAGCACCCGGTTGACGGTGTCGATGCGGGCCTGCATCACCCGGAACAGCGGCACCATACGCACGATGATGAGGCCGACGGCTACGAGCAGCACCGGCACGCTCACGGCGATCAGCCAGGACAGTTCGAGGTCCTGCCGCATCGCCATGATCACCCCACCGATGCAGAGGATGGGTGCGCTCACCAGCAGCGTGCAGGTGGTGAGCACGAGCATCTGCACCTGTTGCACATCGTTGGTGGAGCGGGTGATCAACGACGGCGCACCGAACTTGCTGACCTCCTGCTCAGAGAATTCGCCCACCCGGGTGAACACGGCGCCGCGCAGGTCGCGACCGACGGCCATGGCCACCTTCGCACCGAAGTAAACCGCGATGATGGCGCAGATGATCTGGCCGAGGGTGATCAGCAGCATCACCCCGCCGACGCGGAGGATGTAGCCCGTATCCCCCGTGGCCACGCCCTCATCGATGATGTCTGCGTTCAGTGCGGGCAGGTAGAGAGACGCGATCGACTGCGCCAATTGGAAGATGACGACACCGACCAACAGCCGCCAATGCGGGCGTAGGTAGCGCACGAGCAATTTCCAGAGCATTCGTTGTCCTTGGGTGTGACTGTCGGGGGTCGAGTGGGGTGCGGAGGTGATGGTCAGACGAAAAGAGCGGAGATGTAGGCGACGTCCTCAGCGGTCGGTCGCCACGCCGTGGCAGCTTCGGCGTTCTGCACGATCTGCTCCGGCTTGGTCGCGCCGGCGATCACGCTGGTCAGCCCGGGCTGCGCCAACAGCCAGGCGAGGGTGGCGGCGAGCATGGTCACGTTGCGGTCGTCGCAGAACTGCTGGTAACGCTCGATGGTGTCCCAGGGGGCGTCGTCGAGCAGGTGCCGGCGGATCATCATGATGCGGCTGTCCGCCGGGCCGCCCTCGCGGTTGAACTTGCCGGTGAACAAGCCGTTGTAGAGCGGGAAGAACGGCAGGAAACCCAGACCGTATGCGTTCACGGCCGGCAACACCTCGTCCTCGGCGTCGCGCACGAGCAGGCTGTACTCGTTCTGCGACGAGATGAACGCGGGATGACCGTTCATCCTGGCGGTGAATTCGGCCTCGGCGATCTGCCAGCCGGCCAGGTTCGAGTGCCCGATGTAGCGCACCTTGCCCTCGGTGATGAGGTCGTCCAGCACGGCGAGGGTCTCCTCGATGGGCGTGTTCGGGTCGGGCTGGTGCAACTGGTAGAGGTCGATCCAGTCGGTCTGCAACCGGCGCAGCGACGCCTCAACGGCCAGCCGGATGTACCGGCGCGAGCCGCGGGTGTTCCAGTCCGGCCCGTTTCTGCCCGCCATGTCCATGCCGAACTTGGTGGCGAGCACGACCTGGTCGCGCTTGCCGCGCAGGGCATGCCCCATCAGGGTCTCACTGAGTCCGCGCTCGGCACCGTAGATATCGGCGGTGTCGAAGAGGGTGACGCCGGTGTCGATGGCGGCGTCGATCACCAGGGAGGTACCGGCCTGACCTTCGGTGCTCGTGCCGGTACGGCCGAAGTTGTTGCAACCGAGTCCGATCGTGGAGACGATCAGGCCGGAGTTGCCGAGAGTGCGATAGTCGATCTGAGCCATTGCATAATGCTATGCCTCCGCCCGGCACGATTGACGACCGTTTTGCGACCAACGTCCCCTCCTCCACAGGCCGGGTTCTCGCCGAAGATTCCAGTGTCCGAAACCCGCCGGTTCCGGTCAGCGCCGCCGACTACAGTCGCAGTATGAGCAGCCCAGCCCCCCTCTCACCCAACCTGATCCCGCCGAACCTGATTCGGCTGTCCAGTCCGCTCGGCGACCTCGAGCTCACCGGCGACGACTCCGAAGTGTGGTCCCTGGCCATCATCAGGCAGGGCCACTTGCCTCTCGAAGGCCTGCCGGAGTCCCCCAACGCCCTGCTCGACCAGGCAACGCGGGAGCTCACCGAGTACTTCGCCGGCGACAGGGTCACCTTTGACGTGCCCGTTCGGCTCTCCGTCGGTACCGAGTTCCAGCGGAGCGTCTGGCAGGGGCTGGCCGCCATCCCGTTCGGCGACCACCTCTCCTACGGCGAGCTGGGCCGGTCGATCGGCAAGAGCGGGGCCGGCCGAGCCATCGGCGGAGCCGTCGGGGCAAACCCGGCACCGATCCTGGTCGGCTGCCACCGGGTGCTGGCCTCGAACGGTCGCATCACCGGATTCAGCGCCGGTGAGGGCATCCCCACCAAGCAGTGGTTGCTGCGGCACGAGGGCATCGAGTACGTCGGATGACCATCGACGCGGCGGCGCACGCTTCGGCACCGCCGCCCCGGCCCTCGGTGCTCGTCGGCGACGACGGGCTGGCCCGCTGTGGCTGGGCCACGAGTGACGCCGAGTACCTGCGCTATCACGACGAGGAGTGGGGCCGGCCGTTGCACGATGAGCGGGCCCTGTTCGAGAAGCTCAGCCTGGAAGGCTTCCAGGCCGGCCTGTCCTGGATAACCATCCTGCGTCGCCGGCCGGCGTTCCGGGCCGCATTCGCCGGGTTCGATATCGCCACCGTCGCAGCGTTCACCGACGCCGACGTGGAGCGTCTGCTGGCCGACGAGCGCATCATCCGGCACCGGGGCAAGATCACCGCGACCATCGGCAATGCCCGCACCACCCTGGCCCTGGGCGAGAGCCTGGCCGACCTGATCTGGGGTTTCGCACCGGCACCGCGCCCCGCGCCTCTTCGCACCCTGGCCGAGGTGCCGGCCATCACGCCTGAATCCACCGCCCTGAGCAAGGAACTCCGCTCCCGCGGCTACAGGTTCGTCGGGCCCACCACGATGTACGCCCTGATGCAGTCCAGCGGCCTGGTAAACGACCACGTGGCAGGCTGCCACCGCGCGCCCGCGCCCGCGTAAGCCCCGGCCGACCTCGCGAGAACTAGCGCGGGCCGAGCAGCCCCAGCGCGCTCACGGTGTCGCGCTCGGACTGGAGGTCGGCCACGGAGGCGTCGATCCGGGCGCGGGAGAAGGCGTCGATCTCCAGGCCGGGCTCGATCGACCAGTTGCCGCCGAGGGACCGCACCGGGTACGACGACACGAGGCCCGCCGTCACCCCGTAGGAGCCGTCGGAGATCACCCCGGCACTGGTCCAGTCGTCGCCGGTGCCGTTCACCCAGTCGTAGACGTGGTCGACGGTCGCACTGGCCGCCGATCCCATCGAGGAGGCTCCACGCACGGCGATGATCTCAGCACCGCGATTGGCCACCCGTGGAATGAACTCGTTCACCAGCCAGGCCTCATCCACCAGTTCCCGCACCGGGCGGCCGTCGACGGTGGCGTGCGTCACGTCGGGATACTGCTTGACGGAGTGGTTTCCCCAGATGGCGACGCCCCGCACCGACGTCACCGGCACCGAGAGGTGGGCGGCCAGTTGGGCGACGGCCCGGTTGTGATCGAGCCGGGTGAGCGCGGTGAACCGGTCAGCCGGAACATCGGGGGCGTGGCTGGCGGTCACCAGGGTGTTGGTGTTGGCCGGGTTGCCCACCACGACGACCCGGATGTCGTCGGCCGCGCCGGCGTTGATCGCGGCGCCCTGAGGCCCGAAGATCCGGGCGTTGCCCTCGAGCAGGTCGGCGCGCTGCTGACCGGGCCCGCGGGGCCTGGAGCCGACCAGGATGGCGATGTTGCTGCCCTCGAACGCCTGGGCCGGGTCATCCGTCACCCGCACGTCCCGCAGCAGCGGGAACGCGCTGTCCTGCAGCTCGAAGGCGCTGCCCTCCGCGGCCTGCAGGCCGGTCGGGATTTCCAGCAGGCGCAGTGCGACGGGCACGTTCGGCCCGAGCAGCTGGCCTGAGGCGATGCGGAACATCAGGGCGTAGCCGATGTTGCCTCCGGCGCCGGTGACGGTGACGTTTACTCGTTGTCTCTGCACGCCTTCATCCTAGGCTGGCAGGCTGCCTCCGCACCGGATACGCGCGGTTCAGTGCCCGGTCACGACCAGTTCCAGTTCGCTGGCAGCGCCGGGGCGCAGGGTGAGTCCCGCCGTCGCCGCCCACGCCAGCAGGTCTTCGACGGTGCCGAAGTCCTGGCCGTTCTCGAGCAGAGCCCGGGTGAACTCGCCCTTGGACTTCTTGTTGAAGTGGTTCAGCGCGCGCGTCTGACCTTCGGTGCCCTCGGTCACCACCCGCAGGAAGAAGCGTTGGGGATGCCCGGCCGCCGCCCCGAGCGCCACGTAGCCCTCCGAGCGCAGGTCGAGCAACAGCCCGCCGACCTTCTCGAGCACCAGGGACACGTCGCCGGCCCAGTGCTTCTTCAGCGAGAGCTCCGGCAGCCTGGAGTCATGGGAGAGCCGGTACGCCGGCACCAGGTCGAGTCCGCCCACCGGGCCGAGCAGGGCGGAGTGCACCAGCAGATGCTCCCCCGCGAAGGCGCGGGCGTCGGTCGAGAGGGTGTCGGCGGCCAGGGCGTCGTAGAGCACCCCGGTGTAGCGGTCGATGACCGGCGTGGTCGGGGAGGTGACGAGGGTGGCGTTCCGGTGTACCTCGGCCAGCTGGGTGCGACCGAGCTTGAGGGCGCGCACAGTGGCGTCTTCGTCCTTCGCCAGCGTCTTCAACGCGCGCACGACGGTGCGGCGACGGCGGTTCAGCGCGGGAAAGGACAGCGAGTCGATGTCCAGGGACGCAAAACCGCCGCCGGAGCGTTTCGTCTCCGACGGCGGTAGCAATACAAACAAAAAGAGTCCTAAACGAGTGCAGCCTTGCGAGCAACGATGGTGATGGTGTCGTTCTCGACCGAGAGGAATCCGTCGGCCGCCTCCGCGACAACCTTGGAACCGTCGGGCAGGGTGAGACGTACCTCACCACTGGAGAGGATGGCCAGCAACGGCTCGTGGCCGGCGAGAATACCGATCTCGCCTTCCACGGTGCGCGCCACGACCATGGTGGCCTCGCCGGACCAGACCTGCTGGTCCGCCGAGACAACACTCACGGAAAGCGGAGCCGAAGCCATGCTTAGCCGTTCTCCTTCTGAATCTGTGCCCACTTCTCTTCCACGTCGCCGATGCCGCCGACGTTGAAGAAGGCCTGCTCCGACACGTGGTCGAAGTCACCGTTGGCGATGGCGGTGAACGACTCGATGGTGTCCTTGAGCGACACCGTCGAACCCTCGACGCCGGTGAACTTCTTCGCCATGTAGGTGTTCTGCGACAGGAACTGCTGGATGCGCCGGGCGCGGGCCACGGTCACCTTGTCTTCTTCAGAGAGCTCGTCAACACCGAGGATCGCGATGATCTCCTGGAGTTCCTTGTTCTTCTGCAGGATCGCCTTGACGCGAACGGCCGTGTTGTAGTGATCGGCGCCCAGGTAGCGGGGGTCGAGGATACGGCTGGACGAGGTGAGCGGGTCGACGGCCGGGTAGAGGCCCTTCGACGCGATCTCGCGCGACAGTTCCGTCGTGGCGTCGAGGTGGGCGAACGTGGTCGCCGGGGCCGGGTCGGTGTAGTCGTCAGCAGGCACGTAGATGGCCTGCAGCGAGGTGATCGAGTGGCCACGGGTCGACGTGATGCGCTCCTGCAGGATGCCCATCTCGTCGGCCAGGTTCGGCTGGTAACCCACGGCGGACGGCATGCGGCCCAGCAGGGTCGACACCTCAGAACCGGCCTGGGTGAAGCGGAAGATGTTGTCGATGAAGAGCAACACGTCCTGCTTGGCGACGTCACGGAAGTACTCGGCCATGGTCAGCGCGGAGAGCGCGACGCGCAGTCGCGTTCCCGGCGGCTCGTCCATCTGGCCGAATACGAGGGCGGTCTTGTCGAAGACGCCGGCTTCTTCCATTTCGCCGATGAGGTCGTTGCCCTCACGGGTACGCTCGCCGACACCGGCGAACACCGACACACCACCGTGGTCCTGCGCAACGCGCTGGATCATTTCCTGGATGAGCACGGTCTTGCCGACGCCTGCACCACCGAAGAGGCCGATCTTTCCACCGAGAACGTACGGGGTGAGAAGGTCGATGACCTTGATGCCGGTCTCGAACAGCTGGGTCTTGGACTCCAGCTGGTCGAAGGGCGGCGGCTTGCGGTGGATGGGCCAGCGCTCGGTGATCTCGATCTTCTCGCCCGGCTTGGCGTTGAGCACCTCGCCGATGACGTTGAAGACGCGGCCCTTGGTGACGTTGCCGACCGGAACCATGATGGGAGAGCCGGTGTCCCGGACCTCCTGGCCGCGGACGAGTCCGTCGGTCGGGTTCAGGGCGATGGCGCGAACGAGGTCGTCGCCGAGGTGCAGTGCGACCTCGAGGGTGATCTCGGTCGACTCGTCGCCAATGACGATGGTCGTCTTGAGCGCGTTGTACATACCAGGGATCGAGTCGTGCGGGAACTCAATGTCCACGACGGGTCCCGTAACGCGTGCGATCCGGCCCACAGCGCCGGCTGTGTCCTCTGCGAGGACTGGCGCGATTGCGGTGTCAGTCATTGCTCTCTCTTCTCTGGGTTAGTTCTTGGCGGATGAGAGCGCATCGGCTCCACCCACGATCTCGGAAATCTGCTGCGTGATCTCGGTCTGGCGCGCGTTGTTCGACAGGCGAGTGAAGTCCTTGATGAGCTTGTCGGCGTTGTCGCTGGCCGACTTCATCGCCTTCTGGCGGCTGGCGTGCTCCGAAGCGGCCGACTGCAACATGGCGTTGAAGATGCGGCTTTCGATGTACACCGGCAGCAGGGCGTCGAGAACGGTCTCGGCCTCAGGCTCGAATTCGTAGAGCGGCAGCACGGATGCGGCGTCGGTGGCTTCGCCTTCGACGACCTCGAGGGGCAGCAACCGAACGACCTCTGGCACCTGGGTGACCATGCTGACGAAGCGGTTGTAGACCACGTGGATCTCGTCGACGCCACCGTCGTCGGATTCGCGGAGGAACGCTTCGAGGAGGGCCTCGCCGATTTCCTGGGCGGTGTCGAACTGCGGCTGGTCGGTGGCCCCGGTCCAGGATCGCTCCGAGACGCGGCGGCGGAAGCTGAAGTACGCGAGCGCCTTACGGCCGACCAGGTAGTAGACGACGTCCTTGCCCTGGCTGCGGAGCAGCTCGGTGAGCTGCTCGGCTTCGCGGAGCACCTGGGAGCTGAACGCTCCGGCCAGGCCCCGGTCGGAGGCGAAGATGACGACCGCGGCGCGGTTGATGACCTCGGGTTCCGTGGTCAGCACGTGCTCGATGTTCGAGTACGTGGCGACGGCGGAAACGGCCCGCGTGATCGCACGCGAATACGGGGTGGACGCAGCAACCCTCGCCTGCGCCTTCTGGATGCGCGAGGCGGAGATCAGCTCCATGGCCCGAGTGATCTTCTTGGTCGTCTGGGCAGATTTGATCTTCTGCCGGTAGACCCGAAGTTGCGCTCCCATGTGTCTCCTGTGCTTACTTGTCTGTCGTGTCGGTGGGTGTCGAGCAATCCGGTCCGCGCCGCCCTGAGGAGGCGCGGACCGGCAAGCAGCTAGCGCTTGTGCTTGACGATCTTTTCCTGGTTGACGTCTTCCGCCTTGGTGGCGACGAATTCTTCCCGGCCGACGGAGGCGAGTGCCTTGCCCTCACCGGTCTGGAATTCGCGCTTGAAGGTGTCGACGGCCGTGGTGAGCTCGGCGACGGTGTCGTCAGAGAGCACGTTGGTCTCGCGCAGGGTGGTGAGGATGCCCGTGTTGCGGCCCAGGTAGTCGAGCAGTTCACGCTCGAAACGCAGGATGTCTTCGAGGGGAACCTCATCGAGCTTGCCGTTGGTGCCGGCCCAGATCGAGACGACCTGGTCTTCGACCGGGTACGGGGAGTACTGCGGCTGCTTGAGCAGCTCGGTCAGGCGGGCGCCACGAGCAAGCTGGCGACGGCTGGCCGGGTCGAGGTCCGATGCGAACATCGAGAATGCCTCGAGCGAGCGGTACTGGGCCAGTTCGAGCTTGAGGGTACCGGAGACCTTCTTGATCGACTTGACCTGGGCGTCACCACCGACTCGGGAGACCGAGATTCCCACGTCGACAGCGGGGCGCTGGTTGGCGTTGAAGAGGTCGGACTGCAGGAAGATCTGGCCGTCGGTGATCGAGATCACGTTGGTCGGAATGTAGGCAGCAACGTCGTTGGCCTTGGTCTCGATGATCGGCAGGCCGGTCATGGAGCCGGCGCCCAGCTCGTCGGAGAGCTTGGCACAACGCTCGAGCAGACGGGAGTGCAGGTAGAACACGTCGCCGGGGTACGCTTCGCGTCCCGGCGGGCGACGCAGCAGCAGCGATACCGCACGGTAGGCCTCGGCCTGCTTGGACAGGTCGTCGAAGATGATCAGAACGTGCTTGCCGGCGTACATCCAGTGCTGGCCGATGGCCGAGCCGGTGTACGGTGCGAGGTACTTGAAGCCGGCCGGGTCAGAGGCGGGGGCGGCGACGATGGTCGTGTACTCCATCGCTCCGGCATCCTCGAGCGCACCCTTCACCGAAGCGATGGTGGAGCCCTTCTGGCCGATGGCGACGTAGATGCAGCGAACCTGCTTGTTGGTGTCGCCGGACTCCCAGTTGGCCTTCTGGTTGATGATGGTGTCCACCGCGATGGCGGTCTTGCCCGTCTGGCGGTCACCGATGATCAGCTGGCGCTGGCCACGGCCGATCGGGATCATCGCGTCGATGGCCTTGATGCCGGTCTGCATCGGCTCGTGCACGCTCTTGCGGTGCATGACGCCGGGAGCCTGCAGCTCGAGCGCGCGACGGCCATCCGTCTTGATCTCGCCGAGACCGTCGATCGGGGCGCCGAGCGGGTCGACGACACGGCCGAGGTAGCCGTCACCGACGGGAACGGAGAGCACCTCGCCGGTGCGGTACACCTCCATGCCTTCGACGATGCCGGCGAACTCGCCGAGGACGACAACACCGATCTCGTCTTCGTCGAGGTTCAGCGCGAGGCCCAGGGTGCCGTCGGCGAACTTGATGAGCTCGTTGGCCATGACGCCGGGGAGACCCTCAACGTGGGCGATGCCATCGCCCGCGGTGGTGACGTAGCCGACCTCGGTCGTTGCGGTCTTGTTCGGCTCGTAGGACTTGACGAAGTCCTGGAGAGCATCACGGATCTCATCGGGGCTGATCGTTAGTTCTGCCATCATCTTCCCTTTTCTGTACAGCAGTACAGGCTTTGTCTTTTCGACACGTTACCGTCTCGAGGTTTGTGTGATCTGGGAACCCGAAGGTTACCCAGCAAGCTGCAGTCTCAAGTCCTTGAGACGGGTGGCGATGCTGCCGTCAATGACGTCATCGCCGATCTGTACCTTCAGGCCACCGACCACGGACGGGTCGATCACCTGGTTGATGGTGAGGTTGCGTCCGTATCGCGCCGACAGGGTCTTCGCGAGGCGGTCCAGCTGGGTGGAGGTCAACCGGGTCGCCGAGATGACTGTCGCGATCATGGTGTCGGCCTGGTCGGCGACGATCGCGGCAGCATCCCCGAGCAGCTCACCGATGCGACGGCCGCGAGGCTGCTGCACGAGGTGGCGCACGATGACGAGGGTCTGGGCAGATGCCTTGCCTTTCAGCAGGGCGTCAACGAGGCTCACCTTTGCCGCGGGGGCGGTGAGCTTGCTGGTCAGCGCCAACTCGAGGTCGGCGTCAGACGACACCGCGGCACCGAAGGTGAACAGCTCGGTGTCGATCGACACGTCCGCCGGGGCGGATGCGGCGGTCACGCGCAGGGCGAGTTCCTCGATGCCGGCCAGCAGGTCCTGCTGGCTGGACCAACGGGCGGCGGCAGCGGACTGCAGCAATTCGAGGGCCACTGGCGTCAGGGTCGGTGCGAATACCGCCTTGACGAGGGCGGTCTTGGCCTTCTCGTCAGCCGAGGCGTCGCCGATGGCGGCCAGCAGCTGGGAGGAGTTGCCGATGACCCGGCCGGCGTCGAACAGGCTTTCACCCGTCGCCAGATCGGCCGAGTCGGCGTGGGCGGCCAGGGCCGTCCGCGACGAGGCCAAGGCTTCTCTGGTGGCGCTTCCCATGTGTCTAGTGCTTTCCGGCCGACGGGGCCGAGTTCTCGGAGGACTCGATGTCGGCGAGGAAGCGGTCAACGATGGCGCTCGCACGAGCGTCGTCGTTCAGGCTCTCCCCGATGACACCGGAGGCCAGGTCGAGTGCCAGGGTGCCGACCTCGCTGCGAAGCGAGGTGATGGCGGCCTGGTGTTCTGCCTCGATCTGGGTCTTGGCGGTGGCCAGGATCCGGGCGGCGTCCGAGGACGCCTGCTCGCGGAGCTCGGAAACGATCTGCTGACCGTCTGCACGAGCCTGCTCGCGGATCTGGCCGGCTTCGACACGCGCCGCAGCGAGCTGGGCGGTGTACTGCTCGAGAGCAGCTTCCGCCTTGCGCTGGGCGTCGTCGGCCTTCGCGATGTTTCCTTCAATGGCCTCTGCGCGGTCGTCGAGCAGCTTCTGCATCCGAGGAAGAACGAGCTTCCAGAAGAACAACAGAATGATGACGAAGACGAAGGACGACCAAATGATGTCGTAGATCGCGGGAATAAGCGGGTTGACCGCCTCTTCCGCTTCTGCGGCGGCTGCAATCACTGAGTGAAGCATCGTGCCTCCTAACTAGTTGTAGAAAAGAGGACTAAACGAAGATGAAGTACGTGGCAATACCGATGAACGCGAGCGCCTCGGTGAATGCGATACCGATGTACATCAGCACCTGGAGACGGCCGGCCAGCTCAGGCTGACGTGCGACGCCCTCAATGGTCTTGCCCACGACGATACCAACGCCGATTGCCGGGCCGATAGCCGCGAGGCCGTAGCCGACGGTGGCAATGTTGCCGTTGATTTCCGCGAGAACGGTAACTGCGTCCACGTGTGTTTCCTTCCGTAGTGACGTATCCGGCGAGTGCCGAATGCGAGGTTAGTGCTCGTCAGCCAGCGCGAGCTGGATGTAGACAGCGGTGAGCAATGCGAAGACGTACGCCTGGAGCGTCGCCACCAAGAGTTCGAACAGCGTGAACACGAAGCCGAACGCGAGGGTACCGACACCGAACAGCTTGAAGCCGCCGTCAGCGGTGAAGAAGAAGAACTGCGTGGCCGCGAAGAACAGCACCAGCAGAAGGTGACCGACGACCATGTTCATCAGGAGCCGCAGGGTCAAGGTGACGGGGCGGATCAGGAACGTGGAGACGAACTCGATCGGCGTCACAATGATGTACAGCACCGGGGGCACGCCGGGCGGGAAGAGCGAGTTGCGGAAGAACTTGCCGGGGTGCTTCTTGATGCCGGCGTAGAGGAACGCAGCGTAGGCGACCAGAGCGAGCACCAGCGGGACACCGATGACCGACGTTCCCGCGATGTTGAGGAACGGGATCACACCGGTGAGGTTCATGAACAGAACCATGAAGAAGATGGTGGTGATCAGCGGAAGGAAGCGCTTGCCGTCCTTCTTGCCCAGCAGGTCCTCCGCGATGTTGACGCGCACGAGGTCCAGGCCCATTTCGACCAGGCTCTGAAGGCGGGTCGGGACGATCTGCATGCGACGGGTACCGGCCCAGAAGAGCAGCATCATCACCGCGACCGCGATGAAGCGGATGAGGATGATGCGGTTCATCTCGAACGGAGTGTCCGGGAAGAAGATCGCGGGCGGGAAGAACTCGTTGATCGTCGGACCGTGGAATTCACCGTCGTCGGACGCAAACGGAACGAGCAGGTTTACGGCGGTTTCTAGCAGCGCTTTCTCCTGGTTCGGGGCGTGGAGCTCTGCTCTCGCAACGACGAATATAGATGCCGGGCGTCGTGCCAGCATGGGCAACGTCGGTCCGGGGTGAATCGTTCATAACCCTAGCAATAAACGAGGCGTCCTTACGAATCGAGACAGGCTATCCCAGTCATGGATTGGGCCCTGCGGCGAGTCGTGGGTTAGGCGAACCTCAGTCGTCGTGCGGTGCCGGCGGCAGCACGACATCGCTGGCATACGGCATCCGGCTCTTGAAGAGCACGATCGCGTCGACGACGAGGGAGCCGAGCACGCCCGCGATGATGCTCAGGAACAGCACGATGGTGTTGATCCAGGGCTGGTCCTTGAGCAGCACCAGCAGCACGAGGAAGACCACGAACTTGAGCAGCCAGCCCCCCATGACAATGCCGAAGAACGCGCCGATGGCCGACTCCCGCCCCGCGTAGCGGTTGGCGAGCAGGATGCTGGCGGCGGTGATGCCCATGAAGACCACGGCCATCACGGTGCCGATCAGGGCGCTGAGCACCCCGGTGCCGCCGGCGACGAGCCCGCCGACCACCATTCCGACGATGGCGATGCCCAGGGCCAGGAAGCCGCCGAAGACGAGCACCTTCCGGAAGACCGGGATGGAGGTGGGCTGGGCGTGCTGGGTGGTCATACGGGCTCCTTGGCGTTGTCTGACGCTTCGTCGAGGGGGTCGAGCACGGCACTGGGTTCGGTGCCGATGACGGCGGTGGGAGGCGCCAGCTGGCTGGCGGCCTCGATCGCCTTGCGGCGGCTGAGCGGGGCGAGCGTCACGATGGTGCAGATGATCAGGGCCGTGACCAGGAAGATCGTGGCCCACCATGTGGGCAGGCCGAAGAACACCGGCAGAAGGTAGTAGAGAAGGCAGCCCACGGAGGCGGCGGCGGTCCAGCCGTAGAAGATCAGCACGGCGTGCAGGTGTGAGTGCCCCATGTCGAGCAATCGATGGTGCAGGTGCTTGCGGTCGGCGCTGAACGGGGACTTGCCTGCCCGAACCCGCCTGAACACGGCCAGGCCGAAGTCGAGCAACGGGATGATCAGGATCGCCACCGGCAGGATCAGCGGGATGAACGCCGGGAACAGCTGGGAGCGGTTGACCGCGGTGGGGTCGACTTGGCCGGTGATGGCGATGGCGGAGGTGGCCATCAAGAGGCCCACCAGCAGTGCGCCGGCGTCGCCCATGAACATCTTGGCCGGGTGCCAGTTCAGCGGCAGGAACCCGATACAGGCGCCGACCAGGATCGCGGCGATCAGTGAGGCGAGGTTGAAGTAGTTGGTGGGTGAGGTGTCACGCACCAGCAGGTAGCTGTAGATGAAGAACACGCCGTTGGCGATCAGGGCCACTCCGGCGACGAGACCGTCGAGCCCGTCGATGAAGTTGATCATGTTCATCACGATCACGATCGCCATCACGGTGATCACGATCGACATCCACGACGACCCGACGGTGAGACCGCCGATGGGCAGCGAGAAGACCTGCACCCCCTGCCAGGCCACCAGGCCGGCCGCGATGAACTGGCCGAGCAGCTTGGTCATCCAGTCGAGGTCCCAGATGTCGTCGGCCACGCCGAGCGCGACGATCAGCAGCGCGGCACCGAGGATCGCCATGATCTGTTGCGGATCGGCGAAGATCAGCCGTAACGGCGCGAACTGCGAGGCCACCAGGTAGGAGACCCCGAAGGCCACCAGGATGCCGATGAACATGGCGATTCCGCCGAGCCGCGGAGTGGGCCGGGTGTGCACGTCGCGTTCGCGGATCTTGGGGTAGAGCCGGTACTTGTGGGTGAGTTTGAGCACCACGATCGACATCAGGAAGGTGACGACCGCCGACACCAGGGCCAGCAGTACGAACAGGGTCATCGGTCGATCTCCGGGGCGAGGGCATCGCCGATCACGGCTTCGATCTCGGCCCGGGAGATCACGCCATTGCGCACGATCGCGATTTTGCCGCCGTTGGTCGCGAAGCCGGTGGCATCCACGATGGTGGACGAGGTATCGCCCGGGCGGTCGCCGATGGCGTCGTAGTCGAGGCCCGCCACTCCCCCGTCGAGGTAGACCGAGACGCTGCCGCCGAGCATGTCTTCTGCCCCGGCAGCGTCGATCGCCGACGGCTGACCGCTGATGTTGGCGCTGGAGACGGCGAGCGGGCCGGTTTCGGAGAGAAGGTCGAGAGCCACCTGGTTGCGCGGCATCCGCAGGGCGACGGTGCCCCGGGTCTCGCCGAGGTCCCAGACCAGCGACGGCTGCGCGGTGAGCACCACGGTCAGGCCGCCGGGCCAGAACGCGGCGACCAGCGCCCGAACGGGTTCGGGGATGTCTTGGGCGAGGGCGTCGAGGGTGGGGATGCCGGGGATGAGCACGGGTGGCGGTGACTGCCGGTCGCGGCCCTTGGCATCCAGCAGCTTCTGCACGGCCTCGGCGTTGAACGCGTCGGCGGCGACGCCATAGACGGTGTCGGTGGGGATGACAACGAGCGCTCCGCGGCCGATTGCCGAGCGTGCCAGGCGCATGCCGGTCGCGTATTCCTCGTCGACCGAGCAGTCATAGATACGTGTCATCGGGGCCAATTCTAGTGCAGCCTCCCTGGGAGGCCCGGAATGCACCCGCGACCTCGCGAACCGTGAGCTAAGCCCCACTTCGGGCGGTTTTTGAGTGCTTTACTCTCAGCTCGCGGGAAGGGTGAGGGTTTTTTCCATCACGATCTTGGTGGGCTCGTAGGCGAGGGACGCGTACAGGGCGCGGGCGGGCGCGTTGCGGGCGAAGACGTTCAGGGTGAGCTTGGCCGCGCCGAGCCGGGCGGCCTCGGTCTCGGCCAGCAGCATCGCCCGGCGGCCATGGCCGCGGCCCCGGAACTGTTCGAAGACCAGGATGTCCAGGATCCACCAATTGGTGGGGTCGTCGGCCGGCCCGGCGGCCAGCCAGAGCACACCGACGTGCTCGCCGGCGACGGTGACGGCGTAGACATGCTGCCCCGCGGCGGGCCGCCCGCCGGGGAACTCCCGCCGGATCGCGTCGGCAGCCTTGTTCTCGGCCGCAGCCCGGCTGAGTCCGGAGGCCTCGAGGTCGTCGGTGTAGTCCGCGACGCTGACGATCAGCCAGGCGGCGAGTTCCGCCTCATCGAGAGGACGGAGGGCGCCCGTCACGGGCACGGGCGCAGTCGTCACGGGCGCAGCGCCGTGGTGGTGCGGTCCCTCGTGGTGAGGTCGCGGTGGGTGGCGGTGGCCCGCCAGCCGTCGGTTTCGAGCAGCGCGCGGATCTCGGCGCCCTGCAGTTCGCCGTGCTCGATGGCCAGCACTCCCCCGGTGCGCAGCAGTCGCAGGCCGGTCTGGGAGACCAGGCGAACGACATCCAGGCCGTCCGCTCCCCCATAGAGGGCGTGGGCCGGGTCGAAGAGGCGAACCTCGATGTCGCGCGGGATGGCGTCGGCCGGGATGTAGGGCGGGTTCGACACCACCACGGAGACTGTGCCGTCAAGCTCGGGGAACGCTTCGGCGAGGTCCGCGAAGACGAGGGTGGCGTTGTCGGCGCCGATCTCGGCGAAGTTGCGGCTGGTCCACGGGAACGCATCCGGCGAGTTCTCGCAGGCGAACACGCGGGCGTGCGGCACTTCGGTGGCCATGGCCAGGGCGATGGCGCCGCTGCCGGTGCCGAGGTCGACCCCGATGGGCTCGGGGTCCGCCATGGAGCGCAGGGCATCGATGGCGATCTGGGCGACACCCTCGGTCTCGGGGCGCGGCACGAAGACGCCGGGCCCGACGTTCAGTTCGAGCGAGCGGAACGGGGCGCGGCCGGTGATGTGCTGCAGGGGTTCACGCTTCTCCCGGCGCTCGACCAGTGCGGTGATCGCGGCGGCGTCGGCCGCGGTGAGCGGGCTGCGCATGATCGCGGCAGCCTGCACCTGGCCGCGGCTCTGCCCCAGCACGTGGCCGATCAGGAGGTCGGCATCCACTTCGGCGTCGTCGATGCCCGCTCGGCCGAGTGCGGCCGCTGCCTGGGCGCGAATCCGGTCGACTGTGCTGGGTTCGCCGATCGGCGTAGCTGGGGTGTTGCTGGGAGCTGTCACAAAGTGAAATCTTACGCACCTCCCTGAGTATCGTCAGGGCTCTAGGCTGAACGAGGCATTCCGCAGAGCACCTCGTCACGGCGACACCCACCCCAGCGGCCCGTCCGCAGAAACACACAGGCTCCCTGGTGAGCCCACAGGAAAGGTCTATCGATGTCCGCACGGATTTACTCAGACATTACCGAAACCGTCGGCGGCACCCCGCTGGTGAAACTGAACCGACTGCCCGGCGACTCCACTGCCACGGTGCTCGCCAAGCTTGAGTTCTACAACCCGTCCAGCAGCGTCAAGGACCGCATCGGCGTGGCCATCGTCGATGCCGCGGAGAAGGCCGGCGAGCTGCTTCCCGGCGGCACCATTGTCGAGGGCACCAGCGGCAACACCGGCATCGCGCTCGCCCTGGTCGGCGCGGCCCGCGGCTACAAGGTGATCCTGGCGATGCCGGAGACCATGAGCAAGGAGCGGAAGATCCTGCTGCGCGCGTATGGCGCCGAGCTGGTGCTCACCCCCGGTGCCGACGGCATGCGCGGAGCGGTCGAGAAGGCCAAGGAGATCGCCGCGGAGACTCCCGGAGCTATCTGGGCCCGCCAGTTCGACAACCCGGCCAACCCGGCCATCCACAAGGCCACGACCGGCGTGGAGATCTGGGACGACACCGACGGAGCGGTCGACCTCCTGGTCGCCGGCATCGGCACCGGCGGCACCATCACCGGTGCCGGCCAGCTGCTCAAGGAGCGCAAGCCGTCCGTGCACATCGTGGGTGTCGAGCCCAAGGACTCCCCCATCCTCAACGGCGGCGCCCCCGGCCCGCACAAGATCCAGGGCATCGGTGCCAACTTCGTGCCGAGCGTGCTCGACACCGAGATCTACGACGAGGTCACCGATGTGACCCTGGCCGACGCCATCGCCACCGCCCGCGCGCTCGGCACCCAGGAAGGCATCCTGGCCGGCATCTCCGGCGGCGCCGCGGTCTGGGCAGCGCTCGAGCAGGCAAAGCTGCCCGAGAACGCCGGCAAGACCATCGTCGTGATCGTGCCCGGCTTCGGCGAGCGGTACATCAGCACCGTGCTCTACGAAGACCTCGTCTAGAGTTTCGTTCCACTACCAACCACAACAGACAGGTGCCCGGCATGGGAGTGTTTGCCCGCATTCGCGAAGACATTGCGATGGCGCGCACGCACGACCCTGCCGCGCACAGCAAGGCCGAGGTGCTCCTCGGTTACAGCGGGGTGCACGCGGTCTGGGCGTACCGGGTCACGCACAAGCTCTGGCTCGGCGGATACCGTCTGCCCGCGCGTCTGCTCTCCCAGTTCGCGCGGTTTCTCACCGGGGTGGAAATCCACCCCGGTGCCAGCATCGGGCGTCGCCTGTTCATCGATCACGGCATGGGTGTGGTGATCGGTGAGACCGCGGTGGTCGGCGACGACGTGATGCTGTACCACGGGGTCACCCTCGGTGGAAAGAGCCGGCACGGTCTGGTGCCCGGCGCCCAGCGGCATCCGACCCTGCACGACGGTGTCACCGTGGGCGCCGGCGCCAAGATCCTAGGCCCGGTCACCCTGGGAGCCTGGAGCACCGTTGGGGCCAATGCCGTCGTCACCAAGGATGCCCCGGCCCGCTCGATCCTGCTCGGAGTGCCAGCGCGGATGCAGCCGGGCACGGCCGAGGAGATCAAAGCCGCACGCGGTCTGTTGAAATCCGAACTCTGAGAGCGACAGGCGCCGTTTTCTGCGACGCGAGGGCATCATGGGGCCGCTGATCCGCAGCATCTTCGAACCCGGCAATCCGGTGTAACACAGCGGGATTCACGCCGACGTTTGACAGAATAGTTGTCATGACAACCTCCCCCGCTGCCGCCGCCGCAACGTCCGCTGCTTCCCTCCCGGTGCTCGATCTGTCCAGGCTCGACGCCGGACCGGAGGAGGCCGAGGCGTTCCGCACGGAGCTCCGCGAGGTCACCCACGACTATGGCTTCTTCTACCTCACCGGTCACGGCGTTCCCGCCGACCTGATCGAGCGGGTGATGACCACCTCGCGGGCGTTCTTCAACCTGCCGGAGGCCGACAAGATGGCCATCGAGAACCTCAAGAGCCCGCACTTCCGCGGTTACACCCGAGTGGGCGGCGAACTCACCCAGGGTGTGGTGGACTGGCGCGAGCAGATCGACATCGGACCGGAGCGCGCCGCGCTCGACCTCACCGCCGACGACGCCGACTACCTGCGCCTCGAGGGGCCCAACCAGTGGCCCACCGCGCTGCCGGAGCTCGAAGAGGTCATCACCGAATGGCGCGAAGAGCTCAACAGCGTGGCCCTCCGCCTGATGCAGGCGTGGGCGCTGTCGCTCGGCGCCGACCAGCATGTCTTCGACGAGGCCTTCGCCCTGAAGCCGTCGACCCTGATCAAGATCGTGCGCTACCCCGGCAAGTCCGACCCCACGCCCAAGCAGGGCGTCGGCGCGCACAAGGACTCCGGCGTGCTCACCCTGCTCTTCGTCGAGCCCGGCAAGGGCGGCCTGCAGGTGGAGAAGGACGGCGAGTGGATCGACGCTCCCCCGCTCGACGGCGCGTTCGTGGTGAACATCGGCGAACTGCTCGAGGTGGCGACGGATGGTTACCTCAAGGCCACCGTGCACCGCGTGATCTCCCCGTTGATCGGCACCGACCGCATCTCGATCCCGTTCTTCTACAGCCCGGCGCTGGACGCCACCATCCCGGTGCTCACCCTGCCAGAGGAGCTCCACGCTCCCGGAATCACGGTGGACCCCGAGAACCCGATCTTCGCCACCTACGGCGAGAACTCGCTCAAGAGCCGCATGCGCGCGCACCCCGACGTGGCGGCGATCCACCACGCCGACCTGCTCAAGTAGGGATCAGGCTGCGGGTGCGGGGGCGTCGAGCGCGAGCTTGACGCCCACCGCGCCCAGCAGCGTGCCGGTGATCCAGCGCTGCACGACCAGCCAGGTGGGCCGGCTGCGCAGGAACACCGCGATGGCGCCGGCGGCCAACACGATCGCGGCGTTCACCAGCATGCTCACCGTGATCTGCACCCCGCCCAGGATGAAGCCCTGCAGCATGACGTTGCCGGTGGACGGGGTCACAAACTGCGGGATCAGGGCGAGGTACATGATTGCCGCCTTGGGATTGAGCAGGTTCGTGACCAGCCCCATGCGGAACAGTTTTGCCCGGGAGTCACCGGGCAGGTCTCTGGCTTCGAACAGCGACATCCCGCCGGGCTTGAGGGTCTTCCAGGCCAGGTAGAGCAGGTAGGCCGCCCCCGCGATCTTGACCGCCGTGTAGAGCCACGGCACCAACAGGAACACCGCGGCGAGCCCCACATTGGCCATGGTCATATAAACCAGGAATCCCACCAGGGTGCCGGCCAGCGAGACCATGCCGGCGCGCCAGCCCTGCCCGATGCTGCGGGAGACCAGGTAGATCATGTTGGGGCCCGGGGTGAGCACCATGCCGAGGGCGACCAGGGCCATGCCGAGGACGGCGGGTAACGTGACCATGGTCAGGGCAGCTCCTTCGCGAGCCAGTGCTCGGCATACGGTTCGGTGTTGAACGGGTCGACCTCGGCGTAGCCGGACCGGGCGTACAGGCGGCGGGCCTCGACAAGATCGCTGCGCACCGTCAGGCGAAGAGTGTTGAGTCCGGCTGCCACGGCGAGGCTGTCCAGGTGGGCGAGCAGCCCGGTGGCGGCGCCTGTCCCCCGGGCCTCGGCGGCCACGTAGACGCGAGTCAGCTCGCCAATGCCGCCACCGACGAACCGCACCCCTCCGCAGGCCAGGGGTGCGCCGTGCAGCAGCCCGACCACAAGCACGCCGGTGTCGCCTCGCAGGTCGTCGCTGGGCTCATCCGCCATCGCAGAGTCGACCTCGGCGGGCAGCGCGGCCCGGCCCCAGTACCGGCCGACGATGTCGTTGTAATACTCCCGCAGCAGGGCGGCGGCAGCGGGCGAGCCCGGGTCGGTGGTGACAAAGGTGAGCCCGGGCATAACCAAGAGCCTAGTTGGACCGCCGCCCCTCGCCGGTCGCGAGTCAGCCCGGAGCCGCACCACATGCCGGTCGAGCCTGTCGAGACCCCGTGGGCCGAACTCGGGAACCCCGCCACGACATCCGCAGGACGGGTCACCAGGTTTCGACAAGCTCAACCACCGACCGGGGCGCGTCCCACCGCGGCCATCTGCTGGTCGAGCCTGTCGAGACCCCGTGGGCCGAACTCGGGAACCCTGCCGCGGCACATGTAGGCCGGGTCACCACGTTTCGACAAGCTCAACCAACGACCGGGGCGCGTCCCACCGCAGCCATCCGCTGGTCGAGCCTGTCGAGACCCCGTGGGCCGAACTCGGGAACTCTGCCACGACATCCGCAGGACTGGTCACCAGGTTTCGACAAGCTCAACCAGCGATCGTCTGGGAAATGGGAAAGGGCGCCCCGGCCGAAGCCGGGGCGCCCTGTCAGAACCAGGAGCTAGTCGTGGTCACCGATCTCGGCGAGGCGGGTGGCCTCGTCGGCGGTGATGCACGAGTCGATGACGGCATCCAGGGCACCGTTCATCACGGTGTCCAGGTTGTACGCCTTGTAGCCGGTGCGGTGGTCCGCGATCCGGTTCTCCGGGAAATTGTACGTGCGGATGCGCTCTGACCGGTCCATGGTGCGGATCTGGCCCTTGCGCACCAGCGAGGCGGCCTCATCGATCTCTTCCTGCTGCCGGGCGAGAACGCGGGCGCGGAGGACCCGCATACCCGCTTCCTTGTTCTGCAGCTGGCTCTTCTCGTTCTGCATCGCCACCACGATCCCGGTGGGAAGGTGGGTGATGCGCACGGCGGAGTCGGTGGTGTTCACCGACTGGCCGCCGGGGCCGCTGGAGCGGTACACGTCGATCTTGAGGTCGTTCGGGTGCAGCTCGACCTCTTCGGGCTCATCGACTTCGGGGAAGACGAGAACGCCCGCCGCCGAGGTGTGGATGCGTCCCTGCGACTCGGTGGCCGGCACCCGCTGAACGCGGTGCACACCACCCTCGTACTTGAGGTGAGCCCAGACGCCCTCGGCGGGGTCAGCCGAGTTGCCCTTGATGGCCAACTGGATGTCCTTGATGCCGCCGAGGTCGCTCGTGGTCTGCTCGATGATCTCGGTCTTCCAGCGCTTGGACTCCGCGTAGTGCAGGTACATGCGCAGGAGGTCGGCGGCGAACAGTGCGGATTCCGCACCGCCCTCCCCCATCTTGATCTCCATGATCACGTCGCGGGCGTCCAGCGGGTCGCGCGGGATCAGCAGGCGGCGTAGCTTTTCGGCTGCAGCCTCCAGCTGGTCTACGAGCCCCGGAATCTCTTCCGCGAACGACTCATCCTCGTCGGCGAGTTCACGAGCGGCTTCGAGATTGTCGCCAATCTCTTTCCACTCGTTCCACGCGGCGATGATGCGGCTGAGCTCGGCGTACCGACGGTTGACCTTCTTGGAACGGGCGGGGTTGGCGTGCAACTCCGGGTCCGCCAACTGGGACTGCAGCTCGTCGTGCTCAGCCTGCAGAGTCAGGACAGACTCGAACATCAGTGATCCTTGTCTGACCCGTTCGGGGTCGGCATCGACTTCTGAACCTGCATCAGAAACTCGACGTTGGACGAGGTCTCCTTCAGCCGGCCCAGGATGACCTCGAGCGCCTGCTGCTGCTCGAGTCCGGCGAGGGCGCGGCGCAGCTTCCAGGTGATCTTGACCTCATCGGCGCTCATCAGCATTTCTTCGCGGCGGGTGCCGGATGCGTTGACGTCGACGGCCGGGAAGATGCGCTTGTCGGCCAGGTGGCGCGACAGGCGAAGCTCCATGTTGCCGGTGCCCTTGAACTCCTCGAAGATGACCTCGTCCATCTTGGACCCGGTCTCCACCAGAGCGGAGGCGAGGATGGTGAGCGAGCCACCGTTCTCGATGTTGCGGGCGGCGCCGAAGAAGCGCTTGGGCGGGTACAGCGCGGATGCGTCGACACCGCCGGAGAGGATACGACCCGACGGCGGGGCCGTCAGGTTGTAGGCGCGGCCGAGGCGGGTGATCGAGTCGAGCAGCACGACGACGTCGTGGCCCAGCTCCACCAGGCGCTTGGCACGCTCGATGGCGAGCTCGGCGACCGTGGTGTGGTCCTCGGCGGGGCGGTCGAAGGTGGAGGCGATGACCTCACCCTTCACCGTGCGCTGCATGTCGGTGACCTCTTCGGGGCGCTCGTCGACCAGGACGACCATGAGGTGGACCTCGGGGTTGTTCGTGGCGATGGCGTTGGCGATCTGCTGCATGACGATGGTCTTGCCGGCCTTGGGCGGCGCGACGATCAGGCCGCGCTGGCCCTTGCCGATCGGGGCGACGAGGTCGATGATGCGCTGGGTCAGCTTGCCCGGCTCGGTCTCGAGGCGCAGGCGCTCCTGCGGGTAGAGCGGGGTGAGCTTCTGGAACTCGACGCGGGTGGCGGCTTCCTCAACGGTCAGGCCGTTGATGGAGTCGACCTTGACGATCGCGTTGTACTTCTGGCGGCCGCTCTGGTCGCCCTCGTGCGGCTGACGGATCGAGCCGACAACGGCGTCACCCTTGCGCAGGTTGTACTTCTTGACCTGGCCGAGCGAGACGTAGACGTCGCTGGCACCGGGCAGGTAGCCGGAGGTGCGCACGAACGCGTAGTTGTCGAGCACGTCGAGGATGCCGGCGACCGGGATGAGCACGTCATCGTCGGTCAGCTCGGGCTCGAAGTCATCATTGGTGGTGGCGCCGCGACGCTTGCGGTCACGGAAACGGCTGCGGTTGTTGCGGCCGTTCAATTCGTCCTCGGGGCCGGAGTTGCGGTCCAGGCCCTGGTTGCGGTCCTGGCCCTGACGCTCCTGCTGGGCGCGGTCGCTCTGCTGGCGGTCGTTCTGGCGGTCCTGCTGGCCCTGGCCGCGGTTATTCTGCTGGCGCTGGTTGGGCTGGCGGTCGTCACCACGGTCATCCGCGGCCTGCGGCGCGCGGTCACCCTGGTTGCGGTCGTTCTGGTTGCGGTCACCCTGCTGACGGTCGCCCTGGTTGCGGTCGCCGCCGCGGCTGCGGTTGCGGCTGCGGCCCTGACGGGGCTGGTCGGAGGACTGTTCGGTCTGCTCGGTCTGCTCGTCGGTCTGCTCGGCATCCGTGGTGGTGTCGGTGGTCTCGACTGTGTCGGCCTGCTCGACCGTTTCAGTCTGCTCGGCCTGCTCGGCGCGGGCGCCGCGCTGGTTGCGCTGGCGGCCGCCGCGTTCGTTGCGCTCGGCACGGACGACGCCCTCTGGACGCTGGATGCGGGACTCGGTGCTCTCGGCGTCGACGGTCTCGACCTCGGCCGGGGCGGCCGAGGTGTCGTCGGCGGGAGCCTCGTAGCCGTCTTCGGCGTTCTGGGCTTCGATCAGCGCACGGGCGTCGAAGGCGTTGCGCGCGGTGGAGGCGTTGTTGTTGCGGTTGCCACCACGGTTGTTGTTGTTGCGACCGTCGCCGCGCGACTCGTTGCGGTTCTCGTTGTTGCGAGCCTCGCCACGGTTGTTGCCGCGACGGTTGCGGCCGGTGCCGGCCTGCTCGGTGGTCTCAACGGCGGCCGGCTCGGCGACGGGCGCGGATGCTTCGACGACTGGGGCGGCTGCCTCGGCGGTCTTCGCGGCGGCGACGGCCTCGCTGATGGCGGCCTCGGTGATGGTGGCGGTGCTGGCGCGCTTGCGTGCCTGGCGAACAGGCTTCTCCACGACGGGAGCGTCAGCGACGATGCCGTCGGTGGCGCCGGCACCGGCGTAGGTGGTGGGCGCGGTGGTCTTGCGCGCAGCGGTCTCGGGGATGATCAGGCCGAGGCCCAGGTCGCCGTCGGCGTTGACGTGGGCGACGGCGGGAGCCGCGGCAGCGGTGGTGACCCGGCGGGAGACGCGCTTCTTCGGCGCGGTCTCGGCGGGAGCATCCGCGACGGGAGCGGTCTGGGCCGGAGCAGTCTCGACGGCTGCGACCTCGACGGGGGCGTCGAGCACGATGGCGTCGGCGGCGGGAGGTTCGGTGGTGGAGGACTGGTTCGCGGTGATTGCGTCCACGAGCTCCCCCTTACGAAGCTTGGATGCGCCCTGGATACCCAGTTCGCCCGCCAGAGCCTGAAGCTCGGCGACACGAAGGGTGGAGAGGCGAGAGATGTCCACGCCGTTGGCGTGGATGTTGACGTCGGTCACGAAGTTTTGTCCTTTCCCCTGGCTCTTACGAATTGGCCAGAGAAGATTGCAGCGCCGGTGGGCTGCGGGTGATCCAGTCCCACGCAGTGGCGGATTGGAGTGAACACACACAGCCACGCACAAAGACGCGATAGCAGTGAGTTACAGGGAATACACCAGAGAACAGATCCGCGAGTGGCGGTTTCTATCGGGTGCCCAACCACTCTAGCAGGTTCAGGGAGCGCTACTTCATCGCCACACAGAGAAGAGCCCCGTCCCGCAAGGGGATGGGGCTCTTCAGCTGATTCGGTTCTCAGGCCGCGGTGTCAGTGGCGTCGGTGCGGATGACCGTAGCGCCCTTGAAGTCGACGGCCAGCATGAGCGACTGCCAGGGCGTCTCGCTCCGCTCGGCCACGAGCTCGGCAGCCACCAGGCGCTGGCCGGGGTCGCTGGCCAGAACGAGGATCGACGGCCCGGCGCCGGAAACAACGGCGGGGTGGCCGTTCTCGCGCAGCATGGTGATCAGGCGGCTGGTCTCGGGCATGGCCGCGGCACGGTAGCTCTGGTGCAGTTTGTCTTCGGTGGCCGCGAGCAGCAGCTCCGGGCTCTGGATCAGCGCGGCGATGAGCAGTGCGGAGCGGGACAGGTTGAAGACGGCGTCTTCGTGCGGCACCGATTCCGGCTGCAGGCTGCGGGCCAGCGCCGTCGACATGGCGTGCTGCGGCACGAGCACCAGCGGTGACACCCCGCGGTGCACCATCAGCTTCTTGTGCCGGGGGCCTTCGGGAGTCATCCAGGCGATGGTGAGTCCGCCGAACAGGGCGGGCGCCACGTTGTCCGGGTGCCCTTCCATCTCGGTGGCGAGCACGAGCAGCGCGTCGGAGTCGATGTCGACGATGCCCTCGAGGAGGCCCTTGGCGGCCATGATGCCCGAGACGATGGCGGCGCCGGATGACCCCATGCCGCGGCCGTGCGGGATCACGTTCTCGGCGATCAGCTTGAGCCCGGGCAGGGGGATGCCGTAGGCGGCGAAGGTGTGCGCGATCGCGCGCACCACCAGGTTCGATTCATCGGTGGGCACTTCGCCGGCGCCGACGCCGTGCACCTCGACGAATACGCCGGGCTCCTCCGTCACTTCCACCTGCAGGTGGTCGTAGTGCGCGAGTGCGAGGCCCAGGGTGTCGAACCCGGGGCCGAGGTTCGCGGTGGTGGCCGGAACCTTGACGACGACCGAACGGCCGGCCAGCAGGTCGCGCTCTTCGACGGGGAGCACGTTGGTCATTTCTGGCCCAGGCCGAGCAGCTCGGCGATGGCCGCGGTGTCGACGGGAACGATGGTGGGCTTGACGTCGCTGCCGTCGGCGGTGCGGAGGGCCCACTGCGGGTCCTTCAGGCCGTGGCCGGTGACGGTGAGCACCACGGTGGCGCCGGCGGGGATCTTGCCGGCGTCGGCGCGCTCGAGCAGGCCCGCAACGCTGATCGCGGACGCGGGCTCAACGAAGATGCCCACTTCGGCGGAGAGGATGCGGTAGGCCTCGAGGATCTTCTCGTCGCTGATGGCACCGAAGTAGCCGTCGCTCACCTCGCGGGCGTTCAGCGCGAGGTCCCATGAGGCCGGGTTGCCGATGCGGATGGCGCTGGCGATGGTCTCGGGGTGCTCAACCCGGTGGCCGAGCACGATCGGGGCGCTGCCGGCGGCCTGGAAGCCGAACATCCGGGGCAGTTTGGTGGTGGCGCCACGGGCGAGCTCTTCGCTGTAACCGCGGAAGTAAGCGGTGTAGTTGCCGGCGTTGCCGACGGGCACGATGTGGATGTCGGGGGCGTCTTCGAGCACCTCGACGACCTCGAAGGCAGCGGTCTTCTGGCCCTCGATGCGGTCGGGGTTGACGGAGTTGACCAGGTGCACCGGGTAGTTCTTGGCGAGGTCACGGGCGATGTCGAGGCAGTCGTCGAAGTTGCCCTGCACCTGCAGCAGCTGCGCGTTGTGCGCGATGGCCTGGCTGAGCTTGCCCATGGCGATCTTGCCCTCTGGCACCAGCACGACGGCCTTGATGCCGGCGTGGGTGGCGTAGGCGGCGGCGGACGCCGAAGTGTTGCCGGTGGAGGCGCAGATGACGGCCTTGGCACCGTCTTCGACGGCCTTGGAGATCGCCATCGTCATGCCGCGGTCCTTGAACGACCCGGTGGGGTTCATTCCCTCGTACTTGACCCAGACCTTGGCGCCGGTGCGCGCGGAGAGCGCGGCGGCGGGGATCAGCGGGGTGCCGCCCTCACCCAGGGTGATGATCGGGGTGGCGTCGGTGACGTTCAGCCGGTCGGCGTATTCGCGCAGCACACCGCGCCACTGACGGGACTGGGTCTTGACCAACTGCTGCTGACCGGTCTCTCGTTCGCTGGACATCAGACTCCTTCAACTCTTAATACGGATGCGACATTGGTGACGACACTGTTGGCGGCAAGGTCGATCACGGTCGCGGCAAGCGCAGCCTCCGTGGCCTCGTGCGTTCCAATGACTAGGGTAGCTGTGCCCGACACGGCGGCGTGACTGTTCGTCACGGGTTGCGCGGGGGTCATCGACTGTTCGACGAGCGCCAGGGAGACCTGGTTCTTGCTGAACACGCCGGCGATGGTGGCCAGCACGCCGGGTTCGTCGGTGACCTCGAGGGTGACGGCGTACCGGGTAGTGACCTTGCCGATGTCGAGCACCGGAAGGTCGGCATGGCTGGAGGCGGCGAAGCCCGGGCCGCCGACCACGTGGCGACGGGCGATCGAGACCAGGTCGCCGAGAACGGCGGATGCGGTCTGCACTCCCCCGGCACCCGCGCCGTAGAACATCAGCGGGCCGGCGGCTTCGGCTTCGACGAAGACGGCGTTGTTCGCGCCGTGCACAGAGGCGAGCGGGTGGCTGACCGGCACCATGGCCGGGTAGACGCGGGCCGAGACGCCTTCGAGGCCGGTCTCGGGGTCGACCAGGCGTTCGCAGATCGCGAGCAGCTTCACCACGTAGCCGGCCTTGCGGGCGGACTCGATCTGCTGCTGGGTGACCGCGGTGATGCCCTCGCGGTAGACCTTCTCCAGCGGAACCGTGGTGTGGAAGGCGAGGCTGGCGAGCAAGGCCGCCTTCTGCGCGGCGTCGTAGCCGCCGATGTCGGCAGTGGGGTCGGCTTCGGCATAGCCGAGGTCGGTGGCGGTGGCGAGGGCCTCTTCGAGGGTGTCGCCGGCCACATCCATGCGGTCGAGGATGAAGTTGGTGGTGCCGTTAACGATGCCGAGGATGCGGTTGACCTTGTCACCGGCGAGGCTGTCGCGCAGCGGGCGAACGATCGGGATAGCTCCGGCGACGGCCGCCTCGTAGTTGAGCTGGGCGCCCACCTGGTCGGCGGCCTCGAAGAGTTCGGCGCCGTGCTGGGCGAGCAGTGCCTTGTTGGCGGTCACGACGTCGGCGCCGGAGTTGATCGCCGAGAGGATGTAACTGCGGGCCGGTTCGATGCCGCCCATGAGCTCGATCACGATGTCGGCGCCGAGGATGAGCGAGTCAGCGTCGGTGGTGAGCAGCTCCCGGGGCAGGTCGGCCGAACGCGGCGCGTCGAGGTCGCGCACCAGGATGCCGACGAGTTCAAGGCCCGCGCCCACCCGGCTGGCGAGTTCGTCGCCGTGCTCGAGCAGCAGGCGGGCCACCTGGGCGCCGACCGAACCGCCGCCGAGTAGGGCGACGCGCAAATTGCGGTATTCGATCATCGGGTGGTTTCCTTCACATCATCGTTGGTCGAGGTTGTCGAGACCCCGCTGGTCGAGCTTGTCGAGACCTCGCTGGTCGAACCCACCCCGCTGGTCGAGCTTGTCGAGACCCCCGTATCCCTGGCGAGCAGATCCTCAATCGTCTCCCCCCGAACGATCACCCTCGCCTCCCCATCGGCCACGGCCACAACCGCCGGCCGCCCCAGATAGTTGTAGTTACTCGCCAGCGACCAGCAGTACGCCCCGGTGGCCGGAACCATCACGAGGTCCCCCGGCGCCACATCCCCGGGCAGGTAGTCGGCATCCACCACGATGTCGCCGCTCTCGCAGTGCTTGCCGGCGAGGCGCACCAGCGCGGGCGGCGCATCCGTCACCCGGTCGGCCAGGCGCACCGAGAACTCGGCACCGTAGAGCGCGGGGCGGGCGTTGTCACTCATGCCGCCGTCGACGCTCACGTAGAGGCGGGTGTTGTCGCCGACGCGCACGGGCTTGATGGTGCCCACCTCATACAGCGTGACGCCGGCGGGTCCGATGATGACCCGGCCGGGTTCGATGGCGATCACGGGCAGCGGGATGCCGCGGCGCGCGCACTCGGCGGCCACGATGTCGGCCAGGCCCGCGGCCAGGTCAGCCACCGGGCTGGGGTCGTCGACGCTGGTGTAGGCGATGCCGAAGCCGCCGCCGAGGTTGAGCTCGGGCACGGGTCCGCCGGTCAACAGCTCGGCGTGCAGGCTGAGCAGCCGGGAGGCGGACTCGGCGAAACCGTCGACACCGAAGATCTGTGAGCCGATGTGGCAGTGCAGGCCGAGGAAGTTGAGGCTCGACTCGGCGCGGATCGCGGCGACGAGCGACGGGGCGTCCTCGAAGACCACGCCGAATTTCTGGTCCTCGTGCGAGGTGGCCAGGAACTCGTGGGTGTGGGCGTGCACGCCGCTGTTCACCCGTAGCCGTACGTTCTGCACGGTGTTGTGCCGGCGCGCAGCCTCTGCGACGCGCACGATCTCGATCGGGCTGTCGAGGATGATCGTGCCCACGCCCACCCGGGTGGCCTCGTCGATCTCGGTGCGGGACTTGTTGTTGCCGTGGAAGCCGATGCGCGCGGGTGCGACCCCCGCGGCCAGGGCCACGGCGAGTTCGCCGCCGCTGCAGACGTCGATGTTGAGGCCGGCGTCGACCATCCAGCGGGCGATCTCGGTAGAGAGGAAGGCCTTGGCGGCGTAGTACACCTTGACGGTGGTGCCGATGCGGGCGAACTCGGTGTCGAACGCGGCGCGCAGTTCGGCGGCGCGTGTGCGGGCATCCGTCTCGTCGACGACGTAGAGCGGGGTGCCGAATCGAGCCGCCAGGTCGGGGGCGCTGATGCCGCCGATGGTGATGGCGCCGGCGTCGGAGCGGTGCGCCGAGGCAGGCCAGAGGCCGGAAGCGAGCGTGTTGGCGTCAGCTGGGGAGCTGAGCCACTCGGGGGCGAGTGGATTATGGGCCACGGGTGAAAACCTCACAGGAGTCAAGTGGGTGTCTCACGAAGTGGCGAGCGAACCCGGATTGGTCCCTGAAGCCAGCGAAGAGACGCGCCGAAGGGCGCGGGAATCTACCGGAATTCTAGCGACTGCGAGTTGCGCACGCCGAATCAAGCGGTGGAACAGGTACCCAGGGTGGTGAGTGACTGTTCGGTGAGCGTCAATGTGCTCGACTCCAGCGTAATGCGTGCGCGCTCCGGTGTGGTTTGCACATCGCGCAGTGTGACGCCCTGGGGCAGGTAGCCGGCCACGCACACGCTGATGGGCTCGTCGCCGAGCACCAGGTCGATCAGGCCGCTCACATCGAGGCTGCCGGCGCCGGAGGTGACCTGCGCGTCGATGGGTGTGAGCACCAGGTCTTGGGCGGTGACGCTCGGGGTGGCGGTGGCCTGGTAGCCGATGGTGAGGCCGAACCCGCTGAGCTCGCCGGCATAGGTCACCTCGTTGGTGCCGAGGGTGACTTCGGCGTCGCGCGCGGCCGGGGCGGCATTCACTTCGGCCAGTGCGGTCTGCAGCAACGCGTTGAGTGCGGGCTGGTCGAGCTCGATGGCACCGGTGACGTGGCCGATGGGCTTGCTGGTGTCAGTGGGCACGCCGGTGGCGACGATCGATACGGATGCCGGCACCCCGTCGACCGTGAGGGCGGGCGCGGTCAGCGCCACCCGGTCGAAGCTGCCGGTGAGGAACTGGAAGATCACTGAGGTGCCGCCGATGGCCACGTCGACGTCACCCGTGACGTTCTCCGGCAGGCCGGCGTCGATCTCGCTGGCGATGCGGTTCTGCGCGTAGCCGCGGAGGACAACGTCGGCCACAACGAAGGCACCGACGAGCACCACGACAGCCACCAGCGTCAGGAGAAGGCGGCGGCTCAAGCGACTCAGGCCGGACCTGCCGGTCTCACTCATGGCTACATACGCTCGGGCGCCGAGACGCCGAGCAGGCCGAGACCGTTACGGATGACCTGGCCGGTGGCGTCGTTCAGCCACAGCCGGGTGCGGTGCAGGTCGGTGACGGGCTCTTCACCCAGCGGGATGACGCGGCAGTTGTCGTACCAGCGGTGGTAGTAGCCGGCGACCTCTTCGATGTAGCGGGCGATGCGGTGCGGTTCCCGCAATTCGGCGGCCTGGGCCACCACCCGCGGGTACTCCTGCAGCACACCGAGCAGGGCGGATTCGCTGTCGTGGGTGAGTAGCTCCGGCGCGAACGCGCTGCGGTCGACACCAGAGTCGGCGGCGTTGCGGCCGACCGAGGCGGTGCGCGCGTGGGCGTACTGCACGTAGAACACCGGGTTCTCGTTAGTGCGCTTGCCGAGCAGGTCGAGGTCGATGTCGAGCTGCGAGTCGCTGGAGGAACGCACCAGCGAGTACCGGCCGGCGTCGACGCCCACCGCGTCGACCAGGTCGTCGAGGGTGACGATCGTGCCGGCGCGCTTGCTCATCCGCACGGGCTCGCCACCCTTGAGCAGGTTGACCATCTGGCCGATCAAGATCTGCAGGTTCACGCCGGGTTCGTCGCCGAACGCCTGCACCATGGCCATCATGCGGCCGATGTAGCCGTGGTGGTCGGCGCCGAGCATGATCAGGTTCTGGTCGAAGCCACGCTCGCGCTTGTCGAGGTAGTAGCCCAGGTCGCCGGAGATGTACGCGGGTTCACCGTTCGAGCGGATGATCACCCGGTCGCGGTCGTCGCCGAAGGTGGTGGTGCGCAGCCAGATGGCGCCATCCGCTTCGAAGATGTGGCCGAGCTCGCGCAGGCGCTCGATGGCGCGGTTGACGGCGCCGGATTCGTGCAGGGAGTCTTCGTGGAAGAAGACGTCGAAGTCCACGCCGAAGCCGTGCAGCTTCTCCTTGATCTCGGTGAACATGAGATCGACACCGATCGAGCGGAAGATCTCCTGCTGCTCGTCGCGGGGCAGGGCGGCGATGTCGCCGGAGTAGATCTCGACGACCTTGTCGGCGATGTCACCGATGTACGCTCCGCCGTAGCCGTCGTCGGGGGTGGGCTCACCGAGGTAGGCGGCCAGCACACTGCGGGCGAACCGATCGATCTGCGAGCCGTGGTCATTGAAGTAGTACTCGCGCGTCACATCCGCGCCTTCGGCTTTGAGCACGCGGGCGAGGCTGTCGCCCACGGCCGCCCAGCGCACGCCACCCATATGGATGGGACCGGTGGGGTTAGCCGAGACGAATTCGAGGTTGATCTTGATGCCGTCGTACATGTGGCCGGTGCCGTAGACCTCGCCGGCGTTGACGATGGTCTGCGCCAGGGCGCCGGCGGCGGATGCCTCGAGTCGGATGTTGATGAAACCGGGTCCGGCGATCTCCACTGAGGCGATCTCGGGCATGGCTTCGAGGCCGGTGGCGAGCTCTGCCGCGACGGCGCGCGGGTTGGTACCGAGCGGCTTGGCGATCTTCATCGCAACGCTGGATGCCCAGTCTCCGTGGTCGCGGTTACGCGGCCGTTCAAGCGACACGTCGGCGAGGGTGAGATTGAGGTCGGCGATCTCTGCGCCTTCGCCACGTCGGCGCTCGACCAGGGAGTTGACGAGGTCGAGCAGGGACTGGGAAAGTTCGGCAGGGGTCACGGCGAACAATCCTACCCGTCGCCCCAGTTGGTAAGGTCAACGCGTGACCCTCTCCAGCTCGTCTTCGTTCACCACTCCCCGCCGACTGCGCTCTGCACTCGCTCTCACCGGCGCGGCGCTCGCACTGTTTGCCTTGGCGGGATGCGCACCGGAGGGCGGCACGGAGCCGACCGCTTCGCCCACCGCGAGCAGCGGGGCGACCGCGGAGCCCACTGCCACGGCAACGGCCACCGCCGAGCCCACCGCGACGGCAACACCGGCACCTGCCCCAGAGGGAACCGCAGTGGACAAGTCCTGCGATCAGGTGCTCACGGCAGACGATGTCTACGCGCTCAACCCGAACTTCAGCGTCGACCCGGGCTATGCCGCCACGAGCGACACCGCGGTCACAGCGACCACCTACAGCGGAATCTCCTGCGGCTGGATCAACCAGTCCAGCGGAGAGGTCATCGAGGTATCACTCGCCATGCCTAACGACTCGCTCGCCAACAACCTCAAGGATGCTGCCCTCGCAAATGGCGACATCGTGCCCACCTACGGCACCGCCCCCGAGGTCGAGGGTTACTTCAGCCCCGGAACCGGCACCGCCCAGGTGTTCGCCAATGGTTACTGGGTAGCCGTCAGCTCCCCCGACATGATCGAGCCCGGCGACGCCGAGCGCGTCATGAGCACGGTGCTCGCCAACCTCTAAGGGGTTCGGCGCACGGCCCGATTTTCGGGTGTGCCGCTCCTCCACAGTCCGCATGCTTGCGGGCTTGTCCACCGCTGATTTACTGGGATCGGCAGTGTCAGTGGTGGGTGGTTCTATAGAGCCATGGCCACCTCAAACGCCACGCCCGAAGACGCCCCAGACGAGCCCGTCTCGGCTCGACCCGAGGGCGTCGATGCCACCTCCGCAGCGATCGCCGCGATCATCGATCCGCTGACCGAGAACGCCCGGCAGATGTCCGCGATCCATGCCGAACGGGCCCGGCTGCTGGCCGAACTGCACCGGCTCGGCCAGCAACCCCGGATCATCGCCGGGCTGCGTGGTGACCCCGTCGAGACCGGCGCCGACGACCCGGACACCCAGGCACACGGCCCGGCGTGGGGCGACGTGGAACTGGCCGAGCGCACCCTCGCGACCGAAGTCGCCGGGGCGCTCCGGTTGCACTCCACGACGGCGCGGATGATGATCTTCAACGCCGCCCACCTGGTTGAGAAACTGCCCGGCTTTCAGAAGGCGTTGGCGCAGGGCCGGATCAGCTGGGCACACGTGCTGCGAATGCAGGACGTCGTCACCGGCGCCCCCGCCGAGGTACTGCCCGCCCTGGAAGCGGCTGTGCTGCCGAAGGCGGAGAAGCTGACGGCGACCCAGTTCGGCAGGGTTGCCGCCCGGGAACTGGAGCGGTTGCATCCCGTGTCGTTGCAGGAGCGCGCCGACGTCGGCGCATCCTTGCGGCGGGTGGTGCTGCAGCCCGATGTGGACGGGATGGCCTGGCTGAACGCGTACCTCAAAGCCGATGAAGCCCAGGCCGGGTATGACCGTTTGACCCGAATCGCGAAAAGCCTCAACGACGCCGACACGACCGATCAGCCCGCGGACGGGGCAGAGGGCGGAGGCGAGGTGGTGCTGCGCACGATGGATCAACGCCGCGCAGACGCCTTCCGGGACTTGCTGCTGGACGGTGAGTGCGCCGGCGGCATGGGCCGGGGCATCCGCGGCACCGTGCACGTCACCGTTCCCGTCCTCACCTTGATGGGGAAGAGTTTCGAGCCCGGCATGTTGGAAGGGTACGGGCCGATCGACCCGGAAACGGCCCGCCGGCTGGCGGGCACCGCACCCAGTTGGGACCGGATCCTCACCCACCCCGAGACCGGGTGCATGCTCTCCGTCGGCCGGGACTCCTACAGCCCGCCGACGGATATGAAGCGGTACACCGAGATTCGGGATCAAACCTGTCAGGGCATCGGCTGCAACCGCAAAGCCACCCACAGTGAAATCGACCACACCGTGCCGTGGAACAAGGGCGGGCCGACCGCCGTCGGAAACCTCGTACATCTCTGCAAGGCGTGCCACCGGTTGAAACACCAATCCAGCTTCAGCACCCGGCAAACCCCGACCGGTGCGCTCACCTGGACCAGCCCCGGCGGCAAGACCTACACTCGCGAACCCGCCAACCCCATCGGCGGCACATCCGTGCGAACCGAGGTCTCGCCTCCACAACAGCCAACTACGGTAGAAAAGCGCCCGGCTGAAGTCCCGAACCCCACTCCGCCGCCCGAGATCGATAGCGCTCCCCCGTTCTAGCCCTCAGATGTTCCGGACGGTTAGGCGAGTGGGTCGCTGGCGCATTAGCGTCTGCTCAGGGATGCTAACCTAGAGGTTCCTGGGCCCCCATAGCTCAGGGGATAGAGCACTGCCCTCCGGAGGCAGGGGCGGCAGTTCGAATCTGCCTGGGGGCACATTTGTCACGTGCCACGCCAGTTCGGACTTCTGCCAGCTATTCCGGACAGGCCGGAGGCCAGCTTCCAGCCGGCGGCAGTTTGGACGCTGGTTCGAACTCTGCGCACGCTGCCGGTTTGGCAGACGTCACTCGCAGCACTCTCGACCTGTCACATAACTAACGTTGGGTACCGAGATGGGAGTGTGAAGTCTCAAGACATTTTGGACATTTATGTCTCAGGACATCGTGGACAGTGTGTCTCAGGACATCGTGGATAGTCCAGGGGTTTTGCTCATGTGA
>NZ_QHLY01000004.1 GCF_003185895.1 Cryobacterium arcticum | reverse complement strand
GCGGATTCATGGCCAACCAAACATCCACGAAGTCCTGAGACATCAAAACTCCACGATGTATTGAGACATCAACTATCCACGATGTCCTGAGACATCACAGTACCGAGATGGGAGCCAATGGTTGTGCGACGTAGTTACAAGACTTGGGGCATCGCAAAATCTCGCGGATTTAGGGAATGAGCAGATCAAGCCGATGAGGCGTCTCATATCCGTAGGGATACGAGACACGACCGTGCGTGGACCGGCCGACCGTTTGCACACAGCCGTACAGACGCCATGCTCCGCACATTGGCACCCGAGCAACGCATTTGTGCAGTACATTCCCGACAGCGCGACCACGCCCGCAAAATCGAGTTTTCGCATGGTGAGGGGATAGCTCATGGTGATAGGTGACAACCACTCATCCGCACTGCGGATCGCTTCCATGTTCGGCGAGATAGCGTGAAGCTCCTACTGCTTTCCACCGCCATTTGGGCAGCAGCCTGCATTTGGGGCATTTATCAGGGCGCCACTGCCTCCGACCCCGACCAAGCTCGATTCGGATGGACTATGGCAATCCTGTGGGGAGTTATTGCCCTATTGAACTCTGCAGCCATTTTACGAGCCCGACGGAAGTCAAAGCGGGATACCGGAGAGTGACCACTCACGCCAGAGCACCCAACGTAATGGGATTCGAGACGTAGGAATCGCCTATTCACGCGACGAGCGGCCAGCGGGTTGTCTCACATCTCGACCTGGCTCGCATCCGTAGGGTTTCGAGACACATTCATGGCCCGTTCATTACCCTTCCCACTGTGAGAGGAGGGCCACGGCAGGTCACTGGCATACTTAGGCACTTAGCTGCTAGGCAGTTGCTGAGGCGTGAGAGTTGCGAGGCTGGTGGGGTGAATACGTGGGCCCGAATGGAAGTGATGGTTTCAACGACTACGTCGTGTTTTATCTCATCGTCCTTATAACTCTGACCATCGTCCCTGTGATGATCGGTTGGTGGCTCGTGGTTCTGCGCCATCTCAACCGGCGCAGTGAGGCAGGCATCCGCACCGGCCCCAGCCGTTGGCATGTCCTGCGGTACGGTCCGATGGCTCCGCTCGTCTCTGCCGCAGTCTTCTTTGGCGGTTTACCGTCTTGGAGCGTCTTCCCTACGTCGGACCCGATCCTCTCGTCCGTCGGACTGCCTTTGATGGTCATGACTGTGTCGGGATTCACTGCGTTCGTGATCAGCACCGTTCTCTGGGTCGCCACCAGCGCACTAGAGCGTTCGATCGCTGACTCAAAATAGCTTCATCCAACACACGCGTCGCCTCGTTGGCCAGCTAACGAGGACACCTACCGACCACGGGAGCTGTCGCCAGCCGCACGGTGTTGAGAAACTCCACACTCAGCGGGACGTGACCGTCTCGCATCCTGACCTGTCTCGTGTCGGTAGGGCTATGAGACAGTCATCGTGTCGCGTATCAGAATTCGCCGCACACGCGCGGGCATGTTCACCAGGCGGGTCAAACGCACACCTTCCACGAGTCGAACTCATGACGTTAGCCCCTCGCCCGAACTAAAAGCGCCGGTAGACCGGCTTTCGGGCAATCCATGGAAAAATCTGCGCACCTCGGGCGATCCGCACGCGTCAGCAGTAGGGCGACCCGGTGCTGAGTGTATGGGACGGCCATCGCATGATCGATGTGCGTGACAAACGGCTCCGGGAGGTCGCATATGCTCGGGCCATGTCGCGAAGATTTCCGCTAGCCACCCGAACAACTGTTGGCTTGATGGGCGGGCTCGTTTCAGTGGGGCTGCTGGCGGGGTGCAGCCTCTTCGAGCTGAGGACGTCGTCTCCCGACGAGGTCGAGACAGCGAACCTGCGGATCTCTGCTGATCAGATCAGCTACTCCTTCGACGGCTACTGCGGAGTCGGAGTGAAAATCGAGAACGTCAGCCCCACGCCGATCGAGTTCACCGAAAGCGACCTTGCAGTCTTCGACGGCTCAAGCTCGACCGAGTGGGATCTTCCCTTCGGCGGTCGCGCCGGATCAGTAACGACGGAGCACCGAGGTTATGCGATCGGCGAGTTCCCCTCGATCATCGAGCCGGGCGCGACCGCAACGGATGCCTTCGTCGTGTACTGCAAGGAAGGCAACACGTACACAGTCACCGTCACTTCACTCGACGGCGACAGCGCCTCATTCGATTTCACCAGCGCGCCAGGCGGTTGACATGGGCGCAGCTACCAGCGGGCTTCTGCTGGTCGTCGGCCTGTTCATCTGCGCCGGGCTGTTGTCCGGCGTATAGGTGCCGGGTCGTTGCGTACGGGTATCCGCGTGCGGGCGTCGACTCCTTCTCTGAGCCCAACCTCGGTGTCTCATAGCCTCGGTGTCTCGTATCCCATACGAACAGCGGCAGAGGCTGCTACTGCGGCGTCCGCGGGAGCAATACCCACGAGACGTTACGCGTCGGTAGGGTTTCGAAACAGGCAAGCCCAACAGGCGTTGAGAAAATTGCTTTGGGTCCGAGGGTCAAACCCCGAGCTGCGGGATTCCAACCAAATAGCCAGTGCAGCCGGGCTCTCGAACTTTCGCTTGGGGTGGGTGTGCTTCGCAGGATTGTGATCCGATCCCACGGGTGTGGACCGTTGCCGTTCATGGCAGGCAGTGGAGAATCTAGGCTGCCCGAATTGGGGGCAGAACGCGCGGAGTAGGGACCAGATAGATAGTGGAGCTTGCCCACACTGCCCACTACTCTCGCAAGAGGAGCCGTGTTGTTTTTTCGGTCCGCCCGGACAGAAGAGAACGATCAGATGGTCCGGTCCGTCGTTTCCACGCCGATGCAACTGCGGATAGGAACTGATGCGGATCGACTACGCACGTTCGCCAGGCGACTAGGCATCTTCAGCGTCGCCGGCTAGAGACCCTAGATACGCCTTCTGTCCGTTTCGTTCAAAGGATTCGCCGTATGCGCACGACCCGGACTGGCCGCATCGCCCTCACGCCGACCGTTTTGCTCGCCATCGTGGTCCTCAGCGGATGCACTGCGGGGCCCCCGTTAGAACCGTCAGCGTCAGTCGCACCAACACCAGCGGCAGCGAGCGTTTACACCTGCGACGACATTGCCGCCCTTGATGACGTGGCACCCGTTTTCGTCACCGCGGACGGAACCGCGCCGACCCCGGTGGCCGCGATCCAGCCAGCGTTTGACCTGATCGATTACGTCGTGCCAGCCGTGGGCGGTCTGTCCTGCTCCTGGCGGGTCGGCCCGGCGGTCACCAACCCGTTGCTCGACCCCGTCGATTTCGACTGGGCTTACGTCAGCGTCAAGGTCGTTCCCGGCGGCGCCGACTCTTGGGCGCCCTACACGGTGGGCGACGACGCCCTATCGTTCGGCGACGGCCCTTCCGACACCGCGATGACCATCGGAGGCATTGACGCGGCGACCGGGTGCGGCTACGACACCGGCTGCTTCATCAGCGCGCCGGTCGGCGATGCCTGGGTCGAAATCGTGTTGAGCACGAACTGGATCCAACGCGACGGTTGGTATTTCTCCGGGCTGACGCCCGACCCGATTCTGGCGCAGATGCAGCCGCTCGCGGCATCCGTTTTCACCGCTCTGACGGATGCTCAGCCCGGCCAGTTAGTCTGGCCGACGGTCGATCTGGTCGAACAGGAATCGGACTGCACCCGCGCGCTCGGGTCGCAGGGCATCGCCACGGCTCTCGGCGTCGACTCGCTCGAATACGAAGTCCGGTCCCCACCAAACGGCTTGACCTACTTTGAGAACTACGTGGCGCAGCGGGCCGGGGTATTCCAGTGTGATGTGGATGCCGACGTCCCGGTCGACTTGATCGCCGCCGGGGTTTGGGGTACGTCTGTCACGGTCGGTTACGACCTGGCCGGACTCGTCGACACGATGGTCTCCACGCCAGACAGCCAGGCCCTGCCGACGATTGCGCTGAAGGGCGCGGTCGAGGGTGAGCACGCCGTGCAGATGTGCTCCGACGTGACACCGTTCTGCGTCGTGATCTTCTCACTCGGCCAGTCGGCCTACCAGGTCGCGTCGACCAGCGACACGGTGGCTATCGCCGAAGCGATCATCGCCCACACCCGCTAGTGGTCATGTTTTGTCGCGTGGCTCACTTACTTCCGTTGGGCTCGGTCGGCGTCGCTGGGGCAATGTCTGGGATGGTTCGACCTTAACCTCGTGGCGTTCCTGCAGCGTCTGCTGAAACGCTTCATCCCTAGTGCAACTATGCGGCAGATACCTAGCCAACAGATGTCAGCAGTAACCCACCGCGTCACATCAATGAGCTTGTTGTAACACCCTTGAGGGACTGCTGGGAGAAGGCACCTCAACCAAGCGCCAATGTCTCGAGACCCGAGTGTGTCTTATCCCATGGGATGCAAGACACCGCGCGAGCCAATCGGTGGGATGGCAGCGAATCCACCCACGAAGTCCGAGGGTCCAGATGCTGAGGGGCTAGGCTCCCAGCAACGAAGGGTGTTGTCATGAGAGTCCTCCGCATAGTCGGACGTCTTCTTAGCCTGGTCGTTCTCACGATCGCAAAGACCATCGGCGGCATGTCAGAGAAGAAGACCTTCGACCACGACAACGCCCCGTCGGCCTATGCGCGCGGCGAGAGTTATCGGCCATAGCCGAATCCACTCTGGACACTTGCGATCGATGGTGTCCCTTTGCCTGCGTGTCTCATATCCCATGAGAGACGAGACTAAGGGGAGCTAACCCAGTGACCTTGCCACACAGCCGCTCCCGGCGTTTGCTCAGGTCATGCTCAGCAAATGGGCCGTCGATCCCCGCCTCCGGGCAGTACGCTCCGAAGCACGGCGACAGTCCCTGCAGCGTAAAAGAGCACGTCGGACACCAAATTCAAAGGGGTAGACGTTATGAACACGATTGCAGCCAGCCTGGTCGGCGTGGGTCTGTCCGCTCTGCTCTTATCCGGGTGCGCTGCGGCGCCCGCGGTGGATGCCGAGGCAATCGACTCGAGAGTCGATTCCCCGGAGATAACCCGGGTGCAAACGGGTCCGCTCGGCGACGCTGCGGGAGTCATCGAAGAGCAGTTCCCCAACGACTACGCGTACGCCCTCTTCGATGACGACAATGCTATCCACGTTGCGTTCAAGGCTGAGGCACCGGCCGATGCCGTGGCAATTTTGGAAGCCACTGGGCAGCCGCATGTGGTGGTCGAGTCGGTCGGCTTCAACGCCGCCGATTACCAGGCTGCAATGGACAGCGTGGTGCGCCAGACCGAAAAGTACGTGACGACCGAACGCGAGGTGTCCGTCGCCCAGGACCCGTCGATCGGAGCCGGCGTGATTGCCGTGAGCTTCCAGTCGAACGACCCGTCACTGCTCGGCGATCCGGGAATCGTCAAGTCGCTCGAGGTCGACGCACCCTTCCAGCTCGTCTTCGACGACACCAACACGTCACCGGTCGCCGATTTCGAGATCTTCGAGTAACCAGGCACCGATCCGGGCATCCGGGGCTCAACGCTGCCGACTGCGGGCCAAAAGCGGAGCGTGCTGTCAATCGTTGGGTCCACCGCTGTGAAATCGGACGCAGGTCAGAGTCGGCTAGTGAGACTCGCCCGAACGGTCCTAGTTAGGCTGTCGCTTGTGATGCCTGCCGTAGCTCTCCGCCCCACCTCTGCCCTAGTCGGGATCGGCCGCGCTGGCAGCGGCATCGTGGTCGTCGCGGTTCTTGTCTTCGGTTACTCCGTCCGCATAGCGGTCGGAGACAATAACCCGTTCGATTACTTTGGATATTTCACCAACCAGACGAGTCTGCTCGCGAGCGTTATCCTCATCGTCACCGGAGTGCTCACACTTCGCGGCGGACGCATCTCGCCAACGCTCACCCTCTTACGAGGAATGGCCACGTCGTATCTTCTCGTTGTCGCACTGATCTACAACCTCCTCGTTCCGGGCACAGGATCGGCACCACCATGGATGAGCGCCCTTCTTCACGTCGTCTTCCCGGCCCTCGTAGCATGCGACTGGCTACTCCTCAGCGACCGTGCGCCCCTGCCGTGGGGAAAGCTCTGGCTGCTTCTTCCCTATCCAGCGCTGTGGCTGATCACGGTCCTGATCCGTGGCGCGACCGACGGCTGGGTGCCATACGGATTTCTCCTCCCTGAACGCGGTTGGGCCTCCCTCGCCGTCCATATTGTTGGGCTGCTCGCAGCTATCATCGCCGCTGGAGCGCTCGTGTGGACTGTCAGCAGAACACGCGGCATCGCTTTTGAGCAGCGATCAGGTCCGCGACTCTAGGTGCGCCGTGAGCGTGTGATTGTGCGCGTTATCCCGTCCTTGCAGCGCCGAACCGGATTCGCAGCGTCGGTCAGCACGGACATGAGCTTCGCGTACCCTGCAAGAAGACTCGCGTGTCTCTAGGCTGCGCGTCTCGAAGTACCTCTCGCATCGGTAGGGTTTCGAGACGCCTCGGACGCCACATTGCGAATCGATCGAATCGCTGGGTTTTCGCATACGAGCGCTGCGGTATCCGTTGGCCTAGTTTCCCTGGATTAGGTCGACGACGTCTTGGGCGCTTCCGTCTGTCCCTGGAACGATTTGCGCCTGATCGCCCTTCATCGCATCCATAACGCGGACAACGGATTGCAACTTGTCACCGACCTTGACGAGTAGACGAGCGGAGTCGCCGGTCCCGACTGCCTCTTCTGTGAGCTCCTGCCACACCTTCGCGCCGTCCTTGGTGAACGTCACGTCGACCGCGCTCTGCCCACTTTCGGCGACGCTGGATTCCTTCACGCCGACCTCCTCGAATGTAAAGGGGAGCAAACGAAGCTCAGAGAAGTTCGTCTTGAGCCGCCGATTTGAATCTGCCGCTCGGGTCCTCGACCGCGCGCCCGGATTTCAAGCTCTCCAGCAGGCCGGGAGATATGTTTTGCTCCCCAATGCTGGCCACGAGCCTGAGTATCTGCTCGTGGGCTCGCTGGCGAAAGCGCTGAACCTGGACGGCGTCATGTCCCGACCAGTCGGCTCCCTTGTCGTTGTATCCCGCGATCATGCCGAGGACATCAACGAGCTGCTGTCTGGGGCGGCGGCCGCGAAAGTTCGCTCTCGTTTGGTTCTAAGCATCGCATCCATCCGTGAGACGTCTAACCCGCAGCGCCGACCTCGGCGACCAACGACCGGGCGTGATTTGGCGCGTGTTCACTACATGGAGTCGCCTGCACGCTTGTGGCGGTTAGCCAAAAAGGGATACCCGTCCGGACGCGGATGAGGACGTCGGCCCGTACCTCCGACCTTCCGTGAAGGGAGACCTGCTTAGGCCGCCGCCGCCGCCGCGCCGAGTTGCACCGCCAGCTCCATGCTTCGCAGCCGGGCCGGGGAGAAGTCGTAGGGCATGCTCCGGATGATCTCGCCCGCGCTCCTCACGCGGGAGCCCTTTGCCGGGTCGGGGTCGGGCGCCGGTTCAGCGTCCTCGGGCGGGTGCAGCTCGTCCCAGGCGTCGAAGATAGCGTCGTCCTCCTCCAGCTGACCGGACTCCTCGATGACGCGCATCAGCGCGGTCTCGAAGACGTGCCGCGTGGCCGCCACCTGCGCAACCCGGGGGTCGTCGACGGCGACCGTGTCGTCGAGCGCCTACTCGGCGGCGTCGACGCGGTCTGACTCGGCGCGCAGTTCTGGATCGGCGGCCAGAGCGATGAAGCGGCCGGCCTGGACCGCGGCGCCGAGCGGACCGAAGATCCGCTCGGTGACCAGCAGGACGTCCAGGTCGTTCTGGCGCAGCGACCCTTCGGGTGCGCCCGCGAGGCGGTTGGAGACGAGATCGTCGAGCAGTCCCAGTCGGCTGCCGAGGGTCCGCATGCGCTGCACCGAGGCGCGCTTCCGCTGCAGTGCGGCCTCCTGCGCGGCGAGGGTGTCCTCCAGTCGCGCGAGGACGCCTGCGATCTCGTCCTCGCCGTCGGCGCCGCTCGGTGCGGGGCCGTCGAAGGCGTCGCGGATGTCGTCGAGGGCGATCCCGGCGTCGGCCATGCGGCGGATCCAGAGCAGCCGGATGATCTCCGCGTAGCCGTACCGGCGGCGGCCGTCGCTGCCCCGCTCCCGCTCGGGCAGCACGCCGACCTGGTGGTAGTGGCGAATCGTCCGCGGAGTGATGCCGACGAACGCCGCGGCGTCGCCGATCAGGACCTCTCGGGGCGAGGTGGGGAACGGGCGCATGGCAAACCTCTCGGATTGGGACAGGATGTGCTTTAAGCAGACCACATGCCGCTACGGCAGGAGCAACCCGCTCTGACACAAAACGCCGACTCCTGGTGCAGGTTGGCGTATGCGTGCGTGGTGGTCAGCCGCCGTAGGCGGCCATGATCACAAGGCCGGAGCCGTTGTCGCCGCATACGTCCCCGACGATCGTGCCCGCGGCATCCATCTCGGTCGGTGAGTGCTGCTCGTGGAAGTAGCCGGGCACGACGACGGGCGATGACATTCCCTCCACCAGGGCGGGCAGCTGCAGGGCGATGAGCCCGGTGGCCGTGTCCTGCAGCTCGGTGATGATGCCCGCAGCCTGGTCCATCTGCACGCGCCACTCCTCGGCGCTCACGTCGCCCTGTAGGTAACCCTGGTCGGCGTTGAGATAGACACTCATGTACTCCGACAGCTGCGTGCACGCGTCGGTGATGAGCGGATCGGGGCTGAAGACGTCAGTGGTGAACTCGCCCGTCAACGCGAAATGCGAGTCGGCCGGCACGGAGATGTACAGCTGCATCAGCGCGGATTCGGGCGCTGGAAATTGGTAGGTACGAGTGCCCTGGCAACCGCCGCGACGGTCACTCTGCTTGGCCCCGCTGAATGAGAGGCTGAAATTGCCGCTCACGCAGACGAAGCTCACTCGGAACGACGCTGCGCCCTCCGGCACGTTGATCATCTTCTCGACCGGACCAACGCCGTTGAGCTCAACGATGGGCCAGTCCGCTGTGTTGACGCTCTCAGCGCTCTCGGTCGCGGCGGCATCCGGCGGCGGCGCGGTACACGCCGTGAGCGCGAGGGCCACCCCGACCAGGCAGGCCACTGATCTGACCAAGGCTGATTTCGAACGACGCATGATCCCCCAAATCCGGCGCCCGACACGGCGCCCCCGCACGACCCCCGTGCACGCCCGACTCTACCGACTGCGCGGTGCGTGGGCACGCCCCTGACCATATGTGCGCCGGGAACGCTGGCTCTCCGCCGATCCTTCAGCGTGCGTTCTCGGGGGATGTTGATGGAAGTTCCATGCAGACGAGCCTCGGCCGATCTTCCCACGATGCGACGGGAACGAAGCCGCGCGATCGGTAGAGCTGAATAGCATCGCGCCTCCAATCCCACACGGTCAGTCGCGCGGGTCGGTCCTGCTGGCTGAGCACGGCATCGATGAGGGCGGAACCGACCCGCTGGCCCCGCGCGCTCGGCTCGACCCAGACTCGCTTGATCTCGTGATTCGCCCTGTTGTGCTGGACGACGATGACGCCTACCGGTAGAAGGTTCAGCTCCGCGAGGTAGACGGTGGCGTTCTCATAAGCGCGCGCAGGGGTCTCGACCTCGTCACGATAGCGCTTGGGAAGATCGGCCTCGGCACCGAGTCCACTGAGGTGCGTGGCCTTCTCAAATTCCGTGCGTCGCAAGTACGCCTCAACGAGGTGACTCACGACTCCGCTGTCGGGTCCCGTGAGATCCGCAGGTCGGACTTGGATCGGACTCGGTTCAGTCTGCATCAGACCATTCTTTCAGGGAGGACGGATGCATCGGACGGCGGCCATCGGTCGACGCCGGCTCGGCGCTAGCTAGTTGTCGCTGGCAGTGGCGAGCTCTACGGACTTGCCGTTGACGACCTCGCCGGCGGTGACGCGGATGACTCCGTGGCCGCTGGGCTTGGCCGCGTCGGTCCACCAGGTCGTCGTGAAACGTGTGCCGACTGGCGCGGAGAAACGCAGGCTGTAGGTGCCCGGCTCGAGGCCGGTGAGCCGGTACTCGCCGCTGCCGTTCGTGGTGGCCGTGCGAACAACATGCCCGTCGGCTTCGAGGGCGGAAACTGTCGCCAGGTTGAGGCCGACATTACGAGCACCGGCCGCGTAGACGACTCCGTTGATCGACGCGGTCGGCACGAGCGCCGCATCCACTGCGGCGCTGGTCATGCCGGCCTGCACAGCGAAGACGACGGCACCGGAGCGGGAGGTCTTGTTGCCCCACCACTCGCGCAGGTAGCCGTCGCTGCCGTAGGCACTGCCGCCGGAGAACTGCAGGGTGTAGCTGCCCGCGGCGAGGCCGGTGAGGGTGTAGTTTCCGTTCGCGTTCGCCTGGGCGGAGGCGATGCTGCCCCCGGAGATGCCGGCCGTGGTGGTCGCGGCATAGGCGTAGACCCAAGCGCCGTCGATGGCAGAGCCGGTGGCTGTGTCGGTGATACGCCCGGAGACAGTGGCGCCGGCCGCGAGGGCAACGTTGGTGCCGGTGACGGCGGCATCAACCTCGAGCTTGATCACCGTGGCGGCGGTGGGGTGCCCCTTGCGGTGCCACCACTGGGCCACGAAGGTGCTCTCAGGCGGCGGGGTGACCCGCACCGTGTAGCTTCCCGGCTTGAGACCCGCGATCGCATAGCCGCCGCCGTCTGATGTTGTCGCGGACCCATAGAGGATGCCGTCGGTGCCGAACGCGGAGACCGTGGCGCCTGCCAGGGTTTGATGGGCTAATCCGGCGGCGGTGATGGTGCCGCTGATCGAGTCCAAGGGGAGCAGCGAGGCGTCCTTGCCGGTGACGCTCTCCCCCAGTGCCACGGCGAATGTAGCGGCGTCGGACTGCTCGGTTTCGCCGCCGAACCACTCGCCCCGGTAGCCGCTGGCGACGAAGTTGAGGGTGTAACGGCGCACGTCGAGGCTGTAGAAGGTATAGCCGCCGTCGGCATCCGTCGTGGTGATGGGGATTGCCGTGCCGTAGCCGCCGGCCTCGGTGTAGATGTACACGCTGACGCCGGCGAGAGGTTCCCCGGTGGCCTGATCGGTGACCCGGCCGATGAGGCTGGTGGCGTTGATGGCGCCGTTGCCGGGCTGGGAGGGGGCGGTGGTTGGCGTGGGGGTTGCGGTGGGAGTGGGCGTCGCGCTGGTGGTTGGCGCGGGAGTCGTGGGCGCGGTTGTTGTGGGGGTGGGAGTGCTGGGCGCGGTTGTTGCGGGAGCGGGCGTTGCGGTGGCTGTCTCCGGTGACGCTGGCGTATCCGCCGGGAGGGGGGACGGCGTTGTGGTGGCAGCTGCTGTTGGGCTGGCGCTGTTGGTAGAGACGCTGGCGGTTGCGGTGGCGACCCTCGGTGCGACCGCTATGACGGCCCCGACGACGACGACGAGGGCCACGGCGACACCGGCGGCCATCCGGGCACGGACAGCATTGGAGGGCGAACGACCTGGCATGGCGTGTCCCCCTGACTCCGAATGGTGTGCGTGCGAGCACTCCATCGAGCCCAGAGCCATCAGCCTATTGGCGGAGCAGGCATGAACACGGTCAGTGATTCACGTATTCAGGGCGTGTTCAAGGTTGGGGAGTTAAGGAAAGGTAGCTTGGCCGCTTTTCACCTACTGACCTCGCACCCGAGTTGTCCCACCTCCCACCTTCTTGTTTTAGCGTGCCGCTTCGATCGTGACCTCCGCAAACGGATAGTGGCAGTCCGCTGTTGTCAGCACGTCTTCGCAGTCCCGGTCGGGAACGAGCATGAGGTAGCCGTCTCCCGTGAGCCCGGAAGGAATGGTGACAACGACCGCCTGACCGGAGCCCTTCTCTATCCGGGCGCCTGTCGGTGTGTCACCAGTTCCGAGCCGCACGATTACCTCGCCCGCCAACGCATCCGTTACGGGGCAATGCTCTGGCGTAGTTGTCACGGTCACGGTTTCGCCTGCCGTTGGGGCGGACGGAGTGGCGCGGAGCATCAGTGGGGTCTGCTCACAGTCGGAGCCGGCGGCCAACGCCTCAAGTAGAGGGCCGCGCACCTTCAGCGCACGTGGAGCGGCAAGGCTTGCGTCCACGACCTCGCGTGCACCGAGTGGCTCGGACAGGGTCACTGTGAATGGGGTCGCAGGGTTTGACGGGCAGGTGTGCACTCCGTCCTCCGGCCGTACTCCGAGGATGAGGTCCACCTGGTCGTCGGTCTCATCGAGGCTCACAACCTCGATGCGCCCCTCCGCATCATCGCCCCCGTTGCAGGTCTCCTCGGTCACGAGCAGGCGCAACTCCTGCGACAGCGGATCCGGCGGCGACTGGAACTCGACCTCGGGCACAGTCAGATCGCCCAGGTCCACCGTGAGCGCACACCGGCTGCTCGAAGCGCCGTACCAGCCCGGTGGGAGATTAGTCGCGTTGTCCACCCAGGTGACCGTCTGCACCTCACGGTCAGGAGCGATTGCCGGGGACACCGGATCCGCCACCACTTCCACGTCGCGCATGACACTCACGAGATCATCGGTCGACGTCGCCACGTACCATCCCTCCCCCGATGGCATGCCCACTGGACTGCCGTCGTCCCACACCGCCTCGGCGAGCGCCGTGCGCCCAGCCTCGTCAATGGCACTGAGGGGCACACGATCCTCCAGCGCTTCACCCGGGATCGACAATCCGTCGCACAAGAAGTCGTCACCGGCGACAAAAGGGGTCGCTACGTTGCTGGGCTCCACATCAGCCGCGGATGCTGCGCATCCGGACACTACGAGCGTCACGATCAACGCGCCGAACCCGGAGATAGTGATCCTGTGCATGCTGCCCCTTTGGTGTCGATGCTCCGTGTGGGCAGCATGCTTTCGCTAAACCACCGCCGAGCGCGGTCTCGAACTCGTCGGTATCGTTCGCTCACTAGGTAATGTCCGGAACGGCCCGCGGAGTTCCCCTCAGCCGCGAACTCACTGCACCCGGGCGACAACGCCCGTCACAGCGAGGGCGACCAGGCCAGTAGCTCCTGCACTACTGCCGGGTGCGGCCGCGTTCCCGACGCAAGGCACGCCGGCCCGCTGATGCTCCGGCTAAGAGCGCTATCCCCACCAGCAAGAGTCCGGCGAGTGATGTGACTCCCGACCAGGAGGCGCCGCCCGACATCACGAGGCCTGCGACTGTCACCAGTGCGGACAGCGCAGCGAGAGGCAAGGCCACTGTGAAAGCTGCACTCCGGGCGGCTGCCTGGCTCTGGCTATCGCCTGGCCCGAAGTCATGAGCGAGCCACGCGAGACGGGAGGAAACGTCCACGTCGATCCTCGGCGCCACGGCAGCGAGCACAGACGCGATCAAGGTCACAATTCCGATCAACATCCAAACGCTCATTCGTTCCCCCCAAGAGATCGACGTCGAACTGCCAAACCTACGGGATCGGCCACCGATACGACGCTGTGTGTCCTTCGCCGAATACGCGCTCATCGTCGATCTGGATGGAGAAGGGGGACGATGCATCGGCCTCTTGGATCAGCCGGGTCGATTCCCGGATCGACCAGGCGGCGTTCGCGTCAGCATCGGGGGTGACACGGATGGCGCCGATCACGCCGACGCCGAGGTCCGGGCGCTCACCGATGATCGGGAATGGAACATCCTGGGGCCATGCGGCATGCAAATCCGCAACGACCTTCTCCGCTGCGGCGGCATATTCAGCGTAGGTGAACCCGGCGTCCTCGATGATCCGCGCCTCCTGACCTGTCGCGGTGACTGCCTTCATCACGGCGGGCACGGCCTTTTCGACAAATCCGATAACGGGCTTGTGCTCACCATCGAAGTAGAAGAAGGCGTATTCGTTCGGCAGCGAATCCAAGACCGGCCCCACCAGCTGTGCAAATTCCTGGTTCGGGATAGCTGCGATCTCGATTTCGGACGGCGGGGCCACAGGCAGGGCTGGGGCATCGCCGAGGTCGCTATCGCTGTCAGCGCCAGCGGCGACGGTTGTCCCGCCGTCTGCAGCGGACACGGCCGCGCCACCGGAGAGGGCCAACGCCATCAATACAACGCCGATGACACAGGCATAGAATTTCTTCATTTATTGCCCTTCATGTTTGTTGGTTCCACGGCAGCGTGAGCTAGGGCAGACGACATCACTCTTCACGCGGTCGAACCCCGCCGCCGCGAATTCGATGCGCTCATAAGTAAATGTCCGGCACGGTCCAACGAGTTCCGCTCCGTTCGAAGTATGTGACGATGACCCGTCCCACCTCGCCGAGCCGACCCAGGCGTGTGGGCGATGCCTCAGACTAGAAACACAGAGCGAGAGGAGACGGAATGACCGACGAACGTGTCGTTTCCCTGCTCACCGCAGCTAGAGCGCATTACGCGGTACCTCAAGCCAGAACACTGCCGGAGGTCGAGGCGTTGTTACGAACATGGGGCGCTGCCGAGCTGCCACTCGAGAGTTTTGCGCCGAACATTCTTGACGAGTTCGTTGACGCGTCGCTGGCTGTCTCATTGTTCACAATCCTGGATGCGCCACTGCTCAGAGGCCGCGCAACCGCTGAAGAACAGCGACATTTCGACGCCGACTCTATCGAGCCCTTTGACCCGAACGAGTACGGCACGGATCAGGCCGAATGGACAACATACTCGCATCAGATGGAGACCCTCGAGAGGGCCATCATTGTCCTTGAAGCTGCCCCGACGCAACATGACCGCGTCGGCAATTTTCGCGTCTATGGTGCAGCGCAGTGGCTACGGGAGAGCCTCTGGGCAGCGACAGGGATTGTTCCTCGCGACCCCGGATGGCCGGACGCAAATTCTTATCTCTTCGGCGAAGCATTTACTTTGGCTGGACGAGACCCATTTGCTGCGGCGCCGATCTGAACGTCAATCCGGAAGCAGAATCCGATCCTTCCTCAGAGCCTATGAAACGAAGGTGCTCAGCGCACGCCTGTAGCTGTCGCTGTCCTCACGCGTTGCATCCGTCATGAGAAGTGCGTTCTCGCTGACTTTGCGGGTGAACTCACCCGCACACGGGATCGTCACGATCTTTGTCAGGCCCGCATGCCACGCGGAGATCAGTGTCGGTAGATCGCGTCGCTCCGGGTGGTCTTCGAGTGGCGTCGACAACCCGGCGAGGAGAGCGTCCATGCCGAGTTGCGACCAGGTGCTGTACGAGTCGTGGTGGAAGGCGCCGTCTCCGAACTCGTCGCGCCAGTTGGGCCCGTTGATTTGGTGGAGAAGTTCGGCGCGTTCGGCCGAACCGATTGGAGTGGTTCGAATCTCGTCAAACAGTTGTGAAGCAGTATCCGCACCAGCGTGCGCCACGGCCGCATGCCAGATGCGGGGCCAGGCGCACGCCCATTCGGCGCGCGTATCGGCACTCGATGCAGCATTTTGCACGACCTCGGGGGTGTCCGACAGCGATGGAGGAAGGTCTTCGCCATGAGGCTGCAAGGTGAAGGCTTCCCTGATCCAAAGCAACTCCAAGAGGACGTTAGGTCGATCCTCGACGGTGATTATCATGTCGTGAGGCCACGGGTTGCCCGGTATTGGTGCGTTGGATCGCATAGTCCCCGCTCTCGGTTCCGTCCATCTTTGCCGCCCGCTGTGATCGAGTCAACGATCCGCAATGGCTGCCCTTCCGCGGATTGGTACCTCGTCATCCGCTCGCACCGTGCCCTCACGCAGGTGGCTCTATCGTTTAGGGATGCCCCACCTCCTGCGACTCGATGACTGGACGACGACCGAGCTGCGAGGTCTGTTCCGTCTCGCCGACGCCTACAGTGCCGGTGACGGGCCCCAGGTGCATGGGTGCGCTGCGCTCTTCTTCCCGCCGTCGAGCCTCCGCACCAGGGTTTCGTTCGAACGAGGAGCCCATCTCATGGGACTGCAGCCGATCACGTTTCCGCCTGAAACCCTCGACAAGCCTGAAGCCCTGGAGGACGTCGCCGGCTATTTGGCGGCTTGGGTCGACGTGATGGTCGTTCGGCACCCGAACATCAGCGTCCTCGAAGGCCTCGCGGCCTCCAATGCCGTTCCTGTCATCAATGCCATGACAGACGAGAACCACCCCTGCGAAGTCCTCTCCGACCTCTACGCGATCTCCCGCACCCGCGAGCCCGAACAGCTCCGCTACCTCTTCGTCGCTGCCGACGGAAACATCGCGAGAGCCTGGGGCGAGGCGGCCCGAGCGTTCGGATTGGATCTCGTTCAATGCTGCCCCGAAGCGCTGGCGACACCAAGTATCCGATGGACCGATGACCTCGAGGCGGCGGTCGCTGCCGCCGACTTCATCGTGACGGATGCTCCCGGCACGCACGCGGAAGAGCTAGCGCCCTTCATCGTCACAGCGTCCCTGCTCAAACGGGCCCCGGAGGGCGTGCAACTCGCGCCGTGTCCGCCCTTTCAGCGCGGCCGAGAGGTGTCAGCCGACGCGATCGACAGCACCGCCTTCGTCGGTCACAATTTCAAAGCATCACTCCTGCCCGTCCAGCAGGGGATTCTCGCCCTGGCTCTCGGTCAGGCATGAGCAGCGAAGCTCTGCGTTCCGCACAAACCTAGGCGGCCGGCACCCTGGACTGAATGTCCGAGGGGCCGGCCGCCGTTCGGCTCCGAGCGAGCCGATGTGGTGCGTCTGAGATCAGTTGCGCAGCTCGAGGTACTTGGCGATCAGCGACTTGGTCGACGAGTCCTGCGACGCCAGGGTGTCGGCGTCGCCTTCGACTGCGGGAGCGATCTGCACCGCCAGCTGCTTGCCCAGTTCAACACCCCACTGGTCGAACGAGTCGATGCCCCAGATGGTGCCTTCCACGAACACGATGTGCTCGTACAGGGCGATCAGCTGACCCACCACGCTCGGCGTGAGGGCCGGCGCGAGGATCGACGTGGTCGGCCGGTTGCCAGCGAAGGCGCGGGCCGGCACGACGGACTCCTTGGTGCCTTCGGCGCGCACCTCGTCAGCGGTCTTGCCGAACGCGAGCGCCTTGGTCTGGGCGAAGAAGTTCGCCATGAACAGGGCGTGAACGTCCTGGCCGGGCTTATCGGCAGCTTCGTCCGTGAGGGGATGAGCGGGGTTCGCGACCGCGATGAAGTCGGCCGGAACCAGACGGGTGCCCTGGTGGATCAGCTGGTAGAAGGCGTGCTGGCCGTTGGTGCCCGGTTCGCCCCAGAAGATCTCGCCGGTGTCGGTGGTGACGGGCGAGCCATCCCAGCGCACGCTCTTGCCGTTGGACTCCATCGTGAGCTGCTGCAGGTAGGCCGGGAAACGGTGCAGGTACTGGGCGTACGGCAGTACGGCGTGGCTCTGCGCCTTGAGGAAGTTGGTGTACCAGACGTTCAGGAGGCCCATCAGCACGGGCAGGTTCTGCTCGAGCGGGGCAGTGCGCATGTGCTCGTCGAGAGCGTGGAAGCCGGAGAGGAATTCGCGCCAGTTGTCGGGGCCGATCGCGATGACCACTGAGGTGCCGATGGCGGAGTCGACCGAGAACCGGCCACCCACCCAGTCCCAGAAGCCGAAGGCGTTCTCGGGGTCGATTCCGAAGGCCGCGACCTTGTCGAGAGCGGTCGAGACGGCAACAAAGTGCTTGGCGACGGCGTCGGTGCGTGCAGCCTCGACGTCGTCGATGGCGCCGGCGCTGAGCAGCTGGTTCCACAGCCACTCACGAGCCAGACGCGCGTTCGTGAGGGTCTCGAGCGTACCGAAGGTCTTGGAGGCCACGATGAAGAGCGTGGTCTCGGGGTCCAGGCCGGCCGTCTTCTCGTAGACATCCGTCGGGTCGATGTTCGACACGAAGCGAACCTCGAGGCCGGCCTTCACATACGGCTTCAGCGCTTCGTAGACCATGACCGGGCCGAGGTCGGAACCGCCGATGCCGATGTTGACGACGGTCTTGATCGGCTTGCCGGTGACGCCGGTCCACTCACCGGAACGCACCTTCTCCGCAAACGCGTAGACCTTGTCGAGGGTGGCATGCACGTCGGCGTCGACATCCTGGCCGTCCACCTCGAAGCCCTTCGGCGGTACGAGGCCGGCGCCGTCCTTCGGGCGGCGGAGCGCGGTGTGCAGCACGGCGCGGTCTTCGGTGACGTTGATGTGTTCGCCGGCGATCATGGCGTCGAACCGGCCAGAGACGTCGGTCTCCCGGGCGAGCTGCAGCAGCTGGGCCAGGATCTCGTCGGTCAGGAGGTTCTTCGACAGGTCGATGGTGAGGTCGGCAGCCTGGAAGGTGTACCGCTCGGCCCGCTCGGCGTCAGTGGCGAACCACCCGCGGAGGTCCGGCGAGAAGCCATCGGCGATGCTGGCAAGCTGCTTCCACGCATCGGTGGAGGTGGGGTCAACGGGGGCGGATTCGGTCATGAGTTCTCCTGGATGCCGGAACGAATTGGGCGCAGACTGGCCGCGACTCCCGCAGCGCAGCGAGGCGGACCTGTTTCAAGACTATTGCCGCACCGGCAGTATCGGAACGCACCGAAGGTCCCGCGGCTACCCTGGGGCGTTCGAGGGTCTGGCGCTAACATGCGGGCTAACGATCACGAAGACCGAAAGGACGTGCGCATGACCGGACGCATCCACATCGACCACTTCACCACTCTCGACGGGGTCGCCCAAGCACCGGGTGGACCGGAGGAAGACACCGACGACGGCTTCAGATTCGGCGGCTGGCAGGCGCCGCTGATCGACGAGACCGACGGCAGCCAGGTGTCCGACGGAATCCAGGCCATGGATGCCCTGCTCCTCGGGCGGCGCACCTACGACATTTTCGCGGGGTACTGGCCGCACCACCTCGACGGGCCCGACGCCGACATCGCCCGCAAATTCGAGGCGATCCCCAAATACGTCGCGTCCCGGGGCACACCGGAGCTCAGCTGGCGCGACTCCCACCTGCTCGGCCCCGACCTCGCCGCCGAGATCGCGGCGCTCCGCGACCGGCACCGGGAAATCCACGTGATCGGCAGCATCGACTTCGCCCGCACGCTGGTCGCCGAGGGGCTCTTCGACCAGTTGAATCTCTGGGTGTACCCGATCGTGGTGGGCGCCGGTAAGCGCCTGTTTCCCGACGACGGACCGCCGGCATCCCTCGAGCTGTTGGAGGTCGGGCAGGCGTCGAAGCGCGGCGCCGTGCTGCTGCGCTACGGGGTGAAAAGTGGCGAGCCGGCGACGGGCGAAATGGGCTCAGAGAACTGACCAACCGCTGGCTCAGTTAGGCGGCTGGGTCCTTGCGACGTGCCCAGATCAGCACCGGGATCAACAACAGTGCGAGCACGCCGCCCGCGAGCGAGAGGGTGGCGTAGTCGGTGCTCGCCATCACCACGCTCGACATGACCCCGGCTCCCGCCCCGGCGAGCGCGATCAGCACATCGAGGCTGCCCTGCACCCTGGCGCGGTTGGCGGGCACGGTGTTGTCGATCACGAGAGCGGTGCCGGCGATCAGGCCGAAGTTCCAGCCCAGACCCAGCAGGGCCAGCGCCACGATCAGCAAGCCCAGGTCGTCGCCGGGCGCGATCGCGGCGGTGCCGCCGGCGGCGAGCAGTGTCACCCCGGCGGCGACGGCCATCGGGATGCGGCCGATCTTGTCGACGAGCACGCCGGTGACCAGCGACGGCAGGTACATCGCGCCGATGTGGATGCCGATCACTAGCCCGACGTCGCCCAGGCCGTGGTGGTGCGCCCGCATATGCACCGGCGTCATGGTCATGATCGCCACCATGGCGATCTGGGTCAGCACCATGATCGTGGCACCCACGTAGGCTCCGTTTCCGGGGCCTGGCATGGGAGCGTTGCGGGCCGCCGGAACGCCCGGCGCCGGTTCGGTGCTCTCGGCCAGCCGCCGGGCGAGCAGGAACGGGTCGGGGCGCAGCAGTACCAGCAACACGAGCCCGGCGGCGAGGTATGCCGCGGCGGCGAGTAGGAACGGCCCGGCCAGCGGCGGGATCCCCAGGCTCAGCGCGAACTCGCCGAGCGGTTCCACCAGGTTGGGGCCGGCGACGGCGCCGAACGTGGTGGAGACCAGGGCAATGCTGACGGCGGTGCCCCGGCGGTCGGGAGCCGCGAGGTCTGTGCCGGCGTATCGCGCCTGCAGGTTGGTCGCCGTGCCCGCGCCGTAGATGAACATCGACAGGAACAGCAGCGGCACATTGTCGGCGACAGCGGCGACCACCACGCCGATGGCGCCGAGTCCCCCGGCGGCGAAGCCCAAGCCGAGCCCGAGCCGGCGCCCGGATCGCTGCGTCACCCGGCCGATGACGTAAGCGGTCAGTGCTGAGCCCAGGGTGAACAGCGCGGTCGAGATGCCGGCGAAGCTGCTGGAACCGAGCATCTCCTGGGCCAGCAGCGCTCCGACGGTCACGCCCGCCGCGAGGCCGGCGCCGCCGAGCACCTGGCTCATCACCACCACGATCAGGGTGCGGCGTTGCACCCGGGCGCGTTCGGCGTCGGCGCTCACCCCGCCCGCGGCCTGCGCATCCGCTGCATTCTTCGCCACTGCCACCTGTTCAGTGTGGTGTCATCTGCAGATCGCATCAAGCGATGCCCCGAGCGCTTCGCCTATCGTGGAGGCATGTCCGACTCGACACCGCTCCCGAAAATCGGCGCCCCGGCCACGCGAGCACTCGCCACGAGCGGCATTACGTCGCTCGATGAGCTGCGGGATCAAGACCTGGATGCGCTGATCGACCTCCATGGAGTCGGCCCGAAGGCCATCCGGATCCTCAAGGAAGCCCTCGCTGACGAGGCCGGCAAGCCCGCCAGCTGACCAACCGAGGGCACCACGAGTTGCCCTCGCCGCACCCCGCGCACCAGACTGGAAGCACCGGATCGCAACTGAGTCTTCCGCAGGCGGCTAAGGAGCTCACCATGACCGAACCGAACGATGCACGCGTCGGCCTCTATATCGACTTCGACAACATCGTCATTTCGCGCTACCAGCAGCTACACGGGCGCAACGCCTTCCAGCGCGACGGCATCCGCAACTTCGACAAGTCCAGCCGGGATGCCGACCCCGAGGTCGCCGCGCGCCTCGCCGCCGCAACCGTCGACTTCAACGCCATCATCGACTTCGCCGCCTCGTTCGGCACCCTCGTGGTGAACCGTGCCTACGCCGACTGGTCGGTGCCGGTGAACGCGAGCTACCAGCGCCAGCTGATGTCCCGAGCGGTCGACCTCACTCAGCTGTTCACCACCACCACGCGGGGCACCAAGAACGGTGCCGACATCCGTCTGGCGGTCGACGTGGTCGAAGACCTCTTTCGGCTGCCCGACCTCACCCACGTGATCATCATCGCGGGCGACTCGGATTACATCGCCCTGGCCCAGAAGTCCAAGCGGCTCGGCCGCTTCGTCGTGGGCATCGGCGTCGCCGGGTCCACCAGCACCTCCCTCGCCGCGGCCTGCGACGAGTTCGAGGACTACGACTCGCTGCCCGGCATCGAGAAGGTCACCCCGAGCGCCGAGCCGGTCAACGACCGGCGTTCGTCGGGCAAGAAGACCGCCGAACCGGTTGAGGTGGAGCCGGAGCCGGCCCCGAGCAAGGCGCGCAAGTTCACGACGGTGCCGATGTTCTCGCACACCGAAGACACGCAGTTCGACGAGCCGGAGTCCGGCGAGGACATCGACCCGCAGACGATCGCGACCGAGCTTCTCGTGCGGGCGCTACAGATCGGTCACGCCAAGGGCGACGCCGACGAGTGGCTCAATACCGGCACCGTGAAGAACCAGATGCGCCGGATGGACCCGTCGTTCAACGAGAAGCCGCTCGGTTTCCGCTCGTTCACCGACTTCCTCTCCTCCCGCAGCGACCTGGTCGAGCTGGAAGAAGACGGCCCGCAGCGGCTCATCCGGTTGCACCCGGCGGCAGACAACACTCGACGCTGAGGTGCCTGCCGGCTGGGGTGATCGCCGGGCTTAGGCCTGCTGTTCGGCCTTCTGCGCGGCGACCTGGCGGTGCACCTCGGCCATGTCGAGGCCCTTGACGGCGGTGACGACCTGCTCCAGGGCGGCGGGCGGCAGCGCACCGGGCTGGGAGAAGACCAGAACGCCCTCACGGAAAGCCATCAGCGTGGGGATGGACTGGATGCCGGCGGCAGCGGAGAGCTGCTGCTCGGCTTCGGTGTCGACCTTGGCGAACACCACGTCCTGGTGCTGCTCGGACGACGCGGCGTAGGTGGGCGCGAACTGCTTACACGGGCCGCACCAGTCGGCCCAGAAGTCCACGAGCACAATGTCGTTGGCGGCGAGGGTCTCGCCGAAGGTGGTCTCGGTAACGTCGATGGTGGGCATAGGTGCTCCTCGGGTTCTCGAAAAGATGGATGAACTACTCTCGCAGTCGCACGTTTTTCGTGCAATTCAGGCCAACGCCCGTCGTCCACGGGAAATTCCGCCCGGCCCGGTCACCCAGGGGTTGTCCAGGGAAGCCGCCCAGTGGTTGCCGGTTCGGCAATCTGTTTTTGTTCCGGGTCCCGATCGGTGCATGCTGCAGTCATGCACCGAGAGCACCCAGACTCCCCCGCCCCTGCCAGCCACGACCCTGGCGAGATCCAGCTCCTCTGGGACCAGCGCTACGCCGGGCTGGACCAGCTCTGGAGCGGGCAGCCGAATGCCGTCTTGATCGGCGAGACTCGCGAGCTCAAGCCCGGGCGGGTTCTCGACGTCGGCTGCGGCGAGGGGGCGGATGCGCTCTGGCTGGCCGAGCAGGGCTGGGACGTCACCGCGCTGGATGTGTCACCCGTCGCGCTGGACCGCGCCGCACGAGAGGCCGGCGCCCGCGGACTGACGGTGACCTGGCTGCATTCCGGTCTGGTCGAGGCGGCATTGCCCCCGGCGTCCTTCGATCTGGTCTCGGCCCAGTATCCCGCTTTGCTGCGCACCAGCGACAACCTGGCCGAACACGCCCTGCTCGGCGCGGTCACACCCGGCGGGGTGCTTCTGGTCGTGCATCACCCGGCGCCGACCGAGGAAGAGGCGCGTGCACACGGCTTCAACCGTGACGACTACGTGAGCCCGGCCGACGTCGCCGCCCTGCTGGGCGACGATTGGCGCATCGAGGTGGACGAGACTCGCCCCCGGCGCGTGGCAACCGGCGCCGGCGCGCACCACACCGAGGACGTGGTGCTGCGCGCACGGCGGCTGCGTTAGACCTTCGCGGACACCAGCCCGGGGATCTGCGCCCCGGCGAGGTCTTCGAGCTGAGCCCAGACTCGCTCGGCGAGGTCTCGCGCGGGAGCAGCCGTGCGGGCCAGGGTCGGCACCGCGACCGGCTCACCCCGGCGACCGCCGCTGGGTGCGAAGTACTCCCCGCCCTGCACCGCCGGGTCGGTGAGCCCGCGCACAGCCGACCACGCGGCGGTGTCCTTACCCTGCGCCCACGGCGTGTACGGATTCCGCTGGTAGGGCGTCGTCGCATCGCGGATGCCGGCGCGCTCCGGCGTCTTCGCATCCACGCCCACGCCCGGCCGCGACACCACCGAGGCCACCGGCAGGCCCGCTGCCCGCAGTCGACGGTCGAGCTCGAACGCGAGCACCTCGGTGGCCGTCTTCGCCTTCGTGTAGGCACCGATACCGGTCCACGGCATCCTGGTGAGGTCATCGAGCTTGTAGTTGCGAAGGCCCACGAACCCGGTGGAGGTGTGCACCACCCTGCCGAGGGTGCCGTGTTCCGTCGCCGTGCCGATCAGGGCTGGCAGCACCCCGGCGAGCAGCCGCACATTGGCCACCACGTGCGTGCCCAGCAGGATCGGCAGGCCGTCGTCGGTGGTCGCGCCACGGCTCATGCTCATCGCGCCGCCGTTGAGCAGGATGCCGTCGAGCCGCGGCAGCGCCGCGAGTTCGGCGGCGGCATCGGCCACCGAGGCGAGCGAGCCCAGCTCGATCACGACAGCGCCGAGTGAGGCATCCGGCACCCGGCTGCGAATCGAGTCCTGAGCCACCCGCAGCTTCGCCGCAGAGCGGGACGCCAGCACGATGTGGGCGCCGGTGGCGGCGAGCTGCTCGGCGGCGAAATAGCCGATGCCGGCGGTCGCGCCAGTGACGACGAAGGTGCGGCCCGGCTGGGCGGGCAGGGTGGCGGGGTTCCAGGTCATATCGTCCTTCTCTCAAAGCGGATTAGTTATCCGTTTCGACGCTAGCACAAGAACGGATGACTCATCCGTTTCGGTTAGACTTCGGGCATGTCAGCGCTCCGGTCCGATGCCGCCCGCAGCCGGGCGCGCATCCTCGAGGTCGCCCGCACCCACGACATCCACGCCCTGCGCATGAACGATCTGGCCCGTGAGGCCGGTGTCGGCGTGGGCACGGTCTACCGCCACTTTCCCTCGGTGCCGGCCCTCGTCGAAGCGCTCACCGTTGACACCCTCGAGCGGATGCTGCAGATCTCGCGGCGCGCGGCCGCCGAGGTGGACCCGGCGACGGCGTTCTCGTTCTATCTCCGGTCGGCGCTCACACTGCAGTTGGAGGATGGTGGCCTGCAGTCGGTTCTGCTCTCCCCAGAAGATGAGGCCGAGGAGGTGCGCGCGGCCAAGCGGGAGATCTTCGGCACCTTCGCCGCGGTGCTCGACGGCGCGAAGAGCGTGGGCGCGGTTCGGGCGGATCTCACCCTCGAGCAGCTCTCCCACCTGGTCTGCGGCGTCGAGTACGCCGTGCGGCTGGGCAGCCCGGCCGATCGCACGCCGCTGCTCGAGATCATCCTCACCGGGCTCCGTCCCGCCGCCGCCTGAGGCCGCCGGGTTCAGCGCGGCTCGGCCGGTAGTCCCGCCTGGTAGGCCGCCCGAGCGGCCGGGTCGCCGCCGAGGCCGATGCGGTCGGTTCCGATGCGATCGTCCAGCCAGTCCTGTGCGGCCGTCGGCAGCAGGCGCGAGACCCGCAGCACCGGGCCGAGCACCCGCGGTACCGTCACCGCGAACGGCCCGTGGTCGATCGCCCGCACCACAGCCCGGCTCACCTGCTCGGGCGTGACCGCGGGCGAAAACCGCGGCGGGGTGATGCCGGCGCCCATGGGGGTCGAAACGAGGTTGGGCAGGATCACCCGCACCCGCACCCCGGTGCCGCGAAGCTCCCGGCGCAATGCGTCGCTGAAGCCGATCACCGCGGCCTTCGCGCCGGAGTACACGGCCAGGCCGGCCAGCGGTTTCAGCCCGGTCGCACTGCCCAGGTTGATCAGCGTGCCCGCATTCCGGGAGAGGAACCGGGGCAGAATGGCCGAGGTCACCTCCACCAGGGCGGCGTAGTCGACATCGATCACGGCGCGCGCCAAGGCGGCATCCTGGCTGGCGAAGGCGCCGGTGGGCATGATGCCGGCGTTGTTCACCCAGACCGCGATCGGGCCGATGGTGCTTTCCACGAAGTCGATCGTCTCCGCCACCAGGGCACGGTCGGTGATGTCCAGACGCACTCCGGTCACTGCGGCGCCCAGTTCTGCGGCGGTGCGCCGGGTGGCCTCCTCGTCGAGGTCACCGATCACCACCCGGTAGCCCCGGGTGACCAGATCGGCGGCGATCTGCCGGCCGATCCCCCGGGCGCCGCCGGTGATGACCGCGAGAGGGCGTTCGGTCATGATCTGGTCACATCCATTCCGAAGATGATCGCCGCATCGTGCAGGGCGAGGCTCAGCAGCGGCCGGCGGCCGTGCAGGTAGCCCAGCGGGCCGGTGGCGGCGAAGCGCCAGGATGCCCGCAGACCCGACATCCGGCCGATGACACGGTTGTGCGAGAGCGTGAGTCTGCCATCGAGGCGCTGCAGGATCGGCAGCGCAAGCTGGCGCATCCCGGGCAGCAGAGGCAAGCCGCGGCGAGCACGCACGGCCGCGACCGGGTTGCTGTCGACGGTCATCGACATGCTGGTGGCGCCCGCTCGCTCGGTGCCGGTGAACTCGGCCAGCTCTTTCGGGATGCCCCATAGCTCTCGGCCGCCCTGCCGGGAGGTGGCGCTGTCGACCCAGATCTGCGGGATCGTGACCCGGAAGCCGCCGCGACCCAGGCTCGGCACCGCGATCAGGAGTTCGTCGTAGTCGAGCACCCCGCCGGGCAAGTAGCGCACGGCGGCGACCCCGACGACCACGCGCGAGCCCACCCGCAGCGGGCGCCGACCGTTCGGCAGATCACAGCCGGCCGGCAGGTCGGCCTCCGACACGAGGAAGACCGACACGTTCATGGTGCCGCCCAGGTACCAGGGCTCGGGCGGGTATCCGGTGACGTCGGTCACGGTGTCGGTCATGTGGATGCTTCTTCGCCTGCGCAGGTCACGCCCCCAGTGTGTCAGCCGCACATCCGTTTTTCGACCTGACCTTGCAGAATGTAAGGCATGGCCGTCGTACCCAGCAACCTCATTGCCCCCGCCCTCCGCCTGATGCGCGCCAACCGCGTCTTCGTCACGGCCGATGGGGCGCGCCGGCGGGTGCGGGAACTCGAACTGCGGCCGACCCCCTACGGCCCACCGAGCCGGCTGCGCCGGGACGTGCGGGTGGAGGTCACCAACCGGGGCTGGCCGGTCTACACCATCACCCCCTTCGGCAGCACACCCGCCGGCAGTGTGGTCTACGTGCACGGCGGCGGCTGGGTCAATCAGATCGTCGGCCAGCACTGGCATCTCGCGGCGCAGATCGCCGCCGAGGCGAACACCACCGTCACCGTTCCGATCTACCCGCTGGTGCCGTTCGGAACCGCCGCGGCCGTGGCGGCCGGTGTCGTCGATCTGGTGCGACAGAACCTCGAACGGTATGGCACGACCTGCCTCGCCGGGGATTCCGCCGGCGGACAGATCGCCCTCTCGACCGCACTCGCCCTGCGCGACGGGCACAACATCACCCTGCCCGAAACCGTGCTGATCTCCCCGGCCCTCGACCTCAGCTGGAGCAATCCGCGCATCCCGGCCGTGCAGCCGAGCGACCCTTGGCTCGCCACTCCCGGCGGAGAGGTGCTTGCCGATCTCTGGAAGGGCGACAGCGACATCCTGGACCCGGTGGTGAGCCCGTTGATGGGCGATCTGGCCGGGCTCGGACCGATCACCCTGTTCAGCGGAACCTGGGACGTGCTCAACCCCGACGCCCACCTGCTGGTAGCGAAAGCTGCCGCTGCGGGAGTCGACCTCGACTTCCACGAGCACGACGGACAGGTACATGTCTACCCACTGCTGCCCACCACGGTGGGCAGCGATGCTCGCGCCGCCATCGTGCAAAAAATGCGGCGCGCAGTCACGGTGCCGCTCGAAGCCTGACCGCACTGGCGCCGCCGACCGGCTGGCCAGTAGTCTGGTGGGCTCGCCTTCGCCGAGCAGGATGAGGGTGACCATGCAGGAGTATCTCGACACCAACCGCGCCAACTGGGACGACCGCGCATCGGTGCACGCCGCCCGCACCGGGCTGGGCTACGGCGTGCAGCGATACGTCGACGATCACGCGTTGTTGTCGGACGTGGTGCGGTTCGACCTCGACCGGCTGGGCGACATCACGGGCCTGCGCACCGTTCACCTGCAGTGCCACATCGGCACCGACACGCTTTCGTTGGCGCGGCTGGGCGCCCGCGTCACCGGGCTGGACTTCTCGCCGGTGGCCCTGGCAGAGGCGCGAACGCTCGTGGCGGAGACCGGTGACGGCGTTGACTTCGTCGAATCCGATGTGTACTCGGCACTGTCGGTGCTCGAGCCGGCCAGTTTCGACCTGGTCTACACGGGCATCGGCGCGCTGTGCTGGCTGCCGAGCATCGACCGCTGGGCCGCCGTGGTGGCCGGGTTGCTGGCCCCGGGTGGGCGCCTGTTCCTGCGGGAGGGGCATCCGGTGCTCTGGGCCATGGATGAACGACTCGATGACGACCTGCACCTGCGGTTCCCCTATTTTGAGCAGGCCGAACCGTTGGCCTGGGACGACAGCTCCACCTACGTGGCCACCGATCGACCTCTGACCGCAACGAAGACCTACGAGTGGAACCACGGGCTCGGCGAGATCGTGACCGCGCTCTTGAACGCCGGGCTCACCCTGACCATGCTGATCGAGCACGACAGCGTGCCCTGGGAGGCGCTGCCCGGGCAGATGGTCGGGCGCGCCGACGGCGAGTTCGCTCTGGATGCGTTGGCGGGTGTGGCGCCGCTCAGCTACACGATCCAGGCCGTGAAGGCGGCCGACCCGCTCTAGAAGGTGTACTTCGGGAACCGGACGACACCGCGCGGACATTCCCTAGTACGAAACATCTGAGGGGTACCGATGAGGCGACACGGCGTGTGGTTCACGATCGCGACAGTGGCGACGCTGGCCCTGAGCGGCTGCGGGACTGGCGCGGCCGGACTGGCCGGCCCCAGCCCATCCGCCGCACCCTTCCCGATGTTCACCGACGGGTTGCTCACCTACGAACGGGTGGAACAGCCAGGCGGCGGCTACGTGTCGATGGCGGCACTGTTCGTGGGGACACTCACGTTTGAGAACGGCTGCCTCCGGGTCGGCGGCGACCCGCTTATCTTTCCCGCCGATCTCACCACCTGGGATGGCACCACACTGACCGTGGATGGCTTGGAATACCAGGTGGGCGACCGGATGGCGGCTGGCGGCGGCCAGTTGCACGACGTCGTGCTCCCCGCCGAGGTGCGCGAGCACTGCGGTGAGCACGCCCCGGTTCTGGTGGGCGGTGTCGACGCGGAGGTGCCCGACCCGCTCGTGGCACCCGATCTTCCGCCCGACGAGGCCTGGGGTGAGCTTCCCGAGAGCCCGCTGGCGGCCCGGCGCGCCAGTGTGGGCGCCTGGGTCGGCGACAGCTTTGTGATCGTGGGCGGCTGGACGGACCAACCCTGCCTTCCGACGGCGGATTGCGCCTATCGCGAGTCGGCGCAGCGGGACGGCGCAAGCTATGACCCTTACATCGATATGTGGCAGCGGATCGCGACGGCGCCAGTTCCGGTGAGTACCTACAGCTCGGCCGTCGTGGGCAGCGATCTCTATCTGCTCACCTACGATGTCGTCGACGGCGGTCTCCAGGTGGGCACCGATGGCCAGATAGTGGTTTCCTTCCTGCGTTACGACAGCGAGGCGGATGCGTGGAGCGTTCTGCCGTCGCCGCCCTCACCCGGGGCGCTCGTCGCGGCCGGCGACAGGGTGCTCGCTATCACGGGGTCCGACGAGAACGTCGTCGGCGCCGATGCGGTCTTCGACCCGGCCACGCAGATGTGGTCGGCGCTGCCCGACGATCCGCTCGGCCCGAGCTACGACCGCGGGGCTGCCTGGCTGAATGGTTCCTTGTTGCTCAGCGCGAAGCGTCTTGTCGACAACCCCGACTCCGCGGCGCCTTCGCTGGTGCGACTGGCCTCACTGGACAGCACCCTCACGACGTGGACGGAGCTGCCCGAGAGCGACATCACGGGACTTGGTCCGCTTGCGGTCGCCGGTCTGGGGGTGTTTCCCTTTTACGGCACCGACAGCACCGGAGCAGCCGTGCGACCCGGCGAGCGCCCTTACGAGGAGGCCGGGATCTTCAACCCAGACGACCAGACGTGGACCGCCATGCCGGAGCTACCCGGCGGTGCTCCGCTCAACGAGTACGCCAATGGCAGTGCGCCCCAGGCAGTCGGCGACCGGGTACTGATCGGCGTTCGCTTTCTGGTCGACCCCGTGACCCGCGCGATCACCGAGCTCCCCCAGCAACCGTGGACCGACCGGTCCGAAGCCACCGTGATCACCGGGCCCGACAGCATCCTGGTCTGGGGCGGAGTGACCTACGACGACGATCCTGCCGGCGCAAACCATTCCGACGGCTACCTGCTGGGCCTCTAAGAGAGACCTACGCCCGCAGACGTAGAATCGTGCCATGACAGAGCTCTGGTTTGGAGTGTTCCTGGTTGTCGGCGTGGCCGGCGTCATGGTCGCGCTCGGTCTGCTGGCGCACCGGCTGCGCCGCGGCAGTGCGGGTCCCGCTATCGGGGCGGCGATGGCGGCCTACGACCAGGGGATGCACGTCACCGCGTACGACACCTTCGTCGAGACCCAAGAGCAGAGCAGGCGGAAGGTCTCAATTCCAGCGCCGGGCGATCGATAGGGCTTCTCCGCAGCGCATGCCGGTCACGCCCGTTTCGCGGCAGCCAGTGCACCGATCCCGAGCGTGAACACGCCGAATGCGAAAATCATGGGAATCACGGCGACCTCGATCCCGATGGCGAAGACGACCACTGAGGCGACGAACAGGACCACCGCGAACAGCACGCAGGCCCGTCCCGCGAATCGCATGGCGCTGGCCATGCCGCTGGAGATCGGGGTATTGCCCATGGTCGATCTTCGCTGCTCGGGGTGAACAAGGAAAGGCCTACTGGAAAAGATCCGGGGTCGCGCCTCCAGCTGGCTCAGTGCGGCCACAGCCCGGGCACGACAATCACGAGCTTGCAGCGCGGGCAGCGATGGCAGGACTCGAGTCCCTCGGCGGTGTCGACACCGTCGGGCGTCATCTCGGTACTGCAGGCCGGGCAGGCGGGCCCGGGTTCGTCGAAAGCCTCTAGCTCCTCGAGATCGTCGTCATCCACTCATTCAGTGTGCGGCATCCCGGGCAAGCTCCGAACGAGGCGGAACCCGACATCGTCTATGCGCAGGCCGGGGTAGCTGCCGCGGCGCACCGACGCGCGGCAGCTCCAGTGCTGGTCGAACCAGCCACCGCCGCGAAGCACGCGGTACGTGCCGTAACGATCGGGATCGGGATCGGAGAAATCCCAGCACCACTCCCACACGCTGCCCAAGATATCGTGCAGACCCCACGCGTTCGGCTGTTTGCCACCTACCTCGTGCGGGCGTTCGTCGGAGTTGCCGCGGTACCAAGCGATCTCGTCGAGCTCGCCGTAGCGGGGGCCGGCCGTTCCGGCTCGGCAGGCGTACTCCCATTCGGCCTCACTGGGCAACCGATAGCCGTCAGCCGAGGTCTCCCACACCGCGGTGCCATCGACTTCGTCCCCGGCCAGGCTGTACACCGGGGTGAGGCCGGACCGCTCCGACAGGGTGTTGCAGAATCGCACCGCGTCCCACCACGACACGCCCTCGACCGGCAACCGCTCCCCCGTGACCGCCGCCGGCCACTGGCCCGTGACCTGCGCGTATTCCTCTTGCGTCAGCGGATGCGCCGCGATCTCGAAGGAGGCGACATCGGCGATCCAGCTGCGCCGGGTGCGGGCGTCCGTCATGGTCACCTTGCCCGCGGGGATCGCGAGCAGAGGGGGCAGGGCATTGAGGGGCATGCCTGCACGCTATCGCTGCCGCGCGGTCAGCCTCGGATTGTTACCGGCGCCCGGTCGTCCTTAGGCGCCGACCAGCACGAGGGTGCGCAGGTCGGGCTGGCCCGGCCAGGTTCCGGCGAGAACCTCGTGATCGCGGGACTCGTCGACTTCGGCCGCCAGCGCGTCGTCATCGCCGAGCACCCGGGCGATGACCAGCTGCAACGGGCCGGCGGTCACGACCGTCACGCCGGCGCCCTGACGGCTGCTGATCTCGCCGACCGCGGGCAACGGCACATTCGGGGAGCCGGGAGTACCGCTGCCGGCCACCACGGCCGTGGGCTCACGCACGACCCGCTCACCGTCGATCTCCACGAATTGTTCCGCCTGATGACCGCCGGCCAACACCGTGGTCGCCACGGCGGCGAGGTACGCGGGGTCCCCGGCACCGTCGTAGACCCAACGCTCACCGAGCACCGAGTGCTGCGTGGTACCGACCAGAGCGGCCTCGGCGCCTTCGAGCGGGGCGTCGCGGTAGGTCACCGGCACCTGCAGCACGGGGCCGTCGCCGGCGCGCACCAGAATCGTCTCGATGCCTACCTCCCCGTCAGGGTCGTCGAACCGGTACGCACCGAGGTTGGTGAGCTCGGCGCCGGCCTCCCCCACGAACCATGGTTGGGTGGGCACCCACGCGGTGAGGAGTTCGATCTTGGTGGGCTGCATGCTTGCCTGGTAATGGAGAAATGCCATGCCCCGATCCTAGGTCGAGTGGCCGACTAGGTCGCCTTCCAAAGCGCTGACTGCACGATCGTGGTGCCCTCGCCCCATTGTTCGTCGAAGAACCGCTGCACGGAACCGTCGTCGTAGATTACGTCGATCACAAGGTAACCGTTGTAGACACCGGAGCCGAGCAAGGTGATCTCCGACCAGTCCGGCACACCGCTCGGAAAATAGCTGGCCATCTCCTCCTGATACCGCTCAAGCTCCGCCGCGCTGCTCGTTCCGGCCTCGCCGTCCACTCGCGGGTCCTGTCGCGCGTAAGGGTCGTCACGGGACACGGGGATTGGCGGCTGGGTCACGGTGAAACCGCCACCGTCGTAGATCCCCGTGACGGCGTATATGCCCCAGGTAACTCCCGCCGCCGACTCAGATTCCTTGGCCGTCGCCCAGTCCCAGCCCGTCACCGCCGGGCCGCCGCATTGAGGCGGCAACGATGCTTCGATGAGGCCGAAACACACCTTGGGCTCCTCGCCGTCCTTCTCCAGGACCACAGCCTGACCGGTGAGCTCCTCGGTCGAGCTCGGTTGCGGCAGACCGCCGGGGCCGGATGGAGCGGTGCTGGCCGTGCATCCGCCCATGACGAGCAGACCGGCGGTGATGCCCACGAGTGAAACGGAGCCTCGGATCCTCATGCAGCGAAGTGTGGCACGACCGGTCAGTCGGTGTCACGCAGCGCCGACTGAACCGCGACGACGCCCTCGCCCCACTGCTGGTCGAAGAAGTCCTGGATGGTGCCGTCGTCGTAGATCACGGTGACCCAGAGATAACCGTTTTGGGGCCAGTCGGTGAGCACCACCACGTCAGACCAGTCGGATGCGACGGCCGGGTTTTAGTCGGCGGCGTGCAGCTCGTCCTGGTAGCGCTGCAGGGCGGCCTCGTCGCTTCGACCGGCGTTGGCCTCGTCGAGCCGCGGGTCGAGCACGGCGAGCGGATCATAGAGAGACAGTGGCACGGGTGTGCCGGTCACCGTGAATTCGCTGGCGTCCCAGGTTCCGGTGATGGCGTAGCTGCCCCAGGTGACCCCGGATGCGGTCTCGGATTGTTCTACGGCCGCCCAGTCCCAGCCCACGATCGGCGGGCCACCGCAGAGGGGCGGGTACGACTCCGCGACGCCGCCCAGGCAGAGCTGGGGCGCCTCGCCGTCATTCTGCAGCACGGTGGCCTGGGCAAGTACCTCGCCGGCGGCGGCCGGGCGCGGGAAACTGCCCGGCGTGGCTGGAACACCGCCTGCCGGTGCTGCCATGCCGGCGCATCCGCTCAGCGCGAGCACACCGGCCGCGACCACGGCGAGAGCGAGCAAACCACGTGTTCCCATGAACGAAGTTTCGCAGGGAATCGCTTATTGTCTAGGGATGACTTTCAACGACGATGCCAAGTACTCGGGCAAGGGCGTGCGCAAATCGGGCCGCCGCACCGGCCTCGCCGTCGGCGGTGGCGGGCTGGGCCTCGTCGCGATCGTGCTGCTCTCCCAACTGCTCGGCGTTGACCTGACCGGCCTCGTGGGCGGCGGCACGGCCGGTACCAGCCAGAGCGAGGACACCGCGCTGACGAACTGCGACACCGGCGCCGATGCCAACGTCGACGTCGAGTGCCGGGTCGGCTTCACCCGCGACTCCCTCGAGGACTACTGGTCCGAGCAGGCCCCAGCGATGGGCATCGCCTACGTCTCCCCCACGATCAACCTGTTCGCCGGCTCGGTCGATACCGGCTGCGGCGGCGCCACAAGCGCGGTAGGGCCGTTCTACTGCCCCGCCGACCAGCAGATCTACCTCGACACCGCGTTCTACGACGAGCTGCGCACCCAGTTCGGCGCCACCGCGGGCCCGCTCTCGCAGTTGTATGTGGTCGGGCACGAGTGGGGCCACCACATTCAGAACCTCGCGGGCACGTTCGCGACCGCTGACACGTCGCAGACCGGCCCCGCGTCCGACGCGGTGCGCCTCGAAGTGCAGGCCGACTGTTTCGCCGGCGCGTGGCTCGGCGCTGCCGCCCAGACCACGGATGCCTCTGGCACCCCACTCCTCGACCCGATCACCGACGCCCAGGTGGCGGATGCGCTGAACGCGGCATCCGCCATCGGCGACGACCGCATCCAGGAGAAGACCCAGGGGCAGGTCAACCCGGAGACCTGGACCCACGGCTCGGGCGAGATGCGCCAGAAGTGGTTCCAGACCGGTTATTCGAACGGGGCCGAAGCCTGCGACACGTTCGCCCTGGCCGACACCGAGCTGTAGCGGGCTACTTCGGTTCGGTGAGGTCGACGACCTTGCCCTTGGCGTCGGCCTTGACCACATCGATGCCCTTGAGGGCAGCGGCCTTGGTCTGGTAGCTCTCGGAGGTCATGAGGACCTCGCCGTTGTGCGCTTTGAGCTTGAAGACATACCCACCGGATCGGTCTGCAGTCAATTCATACTTGCCGGACATGACACGCTCTCTTCGTCGAGATGGAACTCCGCCGGCTACGAGGCCGGTGGCTGAACCTTACCGCGCTGCGCTGGGTCCCCGCCGACCAGGCCGAGCGCCGGAAGGAGCACGCCGTCGATGAGGGAGATGAGAAAGTCCCGGTCAACGGGCTTACGTTCGATCAGGGTGCGGTAGGCGGCCATCGACGGGGTGACCAGGGCGAGCGTCTCGATGTCACACTGCGGCGAGATCTCTCCCCGGTCGATGGCGCGCTGCATCAGGAACCGGTTCGCGGTCGCGCGCGGCTTGGCGATGGCGTTGTTGGCGGCATCGGCGAGTTCGGGAGCGGTCGAGAGCATCGACATCAGCCCGGCCATGATCTGCATCTTCTTCTCGGCCTCCTGAATGGAGCGCGGCTTGATCATTGCCACGAGGTCGCCACGCAGAGTGCCGGTGTCGGGCAGGTGAGCGACGTCGAGGTCACCCATCTTCATGCACGCGACGGCGTCGATCACGAGTTCGTTCTTCGACGGCCAGCGTCGGTACAGCGTGGCCTTGCCCGCCTTCGCCCGGGTGGCGACCATGTCGATGGTCATGCCGTCGAAGCCGGTCTCGGCGAGCACCTCGATCGCCGCGGCCAGAATCTCGGGGTCACGGGTGTGGTCACGCCTGCGGCCCAGCTTGGTCTCGGCCGCAGCGGCACCACTCTCACCGAGTTCGAGCTGCGTCATGACGGCCTTTCCATTGTGTCCGCGAGGTGAATCCTGTACTAACTCAAATGTTACCGGAGCGTAAATTCGGGAATCCTGAGATCCGGAACTCCACAGTATCGTATAGAGTCGCGTTCATGCCTAAAACCATCCAAGCCCCGTCGACCGCGACGAGCACCCCCGTGCCACACTCCCGCCGGTGGTGGACCCTCAGCGTGGTCGCGCTCGCCCAGCTCATGGTCGTCCTCGATTCCACCGTCGTGAACATCGCCCTTCCCGCCGCCCAGGCCGACCTCGGCTTCTCCAACGGCGACCGCCAGTGGATCATCACGGCCTATTCCCTCGCCTTCGCCAGCCTCCTGCTGCTCGGCGGCCGGCTCTCCGACCTGATCGGCCGCAAGCGCACCTTCATCATCGGCCTGATCGGCTTCGCGGTCGCCTCCGCCCTCGGTGGCGCGTCCGACAGCTTCGGCTGGCTTGTTGCCGCCCGCGCCCTGCAGGGTGCCTTCGGCGCGCTGCTGGCTCCCACCGCCTTGGCCGTGCTCACGACCACCTTCACCATTCCCAAGGAACGCGCCCGCGCGTTCGGTGTCTTCGGCGCGATCGCCGGCGCCGGTGGTGCCGTGGGCCTCCTGCTCGGCGGGTTCCTCACCGAGTACTTCGACTGGCGCTGGAACCTCTACATCAACGTCTTCATCGCGATCGTCGGGGTTATCGGCGCCGCCATCTTCGTCGACCACCTGCAGCGCACCGGGCCCCGCCCCAAGCTCGACATCCCCGGCACGATCCTGGTCTCCGCGGCGCTATTCGGCCTGGTCTTCGGGTTCTCCAACGCCGAAACGGATGGCTGGGACTCGCCGCTCACCTGGGGCATGCTCGCGGGCGCCGTCGTGCTGCTCGTCGCGTTCGTGCTGTGGCAGCGGAAGGCCGCGCATCCGCTGCTGCCGCTGGCGATCGTGCTCGACCGCAACCGCGGCGCCGCCTACCTCTCGGTGATGATCGCCGGTGCCGGCATGTTCGGCATCTTCCTCTTCGTCACCTACTACCTGCAGGTCTCGCTCGGCTTCACGCCGATGCAGACCGGCTTCTCGTTCCTGCCGATGATCGCCATGCTCGTGCTCGCGGCGCAGCTGTCGACGAACATCTTCGTGCCGCGGTTCGGACCCAAGATCATGGTGCCGTTCGGCATGAGCCTGGGCGTGATCGGCATGATCCTGCTCACCAACCTCAACCTCGACAGCACCTACGCGGCCAACGTGCTGCCACCGCTGCTGATCCTCGGCTTCGCCATGGGCTCGATCATGCCCGCATCGATGCAGACCGCCACCCTCGGCGTCGACCGGCAGTTCGCCGGGGTCGCCTCTGCGATGGTGAACACCAGCCAGCAGGTCGGTGGCTCCATCGGCACGGCCCTGCTGAACACCCTGGCGGCCACCGCGGCGGCCGACTACGTGGCCGCGCACCTGCCGGCCACGGCCGAAGTGGCCGCCCAGGCCGCGGTGAACAGCTACGCGGTCGCCTACTGGTGGGGCGCCGGCTTCTTCGCCGTCGGTGGCATCATCGCCGCGCTGCTCTTCCGCCGGATGGGCCACGGCCTGTCCCTGGCGAACGCGCACACGGCCGCCGACGCCGACCCGGTGGTCGCCCACTAGGCAGGCGCACCAAAACTCCGCGGGGCCCGACGCCCCGGCCCGCTAGCTGCGGACCGGGGCGTCGCGTACGTCCAGCGGCACCACGGCGGCCGGCTCGAGCGCGGCATCCGTCTTCTCGGAGCGCACGAACGCGATGCCCACCAGAATCAGCAGGCCGCCGAACAGCTGCGGCACGGTGAGCTGCTCGCCGAGCAGCAGCCAGGCGTAGAACGTGGCCGCCACCACCTCGAGCAGGCCGACGAACGACGCCAACCGGGAACCGAGCATCTCGCTGGCCGCGATGCTGGTGGAGTAGGCGATGGCGGTCGCCACGACGCCGATGATCACCAGCGGCAGCCACCACGGCACCTCGGCACCGAACATCGGCACGTCGGCGGTGGACGTGGTGAACGGCACTAAGCCCGACAGGCCGATGAGGCCGAGGAGCACACCGCCCAGGAGTAGTCCGAAGGCAGCCAGCGCTACCGCCGGCAGGCCCTCACTGGGTTGCGCGGCCACCACGTAATAGATCGCGCAGCCCACCATCGCCAGCAGCGCCAGGATGAGGCCGAGCACGTCGAAACTGTTCGACCCGCCGGGAGACACCACCAGCACCAGGCCGCCGAGGGCAATCACCGAACCGATGAGCACCACGGCCTTGGGGCTGCGCCGGGTGCGTGCCCACGCCCAACCCACCAGCAACAGGGGCGCCATGTACTCGATCAGCACGGCGGTCCCGACCGGAATCCGCTCGATCGCGGCGAAGTAGACCAGCTGGGTGCCGGCCACGCCGATCAGAGCCATCGCCAGCACCCGCCAGCGGGCGCGCCAGAGCAACGCCCACTTGCCGCGTAGCGCGATCGCGGCCACCGGGGCAAGCACGATGCCGCCGATCAGCACCCGCACGGTGACCGCAGCGGCCGGGCTCCAGCCGCTCTCCAGGAGCGGCTTGGCGAGGGCGCCGGACAGCCCGAAGGTGGCCGCAGCGACCAGCGCGATCACCAGGCCGAGGGAGGTAGACGAGCGGTTCATGCGGGCTCCAGGCGGACTGCGTCGTGGGGACATTGCGGGTGGGGTCAGGTTGAAGATAATCTGGTCTCAGTAAGGAGTCAATTTGCATTTTGCCCCTGACACCGAGGCGAGTCTGGCGTTCACCGTGGACCTGGCCAATACCGTCGCCGGCGCGACCAAAAATGGTCTGGATGAGCTCACCACCTCTGCCCACCTGACGACCCTTTTTCTGACCCATCGCTTCTCCGGCCGGCTGGATCAGGACGACGCCGAGCTGGCCGAGGTGCGGGTCGCCCGCGACCTGCTTCGACGCATCTGGCTGCTCGAACGTGACGACGCGGCGCTCGAGGTGAACACGATGTTGCTCTCCGCCCTGGCCCGGCCACGGCTGATGCGCCACGACGGGCTCGACTGGCACCTGCACGCCACCGACCCGGAGGCACCGCTGGCCGAACGCATCCGGGTGGAGGTGGCGCTGGCCCTCGTCGATGTCATCCGCACCGACGAGACCGGCCGGCTGCGCGCCTGCGCGGCCGAGGACTGCGACGGGATCCTGGTGGACCTGTCCCGCAACGGCTCCAAACGGTTCTGCAGCATCCGCTGCGGCAACCGGATGAACATGATCGCGTTCCGGGAACGGGCCGCGCACGACGCCTAGCCGCGGCAGCCGGCGCGGTCAGTTCGTTCGGCGCAGGAACACCTGACGCAGCGCCCGAATCAGCAGGATGAATCCCACGAGTCCGATCGTGGATCCGAGGAAGGCGAAGAGCTGCACCCCCGGCACGAGCTCCGGACCGGAATCGGAGACCACGAGCACGATGCCCAAGGTGGCCGCCGCGATGCCGATCAGGGCACCGACGGATTCGACCACGATCGACGTGAGCCAGGACCTGTCGTCGGGCTCGGCGAAGGCACGGATGCGCACGCTGAACGTGCCGTCTTCCAGCCCGGCGGTGATCGCTTCCAGCCGCCGCGGCAGGCGCCGGACCGTCGCGCGCAGCACGGCGCCCTGCGCCTGCACCGATCCGAGCAGAGTCCGCGGGGTCACCAGCCGGCGCAGGAAGTGCGGCACCCGGTCGAGGGCGTTGTCCACCATGTCGAAGTCCGGCGCCAGGATCGCCAGGCTCGCCTCGAGCGTGATCAACGCGCGCAGCGCCATGCCCAGTGACGACGGGATGGCGAGGTGGTGTTCGCGAATCGTGTCGAGCATGGCGGAGAAGATCGACCCCTCCGCGCCGCTGTACCGGGTGAGAGTGAGCATGCGCCCCAGGTCGCGTTGCAGGCCAGGGATGTCGGCGTCGGCCGGCGCATCGACCACCAGCAGCAGCGCATCCGTGGTGGCGATGTCGTCGTCGTTCGCCGCCGCCAGCAGCAGCGTCACCAGGCCCTCGCGCATGCTGCGCTCGAGCACACCCACATTGCCGAAGTCGATCAGGCCGAGCCGACCGTCTTGCTGCAGTATCAGGTTGCCCGGGTGCAGGTCGCCGTGGAAGACGCCGCGCACGATCACCTGTTCAAGCACCGCATCGAGCAGCGCTGAGGCGAGCGCCTCCCGCTCCTCGGGCCACAACTCGGCCAACCGCTCCGCCGCAGCGTTCAGCGGCACGCCGTCGATGAGGTCCATGGTGAGCAGCCGCCGGGAACTCGCTGCCGGGTATACCCGCGGCACCACCAGAATGTCGGCGGCGGCCGAAGACGCCACCACGGTGCGGATCTGCTGGGTGCTGGTGAACTCGATTCGGTAGTCGAGCTCGTCGCGCAGCGACCGGGCGAACCCTTCGGCGAGCGCCACCGCCCCGAAATCACGTCCCCAGCTGGTTTGGTTCTCGAAGCGCTGGGCCAGCCGCACGATGATGTCAACGTCGGCCGCCACCTGGGCGCCGGCGCCGGGGCGCTGCACCTTGAGCACCACCGCGGTGCCGTCGAGAAGGGTGCCGGTGTGCACCTGCGCCACGGATGCCGCCGCCAGCGGTACCTCGTTGACCTCGGCGAACACGGTGCCCAGCGGCGCGCCGATCTCGGCTTCGATCACGGTGCGGATCATCGGCCAAGGCAGCGTGGTCGCGCGGGACTGCAGCGAGGAGAGCGCCAGAGTGTAGTTCCGCGGCAGCAGGTCCCGACGGGTGGAAAGCAGCTGGCCGAGCTTGACGAAGGTGACGCCGGCCTCGTTGATCGCCGCGACCAGGGCCGCAGGAGTGCCCCCGCGACGTGCGCGGCCACGCGGCGGCAAGCCGGGCCGCTCATGCAGGATCCAGCCGATACCGTGTTTGGAGAGCAGGGTGAGGATCTGCAGGTAGCGCTTGGTGCGCCGCCGGCGGTGCAGGGCCGCCCGGATCGCATCCACCGGATTCGCCGCTGTGGTGGGCCAGAGCGCCTCGGTGGCCACCAGCAGGGCGATGCCGAAGGCGAAGACCCAGCCGAACGCGAGCGCGACGAACAGCACCACCACCAGGACGGGCGCCCTGAGGGAGCCATCGGTCGCGATCACCCGGGCCTCTGTCGCCACGAAATATGAGAACGGCCAGCTGGCCACGAACACCAGCAGGCCCACCAGAAAAGTGCGCAACCAACCCACGGTGGTGCCGAGCAGCGACCGGGTGGCGAAGCCAACGGACACGGCGAAGACGAACGCCACCAGACCGAACACGATCCACGCCCAGAACGATTCGAACACCCCTGCCCCGCATCCTCTTGCTGCCACTGCGTGCGACTGCCGCTTTGCCGCACAGGTTAGCGCGTGACTAGTGTCGACCTAACCCCGGCGCCCTCAAGGAGACCACATGCTCGGCCGCAAAACCTACACCCACGACGAGATCAACAATGCCCGGTTCGCCCTGGCGGAACAGCTCACTGCCTACGGCACTCTGGTAGCCGAAGCCAACGGCGAGACCGCCCAGGCGGCGTTGGCGGACTTCGAGCCGCTGTTCTTCAACAATCTCGTGCTCGTGCTCGACCGGTTCTTCGTGCACCGGGTGCGCGCGGTCACCGGCAAAGACAGCAACCCGCTCAACGAGGTGGAGCTGATCGCCGAGTCGCTACTGACCAACAACGCCGTGCTGCGCGGCAACGCCGTGATCAAGTACGTGCCGGCGAACACGGTTGTGCGGCTCGAGATCGGCGACGACATCCGGCTCACCGCGGCCGAGTTCGACCGGCTCAGCACCGCCTTCCTTGCCGAGATCGAGGCGCGGATGGGTGTTGACACCGATGCTTGACCCGGCCCTGCCGTTCGCCACCACCAGCTGGGGCACCGTGCCCAGCACAGTTCATGACGGCACGACGGGCGTGGCCACCTGGCGCACAGTGATGATGGGCTCCACTCGCACCCGAATGGTGGAGTACAGCGCCGGCTATGTAGCCGACCACTGGTGCTCACGCGGGCACGTGCTCCTCGTTCTCGAGGGCAGTCTGCGCACCGAGCTCGACGACGGCCGGGTCATCGAGCTCTCGGCGGGCCAGAGCTATTCGGTGTCCACCGACATGGAGGCACACCGGTCGAGCACCGAAACCGGTGCGCGGCTGTTCATCGTGGACTAGCAGTTGCGCCGCCGCCCCCGACCTTGGCAGACTGGAGCGGTCCCATCCCCCAGAGTCAGGTTCAGCCAGTGAAGATCCTCGTCGGTTTCGCGCTCACGCGCTGACATCCGTCGTTTGTCGCGCCGCGGCATCCGGAGTCAGTGCTCGAACTGACGACGGGGAGTTCCCATGGCTACGGCCCACAATGCAACAATTCTTCTGACGGATGTCGGCCTCACCTGGCCAGACGGATCCACCGCCCTCACCGGCATCAGCGCCGCCTTCGGCCGAGGTCGTACCGGCCTGGTCGGCGCCAACGGCTCCGGTAAGTCCACACTGCTGCGCCTGATCACCGGCGCTCTGCCACCCACCACCGGCAGCGTCGTGCTGAGCGGCGAAGTGGGCTATCTGCCGCAGACCCTCACCCTGCACGTTGGCACTACCGCGGCCGACCTGCTCGGCGTGCGGGCGAAGCTCGACGCGCTGCGATCAATCGAATCCGGTGACGTCGACATGCGGCACTTCGAGGTGCTCGGTGACGACTGGGACATCACCACCAGGGCCGGGGAGGCGCTGCGATCGGCGGGCCTGGCCGAGGAGGATCTCGACCGCTCGGTCGGCGAGCTGTCCGGCGGCGAGGCGATCCTGGTGGCCATCGCGGGCCTCCGCCTGGGAGCGGCACCGATCACGGTGCTCGACGAACCCACCAACAACCTCGACCGGGCCGCCCGCGCGCGGCTGGCCGGGATGGTGACGTCCTGGCCCGGCGCGCTCGTGGTGGTCAGCCACGACACGGCGCTGCTCGAGCTGATGGACGACACCGCCGAGTTGCATGCCGGCACGCTCACGGTGTTCGGCGGGCCGTACAGCGCCTTCCTCGAGCACCTCGAACGCGAGCAGGCCGCCGCGCAACAGGCCCAACGCACCGCGGACCAGGCGGTCAAGAAGGAGAAGCAGCAACGCATCGAGGCCGAAACCAAACTCGCCCGCCGAGCCCGGTTCGCCCGCACCGAGTACGAGAACAAGAGCGTGCCGAAGATCGTGATGGGGCTGCGCAAGTCGGCGGCCCAGGTCTCGGCCGGCAAGCTACGCACCGAGTTCGACGGCAAGGTGCAGGATGCCAGGGCCGCCGCCGTCGCCGCCTCCGCCCGGGTGCGCTCGGACGACACCATCCAGGTGGACCTTCCCGACCCCCAGGTGGCCAGTAGCAAACGACTGGCCGAACTGCACGGCAGCAACGAGCCGTTCCTGCTGCACGGACCGGTGCGGGTCGCGCTCACCGGGCCGAACGGCGTGGGCAAGACCAGCCTGCTCGAGTCACTGGTGCATCCGGCCACCGCCCGGGCCGGGCTGGCCTCGGCGACCGCGCACACCGACCGGATCGGCTACCTCAGCCAGCGCCTGGACGGGCTCGACGAGAACGGCAGCGCGCTGGACAACCTGCGTTCAGCCGCACCGAACACTCCCCCGGGCGAACTGCGCGGCCGCCTGGCACGCTTCCTGCTTCGCGGGGATGCCGTGCACCGGCCGGTGCGGAGCCTGTCCGGCGGCGAACGGTTCCGGGTGTCGCTCGCACGGCTGCTGCTGGCCGATCCGCCCGCTCAGCTGATCGTGCTCGATGAGCCGACCAACAACCTCGACCGGCAAAGCGTCGACGAGCTGGTCTCAGCGCTCGGCACCTACCGGGGCGGTCTGCTCGTGGTCAGCCACGACGATGCCTTCCTCGGCCGGCTCGGCATCACCGACTGGCTCAGCCTTGACGCCGCCGGGATGCTGACCCGCGGGGTGGCACCGGCAGCCGGGTAGCCAGCACCGGCGTCGCCCTGGCGACGGCACTGGTGTGGGTGCCCGTGTGGGTGCCGGCGTGGGCGGCGAACGCGGCCGCTGCCCGGGGGTTGTCGGCGGCGAAGTCGCTCCGGAACCGCCGGGTGGCCACGCCGGCCTCGTACGAGGCGAACTCAATGTCGAACCCGGAACCGAGCTGCAGCGCCAGGCGCAGGGCCAGGCCGACGCCCGCCGCAGTGAAGGCGCTGGCCAGAGCCGGACTGCGCCAGGCGAAATCGGCGTCGAGCGCGTCGTAGTACTCGATCTCCCAGCGGATCAGGTCGGTCACCAGCTCGGCGTCCAGGGCGGTGGAGTCGTACGCCACCGGATGGGGAACCCAGAGCACGGTTCCGGCGTAGTCCGGAAACAGGCGCACGACAGAACTCGCCGTGTCTGTGTCCCCAGGTCTCACGCGGTTCTCCCCAATCAGTCCCCACCCTACAAAATTTTCCGGCGTGATGCCGCCGATCCACAGGCGAGGTCGGCCGCTCTCGCTACGATCGAGCCATGCCCGCAGAGAAGGACCTACTCGACGCTTCCGCCAACAGCCCGATGGACCCCGCCGCGGCACCGGAGGCGATCACCCGCTCTGGTCGGGTGCGCGGCTTCTGGCGCGGCGCATCGGCCGCGTTCCTGGGCATCCCCTTCGCCGCCGCCCCCGTGGGCGAGCACAGGTTTCTCGCGCCGGCTCCGGTCACTCCGTGGGCGGGAGTGCGCGACGCGCTCGCCTACGGACCCACCCCGCAGCGCCGCCAATTCGCCGAGGTCACGACGATCCCGGAACCGTCGATCCCCGGCGACGACATCCTGTCGGTCAACGTGTTCACTCCCCGTCTTCCCGCGGCGGAGTCCCCCGTTCCCGGTCTGCCGGTGCTGGTCTGGATCCATGGTGGCGGCTACGCGGCCGGGTCGCCGGCCAGCCCCTGGTACGACGGAGTCGCGTTCAACCGCGATGGCATCGTGGTGGTCACGGTGTCGTACCGTCTCGGCTTCGAAGGCTTCGGCTGGATCGACGGCGCCCCGCTGAACCGCGGCATTCTCGACCAGATCGCGGCCCTGGAATGGGTGCAAAGCAACATCGGGGCCTTCGGCGGCGACCCGGACAGGGTCACGGTGGCCGGCCAGTCCGCCGGTGCGGGTAGCACGCTGGCTCTGCTCTCGTGCCCGCGCACCGCCGGCCTGTTCGCCGGCGCCATCGCGCAATCCGCGCCCGCATACGGGCAGAGCGCGGCAGCTGCGGAGAAGATCGGGCGGCGCTTCGCTGCGCGTCTGGGCGTGAGCCCGGACCTCACCGGCTGGCGCACCGTGGCTGCAGAGACCATCGTCGACGCCGAACCGTCCGCCCAGCTCACCGGCGACGGGATCCTCCACCCCACCATGCCGCTGCCCGCCCTCACCCGGGCCGCGCACGACCCCGGGGCCGACATCACCGGCATCCCCTTCGCGCCGGTCGTGGACGACGACATCGTGGCCGACCTGCTGACGGCGGTGCGCACCGGCCGGAACGCCGAGGTGCCGTTGTTGCTCGGGTCGACCACCCACGAATTCAACTTTCCGTCTGGCGAGAGCGTCGATGAGCTGACGGATGCTCTCACCGACGCTGGGATCTCACCGGAGGCCGTCGCCCGGTTCGAGTCGACGGTGTCGGCCATCGGCAGCGGATACGCCCGCGGCCAGCTCTCCTCCGCGGTGCTCTTCCGGGTGCCGACGGTGCGGTGCGCATCCGCCCGCACGGAAGCCGGCGCCGGTGCCCGCACCTGGTTGTACGACTTCGCGTTCCGCGCCCCAGCCTCTGGGCTGGCCGGGCACTGCATCGACCTGCCCTTCGCCTGGGACCTGCTCGACGCCGAGCAGGTCAGCGTCTCGGTGGGCGACAACCTGCCGCGCGCGCTGGCGGCGACCATGCACGCCGAGTGGGTGCAGTTCATCAGCACCGGCACGGTCTCCTGGCCGGCCGTGGCCGAGCACCCCGCCGGCGCCGAGCGGTTCGACACCCTCTCGGTCTTCGACCCGAACGCCTACGAGCTCGAGGCCGAACTGGCGGCGTTGTAAATGCGAGTGCGCGGCTGGGCCGGTGCCGCCGGCGCCCTGCTGTCGCTGCTGCTCGTGACGGGATGCACGGTGGTGACGCCGCCCGTCGGCCCGGCCGAGACTCGCGCCGCCAGCGACCCCGCTGCGATCGACGTCACCTCCGACCTTCCTGCCGGAGGCTGGCCAGATCTGAGCACCTTCCCCGATGGAACGGTCATTGCCAACGGCAGCTTCACCGGAAGCGGCGAGACCTCGGCAGACCCGGTGTCGGGAACCATCGAGATCGCCAAGGAGATGGGCCGGCTCACGGTGACCGTGCGCGACCTCGACCTCGGGCCGTCGATCGGCCCCGTCGACGGGGCCATCCTGGAACTCAACGCACGCACTGACGACTCAACGCCGGGCGAATTCAGGGTGGCTTACGGCCAGCTCGGCGCTGGCCAGGCTGACGTGGTCGCGGCCGCGAGTCAGGTTTTTGAGATCGAGTACGGCAGTGAGCTGGTCACGAGTGACCCGAGCTGGATGCGCACAGCGGTGATCTGGCAGCAGGCCGACGGCCTGCCGTATGGGCGGGTGCTCGCCACCGCATCGTTGACCTGGGCGCTGCCCGATATGCGTCCCGATCTGACGGTGCTGGACACCGGCACCGCGCCCCACGCCCGGGGCGAGGTGATCTACGACAGCGCCGGCGACCCGTCCGGGTACGTCGTCGCCAGCGGCGACCTTCTCGACGACATCGCCGTCAGGTTCAGAGTGGAGGTGTGGGACCTGGCCTGGTTGAATCCGATGCGCGGCTACGCGAGCGCCCAGACGGGCGAGACGCTCAACCTGAGCCGGTACGAACGCGGCCGTTAGCGGCCGCTGGTGCTCACCACGGGAGCGTCGGCGCACGAGGACGTCTGCGCCTCGGCCACTCGGCGGTCATCGGCGGGCAACGACGCCGACACGGCGGTGTACCCGTTCACGGCCGACGAACCGTCGTCTGACACCGTGATGCCCGTGGCCAGCAGCGAGTAGCTGTCGTCCCGGTTCTCGGTGACCTGCAGGCCGTTGAGCTCGAGTCCGCCGTCGACCTCGAGGCAGCCCACCCCGGTGCCGTTGTCGTGCAGGTTCTGCATGTCAAAGGTGTACGCCTTGCCGTCGACGCCGATCGGGGTGACGAAGGCGCAGTCCACGAAGGCATGCAGGGTGGCTCCCCGGCCGTCGTCGAGCACTGTCACCACCACGCCGTTGTGCAGCGCGGCCGTCCAGCCGCTGTGGGTGTTCGGCCCGGCGAGGTCGTCTTCCAGGGTGTACGTTCCCCCGGATGCCGTGGTGATGCCGTAGGTGAAGGGCACTGTCGCCTCCGAGTACCACTCGGTGTCGTTCTTCCCGTCACCGTCGATGTCGGCGATCTCGGCGCTGTCCGCGTCGTCCGGCATCGTCGCGTCCGTTTCCGGGCAGCCGGTCGGCTCGGCTGCGACGGCCTCCGTGGGTTCGGTGGATGCGGTCGGGTCGGTGGACTCGTCGGCTTGCGACGGCTTCACCACACCGGCCTGCGCGGCACCGTTGGCGGCGCAGCCGGAGAGCACGAGCGCCAGGAAACCGGCAACGACGATGAGCCGCCCTGCGACCTTGGTTTTCGAGTGAACGGTAGACATCAGCACGATGCTACAGACGTTGGCTGGACACCCTCCGTGATTCGGGCGTGCTTTCGCAGGCTATTGCCAGCGTGCGGGAGCGACCGGCTCAGCGCTGCGGCGCTCACTCGGGCGAATGCGGCGCCGGAACGCGCGCGTCTTCGAGGGTGGAGGCGGGTTGGTGCCTGGACAGTCCCACGACCCCGAATGCCGCCACCGCGCCGGCCAGAACGAATGCGATCAGCGCGTAGAGCGGCGCCTCGCTCGCCTCACCGAGCACCACGATGCCGATGCCGACGGCCACGAGCGGATCCACCACGGTGAGTCCGGCGATCACCAGGTTGGGCGGCCCGGTGGAATAGGCGATCTGCACGAAGACGCCGCCGACGATCGCCGCGGTGAGCACCCCGCCCACACAGAGCAGGGTGAGCAGAGAGTAGTCACCGCCGACGAGCTGGGTGATGGTGAGTTTGGCCAGCGTGGCCACGAATGCGTAGAGCACCCCGGCGCCGATCACGTACGCCACGGCGGTCAACCGGGCGCGCAGGAAGACGAACACCGAGCCGAAGACCAGCAGCACTCCGGCGAGCAGGCTGAGGATGATCACGACCTGCGGCGGTTGGATGGGCCGGTCGGTGGCGTAGACGGCGGCGATCGAGACGAAGACGACGATGCCGCCCACTGACAGTGCCACCGATCGCAGCACCGTGCCGTCCAGCCGGGTATGCGCGATCCGGGAATCCACCACGGTGGAGAGCACCAGTGCGGCCACGCCGAGCGGTTGCACCACGAGCAGCGGGGCCAGGCCGAGACTGGTGAGCTGCAGCAGGATGGCGCAGCCGAGCAGCAGCGTGCCGAGCAACCACGACGGCCGGCGCAGCAGGGCCACCAGCTGGCCGATGCTCATTTTCTCCTGGTCGCCGGGACGCATCCGGGCCGCCTTGCCGACCCCGCGGTGCTGCAGTTGCGCGCCCAGGGCGAGGAAGACCGTACCGGCGAGCGCGACTACGATGCCGAGATTCTTGCGCGCCGCCGGGTCAAGGAACGGCACGATCACATCGGTGACTTCGGTGGGAAAGAACGGGACGGGCACATGCAGACACTACTGGACCGCTGTCTGCGGCCGGTGCTAGCGTGCCCGCATGAAGCAAACAGAGCTGTTCCTGCAGTCGGATGCCGCGTTGCGCTCCGTGATCGACCGGATCGAGCCGGAGCAGCTCGGTCTGCCGGCGCCGGCTGAGTGGTCGTTCACTCCGAACCCCACCATCCGCGACATCGTGGCCGCGCACGCCCGGGACGAAGCCTGGGTGCCGGATGTGCTGCTCGGCCGCACGATCGAGGATGCCGGCGGCACCTACGACGGCGACCTGCTCGGCACCGATCCGATCACCGCCTACGACCGGCTCAACGACGCCGCCACCGCGGCCGTGAACGAAGACCTCGACCCGGAGAAGGTGGTGCACCTGAGTTACGGCGACTACCCGATCCGGGAGTATTTGGAGCACATCAGCACCTACCGGGCGTTCCAGGCCTGGTCGATCGCCCGCACCCTGGGCTGGGACTACTCGCTGCCGGCACCGCTGGTGGAGAACCTCTGGGAGCTGATCGGGCCGCAGGTCGATGGTTTTCGCGCGATGGGCGTCTTCCCGCCCGAGATCGAGGCGCCCGCCGGCGCGGACCGCGAGACCCAGTTGCTCTGCCGGGTGGGCTACTGGTTTCCGAAGCCCTGATCAGCGGCGCCTAACCGACCGGCGCGGATGCGCGGCTGCGGCGCAACTGGCCGGCCAGGGTGATCGCCACGATGAGAACGCAGAGGGTGGCGATGAGCACCACCACCGTCGTCACTCCGAGCGCACCCGCCGCCAACGGCACGAGCAGCACCGCCGCCGCGGACGGCAGGATCACCACCGGCCGGATCTGGGTGCGGGTCTCCAGCACGGCGTGCACCGCCCACAAGAGCAGCAGGAAGATACCCACGGGCAGGCCGACGGCGTATCCCAGCACCACGGGCGAGACCTCCAGGTGGTGGCCGGCCTGGGCTACCGCCACTTCGAGCCCCGCGCCGAGCGCGGCCAGGGCGGCGAAGACGCCGTAGTGGCCGTAGCCCCAGAAGAACGACCGGCCGCGCTTGACCGACAGGGCTTCCCCCGCCGGTTCGAGAAAATACAGCCACCAGATCGCGAACAGCGTCACCAACGCCGCGGCCGAGACGAGCACCAGGTCACCGCTCACGCCGCCCGCGCCGAGCGCCTCCTGCACACCGTAGGTGGCGGCCAGCACGCTCTCGCCGAGCACGATGATGGTGAACAGGCCGTACCGTTCCGCGATGTGATGCGGGTGCCAGAAGGTCGTTCCGGTGCGCTCCGCCCAGAACGGCACCGTCACGTCGAGCAGGGCGAGCACGACGAACGACGACACCCCTAGCTCCTCCGGCAGCGCCAGGCGGGCCAGCCAGCCGACCTGCACCAGGCTCACACCGGCCGCGTACCGCCACGCCGTCACCCGGCTCTCCGGATGCTCGAAACCGGCCCGCACCCACTGCGCGACCAGGCCAATACGCATGATCAGATAGCCCACGGTGATCGCGGTGAAGTTGCCGTCGTCGAAGGCCGCGGGAACCCCGGCGGCGAGCACCAGCACGCCGGCCATCTGCACCATCGTCAGCAGTCGGTAGGGCACGTCGTCGGTGTCGTATGACGACGCGAACCAGGTGAAGTTCATCCAGGCCCACCAGATGGCGAAGAACACCATCAGGAACGGGCCGATCCTGTCGGCACCGTGCCCGCCCTCGATGCCATGGGCCAGTTGCACCACCAGCGAGGCCACCGCCACCACGAAGGTGAGGTCGAACAGGAGCTCGAGCGGGCTGGACACCCGGTGCGCCTCGCCGGTGTCGCGCGCGGTCATGCGCCGGTGGATTCTGAAGCTGCCCGCATCCGTCATGCGCACAGCCTAGGGAAATCTTGGCGGTTAGGAACGCACCAGCCGGGCGATCGCGTCCCCGGCTTCCTTGAGCTTGGCCGTGGCCTCGTCGCCGCCGGTGGCGACGGCGTCGACGACGCAGTGGCTGAGGTGGTCGTTGAGCAGGCCCAGCGCCACCGACTGCAGGGCGCTGGTCATGGCCGACACCTGGGTGAGGATGTCGATGCAGTACTTGTCGTCGGTGACCATGCCCTGCAGGCCGCGCGCCTGGCCCTCGATGCGGCGCAGGCGCTTGAGGTAGTCGTCCTTGTTGGAGATGTAGCCGTGCGGGCCGTCGTGGGTGTGCTCGGCGTGCGCGTCGTGTTCGGGCGCTGCATCTTCGGGTGCTGCATCTTCGGGTGCTGCGGCGGGGACGGTCGTCATGATGTTCTCCTGAGTGTCGGCTGACCCTATACCCCCTCACGGTATCACGGATGTGCGCTAGAGTACCCGGAGGGGGTATCCACCCCGCGGCTCGCCAGCCGCTTCACCGACATCCGTTTCACCGAAGAAGGTCCGCACCATGGCTCAGACACTCAACACCGATTACCTCGTCACCGGCATGACCTGTGGCCACTGCGTCGCCAGTGTGATCGAGGAGGTCTCGCTGGTGGCCGGCGTCAACGCCGTCACCGTTGACCTGGTCGTGGGCGCGGCCAGCACCGTGCACGTCACCAGCACCGTGACCCCGGATGCCGCCGAGATTCGCGCAGCCATCGATGAAGCCGGTTACGAGCTGCAGGGCGCCGACCAGGGCTCAGCCGCGTGAGCGAGCCCGTCGACCTCCTGGTCGGCGGCATGACCTGCGCGTCGTGCGCCGCCCGTATCGAGAAGAAGCTCAACCGCCTGCCCGGGGTGGTTGCCACGGTCAACTACGCCACCGACAAGGCCACCGTTCGCCTGCCCGAGGGCACCACCGTCGACGACGCCATCGCCACCATCGTGGCCACCGGCTACACCGCCCGGCTGCCCGCGCCCGTGGTCACCGAGCCGGTCACAGCCGAGCTGGATGCCGACACCCTCGCGCTACGTCAGCGGCTGCTGGTCTCCACCGCCCTGGCGATTCCGGTGACCCTGCTCTCCATGGTGCCCGCGCTGCAGTTCACCAACTGGCAGTGGTTGGCCCTGACGCTCGCCGCCCCGGTGGCCGTCTGGGGCGCGTGGCCGTTCCACCGGGCCGCGTGGCTGAACGCCAGGCACGGCGCCGCCAGCATGGACACCCTGATCAGCGTGGGCGTGCTGGCCGCGTTCGGCTGGTCGCTCTACGCCCTGTTCCTGGGTGACGCCGGCATGCCCGGCATGACCATGCAGCTGAGCTTCGGCATGTCGGGGCAGACCGACATCTACCTCGAGGTCGCGGCCGCCGTCACGGTCTTCATCCTGGCCGGGCGGTACTTCGAGGCGCGGGCCAAGACCCGCTCCGGCGCGGCCCTGCAGGCGCTGGTCAACCTGGGCGCGAAAGACGTGGCCGTGCTGCGCGGGTCGCTCGAACGGCGCATCCCGATCGGCGAACTGATGGTCGGTGACGTCTTCGTGGTGCGACCGGGCGAGAAGGTGGCCACAGACGGCGTGGTCGTCGATGGCGCCTCGGCCATCGACACCAGCCTGCTCACCGGCGAGACCGTGCCGGTGGAGGTGGGCCCCGGCGACACCGTCGTGGGCGCCACCGTCAACTCCGGCGGCCGCCTCACCGTGCGTGCCACCCGGGTGGGCGCCGACACCGAGCTGGCCCGCATCGGCCGGCTGGTGGAGCAGGCGCAGTCCGGCAAGGCCCCTGTGCAGCGCCTGGCCGACCGGGTCTCCGCGGTCTTCGTGCCGATCGTGTTCGTGATCGCGCTGGGGACCCTGGCGGTCTGGCTGCTTGTCGGCGCCAGCCCCGAACAGGCGTTCACCGCCGCGGTGGCCACGCTCATCATCGCCTGCCCGTGTGCCCTGGGTCTGGCCACTCCCACCGCCCTGTTGGTGGGCACCGGGCGCGGCGCTCAGTTGGGCATCCTCATTCGCGGACCACAGATCCTGGAGTCCACCCGCCAGGTGGACGCCATCGTGCTTGACAAGACCGGCACCGTGACCACGGGGCGGATGGCGTTGCTCGGCGTGCATGTGGCTGCCGGGGTGGCCGCGGACGGCGGCTTGGCGGGAACCCCTGCCGGTGCTGCTGCGGAAACCGAGCTTCTGCGGCTGGCGGGCGCGGCCGAGGCCGGCTCTGAGCATCCGATCGGGATCGCCATCGTGAACGGTGCGGCCGACCAGGTGGGCATCCTGCCTGCAGCCACGGCCTTCACCTCGGCGCAGGGCTTCGGCGTGCAGGCCACCGTCGAAGGCCACTTAGTGCTGGTGGGCCGGCCGCGGTGGTTGGCCGACGAGTGGCAGGTGATCTTGCCCGCCGATCTGGCCGAGGTGCTGGCCGGTATCGAGGCGCGCGGGCAGACCGCCGTGGCGGTGGCCTGGGATGGCGCGGCCCGGGGCATCCTGGCCGTGGCCGATGAGGTCAAGCCCAGCAGCGCTGCGGCCGTGGCCCAGTTGGTGGCGCTCGGGCTCACTCCGGTGCTGCTCACCGGCGACAACCCCACCGCCGCCCGCGCTGTGGCCGACCAGGTGGGCATCAGCGAGGTCTTCGCGGGTGTGCTGCCGGCCGAGAAGGTTGACAGGGTGCGCGCGCTGCAGGCCGCCGGCCACGTGGTGGCGATGGTGGGCGACGGCGTGAACGACGCCGCGGCGCTGGCCGCCGCCGACCTCGGCATCGCCATGGGCACGGGTACCGATGTGGCCATCGAAGCCAGTGACATCACTCTGGTGCGTGCCGACCTGCTCGCCGTGGTCGATGCCATCCGGTTGTCCCGGCGCACGCTGGCCACGATCAAGGCGAACCTGTTCTGGGCGTTCGCCTACAACGTGGCGGCGATCCCGCTGGCCGCCCTCGGCCTGCTCAACCCGCTGATCGCGGGCGCCGCCATGGCGCTCTCCTCGGTCTTCGTGGTGAGCAACAGCCTCCGCCTGCGCGGCTTCCGCCCCTTCGCGAGCTGAGAGGAAAGCACCCAAAACTCGAGGTTTTCGGGGCTTAGCTCACGGGTCGCGGGCGGGAGGTGCGGCGGGGGCGCATGCTCAGTTGCACGGCGGCCGCGGCCACCAGCATCAGCGCCACGGCGATGATCGAGGTCACGCCAACGCCGCTGTCGAACGCTGCCCGAGCCGACTCGGTGAGCGCCTCGGCTTGACCGGCAGGCAGGCTTCCGGCCACACCGAGCGCCCCGCCGAGGGTTTCTCCGGCCTGGCCGGCCGCCCCGGCGCCGAGGCCGTCGGGCAGCACCACGGCAGCCCGGTAGGAGGCCGCGAGGATCGCGCCGAGCACAGCGGTGCCGAGCACGGCACCGAGCTCATAGGCGGTCTCGGAGACACCGGCCGCAGCCCCGGCCTTGTCGGCCGGCACCGAGCTCAGGATGGTGTCGTTGGAGATGGTCTCGGCCGCACCGACGCCCACCGAGAGGATGCCGAACGCGAGCGCCACCACCCCGGCCGTCAGGTTTTCCCGCAGCAGCACGATCAGCGCGAAACCTCCGGCCGAGAGCAGGATGCCGGCCACGATCACCAGACGCGGCGGCACCCGGCGCACCACGTAGGCCGCGCCCAGGCCGGCGGCTACCGACAGCACGGCTCCGGGCAACAGGAGCAGTCCGGCGTCGAGCGGGTCGAGGCCGAGTACCAGCTGCAGGTGCTGCGATACGAAGAACAGGAACCCGACCAGGCTGAAGACCGAGAGGAAGTTCGCCAGCACCGACCCGGCGAACGGCGCATGCCGGAACAGGGCCAGGTCGAGCAGCGGGTTGCCGATGCGCAGCTGGCGGCGGAGGAAGACCGCGCCGGCGACCAGGCCCAGCACCAGCGCGCCGAGGCCGAGCACCGTGGCGCCATCGTGGGTGAGGGTCTTGATGGCGAACACCAACGGGGTGAGCGTGAGCAGCGACAGCGCCACGCTGGCCAGGTCGATCTTCAATGGCGCCGGGTCCTTGGACTCGGGCACCAGCAAGGGTGCGAACACCACGAGGGGCAGCAGGAACGGCACCGCGATGAGAAACACGGCACCCCAGTTGAAGTGCTGCAGAACTACCCCGCCCACGATCGGGCCGAGGCTCGACCCGGCCGCGAAGGCACCGGCCCAGACCGCGATCGCCAGGGTGCGCTGGCGGGCATCCCGGAACAGGCTGCGCAGCAACGAGAGGGTGGACGGCATGATCATGGCGCCGAAGAAGCCCATCACCGCGCGGGCCGCGATCAGCAACTCGGCGGTGGGCGCGAACGCCGCCAGCACCGACACCACACCGAACCCGGTGGCACCGATCAGAAGCAGCCGGCGCCGGCCAACCCGGTCGCCGAGAGTGCCCATGGCCACCAGCAAGCCGGCGAGCACCAGCGGGTAGACGTCGACGATCCAGAGCAGCGTGGTGCTGCTGGGGCGCAGGTCGAGGCTGATCGCCGGCAGGGCGAAACTCAGCACGGTGTTGTCCACCGAGATGAGCAACACCGGCAGCATCAGCAGCACCAGGCCGAACCATTCCCGGCGGCCGGCGCGGGGTGCGGCCGATGCGGCGGCGGTGCTGTCGGAAAGGGTGCGGATGGTGTCTGTCGTGCTCATGTCAACCTGGCTGAAGAACGGGGTTCCGAACGGAACGGCGAGTTTTACTGCACCATTCAGTACAGCAGACATCGACTATACCACCAAGTACAGTAAAGTGGCGGGCATGGCCCAACATCGCGACAGCGCGCGGGAGAGCATCCTCACCGCGTTCCAGGAACTGCTCATTGACACCAGCGGTTCCGGCGCTTCCCTCGACGCGGTCGCGAAAGCCGCCGGCGTCACCAAGGGCGGCCTGCTCTACCACTTCGGCTCCCGGGACGGGCTGGAGACCGCGCTGATCGAACGGCTCGAGACGCTGGCCGCCGCCGAATACGAACGCATGCGGCAGGCCCCGGGCGGCGCTGCCGCCTACTACGTGAGCCTGGCCGAGTACGTGAACAGCCCGCTGGACCGGGCCACCCTCGCCGGCGGCACCCTGGCCCGCCGCACCCCACAGGCCCGGGCGGTGGTGGTGGAGATGCGGCGCCGGTACTTCGAGATTCTCAACGACGATTTGCAGGACCCCGAGTTGGCCCGGGCCACCATGCTGCTGGCCGACGGCCTGTACTACGACGCCACCACCGTCGCCGAGCCGTTCGAGCACGAGCTGGACGTGCCCGCGTTCCTGGCCCGGGTGCGCCCGCGAGCCGTGACCTAAGCACCCAAAACTCGGGTTTTTCGGGGCTTAGCTCACAGGTCGCGAACTAGGCGGCGCGGGCGACCTCGGTGGTGGCTAGCGACGCTTGGAGGGACGCGAGCAGGAGGGGCAGCTGGGCGGCGGGCGCATCCGGTGCTTCGGGGTGCCACTGCACCCCGGTGATCGGCGCGGTGCGGTGTTCGAGGGCTTCGACCAGGCCGTCGGGCGCCGTGGCCACGGGTACCAGGCCGGCGCCGAGGCGGCCGACGCTCTGGTGGTGTGCGCTCTGCACCGAGATGCGGGTGTCACCGAGGGCGGCGGCGAGGCCGCTGGTGGCGTGCAGGTGCACGTCGTGGGTGGAGAGGATCTCGTCGATCGGCACGCCGACGTTGCGGTGGATGCCGTCGTCGATGTGCTGCACGAGGTCGCCGCCGAGGGCGACGTTGATGATCTGCAAGCCGCGGCAGATGCCCAGCAGCGGTGTGCCGCGGTCGGCGGCGCGCTGCACGAGGGCGATCTGGCCCTCGTCAGCGTCGATGAAGTGGGTGGTCTCGCCCTCGTAGCCGGCGCGGGCGCCGTAGAAGCGGGGGTCGATGTCTTCGCCGCCCACGATCACGACAGCGTCGGCGGAGTCGGTGAGGTCCAGCAGCGCCGCGGGATCGAGATCGGCGGCGGCCAGGCGCACGACGGTCCACCCGCCGCGGGTGCCGGCATCCACAACGGTGGCGTTGAGGGTCTGCACCTTGGCGTGGTACTCGGGCCGGTCGGGCCGGCTGCGGGTGACCTCGACCACGGCGAGAGTGGGGCGAGCGGCCAGGTCGGTCATGGCGGCGAGATTCTGGATGGTCATTCTCGCCTCCGTGACGGGATCGATGCGGCCGCGAACGATTGCCGCGGATTCCAGTGTGCCCGAGGTGGCCCGCGGGCATCCGGTCAGCGGTAACAGAGCGCAACAGTCGCGCCGGCTGGCTCCCAGCCGGCTTCCTAGCCGCTCCTGGCCGGGGGTTCTATGCTCGATGGGAACCGCCGCACGCGAACCGTTCGAGGAAATGGACCCCATGCAGTCAGGCCGCCCGCACATTCGATCGACCGTCACCGGGCTCGCCGCCCGGGTGGCGCTGCTGAGCGCGGCGGGTGCGCTGGCCGTCGCCGGCCTGGTCGGAGCGGGGCTGGCCACTCCCCTGGCGGCGCGGGCGGATGACCCGGTGACGTTCGAGGACAGCAAGATCGTCGACACCGTCGGGGCTCTCGGCGACCGGGAGGACGAGGTGCTCGCGGCCTTCGACGAGCTCTACGCTGACACTCGGATCGACCTGTACGTGGCCTACGTGTCGAGTTTCGACGGTGTTGATGACCTCTCCACCTGGGCCGACCAGACCGCCGTGAACAACGGATTCGGTGAGAGCGACGTGCTGCTGGCCGTGGCCACCGATGACCGCCAGTATCAGCTGTCGGTCGCGACAGACTTCGTGCTGAGTGATGCCCAGCTCAGTGAGGTGACGAGCACGGCCATCGAGCCGTCGTTGCGGGAGAACGATTGGGCGGGAGCGGCCATCAACGGCGCGACCGCCATGCAGCAGAGTGTGGCAGGCGAACCGCTCAGCGACCCGGTCGTCACGCCCGGGGAGGCCAATACCGGCTCCGGCGGGCTGCCCGGCTGGGTCGGGGTGCTGATCGCCGTGGTGATTCTGGGAGCGATCGTCACCATCGTGATCGTGTTGCTCCGCCGCCGCGGCGCCAAGACGGCGGTCGGGCCCGGCGCCGACCAGGTGCCGACGGCCGAACTGAAGCGGGAAGCATCCAGTGCGCTGATCGAGACCGATGACGCCATCAAGACCAGCGGCCAGGAGGTGGGCTTCGCGGTCGCGCAGTACGGGGTGGGCGCTGCCGAACCGTTCCAGGCGGCGGTGAGCACCGCGGCGGGCAAGCTGAGCGAGGCGTTCACGCTGCAGCAACGCCTGGATGACGCCGAGCCCGACACCGAGGAGCAGGTGCGGGCCTGGTACCGCTCGATCATCGCCCTCTGCGCCGAGGCCAACCAGGCCCTCGACGAGCAGGCCGCGGCGTTCGACGAGTTGCGCAAGCTGGAGGCCAACGCGCCGGCCGCCGCCGCGGAGTTGCAGACCGAGCTGGCCGCAATCGACGCCCGGCTCGACCAAGCCGAGACCGGGGTGGAGCAGCTGGCCGCCCGGTACACCGCTGCGGCCATCAACACCGTCGCCGACAACCCCGACCAGGCCGCCGAGCGGCTCACCTTCGCCACCAATGCGCTGACCGAAGCGCAGGCCCGGCTGGCCGCAGGCGAACCGAGCGCCGCGGCCGTCGGCATCCGCGCCGCCGAGGAAGCCGTGGACCAGGCCAAACTGCTGGTCGACGCCGTGGACCGGCTCGCCGCCGACCTGCAGACGGCCGAGTCCGGGATCCCGGCCATGCTGGCCGATCTCGACACCGATCTCGTCACCGCTCGCGCCCTGCCCGGCGGCACGGCCGCGGTGCCCGGCGCGATCGAGCAGACCGAGCGCACCCTCGCGGAGGTTCGTGCGAAGCTCGAGACACCGCCGATCAACCCGATCGAGCTCGTGCAGGTCCTCGAAACCACCAATGCCAGCATGGATGCCGCGTTGCAGGGCGCGCGCGATGCCCAGCTGCAGGCGCAACGCCTCAATCAGGCGCTCAGCAACAGCATGCAGGCAGCGCGCAGCCAGGTATCGGCCGCCGACGATTTCATCACGGCCCGGCGCGGCGCCGTGGGAGCGGAAGCGCGCACCCGACTCGCCGAGGCCGCCCGGCTGACGGCCCAGGCCGAGTCCCTCGTACCCACCGACCCGGCCGCGGCGCTCGCGGTCTCCCAGCGCGCCGGGTCCCTGGCTGCGGAGGCGACCGCGATGGCCCGCCGTGACGTCGACGGGTTCTCGTCGGACAACGATGACGACTTCGGTGACTTCTTCGGCGGCGGCGGGGCCAGCCGGCGCGGCGGCAGCAACGGCTCGATGGGGGCGGTGCTCGGCGGCATCCTGATCGGTCAGATCCTCGGCGGTGGCGGCGGTGGCGGCATGTTCGGTGGCGGCGGCGGAGGCGGGTTCGGCGGAGGCGGCGGACGACGCAGCAGCGGTGGCGGTTTCGGCGGCGGGCGCAGCCCCGGCAGCTTCGGCGGCAGCGGCACCCGCGGCCGGCGCGGTGGCGGCGGGCGTTTCTAAGCGGTTCGGCGCCCGCGCCCGCTCGTGACTTGCCAGATGCCGCCCATTGCGGCGCCCGGAGGGGGCCCGAACTGGCAATTCACGGACCTCACCCCAGCGAGATACCAGTTGGCGCCCATCGCGGCGCCCGGAGAGGGCCTCAACTGGCAGGTCGCCGATGGGGAGCCCGACTTGCGGCAATAGACCACCTCGACGAGCAGGAAGCGGCACTTTGCGGCAACTGGGCGACGGGCCCTGCGTCGCGGCTAGCGATCGAGCGCGAACAGGGGCGGAGCGGGGAGGTCGTCGGCCAGGTCGGCGAGGATGCGGCCGACGGTGGGGGTGAACTTGAAACCGTGCCCGGAGAAGCCCGCGCCCACGACCACGGGGCCGCGCCGGTCGAGCACGAAATTCGAGTCGGGTGTGGTCGTGTAGGTGCAGCTGATTTCGACGAAACTGTCGGCATCCGCGCCCGGCAGCCACTCGCGGGCGTAGCGGCGCAGGGCCAGCAGCTGTTCGGGTTCCGCGGTGAAGTCGCGGTGGTCGGGGTCGACGACGGGGCCGACGCCGTGCCAGCCGGCCTTGATGCCCTCGCCGGGGGTGTGCATGCCGTAGACCGGCGAGCGCCAGTAGTCGTAGCCGGCGGTGCCAGGGCGGTAGCCGTGGTTGAAGCCCGGCCAAGTGAAGCTGGTGTCGAGCACGGCGAAGTGGGCCGGCTGCTCCTGGGTGACCACCAGCTTGGGCAGCGGCAGCAGGCCGCCGAGCAGGGAGCTGGTCCAGGCGCCGAGGGTCACGATCACCCGGCGGGCCTCGAACTGTTCGGTGTCGGTGGCCACGAGCACCCGGTCGTCGCCCGCGACGGTGATTCGGGTGACGGGCATCCCGTGCTCCACCCGGGCCCCGAGGGCTGCTGCGGCGGCCTGCAGGGCCGCCACCGACGCGTTCGCGTTCAGCCGGCCGGCTTCGGGTGTGTAGAGCACTTCGGTGTCGAAGCGGATGCCCGGCCAGCGCTCGGCGGCGGCGGCGACGCTGAGCATCTCGGGGTCGAACCCCACTGCGGTCAGAGCGGCGTGTACCTCGGCGAACGGCTGGCCCGCGCCGTGGTTGACCAGGCCCACCTGCTCGAGCAGCCGGGTGTCGGTCTCGTCTTCGAGCTCCCGCCACAGCTGTAGCGCCTCGATGAGCATGGCCACGTAGGTGGGGTCGGAGTAGCTGAGGTTGAAGTTGCGGGAGGCACCGTGCGAGGCACCGTTAGTGTGCCCGGGCTCGAACCGCTCGAGCAGGGTCACGTCGCGGCCGCGGCGGGCCAGCTGCCAGGCCGCCGCAGAACCCATGGCGCCGCCGCCGATCACGAGGGTGTCAACGCGCGTGTTCATGCGGGCAGCATCCGTTCGTAGCAGAGGGAGAACCAGATCGCCTCGTAGGGCGGGTAGATCGGGATCGGCGTGTAGCCGAGGTGCTCGTAGTGCCGCACCGCCTCCGGCTGCCGGTCACCGGTCTGCAGGATCAGCCGGCGAGCACCCCGAGCGGATGCCTCGGCCTCGACAGCGCTGATGAGCGCCTTGCTGACGCCCCGGCCGCGATACGCGGCCAGGGTGACGAGGCGCTTCAGCTCGTATTCCTCGCCGAGCATACGCAGGGCGGCGTGGCCCGCGGGCACACCGTCCACCGTCGCGATGAGGGTGAGCACCATGGTGTTCGGGTCGATGGCGAATGCGGCGTCGGTCGCCGCGGCATCCGTTGTCGAGATGGTCTCGAACCGATCGGCGTAGCGGGGCATGATCTCGTCGTCCATGGCCGCACGCAGCGCCACGGCCCGCGCATCCGTCCAGGCAACCGTGTGGATCTGCACGGTGCCGGTCGTGACGGTCATGCCAGCACCTGGCGCACGGTGAAGTCGAGCGCGGCCACGGTGAGGGCGACCGAGTCGACGTCGATGCGTTCGTCGTTGCCGTGGAACAGGGTGCGGAAGGTGCCGTAGTCCCAGCGCGGGCTGAGCAGGCCGAAGCCGTAGGCGGGCACACCGCGCCAGCGGTAGAACCGCGCATCCGATCCGCCGACGCTGAGCACCGGCAACAGGTCGGCGTTCGGGTAGGCCCGGGCCACGGCGGCGCTGAGCGCGGCGAACAGCGGAGTGTCGACGGGAGAACGGGTGGCGGCCTCGAACCTGTCGCCGACGATCTCGATGTCGCCCATCAGGTCACCCAGCGCCTCGCGCAGGTAGGCGTCCACATCGGCGGCGTCGATGCCGGGCAGCACCCGGATGTCGAGGTCCACGGTGGCCAGCGACGGGATGACGTTCTCCTTCTCGCCCGCGTGCACGATGTTGGGCGAGATGGTGGTGTGGGTAGAGGCGTGCGCGAAGCCGGCCAGTTTGCCGAGTTCGTGCACGGCCCCGTCGATGCGCGCGGGGTCGACCAGCCGGTCGGCCAGTTCGCCGGGCAGGCCGAGCACCGACACGTAGTGCCGCCAGTCCGCGGTGATCTGCACCGGCGGGTCGAACCGGGCGAGCCGGGTCACGGCCTCCGCGGCTATCACGGCGGCGTTGCGGGCGCCCCACGGCGCCGAGCCGTGCCCGGGCGTGCCGCGCACCACCAGGCGGCGGCCGGCGATTCCCTTCTCGCCGATGGTGGTGGTGATCGACGGCCGCACGCCCACGGGGGCACCACCGGACTCGGTGAGCACGGAGGTGGCGTCGATGAGCTCGAGCCGGTGTTCGGTCATCCAACCCACCCCGAAGCGGCTGCCGCTCTCCTCGTCGGCGACGGCCGCGAAGACCAGGTCGCCGCGGGGGCGGAACGGGCCCATGGCGAGGTCGCGGATGACGACGGCGTAGCTGGCGGTGAGGTAGAGCATGTCGAGGGCGCCGCGGCCCCAGATTTCGCCGTCGACGAGGTCGGCGGAAAACGGGTCGCGGCTCCAGCCGCTTTCGTCCACTGGCACCACGTCGATGTGCCCCACCAGCGCCAGCGACGGCGCGCTGGGGTCGGTGCCGCGGAGACGCGCGATCAGCGAGCCCCGGCCGGCATGCGGTTCCACAACTTCGAGCTCCAGCCCTGAGCCGGCGAAGAAGCCCTCGAGGGTGCGCACGCTGCGGATCTCTCCACCGGAATCGGGGGTGCCGTCGTTGACGCAGGCGTTGCGGATCAGGTCGCGCAGCAGGTCGACGGTCTGCCGGGTGAGCACATCGGGATCGGTCATCAGCGCACCATCCCGGCCAGGCTCTCGGCGAACTCGTCGAGGATGGCCCGTCCGGACGGCCAGTTGCCGAGCTTGCTGGCGATGTTGATGTGCCCGAGGTTGCCGACCTCGACGAACCCGGCGCCCCACGCGGTCGCAAGCGTGCGCGCGGTGCCGAGGGCGCAGTAGGGGTCGTTGGCGCTGGCGATCACCAGGGCCGGCGTACCGAGCGCGGCGGGTTCGGCGGCGCGGAAGGTCGGAGCCACCGACGGGAAGTCCGGGCCGAACCGGTCGGGCGGGGCCACCAGCAGGGCGCCGCGTACCCGGCCAGGGTTCTGCGCCAGCCACGCCGCGGCGGCCAGGCAGCCCAGGCTGTGCGCCACGATGATCGTGTCAGGAGTGGTCACGGCCGCGTCGACGGCGGCGATCCAGTCCTCCAGGTCCGGTTCGTCCCACGAGACTGGGCGGATGCGCACGGCATCCGTCTGCGTCGCCTCCCAACGGGTCTGCCAGTGCTTGTCGGCGGAGCCGTTGATGCCCGGAACTATCGTCAGGCTCAGGGGGGTGGGCATGGTGGGGATCCTTGAGAGTCGATGGGCGTGTGAAAACACCGTGTGAAAACACACTATCCATTGATCATCCTTCTCTGCAGGCTTGCCGTCATACAGGTAAATGCGGAGGTGAACGCGGTAGTTTCTAAGCGTTGATCCCCGTCGAAAGGACATTCACATGACCAAGCAGTCGATCTTCGGCCGCATCGCCCAGCTCACCAGGGCGAACATCAACGCGCTGCTGGACTCCGCGGAAGACCCCGAGAAGATGCTCGACCAGATGGTGCGGGACTTCACCAACAGCATCGTCGACGCCGAGAGCGCGATCGCCGAGACCATCGGCAACCTGCGGCTGCTCGAGGACGACCACCGCGAAGACGTGCAGGCCGCCGGCGAGTGGGGTCGCAAGGCCCTCGCCGCCAGCCGCAAGGCCGACGAGCTGCGCGGGGCCGGCAACACCGTCGACGCCGACAAGTTCGACAACCTCGCCAAGGTGGCGCTCAGCCGCCAGCTGCAGTCCGAGAAGGAGGCGACGGACGCCGAACCGCAGATCGCGAGCCAGAGCGCCGTGGTCGAGCAGCTCAAGACCGGCCTCAACACCATGAAGACCAAGCTGGGTCAGCTCACCGCCAAGCGCAGCGAGCTCATCGCCCGGTCCAAGACCGCGGCGGCGCAGTCGCAGGTCATGGACGCCGTGAAGAGCATCGACATGATGGACCCCACCAGCGAGGTCAGCCGGTTCGAAGACAAGATCCGCCGCGAAGAGGCCAAGGTGCGCGGCGCGAGCGAGCTCGCCGCTTCCAGCCTGGACGCCCAGTTCGAGAGCCTCGACGACCTCGGCGAGCTCACCGAGGTGGATGCCCGCTTCGCCGCGCTCAAGGCCGGCACGCCCTCGTCGATCGAGCAGTAACGCATCCTGCACGTGCACGACAGAACGGCCCCGGGAACATTTCGGGGCCGTTCTGTATTGTCACCAGCATGACTACTCTCGGAATCATCGGTGCAGGTAACATCGGCAGCCAGCTCGCCCGCCTCGGCGTGGCCAGCGGATACGACGTCGTGGTGAGTAATTCCCGCGGCCCGGCCACCCTGGAGGGCCTGGTGGCCGAGCTCGGCCCGCGCGCCCGCGCCGCCCTTCCCGCCGAGGCCGCCACGGCCGGCGACCTGGTGGTCGTGACCATTCCGCTGCACCAGATCCACACCCTGCCGCTGGCGGAACTGGCCGGCAAGACGGTGATCGACACCAACAACTACTACCCCCAGCGCGACGGCGACATCGTGGCCCTCGATGAGGAGACCACCACCACGGCCGAGCTGCTGCAGGACCTGGTTCCCGACGCCAAGGTCGTCAAGGCGTTCAACCACATCTACGCCGCCGACCTCACCACCGACGGGCTGCCCGCCGGCACCGAGGACCGCCGCGCGCTCGTGATCGCGGGCAACGACCCCGATGCCCGCGCCACGGTCACCGCCCTACTTGACGACTTCGGTTTCGACACCGTCGACCTCGGGCCGCTCAACGAAGGCTGGCGCATCCAGCGCGGCACCCCGGGCTATGGCCCGCGCCTGGCTGAATTCGAGCTGCGGGAGGCCGTGTCGGCCGCCATCCGGTACCGGGACATGCCCGAGGCCGTCTGACGGTCGCACCGGACCCACGCAGACAGATGCGCCGGGCCCGGGCTGGGGAGCATACTGAGGGGGTGTCTCCCAACTACGTGGTTGTGCCGCAGTGGCAAGGTTCGGTTTCTCCTCGCGCGATGCGCCTTGTCGACGGTGCGGAGGCGATCAGGGGTGACCTGCCCTTCTCGGTCACCTATCCGGTCGACGTGCCGGTCGAGGCCGGCGACTCGCTGGACACCGGCATCCACCGGTTCTCCTCGCTGTTGACGGTGCGGGACCGGCAGCTCGCGGTTCTGCGCACCAGCACCGAGCCGGTGCTCACCATCGGCGGCGACTGCGGGGTCTCGTTCGGCGCCGTCGAGCACGCCTCCCGGCGGCACCCCGGCGACATCGCCCTGGTCTGGTTCGACGCCCACCCCGACCTGCACACCAGCGAATCGTCGCAGTCCGGCGGCTTCGGCGGCATGGTGCTGCGCGCCATCCTCGGCGACGGCACCGACGGGCTCGCGCTCGACCCGGATGCCCGCATCACGCCCGACCGGGTGGTGTTGGCCGGCGTGCGCGACATCGACCCGGCCGAGGATGTCTACATCACCGAACAGGGCATCCCGCTGGTGCCGGTGGAGAGCTTCAACAGCCCCGACGCTCTCGTGGCCGCGGTGAAGCGCACCGGTGCCGCGCACATCTACCTGCACATCGACCTCGACGTTCTCGACCCCGCCACCATCGTGGGGCTGTCGAATATCTATCCGTTCGGTCTGGCGGTGGAGAGCCTCACGGGCGCCATCGTGGCCCTGCGCAAGGAGTTCACCCTTGCCGGCGCCACCATCGCCGGGTTCGCGCCGTCTTCCCCCGAAGCCGCGAACGACGACCTGCCCAGCATTCTGCGCATCATCGGCGCCCTCACCCGCTAATTCCCCTCCGCGAGCTGTGAGCTAAGCCCCGAAAACTCGAGTTTTTCGGTGCTTTTCTCACGGTTCGCGAAAACCAGTGATCGAAGGAGATCGATGTGACGGATGCGTCGGACGCTCGAGTTGTCGTGGAGCGGCGGGGGCACCTGCTGCTGATCGGCCTGAACCGGCCGGAGAAGCGCAACGCGGCGGACTTCGCCATGCTGCAGCAGCTCGCCCTGGCCTACGGGCAGCTCGAGCGCGACCCCGACCTGCGGGTGGGCGTGGTGCACGCGCTCGGTGAACACTTCACCGCCGGCCTCGACTTGGCCGACATCGGCCCGAGGCTCGGCCCCGAGGGCTTGGAGATGGTGCCGGAGGGCGGCATCAACCCCTGGCAGGTCGACGGCACGGCGCTGAGCAAACCCGTCGTGATCGCCGTGCAGGGCACCTGTCTCACCCTGGGCATCGAGCTGATGCTCGCCAGCGACATCGTCGTGGCCGCCGAATCCACCCGGTTCGGCCAGATCGAGGTCAGCCGGGGCATCCTGCCGTTCGGCGGCGCCACCATCCGTTTTCCCCGGGCCGCCGGCTGGGGCAACGCCATGCGCTGGCTGCTCACCGGCGACCTGTTCGACGCCCGCGAGGCGCACCGGCTCGGGCTGGTGCAGGAGATCGCCCCCAACGGCCGCGAGCTGCACCGGGCGATCGAGCTCGCCGAGCGCATCGCCGCCCAGGCCCCGCTGGCCGTGCAGGCCACCCTCGCCAACGCCCGGCTGGCTCTTCGTGAGGGTGCAGCGGCGGCCGAGGCCGAACTACAGCCCGCCCTGGCCCGGCTGGCCGGCTCCACGGATGCCCGAATCGGCATGGAAGCGTTCCTCACCCGCACCGAGGCGGTCTTCGAGGGCCGCTGACACCAGAGTCTGGATTCCTGTCGGGTGGGGTCGGTAGGCTGCGATGATGAGCGACGCTGACAGCACCCAGACCTCGACATCCGCCCCCGCAGCCGGCGAGAGCCGCAGCTACGACGTCATCGTGATCGGCGCCGGCGCCGTGGGCGAGAACGTGGCCGACCGCACCGCCCAGGCCGGGCTGAAGACCCTCGTGATCGAGTCCGAGTTGGTGGGCGGGGAGTGCTCCTACTGGGCCTGCATGCCGTCCAAGGCGCTGCTGCGGAGCGGCGCGGTACTCGCCGCCGCCCGCCGGGTAGGCGGCGCGAAAGAGGCCGTCACCGGGCAGCTCGACGTGGCCGCGGTGCTCCGCCGCCGCACCGAGATGACCCACGACTGGAATGACTCCAGCCAGGTCGACTGGCTGGACTCCGCCGGCATCGAGCTGCTGCGCGGCCATGCCCGGCTCAGCGGCATCCGCGAGGTCACCGTCGACACCGCCGAGGGCACCGTCGTCGTCACCGCCACGCACGCCGTGGTGCTCAGCACGGGCTCCAGCGCCCTGCTGCCCGACATCGACGGCCTTGCCGACGTGAACCCGTGGACCAGCCGGGATGCCACCTCGGTCACCCACCTGCCCGACAGCCTCGCCGTCATCGGCGGCGGGGTGGTGGCGGTGGAGATGGCCGCCGCGTACCGGTCGCTCGGGGTGGACGTGACCCTGCTGGTGCGCAGTTCGCTGCTGCGCGACCAGGAACCGTTCGCCGGTGAACTGGTGGGCGCCGCCCTCACCGAGGCGGGCATCACCGTGCTCACCGGGGCCAGTCCCACCGCCGCCCGCCGCATCGAGACCGGCCAGGTGGCGCTGGTGCTGGCCGACGGGCGCTCCGTCGTTGCCGACGAGGTGCTCGTGGCCACCGGCCGCATCCCGCGCACCCAGGACCTCGGGGTGGACACCGTTGGCCTCACCCCGGGCGACTGGGTGAGCGTGGACGACACCCTGCTGGTGCAGGGCGACTCCCCCGCCCTGGCCGGCGACTGGCTCTACGCCACGGGCGACCTCAACCACCGGGCGCTGCTCACCCACCAGGGCAAGTACCAGGCCCGCGCCGCCGGCGACGTGATCGCCGCCCGGGCCGCCGGTCACACCGTCGATGATGCCCCCTGGGGCACCCACGTGGCCACCGCCGACCACGCCGCGGTGCCGCAGGTCACCTTCACCGACCCCGAGGTCGCCTCGGTGGGCCTCACCGCGGCCGCCGCGGAGAAGGCCGGCTTCCGCATCCGGGTGCTCGACTACGACCTGGCCAACGTGGCCGGTGCGAGCATCCAGGCCGACGGCTACACCGGGCAGGTGCGCGCGATCGTGGACCTCGACCGGGAGGTACTGATCGGCGTCACCTTCGTGGGCGCCGCGGTCGGCGAGCTGCTGCATGCAGCCACCATCGCCGTGGTCGGCGAGGTGCCACTGAACCGGCTCTGGCACGCCGTGCCCAGCTACCCCACCCTCAGCGAGGTCTGGCTGCGCCTGCTGGAGACCTACGGCCGGCCCACCGGCGGCTCCAGCCAGACCGACTGATGCGGCGCATCCTGTTCGACTCCCCGCTCAGCCGGGCCGGCTACCTCTATGCCACCGCCGTCGGTCTGGTCTGGGGCGCCATCTGGAGCACCGGCCGGATCGAACGCCGTAACGGCCTGTTTGTCTTCCGCGGCCTGCCCGCCTGGAGCTTCGGCCGCGGCGGCTCCTGCGTGGGCGCCGTCTACCTCACCAACCAGAATGTGTCGGCGGATGTGCTCGAGCACGAAGCCGTGCACAAGCTGCAGTGGCAGCGCTACGGCATGCTCTTTCCGCTGCTGTACTTCGTCGCCGGGCGTGACCCGCTGAAGAACCGGTTCGAGATCGAGGCCGGCTTGGAGAAGGGCGGCTACCTGCGCAAGAAGCGGGTGGTCACGCGTGCTCCGCGCGACCGTCCCGCCAGTACCCCATGAAAGCCACCTGGCGGCGGTCGATGCCGACCTCTGAGACCAGGAACCGGCGTAGGCGCTTGATCACGCTGGCTTCACCGGCCAGCCAGGCGTAGAGCTCGCCGTCGAGAGCGGAGCCGTCGGGCACCTCCCACAGGATCGACTCGTCGATGTCGATCTCGGGGAGGTCAGCGCCAGCGTGGTGGGCGGTTATGAAACGAGCCGTCCAGCCCTTCACGGCGGTCTCGAGCGCGGCACCGTGAGCGCCGCCGTCGCGCGGCAACCAGGTGACGGTCACGCCCTCGGGCGCGTGGGTCTCGTGGGCGTCGCCCGCCTCTGGCACCTCGATGTAGGCGCAGCCGCGGGCGTCGCGCGGCAGGGCCGAGAGGATGGCGCAGATCGCCGGTGCGGCGGTCTCGTCGCCCGCGATCAGCACGGTGTTGGCGTTGCCCGGAGCCCACTCGATGCCGATGCTCGGGTTGTCGCCGTCGGCGAGCGGCCCCACAATCGCGACCTCGTCGCCGACGAGGGCGGCGCGCACCCAGCGGGAGGCTGGGCCGGCGTCACCGTGGGTGACGAAGTCGATGTCGACCTCGCGGTGCTCTGGCCGGGCCTGCCGCACCGTGTAGGTGCGGATCGGGTTGCGGTGTTCGTCGGGCAGGTCGCGCCAGGCCTCGTACCAGGAGTCGTGCTGCGGGAAGAGGGAGACGCCCACGCCCGGCAGCGGCAGCACGATCTTGATGCGCTGGTCGAGGCCGGCGGTGCCGAACTCATGCAGGTCGGGGCCGGTGAAGGTCACCCGGGTGAAATTAGTCGACAGGCGTTGCACGCGGGCCACTGAGACGGCGAACGGGCGATAGCTCGGGCGCGGTGCCCGCACGCGTGCGGGGGCCTGCGCAGCAGCGACAGTCGATGTAAGCATGGCCTAAGTATGGCATGCCTTACCTCAATTGCGCCCGGCGGATGTTCCTCCGCCCCGCTGATCGAGCCTGTCGAGATCCCGTGAGCCGTCCTCTGAACGCAGACATGCTCACCGGGTCTCGACAAGCTCGACCAGCGATTCGGTGGTGCGGTGGTGCTGGTTACTCGCCGACGCCGACCGGCTCGGCGGCAACGTTGGCCGAGGTGGCCTCCGCTTCGCCGTCGGCCAGGTTCAGACGCAGGCTCGCGCCGAGGGTCGCGTCCACGTTCGTCCAGTACTGGATGGCGCGTTCCTTCACCTCGGGGCGGGTGACGCCGCCGACGGCGCCCGTGATGGTGTCGAGGAAGCGGGCCTTGGCCGCGTCATCGAAGACCTCGCGGTACAGCGTGCCGGCCTGGCCGAAGTCATCGTCGTCGGCGCGCAGGAGAGCGGCGCTCCGCACCAGCGCACCGTCGCTCTCCCAGGTGCCGTCGCCCGCGAGGGCGGCATCGGCGACGGGGCCGCCGAGCGAGTTCGGCGCGTAGTTCGGCGCACTGGCGTCGTTGAAGTGGTACCGGGCGGCGCCATCCTGGGAGTAGTTGTTCACCGGCGAGATCGGCGCGTTCACCGGCAGCTGGTTGTAGTTGGTGCCCACGCGGTAGCGCTGCGCGTCCGGGTAGGAGAAGATGCGCGCCATGAGCATCTTGTCAGGGCTGGCCGCGATGCCGGGAACGAGGTTGGCCGGCGAGAACGCGGCCTGCTCGATCTCGGCGAAGAAGTTGCCCGGGTTGCGGTTGAGGGTGTGCGTGCCCACCTTGATCAGCGGGAAGTCACTGTGCGGCCAGACCTTGGTGAGGTCGAACGGGTTGAACCGGTAGGTCTTGCCCTCTTCGTACGGCATGACCTGCACGTGCACGTCCCAGGACGGGAAGTCGCCGGCGTCGATGGCCTCGTAGAGGTCGCGGCGGTAGTAGTCGGCGTCGGCTCCGGCGATGAGCTCGGCCTCGGCGCCTTCCATCTCGATGTTGCCCTGGTTGGAGGTGAAGTGGTACTTCACCCAGAAGCGCTCACCGGCGGCGTTGATCCACTGGTAGGTGTGCGAGCCGAAGCCGGGCATGGTGCGCCAGGAGCGCGGCAGGCCGCGGTCGCCCATCAGGTAGGTGACCTGGTGTGCGGATTCGGGCGAGAGGGTCCAGAAGTCCCACTGCATGTCGGCGTCGCGGAGGCCGGATCCCGGCAGGCGCTTCTGCGAGTGGATAAAGTCGGGGAACTTGATGCCGTCGCGAATGAAGAACACCGGGGTGTTGTTGCCGACGATGTCGTAGTTACCCTCGGTCGTGTAGAACTTCACCGAGAAGCCGCGCACGTCGCGCCAGGTGTCGGGCGAGCCCTGCTCGCCGGCGACGCTGGAGAAGCGCTGCAGGGTGTCGGTGCGGGCGCCAGGCTGGAACAGAGCGGCACGGGTGTAGGCGGAGACGTCGCCGGTGACCTCGAAGACGCCGTGCGCCCCGCCGCCCTTGGCGTGCACGATGCGCTCCGGGATGCGCTCGCGGTTGAACTGGGCGAGCTTCTCGACCAGGTAGCGGTCGTGCAGGGCGGTGACGCCCTCAGAGCCGGCGGTGAGGGAGTGCTCGTCGCTGGGGACCGGGGTGCCGGTCTGCGTGGTCGTGGGGGGCGTGATCGTCATGGTTCTCCTTTGGGTCAGGTGCTGGTCGTTCAGGTCATTCAGAAGGTGTCGTTCAGAGATCGTGGGCGGATGCCGCGGCGCCGGCCTGGCAGTCGGGGCAGAGTCCCCAGAAGGTCACTTCGGCGGTCTGCACGACGAAGCCGGCAGCGTCGCTGGGGGTGAGGCAGGGGGCTTCCCCGACCACGCACTCGACGTCGGTCACCGAGCGGCAGCCGGTGCAGATGAGGTGATGGTGGTTGTCGCCGACCCGCCGCTCGAACAGGGCGGCGGAGCCCGCGGGCTCGATGCGGCGCACCAGGCCGGCGGTGGTGAACGCGCCCAGCACGCCGTACACGGCCTGCAGGCTGGTGCCGGGCAGGCTCACGCTCACGGTGTCGAAGAGCTGCTCCGCGGTGGCGTGCGCCGACGCGGCCAGGCTGGTGAGCACGGCGAGCCGGGGTGCGGTGACCTTGAGCCCGGCGTCGCGAATGACGGCCGCGAAGTCGTCGGAGCCGTGATCGCCCTCACGGAGACCATGAGAGTGGTGCTCCGTGTCGGTTCCTTCGCGTGTGGCCATGCCTCACGCTAGCAGTTGTTTTGAGTCATTCAAAACAAGACACGCCCGTAAGGTGCCTGTCAGAGTCCGGGTGGCACCCGGTCCTGCCAGCGCAACTTCCGCTCGAGCTGCGCACCGAGCGCGAGCAGGGTGGCCTCGCCGCCGGGCCGGCCGATCAGCTGCACACCCATCGGCAGGCCGTCGGCGGTCTGGCTGACCGGCAGGGTGATGGCGGGCAGGCCACAGACGTTGATCATGGAGGTGAACGGGGTGTACTGCACCTGCTGGGCGAAGTTGCGTTCGCCGTTCTCGGCGTCGTACCAGCCCACCGGGCGGGGCGTGAGCGCGAGGGCCGGGGTGAGCACGGCGTCGTAGGCCGACAGCTGCCGGATGAACGAGCGCTCGTAGGCAGCCAGGGCAGTGAGCGCCTCGGCGACTGCCCGGCCACTCAGCTCCCGGCCGCGGTGCATCAGCCAGCGGGTGAGCGGTTCGAGCAGCTCCTCCTTTTCGGGTGTGTCGGCGGGGATGCGCGCGGCGCTGAGCTGCCACAGCGCCCGGAAGGCCGGCGCGTAACTCGCATCCGGGGTGAGGGCGGTCTGTTCGATACCGTGCCCGATCGCGGCGAAGCCGGTCACAGCGTCTTCGAGCGCGGCCAGGGCCTCCGGCGCCAGGCTGATCTCGTAGGCATCGTCCCAGGCCGAGGTGGTCATCACGCCGAGCTGGTAGCGGCCCTCACCCCGCACGGCGGCGCCGAGAAACTGCTCCTCGCCGCCGGGAGCGCGCACGGCGAACGGGTGCTCGGGCCGGCCGCCGGCGGGCGCGATCATGGCGTCGAGCAGCAGCGCGGCATCCGCCACGGTGCGCGCCAGCGGTCCGGCCACCGGCAGGCCGCCGGGAGAATCCAGGCCGGAGGCAGCGGGAATGCGCCCGCGGGACGGTTTGAGCCCCACCAGGCCGCTGGCGGCCGCGGGGATGCGCACCGACCCGCCGCCGTCGCTGCCCGGAGCGAACGGCAAGAGCCGGGCGGCCACGGCGACCGCGGCACCACCGCTGGACCCGCCCGCGCCGAACTCCGGGTTCCAGGGGTTGCGCGCGGGCGAGCCGGCGACCGGCTCGGTGTAGGACGGCAGTCCGAATTCGGGCGTGTTGGTCTTGCCCAGGCTGATGCCGCCGGCGGTGTCGAGGGCCTGCACCAGCAGGTCGCTGGTCTCGGGAATATTGTCCCGCATCAGCCGGGAGCCAAGCCGGGCCGGCACACCGGCCCGCAGTTGCAGGTCCTTGTCGGCGAAGGGCAGACCCCAGAGTGGCGCCGTCTTGGCGACCTCGGTCTCGACGTGCCTCGCCCGGGCCCGGGCGGCGTCGGCCGTCACGGTGACGAACGCGCCGAGGCCGGGGTTCAGGCGCTCGATGCGGGCCAGGTAGTGCTCGGTCAGCTCGGTGGGGCTGACGTCGCCGCGCTGCAGCGCGCGCCACTGGTCGAGGGCGGTCAGTTCGAAGAGCTCGGTCATCCTCCGAGCCTAACGACGCGCCGCCCCTCGTCGTCGGCGCGGCGCGTGGCGTCTGGCGGTGAAAACCCCGGCCCGGGTAGCCTCTGAGCATGACCCGCACCGATGCCGCCGCGCTGTTCAATCCGATGGGAACCACCGCCCTGGTCACCGGGGCGTCCAGCGGCCTGGGCGTGGGCTACGCCCACGAACTTGCCCGCCGCGGCGCCGACCTGGTGCTCACCGCCCGCCGGCTCGACCGGCTCGAGGCGCTCGCGGTGGAGCTGGCCGAGAAGTACGGCACGGTGTCGACGGTGATCCCGCTCGACCTGGCCGAACCCGGTGCGGTCGCCGAGCTCGTGCGCGACCTGGCCGAGCGGGACATCCGGGTGGGCACGCTGGTCAACAATGCCGGCTTCGGCCACTACGGCAGCGTGGTGGATGCCTCGGCCGACCGGGTGCACGGCCAGGTCGCGGTGAACGTGGCGGCGCTCACCGACCTCAGCCACGCGCTGCTGCCCGACCTGCTCACCGCGGCCCTCACGCATCCGCACGGCGCGGCGCTGGTGAACGTGGCCAGCACGGCGGCGTTCCAGCCGGTGCCACGACTGGCGGTCTACGCGGCGACCAAGGCCTATGTACTCAGCCTGACCGAGGCGCTCTGGTACGAAACCCGCGGAACCGGCCTCAAGGTGACCGCGGTGTGCCCCGGCCCGACCGACACCGAGTTCTACGCCGTGGCGCACCGGTCGCAGGCGGGACCGCGACGGGTGATGAGCGTCGACGAGGTGGTGAGCGGCACGTTCGCGGCGCTGGACCGGCAGGCCACTCCCCCACATGTGATCACGGGCACGTCGAACCGGCTGGTCGCCTGGCTGGCCGGTGTGTCGCCGCGGCGCGCCGTGGTGACGGTGACCGGGCGGTTGTCCCGCCGCTGAGCGACGCTGCGAGCGCGTCGGCCTATTTGAGGCTCTTCTGCAGCAAAACGGTGCCGAGCCAGCGTTCGAACTTGAAGCCGACCTTGCCCATCCGGCCGATCTCTTCGAAACCGAAGTCCTGGTGCAGCTTGATCGACGCCTCAGCACCCTGGTCGGCGATCACCGCGATGATCTCCTTGAGGCCGGCAGCCGTGGACCGTTCGATCAGTTCGGCCAGCAGCACCCGGCCGAGGCCCTTGCCGGTGGAGGCGGCGCCGAGGTAGATCGAGTTCTCCACCGTGAACCGGTAGGCCTTCTTCTGCTTCCACGGGCTCACCAGCGCGTAGCCGAGCAACTGCCCGGCCGGCGACTGGGCGACGATGAACGGCATGCCGAGCTTCTGCAGGTAGGCGAACTTGTCGCGCCACTCGGCGAGGGTCATCGCATCCTCGTCGAAGGTGACGGTGCTGTTGGCCACGTAGTAGTTGTAGATCTCCTGGATGTCGGGCAGGTCCGTCTCCACGGCGTCGCGCAGGGAGTACTCGAACGGCGCCTCGGGCGCCGGCACCGGCGCCAGGTGGCGTGGTAGCTGTCGACGCGGCTGGTATTCCTCTTCAAGCACCGGTGGTGTCCTCTCCCGTAACGCTTTCAGATTACCGTCAGTGACCAGTCCACGGGCGCCGCACCCTGCCCGGCCAGCAGGGCGTTGGCCCGGCTGAAGGGTCGCGACCCGGTGAAGCCGCGCCGGGCCGACAACGGGCTGGGATGCGCCGAGACGATCGTGGGCGTCGCGCCGAGCAGCGGCCTGAGATTCTCGGCATCCTTGCCCCAGAGAATCGCCACCAGCGGGGTACCGCGCCCGGCGAGCGACCGGATGGCCTGGTCGGTCACGGCTTCCCAGCCGTGTTTCCGGTGCGAGCCGGCGGCGCCCGCGCCCACGGTGAGCACCCGGTTGAGCAGCAGCACGCCGTGCCGGGTCCACGGGGTGAGGTCGCCGTTCGGCGGGGTGGGCAGGCCGAGGTCGGTCTGCAGCTCGGCGAAGATGTTGGCGAGGCTGCGCGGCACCGGGCGCACGTCGGCGGCCACGGAGAACGACAGGCCCACCGGATGCCCGGGGGTCGGGTACGGGTCCTGGCCCACGATCAGCACCCGCACCTGGTCGAACGGCTGGCGGAAGGCGCGCAGGATGTTGCCCGGTGCGGGCAGCACGGTGCGCCCGGCCGCGGCCTCTGCTCGCAGGAAGGCCAGCGGGGCCGCGAACGGCGCGACTCCGCTGACCTCGACCAGCCCGTCAGCGTCGGTGCCGGTCGCGGGCACGCCGAACGCTCGCGCCCAGCCGGGCTCGATCAACGCCGGTTCGGTCATGCCGCGGGTCGACTCAGGAGCCGAAGGTGCTCACGAGCACCCCGCCCTCGGATTCGCTCACGGTCCAGACGCTGCCGGTGCCGGCGACGCCGAGGGTGCCCTGGCCCACGATCAGCACGGTGCCCTCGTCGACGGCGAGGCCGCCGCGGATGAGCCCGGCTTCGGTGGCGGCGACCATGCGGCTCAGGGTGCCCCACTGGGCGGCGTGCACGTCGACGGTCACGTCGAGCAGGCCGATGCCGTTCTCGATGGTGATCTCGTCGAGCCCCTCAGACGCATCCTGGGGGCTCACCGGAACCCCGCCGATCTGCCAGCCACCGAGCACGGCGCGTTCGGCAGCGATCATGGCGCCGGCGGAGTAACCGAGGTACGGGATACCGCTGGCGACCTGGCGGCGGATCTCCCCGGCGATGGGGGTGACGGCCGTGAGGTAGGCGGGGGTGAGGCCGCCGCCGATCACGATGCCGTCGACATCCGCCACCGCGAGCAGCGTGGCTTCGTCGGCCAGGCCGAGCACGGTGAGGTGCGGGGCGATGGCGCCTGCGGTGCTGAGGGCGGCGACCAGCTTCGCTGCGTGGTCGTCACCGTCGTCACCGCGCACCACGATGACGGCCAGGCGCGGCTCGTCGCGGCCGGCAGCGGTGGCGCGCAGGGCGGCCTCGGCCAGGAACGGTCCATAGACCACGGCGTCGCTCTCGGCGTCGCTCTCGGCGGCCCAACCGCCGCCGACGAGGTGGATGCTCACGCGTCGACCACCGCGGTGAGGGGCGTGGCCGTCACGGGCGGCAGCGCCGACCACGGGAACACGATCCAACCGTCGGTCTCGCGCCAGGTGAAGTCGGGCACGTGCACGGTGCGCGGCTTGGTGTACAGCGTCGCGGAGCGCACCTCTCCGGCCGATTCCTTGAGGATGCCGACGACCAGGGCCAGGGTGTGGCCGGAGTCGGAGACGTCGTCGACCAGCAGCACCCGCTTGCCGGCCAGGGCGGGAGCGTCGAGCATCGGACCGGAGAGCACGGGCTCCGGGAGGCGCTCGTCGATGCCGGTGTAGAACTCCACGTTGATGGAGCCGCAGTTCTTGGTGCCGAGCGCGTAGGAGATCGCCCCGGCCAGCAGCAGTCCGCCGCGGGCGATGGCGATCACGACGTCGGGCTGGAACCCGCTGGCAAGCACGGTCGACGCCAGGATCCTGGAGGCGTCGGCGAATTCTGTCCACTCCAACACCTCGCGGGGAGGGGTAGCGGTGGCGGTGGTCTCGGTGTGCTGGTCGGGTTGCATTTGTCAATGGTAGAACCTCGTGCCCGCGCCGCGCGCGGACGAAGGACCCTGACCACTAGCATCCGACCATGATGAGTTTCGCGCGGGGCTCCGCGAGGTTTACGAGTTCGGCCGCGGGAGTGACCGCGAGCCTGGTCGGTTTCCTGTTCCTGGTGGAGATCACCAGCGGCATCCTGCAGGGTTTCTACATCCCCCTGATCCCCGACCTGGTGCGGCACCTGGGTATCCACGACGCCGATTTCAACTGGTTCGAAGCCGCCCAACTGCTGGTCGCGGCGATCAGCGTGCCGTTCCTGGCCAAGCTCGGCGACCTGTACGGGCACCGACGCATCCTGCTGGTCTCCACCGTGCTCACCGCCGGCGCGAGCTGGTGGCTGGCCTTCGCCGGCGACTTCTGGAGCTTCCTCGCGGCGTGGGCGCTGCAGGGCTTCTACGTGGTCTGGCTGCCGCTGGAAGTGGCGCTGATCTTCGATCGTGGCCGGCGCACCGGTCGCGGCGCGTCGCAGACTCGCCGGGCGGCCGGCCTGCTCGTGGTCGCGCTCGAGGCCGGCGCCATCATCGGGGCGCTCTCGGGCGGCCGGGTGTTCGCCGCGCTCGGCGAGAACGTCACACTCACGCTGTTCATGCCGGCGATCGCGGTGACCCTGGTGTTCTTCGCCATCTGGTTCGGCGTGCCGGAGTCCGAGCCCGTCACCGGCCGGAGCCTGGACACCCGGGGGTTCATCCTGCTCACCGTCGGGCTGCTGCTGATCACCTCCGGCCTCACGTTCCTGCGCCTGAACGGCCCGGGGGCCTGGTGGGTGTGGGTGCTCATCCTGGTGGGCATCCTCAGCTTCATCCCGTTCGGCCGGTTCGAACTGCGCCAGAAAGACCCGGCCATCGACCTGCGGGTGCTGCGGCAGCCGAACATGTGGCCGGTCCAGCTCACCGCGGGCCTGGTGGGCATCAGCCTGCTCGGCGCGCAGGCGCCGCTGGCCACCTACGCCGGCACCGACCGGGCCAACGGTTACGGCCTGGGGCTGGATGCCAGCGACATCTCCACCCTGATCGGCGCCTACCTGATTTCGATGATCGTCGGCGCACTGCTGTTCCCGATGGTGTCCCGGCTCGCCAGCCCGCGGGTGGCGCTGATCGCGGCCACTTTCCTGGTGGCGCTCGGCTACCTGCTCTTCCTGCCGTTCCACCTGGAGACCTGGCAGGTGTTCACCAACATGGCCATCGCCGGGCTCGGCTCCGGCGCCCTGGTCGGGGCGCTGCCCGCCGCCGCCGCGGCCGCGGCCCCGCGCGGCCAGACCGGCATCGCCGCCGCCCTCACCAACACCACCAAGACCATCGGCGGCTCCTTCGCCTCCGGAATCTTCGGGGTGGTGCTGATCGTGGGCGCGGCATCCACGGTGACCAGCACGGCGGCCAGCCTGGGCGGCTACCTCACGGTCTGGACCATCTGCGGCGTCGGCGCCCTCGCGGCCGGGGTGTTGTTGTTCTTCGTGCCCAAGCTCGCTTTCAGCGATGTGGCGGTTCTGGAGGAGCCGGTTGCGGGAGAATTAGCCCCATGATCACACTGACCCAGGATGCCGACGGCTTCGTCCGCATGAACCGGCACTTCCCCGCCAAAACGCCCATCAGCATCCGTTTCACCGACGGCAGCGAGGCCGAATACACCGGCCGCAAACTGAACGAGCTCTACGACGAGGCGCTGGCCGTGTACCGGGCCGAGAACCGCCTCGACGCCAAGGGGTTCTCCCGGGCGCCGGCCAAGACCGTGCACCCCACCAACAACGTGGAGTTTGTGCCCGTGCAGGCGGGTATGCCGGCCTGATGCCGTGATCTCCCTGCCGTACGGCGCCGACGTCGAGATCGTGCTGCTGCTGGCCTCGGCGGTGCACCGCTACGAGGGCCGGCCGGCCGACGGGCCGTTGCCCGCGGTCGGTGAGGAGAGCCACGCCAGCATTCGGTTGCGGGCGGGCCTCGGCATCGTGGGCGACCGGCACTTCGGTCAGCGCGCGCACGTGCACGCGTCGGTCACGGTGATGAACGCGGCGGTGCTCGAGCAGGTGGCGGATGACCTCGGCCTGCCGCGCACCCTCGCCCCGATCAGCACCCGGCGCAACATCCTGCTGCGCGGCGTGGACGTCGACGCCCTGCGCGGGGCGGAGTTCTCCCTCGACACCGGCGATGGACCAGTTCGGTTCCGGGCCAACCGGCCGGCGAATCCGTGCGCGTGGATGGACGTGGTGCTGGCTCCCGGCGCGCACCGGGCGCTGCGCGGGCGCGGCGGCATGCGCTGCGAACCGCTGACCGACGGGACTCTGCGGCTGGGTCCGGCGCGGATGCTCAGCACTGTTCCGCTGAGCACGGAGACACCCGGAACCTAGGGGTGCCGCACCCCGTCGCCGGCCAGAACGGCCCGGTAGCCCTCGCGGTAGCTGGGGTAGGCCAGGGTGAACCCGGTCTCGAGCAGCCGCCGGTTGCTCAGCCGCTTGTCGCCCCCGCGCGTGCCACCGGTTTCGGTGATCTCCGGCTGCGGCAGGCCGAGCTCGGCGGCGAGGAAGTCCAGCACCTCCACGCTCGGCACCGGGGCGCTGTCGACGCCGAGGTAGAGCGGCTCCGGCTCCGCCGTGCCGAGCACCAGGTGCACGATCGCGGCCGCCGCGTCGTCCCGGTGGATCCGGTTGGTCAGGCGGGTGCGGGCTGAGACCGCGGCCCGGCCCGAGCGCACCTGGCCGATCAGACGTTCCCGGCCGGGGCCGTAGATGCCGGCCAGCCGCAGCACCACGGCGGCGGGGATACGGCTGTGCAGCAGCTCTTCGGCTTCGAGCAGGATCGCATCGGTTCCGGTGGCCGCGGTGGCCGGGGTCAGCTCGTCCACGTCGCTGCCGTCGTTCACGTCGTAGACGGCGGTGGAGGACACCAGCAGGAACCGTCGGGGGGTGACTCGCGCGTCGTCGAGGGCGTCGAGCAGGTTGGCCAGGCCGGTCACGTAAGCCGCCCGGTACACCTGCGGGTCGGGGTTGCCGGCCGCGATCGCGACGATCACGATGTCGGTGTCCGGCGGCACCACGGGCCGCTGCACGGCCAGGTCGACGGACTGGCCGTTCAGTGCGGCGGGCAGCACTCCGGCCTGGCGGCGGAGGCCGACCACGTGTTGGCCGAGCGCCACCAGGCGCAGGCCCACCTCGGTGCCGAGGTCGCCGCATCCGGCAATCAGTACAGTCATCTCCCCAGTATGGAGGCGACTCAGAGCACTTCGTTCGCGTCCGGAGGCGCCAGGTGCCGTTCGGGGGTACCGGTGTAGAACGAGAGCGGCCGGATCAACGAGTTCGCGGCCAGCTGTTCCATGACGTGCGCCGTCCAGCCGGTCACCCTGGCGGCCACGAAGATCGGGGTGAAGGTCGCGGTGTCGAAGCCCATCAGGTGGTACGCCGGCCCCGACGGGTAGTCCAGGTTGGGCAGGATGCCGGTGCGCTCGCTCATTCCGGCGGCCAGGGCGTCGTAGAGCACCATCAGGTCGGGCCGCTCGTAGTGCTCGATCAGGGTGAGCAGTGCCGCGTGCATGGTGGGCACGCGGGAGTCACCGTGCTTGTAGACCCGGTGGCCGAAGCCCATCACCTTGCGCTTGTGCGCGAGGGTGTCGTCGAGCCAGAGCGCGGCGCGCTCCCCCGCGCCGTCGCCGAGGCCGATCTCGTCGAAGATCTGCATCACGGCTTCGTTGGCACCGCCGTGTAGCGGCCCCTTGAGCGCACCGATCGCGCCGGTGACCGCCGAATACAGGTCGGAGAGGGTGGAGGTGATCACCCGGGCGGTGAAGGTCGAGGCGTTGAAGGAGTGCTCGGCGTACATGATCATCGACACGTCGAACGCCTCCACCACCGCGAGCTCCGACACTTCACCGAAGGTCATGTAGAGGAAGTTCGCCGAGTAGCCCAGGTCGTCGCGCGGTTCGACCAGCTCGAGGCCGTGCCGGCGGCGCTGGTCGTAAGCGACGATGGCGGGCAGTTGCGCGAACAGGCGCAGTGCCTTGGCCCGGTTGGCCTCGAGTGACGAGTCGGGGGTGGTGAGGTCGTTCGCGCCGATCACGCTCACCGCCGTGCGCACCACGTCCATCGGGTCGGCCGAGGTGGGAATCTCGTCGATCACCCGGCGCACCGAGTGGTCGAGCCGGCGGAGCGAACGCTCGGCCACCTCGAACTCGGCCAGCTCCTTGTCGCCGGGCAGCTCGCCGTACCAGAGCAGGTAGGCGACCTCTTCGAAGCTCTTCTGCGCCGCCAGCTCCTGCACGGGGTAGCCGCGGTAGAGCAGCGAGTTGGAGTCAGGGTTGACCCGGGACACGGCCGTCTCGTCGGCCACCACCCCGGCGAGGCCCTTGTGAATCTGCGGGCGCTCCGGCGGGCCGGCCGCCGGTGTGACGATGGGCTGGTTGGCACTCATGAAAGCTCCTTTGCGTCCTGTGTTCCTGGCCGTGCTGGTGGTGCAGTCTGGTTGTCGTGGCGGGGGCGCTAGCCGTCGTGGCCGCCCAGAGAGAAGTTGAAAATGCCCGAATCGAAGTGATTGTAGGCCTCGTAGTCGAGCAGCCGGTAGAGCTCGGCCCGGGTCTGCATCTCCGGCACCCGGCTGGTCAGCGAGCCCTCGGCCAGAATCGTGTCCAGGCCGGCCTCGGCCGCTCCCATCGCCAGCCGCAGCAGCGAAACCGGGAAGATCACCAGGTTCACGCCGACGCCCTCGAGCTGGTCGACCCGGAAGAGTTCACTCTTGCCGAACTCGGTCATATTGGCCAGGATCGGCACGTCCACGGCCGCGCGGATGGCCTCGAACTCGGCCAGGGTACCCATCGCCTCGGGGAAGATCGCGTCGGCGCCGGCGTCGACGAGAGCCTTGGCCCGGTCGATCGCCGCAGCCAGCCCGTCGACGGCGCGGATGTCGGTGCGTGCCATCACGAGCAGGTTCGGGTCGCGCCGGGCGTCGACGGCCGCCCGGATGCGCTTGAGAGCGGTGTCGGTGTCGACCACCTGTTTGCCGTCGAGGTGCCCGCAGCGTTTCGGGTTGACCTGGTCTTCGATGTGCAGGCCGGCCACACCGGCGTCCTCGAGGGTCTGCACGGTGCGGGCCACGTTCATCGGTTCGCCGAAGCCGGTGTCGGCATCCACCAGGGTGGGCAGGTCGGTCATGCGGGAGATCTGCTGGCTGCGGGCGGCGACTTCGGTGAGGGTGGTCAGGCCGATGTCGGGCAGGCCGAGGTCGGCGGCGAGCACGGCCCCGGAGATGTAGACGCCCTCGAAACCCTTGGTCTCGATCAGCCGGGCGGAGAGCGGGTTGAACGCGCCGGGAAAGCGCAGCAGGCCGCCGCCGGCAAGGTCGGCGCGCAACTTCTCGCGCTTGGCGGCGGGGGTGAGGCCGGAGTAGAGCATCAGAAGATTCCGTTCAGGCTGGGCAGGGAGTCGAGCAGGCCGGGTCTGGCCACGAGGGTGAGCGCACCGAGGTCGGCGCTGCTGAGTTCCGGCAGGCGTTGGGCGAGGTCGAGGAACCGGTCGATGTCGCCCGGCTCGAGGGCGTCGGCGGCGAGCAGCCGGAACTTGGCCACGTAGTCGGCCCGCACAAACGGGCGGGCGCCGAGCGGATGCGCATCCGCGACGGCGAGCTCGTCGACCAGGCGGCTGCCGTTGGTGAGCTCGATCTCCACCCGGCCGCCGAAGGCCTTCTCGGCGGGGTCGTCGGCGTGGTAACGGCGGGTCCATTCGGCATCCTCGCGGGTGGCCACGGTGTTCCACAGCGCCACGGTGTCGGCCCGCCTGGCCCGCTCCGGCCGGTACGAGTCTTCGTGGTGCCAGGAGCCGTCCTGCAGTGCCACGGTGAAGATGTACGGCACGGAGTGGTCCAGGGTCTCCCGGCTGGCCCGCGGGTCGTACTTCTGCGGGTCGTTGGCGCCGGAGCCGATCACGTTGTGGGTGTGGTGCGAGGTGTGGATGACGATGCTCGCGATGGCGCCAGGCGCCAGGATCTCGGGGTGCTCGCGGTTGAGCTTCCGGGCGAGGTCGATGAGGGCCTGGGCCTGGTACTCCGCGGAGTGCTCCTTGGTGAAGCTGTCCAGGATCGCGCGCTTGGACTCGCCGGCGGCCGGCAGTGAGACGTCGTAGCCGGCATCCGGCCCATCGAGCAGCCAGGCGATCACGCCGTCCTCACCCTCGTAGATCGGGGTGGGGCTGGTCTGGCCGCGCATGGCCCGGTCGACGGCCTCGACGGCCATCTTCCCGGCGAAGGCGGGCGCGTAGGCCTTCCAGCTGGAGATCTCGCCCTTGCGGGACTGCCGGGTGGCGGTGGTGGTGTGCAGGGCCTGGCCGACGGCCTGGAAGATCGTGTCGGGGTCCAGGCCCAGCAGGGTACCGATGCCGGCCGCGGCCGACGGTCCGAGGTGGGCGACGTGGTCGATCTTGTGCCTGTGCAGGCTGATCGAGCGGGCCAGGTCGATCTGCACCTCGTAGCCGGTGGCGATGCCGCGCACGAGCTCACGGCCGGTGAGTCCGCGGCCGGCGGCCAGGTGCTGGGCCACGGCGACGATGGGCGGAATGTTGTCGCCGGGGTGCGAGTACTCGGCGGCGAGGAAGGTGTCGTGGTAGTCGAGCTCCCGCACCGCAACGCCGTTGGCCCATGCGGCCCACTCCGGGGAGACCCGGCGGCTGACGGACGGCCCGAACACCGTGGCGCCGGCTCCGCCGCTGGACCGCGGGTGGGCCAGCGCCTGCGAGCGCGCGGCGGATACCGGCGCCCGGGTGAGCGAGGCGGCGGCAACGGCGGCGTTGTCGATCACCCGGTTGATGATCATCTCGATCACGTCGGCGTCGACGGCAACCGGGTCGGCCGCGCTGGCAGCGATCTTCCAGGCCAGTTGCTCGGAGCGGGCGGGGCTCTCCTCGCTGGGGTGAACGCGCACGTGGGTTGTCTGCACGGGATGGTCCTTTCGTCGTCTCTGGTCGGTCAGGAAGCCGGTTCATTCGCGCCGAGCATCGCGAGCACACTCGCCCGGCTGAGGTGCAGGTGCACATGGGTGGCGTGTGCGGCGAGCGCCGCGTCACCGTCGATGATGGCGTCGAGGATCAGCAGGTGCTCGGCCGCGGCGGCCCGCAGCCGCACCGGATTGCCCCGGGCGACACGGCGGATGCGCACCAGGTGCGTGCGCACGGTATCGAGCGCCCCCACCAGGAACGAGTTGCCGATGGCGTCGTCGATGGCCGCGTCGAATTCATCGATGAGGGCGTAGTACTCGTGGATGCCGTGTTCTCCGGCCTCCAGCAGGGCAGGGGCCGCGAGGAAACGCTCACGCAGTGCCCTGAACGCGGACCGGTCGGCGCCGCGGGCCGCGAGGGTCGCGGCGCGCTCCTCGAGGGCTTCGCGCAGCTCGTAGAGGTCGTTGATCGAGTCGACCGACATCTCGGTCACCGAGAAGCCCCTGCCGCTGCGGCCGGCCACGAGACCATCGGCCACCAGCCGGGCGACCGCGGCGCGCAACGGGGTGCGGGAGACGCCGAGCCTGGCGGACTGTTCCACCTCGAGCAGCACGGTTCCGGCCGGGAGCAGGCCGTCGAGAATCTCATCGCGCAGCACCCGGTAGGCCCGGTCGCTCGCCCGCTCCGGCGCGGGCCTCACGGTCTCTGTATACACAAGCGCATTCTATTCCCCTATTGCCCCGGCTGTGCAAGACTTATCGCACCTTGTGTATACATGAGAGCTTCAATGGAGAGGTTCACACCATGATCGACGACACCGGAACGAACACGGCCCCCGCCCAGACAGGGCGATACCGCGACGTCTGGCGGCGCAGTATCGACGAGCGCGAAGACTTCTGGCTCGATGCCGCCCGGGCCGTGGACTGGGTGCGGCCGCCGAGCGCGGCCCTGACACAGCGCTCCCCCACCGACTACCGCTGGTTCGCCGACGGTGCCCTCAACACCAGCTACAACGCCCTCGACCGGCACGTGCTTGCCGGCCGCGGCAATCACACCGCACTGATCTACGACTCCGCGATGACCGGCAGCCGTGTGCGACTCAGCTACAGTGACCTGCTCGAGCGGGTGGCCCGGTTCGCCGGGGTGCTCCGCGCCGCCGGCGTCGGCCGGGGCGACCGGGTGATCGTCTACCTGCCGATGATCCCGGAGGCCGTCGTGGCGATGCTCGCCTGCGCCCGGCTCGGAGCCGTGCATTCCGTCGTGTTCGGCGGCTTCTCGGCCAGCGAGCTCGCGGTGCGCATCGACGACGCCCGCCCCGCCGTGCTCGTCACCGCCTCCGGCGGCCTGGAGCCCGGCAAGACCGTCGAATACCTCCCGCTGGTGCAGAAGGCCCTCGAACTGAGCGCCGGCTCTGTGCACACGGTGATCGTGCGGGACCGCCCGGCAATCCCGGGGTCCGCCGCCGACTACGCCGGACCTGCCGCCGCCGCCGGCGTACGCTGGCTCGACTGGGCGCACGCCGAGGACGGAGCTGTTCCCGCCGGCCCGGTCACCGTCGCCGGCGACGACCCGCTCTACATCCTCTACACCTCCGGAACGACCGGAAACCCGAAGGGCATCATCCGCGACAACGGCGGCCACGCCGTGGCGCTGACCTGGTCGATGCGCAATATCTACGACATCGGCCCCGACGACGTGTTCTGGGCGGCGTCCGATGTCGGCTGGGTGGTCGGCCACTCGTACATCGTCTACGCGCCGCTGCTGGCCGGCGCCACCACTGTCCTCTACGAGGGCAAACCCATCGGCACCCCGGATGCCGGCGCGTTCTGGCGTGTCGTGCAGGACTACCGGGTGACCGTGCTGTTCACCGCCCCCACCGCCATCCGGGCCATCCGCCGGGTCGACCCGGAGCTGGCCGAGCTGGCCCGCTATGACGTCACCAGCCTCACCGCCCTGTTCCTGGCCGGCGAGCGGCTCGACCCGGAGACCTTCCACTGGGCCAACGACGGCCTGCACTGCCCCGTCGTCGACCACTGGTGGCAGACCGAGACCGGTTGGGCCATCTGTGCCAACCCGCGCGGTATCCAGGAGCTGCCCACCAAGCCCGGCTCAACCGCGGTGCCGGTGCCCGGCTACGACATCGCCATTCTCGACGCGGAGGGCCAGCCCGTCACCAAGCCGGGCAAGGACGGCAACATCGCCATCCGGCTGCCCCTTCCGCCGGGCGGACTGCTCGGCATCTGGGGCGGCGAGGACCGCTTCGCCAGCGCCTACCTGAGTGCGTTTCCCGGCTACTACGCCACGGGCGACTCCGGCCACCTCGACGCGGACGGCTACCTCTATGTGATGGGCCGCACCGACGACGTCATCAACGTGGCCGGCCACCGGCTCTCCACCGGTTCGCTCGAGGAGGTGCTCACCCGGCATCCGGCCATCGCCGAGTGCGCCGTGCTCGGCGTGCACGACCCGGTCAAGGGCCAGCGGGCCGCCGGGTTCGTGACGCTCAAGGCCGGAGCCGTCGTAGACCATGACCTGCTCATGGCCGAACTGGTGAACCTGGTGCGCGAGCACATCGGCCCGGTGGCGGCGTTTCGCGACGTGACCATCCTCGACCGGCTGCCCAAGACCCGCTCCGGCAAGATCCTGCGCAAGACCATCCGCCAGATCGTGGACGGCGAGCCCTACAAGGTGCCGCCCACCATCGAAGACCCCGCCGTTCTCGACGCCCTCACCCGCGCCGTGCACCCCCGCGCTCCCGCCCACCTCCCCGACTAACTTTTCTCAGCACATCCATCTCACCGGAGCAAAGGAGCCCCCATGAAGGAATCACTGAAAGACACCCGGCCGGGAGGATCGATCGACTATGTCGCCTTCGAGACCTCTGCACGATTCGTCAACCTGCAGAGGCGGCGGCGTAGGTTCGTCATTCCGCTGGTGGTGTTCTTCCTGGTCTGGTACTTCGGCTTCGTGATCGTCGCGGCCTACCTGCCCGACGTGATGGCCCAGCCGGTCTGGGGCAGCGTCAACCTCGGCCTGGTGCTCGGCCTCGGCCAGTTCGTCACCACCTTCGCCATCACCATCTGGTACGTAGGCTTCTCCAACCGCACCCTCGATCCGCTCGGCGCCGAACTGCGCGCAGAGCTCGAGCAGGAGGCCCGCGCATGAGCGCGTTCGGCCTCGCCGCGGCAGCGGTGGAGACCACCGAGAACAACCCGGTGCTCAACATCTCGATCTTCCTGGCCTTCGTGGCCGTCACCCTGATCATCGTGATCCGGGCCGGCCGCAACAACCGCACCGCTGCGGACTACTACACCGGCGGCCGCTCCTTCACCGGTCCGCAGAATGGCTTCGCGATCGCCGGCGACTACCTCTCCGCGGCGTCGTTCCTCGGCATCGTCGGCGCCATCGCCGTGAACGGCTACGACGGCTTCCTCTACTCGATCGGCTTCCTGGTCGCCTGGCTGGTGGCCCTGCTGCTGGTCGCTGAACTGATGCGCAACACCGGCAAATTCACTATGGCGGATGTGCTCTCCTTCCGGCTGGCGCAACGGCCGGTGCGCGTCGCCGCGGCCATCACGACCCTGGCGGTGTGCTTCTTCTACCTGCTGGCCCAGATGGCCGGCGCCGGCGGCCTGGTCTCGCTGCTGCTGGGCATCAACGACAAGCTCGGCCAGTCCATCGTGGTCACAGTCGTCGGCGGCCTGATGATCCTCTACGTACTCATCGGCGGCATGAAGGGCACCACCTGGGTGCAGATCGTCAAGGCGTTCCTGCTGATCATCGGCGCCGGCGTCATGACCGTGTGGGTGCTGGTGCTGAACGGGTTCAACCTGTCCACCCTGCTCGACGCCGCGGTGGCGAACTCCGCGGCCACACCGGCAGACGCCATCCTGGCGCCCGGCCTGCAGTACGGCCAGAACCCGCTGGACTTCATCTCCTTGGCCATCGCCCTGGTGCTGGGCACGGCCGGGCTGCCGCACGTGTTGATGCGGTTCTACACCGTGCCCAGCGCCCGGGAAGCGCGGCGGTCGGTGGTCTGGGCGATCTTCCTGATCGGCGCGTTCTACCTGTTCACGCTGGTGCTCGGTTTCGGCGCCGCCGCCCTGGTCGGGTCCGAGACCATCCTCGCCTCCCCCGGCGGGGTCAACTCGGCCGCTCCGCTGCTCTCCCTGGCGCTCGGCGGCCCGCTGCTGCTCGGCCTGATCTCGGCCATCGCGTTCGCGACCATCCTCGCGGTCGTGGCCGGCCTCACCATCACGGCGGCCACGTCCTTCGCCCACGACATCTACGCCAGCGTGATCAAGAAGGGCAAGGGCGACCCCGACGGCGAGGTCAAGATCGCCCGGCGCACCGTCGTGGTGATCGGCATCCTCGCCATCGCGGGCGGTATCGGTGTGCAGGGGCAGAACATCGCGTTCCTGGTGGCCCTGGCTTTCGCCGTCGCGGCGAGCGCCAATCTGCCCACCATCCTGTACTCGCTGTTCTGGCGTCGCTTCAACACCCGTGGCGCGCTCTGGAGCATGTACGGCGGCCTGGGGTCGGCGATCCTGCTGATCGTGTTCTCGCCGGTGTTCTCCGGCACACCCACCTCGATGTTGGGCGAGGGCGTTGACTTCGCGCTCTACCCGTTGAACAACCCCGGCATCATCTCGATCCCGCTGGGCTTCTTCCTCGGCTGGCTGGGCTCGGTCACGAGCCGCCGCCCGGAGGACCCGAAGCTCGCCGCGGAGATGGCGGTGCGCTCGCTCACCGGCTTCGGCGCCGAGAAGGCCAGCGAGCACTAGCCCCGTTCACCCCGCCTAACTGTTGCCGAAGCGGACGATTGCGGCCGGTGCGCCGGCCGCAATTGTCCGCACGGGGAACAGTTACCGGCTCTCGGGAGAGCCAAGGGTGCGGGCCGAGGTGAGCCCGGGTGAGGGGGATCAGGCGCGGGGCACCAGCGGACCGCGGGCGATCAGGGTGGTGGAGGCCTGGGCGACGGGCTTGACCACGAGCAGGTCGATGTTCACGTGGGCCGGCAGTTCGACGGCGCCCACGATCGCGGTCGCCACGTCCTCGGCGACCAGCGGGTTGACCACGTTGTTGTAGGTGGCGGCGGCCTTGGCCTCGTCGCCGCCGAAGCGCACCAGGCTGAACTCCTCGGTGGCCACCATGCCGGGGGCCACCTCGATCACCCGGATCGGCTCTCCGTTCAGTTCCAGGCGCAGAACCTCGGTCATGGCGTGCGCGGCGAACTTGGCCGCGTTGTAACCGCCGCCGCCGATGTAGGCGGTGTGCCCGGCGGTGGAGGTGATGTTCACGATGTTGGCCGACGCATCCGTCTCGGCCGGGGAGATCGAGGCGCGCAGCAACGGCAGCAGCGCGCTGGTGACGCGCTTCACGGCGAGCACGTTGATCTCGTACATCCAGGCCCAGTCGTCAATGGGCGCCGCTTCGACCGAGTCGAGGCCCTTGGCACCGCCGGCGTTGTTGACCAGGGCGTTCACCGGGCCGGATGCGGCGAGGTAGTCGCGCAGCGCATCCACGTCGGCCTGCACGGTGAGGTCGGCGGTGAACACGGCCGCCCCGGTCTCCTGCGCGAGCGCCTCAAGCCGGTCGGCGCGGCGGGCGACGCCCACCACATCCCAGCCATGCTCGCGGAACAGCCGCACGGTGGCCGCTCCGATTCCAGAACTCGCACCGGTGACCACAACTCTTTTTTTGCCCATTGCCCTATTCTGCCCGGAGAATGGACCCGATGAGTTCGCCCACCGCAGCACCGCCCGCCGGCCACCACAAGCCCAAGCGCCGCGTTCCCCTCTGGGACAACGCGCGCTGGATCGCGATCACGCTGATGGTGATCGGACACGCGATTCTCAAGCTGATCGGCGAATCCGATCCGGCATACGGCGTGTACCTGTTCATCTACGCGTTCCATGTTCCGGTGTTCGTGGCCGTCAGCGGGTACTTCGCCAAGTCGGGGCCGCCAGGTCCGCGCCAGATGCACCGGCTGATCACCGACGTCGTTTTTCCGTATTTCATCTTCGAGACCATCTGGACGCTGGTGAGCTGGGCGCTCAGCGGTACCCTCAGGGTCGACTATTCCAGCCCGGCCTGGACGCTCTGGTTCCTCATCGCCCTCACCATCTGGCGGGTGATGCTGCCGTATCTGGTGCTGCTGCGCTACCCGCTGCTGATCAGCATCGTCATCTCGGTCGGCGCCGGTTACGTCGGCGACATCGACAGCACCTTCTCGCTCTCCCGCACGCTGGGCCTGCTGCCGTTCTTCGTGTTCGGCTGGAAGCTGCGCCAGTGGCCGCTCACCGACCGGTGGCTGCACCTGTCCCCCGCCGCCGTCTGGCGCTGGCGGGCCGGCGCGATCGCCCTCTTCGCGGGGCTGGCCGTGGCCATCGCGATCAACATCGTCGGCGTGCGCGACCTGCGCCTGCGCAGCTTCACCCTGTACGACGAGGCCTACTGGCAGTTCGGCTACGACCAGTTCTGGGCCGGCGTCATCCGGCTGGGCCTGATGCTCGCGTCGTTCCTGTTCATCCTGGCCTTTTTGATCCTGATGCCACGCCGGGCCACCTGGTTCACCCCGCTCGGCGCCGCCACCATGTACATCTACCTGCTGCACACCTTCCTCCTCTACCCGCTCCGGGAGACCGGGGTGCTCGACGGGCCGCAGCCGTTCTGGGTGCTGCCGGCGATCATCCTGCTGTCCATCGGCATCTCGGTGCTGCTGTCGCTTCCGATCGTCAGACGGATCTTCCACCCCCTCGTCGAACCCCGGCTGCGCTGGCTGTTCCGTCAGGAACCATCCACGCGCACCGGCACCATCGTGCTGCCGCACGGGCCCGGCAAGCCGTAGACCGGCGCGCCCCTTCCCACCGCCGCCGCGCGCAGATGACGCTGTGTTTCACAGGCCCGTTGTCGCACGCGGCCACGCTGCCTATGGTTGCTGCAGAGACGCGGAGTGGCTTGCTCCGCACACTTGATTACTCGGGCATGCGGCTCGAGCAGGAACAGGGAGACCGACCATGAGCGACACCGCCGACTGGAAGTTCGAAACCAAGCAGGTCCACTCCGGGGCCCGCCCTGACCCCGTCACCAACGCCCGGGCGACCCCGATCTACCAGACCACCTCGTACGTCTTCAACAACGCCGAACACGCCCAGAACCTGTTCGCGCTGGCCGAATTCGGCAACATCTACACCCGCATCCAGAACCCGACCCAGGCCGTGGTCGAAGAGCGCGTCGCCGCCCTCGAGGGCGGCTCCGGCGCCCTGCTCGTGGCCAGCGGTCAGGCCGCGTCGACCTTCGCGGTGCTCAACATCGCCCAGGCCGGCGACCACATCGTGTCGTCCAGCTCCATCTACGGCGGCACCTACAACCTCTTCAAATACACCCTCAAGAAGCTCGGCATCGACACCACCTTCGTCGAGAACCAGGATGACGCCGAGGAGTGGGCCCGCGCGGTGCGGCCGAACACCAAGTTGTTCTTCGCCGAGACCATCGGCAACCCCAAGATCAACATCCTCGACATCGCCCTCGTCGCCGAGGTCGCGCACACCAACGGGGTGCCGTTGATCGTGGACAACACCATCGCAACGCCGTACCTGCTGCGCCCGTTCGAGCACGGCGCCGACATCGTGGTGCACTCTGCCACCAAGTTCCTCGGCGGCCACGGCACCATCATCGGCGGCGTCGTCGTCGACGGCGGCCTGTTCAAGTGGTCCGACAACGTGGAGAAATTCCCCGGGCTCACCGAACCCGACCCGTCGTACCACGGCGCCAGCTACACCACCGCCGTCGGCGATTCCCTCGCCTTCATCATCAAGGCCCGAGTGCAGCTGCTGCGCGACCTCGGTTCGTCCATCGCCCCGGCGAGCGCCTGGCAGCTCATCCAGGGCATCGAGACGCTGAGCCTCCGCATCGAGAGGCACGTGTCGAACGCGCAGGCCATCGCCGAGTACCTGGAGAACCACCCCGACATCGCCTCGGTCAACTACGCCGGCCTGCCGTCGAGCCCCTGGTACGCCGCAGCCAACAAGTACCTGCCGTTGGGCGTGGGCGCGGTGCTGTCGTTCGAACTCAAGGGCGGGGTGGATGCCGGTCGCGCGCTGGTGGACAACCTCGAGCTGTTCAGCCACCTGGCCAACATCGGAGATGTGCGCTCCCTCGTGATCCACCCGGCCTCGACCACGCACGCCCAGCTCACCCCGGAGCAGCAGCTCACCGCCGGAGTCACGCCGGGCCTGGTGCGCCTGTCGGTGGGCATCGAGAACGTCGCCGACCTGCAGGCCGACCTCGAGGCCGGTCTGGCTGCGGCCCGCGCCGTGGTGCTCGCCTCCCGCGCGAACGCCTAGAGCCAGCCACGTTCCGCGAGAGCGGCAAGCCGGTTGCCTCCCGTGCGGGAGGCAACCGTTCGGCCGCTCTCGCGAACTCGCGAGCGCGCGCACGTGACGTAACAATCCACGGCGGCAGCCGAAACTGGCCAGAATAAAGCCGTATGGAATGGCAATACTCCGAGGACACCGTCCCGTCCAGTCTCATCACCGACGCGCAGGTGCGCTCAGTCATGGGCAAGCCCCCGGTCACGGGTGCCTGGCGTGACGGCGACCCGGTCGGCCGGCGGCAATTCGCGGATGTGGGCGCGCTCACCCTCGAGGCCGGCGGTCATCTGCCCGCGGTACGGATCGCCTACGAGACCTGGGGAGAGCTCTCCCCCGCCCGTGACAATGCCGTGCTGGTGTTGCACGCCCTCACCGGAGACAGCCACCTGGTCGGCCCGTCCGGCAGCGGGCATCCCACCGCCGGCTGGTGGAGCGGCATCGTCGGGCCGGGGCTGGCCATCGACACCGACCGCTGGTTCGTGGTGGCACCGAACATGCTCGGCGGCTGCCAGGGCAGCACCGGCCCCGCTTCCCTCGCCCCGGACGGCTCCGAGTGGGGACCGCGGTTTCCCTACCTCACCATCCGCGACCAGGTCGCCGCGCAGGTCGCCTTCAGCGATTCCCTCGGCATCGACACCTGGGCGGCCATCGTCGGTGGGTCGATGGGCGGCATGCACGTGCTGGAATGGGGCATCGAACACCCGGACCGGGTGAGCAGGCTCGCCATCCTCGCCGCCCCGCCGATCACCACGGCCGACCAGATCGCGCTGAATTCGGTGCAGATCGAAGCCATCCGCACCGACCCGCTCTTCCGTGCCGGCGACTATTACGACGCCGATGCCGGTGACGGGCCGAGCCGGGGCCTCGCGCTGGCCCGACGGATGGCCCTGCTCAACTACCGCAGCCCGTCCGAGCTCAACCTGCGCTTCGAACGCAGCTGGCAGAGCGGCATCACCCCGCTGGGCTCGAACGGGCGGTTCGCCGTGGAGTCCTACCTGGACTTCCACGGCAACAAGTTCACCCGGCGCTTCGATGCCAACAGCTACATCACCCTGGTCGAGGCGATGAACTCGCACGATGTCGGCCGGGGCCGCGGCGGTGTCGCCGCGGCGCTGGCCCGCGTCACCGCCCGCACCCTGGTGGTGGGCATCGACAGTGACAGGCTCTTCCCCGTCGACGGCCAGCGCATCATCGCGGCAGCGCTCCCCGCCGGGAGGGGCCTCGGCTCCGGCAGCGCCGACGGTGCCGATGACCCGGTGGTGCTCGAGTCCGGGTACGGCCACGACGGGTTCCTGATCGAGAACGCGGCCATCGGCGCCCAGTTGCGTCGCCTGCTGGGGTGACCGGCCGCCGCCAGGGTTGACAGCCCGATAGTTCGGGAGAACGCTGACTGCACGTGAAAGCCGTGTGCGCTGCGCATCTGCCCGCACCCTTTTCGTTCGGAAAGGTCCCGTTGTCATGAAGCCAGGTCCCCTCATCATGCTCATTCTGGGCACGATTCTGGCCCTGGCCGGCATCGGGCTCACCGCCACGGGCAGCGTCGCCGGGGTTGCCGCCGCGGTGCAAGGCGAGAACGGCTATTTCTCCACCCGCACAGCATCGTTCACGGCGAATTCCTACGCCCTCACCAGCCCGGCCCTGGGCGACGTGACCACGACGGGCACCACCCCGCCGATGAACATCGACGTCGCCCGCATCCGGTTGGAGGCGACCGGAACCACCGGTGAGGACGTCTTCATCGGGATCGCACCCCGCAGCGACGTCGATCGTTACCTCGACAATGTCGCACACACCGAGGTGCGCGGCATCGACTCCACCCCGTTCCGGGTGCGCTACGGCGACATCGCCGGTTCCGACCGGCCCACCCCGCCGGCGCGGGAGGACATCTGGACCGTCTCGGCCAGCGGGCCGGGCACGCAGGAAGTGGTCTGGTCGGTGCAGCCGGGCTCCTGGACTGTGGTGGTGATGAACGCGGATGCCAGCCGGCCCGTCGCCGTCGACCTGCGTGCCGGCGTGCGGTCCGGGCTGCTCGCCCCGATCGCGATCACCCTCCTGCTGATCGGCATCCTCGTACTCGTGGTCGGCGTTGTCCTGGTCATCCTCGGGGTGATCGGGCTCGGCCGGGGCGGCCCGGCGCCGTCCAGCCGAACCGGCGGCAGCACAGGCCAGCCGGCTCCCGGCGCAGGCCCGCGAGATGCGGATGCGCCCGGCGCCGACTATCCGGCGCGACTGAACGGCCGGCTCGACCCCGACCTCTCCCGCGCCTTGTGGCTGGTCAAGTGGATCCTCGTGATCCCGCACCTGATCGTGCTGTTCTTCCTGTGGTTCGGCCTCTGGATCAGCACCATCGTCGCCGGCTTCGCCATCCTGTTCACCGGCCGGTACCCGAACGCGATCTTCAACTACAACGTCGGCGTCTTGCGTTGGAACTGGCGGGTGGGCTTCTACGCCTACTCGGCGCTCGGCACCGACAGGTACCCGCCGTTCACCCTCGCAGCCACCGACTACCCGGCCGACCTCGAGGTGGACTACCCCGACCGCCTCTTGCACGGTCTGGTCCTGGTGAAGTGGTGGCTCCTGGTCATCCCTCATCTGGTGATCGTCTCCATCATCGCCGGCGGCACCGGCTGGTGGCTCGCCGGCGGCGGCACGCCCTGGACCACCGACTGGGCCACCGGCGCCAGGGCCGGTTTCTCCCTCCTGGCCGTGCTGGTCGTCATCGCCGCCGTGATCCTGCTCTTCACCGGGCGCTACCGCCGCGGGCTCTTCGACCTCATCATCGGCCTCAACCGCTGGCTGTACCGGGTGATCGTCTACGCCACCCTGATGCGCGACGAGTACCCGCCGTTCCGGCTCGACCAGGGCCCGGTCGATCCGGGCTCGATGCTCAGACCAGCCGCCGGCACACCCGGCCCCGTCACCCCGGGCGCTGCCGCTGCTGCCCATGACCCTCGATAGGCGCGGGCCGGACGCACGGCGATCCGGTTCCACGGTCGATGACCGCTTCCTGCGGTACTGGGTGCTGTGGGTCAGCATCGGGGAGGCTGTCGGTTTTCTGGCGCCAGCCGTGACCCAGCTGGCCTTCGCGGGCTCACCGGTCGCCCGGCCCACCCTCATCCTCGCCGGTGCCGTCGAGGGCGCGGTGCTGGGGTGGACCCAGGCCACGGTGCTCAAGGTGCCCGTTCCCGCGCTGTCCCGGTCCCGTTGGGTGGGCGCCACCGCGCTCGGTGCGGCGATTGCCTGGTTCATCGGCCTGTTGCCGGCCGAGTGGGCGGATGTCTGGCAGCGCTGGCCGGTCACCGCGCAGGTCGTGGCCGGCGCTGTGGGAGCCCTCGTGCTGCTCTGCTGCCTCGGTGTCGCGCAGCTCTTCGAGCTGCGCCGGCACCTGACGGGGGCCGGATGGTGGGTGCTGGGTAGCGCCCTGGCCTGGGCGGCCGGCCTACTGGTGTTCTTCGCCGTCGCCACACCGCTGTGGCAGCCCGGCCAGCCGGGATGGGTCACTCTGCTGGTGGGCGTGCTGGCCGGAGTGCTCATGGCCGTCTCGATGGCCCTGGTTACCGGGCTCGTGCTTCGCCGGCTGCTGCGACACCGGAACCGGGGTGGGTCACGGAACTAAAGTCCTAGTCACGTCCCGGATGACCCACCCAGAGGCCGATAGGGTGCAGTGAGAGCATCCACGAGGAGCCGGCACTTATGCCACGCATTGCCAGAGAGCGCGACCGAGTCCTACGACGGGCCGCTCGGGTGACCGGGTTGGCAGCGTCGGTGACGGCACTGGTCTACCTGGCCGTACCCACCGGTGTCGATGCTCCCGTGGTCCTGGTTGCAGTGCCACTGATCCTGCTGCTGATCGGCTGCCAGTACCTGCTCGGCCAGAACGGCGCGCTCCGCTGGGCGCTGGGGATCGTGCTGCTCGGGAATGCCGTCGTGCTCGTCATCGGGCTGGTGCCACGGCCGCAGGTCGGGCTGAACGTCGTCGAGGAATCGGTGATCGCCTCTATCGCCGCCGGCGCGGTGAGTTGTGTCGCCGCCGTGCTGGTCGTCGGGCCGCGGCGCCAATTGCTCCTGTTCGCCTCGTTCGGTGTGACCGTGGCTGCCGTGGCCCTCGTCACCGTCACGGCCGGAGGGTCGGTACTGCCGCTCGCGCTCACGGTCTGCGGCTGGGCGGCGCTGTCGCTGGGTGGTTGGTGGATCGCCCAGAGTGTTCCCCGGGTGCTGCAACGCATCGCCGCCATCGGCCGGGCGCACCAGGCCGAGCGCCACGCCAGTGAACTCGAGGCGCAGCGCCGGCAGGGCGCGCGGCTGCTGCACGACACTGTGCTGGCCACCCTCACGTTGCTCGCCCACTCCGGCGTCGGCGTCAGCCCCGCTGCCCTCCGCCAGCAGTCCAACGACGACGCCCGCCTGTTGCACCAGCTGCGGCTGGGCGCCCTGCCTACGCCGCACCGCTCGGGTGTCTATACCCTGGAGCCGGCGAACACGTCGATGCTCGGCAGCACCCTCGAGTCGGTCAAGCAACGCTTCGGCCGGATGGGGCTCGACGTCGACTGGCACGGTAGCGGCCAGGTGTTGCTGCCCAGCGATGTGCTGGACTCCTTCCTACTCGCTCTCGGCGAGTGCCTCGAAAATGTGCGCAGGCATTCCGGGGTCACCCGGGCAGACGTGACCATTTCCGACGACGACACCACCGTGCGCGCCATGGTCACGGATGCCGGCCGGGGCTTCGATCTCAGCGCCGTCAGCCAGGAACGGCTCGGCTTCGCTGAGTCCGTGGTCGCCCGACTCCGAGACGTCGGCGGCACCGCCCGACTGTTCTCCTCGCCGGGTTCCGGCACGACGGTCGTGCTCGAGGTGCCCAAGTGACGTTCGGAACGGCGCCGTCGTCGCAGGTCTCACCCCGCCCCGCCCCGTCGTCGGCCCGGGCGCACAAGCAGCTGCTCGACGACGAACGCGATGAACGCCGGCGCACCTTCCGCCGGCCGCAGCGCACCGTCAACACCACCAGGGCCAACCAGACCGGCCTGGGCAGCCGGCACCTCGGGGTGGGCATCTCCTTGAGTTCCGGGTTCGTCGCCCTCTTCCTGCTCTGGCGCTTCGCCATCCAGTGGGACCAGTACGTCAACCCGCTGCCCACGCTGGCGGCCTGGATCATCCTGTTCGCCGCCACCGTGACCACCCTGGTGCTGGTCAACCGGCTCGCCGGCCGGATGCCGACCTGGATGTTTCTCACCGTGCTCGCCACCGGCGAGATCATTGTGGGCCTCGACCTGGCCGGCTACGGCCGCGGCGGCAACCTCGTCACCTATCCCACGGCGGCCGCGGCGGTCGGCGCACTGTTCACGATCCTCGTCACCGTGCGGCGGGGGCGGGAGATCGTGGCCGCCACCCTGGTGCTCGGCGCTGTGATCGCTGCCGGGTCGCTGACCAACGCTCGAAGCGACCCGTTCATCCTCGCCCCGGCCATCCTCACCATCACCCTGTGCATGTTCCCGCCGCTGGTGGGGGTGTCGATCGTGCGCGGCTTCCGGCGGATGGTGCAACGCGAGCTCGACCTGGTGCTGGTGCAGAGCACGGTGACCCAACCGTCCTCCGCCGTCGGCATGCTCGCGTCAGAGGAGCTGGCCCGGATCGACCTCGACGCCGAAACCCTGCTCGACGACGTCGCCACCGGGCGGACCGCCCTGCCGCTCAGCGCCGCGAAGGCCGCAGCCGCATCGACCCTGGCCACCCAGCTGCGCCTGCACCTCATCGAGGGCCGCCGGGAGACCTGGCTGCACCACGCACTGACCGAGTCGGAGTTCCTCGGACCGGCCGTGAACCTGGACGATCCGGCTGGACTGGCCGGACAGCTTTCGCCGGAACAGCGCGACGCGCTCCTCCTGGCGATTTGGCTTCTGATCAGCGACACCGAGGGTGCGGAGCCCACGGTGTCACTCGTTTTGGGGCCGTTGGGACGCATCAGCGGCCAGACAATCGGCGACAAGTTGCGTTTTCCGATCAAAATGATCATCGAGGGTGTGCCCCGGCGTCGCGTGGACCCCGAGACGTGGCAAGCTATCCGAGTAGTGGGCCCTCACATCGATTCGGTGCGCAGCGGACAGCTCCACGTTGACATCGAATGCAGTATTGACAATCCTGCGGATGCGTAAGCGTGCCATTCGGCATGCACAGCGTTCGACAGGGAAACACGCAACAGGAGGCAGTAGTGACAAACACAGCAGCGACGCTCAGAGCCAATCCGATCCGGTTGGCCCTGGTCGACGACCACCGGATGCTCTTGGGGGCGCTGACCGAGTGGATCAGGGGCGCCGCAGACGACATCAACATGGTGGCCGCCGTGACCACCTGGCCCGAACTCCTCACCCACCCTGAGTTCCCGGTTGACGTGGTGCTGCTCGACCTGGACCTCAAGGACAACATCCCGGTCTCGCTCAAGATCTCCACCCTGAAGACCGCCGGGGTGAAGACGGTGCTGATGAGCACCTACTCCGAACCGGCCCTGGTGCGGGAGGCCCTCGCCGCCGGTGCGCTGGGCTACCTCGTCAAGACCGAAGAAGCCTCGACCATCGTCGAAGCGATCCACGCCGCCTCCGTGGGTGAGTCCTACATCTCCGCCGAACTCGACCTCGCCCTGCACAGCGGAGCGGCCGGCTCGTCGCCCCGGCTCAGCGCGCAGGAGCGCCGGGTGATGGCGTTGTACGGCGCCGGGGAACCGGTCAAGGCCGTCGCCCACCAGCTCGGCATCTCCGAGGAGACAGCGAAGTCCTACCTCAAGCGGATCCGCGAGAAGTACCGCCTGGCCGGCTTCGACGTCGGCACCAAGGTGGCCCTGCGCAAGCGCGCCATCCACGACGGCATCCTGCTGCAGTCCGACTGATCCGTCGTACTCGAACCGGCGCTCGGCCCCTGGCCCGCGCCGGTTTTTTGCGTTTTCAGCGCCCGAACGGGCTGGCTCAGCTTGGGCTGATCACGCCGATCAGCTGAGTGCCGTACGGCACATCGACGCCGCGGCGCCGGCGGTTGCGGTCGATGGCGAAGGTGGTCACGGCCAGCACCACACCCAGCACGCTGAGGCCGAGGCCCACCCAGATCGGCGCGACGTAGCCGAGTCCGGCCGCCACCACCACACCGCCGAGGTAGGCGCCGAGCGCGTTGCCGATATTGAGCGCGGAGTGGTTCAGTGCGGCGGCGATCGACTGGCTGTCGTGCGCGACATCCATCAGCCGGGTCTGGATGGTCGGCGACAGCGCGGACGCCGCCCCGCCCACCAGAAACACCCCGATCAACAGGCCGGCCAGGGTGTGCGCCGAGAAGGCGAGCAGCAGCAGCGCCGCCAGCATCACGGCGAAGAACAGGTACATGCTGCGCCGCACGCTGCGGTCGGCGAGGGCGCCGCCGACGAAGTTGCCCACCGTCATGCCGAGCCCCACCACCACGAGCACCAGCGGCACGGCGAGGGCGGGCAGTCCGGTGACCTCGATCACCAGCGGCGCCACATAGGTGTACACCGCGAACAGCCCGCCGAAACCGACGGCGCCGATCAGCAGCGCGAGCCACACCTGCAACCGGCTGAACGCCCGCAGTTCGTTACGCATGGTGGCGCCGGGGTTGCCCGCCTGGAACGGCACGGCGATGATCACGGCGACAAACGTGAGGGCGAACAGCGCGGCCACGGTGAGGTAGGCGATGCGCCAGCCGGCGATCTGGCCGAGCCAGGTGATCGAGGGCACGCCGATGACGTTGGCGATGGTGAGGCCGGAGAGCACGATCGCGACGCCGCGGGCGCGCTTGCCCGGACCCATCAGCTCGGCCGCGACCAGCGAGGCGATGCCGAAGTACGCGCCGTGCGGCAGTGCGGCCACGAACCTGGCCACGAGCACCAGCCCGAAGCTGGGCAGCAGCGCTGACGCGATGGTCGCCAGGGTGAACGCCGCCAGGAGCGCGAGCAGCAGCTTCTTGCGCGGCCAGCGGGCAGCGGCGGCCGCGATGGTCGGTGCACCGACGACCACGCCGAGGGCGTAGGCGGAGATCAACCAGCCCACCTGGGCGTTGGCCGCGTCCGGCGACGAGGCGTAGAGGCCGGGCAGCAGGTCGGCGGCCAGGTTCGGCAGCAGTCCCATGGCCACGAATTCGGTGGCGCCGATCGCGAAACCGCCCAGTGCCAGGGCGAGCAGGGCGAAACGGACGCGGACCGGCGACAGGGCCGTCCCGGTGGAAAGTGAGGGCATCGATCCAGACTACGGGTCGGCTGTGTCGCCGAGGTTACGCCGGCGACAACACCGGGTCGGCTACGCGCCGTCCGGCTCCGCCATCGCCGCTTCGAGGCGATCGAGCTTGGCGGTCAGCTCACCCGAATAGCCGGGCCGGATGTCGGCCTTGAGCACCAGCGACACCCGAGAGCCGAACGCGCCCACGGCATCCGTCGCGGCCTTCACCACGGCGAAGACCTCGTCCCAGTCACCCTCGATGGTGGTGAACATGGAGTCGGTGTGATTCGGCAGCCCGGATTCGCGCACCACGCGCACCGCAGCGGCCACGGCGTCGTGCACGGAATCAGAGGGTCCGCCGGAGGGGGCGACAGAGAATGCGACGAGCATGATTACTCCTTCTGGGGTTCGGGCTGGGATTCGGATGCGCCGGGCCGGATCGGTGCGGGCATGGCCGGCTGGGAGCCGAGTTTCCACATGCGGGTGAGCATCCACCCCACCAGTACTAATTCCAGCAGGTTGCGCACCGAGAGCACCAGCACCATCGCCGGCACGGTGCCGAGCAGATAGTTGTAGAAGTACGGGTAGACCAGCTGGGTCAGGGCCGCCATCAGCAGGGCCACCGCCGCGGGTGCCCGCCAGGCCCGCCAGTCGCCGACCAGGCCGAGGATGATCGGGGCGGCCAGCCAGGTCATGAACTGCGGCGATCCCACCTTGTTGATCGAGATCAGGGTGAGCACCAACGCCAGCAGCAGCGGCGGGAACAAGCGCTCGAACGCGGCGCCGGCCCGTTGGGCCCGCCAGCCGACCAGCAGCACGGCGAGCACGACGAGCACCAGCAGCGGAGTCATGACCGTGACGGCCAGGTCGGTGCCCGGCCCGATCACCTGGTAGGTGAGGATCTGCTGGTCGTAGTACACCAGGGTGCCCGGGATGCCCAACGCGGATTGCCACAGCCACCAGGAGGCGACCGGAGCTTCGATCTGCAGGCCCCGGTTGGTCTGTTCGGTCACGAAGCTGAGAACGGTGAGCCCGCTCCCGGCGAGCAACGCGGCGCCGATGATCACGACCGAGGTGCCGGCGAACACCGCGACGACCTGCCAGCGCCGCCGGGAGGCCACGACCAGGGCGATGATCGCCGCCACCGGCCAGACCTTGACCCAGGTGGCGACGGTGAGCAGCAGGGCTCCCCAGAACGGGCGGCGAACGATCCAGAGCACGCCCACGATCGCCAACGGCACCGTGATCGAGTCGATCCTGGCCAGGGCGATGGGCCCGAGCAGCAGCAGGAAGGCCAGCCACCACCAGGCCGCCCGTGCGGCGGCGCGGCCGGGACGGCGGCCGATCAGGGCGCCGAACGCCACACCGTTGAGCAGCGTGACCAGGCCGAGCCAGCTGAGCACGTAGAGCGGGGCGCCGAAGACCAGCGCGGCCAGGATCGGTGCCAGCGCCAGGATCGGATAGACGAAATCGGTGTCGATGCCGAGCCGGAACGCGCCGGAGACGGTGCCTTCGGCCCAGCCCAGGTAGACCCGCTCCACGTCGCCGAGCGGCCAGCCGATGCCGCTGAGGTTGAGCCCGATCAGCACACCGTGCACCAGCACGAACGCGCCCCAGAGCGCCAGCGGCCGGCGCAGAACGGCCGGCACCGTGGTGGCAGGCACAGTGGCGGCGGGCTGGGTTTCTGGCACGGTCAACTGTGGCACATCCGCGTGTGGCGCCGGCTCAGGCGAGCAGCGCCGCTATCGACGCCGGAACGGCCTCGGCGATGTCCAGCGCCACGATCGGGCCACCGCCGGAAGCCAGGGCAGCGGCGGCCCCGTGCAGAACGACGGCGGTAGCGGCGACAGCGGCCAGCGCGTCGGCGTCCGCGTCGATGCGGGCGGCGTTCGTGGCCAGCAACGCCCCGAGGATGCCGGCGAGCACGTCGCCGGACCCGGCCGTGGCCAGCCAGGGGGTGGCACCCGACACCGTCAGCCGGATGCCGGACGGGGAGGCGAGGTAGGTGACGCTGCCCTTGAGGAGCACGGTCACGCCCAATTGGCCGGCCGCCCGGATCGCCCACTCCCCCGGTTGGCCGGCGATCTCTGCGGCCGTCACGGTGTCACCCGAGCGGGACAGCAGGGCGGCGAGCTCCCGGTAGTGCGGGGTGATGACCTTCGCCCCGGCCCCTACCCCGACGAGATCGAGCGCGCCGGCGTCGATCACGGTGGGGAGGTCCTGGGTGAGCGCCGCCTCCAGCTTCGCCGTGGTCTCGCGGCTGCGGGCGGCCGCGTTCATGCCGGAGCCGAGCAGCCAGGCCTGCACCCGGCCGTCTGCGGTGACGATCTCCGGCCGCCGGGCCAGCACCAGCGCGCTCACCCGTCGGGGGCCGAGGTAGCGCAGCATGCCCACGCCGGTGCGGCTGGCCGCTTCAACGCCGAGCACCGCGGCGCCCGGGTATTCGGTGGAGCCGGTGCGCACGCCGAGCACGCCGCGACTGTATTTGTCGTCGGTCGCCTGCGGTACCGCGATCCAGTCGCGCGCCTGGGCGCCTGCCCATTCCAGCCAGCGTCGTGGTTTAGCCATCTGATCACGATAGGTTGTTTCGGTGTCCGATATCAGCGCTGCCACCGTTTCCGCCCCGTCCGATCCGACCGAAACACCGGCAGACCCGGTCTCGTTGTTCGACCCGATCAGCCTGCGCGGAGTCGGCATCCGCAACCGGCTCTGGGTGGCGCCGATGTGCCAGTACTCCGTGGTCGCCCGCGACGGCGTTCCCACCGATTGGCACCTCGTGCACCTCGGTTCGATGGCCGCCGGCGGCGCCGGCCTGATCGTCGTCGAGGCCACGGCGGTCAGCCCGGAGGGCCGGATCACCGACCGGGACACCGGAATCTGGAACGACGCCCAGGCCACCGCCTGGACCCGCATTGTCGATTATCTGCACGGGCACGGCGCCACCGCGGGCATCCAGCTCGCCCATGCCGGTCGCAAGGCCTCCACCTGGCCGGCCTGGGGCACCCCAGCGCGCGGCACCGTCCCCGCCGCGCAAGGCGGCTGGCCCGCCCTGGCGCCGTCGGAGGTGCCGTTCCCCGGCTACGCCGACCCCGTCGCCCTGGACCCCGCCGGCATCGACGGCGTCGTCGCCGACTTCGCCGCGGCCGCCCGCCGGGCCGTGACCGCCGGCTTCGATGTGCTCGAACTGCACGCCGCGCACGGCTACCTGCTGCACCAGTTCCTCTCCCCGCTGAGCAACCAACGCACCGACGAGTTCGGCGGGTCGCTGCCCAACCGGGCCCGGCTGCTGTTGCGCGTCGTGGCAGCAGTGCGCGCCGAAGTGGGCGAGGCCGTGCCGCTGCTGGTGCGTTTCTCCGGCACCGATTACGCCCCCGATGGTTGGACGGTAGAGGAGACCGCGATCGTCGCCGGCTGGGCCGCGGCGGCCGGAGCCGACTTCTTCGACGTCTCCTCCGGCGGCAACGTCACCGGGGTACAGATTCCCCTCGGGCCGGGCTACCAGGTGCCGTTGGCGCAGTACGTCAAGGAGCACGCCGCGGTTCCCGTGAACGCCGTCGGACTGATCGTGACGGCACAGCAGGCCAACGACATCGTCGCGTCCGGCGCCGCGGACGCGGTCATGCTCGGCCGGGAGTTCCTGCGCGACCCGCACTTCGCCCTCCGGGCCGCGCACGAACTCGGCGTGCACCTGGACTACTGGCCCGGCCAGTACCTGCGAGCGGGCTGGCCGGAGGCGTAGCCGGCAGTTCCACACCGTGGATCAGGCGTCCTGCGCGACGCAGAGGATATTGCCCTCTGAGTCCTTGAACCACGCCGCGCGTTCCTGGCCCGTCGTGGCGATCCCGTTCTCGGTCTTCAAGCCGGGGAGGTCGTACTCCTCGAACACCACCCCGGCCTCGCGCAGCTTGGCAACCTCGGCGACGACGTCGTCGGTCACCCAGAGCAGTGCGGTGTTCTTGGCCGTACCCGCGTTCTCGGTTTCATAGATCAAGACGGCGCTGCCGCCCGGGCCGCGAAAGCGCAACTCGCCGTCCCGTTCCTCCGTCGGCGTCAGGCCCAGCTTCTCCCGGTAGAACTTCTTCGCCCGGCCGAGGTCCCTGGCCGGCAGCACGGCGGCCGCTTCCAATTCACTCAACATGATCTGCCCTCACTTCCTGCTTCGCCGATCACGGTACGCCCGGCCAGGGCCGACGGCGAGGTCGGGGAGCCAGAGATCACCCCAACTAGGCTGGACGGATGACGTTCCCGATCCAACCCGCCGACATCCGCCTGATCGCGTCAGACATGGACGGCACGTTGCTCGACGCCGACGGGCAGGTTCCGGTACGGTTCTGGCCGCTGCTCGAGCGCATCCTCGCGGCCGGGATCCTGTTCTCCCCGGCCAGCGGCCGGCAGTACCAGACCCTGCGCGCCATCTTCGGCGACCGGGACGGCCTGGTCTACATCGCCGAGAACGGCACCAACATTGTGCGGGCCGGCGTCACTATCGCGCTGGAACCGGTCGACCAGGCGATCATTCCGCCCATTGTGGACTGGGTGCGGGCGACGGCCGCCGCCGGAGCCGATCTCGGCATCGTCGTCTGCGGGGCCCGCTCCGCCTACATCGAGCGGTCCGACGAGGCGTTCGTCGCGAGCGTGCGCCCGTACTACGCAGCTCTCGAGATCGTCGATGACGTCACCGTGGCCGGCGCGGCTGACGACGTGCTCAAGCTGGCCGTCTTCGATCGGCACCGGGCGGAGACCCGCACCGGGCCGGCCGTCACGGCGCTCGGCCTCCCCGCCGACGTCGTCATCTCCGGCGACAGCTGGGTCGACATCATGCGCCCCGGGGTGAACAAGGGCAAGGCACTGCAGCGACTGCAGGAGCACCTCGGCATCAGCCGGGACCAGACCATGGCCTTCGGCGATTTCCTCAACGACGCCGAGATGCTCGACGCCGCCCTGCACTCCTACGCCGTCGCCAACGCGCACCCGAGCATCCGGGAGCGCGCCAGGCACATCGCCCCGTCCAACCTCGACGAGGGTGTGATCACCAGCATCATCGACGCCCTTCCGGCGCTGGCGCCCGCCCTGGCCTAGAGGCGGCGGGTGGCGTCCTGCACTTCGCCGACGAGTTCCTCGATGATGTCCTCGAGGAAGAGCACACCGGTGGCGTCACCCGTCGCGGTGAACGTGCGCGCCAGGTGCGCACCGGAGCGGCGCATGGTGGCCAGGGCGTCTTCGAGGTCGGTGTCCTCGAAGATCGACACCAGCTGGCGGATCAGCTTGGCCGGGATGGGGTCGGTGTAGCCGTTCCGGCCGACCCCGACGGGGTCGACGTTGAGACCGAGCACGTCCTTGAGGTGGATGTAGCCGGCCGGCTCACCGCTGTCGCTGTCGAGCACGTACCGGGAGAAGCCGTGCCGGGTGACAGCCTTCTCCACGTCGGCGGGCGTCGCCCCTTCCGGCAGGCTGACCAGCTGGTCGAGCGGAACGGCGATGTCCTTGGCCTTGCGGGTGGTGAACTCGAACGCCGCGCTCAGGGCGCCGGAGTCGTCGCTGAGCACGCCCTCCTTGGTGGACTGGCTGACGATGGTCGCCACTTCGTCGAGCGTGTACGTGCTGGTGGCCTCGTTCTTGGGCTGAACGCCGAAGAGCCGGATCACCCCGTTGGCGGTGGCGTTCAGCGCCACGATCACCGGCTTCACCAGGCGGCCGAAGAACACCAGTGGCGGCGCGAGAATCAGCACGGCCTGGTCCGGAATGGAGAAGGACAGGTTCTTGGGCACCATCTCGCCGAAGACCACGTGCAGGTACGACACGATGAACAGGGTGATCACGAACGCGATCGTGCCGATCGCTTCCTCCGGCAGGCCGGTCACCGCCAGCGGAATCTCCAGCAGATGGTGGATCGCCGGCTCCGACACGTTCAGGATCAGCAGCGAACAGACGGTGATGCCCAGCTGGGAGGTCGCCAGCATCAGGGTGGCGTGTTCCATCGCCCACAACGCGGTCTTGGCGCTGCGTTTGCCCGCCTCGGCGAGAGGTTCGATCTGCGAGCGGCGTGCCGAGATCACAGCGAATTCAGCGCCGACGAAGAACGCGTTGCCCAACAGCAGCACGAACAGCCAGCCGATTCCGGCCCAGTCGTTCATCGGCGGTTCTCCCGTTCGCGCGGAGCTGAGGTGGTCACTGCTGCCTTCTGGATGGTTCGAATGGCGCCCGTGCCCGGCGGCTCGGGCGGGAGCGGGTCAGGGGTGTAACGCAGCCGGTCGATGCGCCGGCCGTCGAGCCGTTCCACCCGGAGTTCTCCGGTGGGGATGCGCACGATGTCGCCCACGACGGGCAGGCGGCCGAGCTCACTCATCACGTAACCGGCGACGGTTTCGTATGGGCCGTCGTCGGGCACGCTGAGCCCGGCACGTTCGGAGAGTTCGTCCGGGCGGAGCATGCCGGGGAAGGTGAGCGAGCCGGGTGAGCGCACGATGCCGGCCCGGGTGCGGTCGTGTTCGTCGGCAACCTCGCCGACGAGTTCCTCGACCAGGTCCTCGAGGGTGACTACCCCGGCCGTACCGCCGTATTCGTCGACGACCACGGCCATCTGGAACCCGCGGCCGCGCAGTTCCGCGAGCAGGCCGTCGAGTTTCATGGTCTCGGGAACTCGCAACGCCTCGGACTGCAGGGCTGACACCGGAACATCCGACCGGCGTGTGCGCGGCACGGCGACGGCCTGTTTGACGTGCACGATGCCGACGACGTCGTCGGCGCTCTCGTCGATCACCGGGAAGCGGGAGTAGCCGGTCTGCCGGGTGAGGTCGATCACGGCCTGGGCGCTGGCGGTGCGCTGGATGCTGGCGAGACGGGGCCGGGGGGTCATCACGTCGGAGGCGGTGTGCCGGGAGAACAGCAGGGTGCGGTTGAGCAGGGTCGCCGTGTCTTCCTCGAGCAGCCCGGCACTGGCCGAGCGGCGTACGAGCGACGAGAGCTCCTCGGCGGTGCGGGCGCCGGATATCTCTTCCTTGGGCTCGATGCCGACCATGCGCAGCAGCCCGTTGGCGCTGCCGTTGAGTACGGTCACGGCCGGTTTGAACACCGTGGTGAACACGGTCTGGAACGGGATCACGAACTTGGCGGTCTGGATCGGCAGGGCGAGGGCGAAGTTCTTCGGCACCAGCTCGCCGATGATCATCGAGATCAGGGTGGCGATCACGATCGCGACGGCGGACCCGACGACGGGCACGACGACGGCGGGGATGCCGACCAGGCCGAGCGGCCCGGCCAGCAGAGTGCTGATCGCCGGTTCGAGCGCGTACCCGGTGAGCAGGGTGGTCAGGGTGATGCCGAGCTGCGCGCTGGAGAGATGCGTCGAGGTGATCTTCAGCGCGGCGATGGTCATCGCCAGGCGAGTCTCACCGCGGCCCTGACGCGCCTCGAGGTCGGAGCGGTCGAGGTTGACCAGCGCGAACTCGCTGGCCACGAACAAGCCCGTGCCGAGCGTCAGGATCAGGCCGATCCCGAGCATGATCCATTCATACACGGGCAGCACCGCCGCAAGTCACGGGCGAGGGTTTATGGTCGGTCGAATTCGCAGAAGGGGGGTCGTCCATTAGGGGGTCAACTATACCGGCAGCGACTGGGCTGTTGGCCCCTTCGCTACCAGGAAACCACCAGCGCCTTGCCCTCTTCATACCCTGCCGCCGACTGGATGCCGACCTTCGCCCGGTCGTGGAATTCGGCCACGGTGGCCGCGCCCGCATAGGTGAAGGAGCTGCGCACCCCTGAGGTGATCATGTCGAGCAGGTCTTCCAGCGACGGCCGCAGCGGGTCGAGGTAGATCTTCGACGATGAGATGCCCTCGGCGAACAGCGTCTTGCGTGCCAGCTCGTACGGGTCGAGCCGGTCGAACCGCTCGCGAACGGCCTTGGTCGAGGCCATCCCCCAGCTCTCCTTGTAGAGCGCACCAGAGGCATCGGTGTCCAGCGTGCCGGGAGCCTCGATGGTGCCGGCGAACCAGGAGCCGATCATCACGGAGGCGGCGCCGGCGGCGAGCGCGAGGGCCACGTCGCGCGGGTAGCGCACCCCGCCATCTGCCCAGACGTGAGCACCGAGCTTGCCGGCGGCCTCGGCGGTTTCGAGCACCGCCGAGAACTGCGGGCGGCCGACGGCGGTCATCATGCGGGTGGTGCACATCGCGCCGGGACCGACGCCCACCTTGATGATGTTGGCGCCCGCACCGACGAGGTGTTCCACCGCGTCGGCGGTGACCACGTTGCCGGCCACGATGGGAATGCCGAGGCCGAGGCCGGAGACGGTCTTCAGCGCCCGGATCATGCCGTCCTGGTGGCCGTGCGCGGTGTCGAGCACAAGCACATCGACGCCGGCGGCGGCCAGGGCGCGGGCCTTGGCGGCGACATCGCCGTTGATTCCCACCGCGGCGGCGACCAACAGCCGACCGGACGCATCCACGGCCGGCTGGTAGAGCGTGGAGCGCAAGGCGCTCTTACGGCTGAGCGTGCCGATCAGCTTGCCGCGCAGCAGCACCGGCGCGAAGTCGAGCTCGGCGGCGGTCATCACATCGAAAGCGCCGCGGGCACTGTCGATGTCTTCGGCGTCGAGCGAGGCGAGCGGGCCGTGCAGCAGGTCGCCGAGGCGGGCATCCGGCAGGGCGGTGGCGAGTCGGGCGGCGTCGATGCAGCCCAAGTAGGTGTCATCGCCATCGTGGATGACCAGGCCCTGACCCTCGACCGGCGGCACCTGGCGGAGCGCCTCGGCGACCGTGGCGTCGGGGCCGAACACGAACGGGGTGTCGTACTGCACCGGCTGGGCCTTGACCCAGCGGATGGCGGTGTCGAGGTCCTGCAGGTGCATGTCCTGCGGCAACACGCCGAGGCCGCCGCGCCGGGCGAGGGAGGCCGCGAGACGCGGACCGGTCACCGAGTTCATGTTGGCGGAGACGATCGGGATCGTGGCTGCGGTTCCGTCGCCGGGGGCGAGGGACACGTCGAGGCGACTGCTGATGGCCGATTGGCTGGGCACCAGGAAGACGTCGGAATAGGTCAAATCGTGGCGAGGAACTGCTCCATAGAACTGCATGTTTTTAACGCTAGTGCCCGGGACCGTGCCGGTGCAGCACGCGGATGGGATTAGTCTTGATATCAACACACTGACCCGGCGGTTGTGATCGCCAAGGATAATCAGAATCAACGAAGAGAGTGGGCGATCAGCTGTGTCGAACCAGTTGACCGGCGGTGGGTCCGAAGACATGGCCTCTGCTGAATTCGGAGCAAACGAATGGCTCGTGGACGAGTTCTACGAGCGTTATCTCATCGACAAGAACTCGGTGGATCGGTCCTGGTGGCCGATCCTGGACAGCTACCACCAGACCGCGACGGCAGAGTCGCGGTCCGAGGCTGCCGCGCCGGCTGCCGAGGGTGCGGCCGCCCCCGCGGCCCCGGCCGCCGCTGAGGTGCCACCGTTGACGGAGGAACCGGCAACGCCGACCGCCGAGGCGCATCCGATCACCGCCCCGATCCCGGTTCTCGGTGGTCCGCGAACCGCCCGCACCACCTCGATCGCCCCCAAGCCCGAGCCGGTTCCCGCTGACGCCCCGATCACGAGCCCGCAGCCCGTCGTCGGCACCGTCGCCCCCGCCGCCCCGCAGGATGTCGTGACGCCGCTGCGCGGCATGGCGAAGAGCCTCGCGGCCAACATGGCCACCAGCCTCACCGTGCCCACCGCCACGAGCGTGCGCACCATCCCCGCCAAACTCTTGATCGACAACCGCATCGTGATCAACAACCACATGAAGCGGGCCCGCGGCGGCAAGGTCTCGTTCACCCATCTCATCGGCTGGGCGCTGATCCGCGCGCTCAAGATGTTCCCCAGCCAGAACGTCTACTACGACGAGCTCGAGGGCAAGCCCTCAGTGATCGCGCCCGCGCACGTCGGCCTCGGCATCGCCATCGACCTGCCCAAGCCCGACGGCACCCGCTCGCTGATGGTGCCGGCCATCAAGCGCGCCGACACCATGACCTTCGGCGAATACCTCACCTCCTACGAGGACCTCGTCGGCCGCGCCCGCAAGGGCAAGCTCACTGCCGACGACTTCTCCGGCGCAACGGTGTCCCTCACCAACCCCGGCGGCATCGGCACCGTGCACTCCGTGCCGCGGCTGATGAAGGGCCAGGGCTGCATCATCGGCGCCGGCGCGCTGGACTACCCGGCCGAGTTCATGGGCGCCAGCGTGAAGACCCTCACCGGGCTGGCCATCTCCAAGACCATCACCCTGACCAGCACTTACGACCACCGGGTCATCCAGGGCGCGGGTTCGGGCGAGTTCCTCAAGATCGTGCACGAGCTGCTCATCGGCCAGCACAACTTCTACGAAGACATCTTCGCGGCCATGCGCATCCCGTACGATCCGATCCACTGGGCGCCGGACATCAGCGTCGACCTGGCCAGTGCCGTCGACAAGACCGCCCGCGTGCAGGAACTGATCAATGCCTACCGCGTGCGCGGCCACCTGATGGCCGACATCGACCCGCTGGAATACCAGCAGCGCACCCACCCCGACCTCGACATCGCCAGCCACGGCCTCACCTTCTGGGACCTCGACCGGGAGTTCATCACCGGCGGCTTCGGCACCGCGCGCACCATGCTGCTGCGCGACATCCTCGGCGTGCTGCGCGACTCGTACTGCCGCACCACCGGCATCGAGTACATGCACATCCAGGACCCGGCCCAGCGCAAATGGGTGCAGGAGAAGATGGAGAAGACCTACGTCAAGCCCACCCACGATGAGCAGATGCGCATCCTGGGCAAGCTGAACGAGGCCGAGGCGTTCGAGACGTTCCTGCAGACCAAGTACGTCGGCCAGAAGCGGTTCAGCCTCGAGGGCGGCGAGTCCACCATCGCCCTGCTCGACGCGATCCTGCAGGGCTCGGCGGATGCCGGCCTCGACGAGGTCTGCATCGGCATGGCCCACCGTGGCCGGTTGAACGTGCTCACCAACATCGCCGGCAAGACCTACGGACAGATCTTCCGTGAGTTCGAGGGCACCCAGGACCCGCGCAGTGTGCAGGGCTCCGGCGACGTGAAGTACCACCTCGGCACAGAGGGGACCTTCCGCGGTACCAACGGCGAGGAAGTGGCCGTGTACCTGGCCGCGAACCCGTCCCACCTCGAGGCAGTCGACGGCGTGCTCGAGGGCATCGTGCGCGCCAAGCAGGACCGCAAGCCGATCGGCACCTTCTCCACCCTGCCCGTGCTGGTGCACGGCGACGCCGCCATGGCCGGCCAGGGCGTCGTGCTCGAGACCCTGCAGATGTCCCAGCTGCGCGGTTACCGCACCGGCGGCACCATCCACCTGGTCGTGAACAACCAGGTCGGCTTCACCACCCCTCCCGGCGAGGGCCGCACCTCGGTGTACTCCACCGACGTGGCCAAGACCATCCAGGCGCCGATCTTCCACGTGAACGGCGACGACCCCGAGGCCGTCGTGCGGGTCGCCGAACTGGCGTTCGCGTACCGGCAGGAATTCAAGCGCGACGTGGTCATCGACCTGGTCTGCTACCGCCGACGCGGCCACAACGAGGGCGACGACCCCTCGATGACCCAGCCGCTGATGTACAACCTGATCGAGGCCAAGCGGAGCGTCAGGAAGCTGTACACCGAGGCGCTCGTCGGCCGCGGTGATATCACCCAGGCCGAGTTCGAGGCCGCGCACGCCGACTTCCAGGACCGCCTGGAGCGGGCATTCCTGGAGACGCACGCCGCCCAGACCGCGTCGATCCCGATCATCACCGACGAGGTCGCCGCGGCGCACCGCGGGCTGGCCGGCAACGGCGTGCCCGACGATGCAGCCGGCGAACCCGAGACCACCGGCGTGCCCGAAAGCGTCGTGCACCTGATCGGCGACACGTTCAACAACAAGCCCGCCGGCTTCACCGTGCACAACAAGCTGCAGCAACTGCTGCAGAAGCGCCTCGACATGAGCCGCAACGGCAACATCGACTGGAGCTTCGGCGAACTGCTCGCCCTCGGCTCCGTTCTGCTCGAGGGCACCCCGGTGCGGTTCGCCGGCCAGGATGCCCGCCGCGGCACCTTCGTGCAACGCCACGCGGTGCTGCACGACCGGGTCAACGGCCAGGAATGGCTGCCACTGGCCAACCTCAGCGAGAACCAGGCCCGGTTCTGGATCTACGACACCCTGCTGAGCGAATACGCCGCGATGGGCTTCGAGTACGGCTACTCGGTGGAACGCGCCGACGCCCTCGTGCTCTGGGAAGCCCAGTTCGGTGACTTCGCCAACGGCGCCCAGACCATCATCGACGAGTTCATCTCCTCGGCCGAGCAGAAGTGGGGCCAGCGTTCCAGCGTTGTGCTGCTGCTGCCGCACGGCTACGAGGGGCAGGGCCCAGACCACTCCTCCGCCCGGATCGAGCGCTACCTGCAGATGTGCGCGGAGAACAACATGACCGTCGCGCGTCCCTCGACGCCGGCGTCGTACTTCCACCTGCTGCGCCGCCAGGCCTACATGCGTCCGCGCCGCCCGCTGATCGTCTTCACCCCGAAGTCGATGCTGCGCCTGCGCGGGGCCACCAGCCCGGTCGCCGATTTCACCAGCGGCAAGTTCGAACCAGTGCTCGACGACGCCCGCATCCAGGACAAAGCCGCCGTCAAGCGGGTGCTGTTCATGGCCGGCAAGCTCTACTACGACTTGCTGGCCGACCTGGAGAAGAACCCCAACCCCGAGATCGCCCTGGTACGGCTGGAGCAGTTCTACCCGCTGCCCGGTGCCGAGCTCAAGCAGGTCGCCGACCAGTACCCGAACGCCGAACTGGCCTGGGTGCAGGACGAACCGGAGAACCAGGGTGCCTGGCCGTTCTTCTACCTGCAGACGAACAACCTCGGCAAGGACAAGCTCGGCCGCCAGGTGAAGCTGTTCTCCCGCGCCGCCTCGGCCTCCCCCGCGGCAGGTTCCGCCAAGCGTCACGCCGCCGAGCAGGCCGAGCTGATCAAGAACGCGCTCACCCTCTAGGCGTCCGGACGTGAAAAAGGGCCGCACCCCTCGGGGTGCGGCCCTTTTCAGTCCCGCGAACTGTGAGTGAAGCCCCAAGAGCGCGCGCGTTTTGGGGCTTTTCTCACGGTTCGCGGGGCTCGGCGGTGGCGAGCTTGCTCGGCCACCAGATCTTCGGGCCGATGTCGTGGGCCAGCGCGGGCACCAGCAGCGAACGCACCAGGAAGGTGTCCAGCAGCACGCCGAAGGCCACGATGAAGGCCAGCTGGGCGAGGAACAGGATCGGAAGCACCCCGAGTGCGGCGAACGTGGCGGCCAGCACGAGCCCAGCCGACGTGATCACGCCGCCGGTCGCGACCAGGCCGCGCAGGATGCCCGTGCGGGTGCCGAACCGGATGGACTCCTCCCGTACCCGGGTCATCAGGAAGATGTTGTAGTCGATACCGAGTGCCACCAGGAAGACGAAGCCGTACAGCGGCACCACCGGGTCGGCGCCGGGGAAGCCGAGCACCCCGTCGAACACCCAGGAGGACACCCCCAGCGCGGCCGCGAACGAGAGCACGACGGTGGCCACGAGCAGTACCGGTGCCAGGATCGAGCGCAGCAACAGCATGAGGATCACCAGGATGACACCGAGGATGATCGGGATGATCAGGTTACGGTCGTGGATGGCGGTGTCGGTGGTGTCGACGGCGATGGCCGTGGTCCCACCCACGAGCACCGTGCCCGTGACGCTGTCGAGGTCCACCCGGAGTTCCCGCACCGTCTCCTCGGCAGCCGCCGAGTCCCCCACGTCGGTGAGGGTCGCCTGCAGCATGACGTCGCCGTCGATCACCGTCGGGTCGCCCGCGGGGGTGCCGGGAGGGCCGAACGCCTGGACACCGTCGGCGGTGACCGGCAGCGACCCGCTGACGGAGTCCTCGGACAGCACGGTGACAGAGTCGACGCCGTCGTTGGCCAGCAGAACATCCGTCATCGCCTGCAACTCGGACTCCGGGCCGACCACGACGGCCGGGGTTCCGGAGCCGCCGGGGAAATGCGCCCCGACCACTGCTTGGCCGTCCCTGGCCTCCGAGGTGCCCAGCACGAACTCGCTTTGGGACACCCCATCGGCCTTGAATGAGAACGCGCCGATGGACGCCACCGCCAGGAGCACCGTGCAGGCGATCCAGATGAGCCGGGCGCGGCGGCTGATCAGGCGGGCCAGCCACGGCCAGACGCCCTTGGCGTTGTCGCCCTCGAGGCCCGGGTGGGCAGAGCCGAGCTTGGGGCGCACCGGCCAGAATGCGGCCCGGCCGGCCCACAGCATCAGGGCGGGCAGCAGAGTCAGGGCGCTGAGCAGCGCGAAGCCGATGCCGATGGCCGCCACGGGGCCGAGCGCCTTGTTCGAATTGAGGTCGCTGAACAGCAGGCAGAGCAGGCCCACGATCACGGTGCCGCCGGCGGCGAGGATCGGTTCGAAGGAGCCCCGCAGCGCCACCAGGGTCGCGTCCCACTTCCGGGCGTTGTCCCGCAGCGCCTCACGGAACCTGGCCACGTAGAGCAGCGAATAGTCGGTGGCCGCACCGATCACCAGAATGAACAGGATGCCCTGGGTCTGGCCGGTCAGGATGAGCACGTCGGCAGCGGCCAGGGCAACGACCACCAGCACCGAGGCGCAGAGCGCGGAGAGGCTGGTGAACAGCACGATCAGCGGCAGCAGTGGCGACCGGTAGACGATGATGAGGATCACCAGCACGGCGCCGAGCGCGGTAAGCAAGAGGATGCCGTCGATACCGGCGAAGGCGCCGGTAAGGTCGGCGATCAACCCGGCCGGTCCGGTCACGTAGGTCGTCACGCCCGCGATCGGGTTGTCGGCGATGGTGGCGCGAATCAGCTCGACCGTGTCGGCGGGTTTCACTTGGGTGTCGAGGGTGAGGATGGCTTCGGCCGCCTCGCCGTCCTCGGAGAAGATGGCCGGCGAGACGCTCTCGGTGACGACACCGTCGAGGGTGGCCAGCTCAGCGACCTGCGCGGTGATCGCGGCCTGGTCGCTCTCGGTGAGGCCGCCGGCGCGCTCGTAGATGAGCACTCCCGGCAGCACGTCGTCGCCGCGGAACTCCGTCTGCAGCGCCTGCACCCTGGTCGCGTCAGCGCTGGCCGGCAACTGCTGTACCTGGTCGTTCGTCGAGACGTCACTGATGCGCCCGAATGAAGCGCCGCCGGCGCCGAACATGACGAACCAGACCAGGATCAGGGCCGTCGGGATGAGGATCCGCAGCCACAGCGGAACCCGGCTGCCTGAGCCGGGCCGGCGGGCCGAGCGTGGTCGATCGGGGTGCGGTGCGGGGGCAGGTGTCTTCATCACAGTCCCGAGAGTAGGCCAGGGTGGCCGGCCGCGGCGTCGTCCGAAAGTTGGAACATCGCCCACCAACCCAGACAACCAACGCAGACAACCAACGCAGACAGGCGGCACGCGGACCAGTGTCCGTCGTGCCGCCTGTCGGGTGCGGGAGAACCCGCGGGGTGGAGCTACGCCTTACGACGACCCGCGATGAGGCCGTAGATCAGGAGAACGATGATGGATCCACCGATGGCCAGGAGCCAGGTCTGGATGGAGAAGAAGTCCTGCAGCGGTGCGTTGAAGAGCAGGCCACCGAGGTAGCCGCCGAGCAGGGCTCCGACGACGCCGAGCAGAAGGGTGATGAACCAGCCGCCACCCTGGTTGCCCGGGAGGATCAGCTTGGCGATGGCACCGGCGAGGAGGCCGAGAAGAAGGAATCCGAAGAACCCCATGGAGTGTCTCTTTTCTGTTTGGTGTACCTGGTGGTGGGTACTGCGTGGTACTGCTGTGCTCCGAACAGGCGTTGACCCGTCCGGCCGGGCTCCGTGAGAGCCGGTCTGATTACGTGGCCGGGACGCCGGCGACGTCGTTGTCGCCGGCCTCCTCGGCCACGTAAATATCTGTGATGGTCACGTTCACGCCCGCTACGGTCATGCCGACCAGTCCCTCGATCGCGAGGGTGACCGCGGCGCGCACCTGCTCGGCGAGCGCGGTCAACGGAACCGGGTAGGCGGCCACGAGCACGATCTCAACGGTGACGACATCGTCTGCGATGCTCACCGAGATGCCCTGACTGGCGTCGCTGCTGCTGAGCGCGTCGAGGATCGCACCGAGAGCACGGGTGGGCACGGAGCCCAGCGCGTGCACCCCTGGCACTTCCCGCACGGCCAGTCCGGCCACCTTGGCGATGACGCTGTCCCTGATCGTCGTCACACCCTCTCCGGGTCGCTCGGCAGCGGCATCGGAGATGGCACCGGCGTTGTCGGGCAGAGGGGTGGTCGAGTTCGACGGGTCGGGGATGAGGCTGGACATCGGGCGGACTCCTTGATGCGGATCGCTGGTGTTGGTCTCGGGGCCGCGGTTGCGTGCTCCGGATCGGTCACGGGTGGGTGCCTGGTTGATTGTCGTCGGCGGCACGTCGACGGCTCGCCTCAGCGCGATCGGCGGTGATCGCGCGACCCGGATTGGTGCCGGTGTCGTGCTGGCTGAAGCGGATGCTGAATTTCTGGGGGAATCGGGTGGAACGGGTGGCGGCGGAAAAGTTGTCGACGATTTCTCAGGGCTTTTTCCCAGCCCCGATTACGGGCAGGATTGGCATCGTCTTAGTTCAGACGAGCGCTGCGGCCGATTCGTCACGAAATAGTTCAAAAAGTTTTTGCGCGAAGGCGCCGGCGTGAGCGATCTACACTGTTGCCATGAGCACGCCACAGAAGAGCACGCCGACGCCGAACACCGAGCCGGATCGCGCTGAGCAGCTGGCCGCGATCGTGGGCAGTGTGCCCGGGGTCGATGAGTTGTACCCGGCCAGACCGGTACTGGTGGGCATCGTCAAGGACGTCATCGGCGCACTCACCCAGAAGCCGTCCGCGCCGGAACTCGTCGCGGTCACGGAATCGACGGCCGGGGTCACCGCATCCGTCTCGATCGGCGTCGAGGACGTGGACGCGGCCACCGAGGTCTGCCGACGGGTCTACGACACCATCGAGGAGTACTTCGTCGCCGCGGGCGACCCTGCCGTGTCCGCGATCGAAGTCACTGTCGCGCGAATCGGCTAGACGGGGACTCTGGCCGGTAAACGGGAGTTAGTGCGCTGACTGGATGGTGCGCAGGCGCAGCAGCACCTGGTCGCGCAGGTCCTCTGGAGCGGTCTCCTTGCAGGCCCGCTGCATCACCTCGGTGAGGGTGCGCCCCACATTGTGCTCCGTGCTGCAATCCGTGCAGTGCTCGAGGTGCTCACGGATGTCGAATGCGTCCTCCTTGCGGAGTTCGTTGTGCAGATACTCTTCGAGTTCGGCCTTGGCCTTCTCGCAACCGCAATCGGTCATTTCGCTTTACTCCCGGGTGTTTTCTTGCTCGATGCAGCTTGGCCCGTGCCCAGTCCACGCTCCAGCGCGTAACCGGCCAGCAACTCGCGCAGCAGACGGCGCCCGCGGTGCAGGCGGCTCATCACCGTGCCGATGGGCGTTTTCATGATTTCGGCGATCTCTTGGTACGAGAAGCCCTCGACGTCGGCGAAGTACACCGCCAGGCGGAAATCCTCCGGGATCGACTGCAGGGCGTCCTTGACGGCGCTGTCCGGCAGGTGGTCGATGGCTTCGGCTTCCGCGGAGCGGCTCGACGTCGCCGTCGTGGACTCCGCCCCGCCGAGCTGCCAGTCCTCCAGGTCATCGATGGTGCCCTGGTACGGCTCGCGCTGCTTCTTGCGGTAGGTGTTGATAAAGGTGTTCGTGAGAATTCGGTAGAGCCACGCCTTGAGGTTCGTGCCCTGTTCGAACTGCTTGAACGACGCGAACGCCTTGACGAAGGTTTCCTGCACCAGGTCCTGAGCGTCAGAGGGGTTCCGCGTCATGCGCATTGCCGCTGCGTAGAGCTGGTCGATAAACGGCATGGCCTGTGCTTCGAACAGGTCCCGCATGTCAGTCGTGTCTGTTGTCATCACGGGCAATTCTAAGCCGTCGACGCCGTCAGGCACCGCGTGCGTGCGTTCCATGAGCATGGATGCTGGCACCCGTGACCTCCCTTACGAACTGTTCTCAAGTCGGGCCCAACGGAGCGAACCCGACTATTCTGATAACCGATGTTGATCTCGAGATATTCCAAGCCGGAGTTCGATCCCTACGGCGACAGCTCGCCGGAAGAGACTGATGCCCTGTGGGCGGCGCCCGTCGCGCCCCGGCCATTGGCGGCGACGTTGTCGCTGCCCGGCTCCAAATCGCTGACCAACCGCGAATTGGTGCTCTCGGCCCTGGCCGACTCGCCCTCGCTGCTGCGTGCGCCGCTGCACTCGCGGGACAGCGATCTGATGGTCGCTGCGCTCCGTCAGCTGGGCACGACCATCGAGTCCGTCGACGGTGCCGGCGAGTACGGCGCCGACCTGCTCATCACGCCGGGCGAGCTGTTCGGCTCCACCACCATCGACTGCGGTCTGGCCGGCACCGTGATGCGTTTTCTGCCGCCCGTTGCCGCCCTGGCCCTCGGCCCGACCACCTTCGACGGTGACGCCGGAGCGAAGCGCCGCCCGATGGGCACCACGATCAGCTCGCTGCGCGCCCTCGGCGCCGACATCAACGACGACGGCCGCGGCGCCCTGCCCTTCACCGTGCACGGCACCGGCGACCTGGCCGGCGGCGAGGTCACCATCGACGCGTCCTCGTCGAGCCAGTTCGTCTCCGGGCTCCTGCTCGCGGCCGCCCGGTTCACGAACGGCCTGCAGCTGCGCCACGACGGTCAGCGCCTGCCGAGCCTGCCGCACATCGAGATGACGATCGAGACTCTCGCCCAGCGTGGTGTGGCCGTGATCAGCCCGGAGGTCGGCGTCTGGAACGTCGCTGCGGGGCCGATCCGGGGTGCAGAGGTCGACATCGAACCCGACCTCTCCAATGCCGCCCCGTTTCTGGCCGCGGCTCTCGTCGCCGGAGGCACCGTCACCATCACCGGCTGGCCCGCCACCACCACCCAGGTCGGTGCCTCCCTCGCAGAACTGTTGCCGCTGTTCGGCGCCACGGTCACCGTCGACGGCGACAGGCTCACCGTCACCGGCACGGGCCGGATCGATGGCGTCGACCTCGATCTGTCCACCGGCGGCGAGCTGGCCCCCACCCTGGTCGGGCTGGCCGCCCTGGCCGACTCGCCCAGCACCATCACCGGCATCGGCCACATCCGCCACCACGAGACCGACCGGCTCGCCGCGCTCGCCACCGAGATCAACAACCTCGGCGGCCAGGTCACCGAACTGCCGGACGGCCTGCGAATCGAACCCCGGCCGCTGCACGGCGGCACCTGGCACAGCTACGACGACCACCGGATGGCGACCACCGGCGCGCTGCTCGGCCTCGTTGTGGCGGGCATCGAGGTGGAGAACATCGGCACGACGGCCAAGACGCTCCCCCAGTTCGCCGAGCTCTGGCACGGCCTGCTCGCGAACAACGGCGCCCATTGATGGGAACAGTGTGACCTGGTGGTCGTCGCCTGACGACGATGAGCCGGAGCAGTACGACGAGTCCAGCGTGCGCATCCGCCCCGGGCGCAAAGGCACCAAACCGCGTACGAAGACCCGGCCGGAGCACGGCGATGCCCTGACCGGCCGCATCCTCTCGGTCGACCGTGGCCGGTACACCGTGATGCTCGACGAGAACAAGCGCACAGAACGCCGGGTCACGGCCGCCAGGGCCAGCGAGCTGCGCAAGCACGCCGTGGTCACCGGCGACCGCGTCGACATCGTCGGCGACACCAGCGGCGCCCAGGGCAGCCTGTCCCGCATCGTGCGGATCGTGCCCCGCGAGACCCTGCTGCGCCGCAGTGCCGACGACACGGATGCCGTGGAGCGTGTGATCGTGGCCAACGCCGACCAGATGCTGATCGTGGTGGCCGCGGCCAACCCCGAACCGCGCATCCGGCTGGTGGACCGCTACCTCGTCGCCGCCTACGACGCCGGGGTCTCCCCCATCCTCTGCATCACCAAGACCGACCTGGCTGATCCCGCCGAGTTCCTCAGCAACTTCGCCGGGCTCGACCTGCCGGTGTTCCAGAGCCGCGACGACGCCATGCCGCTCGAGGAGATTTCGGCCGCGCTGGTCGGCCACGACACCGTCTTCGTCGGCCACTCCGGCGTGGGCAAGTCCACTCTCGTCAACGCGCTGGTGCCGGATGCCCATCGCGCCGTCGGCGTCGTCAACACCGTCACCGGCCGGGGTCGGCACACCTCCTCGTCGACGATTTCCCTGCGGCTCGAAACAGCTGCCGGCCGCGGCTGGGTGATCGACACCCCCGGGGTGCGCTCGTTCGGGCTCGGCCACATCAACACCGACAACATCCTGCGCGCCTTCACCGACCTGGCCGCCATCGCCGAGAACTGCCCGCGCGGCTGCACCCACCTGCCCAGCTCGCCCGACTGCGCCATCAACGAGGCCGTCGCGGCCGGAACCCTGGGTGAGACCGGCAAAGCCCGCCTGGACTCCCTCCAGCGCCTCCTGGAGACGTTTGCGGCCGCACCCACGCACCGACAGGGCGAGAACTGACCGGGTACCGTGGTTCCATGACCGATTCCTCCCGGCTCGCAGCAGGCGACACTGCCCCGAACTTCACCCTGACCGACCAGGACGGCCGAAGCGTCAGCCTGGCCGACTATCGCGGCCAGAAGGTCGTGGTGTACTTCTACCCGGCCGCCATGACGCCGGGCTGCACCACCCAGGCCTGCGACTTCCGCGACAACCTCGGTTCCCTGGCCGCGGCCGGGTATCAGGTGCTCGGGCTCTCCAAGGACACCCCGGCCAAGCTCAAGGCATTCGCCGAGAATGACCACCTCACCTTCCCGCTGCTGAGCGACGAAGACCTGACGGTGCACAACGCCTACGGCGCCTGGGGCGAGAAGAACTCCTACGGCAAGACCGTCACCGGCGTGCTGCGCTCCACCTTCGTGCTCGACGAGGCCGGCGTCGTGACCCTGGCGCTCTACAACGTCAAGGCCACCGGGCACGTGGCCATGCTGCGCAAGAAGCTCGGGCTGGGCTAGCTACGACTCGCGGGCGCTGGTCGCGGCCAGCACGCTCGGGGTGAACAGCAGCGCGATCACGACGACGGACGGCACCAGCAGAGCCCAACCGACGTCGGGCCTGGCGTACAGCCCCTGGAAGCAGCCGATTGCGACGAACACCTGCACGAGTTGCCAGGTCACGGCGGCGGCCCGGATCCACGTGCGTTTGCGGAGGGTGGCCACCGTAATGGTGGTCACCCAGATCGCGGCGATCACGGTGAGGATCAGGATCGCGACGGCGCTCGCGAACGAGGTCGGCTGGTCGGTGAGCAGCTCGAGGATCAGCCAGATCACCAGCGCCCAGAGCAACGCCGCTTCGGCCGCTAACAGCACCACCAGGGCCCTCAACGCCCCCGAGCGGGGGGCAGGGCGGGGCTCGTCCAGGCCGTCCTGGCTGGGGTCGAACGGTTGAATCACAGCGATATCCCATACAAAACTATTGATTTGACACCCCTATTATGCGACCATATTTGAGGCCCGGTTGACGCTCACAGGGTAGTGAGCAGATCTCCACGCAGATCCGACCTTCCTGAAACCTGGGCCTTCCCCGCATCTTCGGCCGATCGGCCAGGCATCCCCCCGCAATAAAGGAGCACCCCTATGGACTGGCGCGATAAAGCTGCCTGCCTCACCGCTGACCCGGAACTGTTCTTCCCGGTTGGCAACACTGGTCCCGCAGTCGACCAGATCGAGAAGGCCAAGTCCGTGTGCGCGCGTTGCAATGTCACCGAGGTGTGCCTCCAGTACGCACTCGAGACCGGTCAGGACTCCGGCGTCTGGGGCGGCCTGAGCGAAGACGAGCGTCGCGCCCTCAAGCGTCGTGCCGCTCGCGCCCGCCGCGCGTCCTAGCCAGCACCCTCGAAAACGTAGCGTTCGGCACCGTTCCTCTGGTGTCGGTATGGGCGAGTAGCCCGGGTTCTCCCGGCTCCTCGCCCGTTTTCGGTTCCGGACCGGGTACGCCGGTGCCCGCCCCGATCAGTCGAATTCCATGAATCGCAGTGGGATCTCGATGGTGACCTCCGTGCCGGAGCCCATCATGGTGTGCCAATCGATCGTGCCGCTGAGCTCGCCCTGGATCAGGGTACGCACGATCTGAGTGCCGAGCCCCGAACCGACCTTGCCCTCGGGCAGGCCGGATCCGTTGTCCCGCACCCGCACGGTGAGGGTCTCTTCGTCGCGCTCGGCCTCGATGGCGACCTCGCCCTCGCGTCCGGCCAGGCCGTGTTCGACCGCGTTGGTGACCAGCTCGGTCAGCGCCAGGGCCAGCGGGGTGGCGTACGCACTCGGCAGGATGCCGAAGCTGCCGGATGATTTCGGGTGCGCGGTGGTGTTGTGCGCGGAGGCGACCTCGGCGATCAGCAGCAGCACCCGGTCGAAGACGGCGTCGAAGTCCACGTTCTGGCTGAGGCCGCTCGAGAGCGTGTCGTGCACCACTGCGATGGCCGCGACTCGGCGCATGGCCTGGTTGAGCGCTTCCCTGGCCGTGTCGGAGTGGGTGCGTCGGGCCTGGATGCGCAGCAGCGACGCCACGGTCTGCAGGTTGTTCTTCACCCGGTGGTGGATCTCCCGGATGGTGGCATCCTTGGTGATCAGCTCGCGTTCCTGGTGGCGAAGCTCCGAAACATCCCGGGACAGGATGATGGCGCCGATGCGCTCGCCCCGGTTGCGGATCGGGATCGCGCGCAGCGACACCGTCACCCCGCGAGCCTCGATATCGGTGCGCCAGGGCGCCCGGCCGGTCACCACGAGGGGCAACGACTCGTCGACGACGGCCTTGCCGCTGAGCAGGCTCGTGGTCACCTCGGCCAGCGACTCTCCCTCGAGTTCGTCGGCGAAGCCCATCCGGTTGAAGGCGGAGAGGGCATTGGGGCTGGCGAAGGTGGTGACGCCGTCCAGGTCGAGCCGGATCAGGCCGTCGGAGGCGCGGGGAGCGCCGCGACGCGGGCCGGTCGGGGCGCCGAGGTCGGGGAAGTCGCCGGAGGCGATCATGGCGAACAGGTCGTTCGCGCAGTCGTTGAAGGTGAGCTCCTGGCGGCCGGGCGTGCGCGTCTCGCTCAGGTTGGTGTGCCGGGTGAGCACGGCGATGGGCTCAGGGGTGATCTCGGCCCCGCTGGAGCTGATCCGGCGGCGCACCGGGATGGCGCGCACCCGGGTGGGGGTCTCCTCGTACCAGTCCGGCGCGGTGGTGTCGATGATCTTGGCGGTGTCGAAGGCCTCGGTGACCTGCTTGCGCCACTCCGCCTTGATCTCCTGGCCCACGAAGTCCCGGTAGAACAGGGTGGCGGCGCTGGACGGCCGGGCGTGCGCGACGGCCACGAAGCTACCGGCGAGGGTGGGCACCCAGACGACGATGTCGGCGAAGGCGAGGTCGGCCAACAGCTGGCCGTCGGCGACGAGCATGTGCAGCCAGTCGACGTCCTCCGCACTGCTGCGGCCTTGGGCAAGTACGAGATCACTGAGCGTCGACACATGAACAGCCTACGGCCGCCGCCGCCCGGCGGAGTGCACGAGATCCGGCCGCACGGCGCCCTTCCGGGAGGGTGGGTCATCGGCCGCGGCAGTGGTGCCCGAGCGCCGGATACGACAGGCTCGGGGTATGACCACCGCTGATCGTGTGCCAGAACCAGCTTCGCCGATGCCGCAGCCCGGGCGCCCCGATCGGGCGCTGGTAGTGCTTATCGGGGTGATCGTGGCCCTGGTTGTCGTCGCGCTGATCGTGGTCTTCACCACTGCCGAACCCGCCAGGCTCGACGCGAACACCCCGGCTGGCGCCGTGCAGCGCTACTCGGCGGCCGTTCTCGACGGCGACGACGAGGTGGCCGCCCGGTACCTCAGCGCCGCCGCGCTGACCGGCTGCGACGCCGGAGCGCCGGCGTACGGAGACGACATCCGCATCACCCTCCTCGACACCGACGAGCGCGGCAGGGCCGCGACGGTGCGCGTGTCGATCGTGACGTCGAGCGGCGCCGGCCCGTTCGGGTCATCGGAGTATGAGTTCCAGGATGCCTTCACCCTGGTGCAGGCGGATGGCGACTGGCTCGTCGACCAGGCGCCGTGGCAACTCACAATCTGCCCGACCGGCACCGGGGATGAGCCCCAGTGACGCAGCCGAAAGCCTCTGCCGCCCCCCTGGTGCGAAGGATCATCGTCTACACGATTCTCTTCGTGCTGGTGTGCCTGACCGCGGCCGGTCTCGCCGACCTGATCGGCCGGGCTATTGACGTGTTCAGCGACGATCTCCTCGTGGGCAGCGCGACGACGGGACTGGCCGGGTCGTTGACCTTCGCCCTGATCGGCGGGCCGTTGGCGGTGCTCCTGGGCTGGTTCGCCTGGCGCCGCCTCGCCGATCCGTCGGAGCGGAGCTCGCTGGCCTACGCGCTGTACCTGGTGGGGATGACCACCGTGGCGCTGATCGTTGCCGGCTCCGCGGTCTTCACGGCGATCGCCGGTGCGGTGACGGGCGAGCGCGTCACCACTGAGGCCGCCACCGGCCTGGTCTGGGCGGCCGTCTGGGTGGGCCACCGGCTGGTTTTGCACCGCGGTAGCCGGCCGCCGTCCCGGCTGCCGGGCACTGCCGCGGTGCTCGGCGGGCTGTTCGGTTTGGTGATCGGAGTCGGTGGCGCGATCACCGCCCTCTCCAGTCTTTTCGATGCGGCGCTCGGCGGCCCGCCGGTCGTCGCCGTCGGCGCCCCCTGGTGGTCTGGCGCCGTGCAGGCTCTGGTGTGGGCCCTCGGTGGTGCTTCGATCTGGTGGTGGCACTGGCGGTACGACGGCGCCAGTCAGGCCCGTACACCGCTCGCTGCCGTGGCACTGGTGGGCATCGGCATCCTGGGCGGCTGCCTGCTGACGTTGACCGGCACCGGTACCGCGCTCTTCGTGGTGCTGCGGCTGGTCGTCGACCGTTCCGACGCCATGCCGGATGTTCTCGACCCGCTCGGTGCGGCGGTCGCCGCGGCCCTGGTCGGCGGCGTGGTCTGGCTGCATCATCGCGCCGTCGTGGCGGCCAGGTCGGCCGCCGTGCAGGAGGCGAGCACGCTGGTGACCAGCGGGATCGCGTTGATCGCCGCGGCCACCGGCCTGGGCGTGATCGTGAACGCGTTGTTGGCGGCGCTGGCGACTCCGCTGGTGGGGTCGAGCCCGCACACGCTCTTGCTGGGCGGCATCAGCGCACTGCTGGTGGGCGCGCCGGTCTGGTGGTTCAGCTGGCGGCCCGCCGCACGCCTCGGAGTCGGACAGCGCGCGTCGTCGGGCCGCGGCGTGTACCTGGTCGTCGTCTTCGGCATCAGCGCCATCGTTGCCCTGGTCACCATTCTGGTGATCGGGTTCAGGCTCTTCGACATCCTGCTCGCCGCGGACTCCGGGCTCGTCGACCGCATCCGCGCACCCCTCGGCCTGCTGGTGGCCACGGGCCTGGTGTCCTCCTATCACTTCGCGCTCTGGCGCGGCGACCGGGCAGCCGCTGCCGCGGCAGCCGACCCGGACCCGGTGGCCGCCGTGGCGGCCGGCAACCCTCCGGCGATCGGCGAGCTGGTGCTCATCATGGGTCCTGGCGCTGAGCCGGTGGTTCGGCACCTGCACGAGCTGACCGGCGCCCAGGTCACCCTGTGGCAGCGGGAGGGTGCGGCCACCGCGCTGCCGGACCCCGCCGAGGTCGTCCAGGCACTCGGTGGCGTCCAGGCTGCTCGGGTGGTGCTGATCGTGGGCGCCGACGGGGGTCTCAGCGTGATCCCGCTCGCGGCCGCCGAGAATACGACCGGCCTACCGGGGTGAGCCGAGCGGCCGGATGCCTCAGGTGGCGGTCGCGGTGCGCCGCCACCGCCAGGCACCGGGCCAGGCGTGCCGGGCCGGGCGGGCGTCTGGAGCAGGCAAGAGCTCGTCGCGCACAAAGCCGAGAATGCTCAGCCGGGCCGGCGAGCGCGGCGCTGCGTCCCGCAGCGTGCGGCCGGTCAGCACGGCTGCATCCACGCCGGCCTGGTCGTGCGGCACCAACGCGGCCGCCTCGATTCCGCCGAACCGGCGCAGGGCGCTCTCCACCTGCCCCCGCGGGCCGAGGCCGACGGCGCTGCTGCGCACCCGGTTCATCACCACATCCACCCGATGAGTGCTGATCACCTCGGTGAGATCGCCCCAGGCGCGCAGGAACCGGGCCAGGCCGACGGGGTCCGCGAGGCCGCAGGCGACGACCCGGTCGGCCGCGCCGAGCGCGGCGAGGGTGGCCGCGTTGCGCCGCGGGGCGAACAGGTCGCTGGAGATCTCTTCGTCGCTCTCCAGGCTGAACCCGGTGTCGAGCACCACGTAGTCCGTCCACCGCCGCAGCGCCCCGATGGTTCCGTTCACGCGCTCGGCAGAGAGCTCGGGCCACCGGGAGGGACGCCCGATGCCGGTGAGCACCCAGAACGCACCGCGCGGCGAGTTGTACCGGTGGGCGATCCGCTCCAGCTCCGTCTGGCTGAGCGCGCCGTTACCCGACAGCCGGCAGGCCGCGGCGAAGCCGGGGGCCTCATCGAGCAGGCCCAGGCTCGGCGCGATCGAGCCGCTGTAGGTGTCGACGTCGGCCAGCACGACGGTGTGCCCGGCGGCGGCGATCTCGGCCGCGATATTGATCGCCAGGGTGGTGCGGCCCGGAGCGCCGGCGGGGCCCCACACCGCGATCACGGTGCCCTCCCCGGTCAGGCCCGCAACGGCGTGCTCGGCCGCCTGGTCTGCAGAATCCGGGCGGTGCACGGCGGAGCCTCCGGCTTCCCGGTCGCCGCCCGACGGGTGCGCGCCGATGGCCGACGTCGCCGCGACGGGGCCGGTGGATGCGGCGGCGGCCTGTGCCTGGCGCCGGGTCTGCCGGGTCGAAGACGACCTGGCCCGCTTGCCGCTGTCGGCGCGCCGACGCGCCCGCGACCGGCCGGGCCGCGGCGGTGTCGTCCCTGTGGCCTCCTGCTGCGACTCGTCGGCCGGGATGGGATGCACGGGAGTGTCGTCGATCCGCAGCGGAATATCGCCGCCCAGAGTCAGCACCCGCTCCACGTCGGCCCAGTCGGCGTCGGCGGCGACGACCTCGTGCAGGCCGAGTCCGGCCACGTATCGGCGTTCCTCGGCCGTGGCAGTGAGCGCCACAACCCGGATCCCGCTGGCGTCGGTGGCGGCGAGCAGCTCGGCGGTGAGCGTGCCGGATGTGGCCCCGACGATCAGGGCGTCAGGTGAGTGCCGGTCGATTACCGCGAGCAGCTCGCGCACATTCGCCGGCCGGGCGACGATCTCGTGCCCGTTCTCGATGATGTCGGCGAGCAGCCGGTCCTCGGTATCCCGGTCGAGCGCGAGCGCCAGCGTAACCATGATCAGCCGCCGATCGGGGTGTTCACTGCCACCAGGGAGATGGCGTCCTCGTTGGCCACGGCTTCCAGCACGGCGGCGATCTTGTCCTTGGGCACGAGCACCTCCACCGATCGGCCGCCGTCGGATTGGATCAGGCCGGCAGGTTCCAGGATCCGCACGATCGTTGCCTGTCCGACCAGCACCGCCGGCGGCCCGTACACCCCGCTGTCGACCAATCCTGCCGACCAGACATCCACCATCGAGCCGGCCGCGAGGCCCGTCGAGAGCCGGCCACGCAGGTCGAGCACCAGGCTGGTGACGTCCTCGCCCGCCCTGGTACCGACGGCGGACGCGGGCACGAGCTCACCGGGGGTGATCGTGCGGGTAACGATCAGGCCCTCCGCGGGGATCCGGGCCGGCGTCAGGTAGAGGTCGTCGGCCCCGATTAGCCGCACCCTGGTCTCGACCAGGTCGTCGGCGTCGAGGTGATCGCCGACGGCCAACGGCACCCGGGCGGCGTACACCGCGATGCTCTGGTCGCTCCCGGCCACGACGACGCTCACCCCGACGATGGACGCGATCACCAGGATCAGCCCCAGCACGAAGCGCGGATCGACCCAGAACCGGGGCCGGGTAGACGCTGGGGGCCGGCCGGCAGCGGGTTCCGCTCGGAGTCTCATCCGTTCACCTCGTCCACGCCCGCCCCTTCGCCGTCTGCCGGTTCCGCCCTCCTATCGTGGCAAGGCCGCAGTTCGGCTGCTGAAGTTATCCACAGCTGGCGTGGAAGGGTGCGGGATGCGCCGACAGGTCGGATAATCAGGTGCATGAGCGATCCCGTCTCGTCCGCGTCCATCGGGCGTTTCCTCACTCTCGCCGACACGGCGGAGATCTTGAACCTCACCCTGTCCGCGGCCCTCGACCTGGTGCGGACCGGCGAGCTGCCCGCCATCCGGATCGGTGCCGCCGGTGCCTGGCGGGTGGAACGGGTGGTGCTGGAGTCCTACATCGAGGCGAAGTACGAAGAGGCCAGGCGGATGTCGTTGTGGGAGCAGTCCGATTTTGCGAACATCCCCGAGCTCTCCGGCGGCCGCATCCTGCGCCCCGGCGCCACCGACGGCCAGGACCGGCCCGAGCCCTGACTTCAATCCAGCCTGACCAGGTGGATCTGGTGCACGGGCACGATCCGCACCTGCTGCACCTCGCCCGCTCGACGCAGCGTGCCTGCGGCGTGCACGGCGAGGTCGAGATGGTCCCGGCCGACCCTGTCGATCGTGCCGGTGATCGTGCCCACCCCGGTGCGCAGCTGCACGCTCTTCCGCCGTCGGCACAGGTCGCGCAGCACGAACGACAGGCCGATCCGGTCCACCAGCCGGGCGGGCGGCTCCGTCTGCTCGGCGAGTGAGGGCGTCACCTGCGCCGGATCGAGGATCACCGCCGCGATCGCGGCGAACGGCAGGATGCACTGCGGGGCGGCGGCGCCGGCGCCCAGGAGGTCGGCGGCCAGCCAGTCCCGCCCGAATGTTGTCGGCCGCAGCGTGATCGTCTCGTTGTCGGCCAGCACCACCCGCAGCAACCGGGTCGCCGGTGCCCCGCTCACCACCCCGGTGAGCCGTTGGCGCAACGCCAACCGGCCGAGGCGGAGCCGCTCTTCTTCCGCACGCATCTCGACGTCCTCGGCGTTCAGCTCGTTCTCGAGCTGACCTTCGAGGTCGTCGAACAGATTGTCCCAGCGCACACCCCGACGGTAGTCGGCCCCCGCGGCCGATGCTGATGTTATCCACAGCTCGCCCCAGGCCTAGACAGGCTGGTTGTCGGGTGATTTAGTGTCGGCCATGGCCTCCGGAGCTGCGGGGACCGTGAGGTGTTCCATCGCACGACAGCGCCACTCGTCCCGCTCTCTTCGTCGACACCACGGATCCACGCAACTGGAGCAACCCATGAGCGATCCACTTGCCGCACCCCGCCAGCCCGCGTCTGCGAACGCGAACCCGAACGCGCCAGACCGCGCCGCCGAGCGCAGCGCGCCGGAAGGGTTCATCGCCGATGACTTCTTCGGTCATCAACCGAGCACGCGCGCTGCCCTGCCCGACCCTGAGCCGCTGCTGGTGAATCTGACCCGCTGCGTGATCGAAGTCCTGGCCGGGGCCAGGGAGCTCGACCAGCTGGCCAGGTGGGTCAGCGACGACGTCTACCGGCACCTGCTCAAACGCGTGGTGCTCTCGGCTCGGGCGCGCGCGGTGAAGGGACAGCGGGCCCAACGGCCGTCGATCACGATCGGCCGGGTCACCATCAACGAGCCACGGGACGGCATCATCGAGGCCGTCGTGATCGTGCACAGCAAGGTGCGGGTGCGGGCCGTCGCGGTACGGCTGGAGGGGCTGGACAACCGCTGGCGGGCCAGCGCCATCAACGTGCTCTGACCCTGCCCTGACCCTGCTGAGCCGCCACCTGTTGCCCAGGCGGACAAATGCGCCCGGTGCGCTGGACACAATTGTCCGCACCGGGCGCAGTTGGGGTGGCGCTACTTCTTCTTGCCCTGGGTGCGACGCTCCGCGCGGTTGTTCGCAGCCGGCTGGTCGGACTCGGCGCGCTGGCCGAAGGCGCCGCGCTGGGGCGGACCGGTCGGGGCGGCGGGAGCGGCAGCGGCGTCGGCCGGTGCTGCGGCCACGGCGGCCCGGCGGGCGCGGTCCGTTGCGGCCTGCTGGATCTGGCCGCGCTGGTTGCGCACCTCCACTCCGCCGGAGTCGCTCGGGGCGGTGAAGCTGAGCTTCTCCTCGGCGGATTCGGCCGGGGGCGTGAGGCCCTTGGCCGCGACGATCGGGGCGTCGACGGCGCCGGCGGGCTGGGACACCTCGACCTCGAGGTTGAACAGGAAGCCGACGGTCTCTTCGCGGATCTGGCCCATCATCTGCTGGAACATCGCGAAACCCTCGCGCTGGTATTCCACCAGCGGGTCGCGCTGCGCCATGGCGCGCAGGCCGATGCCGTCCTTGAGGTAGTCCATCTCGTAGAGGTGTTCGCGCCAGCGGCGGTCGATGACCGAGAGCACCACGCGGCGTTCGAGTTCACGCATGGCCGGTGAGCCGAGAGATTCCTCGCGGCGGGCGTAGGCCACCTTGGCGTCGGAGATGATCTCCCGGCGCATGAAGTCGCGGTTGATCTTGCCCTTGTTGCCGGCCTCGGAGATGACCTCGTCGATGGTCAGGCCCACCGGGTAGAGCGTCTTCAGCTCGGTCCAGAGCGCGTCGAAGTCCCAGTCGTCGCCGTTGCCCTCGCCGGTGTGCACGTCGAGCACCTCGTCGATGACGTCTTCGAGGAACCGCTGGGTGCGCTCGTGCAGGTCGTCACCCTCGAGGATGTGCCGGCGGTCGCCGTAGATGGCTTCGCGCTGGCGGTTGAGCACGTCGTCATATTTGAGCACGTTCTTGCGGATCTCGGCGTTGCGGCCCTCGACCTGCGACTGGGCGCTGCGGATGGCGCGGCTGACGACCTTGGACTCGATGGCCATGTCGTCGGGCACACCCTGGCGGCCCATCAGGCTCTCGGCGGCACCGGCGTTGAACAGGCGCATCAGGTCGTCGGTGAGCGACAGGTAGAACCGGCTCTCGCCCGGGTCGCCCTGGCGGCCGCTGCGGCCGCGGAGCTGGTTGTCGATGCGGCGGGACTCGTGGCGTTCGGTGCCGAGCACGTAGAGTCCGCCGGCCTCGATCACCTTGTCGGCTTCGACGGAGACCTCGGCCTTGACCGCGGCGAAGACGTCGTCCCACTCTTTTTCGTATTCTTCCGGCGTCTCCACGGGGCTCAGGCCCTTGGCGTTCATCGCGGCGACGGCCAGGAACTCGGCGTTGCCCCCGAGCATCACGTCGGTGCCACGGCCGGCCATGTTGGTGGCGACGGTGACCGAGCCGAGGCGGCCGGCCTGGGCCACAATGGCCGCCTCACGGGCGTGGTTCTTCGCGTTCAGCACTTCGTGCCGCACGCCCTTCTTCGCCAGCAGGCGGGAGAGGTACTCGCTCTTCTCCACGCTCGTGGTGCCCACCAGAACGGGCTGGCCGTTGGCGTGGCGTTCGACGATGTCTTCGACGACCTGGCCGAACTTGGCCTCTTCGTTCTTGTAGATCAGGTCGGACTGGTCGATGCGCTGCATCGGCTTGTTCGTGGGGATCGCGACGACACCGAGCTTGTAGGTGCTCATGAACTCGGCGGCTTCGGTCTCGGCGGTACCGGTCATGCCGGAGATCTTCGAGTACAGCCGGAAGTAGTTCTGCAAGGTCACGGTGGCCAGGGTCTGGTTCTCGGCCTTGACCGCGACGCCTTCCTTGGCCTCGATCGCCTGGTGGATGCCCTCGTTGTAGCGTCGGCCCATCAGGATGCGGCCGGTGTGCTCGTCGACGATGAGCACCTCACCGTTCATCACCACGTAGTCCTTGTCCTTCTTGAACAGGGCGTTGGCCTTGATGGCGTTGTTCAGGAACGAGATCAGCGGGGTGTTCGCGGACTCGTAGAGGTTGTCGATGCCGAGGTAGTCCTCGACCTTTTCGATGCCGGGTTCGAGCACACCCACGGTGCGCTTCTTCTCGTCGACCTCGAAGTCCTCGTCGACGACGAGGCGCTTGGCCAGGCTGGCGAATTCGGTGAACCAGCGGTTCGCCTCGCCGGAGGCGGGGCCGGAGATGATCAGCGGGGTGCGGGCCTCGTCGATGAGGATCGAGTCGACCTCGTCGACGATGGCGAAGTAGTGGCCGCGCTGCACCATGTCGGTGGCCTGCCACGCCATGTTGTCGCGCAGGTAGTCGAAACCGAACTCGTTGTTGGTGCCGTAGGTGATGTCGCAGGCGTACTGCTCGCGCCGCACGGCGGGGGTCTGGCCGGAGACGATGCATCCGGTGGTCATGCCCAGGGCACGGAACACACGACCCATCAGCTCGCTCTGGTAGCTGGCCAGGTAGTCGTTGACCGTGATCACGTGCACACCACGGCTGGTGATGGCGTTGAGGTAGGCCGCCGTCGTGGCGACCAGGGTCTTGCCCTCACCGGTCTTCATCTCGGCGATGTTGCCGAGGTGCAGGGCCGCGCCGCCCATGAGCTGCACGTCGAAGTGGCGCAGTCCCAGGGTGCGGGTGGATGCTTCGCGCACGGCGGCGAACGCCTCGGGCAGCAAGTCATCGAGTGACTCGCCGCCCGAGTAACGCTCACGCAGCGACACTGTTTCGTTCTTCAGTTCCTCATCGCTGAGGGTGCTGAAGTCGTCTTCCAACGCATTGATGGCCTTCGCATAGCTTTCGAGCCGGCGCAGAATGCGCCCCTCGCCAACACGAAGAACTTTTTCCAGGATTGAGGCCACGAATGCACTCCACTAGTCGTCACGGCGTTGAACACGCCTGTCGTCCGGTCGGACGCACGTAGCGCCGACCTAGCCGGCAACTATAGCAATGCTAGTTGGTCAGGAGCTGGACTCGCTGGCCACCGAGGCCAGCACCCGCGCCTGGTCGGAATCCGGGTCCAGTTCGATGACACCGTAGTCCCAGCCCTTCCGGCGGTAGACCACGCTGGGCCGGTGCGACTCCGCATCCTGGAACAGGTAGAAGTCGTGCCCGACGAGCTCCATGAAATAGAGGGCGTCGTCTACGGTCATGGGGGCCGCAGCGAAGACCTTGCGGCGGATGACCACGGGCGAGTAGACCTCTTCGGCCTCGACCGCGGCTTCGGTGTCCTCCTGCACGACCGGGATGGCGCCGGTGCGCACGCGCTCCAGCGTTTCCCCGTCGGCGGGGACGATGTCGATCACGGCAAAGCCGGAGGACGAAGCGTCGTGCAGCGAGGTCGGGCGGTGGGCTCCGCCGCGGTGCACTTTCCTGCGGTCCTTGGCCCGGCGAACACGCTCGAGCAACCGGCCGAGAGCGATGTCGAAGGCGGCATACTTGTCGCTGCCTTCGGCCTCGGCCCGAACGATCGGACCCTTACCGATGAGGGTGAGTTCCACGCGGTCGTTACCGGCGGCACCGCTCTTCTCGGTGTGACGACTGACCTTGATTTCCAGGGCGAGGGCTTTCTCAGCAAGGCCGGCGATCTTCTCGGCCTTCTCCGTCGCATATTCCCGGAAGCGATCAGTGATCCCCAGGTTTCGTCCAACAATGTTAGTTTCCATGACGACCTCCAGATCTGGCGAACCGCCCCTGATCCGGGCGATTGGTACGCGCCTTTGGCACAACCGTAGTCGTGCCAGCTGGATAAGTCACAGTATTTGTCAATCTGTTTCCGGTGAACGGGAGTTGTCCGGGTGGTGCCGACGGGTTTCGGCCACAGTCGCCGCGCCGACCACTTCGCCGCCGGCATGACGGATGGCCCGCGCGGCTTCCCGCAGTGTCGCACCGGTGGTGACGATGTCGTCGACGAGCACGATCCGGCAGCCGGTGAGGTCCCTGGCGGCGACCAGCGAGCCGCGGCGGTTGTCGAGGCGCTGGTCCCGGCCGAGCCCCACCTGGTCGGCGACCCGGCCCGCCGGCCGGAGTAGCGCGGCCGGGCGGAGGCCGCCGCGCGCCAGGAGCAGGTCGACGGGATGGAATCCCCTGGCCCGCCACGCCTGCCGGGAGGACGGCACGGTGACCAGCAGGATGCCGGGCTCCGCGTCGGCCGTGGCCGCCAGAGCCGCCGCGACCGCGACGGACAGGGCCGCGGCGAGCGCCGGCGCGGCATCCGTGCGGCCGCCGTCCTTGAACGCCACCAGCACCCGGCCGGTCACGTCGCTGTAGTCGACGGCCGACCAGACCGTGAGCTCGCCCCGGACCGATGGGCGCGGGTCGGCTCGCAGAGCGGCCGCACAGGCCGCGCAGAGGGCGCGGTCGGGCCGGCCGCACCCACTGCACTCGGCGGGCAGCAGCACCGCCCAGGCGTCGAGCACTGCCGCGCGCACGGCTTGCCGCACCCATCCCTGCATCCGGTGTTCCGGTTCCATCGGCCCACCCTGGCCGGTGGCACCCGGCGCGGGCGGGCGAGAGCACGGCCGGTGCAGAACCGCCGGCCGGCCGGCCCCGTGCAGGAGCGGCCGGTCAGCCGCCGATGCCCTGCTGAGTCGCGACCAGGGTGACGCCGTCGATCCGTTCCTGCCAGCCGACCCCGCGCTGCACCAGCAGGGAACCGTCGGTGGAGAGAGCCCGCAGGTCCCGCAGCAGGTTGCTGCCCGTGATGGTCTTGATGCCGGTCGAGGACTCGAGCCGCACGCTGGTTCCGCCGATCTCGTGCGAGACCATGCGGTCCTCTCCGTCGGCCTGCACGCTCAGGTAGGCCACCGTGCTCTGGTCGATCCAGGTCGCGTCGACCGGGGTTCCCGTTCCCACCGCGAGTTGCACAGGGTCACCGAGGCCGACCGGCGCACCGTTCTCCCGCAGCACCGCTGCCACGACCAGGCGGGTCTCACCGCCGGCGCTGAGCAGGGCGATCACCCTGGTGCCGTCCCTGGAGACCTTGAGCGCGGCGATCGTGGCGGCGTCCTGCCACGGCGTGGGAACGGCCAGGGCGGCGCCCTGGGTGTTGTAGGCGAACAGCTCGTTGGGCCGGTCGGCCGGCACCGACCAGACGTAGCCGGATCCGTCGATGGACGGGGCGATCAGGCCTTGCCGCGGATCGAGCATCCGGGCCTCATCGCCCACCCGGATGCCGTACACACCCTGCGCGGTGAGGGCCGCCGCCGCCGTTTGGGACGGCGACAGGGTCACCGAGGTCGGGGACAGGGCGGCTATGGCCTCGCTCAGTCCCGGCAGCGGGTTGACCGTCTTGCCGGTCGCGGCCAGGAAGCCGAATTCGCCGTCGCGGAGCACCAGGGCCCTGGCGTCCACGCGGGGGTTGACCACGGGTTCAGCCGCACCGAGCGCGTCGATGTCCTGGGAATTCTGGTTGATGGTGATCGACACCGTCAGGCCGCTCGGCAGGCTGTTCTCCAGCTGGCTCTTCATTCTCTGCAGGGTGATCCGGTCGGCGTTCAGCGCCTCACTGTTGAGGTCGACCTTGGCATCCCTGGCCACGACGGTGACCGCATCGGCGGTGAGGGCCGTGCCCTCGGGGAACGCGCTCGTCACCGCGCCGGCCAGCCATTCGCTCGGGCCGCTGAGCACGCCGTTGACGATCTTGGTCGGGGTGGATGCACCGCGCGGGTACCAGCGCACGTCCGGCACCAGGTAGCGATAGTCGGGGTCGAAGAAGTACAGCGATTGCGCGCTGAAGACATCCTTGAAGGTGGTCTGGTCCAGCACGGTGCCGTTCGGGGCGACGCTGATGCGCCATTCCCCGTCCACCTGCATGAACTCGTACCGCAGCGGCAGGCTCGCCGACGGGGTCTCCTCGTGGTACTCGCCGATCGCATTCACTTCGGCCACCGGGCGCACCGAGAACTGCATGGTGCTTTCGTTGAGGGCGGCGAAGGTCCGGCCGGAGCCGTCGTCGACGGTGACGCCGGTGTCGGATTTCCAGGCCGTGCTGAAACTGGGGGTGAGGAACTCCCGGGCGATCTCGTAGTTGTTGTCTGGACTGGTGGCGGCGTCGATGAACCCGGCCAGGATCTCTTCCATCGTGGCCCCAGCGCGCGGGCCGAACGGCAGGAACACCGGCGCGGGATTCTCGCCGGTGACGGCATCCTGCCCGACCTGCACGGGTCCGCTGCGCGGGATGCTCGAGCAGCCGGCCAGCACGAGCGCCAGGCCCACGGCGGCGGCCAGCAGCCTGATCGGCCTAGACATGGTGGTCTCTTCTCGGTTCGGCGTGGGTGGAGACGAATCCGGGTGCGGCGGCATCCGCCGGCGGCAGCGGGTTCGGCGACCGGGTCATGGCCCCGTTCGCGCGCCGCGGCAGGGTGAGCCGGAAACAGGACCCGGCCCCCGGGCTCGACCACACCTGCAACCAGCCGCGGTGCGCTGTGGCGTCTTCGAGGGAGATGGCCAGCCCCAGACCGGTGCCGCCGATGGTGCGCTTGCGGGAGGGGTCCGCCCGCCAGAACCGGTCGAAAACATGCAGGATCTGTTCCTCGGTCATGCCCATGCCGTAGTCCCGCACCGACAGGGCGACCGCGCTTTCGTTGCTGTCGACCGACACGATGATGGCTTTGCCCTCCCCGTGTTCGATCGCGTTCCCGATCAGGTTGTTGACGATGCGGCGCACCCGGCGCGGGTCGACCTCGGCGTTGAGATGCCCGCCGGGCGCGACCAGGCTGATCTCACTGCCCTTCGAGTCGCCGAGCGAGCGCATGCCGTCGATGACCCCCTCGGCCAGGTGGACGAGGTTGGTGGGTTCGGACTCGAGCTCGACCGATCCGGCGTCGTACCGGCTGATCTCCAGCAGGTCGGCGAGCAGGAGTTCGAAGCGTTCCACCTGAGTGTGCAACAGTTCCGCGGTGCGTTCGGTGGCGGGAGGAAAGCTCTCCCGCTGGTCGTAGAGCAGGTCGCCGGCCAGACGGATGGTGGTCAGCGGAGTGCGCAGCTCGTGGGAGACGTCGGAGACGAAGCGCTGCTGCACCTCGGACAGGTCGGCGAGTTCCCTGATCTGGCTCTGCAGGCTGTCGGCCATGCCGTTGAATGACCGGGCCAGGGTCGCGATCACGTCTTCGCCCTTCTCCGGGATGCGCACGCCGAGGTCGCCGGACGCCAGTTTCTGGCTGGTCTCGGCGGCCACCTGGATCGGGTTGACCACGAACCGCACGACGATCCAGGTGACGGCGCCGATCAGCAGGATCAGGGCGAGGCCGGCTCCGCCGAGGGTGCGTTGCACGAACAGGAGCGTCGATTCGGCGTCGGCGAGGCTGTAGCCGATGTAGAGCTCGTACCGTCCGGCGACCGGAACGGTGATCTGCGAGCCGACGACGATGCCGGGCACGAACGAACCGTCGTCGGAGGCCAGCGTCACCGACTGCCAGAACTGGCCGTCGGCATCCTCTTGCACCGACTTGCGCAGCGACGGCGAGATCACCTCGGTGGACGAGCCGAATGTGGACGAGTCCTGCGGCGCGACGGTGGACGACTCCTGGCCCGGCACCCTGAACACCGCGACCAGGCGGCTCGACGACGCTGCAGAGATCGAGGTGCGCGCGGACTCAAGTAGGGTCTGCACCTGCACCCGGTCGGCGGCGTCGGAGGAATCCAGGATGCCCTGGGCCGCCGTTGCCGCCCGGTTGGAGTCCACCAGAACCTGGTTGAGCCGCGACTGGAACAGGTCGTTGCCGACGCTGACCGACATGTAGACACCGACCAGCGCGATGGCCGCGCCGGACGCCGCGACGGTGATCACCACCGTGCGCCATTGCAGCGAGCGCCGCCAGCCGTGCCTGACCCGGCGGGTCAGGGCAGACCACGACCCCCACCAGCGCCAGTCCACCCTGTTCATGTCGAACCGCGCAGACACCGGGGAACCTAGCCGGCCGCGCCGGCCCGGTAGCCGACACCGCGCACTGTCATCACGATGCGCGGGTTGTCCGGGTCGTCTTCGACCTTCGCGCGCAGCCGCTGCACGTGCACGTTCACCAGTCGGGTGTCAGCCTTGTAGTGGTATCCCCAGACCTGTTCGAGGAGCATCTCCCTGGTGAACACCTGCTGCGGCTTGGACGCCAGCGCGAGGAGCAGGTCGAACTCCAACGGCGTGAGGTTGATGCTCTGGTCGCCGCGCTTGACCTCGTGGCCGGCAGCATCCACGATGAGGTCGCCGATCTGCAGGCTGGCGGGCGTCTCCACCGGCACCGGGCGCAGCCGGGTGCGGATGCGGGCGACGAGTTCCTTGGGATTGAACGGTTTGACCATGTAGTCGTCGGCGCCCGATTCCAGGCCCTTCACGACATCCGTGGTGTCGGACTTCGCCGTCAGCATGATGATGGGCGTGCCGGATTCGGCTCTGATCAGGCTGCACACTTCGATACCGTCGAGGCCGGGCAGCATCAGGTCGAGCAGCACCAGATCGGGCGCGACACTGTGGAAGGCGTCGAGCGCGAGCGAGCCGTCGGCGCAGAAGTGCGGCTCGAAGCCCTCCCCCTGCAAAACGATGCCGATCATCTCAGCCAGTGCGGGGTCATCGTCGACAACCAAAATGCGTGAGTTCATACATCCGTTTTCCGCCCGGTCACCGGGCAATTACGCGCAGTACGCGGGCAATCTCTGGCACCAGAATAGTCGACACGGCCGCAAGATTTCTGACAGCGCCCCGCATGGCGCGCGGGTATGCCAGCATGGAGGCGTGACGGACCCAGACTGGCACCCCCCGACCACCCCTCCCGGCGTACCCCGCTACGGCGAGTACGCCCCATCGGGCCCGCCCACGCCCCCCGCCTTCCCGCCGCCGGCCTCGCCACCGACACCTCCGCCCGGCGGCGGCTACGGGGCCAGCACCCCACCACCGGCGTGGACCCCGCCGCCCAAGCCGGGCCTGATCCCGCTGCGGCCGCTCGGTTTCGGCACCCTGCTCGGGGCGCCGTTCCAGGTTCTGCGCCGCAACCCCAAGGCGACGTTCGGCAGCGCCCTGCTCGTGCAGGCCGCCATTGTGCTGGTCACCCTCGTCACCGTGGGCGCTGTCAGTTTCTTCGCGCTCAGCCGGGTGGCGTCCGCCCCCGTCGACGAGCAGGACGCCGTCGAGGCCGGCGCCGTGCTCACCATCGTGCTCTCCGCCCTGATCCCGATGGCCCTGGCGGTGGTGGCGTCTGCCCTGCTGCAGGGAATCATCGTGCAGGAGGTGGCCAGGGCCACCCTGGGCGAGAAGCTTCGGATGATGGCGCTGTGGCGCCGGGTGGGCAGCCGGGTCTGGCCGTTGGTCGGATGGACCCTGCTCCTGACGGCGGCACTGCTCGTCGGGGTGCTGCTCGTCGGCGGCCTGGTCTTCGTCTGCGCCCTGTTGGGCGGCGCGTGGATCGCACTGGCCGTACTCGTCGGCGTCTTCGGTGGGCTCGGCCTGATCGTGCTGGCCGCCTGGATCAGCACGAAGACCGCCGTGGTGCCGAGCCTGATCGTGCTCGAGCGCCTCGGCATCCGGCAGTCGATCCGCCGGTCCTGGTCGCTCACGGGCGGCTTCTTCTGGCGCACCCTCGGCGTACTCTGGCTCATCGCCCTGATCGTCAATGTCGTGGCCCAGATCGTGGCCACCCCGCTCTCGCTGCTGTTCAGCGTGGTGATCAGCCTGATCGACCCCAACGCCAGCTTCGAGGCCTACATCCCAGCCGGCATCCTCTACATCCTCACCATCCTGATCAGCCTGGTCTTTGGCGCGGTCGCGGCCGTCGTGCAGTCCGCCGCGGTCGCCCTGGTCTATATCGACCTGCGGATGCGTAAGGAAGGCCTCGACCTCGAACTGCAGCGTTTCGTCGAAGCGGCTCCCGGCAGTGGCGTGACCGACCCGTATCTCGTCGGCGGCGGCGATCTGCCCGGGGCCGAGGCCGGCCGGCCCGACCCCGGGTCGCCCTGGGCATGATCGCATTGGGGGCGCTCGGCGGGGTGTGGTCGGGGATCCCGGTCGATCCCGACGCGCCGGAAGCCCAGCAGTGGTTGCGGGACGAGCTCGCCAAAGCCCCCTATCAAGCGGCCCAGCCCACCTGGTTCGACCGGCTGTCCCAGGCCATCCTGGACTGGTTCTCGTCGTTGTCGTTCGTCGGCGACGGCAGCACCGCCTGGGTTCCCGTGGTCGCCACCCTGGTTGCCGTCGGCCTGCTGGTTGCCGCCATCCTGATCTTCGGGCTGCCCCGGCGCGCTCGGCGCCGCGCCCAGGCGGCCGGGCTGTTCACCGCCGACGACCGCCGCACCGCCGACCAGATCCGGCGGGCGGCAGCCGCTGCGGCGACCGCCGGCGACTGGGCACTGGCGAGCGAAGAGGCGTTCCGGGCCATTGCCCAGGGCCTGGCCGAACGCACCATAGTGCGACCCACCCCCGGCACGACGGCCCATACGGTGGCCGAGCTGGCGGCCACGGCCTTCCCCACCGAACGCGGCCGGTTGCAGGAGAGCGCGAGTGTGTTCGAGAGCGTTCGATATCTGGGCGCTGAGGGCTCCGAACCGGGCTATCGCGCACTGACCGCCCTTGACCTCGATCTCCGCGCCGCCCGCCCGGCATCGACACAGCCGGCGGCGTTGGTGACCCGGTGAGCACCGCCACGCCGACTTTCTCCGCCCGGTCAAGCACCCCCACCATCCGCGCCGCACTTCGCCGCTCGGCATTCTGGCTGGTGGCCGGTGCGGGCGCGATCGTCGTGGCGATCATCGCCTTCCTCTTCGCCGGTGCCGGCGGCACAGCGGGTCCTCCGCTCGCCGCCGACAACCCCGCACCGGTGGGCGGCATGGCGGTCGTCGAGGTGCTCCGCCAGCAGGGCGTCACCGTCGTTCCGGTGAACACCCTGCAGGAGGCTGCGGACGCAACCGGGAAGGCCGGGAACGCGACGTTGTTCGTCACCGACGCATCCGGGTATCTCAGTTCGGAGCAGCTGGCCGACCTCCCCGGCCTCGCCCGGCACACCGTGCTGGTCGACCCGGACTTCACCGCCCTGCAGGCTCTGGCGCCCGGGGTCGGATTCGGCGGGGTCTCCACGGCCGATTCCCTCGACGCCGACTGCCCGGTTGCCGCGGCGGAGCGCGCCGGGACGATCTCACCCGGCGGCAAGACCCTCGGACTGCCCTCGGACGCCGCCGGCTACACCGGCTGCTTCCCGAGCGGCGACGCGGCATATTCCGTGATTGAACGGGTCACGGCCGACCACACGCTCACCCTGGTGGCCGACACCGCCGTTTTCGCCAATGAGACCATCGCCAGCTTCGGTAACGCCGCCCTGGCCCTCAACCTCCTCGGCACCGAGGACACCCTGGTCTGGTACCTGCCCACCCTGGCGGATGTGCCGGTGACCGGCCCGCCCTCGCTGGGCGCGCTCACGCCGGGCTGGGTGACGCCGGTGCTGCTGCTCCTGTTCGTCGTCACCGCTGCCGCCATGGTGTGGCGTGGCCGCCGGTTCGGCCCGCTCGTGGCCGAGAACCTGCCGGTGGTCGTGCGGGCCAGCGAGACCATGGAGGGGCGCGCCCGGCTCTACGCCCGCGGCAACGCCCGCCTGCGGGCGATCGACGCACTCCGGATGGGGGCGATCACCCGGATGGCGCAGGCGGCCGGGCTTCCCCGCACGGCGCCCCTCGACCAAGTGATCCGCTCCGTCGCCGCTCTCACCGGGCGCTCCCCCGACCGGGTGCACGCGGTCCTCGTCGGCGAGGAGCCGGCCGGCGACGCCGCCATGATGACCCTCTCGGACGCCATCGACGACCTCGAAAGCGCCACGGTGCTCGCCGCCCGGCCGCCGGGCTCAGCGCCCGGTGCCGGCGACTCCCCCGCATCCCCTCCGTCAACCGGAAGAATGGAACCATGACCAGTCACCCCGCAACATCCGCTGACGCTGCCCCCGCCGGCCTTCCGGCAGAGGGCCCCGCCGACGAGTCGGTCGAGAGCCTGCGCCACGCGCTGGCGCAGGTGCGCACCGAGGTGGGCAAGGCCGTCGTCGGCCAGGACGGAGCCGTGACCGGGCTGATCATCGCCCTGCTTGCCCGCGGCCACGTGCTGCTCGAAGGCGTACCGGGGGTGGCGAAGACGTTGCTGGTGCGCTCGCTCAGCCAGGCGCTCAGCCTGGACACCAAAAGGGTGCAGTTCACTCCAGACCTGATGCCCGGCGACGTGACCGGGTCACTGATCTACGACGCCAAGGCCGGCGAGTTCGAGTTCCGCAACGGTCCCGTCTTCACGAACATCCTGCTCGCCGACGAGATCAACCGCACGCCGCCGAAGACCCAGTCGGCGCTGCTGGAGGCGATGGAAGAACGCCAGGTCAGCGTGGACGGGCTGTCGCTCGCGCTGCCGGAGCCGTTCATCGTGGCCGCGACCATGAACCCGATCGAGTACGAGGGCACCTATACATTGCCAGAGGCGCAACTCGACAGGTTCCTGCTCAAGCTCGTGCTCGACATCCCCGAGCGCGATGTCGAGCTCGAAGTGCTGCGACGGCACGCGACCGGGTTCAGCCCGCGCGACCTCACGGCGGCCGGTGTGACCCCGGTGCTCGGGGCGGCCGAGCTGGCCGCCGCGCAGGCATCCGTTGCCGCGGTCGGGGCCAGCCCCGACGTGCTGGCCTACATCGTCGACCTGGCCAGGGCCACCCGCAACAGCCCGTCGGCCAAACTGGGCGTGAGCCCGCGCGGTACGACGGCCCTGCTCGCCTCCGCCAAGGCCTGGGCCTGGCTCAGCGGCTACTCGTCGATCACCCCCGACCACGTGCAGGCCATGGTGCTGCCCGTCTGGCGGCACCGCATCCAGCTGCGCCCCGAGGCCGAACTCGAGGGCATCACCGTCGACACCATCCTGCACGGCGTGCTGCAGCAGGTCCAGGTTCCGATCTAAACGATGACGCTGACCGGCCGTTTCGTCCTCCTCGTCGCCCTCGGCGTCGTGCCGATCGTGCTGCTCGGGGGTACCCCCGAGGAGGCCCTGGCCGTGCTCGGCGGCTGGCTGCTGCTCGCTCTGGTGCTGGGCGGGATCGACCTCGCCCTGGCCGCATCGCCCCGCCGGGTCGGTATTTCCCGCGTGCTGCCCAGCCGGGTGCGGTTGGGCGAAGAAGTCACCAGCGAGCTTTACCTCTCCAACGAGGGCCGGCGCCGGCTGCGCGGCATCGTGCGCGACGCCTGGCAGCCGTCCGCGGGGGCGGGCAACAACCGCACCGCGATCGTCCTGCCGCCGGGTGAGCGCCGGATGCTGTCCCTCACCCTCCGGCCGTACCGGCGCGGTGAGCGCACCGCAGCGCATGTCACGATTCGCTCGACCGGGCCGTTCGGGCTGTGGGCCCGGCAGGCCACCCTGCTCGCGCCCGCGCGCATCCGGGTCCTACCGCCGTTCCACTCCCGCAAGCACCTGCCGTCCAGGATCAGCCGGCTCAAGGAACTGGACGGCCGCACGAGCGTGCTCGTGCGCGGGCAGGGCACTGAGTTCGATTCCCTGCGCGAGTACGTTCGCGGCGACGACGTTCGATCGATCGACTGGCGGGCCACCGCCCGGCGCAACGATGTCGTTGTACGCACCTGGCGGCCGGAGCGTGACCGGCGAATCGTGATCGTGATCGACACCGGCCGCACCTCGGCCGCACGGGTAGTCGACGAGCCCCGCCTCGACACCGCGTTCGAGGCAGCGCTGCTTCTGGCCGCCCTGGCGTCGACGGCCGGCGACCGGGTGGACTTCCTGGCCTGGGACCGCCGGGTGCGCGCCCGCGTGCAGGGCGCATCCGGGGCCGAACTGCTCAGCCGCATGGTCGACGGAATGGCCTTGATCGAACCCGAACTCATCGAGATCGACTGGACCGCCGTGCCGGGACAGATTCGGGCGATCACCGGGCAGCATGCCCTCGTGGTGCTGATCACCCCGATGGATGCTCCTGGCGCGTCGACCGGGCTGCTGTCGGTTCTCGGGCAGCTCACCCAGCGGCACACCGTGGTGGTCGCATCCGTCACCGACCCGGCCGTGGTCGATCTCGTGCGGGACCGGTCGAACCGGGAAGACCTCTACCGAGCGGCGTCGGCCGAGCGCACCATGCTGGACTCGGCCCGGGTGGCGGCCGCGGTGCGGCAGCTCGGAGCAGACGTGGTGACGGGCTCACCCGAACAGTTGCCGCCGGCGCTGGCGGACCGGTACATCGCCCTCAAGGCCGCCGGCCGACTCTAGCCCTCCGGTTCGCGAGCCGTGAGCAAGGCACCTAAAACATGAGAGTTTGGGGGCTTAGCTCACAGTTCGCGGAAGTGACTAGCCCGCGAAGACCCGTGGACTGCCGGCCTCGAATTCGGCGAGGTCACCGGTCTGGCCGGCCCGCCAGGCCCGGCCGCCGAGGACGAGCATGTAGGCGAGGAAGGCGATCAGCGCCAGCGCGCCGATGCCGATCTTCACCGGCCACGGCCAGGGTGCCGGCGTGACGAAACCCTCGAGGATGCCGGAGACGAAGAGCACGAACACCAGCCCGATGGCCACGGTGAACAGGGCGCGCGCGTCTTCGGCCAGGGCCTGACCGCGGGTGCGCGGCCCCGGGGCGATCCAGGCCCAGAAGATGCGCAGGCCCGCAGCGGCGGCCACGAAGATCGCGGTCAGCTCGAGCAGGCCGTGCGGGGCGATGTAGAGGAAGAACGTGTCGCCCTGGTCGTAGGCGAACATCACAGCCGCCGTCACGCCCAGGTTCTGGGCGTTCTGCAGCACGATGTACGGCACATACACGCCGAGGATGCCGAATGCGATGCACTGCGCGGCAACCCAGGCATTGTTGGTCCACACCCGACCGGCGAACGAGGCCGCTGGGTTCTCAGAGTAGTACCCGACGAAGTTCTGGTTGGCGAGTTGGGCGAGTTCGGCCGGGCTACCGAAGTTGGCGAGCACCTGCGGGTTGTTCGTGGCCCACACGGCGTAGAGGGTGGCGATGATCGCGGTCGACGCCGCGACGGCCAGGGTGAGCCAGCGGAGTCGGTAGAGCGCCGCCGGCAACTGGGCGAGGAAGAAGGTCGGCAGCTGGGAGAGCACGTTCGTGCCCGTGCCGGTGAAACGCAGCCGCGCCCGGGACAGGATCACCGAAAGCCTGTCGCCCTGCACGGTGGAGCCGGCCGCGGTCTTGATCACCGACAATTGGGTGGCTCCGGCCTGGTAGCCCTGGATAAGTTCATCGGATTGGGCACCGCTGAGCTGCCGCCGACGACCGAGTTCGGTCAGGCGGTCCCACTCGGCGCGGTGCGCCGCTGAATACGCGTCGAGATCCATCTGGTTCAATAGTAGACATGGCGCAGCCCTGGAAAGCGGCCGATCATGGTGAAGATTCCCTGATCGAGCACGAGCTTGTCACCGGCGAGGCCGTTGCGCTGGACGTTCGGCCGGCCAGCGTGATCCTGCGTGGCGCGGGAACCATGATCGATTGGCTCGCCTACGTCGGGTTCTTCCTGCTGATGGCGCTCGTGGTCTCGCTGCTGTTCGGCGACGGCATCGACGAGGCATTGGCCCAGGCGCTGGCGATCTCGGGGCTCGTATTCTCGCTCCTGGTCGTGCCCATGGTGGTGGAATCGGTCTCCCGCGGCCGGTCGCTGGGGCGGTGGGCGATCGGGGCGCGCATCGTGCGGGACGACGGCGGCGCGATCAGCCTGCGACACTCCTTCATCCGCGCGCTGATGGGCGTGATTGAGATCTTCCTCACCTTCGGCGGACTCGCAGTGACCTGCGCGCTGTTGAACTCCCGGTCGAAGCGGTTGGGCGACCTGCTCGCCGGCACGTACAGCCAACACGAACGCGTGCCACGGTTCAGCGAACCCACGTTCGTACTGCCGCCCGTGCTCGAGTCCTGGGCGGCCACGGTGGACGTCGCACGCCTGCCGGACCGGCTCTCCCGTCGGGTGGCGCAGTTCCTGCGCCAGGCTCACCAACTCTCCCCCACCACCCGGGTGCGACTGGCCGAGAGCCTCGCCGCCGAGGTGGCGCCGTTCGTCTCGCCGCTCCCGCCGGTGCCGGCGGAATACCTGCTCATCGGCGTGGCCGATGTACGACGCAACCGCGAGTACACCAGCCACCTGCTCGAGCGTGGCCGCCTGGACACGCTGTCTCCCGTCCTCACCGGCCACCCCCACGGCTTCCCCGACCGCTAACCCCCGCTGCACCCCGCCGGACGTGCCCGCCTCGCTGTTCGGCGGGTCGCGCCCGTCCCGCTGGTCGGACGTGTCGAGACCCGGTGACGGGGCGTGGGGTACGTTGGGCAGTCCGTTTCGCGTGGTCTCGACAGGCTCGACCAGCGGAGGGTCGTGTTCCGGGGTCGTCGCGCGGTTCTCAACGGCTGCCGTGGTTCGCGAGCTGTGAGGCAAGCCCCGAAAACTCGTGTGTTCTGGTGCTTGTCTCACAGCTCGCGGATGTGTGTGGGTCGCGCCCGCCTCGCTGGTCGAGCTCGTCGAGACCCGGTGACGGGCGTGAGGTGACGGTGGGTAGGCCGGCTCAAGGGGTCTCGACAGGCTCGACCAGCGGGTGGTGCCCTTTCCGGGGTCGTCGCACGGGTTGCCGTGGTTCGCGAGGTGTGAGGTAAGCCCCGAAAACGCGCTCATCCTGGTGCTTTGCTCACAGCTCGCGGATGTGTGTGGGTCGCGCCCGCCTCGCTGGTCGAGCTCGTCAAGACCGGGTGACGAGCGCCTTTGCGTTGGGTAGGCCGGGTCACGGGGTCTCGACGGGCTCGACCGGCGGGTGGTGCGCCCTCGGGGGTCGTCGCGCGGGTTGCCGTGGTTCGCGAGCTGTGAGGTAAGCCCCGAAAACGCGCTCATCCTGGTGCTTTACTCACGGCTCGCGGGATGGGGTGGGGGTTAAACGCAGAAAAGCCACCCCGGTGGGGTGGCTTTTCTGTTGTTGCTAAGTTAAGTCCGGCGGTGTCCTACTCTCCCACAGGGTCCCCCCTGCAGTACCATCGGCGCAAAGAGTCTTAGCTTCCGGGTTCGGAATGTGA
>NZ_QHLY01000008.1 GCF_003185895.1 Cryobacterium arcticum | reverse complement strand
CGACCAGCTCCTCGTCGGCATCGCCACCATCACCGTCAACACCAAGTAACACCCAGCAACACACACGAAAAACGGCCGAGCAGACGCTCGGCCGTTTTTCGCGCGCCCGCGGCAACGCATCCCCTAGCTCACCAAAGCGGGCAAGCGGTCACCTCAACCGCTGGAAGCAACCACACCACCGCTCTCGCGAGAGGCATCTCCCGCGAAAGCGGGCAAACGGTCACCTCAACCGCGGGAAGCAACCACAGGACCGCTTTCGCGAGCATGGATGCGACGGGTACGGGGGGGATTGGGGCTAGACGACGAGGTCCACGGCCATCCGCTCGGCCACGACCGACTTCACGTAGCCGGCCGCCTCCACGTGAGCGGGGTGCACCTGGTAGCGGGAGAGGGCCGCCTCGTCTTCGTACTCGGCGACGAGGGCGATGTCCCAATTGGCGCCGCCGACCACGTCGGGGCCGACCCGCAGGGTCTGGATGTCATCGATCACGCCGACGAGGGCACCGAGACGAGCCGCGATCTCGGCGGCGTGCGCGGCCTTCTCGGCGGGGTCCGTCGCCGCGAGCTTCCACGAGACAATGTGCAGAATGGTCATCGAACCTCCAGGAGTGCGGTGTGCAGGCGCACGGGATCGATGCGCCAATAGTTGTGCACCAGACCGTTGATGAGCAAAACCGGGATGTCTTCGACATAGAGATCGTGTAGCTCAGGGTCGTCGAGGATCGATTTCTCCTCCAGCACGAGCACGGGCGCACCGGACTCGGCGGCGAGATCGTTCAGCACCGTCGTCACCACCGCCCTGGCGTCGTCACAGAGGTGGCAGCCCGGCTTGCCGATCAGGGTCAGATGCGCGGTGGACATGACACCAGCCTAGGCCGCGGCCAGAGGAGCGCCGCCAGTAGACTCGAGCCAAATGACCGAAGAACCCGGCCCCCGCGCAATAGCGTTCTTCGACGTTGACAACACGCTCCTCCGCGGAGCGAGCCTGTACCACGTGGGCGTCGGCGCCTGGCGGCGGCAGTTCATCTCCCTCGCCGACATCCTGTCGTTCGGCTGGAAGCAAACCAAGTTCCTCGCGGTCGGCGAGAACGGTATCAACATCGCGCGGCTGCGCGCCCGCGCGATGGAGATCATCATCGGGCACACCCGCGACGAACTCGTCTCGCTCAGCCACGAGATCTTCGACAGCAGGCTGGTGCACCGGCTGTGGCCGGAAACCGTCGCAGTGGCGCGCGCCCATCTGAAGGCGGGGCGCGAGGTCTGGCTGGTGTCGGCGACGGCCCAGGAGGTCGCCGACGTGATCGCAGAACGTCTGGACCTCACCGGTGCTCTCGGAACCGTACTCGACACCGTCGACGGCATCTTCACGGGTCAGCTGGTCGACGGGATCTGCCACGGCGACCGCAAGGCCGATGTGGCCCGCGGCCTCGCCGAGGCGCGCGGCATCGACCTGGCCGAGTGCTGGGCCTACTCCGATTCGCACAACGACATTCCGCTGCTCGAACTGGTCGGGCATGCTGTCGCGGTGAATCCGGATGCAACCCTGCGCCGCTATGCATTGGCGCGCGGCTGGCCCATCATGCGCATGAAGGTGGCACAGCTCAAGGCTGCCGGCGCAAGCAAAAAGCGCTAGGTCGCAAGACCTAGCGCTCAGCTCAAAAAACGGTCTGGACCGTCTACTTCTTATTACGACGCTGGTGGCGAGTCTTGCGAAGCAGCTTGCGGTGCTTCTTCTTCGCCATACGCTTGCGTCGCTTCTTGATTACAGAACCCACACGGACCTCACAAAGTTTTGGTTAAGCCGCGGGATTCGCGACCGACACGAAAACCCCATTCTAACGGATAAAGAAAGTCCTGTCCTACGCACTGCCCGGAACTGGGGGCTCGATGGCCCTGAGGACCGCTTCTTCGGGCACCCGGAACGAGCGTCCGAACCGCACGGCGGGCAGTTCACCGGCGTGCACGAGCCGGTAGACCGTCATGCGGGAGACGCGCATGAGGTCGGCCACTTCGGCAACGGTCAGAAACCGCAAGTCGTCAAAACGCGCGACCGGGAGTTCGCTGGACATGGGCGGCTCCCTCAAGGCTCGGCCGGTGAGTGTGCCGCAACTCTAGAGCGAACGCCCGATGCCCGCTAGTCGTTCTTGCGCCACTTCTTGACGCTCTTCTTCACGCCGGAGTCCTTGACCACGTTCGACACCTGGAACGATGTGTCGGCGAAAGCCTTACCGATCGCAGCGGCGAAGGCCCGCTGCTCGTCCTTGAGGACCTCGGTCTCGTCGCCGGCACCCGCCAGCGTCGTGTCGACGTCGATGCTGAGGAACGGGATCAACCAGTCCTCGATTTCCTCGAGCGGTGCGTAGTCGAGGTGGTAGTACCGGTGCTGGCCTTCTTCGCGCACACCCACCAGCCCGGCCTCCCGCAGCACCTTGAGGTGCTTGGACACCGTGGGCTGGCTCAGCCCGAGGGAGCTGACGATGTCGGAGACGCTCAGCTCTCCCCGCGCGGCGCTGGACTGGTTGTAGCGCTCCAGGAGAATGCGTAAGATATCGCGTCGGGTCGAGTCCGCCACCACGCCAAAGATGTCTGCCATGCCCCAAGGCTAGTCATTCCCGGTGCGGGTACTATGACAACTTGTCAGTGACCACAGGCGAGGCGCGGGGAATCGAGTGAAAACGCAGGCCCCCAACGTGCGATTCACGCACCATTCGGACACTTGGTATGGCCGGATCCGTGACTCCGTGGACGGTCTGGTGCGCAAGTCACCGTCCAGGTTCGCCTTGCTCGTGTTCACCGCCTTGATCCTGCTCTTCACCCTCTTGTTCTCGCTGCCGATCGCGTCGGCCGGCGACACCGAGACCCCGCTGCACGACGCGGTTTTCACCGCGGTGTCGGTGATCTGCGTCACCGGCCTCAGCACCGTCGACATGGCCACGCACTGGTCCCCGTTCGGGAACGTGCTCGTGGTCATCGGCGTGAATATCGGCGGTGTCGGTGTGCTGACCCTGGCCTCCCTGATGGGCCTGGTCATCTCCCGCCGTCTGGGGCTGCGCGCCAAGCTCATGGCGGCCAGCGACTCCAACCCGTCCCGCATCCACATGGGCCCGGTCAACGAAGGTCAGGCCGTGCGCCTGGGCGAGGTCGGCAGCCTGCTGCTCACGGTCGCGATCAGCACCCTGGCCATCGAAGCGGCCGTCACCGCGCTGTTGTTCCCACGGATGCTGATCGACGGCGTGCCCACCGGCGAAGCGCTCTGGCAGAGCATCTACTACGCCGCGATGGCGTTCACCAACACCGGGTTCAGCCCGAACGCCGCCGGCATCGATCAGTTCGCCAACGACTACTGGTTCCTCGGCGCCCTCATGGTGGGCGTCTTCCTGGGCAGCCTCGGCTTCCCGGTGCTGATGACGTTCGCCCGCAGCTGGCGCACGCCCCGGCGCTGGTCCGTGCACGTGAAGCTCACCCTGTGGACGACCACGCTGCTGATGATCGTGGGCATGATCTTCTACATCATTCTGGAGTTCGACAACCCGAAGACCTTCGGATCGTTGAACGCCGGCGACACGATCTTCCAGTCCCTCTTCATGTCGGTGATGACCAGGTCGGGTGGTTTCGCCACCATCGACATCGCCGACCTGCACGGCTCCAGCCTGCTGCTCAGCGACATGCTGATGTTCATCGGTGGCGGCTCGGCCTCCACCGCCGGCGGTATCAAGGTCACCACCCTGGCCGTGCTGTTCCTGGCCGCGTTCGCCGAAGCCCAGGGCAAGGAGCAGATGGAGGCGTTCGGCCGGCGCATCCCCAGCGACATCCTGCGCCTGGCCGTCAGCGTGGTGCTCTGGGGTGCCACCACGGTCGCCGTCTCGAGCATCCTCATCCTGCACATCTCCAAGGCATCCCTGGATCTGGTGCTGTTCGACGTGATCTCGGCGTTCGCCACGGTGGGGCTCTCCACCGGGTTGACGGCCGAGCTGCCACCGGAGGGCGTGTACGTTCTGGCGGCAACCATGTTCATGGGCCGGGTTGGTACAGTGACTCTCGCGGCGGCGCTGGCAGCGAGCCAGAGCAGACAGTTGTTCAAACGCCCCGAAGAAAGGCCCATCGTTGGTTGACCGGATCAAGCACGACGCTCCCGTGCTCATCATCGGCCTGGGCCGCTTCGGCGCGGCGACCGCCGGCAAGCTGGACCGACTGGGCCGCGAAGTGCTCGCGGTCGACAGCAGCGAAGCCCTGGTGCAGAAGTGGTCCGAGCGCATCACCCATGCCGTGCAGGCCGACGCCAAGTCCATCGACGCGCTGCGCCAAATCGGTGCCCAGGACTTCTCGGTCGCCGTCTGCGCCGTCGGATCCTCGGTCGAGGCGAGCGTGCTGATCGTCGCGAACCTCGTCGACCTCAAGATTCCGCAGATCTGGGCCAAGGCCATTTCGCAGACCCACGGCAAGATCCTCGAGCGCATCGGCGCGAACCACGTCATCTATCCGGAGGCCGATTCCGGTGAGCGTGTCGCCCACCTCGTTTCCGGGCGGATGCTGGACTTCATCGAGTTCGACGACGACTTCGCCCTGGTCAAGATGTACCCGCCCAAGCCGATCCGCGGGCTGAACCTTACCGAATCCGGGGTGCGCACCAAGCACCACGTGACCGTGGTGGGCGTGAAGAGCCCGGGCCGGCCGTTCTCCTACGCCACGGCGGAGACCGTCGTCTCCGACCACGACCTGATCATCGTGGCCGGCACCGAGGGTGACATCGAACGGTTCGCTGCTCTCGGTTCCTGACGGGCACGCCGGGCACGTTGCGCGAGCACGTCACGGGGTCTCGACAAGCTCGACCAGCGATGGCGGCGGCGCAGGTTAGGACGCGGCGAGTTCACGCGCCCGGGCGAGCGCGGCATCCGTCGCCCGGTCGAACAGGCCCTTGAGGTCGCCGGTCTCCAGCTGCTGCACCGCCCGCTCGGTGGTGCCCTTCGGGCTGGTCACCTGTCGGCGCAGCTCACTCGGGGTGAGGTCGGAGACCGCGAGCAGGGCGCTCGCGCCGAGGAACGTGCCGTTGACCATGGTGGCCGCCTCTGCGGGGGTGAACCCCTTGTCAATGGCGGTCAGGGTGAGCTGCTCGATCAGGTAGAACACGTAGGCCGGACCGGACCCCGAGATCGTGCTCAGCGCGTCGAGCTTGGCCTCCGGCACCACCAGCACCTCTCCGACGGTCTCGAACAGTGCGGTGGCGAGCTGCATCTGAGCGTCGGTCGACCGGGTGCCTGCGCTCAGCCCGGTGACGGCCATGCCCACCACGGCCGGCGTGTTCGGCATCGACCGGATCACGGCCACGTTCTCGGGCAGCAGCGATTCGAAGGTGGCCACGGTCACTCCGGCGGCCACGCTCAGCACCAGGGTGCCGGGAGCGAGGCTGTCGGCGATCTCGCGCAGCAGGTCGGGCACCATGGCGGGCTTCACGGCGACGATCACCACGGCGGCTCCGGTGACGGCCAGCCGGTTGGCGTTCGGTTCGGTTTCGGTGGCCCACGCGGTGACGCCGTCGGTGTCGGCCAGTTCGGCGGCCTTGGCCACCGAGCGGTTGGTGGCGCGGATGCCGCCGTCCACGGTCACACCCGGCTTCAGCAGCCCGGCCAGAACGGCCCTGGCCATCGATCCGGCGCCGAGGAAGGCGATTGTGGGCAGGGTGACGGGCGCGGTCGAAGTCATGCTCCCAGTGTAGTTTTCGCCCCGTCCGCTCCCGGAAAATCCTGGCCTGCCGGGAAGGCAGACCGTCCTAGGATTGGTCGCATGAGTGCATCTGGCGGAAACAAGGCGATTGTGGCGGCGCTGCTCGCCAACCTCGGTATCGCGATCACCAAGTTCATCGCCTGGTTCGTTTCCGGGTCGTCGTCGATGCTCGCCGAGGGGGTGCACTCCCTCGCCGACTCCGGCAACCAGGTGCTGCTGCTGATCGGCGGACGCAAGTCGAAGAAGGCCGCCGACACCGACCATCCGTTCGGCTACGGCCGGGAACGCTACGTGTACGCCTTCGTGGTGTCGATCATCCTGTTCTCGGTCGGCGGGGTGTTCTCGATCTATGAGGGCATCGAGAAGCTGCAGCACCCGCACGAACTCGAAAACGCCTGGCTGCCGATTCTGGTGCTCGTCATCGCCATCGGGCTGGAGTCCTTCTCGCTGCGCACCGCGGTGAAGGAATCGAACCACACCCGCAACGGCGAAAGTTGGGTGAAGTTCATCCGGCACGCCAAGGCCCCGGAGCTTCCCGTGGTGCTGCTCGAAGACGTCGCCGCCCTGACCGGACTGGTATTGGCCCTGTTCGGCGTCGGCCTCACGGTGATTACCGGAGACGCCACCTGGGACGCCATCGGCACCCTCGCGATCGGCGTGCTGCTGGTGTTGGTCGCCATCGTGCTGGGCATCGAGACGAAGAGCCTGCTGGTGGGCGAGGGCGCCAATGTCAAGGATGTCGACGCCATCAAGGCAGCGATCCTGGCCGGGCCGGAAACCCGCAACCTGATCCACCTCAAGACCCTCTACCTCGGCCCGGACGAACTGCTCGTCGCCGCCAAGTTGTCCTTCGACTCCGGCCAGCGGTTCGCCGACGTGGCCGCCGGAATCGACGCCATCGAAGCCCGCGTGCGCGAAGCCGTGCCCAGCGCCCGGGTGATCTACCTGGAACCCGACGTGTACATCGACCCGGCCAGCGCCAACCCGCCCACGGATGCGATCTTCATCAAGGGACGAGAGTGAGCGTGACCGCATGACCCGCGTCGCCCTCGTGCTCCGGCACGCCGACGAGATCCACCTCGGCAACCTCGAGCAGGTGCTGGTCGAGCACGGCTACACGGTGAGCTATGTCGACACCCTCGGCGCCGACGGCGTGCAGGGCATCGACCCGGCGGCAGCCGACCTACTGGTCGTGCTCGGCGGCGACATGGGTGCCTACGAGACCGAGCACTTCCCCGTGCTCGCCGAGGAGGTCGGCCTGATCAGCGATCGGCTCGCGGCCGAGCGCCCGGTGTTCGGCGTCTGCCTGGGCGCGCAGCTGATGGCCAGCGCCCTGGGCTCTCCGGTGTATCGCGGCCCCACCAATGAGATCGGCTACCGAGGGGTGGAACCCACCGAAGCCGGGCAGGACTCACCGCTGCGTCACGTGCGCGGTATCCCGATGATGCAGTGGCACAGTGACACGTTCGACCTGCCGGCGGGCACAACCCGACTGGCCGGGTCGGAGGCCTACGGCAACGAGGCGTTCGCCATCGGCGACTGGGCTCTCGCGGTGCAGTTCCACCTGGAGCTGACCGCGGAGATGCACGAGACCTGGCTGGCCTCCTCCACCGATGAGGTGCTCGCAGAGGGTCTGGACCCGGATGCCCTGCGCCGCGACCGGGCCGAACACTCCGCCGCCATGCAGGTGGCGTCCAGGGCGCTGTTCAGTGAATGGCTGTCGGGCCTGCCGGGCGACGCCGGGGATCCTCGAAGAACTCCCTGAGCAGCCGGCCGCACTCGGCTTCCAGCACTCCGGAGATGACCTCCACCCGGTGGTTGAGCCGTCGGTCGCGCAGCACGTCGTAGAGCGACCCCGCGGCGCCGGCCTTCTCGTCCCAGGCTCCGAAGACCACCACCGGCACCCGGGCAGCCACGATCGCCCCGGCGCACATCACGCAGGGCTCCAGGGTCACCACGAGCGTGCAGCCGGTGAGGTGCCAGTCGCCGGTATGCGCCGCGGCCTGGCGGATGGCCACCACCTCGGCGTGCAGGGTGGGGTCCTGATGCAGCTCGCGTTCGTTGCGGCCCCGGCCGATCACCGTTCCGTCGGCGTCGAGCACGACGGCGCCCACCGGGACATCACCACTGGCCAGCGCACCGTGCGCCTCCTGCAGGGCCAGGCGCATCCAGGCGGAGTGTTCGTCGCTGTGCCGCACCACACCACCGCTTCCTGGCCGCCCCGCTAGAGCCGGATGCCCGCGTGAGCTAGTAGATTGAGCCTATGCGAGTCCACGTAGCCGACCATCCGCTCATCACCCACAAGCTCACGGTGTTGCGTGACCAGAGCACCTCGTCCCCGATGTTCCGGGCGCTGGTGGAAGAACTGATGACGCTGCTGGCCTACGAGGGCACCCGCGGCGTCCGCGTCGAAGAGGTCACTGTGCAGACACCGGTGGCCATCGCCCGCGGCGTGAAGATCAGCGACCCGAAGCCGTTGGTGGTACCCATCCTGCGCGCCGGACTCGGCATGCTCGAGGGCATGGTCAAGCTGCTCCCCACCGCCGAGGTCGGCTTCCTGGGCATGGCCCGCAATGAAGAGACCCTGCAGCCCACCACTTACGCGGAGCGCCTGCCCGACGACCTGTCCGACCGGCAGTGTTTTGTTCTCGACCCGATGCTCGCAACCGGCGGCTCGCTCATCGCCGCCATCGAGTTCCTCTTCGACCGCGGCGCGGTAGATGTCACCGCGATCTGCATCCTGGCCGCGCCGGAGGGCCTCGCTGCCGTTGAAGCCGCGCTGGCGGGCCGCGAGGTCACCATCGTGCTCGGCGCCGTCGATGAGCGCCTCAACGAACACGGCTACATCATTCCCGGCCTCGGCGACGCCGGCGACCGCCTCTACGGCCTGGTCTAAACGCACCGGCGGGCACACCGCGGGCGTCGTCACATTCGGCGCGCCCGCACGCCCGCAGATCCTGCGACGACCGGCGCGCGGTCGGCAGAAATATTCATCGAACTTTGAAATAGTTCGTTTTCGGCGCGCTTTCTTTGATCGAATCCCCTTCTGTGCGGGATCCTACGATTTCACCCAACGCCGGTGAACGTGATGCATGACATCTGGCGCCATCTGGCGTCATGGAATTGACACAACTCGTCACAGTCGGCTTTACTCGCATTTATGACTTCCACCACACGCATCCCGACCTCCCTCGAGGCCCTGGGGACTGCCGGCATGATGATGCCCGGCAGCGTGATGGCGTGTTGCCGAATGTGCCGCTAACCCACGACACCCTCGCCGAGCCGATCGACCTTCACCCGCTCTCCTGCAGCCGCTGAAGAACCGCACCTCTCGCGGTTGATCGCCTCCCAGGCACTCAGCTTCTGAGTTCGCCCGCATCACCGGCCTCTCCGGCCGCCCTTTCTTGAACCCACGAGCGCGGACGCGCCGGGTCTTTCGCATCATCACATCCAAGGATTTCTGCCATGTCACTCGCACACATCGACTCCGCCCGTTCCATCCAGAACTACCGACCCGAGCTCACCCTGGCGCCGGCACCGACTCCGGCCGCACCGCGGATCCGCGCCGTGCCCGACGGCACCCAGGCCCGCGGCTTCGTGCTCTACGTGGGCATCGACGAGGCGAAGGCCGCAGCGGCCGGCACGAGCCTGCACCGCATCGTCGAAGAGCTCAAGAAGCTCACCCAGGCGATCGCGCCGTCGGCCGAGACCCACGCCGCCGTCGCACTGGCACCCGAGGGCGCCGGTGGGCGTGACGTCGACGTGGTGCGCCTGGCCCTGCAGGACCCGGCCGCACTCGCCAAACACCGCAACACCCCCGAAGACGCCGACCGTGCGCCCGGCGGCGTGGTGGTGGACATCTCCCGCAAGCGCGTGATCCTCGACAACGAGACCGCCGCGCTCACCTACAAGGAGTTCGAGCTGCTGCAGTACCTGGTGCTGCGCGAAGGCCGCACCATCGAGCGCGCCGAGCTCATCTCCAAGCTGTGGGATGCCGACAGCGAAGAAGATGCTCCCAACGAGCGCACCATCGACGTGCACGTTCGTCGCCTGCGCTCCAAGCTCGGCCGTTACGAGGACATCGTGCGCACCGTGCGCGGCGTCGGATACCGCTTCGACCGTCACGCCGACGTGTCGATCCGCCAGGCAAGCACCCCCAGCCCCGACCGCTTCTAGGCAGTCCCGCTGGTCGACCCGCTCGCTGGTCGAGCTTGTCGAGACCCCGTGACTCGACCTCGCGAACGCACCGTCTCGCTGGTCGCGGCAGAGCTGGCCTCACCGGCCGTTAACGTGATTGAGGGCCGGTCGTAGAGGCAAACGACCGACCCTCTTCCCTTGCACCAAGAGTGTCCTGCAATCACATTCGCATCTCCCGCCACAGCAAACGGTTGATGCACTACGAATATATAACGAACGGATAACGGAGCGCCAGTTATCGGATCGTTATTTTCCTGCGAGTTCACCCAGCGTTTGCTTTCGCCCGGCTGTGCGCCCTCTGCGGCCGCCGACTCGCAGCCCCTCCCCGCCCCGTTCTCGGCGTAGGTTGACTCCCAACAACCGCTCCGGAATCGGAGCCAGAGTCGAGGGAATGACCATGGAAATCAGCCGCCTGCAACCTGACGGGCTTTTTGCCAGCCCCGCCTTCAGCCACGTCGCGATCGTTCCCGCCGGAGCCACGACCATCTACCTCGGCGGGCAGAACGGCGTCGACGCCTCCGGCACGGTCGTCTCGACCGATGTCGCCGAGCAGTCGGTGCGGGCCATCGACAACGCCGTCATTGCATTGGACGCGGCCGGGGCTTCCCTGGCCGACGTGGTGCAGTGGACCGTGCTCATCGCCGCGGAAGCCGACCTTGGAGCGGCCTACGGTGCCATCGCGCCGCGACTGGCCACTGGCGGAGCACCGCCGCTCGTCATTGCAGCCAGAGTCGCCGGCCTGGGTGTTCCCGGCGCGCTTATCGAGGTCAGCGCCATCGCCGCCCTGCTACCCGCCTGATCCGCCGCCCCGAGCCGAGGCGGCGCCTCGGCGCGCCAGCACTCGCGTGATCAACCCGGACGGCACCAGAACCAGCAGCGCCCACAAACCCAGGCCCGGCACAAGGAGCGCCAGCACCAGGGCCAGGGTCATCAGCGCGGAGGGCACGAGCGCGGGCATGAGGCGAACAGACCCGCGGGTGTCTTCGAGCTGCAGCTCTGGAGTACGAACGATGATCAACTGCTGAACGAAGCCGGAATAGGTGTTCACCGCCATGGTGCCGATGTAGAGCGCCGCGACGACCGGGTCGGAGTTGGACGACTGCCCGAGCAGCTCGGTGGGAAACGGCAGGAAGACAATCGTGAGCAACCAGAGGAAATTCGCCCAGACCAGGGGGATCGTGTAGCCGTCGATCGCCCGGTACAGCCTGTGGTGAATCAGCCAGAAGTTTGCGATGACCACAAAACTGAGCACGAAGAGAAACAGCTGCTCGGCGTTGTCGGCCAGGAATTGGGCCGCCGACCGCTCGCCGATGTCGCCGGCGGCATCCACCAGCGGCAGGATCAGCAGGGTGACCGCGATCGCGATGACAGCGTCGCTGAGATTGACGAGTCGGTCGTAGCCGCGGTTAATCACCATGCGCCATTATGGCGCTGCCCGACAGCGGGCGAACGATCGCGGCCACCGTCTTGACCTGTAGCGCACTCCAGGTTGCAGGATGGTGACATGGCTGAATTACTCCTCCCCTCCCTCCACGCCGACGTGCCCGACAGCGGTGTTCCGATCGGCGAAGCCGCCCGGCTCACCGGTGTCGGGATCGAGGCGCTGCGTTACTACGAACGGGTCGGCTTGCTTCTCGATCCGGCACCGCGACGGCGGAGGGCGGCGTCGATATCGCGCGAACGACCTGGCCTGGATCACCGGGCTGGTGATGCTGCGCGAGACCGGCATGTCGATCGCCGACATCCGGGTGATCGCCGACGTGAGCCGCCGCGACGGCACCGAGGCGGAACGTCTGGCGCTGTTCGAAGAGCATCGGCTCCGGGTGGTGGAGCAACTCGAGCGCACCACCCGTCATTTAGCCGCCATCGACCGGAAGATCGCCGCGTACCGACAGGTCGTGGTCGAAGGAGAACGAACCACATGGAACTGACCACACTGGGCGACGGGCTGCAGGTCTCGCCGATCGGCTTCGGCGCGATGGGCATGAGCGCCTACTACGGACCGAGTGACGAGGCTGAGTCGATCGCGACCCTGCGCCACGCCGTCGACAACGGTGTCACCTTCATCGACACCGCAGAGGCCTACGGCCCGTTCGAGAACGAGAAGCTCATCCACCGCGCGCTCGGCGCTCGGCGGCACGAGGTGACCCTGGCCACCAAGGCGTCCACCGAGACCGACGATGACGGCACCGTACACGGCCGGAACGGCACCCCGGCCTACATCCGCAGGGCGGCGGAACGTTCACTGCGGCATTTGGGCACCGACGTCATCGACCTGTACTACCTGCACCGGGTCGACCCCGCCGTACCGATCGAAGACAGCGTGGGCGCCATGTCCGAACTCGTGCGGGAAGGGAAGGTGCGTCACATCGGTTTGTCGGAGGCGTCGGCCGCGACGATCCGCCGGGCGCACGCCGTGCATCCGCTGGCCGCGGTGCAGTCTGAGTTCTCGCTGTTCTCCCGCGACGTGTTGCAGAACGGCGAGAAGGCCGTGTTGGACGAACTCGGCATCGGACTGGTCGCGTTCTCCCCGCTGGGGCGCGGCGTGCTCACCGGCGGCATCCGTTCCCTCGACGACCTCGCCCCTGACGACGCGAGGCGCGGCCTCCCCCGGTTCCAGCCCGCGGCTTTTGCCGCCAACCTGGCCCTCGTCGACAGGGTGCACACCCTGGCGACCGAGAAGGGCGTGTCTGCCGCCCAGATCGCACTGGCCTGGCTGCTAGCCGAGGGCGCGGTGCCGATTCCGGGCACCCGCAGCCGTGGCCGGCTCGACGAGAACATCGGCTCGGTCGACGTCGTCCTCACCGTTGATGACCGGCATCGCCTATCGGACGCCATCCCCGACGGCGAGATCGCCGGCCACCGCGACGGCGTCACCGTCGCGCCCGGCGCCGACCGCTGAGCAGTCGGCCCCGAGGAGCTGCCGGCTAGTCGGTGCCCGCGTCGAACGCGGCGCTCTCGGAGACCGCATCGGTGGCCCGCTCGAGGGCATCCGCCGTGTCGTCGTGCGCTCCGGTGCGGTCGAGGATCTCACTGGCCTCGCCAGATTCGAGTTCGCCGACAAGGTCGGCCGTGGCTCCGCCGATGATGCCGGCTGCGGCGTACTGCTCGAGGCGGGCACGCGAGTCCGCGATGTCGAGGTTGCGCATGGTGAGCTGCCCGATGCGGTCGCCGGGACCGAAGGCAGAGTCGCCCACGCGTTCCATGGACAGCTTGCCGGGGTGGTAGCTCAGCGACGGGCCGGTGGTGTCGAGGATCGTGTAGTCGTCACCGCGACGCAGTCGCAGGGTGACCTCGCCGGTGACGGCGGAGCCGACCCAGCGCTGCAGGGACTCGCGCAGCATCAGCGCCTGCGGGTCGAGCCAGCGGCCCTCGTACATCAGGCGACCGAGCTTGCGGCCCTCTGCGTGGTAGTTCGCGACGGTGTCTTCGTTGTGGATGGCGTTGAGCAGACGCTCGTAGGCGATGTGCAGCAGGGCCATTCCGGGGGCCTCGTAGATGCCACGGCTCTTAGCCTCGATGATGCGGTTCTCGATCTGGTCGGAGACGCCGAGGCCGTGCCGGCCGCCGATGGTGTTGGCTTCGAGCACCAGCGCCACCGGGTCGGTGAACTCGACGCCGTTGATCGCGACGGGCCGGCCGGCCTCGAATCGCACACTGACGGTCTCGGTCTTCACCTCGACGTCGTCACGCCAGGCCGCCACGCCCATGATCGGCTCGATGAGGTCCAGGCCGTGGCTCAGCTCTTCGAGGAGCTTCGCCTCGTGGGTGGCGCCCCAGATGTTCGCGTCGGTGCTGTACGCCTTCTCGGTGGCGTCCCGGTACGGGAAGCCGCGGGCGACGAGCCATTCGCTCATCTCCGTGCGGCCGCCCAGCTCGTTCACGAAGTCGGCGTCCAGCCAGGGCTTGTAAACCCGCAGACGCGGGTTGGCGAGCAGCCCGTAGCGGTAGAACCGCTCGATGTCGTTGCCCTTGTAGGTGGAGCCATCGCCCCAGATGTCCACGCCGTCTTCCTTCATCGCCCGCACGAGCAACGTGCCGGTGACGGCGCGGCCGAGCGGGGTGGTGTTGAAGTAGGTCTTGCCGCCGGAGCGGATGTGGAACGCACCGCACTGCAGCGCGTTGAGGCCTTCCTCGACCAGCGCACCCTTGGCGTCTACCAGGCGGGCGATCTCGGCACCGTACTGGGTGGCGCGGGCGGCGACGGAGTCGATGTCGGGCTCGTCGTACTGGCCGATGTCGGCGGTGTACGTGCAGGGCACCGCGCCCTTCTCCCGCATCCAGGCCACGGCGCACGACGTGTCGAGCCCTCCGGAGAAAGCGATGCCGACTCGTTCACCGACGGGGAGACTACTCAAGACCTTGGACATATAGAAATTGTAGAGGGGCCACCGGGTCTCCCGCCGCCGGGCGTCTGGTTCGCCGGGATCTCGCGACAGCGCCTGGATCTCACGACAGCGCCGGCGAAGTGCTTTTCCTGCGCGGCCGTTCTATGGTCGGCGCATGAAGCTGAACGATCTACCCCGGCTGGCGACCTGGCAGCACATCGGGGTACGTACCGGATACGAGGTGCTGTTCACCGACGCCCGGGCCGGTGGGTGCCGGCTTCGGGGCAGCACGACTGCCCTCGAGGGGCACACCGCCTGGTCGGTGGGGTACCGCATCGACCTCGATCCACGCTGGCACACCCGGCAGGTGGTGGCGGTCGCCAGCACGATCGCCGGCGAGCGCCGCGTGTCGATTCGCCGACTACCCGATGACCAGTGGGCGGTCGACGGCCTGCTGCGGCCCGACCTCAACGGATGCGTCGACGTGGACTTCGAATCGTCCAGCGTCACCAACACCGTGCCCGTGCACCGGGTCGAGTTCGTTCCCGGCGAACCGGTGGAGGCGCCCGCGGTGTTCGTGCGCGCCGACGATCTGCGCGTGCACCGGATTCAGCAGCGGTACACGCTCACCAGCGCCGGCCCGGATGGCGTGCGATTCGACTACGAGTCGACGACCTTCGACGTCGCCTGTGAGCTCACCTTCGACGCGGCCGGCCTCATCCTCGACTATCCGGGCATCGCGGTGCGACACCGCTAGCACCGGCCGGCGGGTCACGCGGCGGCGCTCAGCACCGGCCTGCGCAGACGACGGCTGCGCCGCAGCGCCCAGTCGATGACCGCCCCGCAGCCGAGCGCCAGCACGACCGCGACGAGGGCGCCGAGCACGGGCTGGTCCTGCAGCCACGCCCCGGCCACCATACCGACCGCGACCGAGTAGCCGGCCCACGCCGCGGCGGAAACGGCGCTGAGCAACACGAACCGGCGCCGCGAGAACCCGGTGGAACCGGCCATCACATTGACCGCCACGCGGCCGACCGGCACGAACCGGGCCGTGAGAATGACCGACGCACCACGGCGGTCGAGCGCGACCCGCGCCCGGGCGAGAAGTGCCATGGCGCGTGGGCCTCGAGTCCACCGGAAGCGGGCGAGATCTACTCGTCGGCCGATCGAGAACGCGAGGTTGTCGCCGAGGAACGAGCCGACGGTCGCTGCCAGCAACACCGTCCATGGACTCGGGGACCCGGTGGCCAGTCCGATCGACGCCAGTGCCACCACGACGGCCTCGCTCGGCATCGGCGGAAAGATGCCGTCGATAAGCACGACCACCATCACTGCCAGGAGCACGAAGGGGGATTGCGCCCAGGAAACGACGAGTTCGTTGAGCGCCTCCACCAGGATTCCGATCTGTCAGGAAGCCGCCCGCTCAGAGAGAACCCGACGTGACTTCGTTGTCTTCGACGCTACGGAAGCCTGCCGGGCCTCACCAGCAAGGTGGCACCCGTCTCCGGGTGGGGCTATCCCCACCCTCGGCGTGCGGCGGTCACGGTCCGCCGCTTCGGCCGGGCGATGCCGCGCTGGCCCACGACCATGCCCACGAGCACCAGGGACAACCCGGCCAATTGCCGGGCGCCGAGCCCCTCACCGGCAACGACGACCCCGAGCAGCACCCCGGCTACGGGGTTGAGCAGGCCGGTCAATCCGACCGTAGCCGCCGGCAGGTGCTGGAGTCCGGCGAACCAGGCGGTGAACGCCACCGCGGTCGCGACAAGGCTGACATAGCCGAATCCGGCCAGCTCAGTTCCTGTGAGGGCGGGTGGCGCGCCCTCATGGGCCACGGCCACCGGCAGCACCAGCAGGCCGCCGGCGATCAGTTGCCAGGATGTGAGAGCCAGAACGCTCCCGCTCGGCGCCCACCGTTTGGTGAGCACGAAGCCGACCGCAGACGAGAGCATGGCCGCGACCGATGCCAGCACTCCGAGCGGATTCACGGGCCCGGCCCCGGTGAGCAGCATCAGGCCCACCCCCGTAATTCCCACCGTCGCCCCGATGATCGCGTGCGGTCGTGGGCGCTCCCCCAGCAGCAGCCAGGCGAGCAGGATGAGCACCACGGGAGAGACCGCCATCACGGTCGAGGCCAGGCTCGACGGCAACAGCTGCGCCGCCAGGTACAGCAATACGAAGAAGAGGCCCACATTGAGGGTGCCCAGCACTGCCGCCTTCCACCACCACGACCCCCGCGGCCGCGCCCGGGCCAGCAGGAGAAGCAACAGACCCGCCGGCAGTGCGCGAAACACCGCACCGTAGAGGGGATAGTCGGGCGGCAGGAACTCCCGAGTCACAAAATAGGTCGAGCCCCAGGCGATCGGGGCGATAGCGGTGACCAGCACCCACTTCACACTAGCTTCCATGGAAGCTACTATAGCTTCCGCGGAAGGGATATGCTCGTAAGATGAGCGCAGCCGTCGATCGTGTGAGCCAGATCCAGCAGGAATGGGCCAGGGAGCGCCCCGACCTCGATGTGAGCCCGCAGGGGGTCATCGGTCGGCTGCACCGGGTCGGTGCCGCCCTGACCGCAGAGTTGACGGTCGTGTTTCGCAAGCACGGCCTGGGCGAGGGAGATTTCGACGTGCTCGCCGCGCTCCGCCGCGCGGGCGCACCGTTCGAGCGCACTCCCGGCGAGCTGGCCGAGCACACCATGGTCACCACCGGTGCCATGACCAAGCGCATCGATCGGCTGATCAAGCAGGGGCTGGCCACGCGGCGAGTGAGCGACACGGATGGCCGCGGCCGGGTTGTCGCCCTCACGGAACAGGGTCTGCGCACCATCGATCTCGCGTTCGAGGAGCACATGCACAATGAGGAGCGCCTCCTGAGCGGCTTGAGCGCCGCCGAACGCGAGCAGCTCGAGCTGCTGCTTACGAAGTGGGCGGCCCAGCTGGGCGGTTCCTGACCGAGCTGAACGTAGCCGGCACCGGCAACCGCATGATCAGCGCGCCCGGGTCCACGCGGAAGCTGCCGGACCGGGTCTCCCCCAGCGGATCGCCGTCGATCTCCGCCCGAACCGGGCGGTCAAGCTCGAACCGGCTCTCCCGACCCGACACCTGCTGCAGGGACCCGGCGCCGTTGCGGATGCGCGCGGCCAGGTCGATGGCCACGCCGACCCATCCGGCCACGATATTGGGGCGCAACAGCACCAGGTCGAGCCGGCCGTCATCCAACAGCGCGCCGGTGGCGAGCTCGATATTGGCCACCACCGAACTGCAGTTGCAGGCCAGCACCATCAGGCACTCGTGGGTTTCGCTGTCGGAACCGTCAACCGACAGATTCACCCCGAAGCCCTCCCGGAACATGGTCGCGCCGCCGGCGACGACATACGCTCCCCAGCCCATCCGCTTCTTCAGACCGTCGTCGGTCTGCGCCATGATGTCGGCGTCGAGGCCCACCCCGCCCATCACCACGAAGACCCGCTCGATGCCGTCATCGAAGGTCGCCAGACCCACGTCGATGGCACGATTCTGGCCGAAAAACGCGATTTCGAGGGCGTCAGCCGGCGAGTCCACCGGGATGCCGAGGTTGCGGGCGAACAGGTTCCCGGTGCCGCCGGGGAGGAGGCCGAACGGGACAGCGGTGCCGCGCAGCACGCTGGCCACCGCCCGAACCGTGCCGTCGCCGCCCATGGCGCAGACCAGGTCTGGCGTCTCGGCCAGGGCGGACTGTGCCGCGGACACGCCGGAATCTGCCCGGTCGGTCTCCCACCACACCGGCTCGGCCCATCCGGCCTGCCGGGCGAAGCCGGCGACGGCGGCCTTCTGGCCGGCGAGATCGTCGAACTTGGTCGGGTTGATCACCACGGCAACGGTTCGGGTGGGCCCCGACACAGCATCCATACGCGCACTATAGGCCGCACCCGGCTCCCGCGCGGCCCCAATCCGGATCGGATTGTGCCTTCATCGGGCTAGGCTGCCGCGGGACACTCCGTGAGTCCCATACTCTTGAAGACAGAATGCCCGGGGCAGGGTGAGGAGGCAACATGGTCGATCGAGCGGTGGCCGTCAGCGCATGGGAGTCGCTGTTTCGCGCCCAGGTCGCCATCATGCGCAGCCTGGCCGAGGACTTTCCGTCCCGCGAGATTTCCATGAACGAATACGACGTGATGTTCAACCTGTCCCGGCAGCCCAATCGGAGCATCCGGCTGCGCGACCTGAACAAGCACGTTCTGCTCACCCAGCCCAGTGTGAGCCGTCTGGTCGACCGGCTGACCTCGCGCGGCTACCTACACAAGCACCCCGACCCGGACGACGGCCGCGGCGCCATCGTCGAATTAACGGATTCCGGCTACGCCCTGTTCCGGCGGGTGGCCGTGGACCACATGGTCTCAATCACCGACCGCGTGGGTGACAGCCTGAGCACCGACGAGCTGGAGCAGCTGACCGCCCTCTGCGACCGTCTGCGCCTGGGCGAAACCACGAAATAGCGGCGGAGCAAGGGCCCTACCCCTCGCCCCGCCGTGGCACTCCCTTGCAGGATTGCCTTCTCAGCCGAGCGACCCGAACGTTGCTGGCTGAGAATCCGGGAAGCACCGGGGCCAATGGCGGTGATTCAGCCGCGAACCAACCGGTGCAATGTGTGCGATTTCACGCGTGCGCCCGGCATCCTCGGCGAGCACAACGAAACTAAGGTTATCTCAGTTTGGGCACGGGTGCGGGCCTCCCGGGCATCCGGGCATACGTGCACCTGGGGCGACGGGACCTCCTCGCTGGACACTGGGCAGCGGGCTGCGGCGGGCGTAACCTGCCCCGCAGGAGGTATATGTCATGCATGCCACAGAGAACGATCGCATCATCATTCGGGGCAAGACCGACTCGACACCCGATCGGCACGGCACCGTGCGTGAGGTGCGCGGACAGGACGGCGAGCCGCCCTACCTCGTCACCTTCGACGACGGGCACGACTCCCTGGTGTTCCCCGGCACCGACTTCGTGATCGAACACTCACACTGAGCCGGCCGCGCCGGCGGTCATCGCCGCACGGTGACGGACACGTTGCGGGTGAACGCCGCGGCATGGGTCGCCGTGACCAGGTTTCGTCGCGCGCGCCGCGTGCAACTGTTGCCGATGCGGACTTCTGCGGCCGGCGCACTGGCACCGTTTGTCCGCACGGGGCACAGTTGGCAACGGATACCCTCGACTCATGACCGCCGCACCCCCCACGCCACCTCCTGTTACACCCCTCGCCACACCGCCGTCCCCGGCCGCGACCGACCTCAGCGCCCGGCTCGCAGAGTGGCAGCCGGTGAGCGCCAGTCAGGCGGCTCTGCGGAACGACTACCTCGGCTTCATTGCCGCGGCGCCGGCGGCCGCCCTCGACCGCAACGGCGGGCCGGAACACGTGACCGGGAGCTGCTTCGTTTTCACGCCCGATCTCGCGCAGGTCTTGCTCTGCTTCCACAAGAAGGGGCAGTTCTGGGTGCAGCTGGGCGGGCATGTCGAGGCGGCGGATGTCTCGGTCGCTGCGGCGGCCTACCGGGAGGCCCGCGAGGAATGCGGCATCCCCGACCTCACGCCGCTCGGCGCCGGCATCGTCGACGTCGACCGGCACGCCCTTGGCGGCGGTTTCGCCTGTCAAGCGCACTGGGACGTGGGCTTCGCCGCTACCGCCCGGCCAGAAGCGGCTCCGGTCGCCAGCGACGAGAGCGACGACGTGGCCTGGTGGCCGGTGGCCGCCCTACCCGAGAACGTTCCTCCGCACTTCGCCCGTCGCCTGGCGGGCGTGCTCGGCGAGCTGGCGCATCAGCTCGCCTGATCCGGGCCGACTGCCGCAGTTCTGCGTCCGAATGGGATATCTGCGACCGGTGCGCCGGGCGCTATTGTCCGCACGGGGAACAGTTCGCATGGACAGGGCGCGTGGACGGGGCGGCATGCAAAAAACCCCGCGATCTGTGGGATCGCGGGGTTTTATTGGCTCTTACTTCTGTGCGCCCGAAGGGATTCGAACCCCCAACCTTCTGATCCGTAGTCAGATGCTCTATCCGTTGAGCTACGGGCGCAGTGGTGACTTCTGGAGCGTTACGCTCGAAGACAACTTAGAAACTATAGCATTTATTCGGAGCCGTCTTGTGCGCGAGCCGGTCGGCCGGCGTCGAGCTCCCGGAGTTGCCGCTTGAGCGCCACTTGCCGATACGACGTTTCCACCAGTTCGGCCAGTTCGACCCAATCGGTGTCGGGTGCGCCGAAGTCGATCGCGAGCCAGCCCGCAGGCCCAAAATAGGGCGGCACGAAGAAGCGGGAATCCTGCACGAGGGCCCTGCGTTCTTCGGGGTCTGGCTTGAACACGATGCTGTGCGGCCGGTCCATGCTCGACCCGGCGGTGATGAAGATCTTCTTGCCGGCCCGAAAGGTGGGTCGGCCCCACGCCAGAACCTCGACTGCCTCGGGAAAGCCCAAGCACAGGGTCCGCAGGCGCTCGAGGGCTGCATCCGGTTCGTCGAACACCAACGGATGCTCCATGTCACACCGCCTCGCCCAAGGCCGGGGCGGCGACATCCGGCCGGGCCACCACCGTGCGGATGCCCAGCCAGGAGATGATTCCGCCGGCGAACATCAGCGCGGCCACGACCACCATCGCCCGCTGGTAACCCGCGACGTCGAGGGCGGATCCGACGATGGTGCCGGTCATGGCGATGGCCACCAGGCCGGCCACCCGGGCGACGGCGTTGTTGATGGCCGAGCCGATGCCGGCCTGGCCGGGGTGGATCGAGCCGAGCACGGCCGAGGTGAGCGGCGCCACGGTGATCGACAGGCCCAGACCCACCAACACGATGCCGGGCAGCACGTGCAGCCAGAAGTCCACCGGCGGCACCGCGGTAAGCAGCAACAGGAACCCGCTGCCGGCCACGAACGGCCCGACGGTCATGAATAGCCGGGGCCCGTACTTGCCCGCGAGCGTGCCGAACAGCGTCGCGAAGAGCAGCATCATCACGGTCGCCGGGATGCCGGCCAGTCCCGCGAGGGTGGCGGAGAATCCGCCGACCTCCTGCAGGTAGAGGGCAAAGAGGAAGAAGCCGAGGTTGAGCGCGGCGTAGATGCCGACGGTGGCGAGATTTCCCACGGCGAAGTTGCGCACACGGAACAGGCCCAGCGGCATCATCGGGTGCGGGGCCCTGGCTTCCCACCAGATGAACGCCGCGAACGCGACAAGACCGATCGTCAACGGCAGGAAGACGACGGGGCTCCCCCATCCGAACCGGCCTTGTTCGATCAGGGCAAAGACCGGCCCACCCAGGCCCACCACCGCGAGGACGGCGCCGATGACATCGACCCTGGCCCCATCGGCGGGGCGGCTCGGTTCGGCCACCCGACGCAATAGCACCAGGGTGAGCGCAATCGGGATCACGTTGATGAAGAACACCAGGCGCCAACTGTAGGAGTCCACCAGGAGGCCGCCGAGCAAGGGGCCGGCGATGCCGGCGACACCGGTCCATCCGGTCCAGATACCGATGGCCTTGCCCTGCGGCACGCCGGTGAAGTTCGCGGTGATCAGGGCCAGCGAACTCGGCACCAGCAGCGCCGCCGCCACCCCCTGTAGCAGCCGCGCAACGACCAGGAACACCCCGGTTGGGGCGAACCCGCAGGCGAGCGAGGTGAGGCCGAACAGGATGAGCCCCACCCTGAGCACGCGCACCCGGCCGAAGGTGTCGGAAAGCGACCCTGCTACCAGGATCAACGCACCGAGGCTGAGCAGGTAGCCGTCGACCACCCACTGCTGCAGGGCGAGCCCGCCACCGAGCTCGCGGGAAATGGCCGGCAGCGCGACGTTGATGATCGACCCGTCGAGGAAGGCCACGAAAGACGACAGGATCGCCACAATCAGGATGCGCCGCTGGCTGGAAGTCACCCGGCTAGTTAACTCCGATCGAGGGAGCGCGGGAAGATCGGGGGTCAAACCGCCGGCTCGTCCGACTGGGGCAGGTTCGGCGATTCGCGCTCGGATTGTGCACAATTCGTGGACTTTTCCGCGACCATGTGCTTGTCTGGCGTTCAGACAACGCACACCAAAGGGGGTGGATGGCGTGGATCGACCGCAGCAGATGCACATCATTTCGCCGGCGCGCATCCTCCTCGCCGCCCTCATCGCAGCCCTGGCTTGGCTGGCGTTCAACATTCTGGCCGCGCCCTCGTCGGCGTCCGCCGCGACCCTGCAGTCATCCAGCCCGGCAAGTACCGACGATTCGCTTCTCGGCGGGATCCTGGGCGCAACGGCGCCGGTGATCGACACCGTCGACGGCCACGTGGACACCGTGACCGGGCTGGTTTCCGCGCCGGAGCCGGTGCGCGAAGCCGCGCAGGTCACCGAGGTCCTGGACACGGTCGACACCACGGTCACCGAGGTCGTTGCCGCGGTTCCCGTCGTTGAAGCCGTGGTCAAACCGGTCGTGGCCGAGGTTGTCGAACCCGTGGTGCAGCCGGTGATCGCGCCGGTTGTCGACCAAGTCGTGGCCCCGGTGCTGGACACCGTCGTAACGCCGGTGGTCGAAGACGTCGTGGCTCCCGTGGCCGGCGTCGTCGTGACGCCCATCGTCGACGACGTGGTCACGCCGATCGTCGACACCGTCGTAACCCCAGTGGTCGACGGCCTCGTCAGCCCTGTTGTCGATGGTGTGGTCACACCCGTCGACGAGGTGGTTGCTCCCATTGTCGATGCCGTGGTGCCACCAGTCACCGGCCCCGTTGTAGTGCCCGAGGTCGAGACGCCCGCCACACCAGGCGCCGGCTCCCCGGTAGTCACTCCGACCTCTTCTCCGGTCGTGAAGCCGGTTCCGGTGGATGCCGATCTGTCGGCTGAGCCGGCACCCGCATTCGCCGTCCCGAGTGCCGCCATCGCTAGCGCCCCACCGGCGACCGCAGCCATCCCTACCCTGGCCGGCTCCACCGACCCAACCGCACCGCTCGCACCGTTCGGGTCCCCGCTCTCCCCCTCGGCGCTGCCCGCGCCGGCCGGCGGCGCGACCGGCAGTTCCGGTACCGGCAACGGTCCCCTGCACGCAACCACCACGCCGTTCGGGCTGCTGCCCGCACCCGAGGTTCGCTTCTCATCGTCAATGACCTCCAGCGGCGAACTCCCGATCACCCCTTCGTTCGACCCCGGATCCACTCCTGATTGATGGGTCGCGCTGCTGAATCCATGCAGACCGCGACCACAGTCTCCCAACAGGGAGCACACCATCATTCATCTAAGGGAGTATGACCATGTTCTCGTTCGTCAAAAAGGGCCTCTACTGCGCCCTCATCGTCGGGGGCCTCTCGGCCATCGGCGCCGGCGTCGCCAACGCCGCAGAAGCACCCGAAACATCCGGCACAGAAGGAATCGTGTCGGGCACCCAGGCGGTCGTTGACGCCGTTCTTCCCGTGACCGTGTCGGGCAACTCGATCTCCCTGGTCGGAGACTCGAGCAGTGCGGATGCCGCGACCGCGATTCCGGCCGATCCCGCGACACCCGCACCCGCCGCGCCCAGCACCGACGGAGGCGACAGCGTCCTCGGTGGCACCCAAACCGTCAACGACGCCGTCCTACCGGTCACCGTCAGCGGTAACGCGATCTCCGTCGTCGGAGACTCCAACAGCACCGACAGCACGGTCGCTCCGGCCGCCGAGCCGGCCGCACCGGCTGCACCGCCTGCACCGCCTGCACCGCCTGCCGCCAGCACAGACGGAACCGACAGCGTCCTCAGCGGCACCCAAGCCGTTATTGACGCCGCCGCACCCGTGACCGTCAGCGGCAACGCCATCTCCGTCATCGGAGACTCCAACAGCACCGACAGCACGGTCGCCCCGTCAGAAAGCACCGACTCGGGCGCGCCTGACGGCGCCACCACAGACGGAACCGACGGGCTGCTCTCGGGCTCTCAGGTTGACCTGGATGCCGTCCTGCCGGTCACCGTCAGCGGCAATGCCATCTCCGTCATCGGAGACAGCACCAGCACTGATGTCACCACCCCGGTCCCCTCGACCGGGACATCCGGCACGAGCACACCGGGTGCCGCGGACACTGATGGAACCGACAGCGTCCTCGGCGGCACCCAAGCCGTCATCGACGCCGCTGCACCCGTGACCGCCAGCGGCAACGCCATCTCCGTCATCGGGGACAGCACCAGCACCGATGCCACGACCACAGTTCCCGGCACCGGGACCTCAGGCACGGGTGCAACCACCGGTGGAGGCGACAGCATCCTCGGCGGCACCCAGGCGATCATCGACCTGCTGATCCCGGTCACGGTGGCCGGCAACGCGGTCTCCGTGATCGGCGACTCCACGACAACAGGAACGACACCTACGGTTCCGGTCACCCCGGTCACGCCGGTGACGCCGGTGACGCCAGTCACCCCGGTCACCCCCGTTACCCCTGTTACGCCCGTCACTCCCGTAACCCCGGTAGTCCCCGTCACGCCGGTCGCCCCGGTCAACCGGACGTCCCCGCCCGCCACGGTGATTCCTGTTCCGTCGAGCCCGACCGCATCGGGTGCGACTGCCGGAGTGTCCGGCTCGGCATCAGCCAGCCTGCCTACCGAGCTGGCTAGCACCGGCGCGAACCCGGCACTCCTGTTGGCGATCGCCGTGCTTCCGATCCTGGTAGGTCTGTTCCTCCTGCTCGGCCTGCGCCGTCGTCAGGCGCTCAGCCTCGACCCGAACGAGCGCTAGACCGTCACACCGAATCGGCCCCTGACCGGCCGCCGGACCCCCCTCGGCGGCCGGTCAGCGGCATGCCCGCACGCCAATGCTCTGAGTTCAGCTGGCGCCGCCGCGGGCGTTGTACACCAGCGCATCGGCTTGACCGTAATCCCGGAATACCTGCAGTGCCTCGGTCCGCCCGACGCCCTGCACCACGGAGATGCCCCTGGCCTCGAACTGTTCTGCCCAGTCCTCCCGCATCGGTCCTTCGTCGAAGCCGGTGAGTTCCTCCAGCTCGGCGCCGGAGCCCGCCACCACCAGGCGGCGCACCCCCGACCACATCGTTGCGCCGTAACACATCACGCACGGCCGCCAGTTGACTACCAGCTCCAGTGGACGCTCCGGGTCCGCACCGAGGTCCCACGACCCGGTGGCGCGTTGCGCCAGCCCGAGGGCCATGACCTCGGCGTGCGCGCCGGCGACCCCAGAGGAGAGCACCACGTTCACCCCCATCGACACCACTTCCCCCGTGCCCGTATCCACCACGAGGGCGGCGAACGGGCCACCGTTTCCCTCCCGATAGTTCTGGGCCGCGAGGGCGTTCACCAACGCCATCCGCTCGTCGACCGTGGCCAGCACCGTCGGCAGAGTCGGTAGCGCCGCCAGCAGCCAAGGCGGCAGGGACAGGGTGAATTCGGTCTGCATGGGGTCGTCCTCTCAACCGGCACCGCACCGCGCGGTGGCCGAGAACCCAGCGTACGAGGCGGATGTTTCGGGCAGGTTTTGCGGCCGCTCACGAAGCAATCAGCCGCCAGGGTTTCCGCCCGCGAACGGTTGTGTTTCGGGCGGGTAAAGCTCTGCTCCTGCGGTTGCGAATGCCCGGTCGGTAGAGGAGATTGAGCTAGTTGGACAACTGTCCAAGTCAAATGACCCACTGGAGATTCTCCGTGCCCACCGCAGTTCCCCGCCGCACCGTGCTCATCACCGGAGCCAGTTCCGGCCTCGGCCTCACCTTCGCCCGGCGCTTCGCCGCCCGGGGGGACGATCTGGTCGTCGTCGCACGCCGCCGCGATCGGCTCGACGCTCTCGCGAGGGAACTGCAGGCCGCGCACGGCACAACGACCGCGGTCTTCGCGCAAGACCTCAGCCTGCCCGGAGCAGCCCAGGCATTGTTCGACCGGCTCAGCGATCGCGGTGTGCGGGTGGACGCCCTGATCAACAGCGCCGGCTTCGGCACCGCGGGGCCGTTCGCCGCCGAGGACCTCGACCGGGTCACCGACGAGGTGCAGGTGAACGTGCTGGCGCTCACCCAACTCACCCTGCTGCTGCTGCCGCAGCTGCTGCATTCCCCCGCCGGCTTGTTGCTCAACGTGTCGAGCACCGCGGCCTACCAACCCCTGCCGAACATCGCGGTGTATGCAGCCACCAAGGCCTACGTCACCGCCCTCACCGAAGCCATCTGGCAGGAATCCAGGGGCACCTCACTACAGGTGCTCGCCCTCGCGCCCGGCCCGACCGAGACCGAGTTCTTCGCCGCGGCCGGCTCCGACCGGTTCAAGGTGGGGCCGACGCTCACGGCGAACGAGGTGGTGGATGCCGCCTTCGCCGCCCTGGCCCGCCGCAACTCCCCGCCGTCGCTGGTGGTGGGTGCCCGCAACCGGGCCACGGCGATCTTCGCCCGGCTCGCACCGTCGCGCCTGGCCCTGCTCGTGTCCGCCCGGCTCACCGCGTGAGCGCCCTGATCCGACCGGCCCGCCCGACCTCGTCCCCGCAGCCCCGACGGAGCCCCATGACCCGCCTTCCCCTCGCCGATCGCCGTACCGAACTGATCGGCGCGGCCGTGCGGGTCATCGCCCGCTCGGGCCTGGCCGCCGCCACCACCCGCGCGATCGTCGCTGAGGCCGGCATGCCCCTGGGCAGCTTCCACTACGCCTTCGACTCCCGAGACGACCTCATCGCCGCGGTCATCGACACCATCACCGACGAAGAGCACGACGCCGCACTCTCCGCCCTGCCCCACGCCGCGGACGGCGGCACCGACCTCGCAACCACCCTCCGACACGGGCTCGACCGCTACCTCGACCTTCTCGTTGCCGATCCCCAGCGCGAGCAGGCCCTGCTGGAATTGAGCCTGTACGCCATGCGGCAGAACACCCCGACCCCCCAGGCGTCCGGACAGTACCGCGCGTACTACCGCGCTGCCGCGCACAGCCTCGACCTCGCCGCATCCGCCTGCGGCATGGAATGGTCGGTGCCGCTGCACCGGGCTGCCCGATTGCTGGTCACCATCACCGACGGCGTCACCAGCACCTGGCTCGCCGACCGCGACACCGCGGCAGCCCGGGACACCGTCATTTTCGCCGCGGATGCGCTCGCCCGGCTCGCCCGGCCGGCCGCCGCAGACCTCACCGCACCCTCCCCGATCGCCCACATGTCCCGCAAGGAGCAGCCCCGTGCTGATTGACACCGACCCACGCGTCCAGGCGCACATCAACCTCTTTGCCGTCCTCGGCACCCTGCCAGTGCTGGTCGAACGGGTGCCGGCGGCTCGCGCCCTGCTCGCCAGCACCCTCACGCCGGTGGGCATCCGCTTCGTCGTGCCCGGCCTGCCACGGGCCGTGCTCACCTTCGACGCCACCGGCGTGCGCTGGAATCGTGAGCCCAAGGCGCCGTTGGTCACCCTGGTCTTCACCTCGGTCGCGCACTTCAACCGCATGATCGACGGCGCCGCCCAACCGATCCCGCTGGCCGCGCCCACGCGGCTGCGCTTCCTCACCGGCGTCTTCGCGCCGCTCACCGACCTGCTCGGCCGCTACCTGCAGCCGAGCGAGGCGGATCTGGCCGATCCGGAGTTCCGCGAGACCAGCACCGTCCTCACCCTGCACGTCGCGGCAGCCGCCCTCGCCCAGGTGGCCAATGAAGACCGCAGCGGCCGGTTCAGCGCGCACCACATTCCCGACGGCGACGTCGCCCTCGAGGTGACGGGCACCCTCGCGTACCACCTGCAATTGCGCGATCACCACGCCACCTTCGTCGCCGCCCCGTCACCGCACCCGCGCGGCGCCCTCACCTTCTCCACCCTCGAGGTCACCGGCGGCATTCTGGCCGGCGACCTCAGCGCCGTCGCCTGCATCAGCGACGGCCGCCTGGCCATGCGCGGCGTCATCTCCATGGTCGACAACGTCAATCGCATCCTCGACCGCGTCGGTCACTACCTCGGAAAGTAAGAACCATGAGCCTCGTTCCCCCGCGCACCGCGCCCACCACCCCCTACACCTTCGAGAAAAGCCGCGCCGCGTTCGACCGCGCGCTCAGCGTCATCCCGTCCGGCATCTACGGCCACCAGGGGCCCACCGAGGGCTGCTACATTCCGCAGACCTCGTTCCCGCTGTTCTCCTCCCGCGCGGAGGGCAGCCGGTTCTGGGACCTCGACGACAACGAGTACATCGACTACATGTGCGGCTACGGGCCCAACGTGCTCGGCTACCGCGATCCGGATGTCGACGCCGCGGCCGCCAGGCAAGCCAAGCTCGAAGATGTGGTCACGATCCCATCCGCCATCATGGTGGACTTCGCCGAGCTGCTCGTGGACACCGTGGCGAGCGCCGACTGGGCCTTCTTCGCCAAGAACGGCGGGGACGCCACCACTCTCGCGGTGATGACCGCCCGGGCCGCCACCCGGCGCAAGAAGATCGTCTTCATCAACGGTTTCTACCACGGAGTCGCCCCGTGGACCCAGAAGCTCGACTACCCCGGAGTGCTCGAGGAAGAGGTGGCGAACAACCTCTACGTCGACTTCAACGACCTGCCCGCCCTGGAGCGCCTGTTCAGCGAGCACCGCGGCAGCATCGCCGGCCTCATCGCCCAGCCCTACATGCACGGCAACTTCACCGACAACACCCTGCCGGAGGCGGGCTACTGGCAGGCGGTGCGGGCCCTCTGCGACGCACACGGGGTGGTGCTCATCGTCGACGACGTGCGCGCCGGGTTCCGGCTCGACCTGGCCGGCTCCGACCACTACTTCGGTTTCAAGGCCGACCTGATCTGCTTCTGCAAGGCCCTCGCCAACGGCTACAACGTCTCGGCGCTCTGCGGCCGGGAATCGCTGAAAGACACCGTGAGCAGCCTGAGCTACACCGGCAGCTACTGGATGAGCGCGGTGCCGTTCGCCGCCGGGATCGCCACCCTCACCAAGCTCAAACAACTGGATGCGCCGACCCAGTTCCAGCGCCTCGGCACCGAACTCACCACCGGCCTCACCTCGGCAGCAGCCGAACACGGCTTCACGCTGATAGCCTCCGGGGCACCCGCCCTGTTCTACCTGCGCATCGCCGACGACGACTCGCTCATGCTGCACCAGGAATGGGTGGCCGAATGTGTGCGGCGCGGAGTGTTCCTCACCTCGCACCACAACCATTTCATCAACGCCGCCCTCACTTCCGCCGACATCACCCGCACTCTCGAGATCGCCCACGAAGCATTCGGCATCGTGCGGTCCTCCCACCCCGAACTGGAGCTGACCCGATGAGCGCACCCCTGAGCATCCCGCCGGCCACCGGCGTCCGGCGATCCCGGGTGGCGGTGAGCGCCAGCTACGCGGCACAGGGATTCGGTTACGCGGTGGTGGTCACCTCGCTGCCCAACCTCAAGACCCGACACGGCATCGACGACACCGTCGTGTCGCTCATCGTGCTCCTGGTCTGTGTCGCGGCGGCGGGTGGCTCCCTGCTGGCCGACCGGCTGGCTCTCCGCTGGGGCAGCCGGGTGGCGCTGGTGGTGGGGCTGCTGCTCGAGGCCGTTGCGCTGCCGTTGATCGCCAGCCCGGTGGGCCTGCCGGCCTTCATCGCCGCGTTCGCGATCTACGGCGCAGGACTCGGCATCGTCGATGCCGCCGGCGCCATGCAGGGCGTGCTGGTGCAACAGCGCGTCGGCGTCTCGGTGATGGCGGGTTTCTTCGCCTGGTACACCGGCGCGGCCATTGCAGGAGCCCTGTTGATGTCGGCCGTCGCCGGCACCGCGGCCAACGCGAGCATCGCCCTGGTGGTGGGCGCGATCGTCGCCCTGCTCGTGGCCGGGCTCGGGGTGCGTGGCTTCGACCCCCGGCTCACCCGGCTGGCCCCGGCCCCGGATGCCGCCCCGCACGGCAAGCTGCCGCACCGCGGCATCGCCCTGTTCGGCACGGTGGTGCTGGCCGCGTTCGTGGTGGACTCCGCGGTGAGCACCTGGAGCACCGTCTACCTGCACGACGTGCTGCTCACCGGCGCCGCCATCGCCCCGCTCGGCTACGCCGCCTATCAGGCCGCCATCCTGGTCACCCGCATCGGCGCCGACCGGCTGGTGCGCCGGTTCGGCCGGGTGGTGCTGGCCGTGGTCACCACGGTGCTGGCGATCCTCGGCTGTCTCGTCGTGGCCTCCGTGCCCGCGACGTGGGCGGCCGTGGCCGGCTTCACCCTGGCCGGCTTCGGCGTCGGCGCCCTCGTACCGCTGGCGTTCAGTGCCGCCGGCGAGCTGCACGAAGCGCGCAGCGACGAGGTGATCGCCAGGGTCAATCTGTTCAACTACGCCGGTGCCGTGCTCGGCGCCGTGCTGGTGGGGCTGCTCGCGGACTCCACCGGCCTCGCCCACGCTTTCCTGCTGCCGATGGCCCTGCTCATTCCGGTGCTGTTCCTGGCCCGCCGCTTCGCCCCACGCCCCGCGCGCACGCTGGCGCCCACCCCCGCCCCCTAAGCGCTGAGACCTTTCATTTACGGACTTCCCCCCTTCGTTCTGGAAACGAGGGGCGGAAGTCCGTAACTGAACGGAATGAGCGCTCTGGGCATCCGCGCCGGGCTAGACGAGCCCGAGGGCCGGTGCTTGACTGCCCGCATGGCAGAACCCGGCAGGAACACCCAGGCGTCGTTCGACTATCAGGGACTGCGTGCCCTGTTCATCAACTGCACGCTGAAGCGCAGCCCGGAAATCAGCAACACGCAGGGCATCATCACCCTCAGCGCCCACCTCATGCGGGAACAGGGCGTGCACGTCGAGGTCATCCGCGCCATCGACCGCGACATCGCCACCGGCGTGTACCCCGACATGACCGAGCACGGGTGGGCCACGGATGCCTGGCCGGCGCTGTTCGACAAAGTCGCCGCCGCCGACATCCTCGTGATCGCCGGGCCGATCTGGCTCGGAGACAACAGCTCGGTCACTAAACGCATCGTCGAACGGCTGTACGCAATGTCGGGCGAATTCAATGAAAAGGGGCAGTACGTCTACTACGGCAAGGTGGGCGGCGCCATCATCACGGGCAACGAAGACGGCGTGAAGCACTGCGCATCCAACCTGCTCTACAGCCTGCAACACATCGGCTACACGATCCCGCCCGCAGCGGATTCCGGCTGGATCGGTGAGATCGGCCCCGGCCCCAGCTACCTGGATGCGGGCTCTGGCGGCCCGGAGAACGACTTCACGAACCGCAACACCACGTTCATGACCTGGAACCTCATGCATCTGGCCGCGATCCTGAAGGCCAACCGCGGAATTCCCGCCTACGGCAACCTGCGCGAAGACTGGGACGCCGGCGAAAGGTTCGGGTTCGAGCCGAATCCGGAATACCGCTAGGACAACGACCACCGGGCGCCGAACGACGCGCAACCGCCAGAGGAGGGAGACATCATGCTCGGCCCTCCGCCGGATTACGAGCCGGTACCTGAGCAGAATCCGAATCCGTTGGTGCGCTCCGACCCGGTGGCAGCCTGGCCCGGTGACGTCCAGATCGCCGGCGGTACCGTGCGTGGCTTCAGCGCCGACGGCATGGCGATCTGGCGTGGCATTCCGTACGCTGCACCGCCGGTAGGACCGCTGCGCTTCCGTGCGCCCCAGCCGGTGCAGCCCTGGGAGGGCACGCGCGATGCCCGCCAGTTCGGCCAGATCGCCCCGCAACACCGCGGCCGCCAGGTCACGAGCGGGGATCGGCGCATCCGCATGGGCGAGGACTGCCTCAATCTCAACGTGCAGCGTCCGGCAGCAGTCGATCCCGCCGCCCACAATCTGCCGGTGATGGTGTTCATCCATGGCGGCGGCTATGCCACCGGTTCCTCGCAGGAGTTCAGCGGGCGCGGCGAGACCTTCGTGCGCACCGGCAGGGTGGTGTACGTCAGCTTCAACTATCGGCTCGGGGCCCTGGGCTACCTGCACTTCAGCCGGTTCGCCACTCTGAACCGCAGCTTCGACAGCAACCTGGGCCTCCGCGACCAGGTCGCTGCCCTGCAGTGGGTGCATGACAACATCCGCGCCTTCGGCGGCGATCCCGACAATGTCACCGTGTTCGGGGAGTCCGCCGGCGGCAACGCGGTGGTGACGTTGCTGGCAACTCCGGCTGGCGGTGGGCTCTTTGCCCGGGCGATTGCGCAGAGCCCACCCTCCAATGCGGCCTATTCGCCGGCGCTGGCCGGGCGGTGGGCCGCCGAATTCGTCGACGTGCTTCGGCAGAGCGGCCCACCGGAGTTGGCCGGCGGGCGGCGGCCCGCCGCCGAAGTGCTCACCACGGCGCCATGGCCCGCCCTGGTACGCGCCACCCAGGTGCTACAGCGGCGCACACCGGATGTCGACCCCGGCCGGTACTGCCTCGCGCCGGTCGTCGACGGAGAGTTCCTGCCTGAGCGCCCGATCGACGCGCTTCGCCACGGCCGCGCGCACAAGGTGCCGCTGATCATCGGAACCAACGACCGGGAGGGCTCGATCTTCCGAGGACGCGCGGACATCCTGCCCCGGTCCACCCGGCGCATCCAGTCGCTCTTCGACGAAGCCCCACCAGACTCGCACCGAGACATGCGGGTGGTGTACTCCGCGCTTCCCCCCGCACACGCCGAGCTCGACTTCGGCGGTGACTACGCGTTCTGGTATCCGAGCGTTCGGGTAGCCGAGTTGCACTCCCGGTCGGCGCCGGTCTACCTCTACCGGTTCGACTCAGCACCGCGGCTCCTGCACCTGCTCGGCTACGACGCCACGCACGGTCTCGAACTGCTCGCTCTTTTCGCGTCCGGGTCCGACCGGCAATTGCGCACGCTGTCAGCCCTCGGCGGCCGGCAGAGCTTTCTGCGCACCGGCGAGCGCATGCGCGCGCACTGGCTGCGATTCGCCGCCACGGGCAGTGTCGGCCCCGGCTGGCCGGCCTATAGCGAACGGGACCGGCTCACCCTGATCTTCGACGAAGCGGACCGCGTGGAGTCAGACCCGCGCGGAGATCGCCGGGCGGCCTGGCTTCAGTTCCTGCCTGACTTCTGACCGGTTTCGTCAGCGGCCGCCGACGATACCCGCGGCATTCGCTCCCACCCAGCGCACCAGGGGCAGCAGGTTGTCGGCGAGTTCATGCCCGCGCGCGGTGAGGCTGTAGTCCACCCGGGGCGGAATGGTGGGCTGCGCCTCCCGGTGCACGAGCCCGTCCGCCTCGAGGGTGCGCAGGGTCTGGGCGAGCATCTTCTCGCTGATGCCTTCGATGCCGCGGCGCAGTTCGCCCCAACGCAGGCTGGTCTCTGAGAGGGCCACGATCACCAGGACACCCCATTTGCTGGTGACGTGGTCGAGCACCACCCGGCTGGCGCAGCCGGCCGCGAAAACGTTGGCAGCGGGTGCGTCGCCGTCGGCCGGTGTTGCATCGCCCACCAATCGGGCGAGCCGGTCACGCAGGGCACTTTCTGGCGTTACCGAGACTGCGGGGGCCAACAGGGATGCGCTCATGACAGTAGCTTACCAAAAGGTGGGTACCTTCGGTTGGGAAGTATTGGCCGAATAGGCTGGTTACACCACTTCGAAGGCGCACACATGCGCGCCACGAAGGGAAACCCCATGTCTATCGTCGTCACCGGAGCAACCGGCCAACTCGGCAACCTCATCGTCGAGCACCTCATCAACCGCGGTGTCGCACCCGCCGAAATCACCGCCGTGGGCCGCAACACCGCCCGCCTGGCCCACCTTGCCGCGACCGGCGTGGCCACCGCCGTCATCGACTACTCCAGCCCGGCCAGCCTGGCCGCCGCGTTCGCCGGCGCCGGCGCCGACCAGTTGATGCTCGTCTCCGGCAGCGAGGTCGGCCAGCGAGTCGCGCAGCACACCAACGCCATCACCGCGGCGGTCGCCGCCGGGGTTCGCCACATCGTCTACACCAGCGCACCCGCCGCCACCACGTCAGCGCTCATCCTCGCGCCGGAGCACAAGGCGACCGAAGAAGCCCTGCAGGCCGCCGGAGTTCCCTTCACCATCCTGCGCAACGGCTGGTACACCGAGAACTACACTGCCGCGATCGTGCAGGCCCGCGAGAACGGCGTCTACCTCACCAGCGCCGGAGACGGCCGGGTCGCCAGCGCCTCGCGCACCGACTACGCCGAGGCGGCCGCCGTCGTGCTCACCACCCCCGGTCACGACAACGCCGTCTACGAGCTCGCCGGCGACGTGGCCTGGACCGGCACCGACATGGCCGAGGCCCTCACCGAGGTGGTCGGTCGCCCCGTGGTCTTCTCCTCCGTCAGTCCCGAAGAGCACACCGCGATCCTCACCGGCGCCGGCCTCGATGGCGGCACCGTTGGCTTCGTCGTCGCCCTCGACGGCAACACCCGCGACGGCCTGCTGGCCGGCGGCTCCACCGAACTGGCCACGCTCATCGGCCGGCCCACCACTCCGCTGATCGAGGGTCTGCGCGCCATCGCCTAACCGGCCGGCGTTGCCACCTACCGTCGCCCCCGGCCGTTCAACGCGCCGGTGGCGCTGCCGTTGAGGCTCCGGGAGGGCTCGGCTACGCTATACGGATTATCGGAGGGAGATCATGAAACCGCTATCTGCTGACGAGATCCGGGGCTCCATGGTGAACGCCACCGCCGACGAGATCGCCCGGATGCCGCTTCCCGGGTTGCACGAGACCATCTGGGAAGAACGCGAGTATCTGGGCTGGCGTGACCCACAATCACCGCAGCGTGGGTACATCGTCTTCTGGCGGGGAGACGCGCCGCTTGGCATGGTGCTCAGGGCCGCGACCCGCGGGCCGGGCCGGTCGATGTCGGCATTCTGCTCCCTGTGCCGCACCCAACAGCCGGCGCACCAGGTGAGTCTGTTCAGCGTGCCGAAGGCCGGTCAGGCCGGCCGGGACGGCAACACCGTCGGCACGTACATCTGCTCCGACCTGGCGTGCTCCACGCTCATCCGCATCCTGCCGCCGCCGTCGCAGATGCAACCCAACCCCGCCGAAATGGTCACCACCCGTGGAGCCGGCCTGCTGGCCCGACTCGAGGGTTTCACCAACGAGGTGCTCAAGCCCGCCGAATAATCTCCCGCGCCAGCGCGGGGAGAGGAACGGTAGGTTTAGATCAGGTGGTGAGACGCCGCCGACTTGTGGGGCAAGGGGGTGTGCGTGCGACTCTCTGCGCGGCGCGCGCGGGTGCGTTACCGGCCCGGGCTCTTCAACTCGGCGTCCTCCGCCGGAACCCTGCTCGGCGTGGCCCAGGCCGGTCTCGGTCTGCCGCTGGCTGTTTACGCCTGGTATCAGACCGTCCACAACGCCCGGTCGGAGGCGGTGCTCCTCGTCGTCGGTCTAGCGCTTCTGTTCACCGGTGCGCTGACGGTGCTGTTTCGCAGCCGCATTCGCGTGCCCCTGCGCCACGTCGTCCTGGCCTGGATCGGTGCCGGAGCGTTGCTCTGCCAGGCCGCGACCGGCGGTCAGGCCATCACCTACACCTTTGCCTGGACTCCGAGCCTGCTCGCCCTGGTCGCCTTCGCTGTCATTCCCGCTGCCCAATCGCTGGCCTACCCGCTGATCTTCATCCCACTGTCTTTGATCACCCTCGCTCTGCACCCCGGAACGAGCCCGGCGGATGTGGCGATGTCGTCGCTGCTCATGCTGGCGACCGGGATTGGCCTCACCTGGTTCGCCCGAAGCGCCCTGATGGCCGAGACCGACGAACTCACCGGCATCAACAACTTCGTCGGCTTCGCCCAGGTGCTCAACGCGGCCGTCCGCGACATCCCGCCCACTGTGCCGCTCTCGCTGGTGCGCCTCGACATCAACGAATTCGCACTGGTCAACCGGCGCGAAGGTCTCGAGGGTGGCGACGCCGCCATGGTGGCATTCGTCGCCGGCATTTCCGCCGAGCTGCCGGCCGGCGCCACGGTGGCTCGCATGGAGGGCGACGCCTTCGCCATTCTGTTGCCCGCGTTCACGGCCGCGCAGACCCAGACCTGGCTCGCCCAGGTGCAGACCATGGTCGCCGGTTTCTCTGCGGGAATCGCCTCCCGGGAGGGCGGTGAATCCGACAGTGAGTTCTTCGGCCGGGCAGGCAAGGCGCTCTTCGAGGCGCAGCGCGTGGGCCGCGGCAAGGTGATCACCCATGGCGGCTACTACGCGTCGCCGGCGGCGGTGCGGGACGGCCTGACAAACGGGGAGTTCTTCCTGCTCTTCCAACCGGTCATCCACCTGTCCACCGGCGCCACCGCCGGCGCGGAGGCGCTGGTGCGTTGGCAGCATCCCACCCGGGGGCTGGTGCCGCCGGCCGAGTTCATCCCGCTCTGCGAGGCGAGCGGCTCCATGCAGGTTCTGGGTCGGTGGGTCGTGCGCGAGTCGATCGAAGCGGCCGCCGACTGGGCGCGACGAGACCGCTCGGATGGGCAGCAGCTGAGCATCTCGATCAACGCGTCGGCTCGCGAGCTGGCCTCGGCGGGGTACGGGGACTATGTGCTCGACGAGTGCGCAACGGTGGGATTCCCGCCCAGCCTGGTGCGCATCGAAGTCACCGAGACGGATTTCGGCACGGATGCGGCGGCCGTGCGCGACAACATCCGGGTTCTTCGCGACGCCGGTGTGCTCATCTCCATGGATGATTTCGGCACTGGGCACTCCAGCCTGTCCAGGCTCACCGAGATCGACCTGGATGTGATCAAGATCGACCGGTCCTTCGTGGGCGCGATCGACGACACCACCGATTCCCCGGTGGCCGACCTCACCATCAAGATGGCTGCGGCGCTCGGGCTGGATGTGATCGCCGAGGGCGTCGAGACCAAAGCCCAGGCCCGGTGGCTGCTCGACCGCGGGTGCCCGTACGTGCAGGGCTACCTGTACTCGCGCCCGGTTCCCTCCGACGAGTTCGTGGCGAGGTTCGTGGAGGAGGCGCTGACCTCTCGGTCCTGACCCTGACGCGTCAGTCGGTCGTGATCGGAACCAGGGTGACGTCGCTGAGCTGCCCGTTCTCGGCCACTGCGGTGAGGTAGGTGTGCGCGAGCTGGCGCCGTCGGTCGGTCGGCGATCCGGGGTTCAACAGCCGCATGCCCCCTGGCGACACCGTGTCCCAGGGAATGTGGCTGTGGCCGAACACAAGCACGTCGGTATCGGGGAAGACTGCGTCCATCCGCCGCTCGCGCCCGGCAGCCGGCCCGGTTTCGTGGATCATCGCGAAGCGAATGCCCTCGATGCTCTCGTGCATGATCTCCGGCAGCACCGCCCGCAGACCTGCACCGTCGTTATTGCCGTACACGCCAAGTAGGGCGGTCGAACGTTCGGTGAGCTCGTCGAAGAGCGGGAGGTCCACCCAGTCCCCGGCGTGCAGCACCAGGTCCGCCTCATCAACGGCCTGCCAGAGCTGGTCGGGCAGGCGCCGGGCCCGCTGAGGAACGTGGGTGTCAGAGATCAGAAGGAGTCTGGTGGTCATATCCCATTCTGCAGCGCCGCTACCGAGGTCAGGAAGCTCGGCGTGCTGACGTAGTAGGTGACCCCGCCGTCGTTGACCAGCGTCGGGTAATCGTCACCCGAGCGCACGCCCTGCAGTGTTCCCGGAATTGGATCATCGGACTCCGTGAAGCCCGCGGCAATGAGCTCGGACTGCTGTGCATCCCACGCCGCGGTGTCCATGCCGACCTGACCAAGCCAGGCGACGACATCTCCGCCGACGGATGCCCAGTAGCAGCTGAACCCGCCCTCATCGATCATCGAGGCCATGATGCTGTCCGGTCCGGCGGGAACGGTGTTGATCGGCAGATAACCCGCGGCATCGATGTCGGCCATCGCTGATGGTGTCAGTACGTCCTCGCAGGTCGCCGCCGTGGTGGGGTCAGACGATGGCCCGTCTGTTGCCGGCGCGGTGCGCCGGGGCTTACCGCCGCTTACCGGTCAGGCTTTCGACGCCGGACGGTCCGGGCCGGCGGGCAGGGAACCGAGCGCCGTGACCACGAGGTCGCTCAGCTCAGCGATCCGCAGAGAGTCGCGCCGCAGCTCGTCGATGGCATACGGCACACCGTCCAACTCTGCCAACCGGAATTCGGCGCGGTCCATCCGCGCCAGGAGGTCGTCGACACTGTGGATCACCTCGGGCAGCCGGCCGTTCAACGCCCGAAGACTGCCGGCATATTCGAGCGTGCGCATCGTTTCTGGGGCAAGCTTGCGGGCCACTCGTCCGACAAGCCTCTTAGCTGCGCTCACTGCGGTGTTCCTTTCCTCGTCACGCCGACGGTGGCGACGCGCCTGTCTGTGGTGGTGGCGACCTCGACGAAGCGGATGTCCAGCGTGGGCTCAGTTTCCACCAGCTGCCGGAACTGCGACACGGTGAGGTGCCAGGTGCTCGGGTCATCGTTGTTCAGTTCGGCGGCGGGCACTGTAGCGAAGCTCGCCACCCACTCGCCGCCACGCTCGAGAAGAGCTGCCAACATCGGCATCAGCACCTCTCGCGCTTCCAAGGTGAGGGCGTGCAGAAGGTCGGCGGAGAAGATGTGGGCCGTACCCGGTCTACCGGACTCGGCAATCCCGAGCGCAAGCGCCTGCCGGGTGTCGCCCAGATCATGGATGCGCAGTTCAACGGCCGGGTATCCAGCGCCGAGCCGTTGCGTGACAGTGGTGACGGCGGACCTCGAGAAGTCCAGCCCGATCAGGCGGTGTCCTTTGCTGGCGAGATACACCAGGTCGTCACCGTTCCCGAAGCCCAGTGCGTAGATGGTCCCGTCGCTGGGAACACGGCCGAGGAAGGCCCTGGCGGTCGCGGAGTGAGTCCCGGAATCGCCTGCGCGGGCGGCGTTGTACTCTTCCCAGAAGTGCAGATGCTGGTTGGTGGTGCCGAACCAATTGGTGAAACGACGGGCGGCAGACGGAGGCGTGACGAAGCGGTGGCCGGGATCCGGGATGCGCCAGTCCGGCCCGTAGTTCGCTTCGAGCCAGCGGTCGGGAGGGTTGGGCGCGGGGAAGGCCCAGCCGTCGATGGTGATCTCGCCCAAGTGGTCGAAGGTGTCCCGCGGAATGGCTGCTCGCACGTGGAACGGTTGCATGAACATCTCATCGCGGTAGAAACCCCCGAAGATGTCGACATGGAACGCAGCGCCTTGCTGTTCAGGGAAGAGAATCTGCATTTGCGTCGCGCTGTAGCGAATGACGCTGCACCCGGCCGCTTCCAAGAACCTTTGCAGTGAGTAGCTCTCCAAGGCGACATCAGCGGGATGGTCGTGGGCGCTGACGTACCCGATGTCGGCGTCGTCGTCATGCGGCAGGAGCACGCCGGAGCGTACCGGCCCGAGCAATGTGCCGCCCATGATCCAGGGATTTACCCCGAACTGTCTCAGCCGGTCGATCACTTCGCTCGTGCGACGAAGGAGATCGGTGACGATTTCAGCACTGGCGTCGCCGAAGGTCACCGAGTGGTGGCCCCATTTGTTCAACACAACGGCTTGCCCAGAATCATCGGTGAATCGCAGTCCGCTGTCGGGGTCGACGGCAGCGCGCACCGGCAACCGATCGATCTCGGCTCCGGTGTCGGCAGAGTGCACAGCCAGTTCCCCGGTGCCCCGCAGGGTGAGACTGAAGGCCGGCGGGAGTCGATAGCGGATCATTCCATCGCCCACGGAATCCGCAAGCTCCGCCCCCAGCGTGAGCACCCGCCGGCCCGACACCCGCAGCTCTATCGACCGAGGAACGTCGCTTCGCACCTCGAGAGCGCATTGCGCCAGGTTGAGCTTCATATCAGTGTGGCTGCCCGTTGCCCTGCAGCCGGTGAGGTGTTCATCGGATGTTCCAGTGCCGTCCTCCAAGAAGTCACCCTATCGCCTGAGAGTTCTCACAGCCAGAGGCCCAAACGGGGGGAGTCCGGAGCAGACCGGTCGAGGATGAAATATTCCGGGAGCTTGGGCCGTTCCTGTATACGAACGCATGTAGTTAGTCGGTTGAGGAAACCGGTGCAGAACAGATAGGAAGTACGGAAAATGGCAAGGTTCGACAACAAGGTAGCAATCGTCACCGGCGGCGGAAGCGGCATCGGCGCCGAGATCTCCCGGGAGCTCGCCTCGGGTGGCGCCTCGGTCGTGGTCACTGACATCAACCTCGAGGCCGCACAGTCCGTCGTCGACCAGATCGTCACCGCGGGTGGAAAGGCCGCCGCGTTCCTGCAGAACACCGCCAAGTGGGAAGACTCCGAAGCCGCGGTGAAGTTCGCACAGGACACCTTCGGCGCACTGCACCTGGCCGTGAACAACGCCGGTATCGGTGCCGCGCCGCAGACCATCGGCGACTACGACATCGCCGCGTGGGATCGCGTGCGCGCTGTGAACCTCGATGGCGTCTTCTACGGCCTCAAGTTCCAGCTGCCCGCGATTGTTGCCGCCGGCGGCGGTGCCGTCGTGAACATGGCCTCTGTGCTCGGTTCGGTCGGTATCGCCCAGAACGCCGCGTACGTCACCAGCAAGCACGCCCTGATCGGCCTCACCAAGGTCGCCGCCCTGGAGTACACCGCCGAGGGTGTGCGCACGAACGCCGTGGGACCCGGCTTCATCGACACTCCGCTCGTGCGCTCCAGCCTCTCCCCCGAGGCGCTCACGGCGCTCGAGGGCGAGCACGCCTCGCGCCGTCTCGGCACCGACAAGGAGGTCGCCGCCCTCACCCTGTTCCTGCTGAGCGACGAAGCATCCTTCATCTCCGGCAGCTACCACCTCGTCGACGGCGGCTACTCCGCGCACTAGTCACCACGACGCTAACGGACCCGCCGGATCACGACGATCCGGCGGGTTTTCTCGTCTGGGCATCGGGGCTAGGTTCACAGCGTGACCGAGCGCTTCAACTCCACCACCGACATGCGTGATGCCGTGTTCTTTGACGGCCCCACGGTCAGTGCGCGCTATTCACGCTTCTGGATGCTGCTGATACTCGCCTCGATCATCGCGGCGGCCGGCATCGTGGGAGATTCCACTGCCACGGTCATCGGTGCGATGATCGTCGCGCCCCTGATGACGCCCATCCTGGGCACCATGCTTGCGACGGTACTTGGCGACCGCGCCAATCTCGTGCGTTCGCTGCTCCTGGTCGTGGGCGGAGCCGCCGCCGCGGTGGCCATCGGCTTCGCGGTCGGACTGCTCGTACACACGGCGGTCCTGGCCGGCACCAATGCGCAGGTCGCCTCCCGGGTGAGTCCCCGCCTGATCGACCTGCTCGCCGCCCTCGGCACCGGCGTGGTGGGCTCGGTGGCGCTGGTCAGACGCGACATCTCCGACACTCTCCCCGGCGTCGCCATCGCCATCTCCCTCGTTCCACCCCTCACGGTCGCCGGGCTGGTTCTCGAATCCGGGTCGTTCACCCAGTTCCTCGGCGCCCTGCTGCTCTTCCTCACCAACGTCGTCGCCATCCTCGGCACCGGAATCGTCGTGATGTCGGTCTACGGCGTGAGCCGGCTCACCCGCCGCAAGGCACCCGGCGACACCAGCACACCGAGCCTGTTGGGTCCCGTCCTGCTGCTCTCCGCGATGCTCCTGCTGGTCGGTATTCCCCTCACCCTCACCAGTGTCGATGTCACGGCCCGCAGCAATCTGGAGGGCTCCGTTCAGGCCGTGGGCACGGCGTGGGCCGAGACCGTCGGTTGGGCCGTCACCGGCGTCTCGACCCAGGGCACGGAGGTGATTCTGCATGTTGAGGGTGCACCACCGGTACCGGCCACCGCCGATCTGGAGAAAGCCCTGGAGGAAGCGGGTGTCGACTCCGACAGAGTGACCGTCGACCTCTCCCCCGTCACTACAGTGAAGCTCTCACAGGGACAGTGACCGAGTCGGTCTCAACCCTTAGCCACAATGGGTAGATGAACACGACAAACGTGCGGGCGAGCGCCTGGTCTGGCTATGACCGCGGAGCGCCAGAGCTCCGACGCATCACCGTTGCCCTGTTCGCCGCCGGGTTTGCGGTCTTCGCCCAGGTATTCGGCTCCCAGGCGATCTTGCCTGCCGTGAGCGCCGACCTCGGTATCAGTGCTTCGCAGGCCGCACTCATGGTGTCGGCCACAACGCTCGGCCTCGCCGCATCCGTGTTGCCCTGGGCCTGGCTGGCCGACCGGATCGGCCGGGTGCCGGCGATGAAGTTCAGCATCACCGCGGCGACGGTGGTGGGCTTCTCGGCCCCGCTGCTGCCGACATTCGAGGGCGTGCTCCTCGCCCGGGTCGTTCTTGGGTTGGCTCTCGGGGCCGTACCCGCCGTGAGTATCGCCTACCTCGCTGAGGAACTCGCCGCATCACGGGTCGCCGTCGCGGCGGGCATCTTTGTTGCGGGTAACACCTTCGGCGGCATCTGCGGCCGGCTCATCGCGGGTCCGCTCTCGCACCTGCTCGGCTGGCGCCCCGCGATGCTCGTCGTCGCAGCCCTGGCAGCTGTCGCTGCCATCGCCTTCGTGGTGCTGATTCCGCGGGCGCGCGGCTTCCGGGCCGACGTCGTTCAGCCCTTCCCGCTACGCACCCGCATCCTGTTCCAACTGCGCGATCCGGTGATGCTCGGCCTGTACGCCCAGGGTTTCCTACTCATGGGCGCATTCGGTGCCGTCTACAACTACTTCGGCTTCCGCCTGCTCCAGCCGCCGTTCTCCGTGCCCTCGGCGCTGGTCGGGTTACTGTTCGCCGCCTACTTCTTCGGCACCATCGCCAGCCGGGTCTCGGGCGGTCGCGTCGCCAGGTTCGGCGCGCTGCCGGTGATTCTCACGGGTATCGCCCTGATGCTCATCGGACTGGCCCTCCTGCTCACGCCCACACTCCCGGCTGTGATTGCCGGACTCGTGATCTTCACGATCGGATGCTTCACCGCGCACCCCGTTGCGAGCGGACAGTCGGGCATCCGCGCGCAGCTCGGACGCGCCCAGGCCACCGCGCTCTACCAACTGTGCTGGCTGGGCGGAACAGCCCTCTTCGGCTGGGTCGCAGGGATCGTCTACGACCTCGCCGGTTGGCCCGCCACCGTGGGCGTCGTCGGGACACTATGCCTGGCTGCTGCCGTTCTGGCGGTGCTCGGGCTACGTGTCTTCACTGACCGGCGGCCGGCGCTGCCCAGCCCGGCCTTGGTCGACCGCACCCCGGTTTGAACCGAAACGCGAAAACCCCCTGGATCTCTGTGATCCAGGGGGTTTTCGAAGTGCGGAGACGGAGGGATTTGAACCCTCGGTGCCCTGTGAAGGGCACTCCACCTTAGCAGGGTGGTGCACTAAGCCGGGCTATGCGACGTCTCCCGAGCGTCTGCTTGCGCAAACGCACATCCACCATACTAACGGCACCGCGGCATCCGTTTGCACATTTACGAGCGGATACCGCGGTGGCGCTACTGGTCTTCGACGGGGCGACCGGCCGAACAGGTCAGCTGCGAGGCGTCCTGGCCATACACGTTGCTCGGCAACGCCGACTCGGAGGGTGTCGGCTCCGCGGCCGGGTCGGCAGGATCCACGGGAGCGGCGGGATCGACGGGTTCAGCCGGCACAGCCGCGTTGGGGTCTGCCACCGAGAGGAAGTCGGCTTCACCCGGCGCCAGGGTGGGTGAGACATCCGCGTTGACCGCGGCGATCAGATCGGCCGCGGCAGATTCGTCGGGCTCGACACCGCCATCGACCACGAAGACCGGGTACTGAACGAAGACGACCTTGTCGAGCGGAATGTCCTTGAGCGCCATCGCGATGGAGACCATGGTGTCCATGCTCTGCAACGAGGTCGAGAGCTCCATGTTGTCAACGGCGGCCTTGGCGATCGAGTACAGCTTGATCGGGTCGCTCAGCGTCTCGGCACTCTTCAGGGTGCGCACGAGCGCGGACAGGAAGACCTGCTGGTTGCTGATCCGGCCCAGGTCGCTGCCGTCGCCGACGCCATGGCGGGTGCGCAGGAACTGCAGCGCCTCCAAGCCCTTGAGCTCTTGCTCGCCAGCGGCCAGGTTGAGGTCGGTGTACTCGTCGACGATGGGTTCGGCGATGCACACGGACACCCCGCCGACGGCCTCCGACATGGCCGCGACCCCATTGAACTGCACCAGCGCGGCATAGGGGATCGACAACCCCGTCAGCTCTTCCACCGTCATCACCGTGCAGGCCAGGCCACCGTAGTTCAGGGTGGTGTTGATCTTCTGGCTGCTCATCGAGCTGAAGGTACCGCCCTCGGGGTTCGGGCACGATGGGATCGGCACGAAGGTGTCCCGGGGAAAGCTGATCACGGTGGCACTGCTGTGGTCTTCGGCGATGTGCAGCAACATGGTCACGTCGTTGAGCACGGATGTCTCTTCGTCGGGGTCGCCGTAGCCGTCACCCTGACCTTCGCGGCTGTCGCTACCGACGAGGAGAAGGTTCGCTCCGCCGTCGATGGACCCGATGGTGGGCATCGGGCCGTCGGTCTCGTTCTCGAGCACTACAGCGGGCTTGACGCTGGCGGCCACATTGAGCGTGGCGAGGGCGGCCACTGACACTCCGCTGACCATGACCACGGCGAGGGCTGCGGCGAGCACCTTGGCGACGTTGGCGAACGCATTGGACCGCTTGAGCCGGCCGTGCCTGGCGAGTGTGCTGATCTGCTTCGATCGTTTCGAGCGGGGGCGCAATTGGTCGCTCACTCAAATCCTTTCGTCGTACAACAGGTTCAGCCACCCGCGTGGCGGAGGGCGTGGGATTCGAACCCACGAGACATTTCTGCCCACCAGTTTTCAAGACTGGCTCCATCGGCCGCTCGGACAGCCCTCCCGGTTCGACTGCTGGATCGTGCCGTGACGGGCAAGAACCAACAACGAACTGCGCCCGATCTTAGCCGATCACGGAATGTGCAGCCTGACATGCGAATCTGGCAAGGCCCTGCACGAGGCTCACAGGCCTGGTTAGAGGCTGCTCAGCACCACTGCGAGGCCGTCGTCCTGCACACTGACCGTCAGTTCGCTGGCGGACTCGAGCACGTCTTCCGGCGACTGGCCCATGGCCACGCCGCGGCCCTCCGTGCCGGCCCAGAGCAGCATGTCGATGTCGTTCCGCCCGTCGCCGACGGCCATCACCCGGTTGCGGGGAATGCCGATCTCGGCGCGCACCCGTTCCATGGCGGTGGCCTTGTTCACGCCGTCGGGGGCGATGTCGAGCCAGGCGGTCCAACCGATCGCGTAGCTCACCCGGTTGAGCCCCATCTGCTCCACCACCTGGAGGAAGTCCTCCATGTCGTGGTCGGGCGAGACAACCACGACGCGGGTGGCGGCGTGCAGCAGCAGTTCATCAAAATCGACGTGCTCGCTATCGATGCCGATGGTGGCGTCGGGGAACGGCTCGGTGTACCGGTAGTAGCCGTGCTCGTCTTCGACGGCATAGCGGGCTGTCTTCAGGTGCGAGCGGATGGAGAGGAGTACGTCGCTGGGGTCGAAGGTCTCGACCCATTCCCGGCGGTAGCCCATCGGCGCATCCGCGTCTCGGTGCAGGGTGATGGCGCCGTTGGAGCAGACCACGAACTTGGGCGTGATCTCGAGCCGATCGAGGACCGGCAGGGTGGCGGCGGCACTGCGCCCGGTGGCGAACATGATCTCGTGACCGGCGTCGGCGACTCGGCGCACCTGCCGAATGACGGCCTCACTGATGGTGCCGTCTTCGTGCAGGGTTGTGCCGTCGATATCGAGGGCAACGAGCCAGGGCGCGTCGGTCTTGACGGTCATCGGATGGGCGTGAGCACGTCGAGCCCGCCGAGGTACGGTCGCAGCGCCTCCGGCACGATGACCGAACCGTCGGCCTGTTGGTGCGTCTCCAGGATGGCGACGATCCAGCGGGTGGTGGCGAGGGTGCCGTTGAGCGTGGACACCGGGGCGGTCTTGCCCGACTCGGTGCGGTAGCGGATGTCGAGGCGGCGCGCCTGGTAGGTCGTGCAGTTGCTCGTGCTGGTCAGCTCACGGTAGGCGTTCTGGGTGGGTACCCAGGCCTCGATGTCGAACTTGCGGGCAGCGCTGGAGCCGAGGTCGCCGGCGGCGACGTCGATCACCCGGTAGCTCAGACCCAGGGCCTGGAGCATGCTCTCCTGCAGGGCGACGAGGCGGGCGTGCTCGGCTTCGGCGTTCTCCGGCAGCACGTAGGTGAACATCTCGAGCTTGTTGAACTGGTGCACGCGGATGATGCCGCGGGTGTCCTTGCCGCCCGAACCGGCCTCACGGCGGTAGCAGGTGGACCAGCCGGCGTAGCGCAGCGGCCCGTCGGTGAGGTCGAGGATCTCGTCGCTGTGGTACCCGGCGAGCGCGACCTCGCTGGTGCCGGTGAGGTAGAGGTCGTCGGCGGGCAGGTAGTAGATCTCGTCGGCGTGCTGGCCGAGGAAGCCCGTGCCGTCCATGATCTCGGGCCGCACCAGGGTGGGCGTGATCATAGGGATGAAATCCGCCGCGAGCGCGTGGTCGAGCGCCATGTTCATCAGGGCGATCTCGAGCCGGGCACCGATGCCGCGCAGGAAGTAGAACCTGGCGCCGGAAACCTTGGCGCCCCGGCCCATGTCGATGGCGCCGAGCATCTCGCCCAGTTCGAGGTGATCGCGGGCTTCGAAGTCGAAGGTGGGGATCTCCCCGTGGGTGCGCAGGGTGGTGAAGTTGTCTTCGCCGCCGGCGGGCACGCCGTCGATGATGGGGTTGGCGATGGTGCGCATCACCGCGGTGAACCGCTCCTCGGCCTCGGCCGCGGCAGCTCCGGCCGCCTTGACCTCGGCGGCGAGGCTCTGCGCCTCTGCGACCAGGGCCTTCTTCTCGGCCGGCGGGGCCTTCGCCACGGTTTTGCCGAAAGCATTCTGCGACGCGCGCAACGCTTCGAAGTTGGTAATCGACGATCGCCGGTCGGCGTCGGCGGCGAGCGCAGCGTCGACGGCCTCGACAGAGTCGCCCCGCGCCTCCTGCGATCGCTTGACGAGGTCGGGATTTTCGCGTAGCAGCACCGGATCAATCACCGGCCTAGTCTACAAGCGCCGCCCACACGCCCTTGCTATAGCCTGTGCGGGTGCAGACCACCGATTCCGGCCCCCACGAAGTTCCACCGGCACCGAAACGCGCCGCCGTGGTCTACAACCCGATCAAGACGGATGTGGCCAAGCTGCGCGCGAGTGTCACTTCCGCGGCCGAGGCGGCCGGCTGGGCGGAATCGCTCTGGTACGAGACGTCGATCGAAGACCCTGGGCAGCGGGCCACCCGGCGCGCCCTCCGGCACGACGTCGACCTGGTGCTCGCCGCCGGCGGCGACGGCACAGTGCGGGCGGTGGCGGAAGCCCTCCGAGGCGGCGAAGTGGCGCTGGGCGTGCTGCCCGTCGGCACCGGCAACCTGCTGGCCCGCAACCTGCAGCTGCCCCTGAGCAGCCTCGACGACGCCATCGAGATCGCCTTCACCGGCGACTCCCGCGCGATCGATCTCGGTGTCGCATCGGTCACGTTCGCCGACGACAGCATCGAAGACCACGTGTTCCTGGTGATGGCCGGACTCGGCCTGGACGCCCAGATGATCGCCGCCACCCGCCCCGACCTGAAGAAGCAGGTGGGCTGGCTGGCCTATGTTGACGCCGGGATGCGCGCCATCCCCAAGGCCGAACCGTTCCGCATCCGCTACAACCTGGGCACCCGCAGCGAGCATGCCGCCACAGTGAGCACCATCCTGATCGCCAATTGCGGGCTGCTTCCCGGCAACATCCAGTTTCTGCCCGATGCGATCATCGACGACGGAATCCTCGACATCGCCGTGCTGCAACCCAAGGGCGTGGTGGGCTGGCTCAAGATCTGGCGCCGGGTGACCTGGCAGAACGGCGTCCTTCGGCGCTCGGCCGTCGGCCGCCGCATCATCGAGCTCACCGAGGCCGACGATGAGCGCACCATGACCACACTGGTCGGCTCTGATATTCGCATCGTTGCCGACAAGCCGCAGGAGTTCGAACTCGACGGCGACGAGTTCGGGCTGGTGCGCAGTGTGTTCCTGCGCGCAGACCGGCGCGCGCTGCTCGTGCGGGTGCCCGCGGGGCCGCCCGCCGTCACCGGCTGATCTGGCCTCACCTCGATGAGCGAGCGCTCCGCTTGGCGCGCCAGGCGACGGCGTGCCAGAACAGCAGGCCCGCCATGATCATAAAGCCGGAGGTGATCAGGGACGGCGAGGCCACGTAGCTGAACTGCTGGATGACCACCGAAAACGGCGGCGCACCGCTCCCTGACCACGAGTTGTTCTGGAACATTCCGTTCACCGCCTGCCACTGCAGGGCCAGGCCGCCGGTGGGAAGCAGAACCCCGAGCAGCCACAGCAGCGCTATGTACGGGTTCCATCGGGACGGCTCGTACTCGTCCTGAAAATCGGTGTCGGCGATGGCCAGGTCCGCGAGGTCGTCAATCGACTCGTCGGCAGGGCGAGCTGCGTCGACCGAGGCTCCGGCGGGCGGCGGCACAATCAGGGGCCGGCGGGCCGCGGGGGCCGCAGGGGCGCCGGTGCCGGGCTGATAGCCGCGCTGGTAGATCGCGTCGTGACGGGGGTCGATCGCCGGGCGGCCGGTATCCCCCTGTCCGGTCATGCCTGCGGCTCCCCCGACACCAGGCCGCGCAGCCAGTCCCTGGCCTCGATGAAGACCTCGTCGTCGTAGCGGGAGGTGAACACGTTCGGCGCCCGGTCGGCCCGCGGATAGGAGCCGAGGAAGATCACCTTGGGGCTGAACCGGCGAAGTCCCAGCAGCGCATCCGCCACCCGTTCGTCGAGGATGTGGCCGTCGGCGTCGATGACGAACCGGTACCGGCCCATGGCATCGCCGATCGGCCGGGACTGGATGAGGCTGAGGTTGACGCCGCGGGTGGCGAACTGTTCGAGCATCTCGAGCAGCGCACCGGCACGGTCTTCCGGCAACTCCACGATCACGCTGGTCTTGTCGGCGCCCGTGGGCGCGGGGATCTCGGTGGTGCGGCCGACCAGCACGAAGCGGGTGACGGCATTGGGGTTGTCGCCGATGTCACGGGCGAGCACCACCAGGTCGTGGTGCTTCTCGATGCCGGGCGGGGCGACAGCGGCATCCGCCGGCCCGGGTTCGAACAGGGCGGCTGCGGCGGCCACGTTGCTCGACGACGGGATGTGCCCGTGCTTGGGCAGGGTGGCCTCGAGCCAGCTGCGGCACTGCGCGTACGCCACCGGATGCGCGTTGACGATCTTGACGTCGTCGAGGGTGGTGCCGGGCCGGGCGACAAGCACGAAGTTGACCGGTACGAGGTACTCGCCGAGGATCCGCAGGTTGGGCACGCTCGCGAGGGCGTCCTGGGTGGCGGAGACGCCACCGTCGACCGAATTCTCGATTGCGATCATGGCGGCGACGCTCCGGCCGTTCACGACGTCGGCGAGAGCCTCCCCCACGTTGTTGACGGCCCGCCACGGCAGGCCCTGCGCCTCGGGTACTTGGGCGAGGGCTGCCTCGGTGAAGGTCCCGGCGGGGCCCAGAAAGCTGTAGTGCACATCCGGAGTCTCTGGCATGGCTCACAGCCTAGTTGGAGTGCAAGACTGGGCACTATGAACGCACGCGCAGGCACCCCGGCCCAGAAATCCGATCTGATCGACGTTGAGGCTCTCATCAGGGCGTATTACGACCTGAAACCGGATGTGACGGTGGCGGCCGAGCGGGTCGTCTTCGGCACCTCGGGGCACCGCGGCAGCTCCCTGAACACGGCATTCAACGAGAACCACATTCTCGCCACCACCCAGGCAATCGTGGAGTACCGCACTGGCCAGGGCATCACCGGCCCCCTGTTCATCGGCGCGGACACGCACGCCCTCAGTGGCCCCGCCACCACCACCGCCCTCGAGGTGCTCGTCGGCAACGGCGTGCGGGTGCTGGTCGACGAGTTCGACGACTACGTGCCCACGCCGGCGCTCTCGCACGCGATCCTCGCCTACAACCGGGCCGGCCACGACGACCAGGCCGACGGCATCGTCGTCACCCCCAGCCACAACCCGCCCATGGACGGCGGCTTCAAATACAACCCGCCGCACGGCGGACCGGCCGACAGCGACGCCACCTCGTGGATCGCCAACCGCGCCAACGAGATCATCGCCGACGAGATGCGGGCCGTGAAGGCGGCCGAGCCCAGCGCTGTCGAGACCTACGACTTCCGCGGCCACTACGTCGACGACCTCGAGAACATCATCGATATGAAGGCCATCAAGGCCAGCGGCATCCGCATCGGTGCTGACCCGCTGGGCGGCGCGAGCGTGGGCTATTGGGGCGCCATCCGCGACCGGTACGAGCTCGACCTCACCGTGGTGAACCCGCACGTCGACCCGACCTGGGCGTTCATGACGCTCGACTGGGACGAGAAGATCCGGATGGACCCGTCCAGCCCCTCCGCCATGGCCTCCGTTCTGGCGCACAAGGACGATTACGACATCCTCACCGGTAACGACGCTGACGCCGACCGGCACGGCATCGTCACCCCGGATGCCGGGTTGATGAACCCGAACCACTACCTGGCCGTGGCCATCGACTACCTTTACAGCCACCGCGACGGCTGGCGGGGGGATGCCGCGATCGGCAAGACCCTCGTCTCCTCCACCATGATCGACCGCGTCGCCGGGTTCCTCGGCCGCGAGCTGTGGGAGGTGCCGGTGGGCTTCAAGTGGTTCGTTCCCGGCCTCATCGACGGATCCGTGGCCTTCGGCGGCGAGGAGAGCGCCGGAGCCAGTTTCGTGCGCTTCGACGGCACCGTCTGGACCACCGACAAGGACGGCATCCTGCTCGCTTTGCTCGCCGCGGAGATCGTGGCCGTCACCGGCAAGTCCCCGAGCGTGCGCTACGCCGAGCTGGCCGAGCACTTCGGTGCCCCCTCCTATGAGCGCATCGATGCCGCGGCAACGCCCGCGCAGAAGTCCGCTCTGGGCAAGCTCGACGGTGCGGCCATCACGGCCACTGAGCTGGCGGGTGACAAGATCATCGCCGCACTCAGCCACGCGCCGGGTAACGGTGCCGCGATCGGCGGCGTCAAGGTGATCACCGAATACGCCTGGTTCGCGGCCCGACCCAGCGGCACCGAAGACGTGTACAAGATCTACGCCGAGTCGTTCAAGGGCCCGGAGCACCTCAAGCAGGTGCAGATCGAGGCGAAGGCCATCGTCGACGCCGCCATCAGCTAGCGCCCAGCCGCGAGTTGCGCGAAAATGCCCCGTCACAATCCGTGACGGGGCATCTTGGCGCAAGTGGGCGCACCGGTTCCTAAGGTGGGGACTAGGGGATGCTCCAGTAGTACGCGGTGCCGCCCGGGTGCTTTTCGGTGATCGCGAAGTCCACCGAGAGGTAGTCGGAGTCGTCGGTGTGCCCGGCGTAGTAGATCACGATGTCGTCGCCGCTGCCCTCGATGCGGGACACGATGGCGGTGTGGTCGCGGTCGCCGGAGTTGTCCCAGTCGAACTGCACCACATCGCCGAGCTTCACCTGGTCGCGCTGGTCGTCAGTGAGGGCAGTAGCGCGGCCGGAGTCGGCGAGGTAGTTCATGAATGCGGTCGAGCTCACCCAGGGCGACGAGAAGTCGAAGTCAGAGCCGGTGCCACTGGTGTACCAGTCCTCATCCATGGCCCAGCCGCGGGCCACCAGGGACTGACTGGTGAAGTTCACGCAGTCGTTGCCGTCGACAACGCCGTATTCGTCGGTGTTGTAGTCGCTCCAGTAGGTGAGCGCGTAGTCCAGTTGGGCCTGCACATTGGCGTCCATTTCGACCGGCGCGGCCGTCGCGGTGGGCGTCTCGCGGGTGTCGGCCTCCGGCGCTGCCGTGGTGGCAACGGATGCCGCGGCATCCGTCGACGCGGTCTGCCCCGAGGTGCCCCGATCGTTGGTTGAGGTTGCCAGAGCCACCCCGCCGACGACGATGCCACCGAGTACCAGGGCGACGACGCCGATTCGTGCAGGTCGAGCTACAGCCACAACGATTACCTCTGTTCGGGGGGACGAATCCTCCAGCAAATCACACCTTTTGGTGAAGAGTCTGGGACCGGGCTATGAGCGGCCGATGAAAAACCCGGGCTAGACGATGCTCCAGTAGCTCACGCTTCCGCCGCCGGCAGCGAGGGATGCGTCCACCGAGCGGTAGTCGGTGTTGGCCGTGTGTCCCGCGTAGTAGATCTCCACGCCGGTGGCGGTGCGCTCGACCCTTGTCACGATGCCGGTGTGGTCCCTGTCGCCGGAGTCATCCCAGTCGAACTGCACGACGTCGCCGACCTTCACCTGGTCGCGTTGGTCATCGCTGAGCGCGGTGGCACGCTCCGGGTGGGCGCTGAGGTACGCGGCGAAGGCCGTGGAACTGGCCCAGGCCGCGCTGTACTGTCCGGCGCTGAACGACCATTCTGCGTCCATCGTCCAGCCGCGGGCGAGCAGTGACTGGCTGGTGAAGTTCACACAGTCGTTACCGGAGATAGCGCCGTACACCGCTGAGTTGTAGTTGTTCCAGTGCGCGAGGGCATAGTCGATCTGCGCGGTGATCGCGGGATCCGGCACGTAGGTGAAGGTGAGCACGGCAGGAGCGGGAGTGGCCGCCGGCGCGGCCGTAGCCGTGACGGCGGCACTGCTCGTCGCCTCGATGGCCTCGGTGAGGGCGGCCGTGGCAGCGGCACTCGAGGTCCCATCGGCGCTCCCGGCTGCGTCGGCACCGCCGACCACCTGCACGGGCGCTCCGGTGTCGGCGAAGAGGTTCACGGTGACGGCGCCGGTGCTGAGGTCGGTCGCTGCGGGAGTCTCCAGAGTGACGGTGTCACTGGTGGCCGCGACCACGGTCGCCGGGTTGTCGCCGAAGCTCGCGCTGGTGACACCTTCGAGGTCGGTGCCCGTGACCGTGACGACGGTACCGCCGGTGACGGGGCCGGCGGGCGAACCATCCGATGCCACAACGGCGCTGCGCACGATGGGCTCGGCAGTCTCTGTCGCGGCCGGCATCGAAATCGTGGCGGACGGCGTCGGGGTCGGCGTGACGACAGTCTGCGACGCCGGGGCCGCGCTCGCGGGGCCGGCTTCGGCGCTGAACGCGCCGCTGTCGATGACGAGGCCGGCGATGATGGCCACCACGGTCGTGCCGACAGTGAGGCTCGCTACGACAACGAGGTGGCGCTTGCGCTGGGCCCTCTTCTGCTGGCGTTTAAGGTGTCGTCGGGTGGACTTGCGGGATTCGGGAGGGGAAGCGGGGCGCACAAAATCGTTTCTCGTCAGCGGGGGTGGGGACCCGCAAGGAAAACATCCCTACTTGGCAGAACACTGTGCGGAGCCTGCACAACCCATGCATGAGCATGGAATCAGTTGTAGGACGGGGCCGCCGGAAGGCCGAAGAATTCCTCGAGAGTGGTCACGCCGGTGTTGTGCATTTCGGTGGCCAGATCGATGCCGATGTACCGGTAGTGCCAGGGCTCGAACTCGTATCCGGTCACGGCCACTTTGTCAGCCGGGTACCGCAACAGAAAGCCGAATCGCCAGGCATTGGCGGCCAGCCACTGGCCGTGCGGGGTATCGGCGAAACAGGCGTTCAGGGAGCACTGCCCGGGCTGGGCGCTGATGTCGATGGTCAGGCCGGTCTGATGCTCGCTCGTGCCGGGGCGGGCGGTACTGAGGTCGGCGCCGGCCTGCCCGAGAGAGGCGATGTCCCGGTTGTAGACCGTCGTCTGCGTGTCGAAGCTGCGGTAGGCGCTCTGGGACTGCAGTGCCAAGCCGGTATCGGCGGTGAAGGCAGCGAAGAGAGCGACAACGGCATCTGACGCCTCTACCCGCATCTGGGGAGGGTTGGCGAACGGAACCGGAACGTCGACCAGATCGCCCGGGGCGTAGTCGACGGGATTGAATGGCCGCAGCTTGTCGACGACGACCCAGATGCTGTCCGGGTCATCGATCGAATGTGCAGCTCGATTGAACGTTGGTGCAGGAGCGGGTTCGGGCGAGGTCGACGGTGATGGCCGCGGCGGCTCGGTCGGCTCGGCAGGCTCGGCATCGGGAGTGGTCGTGGCGGTGGCGGCTGCCGTCGGCGCCGTGGCCGCTCGACCGGTGATTCCGCCCAGGATCACCGCTCCGGCTCCGGCGATCACGAGAACTACAGCCGTCGCTACGACAAGCGTGCGACGACGGCGCACGCGCGGTGACGCCCCCCGGCGCGTTGGTTCAGACACGCTGCCGAGCCTAGTCTGCAACGGGCGTGTCGCACCGCAGGCGGTGCGTGCCGGGGAATTCCCTCGTTGGCGCGCCTGTTGTATCGAGTATGAGAATTGTTATAGCTGGCGGACACGGCAAAATTGCTCGGGCACTCACGCGGGAAATGTCGGGTGACGGTCACACCGTCATCGGGCTGATCCGCAAGGAGGAGCAGAGCGCCGACCTGCTGTTGGATGGCGCCCAGCCGGTGGTTCTCGACCTGGAGAACAGCACCGTTGACGCCATTGCTGCGGTGCTCGCCGGTGCCGACGCCGCGGTCTTCGCGGCCGGTGCGGGCGCGGGCAGCGGAGACGCCCGAAAGGGCTCGGTCGACCTGGGCGCCTCGGTGCTCCTGGCGGATGCGGCGGAAGCCGCGGGCGTGACGCGGTTCGTACAGATCTCCTCAACCGGCGCCGACCTCGTGCGCGACGGTGCGAAGCCCGACGGGGTACCTGAGGACTTCCTGGTGTACCTGCAGGCCAAGCTCGGCGCCGAGGAAGACCTGGTGCGCCGCGACCTGGATTGGACCATCGTGCGCCCCGGCACGCTCACCGACGACGCCCCCACCGGCCTGGTACGCCTGGAACTCACCGGCCCGGATGCCGAGGGAGCGGTTAGGCCCGAGCCTCGGGGCAGCATCCCGCGCGCAGACGTTGCCGCGGTGATTGCGGAAATTCTGCGCACCGGCGCCGGATCGCGCACGGTGCTGCACTTGGTGACGGGACCGGTCACGGTGCAGGAGGCTGTGCGCGTTTTCGCCTGATGGCGGCCTTTGGCTGATAGCCACGATTTCGACGGCGCCCCTGCGCAACAGGGGCGCCGTTCTTGCTTTCGGCCCTGGGCCTGTCGCCCCGCGGCTCCTGCACAGGCGGCCTGTTTGTGGCCTTCTCCACCGCTGATTTACTGGGATCGGCAGTGTCAGTGGGTGGTGGTTCTATAGAGCCATGGCCACCTCAAACGCCACACCCGAAGACGCCCCAGTCGAGCCCGACACGGCTCGACCCGAGGGCATCGATGCCACCTCCGCGGCGATCGCCGCGATCATCGATCCGCTGATCGAGAACGCCCGGCAGATGTCGGCGATCCATGCCGAACGAGCCCGGCTTCTCGCCGAACTGCACCGGCTCGGCGAGCACCCCCGGATCATCGCCGGACTGCGCGGAGACCCGGTCGAAACCGGGGCGAACGATCCCGACACCCACGCACACGGCCCGGCCTGGGACGACGTCGAGCTGGCCGAGCGCACCCTCGCGACCGAGGTCGCCGGGGCGCTCCGGCTGCACTCCACGACGGCGCGGATGATGATCTTCAACGCCGCCCACCTGGTCGAGAAACTGCCCGGGTTTCAGAAGGCGTTGGCGCAGGGCCGGATCAGCTGGGCGCACGTGCTCAGGATGCAGGACGTCACCACCGGCGCCCCCGACGAAGTACTGCCCGCTCTCGAAGCGGCTGTACTGGGTAAAGCGGAGAAGCTCACCGCGACGCAGTTCGGCAGGGTTGCCGCCCGAGAACTGGACCGATTGCATCCGGTGTCGTTGCAGGAGCGCGCCGACGTCGGCGTAACCCTGCGGCGGGTGGTGCTGCAGCCCGACGTGGACGGCATGGCTTGGTTGAATGCGTACCTCAAGGCCGATGAAGCCCAGGCCGGGTATGACCGGTTGACCCGGATCGCGAAGAGCCTCAACGACGCCGACACCAACGATGGTGCCGACGGCGCCGATCCCGGCTGCGAGGTGGTGCTGCGCACGATGGATCAACGCCGCGCAGACGCCTTCCGGGACCTACTGCTGGACGGTGAATGCGCCGGCGGCCTGGGCCGGGGCATCCGCGGCACCGTGCACGTCACCGTTCCCGTGCTCACCCTGATGGGGAAGAGCTTCGAACCCGGGATGCTCGAAGGGTACGGGCCGATCGATCCGGAAACCGCCCGTCGACTGGCCGGCACCGCGCCCAGTTGGGACCGGATCCTCACCCACCCGGAAACCGGGTGCATGCTCTCCGTCGGCCGCGACTCGTACACACCCCCGGCAGATATGAAGCGGTACACCGAGATCCGCGATCAAACCTGTCAGGGCATCGGCTGCAATCGCACAGCCACCCACAGTGAAATCGACCACACCGTGCCGTGGAACAAGGGCGGACCGACCGCCGTCGGGAACCTGGTGCACCTGTGCAAGGCCTGTCACCGGTTGAAACACCAATCCAGCTTCCGCACCCGGCAAACCCCGACCGGGGCGCTCACCTGGACCAGCCCGGGCGGCAAGACCTACACTCGCGAACCCGCCAACCCGATCGGCCAGCCGACACCGTCAGCGCCGGCGCCGGCGGCACCCTCACTGCCCCGATCGTTGGGCAGAGCAGAACCGCCACCGTTCTAGCTCTCCGGTCAGGGCTCTGATGCGCTGCTGCAGCTGACGCATACGCACTGCCTGACGCACTGCTTCGCTTAAAGGAACGACGCCGCGTGGCCGACGGAGTTCCCCCGAACGGCCGGCCACGCGGCGTCGTAGTGCTGATGCACTCTGCTCGAATCAGCCCTTCACGGCCCCCGCCATGATGCCTGAGATGAGCTGCTTGCCCGCGAAGACAAAGAGGATCAGCAGTGGAAGGGTCGCGAGCACCGCGCCGGCGAGCACGACCGAGTAGTCGATATAGCGCGCCGACTGCAACTGGCTGAGCGCGACCTGGAGAGTCGGGTTCTGCGGCGACACGATCATCGGCCAGAGGAAGTCGGTCCAGGCCATCATGAAGGTAAAGAGCGACAGAATCGCCATCGCGGGGCGAGCGGCCGGCACGGCCACGTTCCAGAAGGTCGTGATCATGTTGGCACCGTCGACCCGGGCGGCCTCGATCAGTTCGTCCGGAATCACGTCGACGAGGTACTGCCGCATGAAGAAGACTCCGAAGGCCGTGACGAGCGTCGGGATGATGATCGCGCCGATCGACCCGGTCCAGCCGAACTGGCGCATCAGGATGAACAGCGGGATGATGCCCAGCTGGGTGGGGATGGCCATCGTCGCAACCACGAACACCATCAGCCCGTTGCTGCCGCGGAACTTGAGCTTCGCGAACGCGTAGCCGGCGAGGGTAGAGAACGACACCACAGACACGGTGATGATTGTCGACACGAGCACGCTGTTGAGCAGGGCCTGCCAGAACGGGATGGTGTCGAAGACAACGGCGACGTTGTCCCAGAACTGCCCTCCCGGCAACAGGGGCGGCCATTCCTGCGACAACACCGAAGAAGGGCTCGCTCCCACAACGACCGACCACCAGAGCGGGTAGGTGCCGCCGGCGAACAGGGCGATCAGGATGCCGTAGGTGAGGAAGCCGGGTCGGCGGTCGATGCCGAGGCCCTTGTGCTTGGTCTTCTTGGGCAGTTTGGGAGCCACCGGTTCTGGCGTGCTCGACGCGCTCTCGGCGCGGGTGATGGTGTCGGTCATGCTCGGGGCTCCTTCGCGCCGTTTCGGAGCGTGCGGCTCAGCTGACGTTTCGCTCTCTTGGACTCAGATCGGGAATCCGTCGTCGCGATCCGCTGCGAGATCAGGAAGTTGAGTAGGCCGAAGGCCACGATGATGATGAAGAGGATGAACGCCACCGCTGATGCCTTGCCGAAGTTCTGCCTCTGGAACGCCATCTCCCACAGGTAGAGCACAGTGGTTTGGAATTGCCGGTGGGCTCCACCTGCCGTGGAGCTCGTGGCGTCGTAGAGGCGCGGCTCGGTGAAGATCTGCAGCCCGCCGATGGTGGCGGTGATGATCACGAAGATCATGGTGGGGCGGATACTCGGCAGAGTGATCGAGAAGAAGCGGCGTACGAAGCCGGCCCCGTCCAGAGCGGCTGATTCGTGGATATCCCGCGGCACCGACTGCATGGCGGCGAGCAGGATGAGGGCGTTGTAGCCGGTCCATCGCCAGTTCACCATGCCGGCGATGGCCAGGTGGCTGGGCAGGACGTCGGTCTTCCACCCGATCGGGTCCACGCCGACGAAACTGAGCAGGTGATTCACCAGGCCGCTCTGTTCGCTGAACATGCTGGAGAAGATCAGGGCGACGGCAACCGGCGTCACGACGTAGGGAATGAGAACGCTCATGCGCCAGAAGGTCTTGGCGCGCAGGTTCTGGTCGAGGATGGCGGCGATGGCCGTGGCGACGACCAGCTGCGGGATGCTCGAGAGCAGGAAGATGCTCATGGTGTTGAACAGCGAGTTCCAGAACAGCGGGTCGGCGAGCTCTGCGCTGTAGTTGTCGAAGCCGACCCACTCCCCCGGTCCGCTGAGCAGGTTCCAGTTGTTGAGGGACACCACGAAGGTGTAAACCAGCGGAAACAGTCCGACGAGCCCGAACAGCACGAAGAACGGCGAGATGTACAGGTAGGGCGACAGCTTCACATCCATGCGACTGAGCCGGTGCTTGTAGGTGAGGGCGCTAGCGCGACCGGGACGCTTGACCGGCGCAGGGGCGCTGGTGTCTGGTTCGAGTGTTCGTGTCATGTGACTTTCTGCCTTCAAGTCGGGCTCCCCGACGCCTGGATTCGGCGTCGGGGAGCCCGGTCGAGCGGATTCTTGCTACTACTTGTTGGTGATGAGCTGGTCGAACAGGGTCATGGCGTCGTCCCAGGCCTTGTCGCCTGCAACGCCCTGGTCAAGCGAGATCGCGGAGGGGCCGAAGACCTGCTCCTGGATCGTGGAGTCATCGGGGCCCTTGAACTGGGCCTTCACACCATCGGCACGCTTGGTCAGGATGTCGGCGATCGGGGCGTCGTTGAAGAACGCCGAGACTCCGGTCGCCTCAGCGAGGGCGGGATCCGTCTGCGCTGCGGTGACGGACGGGAACGGGCCCTGAGCCTTGAACTCGGCGACCTGCTGGTCAGCGTCGGTCAGCCATGCGGCCAGGTCAGCAGCTTCCTGCGGGTGCTTGGACTGCGTCGGAACGGTCAGGAACGATCCGCCCCAGTTGGTCGCTCCGCCGGGGAAGACGTCGGCGAAGTCCCAGCCGGCCGTCGCGCCGGTGGCGTCGCCGCCGGCGGTCTCAACCTGGCCCTGGACGACTCCGAGCATCCAGCCCGGGCACATGAAGGTCGCGAAGGTTCCGTCGGTGAACGACGCACCCTTGTTCCAGTCCCACTGGGTCTGGGCAGCAGAGAGGCCGGCAGCGTTAGCGGCCGCAAGCTTCGTCCAGGCAGCCTTCAGGTCCGCGTTGTCGGTGACGTTCAGGTCGCCGTCCGCGGTGTAGTAGCCCTCGTCCATCTGGTTGACCATGGAGTTCCAGATGAAGCCGGACTGGTCGAACCAGGCCTTACCGGTGGCCTTCTGGTACTGCTCGCCGAGTGCGAAGTAGCTGTCCCACGTGGCGTCAGCGCCACCGAGCAGCGCGGCGACCTCGGTGCGGTCGGTCGGCAGGCCTGCGGCCGCGAACGCTGCACTGTTGTAGCAGAGGCCTTCCGGGCCGATGTCGGTGCCGTACGCGATGATGCGGCCGTCCTTGTCGGTGCCCTGGGCAAGCTTCCACGGAACCCAGCGGTCCTTGATCTTGTCTGCGCCGTAGTCGGAAAGGTCGACGAACTGATCGGAGACCTCCTGGATCGATCCGAGCCAGCCTTCCTCAACGGCCGTGACGTCGGACAGTCCGCTTCCGGCGGCGATCTTGGTGAAGGCATCCGTGCGGGCGTTTCCACCCGTGTCGATGTTGTTGGCCTTGATCGTGATGCCGGGGTTTTCCTTCTCGTACTGTGCGTACAGGTCGGACATGCCCATGCTGCCGAACGTGGTGATGGTCAACTCGATGTTGTCACCGTCTGAGGAACCGCCGGTGCCGGCCGAAGAACAACCGGTGGCGAGAAGGGCGAAGGATGCGACGCAGGCAACTGCGGCCCCAACCTTGGTGCGTTGTGAGAACTTCACTATCACTCCTTTGTGTGCGTGTGCTTGTGCGATTGCAAGACATACGTGCGGGAATGAGAGCGCTCTCATCGCCGGGCGTGAGAGCGCTCTCATCAATCACCGCCACCATAGGGCACTCACGCCCGGTGTGTCAACACGGGGTCGGTAGAACCGCGCATTCACCGGCGAGTCGGCGGCGCGTCGGCCCGGGCGGTGGCGTGCGGTCGCGTGCGCCCAAATAGAATGACGCCATGCCCATGGGAACTCGGTCGACGCGCCCGCCCCAGCCGACCCTGGAGATGGTGGCCGCGGACGCAGGTGTGTCCAGGGCCACCGTCAGCCGCGTCGTGAACGGGTCGCCGAAGGTTCGGCCCGAGGTCGTCGAGTCGGTCAACGCCGCTATCGACCGCCTCAACTACGTGCCCAACCGCGCGGCGCGGTCCCTCGCCAGCCACCAGACCCAGTCCGTGGCCCTGGTCGTACCCGAAGACATGACCAAATTCTTCGGCGACCCCTACTTCGCCGCAGTCGTGCAGGGAATCACCAACCGACTCGACGAGAGCGACTACACCCTCAACCTGCTGGTGGCCTCGAGCGACCCCCGGCACAAGACCATGCGCTACCTGCGCTCGGGCAACGTCGACGGCGCCCTGGTGATCTCGCACCACACCGGTGACGACTTCGTCGCCAACCTCGAGTCCACCATGCCCGTCGTCTTCGGTGGCCGGCCCACGAACCACTCCGGCGAGAACAACTACTTCGTCGACGTCGACAACATCGCCGGCGCGATCAGCGGCGTGCAGCACCTGATCGACCTCGGCCGCCGCCGCATCGGCACCATCACCGGCCCCGTCGACATGCCCGCCGGTATCGACCGCCTGACCGGGTTCCACCAGGCCCTCAGCCAGGCGGGTCTCGAGGTCGCGGCCATCGAGCACGGTGACTTCACGGCCGCCGGAGCCGCCGCCGCAACCCGGCGCCTGCTGGCGAACACTCCCGACATCGACGCACTCTTCGTCGCCAGCGACCTGATGGCCGTGGGCACCATGGGCGTGCTCGCCGAGCAGGGCCGCATGGTTCCGGGCGACATCGCCGTGGTGTCCTTCGATGACAGCCCCGCCGCCACCTCCGGCCCGATCTCACTCACCACAGTGAGCCAACCGTCGAAGGAGATGGGCTTCACGATGGCGGACCTGCTGCTCCGACTGCTCGCCGACGACGAGTCGGTGCCGCACCACAACATCATGCCCACCCGCCTGATACTGCGCGACTCGGCCTGATCCACCCGGCCGGGCGATCAGCCGAGTTGCGGCACGACCTCGCGGGCGATGAAGTCCAGGTGGTCGAGGTCGGCCAGGTCCATGATCTGCAAGTAGACGCACTCCACGCCGTCGTCGGCCAGCGCACCGAGCCGGTCGACCACCTCGCTGGCGGTTCCGGCCAGGCCGTGCTCACGAAGCTCGGCGGGTTCACGGCCAACGGCGGCAGCGCGACGGCTGAACTCGGCCTCATCCGCGCCGGCCACGGCGATGAGCGCGGTCGAGTAGACCAGTTCCTGCGGGTCGCGGCCGACAGCCTCGCAGGCCGCGCGCACGCCGGCGAACTTGCCGGCGATGTCGGCGAACTCGGGGAACGGCAGGTTGAACTCGGTCGCGAAGCGCGCGGCCATGGCCGGGGTGCGCTTGGCGCCGCCTCCGCCCACGATCACCGGAACCCGCGCCTGGGTGGGCTTGGGCAGGGCGGGCGAATCGACCAGGGTGTAGTGCTCGCCGCTGAAGCTGTAGGTCTGTCCGACCGGGGTCTCCCACAGGCCGGTGATCACCTCGAGCTGCTCCTCGAGCATGCCGAACCGCTTGGCCGGGAACGGGATGCCGTAGGCCAGGTGTTCCTGCTCGAACCAGCCGGTGCCGAGGCCCAGCTCGACCCGTCCGCCCGACATCTGGTCGACCTGGGCCACCTGGATCGCGAGGACTCCCGGCGGCCGGTAGGTGACCGACGACACCAGGGTGCCCAGACGGATGCGTTCGGTCTCGCGGGCGAGACCGGCAAGGGTGGTCCAGGCATCCGTGGGGCCGGGCAGGCCGGTGACATGGTCGCCCATCGCCAGGTAGTGGTCGGAGCGGAAGAAGGCGTCGAACCCGAGCGTCTCCGTGGCCTGGGCCACCGCGAGGAGGTCGTCGTAGCTGGCGCCCTGCTGGGGCTCGGTGAAGATGCGGAGTCTCATGCTCCCAGTCTTGTCTGCCGATCCGCGTCGACGAAATCCACGTCGGGAAGCTCGCCCAGCCGGTCGTGCATCACGGCAAGCGACTCGGGGTTCTGGTCGATCAGCAGGAACTTGCGACCGAGCGCGGCTGCAACAGCGCCGGTGGTGCCGCTGCCGGCGAAGAAGTCCAGCACCCAGTCGCCCTCGCGGCTGGAAGCCTGGAGCATGCGGCGCAGGATGCCGACGGGCTTCTGGGTGGGGTAACCGGTCTTCTCCTTGCCCGTGGGCGAGACGATGGTGTGCCACCAGACATCCGTGGGCAGTTTGCCCTTCGCCACCTTCTCCGGCGTGACCAGGCCGGGTGCCATGTAGGGTTCCCGGTCGACGGTGCTGGAGTCGAAGTAGTAGCCCTTGGGGTTCTTCACGTAGACGAGGATCGTGTCGTGCTTGGTGGGCCAGCGGTTCTTCGACTTGGCGCCGTAGTCGTAGGCCCAGATCAGTTCGTTGAGAAAGCAGTCCCGGCCGAAGAGGGCGTCGAGCAGCACCTTGGCGTAATGCGCCTCACGGTAGTCGAGGTGCAGGTAGAGGGTGCCGTCGTCGGCGAGCAGGCGCCAGGCTTCGATCAGCCTTGGTTCGAGGAACGCCCAGTAGTCCTCGAACTGGTCGTCATAGCCGAGCAAGTCACCCTTGATGCGCTCGTAGCGCTGACCCTTGAATCCGGTGATGGTACCGGTGGCGTGCCCGCCGCTGGCCTGGATGGTCCGCACCGATGTGGTGGCCTGGCGTTTCTGGCTGCGGCCGGTGTTGAACGGCGGGTCGAGGTAGATCAGGGTGAAGGCGCCGTCGGGCAGCGTGGGCAGCACATCCAGGTTGTCGGCCTGGATGACTCTGCTGGGAGAGGACTGAGTCCACGCGTTTGGCATTCCCTCATTCTGTCAGTCGGCTTACGCTGTTCCGATGACAAGTGAAGAGATGATGAGCGCCGAGACGACCGCGCACGTCGAGCACGAACCGGACCTCTCGCGTTACACGCTCTGGCAGGACGGTGAGCCCGTCGGCCTGGCCGACTACCGGGTGGTGGGTCAGGAGATGCAGTTCACCCACACCGAGGTGAACCCCGCCAAGCGCGATCACGGGCTGGCGAGCATCCTGGTGGAACAGGCTCTCGACGACGTGCGCACGCGCACGAACCTCACTGTCGTGGCGGCGTGCCCCTTCGTCGCCGAGTGGATCAACACCCACGCCGAGTACCAGGACCTGCTCAGCCGAGGTCGTTAGGGAACGCGGCCGATCCATTCATCGGTGCTGAACTTGCTCTCCACCAGATCGGCCGCCTTGGCATACTCCGCGTCGGTAATATCTCCGGGAGTGGCCCCGTACAGGCTGGTGAAGGTCTGCTTCATCCGGTCGATGATCTCGGCGCGGCTGAGCCCCGTCTGACTGCGGAGCGGATCGACCCGCTTGGCGGCGCTGGTGATGCCCTTGTCGCTGAGCTTCTCCCGACCGATGCGCAGCACCTGCACCATCTTCTCGCCGTCCATGTCGTAGCTCATGGTGACGTGGTGGAGTACGGCGCCGCTGCCGAGCCGCTTCTGGGCGGCGCCGCCGATCTTGCCGGTGGGGCTCGTGATGTCGTTGAGGGGCTGGTAGTGCGCGTCGATGCCGAGCGACTTGAGCGCGGTGATGACCCATTCGTCGAGGAAGGCGTAGGAATCGGCGAAGGTCATGCCCTGCACGAGGTCGGTGGGCGCGTAGATCGAGTAGGTGATGACCGAGCCCGCCTCCATGAACATGGCGCCGCCGCCGGAGACCCGGCGCACCACGGTGAAGCCGTACTTGTCGGCGTTGACCTGGTCGACCTCGTTCTTGAGCGACTGGAAACTGCCGATGACGACGGCAGGTTCGTTCCACTCCCAGATGCGCAGGGTGGGGCTGCGGCGGCCCTCGCCCACCTCGACGGCGAGCACCTCGTCGAGCGCCATCTGCATCACGGGCGGAACGGCCTTGGTGTGGATCAGCTTCCACTCGTAGTCTTTCCAGCCGCTCGCGTGGGCCAACGAACGGCGGATGGCCACGGCCACGGATTCCGGTGAGAAGCCGAGCAACGTCGCCTGGGGCGGCAGGCTCGCACGCACCGCGGCGGCGATGGTCGCGGCATCGCTGTCGGCCGGCAGACCGTTCACCGCAGCATTGATGTCCTCGAGGGCATCGTCGGGTTCGAGGAAGAAATCACCGGCCAGACGAAATTCCGTGATCAGACCGTCGACTACCTCGAGATCGACGACGACAAGCTTGCCACCAGGAACCTTGTATTCACCATGCATGGGCCCAGCCTAATCGTCGGCTGGGTCGTCCTGAGCGGTGGCGGGAAGGTGTGCGTCGAGCCAGCCCACCAGGTCGGCAAGCACCTCGTCGCGGTTGGTCTCATTGAAGACCTCGTGCCGGGCACCCGGGTAGACGATCATGCGCACGTCGGTCAGGCCCGACCGGCGGCGATACGCATCCACCAGCTTGAGCGCACTGCGCTCCCCACCCACCGGGTCGTCGCCGCCGACCTGGATCAGAACGGGTAATCCGGCGGGCAGGCCGCGCGCGGGCCGGCCCAGGATGCGAACGGCATCGCGCAGGCCGAACAGCTTCGCCAGCGGCACCCCGGTGGTGAGCGGATCGGCCACGAAAGCCGCCGCGACCGCCGGGTCACGGCTCAGCCACTCCGCACCCGTCTCGCCGAGGTGTTTGTGTCGGCGGTTGAGGTCACCGCTCTCGAGGTAACCCGGCCAGCGGTAGGCGGTGCCGGTGAGCACCACGGCCTGATAGTCGGCGGGATGCTGGTCGAGGATCATCTGGGCCATGAACGACCCCCAGCTGTGGCCGAGCAGCACCAGCGGCAGGTCGGCATGCGCCGGCCCCGTCTGCGTGGACTGCGCCTGGCGGATCACCTGCGTGAACGTGTGCACGGCCGCCACCGTTGCGCGCAGCCCACCGGGGCCGAGCCGGCCGAGCTGGCCGGCGTCGCCGCCATGCTGCCGCATGCCGGTCTGGCCGTGGCCGCGATGATCGTCGGCGTAGACGGTGTAGCCGGCCGCGTTGAGCGCCCTGGCCACCTCCCGGTAACGCAGGGCATGCTCCCCCACTCCGTGCACGATCTGCACAATCGCGCGGGGATGGTCGACCGGCCAGGCGTAGTACTCGATGGCAACGCCGTATTCGTCAATGAAGGTGGGCACGGCCTCATTCTGCCGCTAAACCCACGCTCGCGTCCCACCCCCCTTCCGCCGCCAATCCACCCACTGACGCAACTGTTGCCCGTTCGGACTTCTGCGGCCGGTGCGCCGGACGCAGAAGTCCGCTTCGGTAACAGTTAGGGCGATGCGGGCGCGATTCGGGTTGGGGGAATGATTAGCAAAGCTAATTTGTTATGCTAAGTAATCATGACTCTTCTTCCTCCTACTGCGCCCGGCGCCACGTCGACCGGCACTGCCGTTCAGGGCACTGCCGTTCCGACCACGGCCGCCCACCCGGCTTCCGCGCACGCCAAGCGCCGCACGGTGGCCGAATTGAGCCACGACTTTCGCCTCGCCAACGGGCGCCTCGCCCGCCGGGTGCGCCAGGAACAGGCCGACAACGAACTCACCAGCGGCCAGTTCTCGGCGCTCGGCGCCGTCTTCCGTCTCGGACCGATGACCCTCAGTGCGCTGAGCGAGGAGGAGCGGGTCACCCCGCCCTCGATGAACCGCACGGTCAACGCCCTCGTCGAGGCCGGCCTGCTCGACCGGGCCGGCTCCGCGGAGGACGGCCGCAAGATCGTGCTCACCGTCACCGACACCGGGCTCTCGCTCGTGCGCGAGACCCGCCGCCGCCGCGACGACTGGATCGCCAAGCGCATCCTCAAACTCACCCCCGAACAGCGCCACGTGCTGGCCGCCGCCACCGACATCATGAAGGAGCTCGCCAACAGTTGAGTGCAATGTTCCGCTCCCTGAGCGTTTTGAATTACCGGATCTGGTTCGCCGGCGCCATGGTGTCCAATGTCGGCACCTGGATGCAGCGCACGGCCCAGGACTGGATCGTGCTGACCCAGCTCACCGACTACAACGCCACCGCGGTCGGCATCGTGATGGCCCTGCAGTTCGGGCCGCAGCTGGTGCTGATGCCGTGGTCCGGTCTCATCGCCGACCGGTTCGACCGCCGCAAGCTGTTGATGCTCACCCAGACCCTGATGGGCGCGCTCGCCCTGGGCCTCGGCCTCATCACCGTCACCGGCGTCGTCGAGCTCTGGCACGTCTACCTCTTCGCGCTCGGCCTCGGCATCGTTGCCGCGATCGACGCTCCCGCCCGGCAGACCTTCGTCTCCGAGCTCGTGCCGGACGACAGCCTCTCCAACGCCGTCGCCCTCAACTCCGCTTCGTTCAACGGCGCCCGCCTGATCGGCCCGGCCGTGGCCGGTGTGCTCACGGTCGCCGTCGGCGCCGGCTGGGTCTTCCTGATCAACGCCGTGACCTTCGCCTTCACCGTCTTCGCCATGACCCTGCTGCGCACCCGGCAATTGCGCAAGCAACCCCGGGCTCCGCGCGAACGCGGGCAACTGATGGCCGGTTTCCGGTACGTCTGGAAACGCCCGGACATCGTCGCGGTGCTGATCACGGTGTTCCTGGTGGGCACCTTCGGCTTCAACTTCGCCATCTTCACCTCCACCATGGCCACCGTGGAGTTCGGCATGGGAGCCAGCGAGTTCGGCTTGCTCAGCTCGATCATGGCCGTCGGCAGCGTAGCCGGCGCCCTGCTCTCGGCCCGGCGCAGCCGGCCCCGCATGCGCCTGGTGGTGGGCGGCGCCTTCTTCTTCGGCCTGACCTGCCTGATCGCCGCGCTGATGCCGACCTACATCACGTTCGCGATCTCCCTGGCGTTCGTCGGGCTCACCTCGCTGACCCTGATGACCACGGCCAATGCCTACGTGCAGACCACCACCGAACCGGCCATGCGCGGCCGGGTGATGGCGCTGTACATGGCGATCTTCGCCGGCGGCACCCCGCTCGGCGCCCCGCTGGTGGGCTGGGTCGCCGACCAGTACGGCCCGCGCTGGTCGATCGGCGTCGCCGCGGCATCCGGCCTGATCGCGGCCGCCGCCGTGATGTTCTGGATGATCAAGTACCAGCGCCTGCGCGTGCGTATCCGGCCGCGCACCGCCCCACGCACGACGCCCCGCCTGCGGGTGCGGCACAGCGGCGACGGGCAGCCGCTGACCACGGCCATCCGCACCGTCACGGCCAGGGCGGACACCGCCCGGCAAGACCGTGACCGGGAGACCGCCACCCGGGAGATCGCCGTGGTCGAGGCGACGGCTCCGCGTTAGATTCCGCCGTACTTGCGGCGGGTGAGACCGTTCAGCAGCGACGCGAAGATCAGCACTACGCCGAGCGCTAGAAGTTGGAACTGGGTGCCGTCGTTGCCGGGCAGGGTGAGCAGGATGCTGGCGTTGATCCAGACGATCAGCAGCGTCGAGAGCACGATGCCGGCGACCCGGCCGATGCCGCCGGTGATGGCGACCCCGCCCAGCACCGCGATGGTGATCGACGGCAGCGCCATGCCGTTGCCGCTGGTGCCTGCGTCGGGCCGGGCCGAGGCGAACTGTGCCACGGTGACCACCGCGACCAACCCCGAGATCACACCGGAGGCAATGTAGACCGCCATGCGGTTGGGCTTCACGTTGATGCCCGACCAGGTGGCCGCCACGTTGTTGGTGCCGAGTGCGTAGAGCCGGCGACCGAAGGTGGTCTTGTTGAGCAGCAGCCAGACGATCACGATGGTGGGAATCAAGAAGGTGAAGATGCCCAGCGGGATCAGGGGCAGCGATCCGCCGATCAGCGGCAGTTCGACCGACTGCGCGGCGGAGTAGAAGTCCTGGATCACCGGCGAGTTCACCGGTTTCTGGTCGCTGACCACCAACGCCAGCGAACGGTAGGCGTAGTAGGTGGCCAGGGTGGCGATCAGCGGCGGGAAGCCGATGTAGGCCACCAGCACCCCGTTGATCGCGCCGCAGACCCCGCCGACCAGGATGGCCAGCACCAGGGCGGCGATCAGGCTCCAGCCCCAGAGGCCGTAGGCGAAACCGAAGACCACACCGGTGAGCGACACCATCGATCCCACCGAGAGGTCGATGCCGCCCCGGCCCGACAGGATCACCATCAGCTGGGCCAGCCCGAGCATGGCCAGCGGCACCGCGCTGATCAGGGCAGAGGCGAGATAGTCGGCGTTGAACGACCCGCTCAGAACGCCGGCGGCGTCCAGGATGCTCATGCCGACGAGCAGCAGCACGATCAGTACGACCAGCAGCACGACCCGTTGGGTGAGCAGGGCCTCGAGCGCGCGGGAGAAGAGCCCACGGCCCTTCTCCGGCGGGGCCGCCGGAGCGGCCGGTGACGGGTGTTCAGTGGTGGCGGTCATGATGCCTTCCTTGCCCGCTGGCGAAGCAGGTCGGTGCCGACGGCGATGATGATGAACACGCCCACGAACAGGTTCGCCAGCTGCGACGGCCAGCCCAGCTGGGTCACCCCGGAGGTGACCGTCTGCACGAGGATCGCGCCGAGCAGCGTGCCGATCACCGAGCCGCGGCCGCCGAGGATGGAGGTGCCGCCGATCACGACGGCGGCGATCACGGCCAGCTCCCGGCCGGAGCCGACCGCCTGGTCGAGGGTGGAGGTACCGGCCGCGATGAAGAAGCAGGCCGCGAGCCCGACCAGGGCGCCGGTGAGCGCGTAGGCGGCGAGGATGCGCGGTTGCACCGCGATGCCCGCGAGCCGGGCGGCCTGGGCGTTGCCGCCGATGGCGAAGAGGTTGCGTCCGCCGGAGGTGTGCCGCAGATACCACCAGGCCACGGCGACGATCACGATGGTGATCAGGAAGCTGTGCGGCACCCCGAAGGTGCGCCCCGCCTCGCCTCGGCCGAAGACGTCGAAGGTTCCCGGAATGCCGTTGACGGTGGAGGAGCCGAACACCCGCAGCGCCAGGAACTGGAAGATGTTCGCGGTGCCGAAGGTGATGATGATGGCGTGCACCCGGCCGTAGGCGATCAGCACCCCGTTGAGCAGGCCGAGCAGCAGGCCGAGGCCGATCGAGAGGGCGATCGCCAGTGGCAGCGCCAGGTCGAAATCCACCAGGCTTTTCGCGGTGACGACGGCGCAGAGCATGATTGCTCCGCCCACCGACACGTCGATGCCGGCCGTGATGATGATGAACGTCATGCCCACCCCGATGAGCGCGATCGGCGCCACCGACACCAGCAGCGGCCGGATCGACCCCGCGCTGAGGAACGCCGGCGTGAAGAGGCCCAGCAGCACCCACAACACCACGATCACCCCGACCAGAACCAGTTCCTGGCCGGTCACCGGTGGGGGCAGGATGCGGCGCGCGGTGGCCCGCACAGCCGGGGCGGATACACCGCGTTCGTCGACACTCATGCTGATTCCTTTGTGGGGTCGGATTCGGCGCCGGAGGCGGCGGCCAGGATTTCGACCTGGGTCGCATCCGGCCGGAACTCTGCGGTGATCTCGCCGTCCCGCACCACGAGGATGCGGTCGGAGATGCGCAGCACCTCACCGAGATCGCTGGTGACCACGAGCACCGCAGTGCCCTCGTCGGCCAGCCGGGAGATGATGCGGTGGATCTCCTCCTTGGCGCCCACGTCGACGCCCTGGGTCGGTTCGACGAGCACCAGCAGGCGCGGGCGCTTCACCAGTTGCCGGGCGAGCACCACCTTCTGGGCGTTACCGCCGGACATCGAGCTGAGCGGCGAGCTCTGGCTGGGAGTCTTGACGGCGAGCCGGTCGATGAACTCCCGGGCGATGTCGCGCTCCCGGCGCCGGGTGACCCAGCCGGGCAGGCGGCTCAGCAGCTTCAGCTCCCCCGCGGTGATGTTGAAGGCGATGCTCTGGAACGAGAACGAACCCTGCGCCGACCGGTTGGCGGGCAGCAGGTGGATGCCCAGGCGTCTCGCCTTCGACGCCGAGTGGATGGACACCGGTTCGCCGGAGAGCAGCATCCGCCCTGAGCTCGCCCGGTCGATGCCGTACACGACGCTGGCGATGTCGCCCGCGCCGGAGCCGACCAGCCCGTACAGGCCCACGATCTCGCCGGAGCGCACGGTGAGGCTCACATTCCGGAAGGTGTCGGCGCCGGAAAGCGCGTCGAGCTCGAGGACGACCTCACCGGCGGTCTCACCCTGCGCGGGCCGGGACTCGCTGACCACCCCGCCGACCATGAGCTCGGCGATCTGCCGCACCGACAACTCGCCGATCGGCTCGGTCGTGATCGTACGGCCGTCGCGCATCACCGTGACGACATCGGCGATGCGGAACAACTCGTCGAGCCGGTGGGAGATATAGATGACGGCAACGCCGGAGGCGGTCAGCCGGCGGATCACGGCGAACAAGACGTCGATCTCGCTGTCGGTGAGGATGGCGCTGGGCTCGTCGAGGATCAGCACGGTGGCCTCCCCGGCGAGCGCCTTCGCGATCGAGACCTGCTGCTGTTCGGCGATCGACAGGCTGCCGACCGGCACCGTCGCGATCCGGTCGGGCAGCCCGACGGTACCCAGCAGCTCGTGCATGTGGTCGGCCTGGGCCGTCCAGTCGATGCGCAGTCCGCGCTTGAGTTCCCGGCCGACGAACACGTTCTCGGCCACGCTCAGTTCGGGGAAGAGCTGGGGCTCCTGGTAGACGGTCTGCACGCCGAGCTTGATCGCGTCGGCGGTGGAGGCGATGGTGCTCGCCACGCCGTCGAAGACGATGCTGCCGGCGTCGGCCCGTTCCGCCCCGGCGATGATCTTGATCAGGGTGGACTTGCCCGCGCCGTTCTCGCCGACGAGGGCGTGCACGGTGCCGGGCCGTACCGCGAAATCGGCGTGCCGGATGGCGCGCACCCCGCCGTAACTCTTCACGATGCCCTGCAACTCAAGCCGCAGGGCGGGCTCGGTCGCGGTGACGTTCTCTGGACTCACGGAGAGACTCCTTGGGTTGTCAGGGTGAAACGGGCCGGGGTGGGATCACCCCGGCCGGGGTCACTCAGTAGTCGAACTCGGCGACGTTGTCCTTGGTGATTTCCAGCGGCGGCCCGAGCAGCAGCACCTGGGTGTCGGCGTCGTATTCCACGGCCGGCAAATCGGCGCTCACGTCATTGGTCGCCTCGAACTCGTTGCCTTCGGCCAGTTGCAGACCGGCCCAGGCGGTGAGGTAGCCCAGGTTCTGCACGTCCCACAGGATGGACGCGGAGGACGAACCGTCTTCGAGGTACGGCGCCATCGACATCGGGGTGCCGAGGCCGACGGTGAAGACCGACCCGGTCTTGCCGGCGTCCTTCACCGCCTGCGCCACACCGGGCGCGGACGAGGTGCACTCGCCGACCAGTCCGGTGAGGTCTGGATTGGCGTTCATCAGGTCGGTCGCCATCGAGGTGGCAGCAGCCTGGTCCTCACCGGCGTAGACGATGTCGACGATCTCGGCGTCCGGGTACTCCGATGCTGTGTACTCCTTCTGCACGTCGATCCAGGCGTTCAGGTTGGCCGCGGTCTCGCCGCAGGACACGATGGCGTACTTGCCCGAGCCGCCCATAGCCGTCATCAGCGAGTCGGTCAGGGCCTCACCGATGCCCTGCACCGATGCCTGGTTGACGAACACCTGACGCACCGAATCGGGGGCGTCGGTGTCACTGGTGGCCACCTGGATGCCCTTGTCCGCGGCTTCCTGCAGCAGCGGCGCCATCGAGTCGGGGTCGTTGGGCGCCACGATCAGCGCGTCGACGTCCTGCTGGATGAACGAGCGCACGATGTCGGCCTGCGCCGCCGCATCCGCCGTGGTGGGGCCCTGGTAGAGCCATTCGATGCCGAGGTCGTCGGCGGCCTGCTGGCCGCCGGAGTTCATGGCCTCGAAGTAGGGGATGCCCTGGAGCTTGGGTACGAAGGCGACCCGGATCGGTTCGTCGGAGCCGGAGGTGGAGCCTCCTCCCCCGCCGGAGTCGTCGTTGCGGCTGGTGCAGCCGGCAATGGTCATGGCGGCGACGAGCGCGATGGCGCCCGCTGCGAGTGCTTTCCTGGCTGGGATCACTGTTCTGTCTCCTTGGTTGGGGTGCTGGCGGGGCGGCTTCGCCCTGCCGTCACGGTGCGGGATGACTGGTGCTGAGGGAGTGGTGCTGGGGTCTCAAGACCGGCACCCCCGCCGCCGCCCACTCGGCGACGAAGTCGTCGTCGGTGCCGTCGTCGGTGAAGAGGCCGGTCAGTTGGCCCGGTTCGGCGAAGGCGTGCAGCCCGAAGGCGCCGATCTTCGACGAGGTGAACAGCCCGTAGACGGCGTTGCACGCGCCGATCAGGCTGCGTTTGGTGGCCGCCTCCTCGCTGGAGAGTTCCAACAGGCCGAGGTGGGTCGACAGGGTGGCGACGCCGAAGAAGCCGGAGATGATGCGGCCCCGGCCGGTGAGCACATTCGAGAATGCACCCACCATCGAGCCGGATGCCCGGCGGAGCACCCCGCCGGGCATCACCACAGTGGCGTTCGAGTGGTCCATGAAGAGCGTGGCCGAGCGCATGCCGTAGGTGACCACCATCAGGTCCCTGCGGTCGAGTAGTTCCTGGGCCAGGTAGTAGGCGGTGGTCGATGAGTCGATGGCGATCACGTCGCCGTCGTGCACGAGTTCGGCCGCCCGGCGGGCGATCTCGCGCTTGGCAGGCGCCTCCTGCCGCAGGCGTTCACTGAACGCGCCCTCGTCACCGACGGCGGTGATCACCGCGCCGCCGCGCACCCGGCGCAACAGGGCCCGCTGCTCGAGAGAGTCGAGATCCTTGCGGATGGTGACGGCCGAGACGCCGAACTGCGCGGCGAGGTCGTTCACCCGAACCCGGCCGCTCGCGGTGAGCTCGTGCAGGATGACTTCTTCGCGAACGAAATCGTTGCGCTCTGGCACTGCTCCTCCGATCGACAACTCTGGCGATGGAAACTGCGGTAACAGCGGGGAACATAACTCGACGCAACGGTGCCGTCAATGACCGAAACCCAAACGCAACCTTCCGGTGCTTTCGAAGGCAAGCGAGCAGGTTGACAGTCGCGGATGCCGCTTCTACAGTCCCCGGTACCCGACCGCCTCATCGAGACAAAGGAGTTCTCCCATGCTGATTGGCTGCCACGGACTGGTCTGGTCCGGCGAATTCGACCGTAAGGGCTTCGACCTCGCGGTGGGCAAGACCATCGACGCCGGCTTCGACCTGCTCGAGATCCCGCTCCTCGAGCCGGCCGCCTTCGACCGGGGCGCTGCCAAGCAGAGCCTGGCCGGCCAGCCACTCAAGGTCAGCGCCTCACTCGGGCAGAGCGCGGACACCGACATCAGCAGCGAAGACCCCGACGTGGTCGCCGCCGGGGAGGCCAAGCTGATGACGGCCCTGGAGATCCTCAGCGAGCTGGAGAGCCAGTACTTCGTCGGGGTGCTCTACAGCCAGCTGGCCAAATACCCGGCACCGGCCACCGAGCGCGGCCGGCTGAACAGCCTCGAGGTGCTCCGGCGGGTGGCGGAGCGCGCACAGACCCTGGGCATCCGACTGGGCCTGGAGGTGGTGAACCGGTACGAGACCAACCTGCTCAACACCGCGGCCCAAGCCCTGACCTACCTGGACGAACTGGGCCACCCGAACGTGGGCGTGCACCTGGACAGCTATCACATGAACATCGAGGAGTCTGATCTGATCGGGCCGGTGCTGGCCTGCGGCGACAGGCTCAGCTACGTGCACATCGGCGAGAGCCACCGCGGCTATCTGGGCAGCGGCACCGTGGACTTCGACGAACTCTTCCGCGGGCTCCGCTTGATCGGCTACGACGGCCCGATCGCGTTCGAGTCGTTCTCGACCGCGGTCGTGCACCCGTCGCTCAGCCGCAGCCTGGCGGTGTGGCGCAACCTCTGGGTGGACTCCGAGGACCTCGGCGCGCACGCGAACGCGTTCATCCGGGGCAAGCTGCGGGCGGTGGAAACCATCGATCTGCAATGACCTGACGCGGCTGATTCCAGCGGGCTTCCGGGAGTAGACTTCGAACACTGAAACGATTCAATCAACGGTGTTGGCTGAATGACCGTGTCGAAGATAAGGAAGTCACGACAAATGAGCAATCGAATGATCTGGAACCAGACCGCGCACTTCGGTGCGGGCGCGATCCGGGAGATCCCGGGCGAGCTCGCCACCCGGGGCTTCGCCAGGGCCTTCGTGGTGTCAGACCAGGTCCTCGTCGACACCGGAGTGACCGGCCGGGTCACCGCCCTGCTCGACGCCGCCGGTTTCCCGTACGAGGTCTACTCCGACGTCACCCCGAACCCGCCGATCGAGGCCGTGCAGAAGGGCGTGGCGGCATTCGCCGCCTCCGGCGCCGACGTGCTGATCGGCATCGGCGGCGGCTCGCCACAGGACACCTGCAAGGCCATCGGCATCATCACCACGAACCCCGAGTTCGCCGATGTGCGCAGCCTCGAGGGTGTCGCGGCCACGAAAAACCCCGCCGTGCCGATCATCGCCGTGCCCACCACCGCCGGTACCGCGTCTGAGACCACGATCAATTACGTCATCACCGACGTCGAGCGCTCCCGCAAGTTCGTCTGCGTCGACCCACACGCCATTCCGGTGGTCGCCGTGGTCGACTCCGAGATGATGTCGAGCGCACCGCGCTCGCTCAAGGTCGCCACCGGCCTGGATGCCCTCACCCACGCCATCGAGGGTTACACCACCAAGGGCGCCTGGGAGCTCTCCGACCTGTTCCACCTGAAGGCCATCACCACCATCGCCCAATCCCTGCGCGCGGCCGCCGACGGCGACGCGGACGCGGCGGACCGGATGGCACTCGCGCAGTACATCGCCGGTATGGGCTACTCCAACGTGGGCCTCGGCCTCGTGCACGGCATGGCGCACCCGCTCGGCGCCTTCTATAACGCCCCGCACGGCGTGGCCAACGGCATCCTGCTCGCCCCGGTGATGGCGTTCAACGCGGATGCCACCGGGGAACGTTTCCGCGACATCGCGGTGGCCTTCCAGGTGCCCGGCGCCGCCGCCCTGCCCGTGGCCGAGGCGCGCACCGCCGCCGTCGATGCCGTCGCGGCGTTCACGCGCGAGCTCGGCAACCCCACCACCCTGCGGGAGATCGGTGCGAAGGAGGCCGACCTGCCGGCCTTGGCCCAGGCGGCATTCGACGACGTCTGCACCGGCGGAAACCCGCGCGACGTCAGCGTCGAGCAGATCCTGGCGCTGTACACCTCGATCTACTAGATCCGGCACCTCCGCCAACGAAGAAGCGTCCGGCCCGCGAGGGTCGGACGCTTTTCGCGTATCTGGTCGCCTGCCCGGTTACTGCCGCACGAGCGAGCGAGCCGGGGTGTACGCCTCCGGCACGAAACTGCGAGCCACGAGCGCACGCAGTTCCTCGAGTGATCCGGCGACCAGGCCCTGCGCGCGAGCCTGGATCAGCACGTTGCCGATCGCGGTGGCCTCCACCGGACCGGCGAGAACGGGCAGGCCCAAGCGGTCGGCCGTGAGCTGGCAGAGCAGGCGGTTCTGGGACCCGCCGCCGACGATGTGCACCTCGCGCACGGTCTTGCCGGAGAGCAGGCTGGCCTGCTGCACGCCGCGGGCGAACGCATCCGCCAGGCTCTCCAGGATGCTGCGGACCATCTCGGCCATCGACCGGGGCGGCTCGAGGCCGTTCTCTTCGCAGTACGCGCGGATGCGGCCGGGCATGTCCCCGGGAGCCAGGAAGCGCTGGTCGTCGGCGTCGAACACGGCGACGGGAGCGGTCACTGCGGCGGCTTCACGCAGCAGGTCGGCGAGCACGATCGAGTGGCCCTCGTTCTCCCAGCTGCGGATGGACTCGCTCAGCAGCCACAGGCCCATCACGTTGTGCAGGTAGCGCACCCGGCCGTCGACGCCGCCCTCGTTGGTGAAGTTCTGCTCCCGGCTCTGCGCGGTCAGGACCGGTCCGTCCAGCTCCACCCCCACCAGCCCCCAGGTGCCGCAGGAGATGTAGGCGAAGTCCTCGCCGGTGGCCGGAACCGCGACAACGGCGGAGGCGGTGTCGTGCGAGCCGATCGCCGTGACCTCCACCCGGCGGCTGGAGCGGATCTCGGCCGCGACACTCGGCAGCAGGCTGCCGACCCGGGTGCCGGCGTTGACGAGGGGCGGGAACAGGCTGCGATTGAAACCGAGCCGGTCGATCAGGCTCTCGTTCCAGTCGCCGGTGCGCACATCGAGCAGACCCGTGGTGGACGCGTTGGTGCGTTCGGCGACGCTCACCCCGGTGAGCCAGTAGCCCAGCAGGTCGGGCACGAGCAGCATCTGGTCGGCCAGGTCGAGGGTGCCCGCCTCCCGGTCGGCCGCGAGCTGGTAGAGCGAGTTGAACGGCAGGAATTGCAGGCCGTTCACCTCGTACAGGCCGGCCGGGTCGGCGAGCGCGTGCACGGCGTCGACGGCGGGCACAGTGCGGTCGTCGCGGTAGTGATAGGGAACCTGCAGCATCCGGCCTTGCCGCAACAGGGCGTAGTCGACCGCCCAGGAGTCCACGCCGATGCTCGCCAGGCCCGGCTCCTCAGCGACCGCGGTCGCCAGGCCGGCAAGTACGTTGCGGTACAGCTCCACGATGTTCCAGTGCAGCGAGACGCGACCGTTCTCATTGACCGGGGTGGGTCCGTTGGGAAATCGCGCCACAGAGCGCAGCCGCAGTTCGTTCCGCCCGACGTGGCCGAGCATCACCCGGCCACTGGTGGCGCCGAGGTCGACGGCCGCGACAACAGCGTCGGGGGTGAGTTTCGTCATGGGGTGCTCTCTGTTCAGTCGTGCGGGGTTCAATCGTGCGGGTCAGGGCGGTTCAGGCGGATGGTGCGGAGACAACTGTTGCCGCCGCGGACAACTGCGCCCGGTGTGCGGGGCGCAATCGTCCGAAGCGGCAACAGTTGTGCAGGTCAGGCGCCCCAGCTGGCCTGCTGGCCACCCACCCGGTCGGCGGAGATCTTTTCCTGGTAACCGGATGCCGCATACGCCTTCATCGGGTCGCCGGCCAGTCCGCGCGATTCGCGCCACGCGGCCAGGTCGGGCCGCACGTCGGCGTAGAAGGCATCCATCAGAATCGCGTTGGCGCCGAGCACGTCCTCGTTCGCCTGCGCGGTGGCCAGGGCGTCGGTGTCCACCAGCAGGGCGCGGGCGGTCATTTCCTGCACGTTGAGCACCGAGCGGATCTGGCCCGGGATCTTCTCCTCCACGTTGTGGCACTGGTCGAGCATGAACGCCACGGTCGAGTCCGGGCCGTAGCCGCCGCCGCGGATGACCTCGTAGAGGATCCGGAAGAGCTGGAACGGGTCCGCCGCGCCGACGATGAGGTCGTCGTCGGCGTAGAAGCGGGAGTTGAAGTCGAACGAACCGAGCTTGCCGAGCCGGAGTAGCTGGGCGACGATGAACTCGATGTTCGTCCCGGGAGCGTGGTGACCGGTGTCCAGGCATACCATCGCCCGGTCGCCGAGCGCCGAGACCTGGGCGTATGAGGTTCCCCAGTCGGGGACGTCGGTGTGATAAAAAGCCGGCTCGAAGAACTTGTACTCCAGCACCAGGCGCTGTTCCTGGCCGATGCGGGCGTAGATCTTCGCCAGCGAATCGGCTAGCCGGTCCTGCCGGCCGCGGATGTCGCCCTGGCCCGGGTAATTGGTGCCGTCGGCCAGCCACACCTTGAGGTCGCGGGAGCCGGTCGCATCCATCACATCGATGCACTCGAAGTGGTGGTCGATGGCCTTCTGCCGCACCGCGGGGTCGATGTGGGTGAGGCTGCCGAACTTGTAGGCGTCGTCCTGGAAGGTATTCGAGTTGACCGTGCCGAGCTTCACGCCGTGGTCCTCGGCGAACCGGCCGAGCTCGACATAGTCGTCGACCTTGTCCCACGGAATGTGCAGCGCAACGCTGGGCGAGAGCATGGTGAACTTGTTCACTTGCGCGGCATCCGCGATCTTCTCCTGCGGGGTGCGCGGGGTGCCGGGGGTGCCGAACACCTTGAACCGGGTGCCTGAGTTGCCGAATGCCCAGGAGGGCAATTCGATGGCCTGTTCTTCCAGGAGGAGGAGGGTTGCTGCGTTTACCGTCATGGGTCACTTCTCTGTGGTGTGTGTCGGTTCAATGCTTGAATCGGCTGGTGGTGAATCGCTGGTGCGAGGTGTGCGGCCCCGGTCCGGGGCCGCAGCGGAGGTGGAGCGGTTAGGGCAGGCGTGCACCCTCGGGGATCACGATGTTCTCGAGTTGCAGGATGTTCGGGGTGCCGAGCGCGAGTGCGCCGTGCAGCACCTGGGCGTTGGCTTCAACCGCGACGGCGACCTTGAAGGCGCCGGCGACGTCTTCACCGACGGAGATCATGCCGTGGTTGCCCCAGACGACGGCGTTGGTGTCGTCGCCCATGAGGGCCGCACTCAGTTCGCCGAAGTCGGTGTTGGTGGAGAACTCGAACGGCATGATCCGCACGGCGCCCTTGGCGTAGAGCACCATGTTCAGCAGCACGGGGTCGATGGTCTTGCCGACGGCACCGAACATGTTGGCCCACGGGGATTCGGTGTGCACGATGGCGTTCACGTCGGGGCGGCGGCGGTAATGCGCGAGGTGCACGTCGGTCTCGGTGGAGGGGAACAGGTCGCCCTCGATGACAACGCCGTCGTAGCCGACGACGACCATCTGGTCGATGGTCAGCACGTCGTAGCGGATGCCGGAGGGCGTGATGACGATCGCCTCGTGCTCGGGCAGGCGGATGGAGATGTTGCCCTGGGTGTTGAAATTCAGTCCGGTACGGACCGACTCGCGGCACCAGTACAGAATCTCTTCTCGTAGTTCATTGCTTGCCCTGCTCATGGAAATCCTCGTCTTTTGGGAATCTGCGGTGATTCATGGGAACCTGCCCGACTGAGCGGGCAATTGAATCGTTTCAACAGTTGCGAGCATAACCCCGGGAGAGGCTGCAGGTCAACTCCGGCTCAGCGCCGCTCGTCAGCTCCGGCGACCGTCGCCGGCGAGCCGGGCTGCGGGCGGTTAGGCAGACCGACTTCTGAAGGCGTAGTCTGCAACCGCGTTCGTTGAATCGTTTCACTCGATTCACCGCTCGGCGCCCTCGGCGCAACGCATCGCGTCCTCAGTGGTGAGGCCACGAACCTCTGCATCAATGACGACAGCAAGGGAGGACCATCCGTGGTCCGATTGGGAAAAAAGAGTATTTCAGCGAAAACAGCCATGATCTCGGTGGCCATGTCCAACTACATCGAAGCCGGGTCGATCATCGCGATCGCCACCAGCCTCTCGCTCTGGCAGAAGGAATTCGGCATCGACGACTTCGCGGTCGGGCTCCTGGCGGCCCTGAGTGCCAATGCGTTCGGCGCAGCGGCCGGCGCCCTGATCGGCGGCCCGTTGTGTGACAAGTTCGGCCGCAAGTTCATCTACACCTACGACCTCATCCTCTACATGATCGGAGTGGCCCTGGCGGTCTTCGCCGGCAGCTACTGGATGCTGCTACTCGCCTTCATCATCACCGGCATCGCCGTCGGCGCGGGAGTTCCGGCCTCGTGGACGTACCTCTCCGAGCAGGCCCCGGCCGGCGAGCGTGCCAAGCACGTGGGCGCGGCCCAGCTCGCCTGGTCGTTCGGACCGCTGATCGGTTTCCTGCTCGCCGTGCTCGTCGAGCCGCTCGGCCTTCTCGGCAGCCGGCTCATCTTCGCCCAGCTCTTCGTGGTGGCCTTCATCACCTGGTACATGCGCCAGGGGTTGCCAGAAACCGAGATCTGGAAGGAATCGAACGCCGCATCGACGTCGACCTCCCTCGTGCACGGCATCCGTCAGCTGTTCAGCAAGAAGGCGAACATCACCGCGATCTTCTTCCTCATCGGCGTGTACTCGTTCTGGAACATTGTGGCCGGCCAGGCCGGCATCTTCATGCCGCGGGTCTACGCCGCCGCGGGCGTGGAGAGCGCGACCGAGCAGTACCTGCTGCAGGCGCTGGTCTGGGGCCTGACCGTGCTCACCACCTACTTCGGCTTCATGAAGCTGGCCGACAAGTACAACCGCCGCGTGCTCTACATCGTCGGCTCGCTCCTCGGCATCGCCGCCTGGGCCGTGCTGGTCTTCGCCGAACCGACCATGCCGGCGCTGCTCTCCTTCGCAGTGCTCTGGGGCGTCGCCGCGGGTATCGGCGCGCAGGCCTTCTACGGACTCTGGGCCAGTGAGCTCTTCGCCACGGAGTACCGGGCCAGCGCGCAGGGCATCCTGTTCTTCGTCGCCCGCATCATGGTGGGCCTGTTGAGCATGGTGTTCCCGATCCTGCTCAGCTCGATCGGCCTGTCCTGGCTCGGCCTTCTCCTGATCGGATTCCTCGCGGTCTCCCTGGTGGTGGGCGCGATCTGGGCGCCAGGCACCCAGGGCAAGACGCTGCAGCAGATCGAACGGGAGCGTTACCCCGAGGAGTTCCTGCCCGAGCCCGAACGCGAATCGGTCGCGGCCGGTACGCGCTAGTCTCGGGCGGCGGTGGAGGCGCGAACGACGAGCTCTGGCTGGAAGACGATCTGCTCCGGCTCGAAGTTCTCGCCACCGTCGGCCTCCCGCAGCAGCAGCTCCACCGCCGTGGAACCGATCAGCGCGCTGGGCTGGCGAATCGACGACAGTGGCACGACGGCGGCAGAGGCAAAGGCGATGTCGTCGTAGCCGATCAGGGCAATCTCCTGCGGCACCCGCAGGTCGCCGAGCATGCTCAACGCCTGCAGCACGCCGAGGGCCAGCAGATCGTTGGCGGCAAAGATCGCGTCTGGCCGGTCCTCGGCCGGGCGTGCGAGGAGGGCCTCGCCGATGGCGCGGCCCTCCAGCACCGAGAGTGAGCAGGTGTCGATGGCTTCCAGGGTCACACCGGCATGCTCGGCCACCGCGGCGCGGGCGCCCTCGAGCCGGTCGGTGACCTGGCGGATGCTGTGCGGCCCGCCCACGAAGGCCAGCCGAGTACGGCCGGTCTCGATCAGGTGGCTGGCGGCCAGGTGTCCGCCGAACACGTCGTCGACGGCAACGGAGGAAAAACTGCGGTCCTCGGTCTGGCGGTCCACCAGCACTGTCGGCGTGCCGCGGCGCCGCAGGCGCTTGAGCTGCTCGCCGCTGTCGCCGAGCGGTGAGATGAGCACGCCGTGCACGCGCTGCTCCTCGAACAGGTCGAGATAGGCGCTCTCGCGCTCGGCGGTCTCGTCGCTGTTGCCCAGCAGAACGGTCAGGCCGGCCTGCGCGGCGCGGTCTTCCGCGCCGCGGGCCAGGTCGGTGAAGAACGGGTTGCCCACATCGAGCACCACCAGGCCGATGCTCCGGCTGCGCCCGGCGCGAAGCTGGCGGGCGGCGTCGTTTCGCACGAAGCCGAGCAACTCGATCGCGGCCTGCACTCTGGAGACCGTGCCCGCGGAGACCTTGTCCGGGCGGTTGAGCACGTTGGACACGGTGCCGACCGAGACTCCTGCCTCTGCCGCCACTTCGCGCACGCTGATAGTTGCCACCGGGCCTCCTTCGCCGCGAATCAGCTTGAAGTTTAGCGGTCAGCAACTGAAACGAATCATTTTGCGCTGAAATTGGCCGGGTGCCATTGACGGATCGGGACCAAAGCCTCTATCGTCGACAATGCATCGCCGGATGAAACGATTCATACCGACCCTGATTCGGTTGCGGTCAACGCATCACCGAGTCATGATTGAATCGATTCATTTCAGAATCCCCGATGAAGTAGAGGCCCTCAATGACGAGCACGACCCCCCGAGAACGCGTGTGTTTCCAGCTGCAGGTCAAGCCGGAGTTCATTCCCGAATACACCCGGCGGCACGCCGCGGTCTGGCCGGACATGCTCCGCGCTCTGGCTGCCACCGGCTGGCACAACTACTCCCTCTTCCTGCGCGCAGACGGCCTTCTGATCGGTTATCTCGAGACCGATGACCTCGCTGCCGCGCAGGCCGGCATGGCGGCGACCGAGGTCAACGCCCGCTGGCAGGCCGAGATGGGCGACTTCTTCGTCGCCCTCGACGGCTCTCCGGACACCGGCTTCCTCCAGCTCACCGAGGTCTTCAACCTCGACTCCCAGATCGCGGCCCTCGACGCCGCTGCCAACCACTCGACTCCCGCAGAAAGTAGCGCCCCGTGAGCATCCCCACCGCCATCCTCGCCCAGCTCGCCGACCAGGTCATCGAACTGCCCTCCTGGGCGTTCGGCAACTCCGGCACCCGGTTCAAGGTCTTCGCCACGCCCGGTACTCCGCGCACCATCCAGGAGAAGATCACGGATGCCGCCCAGGTGAACACCTACACCGGCCTCTCCCCCAAGGTCGCTCTGCACATCCCCTGGGACAAGGTCGACGACTACGCCGCCCTCCGGGTGTTCGCCGCCGACCTGGGCTTGGCGCTCGGCACCGTCAACTCGAACACCTTCCAGGACGACGCCTACAAGTTCGGCAGTCTCACCCACATCGACCCCGCGGTGCGGCAAAAGGCCATCGACCACCACTTCGAGTGCATCGACATCATGCACGCCACCGGGTCGCAGGACCTCAAGATCTGGCTGGCCGACGGCACCAACTACCCGGGCCAGGGCGACATCCGCGGCCGGCAGGACCGGCTCGCCGATTCGCTGGCCAAGATCTACGCCCGCATCGGCGAGAGCCAGCGCCTGGTGCTGGAGTACAAGTTCTTCGAGCCGGCTTTCTACCACACCGACGTGCCCGACTGGGGAACCTCCTACGCCCAGGTGAGCGCCCTCGGCGAGCGCGCCCTCGTCTGCCTGGACACCGGCCACCACGCCCCGGGCACGAACATCGAGTTCATCGTCGCCCAGCTGCTCCGGCTCGGCAAGCTCGGCTCGTTCGACTTCAACTCCCGCTTCTACGCCGACGACGACCTCATCGTCGGCGCCGCCGACCCATTCCAACTCTTCCGGATCCTCTACGAAGTCATCCGCGGCGGCGGCTACGGCCCGGACTCCACCGTCGCCTTCATGCTCGACCAGTGCCACAACGTCGAAGAGAAGATCCCCGGCCAGATCCGCTCGGTGCTCAACGTGCAGGAAATGACCGCCCGCGCCCTGCTCGTGGACCGCACCGCGCTCAGCGCCGCGCAGGATGCGGGCGACGTGCTCGGCGCCAACGCGATTCTGATGGATGCCTTCTACACCGACGTTCGCCCGGACCTGGCCGCCTGGCGGGAAAGCCGCGGGCTGGCAGCCGACCCGATGGCCGCCTATGCGGCATCCGGCAACCAGGCCACGATCGCCGCCGAGCGAGTGGGCGGCCAGCAGGCCGGCTGGGGCGCGTAGGCATGACCGACCGGCTCATCCCGGGTCCGCACGGGAGTGTTCCGGTCCGGATCTACCCGGTTCAGGGCGCGGCCCACACCACCGCACCTGGACTGGTCTGGTTGCACGGCGGCGGCTTCGCCCACGGCGACCTGGATATGCCAGAGGCCGACTGGGTAGCCGGGCAGCTGGCCGCCCGGGGCATCGGCGTCGTCTCGGTGTTCTACCGGCTCGCTCCGGAGCCGGAGTCCGGGCGGGCCGGCGTGCATTTTCCGGTGCCCTCCGACGACGTTCTCGCCGCCTTCGACTGGACGCTCAGCCACGCCGCCGGGCTGGGACTGGACCCAGAGGCGATCTCGCTCGGCGGGGCGAGCGCGGGTGGAGCCCTGGCCGCGGCGGCCGCCGTTCGGTTGCGAGACTCCGGCCGGCGTCTGCCCGCCAAGGTGCTGCTGGCCTACCCGACGGTGCACGCGGTGCTCCCCGAGCCGAGCGCCGAACTGGCGGCCACGCTCGATGAGCTCCCGGAGGAATTCCGGTTTCGGGCCGACGACGTGGCCCGGATGAATCTCAACTTCGCCGGCGACCCGGCTGCGCTGGTCGATCCGCACGCCTTCCCCGGCGGCCACGACCTCACCGGCCTGCCGCCGACCCTCATCCTCAATTCCGACCGGGACAGCCTCCGCGCCTCCGGTGAGGCCTACGCCGCCGAGCTTGGCGCCGCCGGTGTCGACGTCACCTGCCTGCGCGAGGACAACACCGTGCACGGCCACCTGAACACCCCGGAGCATCCGGGCGCCCTCGCCAGCATCGAAACGATGGCGGCCTGGTTACTCTCGACCGCAGAATCCCATGTCCCCTCCAGCACCAAGGAAGCCTCATGACCAATGCCACAGCCGCAGCGCTGATCTCCCGTTCCAACCGGCTCGGTGCCGACCCGAAGAACACGAACTACGCCGGCGGCAACACCTCCGCCAAGGGCACCGAGGTCGACCCGGTCACGGGTGAGACCATCGAGTTGCTCTGGGTCAAGGGCTCCGGCGGCGATCTCGGCACCCTCACCGAGCCCGGCCTGGCGGTGCTGCGATTGGACCGGATGCGCGCGCTGGTGAACGTGTACCCGGGGCTCGACCGGGAAGACGAGATGGTGGCGGCCCTCGACTACACCCTGCACGGCAAGGGTGGCGCAGCGCCGTCGATCGACACTCCCATGCACGGCCTCGTCGACGCCGCCCACGTCGACCACCTGCACCCCGACTCCGGCATCGCCATCGCCACCGCGGCCGACGGCGAAGCACTCACGAGCGCGATCTTCGGCGGCCGGGTGGTCTGGGTGCCGTGGCGCCGCCCCGGCTTCCAGCTCGGTCTCGACATCGCCGCCCTCAAGGACAGCCACCCCGACGCCATCGGCGCCATCCTCGGCGGCCACGGCATCACTGCCTGGGGCGAGTCCAGCGATGCCTGCGAGGCCAACTCGCTCTGGATCATTGAGACCGCTGCCGCCTACATCGCCGAGCACTCCTCCGCGGAGCCGTTCGGTGCGGTGCTGCCCGGCTTCGAGCCACTGCCAGAGGCCGACCGCCGCGCACGGGCTGCGGCTCTGGCGCCCACCCTGCGCGGTCTCGTCTCCACCGACAGCCCCAAGGTCGGCCATTTCACGGATGCGCCGGAGGTCCTCGACTTCCTCTCCCGCTCCGAGCACCCGCGACTGGCGGCGCTGGGCACCAGCTGCCCCGACCACTTCCTGCGCACCAAGGTGAAGCCTCTGCTGCTCGACCTGCCGGCCGGAGCCTCGGTGGAGGAGTCGATCGCCCGCCTGCGCGAGCTGCACGAGGCCTACCGGGCCGACTACCAGGGCTACTACGACCGCAACAAGGTCTCGGCAAGCTCGACCAGCGCAGGCTCCCCCGCCATCCGCGGCGCCGACCCGCTGGTGGTGCTCATCCCCGGCGTCGGCATGTTCAGCTACGGCGCGAACAAGCAGACCGCGCGGGTGGCCGGCGAGTTCTACCTCAACGCCATCAACGTCATGCGCGGCGCCGAGGGGCTCTCCAGCTACGCCCCCATCGATGAGGCCGAGAAGTTCAAGATCGAATACTGGGCACTCGAAGAGGCCAAGCTGCAGCGGATGCCCGCACCCAAGCCGTTGGCCACCCGGGTGGCCCTCGTCACGGGCGCGGCCTCCGGCATTGGCAAGGCCATCGCCACCCGCCTGGCCGCGGAGGGCGCCTGCGTCGTGATCGCCGACCTTGATCTGGCGAAGGCGCAGGCCGCTGCCGCTGAGATCGGCAACACCGATGTGGCGGTCGGGGTGCAGGCGAACGTCACCGATGAGAACCAGGTGCAGGCCGGCGTCGACGCCGCACTGCTCGCCTTCGGCGGCCTCGACCTGGTCGTGAACAACGCCGGGCTCTCACTGTCGAAGTCGCTGCTCGAGACCACCGTCGCGGACTGGGACCTGCAGCACAATGTGATGGCCAAGGGCTCCTTCCTGGTGTCGAGGGCGGCGGCGAAGGTGCTGATCGACCAGGGTCTCGGCGGCGACATCATCTACATCTCGTCGAAGAACTCGGTCTTCGCCGGCCCGAACAACATCGCCTACTCCGCCACCAAGGCCGACCAGGCCCACCAGGTGCGGCTGCTCGCTGCCGAGCTGGGCGAATACGGCGTGAAGGTGAACGGCATCAACCCCGACGGCGTGGTGCGCGGCTCCGGCATCTTCGCCGGCGGCTGGGGTGCCAAGCGTGCCGCGGTCTACGGCGTGCCGGAGGAGGAACTGGGCAAGTACTACGCCCAGCGCACCCTGCTCAAGCGCGAGGTGCTGCCCGAGAACGTGGCCAACGCCGTGTTCGTGCTGTGCACGGCCGACCTCAGCCACACCACCGGGCTGCACATCCCCGTCGACGCCGGCGTCGCCGCCGCCTTCCTGCGGTGACCATCCCAGCGCTGCGCAGTTCGGGCGGGTCGGTCGCGGCGATCGACCTGGGTGCCTCGAGCGGCCGGGTCATGCTCGGCCATGTCGGCCCGAACGAGCTCGAGCTGCATCCGGTGGCGAGGTTCCCGAACAATCCCGTGCGCACCATCGACGGGCTGCACTGGAACATCCTCGAGCTCTACCGCAACGCGCTGCTCGGCCTCGGCGCCGCTGTGCGCGAGGCGCCCCGCCTGGCCAGCGTCGCCGTCGATTCCTGGGCGGTGGACTACGCGCTGATGCGCGGCGACCGGATGCTCGGCAACCCGTTTCACTATCGCGACGACCGCACCCTCGCCGGCGTCGAGGCCACCCATGCCCTGGTGGCGCCTACCGAGCTGTACCGACAGAACGGCTTGCAGGTGCTGCCGTTCAACACCCTGTACCAACTGGCCGCCGACCGGGCCAGCGGCGACCTGGCGGCGGCCGACGGCCTGCTGCTCATCCCCGACCTGCTCGGCTTCTGGCTGAGCGGCCGGCGGGTGGCCGAACGCAGCAACGCGTCTACCACGGGGTTGTTGCAGACCACCGGCGCCGGCGCGGTCTGGAATGACACCCTGATCGGCACGTTGGGCCTGCCGCGGAGCCTTTTTCCCGACCTGGTGTCTGCGGGGGATTCGGTCGGCGCCCTCCTGCCGGGCGTGGCCGCCGAGATCGGCAGCGACCGGCTGCAGCTGGTGGCCGCCGGGTCGCACGACACCGCATCCGCCGTGGTGGGGGTGCCGATGCTCACCGACGACTGTGCCTACATCTCCAGCGGCACGTGGTCGCTGGTCGGGGTCGAGTTGCCCGCGCCGGTGCTGACCGAGGCCAGCCGGGCCGCGAACTTCACCAACGAGGGCGGTGTCGACGGCCGAGTCCGATACCTCCGCAACGTGATGGGCCTCTGGCTGCTGAGCGAATCGATCCGCAGCTGGGAGCGCGCCGGCGACACCATCGACCTGCCCGATCTCCTCGCCGAGGCGGCCGCGCTCCCCGGCCAGGTCACTCTCTTCGACGTCGACGACGCCAGGTTCCTGCCGCCGGGCGACATGCCCGCGCGCATCGTCGCCTACTGCGTCGAGCACGGCACCAGGCCGCCCGGCACCCGGGCCGAACTGGTGCGCAGCATCGTCGAGAGCCTGGCCGCCGAGTATGCCCGCACCCTGCGCACGGCCACCGAGCTCTCCGGCCGCTCCGTTCGCACTGTTCACCTCGTTGGCGGCGGTTCGCAGAACACGCTGCTCTGCCAGCTCACGGCCGACTACACCGGACTGCCCGTGCAGGCCGGCCCCGTCGAAGCCACGGCTATCGGCAACGTCCTGGTGCAGGCCCGCGCCCAGGGCTTCGCCAGCGGCAGCCTGGAGAGCCTGCGCGCCCTGGTGGCCAGGGCCTATCCGCCGCGCAGCTACCGGCCGACACCGCGTGCACCGGCGGCACACGCTAACATTTCACCCTAGGCAGAGCGAACGAAACGGCGGAATCGGGTGGACCTTCACGACATGGTCTCGCTGCTGAGCGAAATCTTCAGCTTCGTCGGCCTGCTCGTGGGTATTCCGCTGTACATCGCGGGTTTGTCGGTGCGCGGCTTCGGCGGCCGCTGGATACAGACCGACGGCGTCATCGCGCAGACTGCGCAGGGTCCGGTCATCCGCTGGTTCGACAGCGAGGGCGACGTGCACGAAGCCCACGCCGACACCCATGAGAGCGTCGACCTGCAGCCGGGCGACGACATCACGGTGTGGTTCCTGGGCCGAGCGCCCGCTCGCTGCCGCACCCACTCGCCCGACCACGACGGCAAGGCCCTGCGGCTGACCGGACTCATCCTGACCGGCGTCGGCGTGGGCTCGGCGATCCTCGGCGTGGTGCTGCTCTTCTTCTGACGCTTCGTCCCGGCTGTGTGTCTCCGTGCCTCCTTGCCTCGTGACCGGATGCGGCGGATGCTGAAACCAGTTCGCGCCGGCAACTCGCCGACGCCACCGGGAGCCGCAGACGAGAAGGGCCGACCATGAACCAGCTCACCGACAGGATCCTCATCCTCACCGGAGACGCCGCAGAGACGCTCGAGGTGTTCTACCCCTACCAACGGCTGCTCGATGCCGGTTATGAGGTGCACATCGCGGCACCGAACAAGAAGAAGCTGCAGTTTGTGGTGCACGATTTCGTCGACGGATTCGACACCTACACCGAGAAGCTCGGCCACACCCTGGATGCCGACCTCGCGTTCCGGGATGTCGACCCGGCCGGGTACCTGGCCGTTGTGATTCCCGGCGGGCGGGCGCCGGAGTACATCCGCAACGACGACGACGCCAAGCGCATCGTGCGCCACTTCTTCGACCTCAACGCCCCTGTCGCCGCGCTCTGCCACGGGCCGTTGCTGCTGGCCGCGGCCGGTGTGCTGCACGGGCGCACGTCATCCGCCTACCCAGCCCTCGGCCTCGACGTTGAGCTGGGCGGCGGCACCTTCGAGAACGGCGCTGCCGTGGTGGACGGCAACCTGGTGACCGGGCGGGCCTGGCCGGACCACCCGGCGTGGATGCGCGAGTTCATGAAGCTGCTGGACGACGCCAGGGTGCAGAGCCGCCCGGTCGACGCCGTGGCCACGGCCTGACGACTGGGCCGCCCGCACTCGCGTAGCCTGTAGTGCAGGTACGCGACTAGCGCGTGCGGCTGAGAGGATGCCCGTGGACACCACACTGCTCCGGCGCTTTGTCGCTGTCGCCGAGGAGTTGGACATCGTTCGCGTCGCCAAGAACCTCAACGTCTCCCGCACCACGCTGATGAAATCGATCGCCGACCTCGAGGCCGAGCTGGGTGTGGCACTGTTCGAGCCTGCCGCCGACCAGCCCTGGCTCACCGAGGCCGGCATGGCTCTCCTGGCCGACTCCAAGGGACTGCTCGCCAGCATGCCGCCCTCCGGCGGACCGTCCCAGGGTTCCGGCAACACGTCCGGATCCGGCGGCAAGGCCAAGGCCTCCAAGGGCAAGGGTCGCAAGCCCGCCGTCAAGGGACAATCCGCGCCCGGCAAACGCCGTCAGTCCCGCTGATCTGCTCTGAGCCGGGAGCCTGCCCGTTCAGGCCACCCGGAGCGATCGTCCGCCGGCGCTGATCAGGGCCACGGTTGCCAGCGTCAGGGGGCTTTGCGCGTCACAGTAGCCGGCGAACGAGCCATGCTGGTCCGCCCCCGGCAGGTCGAGGAGCACCGCCGTTCCCCCGTTGGTCAACCTGTCGACGAGCTCGCCGGACTGGCGTTGCAGTTCGTCAGGTTCCCGGTCGCCGACCGCGACGATGATCGGCACGTCGACCCGTCGGTCGAAGACCGGTGGTACCGCCCACCCGGTCGACGGGTGGGGCTGGAAGCGTCCGCTGACCGCCACCACCCCGGTGATAACCCCGGCGGGCACACCGTACTCGTCCTCCCAGTCGGTGACGGCCGCACCCACCGCGAGCGGAGCGCCGACGGCGTGCCCGGCCACCACGATGCGCGCCGGGTCGGCGCCGAACTGTTCGGCATTGTCGTACACCCACGCGATCGCCGCCCCCACCTGCCGGCGGGCCTCGTCCAGTGGGGCTGAGGGCGCGTGCGCGTAGTTGACCACCACCGTCGTAATGCCATGTGCGAACGGGCCGCGGGCGACGCCCGCGAAATCGTCGGCGCACATCGGCAGCCCGCCGAAGCCACCGGGCAGGAAGACCAGCACCGGCGCATCGGGTTGTCGTGCCGGATAGATGTCGAGGTACTCCAGGGCGCCCGGACCATAGTGCTGGGCGAGGATCGTCGGATAGATCCGGCGGGTTTCAGCGCTCAAGGCCATCGCCTGAGTGACGGCATCCAGAACATCCGGCTCGAGGGCGTCCCAGTCGGAGAGATCGGCACCCTGCGAATCACTCACGGGCGGCGCGCTGGCGGGCGCGGGCGCGGAAGGGTAGCGATGGGCAGACGACGGATGCATACGCACGATTCTCCCTGTGTCGCGCGGCCGGGCCGAGAAGCCGGCTGCTGTGTCCATCGTTGTGCCTCCAAGTGGGGGTCTGGTGTTCCGAATGTTAAGGTGTCGTAAATTCCGCGCGGCCCGCTGGGGAGGAGGGGTGGTGCTGAGCTGCCGGGTCACGTAGGCTCTGTGGTCAGACCACACCAGTACTGTGTACCACCGCCGTAACGCACCCGCTAGAGCATTCGGCCAACCCACAGCACCACCCAGCCCAGAGCACCGACCCACAGCCCGCCAATGGAGGAGGACATCGTGACCGTCGAGGAACGCCGCGCCTGGGAGATCGTGTTGGCCCGGATCGAGGACGACCTGCTCGGCGGCAGGCTGAAACCCGGCGACCGTCTTCCCGGCGAGCGCGCGCTGGCCGCCGAGTTGGGCGTTGGTCGTTCCAGTGTGCGCGAGGCCCTCCGGGTGCTCGAGGTACTCGGCCTGGTGCGCACGAATGTGGGCTCCGGCCCGACCGCCGGCGCGATCATCGTGGCGCTGCCCGGTGGCGGAATGTCCGTCCTGATGCGACTGCAGGTCGCGGCCCAGGGCTTCCCGGTGGCCGACATCGTGAAGACCAGGCTCGTTCTCGAGACAGCGGTGGCCGCCGAACTCGCCGAGGCCGTGCTGTCGGACGCCCTCCTGCACCCGGACCGGCGGGGCCATGACCTCGGTCCGTGCCTGCAGTTGCTCGACGCGATGGACTCGCAAGACTTGAGCGAAGACGAGTTCCTCGCTCTCGACGCCGCCTTTCACTTGTCGCTGGCGGAGGCCTGCGGCAACCAGGTGGTGATCGCCACCATGGCCGGTCTCCGCAACGCCATCGAGGGCTATGTGCTGGCGGGTGTGGCCCGGCTGGCCTCGTGGCCGACGACCTCAACCCGGCTGCGCGCCGAGCACCGCGGCATCCTCGCGGCCATCGAAGCCGCCGACCCGGCCGAAGCCCACGCCTTGGTCCACGCCCACATCTCCGGCTATTACGCCGAGACGCGGCTGCATCCGGTCGCGCACTAACCGACCGACTGCCCCCGAACCACCCCGACCGACCGCCCACGATCCGACGCCCCCTCCCCGCCGAGAACAGGACTTTCCCATGGTTGACCGCCGCATACCCAAGATCAAAGACCTCGCCCCCCTCATGCAGTTCAAGGTGCCGGAGCTGAACGCGAAGAAGCGTCGCCTCGACTCCGCCCTCACCATCGGTGATCTGCGCGCGATCGCCAAACGCCGCACGCCCAAGGCCGCGTTCGACTACACCGAGGGCGCCGCGGAGGGCGAGATTTCGCTGCAGCGCGCCCGCCAGGCGTTCGAGGACATCGAGTTCCACCCGTCGATTCTGCGCGACGTTTCGACAGTGTCCACCGGCTGGGATGTGCTCGGTGCGCCCGTTGCCCAGCCATTCGGTATCGCGCCGACCGGATTCACCCGCATGATGCAGACCGAGGGTGAGATCGCGGGCGCGCACGCCGCCGCCAAGGCCGGCATCCCGTTCTCGCTGTCGACCATGGGCACCACCGCGATCGAAGACGTCAAAGCGGCCAACCCGCACGGCCGTAACTGGTTCCAGCTCTACATGTGGAAGGACCGCGACCGGTCGATGGCGCTGGTGGACCGGGCCGCCGCGGCCGGGTTCGACACTCTGCTGGTGACGGTGGACGTGCCCGTGGCCGGCGCACGACTGCGCGACAAGCGCAACGGGTTCTCCATTCCGCCCCAGCTCACGCTCGGCACCGTGGTGAACGCGCTGCCCCGGCCGGAGTGGTGGATCAACTTCCTCACTACCGAGCCACTGGCCTTCGCGAGCCTGGACCGGTGGAGCGGCACCGTGGGCGAGCTGCTCGACACGATGTTCGACCCCACTGTGACCTTCGAAGACCTGGCCTGGATCAAGGCACAGTGGCCGGGCAAGATGGTGGTGAAGGGCGTGCAGAACCTGGCAGACGCGAAGAAACTCGCCGACCTCGGCGTTGACGGCATCACCCTCTCGAACCACGGTGGCCGCCAGCTCGACCGGGCCCCCATCCCGTTCCACCTGCTCCCCAGCGTTGCCCGCGAGGTGGGCAACGACCTCGAGGTGCACCTGGACACCGGCATCATGAGCGGCGCCGACATCGTGGCCGCCGTGGCGCTGGGCGCGAGGTTCACCATGATCGGCCGGGCCTACCTGTACGGCCTGATGGCCGGCGGCGAGGCCGGAGTCGACAAGGCCGTGCAGATCCTCTCCGACCAGGTGGCCCGCACCATGCGGCTACTGGGCGTCAACTCACTCGAGGAACTCGAACCCGCGCACGTGACCCAACTCACCCGGCTGGGCCGCCTCGACCCGCTGGCCGCGCAGGCCGTTCGGTAGCCCTCCCCAGCGCCGAGTTGCCCCTGCCCGGACGAGTTGCCCCGGCAGACGGGGGCAACTCGACCGGAACGGGGCAACTCGGCGGTGGCGCCCGGCGCTAGGCCGGGGCGAGCTCCTCGAGCACCGCGGCGAGTTGATCGACGGCCCAGTCCAGGTCGTCGGCCGAGACCACGAGCGGCGGAGCGAGACGGATGGTGGAGCCGTGGGTGTCTTTCGCGAGCACACCGCGTTCCATCAGCGCTTCGCAGACCGCGCGGCCGCTGGCCAGCGCCGGGTCGATATCGATGCCGGCCCAGAGTCCGGCGCCGCGAACCTCGAGCACCCCATGGCCGACCAGGCCCAGCAGCCGGTCGTGCAGGTGGGCGCCCAGGTCCCGCGCCCGCTGCTGGTATTCGCCGGTGGCGAGCAGGTTCACCACGGCCAGGCCGACCGCGGCCGCCAGCGGGTTGCCGCCGAAGGTGGAGCCGTGTTCACCCGGGCGCAGCACGCCGAGGATGTCGGCATTGCCGACCACGGCAGACACCGGCACGATGCCGCCGCCGAGGGCCTTGCCGAGCAGGTAGAGGTCGGGCACGACGCCGGCCAGTTCCACCGCGAAGGTGGCGCCGGTGCGGCCGAGCCCGGACTGGATCTCGTCGGCGATGAAGAGCACGTTGTGCCGGCTGGTGATCTCGCGCACGGCCGGGAGGTAATCGGCCGGGGGCACGACGATGCCGGCCTCGCCCTGGATCGGTTCGAGCAGCACCGCCACGGTGTTCTCGTCGATGGCTGCCTCCAACGCCGCGGCATCCCCATAGGGCACGGTGCGGAAGCCCGGGGTGAACGGGCCGAAGTCGGCGCGGGCGGACTCGTCGTCGGAGAAGCTGATGATGGTGGTGGTGCGGCCGTGGAAGTTGCCGGCGGCCACGATGATGTTTGCCTGTCCGTCTGCGACGCCCTTGACCCGGTAGCCCCAGGCACGGGCGACCTTGATACCCGACTCCACGGCTTCGGCGCCGGTGTTCATCGGCAGCACCATCTCTTTGCCGCTCAGCTTGGCCAGCGCGGTCACGAACGGGCCGAGCTGGTCGTTGTGGAAGGCGCGGCTGGTGAGGGTGATCCGGCCCAGCTGGGCGCGCGCGGCGTCCAGCAGCACCGGGTTGGAGTGACCGAAGTTGACCGCGGAGTACGCGGCCAGGCAGTCCAGGTAGCGCTTGCCGTTGATGTCGGTGACCCAGGCGCCGTCGCCGGAGGCGACCACAACGGGCAGCGGGTGGTAGTTGTGGGCGGCGTGCGCGTTCTCCTGGGCGATGGCGGCGGTCTGGTCGGTCAGGCCCACCTGCTCGGTCAGGGCGCTCATCGGCGCAGCTCCAGCGTGCAGCACTTCACGCCGCCGCCGCCGAGCAGGAGCTCGGACAGGTCGACCCCGATCGGGTTGTAGCCGCGTTCGGTCAGTTGGCGTTCGAAGTCCTTGGCCTTGGCGGCGATCACGACGTTGTAGCCGTCGGAGTAGGAGTTGAGACCGAGGATCGCGGCGTCTTCCTCGGTGACGATGACGGCATCCGGGTAGCGGCTGCGCAGGATGGCCAGGCTGGGTTCGTCGAACGCGCTGGGCAGGTAGGCGATGTTGGTGTCGTCGAGCACGGCGATGGCCGTGTCGAGGTGGTAGAAACTCGGGTTGACCAGCTTGAGCGTGATCACCGTGCGGCCGTAGATGGTCGAGACCTCTTCGTGGCTGTTCGAGGCGCTGCGGAAGCCGGTGCCGGCCAGGATGACGTCGCCGACGAGGAGGAAGTCTCCCTCGCCCTCGTTGATCTCGACGGGCTCACGCACGTCGAAGCCATTGGCGCCGAACCAGTCCATGTACGCGGGCCCCTCCGGCTGGCGCTGCGGGTAGGTGAACTTGGCGCCGTAGGCGATGCCGTCGATCACGAAACCGCCGTTAGCGGCGTAGACCATGTCGGGCAGGCCGTCGATGGGGTCGATCAGGTGCACGTCGAAGCCGAGGCCGACGTACGTGTCGTAGAGGGTCTGCCACTGGGCAACGGCGAGACTCGTGTCGGTCGGCAGCGCCGGGTCCATCCACGGGTTGATCCGGTAGACCACGGTGAAGTAGTCGGGCTTGCACATCAGGATGGTGCGCTTGACCGGCGTGCGAGTAATGACGGCCGGCGTGGTCTGCTCGTCTGGGGCGACATCAATGGACACTGGAGCTCCTCTGTAAGCGATCCGCCTGCGCAGGCGCGGCGGACGCGGATGGGTGGCGGACCAGGTCACTCTCGAGAGCCCGGACGGTCGGTGAAACTGATCGTGCCGGGACGCCGGTTCTAGTCTCACACAGCATGAATCGACGTTTCCTGCGAATTCGCGCATGGAACACGCGTTGCCGCCGAAATTCACGCAACTTCGGCGCGTAGACTCGATGGATGGATAACCTCGATCGCGGCATTCTCGACCTTCTCCGCCAGAACGCCCGGGCGGGATACGGGGACATCGGTTCGGTGGTGGGCCTGTCCGCCTCCGCCGTGAAGAGACGCGTCGACAAACTGGTCGCCGACCGGGTGATCCGCGGTTTCACCATTCAGGTCGACCCGTCGATCGACGGAATGAGCACAGAGGCCTACGTCGAGTTGTTCTGCCGAGGCACCGTCGCCCCCGACGAGTTGCTGCGAATCCTCTCCGGTGTGCCGGAGGTGGTGGATGCCGGCACCGTCACCGGCAGCGCCGACGCTATCGTGCACATCCGCGCCCGTGACATCCCGGGCCTGGAAGCAGCGCTGGAGAAGGTGCGTCTGGCGCCGAACGTCGACCACACCCGCAGCGCCATCGTGCTCACCCGGCTGATCCATCGCGGCGCGGAGTAACGCCGCGATGGCAGCCCTGAGTCTCCAGATCGACGCGGAGTCGACCACCCCGCCGTACGAGCAGATCCGGATGCAGGTGATCGACGCGGTGCGCTCCGGCAGGCTGGTGGCCGGCGACAAGTTGCCGACCGTGCGCCGGCTGGCCGAAGACCTGAACCTCGCGCCCAACACCGTGGCCCGGAGCTACCGCGCTCTGGAGCAGGACGAGGTGATCGAGACCCGCGGGCGGCTCGGTTCGTTCGTCGCCGCGACCGGGGATGCGACGCACCGACAGGTGCAGTTGGCGGCCGTGAGTTATGCCGAACGGGCCAGGTCACTCGGCGTTGATGCCGACGAGGCACTGGCCATCGTGCGGGCGGCGTTGGGCCTGACCGGCTGACCTTGGCTCAGGCGCCACGCAGCTCGGCGAGCGCGGCATCCAGCCTGCGCTGCCGGGTGGCGTCGGTCTTGGCGCCCTCGATGGCGCTCACGTGCCGGCGCTGGTTGCTGAACGACAGCGCAGCGAAGGCGGCCCGCGCGGCCGGGTCCGCGTCGAGTGCGGCGCGCAGGGCTTCGGGCTCGTCGACGGTGCGCGGCTGGTCGTCGAGCTCAACGGTCACGTCCACCTCGTCGCCGCCGGCGACGCCGGCCAGGCTGCGGTTCTCGGCGCTCAGGGCGATCATGTACTTACCCCGGTACGGTGCCACCGAGCTGCGGTAGCTGTGCCCGTTGATCGTCACGGTGATGGCGTGCCTCTTGCCCGGGCCGAGGCCGGCGACGACCTCGTCGGGAACGGGGATGCCGGTGGCGGTGGCACCGGATTGTTCGATGACGGCGCGAAAGTCCATAGCGCCGAGTATGCCGCCCCGAACCGGACGTGGGCAACCCCGGTGAGGCTCAGAGGGAGCGATAGTGCGCCGCGAGGCGCTCCAGGCCCTCGTCAAGGGTGGCCGCGGGGGTCCAGTGCAGGTCGGCGCGGGTGCGGCGCTGGTCGAACCAGTGCGCGGTGGAGAGCTGCTCGGCCAGGAACCGGGTCATCGGCGGTTCGTCCTGCCCGGGGAACACCCGCCAGGCGGCCTCTATGACGGATCCCGCCGTGCGCGCCACACTCGCCGGCACACTCCAGGCCGGTGCTGCGACTCCGGCCGCGGCGCAGATGCCCGCGAGGAGCTCGGCGACCGGCCGCGGCTCGCCGTTCGTGATGACGTAGCTGTTGCCGTGCACGGCATCCACCCGCTCTAGAGCGGCCTCGATGGCACTGGCGGCATTGTCGATGTAGGTGGTGTCGATCAGCGCGGCGCCGTGGCCGAGCAATGGCAGGCGTCCCGCCCGGGCACGCTCCACGATGCGTGCGATCAACTGGGTGTCGCCCGGGCCCCAGACCAGGTGCGGCCGCACCGCAACGACGCGCAGTTCGGCGGAGTCGGCGGCGAGGGCCAGCAGTTCGGCGGCGGCTTTGGTGCGGGCGTAGTCGCCCCGGGCTCGGGCGGGATCGGCCGGCTCGGCATCGCTGCCGGTGATGGATGCGCCGGAGTGCGCCACAGACGGCGACGAGACGAAGACGAGACGGCCGACGCCGGCGGCGCGGGCGGCGGCGAGCAGGGTGCGGGTTCCGCCCACGTTCACGGTCTCGAAGTCGGCGGGCGACCCGGCCAGCGACACCTTGGCGGCCAGGTGCACGACGGCGTCGACTCCGGCGACGGCCTCGGCCACACCAGCGGGGTCGGTGATCGTGCCGAGCACGTCGGTGGCGCCCGTCACCCCGCTCGGCCGGCGCTGTAAGCAGCGCACCTCGTGACCGGCCGCCACGATCGCGGCCGCGACGGCCCGGCCGAGGAAGCCGCTGGCGCCCGTGACCAAGACCCTCATGGCTGCGTCAGTCGCGCACCGGTCAGGATGCCGTGGGCCCAGCCGGCCAGGCGGGTGCGGTCGATCTTCGAGTTGTGGCGGATGTCGGTGGGCAGATGCGGAACCACCAGCACGGCCGCGACGGGATGGCCGGCGACCATGCGTACGTCCTCGGCGAGATCGGGTTCGGCCAGGCTGACCCGGGTGGCGGCGGGAATCGTCTCGACAACCAGGACAACCTGTTGGGTGCCGGCCGCCCCGACGCCGACGGCAGCGGCGCGGCTGACCTGGGCCAGCGCCGACACGGCGAGCTCGGCACCGACGGGCGTGACCACGCCGGCGGCGGTGGTGATCACGTGCGGCATCCGGCCCTCGACCCAGAGCCGGCCGGCGGCGTCGAGGTGGCCCACGTCGCCGGTGCGGTGCCAGCGCTCGCCCGGGGTGACCTGCCGGGTCGCCGCCAGGTCGGTCAGCCAGAGCCTGTCGTAGTGGTCCTTCACGTGCGGGGCGGAGACCACGATCTCCCCGGTCACCCCAGCGGCCTCCGAGAGCTCGCCGACGGCACGGCCGTTCTCGTCGAGGGCGCTGATGCGCACCCGCGTCGTGGCGGCGGCACGGCCGACACAGACCCCACCGGGCCCGCGGGCCACGTCGTCGAGGGCGGCCTCACGGATGCCGTCCAGGGTGATGTCGGTCATCAGCAGGCCCTCGGTCATGCCGTAGGGGGTGTGCGCGCTGGCGCCGGGCATCAGGGCGGCGGCCGAGGCGAGCAGCGGCTCGGAGACGGGCGCGCCGGCAGAGAGGAAGCTCTTCACGCCGGCGAGCGCGGCGCGGTCGGCCGGGCTGAGGGCACCCTGGGTGCGCACGACGTTGGCCAGGGCGGCCGGCGACAGGAACACCACGGTGGCGTCGATGGCTGAGACCGCGGCGGCGACGGCGGTCGCGGTGAGGGTCTTGGGCGCCGTGACGTCCATGTCGGGAGTGACGGAGCGGGCGCCCAGGGCGGGCCCGAGCAGCGCGAAGGGGGCGAACCCGGCGACGAGTCCGGTGCCGCGGCCGACGCCGTACTGGTTGTGCAGGGCGCGACTCACCGCGGCGAGCTGACCGTGGGTGTAGACCACGCCCTTCGCCGGACCGGTGGAGCCGGAGGTGAACAGCACCGCGGCCACATCGGTGGGCAGCGGCGGCTCTGGCAGTTCTTCGTCGCGGCCGAGCGAGATGAGGTCGGCGAGGGCATAGGAGACCCCGAGGGCCTTGCGGCTGGCGAAGGGCAGCCGGTTGGTGGAGATCTTCTGGCCGGGCCAGCCGAGGGCGGATGCGGCCATCAGGCCCGGCAGGGCACCGATGATGTGGTCGGGCCTGGCGCCGCGCACCGCGCGGGTGAGGCCGGGCAGGCCGAGTCCGGCATCCGCGACAACCACGATCGCACCCAGACGGATGCAGGCGTAGAGCACCGCGGTGAGGTCGGCACTGGGCGGCACGAGCAGCGAGACGCGGTCGCCCTTCTGCACGCCGATCTGGTGCAGGCCGGCGGCGATTTCGCGCACCCGTCGGGAGAGCAGGCGCCAGCTGACCACCCGGGGGCCGTCGCCCGAGGACGGGGCCATGTCGACCAGGGCGGTCTCGTCGCTGTCGTGCAGTTCGTCGAGGTAGTGCCAGAGGGGCTGGGTCTCGACAGGCTCGACCAGCGCGACAGGCTCGACCAGCGCGACAGGCTCGACCGATCTCTGGTCGAGCTTGTCGAGACCCGACAGCCAGGTCAACGCGGCACCGGCGTAGTCGACGTCTTCGGCCAGAAGGTGTCCGGCGCCCTCGAAGCGATGCACATCGGCATGCGGAATCCGGTCGATGAGGTCGTCGAGGTACCGGTCGCTGAAGATCGGGTCGCGCGGGCCCCAGAGCATGAGGGTGGGAACACTCAGCGAGCGCAGCGACTCGGCGATGCGGTCGAGTTCGGCATGGCTGTCGTGCTCGGCGTCCACCGGGATGTCGGCGACGAAACCGCCGATGCCGCCGCGGCGGGCCATGCTGCGGTACGGCGCACGGTAGCCGTTCTTGACCGCAGTGGGCAGGGCGGGGTGGCCGAGCGCGAGGGTGGTGTCGAGGAAGGCGGTGGTGAGCACGGTACCGGTGCTGAGCATGCCGCGGGCGAGTGCCAGCCGCAACGGGGCCGGGATCGGCTCGGTCTCGCTCTGGTGGATGGCGGTGTTCAGCAGCAGAACCCCGGCCAGGAGCTCGGGGTGGTCGACGGCCCAGCCGAGCGAGACCACGCCACCCCAGTCGTGGCCGAAGGTGAGCACGGGCCCGGAGAGGCCGAGAGTACGGGTGAGATCGTCGAGATCCCGCACCCGCCGGGCGAGGGGCCGGGCAACGCCGGTGCGCTCGGAGAAGCCCATGTCAAGTTGGTCGACGGCGATCACGCGCCAGGCGGGCTGTCCGGCGGCGGCCGCCGCCGTGGCCTGGGCCACGAGGTCGCGCCAGAGGTACGACCAGGTGGGGTTGCCGTGCACGCAGAGCACGGTTCCCACCGGTTCGACGCCGAGGGCGGCCAGTTGTTCGCCGTTGTCGAGCAGGTGCCAGGCGTGGGTTGCGCCGTCCGCGAGCCCACCGGTTTCGACGACATCCACAATGCGTGACCAGGCCGGGTCGAGGCCGGGCAGGCCGCTGGGCGGCAGGCTCGCCGGAGCGAGGGCCGTCGCGACGCGCGGCAGCCGGTAACTCACCACTGGATCTCCATCATGGCCGTGTTGAGGCCAGAGCCAACGCCCATCAGCAACACCCGATTGCCACGTTCCAGCTTGGCGGCTTCCTGGGACAGCGTGATCGGGATCGACGCCGGGCCCACATTGCCGTAGGTGGGATAGGTCAGCGGTACCCGGGTGCGGTCGAGGCCGGTGGCCTTGACGATCGCGTTCGTGTGCACATCCGACACCTGGTGCAGGATGTAGCGGTCCATGTTCGACCAGCTCCAGTCACGTTTGGCTTCGGTCCAGGCCGACACCACCAGCTCCATGCCGCCCTTGAGCAGCGCCTTGGCGTCGGTGAACATGCCGTCGACACTGCCGACGCAGAGGTCGTTGAACTGGGTGGCGGCCCGGGTGACGCCGCCGAGGATGCGGTGGCCCTCCGGGTGCGCGTCGGCCCGGCCGAGCACGGCCGCGGCAGCGCCGGAACCGAGGGTGAGGCTGGCGAACTCGCTCATGAAGTCCTTGCGCCCGATGTCGGGACGGCCGAGACGCTCGATGGTATTGGTCTGGATCTCGTCGGCATCCTCACCGTCGATGATCACCGCGTACTTGATCTGACCGGAGTCGATCAGCTGGGCAGCGAGGGTCATGCCGTTGACAAAACCGAGGCAGGCGTTGGCGATGTCGAAGTTCGTGGCCGAAGAGGGCAGCCCAAGGCCGTGGTGGATGCGCACGGCGACCGACGGCTCCAGATGCTTACGGGTGACCGAGGTGTTGATCATCAACCCCACCTCACTGGGGTCGATGCCGGCTTCGGCCAGGGCCCGCTTGCCGGCCGAGACGGCGGCATCGTCGAAGGCCTGGCCTTCGGCCCAGTTGCGGCGCTCGTGCACGCCGGCGACCCGCTGCAACAAACCCTTGGGCAGGCGCAGCCGCTTGAGGGCAGGCTGCAGGCGACGGTCGATGTCTTCAGACGTCGTGATGCGGGGAGCGATGGTCGTGGCGACCGAGAGCAGCGCGACATTGTGATGCATCGTCGTTGCGTTTCCGTCCAACGGGGTCCCCTGTCGAGTTTTGAGTGGCGACAAATCGTGTCCTATCGATTTTCTCTCAGCAGTCTGAGTGGCAACCGTGAGGTAGCTGATGCTCGAAGCGACCAGTTTCCCAGTGAAATCCGCCACGGCTACCCTCCATTATCAGCCCTTTACCCGGCTCACGCGGTCATCGGGCGCGAGCACGTTTATCCCATCAGGTCAGGCGCGGCGTGCCGGGCCGGGTGAGGACCGCGGCGACCAGGAAGCAGACGCCGCCCGCGATGGTGCCGACAGTAGCCCAACTCGGCAGAAACGGTTGTCCGGTAGCCGGCACGACGATGGCGCCGACCGCCGCGGCGCCGAAGGCGACGGAGCCGAGCAGATTGAGCCAGGTGCTCCGCCAGGTGCGGGCGTGCGGGTCCCAGAGCGCGTCCCGGCCGGTGGTGGCCCCCACGGCGAGCGCACTGGAGACAAGGAAGCAGACCGACCCGTAGACATCCGGGCGCCACCCGGTGCGCTCGCCTGCGGCGAGGCTGGCCACCAATGCGGTGCCGGTGCTCAGGTTGAAGAACAGCGTGCCGGCGAACTGGATGGCTGCCGCCCACCAGTCGAACCGGTCCGGCCGGTTGGTCGTGGTGCGCGGCGGTCTCCGCCCGCTGAGGGCGAGTTGGATGTAGGCCGCCGCGGTGAAGAACAGCGAGCCGAGAAAGAAGGTGGCGTTGTCGGCCACGGCGCCCACGGCGCCGAGGTAGGCCGGCACGGCACCGAGGATGAACAGCGCCGACCCGACGATGAAGCCCCAGGCTTCCCGCCGCAGTCGTAACCACTTGGGTGCCTGCACACCATCACCTCGCCTCCGGCCGCAGCCATTATGGCGCTAGATGACCTCATCCGTGAGGGCGCTGGGGTTGCCGAACCGGTGGGCGGTGATCGAGATCGACTGTTCACGGAGGAACGCGAGCAACTCCACCCGACCGGACTGGGTGACCGGATGCGCGTAGACGGCGATGTCGGGGCTGCCGTTCAGGGCGGTGGCGAAGGCCGTGGCCGCGTCGGCGGCACCGGCGACCGGGTCGGCGCCGATCAACCGCACCCGGCTGGTGCTGACCCCGCCGGCGGCCGCGCGCGCGAGCCACTCCTCGTCGCTCTCGATGACCAGGGGAATGTCCCGGGGGGCGAGCACGGCGCGCACGGCGGCCGGGATCGGCACGGCGCTTGACACCACGAACCGGGACTTGGACAGCAGGCCTGCGGCGATCACGCGCAGCAGGAGGGCCAGGTTGCCGTCCTCACCCGACCGGATGGTGACCGGCAGGGCGCAGTACCGAAAGAGGTTCCGCTCCAGGCCGAGGCCGGAAACGTCGGCGACGGCGCCGAACTCCTCCCGCCAGGCGAGGGCGTCGCTGAGCGCGGACCGGCGCAGTACGTCGAAGTCCTCGTAGGGCAGCGACGGCTGGGAGGCCTCGATGAGATCGGTGATGCGCTGCTCCAGGCCACGCAGGTGCAGCGTCGAGCTGTTCTTGCCGGGGTCGGTGACCCAGCCGCCGAGCCCGTACAGGTAGTTGGGGCCGCCGGCCTTGCTGCCGGGGCCCACCGCCGACCGCTTCCAGCCGCCGAACGGCTGGCGTTGCACGATGGCGCCGGTGATACCGCGGTTCACATAGAGGTTGCCGGCCTGAACCGTGTCGACCCACTGTGCGATCTCGTCGGCGTCGAGGGAGTGCAGCCCGGAGGTCAGGCCGTAGTCCACGGCGTTCTGGTACCGGATGGCTTCCTCCAGCGTGCGGGCGTGCATCACTCCCAGCACCGGACCGAAGAACTCGGTGAGGTGAAAATAGGAGCCGGGTGCGACGCCGCTGCGGATGCCGGGCGACCACAGCTGCCCAACGCCCGTCTCCAGCTCGTCGTCAAGCAACTTGGGCTCGACCAGCCATTTCTCTCCGGCACCCAGCTCGGTCAACGCGTGCAGCAGCTTGCCGTTCGCGGGTTCGATGATGGGGCCCATCTGGCTGTCGGGGTCGGCCGGGCGGCCCACCCGCATCGAGGTCGCCGCATCCACCAGCTGGCCGAGGAATCGCATCGAGCGGCCGACAGAGCCGACCAGGATCACCAGGCTGGCGGCGGAGCATTTCTGGCCGGCATGGCCGAACGCGCTCTTGATCACGTCTGCCGCTGCGAGGTCGAGGTCGGCGGAGGGAGTGACGATGATGGCGTTCTTGCCGCTGGTTTCGGCCAACAACGGGAGGTCGGAGCGCAGACCTCGGAAGGTCTGCGCGGTCTCGTACGCGCCGGTGAGGATCACCCGGTCGACGTCGGGGTGCGCCAGCAGCCGGCTGCCGAGCTCCCGGTCGGGCAGGTCGACGAGCGCGAGCAGGTCCCTGGGCACACCGGCTTCCCACAGCGCCTCCACCAGCACCGCTCCGGTGCGCTGCGCGAGCGTGGCTGGCTTGATGATCACGCCGGAACCGGCAGCGAGGGCGGCGAGGACGCCCCCGGCCGGAATGGCGACGGGGAAGTTCCACGGCGGTGTGACCACGGTGAGCCTGGCGGGTACGAAGACGGCGCCCTGCACCATATCGAGGTCGCGGGCGCGCTCGGCGTAGTAGTGGGCGAAGTCGATCGCCTCGCTCACCTCCGGGTCACCCTCGGCGATGGTCTTGCCGGTTTCGGAGGCCATCACCTCGATCAGGCGGTCACGGTGGGCGGCCAGGTTGGTACCGGCGCGGTGCAGCACCGCGGCGCGTTCTGCACCGGTCTTGCGGCCCCAGGCCTCGCCGGCGGTCGTCACGGTGGCGATGACCTCGTCGAGCCGATCGGTCTCGGTGATGCGGGCGGCCGCGATGGTGTCCTTGCCGAGCATCGAGGTCTCGACCCTGGCCAGGATGCTGCGCCCCCAGGCACGATTCGCCGGCAGGGACGGGTCGGTGTCTGGTTCGTTGCGGAAGGCGCCGAGCTCTGACCGGCTGCGGCTGACCGAGCCGCGGGTGAGGCCGAGCACCATTGCGGTGAGGTTGGGGTCGTCGGCGTCGGCCGGCGGGGTGGTCAGCGCGGGACCCGACGGGGCTTCGGGCGCCAGCGGCACAACAACGGACCGGTCCTGCATCCGGTTCGGAAGCGGGGCCCGGCTGCTGCCGGCCTGCGCACCCGGCCCGGTCTCCAGCGCGGCAAGGGAGTCGAGGAAGCGCTGTTTCTCCCGCTCGAGCAGGGCAGGCGTGTCGGCCAGTTCGAACACCGCCGACATGAAGTTCTCCTCGCTGGCGTTCTCCTCGAGCCGGCGGATGAGGTAGCTGATCGCCACGTCGAACTCGGCCGGGTTGACCACCGGCGTGTACAGCAGCAGCTGGCCGACGTCTTTCTTCACTGCTTCGGCCTGGCTGGTGGCCATGCCCAACAGCATCTCGAAGTCGACCCGGTCGTCCACCCCGCGCTGCTGGGCGAGCAGATGAGCGTAGGCCACGTCGAACAGGTTGTGGCCGGCGACACCGATGCGCACAGCATCGGTGTTCTGCGGAGTGAGCGCCCAATTGAGCACCCGCTTGTAGTTGGTGTCGGTGTCCTGCTTGCTGTCGTAGGTGGCCAGCGGCCAGCCGTGAACCACGGAGTCCACGTGTTCCATCGCGAGGTTGGCGCCCTTCACCACGCGCACCTTGATCGGCGCACCGCCCCCGGCCCGGCGGGACTGCGCCCACTGGGTGAGGCCCTGCAGCGCGCCCAACGCGTCGGGCAGGTAGGCCTGCAGCACGATGCCGGCTTCGAGGTTGAGCAGCTTGGGTTGGTCGAGAATACGTTCGAACACCGCGATGGTGAGGTCGAGGTCGCGGTACTCCTCCATGTCGAGGTTGATGAACTTGGGCGTCGGTGCTGCGGCAGCCAGCTCGTACAGCGGGGTGAGCCGTTCGACGACGCGGTCGACGGCTTCGTCGAACGCCCACATCGAGAGCTGACTGGCGATCGAGGAGACCTTGATCGACACGTAGTCCACGTCGTCCCTGGCCAGCAGGTCGCGGGTGCCGGCCAGGCGCCGCAGCGCCTCCTTCTCGCCCAGGACGGCTTCCCCGAGCAGATTGATGTTGAGCCGGTTGCCCGACTCCCGCAGGGCTTCGATCGCGGGCCCGAGCTTGTCCGGCGTCGCATCCACCACCAGGTGGCCGACCATTTGCCGTAACACCTTGCGGGCTGCCGGGATGACCACCCAGGGCAAGACCGGCCCCATCACGCCGCCGACGCCGATGGCGCCGCGGAGCACGGGAGGCAGGAAGGCGGGGGCCAGCTTGGCCACCCGTTGCAGGTTGTAGCCCGCGACCATCACGTCTTCGGGCCGCATCACACCGTCGACGAAGCCCACGGTGAAGTCCAGGCCGTTGGGATCTTTCAGCACTCCGGCCAGGCGCTCGGCCGAGATGTCAGCGGGGATGTCTTGGCTTGCCGCCAGCCACTTCTCGACGAGCGCCACAACTTCCGCGCCGAGGTCCTGCTGCACGTTCGAAGTGGGATTGGTCATGCTCACGAGAGTAGTCGCAGCACCTCCTCGAGGTGCTCGTCCACGGCCGTGATGTACCGGCGTTTCTCAGCATCCGGCAAAAAGGCTGCCTGGAACGAGTTGCGCGCGAGCTGGGCCATCTGTTCGGGACTCAGGGCGAACTCCTGCTGCACGGCGGCGAGGTTGTCGTCGATGTAGCCGCCGAAATACGCGGGGTCGTCGCTGCTGATGGTCACGATCAAGCCGGCATCGAGCATCGCCGGCAGCGGATGCGCGGCAAGAGTCGGCGTCGCCTGCAGACAGACGTTCGAGAGCGGACAGACCGTGAGTGGAATCCGACGCTCCCGGAGCACCTCGAGCAAATGGTCGTCCTCGACCGAACGGATGCCGTGGTCGACCCGTTCCACCCCGAGCAGGTCGAGCGCCTCGTGCACATAGTCGGGTCCGCCCTCCTCGCCGGCGTGGGCGACCCGGTGCAAGCCCAGTGCGGCGGCCTTGGCGAAGACCTCGGTGAAGAGCGAGGGCGGGAAGCCCACCTCCGCCGAGTCGAGGCCCACGCCGATGAGCTGGTCGAGGTAGGGGATCGCGGCGTCGAGGGTCGCGAGGGCTTCGGCGCCACCGAGGTGGCGCAGGAAGCAGAGGATGAGGTCGGCGGAGATGCCGAGGTTCTCGCGGCCCTCGTTGAGAGCCCGGGTGAGGCCGCCGAATACCACCGCAAGCGGGATGCCGTTGGCCAGGTGGGTCTGCGGGTCGAAGAAGATCTCGGCCCGGCGCACCCCGGCGGCTGCGGCGCGGGTGAGGTAGGCCAGGCCGAGATCGTAGAAGTCGGCTTCGGTGCGGAGCACGGCCAGGTTGGCGTAGTAGATGTCGAGGAACGACTGCAGATCGGTGAATCGGTAGAGCTCGCGCAAGGCGTCAGGGTCGTAGCTGGGCAACTCGACGTTGTTGCGACGGGCCAGGGCCACGAGCAGCTCGGTCTCGAGGGTGCCCTCGATGTGCACGTGCAGTTCGGCGGTCGGCCAGACACCCTGTCGGTTCGTCACTGATGTACTCCTGGATCATCGAAGTCGTTTGCGCCCGGTCGGCGGTCGCCATACTCTAGCGCGATGGGAACGGGTGATTCAGCGACCGACGAGACGGCTTGGGTGGGTGTCTGGGGTGTAGCCGGCATCCGTGGCAAGCCCTACCTGGAGTTCCTCGACGATCACAGGCTGGCCGGCACGGATGGCTGCAACCGCCTGATGGGCGGCTGGAAAGCAGAGGGTGACGCCGTGGAGTTCGGCCAGCTGGCCTCCACGATGATGTACTGCGAGGGGGTGGACACCTGGCTGAGCCAGGCCGCGACGGCCACCAGGCAGGGTGACACCTTGACTATCCTGAACGAGGCCGGCACCCCCATCGGCACCCTGACGAGGTCGGTGCCCGCGTCGCGCACCCGACTCTAGCCTGCGGCTCGCGCCCGCCTCGGCGGTCGAGCGTGTCGAGACCGGGTGACGGGTGTGGGTGACGGTGGGGAGGCCGTCTCGCGGGGTCTCGACAAGCTCGACCAGCGGAGGGTGGGTCTTGCGGGGTCGTCGCGCGACTCTCGACGTTATGTTCGCGAGCTGTGAGGTAAGCCCCGAAAACTCGTGTGTTCTGGTGCTTTTCTCACGGTTCGCGGGATGTGTGTGGGTCGCGCCCGCCTCGGTGGTCGAGCTTGTTGGGACCCGGTGACGGGCGTGGGTTGCGGTGGGTAGGCCGCCTCACGGGGTCTCGACGAGCTCGACCGGCGGGTGGTGCGCCCTCGGGGGTCGTCGCGCGGGTTGCCGTGGTTCGCGAGCTGTGAGGTAAGCCCCGAAAAGCCGTGTGTTCTGGTGCTTTTCTCACGGTTCGCGGATGTGTGTGGGTCGCGCCCGTCTCGGTGGTCGAGCGTGTCGAGACTGGGTGACGGGCGTGGGTTGCGGTGGGTAGGCGATCTCGCGGGGTCTCGACAGGCTCGACCAGCGGATGGTGCGACCTCGAGACGGGTNGGCCGGCGGATGGGCTAGGCGTCGAGGGGTGGGGGTTAAACGCAGAAAAGCCACCCCGGTGGGGTGGCTTTTCTGGTGTTGCTAAGTTAAGTCCGGCGGTGTCCTACTCTCCCACAGGGTCCCCCCTGCAGTACCATCGGCGCAAAGAGTCTTAGCTTCCGGGTTCGGAATGTGACCGGGCGTTTCCCTCTTGCTATAGCCGCCGAAACACCTGGTGATGCTGGTGAATCGAACAAATTTATACATAAGTATTTAGTTATTTGTTCTCGACCGTACATCGAGAACCACATAGTGGACGCTTGCAGCTTATTCAAACTGTTGTGTTATCAAATTATCGGCTTATTAGTACCGGTCAGCT
>NZ_QHLY01000002.1 GCF_003185895.1 Cryobacterium arcticum | reverse complement strand
CGGCTTCGTCAGCGCGTTGAGGCCGCCGATCCACATCTTCGCCGGCGAGAACGTGTGCATCCACGCGATCAGGCCGATCACCTTGTCGTCGCTGTTCGCGTCCAACGCGGCCCGGCGGATGGACTCCGCGTCTTTGAGGACCGGCTTCCAGACGACCGTGACCGGCACATCACTGGAGGCGTTCAGGGCATCGGCGATCGTCGTCGACTGCTCCGCAACCTGACGCAGGGTCTCTTCGCCGTACAGGTTCTGGCTGCCCGTGAGGAACCAGACTTCGTAGGAATCGAGGGAGGTGTTGAGAACCGGCATTACTTGAGTGCTCCTTGCGGTGCTTGTCCGTAGACGTTCTGGTAGCGGTTGAAGAGGGAATCGATCGCTTCTTGCGGAATCGGGATGAGCTCCCCGCCCTGCCGGGCCAGGTGCACGGTGCGGGCGACGTCTTCGACCATCACCGCGGCCTTGACCGCGTCGCGGGCATCCTTACCGATGGTGAACGGGCCATGGTTCTGCATCAACACGGCGCGGGAACGGTGCCCCGTCAACGCCTCAACGATGCCCTGACCGATGGTGTCATCCCCGATGATCGCGAACCGACCCACCGGAATCGGCCCACCGAACTCGTCCGCCATCGCCGTGATCACACACGGGATCTCCTCACCGCGCGCGGCCCAGGCGGTGGCGTAGGTCGAGTGCGTGTGCACCACCCCGCCAACCTCGGGCAGGTTCCGGTACACATACGCGTGCGCGGCCGTGTCGCTGGACGGCGACCGGTCAGAACCCGGCGTCTCCGGAATGACGTTGCCGTGCAGGTCGCAGAGAATCATGTTCTCCGGCGCCAGATCCGCATAGTCCACCCCACTGGGCTTGATCACGAACAGATCCGCACCCGGCACCCGGCCCGACACGTTACCCCCGGTCCAGACGACCAAGCCATTAGCGGTCAACTCACCGTGCAACCGGGCGATGTCGGCACGCACCCGGGCGATGGCGACCTCGATCTGCGGTCCGAAGGTGCTCATGCGAACACCGGCTTGGTGCCGGTGGCAACGGTGAGGGTTCGATGGTCGATTCCGGTGACGTATGACGCGTCTGCAGCGAATGCCGGTGCGGCGGGCTGAGCGGTGGACGTGCTCACAGAATCGACTCCCTTGTCTGAGGTCATGCAGGTGCTTCAGTAATGCGGATGTAGCGGTGAATGTGAACGGTCACATTGCTGACCTCATGTTAGCCGCATCCGGGAAAGATCTGTCAAGTCGGGATTGTCACTATTGGGTAACGCCCCAAAACGTACCCCGGACGGGGTTCGAGCCGACCGCTCAGAAGGCCGGCGGGCCCGTCGACGAGCGCACGATGAGCTCCGGGATGATGGGGGTGCGCAGCTCGTCGGGGCCGTCCGTGATCTCATCGAGGAGCAGAGCCACGCACCGTCGCCCGATCTCGGCAAAGTCCTGTCGCACTGTTGTGAGCGGGGGCCAGAAGTGTGCCGCTTCGGGAATATCATCGAAACCGACCACGCTGACGTCGCCGGGGATGTCGAGACCGACATCGCGGATGGCGTGCATCAGGCCGAGCGCCATCTGGTCGTTGGACGAGAAGATCGCGGTGAAGTCCCGTACCCGCAGGAGCTCACGGCCGGCGTAGTAGCCGAAGTCTGCCGTCCAGTCGCCGAGGATGGGTGCCGTCGTGGGCACATCCATCGCCCCCATTTCATCGAGGAACCCGCGCATACGGGCCTCGGCCTCGATCCAGTCCTGCGGTCCGGCCAGGTGGTAGATGTTGCGGTGCCCCAGGTCGATGAGGTGCCGGGTGGCCGCGCGGGCACCGGCGATCTGGTCGAAGGAGAGGCCGTGGTCGTTCTGCCGACCGGTGGACTGCATCGTCACGTACGGCACGGCGATGGAGAGCTGTTCCAGCACGTCGAACACCCGCATCTGCGGGGCGATCACCACGATCCCCTCCACCGACTGCACCATCAGGTGGTCGAGCGCGGCCTCGATGGTCTCGGGGTCGGCCGAGGTGAGGTTGGCGGTATTGACGTAATAGCCGGCTTCGCGGGCGGCATCCTGGATGGCGGCGATGCCGCTGGCCGGCCCGTACTGCGAGCTGGATGCGGAGAGAACTCCGATGGTGCGTGACGTGCCGCGGGACAACGCCCGGGCGGCCCGGTTGGGCCGGTACTGCAGCTCGTCCATGACCTGCTGCACCCTGGCCTTGGTGGTCTCGCGGATGCTGGGGTGATTGTTGAGCACTCGCGACACGGTTTGGTGCGAGACTCCGGCAAGGCGCGCGACATCCCGGATGCTGGGTGCGCGGCTCTTGGGCAGGTCAGCTGACACGGAAACGGCCTTGTTCGAATGTGCACGGTCACAAATGTGTACGCACCCCAATTATGCACACCTCCGGGCGGGTGTGAGTGCTGGATGTGACTGTCACATGGCCCCCGTCTGAGTTGATGTGACTGTCACATCAACTCCAGGGAACCAGATGAGGTGGCCGATCAGGCGCTTTCGCGCACCACGAGGTCGGTTGGCAGAACGATGGCGGCCGGGCGCTCACCGTCGATGACCTGGAGGAGAAGGCGCACCATTTCTTCGCTGATTCGCTCGAACGGCTGGTGCATCGTGGTCAGCCGCGGAGTAGTGGTGGTGGCCACGGGGGCGTCATCGAACCCGCCGACGGCAACGTCCTCGGGCACCCGCCGCCCGGAGGCCAGCAGTACGTCCAAGGCTCCGGCGGCCATCATGTCATTAGCCGCGAACACCGCGTCCAGATCGGGATGACGTTCGAGGAGTTCGGTCATGGCCAGGGCACCGCTCGCCCGGCTGTAGTCGCCACGCGACGCCAGGGTCTCATCGAAAGCATCGCCGAGCTCGTCGACGTATGCCTCGTAGCGACGCATGCCGCCGGAGGTATCTTCGGGTCCGGCGATGGTGGCGATTCGCGTGCGGCCCAGGCCGGCCAGGAACTGCACCATCTCGCGGGCGCCGTCGTAGTCGTCGGCCGCGACATAGCCCATCTTCTTCTCGAAGCCAAGCGGTACCCCGCAGGCGATCGCCGGAATACCGGCAGCGACGATTTCGGAGATCAGCCCGCGCCGGCTGCTGTGCGACGACACGAGAAGCACGCCGTCCACATGCCCGGCGGTGATGAACTCTGTCGCCCGGCGTTGTTCGTCTTCATTGCCCGCCATGATCAGCACGAGGGAGATGTCGTGCACGGAGAGCGCCTTCGACGCTCCCCGCATCAGCACCGCGAAGTTGGGGTCTTCGAACAGGCGGTCGTGGGATTCGGTGAGCAGGAAGGCCACGGAATTCGCCCGGCTGGTCGCCAGGCTCCTGGCGTGCGGGTTGACGCGGTAGCCGGTCTTACGGATGGCCGCGTTCACCGCGGTGAGGGCATCCGGGCTCACCCAGTGGCCGCCGTTGAGCACTCTGGAGACCGTTCCTCGAGACACGCCGGCGGCCGCGGCCACATCGTCGATGGTCGGGCGGCGCTTCACGGGAGGCGGTGTCACGTGTGAATCCTAGCGAGCGTCAGGCCTTGACCGCGCCGGCGGCGAGGTCGACCTTCCAGTAGCGCTGCAGAACGAGGAACAGGATGATCAGCGGAATGATGGAGAGCAGCGCGCCCGTGATGACCAAGGTGTACATCGACGGCGCGGATGCGCCCTGGTTGAGGAGCCCGCTGAGACCGACGGTCACCGGGAAGAGCTTGTCGTCGCCGAGCATGATGTACGGCAGCATGAAGTTGTTCCACACCGCCACGAACTGGAAGAGGAAGATCGTCACCAGCCCGGGGCCCATCATCGGCAAGGCGATGCGGTTGAAGATGTAGAGCTCGCCCGCTCCCTCGGTCCGGGATGCTTCGATGACCTCGGTGGGCACTGACGCGGCCGCGTAGATGCGGGCCAGGTAGATGCCGTACGGGCTGATGATCTGGGGCAGCAGCACCGACCACATGGTGTTGGTCAAGCCGACCTCGGCCAGCAGGAAGTACTGCGGGATGGCGAGGATGACGCCGGGAACGAGCACGCCCATCAGGAGGATCGAGAAGACGACCTTCTTCCCCGGGAACTCGAACTTGGCCAGGACATAGCCGGAAATGGCGGAGATCCACGTGGACGCCAGTGCGCCGACGCCGGCGTAGATGGCCGTGTTGAGCACCCAGCGCCAGAACAAGCCTCCACGGTACTGGCTGAGTTCCACGATGTTGTCCCAGAGGTGGGTGCTGGGCATCAGCGTGAAGGTGGAGAACAGCTCCGAGCTGTCCTTGCTCGACGCCATGAGCACCCAGAACACCGGGAACAGGCAGTAGATAGCGCCGATGATCAGGATGCCCGTGGAGACCGGGCTGGCCTTCTGCCTGAAGATTCGGGCGGACTCGCGCTCGGCTTTGCGCTGGACACGGTCCGGTCGGGTGAGAGTGGTTACGGTGCTCATGGTCAGTCCTCCTGGCCGAAGGCGCGTTTCTGCACGACGCGCAGGAACAGGAATGAGAAGGCGAAGGTCACCAGGGCGATGACGATCGAGGTGGCGGCGGCGGAGTAGATGTCGTCGCGGGTGAAGGCATCCCGGTACACCAGCATCAGCGGTGACCAGCTCGTGGACAGCGAGTTGGTGAGCGGCCGGAGGGTGGTCGGCTCGGCGAAGACCTGCAGGGTCGCCACCATCGAGAACAGGGCGGTCATCACGATCGCCGGCGCGATGATCGGGATTTTGATGCGCAGCGCGATCTGGACCTCGCTCGCGCCGTCCAGTTTGGCGGCCTCGTAGATGTCGGAGGGCACCGACTTGAGCGACGTGTACATCACGATCATGTTGAAGCCCACGCCGCCCCAGAGGGCGATGTTGGCGATGGCGAAGGTCACCCCGCCGGAGGACAGCAGGGACGGGACGTCCCAGCCGAGCTTGTCGAAGACGAAGTAGAACGGGCTCACGGCCGGCAGGTAGAGAAAGCCCCAAAGCAGTGAGCTGATCACGGCAGGCACTGCGTAGGGCAGGAAGATGGCGGTGCGGGAGAAGCCGGCTGCGCGGGTGCGCTTGGAGTCCAACAGCAGGGCGAACAGCAATGCGAGACCGAGCATCAACGGAATCAGGATGAACCCATAGAGCAGCACCCGGCCGACACTGGCCCCGAATTCGGTGTTGGTGAGGGTGGCGACGTAATTGTCGATACCGGCGAAAACCGCGGTGCGGGCGCCGGAGCCGAGCCCCAGCCCAGACACCTTGGTCTTCTGAAAACTCAGGTAGAGCGTATAGAAAATGGGCGCAGCCATGAAGGCCACGAAGAGCAGGATGCCGGGTGCCAGCATCGCGTACGGCACGAGCACCCTGGTGCGGAAGGTGCCTCGGCCGCGGCGGACGGGTGCTGCGGTGGTCCTGGCGGCCGCTGGGGCCTCTGTCACTGTCACGAGGTGTCCTCACTCGGTGGGGGTTGGGGTGAATGGTGCTCCGGGTCCGCCGGCCGGTTCGGCCGGCGGACCCGGAGTCGACTACCGGTCTACTTGACGGTGAAGCCGCTCTTCTTCATGTCATCGGTCGTGATCTTCTGCATTGCGTCGACGGCGTCGAGGAACGCACTCTTCGTCTTGGCGTCGGCCGCCTTGGCGAATTCGTCGTTGTAGGCGCTGTAGGCCACGTTCACGTTGGGACCGTAGGTGAACGGGCTCACGGTGTCGGCCACCTCCGCGGCGACGTCGTAGAAGTCGGGCTGGTTGCTGAAGAACTCCGGCGGGGCGGTGAGGGCGGCCTTGGCCTGCGCCGCGTCGGCCGGGTAGATGCCGGAAGTGGTGACCAGCGCCTGCACGGCTTCCTCATCGGTATTCAGCCAGGTCGCGAACTTGGTGGCGGCTTCCTGGTGCGTGGACTGGGTGGTCACGGCAGTTGACGAACCGCCCCAGTTACCGGTCGCGGGTGCGTCGGCATCCCACTGCGGCATGGGAGCGGCCTTCCAGAGGCCCGCGGTGTCCGCGGCGTTGCCGCCGAGCACGCCGGGAGCCCAGACCGCGCTCAACCAGCCGACCTGCTGGCCATTGTTGAGGCCGGCGTTCCACTCCGGGGTGTACATCGGCTTGTTGTCGATGACGCCCTCTTCGACGAGGCCACCCCAGTAACCCGCGACGGTCTCGGTGGGGGTGTCGGCGATGTCGACGCTCCAGGACTCACCGTCGATGCCCCACCAGGAGGCGCCGGCCTGCTGAGCCATGCCCGTGAACCAGCCCGCATCGTTCGACGAGAACGTGCCGAGGTACTTCGCGGGGTCAGCGGCGTGCACGGCACGGGCGACCTCGGCGTATTCGTCCCACGTGGTGGGCACGGTCAAACCGAGCTGGTCGAAGATGTCGGCGCGGTAGAAGAACATCATCGGGCCGCTGTCCTGCGGGATGGCGTAAATCGCGTCGGAGCCGAGGGTCACGGAATCCCACACTCCGTCGGCGAAGGAGTCTTCGATGTCGCCGGCGCCATACTCGGACAGGTCGGCGAGGGCATCGGAAGACACCAGGGTGGGGATCTTCTGGTATTCGGCCTGAATGAGGTCGGGCGCACCGCTGCCGGCCTTGATGGCCGTGAGCAGCTTGGTGATCGCGGGGTCGCCGCCGTCCTGCTTCTGCACGGTGACCTGGATGTCGGGGTTCTCCTCGTTCCAGATGTCGACGACCTGCTCCAGGTTCGGCGCCCAGGCCCAGTAGTTCAACTCAACCGGCCCGTCGTCACCGCCACCCGTGTTTGCCGAACAACCTGACATGAGCAGTGTTGCGGCTGTGGCCATGGCCACGGCCCCGACCCGAATTGACGTGCGCATTCGTCCTCCTTGATGAAAGCTGGTGCTGTGAGTTGGTGCCCGGTGCATTCTTGGCAATTTTCGCCGAAGGCTGGGAGCGGTACTAGTAATTCACACAATTCTGCCGTTGTCAACGTGGGCTGTCCATCTAGATCGTTGTCAATTGCTGTGCTAGAACTGGGAGCGCACACAGTTGAAGGAGCCAGAGACCAATGCCGATCCAGACCCCCACCCCCGTCACCTCCCCCGCCATGCAGCGCTTGCTGCACGGCGCGACGGGCATCCGCTACGGCGGCGACTACAACCCGGAACAGTGGCCGCGTGCCACCTGGCTCGAAGACATCGAGCTGATGAAGCAGGCCGGCATCAACCTGGTCAGTCTCGCCATCTTCGCCTGGGGCATCCTGGAACCGCGCGAGGGTGAGTACGACTTCAGCCAGCTCGACGACATCATCGACCTGCTGCACGCGTCGGGCATCGACGTCGACCTGGCCACCCCGACCGCCGCACCGCCGGCCTGGTTCTGGAAGAAGTACCCGGACTCCCGCCCGGTCACCCGCGACGGCGTCACCCTGGGCAACGGCTCCCGCGGCATGGTCAGCCCGTCGAGCCCCGACTACCGACGCGCGGCCGCCGCGATCACCGAGCAGCTCGCCCGCCGCTACGCGAACCACCCGGCTCTCGTGCTCTGGCACGTGCACAACGAATACGGCGCACCGATCAGCGACTCCTACGACGAGTACTCCGTCGTCGCCTTCCGCACCTGGTTACAGGCGCGGTACGGCACCCTCGCTGCGCTCAACGACAAGTGGGGCACCACCTTCTGGGGCCAGGTCTATGGCGAGTGGGACGAAATCGACGCGCCCCGGCAGTCCGCATCGGTGAGCAACCAGGCCCAACGGCTGGATTTCCACCGTTTCACCTCCGACGCCCTGCTCGAGTGCTTCATCAACGAACGCGACGTGATCCGCCGCTTCACGCCCGACATCCCGGTGACCACGAATTTCATGGCCACCAACTGCCTCTCGGCCGACTACTGGAAGTGGAGCCGGGAGGTGGACGTCGTCTCCAACGACCACTATCTGGTGGCCGAGAGAAGCGACAACCACATCCTGCTGGCCATGGATGCCGACCTCACCCGGTCGCTGGCCGGCGGAGCACCGTGGATCCTGATGGAGCACTCCACGGGTGCGGTCAACTGGCAGCCGCGTAACATCGCCAAGCGCGCCGGCGAGCTGGCCCGCAATTCGCTCTCCCATCTCGCTCGCGGGGCCGACGGCATCCTGTTCTTCCAGTTCCGCGCGTCGCGGTTCGGAGTGGAGAAGTTCCACTCCGCGATGCTCCCCCACGCCGGCGCCGAAACCCGGATCTGGCGAGAGGTCGTCGCCCTCGGCCAGACTCTCGGCAACCTCGCCGACGTGCGTTCTTCTCGCGTGCACGCCCGGGTGGCGCTGGTCTGGGACACCGAATCGTTCTGGGCTCAGGACTTCGAGTGGCGCCCCAGTGTGGAGCTCGGCCACCGCGAACGGATCGAGGCCTTTTACACCGCGCTCTGGAACCGCAACGTGACGGTGGACTTCGTTCACCCCACCGCTGATCTCAGCGGTTATGAGCTCGTCATCGCCCCCAGCCTCTACCTCGCCGGGCCGGAGGCTTCGGCGAACCTGACCGGGTACGTGCGCTCGGGCGGCCACCTGCTGGTGTCGTACTTCTCCGGGATCGTCGACGAGAATGACACCGTTTACGCCGGCGCGGCACCCGGAGCCCTGCGCGAAGTACTCGGTCTCACCATCCCGGAGTTCCTGCCCCTGCACGAGAGCGAGACCGTCACGCTCAGCGATTCCCGCACCGGCATTGCCTGGACCGACGACATCGAGGTGTCCACCGCCGAGGTGCTGGCCCGGTACGTCGACGGACCCGCAGCGGGCGGACCCGCTATCACCCGGAACGCATTCGGCGACGGCTCGGCCTGGTACGTGTCAACGAAGCTCGTCGGCGGTGACCTGGACTCCCTGCTACTCGATGTGCTGAACACGGCCGGCATCGACGCAGCCAGGGGCATCGACGGAGTGGAGAGCATCACCCGCTCGACCGAGAACTCCGACTTCACCTTTCTGATCAACCACACGGATGCCGACCAGACGGTGTCGGCCACCGGCACCGAACTGGTCACGGGTGCCGCCATCGACGGAACCGTGCTCGTACCGGCTGGGCTCACCCGGGTGGTGCGCACCACCCGCTGACCTCGCGGCTCAGGGCAGCAGGGCGAAGGCGCGCACGGGGAAGGTGCCGAAGTCCCGCACGCGCGGGGGCACCGCGAAGAAGCTCGCACCGCTGTCGGGGAGCCCGCCCAACCCGGTGAGGTGCTCGACCACGGGGATGCCCGCGGCCAGCAGCAGCGAGTGGGCCGGGCGGGTGCCACCGGACTCGGTGTCGTCGATGTTCAGCGAGTCGATGCCCACCAACGCCACACCCCGATCGGCGAGGGCGCGGGCGCCCGCCTCAGTGAGGAAGGGTGCCCCGGCCGCGTAGGCCGGTGTGCCGAAGTGCCGATCCCAGCCGGTGTGCAGCAACACGGCGGTTCCCGCGAGATTCTCACCGGCGAAATCTGCGGCGCCGATGCCGCGCTCCGCTACCTGCTCGTAGCGGAATACCCGGGTGGGCAGGTTGGCCAATGAGGCCAGGGGCAGCCCGGCCAAGTCGGCGCCGCCCGCGTAGCGGTGGAACGGGCTGTCGAGGTAGGTGCCGGTGTTTCCGATCATGGTGATCAGGTCCATTGCGAATTCCGTGCCGGCGGCGTAGTGACTGCGTGAGTCCTCTCGGGTGAGGTGCGGGGTGATCACCGGGGCGGGTAGCCCCGGGTAGGTCACCAGGCCCGCGCTGATCTCGTGGCTCAGGTCGACGAGACGGGCGGCGGATGCGATCATTCGGGTCACTCGCTTTCGGCGGAACGGGACGATGCTGGCGCAGCATCACGGGACTCGGCGGGGAGCCGAGCCGGATTGGTGGAATCAGCGCGGACAGCGTTGGGGCTCCCTCTGCGGCGCGCGCGGCCCCGGCGAGTCAGTATGCCCACCAGCACCGCGACGCCGGCCAACCCGGCGGGCACCACCAGGTAGAGCCCGGCCAGCAGCAGCAGGCCGATCGTGAGCACCACCGAAATCGCGGCCAGCCACCACCCCGTCGATCCGGTGCGGAGAAGCCGCACCGCGGCCACCATGCCGAGCACGTAGATCGCGACCATCGAGCTGGTGTGGGTGAGGATGAACGGCGCAAGCTGCATACCCGTGGCCAGCATCAGCGCGGAATAGAGCGCAATCAGCCCGGCCACCAAGGCCAACGCGCGCCGCGGCACGCCACCCGATTCGGCACCGGGGGCCAGCCAGGCCGGCAGGTCGCCGTCCCGGCCGAGCGACGCGGCCAGCTTCGCGAACGCGCCGATGTAGGCGTTGAGCACACCGAGCGTCACGATCGCGGCAATGACGGCCACCAGCACCGGGCCGACACCGAAGGTGGAGGCGGCGACCAGGTCGAGCAGGGGAACTCGACCCGTTCCAGCCGCGGCGCCCAGCACCCCGACCGTGACGTACTGCAGGGCCAGGTACGACAGGCCGACCACCACGAGGGCGATCGCCGTGGCGATCGGAATCGTGCGGCGCGGGTTACGGAATTCCCCGGCGATGTGGGTGCCGACCTCCCACCCGGCGAACGCCCAGACGAACAGGCTGATCGCGGCGCCGACGCCACCCCAGCCCCGGCTGAGGAACGGGGTGAAATTGCCCGGGTCTGCCGCGGGAGCCGCGACGGCCACGACCCCGATCACGATGCCGAGCAACCCGGCGGTGAGCGCCAACTGCGCCACACCCGACACCCGAACGCCGAAGTAGTTCGCCACGAACGGCGGCACCAGCAGCGCCAGGGCCAACCAGGGTACCGCAGCACGATCCACCCCGATGATGGCCGCCACATAGTCGGCGCCGAGCACGGCCACCACCGGTGCGCCGGCGCCGACGCCGAAGAAGAACCAGTACCCGGTCATGCGGGCCCAGGTGTCGCCGAGCGCGCGGCGCACGAAGCTGGCCACGCCGCCGGCATCCGGGTAGCGCGCGGCCAGCGCCGCGAAGGTGCCGGCCAGCGGGATCGAGAGCACGAACACCGCGGCGACGGCGAGGATCGAGGCGGGCCCTGCGGCCTGGGCGGCCAGACCGGGCAGGACCAGGATGCCCGTACCGAGCACCGCCGCCACGTACAGGGCGGTGCCCTGCAGCACCCCCAGTCCTCTGGAGGCAGGCGCGGCGGCCGGCAGCGGCGGGCTGGTGCGGAGCTCTGTTTTCGTCACCGTCTCATCGTGCCCGGCGGGAACCCACGGCCTCAATGGCAGAAACGACATCCTTCATCGAATTACTGCCACCGACACTGCGGGTCAACTGGCGGGGAGCGCCTGCGCGATGTCGGCGAGCAGGTCGTCGATGTCTTCGATACCCACCGAGAGCCGCACGATGTTGGTGGCGACCTCGAGTTCGGTGCCGCGCACGGAGGCGTGGGTCATCTCGGACGGGTAGTTGACCAGGGATTCGACCCCGCCAAGGGATTCGGCGAGCTGGAACAGCTGAGTCGACTCGGCGAAGCTCCGGGCGGCGGTCTCGCCGCCGGCGAAGCCGATCGAGAGCATGCCGCCGAAGGCGCTCATCTGGGTGCGCGCGAGTTCGTGGCCCGGGTGGCTTTCCAGGCCCGGGTAGTACACCTTCTCGATCGCCGGGTGGGTTTCGAGGTATCGGGCGATGGCGAGGGCGTTGCTGCTGTGCCGTTCCATCCGCACGGCGAGGGTCTTGATACCGCGCACGGTGAGCCAGGCGTCCATCGGTGCCGAGACCGGCCCGGCCGCGAACTGCAGGAAGGTGGTCTTCTCCGCCAGCTCCTCGTCGTTGATGACCAGGCCGCCGCCGAGCACGTCGGAGTGGCCGCCGAGGTACTTGGTGGTGGAGTGCACGACAACGTCGGCACCGAGGGCGAGCGGCTGCTGCAAGGCGGGTGAGGCGAAGGTGTTGTCGACCACAACGAGCACGTCGTGCTTGTGCCCGATGGCCACGAGCGCGGCGATGTCGCTGATCTTCATCAGCGGGTTGCTGGGCGTCTCCACCCAGAGGATCTTGGTCTCGCCGGGAAGGATCGCCGCTTCGACCGCGGCCAGGTCGCTCATCTCCACGGTGCTGTTGCGCACTCCCCAGGCGCCGTGCACCCGGTTGATCAGCCGGTGGGTGCCGCCGTAGACGTCGTTGCCGAGCACCACGTGGTCGCCCGGCTTGAGCACGGCGCGCAGCAGGGTGTCTTCGGCCGCGAGTCCGCTGGCGAAGGACAGGCCGTGCTTACCGCCCTCGAGGGCGGCCAGCATGGTCTCGAGCGAAGTGCGGGTGGGGTTGCCGCCCCGGCTGTACTCGTAGCCGCCGCGCAGCTTGCCGATGCTCTCCTGCACATAGGTGGAGGTCTGGTAGATCGGCGGGATGACGGCACCGGTCGACGGGTCGAATTCCTGGCCGGCGTGGATGGCGATGGTGCTGAACTTCTGGTTCTCGGACGAGCTCATGGGGTTTCCTTCGAAAGACGTAATCGGTGCGGTCTGGCGGGCGACGGCGGCGAGGGCCGGCCGGGGAGTCAGACGCTGAGGTAGGTGAGGAGGTCGTGCCGGGTGATCACGCCGAGCGGTTTGCCGCCGTCGGTCACGAGCAGGGCGTCATGCTCGGCGAACGCGGCGCGGGCCGAGCCGACCGGCTCGTTCACACCGATCAACGGCAGGGCGTCGCCCACGATCGAACCGACCTTGTCGGTGAGTTTGGTCTCGCCGGAGAAGACCCGGCTCATCAGGCTGCGCTCGTCGAGCGCCCCGACCACTTCGCCCATCACCACGGGCGGTTTGGCCGCGAGCACCAACAACTGCGACACGCTCGACGAGGTCATCGTCTCGATCGCGTCGCGCACGGTGTTGTTGGGATGCACGTACACGAAGGCGGGCAGCGTGCCGGTCTTCGACTGCAGCAGGTCGGCGACGGTGTGCCCGGCGGGCGCGTTGGAGAAGCCGTAGCTGCGCATCCAGCCGTCGTTGAAGATCTTGGCCAGGTAGCCGCGGCCGCCGTCGGGCAGCAGAACGACCACGACGGCGTCGGCAGGCAGGTCTTTCGCGGCCCGCAGTGCTGCCACCACGGCCATGCCGCTGGAGCCGCCGACCAGGATGCCCTCTTCGAGAGCGAGCCGGCGGGTCATCGCGAACGACTCGGCGTCGGAGACGGCGATGATCTCGTGGGGCACGGCGGGGTCGTAGGCGGTGGGCCAGAAGTCCTCGCCGACGCCTTCGACGAGATACGGGCGGCCGGTGCCACCGGAGTAGACCGACCCCTCTGGGTCGGCGCCGATGATGCGCACGGTGTCGCCCGACACTTCCCGCAGGTAGCGGCCGGTGCCGGTGATGGTGCCGCCGGTGCCGACGCCGGCGACGAAGTGGGTGACGGTGCCGTCGGTGTCGCGCCAGATCTCGGGCCCGGTCGATTCGTAGTGGCTGAGCGGCCCGTTCGGGTTGGAGTACTGGTTGGGCTTGAAGGCGCCGGGAATCTCGGTGACGAGCCGGTCGGACACGCTGTAGTACGACTCCGGATCGTCGGGCGCCACCGAGGTGGGTGTCACCACGATCTCGGCGCCGTAGGCGGTGAGCACGTTGCGCTTGTCTTCGCCCACCTTGTCGGGCAGCACGAAGATGCACTTGTAGCCGCGCTGCTGGGCCACCAGGGCCAGGCCGACGCCGGTGTTGCCCGAGGTGGGTTCGATGATGGTGCCGCCGGGTAGCAGCAGCCCGTCGCGCTCGGCGGCATCGATGATCCGCGTGGCGATGCGGTCCTTCGCGGAGCCGCCGGGGTTGAGGTACTCGAGCTTGACGAGCACGGTGGCACCGATGCCCTCAGTGACCTTGTGCAGCTTGACCAGCGGTGTATTACCGATGAGGTCGAGGATGGTGTCAGCGATTTTCATGGGGAATCCTTGCGTCTCTGGCGCGGTCACGATGCTGTCGTGGCCGCAGGCCTGGTGTGTCGGTCCGAAAACCGGAAGTGAGGTGGTGCGAGTCGGCTAGCGAGAGCAGCAACAGGGACACGACGTCAGGATGATCACATCCTCACTCTAGTCCGCGGCTGCGGGGTGCGACCAGCCTGTGAACCATCTGTGAAATCCGGCATCCGGGAAGGGTCCGTTCATCTGCATACGTTCGAATGAGAGAACAGCAACTGAAAGAGGCCCCTCGTGACCCCTGCCCCGCCCACCGGTTCGTCCGGAGCATCGTCAGCCAAGCCCGGCGTCAAGCAGCAGCGCGCCGAACAGCGCGCCGCGAAGCTCGAGCAGTACCACCGCGAGCAGAAACGCCGAGCGCGCAACCAGAAGATCGGCCTGATCGCCGGCATCACCGCCGTTGTGGCCGTGGTCGGCCTCGTGATCACGTCCGTGGTGCTCACCCCGCAACGCGCGAGCTACTCGGCCGGCGGCGATGGCACCGAGATCGAGGGCGTCGAGACCTTCGAGAACGCCTCGCTGCACGTGGAGACTCCGGTCACGTACCCGCAGACCCCTCCGGCCGGCGGCGAGCACAACCCGACCTGGCTGAACTGCGGCGTCTACACCGAGCCTGTGCCCAGCGAGAATGCCGTGCACTCCCTCGAGCACGGCGCGCTCTGGGTCACCTACGATCCCGACCTTTCCGCCGACGAACTCACGACGCTCAAGGCCGTTCTGCCGTCCACCTACGTGATCCTGTCGCCGTTCGAGGGCCTGCCCTCCCCGATCGTCGTGAGCGGCTGGAACGTGCAGCTGCAGGTCGAATCGGCCGACGACGAGCGCATCGCCGCCTTCTTCGAGGAGCACTGGAAGAGCAACAACGTGCCGGAGCCCGGTGCGCTCTGCACCGGTGCCTACGATGCCCCCGGAAAGGCGTAGCCTGGGCGCCCGCCGCGTCGTATTGGTCGTTGTCGCGGCCGCGGCGGCGGTCGCTGTGGGCCTGGTCGGCTTCTCCATCGGCCGGCTGAGCACCATCAACAACCCCGCCCCCTCCGCGACGAGCGCCGAGGCCGGGTTCGCTCGCGACATGCAGGTGCACCACCTGCAGGGGGTCGAACTGGCCATGCTCATCCGCGACCGCACCGATGACGAGGCGGTGCGCCTCCTCGGTTATGACATTGCCACCACGCAGTCGCAGCAGGCCGGCCAGCTGTACGGCTGGCTCACCGAGTGGGAGCTGTCCCAGGCCGGCCCGGAACCGTCGATGACCTGGATGACCCGGCCGGGCCGGTCGGACGAGACGCACGGCCACACCGACGGGGCGCACACGCCGGGAGCCCCGATGCCGGGTCTGGCCACGGATGCGCAGATCGCGGAGCTCACCGCCGCCACCGGGGTCGATGCCGAGCGTCAGTTCCTCACCTTGATGATCGCCCACCACCGGGGTGCCGTCGAGATGGCCGAAGCCGTGCAGGACCGGGCCAGCAACACCTCGGTGCTCGGCTTCGCCAACTCGGTGATCATCTCCCAGAATGCCGAGATCACCCTGATGGAGTCGATGCTCGCCGCCCGCGAGCCGTGAGCAAAGCCCCTTAGACTCGCGTTCTTGGGGGTGTGAAGTCTCAAGACATTTTGGACATTTATGTCTCAGGACATCGTGGACAGTGTGTCTCAGGACATCGTGGATAGTCCAGGGGTTTTGCTCATGTGA
>NZ_QHLY01000011.1 GCF_003185895.1 Cryobacterium arcticum | reverse complement strand
TTTGTTCTCGACCGTACATCGAGAACCACATAGTGGACGCTTGCAGCTTATTCAAACTGTTGTGTTATCAAATTATCGGCTTATTAGTACCGGTCAGCTCCGTGGGTCTTTAGTCCCCACTTCCACATCCGGCCTATCAACGCAGTAGTCTAGCTGCGAGCCTCTCCCCCTAAGGGATGGAAATCTCATCTCGAAGCCGGCTTCCCGCTTAGATGCTTTCAGCGGTTATCCGTTCCGAACGTAGCTAATCAGCGGTGCTCCTGGCGGAACAACTGACACACCAGAGGTTCGTCCATCCCGGTCCTCTCGTACTAGGGATAGATCTTCTCAAATTTCCTGCGCGCGCAGCGGATAGGGACCGAACTGTCTCACGACGTTCTAAACCCAGCTCGCGTACCGCTTTAATGGGCGAACAGCCCAACCCTTGGGACCTACTCCAGCCCCAGGATGCGACGAGCCGACATCGAGGTGCCAAACCATGCCGTCGATATGGACTCTTGGGCAAGATCAGCCTGTTATCCCCGAGGTACCTTTTATCCGTTGAGCGACAGCGCTTCCACAAGCCACTGCCGGATCACTAGTCCCGACTTTCGTCCCTGCTCGACTTGTCAGTCTTACAGTCAAGCTCCCTTGTGCACTTACACTCGACACCTGATTGCCAACCAGGTTGAGGGAACCTTTGGGCGCCTCCGTTACTTTTTAGGAGGCAACCGCCCCAGTTAAACTACCCACCAGGCACTGTCCCTGAACCGGATCACGGTTCGAAGTTAGGTATCCAATATGACCAGAGTGGTATTTCAACGATGACTCCACCTGAACTAGCGTCCAAGCTTCAAAGTCTCCCACCTATCCTACACAAGCCACACCGAACACCAATACCAAGCTGTAGTAAAGGTCACGGGGTCTTTCCGTCCTGCTGCGCGTAACGAGCATCTTTACTCGTAATGCAATTTCGCCGAGTTCGCGGTTGAGACAGCTGGGAAGTCGTTACGCCATTCGTGCAGGTCGGAACTTACCCGACAAGGAATTTCGCTACCTTAGGATGGTTATAGTTACCACCGCCGTTTACTGGGGCTTAAATTCTCAGCTTCGCCTTGCGGCTAACCGTTCCTCTTAACCTTCCAGCACCGGGCAGGCGTCAGTCCGTATACATCGTCTTGCGACTTGGCACGGACCTGTGTTTTTAGTAAACAGTCGCTTCCCACTGGTCTCTGCGGCCTTCGAACGCTCCAGGAGTAAATCCCTTCACGCCTCAGGCCCCCCTTCTCCCGAAGTTACGGGGGCATTTTGCCGAGTTCCTTAACCACGATTCTCTCGATCTCCTTAGTATTCTCTACCTGATCACCTGAGTCGGTTTGGGGTACGGGTGACTAAAACCTCGCGTCGATGCTTTTCTTGGCAGCATAGGATCACTGATTTCACCCTTACGGGCTACCCATCGGGTCTCAGGCTTAATGAACGACGGATTTGCCTATCGTTCGCCCTACATCCTTAGACCGGGACAACCATCGCCCGGCTCAGCTACCTTCCTGCGTCACACCTGTTAATACGCTAACCGCACCAGCATAGGGTCGCACGCTAGGCCTCACGCTTCACCCCGAAGGGATCCATCTAGAGGATTCAGATGCTTAGCATTACTGGATTAGCTTGGACGGTTTTTCATCAGTACGGGAATATAAACCCGTTGTCCATCGACTACGCCTGTCGGCCTCGCCTTAGGTCCCGACTTACCCAGGGCGGATTAGCCTGGCCCTGGAAACCTTGATCTTTCGGAGGACGGGTTTCTCACCCGTCTTTCGCTACTCATGCCTGCATTCTCACTCGTGTAGCCTCCACGGCTGGTTTACACCGCCGCTTCGCTGGCCACACGACGCTCTCCTACCCATCAACACGGCTGAACCAACACCACAAGGGTGCGGCTTACCAAAAATATCAATGCCACAACTTCGGTGGCGTGCTTGAGCCCCGTTACATTGTCGGCGCGGAATCACTTGACCAGTGAGCTATTACGCACTCTTTCAAGGGTGGCTGCTTCTAAGCCAACCTCCTGGTTGTCTATGCAACTCCACATCCTTTCCCACTTAGCACGCGCTTTGGGACCTTAGATGGTGGTCTGGGTTGTTTCCCTCTCGACGATGAAGCTTATCCCCCACCGTCTCACTGCTGCGCTCTCACTTACCGGCATTCGGAGTTTGGCTAACGTCAGTAACCTTTTAGGGCCCATCGGCTATCCAGTAGCTCTACCTCCGGCAAGAAACACGCAACGCTGCACCTAAATGCATTTCGGAGAGAACCAGCTATCACGAAGTTTGATTGGCCTTTCACCCCTATCCACAGCTCATCCCCTCCATTTTCAACTGAAGTGGGTTCGGTCCTCCACGACGTCTTACCGTCGCTTCAACCTGGCCATGGATAGATCACTTCGCTTCGGGTCTAGGACATGCGACTGAATCGCCCTATTCAGACTCGCTTTCGCTACGCATTCCCCTCTCGGGTTAAGCTCGCCACATATCACTAACTCGCAGGCTCATTCTTCAAAAGGCACGCTGTCACACCAACAAAGGGTGCTCCAACGGTTTGTAAGCAAACGGTTTCAGGTACTATTTCACTCCCCTCCCGGGGTACTTTTCACCTTTCCCTCACGGTACTTGTTCACTATCGGTCATGTAGGAGTATTTAGGCTTATCAGGTGGTCCTGACAGATTCACACGGGATTTCTCGGGCCCCGTGCTACTTGGGATACTCTTCGGGCGATTGCTGCATTTCGACTACGGGGTTCGCACCCTCTATGACCAGGCTTTCAATCCTGTTCGTCTATACAACGTTCTAACCCTCACTGTTCGGCAGAATCAGCAGAAAAGTCCCGCAACCCCGACCATGCAACGCCTGCCGGCTATCACACATGATCGGTTTAGCCTCATCCGGGTTCGCTCGCCACTACTAACGGAATCACTATTGTTTTCTCTTCCTGTGGGTACTGAGATGTTTCACTTCCCCACGTTCCCTCTACCCGCCCTATATATTCAGGCGGGAGTCACCAGGTCACCTTGCGGGCCTGGCGGGGTTTCCCCATTCGGACATCCTCGGATCACAGTTCGTTTATCAACTCCCCGAGGCTTATCGCAGATTACTACGTCCTTCTTCGGCTCTACATGCCAAGGCATTCACCGTTTGCTCTTGAAAATTTGAAATCACATGAGTTTGAATCGATTAAGT
>NZ_QHLY01000006.1 GCF_003185895.1 Cryobacterium arcticum | reverse complement strand
TCCGCTGTATACAGACGGCACTGCTGTGCTCCTTAGAAAGGAGGTGATCCAGCCGCACCTTCCGGTACGGCTACCTTGTTACGACTTAGTCCTAATCACCGATCCCACCTTCGACAGCTCCATCCCTTGCGGGTTTGGCCACTGGCTTCGGGTGTTACCGACTTTCATGACTTGACGGGCGGTGTGTACAAGGCCCGGGAACGTATTCACCGCAGCGTTGCTGATCTGCGATTACTAGCGACTCCGACTTCATGAGGTCGAGTTGCAGACCTCAATCCGAACTGAGACCGGCTTTTTGGGATTCGCTCCACCTTGCGGTATTGCAGCCCTTTGTACCGGCCATTGTAGCATGCGTGAAGCCCAAGACATAAGGGGCATGATGATTTGACGTCATCCCCACCTTCCTCCGAGTTGACCCCGGCAGTATCCCATGAGTTCCCACCATTACGTGCTGGCAACATAGGACGAGGGTTGCGCTCGTTGCGGGACTTAACCCAACATCTCACGACACGAGCTGACGACAACCATGCACCACCTGTATAGAGACCTTGCGGGGCGACTGTTTCCAGCCGTTTCCTCTATATGTCAAGCCTTGGTAAGGTTCTTCGCGTTGCATCGAATTAATCCGCATGCTCCGCCGCTTGTGCGGGCCCCCGTCAATTCCTTTGAGTTTTAGCCTTGCGGCCGTACTCCCCAGGCGGGGAACTTAATGCGTTAGCTGCGACACGGAGACCGTGGAATGGTCCCCACATCTAGTTCCCAACGTTTACGGCATGGACTACCAGGGTATCTAATCCTGTTCGCTCCCCATGCTTTCGCTCCTCAGCGTCAGTTACGGCCCAGAGATCTGCCTTCGCCATTGGTGTTCCTCCTGATATCTGCGCATTCCACCGCTACACCAGGAATTCCAATCTCCCCTACCGCACTCTAGTCTGCCCGTACCCACTGCAGGCCCGAGGTTGAGCCTCGGGTTTTCACAGCAGACGCGACAAACCGCCTACGAGCTCTTTACGCCCAATAATTCCGGACAACGCTTGCACCCTACGTATTACCGCGGCTGCTGGCACGTAGTTAGCCGGTGCTTTTTCTGCAGGTACCGTCACTTTCGCTTCTTCCCTACTAAAAGAGGTTTACAACCCGAAGGCCGTCGTCCCTCACGCGGCGTTGCTGCATCAGGCTTGCGCCCATTGTGCAATATTCCCCACTGCTGCCTCCCGTAGGAGTCTGGGCCGTGTCTCAGTCCCAGTGTGGCCGGTCACCCTCTCAGGCCGGCTACCCGTCGTCGCCTTGGTGAGCCATTACCTCACCAACTAGCTGATAGGCCGCGAGTCCATCCCCAACCGAAATTCTTTCCAACTCCTAGCCATGCGGCTGAAGCTCGTATCCGGTATTAGACACCGTTTCCAGTGCTTATCCCAGAGTCGGGGGCAGGTTACTCACGTGTTACTCACCCGTTCGCCACTGATCAGAGAAGCAAGCTCCTCATCACCGTTCGACTTGCATGTGTTAAGCACGCCGCCAGCGTTCGTCCTGAGCCAGGATCAAACTCTCCGTAAATGTTTAATAGCCTCACCACGCAAGCGTGACGGGCACATCTAGTGCTGAAAGCCACCGGAATAGGCGAACAATCAGCAAGTTTGAAACTGACAGAACAAATCATTACTGACTTGCTTTGTTGTTTAAATGTTTTCCAAAGGAATCTCTT
>NZ_QHLY01000001.1 GCF_003185895.1 Cryobacterium arcticum | reverse complement strand
GTGTGAAGTCTCAAGACATTTTGGACATTTATGTCTCAGGACATCGTGGACAGTGTGTCTCAGGACATCGTGGATAGTCCAGGGGTTTTGCTCATGTGATGAGCGCTCTGAATCCTGATGCCCGAGTCCGAATGTTGGTCGCGACGTGGCCGGATGATGCCCCTCGGGGCGCGATCGCGGCGTTCTGTCGAACTCATAACGTCTCACCGTCCTGGTTTCACAAGGTTCGCGCTGAGTCGAAGGCCAGCGGTGCTGCGGCGGCGATGGAACTTGGATCCACGAGGCCGAAGAACAGCCCGGCGGAAACGAACGCGGGAATGGTCAAGCTCGCTTTGGAGACTCGGGCAGAGCTCAAGCGGCGGGGCTTTGATCATGGTCCTTTGAGCGTGCAGGCCAAACTCCGCAGGCAAGGGCTAACCCCGCCTTCCAGAGCGACGCTGGCCCGGATCTTCGCCCGGGCCGGCGTCGTGATCCCGGAACCCAAGAAGAAGCCACGATCCGCGTATCGCCGTTTCGTGTATCCCAACCCGAACGGGTGCTGGCAGATCGACGCGACCGAGTGGATTCTGGCCAACGGGCGCAAGGTCGTGGTTTTCCAACTCATCGACGACCATTCTCGCCTCGCCCTGGCGTCGCTGGCCGCCAGCGGCGAGACCAGCGAAGCCGCGATCAGGGTCGTGGACCTGGCGATCAGCCGGCACGGCGTTCCGCAGAAATTCCTCTCCGACAACGGTGCGGCGCTGAACCCGACCCGACGCGGCCATGAAGGCGCTCTCGTGAACCACCTCGTCAGCTTCGGAGTCGTTGCGATCACGGGCAAACCGGGCAAACCCACTACCCAAGGCAAGAACGAACGCGTGCACGGGACTTTGCTGAAGTACCTCAACACCCATCCGATCGCCGCGACGCTGGAAGAACTGCAGACCCAGCTCGACGAGTTCGACGCGTATTACAACACCGAACGCGAGCACCAGTCCCTACCTCGAATGACGCCCCAAGAAGCCTGGAACGCCACCGCCAAAGCCACCCCACCCACACCGCCAGTGGTCCCCGAGCAGCCCACCGAACTGGTCCAGCGCACCGTCACCGACGACGGTGAGATCACTGTCCTCGGCACCCGGTTCAAGATCGGCAAGGACTACAACGGCCAGCAACTCCAAATCACCTACAACGCCACCGAAATCGCCATCTATGACCAATCCGGCACGCAGATCCTCAGCCATCCCCGCCCGCCCAAGGGCACGCACTACGTCGGGAACAACAAACCTCGCGGATTCATGGCCAACCAAACATCCACGAAGTCCTGAGACATCAAAACTCCACGATGTATTGAGACATCAACTATCCACGATGTCCTGAGACATCACA
>NZ_QHLY01000010.1 GCF_003185895.1 Cryobacterium arcticum | reverse complement strand
GATCCTCGGCGCGCACATGCTCGAGGTCAGCCCGTCACTGGCCACCGAGAAGCCCACCCTGGAAATCCACCCGCTGGGCATCGGCGGCAAGGACGACCCCGTGCGCCTGGTCTTCAACGCCGCCCCCGGCCCCGCCGTGGTCGTCGCGATGAGCGACATGCGCGACCGGTTCCGCCTCACCGCGAACGTCGTCGAGGTCGTCGAACCCACCGAAGCCCTACCCAAGCTCCCCGTCGGCCGGGCCGTCTGGAAGCCCGCCCCCGACTTCGCCACCTCAGCCGCCGCCTGGCTCACCGCCGGCGCCGCCCACCACACCGTCATGTCGACCGCCGTCGGCATCGAGGTGTTCCAAGATTTCGCCGAGATCGCTCGCACTGAGCTTCTCGTGATCGATGAGACCACCACCCTGCGGGACTTCTCCCGCGAGGTGCGCTGGAACCAGGCGTACTACCGCCTGGCGCAAGGCCTGTAATCACACGCACTACCCGCTTCACACGATTTGACATCAACGTCGATTGAAAAACCGAAAGGAACCACAGTGAAGAAGAAAGCATTCCTCGCAACCCTGGCTGCCGGAGCCATGGTTATCTCGCTCGCAGCTTGCTCCAGCGGCGGCGGCGGCGGCGGCGGCGAGGGCGCCGGCGACGGCGGCCTTGTGGGCGTCGCAATGCCCACGAAGTCCTCCGAGCGCTGGATCAACGACGGTAACGCCGTCAAGGAACAGCTCGAAGCCGAGGGCTTCACCGTCGACCTGCAGTACGCAGAAGACGACATCCCCATGCAGGTTTCGCAGATCGAGAACATGATCACCAAGGGCGCCAAGGCCCTGATCGTCGCCTCGATCGACGGCACCACGCTGACCAGCGTGCTCCAGGACGCCGCAGACGCCGACATCCCCGTCATCGCCTACGACCGCCTGATCCGCGACACCGAGAACGTCAGCTACTACGCTTCGTTCGACAACTTCAAGGTTGGCCAGCAGCAGGCTTGGTCGCTCCTGAACGGCCTCGGCCTGGTCGAGCTGGACGGAACGCCCATCGACGGCGCCCCGGCCGGCCCGTTCAACGTCGAGCTGTTCGCCGGTTCGCTGGACGACAACAACGCGTTCTTCTTCTACGACGGTGCGATGGATGTCCTCCAGCCGCTGATCGACAGCAAGACGATCGTGGTCAAGAGCGGCCAGACCGACATCGAGCAGGTTGCAACCCTGCGTTGGGATGGTGAAGAGGCACAGAGCCGTATGGAGAACATCCTGACGTCGACGTACTCTGACGGCAGCGTTGTCAACGGCGTTCTCTCCCCGTACGACGGCATCTCCCGAGGCATCATCTCTGCCCTCGAGGGCTCCGGCTACTCGCTGGGTGACACCTGGCCCGCGATCTCCGGCCAGGACGCCGAGCTCGACTCGGTCAAGGCCATCGTTGCAGGCGAGCAGTACGCCACGATCTTCAAGGACACCCGCAAGCTCGCCGAGGTCGCCGTTTCGATGACCCTCGCGCTGCTGAACGGTGAAGAGCCGGAGATCAACAACACCACCGACTACGACAACGGCGTGAAGGTTGTGGACTCCTACCTCCTCGACTCCGCAATCGTGGTCAAGGACAACATCACGGAGCAGCTGGTTGACAGCGGCTACTGGACCCAGGCCGAGATCGACGGCTAAGAGTCACGTGCTCGTGACCGGCCGGCGGGGCGTCCAGCCCCGCCGGCCGGTCATCACACCGTATTAGACCCAAGAAAGGAACGCTCGTGACCACCAACATCCTCGAGATGCGCGGTATTACCAAGACCTTCCCCGGCGTCAAGGCGCTGCAGGACGTGACACTCAATGTCGCTCGCGGCGAAGTTCACGCCATCTGTGGTGAGAACGGCGCGGGCAAGTCCACGCTTATGAAGGTGCTCAGCGGCGTCTACCCGCACGGCACCTACACCGGCGACATCGTCTTCGAAGACGAGATCGTCGAGTTCAAAGACATCCGGGACAGCGAAGCCAAGGGCATCGTGATCATCCACCAGGAACTCGCCCTGAGTCCCTACCTCTCCATTGCAGAGAACATCTTCCTCAACAACGAGCAGCGCGGCGCGCTCGGCCTGATCGACTGGAACAAGACCAACAGCGAGGCCGTCAAGCTCCTCGCCCGGGTCGGTCTGCGGGAGAACCCGACCACCAAGATCATGGACATCGGCGTCGGCAAGCAGCAGCTCGTGGAGATCGCCAAGGCCCTCTCCAAGCGCGTGAAGCTCCTCATCCTGGACGAGCCGACGGCCGCCCTCAACGACGAGGACTCCGACCACCTGCTCAACCTGATGCTGCACCTCAAGGGCCAGGGCATCACCTCGATCATCATCAGCCACAAGCTGAACGAGATCAAGAAGGTCTCCGACGCCGTCACGGTCATCCGCGATGGCAAGGCCATCGAGACGATCGCCAAGCAGGAGGTCACCGAAGACCGCATCATCAAGGACATGGTCGGCCGCGACCTCGAACACCGCTACCCCGATCACACGCCGAACATCGGCGAGGAGATCCTGCGGGTCGAGGATTGGACAGCGCACCACCCCCAGGACCCCACCCGGGTGATGGTGGACAACGTCAACCTCAACGTGCGCCGTGGCGAGATCGTCGGCATCGCCGGCCTCATGGGTGCCGGGCGCACCGAGTTCGCGATGAGCCTCTTCGGTCGCACCTACGGCAGCCGGATCAGCGGCAAGGTGTTCAAGGGCGGCAAGGAGATCAAGACCCGCACGGTGACCGAGGCCATCGACAACGGCATCGCCTACGCCACCGAAGACCGCAAGACCTACGGCCTCAACCTCATCGAGGACATCAAGCGCAACATCTCGATGGCGGCGCTGGGCAAGCTCGTCAAGGGTGGTCTCGTCGACGACAACGAAGAGTTCAAGGTTGCCAACGAGTACCGCACGAGCATGAACATCAAGGCACCGACCGTGCTGGCCAAGACCGGGAAGCTCTCCGGCGGCAACCAGCAGAAGGTCGTGCTGTCGAAGTGGATCTACTCGAACCCCGATGTGCTGATCCTCGATGAGCCCACCCGCGGCATCGACGTCGGTGCCAAGTACGAGATCTACGCGATCATCAACGCCCTCGCCGCACAGGGCAAGGGCGTCATCGTGATCTCGTCGGAGCTGCCCGAGCTGATCGGCATCTGCGACCGCATCTACACCCTTTCCGAGGGCCGCATCACGGGAGAATTCCCGATCACCGATGCCACCCCGGAGACCCTTATCAAGCACATGACCATGGAAAAGGCCCGTTAGCGTCGGCGCTATCGGAATAGGAGAAACGTCAAAATGAGTGATCTCGAAACCAAGCCGGCGAGCAACACGGCCGCAGGTGCACAAGTCAACCCCAGCAACTCCAAGGCGGGCCAGTGGCTCAGCCACGTCATCGCCGACCTCGGCAAGAACGGCATCTTCGTCGCCCTGATCGTGGTGGTCGTGCTGTTCAGCTTCCTGACCGACGGCATCCTGCTGCGGCCGCAGAACATCTCCAACCTGATCGTGCAGAACGGCTACATCCTCGTTCTCGCGGTCGGCATGGTGATGGTCATCATCGCCGGCCACATCGACCTGTCGGTCGGCTCCGTCGCCGCCTTCGTCGGTGCCGTGTCTGGTGTGTTCGCGGTGACCTGGGGCCTGCCCTGGTGGCTGTCGATCATCCTGTCGCTCCTGGTCGGCGCCCTCGTGGGTGTCTGGCAGGGCTTCTGGATCGCCTACGTGGGCATCCCGGCGTTCATCGTGACGCTGGCCGGCATGCTGATCTTCCGTGGGCTTGCGCTCGCGGTTCTCGGCAACGCCAACATCGGTTCCTTCCCGGCCGAGTACCGCGCCCTGGGTAACGGCTTCCTCACGGATGTCTTCGGCGAGTTCGAGCTGGACCCGCTGACCCTCGGCGTCGCAGCCCTGGCGATCATCGCCCTGATCATTCAGCAGGTGCGCACTCGTCGTGGCCGTGCCTCGTACGGCCAGGAAGTCGAGCCGCTCGTCTGGTTCGTCGGCAAGCTCGTGCTCATCACCGCCGGCATCGGCCTGTTCGCCTACGCCCTCGCTTCCTACAAGGGCATCCCGGTCACCCTGATCGTGCTGGCCGTGCTCGTGCTGGTCTACGGCGTCATCATGAACCGCAGCGTCTTCGGTCGCCACATCTACGCCATCGGTGGCAACCTGCACGCCGCTGAGCTCTCCGGTGTGAAGACCCGCAACGTGACGTTCTGGCTCTTCGTGAACATGGGCGTGCTCGCTGCCCTCGCCGGCCTGATCTTCACCGCCCGCCTCAACCTGGCCGGCCCGAAGGCCGGTGACGGCTTCGAGCTCGAGGCCATCTCCGCCGCCTTCATCGGTGGCGCGGCCGTGCAGGGTGGTGTCGGCACCATCGGTGGCGCCATCATCGGTGGTCTGATCATCGGTGTGCTGAACAACGGTATGTCGATCATGGGCATCGGCATCGAGTGGCAGCAGGCCGTGAAGGGCCTCGTGCTGCTTCTCGCCGTGGCCTTCGACGTCTACAACAAGCGTCGCGCCGGCGGCCGCTAGCCCGACTGTTCGACCCGGCCGCCGGCCCCGCATTCTCTCTACGGATGCGGGGCCGGCGGTCTTTCTGCGCCCGCCGCGCTGCGTTCTGCCCGCAGCGCAGGGTGTTGCTCGCAGCGCAGGTTGTGTCGGGCTACATCCTGCGCTGCGAGCGCGAAGCTGCGCTGCGAGCGTAAAGCTGCGCTGCGAGTGAAAGCTGCGCTGAGAGGGAGGGATACTCGAGGAGGGACACCGCTGACGTGCCACCCGCTCAGGCTCGAGGTACACCCCGCTCGGTGAGAAAAGCGTGGAACCGCCCGGGCGCGAGAGCGAGGTCCCACCCCCAGCGGTCGAAACTCTTCACGCGGGCGCGCAAAGCGTCTTCGCGCTGTTTCTCTTGCCACACCACGGTGCTGGGGTCCCGATCGCCGAGCACGGCTCCTGCGCCGTACTTGAGGAACCCGTCGAATTCGCCGATCTTGCGCACCCGCCGCCAGAAGAAATCCACGTAGGCGTTGCCGCCGAGGATGTCGGGAAAGCGCACCTGCAATTCCGGTGCCGCGAACCCGAGCTGGAATATGCGTACCCGGCTGAGGGTCTCGCCGGGATTGGCGGCCAGTGGGCTGGCGAACTCGATCGCCCGCTCGACGTGGCGCCGACCTGTGCGCGGGTTGACTCGGTCCAGCTCCCAGTACAGGTCCTCCTTGGTGAGGGCCGGACGTTCTGGCATGGGTGGCACATCGCCGCGCCGTAGCTGTTCCCGCAACACGCGTTCCTGCTCGACCCGCAGCGCGTGGTCCACCATCGTCACCGCGACCAGAAAGGACGACGTGGCAGCCACATCCACCAGGGTGCGCGCGAGTGGTGTGACGCGGCAGCCATCAATGTCTTCCACAACCTCGGACGTTGGCCCGTTGTGGCTGGTGGTGAAGCGCGCTGTGCTGCCTCTGCCACTCCCGGGCATGAGGGTATGGACGGTAGCGGGCCAGGCACCGATGATCGGGAGACCATGCAGGACCGCGGCTGAGTGGTGTGACAGCACTGGGCTGTTGCCGGCTGTGAGTACCGTGGCCCGAACCAACAAACGGTAGCGCTCGCCCGTGTCAGCGGCGCGCCACTGCGCCCCAGCCACGTACACGCCGCGGCGGATGCCGTGCAGCACGCCCTCACCGCAGAGCCGCCGGAGGCTGTGCGGTGGCACGCCGGCCTCCCGCAGGGCCTCGGCCGGGAGTAGCCCACCGAATCGCAGCGCCACCTCCTCCGCGCGTTGGAGAACGGGATGACCTGCGGCTGGTGGGAGGTCAGTCGCTGGGGTCTTCTGGGTGAAAGTTCGACCGGATGACGAGCGCGGGGAGGTAGTCATGCTGCAGCCTCCCTCGGTGCCGATCGTCACCCGGCTGCGGCGCCGAGCGCCGTGGAGAAGCCGGCGAAGGGCATCCCTGTGGAGGAGCGGGCGCCGCGGGCTGACACGTGGTGAATGCGCGCGGCGTGTGCCCCCGTGCATCAGGGGACACGCGGCGGATTGCCCGGTGCCGTCGGGTCGCTTGGCGTGGCGGCGCAGGTTTGTGTCGGTAGCGCAGGCTTGTGCGCCACGGGAGGTGCGCTGCGAGCACTATGGTGCGCTGCGAGCCAGCGAAGCGGCGGCTTGGGCCGGGTGGAAGGCGGGGAGGGGCGGCGTGGGCGCGGGGTCAGGGGTTGGGGGTGAGGCGGCGGGTGGAGGCACGCTCGATCAGGGCGGGAACGGATGCCGACACCGGGGAGCCGTCGCCGTTGATCTGGCCGAGCAACTCGCCGAGCATATCCCGGCCGATGCGCTCGAAGTCCTGCCGCACCGTGGTGAGCGGCGGAGACAGGTGCTCGGCCTCTGGCACATCGTCGAACCCGACGATGCTGACATCCGCAGGAACCGACCGGCCCCGATCGGACAGGGCGTGCATGAGCCCAACCGCCATCTGGTCGTTCGCCGCGAAGATCGCGGTGAGTCCGTCGAGGTCGCAGGCCATGCCGAAGCTGTAGCCCGCGGAGGGCGACCAGTCGCCGATGCCGATGCGGCGGGCCTCCAGGCCGCGGGCGGCCAGCTCGTCGCGCCAGCCACGCTCCCGCTCGCGCGCGTCAATGGAGTCGCTCGGACCGGCTAGGTGGGCGATGTGCCGGTGGCCGAGCCCGGCCAGGTAGGCCACGGCGGTCCGGGCTCCGCTGTACTGGTTAGCGCCGACGGTGGTGATGCCGGCCCGCGGTGTCGCCTCGAGCGCTACAACGGGCACGGCCAGTTCCATGCCCGCGACCACATCGACCACGCCCTGCCGGCTGGTGATGACGGCGATGCCCTCGACGTTCTGGCGGAGGAACGCTTCGATGACGGCCCGGATCGCCGCCGGTTCGGTGTCGATGAGGCTGGCTGTGAAGACCGACCAGGAGGCCTTTCTGGCGGCGGCATTGAAGTACAGCTGTGTCGACGCCGGACCGAATTCGGGGGTGCCGGTGGCGATCAACCCGATGGTGCGCGACCGGCGGGTCACCAGAGCACGCGCGGCGGGGGAGGGCACGTAGCGCAGCTTCTTGATAGCGTCCTCGACCCGCACCCGGGTGGACGGCCGCACATTGGGCAGATCGTTGAGCACCCGGGAGACCGTTTGGTGCGATACCCCGGCGAGCCGCGCTACGTCGAAAATGGTCGCCTGGCGGGGAGTTTCCTCTCTCACGGCGATCCCTTTCCCTGCGGCTGACGAGGCTCAACCAGTCCGCGGTCGATCGTCTCGCGGAACTTACGGCCAGCCCACCCAGTGCTGGGTTCTGTCCCCGATTCTAGACGAGTGCCCTGTGCGCCGATTGACAGACGGGCGGCGGCGCGGATCACCGCTCGGCCCCCCGGAGTTCCTCGTCGTCGTCCTCCGCGCCGTCGGCGATGACGGTGAGCAACCTCTCGACGGTGAGGTCGTGATTGGGGATGTCGGCAACCTTCTTGCGATCGCGCAGGATCGCGACCCGGTTGCTGATCCGCAACACCTCTTCGAGTTCGGCGGAGATGAAGACGACGGCCAGACCGTTCTCGGCGAGATTGGTCACAAGATTCTGGATCTCGGCCTTGGCGCCGATGTCGATGCCCCTGGTCGGCTCATCCAGGATCAGCAGGCGTGGGGCGATGGCCAGCCAGCGGGCGAGCAGCAGCTTCTGCTGATTGCCGCCGGAAAGGTGCCGCACCAGCGCCTCCGGGTTGGGCGGGCGGATGTTCAGCGCCTGAATGTAGCTCTGCGCGAGCTCGTCCTGTCGCTTGCGGGAGATGCGGCGGAACCAGCCGAGATCGGCCTGCAGCGCCAGCACGATGTTGTCGCGCACAGTCAGGTCCCCGATGATGCCCTCACCACGACGGTCCTCCGAGGCGTAGGCGATGCGGCGTTTCAGCGCATCCCTCGGCCCGCGGAACCGCCGCACCGAACCATCCACGGACACGCCACCGCTGTCCGGCCGGTCGATGCCGGCGAGCAGCCGGGCGAGCTCGGTGCGGCCGGAACCGAGCAGGCCGGCCATGCCGACGATCTCGCCCTCGTAGACGGCAAGGTCGATAGGCTCCAGGGCGCCGTCCCTGCCCAGCCCGATGGCGCTGACCAGCGGGAGCTCGCCGCCCAGTGCCTCCTCGACCTCCCGCTCACTGGTGCGAGTCTGCATCTCCGACAGGGCAGTCATCTCGGCGCCGACCATCTTCTGCACCAGGTCGATCCGGAGCAGCTCATCCGTGAGGTATTCGCCGACGAGCCGACCGTCACGCAGCACCGTGAGCCGGTCGGAGATCTCGTAGACCTGCTCCAGGAAGTGCGAGATGAACAGGATGGCGACGCCGGCCTCCTTGAGGTGGGCGATCACCCGAAAGAGCTCGGTTACCTCGTCGTTGTCCAGGCTCGAGGTGGGTTCGTCGAGAATCAGCACCTTGGGTTGAACGGCGACGGCCCGAGTGATGGCGATGAGCTGCTGCACGGCGAGCGAATGGGTCGACAGGGTGGATGCGGGGTCGATCTCGAGGTTCATCCCGCGCAGCATCTCGCCGGCCTGCCGACGGGTCTGGGGCCAGTCGATGCCACCCCACGGGCGCCGCGGCTCGTGTCCGAGCAGGATATTCTCGGCGACACTCAGATTGGGCAGGAGGTTGATCTCTTGGTACACGGTGCTCACGCCGGCCCGCTGGGCATCGGCAGGGGTGGTGAAGTCCACGGCCGCCCCACCGACCTCTATCTGTCCGCCATCGATGCGGTACACGCCGGTGAGCGCCTTGATCAGGGTGCTCTTGCCCGCGCCGTTCTCGCCCAGCAGCGAGTGCACCTCGCCGGGGAAGAGTCTGAAGTCCACGGAGTCCAGCGCGGTGACGCCCGGGAACGTGACCGTGATGCCCCTCATGACGACGATCGGTTCGGCTCTGCTCTCGTACACGGCGCGACCTCCTCGTCCCCTGAATGTTAGGGTTCACAACTGGTTCGGCGCAACAGGTGCGAATTTGATTTTCAACCCAGTGAGCAGGCCTTGACAACAGCTCGGGGAGGCGGATAGCCTCCGAAAAGAGCGATTGTGAAGGCTAACAATTGATTCCGACATTGAAGTCAGAAACTACCAAGCGGCTGGCTAAGTGCGAATTGTTAGCGATCACAGGTCGCCAAGGGCACCGCAGCAGTTCACTCGACACATTCATTCTGCAGGCACGACGCTCGTGCCGGCAGGTCTCAAGGAGGAGATCACATGGCACCCACAACACGGTTCCGGGCGTTCACGGGCTTGGCCCTCGCCGGAACACTGGCGTTCAGCCTCGTCGCTTGTTCATCGGGGTCTGACGAACCCGCCGCATCCGGTGACGACGGCGGCGAGCTCACTACCGTCGGCTTTGTTGCCGTCGGTCCGGAGGGCGGCTGGCGCACGGCGAACGAGCAGAACATCCAGGATGCGTTCTCGACCGAGAACGGGTTCGACCTCAAGTACGCCCCGTCCAGCAATGGCGACCAGAACTCGCAGATCACCGCGTTCACCTCGTTCATCGACGAGGGCGTGGATGCGATCCTGCTCTCCGCCACCGAGGCGACGGGCTGGGAAGACGTGCTCAACCGGGCGCAGGAGGCCGAGATCCCCGTGGTGCTGCTTGACCGCGGCATCGAGCCGAACGACGAGAGCCTGTACACCAGCCGGATCGCGCCCGACAACGTGGGCATCAGCGCATCGGCCGCCGAATGGGCGAACGAGCAGTTCCCAGATGGCGCGAACTACGTCGTCCTCGAAGGCCCGCCAGGGCTTTCCGTGGTCAACGACCGCAACAAGGGCTGGGACGAGGCCGTCTCCGACAACCTGGTCAAGCTCGAGAGCCAGTCGGCCAACTGGTCCACCGAAGAGGCCAAGAGCGTCTTCGAGACCATGCTCAAGGCCAACGGCAACGACATCCAGCTGGTGTTCGCACAAAACGACGAGATGGGCCTCGGTGCGGCTCTCGCGGTTGAAGAGGCCGGCCTGACCCCCGGCACCGACGTGAAGATCATCACCATCGACGGCACGCAGGCCGCGCTCGAGGCCCTCGCGGCCGGACGGCTCAGCTTCGTGGCCGAGTACAACCCGCTCTTCGGTGAAGACGCCATCGAGGTCGTGAACGCGGCCCTGGCCGGCGAGGACGTCGAGTCCTCGATCGTCGTGCCGAGCACGACCTTCGATTCGCCCGAGGCGGCAACGGCGGCCCTGCCCGACCGTCAGTACTAACCCGCGGTACCGTGTTCGTTCCTGCGGCCGCTCAGGCCGCAGGGACGAACACCCCGCTGTTCAATGACACGCTACTCAATGACGAGGCCGGCCCGCCGGCAGGACGACCAGGCAGAGAAATGGCAACGACAGCTCCGGCCGTGACAGAGCCGATCGTCGAGATGGAGAACATCTCGATCGAGTTCCCGGGGGTCAAGGCTCTCCAAAACGTGAACTTCCGACTCTTCCCCGGCGAAGTGCACACCCTGATGGGCGAGAACGGGGCCGGTAAATCCACCCTGATCAAGGCCCTCACCGGTGTGTACAAGATCGACTCCGGCACCATCACCGTCGGCGGCGTTCAGCGCCGGTTCGCGGGCACCGCGGATGCGCAGAACGCCGGGATCTCCACCGTGTACCAGGAGGTCAACCTGTGCGACAACCTCACCGTGGGCGAGAACGTGATGCTCGGTCACGAGATCCGCGGGCCGATCGGCATCAACTGGCGGAAGACCCATGAGGCCGCCCATGAGGCCCTGATCCGGCTGGGCCTGGGTGACCTCGACCCCAGACAGCCGCTGTCCAGCATCTCCCTCGCCCTGCAGCAGCTGGTCGCGATCAGCCGCGCTATGGTCACCGACTCCACAGTTCTGATCCTCGACGAACCGACCTCGAGCCTGGACGCGAACGAGGTCGAGGGCCTGTTCACCGTCATCCGCCGGTTGCGCGACGAGGGCGTCGCCATCCTGTTCGTCTCGCACTTCCTCGACCAGGTCTACGCAATCAGCGACCGGCTCACCGTGCTGCGGAACGGCATCGTCGTGGGCGAGCACCAGACCGCAGAGCTGTCGCGCAACCAGCTCATCTCTGAGATGATCGGCAAGGACGTGGAGACGCTCAACTCCCTGGGCTCCCACCGCTCCAGGGTCGTTCACTCGGGGGGTGCGCCCTTCTACAGCGCGAAGGACCTCACCAGGAAAGGCTCCATCGAGCCCGTCGACATCGAGGTGCACGCCGGCGAAGTGGTGGGCCTGGCCGGATTGCTCGGCTCCGGCCGCACCGAACTCGGCCGGCTCATCTACGGGGCAGACAAGCCGGACTCCGGCGTCGTCACCATCGACGGCAAGACCACCGACGTCACCAGCCCGGTCGGCGCCCTCGCGCAGAAGATCGCCTTCTCCACCGAGAACCGGCGCGACGAGGGCATCGTGGGCGACCTCACCGTGCGCGAGAACCTGGTGCTGGCCGTGCAGGCCCGGCGCGGCTGGGCCCGGCCGCTCTCCCGCAAGGAGCAGGCCGCCATCTGCGACAAGTACCTGACCGAACTGAACGTGCGACCCGCTGACCCCGAACGCACCGTGAAGAACCTCTCCGGCGGCAACCAACAGAAGGTGCTGCTCGGCCGCTGGCTGGCCACCCAGCCCGAACTGCTGATTCTGGACGAACCGACTCGCGGCATCGACGTGGGAGCCAAGGCCGAGATCCAGGAGACTATCGTTGCGCTTGCCGACGACGGCATGTCGGTGATCTTCATCTCATCCGAACTGGAGGAAGTCGTGCGCCTCAGCGAACGCATCATCGTGCTGAAAGACCGTCGGAAGATCGGGGAGATCGTCAACGGACCGCTCGTCACCGCGGAGTCCATCGTCGATCTGATCGCGTCAGAAGGGATCGTCTCATGAGCATCCCCGCCTCACGGTCGTCCACAGCGGTGCGGATGGTCACCGGACTGTTCCACCAGCCGTACGTCTGGGCGATCGTCGCCCTCATCCTGCTGCTGATCGTCAACCTCACCAAGAACCCCGGCTACCTCGGGGTGTCGGTGAACCCCGCCACCGGCAATCTGTCCGGCAATGTCATCGACATCCTGCGGGCCAGTGCGCCGATCATGATGATCGCCGTGGGCATGACCCTGGTGATCGCCACCCGCGGCATCGACCTCTCGGTCGGGTCGGTGATGGCCGTCGCCGGTGCCGTCTCGATGGAATTCATGAACAACACCGGCACCGGGTCGTTCGGCACCGCGATCGTGGCCGTGCTCCTGGCGCTGGGCATCAGCGCGGTGCTCGGTACCCTCAACGGCATCCTCGTCTCGATCGTGGGCCTGCAGCCGTTCATCACGACCCTCGTGATGATGCTCGCCGGCCGGGGCCTGGCGAAGGTCATCACGTCTGGGCAGAACACCTCGGCCACGAACGAATCGTTCCGGTGGATCGCCAACGGCACCTTCCTCGGGTTCCCCGTGGTGTTCGTCATCGCCGTGCTGATCGTGGCGGTTCTGGCCGCGCTGGTGCGGCGCACCGCGCTGGGCCTGATGATCGAATCCATCGGCATCAACCCCAAGGCCGCGCGGATGGCCGGCATCCGTCCCGTGGGCATCCTCGTCTCCGTATATATAGTGAGCGCCGTGCTCGCCGGTGTCGCCGGGATCTTCAGCACCGCCAGCGTCATGACGGTGGAGGTGGCCAAGACGGGCATGACCGCCGAAATGGATGCGATCCTCGCGGTGGTCATCGGCGGGACCTCATTGGCCGGAGGCAAATTCTCGCTCACCGGCAGCATCATCGGCGCGCTGCTGATCGCGACCCTGGACAAGACCATCGTCTACATGTCCATCCCATCGTCGGCGACCCCGGCCTTCAAGGCCATCGTCATCGTGATCATCTGCCTGCTGCAATCACCCAGGGTTCGGTCAATGTTCAATCGGCGCAGAACCCGCGTCATCATCGCGGAAAAGGAAACGGTGCAGGCATGACCATGACCGAACTCGATCGGCCGGCCGCAGCACCCTCGCTGCTGTCGCGAATGAAGCCGAACCTGGAAACCCTGCCGACCCTGGCCGCTGTGGCGATCTTCGTCGCCATGCTCATCTACGGCGAGATCGCCTACGGGCGGATCGTGGCGTTCAGCACCATCTCGAACCTGCTGATCAACAACGCCTACCTGATCATCCTGGCGGTCGGTCTCACCTTCGTCATCCTCACCGGAGGGATCGACCTATCGGTGGGGGCGGTGATCGCCATCAGCAGCCTGGTCGGGGTGATGCTCGCCAACGCCGGCTGGAACCCGCTCGTCGTCATGGTGCTGATGATCCTGGTCGGCTCGGTCTTCGGCGTCGCCTCCGGGGTACTGATCCAGTACTTCAATGTGCAACCCTTCATCGCCACTCTCGCGATGATGTTCCTCGCCCGCGGGCTCGCCTCCATCCTCAGCACGACGCCGCAACGGCTCGAGGACGACTCGCTGATCCGCACCCTCTCCACCCAGTGGAAGGTCTACGACGGACCGAAGATCGACGACCTCGTGACCACGCCCAACGTGCTCATCGCCGCAGCTGTCGTGATCGTGGCCTTCTTCCTGCTGCACCGCACCCGGTTCGGGCGCACTGTGTACGCGATCGGCGGCTCCGAGCAGTCGGCCCTGCTGATGGGCCTGCCGGTGGTGCGCACGAAGCTGGCGATCTACATCATCAGCGGCACCCTCGCCGGGCTCGCCGCCGTGGTCTACACCTCCAAGCTCGGCATCGCGCAGAACATCACCGGGGTGGGCTGGGAGCTCGACGCCATCGCCGCGGTCATCATCGGCGGGACACTGCTCACCGGCGGCGCCGGCTTCGTGCTCGGCTCCGTGATCGGTGCCCTGGTGCTTGGGCTGATGAACGTGCTCATCACCCGTGACGGCGGCATCCCGCCGGAAGCGACGACCATCATCACCGGCGGTATCCTGCTCGCCTTCGTGCTGCTGCAGAGGTTCGTGGTCTCCCGCAAACGCAAGACCTGAGCGTGGCGACCGGGCGGTCTGCGACGCTCCCGACGCGCCCGGCGGCGGATTCCACAGGTCGAAAATCAGCAGCTGATTCGGCCTGTGGATAACTTCGTCTCTACCCGCGTGATTCTGCGGAGTTCGACCGTACCGGCCTGTTGACAACCGGTGGAATGTCAGTGGATAAGTACATAATTGTAATTCCCGCATGTAGTGGCTGTTCCCTTCCGGGATCACTAGATGTAGTATTGAAGTCCAAGCAATCGCACCACGCTTAAACCAGAACTTCGCACCTGTCGGGTGCATTTTCCAGCACATTTCCATTACGTCTTCACCACGGGTTTGCATAGTTTTGCCACGGTCCTGAACGACGAGAACGATACGAGAGGCCTTACAGATGGCAATCACCGTTTACACCAAGCCGTCCTGCGTGCAGTGCACCGCAACCTACCGCGCCCTGGACAGCAAGGGCATCGAGTACAACATCCTCGACCTGTCGGCCGACGAGAACGCACTCGAGGCCGTCAAGGCGCTCGGCTACCTGCAGGCGCCCGTCGTCATCACCGATGAGGACCACTGGTCGGGCTTCCGCCCCGACAAGATCAACGAACTGGCCGCCCGCCTGGCGTAATCAGCACCGCGCCTGGGGGGCGCCGACCGCACAACTCGCACGAAAAGGGGACCCATGCTGCTTCAGGCTGATTCCACTCGCGAGTCCACCGTCGGCTCGGTCGATGGAGTCACCGACGCCGGCGTTGACGCCGGCGACGTGGACATCGTCTTCTTCTCCAGCATCTCGGGCAACACCGCCCGGTTTGTCGAGAAGCTCGGTCGGCCCGCCGCCCGCATCCCGCTCTATCCCAAGGATGCGCCGCTCATCGCCCGGCGCCCGTATGTGCTCGTCGTCCCCACCTATGGTGGCGGCAGCCTGGGTCCGGCCGTTCCGCGCCAGGTCATTCGTTTTCTGAATGACGAGCGCAACCGCTCACTCATCCGCGGCGTCATCGGCGCCGGCAACACGAATTTCGGCGAGGCGTTCTGCCTGGCCGGGGACATCATCGCGCAGAAGTGCGGCGTGCCCCACATGTATCGATTTGAAGTATTCGGCACCCCGGACGACGTCGCCACCGTTCACGAAGGATTGGAAGAATTTTGGAAGCAACAGCCGTGAAGGTCACCCCGATCAGCCCGCCCTCCGGGCTCGACATGGACTATCACTCCCTCAATGCCATGCTCAACCTGTATGGCCCGACCGGGGAGATCCAGTTCGACAAGGACCGCGAAGCCGCCCGGGAATTCTTCCTGCAGCACGTGAACCAGAACACGGTGTTCTTCCACTCGCTGCGTGAGCGCCTCGACTACCTGGTGGAGAAGGAGTACTACGAGCAGGCTGTGCTCGACATGTACACCTTCGAGTTCATCACCAGCCTCAACGACCTGGCCTACTCGAAGAAGTTCCGCTTCCAGACCTTCCTCGGCGCGTTCAAGTACTACACCTCGTACACGCTGAAGACGTTCGACGGCAAGCGTTACCTCGAGCGCTTCGAGGACCGCGTCGTGATGACCGCCCTCGGCCTGGCCCAGGGTGACGAAGAGCTCGCGATCGCTCTCGTCGAGGAGATCATTGCCGGCCGCTTCCAGCCCGCGACCCCCACCTTCCTGAACTCCGGCAAGGCGCAGCGCGGCGAGCTCGTCTCCTGCTTCCTGCTTCGCATCGAAGACAACATGGAGTCCATCTCCCGCGGCATCAACTCCTCGCTGCAGCTGTCCAAGCGCGGCGGCGGCGTGGCCCTGCTGCTCTCCAACATCCGTGAGTCCGGCGCGCCGATCAAGCAGATCGAGAACCAGTCCAGCGGCATCATCCCCGTGATGAAGCTGCTCGAAGACTCCTTCAGCTACGCGAACCAGCTCGGTGCCCGTCAGGGCGCCGGCGCGGTGTACCTGCAGGCGCACCACCCCGACATCATGCGCTTCCTCGACACCAAGCGTGAGAACGCCGACGAGAAGATCCGCATCAAGACCCTCTCTCTCGGCGTGGTCATCCCCGACATCACCTTCGAGCTGGCCAAGAACAACGAGGACATGTACCTGTTCTCCCCGTACGACGTCGAGCGCGTCTATGGCGTGCCGTTCGCCGACATCTCGGTCTCCGAGAAGTACCACGAGATGGTCGACGACCCGCGCATCAAGAAGTCCAAGATGAAGGCCCGCGACTTCTTCCAGACGCTCGCCGAGATCCAGTTCGAGTCCGGTTACCCGTACATCATGTTCGAAGACACCGTGAACAAGGCGAACCCGATCCAGGGCCGCATCAACATGTCGAACCTGTGCTCCGAGATCCTCCAGGTCAACACCCCGACCACGTACAACGAGGACCTCTCCTACGACACCATCGGCAAGGACATCTCCTGCAACCTCGGCTCGATGAACATCGCGCTGGCCATGGATGCGCCTGACTTCGGTCGTGTCGTCGACACCGCCATCCGCGGGCTCAGCGCCGTCTCCGACCAGAGCCACATCGCCTCGGTGCGGTCGATCGAGACCGGTAACGACAAGTCGCACGCCATCGGCCTGGGCCAGATGAACCTGCACGGTTACCTCGCCCGCGAGCGGATCTACTACGGCAGCGAAGAGGGCATCGACTTCACCAACATCTACTTCTACACGGTGCTGTTCCACGCTCTGCGCGCCTCGAACAAGATCGCCATCGAACGCCAGACGGCTTTCGAGGGCTTCGAGAACTCGACTTACGCCTCCGGTGCCTTCTTCGACAAGTACACCGACCAGGTGTGGGAGCCGTCCACCGCCCGCGGCGCCGAGCTGTTCGCGAACTCCAACGTCGCGATCCCCACGCAGGCCGACTGGGCGGAGCTCAAGGCATCCGTCATGGCGCACGGCATCTACAACCAGAACCTGCAGGCCGTGCCGCCGACCGGGTCGATCTCGTACATCAACAACTCGACCGCGTCGATCCACCCGATCGCGTCGAAGATCGAGATCCGTAAGGAAGGCAAGCTCGGCCGCGTCTACTACCCGGCGCCGTTCATGACGAACGACAACACCGAGTTCTACCAGGATGCCTACGAAATCGGCTACGAGAAGGTCATCGACACCTACGCCGCTGCGACGCAGCACGTGGACCAGGGCCTCTCGCTGACCCTGTTCTTCAAGGACACCGCCACCACCCGCGACATCAACCGCGCCCAGATCTACGCGTGGAAAAAGGGCATCAAGACGATCTACTACATCCGTCTGCGCCAGATGGCCCTCGAGGGGACCGAGGTGGAGGGCTGCGTCAGCTGCGCCCTTTAGTCTCGTAGTAGGAAACGGTGGTCGAGCTTGTCGAGACCACGTACGCGAATCTCGACAAGCTCGATCAACGACGTATCACCAAGAGGAAATAATCATGATTGACAAGCTCAAGCTCGTCTCCCACGTTGACGCGATCAACTGGAACAAGATCGAAGACGAGAAAGACGTCGAGGTCTGGAACCGCCTCGTCAACAACTTCTGGCTGCCCGAGAAGATCCCGCTCTCCAACGACGTGCAGTCCTGGAACCAGCTCACGCCGGTGGAGCAGCAGCTCACCATGCGCGTGTTCACCGGCCTCACCCTGCTCGACACGATCCAGGGCACCGTCGGCGCCGTCTCGCTGATCCCCGACGCGATCACCCCGCACGAGGAAGCCGTCTACACGAACATCGCGTTCATGGAGTCCGTGCACGCCAAAAGCTACTCCTCGATCTTCTCGACCCTCGCTTCGACGAAGGAGATCGACGAGGCGTTCCGCTGGTCGACCGAGAACGAGAACCTGCAGAAGAAGGCGTCCATCGTGATGGACTACTACCAGGGCGACGACCCGCTGAAGCGCAAGGTCGCGTCGGTGCTGCTCGAGTCGTTCCTGTTCTACTCTGGCTTCTACCTGCCGATGTACTTCTCCAGCCGCGCCCGCCTCACCAACACGGCCGACCTCATCCGCCTGATTATTCGCGATGAAGCCGTGCACGGTTACTACATCGGCTACAAGTTCCAGAAGGGTCTCGAGGGCGCCACGCAGGAGCGCAAGGACGAGATCAAGGACTACACCTTCAACCTCATGTACGAGCTGTACGAGAACGAGGTGCAGTACACGCAGGACCTCTACGACCAGGTCGGCCTGACCGAAGACGTGAAGAAGTTCCTGCACTACAACGCCAACAAGGCGCTGATGAACCTCGGCTACGAGGCCATGTTCCCCAAGAGCGTCACCGACGTGAACCCGGCCATCTTGTCGGCCCTCTCGCCGAACGCCGACGAGAACCACGACTTCTTCTCCGGGTCTGGCTCCTCGTACGTCATCGGCAAGGCCGTCAACACCGAAGACGACGACTGGGACTTCTAGTTCCCCCGTTGGCCATCCGCTGACTCGTTGATTTCCGGACAAAGCACCCTCGTTCCAGCGAACGAAGGTGCTTTTTCCGTAAACGAGCGACAACCACTCGGGCTGTGGGCCTCTCGGCGTCGCCTCCAGCGCGGTTGCGGGCTACCGTGGGGGCGTGTCCGTTGCTTCAGCCGATACCCACGTCGCTCACGCCGAAGGCGTGCAGCGCCTCCTTGCAAGCTACCGGGCCGTGCCGGAGACGGAGCCGGTGCGGCTCGCCAAGCCGACGTCCAATCTGTTTCGAACTCGCACCAAGGCGCAGGGTAGGGGCCTCGACACCTCCGGGTTGACCGGTGTCATCGCGATCGACGCCCAGGGGCGGACGGCCGACGTGGCCGGCATGTGCACCTACGACGACCTCGTCGCCGCGACCCTTCCCGCCGGCCTGGCGCCACTGGTGGTGCCGCAGTTGAAGACCATCACGCTCGGCGGCGCGGTCACCGGTCTCGGCATCGAGTCGACGTCGTTCCGCAACGGACTGCCGCATGAGTCGGTACTGGAGATGGACATCCTCACGGGCACGGGGGAGGTGCTCACCGCGTCGCCCACCAAGCACGCGGATCTGTTCCGGGCCTTCCCCAACTCCTACGGCACGCTGGGGTACGCGGTGCGCCTGCGCATCGAGCTGGAGCCGGTCAAGCCATTCGTCGCGCTCCGGCACCTGCGCTTCCGCTCGCTCAGCGACCAGGTCACAACGATGGGCCGCATCGTTGAGACCGGCCGGCTCAACGGGGTGGCGATCGACTACCTCGACGGAGTGGTGTTCAGCGCCGAAGAGAGCTACCTCTGTATCGGCGTGCAGACCGACACCCCTGGTGCCGTCAGCGACTACACCGGCCAGCAGATCTACTACCGCTCCATCCAGCACGACAACGGCATCACGGATGACCGTCTCACCATTCACGACTACCTGTGGCGGTGGGACACCGACTGGTTCTGGTGTTCCAAGCCGTTCGGCGTGCAGGATCGACGCATCCGCCGGATCTGGCCGAAGCGCTATCGGAGCAGCAGCTTCTACTCAACGCTGATGAAATACGAACAACGGTTTCGGATCGGCGACCGGGTCGAAAAGCTGCGCGGTCGGCCGCCGCGCGAACGGGTCGTGCAGGATGTCGAGATTCCACTGGCGCGGTGCGGCGAGTACCTGGACTGGTTCCTGTCGACCGTGCCGATCGAGCCGATCTGGCTGTGTCCACTGCGCCTGCGCGCGGCCAACAGCGGCGGCTGGCCGCTGTACCCGATCACGCCGAACCAGACCTACGTCAACGTCGGTTTCTGGGGGACGGTGCCCATCGGGCGGCAGGAGGGCGAGACGAACCGGCTGATCGAACGTCGGGTCACCGAGCTCGACGGGCACAAGTCGCTGTACTCCGACTCCTACTACTCCCGCCAGGAGTTCGATGAACTCTACGGCGGGGACAGCTATCGCGCAGTGAAGAAACGATACGACCCTGACTCACGGCTCCTCGACCTCTATGCCAAGGCGGTGCAACGACGATGACCACGTTCAAGGACCGCTCGACAACGTCGACGCCGCCGGCGGATGCGGCGGGGAAACCGGGAACGGCGGGCAAGTTCTCCCTCGCCGAGGTCGTGGAGATTCTGGCCGGCGGCCGGTTGCCGCTCTTGTTCACTGCCTACGACGGGAGTTCGGCAGGGCCTCCCGACGCGTCGTTCGGGCTGGATCTGAGGAGTCCGCGGGGCACGAGTTATCTCGCCACCGGCGGCGGTGACCTCGGCTTTGCCCGCGCCTACATCGCCGGTGACCTCGACATTCGCGGGGTGCACCCGGGCGACCCCTATGAACTACTCAAGGCGCTCGCCGACAGCCTGGTTTTCACCCGCCCCCCGGCACGGATGATGGCCGACATCATCCGCTCTATCGGCGTTCGGCATCTGCGCCCGATAGCGCCACCGCCCGAGGAGGCGAGGCCTCGCTGGCGCAGGATCGCCGGGGGGATCCGGCACAGCAAGACCCGGGACGCCGAGGCAATCCACCACCATTACGACGTCTCGAACACCTTCTACGAGTGGGTACTCGGGCCGTCGATGACCTACACCTGCGCGTGTTACCCGCGTGGCAGCGCATCCCTCGACCAGGCGCAGGAGAACAAGTATCGTCTCGTCTTCGAAAAGCTGCGGCTGACACCGGGCGACCGATTGCTCGACGTTGGCTGCGGCTGGGGCGGCATGGTGCGCTACGCCGCCCGCCGCGGCGTGCGGGCCACCGGTGTTACCCTCTCGACCGAGCAGGCCGGGTGGGCGCAACGGGCCATCGCAGACGAGGGGCTGAGCGATCTGGCCGAGGTGCGTTACGGCGACTATCGCGATGTCACGGACACCGGGTACGACGCGGTGTCGTCGATTGGGCTGCTCGAGCACATCGGCGTTCGCAACTATCCGTCGTACTTCGGCTTTCTGCAGTCCCGGCTGCGGCCTGGCGGTCTGTTGCTCAATCACAGCATCACGCGGCCCGAGAATCACCACCGGCCCCAGGCGCGCGGATTCATCGATCGCTACGTCTTCCCCGACGGCGAGCTCACCGGATCGGGCCGGATCATCAGCGACGCTCAAGACACCGGCCTGGAGGTGCTGCACGAAGAGAACTTGCGGCAGCACTACGCGATGACACTGCGAGACTGGTGCGCCAACCTCGTCGAACACTGGGACGAGGCCGTCGCCGAGGTCGGCCTCCCCACCGCGAAAGTGTGGGGCCTGTATATGGCTGGATCACGGCTCGGGTTCGAGAGCAACGGCATTCAGTTGCACCAGATACTCATGGCCAGGCCCTATCAGCATGGCGATGTCGGCGAGTTGCCGTTGCGGCCGTGGTGGACGCCTTAGGCCGACGTGCACGTACGCTGGGGGAATGCCACGGACCATGCGCCAGAAACCGAACGAGTTGGTGGCCGCGTGGCCGGACGGACCCGCGAGCGATGCGATCGGGGAGGTCGCCCGGCTGTTCGCGGCGAACCTGCGCGCAGCCATCGGGGCCAAAAGCATCCGCAGCGCCGCCGAGGCCTGCGGGATGAACCACGCAACGCTGATCGGCATCCTGGAGGGCCGGGCGTGGCCGGACATGGAGACCATCGCCAAGCTCGAGCGCGGGTTGGATGCGGCGTTGTGGCCGAGGCACCGGGCCGGGCGCAGCCGCTGATCGAGCTCGTCGAGATCCCGTGACGTGCTTCAGAGGTCGGCTCACCGGCTCTACACAAGCTCGACCAGCGAGACGGGCGCGACCATCCGCTGATCGAGCTTGTCGATCCCGCGAGGTCAGCGGTGGTTCTCGGTCTGTTCGATCTGGTCGGCGAGATCGTCGGGGCTGAGGTCGGCCTGCTCGAACTCGGCGGTGAGGGGCAGCTCGAGGTGCAGGTCGGTGCCGATGCAGATCTCGATCGTGCCAGACACGAGGGCGAAGTCGAGCACGTGACCGCCGTGCTGATGGGCAGCGTCGATGTAGTGCACGTGCCCGCCGGGAACCCCGATGCCCTGGCCGTAGAGCGGGGTGCGGAAACCGGCGACGACGCCGCTGGACCGGCCGAACTCCAGGGTCTTCTCACCGCGGATGGCCTCGGACATCGGTTGATACGGCTTCTCCTGCCGTTGGACGGCGCGCACCCGCACCCACTCGAACTCGCCGGTAAGCCGCACCGCGTAGAGGTAGTTCGCCGACTCGAGGGTGGCGTTGATGAGGGCAACGGCCTCGTCACGACTGGTGGGTGCGTCGACCGGGATCGTGACCGTTGGCACGAACCGGGTGACCACCGCGAACGGGCTGAGGTCGCTCGCATCCGCGGGGATGACGGTGCCGTCCACCCGCATGCGGTAGCAGACGCCGTCGAGGATGAGCATCTCGCCGTCGAGGGCGTTGAAAGTGCCCAAGCCGAAATCGCCGTGCTCGAGCAGGGTGGCCACGGTGGTGTCGCCGTCGTAGATACCGTCGAGCAGGGCGCTCATGAGGCTGGTCTGGTAGACGAGGTGACGGTCGGCCGGCATGTCCACGATGGGTCCTTCTCTTCGGGGTGAGGTCAGATCGAGGGGATCAGCTCGGCCGGCCGGCACGGCTGGCCACCGGTCAGGTTGAGGCAGGAGCCGAAGACCTCGGGAAAGGGGTCGGTATCGCCCGAGCCGAACCAGGCCGTGTAGAACAGCCAGAAGTTGAGATTGCCGTGGGTGGAGCATCCGTCGCCGTCACTGTCGGGGTCGGCAAGGGCGGCCTCGTTGGGCTGATACGGCGTGTAGTTGTAGAGGTTGGCGGTGGCCTGGTTCTGGATGTCGACGGTGCTCACACCGCAAGCCTCGTCGGGGTTGTACCCCACCTCGACGTCACCGATCTGGTAGGTGCGGTCGGGCTCCTGGGTGTACTGCCGGAACTGCCAGGCCGCGTTGTAGACCTGGTTGAAGAAGCCAAAGTAATCCGCATCGCAATCAGCGGTGTCGGGGCAGCCGTAGCCGGTGGCGCGCAGATAGCCGGACTCGGTGGGCCGGCTGAGCAAGGACTGCTCCTTCTGCAGCAGCACCAGCAGCACCCGCGGGCTGATGCCGCAGGCCGTTGCGACCTTCTTGATGATGGTGCTGGCGTGCTCGTTCTCAGCGCCCCGGTAGGCATCGCAGTGGCCGGCGCCGGCATCGGGCTGGTCGGCGGTGCTTTCCCGGTACTCCCACAGGCAGGGCGACGAGTCGGTGCGGATGCAGCTGCGCGACTGCAGGAAATCCTGGATCTCGGCCTCGGTCATGGCGGCGGAGTTGAAGAAGTTGTAGTCGCTGAGGATGCGGCCCGGTGCGAAGGCGGCGAGGTCGATGGTGTCGGTGGCAACCGGTGTGGTCGGTGCTGCCGCCGACGCGGGTTCGGCGCGGGCCGCCGCACCGATCAGGGCGGCACCGCCCAGGCTGACCACGAGAACCGCAATCGTCGCGAGCGCGGTCAGACGGTGGCGCGCGAAGAACCTCATTGTTCGACCCTAGCGAAGCTGCGTGCATGCCGGGTGGGAAGACGGCCAGCCGGCGCCGCGGCTGCTACCAGGCGGGCATATTTCCCCAGCGTTTTCGAGGTCGGATTGATAGACTTGAAGGTCGGGAAGGATTGGCCATGGACCTGCTGCAGAACCGCGGTAAGAACGATCTCCTCCGAGGTCGTTATCGGCTGCTGGAACTGGTGGGGCAGGGCGGCATGGGCGCCGTCTACAAGGCCACCGATGAGTTTCTCGGCCGCAACGTGGCCATCAAGATCTTTCGTGCCACGGCTATCGACCCGGCCGATGTGCGCCGCCAGGAGGACGAGGTCAACATCCTCGCCTCGCTCAACCACCACAGCCTGGTCACCCTGCTCGACGCCGCCGTTGACCGCAGCGACCCGGCCGAGCCGCACATCTACCTGGTGATGGAACTGATCGAGGGCGACGACCTGCGCCGGAAGCTGGTGAGCGGCCCACTGCCGGTGCGACAGATCGCCCAGCTGACTTACGACCTGGCCGAAGGCCTGGAGTACATGCACGAGCGCGGGGTGGTGCACCGCGACGTCAAACCGGCGAACGTGCTGCTGGTGGACTACAACGGCGACGACTCCCGCACCCGGGCCAAGCTCACCGACTTCGGGGTGGCGCTCCTGGCCGATGAAGCTCGGAACACCGCGGACGGATCGGCCACGGGCAGTGCACACTACATGAGCCCCGAGCAGGCTCAGGGAAACCCGGTGGGGCCGCCCAGCGACGTCTACGCGCTCGGACTCGTGCTGCTCGAGTGTTTCACCAGCCACCTCGCCTTCCCCGGTTCGGCCGTGCCGTCTGCGCTGGCCCGACTGATGAATGATCCGGAGATCCCGGACGGTGTTCCGGAGGAGTGGGCCCAGCTGATCACGGCGATGACGGCGCGGGCGCCCGAAGACCGCCCGCTCGTGCCCGATTTGGTGCGGGCGCTACGCCAACTCATCATCGATGCCGACGGCCGACACCGGTTCGACCTGCGAGCCGGCGCGGCGGACGCCGATGACGAGGACGGCCGGATGAACGCGGTGCGGCGGTATGACCTGCTCGACACCCCGCCGGACGGCACCTTCGACCGGATCACCGCCCTGGCCGCCCGGATCTTCGACGTGCCGATCGCGCTGGTGAGTGTGGTCGACCACGACCGGATCTGGTTCAAGTCAAAGCACGGCCTGTCGGTGGATCACATCGACCGCGATGCGGGCCTGTGTGCCTCCGCCATCCTGGACAACGAACCCTGGGTGGTCACGGATGCCCGGATCGACCCGCGCGCCCTGGCGAACCCCCTCGTCGCCGGGGAGATGGGGCTGCAGTTCTACGCCGGGGTGCCGTTGAGGACCCGGGATGGTTACAACCTCGGCACCCTGTGCGTGATCGACCAGGAACCGCGGCAATTCTCGGAGAGCGAGACGGCCAGCCTCGAGGACCTCGCCGCGATGGTGATGAACGAACTCGAGTTGCGCCTGGACAGCCGGCAGGCCCTGCTGGAGCATCTCGCCCTGCAGGATTAGCAGCCCCGTTCCCGATTCCTCTTCCGGCCGGGCGCCCCGGGCGGTTGAATGGGATCGAACCGTCAACGTCGGACGCGCCGGCTGCACGGTGGGAGGTCATCATGGATGCTGACACGGCTAGCGGCCAGGGCGCCGACAGTGTGGCGGAGCCGCCGCGCGGACCCTCGAGCGACGCCGCAGCGGTGCGCGCCGAGGCCGCCGATCAACCGGCACAGCAGCCCGGACCGCGCACGGGCATCGTGGTCGGGCATGACGGCTCGGCCTATGCTGAGCGGGCGTTGGAGGTGACCCTCGATCTGGCCGACGGGCTCGGCGTGCCGGTGACCATCGTGCGCGCCTGGACCATCGACACGGCTCCTCGCCCGGCCAACTGGGAATTCGGGTACGTCTGTTCGTACTCCGACTATGCCGACGCGGTGACGCAGAAGCTCACCCGCGACACCCGGGAGGCCCTGGCCCGGCATCCGCAACTCACGGTGGAATTCCGGGTGGTGATGGGCGGTCCGGCGAAGGCCCTGATCGAGGTTTCGCACGGGTCGAGGATGCTCGTGGTCGGTTCCAGGGGCCGCGGCGGCCTGGCCGGCATGCTGCTCGGCTCGGTAAGCGAACAGTGCGTGCGGCACGCCGACTGCCCCGTGCTCGTGGTGCCGCCCCGGGCCTGAGCCGGCCGGGTGCACGGCGTGAGGGCCGGCTCAACGGAGTGCGGTGATGCAAGCGTTGTCGGCCGGGAAAACAGGTTCCCCCCGGATTGTTCGCCCGGCCTCCTCAAAGCATACCAAACGGTATGATTCGATTGAAGACGAGGCCGGAATCGGTCCAGGTGACGCGCCTCGGGGCGCCCGCTCCGGCTCGAGGAGTTCCATGACCCAGCAGGCTCGTGCCGTTGAAACCCGCGCGGTGATCATTCGCGCCGCCGCCGCCGTCTTCACGGCGCACGGCTACGGCGGCACCTCCATGGCCGACATCTGCGCGGCCGCGGACCTGACCAAGGGGGCGCTGTACTTCCACTTCGCGTCCAAGGAGGCGCTGGCCCTGGCGATCGTCGACGCCCAGCACCAGCGCGCCATTGCCCTCGGAGACGAGCTGCTGCACAGCGACCAGCCCGGGCTGGAGGTGCTGCTGCGGCTGTGCTTCGAGCTCGCGGTGCAGTTGCGCGAAGACCCGGTCTCGCGCGCCGGCATCCGCCTCACCCTGGAATCCAGCAGCCTGACCGCACCGGTGGTGACGCCCTACGAGGAGTGGATCGCCGCCTGCGACCTGCTGCTGCGCCGCGCCATCGCCGACGGTGATGTGCGGGCCGACACGGATGTCGAGGCCGCAGCCCGGTTCATCAGCCCCGCGTTCACTGGTGTGCAGGTCGTCTCGGACGTGCTGACCGGACGCGCCGATCTCAGGCAGCGCGTGATCGAGATGTGGTCGTTCGTCTTGCCGAGCCTGGTCGTGCCGGAGCGCTGGGCCGTGCTGCGGACGTTGCCGCAGGAGATGGCCGACGCCTGGGGGTAGGCGGCAGTGCTGCGAGTCAGCGCTGCGGGTCAGCGGCTGCTGAATGCCTGGAGCATGTAGCGGCCGAAGCGTTCAGAGGCCGCGGCGGCATCCTGCCCGGCGTGCTGGACGACGCCGTGGTTGGCGTCGGTGATCAGGAGCAGGTCGGAATGGCTGAATCCGTCGCGCAGCAGGCCGGCCTGTTGCGCGGCCCGCACCAACGCCTGCGAGGCAGCGATGGAACGGCGATGATGTTCCTGGAATGCCGGAGACGTCGCCTCCGGATCCCGGAGCAGGTCGCTGAAGGCCAGATCCTTGGCCTGCTCGCCGACGAGGAAGAGAACGTGCTCGCTGAACGCCCGCCACGGATCGGAGCAAGCCAGGGCCGCCATCTGCTCGGCGTGCTCGGCGAACTCGCTCATCTTGCCCTCGAACAGGGTGTCCAGCAGGGCCTGCTTGGTCGGGAACCGCCGGTAGACGGTGCCGACGCCCACCCCGGCGAGATGGGCGACGTCTTCGAGCGAAACATCGGTGCCCCGGCTGGCGTAGGCCTTGGCGGCGGCGCACACGATCGACTCCCGGTTGCGGGCGGCATCGGCGCGCAGGGCAGGGGGAATCGTCGATGGTGCAAGCGTCGGTGCTGACCCGGTCATAAAACAATTCTACGACTTAGTGGAATAGTTTCTCCGGTTCTCGGTTGGGCTCAGTGTGGAAGGTTGATTCCACTTAGGCGCCGGAGCGGCATCCGCCCTGCACCCGAGAACCAGAAAGAGAACCCAAATGACTGAAATCCTCGTCCTCGTCGGCAGCCTTCGGGCCGGATCGACCAACAAGCAGATCGCCGAGACTGCCGTGCACAACGCCCCGGAGGGTGTCTCCCTCACGGTGTTCGACGGCATCGCCCACCTGCCGTTCTACAACGAGGACATCGACACCGAGGCAGCCGTGCCGCAGTCCGTCGTCGCCTTCCGCAGTGCGCTCAGCGGTGCCGACGCAGTCCTGGTGATCACCCCCGAGCACAACGGCACCATCCCTGCTGTGCTCAAGAACGCCATCGACTGGGCGTCGCGCCCCTACGGCGAGAGCCAGATCATGGGCAAGCCCGTCGCCGTCATCGGCAGCGCGTTCGGCCAGTTCGGCGGCGTCTGGGCGCAGGACGAGGCCCGTAAGGCCCTCGGCATCGCGGGAGCCTCCGTGCTCGAAGACATCAAGCTGGCCATCCCCGGTTCCGTCGTGCGCTTCGCCGACGTGCACCCGAAGGATGACGCCGAGGTCGTCGAGCAGCTGAACGAGGTCGTCGTCGGCCTCGTCGCCGCCGTGGGCACCGCCCAGGCCGCGTAACCCAGCGCACCTGCGTGACCGCGGGCCCGTCACCGATGAGGTGGCGGGCCCGCGGTCGTTAGTGGTGCGGACGGGTCGTTACGGGGCGAGGACCGCGGCGGGCGGGGACACCCGGAAGCGGGCGCCCCGGTGGTCGGCGGCCAGGTGCGGATCACCGGATGCGGTGAGCTGCTCCCGCAGGGTGCCGGTGGCGGCGACTGCGGGCATCCGGCCGCGGCGGCGCAGTTCCGGCACGACCAGGGCGGCGAAGTCTTCGAGGTCGGCCGGGTCGAACACGGGCTCGAGCAGGAAGCCGTCGAGGTCGGTGTCGTCCATCAGCGCCTCGAGCTGGTCGGCGACCTCGGTGGGGCTGCCAACCACCTCGAACCCGCGGGTGCCGCGGCCGCGGAGCTGGTCGAGGATCTCCCGCACCGTCGGGGCCGGGCGCCCGTCCGTGCCCAGGAACCGGTCGATGTTGCTCTGGCCCATCTGGCCGGCCGGGCCTGTGCCGTTGTTCATCTGGCTGAGCGGCAGGTCGGGGTGGAGCGCGAGCAGGTCGATACCGGTGTTGCCGGCGTAGAGCACGGCCACGACCTCGTCGGTCTGCAGGTCATCGAACTCCTGGCGCAGCGCCAGCGCCTCGTCGTGGGTGGCGGCGACGGTGATCGTGACGCCCACCATCACCCGGATGCTCTGCGGGTCGCGGCCGTTCTCGGCGGCGCGGGCGCGGATGTCGGCGACGTTCGCCCGGGTCTGGTCGACCGTGGTGCCCTGCACGAACACGCATTCGGCGTTGCGGGCGGCGTAGGCCCGGCCGCGGGCCGAGGTGCCGGCCTGGAAGAGCACCGGGGTGCGCTGCGGCGACGGGTCGACGGTGAAGTAGCCCGACGACCGGAAATGCTCGCCGGCATATTCGATGCGGTGGAGCTTGTCCGGGTCGGCGAAGACGCCGGCGGTCTTGTCGCCCACGACGGCGTCGTCTTCCCAGCAGCCCTCCCACAGGGTGAGGGCCAGGTCGACGTATTCGTCGGCCTGGTCGTAGCGGGCGTCGTGCTGGGTCATCTCGGTGTGGCCGAAGAGCTGGGCGACGGTGTTCTGCGAGGCGCCGGTGACGATGTTCCAGCCGACCCGGCCCCCGGTGAGGTGATCGAGGGTGGCGAACCGGCGGGCGGTCTGCACCGGGTGGTCGAGGCCGGTGGAGGAGGTGACCACGAAGCCGAGCCGTTCGGTGAGGTGGGCCAGGGTGGGGATGATCAGCGCCGGATCGAGGGCGGGGAAATTGATGCCGCCGCGCACGGCGAGGTCGGGCAGGTCACCGTCGATGGCCGGGAAGCCGTAGCCGTCGGCGAAGAACAGGAAATCGAAACCGGCCGCATCCAGCAACTGGGCGATGTGGATCCAGTGGTCGAGCTCGTGGAAGCGCAGCGACTCGCTACGGGGGTGCGGCCAGCTGAGGGTGCCGCCAACCTGTGGTCCGGCAACTTCGAACACGCCCAGGTGCATCTGTTTCATGGTGGGGGAGTCCCTGTCTGTCGGTGGGCCCGGTCGGCCCTCTCTTCCGATTGAACCAAATGGTTCATTGGGTTGTCCAGCCACGTAACAGACTCTTAACATGCCGGCTGGTTGCGTCTCCCGGGTGGGCCCGGTGCGACGGATGGGCCGGCCGCGGGTCAGCGTGAGCCGGCTGCGGCCCGGTCCTGGTGCACCCGTGCGAGCAGGGCATCCGTGCCCCGCCGGGCGGCCTGCGCCACAATGCCGGGGTCGCCGGCGCCGATCAGAGTGGCTTGCAGCCCGCGCCAGAGCGCCACGATCTCGTGGCCGAAGACCAGGGCGTTCTGCGGCGGTACACCCTCGGCCGCGATCGCGGCGGCCACGTGGTCGGCCCACTCGGTGCCGATGGTTCCGAGCAGATCGGCATACCGCTCCTGCTCGAACCCGGCGAGGCCGAAGACCTGGAAGAAGAGGCGGTGGAACGGCAGGTTGGCCGGGTCGGCGATCGTGGCCCACGCGGCGTGCAGGCGGGTGTCGAGCGGCACCGCCGGATCGTCGACGCCGACCAGGAACGCCTGCATGCCGGGGAAGCGCGTCTCGGCGGCGTTCAACGCCGCCACGATGATCTCTTCCCGGCTGGCGAAGTAATAGAGCAGCATCCGGTTGTTCGAGCCGACCGCGTCGGCGAGCCGGCGCAGGGTGAGGTCAGCGATGCCGTGCTCGAGCACGTAGTCGACGATGCGGCCCAGCAGGCGCTCGCGCCGGTCGGCCGCGCCGGAGCCGGGCGCGGCGCCCCCGGTGGTGCCAGCGGCGGATGCGGCGTCGCCCGCCCGACCGGCAGGGCTCCCGGCTGCGCTCAGTGTCATGACTGGAACGCTAGGCCCTTCGCGGCCGCGGGGCCAATCGCGGACGGCGGGCTCGCGCGTCGCAACTGTTCCCCGTGCGGACAATTGCGGCCGGCGCACCGGCCGCAATCGTCCGCTTCGGGAACAGAACCGGGAACGGAACCCGGGGCGGCGGGTCAGTCCTCGTCGGTGACGACGCTCAGGACCACGTTGATGTTGCCGCGGGTGGCGCGGGAGTAGGGGCAGACCGCGTGCGCGGCTTCCATCGCGGCCTGGGCGGTCGCGGGGTCGGCGCCCGGGATCTGCGCCTCGATGGTGACCTCGAAGTCGAGGCCGGCGGCCATGCTGCCGACCAGGTTGACGGTGAGGGTCACGGCTGACTCCGACACGTCGATCTTGTTCTGGCGCGCGGTGGCCTTGAGGGCGTTGTGGAAGCACGCGGCCCATCCGCTGGCGAAGAGCTGCTCGGGGTTGGTGCCCGGCCCGCCGTCGCCACCCATGTCCTTGGGGATCGACAGGTCGAGGTCGAGCTTGTTGTCGCTGGTGACGACCTTGCCGGTGCGGCCACCCCAGGAGGTGGCGGATGCGGTGTAGATGGCGTTGGTCATGATTGTCTTCTTTCGGGTAGAGCGGAGGACACTGGACTTAGGGCTCGGATCGAGCCCGTCAAGTGCTTCGTATTCGAAACAACTGTCTACCCACCGTAACGGAGAAGTGACTATGGGAATTCCCGAACCGTCCGCGTCCATGTCGGCGGACGAGATGCGCGGTTGGGTGGCCCTGTTCGAGACGTCGAACATCGTGCAGTACGCGGCCGACCGTAATCTGCGCGACACCGTCGGCCTCACCCTGGCGCAGTTCGAGATCCTGCTGCGCATCGCCGAGAGCGGCGCGGATGGCCGCCGGATGACCGATATCGCCGACGCGCTCACGGTCTCCCGCAGCGGGTTGACCTACCAGGTGGGGCAGCTGGAGAAGAAGGGGCACGTGCTGCGGCAGCCGGCCCCCGACGACGACCGATCGGTGATCGCCAGTGTGACGCCGGCCGGACTGGACGTGCTGCGCGCGGGCATCCCCGGGTACGTCGCGCTGGTGCGGGAGATGCTCTTCGACCGGCTGAGCCACGCCGACCTGGTCACGGTGACCGACATTCTCGACGACGTGCGCCGGCAGCTCAAGGAGCAGCCGAAACGGTCGACCTTCCGGCGCGCCCGGCCCAAGGTCGACGCGGCCGATGTCGAACCAGCCGCGGCCGGCCTCGCCGAGTAAGGCGGCATCGGGGCTTGCATCCTTCGGTCGGCTTGGCAGACTGGGGGGATGACTAATGCATCGGATGCCGGCGCCGAGAACGGCACCATGGAGACCCGCACGGTCGAACTCGTGGAGGATCAGCGCCGCTATGTGCTGCTGCTCGACGGTGAGCGGGTGGGGTACACCACCTACGCCGACCACGACGGCCAACGGGTGTTCCTGCACACCGAGATCGATATGAACCAGTCCGGCAAGGGCCTGGCCTCGACGTTGGTGGCGGCCGCGCTCGCCGACGTGCGTGCCCGGCAGCTGCGGGTGGTGGCGATCTGCCCGTTCACGGCCTCGTACCTGCGCGGACACCGGGAGTGGGACGACATCGTCGACCCGCTGACCCCGCGGTTGAAGGCCGACCTGCGCGCGGCGCAGCTGCTCTGAGTCGCGCGTCTCCGGGCCGCGGGGCGGCGAGGGCAGGGGTACTCTGGCCCGCATCAGACCCGATCCAAGGAGACGCATCATGGCTGGTGGAGTATCGCGGCGCGATCGATTCGAGTTGCCCGACTCGGTGCGACGCTTCTTCGAGGGCGACTGGGAGTCGCCCGCGCTGCGCGTGGAGGAGTACCAGGACGGCAACACCCTGGTGGTGAAGGCCGAGCTGCCGGGTGTCGACCCCGACTCCGATGTGGAAATCTCGGTGGCCGACGGTGTGCTGCACATCCAGGCCGAACGCAAGGAAACGACCGAGCACAAGGACAAGCACGGCTACCGCACCGAGTTCCGGTACGGAGCGTTTGCCCGGGACATCTCGCTGCCGAGCGGAAGTAAGGATGCCGACGTGTCGGCGACCTACCGCGACGGCGTGCTCGAGGTGCGCGTGCCCCTCGCGGAGCGCAGCGAGAGCCGGTCGAAGATCCCCGTGTCGCGCGCGTAAATCGCCGCCGGCGTGGCGCGTGGGCGCCCGCGAGGGAGCCGGATTCACCGAGGTGCCCCGCTGCGGACGAGGTGCCCCGATGTGCCGGGGCAGGTCGTCCGCAATCGGGCAGGTCGCGGTCGAGGGTGGCCGGCTGCCCTTGACAACCCGCACCTTAACCGGTTTAGTGTGCGCATGACGTACAACGATGTTCGATCAGCAGAATCATGCCCCCTCACCCCTGCGACCCTGGCTCAGCCCCAACCCGCGCACTCCGGTGCCGCGTTGCCTGGTTCCGTCAGGGCCCGCCCGCGCCGGGCGAGCACCGCCCTCGCGGCCGTTCTCGCCGTGGCGCTCACCGCGGCCGGCGCGCTCGCCGCCGCGCCGGCATCCGCTCTCACCTCACCCGCCTCGAGCGCCGTGAGCACAGTCGCCGCGGACGCCCCACTGACCAACCTCAGCCATCTCACCTTCCTGCTCGACACGGTGCCGCTGCCGGTGCTCGCCGGGCACACCACCTACCAGGCAGCCGAGCAGCCCACCGCCGAGGCGCCGTGGACCTACGCCGACCAGAACGACGACGGCAGCTACACCCGCATCGGCGGCGGCACCCTCGACCCCGCCACCAATGAATGGAGCCAGGGCGCATACAACGCCGACGACATCGCCCGCACGGCCGTGGTCTACCTGCGGCACTGGCAGCAGACCAATGATGCGACCAGTCGCGAGCACGCCGTGCAGACCCTCCGCTCGCTCACCTACCTGCAGACCACCGACGGGCCCAACGCCGGCAATGTGGTGCTCTGGCAGCAGCCGGATGGCAGCTTGAACCCCAGCGCCGAGCCGGTCGAGCTGCCCGACCCGAGCGACTCCGCCGAGTCGTACTGGCTCGCCCGCACTGTCTGGGCCCTCGGTGAGGGTTACGCCGCCTTCGCCGCCGACGACCCAGAATTCGCCGCCTTCCTCGACGAACGGCTCGGCCTCAGCCTGGCCGCGCTCAACGCCCAGTCGCTCGGCGACTACGGCAGTTACGACGTGGCCGACGGCGTGAGCGTGCCGGCCTGGCTGATCTCCGGCGGCGCGGATGCGTCGGCCGAGGCCGTTCTCGGCCTGGCCGCCTACGTGGCCGCCGGGCCGACCGGACCCACGGCTCCGGTGGCCCGCACCGCGCTCGAGCAGCTCAGCGAGGGCGTGGCCCTGATGTCCTCCGACGCCGCCGCGCCGGCCGCTGCCGGCGACACCGCCCGCCCGAAGCCCGGTTCCGCACCGACCACCACCGCCGGCGCCGCGGGTGACTGGCCGTTCGGGGCGATCCTGCCCTGGACCGGGTCGCAGAGCCTGTGGCAGGCCTGGGGCGGCCTGGCCCCGGCGGCCGTGGCGGAGGCATCCGTGGTGCTCGACAACCCGGATCTGCTCGCTGCCGCAGTGCAGGACACCGCCCAGTTCACCCCGCAGCTGCTCGCCGCAGGTGGCCCCGACAACGCCTGGTCGCCCACCCCGGGCGAAGCGCAGATCGCCTACGGCGTCGACTCCCGGCTGCAGAGCCTGGTCGCCACCGCCGACGCGGCCGACGCCCCCGGCCTGCTGAACCTGGCCGCGATCACCGCCGGCTGGTACTTCGGCGCCAACCGCAGCGGGCTGCCGGCCTACGACCCGGCCACCGGTACCGCCGTCGACGGAATCGAGCGGGACGGCCGGGTGAACCCCAACTCCGGCGCAGAATCCACGATCCACGCCCTGTTCTCGATGCTCACCCTCGACGCCCACCCCGACCTCAAGGCCGCGGCGCTGGGCATCGACGAGACCGTGTCCACCGCCGGCCTGAGCGTGATCGAGGCCGAGACCGGCACGATCACCGGTAGCGGCAGCGTGAGCACCGCGGAGTCCGCCTGGACCGGCGAGGCCAACTGGTCCGGCGGCGCCTACGTGACCCTCGCGGCTGGTGACAGCCTGAGCATCCCGGTGCCCGCGAGCGACCAGCCCCGGCGGGTGCATCCGATCGTGAACCAGGTCGTCGAACCGGCCGAAGCAACGGCCTGGACGGCGCCCGGCCGGAAGGGCCAGGGCAAGCACGGCACCACCCAGCTCGGCGAGACCTTGAACGGCGACGCCGGCGAGCAGGGCGTCACCGAGGCGCCAGGCAGGCTGCTGCCGCTCGCGCTCTCCACAGCGCTGCCGGCCCGCGCAACAGTGGTCGTCGGCACGACGGATGGGGCGGCGCAGGTGGACGCGCTGCTGATCCAGCCGCTGATCTCGACCGTCGCCGTGACCGGCCCGGCCGGGGACTCGACGCTGTACGTGAGCGCTGACACCCGGGACACCCAACGCCGCATCGACGTGCCGCGGGGTCAGCGGCTCGTGCAGCAGGGCTTCGATGCCACCGGGCAGGCCATCGGCGACACCAACCGCGGTCACGGGTCGGAGCGGAGTGGCACCGTGTTCATCGCCGCCGGCGGCTTCACCCAGGTGCACTTCGAGGCCAAGCGGTAACAGCGGCCGCGAGCTGCCCTCGTACGGACGAACTGCCCCGGTGCGCCGGGGCAGCTCGTCCGCACCCGGGCAACTCGCGATCCGTTGCGTTTGCATGCACGCACACGGTTTACTCAGATTATTGACATATCGTCATCTTGTTGTTCTCGGAGTCGACGATGTCGCCGGGCAGCAGCAGGATTCCATCCGCCGGGCCCGTGGGGCCTGACGGCTCCATGCCCGACTCGGGCCGGACGCCTCCGGGCCGCCGGCGAGTGCACCCTCTGAGGTCTTGTGGATCCGCGCCCTGATCCCGCCTCGACCGGAAAGCACCGTCATGCCCGCCTGTATTGCCAACACCCTTGCCCGCCTCCTCTCCGGGGAGGCCTATGCGGAAGCGTAGAACGGGTTTCGTCGCGCCGCCGTCGCGCCGCCGACAGGCCTCCGCCGTCACCGCCATGACCCTGGTCGCCATGCTCACCACCATGGGAGCACTGCCCGCCCAGGCCGCCTACCTCGACACCGACGGCGCCACCCGAACCCTGGCGGAGCCGGCACCGGCGCTGCGCCAGGCTGCGCCCGAGCAGAGCCTCACCGTGACCGCGCAGGCCCCCGTTCCCGTGCAGGTCGACAGCTACACCGCCACCGAGATCGTGGTGCCCCCGCCCGTCGCGGTCGCTCCCGCCGCCGCGGCGGCGCCCGCGGCCGTCGCCGGGTCGGGCTCCGCCGTGCGCTGGCCGTTCCCCGGCGTCACCCGGATCTCCTCGAACTACGGGCCTCGCTCTGCGCCCTGCGCAGGATGCTCCACCTTCCACGACGGCCTCGACATGAACCCCGGCGTCGGCACCCCGATCGGCTCGATCGCCGACGGCGTGGTGAGCTCCGTCACGAACTTCGACGATGGCGGCCTCGGCGTACACGTGCTGGTCGACCACGTCGTCGACGGCCAGAAGATCACCAGCACCTACGGGCACATGCTCGAAGGCTCCATCACGGTGAGCGAGGGCGAATCCGTGGTCGCCGGCCAGCAGCTCGGCAGCGTCGGCAGCACCGGTCAGAGCACCGGTCCGCACATGCACCTCGAGCTGCACCTCGACGGCGTCACCGCCGTCGACCCGTACGGCTGGCTGACCGAGCACGCGGGACCGATGTAGCCCACCCCCACCCGACAGAAGGCGCCCGGTGCATGAATTGCCGGGCGCCTTTTGTCGTGCTGCCGGAGTCAGGCGGGCGGCGCGGGAACCTGGAAGTACAGGTGGGCGTGCAGCCGGCATCCGTCGTTGAACGCCGAACTGCAGCGCGGGCAGGCTGAGACCGAGCGGTACTCGTCGATGGTGAGGGTGCTCCCGCAGGCGCCGCAGAGGATGGCCGGCTCGGCCCACTCCGCCGGCGCCCACTGCTCGGCCGGGTGTGACTCCGTCTCGGTGTGGCACTGGAAGCACGGGTAGAACCGCCGGCAGCAGCGGAATTCGATCGCCACGATGTCGGTCGGTCCGTTGTAGTGCACGCAGCGGGTGGCGTCATCCACGGTGGCACCGTGCACGAGCGGCCGGGCCGCGTGGCTCCCGGCGGTCCTGCCGTTGGTCGCCGCGCCGTCCGTTGCGCCCGTGTCACCGGTCGGTCCAGCGGTGGCGGTCGGCCGAGTGTTGTCGTGCATCGGGTGTCCTCCGCGTAGTGAGCCGGTCCGGCAGGGTCGGGCTGACAACTGTGGCCGGTTCGGACTTCTGCGCCCGGCGTACCGGCAACAGTTGTCCGCACCGGCCACAGGAGCCGAGCGGGATGCGAGCGCCGGGTTACTCGCCGCTGTCGGTGGAGTCGTCAGCGGTGGCGGTGGCCTGCTCCATCACGAACGCCTCGAACGCCGCAGCGTCGTCGAGCGCACCGGTGTACTGCACGCCCTGCACCAGCACGGTGGGGGTGCCGGTCACGGCGGCGAGTTCGGTGTTGGGCAGCGGGCCCTTGAGGGCGCGGTCGGTGGCGTCCTTGACCCAGCCGCTGAAGGTCTGGTCGGTGATGCAGGTGGCGACGGCCTCGTCCGTCACGCCGGCATCCTGAACCAGGCTGACCAGTTCGTCATCGGTGAGTCCGCTGGTGCCCTCGGTGGGTTGGCTCGCGAAGAGGGCGCTGTTCACATCGAGGAAGCTGTCGGGCTGGTAGTTGGCCACGCAGGCGGCGGCGTTGGCCGACCGGGTGGAGTACTTGGTGCCGTTGGAGGACTGGTCCAGGATCGAGATCGGGTGCGTCTCGAGGGTGATATTTCCGGCCGTGAGCCAGCTGGTGAGCTGGGCGGCGTTGGTGGTCTCGAACTGGTTGCAGTACGGGCACAGGTAGTCGAGGTACACCGTGATGTTCACGGTGTCGGTGAGCGCGCTCACGTCGGTGGCCACCGGCTCGGCGTCGGCGGCGGTCGCCGCGGTCGGCACGGCGGAGATGGTGGTGCCGTCGCCCTGCATCAGCACGCCGTCACTGGCCATGTTCAGCGGGCCGGGCGAGGGCGGTTTGACGCTGCCCACGATCAGGACGGCCACGATCGCGGCGATGGCCACGAGCGCCAGGCCGATGCCGCCGCGCAGGAACAACTTGTTGCGCTTCTCCCGCTTCTTCTGTTCCTCCCGCATCAACCGGGCGCTTTCGCGCGCGGTTTCGCGTCGGTCCTTCTTCGGGGGGAGCGGCTGGCCTGGGGTTTGTGCGTTCATGGACTGCGTTTGCCGTTTCGTCGAGACAGATTGTCACCTCGACGGTATCGGCCGAAACCATGAGGTCGATTGTCGGGTGCTGTGAGCCAGCTGGGAGGATCGATGTCGCGGGCCCAGAACGAGCCTACGACCACAACTCCGGCCGCGAAACCAGGGCCGACCGGCCCTAGAACCAGGTGCTGAGGTGTGGTGCGTAGGCCGAGTGCAGCGCCGTGTCGAGGCGCACGGCGGCATCCGGGGTCAGCTCGGTGATGCGCCCGGCGCGGGCGAGGTCGACCGCACTGGTGCCGCCGAGGTAGAGCGAGGCCAGGTCGGCCGCCGAGAGGGCCACTTCGACAGCGCCGACCGGGGCAGCGGCATCCAGCAGCGGATGCGCCTGCCCCGACCCGTCGGCGGCCACGGTGAGCAGGAACCGGCCCTGGGCGAAACTGAGGTCATCGGTGACGTCGAGCAGGTACTGGCCGGGCGCGGTGTAGCGGCGGGCGCCGAGCGCCGCCGGAACGTCGAGGATGCGCAGCCAGAGGTGGTCGCGTTCGCTGGTCTTCCGCACGGCCCGGTGATCGGCCACCTGCCAGGCCACCGGCTCGGAGATGCTGCGGAGGGGCGCGGAGATCTCGTTGACCATGTCCATCTCCACCAGGAATCGCCAGAGCGCGGCGTAGGCGTCGTCGGTGGCCGCGACGAGGTCGACGAGCTTGAGCTGGCCGGGCTGGCTCACGTTCTGCAGCGCGATCTCGTAGAGGGCGAAGCCGGCGATCTCACCGTTCGCATCGTCGTACCGCACCGCCCGGATGCCGCGCTTGCGGGCCTCGGGTTCGTTCGGCAGCAGGCCCAGGGTGCGCTTCCACCAGATCTCCCGGCGGTCGACCTCACCGGGGGAGCGATCGCGGGTGCGGTCGAAAACGGCGGGGCCGTCGGCGAGCAGCGACTCCGGGCTGACGAACTGGATGCGGCCGGCGGGGGTGGGGCCGGTCCAGCGGGCGCGGCTGGTGTCGACGATGTAGGCGGACTGGCGGGCGGATGGGCCGAAGCCGTAGCGACCGTAGATGGTGGCCTCAGAGACCGTGAGCATGGCCATCGGCAGGCCCAACCGCACCGCGGTGCGGAGCTCGCCGGTGAGCATGGCCCGCGCGATGCCCCGACGGCGATGGGTGGGGGAGACCGTGACCGAGCTGATGGCGTAGCTGGGCAGGGTGGCGCCGCCGGGAACGGTGAGTCCCATCTCCCAGGAGCGCACTGTGGCGACGGGGGTGGCGGGGTCGGCCTGCGAGGCATCCCAGACGCCGGTGACCCGGTCGGTGGCGATGTCGTCGACCTGCACGGTGAGCGAGCTCTCGCTGGGGGTGATCTCGTGGAAGCCGCGGGCATCCGCCAGCACCCACACGGCGAGGGCCTGCTTGTCGGCGGCGTCGAGCACGGCCAGGCTCAGGCCACGCTCCTCGAGTGCGGCGGCGGATTCGGGGTCGACGGGCACAGCGGCGTAAGCATTCACCATTCCAGCCTACTCAGGCGGTTCTGCACAGCGGATGGGAGTGACTCACGGCGCGCAGCGGATGCTGGGACGAGCGCGGGCCGCGAGCGCGGGGCGCGGGGCGCGGGCCCAACGCGCGGACCCGGCGGCCGGCGGGCTAGAGGTGCGGCGCGACGGCGGCGCCGAAGGATGCCGCGGTGCGGGCCACGACGTCGGCGGCCGGGGCGTCCCAGATCGCCTGGTTGAAGATCTCGACCTCCACGTCGCCGGTGTAGCCCGCGGCCGTGACCAGCGCCGAGATGGCCGCGAAGTCGATCACGCCGTCGCCCGGGTAGTGCCGGGCAAGCAGAACGTCGGCCGGCAGCGGGGTGGCCCAGTCGCAGACCTGGTAGCTGGCGATGTAGCCGCCGGCTCCGGCGCGGGCGACCTGCGCGGCCAGGGCCGGGTCCCACCAGACGTGGAAGGTGTCGACCACGACACCGACGGCATCCGGCCCGAACTGCTCGGCGAGGTCGAGGGCCTGGCCGAGGGTGCTGATCACGGCCCGGTCGGAGGCGTACATGGGGTGCAGCGGCTCGATCGCCAGGATCACGCCGGCGGCGCGGGCGTCGTCGGCCAGCTCGCCGATGGCGTCGCGCACCCGTTCGCGGGCGCCGACCAGGTCGCGGGAACCTTCCGGCAGGCCGCCGGCCACGAGCACGAGAGTGGGGGCACCGATCGCGGCGGTCTCGGCGATGGCGCGACGGTTCTCGTCCAGCGCAGCGCGCCGCACGGCTCCCTCCGGCGCGGTGAAGAACCCGCCGCGGCAGAGGCTCGACACCCGCAGGCCGGAATCCGCGATCAACCTCACCGCGGTGGGAAGGCCCACCTCGGCGAGGGGCTCCCGCCACAGGCCGATGCTGGTGACGCCGGCCGCGGCCGTGACCGTGAGGGCGGTGGCGAGGTCGGCGTACTTGATGGTGGCCTGGTTGATCGACAGGCGCGGATGCACCGCCGTCGATTCGGCGGCGGCCGGTGCCGCGGGCACGGTGGAGGTCATGCGTGCAGTCCGTTCAGGGTGAGCAGGCTGCTCCAGCGCGCGGCCGCAAGTTCGGGGCGCTCGAGCGCCCCAGAGTCGTTGGCCAGGCGCACGATCTCGGACAGGTGCGGCAGGCTCCGGGCGGCGTGCAGTCCGCCGACCATGCTGAACGCGGCCTGGTGGCCGTTCAGCCAGGACAGGAACGCGACCCCGGTCTTGTAGTAGAAGGTCGGCGCGGCGAACACCTGCCTGGACAACGCCTCGGTGGGGCCGAGGATGCGGTGGTAGACATCCGGGTCGCCGGCGTCGAGAGCCTGGATGGCCGCTGATGCGTTCGGGGCTACCGCGGCGAATGCGCCCAGCAGCGCGTCGGAGTGTCGAGCCGGCGCACCCTCGGCACCGTCGTCGCCGGCGATCAGGCCGACATAGTTGAAGTCGTCGCCGGTGAACATGGTGGCGGATTCGGGCAGCCGCGCGCGCAGCGCGATCTCGGCGTCGGCGTCGAGCAGGCTCATTTTGATGCCGCTGATCGCGTCGCGGTTCTCCTCGATGATCGCCAGCACGGTGTTCGACGCCGTGGCGCTGTCGGTCGAGCCGAAGTAGCCGGCCAGGATGGGATCGAAGGCGGCGCCGAGCCAGTGCAGCACCACCGGGGTGGTGGCAGCGTCGAGCACCGCCCGGTAGACCCGGCGGTAGTCCTCGGCCGTCTCGGCGGCGCGCGCCAGGTGGCGGCTGGCCATCAGTACGACACCGGCGCCGGCCTCTTCGGTGAAGTGCAGCTGCTCGAGATAGGCGTCGATCACTGCGTCGAGCGAGATCTGCTCGTCCTCGACGTGATCGGTGTTCACCCCCACCACCAGCGCCCCGCCCACGGTGCGGGCCTCGGCGGCGCTGCGACTGATCAGCTCGCGGGTGGCCGCGGCGCCCAGGCCCATGTTGCGCTGGGCGGTGTCCATTGCATCGGCCACACCCAGGCCCCACGACCAGACGTGGTGCCGGAACGCCAGGGTGGCGTCCCAGTCGATGTCGGCGGGGGCGCCGGGCACGTTCTCGGCGAACGGGCGGGGGATCACGTGCGCGGCGGCGTAGGCGATCCTGGACGTGAGCGGGCGAACCGGTTTCGTGAACGCCGGGGCCGGGTTCAGGCTCACCTGCCGGATGGCACCCGCCGGTTCGAGCAGGCTGAGTTCGGTCATGACGAAACGGCGGCAGACGCGGCGGGGGCTGCGGCATCCGGAGCGGGGGTGGGCGTGCTGCCGGGCAGGGTCACCAGCGGCAGGTCGATGCGCCGGCCGGTGGCGGAACTGAGTAGGCCCTGCTCGGCCAGCTGAACGCCACGGGCGCCGGCCAGCAGATCGAACTCGTTCGGGGCGTCTTCGACCACGTGGCGGATGAAGTCCTCCCATTGGGTCTTGAAGCCGTTTTCGAAGACGTCGTTGGTCGGCACCTCGAGCCAGTCCTGGGCGTAGTCGTGCTCCTCGGCCAGGTCGGGGTTCCAGACCGGTTTCGGGGTGGCGTTGCGGGGCTGAATCTTGCAGCTGAACAGGCCGACCACGGCGCTGCCGTGCGTGCCGTCCACCTGGAACTCGACGAGTTCGTCGCGGTTGACCCGCACGGTCCAGCTGGAGTTGAGCTGGGCGACGATGCCGCCCTCGAGCTGGAACACGGCGTAGGCCGCGTCTTCGGCCGTGGCCGGGTACGCCGAGCCGTCTTCGCCGACCCGCACCGGGATGTGGGTGGCGGCCTGGGCGTAGACCGATTCGACCCGGCCGAACAGGTTCTCCAGCACGTAGTTCCAGTGCGGGAACATGTCGACGATGATGCCGCCGCCGTCTTCGGCGCGGTAGTTCCAGCTGGGGCGTTGGGCCGGCTGCCAGTCACCCTCGAACACCCAGTAGCCGAACTCGCCGCGCACCGAGAGGATGCGGCCGAAGAAGCCGGAGTCGATCAGGCGCTTGAGCTTCTGCAGACCGGGCAGGTAGAGCTTGTCGTGCACCACGCCGTTCTTCACCCCGGCCGCGGCAGCGAGGGCCGCCAGTTCGAGCGCCTCGTCGAAGGTCTCGGCGGTGGGCTTCTCGGTGTAGATGGCCTTGCCGGCCGCGATGGCCTTCTTGAGCGCGCCGACCCTGGCGCTGGTGACGAGGAAGTCGGCGTAGATCTGCCAGCGATCATCCGCGAGGGCAGCGTCGAGGTCGGTGGTGTAGTGCGCGATGCCGTGCTTGTCGGCGAGTTCCTTGAGCTTGGCGTGGCTGCGGCCCACCAGGATCGGTTCGATCTGCACCCGGCTGCCGTCGCTGAGCAGCACGCCGCCCTGGTCGCGGATGGCGAGGATCGAGCGCACGAGGTGCTGCCGATACCCCATGCGCCCGGATGCGCCGTTGACGATGATGCCGAGAGTCTGTGCCACGAGGGTGTCCTTCTTCGTTGAGGGGTCGCGTCCTGCCGATGCGGGGAAAGCGTTTACCCGGAGTTTAGGACACGACATCGCGCGGCGCAATCCCGACGACGGATTTGGATTTGATGACTCCTTGACAACGACGCACCCGCGCGATCAAGCTGGGGCAAACGTTTTCCAATTGGGATGGGCTTCCGGGCCCGGATGCCGGTGGGAATTCCCGATGGAGGAGCCCGATGACAACGACGCGGCGGGTGGTGATCGCCCCGGATTCGTTCAAGGGAACGGCCAGCGCGACCGCGGTGGCCCGAGCGCTCGCCACCGGGTGGCGGTCGGTGCGGGCCGGCGACGACCTGGCGCTGATGCCCATGGCCGACGGCGGCGAGGGCACCCTCGACGCGTTCGCCCTGGCCGTGCCAGGGGCGACCCGGATGCCGGTGACCGTGACCGGCCCGGATGACCGGCCGGTGCAGACCCACTGGCTCCTGCTGCCCGACGGCACCGGGGTGGTGGAACTGGCGAACACCAGCGGCATCACCCTGCTCCAGCCGCTGCGTCCGCTCGCCGCACACAGCACCGGATTCGGCCAGGCGATCGCCGCGGCCCTCACCCACGGAGTGAACCGGCTCTACCTCGCCCTCGGCGGCAGCTCATCGACCGACGGCGGCCTGGGTGCCCTGACGGCACTCGGTGCCACTGTGCTCGACTCCCACGGCCGGCCGGCGGCGTCCGGCGGCGGCGCGCTCGGCGACCTCGCCACCGTCGACCTGACCGGCTTGCCCGCCCTACCGCCTCGCGGCGCGCTCATTCTCAGTGATGTCACCAACCCCCTGCTCGGACCGAGCGGGGCCGCGGCCGTATTCGGTCCGCAGAAGGGTGCCGACAGCGCGCAGATCGCCGAGCTCGACGCCGGCCTCACCCGGCTGGCCGGGTTGCTTCCGGTCGATCCGGAGACCCCGGGTGCCGGCGCGGCCGGCGGCACAGCGTTCGGGCTGCTGGCCTGGGGCGCCCGGCTCGCGGCGGGCTCCGCCGCCGTCGGGGAGGCGCTCGGCGTTCCGGCCGTGGTGCGCGGCGCAGCCGTGGTGATCACGGGCGAGGGCCGGTTCGACGCCCAGTCCGCAGGGGGAAAGGTGCCGTCGTACCTGGCCGGACTGGCGGCGGCGGCCGGCGCCCCCGCCCTGCTTGTGGCCGGCGCCATCGATGCCGACGCCCTCGACGCGCATCCGCACCAGTTCGCCGCAGCGGTTTCGCTCACCGAACTCGCCGGCGGCACGGCGGCCGCCATGGCCGATCCGCTGCGGTGGCTCGAGGAGGCCGGCGCCCGGTTGGCCGCCACGAGCTGAGTTCGCCGCGACGAGTACTGCAACGTTGGAATGACCGGTATGTTCGTGAAGGGCAGCATCGCCGCACAATCCGTGCGCACGTGTGACGGCACCCGAATCAGAACCCACCGGGAGCGGCGAGATGGCAGCAACATTGCGCGATGTGGCGGCGCATGCGGGTGTGTCGATCAAGACCGTCTCCAACGTGGTGCACGAGTTCCCGCACATCAAGGCGTCCACCCGTGAGCGCGTGCAGGCGTCCATCGACCAGCTCGGCTACAAGCCCAATATCTCGGCGCGCAGCCTGCGCTCGGGTCGCACCGGCGTGATCGGTCTGGCGCTGCCTGAACTGAGCCTGAGCTATTTCGGGGAACTCGCGGATGCCATCATCCAGGCCGCCGAACGCCGACACCTGGTTGTGCTGCTCGAACAGACCGGTGGCGGCGACCGCGATCGCGAGATCGCCATGCTCTCGAGTCCGCGCCTGCAGCTCACCGACGGGCTCATCTTCAGCCCGCTGGGCATGAGCTCGGCGGATGCGGCGCTGCTCAATGTGGGCTACCCGATGGTGCTGCTCGGCGAGCGGGTCTTCGGCAGCCCGGTCGACCATGTCACCATGCACAACGTCGAGGCGGCGAAGGCAGCCACCCTGCACCTGATCAGCCGGGGCCGACGGCGCATCGCCGTGATCGGCGCCCACGAGGGTGAGGTGATCGGCTCCGCGGTACTCCGGCTGCAGGGCTACCGTGAGGCCCTCTCCGAGGCCGGCATCCCGTTCGACCCGGCCCTGGTGGGCAACGTGGGCCTCTGGCACCGGCGGGACGGCGCCGAGGCGATGCGCGCGATGATCGACTCCGGCGTGACCTTCGACGCCGTCTTCGGGCTCAACGACGCCCTCGCCCTCGGCGCGATGCGGGTAGCCCAGGTGGCAGGCCTGCGGGTGCCGGAGGACGTGATGTTCATCGGCTTCGACGCTCTCGACGAGACCAAGTACTCGCTGCCCACCCTTTCGACCATCGATCCCGGCCGGGACGAGATCGCCGACACCGCCGTGCGGCTGCTGGTGCAGCGCATCGAGGAGGGTGTGACGCCGCCGGTGCCCGAGGTCTACTTGGCCGACTTCACCGTGATCGACCGCGAGTCATCGGCGCTGTGACCCGGCAGGCCAGCTGCCGGCGCGCGGGCCAGGTGCCGGTCGGCCCGGGTTTTCGCATTTGCGAGGCGCTCGGTGCTCCGTCAGGCGGTGAATAACGGAACGGTAACATTGTTACAACGTTGGAATTTTCTTTGCTCCGGCTCTTGCGCCGCTGCAGCCGCCCGCTTTACAGTTACAACGTTGTAAAAACTTCAGGACGCGGATGTCCGACCCGAGGGCCGTGGCATCCACACTCACAGCACAGCCAATCGGGAAGGACTACGTGATGATGAAGTCACGTCTTATCGCCGCTTCCGTAGCAATGATCGCTACGACCGGCCTCTTGCTCAGCGGATGCTCGGCAGGAGCAGCAGACACCGGTGAGAAGCAGCTCACATTCATGTTCCGCGGCGGCGAAGACGAGAAGGCTGCGTACACGACGGCCATCAAGGCCTTCGAAGAAGCCAACGACGTCAAGGTCAAAATCATCGTCACCACGGCCGACGACTATTCCACCAAGCTCAAGGCCGCCATCGCCGGCAAGCAGATTCCCGATGTGTTCTACATCGGCCCCGGCGACGTGCAGGCCTACGTGAACAACGGCATCATCCTGGACATCACCGAATACGTCGAGGGTTCTGACACCCTCGACCTCGACAACATCTGGGACTACGGCGTCGACAGCTACCGCTTCGACGGCAGCCTCGTCGGCCAGGGCGCCATCTACGCGCTGCCCAAGGACGTCGGCCCGTTCTCGTTCGGCTACAACAAGACCATGTTCGAGGCCGCCGGCATCCCGCTGCCCGACCCCGACGTGCCCCTGACCCTCGACCAGTTCGTCGACATCTCCAAGCAGCTCACCGTCGACTTGAACGGCGACGGCGAGCTCGACCAGTGGGGCACCGGCCTCAACGTGCAGTGGAGCCTGCAGTCCTTCGCCTGGTCGAACGGCGCGGACTTCCTCAACAAGGACCGCACCAAGGTCACCGTCGACACCCCGGAGTTCGCTGAGGCGCTGCAGTGGTTCGCCGACCTGTCCAACGTGGAAGGCATCACCCCCTCCACCGCCCAGGCGCAGACCCTCGACACCTACCAGCGCTGGATGAGCGGCCAGATCGCCTTCTTCCCGGTGGGCCCGTGGGACGTCTCCACGTATGCCGACCTCGACTTCGACTACGACCTGATCCCCTACCCGGCCGGCAAGACCGGTGAGTCCGCCACCTGGGTCGGAACCCTAGGCATCGCCGTCGGCAGCACCACCGAGTACCCGGAGCTGTCCGAAAAGCTCGTCGAGTACCTCTCCGCCGACCCGACCGCCCAGCAGACCCTGGTCGACGCCGGTGTGCAGATCCCGAACCTCAAGGACACCGCCGACACCTGGGTCGCCGACTCGACCACCCAGCCGGCGAACAAGCAGGAGTTCCTCGACATCGTCAACGACTCCGGTCGGGCGCTGCCGGCGAACAACACCTACAACGCCGAGTGGTACGACGAGCTGTTCACCAACATCCAGCCCGTGCTCGACGGCACGCAGACCGCCGCCGATTACCTCAAGGAGGCGCAGCCCAAGATGCAGGCCTTCCTCGACGACGCCAACGCCCAGGCCGGTATCGGCTAACACCCGCACTGGATGCCGCGACCTGTGTTCTCTACCCGCGGTCGCGGCATCCGCCCCCGGCCGGCCCTGCCGGCCACAGGCCCACTGGAATCAAGTCAAGGAAGATCGCTGATGTCCACTGAAGTTCTTCGCACCAAACCGCGCCGCTCCCGCCTGCACCGGCGGGAACACCAGGTCGCCCTGCTGTTCATCGCGATCCCCCTGATCGGCTTCCTGCTCTTCACGCTCTACCCGCTGCTCTACTCCGTCTACGCCTCGTTCACGAGCTGGAACGGCCTGGCCGCACCCAAGTTCAACGGGCTCGACAACTACATCAAGATGTGGAACGACCCGTACTTCCTCAAGGCCATGTGGAACACCCTGTTCATGATGATCGGCATCCCGATCGGCCTCGTGCTCTCGATGGCCCTGGCCCTGGGCCTCAACCGCAAGATGCGCGGCACCACGTTCTTCCGCACGGTCTACTACGTGCCGGTGATCTCCTCGATCGCCGCCATCGCCATCCTCTGGCAGTGGGCATACAACGGCGACTTCGGCCTGGTCAACCAAGTGCTGGATATCTTCGGCATCCAGGGCCCGAACTGGCTGGCCGACAAAGACACCGTCAAGCCCGCCCTGATCATCATGGCCACCTGGAAGGGGCTCGGCTACTCGATGCTGCTGTACCTGGCCGCGCTGCAATCGGTGCCCCGCTACCTCTACGAGGCGGCCTCGCTGGACGGCGCCGGCACCTGGCAGCAGTTCCGCAACATCACCATGCCGATGGTGCGCCCGGTCACCTTCTTCCTCGTCGTGACCAGCATCATCGGTGGGTCGCAGATCTTCATCGAGATCAACATCATGACCCCGCTCGGCGGACCGGAGTTCAGCTCGGCGTCCATCGTCTGGTACATCTGGCGCCAGGCCTTCAACAACCTGCACATGGGGTACGCATCGGCCATGTCGATCGTGCTCGGGCTGATCATCTTCGTGATCACCGTCATCCAATTCCGGCTCAACCGCCGCAACCAGTTCTCGATCGACTGAGTAGGCCACCATGAGTACTTCGACCTCCCTGCCCGGCCCCGCCGCCGCCGCACCGCTGCTCGACCCGCAGGCCGGGCTCCCCGGCCGCACCCCGGTGCGCTCCGGCCGCAGCAGCAGCAGCACGCCCTCCGCGCTCTCCCGCACCTCGCGGTACAAGCTCGGCAACGTGCTCGTCACCGTGATCCTCTCCCTCGGCGCGATCGTGATGCTCGGCCCGCTGCTCTGGACCTTCTCCACCTCGCTCAAGACCCACGACGCGATCTTCGCCCTGCCGCCGCAGTGGATCCCCGACCCGGTGGTGTGGGAGAACTACCTGCGCGTCTGGTCGGCAGGCCCCCTGCTCAGCGGCATCCGGAACAGCCTGATCGTGGCCGCCACCGTCACCGTGGTCGGCTCGCTCACCTCCTCGGTCGCCGCGTTCGCCTTCGCCAAGATGCGGATGCCGTTCAAGAACGCCGCCTTCCTCATGCTGCTGGCCGGCCTGATGATCCCGTTCCCCACCATCATGATTCCCCAGTTCATGGTCTTCGCCGAGATCGGCTGGGTCGACACCCTGCTGCCGCTGATCGTGCCCGGCCTGTTCGGCAACATCATCATGATCTTCTTCCTCAAGCAGTACCTCGAGAACGTGCCGGACTCGATCATCGAGGCCGCCAAACTCGACGGCGCCTCCTACCTGCAGATCTTCTGGCGGCTGATCTTTCCAGCCATCCGCCCGGCCATGGCCGCCCAGTTCATCCTCTGGTTCATGGCCGTGTGGAACGACTACCTGGCCCCGATCATCTACCTGAACACGCCGGAGAAGCAGACCCTGCAGCTGGTGATCGCCAGCTTCAACGCCCAGTACGCCAGCCAGACCGACTACCCGCTGATCATGGCGGCGTCGTTCATCGCGCTGCTGCCCGTGTTGATCGTGTTCATCGTCTTCCAGCGCCAGATCATCGAATCCGTCGCCCTCACCGGCGGGAAGGGCTAGCCATGTCACTGATCAACGACGCCCGGCCCGACCAGGCCCTGCGCAGCCTCGCCCCCGCGCCCGCCGGCGATCCCGCCTCCTGGGGCACCCGCAATGCCCATGACCCCACCGTCGTGCGCGACACCGACGGCAGCTGGTACATGTTCTCCACGGATGCCGCCGCCGGCGCCGATGCGGTACCCGCCGGCGTGCACGTGCGCCGCTCCGACGACCTCGTGCACTGGAGCTTCGTGGGCACCGCCCTCGACGGCGTGCCCGGCCCCGCGCTGGACTGGAGCCGGGCGCCCGGGCTCTGGGCGCCGGAGGTCGTGCGCTGGCCGTCGCCCGCCGGCACCGACTCCGCTGACGACGTGCGCTGGCACATGTACTACTCGGCCTCCACCTTCGGTTCGAACACCTCCGCCATCGGCCTGGCCGTGGCCACCCGGCTGGCCGGCCCGTGGGAGGACCGCGGCATCGTCGTGGGCACCCGGGCCGGGGTCGACAGCCAGAATGCGATCGACGCGGCCGTCACGCTCGACCGTTCCGGCACCCCGTGGCTGACCTACGGCTCGTTCTTCTCCGGCATCTACACGCTGCCGCTGGACGCGTCCACCGGTCGGCCAGAGACGCCGGGCGACCTCGGCAGCCTGATCGCCCGCCGGCCCGCCTCGGTGGACCGGGCGATCGAGGGCGCCTATATCGTCTACCGCCGCGAAGAAGACCGGTACGTGCTGTTCTCGTCCTACGACTCGCTCTTCGACAGCTACAACGTGCGCGTGGCCGTCGCCGACGAGATCAGCGGGCCGTACACCGACCTGCTCGGCCACTCGATGACCGACCTGTACGGCGAACCGGCCCGGATCGGCACCAAGGTGCTCGGCAGCCACCGGTTCGGCAGCGACACCGGCTGGCTCGCCCCCGGGCACAACTCGATCCTGGTCGAAGCCGGCCTGCCCGGCGCCGCTGAGACGACGGGGGACGGCTACCGGGCCCACGAGTACTTCATGGTGCATCACGTGCGCTTCGCCGACGACCCGCACCAGCATGTCGTACAGCTGCGGCGCACCTTCTTCACCGAGAACGGCTGGCCCGTGGTCTCGCCGCAGCCCTTCGCCGGGGCCGAGCTCGAACGGCTCGACGCGCCGGTGAGTCTGGCCGGACCGTGGAGCGTCGTTCGCCTGGCGCAGGAATCCTCCGCCCTGGTGGACTCCGTCGCCGGCACTGTGGCGCTGGCCCCGGCCGTGCTCGTCGTCTCCGACCCGGCGGATGACGCCGCCCGGCTCTTCGACGGCGAGCCCGTGACCGTGCGGCTGGTGGTCGACGGAGGTGTGGCTGCCACCGGCGCATCCGCTAACGCCGCATCCGGTACGGAGCTCGACGCCGTGGTCTTCACCAGCTGGGACTGGGCCAACGCCCGCCCCGCCCTCTCCTTCAGCGGCCTCGCCGCCGACGGGGTGGCCTGGTTCGGCACGAGAGGAGCCTGAGATGGATGACTACGCCATCGGCTGGGCCGGCAAGGTGATGCACTGGCTGCGGTTCGCGATCGCCCTGGTGGTGATCAACCTGCTCTTCATCGCCGGCACCATCGCGGGACTGGTCGTCTTCGGGGTGTTCCCGGCGGCGACGGCCGCGGCGATCCTGCTCGGCCGGCTGCGGGCAGGCCAACCCAGCGACCGGCTGGTGCGGGACTTCTCCACCGCCTACCGCGCCCAGTTCTGGCACCTAGCCGTGGTGGCGATCCCGTTCCAGGCCGCCGCCGTGCTGATCTTCCTCGACCTGGTCGCATTCCAGACCACAGCCGTTGCCGGCAGCCCGGTGAGCGCCGTCCTGCTCGTCCTGCTCGTGGTCGCCTCGATCGGCACCCTGCTCGCGGCGTTCTCGGCGATCACGATCTGCACCCGCTACCGGGATTCCGCCCGGGCGATCTGGCGGTACGCCTTCGTGCTGCCGTTCGTGTCGCCAGTGCTGAGCCTGTCGCTGATCCTGGGCCTCGGCGCACTCACCCTCGCCCTGTTCCAGTTCGGCGTGCTGATCCCGCTGATCGGGGCGTCCGCCCCGCTGTTCCTGGCCGGCTGGCTCATCGACCACCGCCTTGCCGCCCTCGACGCCACGCACCCCGCGCATGGCGCCGTGCGCAATGAAGACGGCGCGTTGGCACTGGCGCCATCGGCGCGCACATCGACGGCCTGAGCCGCCACCCTCTTCCCTCCCACCCGATCCACTCGTCACCCGCACAAATTCTCACGCGTTACAGATAGGACAGGACCACCATGGCCACCGCACGAATCAGCATCGACCGCACCAATGTGGTCGCCACCATCAACCGGCGCATCTTCGGCTCCTTCGTGGAGCACCTCGGCCGCTGCGTCTACGACGGGATCTACGAACCCGACCACCCCACCGCCAATGAGGACGGTTTCCGCCTCGACGTGGTCGAGCTGGTGAAGGAACTGGGTTCCACCACCATCCGCTACCCCGGCGGCAACTTCGTCTCCGGCTACAAGTGGGAAGACGGTGTGGGCCCGCGCGACCGGCGCCCGGTGCGACGCGACCTGGCCTGGCACTCGCTGGAGAGCAACCAGGTGGGCCTTGAGGAGTTCGGCCGCTGGTGCGAACTGACCGGCTCGGAACTGATGATGGCCGTCAACCTCGGCACCCGCGGCATCGAATCCGCCCTCGACCTGCTCGAGTATGCCAACGGCGAGGCCGGCACCGCCCTGGCCGACGAGCGGGTGCGGAACGGCAAGGCCGAACCGTACGACATCCGCATGTGGTGCCTCGGCAACGAGATGGACGGCCCGTGGCAGGTCGGCCACATGTCCAGCGACGACTACGGCAAGATCGCCGCTCGCACCGCTTCGGCGATGAAGACCGCCGACCCGTCGCTCGAGCTCGTGGTCTGCGGCTCGTCGGGATCGGCCATGCCCACCTTCGGTGAGTGGGAGCGCGTCGTGCTCGAGCACAGCTACGACTCCGTCGACTACATCTCCTGCCACGCCTACTACCAGGAGCGGAACGGTGACCTGGACTCCTACCTGGCCTCGTCGCTGGAGATGAAGTACTTCATCGAGACCGTGGTGGCCACGGCCGACCACGTGAAGCACAAGCTGCGCAGCAAGAAGACCATCCAGCTCTCCTTCGACGAGTGGAACATCTGGTACCTCGACGAGCACCGCGACTCCGAGGAAGTGAACGACGAGTGGCGCTTCGCACCGCGCCAGCTCGAGGATGTCTACTCGGTGGCCGACGCCGTCGTGCTCGGCAACCTGCTGATCACCCTGCTGCAGAACCACGACCGGGTGGGCTCGGCGTCGCTGGCCCAGCTGGTGAACGTGATCGCCCCGATCATGACCGAACCCGGCGGAGACTCCTGGCGCCAGACCACGTTCTTCCCGTTCTCGGTCACCTCCCGGCTCGCTCGCGGCGAGGTGCTGACGCCGCGCATCGACGTGGGCACCTACGAGACGGCGCTGTATGGCGCCGCGCCGCTAGTGGACTCGGTGGCGACCGTGGATGCCGAAACCGGCACGAGCGCGGTGTTCCTGGTGAACCGCAGCCAGACCGAGTCGATCGAGGTGTCGATCGACGTGTCCGGGCTGGGCGCATCCGCCATCACCGAAGCCGTGACGCTGCACGACGCCGACCCGTACGCGAAGAACACGCTGGCCGACCAGAACCGGGTGGGCCTGAAGGACCTCGCCGGCGCATCGCTTGCCGACGGCACGCTCACGGTCACGCTTCCGCCCGTGTCATGGTCGGCGCTCGCGCTCGGCTAGGACGACCGGGTCAAGCGGGCACGCTCGCGGGCCTGTTCGTTCTGACCCTGGCCGCGGTGCTCCTGTTCGGGCTGACTGGTTGCTCGGCCGAGCAGGGGGCCCGCGAGCTCACCGGCGACATCGCCACCCACGACCCGGCCTACGTGGCTGGGTCGAACGAGGCGGCGTCGTTCGTGTACTCCACCGGCAACGGGCAGATCGCGGACGGCAACATCCAGATCCGCCGGTCGACCGACGGGCTGGACTGGGAGTACGTCGGCGAGGTCTGGCAGCAGAAGCCGGACTGGCTGGTGGCCGCCGTGCCGGGTGTGGACAACCTCTGGGCGCCAGAGCTGTACCAGCACGACGGCACCTGGTATCTCTACTACTCGGCGTCGCTGTTCGGCACGAACACCTCGGTGATCGCCCTGGCGACCAACAGCACCCTCGACCCGGATGCGGCCGACTATGAGTGGGTCGACCGCGGCCAGGTGATCGGCTCGGCGGGCACCGACTACAACGCGATCGACCCCGGTGTGGTCGAGGATGCCGACGGCACGCCGTGGCTGAGCTTCGGCTCGTTCTCCTCCGGGTTACAGCTGGTGCAACTGGAGTGGCCGAGCGGGCTGCGCTCCGACGCCGCCGAACCGACACTGATCGCCGACCGGGACCTGGCCACGAACGCCCTCGAGGCGCCCTACCTGCTCGCCCACGACGACTACTTCTACCTGTTCTTCTCCCGGGACTTCTGCTGCCGGGGCACCGACAGCACCTACAACATCGCCGTCGGACGGTCCGACTCCGTGACCGGGCCCTACCTCGACGCGAACGGCGCCGCCCTGCTCGACGACGGCGGCACGCCGTTACTGGAGAGCGCCGGCGACCGGGTCGGCCCGGGTGGCCAGTCCGTCTCCGGCGGCACGCTCGCCTTCCACTACTACGACGCCGGCCTGGACGGCGCGTTCCAACTCGGCCTCATCCCGCTTCACTGGGAGAACGGCTGGCCGCAGGTGAGCTGGGAGTAGACGCCCCGTCACCCGATTTTTCCCACCTAGTCACAGGAGTACCGATGCCCATCAACGGACCCGTCAGCCCGCGAGCCGGGGCGCGCAGTGCGCTTCGCCCGCTTCCCCTGGACGCTGTCACGTTCACCGGTTCCGGCCAACTCGCCAGCTGGCAGCGGGTGAACCGGGACGCGACCCTGGCGCACTGCGTTCAGCAGCTCGAGGCATCCGGGGCGCTCGCCAACCTGCGTATCGCTGCCGGCCTCGAGACCGGAACCTTCCGCGGCTTCGTCTTCGCCGATTCCGACGTCTACAAGGTGCTCGAGGCTCTCGGCTGGGAGGCCGGGCGACAAGGCGGCGGGGCGGATGCCTTCGCCGGCTTCGTCGACGAGACGGTGGTCTTGCTGCAGGCCGCCCAGCAGGACGACGGCTACCTGGACTCCTTCTTCCAGGTGGCCAAACCCGACGAGCAGTTCGCCGACCTGCGGTGGGGCCACGAGCTGTACTGCCTCGGCCACCTGCTGCAGGCCGGGGTGGCATGGGCCCGCACCCGGGCCCGCACCGACCTGCTCGAGGTGGGGCTGCGGTTCGCCGCCCTGGTCGAGCAGCGTTTCGGCGTGGACGGCGTGGACGCTGTCTGCGGGCATCCGGAAATCGAAACCGCCCTGGTTGAGGTGTACCGGGTGACCGGCGAGCGGCGCTGGCTCGACCTGGCCCAGCGGTTCATCGACCTGCGCGGGCACCGCAGCGTAGGGGAGGACCGGTTCGGCTACGGCTACTTCCAGGACCACGAACCGGTGCGGAGCGTGCCGGGCGCCACCGGGCACTCGGTGCGGCAGCTCTACCTGGCCGCCGGTGTGGCCGACGCCTATGCGGAGAACGGCGACCCCGAACTGCTCGGCGCCCTCGAGCGCATCTGGGCCGATGTGCACGGAAGCAAGATGTACATCACCGGCGGCCTCGGCTCCCGGCACCGGGATGAGGCCTTCGGCGACCCGTTCGAACTGCCGCCGGACCGCGCCTACTCCGAGACCTGCGCCGCGATCTCCAGCGTGCAGTTCAACTGGCGGATGCTGCTGATCACCGGCGATGGCCGGTTCGCCGACGAGATCGAACGCGCGCTCTACAACGCCGTCGCCGGATCGACCACAAGCGACGGCACCGCGTTCTTCTACTCCAACCCGCTGCAGGTGCGCACGGTTCGGGACGGGGCGCACGAGCAGGCTCCGGCCCGCCGGGTGGGCTGGTACGACTGCGCCTGCTGCCCGCCCAACCTGGCCCGGCTGGTGTCGTCGCTGCAGCACTACGCGGCGTCGACCGCCGACGGTTCCCTGCACCTGCACCTCTACGAGACCGGCACGATCGACCTCGGCGGCGTCGGTGGCGCGGCGACGATTGCCCGCATCAGCACCGCCTACCCCGTCGACGGTCGGGTGGCCATCGAATTCGATGCGCCCTTCACCGGCGGCGAGGTGGCACTGCGGGTGCCCGGCTGGACAGAGTCGTTCCGGCTCACCGTGAACGGGGCGGCGGTGGCAGCGCCGGTGCGGGACGGCTACCTGCGGGTGCCGGGCACGGGCATCCGCTCGATCGAGCTGGTGCTCGAGATGCCGGTGCGCGTGCGGCAGGCGCACCCGCAGGTGGATGCGGTGCGCGGCTGCGTGGTGGTGACCCGTGGGCCGCTGGTCTACGCGCTCGAACAGGCCGACCTGCCGGAGTCGCTGGTACTCGAGGACTTCGTTCTCGATGCGTCGGTCGCAGCCGAACTGGGCGCGGTCGACGAGGGGCTGGGGGTGCCGCTGGTGCGGATCACCGGGGCCAGGCGCGCAGCGAGCTCGGGGGAGCTCTACCCGGCACTGGCCGGGTCGGCTGCGGCGGGTGCGGCCCTGACGGTGGACCCGGCGGTGCGATCCGGCGCGGGGGCGCCGACCGGCGGTGAGCCGGTGGTCGTCACCGCGGTGCCGTACTACCGCTGGGGCAACCGGGCGCCGGGCGGCATGCGGGTGTGGATCCCGACCAGCTAGCTCCCGCCCCCGCCCGCCCCGCCAGCCAGCCCCCTCCCGCGAGAGCGGTTGTGTGGTTGCTTCGGGGCGCGGGACGCAGCCGCTACTCCGCTCTCGCGAGATGTGGCATCCGCGAATGCGGTTGTGGGGCTGCTTCGGGGCGCGGGAAGCGACCCGTACTCCGCTCTCGCGAGCTCGCGGTGGGCCGGGAGCGGGGTGCGGGTCGGGTCAGGCGCGGTGCGCGGCGTACTGGGCGCGGATCACCGGGTGGAAGTCGGGCGTGGGGTGCGTGGCGATGGCCACCGACCAGGCCGGGCGGGCGCCGGTGAGTGACCAGGCCGCCTGCGCGGCCCCGCCGTCGGCCACGTACTCGCCCGGAACGGGCACGGCCACCGGAGCTTCGAAGACCTGCGCCGCGATCAGCTGCACGGCCGGGTTCTGCGCGGCACCGCCGATCAGCAGGATGCGCTCGGCCACGACACCCTGGCCGCGCACGGCATCCAGGCCATCGGCGAGCCCGCAGAGCAGGCCCTCGATCGCGGCCCGGGCCAGGTTCGGCCGGGTGGTCGAGCCCAAGGTGAGGCCGAAGAGGGAAGCCGTGGCGTTGGGCAGGTTGGGCGTGCGTTCGCCCTCGAAGTAGGGCTGCAGCACCAGGCCGCCTGAGCCGGGCTCGGCCTCGAGCGCCAGCCGGCCGAGCTCGGTGTGGTCCACGGCCAGCAGCCCCGCGATCGAGTCCAGGATGCGGGCGGCGTTGAGGGTGGCGATCAGCGGCAGGTGCAGCCCGCTGGCATCGGCGAACCCGGCAACAGTGCCGGAGGCATCCTCGCTGGGCTGCGCGGTCACTGCGAACACCGTGCCGCTGGTACCGATCGACACGATCACGTCGCCGGCGGCGGCACCGAGGCCGAGCGCGGCGCCGGCGTTGTCGCCCGCGCCGACACCCACGACGAGTCCGGCCGGCACCCCGGGCAGGGCCACGGTGTGACCGGCGGTATCGCCGGGGCCGAGCACCCGGGGAAGCACCGCGTCGTGGCCGAGGCCGAGCACGAGCAGCTCACGGTCGTACTCGCCCAGGGCGGCCGAGTAGTAGCCGGTGCCGCTGGCATCCGACCGGTCGGTGGTGAGCTCGGTGAGCACGGGGCCCAACTCGCTCTCGCCGGCCGGGCCGTAGCCGCGCAGGCGCCAGCTCAGCCAGTCGTGCGGCAGGGCCACGGCGGCGACCTTGGCCGCGTTGACGGGCTCGGCATCCCGCAGCCAGCGCAGCTTGGTGACAGTGAACGACGCCACCGGCACCACACCGGTGCGACGGGCGTACTCGGCGGCGCCGACCTCGGTGATGAGGTCGAGGGCCGCCTGCGCGCTGCGGGTGTCGTTCCAGAGCAGGGCGGGGCGGATGACCTCGCCGTTCTCATCGAGGACGACCATGCCGTGCTGCTGCGCGGCCACCGAGACCGCGGCGACGTCGTCGAGGCCGCCGGCGTCCTGGATGGCGACCAGCAGTGCATCCCACCAGGCGGCGGGGTCGACCTCGGTGCCGACGGGGTGGGTGGCCCGTCCGGTGCGCACGAGCGCCCCGGTGTCGGCATCCCGCACCACGATCTTGCAACTCTGTGTCGACGAGTCGACTCCGGCAACCAGCGTCATGACGCACTCCAAACTCAAAAAGCAGCGGTGGGTGAGCGCAACTCCTGCAATTTTCGCCCGGGCCTTCGGCCGGCCCCGGAATTCCGGGGCCGTTCAGGGGCGAGCAGAAAAAGAGCAGGAGTCATGCCACCACCCACGGTGAGGGCGGCATCCTCGCCGTCTCTGTCCAGGGTGGTACACATCTAAAATGTTCTGGGTCTAAACATATTCGGTTCGCGAGGTCAGTGCCACCAGAAACGGATGCCGTGCCGCACGGTCGGCCCGGCTCTGAGGTGCCCGCCGGGCTAGCGGGCGGGGCTGCTCGCGCGCAGGATGACCCGGGTGGCCACCCGCACGGCCTCGTCGCCGGTTCGGGCGGTGTCGGAGAGTGCCAGCGCGACGGCCTGACGGCCCACGTCGGTGAGCGGGATGTTGACAGTGGTCAGTGCGGGGGTCACGTCGCGGGCGGTGTCGATGTCGTCGAATCCGGCCACCGCGATGTCGCCCGGCACATCGATTCCGGCCTCGCGCAACGCCGACATCGCTCCGATCGCCATCACGTCGTTGACCGCGAAGACCAGGTCCACCTGCTCCAGCCCCGTGGCCAGCAATTCGGTGGCCGCGGCGAAGCCGCCATCGCGCGTGAACTCGCCCCGCACGACGCGGTCGGGGTGGATGGCGATGCCGTGCTCGGCCAGCCCGTCGGCGAAGCCCGCCAACCGGTCGCGGGAGGTCACCAGGGTCTCGGCGCCGGTGAGGGCGGCGAAGGTGCGGTAGCCCTGAGCGACGAGAGCGTTGGCCAGCGCACGCGCGCCGAGATAGTTGTCGACCACCACCGTGTTGAACGGCAGGCCTTCCTGGCTGATCAGAACGACCCGGCCGCCGGTGGCGGTGAAGGCGGTGAGTTCGGTGATCAGGGCTGCCTGGTGCTCGGAGTCGACGGAGCGGCTACCCGTGAGGATCATCACCCGGGGTCGCTGGCCGCGCAGAGCCCGCACCAGCTCGAGCTCCCGCTCGGGGTTCCGCTCGGTGACAGCCATCGTCACGATGAGGCCCTCCGCCTCCGCGGCCCGGATGACCCCGGCCGCGATCGAGGAGAAGTACGGGTCGGCGATGTCGCTCACGACCAGGGCGACCGTGGAAGTGGATCCCTTCGCGATCGCCTGGGCGGAGAAGTTCGGGCTGTAATTGAGCCGGGCGGCCGCGGCCAGCACCCGCTGCCGGTAGTCGTCGTTGACCTTGCGGGCGCTGCCGTTCAGCGAGCGGGATGCTGTCGCGAGGGAAACGCCGGCCTCCCGAGCCACATCATGCAGAGTGGCCGGAGCGGCGTGCGGAAGAGCTGGCATGCGGGGTCCTCTCAAGGCTCGTCGGCCTAGAGGGAAAGCCTATTCCGAATCGGTGTCCACAGCAGCTGGCGGGAACGCCAATTCGTTGTGAGCTGCGCCGGATGAGGTGCCAGCCGACGAACTGGCGGCACAAGCTCGGTACCGGTCGACTACCGGGAAGCTGGCAAACCGCCCGGTTGTCGTTTAATCTGTGAACTAGTTCGTGCTTTTGACCCCCCTTCTGGGGTACGGTGACGTACCGGGGGATACGCGGGCGTAGTCGACGCTCGAACCAGTGCCTCTCGCTCGCAGTCAGGCGCCACCATGGCCAGCACTTCCCGTCCCCGTCCATTGTTCACGGTGGTGGCCAGCGTCGGCCTCGCCGCGGCTCTCACGATCGGCGCGGTGTCCTCCGCCTCTGCCGCGGTCATCCCGACCGGTCCGATCAACCTCGGCACCGCCGCGACGTATGGCGTTCTCGGTGCCAGCGCCGTCACCAACACCGGACCCACCGTGGTCAACGGCGATCTGGGCATCTCACCCGGAACGGCGATCACCGGATTCACCGGCGCCCCCAACGGACTGGTCAATGGCAGCGTGCACGCCACGGATGCTGCCGCGCGGCAGGCGCAGCGCGACACCACCACCGCCTACAACGTGGCCGCATCGCTCTCGCCCACCACGACCGGCATCAGCGAACTCTCCGGCCTCTCCCTGACCCCCGGCGTGTACACCGGCGGGGCGCTTGCGCTCTCGAACAACGGCGAGCTCACCCTCGCCGGCAGCGCCAACTCGGTCTGGGTGTTCCAAGCCGCCTCCACCCTCACCGTCGGCTCTGCTACCCGGATCATCATCACCGGCGGTGCGAGCGCGTGCAACGTGTTCTGGCAGGTCGGCAGTTCCGCCACCATCGGTACCGGCGCAGCCTTCCAGGGCACTGTGCTGGCGCAGACGTCGATCACCGCGACCACGAGCGCCACCATCGTCGGCCGGCTGCTCGCCCGCACCGCCGCGGTGACCCTGGACACCAACACGATCACCGCCCCCACCGGTTGCGCCGCCCCCGGCACCCCGTCCGGCACTGTCGCTCCCACGATCACGTCGGATGCGCCCGCCGATGCCACGGCCGGCACGCCCTATTCGCACACCGTCACCGCGACGGGCACCCCCACGCCGACCTTCCTGATCAGCTCGGGTGAGCTGCCCGCCGGGCTCAGCCTGAATGAGGACACCGGAACCATCTCCGGCACGCCGACCACGCCCGGTTCGTCGACCTTCACCGTCTCCGCGGGCAACGGCACGGCACCGAACGCGACAGCCGAGTACACGGTCGACACTGCTCGGGCCGTCGTCGTGACCCCGACACCCACCCCGACCCCGACGAACACGGCCACGCCGACGCCCACGCCGACCAATACGGCGACACCGACGCCGACGCCGACGCCGACCACCACGCCGACACCGACGCCCACCCCGACGCCGAGCAACACGGCAACGCCGACGCCGAGTAACACGGCCACGCCCACACCGACCCCCACGGCCACCTCGACCGCCACGGCGACACCCACCCCCGCCGCCGGCTCGACCGGTGGCGGCGGCACCGGTGCCGGCACTGGCTCCACCGCGAAGGCACTGGCGGAGACCGGCAGCAACGCCACCCCGGTGATCCTCGTCGGCGGCCTGATCATCCTGATCGGCGTCGCGCTGATCACCGTGGTGGGCATCCGTCGCCGCCGGGCCACGAACTAGCAGCCGCGAGTCGGACCGCCCGCGCTCGCGGGCGGCCCGACTCCGGGGCCAGGTGGCCGGGCCAGTATCGCCCCGTATATAGGGGATTGCAGCACAGTGTGCTTCTATGAATACCCTGCGGATGTTCACCGTTCAATTCGGATGCTCGCGGACCCACTCGAAAGGTCCCCATGAGCGCGAGCGTTCCTCCACTTGCCGGCAACCTTCCGGCAGCCGCGCCGAACGGTGTCGTCGACGCGTTCTACCTGTTGCAGAACGCCGAGGCTCTCTACCAATCCCGACTGCGTGACCGCCTCGGGCTCGGCGGCAATGAACTCGGCGCGATGCAGGTGATCGCCCGCCTGACGACCCTCGGCCTCGACGCTCGCGCGATCGACGTGTCCCGCAGCCTGGGCGTGACCAGCGGTGCGACCTCGGTCATCCTCTCCCACCTGATCGTGCGGGGCTACCTCACCCGTACCGCCAACCCCAAGGACGGCCGCGGCAAGCTCCTGCACCTCACCGAGGAAGCCACGACGGCCGTCAGCCACAACCTGCACGACCACCAGTCCGACCTCAGCCTGCTCGTCTCCGGGCTGTCCACCCGGGAATCCAAACGAGTGGTGGTGCTGCTGACCGCGGTGACGTCAACCCTCGACCAGAGCGAACTGCAACCCAACCGCGTCGTCCACCCCGGGCTCACCGCCATCTGACGTCGCCGCGCGCGCCGAGTGCGCGGATACGGGCGCCGTCGGCCGCACTAACCCGGGCCGCCGTGGCAGCCGATGCTGGCCGTACCCGGGCAGGACGTAATAACCTCACACCATGGTCTCCCTCGAACCCCGGCCCGCAGGCGCGCCGGCACTCCCGATGTCACCACTCACGCTCGGCACCTCCGGCTGGTCACCGAGGACCGCGGCGGAGAACGCCGCCACCGACACCCTGGCCGCGGATTTCGCGGCCGGCCGGCTCGGCACCAACGTCATCGACACCTCGAATATCTACGGTGACTCGCATTCGGAGGAGGTCATCGGTCGCGCGCTGGCCGGTACGGTGCGAACCGGTCTGCTCGTACAGACCAAACTCGACCGGAACGTCGAGCGCAACGACTTCTCCGCCGCCCAGATGGAACTTTCCCTGCGTCAGTCACTCGACCGACTCGGCCTGGACTCCATCGATGTGCTCTTCCTGCACGACCCGGAAAACGTCGGTTTCGACGCCGTGATGCAGAAAGGCGGCGCCGTCGACGCCCTGGTGGCCATGCGCGATCGCGGCGTGGCCCGGTATATCGGTATCTCCGGGGGACCCGTGTCCATGCTGCAACGATTCGTCGAGACCGACATCTTCGACGCCGTTATCAACCACAACCGGTTCACCCTGGTGGACCGATCGGCCACCGGGCTGTTCCAGGCTGCCCGCGACCGCTCCATGATCATCGAGAACGCCGCACCGTTCGGGGCGGGCATCCTCACCGGCGACCCCCGGTTCGCCGGCACCTACGCCTACGGCCCGATCCGACCGGAGACCCAGGTCGCGGTCGACGCCGCCGCCCGCATCGCGGGTGAAGCGGGGATCCCGCTCGCCGCCCTCGCCCTGCAATTCAGCCTGCGGCATCCGCTCGTCGACACGACAGTCGTGGGGGTGCGCACCCGCGCGCGCTTCGACGAGGCCGTCGCCCACGCCACGATCGATGTCCCCGACGAGGTTTGGACCGCACTCGACCGGATCGCACCGTCGCCCGAGATCGGCGTCGACACCCCCTGACCCGGGCTGAACTCGCGCTCAATCCGGCGGCGCAGCAGAAGCGCGGGTCACGCGCCGCTGCGCCCGTGGCGCGCCACGCGCGAACCGGCGCGCCACGCGCGAAACGGCGCGCTGCCCGCGAATCGCGGCGGCACGGGCGCGAGCACGCAAAACCCCGGCCAGAAGGACCTGGCCGGGGCTGGTCGTGCGCCGCAGACGGTGCGGGTGAAGCGAAGGGGCTAGCGGGCGCCGAGCAGGTGCTCGAGGGCCAGCTGCTGCAGCTTCACGAAGCCGAAGCCCTTGCCGCCGAAGTACTCCTCCGGGGCGAAGTCCTCGTACGCGCTCGTGTCGGCCAGGAAGTCGTCGTAGCTCTCACCCTCGGCCAGGGTCGGCACGCTCAGTTCGGGCACGCGGCTGGCCGCGAGCTGCTCCTGCACCTCGGGGTCGGCACGGAAGGCCGCGGCGCGCTCCTTGAGCAGCAGGTAGGTGCGCATGTTCGCCGCGGCGGACTCCCAGACGCCGGTGATGTCCTCGGTGCGGCTCGGCTTGTAGTCGAAGTGACGCGGGCCGTCGTAGGAGGGGCCGCCGTTCGGTCCGCCGTTTTCGAGCAGGTCGACGAGCGAGAACGCGTTCTGCAGGTCGCCGTGGCCGAAGACCAGGTCCTGGTCGTACTTGATGCCGCGCTGGCCGTTGAGGTCGATGTGGAAGAGCTTGCCCTGGTAGAGCGCCTGGGCGATGCCGGCCGTGAAGTTCAGCCCGGCCATCTGCTCGTGGCCGACCTCGGGGTTGACGCCCACCAGTTCGGGGCGCTCGAGGGTGGTGATGAATGCCATGGCGTGGCCGACGGTGGGCAGCAGGATGTCGCCGCGGGGTTCGTTGGGCTTGGGCTCGATGGCGAAGCGGATGTCGTAGCCCTTGTCGGTGACGTAGTCGCCGAGCAGGTTGACAGCCTCGCGGTAGCGGTCGAGTGCCGAACGGATGTCCTTGGCGGCGTCGTATTCCGCGCCCTCGCGGCCACCCCACATCACAAACGTCTTGGCGCCGAGCTCGGCGGCGAGGTCGAGGTTGCGCAGCACCTTGCGCAGGGCGAACCGGCGCACGGCGCGGTCGTTGGAGGTGAAGCCGCCGTCTTTGAAGACCGGGGCGCTGAACAGGTTGGTGGTGACCATCGGCACGATCACGCCGGTGTCGGCGAGCACCTGCTTGAGGCGGTCGATCTCCTTCTGGCGGGCAGCATCCGTGGAACCGAAGGCGAAGAGGTCGTCGTCGTGGAAGGTCAGGCCGTATGCGCCGAGTTCGGCGAGGCGGGTGACGGCCTCGACGGTGTCCAGGTGCGGGCGGGTCGGCCCGCCGAAGGGGTCAGCCCCGTTATAGCCGATTGTCCACAGGCCGAACGAGAACTTGTCGGCGGGGGTGGGGGTGAGGGACATGACGGTGCTCCGATTCAGCTTCATTGGCGATTTGTTGGAATTACCAACATATTACACACCTGCGACGGGTTCGTACAGTTCGAAAAATGCATCGTTGGAAATACCCCGGCCACAACAAATTCACCTGCCCGGTCCGGTGCCGCTTGGGGGCCGGTGCTACTCGTCGAATGCTTTCGACGATTTCTCCCACAAATTGGCCTCACGGGCACGAATCCAGTCGGGGCAACCCCCGTTTGGTGGGAATTTCAGATTTGCCCCTTGTCAAACGCCGAGATGCTGGGATAAGTTCTGTCCGTCAACAAAGGCCGCTTTTGGCGGTGGGTCAATCACAGCGATGTCCCGTTACAAGGAGGTAACCCTGACACTCGCTCACCCAATGTGGGGGGAGCGGGCGACACGATTTCCTCCTCTGGCAGCCACCGGTCCACCGGTGGCTGTGGTGACTGGCAGCTCTCAGAGAGGAAAGCTCCAACAATGTCCAAGACCAAGAAAATTCTCGCCCTCGCGGCCACAGGCATCTTCGCCCTGTCGCTCGCGTCCTGTGCCAGCGACAGCGGATCGACCGGAGGCGGCGAGGCAGCCGCCGGCGGCGACTGCAACGTCGGCATCTCGATGCCGACCCGTTCGCTTGAACGCTGGATCAACGACGGTGAGCAGCTCAAGGCGCTGCTCGAAGACGCCGACTGCACCGTCGACCTGCAGTACGCCGACAACAAGACCGACCAGCAGATCAGCCAGATCCAGAACCAGGTCGCCGGCGGATCCAAGATCCTCGTCGTGGCCGCCGTCGACGGTCAGGTGCTCGCCCCGGTGCTCGCCGAGGCCAAGAAGCAGGACGCCACGATCATCGCGTATGACCGCCTGATCAACGGCACCCCGGATGTCGACTACTACGCGACCTTCGACAACTACAAGGTGGGCCAGCTGCAGGGCCAATTCATCGAGTCCGAGCTCGACCTGGCCAACGCCACCGGGCCGATCTCGATCGAACCGTTCGCCGGCAGCCCCGACGACAACAACGCCAAGTTCTTCTTCTCCGGCGCCTGGGACGTGCTGCTGCCCTACGTCGAGAGCGGCGTCCTCGTCGTTCCGAGCGGCCAGTCGCCCGCCTCCAACGACGACTGGGCCTCGATCGGCATCCAGGGCTGGGCCAGCGACAAGGCGCAGTCCGAAATGGACAACCGCCTGTCGTCGTTCTACACCGGCGGCGACAAGGTCGACGTGGTGCTCTCCCCGAACGACAGCCTGGCCATCGGCATCGAGGCCTCGCTGAAGTCCGCCGGCTACGCACCGGGTGCCGACTACCCGATCATCACCGGACAGGACGCCGACAAGGCCAACGTCAAGGCGATCCTCGACGGTGAGCAGTCCATGACGGTCTGGAAGGACACCCGCACGCTCGGCGAGCAGGTCTTCACCATGATCCAGGAGATCCAGGCCGGCGACGACGTCACCGTCAACGACACCGAGACCTACGACAACGGCGAGAAGGTCGTGCCGTCGTTCCTGCTCGATCCCGAGGTCGTTGTCAAGGACGATGTGCAGTCCAAGCTCATCGACTCCGGCTTCATCAAGGCATCGGATGTCGGCCTCTAACCAGCCGACCCTGGCCGGCCTGCTCTGGTGAGCGGGCCGGCCTCCTCGACGGGCACCCGGGCAACCGGGTGCCCGGCCCATCAGCAAACAGGAGAGCGCAGTGGAGCATTCGATCATCCTCAGGATGAACAACATCGTGAAGGACTTCAACGGGGTGAAGGCCCTCGACGGTGTATCCCTCGAGGTCACGAGGGGGCAGGTGCACGGCATCTGCGGGGAGAACGGCGCCGGTAAATCCACGCTGATGAAGGTGCTCAGCGGGGTGTACCCGGTCGGCAGCTTCGACGGCAGCATCGAGTTCGAGGACCACGAGGTGGCCTACAAGACCATCAACGACAGCGAGCACGACGGCATCGTCATCATCCACCAGGAACTGGCGTTGAGCCCGTACCTGTCGATCGCCGAGAACATCTTCCTCGGCAACGAGAACGCCACCCGCGGCGTGATCGACTGGAACAAGACCAACCGCGAGGCCGCCCTCCTGCTGGCCCGGGTGGGCCTGGACGAGAACCCGGCCACCAAGATCCTCGAGCTCGGCGTGGGTAAACAGCAGCTCGTGGAGATCGCCAAGGCGCTCTCCAAGCGGGTCAAGCTGCTCATCCTCGACGAGCCCACCGCGGCGCTCAACGACGAAGACTCCACTCACCTGCTGGGCCTGATCGACCACCTGCGCACGCAGGGCATCACCTGCATCATCATTTCCCACAAGCTCAAGGAGATCAAACGCATCGCCGACACCGTCACGGTGATCCGCGACGGCAGGACCATCGAGACCATCGACATGAATGGTCCGGATGCGACGGAGGCTCACATCATCCGCGCCATGGTCGGCCGGGACCTGAACAACCTCTTTCCGCCGCGCGACCCGGCCATCGGCGCCGAGGTGCTGCGGGTGGAGAACTGGACGGTGCACCACCCCGTCGACGTGGCCCGCAAGGTCGTCGACGGCGCATCCTTCACCGTCAACGCCGGCGAGATCGTCGGTTTCGCCGGCCTGATGGGCGCCGGCCGCACCGAACTGGCGATGAGCCTGTTCGGCCACTCCTACGGCACCAACATCTCCGGAACCGTCTTCAAGGACGGCACGGAAATCCAGATGCGCACGGTGGGGGAGGCGATCGAGCACGGCTTCGCCTACGCCACCGAAGACCGCAAGCGCTACGGCCTCAATCTGATCGGCGACATCACCGTGAATGTGTCGGCAGCTGCGCTGGCCAAGCTCGCCAAGTACGGCGTCATCGATCGGCACCGGGAATACAAGGTGGCTGACTCGTACCGGCAGAAGATGAACATCAAGGCGCCGTCGGTCGGCTCGATCACCGGCAAGCTCTCCGGCGGCAACCAGCAGAAGGTGGTGCTGTCCAAGTGGATCTTCTCCGGCCCCGACGTGCTGATTCTGGATGAGCCCACCCGCGGCATCGACGTGGGTGCCAAGTACGAGATCTACGGCATCATCAACGAACTCGCAGCCCAGGGCAAGGCGGTCATCGTGATCTCCTCCGAGCTGCCCGAACTGATCGGCATCTGCGATCGCATCTACGCGATCTCGGAAGGAAAACTCACCGGTGAGGTCGCCAAGGCCGACGCCTCCCAGGAAACCCTCATGCACTACATGACCGCAGGAAAGGACTGAGCGCGATGACCACCACCACGCCAGCGAGCAAGGCGCCCACCGAACCCCCCGTGAGGCGCCGCATCCCCAAGCTCTCGATCAACCTCCGCCAGTACGGCATCGTCGCCGCCCTGGCCGTGATCGTCATCCTGTTCCAGATCCTCACCGACGGCCGTCTGCTGCTGCCCGGCAACGTGAACAACCTCATCCAACAGAACGCGTACGTGCTGATCCTCGCGATCGGCATGGTGATCGTGATCATCGCGGGTCACATCGACCTCTCGGTCGGCTCGGTCGTCGCCATGGTGGGCGCGGTCGCCGCGATCAGCATGAACAACTGGGGCCTGCCCTGGTGGGGCGCGGTCATCGTGTCGCTCCTGGTCGGCGCCGTCGTCGGCGCCTGGCAGGGATACTGGGTGGCGTTCGTCGGCATCCCGGCGTTCATCGTCACCCTGGCCGGCATGCTCATCTTCCGCGGCCTGACCCTGGTGCTGCTCACCGGCGGCACCATCAGCGGCCTGCCGGCGGAGTTCACCGCGATCGGCGCCGGCTGGCTGCCGTCGTACCTGGGCGAACTGGGCGGGCGCGACGTGCTCACCCTGGCGCTGGGTATCCTCACCGCTGTGGCCCTGATCGTGTTCCAGCTGCGCACCCGCGCCACCCTGAGCCGGCTCGACCTGCCGCGGGAACCGGCGGCATCGATGTGGACCAAGAACGGCATCGCCGCCATCGCCATCGTCTGGTTCGCTTGGCTGCTCAGCGACTACAGCGGCACCCCGATCATCCTGATCGTGCTCGCCGCGCTCATCCTGATCTACAACTTCGTGCTCAATCGCACGGTGTTCGGCCGTCACGTCTACGCGATGGGCGGCAACCTCTTCGCTGCCGTGATGAGCGGAGTCAAGACCAAGTGGGTCAACTTCTACATCTTCGTCAACATGGGCGTGCTCGCGGGTCTGGCCGGCGTGGTCTCGACCGCCCGTGCCGGCGGCGCGGTCGCCTCGGCCGGGCAGAACTACGAACTCGACGCCATCGCCGCGGTCTTCATCGGTGGCGCCGCGGTGCAGGGTGGTGTCGGCACCGTCGTGGGCGCCGTGGTCGGTGGCCTGGTGATGGGCGTGCTCAACATGGGCCTGTCGATCCTTTCGGTGGATGCCGCCTGGCAGATGACGATCAAGGGGCTGGTGCTGTTGCTGGCCGTGGCGTTTGATATCTTCAACAAGCGGCGCGCTGGGGGACGATAGTACTGACGCCACCCGACGTTCCTGTCGGGCACCGCACCCGAGAGGACCGTGACCCACCCGTGAGCCAAGCGCCACCCACCCTGGGTGTTCGGGGCGGAACCAGCAATGACCAGCTTCGGCGGTACAACCTGTCGATGGTCATGACGATGCTGCACCACGCCGGCGGCTGCTCCCGGGCCGAGCTCACCAAGCGCACCGGGCTCAACCGGTCGACGATCGCGGCCCTGGTGGCCGAGCTCGTCGACCTGGGCATGGCTTTCGAGGTGGAGCCGGAGAGCGTGGTCGGCCGGGTGGGCCGGCCCAGTCCCCAGGTGGTGCCTAACCCGGGACTGGCCGCGATCGCGGTCTACCCCGACGTTGACGCCATCACGGTGGGGCTGGTGGGGTTGGGCGGCGAGGTGATCCGGCGCATCCGGTTCGACACCACCCGGGTGCCGACCGTGCCGGAGACGGTCAACGCCGTGAAGGCCATCGTCGACGGCATGCGCGGCGAGATCGACCAGAGCTACAGCATTGCCGGAGTGGGGGTCGCCGTGCCGGCCCTGGTGAACTCGGCCGACGGCCGGGTGCTGATCGCGCCGCACCTGGGCTGGCGGGATGCCAACCTGGCCCGCGATCTGGCCCGGGCGCTCGACTACCCGGTGTTCGCCGGCAACGACGCCAGCCTGGGCGCCATCGCCGAGAGCATGTTCGGGGTGGCCAGGGGAATCAACGACCTTGTCTACCTCAACGGCAGCGCCAGCGGCATCGGCGGCGGCCTGATCATCAACGGCAGCCCACTGCGGGGCACGAGCGGCTACGCCGGCGAGCTCGGCCACACCCTGGTCAATAGCGCGGGGGTGCGGTGCCACTGCGGCCGGGTCGGCTGCCTCGAGACCGAGGTGAGCATGGCCCGGCTCCTCGCTGTGCTGAAGCTGCCCCGCGCCGACCAGGACGACCTCGACATCGCTCTCGGTGTGTCCCGCGACCCGGCCGTGCTGGCCGAGGTGCGCCGACAGATCGAGCTTCTCTCCGAGGCCATCTCCAACTTCGTGAACATGTTCGATCCCGAAATCGTGGTGCTCGGCGGCTTCCTCGGCTCGCTCTTGTCTGTCGGCAGGGAACAGCTGACCGCGGCGATGATCGTGCGTTCGATGAGCAGTATCGGCCATACCGTCGCGATCGAACGGGCCAGTCTGGGCTCGCACCTGATGATGGTGGGGGCGGCCGAATTGGCCTTCGCCGGCCTGCTCGACGACCCGGCCGGCTTCGTGCGCGGCCGCCGCGCCCACCGCTAGACCCGGAGCCGGGCCCTCCGTGCCGGTCGAGCGTGTCGAGCCCCGGTGACGTGCCCGCGAGACGCGCCGTCCTCGTTGGTCGAGCTTGTCGAGACCTGGTGACGTGCCTGTGTCGTGGCCCGCGAATGTCGACGCGTGCGCGGTCTCGACAGGCTCGACCAGCGGGTGGGGAGAGTGCGCGGGCCCCGCCCATCAGGTATTTGTCGGCAATCACCACAAATGGCTTGCGCAACCGGGGTGGGGTGACTTAGGCTCCCTAGCGAGCCAGTCGAAACGTTTAGCTTCGTTCAGGCCGCACCCGCACCAGACCGACACACCCTATTGACGACGGAGTCCTGATGGCCAACATTCACGACGTGGCACGCGTCGCCGGGGTGTCCATCAGCACGGTGTCCTACGCCCTGAGCGGCAAGCGGTCCATCGCCGCCTCCACCAAGCAGCGCATCGACGACGCGGTTCTCGAGCTCGACTACCGGGCCAACGCCGGGGCCAGGATGCTCAAGGGCGCGCGCACCCAGATCCTCGCGCTCAGCGCTCCGTTGCACGCCGGCACCCACGCTCCGGCGCACATGACCTTCGTGCTCTCGGTGGTCACGGCCGCCCGCAAGTACGACTACGACGTGCTCCTGCTCACCCAGGACGAGGCCACCAGCGGTCTTCGCCGGGTGGTGCGCAGTTCGCTCGTCGACGGCATCGTGCTGCTCGACGTGTCGACGTCGGATCCCCGCACCGACCTGGTGCGCGAACTCGGACTGCCCGCCACCGTGATCGGCATCCCGGACGACACCGACGGCCTCACCTGCGTCGACCTCGACTTCGAGCGTGCCGCCGAGCTGGCCGTGCGCCGGTTGGTCGACCTCGGTCACCGCGAGATCGGCCTGATCGGCCAGGCACCCCTGGTCTACGAACGCGGCTCGAACTTCCCGCCCCGATTCCGGGACGCCTTCCTGGCCGAGGCCACCCGCCTCGGTGCCACCGTGGGCTTCACCCCCGCGCCCGAGGAATCGGCCGGCGTGCGCGCCGCGCTCGACGGGCTCAGCGCCACCCTGCCCGGCATGACCGGGCTGGTGCTGCACTGCAACGAACCGGTGCAATCCATGGTGCTCGACCTGCTCAGCCAGCGCGGCGTCAGCGTGCCGAACGACCTCTCGGTCATCTCGGCCTGCTCCAGCTTCTCCACCGACCATCTCAACCCGCCGCTCGACGTGATCCCCCTGCCCGCTGACCTGTCCTGCACTCGCGCAATCGAGCTCACGATGGCGCAGTTTGCCGGCGACGTCGAGCCACACGTCGAGTACATCGACCCGACGTACGTCGAGCTCGGCTCGACAGCCCCCCTCACCTCCCGTCCCTAGCCCCCGGAAAGGATCCCTTTCGCCGTCGGCACTATCGAAACGTTTCGACAGCATCCTGCACCACCGCACCACAGCTCCTGATCATCACCTTGCGCCCCACCGGCGCACCCCTACAAGGAAGTAGAACCGTGAAGAAAACCAAGAGAAGCCTCGCCGGCATTGCCGTGCTGGGCGTCAGCGCCCTCCTCCTCTCCGGCTGCTCGGCCGGCGGCTCCGGCGGCGGCGACGACAACACCCTCAAGCTCTGGCACTTCGAGAGCGAAACCAGCGCGATGGGAATCGCCTGGGACGAAGCCATCAAGGTCTTCGAAGAGGAAACCGGCGCCACGGTCGAATTCGAAGAGAAGAGCTTCGAGCAGATCCGCTCCACCGCCAGCCAGGTGCTCAATTCCAACGAGGCCCCCGACATCCTCGAATACAACAAGGGCAACGCCACCGCCGGCCTGCTCGCCAGTCAAGGCCTGCTCAGCGACCTCGACGACGACTACGCCGAGTACGGCTGGGATGACGCCCTCGCACCGTCGCTGCAGACCACGGCGCGCTACGACGAAGACGGCATCATGGGCTCCGGCGCGTTCTACGGTGTTCCCAACTACGGCGAGTTCGTGGAGATGTACTACAACAAGGACATGTTCGCGGCTGCCGGCCTCGAGGTGCCCACCACGGTCGCCGAACTCGAGACCGTGATGAAGGCGTTCACCGACCAGGGCATCACCCCTCTGGCCGAATCGGCCGCCGAATACCCGCTCGGCCAGCTCTGGTACCAGCTCGCACTCTCGAAGGCCGACCGCAGCTTCGTCGACGACTACCAGCTCTACTCCGGCGACGTCGACTGGTCTGGCCCCGAGCTGACCTACGCGACCGAGACCATCAAGGACTGGACCGACGCCGGCTACATCTCCACCGACGCCAGCGGCTTCAAGGCAGAGGATGCCGGCACCGCGTTCATCAACGGCACCTACCCGATCTTCTTCTCGGGTTCCTGGTGGCACAACCGCTTCACCACCGAGGCCACCGGCTTCGACTGGGGCACCTTCCTCTTCCCCGAGGCCGAGATGTCGCCCGGCTCCGCCGGCAACATGTGGGTCATCCCGGAGAAGGCCAAGAACAAGGACCTCGCCGCCCAGTTCATCGATATCACGATGCGCCCGGAGATCCAGGCTCTGATCGGCAACAACGGTGGCATCCCCGTCGCTGCGAACACGGAAGACATCACCGACCCGAAGAGCCAGGAACTGATCGGCAACTTCAACACCCTGACCGAGCGCGACGGCATCGCGTTCTACCCGGACTGGCCCACCGCGACGTTCTACGACGAACTGAACGCCGGCCTGCAGGAGCTCATCAACGACACCAAGTCGCCCGCTGAGGTCAACGAACAACTCGGCGGCCAGTACCAGTCCGGCGTCGACGACATCGTCGGCTAACTCCCTCCCGGCATCCGCTCCGGGTGCCACCCTGCTCGACGGCCAGGGGCCCTCACCGGCCCCTGGCCTCACCAGAAGGACATCGCATGACGACAGCATCCGTAGCCGATGCGCCCGGTGATGCTCTGAAGACAGGCAACAAGCCTGTGCGGCAGAGCCTCATTCCGGGAAGCAATCCCAAGACATTCTGGATCTACCTGATCCCGGGCCTGGCGCTCCTCACGCTCATCATCGTGGTGCCCCTGGTCTGGAACATCTACCTCACCTTCACCGACTACCGCGGCATCAAGCCCCCGGAATGGGTCGGCCTGGAGAACTGGGTCAAGCTCGCCGGCGACACCACCTTCTGGACCTCGTTCGGCAACTCCATCGCCATGATCGTGGCCATGGTGGTCGTACCCACCCTGCTCGGCCTGGTGCTGGCCGCCATGCTGTTCGACCTGATCGGTAAGAAGTTCGGCGGCAAGATCGCCAGCTTCCTGCGCGCCACCTACTACCTGCCGCAGATCCTCCCCGGCGTCGTGGCCGCGATCGTGATCGGATGGATCCTGCGCCCGCAGAACGGCGCGCTCAACCAGGTGCTGGAGAACATCGGCCTGGGCAACCTCGCCCACAACTGGCTCGGCAGCCCCGACACCGCCCTGCCCAGCATCATGGTGATCATGATCTGGGTGCAGCTCGGCTACCCGATCGTGATCTTCATGGCCGCCCTGCAGCGGGTCGACCCCGAACTCTACGAGGCCGCCGAACTCGACGGCGCCAACTGGATCCAGCGGTTCATGGCCATCACGGTGAGCATCATCCGCCCCGAGATCTTCGTGGTCACCCTCACCTGCACCATTGCCGCCCTCAAGGTCTTCGGGCCCATCTACACCCTGACCGGCGGCGGCCCCGGCACCTCCACCATCGTGCCTGCCTACTACGCGTACAGCGAGTTCTTCCAGTCCCAGCAGGTGGGCTACGGCGCCACCATCGCCACCGCGCTCACCATCGTCATCGCCGCCGTCTCGGTCGTCTTCCTCCTCGCCCAGACCCGACTCGAGCGCAAAGAAGAGGAACGCTAATGTCGACAACGATCACCGTCCGGGAGCCGGCTGGCCCCGCGACTCCGACCGGCGGCCCCGCTGCCCCGGCCCGGAAGAAGAAGAACCGCAGCAGCACCACCCGCAAGACCTTCGGCGACTGGATGATCCTTCTCGTCGCCATCCTGATCGGCCTCCTGATCGCGGTGCCGTTCTTCCTCATCCTGATCAACTCGTTCAAGTCCCCGGCCGACTACAACGCCGCCGGCCCGCTCACCCTGCCCACCGACCTGTACTTCGACGGCATGGTCAACTTCTGGGAGCGCGTGAACTTCCCGGAGAAGCTCTGGAACAGCTTCTTCATCTCCAGCGTCGTGGCGATCCTGGCCGTGGCCATCTCCCTGCTGAATGCGTTCGCCCTCGGCATCGGCCGGGTGCGCGGACGCACCTGGATCGTGCTGCTGATCCTCTTGGCCAACATGCTGCCGCAGGAAGTGCTGCTCTACCCGCTCTACTTCATGTTCAAGACCGTGGGCCTGTACGACAACCAGTGGGCCGTGATCATCATCTTCGTGGTCATCCAGAGCGCCTTCGGCACCTACCTGCTGGCCAGTGTGCTCGGTACATTCCCCAAGGAGATCCTTGAAGCGGCGTCGCTGGATGGCGCCAGCCGCTGGACGATCCTCTACCGGGTGGTTTACCCCATCACCAAGCCCACCCTGAGCGTGCTGATCATCTTCTTCTTCATCTGGACCTGGAACGAGTTCCTCATTCCACTCACCTTCCTGGTCAGCAACGCGAGCCAGACCGTTCCGGTCTCCATCGCCGTGCTGCAGGGCGACCGGCTGATGGACGTCACCACCACCAGCGCCTCGGCGCTGCTGGGCCTGCTGCCCACCCTGATCTTCTTCCTCATCTTCCAACGCACCCTCACCCGGGGCATCACCGCAGGAGCAGTCAAGTAGTTATGAAATTCACCGATGGTTTCTGGCACACCCGCCCCGGCGTCACCGCGCTCTACGCGCAGGAAGCGTACGACATCGAACCGACCGGCGGCAGCATCCGCATCACCGCCCCCACCAAGGTGATCGAACGCCGCGGCGACGTGCTCAACCGCGCCCTGCTCACCGTGACCCTCTCCTCGCCGCTGGACGGCATCATCAAGGTGCGGGTCGAGCAGCACACCGGCGCCGCCACCGGCCCCGGTTTCGAACTCGTCGGCGCAGAACCGGATGGCGGCATCATCGACATCGACGCCGCCGGCGGCACGCTCACCGCCGGGCCGCTCACCGCCCGGATCGAACAGGGCAGCCCCTGGAACCTCAGCTTCGAGGCCGACGGCAAGACCCTCACCGAGAGCGGCCACAAGTCGATCGGGCACATGAGCCTGGCCCCCGGCGCGCCCATCTCCGCCGAACCGGCCGGGGTGGCCGGTGTCACCGCCACGGGCCTGGCCCCGGCGCCGGCGTACACGCACGCGCAGCTCTCCCTCGGGGTGGGCGAACTGGTTTACGGCCTCGGCGAGCGGTTCGGCCCGCTGATCAAGAACGGCCAGACCATCGACATCTGGAACGCCGACGGCGGCACCTCCAGTGAGCAGTCCTATAAGAACGTGCCGTTCTACCTCACCAACCGGGGTTACGGCGTGCTGGTGAACCACCCGGAGCACGTCTCCTTCGAGGTGGGCACCGAGGCCGTCGAGCGGGTGCAGTTCTCGGTGGCCGGCCCGGCGCTGGAGTACCTGGTGATCCACGGCCCGACCCCGAAGGATGTGCTCGAGCGCTACACCCGGCTCACCGGCCGGCCGGCGAAGGTTCCGGCCTGGTCGTACGGCCTGTGGTTGTCGACCTCGTTCACCACCCAGTACGACGAGGCCACGGTGAACAGCTTCATCGACGGCATGGCCGAGCGCGACCTGCCGCTGAGCGTGTTCCACTTCGACTGCTTCTGGATGCGCGAATTCAACTGGACCGATTTCGAGTGGGACCCCAAGGTTTTCCCCGACCCGGAGGGCATGCTCGCCCGGTTGCACGAGAAGAACCTGCACGTGAGCGCCTGGATCAACCCGTACATCGCCCAGCGCGCCGGCATCTTCGCCGAAGCCGCCGCGGCCGGCTACCTGGTGAAGAAGGCCAACGGCGACGTCTGGCAATGGGACATGTGGCAGGCCGGTATGGGCCTGGTCGACTTCACCAACCCCGCCGCGACCCGGTGGTTCCAGGACAAGCTGCGCGGCCTCTTCGCCCAGGGCGTCGACGCGATCAAGACCGACTTCGGCGAACGCATCCCCACGGATGTGGTCTGGCACGACGGCTCCTCGCCCGACGTGATGCACAACTGGTACAGCCAGCTCTACAACAAGGCCGTGTTCGAGGTGCTGCAGGAGCACCGAGGTGAGGGCGACGCGGTGTTGTTCGCCCGCTCGGCCACCGTCGGTGGCCAGATGCAGCCGGTGCACTGGGGCGGAGACAACTCCTCCAGCTACGAGTCGATGGCCGAGACCCTGCGCGGAGGGCTGTCGCTCGCGTTCAGCGGCTTCGGTTTCTGGAGCCACGACATCGGCGGCTTTGAGGGCATGCCCGACCCGGCCGTGTTCAAGCGCTGGCTGGCATTCGGCCTGCTCTCCAGCCACTCCCGGCTGCACGGTTCCACCAGTTACCGGGTGCCGTGGCTGTTCGACGACGGCCGGGAGGAGCCGGGCCAGAGCGCGGTCGACGTGACCCGCCGGTTCACCACGCTCAAGCTCGAGCTGATGCCCTACCTCTACCAGGTGGGACTCACCGCGCACGAGACCGGCGCCCCGTTCATGCGGCCGATGCAGCTCGAGTTCCCGGGCGACCCGGCGGTGGACTACCTCGACCGGCAGTACCTGCTGGGCAGCGACCTGCTCGTGGCTCCGGTGTTCAGCGAGTCCGGCGACGTGCAGTATTACCTGCCCGCCGGCACCTGGACCAACTACCTGACCGACGAGGTCGTCGAGGGCCCGATCTGGCGCCGCGAGACCCACGCCTTCGACAGCATCCCGCTGTGGGTGCGCGGGGGAGCCTTGATTGTTACCGGATCGCGCGCGGACAGGCCAGACTATGACTACACGGATGACGCCCTCGTCACCGTGTACCCCGGCAGGGCCGACGGGGTGGGGGAGTCCCGCACCGTTGACGTTGCCAACCCGCTTGACGGCACGACCACCACCTTCACCATCACGATCTCCGACGACGACACCGTCGTGACCAGCGATTCGGCCGCTCCGTTCCGGGCCCGGCTCGCCGGTGGCGCCCCGGTCGCGTCGACCGACCGAAAGGCCACCCTCCGATGACCCTTACCGACCCTCCCGTCAGCCAGGGCTCGCCCGACTACCGCGACTCCGGCCTCGTCTTTCCCGAGTCGTTCATTTTCGGCTCCGCCACGGCCAGCTACCAGATCGAGGGCGCGGTCGACGAAGACGGCCGGGGACCGTCCATTTGGGACACCTTCAGCCACACCCCCGGCCTGGTCTGGAACGGTGACACCGGCGACGTCGCCGCCGACCACTACCACCGGCTCGAGGAAGACCTCGACCTGATGGTGTCGCTGGGCCTGCACGCCTACCGGTTCTCCATCTCCTGGTCGCGCATCCAGCCCACCGGTCGCGGACCGGCCAACGAGGCGGGGCTGGACTTCTACCGGCGCCTGATCGACGGCCTGCTCGAGCGGGACATCCGCCCGATCGTCACGATGTACCACTGGGACCTGCCGCAGGCCCTGGAAGACGAGGGCGGCTGGACCAACCGGGACACCGCCTACGCCTTCGCCGACTACGCGACAATTCTGGGCGAGGCGTTCGGCGACCGGGTGGACACCTGGACCACGCTGAACGAACCGTGGTGCTCGGCGTACCTGGGCTACGGCTCCGGTGCGCACGCGCCCGGCCGCACCGACGGCGCCGAGGCGCTCACCGCGGTGCACCACCTCAACCTGGCCCACGGCCTGGCGATCCTGGCGCTCAAGCCCCTGGTGACCAACAACCCGAACTTCTCCATCACGCTCAACCTGCACGTGCTGCGCGGCGAGGGTGAGACCGGCCCAGAGGCCGTGCGCCAGATCGACGCGCTGGCCAACCGGGTGTTCCTGGGGCCCTTGCTGAAGGGTGAATATCCGGCGGATGTGCTGGAAGACACCAAGGCGATCACCGACTGGGCGTTCGTGCTGCCGGGCGACACCGAGATCATCCAGCAGCCGCTGGACGTGCTCGGCGTGAACTACTACTCCACCACCCTGGTGCGGCTGTGGGACGGCGAGTCGGACCGGCAGAACGCCGACGGCCACAAGGACGTCGGGGCTTCACCTTGGCCCGGCGCCGACCGGGTCGAGTTCCTCGCCCAGCCCGGCCCGTACACCGAGATGGGTTGGAACATCGAACCCGCGGGCCTCGAGGACCTGCTCGTCGCCCTGCATGAGGAGTTCCCGAACCAGCCGCTGATGGTGACCGAGAACGGCGCCGCGTTCGCCGACGAGGTCGTGCAGACCGACGACGGCCCCCGGGTGCACGATGAGGCCCGCACCGACTACCTGCGCCGCCACTTCACCGCCGCCCACCGGGCCATGGCCAGAGGCGTGGACCTCCGCGGTTACCAGGTCTGGTCGCTGATGGACAACTTCGAGTGGGGTTACGGCTACTCCAAGCGGTTCGGCATCGTGCACGTGGACTACGACACCCTGGTGCGTACCCCCAAAGACAGCGCTCGCTGGTACAAGCAGCTGGTCTCCACCCGCACCCTCCCCTAACCACTCTCCCGCGAGCTGTGACTTAAGCACCAGAATCCTCGAGTTTTGGGTGCTTAGGTCACAGCTCGCGAGGGGATTAGCGGGGGTCTTGCCAGGAATGCTCGGGGGAGTAGCCCAGGAGACGGCGGGCCTTGTCGATGCCGAGCAGCGTGGTGCGACCGGCAACATCCGGGCTCACGTTCACGCCGGGGAAGACCTCGGCGGCGAGCTCGGCGCTTGGCCGGCGCATCACGGTGTCGGCGGCGGCGATGATGAACCGCTCGAAGCCGGGCGGGGCGCTCTGCAGCGCCTTGAGCACAGCCTGGGCGCCGTCGCGGCCGTCGATGTAGCCCCAGAGGTTCCACTTGCGCAGCGTCGCATCCGCCTGGAAGCCCTCGAACGCGTCGTAGTCCTGCGGATCCATCACATTGGAGAACCGCAGTGCCGTGATCGAGAGGGTGGGATCCCAGCGCACCAGTTCGATCGCCATCTGTTCCTCGAGGTGCTTGACCAGCGAGTACGTGCTCTCCGGCCGGGCCGGGTACTCCTCGTCGACCGGGATGTAGGGCGGGTCGGTGTCGAACGGCAGGCCGAGCACGGTCTCGCTGGATGCGTAGACGATGCGCTTGATGCCGGTGCGGCGGGCGGCCTGGAACACGTTGTAGCTGGAGAGCATGTTGTTGTGGAACGTGGCCACGTCGGGCACGAGTCCCGGGGCCGGGATCGCGCCCAGGTGCACCACGGCGTCGAAGCCGTCGGCCTGGTCGTTCACGCCGGAGAACGCGTCGATCACCTGGCCGTAGTCGGTGAGGTCGATGCGCACGAAGCCCGCACCGCGGGTGCCGGCCTGGTCGAAGTTGATCACCTGATGGCCCTCGGCGCGGAGCCGGGCCAATACGGTCCTGCCGAGCTTGCCGCTGCCGCCGGTGAGGGCGATTCTCATGCTGGGGAATTCCATGGACATCCTTGTCTGGTCGTCGCCGGCAGAGGGCGAGTGCGGTTTTGTGGCGTTGTGCAACGTATCACGGCCACCCGGGAGCGCTGCCGGGTACTCTGGGGTCAGCAGGGATCGCCCTGGGCCAGTGGGTGAGTGCCCGACGGTATGAGTGAGCGGCATCAGCCAAACGGAGGAACCGTGCAGGGCAGCAGCCATGACGACGTGCGCCGACACAATCTGTCGGTGGTATTGCGGCTCGTGCACCGCAGCGGAGCCGCCTCACGCTCGCAACTCACCAAGGTCACCGGGCTCAACCGCTCCACCATCGCCGCCCTCGTGGCCGAGCTGGTGGAACTCGGCCTGGTCATGGAGCGCGAACCGAACGCCACCAACCAGGTGGGCCGGCCCAGCCCGATCGTGAGCGTGAGCGAGCAGGTCGTGGCCCTGGCCGTGAACCCCGAGATCGACGCCGTGACCATCGGCATCGTGGGCCTGGACGGCCAGGTGCACCGTCGGGTGCGGTACCCCACCGACCGGTCGCCGAGCGTGGTCGAAGCCGTGAACATCGCCGCCGCAGTGATCGACGGTATGCGCGGCGAGCTGGAAACGACGTTCAAGGTGGTGGGCATCGGCGTCGCCGTGCCCGGCCTGGTGCGTGCCCATGACGGCCTGGTGCGGCACGCCCCGCACCTGGGCTGGGTGGACGAACCTCTCGCCGAGATGCTCGAGGCCGCGACCGGATACCCCGTTCTCGCCGCCAACGACGCCAGCCTGGGCGCGATGGCCGAACGGTTCTTCGGCGCGGGCAAGGGCATCACTGACCTGATCTACCTCAACGGCGGTGCCAGCGGCATCGGCGGCGGCATGATCGTGGGCGGGGTTCCGGCCGGCGGGGTCGCCGGCTACGCCGGTGAGTTCGGGCACACCCGGGTGAGCGACAGCGACCGCGTCGATTCCGCGGGTATCCGCGGCACCCTGGAGGCCGAGGTCACCCGCCGGGAACTGCTCGAGGTGCTCGGCCTGGCCGGGGCGGATGCTGACGAGCTGGAACAGGCGCTGCTCGCCTCCACCGACCCACTGGTGCGGGCCGAGGTCGACCGGCAGATCGACCACCTGGCGGTGGCGTTGGCGGGCGCGATCAACATCCTCAACCCGCAGTTGGTGGTGCTCGGTGGGTTTCTCGCCGCCCTGCTGGCGGTGGACCCCGACCGGTTGCGGAGCGCGGTCGCGGCGCTCTCGCTCGGCTCGGCGTTCGGCAGCGTGCGGCTCAGTGCCGCGGAACTCGGCAGCAACCTGTTGATGATCGGCGCTGCCGAACTGGCCTTCGAGGGCTTGCTCGACGACCCGGCCGGGCTGACCGCCGAGAACGCCGGCTCAGCGGACTGACCGCGAGCGTCGTTGACACCGCTGGTCGGGTCAGGCGAACGGGCCGGGTATGGCGTCGGTGGCCACCGGCACCTGCAGGAAGTTGGTGAGGATCGCCCGGGTGTCGGCGGCGCGCTGCACCAGCTGCACCTCGCTCTCGGCGTGCACTCCGGCCAGCGGGATGCTGCGCACACTGGCGGGCGCGTTGAGGGTGGCGCTCGCCGGGGCGATGCTCACTCCGAGTCCGGCGCCCACCAGGTGCAGGATCGTCACCCAGGACGATGCCTCCTGCACCACCCGGGGTTCGTAGCCTGCATCCCGGCAGGGTTCGAGATTAAGCAGGTAGGCGCGCTCGCCGGCGGCGCGGGGATAGAACACGAACGGGTCGTCGCGCAGCACGGCGGCATCGAGAGTGCCCTGAGACGCGGCCGGATGGTCCGCCGGCACCACGGCGACGAACGGTTCTGTGGCGAGCAACGACGTGCTGAGGGCGGGATGCGGCTCGGAGTCCCGCACCACTCCCATGTCGATCTCGCCGGCGAGCAGCCGGCCCAGGATCAGTGCGGTGAAGCCCTCGTGCAGTTGCACGTGCACGGCCGGGTAGTGGGAGCGGAAGGCGTGGATGCGGTCGGTGATGCCCAGCGGAATCGCCGAGCTGATGAACCCGATGTCGAGTCGGCCCTGTTCGCCGCGGCCGATCCGGCCGGCCTCGTCGATGTCGCTTGCGGCCTGGTCGAGCAGTCGCCGGCTGCGGTCGAGAAAAGCGGAGCCGGCCGCCGTGAGCGCGACCCGGCGGGACGTGCGGTCGAACAGGGCGGTGCCGATGAGCTCCTCCAACCGGCGGATCTGCTGGGAGAGAGGCGGCTGGGCCATGTGCAGGCGCGCGGCCGCACGGCCGAAGTGCAATTCCTCTGCCACCACCACGAAGTAGCGCAGGTGGCGGAGTTCCAGTTGAGCGGTCACTCGCCCAGGATATCAAGACGAAGAACGTCTTGATTCAGCCCGAAAGGATATTGGACGTCTGGATCCTCGGCTTGCAGACTGGAGGAGAACAAGGAGCAGACCATGCAGACCAACCCGGGAACCGACCTCACCCCGCTCGTGATCGAGCCGATGAGCTCCGACGCCGACGCCCGTGCCTTCCGGGAACTCAACGAGGAGTGGATCACCAGCCTGTTCACCCTCGAAGACGCCGACCGGGCGCTCCTGAACGACCCGGTCGGCCGCATCCTCGGCACCGGTGGTGCTGTGCTGATCGCCCGGCTCGGCGTCGACGCTGTGGGTTGTGTAGCCCTGGTGCCCACCGGCGACGGCGTGTTCGAGCTGTCGAAGATGTCGGTGAGCCCCGCCCTCCGCAATCGCGGCGCGGGCCGCCGGCTGATCCTGGCCGCGATCGAGAAGGCCGCGGAGCTCGGCGCCACCTCATTGTTCCTCGGCAGCAGCACCAAACTGCCCAGCGCCGTGCACCTCTACGAGTCGGTGGGATTCACCCACGTGCCGGCCGAGCGGATCGGCCCGATGCCGTACGCCCGCGCGAACGTGTTCATGGAACTGGAGTTGCCCATCCGCTGACCGGCCGGAATGGGCGCTCGCGGGGGCAGAGTTTGCAGGATGCCGGGGATCCGCGCAATCTTTGGCCAGACCGGATGAATGTGGAATAGAACCGAACGCTGCACGCTTTTTTCATTCAGGCACTCGCCCACCCTCCACACCGTTCGACCTGACCGAGGACTCTTTTCGTGACTACCGCCGTAATCCCCGTGATTTCCGAGGCACAACTCCACTCCACCGCCCGGCACCCCGGGGACGCCCTCTCCACGGGCCAGCGTGTTGTCTACATCATCATTCTCGGGGCGTTGACCGCCCTCGGGCCGTTCACCATCGACCTGTACCTGCCGGCCTTCCCCACGCTCGAGAGCGAACTCGGCGTCTCGGCTGCGGCTATCCAGCTCACCCTGACCGGCACCATGATCGGGTTCGGCTTCGGCCAGCTCATCGTGGGCCCGTGGAGCGACAAGGTGGGCCGCAGACTGCCCCTGCTGCTCGCCACCGGCTTCCACGTGCTGGCCTGCGTGGGCGCTGCACTCTCCAGCGACATTGTGTCGCTGGGTATCTTCCGGGTTCTGCAGGGCTTCGGCGCCGCAGCCGGCGCCGTCGTGGCGATGGCCATGGTGCGCGACCTCTTCGGCGGCAAGCCGCTGGTGAAGATGCTGTCCAGGCTGGCCCTGGTCAGCGGCCTGGCGCCCGTACTGGCCCCGGTCATCGGCTCGCAGCTGCTGCTGGTGATGCCGTGGCGTGGCATCTTCTGGGTGCTCGCCGGTTACGGCATCGTCGTGATGGTGGCCGTGGCCATCTGGATCGTCGAGACCCTGCCCAAGGAACGCCGCACCGTGCCCGGCCACTCCAGCCTCGGCCAGCGTTACCGCGCGGTGCTCAGCGACCGCACCTTCGTCGGAGTTCTCGTCATCGGGGCGATGACCTTCACCGGCCTGTTCTCCTACCTCTCCTCGTCGCCGTTCCTGTTCCAGCAGGTCTACGAGTTCAGCGCCCAGCAGTACGGCGTGCTGTTCGCCGTCAACTCCCTCGGCATCGTCGTGGGTGTCCAGGCCAGCTCCCGCCTTATGCACCGCTACAACGTGGGGCCGCAGAACATCCTGATCGTCGCCACCGCCGTGCTCGTGGTGATGTCGGCGTCGATCTTCACCCTCGACCTGCTCGGCGCCGGCCTCTGGGGCACCCTCATCCCGCTCTGGTTCTTCATCGCCGCCTGCGGGTTCACCTTCCCCACCGTGCAGGTCATCGCGCTCAACGCGCACGGCAGTGAGGCCGGCACCGCCGCCTCTCTCCTCGGTGCGGCCAACTTCGGCATCGCCGGACTCATCTCCCCGGTCGTCGGCCTGCTCGGCGTGGGCACCGCGGTACCGATGGCATCAGTGATGGGTGTCGCCGCGATCATCTCGCTCCTCAGCCTCTGGGTCATCGTGCGCCCACGCACGGTCGCAGCGCTCTCCCACTAGCCGGCCGCTCCTCGGCTGAGAACTGTCGCACGTTCGTAACCCCCACTTTGGGTGGATATGGAAGAATCACGAAGATGAACCACACCATGTCGACCGGCCCAGACGCTCCCACCGGTGTGGCGGTGGATGTGCTCACTCGCAATGGCGTCAGTGTCTCCGGCGATGCGTCTGCGGCGCCGATCGTGTTCGGTGCCGGCTACGGCACCAGCCAGACCATGTGGCGCCTCGTTGCGCCGCAGTTCGCCGACGAACGTCGCGTGGTGCGTTTCGACCACGTCGGGTCCGGCGAATCGGATGTGTCGGCGTACGACCGCGGAAAGTACGACTCGCTGCGCGGCTATGCAGCCGACCTGCTCGAGATCCTGCGATCTCTCGACCTGCACGACGTGGTCTTCGTCGGCCATTCGGTGAGCGCCATGATCGGGGCCCTGGCCGCAATCGAGGAGCCATCCCGGTTCTCCCGGTTGATCATGCTCGGCCCGTCGCCGCGGTACCTGAATGACGAGGGCTACGTGGGTGGCTTCGAACGGGCCGACGTGGATGCGCTCCTGGATGCCCTCGAGGTCAACCACGTCACCTGGGCCAGCCAGATGGCCCCGGCGCTGATGAAAAACCCGGAGCGCCCCGAGTTGGCCGCCGAACTGGCCGAGAGCATGGCACGCACGAACACCCAGGTCGCGCAGCACTTCGCCCGGGTCACCTTTCTCTCCGATATGCGCCGCTACCTGGGAAACATCACCACACCCACCCTGATCCTGCAATCCTCAGACGATCTCATCGCTCCGCTCGAGGTCGGCGAGTACCTGCACGAGCACATCGAGGGCAGCGAACTCGTCGTGCTCGCCGCGGCGGGGCACTACGCCCACCTGTCGGACCCGGCCGAAGTCGAGCGCCAGATCCGGCGCTGGCTGTGACGCCGGACGAGGTCTCCCGGGCACTGTTCCACCACTCGCCGGCCGGGTTGTTGGCGATGTCCACCGACGGCGTCATCCGCTCCGTGAACGACACGTTTTGCGCCTGGACGGGCCAGCCACACGACGAGGTCGTCGGCGCATACTTTCCGTCCCTGCTCTCCCGTGCCAGCAAACTGATCTTCTCTACCCGGTTCATGCCGCTGCTGCAGACCCAACGCACCCTCAACGAAATGATGCTCACCCTGTCCACCAGTGACGCCGGAACCCGGGATGTGCTGGTCAGCTCGGTCCTGGACGACTCCGGCCCTGAACCCCTGATCTACGCCGCCATCTTCGACGCCGGGATCCGGCTCCGGTACGAGCGGGACCTGCTCGACGCACGGCGCACCGCCGAGACCGCCGTCTCGCGGGTGCGCATCCTGCAAGCGGCCGCAGCCGGGCTCGCACCGGCCACCACCCTCGACGCGTTCGGTTCGGCGCTGCGGGTCTCAGCACTGACCGCCACAGATGCATCCTCGGTGTCGATCGTTGTGGCCGGGCCCGACGGCACGCTGGACCTGGTCTCCGGCACGAGGCCGTTGGCAACCAGCGTTGCGTTGACCGAGCTGCAGCCGCTGCAGGAGTGCCTGCGCGACGGAGTGCCCGTGCTCTGCCGCACCCGCGCCGACATCGCGCTGAAGTTTCCCACCCTCGCGGCAGGGCTCGACCTGGAGGGGGTCGAGGCGCTGTGCATCATCCCGGTGATCGAGGACGGCACCGTCTCCGGAGCCATCGCCTGCTGGTTCCAGCGTGAGCGGGAACTCGACAACACCCTGCTCGACCTGCTCGCGGCCCTGGCCACCCAGGCGGCGCCGGTGCTCGAACGCATCCACCTGCAGCGCCAGATCGAACACCAGTCGCTGCACGACTCCCTCACCGGGCTGCCCAACCGGTTGTCGATGCAGCACCGGCTGCGCCAGCTGCTGGCAGACGCCGACCGGCACAACCGCACGGTGGCGGTGCTGTTCCTCGACCTCGACGGCTTCAAGGCCATCAACGACACCTTCGGCCATGAGGCCGGCGACCAGGTGCTGCAGCAGGTCGGGGAGCGGCTGCTGCGCACCCTGCGGGTGGGGGACACCCCGAGCCGGTTCGGCGGCGACGAGTTCGTGATCGCCTGCGACGGTGTCGATGAGGACTCCGCGCTCGAGGTGGCCCGGCGCATCCGTGAGGCCGTGAAGGAACCACTCGCCGGACTCGCCGAGGGCTCCATGGTGTCGGCGAGTATAGGCATCAGCGTCTTCACGCCCGGCGGCGCCACCCGTACCACCCCGGATGAGCTCGTGGCACTCGCCGACGAAGCCATGCTCGCCTCCAAACGCGCCGGCAAGGGCCGCGACACCCTCCGCACCGCCTGACACCTCGCCGCCCCACGACTGGCCCACCCTCGAACTGACGGAAATGGGCCAGTCACCGGGGAACTCCCGGGTGCGGCCACCTAGCATGGTCTGATGGACCCGTCGCAGAGCCCACAGCCCGATTCCGCCCCGCAGCCGACGCCGGCAGACGCCGCGGCCGACCCGGCATCCCGGCGCATCGCGCGCCGCTGGCCGCTCATCAGCGGAGGCATCGCCGTGGTGCTCGCCTTCCTGCTCGGTGCGCTGATCCTCACGCGCGGCAACGGCGCGCCGATCGAAGCGGATGCGGAGTGGATGGAAGAGATCCTCGAGCACCGCTCGCCGTTCTGGGAGGTCCCGGCGCTGGTGATGAACTTCCTCGGCGCCGGCATCGTCGGGGTGTTCGTGATCCCGATCGTGATTCTGGTGACTCTGCTCGTGCTGCGCCGGCCGTGGGCGGCACTGTTCTACCTGCTCGCCACCGTGATCAGTTCCGGCCTGGTGCAGGTGCTGAAGACCCTGTTCGGCCGAGCCCGGCCGGAGGACATGATCATCACCTCCGACTTCGGTTCATTCCCCTCGGGGCATGTCGCCAACGCGGCCACCATGGCGGTGGCGCTGGGCATCATCTTCCCCTGGGTGTGGGTGTGGATCGCAGGCGCGGTCTATACGGTGGCCATGATGCTCAGCCGCACCTACCTCGGGGCGCACTGGCTCACCGACACCATCGGCGGGCTGTTGCTCGGCGCCGGGGTGGCCGTGGTGCTGTGGGCGCCGTTCGCGGCCAAGCTCGACGGTGAGAACACCCTGGCCAGGCGCCGGGCCGCGTCGCGCGCCGCGCGCGCCGGGGCATCTGACCGGTGACCGGCGCCGACCCGTACTCCACGGCGGACGACGACTCGCTCACCAACCCCGCCGGCCTGTACGAGTTGCGGGCCAGGGCGATCCCGGGCGGCCGGGTCGAGGTCACGGGCTTCGCGGATTTTCAGACCGTGCGCGTGCGCGTGCGCGGTGCCAGCCCGCAAGGCCAGGTGTCGGTCTTCGGCGATCTCCCGCCGCATGGCGTCTACGGGCGGGAGGACGACCCGCAAGTGAACGGGGTGTTCGGTCGGGTGGACTTCGGCTGGTTGAGTCGGTTCTGGTTGACCCGAACGTCGACCTTCGACGTGATCGACAAGGCCACCCCGCAGCCCGGCTTGCTGGCGGCGGTCGACGGGCTCGATGTCGGGGTGGTGGACAGCTGTGGCACCGTCAGCCTGGCCGGGGTGCCCCAGCTTCAGGTCATCTGGCTCGGTACGGGCGATCCGGCCGGCGACGGCTGGTCACTGGATGGCTACGGGTCGTATACGAAACTGGTGGAGCGCCGCTTGGTCACCGTGGTGCGGCAGGTGGAGTGGACAGCCATCTGGCGGGATTTCACCGTGCAGATCGCCGCGATCAGTGAGGGGAAGGCGATCATCTTCGCCGGAAAGATCGGGGAGCCGCCGCCGTTTGACGCACCCGAGGTCGTTCTCGGGGGTGACCGACGCACCATCGGCTGGTCTGCCGTGGTGCCGGTGGCACAGCTGAGCTTGCGCGGCTGGACTCTCATCGAGAGCCCGTTGGGCGTCGGCGTCGTCGCCAGCAGTGTGGGCATGCTGAGAGGTCGCACCGCGCTGATGGGGCGAGTGGCTGGTCCTCACGTGGCGGGCGAGGAGCCGGCTCCGGCACCCGGCAGCGCGATCATGGCCAAGAAGGCCCGGGGCGACACCGTGACCGACGAGTACGTTCTCGTCGCGAGGAGCCAGTACTACTGGGATTGGCGCGCAACGGTGGACGAGAGCGAGGTGACCGACCTCAGGCAGATCACCGCGACCACCACCTGGTGCGGGGAGACCTACGCCGTGGAGGGTACAAACGACGAGACGGCGCAGGTGTACCTCAATCGCAGCGCCGTGGACGTGACCGAGACCACCCCGTTCGTCTACTCGGTGCGGCCGGTCGAGCGGCACGCGCTGCCCGTGGACAGCATTCACTGGTGATCGTCGGGCTGAGCGGGCACGGATCTCGGCTGCGGGGCTGACAATCGCGCTGCCTGCGCGCTAGCGTCAGGGCATGAGAATTCTCCTCGTAGGTGCTGGCGGCGTCGGAGACGCCTTCGCGAAGATCGTTGCCCGGCGCTCGTTCTACGACCAGGTGGTGGTGAGCGACTACGACCTGGGCCGGGCGGAGCGCACCATCGCCGCAATCGCGGCCCGGCACGGCGAGGAGGTCGCCGGCCGGTTCACCGCCGCGCAGATCGACGCCTCCGACCCCGATGTGGTGGCGCGGGTGGCTCGGGAACACGGCGCGACGCACGTGATGAACGCCGTCGAGCCGAAGTTCGTGCAGAGCATCTTCGCCGGGGCGCTGGCCGCCGGGGCCGACTACCTCGACATGGCGATGAGCCTGTCGGAGCCGCATCCCACCGACCCGCACGCGCAGACCGGCATCAAGCTCGGCGACGACCAGTTCGACCAGGCCAGCGACTGGGAGACCAGCGGCCGGCTCGCCCTGGTGGGCATGGGCGTGGAGCCCGGGCTCTCCGACGTGTTCGCCCGCTATGCCTCCGACCACCTGTTCAGCGAGATCGACGAGCTGGGCACCAGGGACGGCGCCAATCTCGTGGTGCGCGACGAAGAGGGCACCGAGATCTTCGCGCCGTCGTTCAGCATCTGGACCACGATCGAGGAGTGCCTCAACCCGCCGGTGATCTTCGAGAAGGACCGCGGCTGGTTCACCACCGCGCCGTTCAGCGAGCCGGAGGTCTTCGACTTCCCCGAGGGCATCGGCCCAGTGGAATGCGTCAACGTGGAGCACGAAGAGGTACTGCTAATGCCGCGCTGGCTCGATGCCAAGCGCGTGACCTTCAAGTACGGCCTCGGCGAGGAATTCATCGGAGTACTGCGCACCCTGCACCTGCTCGGCCTCGACAATGTCTCACCGGTACGGGTGCGCACCGAGAACGGCCCGGCCATGGTGGCTCCCCGCGATGTGGTGGCGGCGAGCCTGCCCGATCCGGCCACGATCGGTCCGCGCATGACCGGCAAGACCTGCGCCGGTGTGTGGGTGACCGGCACCGGCACGGATGGTGCGCCGCGGGAGGTCTACCTCTATCACGTCAGCGACAACGAGTGGACGATGGCGGAGTACGACGCCCAGTGCGTGGTCTGGCAGACCGCGCTGAACCCGGCGATCGCCCTGGAGCTGCTGGCCACCGGTGTGTGGGCCGGCAGTGGGGTACTCGGTCCAGAGGCCTTCGACGCTCAGCCGTACCTCGACCTGATGAGCGCCCCTGAACCGGCCGGATACGGCCAGGCCTGGGGCCTGGAGGAGCGCACGCCTGCCGCTTGACCCTCTCCAGAAGCCGTCTCACGGGGTCTCGACAGGCTCGACCAGCGGTGGGGCGCTGCTAGGGTGAGCCACTGCCGTCGCCCCGTTCAGGGGTGGCGCACCACCGGGGGGGACCACCACCATGCTCAGTCCGACAGCGGCCATCACATCGGTCTTTCGCAACTACGCCACGTTCTCCGGGAGGGCCACGCGCAGCGAGTACTGGTGGTTCCAGCTGTTCCAGATCGTGCTGCTCATCCTTGTGGTTCTGCTAGGCGTGCTGCCCGCCGCGGCCTCGAACGTGGCCGCCGGGGAGACCCCGCCGTCAATCGGCGCCGCGGGGGTCGCCCTGTTCGTGCTCGGTCTGGGACTGTTCCTCCCGAACCTGGCCGTGTTCGTTCGCCGGCTGCACGACATCGATTTCTCCGGCTGGTTCTACTTCCTCACCGTCATCCCCGGCTTCGGCGCCATTCTCGGCCTCATTTTCGCCCTGCTGCCGAGCAACCCGGCCGGTGCCCGCTTCGATGCCGCGCCTTACACCGGCAACGCCACCCCCACCTGGGACCCCTCGAAATACCGGTCCTAGAGCGATACCGCACTGGGCGCATCCGCCCACCGGCACTAGAGTCCTTTGCATGAGTGACGACGACTACGACCGCCATCCAGTGGGTTTCTTCGGCAAGCTGCGGGGCATGAAGGTGCTCACCTGGGTGCTGATCGTGGGGCTGCTGGCCATCACCGTTGGCGCCACCTCGCTCTTGTTCCTCTTCCAGTGACGCGCCGGTAGCGGCGAGCGCACTCCATGATCAACGGCGACGAATGATCAACGGCGACGTGTCGTTCTGGTGGCACCAGCTCGGCCGCCCGGCACCCAGGCCGCCCCTGCCGGGCACCACCCGCGCCGATGTCTGCATCGTCGGTGCCGGCTACACCGGTCTCTGGGCCGCCTACTACCTGAAGAAGGCCGCGCCGGAGCTGCGCATCGTCATCGTGGAGCAACGCTTCGCCGGCTACGGCGCCTCCGGACGCAACGGCGGCTGGCTCACCAACTCGGTCACCGGCGGCCGCGAGCAGTACCTGCGGAGCCACGGCCGACTGGCCGCCACCGACTTCCAGGCCGCGATGAACGACACCGTCGACGAGGTCATCCGCGTCGCCGCCGTCGAGGGCATCGACGCCGACATCGTCAAGGGCGGGGAGTTCACCGTGGCCTACGACCGGCCACAGCAACACCGGCTCGAGGCCGCCGTGCGCGCCGAGCAGACCTGGGCGCACACGGATGTCGAGCTGCTCACCGCTGCAGACGCCAGCACCCGGATCAACGTCGCCGGCACCACCGGGGCGATGTGGCATCCGCACTGCGCCCGCATCCACCCCGCCAAGCTTGTCGCGGGGCTCGCCCGGGCGGTCGAGGCGCTCGGTGTGGAGATCTACGAGGACACTCGGGTGCAGGAGATCACCCCGCATGCGGCCGTGACGGAGCGGGGCACCGTTGAAGCCGCCTTCGTGGTGCGCGCGACCGAGGGTTTCACCGCGGGCCTGGCCGGGTTGCACCGCGCCTGGCTGCCGATGAACTCGTCGTTGATCGTGACCGAGCCGCTGGACGCCGCGGTCTGGGCGGACATCGGTTGGCAGGGCCGCGCCACTCTCGGCGACATGGCGCACGCGTATATGTATGCGCAGCGCACGGCCGACGACCGCATCGCCATCGGCGGCCGCGGTGTGCCATACCGGTTCGGGTCGAAAACGGATTCAGACGGCCACACCCCGGCGAGCACCGTCGAGGCGTTGCGCGGCATCCTGCACAGGTTCTTCCCCGGCACCGCGGATGCGGCGATCGACCACGCCTGGAGCGGCGTGCTGGGAGTGCCGCGGGACTGGGCCGCCACCGTGGGGCTCGACCCGCGCACCGGCCTGGCCTGGGCTGGCGGCTACGTGGGCACCGGGGTGGCCACGACCAACCTGGCCGGGCGCACGCTCACCGACCTCATCCTCGGCCGGGAAACGGCGCTGACCACGCTGCCGTGGGTCAATCACCGGGTGCGCAACTGGGAACCCGAACCGCTGCGTTGGCTCGCCGTGTCCGCCCTGTACGAGGCGTACACCCGAGCCGATCGCGCCGAACTCACCCGGCGGAGCACCACGTCGCCGTTGGCGACGCTGGCCGACCGGGTGTCGGGGCGCGGCCACTGATGGCGGCTGCTGCCGGCTGCTGACGGTTACGGACCGAGGTCGACGTCCAGGTCGAGGCCGGGTTCGGCCGAATGCGGCGTTCGGCCGGTGACGCGGCGTTCGAACCAGAACAGCAGCTCCGGCCGCAGCCGGTTGAGCTCGGCGAGCGTCATCGGTTCCGGCACTCGCACGACCGGGGCGCCGAGTTCGTCGGCGACGATGTCCATAGCGCCGCGCGAATAGAACTGTCCGCGCATCCGCACCAGCAGTTGACCGTCGGCGCCGGTGACGAAGAGTTGCGGGTGGGTGTCGGTGGCGCCGCTCTGGTAGAGGTCGAGCACCACCACACTGGCGATCTGCCGGATCGGGAAGCTGGAGTACTGGCCGAAGAAGCCGCGTTCGGAGATGCCGGTGTCGTCGACCCAGATGCACGTGCGCAGAAAACCTACTAGGCCGATCCCGGCCAGGAGCATGACCACCAGCTGGGCGACAGCCACGGCGATCCACTCCCCACGCGGAATGGTGAGCCAGTAGAGAACGGCGAAAACGGGCGCGAAGAAGGCGACGATCGACAGAGTCGTCTGGCGCAAGATGTGCCCGTGCGGGCGAAGCCCTTGTGCACGCAGCGGCATAGCCGTTTTTTTCCCCACCCTCGTATCCCCCTACCGGTGTCTTTCGAGTATGCCCCATGCCTCTGTGAGTCAACAGACACCCTTTAGGGGACAAAGGCCCGCGCCCGGCGGCCGGTGGCCGCACCGAGGTCAGGTCGTAGAGTGACAGAGTGCACACGCGATGGATCGACCGGCAGGGCCGTCTTAGATGACGCATCCGGCGGTGGAATTCCTGATCGGCGCCGCGTTGGGCACCCGGGTCGTGGTGCGCACCCGCATCGACGGCGGCTACACGGATGCCCTCGGCTATCTGCGCTCCATCGACGCCACGACCTGCACGGTGGAGACCAAACGGGGCCTGGTGGACCTCGCCCTAGCCGAGGTCGTCGCGGCCAAGGAAGTGCCGCCGCCACCCCCGCCGAGGCCGCGTCGGCACGTGGGCGACCCGCTCGGCTGAGCCCTGCTCAGGCCGGCTCAGTCCGGCCGAAGGTTCTCGCTGCTGCGGTGCAGCGCCGCGCGCATCCGCTCGTCTGGAGCCAGCTCCGCGGCCCGCTGGTAGGCGGTCCGGGCAGATTCCCGCGCCCCGGCGAGCGCCAACAGGTGTGCCCGGGTGGCCCAGTACGGCTGGAACCCGGTGACCGGCGGGTGGTCGCTCGCCAGGGCGTCGAGGGTCGCCAGGCCCGTCGCGGGCCCGTCCACTTCGCCGAGCACGGCAGCGTGCGCAACCCGGGCCCCCAGAGTCGGCGAGAGCGGCAGCAGCGCGGTGTGCAGCCGCTTCAGGGCCGCCCAGTCGGTGACCCCGGTGCGCGCCCGATCGCAGTGCACCGACTGGATGGCCGCTTCGAGCTGGAACCGGCCGGGCCGGCCCAACGGTCGGGCGCGCCGCAGGTAGAGCTCGCCGCGCTCGATCAGCGCGGTATCCCAGCGGGACGCATCCTGCTCGTCGAGGGGCACAAGATCGCCGGTGGCGGAGGTACGCGCCGGCGTGCGTGACATCGACAACGCCAGCAAGGCGGCCAGGCCGAGTACCTCCGGCTGGTCGGGCAGCAGCGCCGCGAGAGTCTCGGCGAGGTAGAGCGCCTCCCCGGCGAGCGACTCCGGGCTGGCCAGCGCGGGCGGTGTCTGCCCGGCCGACCAGTCGATCGCGTAGGCGCCGTACACCGCCTCCAGCACTGCCGGCAACCGAGCCGGAAGGTCGGCGAGGGAGGGCAGCACGAACGGGATCCGGGTGGTGCGGATGCGCCGTTTGGCCCGCACCAGCCGCTGCGCCATCACCTCGGCCGGCACCGCGTAGGCGGCCGCGATCTCGGCCGCGGTGAGGCCGAGCACGGTCTGCAGCATCAACGGGGTGCGGATTCCCGGGTCGATGGCCGGATGCGCGCAGACGCAGAGCAGTTCGATCCGCTTCTCCGGGATGGCATTCTCGTCCAGGGCGTCGAGCACGTCCGCCGCCGCCGACCGCGGCCCGGCAGGAACCGTTCGGAGGTCGTCGGACTCGAGCGGAACGGTGGAGCGCACCGCCCCTGACTTCCACAGATCCCTCAGCCGGTTCCGGGCCACGGTGAGCAGCCACCCTTCTGGATTGTTCGGAACGCCGTCCTCCGGCCAGCGGGTCAGGGCGCGTTCGAAAGCGTCGGAGAGCGCATCCTCGGCGGAGGCGATGTCACCGGTGGGCGCGGCCAACACCGCGAGCAGGCGCCCGTAGGAGGCGCGGGCGGTCTGTTCCGCCCGCGCCTGGGCGGTCACGCGGCCGGTTCGCGCCATGCCCCGTCGGTGAAGATGATCGCGGAGGGGCGCACCTCGATGGCGCCGTACTGCGCGGCCGGGCACTTGCCGGCCCAGTCCAGCGCCACATCGAGGTTGGGTACCTCGATCACGAAGGTGCCGTTCAGGCGTTCCTTGGTGTCGGCGAACGGGCCGTCCTGAATCTGCAACGCGCCGTCTTTCATCGACACCGTCGTCGACGCCGACACGGGCTGCAGGATGTCGGCCGAGATGAGTACACCGGCGGCGTCGAGGGCCTTGCCGTAGGCGTCGAACGCCGCCCGGCCCCATTCCATGTCTTCCTCGGTGATGCCGGCGTCGCCGGATTCCTGGCTGATGACGAGAAGTGAATACTGCATGAGCTGTCCCCTTTCAAGCGTGATCGATAGTGACACCCCTATGACGACTGGGCCACCCCCCAATCGACACCTGGCGCCACATCTGTTGCCCGTTCGGACGATTGCGCCCGGCGCACCGGCACCACTTGTCCGCGGGGGCAACGGTTGCGGGCGGGTGCGGATACGGATGCGGATGCGGATGTGCGGTGCGGTCAGGCCGAAGGTGGGGTGTTCGCGGGATCCTCGGCCGGGGTGTCGGCGCCGACCCGGCGCGCCAGCAGCAGACCGCCGACCGCGAGCAGCGCCGAGAAGGTGAACGACGCCGTGTAGGTGGCGCTGTTGCCCAGCGGGGCCACGGCGACGAACACCACCGCGGTCGCGGCCAGGGCCAGGGCGGCGCCGATCGAGTCGGCGATCAGCAGGGCCGAGGAGTTGAAGCCCTGCTGCGCCGGCGGTGAGAGCCGCAACACGCGCCCGCTCTGCCGAGGCACGAGGGTGCCCATGCCGGCGCCCGCGACGGCCCAGCCCACGATCGCCACCAGCGGTGAGAGCGTGAGGGCGCTGGTCGCGGCCGAGGCCGCGATGGCGACGAGCAGCAGCGCACTGCCGAGCCACATGCTGCTGCGGTCGCTCAGCGCCGTGGCGTAACGGCCCTGCAGCCAGGAGGCCAGCGCCCAGGTGATGCCGGCGCACGTGAGTGCCAGCCCGGCCAGGGCGGGGGAGAGGGAGTACTCGCCCGTGAGCAGCGCGGGCAGGTACACCTCGGTGGAGAGGAACGCGCCGGAGACCAGGCCGCGGATCGTCATCACGACGGGCAGTCCGCGGCGTCCGCTGAGGGTGCCGGCGGGAAGCAGCGGGCGCAGCGCCACCCCGGCCAGCACGAACGCGGTGCCGGTGCCGAGCCAGAGCAGAACACCGGGCAGTTGCGGGGCGACGGAGGCGCAGAGCACCGCGGCGGCGGCGCCGAGGGACCACACGGTGCGGGAGATGCGCCACGGCTCGCGGGCGGTGACGGGGCGCTCCCGCTCGGCCGCCGCGATCCTGGCGAGCCCGGGCCTGAGCATGGCGACGGCGGCGAGCACCAGAACCACCACGCCCAGGAACACCCAGCGCCAACTGGCGAACTCGGCCACGAGGCCGGCGATGAACGGCCCGATCAGCGACGGCACCACCCACGCCCCGGCGAATGCGCCGAAGATAGCCGGATGCATCCGTTGCGGGTAGACCCGTGCGACCACCACGTACAGCGACACGCTCAGGGCGCCCCCGCCGAGGCCGTGCACCAGTCGGCCCACGATGAGGGCGGGCATGGTGGCGGCGGTGCCGGCGATCAGAAGGCCCACGATGAAGAGCACCACAGCGGTGAGCACCACGGGCACCGGGCCGGACCGGTCGGACCAGTTGCCGGCTGCGACCATGCCCACCACCCCCACCGCGAGCGGGCCGGAAAAGGCCACGGCGTAGAGCGATTCGCCATCGAGCGCGGCGCTGATCGTGGGCATCACGGTGGTCACCGCGAGAGCCTCGAAGGCCGCGAGGAAGATCAGGGCGAGGATTCCGACGGTGACCCAGATGAACTCTCGGCCGAAGATTGACGGCGGGCGCGTCGCTGCCGAGGCTGGCGGTATCGGAGAAGGCACGACAGCGATCGTACGACCTCAACGGCACTTGAGGTCAAGGTGATCACAATCTCCCGATCAGGCTTGATCTGACGAATCGCTAGAATGCGGATTGCCACCCCCGGTCGAGGGGCGAGTGACGCAGACGAGAAAGATCCGTGACCCGCATGCACAGTTCCTCCCGTGTGGCCGCAAACGCGGCCACGGTGTACTCGAGCGGCATCGCCGGTCGCCTTGCCGCCCTCATCGGTGGCGTGATTGCTGTTCCCCTCGCCGCGGTCGCGATTCCCCTCATCGGGTTGCGGGAAATGTTCAACATCCGAAACTCACAAGTCCTGATTGCCGTCTGCGTGGGCATCCTCGTGATCGGCGGACTGTGGGTGCTCGTGCATGTCTTTGTGACCGGACCGATTCGGTTCGAGACCGACGCTCAGAGCGTGCGTTTGCGGCGTGGCTTACGGATCACCAATGAATGGCAGCGGGCGAGCACCGATTTCGGGTCACTCGTGACCCGCCAGAGCACAAATGGCATCCCGAGCGGCTCGGTGCGCACAATCTATGCGACGACCGCGCACGAGCGGGTCGCGGTACCGGCTCGCTGGTTCGGCACGGCGCGGTTCAACGACCTGATGGCCGATCTTGCCCCGCTCGCTGCCGAGGCGCCGAGCATGACCCTCGGTGAACGGTCACACACATTCGAGCTCGATCCGAGCGCGTCGAGGCTGCAGGGAACCCGCCGGTCGATCGTGATCGTGGTGCTCGCCGGTTTTCTCATCTCTCTCGGCGTCGTGGCATTCTTTCTCGTCACCGACCCGTTCGCTGACCCGGTGGCGTTGGTTTTCGTGGCGGCGGTCGGCATTCTCGTCGCCCTGGTAGTGCTCATCGTTGTCGCCGCGAGTCGCCGGCGCACGGCTCGCATTCCTCGATCGATCTCCGTCACCACGTCGACTCTGCAGGTCGGCGATCAGGTTCTGTATTACACGCAACTCGCGAGCATCGAACTCACCCCGCCGAGCTACAGCGGCCGGGCTCGCCGGCTCACGGTCGTGGAGAAAAGCGGCACGCGCACCTCGTACCTGCTCGGCCCTGGTGCCAGCGCGGTGGGCGTGCCAGTGTTCGAGGATTACGCCGAATTCGTCGAGATGCTCGGCCGCGTCGCCCCCGCCGGCGTCGTGCGCTTCGACCTGCGATAGGGCCAGGAGCTTTCACACGAAACGGCCCGCGACACTGCCGCGGGCCGTTCGATGCTGCATTGGCGGAGAATGGGGGATTCGAACCCCCGAGGGCTTTCACCCAACACGCTTTCCAAGCGTGCGCCATAGGCCACTAGGCGAATTCTCCTGAACCGATCGTTTCGACAAAGACAACGACCAGGGAAAATCTTACCTGCTTCTGAGACGATTGCGTGACACGTGCTCGGGGGATGGGTTTGGGCGGCGGGCGAAGACGCCCTAAACTGAGGGTGGCTCCTCGCGTGGCGCTATCTCAGCCAACTCCCCCAGGACGGAAACGTAGCAAGGGTAACTGGGCTCTGGTGGGTGCGCGAGGAGTTTTACTTTGCCCGAAACACATTCAGCTGTTGTGCTGGTCACGGGCGGCTTCCACACCGCGCCGTTCGACTCCACGCTGTCGTGGGAGTGCTGCCGGCGTGTCGGGTCGGTCATCGCAGAACCGTGAACGGGAAAGCCTAGCCCCCTGTACAGCACGTGAACGGGACCAACGTCCCCCGGTGTTCGCGAAACGGCGCTCCTAGACTTGAACGGCGCAACTGCCGCGCCCACAAAACCCCTGGAGTTAGTCATGGTCGACTCGTCCGCAAACACCGCATTCACCTGGCCTAGCCGCCTTCCGCATACCCTGAGCGCCGAAGCTCTGGCCAGTGTCGACGCTTGGTGGCGCGCATCCAACTACCTCTCCGTCGGCCAGATCTACCTGCTGGACAACCCCCTGCTGCGCGAACCCCTCACCCGCGACCACATCAAGCCGCGCCTGCTCGGCCACTGGGGCACGACGCCGGGACTCAACTTCCTCTACGCGCACCTGAACCGGGTCATCCGTGAACGCGAGATCAGCACCCTCTACATCACCGGCCCAGGTCACGGCGGGCCCGGCATGGTCGCCAACGCCTATCTGGACGGCACGTACTCCGAGATCTACTCCGGCATCGACCAGTCCACCGAGGGCATCAAGGACCTGTTCCGCCAGTTCTCCTTCCCGGGCGGCATTCCCAGCCACGCCTCACCCGAGACCCCCGGTTCCATCCACGAGGGCGGTGAGCTCGGCTACGCGCTGAGCCACGCTTATGGCGCCGCGTTCGACAACCCCGACCTGCTCGTGGCCGCCGTCATCGGTGACGGTGAAGCTGAGACCGGCCCATTGGCCACCAGCTGGCACTCCAACAAGTTCGTCGACCCGATCAACGACGGCGTGGTCCTGCCGATCCTGCACCTCAACGGGTACAAGATCGCCAACCCCACGATCCTCGCGCGCATCCCCGAGAGCGAACTGATCGACCTCATGCGTGGTTACGGCCACAACCCGCACATCGTCACCGGCGGCTTCGACGGCGAGGACCCCCTCGCCGTGCACCAGCGGATGGCTCAGACCCTCGACGAGGTGCTCAACGAGATCGCCGCGATCAAGCGTGCGGCGCTCGCCGGCGACACCAACCGGCCGCGCTGGCCGATGATCATCCTGAAGACCCCCAAGGGCTGGACCTGCCCGCCCGTCATCGACGGTGTGCAGGTGGAAGACTCCTGGCGCTCGCACCAGGTGCCGCTCGTGAACGCTCGCGACACCCAGTCGCACACCGACGTGCTCGAGTCCTGGCTCAAGTCCTACCGGCCGGAAGAACTCTTCGACGAGTCCGGCGCCCCCGCCGCAACCATCTCCGCCCTCGCCCCGCACGGCGACCTGCGCATGAGCGCCAACCCGGTGGCCAACGGCGGGCTGCTGCGCCGCGACCTGCGCCTGCCCAACTTCCGGGAGTACGCGGTGGACGTGCCGAGCCCCGGAGCCACCGTCGACGAGGCCACCAAGGTGCTCGGAACCTGGCTGGCCGACGTGATCCGCGACAACCCCGACAACTTCCGCATCTTCGGACCCGACGAGACCGCATCCAACCGGCTCGCGCCGGCCGTGTACGCCGCCACCGACAAGCAGTGGAACGCCGAGTTCATCCCGGCCGACACCAACCTGGCTCGCGCCGGCCGGGTGATGGAGATGCTCAGCGAGCACCAGTGCCAGGGTTGGCTCGAGGGTTACCTGCTCACCGGCCGGCACGGCCTGTTCAACTGCTACGAAGCCTTCATCCACATCATCGACTCGATGTTCAACCAGCACGCCAAGTGGCTCAAGGTCACCCGGGAGATCCCGTGGCGCCGCTCGATCGCGAGCCTGAACTACCTGCTGTCCTCGCACGTCTGGCGCCAGGACCACAACGGCTTCTCCCACCAGGACCCGGGCTTCATCGACCACGTCGTGAACAAGAGCGCCGACGTCGTGCGGGTGTACCTGCCATTCGACGCGAACACCCTGCTGTCGATCTACGACCACTGCCTGCGCAGCGTCGACTACGTCAACGTGGTCGTGGCCGGCAAGCAGCCCGCGCCGAACTGGCTCACCATGGACCAGGCCGTCGCTCACTGCGAGCGGGGCCTGGGCATCTTCGAGTGGGCAGGCACCGAACTGCCCGGCACCGAACCCGATGTGGTGCTCGCCGCCGCCGGTGAGGTGCCCACCCTCGAGGTGCTCGCCGCCGCCGCGATCCTGCGCGAGAACCTGCCCGACCTGAAGGTGCGCGTGGTCAACGTGGTCGACCTGATGCGCCTGCAGTCCGAGGACGACCACCCGCACGGACTCGGCGACCGCGAGTTCGACGCCTACTTCACCGCCGACAAGCCCATCGTTTTCGCCTACCATGGGTACCCGTGGCTCATTCACCGTCTCACCTACAAGCGCCATGGCCATGGCAACCTGCACGCCCGCGGGTATAAGGAGAACGGAACGACGACGACGCCGTTCGATATGGTCATGCTCAACGACCTCGACCGGTACCACCTGGTGATGGATGTCATCGACCGGGTACCCGGACTCGGAGCCCGTGCCGGACTGCTACGCCAGCAGATGCAGGATGCCCGCCTGCGTGCCCGGCAATACACCCGCGACCACGGGGAAGACATCCCCGAGGTCACTGACTGGGTATGGGCTGGGAACGATGCCGCGGCAGCCGCCGTGCGCACACTGGATAGCACTGGCGGGGATAACGTATAACCGTGGCTCGAAGCATTTACATCACCTCCGCCGAGGGAAATACCGGCAAATCAACAATCGCTCTGGGTGTGCTTGACACCCTGCTGCACTCGGTCGAGCGGGTGGGCGTTTTCCGCCCCATCGCACGGTCGAAGCACAAGCCTGATTACGTGCTGGAACTGCTTCTCAATCACCTCCAGAACGGCACGCCGACCGGTGCGCCGGCCGTGCAGCCGGCGCTGACCTACGACGAGTGCGTCGGGGTCACCTACGACGACGTGCACACCGACCCGGATGCCGCGCTCTCGCGCATCGTCGCCCGTTACAAGGCCGTCGAAGCGAAGTGTGACGCCGTTGTGGTCATCGGCAGTGACTTCACCGACGTGGGCAGCCCCACCGAGCTGGCCTACAACGCCCGAATCGCCGCGAACCTCGGCGTTCCGGTGCTCCTGGTGCTGGCCGGCCGGGTCGCCTACGGCCAGGGCGAGGGCCTGGGCCAGAGCGATCAGCTCGGCCAGAGCGACCCGCGCTCGAGCGAGGACATCCGTCAGCTCACCGACGTGGCGCTGGCCGAACTGCAGTCCGAGCACGTCTCGCTGCTCGGCGTCGTGGTCAACCGGGCCGAACCCGAGAACCTCAACGGCCTCATCGCCGCTGTACGTGAGGGCGTCGACAACATGCCCGTCGAGACGGATGCCGCCCACGCGGCCGTCGTCCCCGTCTGGGCCATCCCCGAAGACGCGTTCCTCGTTGCCCCGAGCATGAAGACCATCCTCGAGGCCACACACGGCACCCTGGTGCAGGGCGACCCCGAGCTGCTCTCCCGCGAAGCGCTCAGCGTGGTCGTCGCCGCGATGTCGATGGTCAACGTGCTGCCGCACCTCACCGAAGGCGCCGTCGTCGTCATCCCCAGCGACCGCCCCGAAGTGCTGCTCGCCGCCCTGATGGCCAACTCCTCTGCCACCTTCCCGTCGCTTGCCGGCGTGGTGCTGGTGGGCGGCTTCGACCTGCCCGAGTCGATCGCCCAGCTGATGAAGGGCCTCGCTCCGTCGGTGCCGATCATCCGCACCGACCTCGCCTCCTACGAAGCTGCCCTGCGCATCACGCACACCCGTGGCCGCCTGGCCGCCGACTCCCAGCGCAAGCACGACACCGCGCTGGCCCTGTTCGAACAGCACGTCGACGGTGCGGCCCTGCTCGACCGGCTCAAGGTGAGCCGCGCCGACGTGATCACCCCGCTGATGTTCGAGTACACCCTGATCGAACGCGCCCGCCAGAACCGGATGCGCATCGTGCTGCCCGAGGGCGACGACGACCGGGTCCTCCGCGCCGCCGCCACCCTGCTGGCGCGCGATGTGGCCGACATCATCATCCTGGGCGAGGACTTCGAGGTGCGTTCGCGTGCCATCGGCCTCGGCCTCGACTTGGCGAAGGCCACCGTCGTCAGCCCGTTCGACGACGTGCTGCGCATGCGCTTCGCCGAGGAATACGCCCGCCTCCGCGCCCACAAGGGCGTCACCATCGACCAGGCCCGCGACGTCGTCACCGACGTCTCGTACTTCGGCACGATGATGGTGCAGCTGGGACTGGCCGACGGCATGGTCTCCGGCGCCTCGCACACCACGGCGCACACCATCCGCCCGAGCTTCGAGATCATCAAGACCCGTCCCGGCGTGTCCGTCGTCTCCAGCGTGTTCCTGATGGCCCTGGCCGACCGGGTGCTCGTCTACGGCGACTGCGCGGTCAACCCCGACCCCACTGCCGCCCAGCTCGCCGACATCGCCATCTCGGCGTCGGAGACGGCCATCGAGTTCGGCATCGAGCCGCGCATCGCGATGCTGTCGTACTCCACCGGCGTCTCCGGCAACGGCGCGGATGTCGAAAAGGTGCGGGAGGCCACCGCGATCGTTCGCGAACGCCGCCCCGACCTGGCCGTCGAAGGCCCGATCCAGTACGACGCCGCAGCGGATGCCGCCGTGGCCGCCGCGAAGATGCCCGAGTCTGCCGTCGCCGGCAAGGCGAACGTCTTCATCTTCCCCGACCTCAACACGGGTAACAACACCTACAAGGCGGTGCAGCGTAGTGCTGGCGCCGTGGCGATCGGCCCCGTCCTGCAGGGCCTGCGCAAACCCATCAACGACCTTTCCAGAGGAGCACTCGTGCAGGACATCGTGAACACCGTGGCGATCACCGCCATCCAGGCTGCATCGCTCGCATCGGTGGTGGCAGCAGTATGACCGCCATCCTCGTCATCAACAGCGGTTCCTCCTCGTTCAAGTACCAGCTGATCGACATCGACACCGAGACCGAACTGGCCGGCGGCCTCGTCGAGCGCATCGGTGAAGCCACCGGGCACGCCCGCCACACCAACACCGCCTCCGACGCCGGCCGCCAGGAAGCCAACCTGCCGATTCCCGACCACACCGCGGGCTTCGAGGTCATGATCGCGGCCTTCGCCGAGCACGGTCCGCAGCTCAGCGAGGCCAACCTCGTCGCCGTGGGTCACCGCGTCGTGCAGGGTGGCAGCATCTTCACCGGCCCGACCGTGATCGACGACGCCGTGCAGCAGCAGATCACCGATCTCGCCGACCTGGCGCCGCTGCACAACCCGGCCCACGTGCAGGCCATCGTCGCCGCGCGCGCGAACTTCCCCGACGTGCCCCACGTCGCCGTGTTCGACACCTCGTTCCACCTCACGATGCCGCCGGCGGCATACACCTACGCGATCGACACCGCGCTGGCCGCCGAGCACAGCATCCGCCGGTACGGTTTCCACGGCACCTCGCACAAGTTCGTGTCAGAGGCCGCTGCCGAGTTCCTCGGCCGCCCGCTGGCCGAGCTCAAGACCATCGTGCTGCACCTCGGCAACGGTGCGTCGGCCACGGCCGTCGACGGTGGCAAGTCGATCGACACCTCGATGGGCCTCACCCCGCTGCAGGGTCTCGTCATGGGCACCCGCTCCGGCGACATCGACCCCGCCGTGCTGTTCCACCTGCACCGCAAGGCCGGCCTGTCGATCGAAGAGCTCGACACCCTGCTGAACAAGAAGAGCGGCATGCTCGGCCTCACCGGCAACGGTGACATGCGCGACGTCGAAGACGCCGCCGTGGCCGGAGACGCCGTGGCGCAGGCCGCGCTCGACGTCTACTACCACCGCATCCGCGGCTATGTGGGCAACTACATCGCCCAGCTCGGCGGCCTCGACGTGATCGTCTTCACCGCCGGTGTCGGCGAGAACTCCGGCATCATCCGTGCCGGCGCCCTGGCCGGCCTCGAAGGCCTCGGCATCGAGATCGACCCGGCTCGCAACGACCCGTTCTCCCGTGTCGCCCGCGTGGTGTCGACGGATGCGTCGCGCGTCACCGTGCTCGTCATCCCCACCAACGAGGAGCTCGAGATCGCCCGCGAATCCCGCGCGGTGATCTAACTCCCCGCGCAGCATCGAGTCACGGACATCCCGCCTTCGTTCCCGGAACGAGGGCGGGATGTCCGCATTTCACCCCGCACGCTGGTCGGGCCCCGTCCGCTGGTCGAACCCCGTCCGCTGGTCGAGCCTGTCGAGACCCCGCGACGTGCCCGCGTATCGGCTACCGCAGCGCCGGATGGCCCGCCGCCGCGGTCGCGAGCAGGCCGCGCAGACGCTGCAGCCCGACATCCGGAGCCGACGAGGCGCGAGTCACTGCCACGTCGTAGCGATACACCGGCTCCGCCAGTTCCAACAGCGTGACTCCGGCCGGCACCGCGAGCATCATCGTGGCGGCCGCGCCGCTGGTCTCGGTGCGCATCGCCGTGGTCGCCTTCGGCGAACGCTTGTCTGTGCTGGCGATGGTCGGCAGCGCGGTCGCGATCGCCGGACTGGCCCTGGTCTGCCTGGCCCGGGCGGGGCTCAGCCTGTCGTCGTCGGTGTGGATCGTGGTGGCCGCCATGGTCGTTCAGGGCATCTACCACCCGCTCACCCGGCCCCTTCTGCGGCGGTACAGCGGGCTCGAGGTCGCCACCTACGGCATGGTCTTCGGCACCGTGATGACGCTACCGGCGGTACCGTTCGGCTGGGACCGGATGCTGGATGCGCCGGCATCCGCCTGGCTGGCCGGGGTGTATCTCGGCCTGCTGCCCTCGGCGCTGGGCTTCGTGCTCTGGGGCTACGCGGTCGCCCGGTTGCCCGTCGCCACGCCGACGTCGCTGCTCTACTTCGTGCCGCCGGTGGCGGTGTTCATCGCCTGGGTGTGGCTGGGCGAGCTGCCCATCGCGGCCGAGTTGCTCGGCGGTGTCATCGTGATCGCTGGTGTCGTCGTGATCTCCCAGGGCGACCGACTGCGCCAGGCCCTGCGGCGAAGCAGCCTTATGCCGGCACGGAGCGGCGAGCGTTAGGACGCTCCTCCTCACCAGACTCTTTCCTTGGAACGAGGTGCACGTCCGACCGGCATCCTGGTGTTTTTGGTAGGGTTCCGGCGTGCGCACACTTCTCAACCTGATCTGGCTCGTGCTCTCCGGCTTCTGGCTCTTCCTGGGCTACGCGGCCGCCGGCATCGTGCTCTGCATCCTCATCATCACGATCCCGTGGGGCATCGCGTCGCTCCGCATCGGCGTCTACGCGCTCTGGCCGTTCGGCCGCACCGTCGTGGCCAAGCCCACCAGCGGCGCCTTCTCCTTCCTCGGCAACGTGATCTGGGTGGTCCTGGCCGGTTGGTGGCTCGCCCTCGCCCACATCGTCTCCGGTATCGCGCTCTGCATCACCATCATCGGCATCCCGCTCGGCATCGCCGACTTCAAGATGGTGCCGATCTCGCTCGCCCCGCTCGGCAAGGAGATCGTGCCCACCGCGGGCGAGTTCGACCGCGCCCGCGCCCGACAGGCGTAGCCGCGTCACCACGCGTCAACACCGAAAACCGGTGTGGGTGTGACGTTTCACTCTGCCGACCCGTCTGAAGTATATGGAGCCACCCGCGCTTGCTGGTGGTCGCCAATGATTACTTAGTGCGGAGAAGCATGTCTATCGAATCTGTTCGAAGCACGTCCAGCCGGCATCACGCGATGCCGTGGGCTGCCGTCGTCGAGCCGAAGAGCGCCGAGGAGCAACGGGCGCAGATTTCAGCGCTGGCCGGACGGATCGGGCTGCTTGCCGCGGCGGACAGATTGACGGTCGTGGTGGCGGAATCGCTGACCGCCGGTCGGATTTCGCAGGCGCTCGGCGCAGTACCGGCCTCAGCGGAGTGGTTCGGTGGAGGCGTGATCGCCTACCAGGATGTGACCCTGCACCGGCTTCTGGGCGTCCAGCCCGGACCGGTGGTCTCCGCGCAGTGTGCGGAACAGACGGCCAGAGCCGTGATGGAGAACGTCGGCGCGGATGTCAGCGTGGCGGTGACCGGGGTCGCCGGTCCGGGACCAGAGGAGGGGCAACCGGCCGGGACCGTGTTCATCAGTGTCAGCACTCGGTCCGCGGTGCGGACCTTTCCCCACCGGTTCGAGGGTTCACCGGAGGCCGTGGTCGCCCTCACCACCATCACTGCGCTGAGGCACCTCAGAGAGGTGCTCCTGGACTAGCCCGGCGAGGCACGAAACAGCGATTATTCGTCACAGTCTGGCCCGACACGAGGGGCAACTTCGGCGCTGACCGCCCACGACGCGTCCGTTACACCCGGCATTACTCACAGAGGAGCATCTCATGACGACCCACGACGACTCAGCCCAGCCGACGCGCCAGCCCGTGCCAGAAGGCACGTCGCCGGCCGGCCCGGCGACGACGCCCGCCGGCACCGCCCCTGCGCCGCTGGCGCGCCCCGCCGACACCACCGCACACCGCACGGGACGTGAAAATGTCGTCGCCCAGGACGTGCACGCGCGGGAGAAGGACGAGTTCGGCGGCATGAAGTTCGGCACCGCCTTCTTCGGCTGGCTCACCGCCACCGGTGCCGCGGTGCTCCTCACGGCGCTGGTCGCCGGTGCGGGCGCTGCCGTCGGCCTGGGCTCGCAGGGCGACCCGGCCAGGGCGAACGCCGCCGCGGCCGAGAACGCCGCGACGGTGGGCCTGGTTGGAGCCATTGCCCTGGGCGTTGTCGTCTTCGTCTCCTACTTCGCCGGCGGCTACGTTGCCGGTCGGATGGCACGGTTCAGCGGTGCCAAGCAGGGCGTCGCGGTCTGGCTTTGGGCGTTGATCGTGGCTGTGATCCTGGCCATCGTCGGCGCAATCGCCGGCAGCCAGTCCACTGTTCTCGCCGACCTGAACAGCTTCCCTCGCATCCCGATCAACGAAGGCGACCTCGCTCTGGGCAGCATCATCACCGCCGTGGTGATCGCCGCTGTCAGCCTCGGCGGCGCCGTTCTCGGCGGTCTCGCCGGGATGCGCTTCCACCGCCGCGTGGACAAGGTCGGACTCGGCCAGTAGGTCGGGGCCAGCCCCGCATCTTCCCGCCGACCGAAGCTCCCACGGTCTACTGCTGAGCGCCGAGCCGCCCGCGCCCGACGCCCGCCGGGTCGCCCGACTGTGTGTGGGCGACTGTGTCCCATGCGGACAAAAGGTCCCGGTGTGCCGGGGGTGCAATTGTCCGTCTGGGGAACAGTGACGGTCTAGGCGAGCCCGGGCGGAGGCGGGGGAGCGGTACTGGCGCGCAGCACGAGGTGGGTGGGCACGATGGTGGTGCCGGGCACGGATGCGCTGGGCGAGTCGATCTGGCGCAGCAGCTTCTCGATGCACAGCCGCCCCACCTGGCCGAAGTCCTGGTGCACGGTGGTCAGCGGCGGCCAGAAGGCATCCGCCTCGCGCATGTCGTCGAAGCCGACCACGCTCACCTCGGCCGGCACCGACCGGCCGGCCTCGTGCAGCGCGCGCATCACACCGAGCGCCATCTGGTCGTTGGAGGCGAAGACCGCCGTGACCTCGGGGTTCGCGGCCAGGGCTACGCCGTGCACGTAGCCGCTCGCCGCGTTCCAGTCGCCCTCGAGCACCGGTGGCACCGGGGCGCCGGCCGCCTTGAGGGTGTTGCGCCAGGACGCTGTGCGGCGCCCGGCCGAGAAGGAGGATTCCGGGCCGGCGATGTGCCAGACCGTCTTGTGGCCGAGGTCGAGCAGGTGCTGGGTGGCCAGCCGGGCGCCCTCGGTCTGGTCGGTGTCGACCACGGTGTAGCGGGCGCCGGCGTCGGAGTCGACGATCACGACCGGCAGCCCGGTGGGCACGGTCACGTCGATCCGGTCGAGCATGTGCGCTTCCATGATGATCACGATGCCGTCGACGGCCTGCTCAGCGAGCCGGTTCACGGCCCCAGCGACCGCGCCCTGGGTGGGCAGCGCCACCGGGATGAGCGTGATCGAGTAGCCGGCCTCGGCGGCGGCCATGGCCACGGCGTCAAGGGTTCGCATGTTGCCGAAGCTCGACAGGGTGAACATGATCACGCCGATGGTGCTGAACTTGCCAGACTTGAGCGCCCGGGCGGCGCTGTTGGGCCGGTAGCCGATCTCGTCCATCGCGGCGAGCACCCGGTCTCGGGTATCGGCGTCGACGTTGCTGCGGCCGTTCACCACCCGCGAGACGGTTTGGGAGGAGACGCCGGCCAGGGCCGCGACATCCGCCATCGAAGGCAGGCGCTGCACACTACGGGTGGGGGGAGCGACGGGTACGCCGGAGACCGCACTGTCGCCTGGGCTGATCGTTGCCACGTGGACCTCCTGGGTCCGAGATAAATTTCCAGATGTTTACGTAAACATGCTAGCGTGCTGGTACGCCATGTTTACGTAAACATGGCGGGTTGTTCCACCATCCATCGCATCACACTACCGAGCCAGAGAAACAGGCATGACGACGCTGTCAACACTCCCCCCTAGTGGCCAGACACTTTCGAAACCCCGTAAGCCGCACGTGCAGAAGCGCGACTGGACCGGCTGGAAGTTCATCGGCCCGTTCATGATCGTCTTCGCGCTCGTGCTCATCGCGCCGGTGCTGTACTCGATCTACCTGAGCTTCTTCAAGGACCAGCTCGTCGGAGGCAACTCCTTCGTCGGCTTCGAGAACTACGGCCAGGCGCTCACCGACCCGAAGTTCTGGGAATCGATGGGCCGGGTCACCCTGTTCTTCGTCGTGCAGGTGCCGATCATGCTCGGCATCGCACTCTTCGCCGCCCTCGCCATCGACAGTGCCCGCCTGCACCTGTCCAGCTTCTTCCGCATCGCGATCTTCCTGCCGTACGCGGTTCCCGCCGTGGTCGCCACGCTTATGTGGGGCTTCATGTACGGCACCAAGTTCGGCCTGGTCGGCAACCTCAACGACTTCTTCAACATCGCCATCCCCGACCCGCTGTCCAGCAGCTGGGTGCTCGCGTCGATCGGCAACATCGTCACCTGGGAATTCATCGGCTACAACATGATCCTGTTCTATGCCGCCCTCCGAGTCATCCCCACCGACCTCTACGAGGCCGCGTCGCTCGACGGCGCCAACGCGTTCCGCATCATCCGAAGCATCAAGATGCCCGCGCTGCGGCCCGCGATCGTGATCGGCGGCATCTTCAGCGTCATCGGCAGCTTCCAGCTCTTCAACGAGCCGAGCATCCTGCAGTCGCTGGCGCCCAACACCATCTCCACCTACTTCTCGCCGAACATGTACGCCTACAACCTGTCGTTCTCCGGTCAGCAGTACAACTACTCGGCCACCATCGCGATCATCGTCGGCCTCATCACCGCCGTCATCGCCTACATCGTGCAGAACTCCGGTTCCAGGAAGGAGGCCTGACATGTCGACGACTGACCAGACCCTCGCACCCGCCGAAAAGGCGAAAGCCCCGCGGATGTCGCGCTACACCAGTGAGAAGAAGGCCGGCAAGTCCAACCAGGGCCTGCACACCAAGAAGTCGATCATCCTCACGGTGATCATGGGCGCACTGCTCATCTACAGCCTGCTGCCCCTGTTCTGGCTCTTCGTGAACTCCACCAAGACCCAGGCCGAGCTGCTCAACTCGTTCGGCCTCTGGTTCTCCGGCCCGAACGCGCTTTGGGACAACATCGTGGCCACCCTCAGCTACAACGACGGTGTCTTCGTACGTTGGTTCGGCAACACCTTGCTCTACGTCGTCGTCGGCGCCGGCGGCGCCACCTTCCTGGCAGCCCTCGGCGGCTACGGCCTGGCCAAGTTCAACTTCCCCGGCAAGAAGGCCGTGTTCGCGGTCGTGCTCGGCGCCGTCGCCATCCCGGGTACGGCCCTCGCGGTGCCGACCTTCCTCATGTTCAGCCAGATGGGCCTCACGAACACCCCGTGGGCTGTCATCCTGCCGTCGCTGATCAGCCCGTTCGGCTTGTACCTGATCTGGACCTACGCCCTCGACGCCGTGCCCACTGAGGTGCTCGAGGCCGCCCGGATGGATGGCTCTGGCGAGTTCCGCACCTTCTTCACCATCTCGCTCAAGCTGTTGGCGCCCGGGCTGGTCACGGTGCTGCTCTTCACGCTCGTGGCCACCTGGAACAACTACTTCCTGCCCCTGATCATGCTCAGCGAACCCACCTGGTACCCGCTGACCGTTGGCCTGAACCAGTGGAACCAGCAGGCGCAGACGGTGGGCGGCGACGTCATCTACAACCTCGTCATCACCGGCTCGCTGCTCACGATCGTGCCGATCGTCGTGGCGTTCCTCTTCCTGCAGCGCTACTGGCAGTCCGGCCTCGCGGCCGGCTCCGTCAAGGCGTAGCCCCCAATCTTTCCCGACCGTCTTACCCGTTTCACCGGCTTGCCCTGCACCAACCGCATCATCCCGCACGCAGTAACGCACCATCTCCGTTTACAAGGAAGTGAAAGGCATCTCATGAAAGCAACACCCAGCACCCTGCGCCGCACAGCAGCCGTCGTGGCTACCGGCCTGGCCCTCAGCCTGACCCTCGCCGCCTGCTCCGGCGGCGGAGCCGGCTCGGCCGAGACCGGCAACGCCGACGACATCGCCGCAGCGCTCAAGGAGAAGTCCACCATCACCGTCTGGGCCTGGGCCCCGGCTGTTGAGGACATCGCCACGGCGTTCGAGAAGGAAAACCCGAACGTGACCGTGAAGGTCGTCAACGCCGGAACCGGCAATGACCAGTACATCAAGCTGCAGAACGCGATCAAGGCCGGCTCCGGCGCCCCCGACGTGGCCCAGATCGAGTACTACGCCCTGCCACAGTTCGCGCTCTCCGACTCCCTCGCCGACCTCACCGACTTCGGCTTCGACGAGTACGCGTCCGAGTACACCGACAGCACCTGGGGCTCGGTCAACATCGGCGACGGCATCTACGCCCTCCCGCAGGACTCCGGCCCCATGGCCATGTTCTACAACAAGGCTGTCTTCGACCAGTACGGCCTCACCGTGCCCACCACCTGGGACGAGTACATCGCCACGGCCGAGAAGCTGCACACCGCCAACCCGGATGCCTACATCACCAACGACACCGGTGACGCGGGCTTCGCCACCAGCATGATCTGGCAGGCCGGCGGCCAGCCGTACACCACCAAGGACTCCACCGACGTCACCATCAACCTGCAGGACGAGGGGTCGAAGAAGTTCGCCGACACCTGGAACCAGCTGCTCGACAACGACCTCCTCGCGGCCACGCCGAGCTGGAGCGACGAGTGGTACAAGGGCCTGGGCGACGGCACCATCGCCACCCTCAACATCGGCGCCTGGATGCCCGGCAACCTGGAATCCGGCGTGCCGGAAGCTGCCGGTGACTGGCGCGTAGCCCCGCTGCCCACCTACACGGCCGGCGACACCGCCAGCGCCGAGAACGGTGGTGGTGGCGACGCCATCCTCAAGCAGAGCAAGAACAAGCTCGTCGCGGCCGCCTTCCTGCAGTACATGAACGAGGGCGAAGGCACCCAGATCTCGATCGACGCCGGCGGCTTCCCGTCGACCGTCGCTGACCTGAACTCCGACGAATTCCTCGGCTACGAGAGCGACTACTTCGGCGGCCAGAAGATCAACGAGGTGCTCGTGCAGTCGGCCGAGGACGTCGTTCCCGGTTGGAGCTACCTGCCGTTCCAGGTCTACTCGAACAGCATCTTCTCCGACACCGTCGGCCAGTCCTACGCCGACAAGGGCGACATCAACGAGGGCCTGACCGCGTGGCAGAAGGCCACCGCCTCCTACGGCAACGAGCAGGGCTTCACCGTCACCGAGAAGTAAACACCAGCTCAACAACCGCACCACCCCAGGAGGGTGAGCCTGGCCGACCAGACTCACCCTCCTGCTGTACCTCCGACCTGAATAGGATCTCCTTCGTGTTTCACGCCCGGCTCAGCATCACCCGTGACGACGTCGTTGCGCCCGTCTCATCTCGACTCTTCGGCTCCTTCGTGGAGCACATGGGCCGGTCGGTGTACACCGGCATCTACGAACCCGGCCACCCCACCGCCGACGCGGATGGCTTCCGCCACGACGTGCTCGACCTGGTGCGGGAACTCGCCCCCAGCCTGATCCGCTATCCCGGCGGCAACTTCGTCTCCGGCTTCCGTTGGGAAGACAGCGTCGGCCCCGTGGCCGAGCGCCCCGTGCGTCTCGACCTGGCCTGGCACAGCGTGGAAACCAACGAGGTCGGCCTGCACGAATTCGCCGGCTGGGCCGAGGCCGCCGGCGTCGAGGTGATGCAGGCGGTGAACCTGGGCACCCGGGGCATCGCGGATGCCGCGGCCCTGCTGGAATACTCCAACCACCCGGGCGGCACCGCCCTCAGCGACCAGCGCCGGGCCAACGGCAACACCGAACCGTTCGGCATCCGCGTGTGGTGCCTGGGCAACGAGATGGACGGCCCGTGGCAGATCGGCCACAAGACCGCCGAGGAGTACGGCCGGCTGGCCGCCGAGACCGCCCGGGTGATGAAGTGGGTCGACCCCACCATCGAACTCGTCGTCGCCGGCAGCTCCAACGCCGAGATGCCCACCTTCGGCAGCTGGGAACGCACCGTGCTCGAGCACACCGCTGAGCTCGTCGACCACATCTCCCTGCACGCCTACTACGAGGAGAAGCCCGGCGACCTCGGCAGCTTCCTCGCCTCCGGCGTGAGCCTGGACCGGTTCATCAGCGATGTCGCGCAGATCATCGACGAGGTCACCGTGGAGCAGGGGCTCGACAAGCAGATCGGCATCAGTGTCGACGAGTGGAACGTCTGGTACCAGACCCGGTTCAACGAGGTCGACAAGGAACCGCTCTTCACCGGCGACTGGAACGCCCGGCCGCGCCTGATCGAAGACGAGTACAACGTCAGCGACGCCGTGGTCGTGGGTTCGCTCCTGATGTCGCTGCTGCGCAACAGCGACCGGGTCACCATGGCCAACCTCGCCCAGCTGGTGAACGTGATCGCGCCCATCCGCTCCGAGCCCGCCGGTCCGGCCTGGCGCCAGACCACCTTCTTTCCGTTCGCCCTCACCGCCGCCGCCGCCCGCGGTGATGTGCTCGGCGTCACCATCCACTCCGACACCTACGACACCATCGAGCACGGCGCGGTCGACCTCGTCGACGCCGCCGTCACAGCCACCGACGAGGAGATCGTCCTGTTCCTCGTCAACCGTTCCAGCGACGATTCGCTCACCCTCGAGGTCGACCTGGCCGGCGCCCCCGTCGTCTCGGTGCTCTCGGCACAGAGCCTGCACGCACCGGAGGGCGGCGATCGGTTCGCCACGAACGCGGCGGACCATCAAGACACGGTGCATCCGGTGGCATTGACGGATGTGACGCTGGCCGACGACGGCACCGCCGCGACCGTGGTTCTGCCCGCCCTGTCCTGGTCGATCGTTCGCCTCTCCGCCCGGAGTGCAGCATGAGCGGCCTGAGCTCGACCAGCGAAGCACCCCGCTGGGTGCGCTGGCCCGAGGCGCACACCCTCGCCGACGGCACCGAGAGCCTGCCCGCCGGCGCCGCCCGCATCGGCTACGGCGCCGACTACAACCCTGAGCAGTGGCCCGAAGAGGTCTGGGCCGACGACGTGCGCCTGATGCGCGAGGCCGGCGTGAACATCGTCAGCGTCGGCATCTTCTCCTGGGCGCTGCTGCAGCCCACGATCGACAGCTGGGATTTCGGTTGGCTCGACCGCGCCATCGACCTGCTGCACGCCAACGGCATCGCCGTGGACCTGGCCACCGCCACCGCCAGCCCGCCGCCGTGGCTCACCGAGGCGCACCCCGAGGTGCTGCCGGTGAACCGGGTCGGGGAGACCATCTGGCCTGGCGGCCGCCAGCAGTGGCGCCCCACCTCGCCCGTCTTCCGCCGCTATGCGCTCGCGCTGGTGGAGAAGATGGCCATGCGTTACGCCGACCACCCCGCCCTGTCGATGTGGCACATCAGCAACGAACTCGGCTGCCACAACGTCTACGACTACTCGGATGACGCCGCGAGCGCCTTCCGTGACTGGCTCGAGGTCCGCTACGGCTCGCTCGCCGAACTCAACCGGGCCTGGGGCACCGCATTCTGGTCGCAGAACTACTCCACCTGGAACCAGATCCTGCCGCCGCGCCTGGCCGCGACGCATCCCAACCCCACCCAACAGCTCGACTTCGCCCGGTTCTCCAGCGACGCCCTCAAACAGTACCTGGTCGCCGAACGCGAGATCCTGCGCCAGGTGACCCCCGAGGTGCCGATCACCACGAACTTCATGGTGATGGGCGAGACCCGCGGCATGGACTACGCCGACTGGGCCGCCGAGGTCGACGTGGTCTCCAACGACCACTACCTGCTCGTGGCCGACCCGACCGCGTTCGAGGAGCTCTCGTTCTCGGCCAACCTCACCGGTCAGATCGCCGGCCGGGCGCCGTGGTTCCTGATGGAGCACTCCACCAGCGCCGTCAACTGGCAGCCGGTGAACCAGGCCAAGACGCCCGGTCAGCTCCGCCGCGACAGCCTCACCCACCTGGCGCACGGTGCCGACGCGATCTGCTTCTTCCAGTGGCGACAGTCCCTGGCCGGCGCCGAGAAGTTCCACTCCGCGATGCTGCCGCACGCGGGGGAGAACAGCGCCGTGTTCCGCAGCGTGTCCCGCTTCGGCGGCGAACTCGGCACCCTGGCCGAGGTAGCCGGCAGCCGCACCAAGCAGGCCCGCATCGGCATCCTTTTCGACTGGGACTCCTGGTGGGCCTCCGAACTGGACTCGCACCCCACCGAACTGCTGCGCTACAAGGCCGAGGCCATGGCCTGGTACACCGCCGCGCTCGCGAACGGCCTGCAGGCCGACATCGTGCCGGCCCGGTCGGTGCTGAACGGGCACGGCCTGGCCGGGTACGACCTCGTGATCGCGCCGATGCTCTACATCGTGCCGCAGCCGCTGGCGGATGCCCTGGCCGACTACAGCCGATCCGGCGGCCACCTCGTGGTCGGCGTGTTCTCCGGCATCGCCGACGCCGACGACCACATCCACCCCGGCGGCTACCCGGGCGCGTTCCGGGAGCTACTCGGTGTGCGCGCCGAGGAGTTCGGCGGCCTGCTGCCCGAGCAGACCGTGCGTCTCTCCGGCGACCTGCCCGGAACCGGCTCGCTCCTCACCCACGACGTCTCGGTCGAAACCGATGTCGACGTGCTCGCGCGCTTCGACGACGGCCCGTTCGCCGGCGTGCCCGCGATCACCAGCCGGGCAGTCGGCACCGGCCGGGCCAGCTTCGTCGCCACCGTGCTCGACCAGGTCGCCCTCGTGGCCGTGGTCGGCCGGTTCGCCGCGGATGCCGGCATCCGCTCACCGCTGCCCGCCGGAGTGCGCGGCAGCGTGCAGCTCGCCGTGCGGCAGAGCGGCACCGCCGAGTACCTCTTCTACATCAACCACACCGCGCAGGTGGTGACCGTGCCGGTGGCCGCGACCGACGGCAGCCTCACCGCCGTCGACCTCGGCGGCAGCACCCTCACCGCCGAGGCACTCACCCTGCCGGCCACCGGCGTCGCCGTACTGCGCCGCGCCCGAACGGAGGCCTGACATGGCTGATCTGTCCACCGGGCCCACCCCGGGCGACTTCGCCATCGGCGACACTGATTTCCTGCTGAACGGCGAGCCGTTCCGGGTGCTCGCCGGCGCCATCCACTATTTCAGGGTGCACCCCGATCACTGGGCCGACCGCATCCACAAGGCGCGCCTGATGGGGCTCAACACCATCGAGACCTACGTCGCCTGGAACGCGCACTCGCCCACCCGCGGCGGCTTCGACACCACCGGCCAGCTCGATCTGGCCCGGTTCCTCGACCTCATCGCCGCCGAGGGCATGTACGCCATCGTGCGGCCCGGCCCGTTCATCTGCGCCGAGTGGGACAACGGCGGACTGCCCGGCTGGCTGTTCACCGACCCCGCCGTGGGCGTGCGCCGCAACGAACCGCTCTACATGGCGGCGGTGGCCGAGTACTTCGACCAGCTGCTGCCGATCGTGGCGTCGCGACAGATCGACCGGGGCGGCCCCGTCATCCTGGTGCAGATCGAGAACGAATACGGCGCCTACGGCGACGACAAGAGCTACCTGCAGGCGCTCGTCGAACTCAACCGGGCCGGCGGCATTACGGTGCCGCTCACCACCATCGACCAGCCCACCGACCAGATGCTCGCCGACGGCAGCCTGCCCGAGCTGCACAAGACCGGCTCCTTCGGTTCCCGCGCCACCGAGCGGCTCGCCACCCTGCGCCGGCACCAACCGACCGGCCCGCTGATGTGCGCCGAGTTCTGGAACGGCTGGTTCGACCACTGGGGCGCGCACCACCACACCACCTCCGCCGAAGAGAGCGCCCGCGAACTCGACGACCTGCTCGCCACCGGCGCCAGCGTCTCCCTCTATATGTTCACCGGCGGCACCAACTTCGGCTTCACAAACGGCGCCAACGACAAGGGCGTCTTCCAGCCCACCGTCACCTCCTACGATTACGACGCGCCCCTCTCGGAGAGCGGCGAGGTGACCGCGAAGTACCTTGCCTTCCGCGACGTGCTGGCCAAGTACGCGCCGGTGACCGGGGAGCTGCCCGCGCCGCCCGCGCCCGCGCCGACCTTCACGGTAGCGCTGAACGAATCGGTGTCGATCTGGGACGCCCTGCCCGAACTGGGCGACCTGTCGGAGGTGCCGGTCGCAGAGCTGCCCAGCATGGATGCCCTCGGTCAGTACACCGGGTTCGCCCTGTACCGCAGCCGGCTGGCGCCGGACTCGCGCGTGCTCTCGTTCGGCGAGGTCCGCGACCGGGCCCAGGTCTTCGTTGACGGCGCTGCCGTCGGCGTGCTGCAGCGCGACCACCACGATCGCACCATCGGCCTGCCCGCGGGGGAATGCCTCGACCTGCTGGTGGAGGACCAGGGCCGGGTGAACTACGGCCCGCGCATCGGCGAGGACAAGGGCCTGATCGGCCCGGCAACGCTCGACGGCGCCGCGCTCACCGGCTGGCAGGTGCTTCCGTTGGATGTGGACGGCTTCGTCGCCGCGGGCAGCGCGCTGTTCGACGCGCATCCGCTGCGCCGCGGAGCGGTCGGCACCGAGGGCAGTTCGCTCAGCGGGCCCGCGTTCGCGCGCGGCCGGTTCGACGCCGAGCCCGGGGTGGACCTGTTCCTCAGCACCGCCGGGTGGGGCAAGGGCCAGGCCTGGATCAACGGGTTCAACCTCGGCCGGTTCTGGGACCGCGGCCCGCAGACCACCCTCTACGTGCCTGGTCCCGTGCTGCGGGCGTCGAACGAGCTGGTGATTCTCTGCCTGCACGGCACCGAGAGCACGCTCGCCTCGTTCACGGCGCGCCCCGACCTCGGCCACACCGACTTCTAGGGACCGCCCGCCTCCGTATGGCCCGTACCGCCCAACTGTTACCCGAGCGGCAACAGTTGCTCCGTGCCTCCAGCGACATGTAAAGGTCACTTTCCAATAGGGTGGAAAGTGACCTTTACACATTGGTCGTCAGGTCAGGAGTTCGTCATGAAAGTCCGGTTTCGCTACATCGCCTACATCGCCGTGTTCGTCGTCATCGCCGGAACGGTGGGCGCGTTCGCGGGCGTGGCGCGAGATGCCGATGTCGCGCCATGGGTACCCATCGCTCTCATGGTGTTGCAGTTCCTCGTGGTCGTCGGCGGCGGCCTCGGCATCAATGTGCTTCGCCGGCGTACCGAGCGCCGCGAACTGACGTCGGCCCCGGACAGTTTCGAGCGCCAGGCGGCCACGCAGGCCCAGGCCAAAGCGTTTCTCGACCTGCTGATTCTCACCCTCGTCGCGGGAGGCCTGTTCGTGGTGTTCCCCACCCAGACGAATCCGGCCTGGGTCCTGATCGGCCTGGTCGTGGTGCTGGTCGGGGACTTCTGGGTGCGCTATGCGGTGATCACGACGTCTGCCGCGAAGGCCGCCGAGTGAGGAACCACGTCGAGGCGCTGCGGCGCGAACGCAAGTGGTCGCAGGAGGCTCTGGGAGCAGAGGTGGGGGTGTCCAGACAGACCGTGAACGCCATCGAAGCGGGCCGGTTCAATCCCAGCCTTCCCCTGGCGCTGCGGCTCGCCCGATTGTTCGAAAAACCCGTGGAAGAGATCTTCTTCGACGAAGACTGACGGCGGCGCCCACGAGCCCACCGCCACCCTCACGTAAAGCACCCCACACCCCGCGAAAGCGGGGAAGCGGTTGCTTCGCGCTCACTGAAGCAACCATCTGACCGCTCTCGCTCACGGATGGCCGATTGGCACCGAGGGGAGGGCGTCCGCCCCTGGGGAGGAACCGATCGGCGTGTCAGTGGCAGCAAGTACGATTGACCTCGTGGTTACCGCCCTGTATCGCCGTTACCGGCCAGAGACTTTTGCCGAAATGATCGGTCAGTCCCAGGTGACCGATCCGCTCATGACCGCCCTGCGCACCAACAGGGTCAATCATGCCTACCTCTTCAGCGGACCGCGCGGCTGTGGCAAGACCACATCAGCGCGAATCCTGGCCCGCTGCCTCAACTGCGCCGAGGGCCCCACCGACACTCCCTGCGGCGTCTGCCCCAGCTGTGTCGAACTCTCCCGCGACGGCAGCGGCTCCCTCGACGTGGTCGAGATCGACGCCGCCAGCCACAACGGTGTCGACGACGCCCGCGACATCCGCGAGCGCGCCATCTTCGCGCCGGCCCGCGACCGCTACAAGATCTTCATCCTCGACGAGGCGCACATGGTCACCCCGCAGGGCTTCAATGCGCTGCTGAAGATCGTGGAAGAGCCGCCGGAACACGTGAAGTTCATCTTCGCGACCACCGAGCCCGAGAAGGTCATCGGCACCATCCGTTCGCGCACCCACCACTACCCGTTCCGGCTGGTGCCGCCCGCGCCCATGCTCGATTACGTGCAGCAGCTCTGCGACAGCGAACACATGACGGTGGCTCCGGGCGTGCTGCCGCTCGTGGTGCGCGCCGGCGGCGGCTCACCCCGCGACACCCTCTCGCTGCTCGACCAGCTGATGGCCGGCTCCGAGACCGAGTCGATCGAGTACGAACGGGCCGTTGCCCTGCTCGGTTACACCAACGCGGCCCTGCTCGACGACGCCATCGACGCCATCGCCGCCCGGGATTCCGCCTCGGCGTTCGACGCCGTCGACCGGGTCATCCAGACCGGCCAGGACCCGCGCCGCTTCGTCGAAGACCTGCTCGAGCGCACCCGCGACCTCATCATCGTGGCTGCCACCAGCGCCGCCGGGGCCGCCGCGGTGCTGCGCGGGGTGCCGCAGGACGAACTCGACCGCATGGGTGTGCAGGCCGCCAAGTTCGGCCCGGCCGAACTCAGCCGCACCGCTGACATCCTCAATGCCGCCCTCACCGAGATGACCGGCGCCACCTCGCCGCGCCTGCACCTCGAACTCATGATCGCGCGCGTGCTGATCCCGGCCGCCGACGACAGCACCCGCGGCGCCCTTGCCCGGGTGGAGCGCCTCGAACGCCGCATCGGCCTCGACGGCGGCCCGGTGGATGCATCCGCCGCTGCTGCTCCGGCCGTCCCGGCTGCCCGCCCGGCCGTTGCGCCCCCGACCGCGCCCGCGGTTCCGGCGGCCGCGCCGACGGTCGGCGTTCCGGCAGCGACC